>CAWIPV010000008.1:785000-1297895 GCA_963838135.1 uncultured Acidobacteriota bacterium | reverse complement strand
AGCACATCCACCTCGCTGCGCACGCCAAACTCCGGCAGGTGATTTCCAGGCTCTATTGAGAATATCGTATTCGCCAGAAATTCGGGTATCTTTGGTTTCCAGGTTGTCCATATTTGCGCCGTTGCCGTGCACGCTGGTCCCAATCGAGTGTCCCGTGCGGTGCACAAAGCAGTCGCCGTACCCTGCCCGGTCGATCACGGCGCGCGCCGCATCGTCCACCTGCCAGCCTTCCATGGGCCGTGCGGCGGCAAAGGCGTCGATCACTGTCTGCGAGGCCGCTTTGCGCGCGTCGCGCACCAGGTGGAAGATCTCGTGGTGGCGGGTCGAGGGCTGGCCCAGAACTCCGGTCCAGGTGATGTCGTAGTACACCGCGCCGGGCGTATCCTTTTTGGCCCACATATCCAGCAGAATGAAGTCGCCGGGATGGATCGGCCGGGTCTGCTCGGCGGTGGGCTCGTAGTGCGGGTTGCCCGCGTTTTCGTTGGCGGCCACGATGGGCAGGGCGTCGGTGACCAGGTTCTCGCGCCCGAATGCCTCGCCCAGCCATTGCCGCACGCCCCACTCATCCCAGCCCCCCTGGTCTCGATGATTCTGCCGCACGCGATGTCCAATCTCCTGAAACGCGGCGGCCATAATGGCATCCATGCAGTCGCGCGCCGCAAAGTGCGTCGCAATCTGCGCGTCGCTGAGCGTGGCCTCAAAGCGCGAAACCAGATCGGCGGAGGAGACGATTTCCACGCCAAAGCTGCGTATCAGCTCCAGCATGCCGCCATCCACCAGCGACACAGACGGAATGTCATTGTTGGGCGAGTACTGCATGGCGACGCGGTGGTACGGCTGGAGCATGGCGGCCAGCTTTTCATGCAGCTCGCGCCAGCCGCCGTAGTGCTGCTGCACGCCGGGAAGAGTGCTGAGGTGGCGCGGCTCCACGCGATGATTCAATTTCACCGGCTCGCCCGATGACGGGAATCGGTAGAACCAGCGCCGCGTGGCGTGCAACTCGCCCAGTCCAAGGATGGAGTAGGCAATCTCGTCGCGATGATGATGGTCGTAGAAGAGCCAGCCATCGAAGCCCTGCTCGCGCAAGGCCTGCTGTATCGCGTCGAGATCCATAGGGAGATATTGTAGCGCGCCGCCGGGCGCTGCCCGGGAAGGGATGGGTTTCCCACTCCGATTCGAGCCGCCTGAGCAACCCAGGTGCGGGTACTTTTGTTTCGCGGCAGATGAAAAATATAGTTCCGCAACTCTGGAGAAGAAACTAGGTTTATAGAGTCATGAAACGCACACTGCTACTCTCTATCGCTACCCTGGCCTTCAGCGGATTGCTCGCCGCTTCTGGCTTCGCCCAGAACCCCAACACCTCCGGCGCCGGCCCCGGCAAAGATGATCCCGGCCATCCGCGCGTCAACGAAGTAAACCAGCGCCAGCAGAACCAGCAGGACCGCATCGCCAACGGCGAGAAGAGCGGCGAACTTACTCCCCACGAGTCGGTCAAGCTGGAACGGCAGCAACAGCGCATCGATCACTCGGAAAAGAAGGACATGGCGGCGCACAACGGCCACCTGACGAAAGGCGAGCAGGCCAACCTCAACAAGAGACAGGACAAGGCCAGCGCCAACATCTACGCCAAGAAGCACAACGACGCAGTCCGCTAAGAAGCAGTAGCCGGAAAGAAATAGCCCGCCGGGGAGAATCGGCGGGCTATTCTGCGCTGCGCGGCTAAAATAAAACGCCGCTGCGCAAGGCAGCGGCGTGGGATGGCGGAGCAAAGATTCGAGAGCTACTTCTGCGGCGGCTTTGGGCCGGCCTTGCGAACCGCGTCAGGAACATCGAACTTCTGGATGTTCTTCTCGAACAGCTCGGTCAGGTGGGCGGCGGTCTTGTCGTAGTCGGCCTTGTCGGTCCACGAATTGCGCGGCATCAGGACCTCATCCGGCACTCCGGGCACGTGCTTGGGAATCGCCAGGCCGAAGGCGGGGTCGAGCACGAACTCGCCGTTCTTCAGCGTGCCATCCACCGCGGCGGTCACCATGGCGCGGGTGTAGGGAATCGCCATGCGCTTGCCGACTCCATACTTGCCGCCCTGCCAGCCGGTGTTCACCAGCCAGACCTCGGCGCCGTGTTCCACCATGCGCTTGCGCAGCAGTTCGGCGTAAACCCGCGGCGCTTGCAGCATGAAGGGTGCGCCAAAGCAGGTCGAGAACGTCGCCTGTGGCTCCGTGACGCCGGCTTCGGTGCCGGCGACCTTGGCGGTGTAGCCGCTCAGGAAGTGGAACATGGCCTGTTCCGGCGACAGCTTGGAAACCGGCGGCAGCACGCCGAAGGCATCGGCGGTGAGGAAGACCACAACCTTGGGATGTCCGCCGACGCTGGGGATCACGGCGCCGTCGATGAATTCCACCGGATAGTTGGCGCGGGTGTTCTCGGTCAGCTTGTCGTCGTCATAGTCGGCGTGGCGGGCTTCGTCGATCACCACGTTTTCCAGCACGGCGCCAAAGCGCAGCGAGTTCCAGATCTGGGGCTCGTTCTTCTGGCTCAGCTTGATGCACTTGGCATAGCATCCGCCCTCGAAGTTGAAGATGCCCTTATCGCTCCAGCCATGTTCGTCGTCGCCGATCAGGCGGCGGTCCGGATCGGCCGAAAGAGTCGTCTTGCCGGTGCCCGAGAGTCCGAAGAACAGCGCCGTGTCGCCCTTTTCGCCGACATTGGCCGAACAGTGCATGGGGAACACGTTGCGCTCCGGCAGCAGGTAGTTCAGGGCGGAGAAGATCGACTTCTTCATCTCTCCGGCGTATCCGGTGCCCACCACAAGAATGATGCGGCGCGAGAAGCTGACGCCGATAAAGACCTCCGAGCGGGTGCCGTCGGTCTTCGGGTCCAGCAGCAAGCCAGGCGCGGAGATCACCGTGAACTCCGGCTCAAAGCCTTCGCGTTCGCTGGCCGTGGGACGCACAAACTGGTTCCACACGAACATGTTGTGCCAGGCGTTCTCATTCACGAAGCGCACCTTCAACCGGTACGTCGAGTCGGCCCCAGCAAACAGCTCCTGCACAAACAGCTCGCGCCCCTGCAGGTAGCTGAGCGCCTTCTGATAGACGGAGTCGAAAAGCTCGGCGGTACAGGGCTGGTTGCTGTCGTTCCAGTCCACGTGCGTGGCTTCGGCGTCCTTGACGATGAAGCGGTCCTTGGGCGAGCGTCCCGTGCGTGCTCCAGTAAGGCAGACCAGGGCCCCGGTGTCGGCCAGTTTGCCTTCCCCGCGGCGGATGGCATATTCCACCAGTTCGATCGGAGTCAGGTTGAAGTGAACTTTCTCGCCGCGGATCAGTTCCGCGATTGCGCTTGACTGTGCTGCTGTTGACATACGAAGGCTCTCCTGAAAATGCAATCTTTGGATGCGCAATACCGAGCAAAAAACAGAAAACTTACCCGTCGCCGGATTGGAGCACGGCAGACGTTCCTTATACTCCAACGGTACGGCCGCGTCGTCGCGCTAGCCGGCGGGGGCGAGGGCCTGTTGTTTCAGGACCGCGTCCACATGCTGAAGGGTCTCGGCTACGGACAGCGTATAAAGATCGCGCCCGCTTTCGTCGCCATTCTCCAGAATGCCGCGCAAATAATGTCCGGCGATCTCCACCGTCATCGGGTCCGTGATGCAGTTCCCGGTCTGCCGTTTGTGCTCGGCCCAGGCGGGAAGCGCCAGGGCGATCCACACCGGACGCCCGTTGACGAGGAACTTCACGTCCACCGCATCCGCATGGCGGGTGGCAATCGCCACCACGATGCACTGGTACACACAGCGAACTGGAGCGCCTGTCCAACGCTCCGTGGTGCTGAAATCTTCGTACATATTCGCTAAAACCCCATTCTGCTCAGGCGAACCCAGCCCCGGCTTGCGAAGTGCATCCTACAATTTAAACCCGCGGGGGCGACTGTAACAAGAATGTAAATCGACTTCCTGGCAAGAAATCGGGGAAGTGGAAGCCTGCCGGCCCCGGAGCCGGGTACGGGCCGCCGGAGGCGTATCCGGCTGGGCTGACGCCAGGTGCCGGACATTCGCTACAATCGAAGCCGTGACCACGAAGAAAAAGTCCCTATCGGAAGGCCCGACGGCCTCAGTTCCCAAAACGGCGTCCACCCTGAAAACCCAGCGCGCCCTGCGCGACCGCGAACAGGCCAGCCCGCCGCCGCGCAAGGTTCCCACGGTCAAAATCCTCAGATCCGGCAAACTGGCCGGAATCCCCTGGCTCGTCCACGGCTTCAGCACCCGCCAGGGCGGGGTCAGCAAGGAATACGGCGGCCAGCAGCTGAATCTGGCCTCCACCGCCGAGGATACGCCCGAATGCGTGGCGCTGAACCGCGCGCGCCTGCTGCGCAAGCTCAAGGCGCAGGACGAATCCGGCAACCCGTGGCCGCTGGTGGTGCTCAACCAGGTGCATTCCGCGGTGATCCACCGCGTTTACGGCTCGCGTCAGCGGCCGGCAGCGGAGCGTTACCCGACCCACCCGACCCTCGGCGCTGCCGGCGATGGCCTCATCACCAACGCTTCGGGTGTGCTGCTAGCCGTAAAAGTCGCCGACTGCCTCCCGGTCATCGTGGCCGACCGCAAGCGTAAAGCCGTGGGCGTCTTCCACGCCGGATGGCGCGGCACCGTGCAGCGCATCGTAGAGAAGGGCATCGGCGAAATGCGCCGCCAGCTGGGATGCGACCCCGCCAATCTGGTGGCCGTCCTCGGCCCCGGCATCGGCGCCTGCTGCTACGAAATCGGCGAGGAGGTCGAGCACGAGTTCGACTCCCAGTTCGCCTACTCCAGGGAACTCTTCGAAGATGTATTCGACAGCTGGAGCCTCAAGACCAAATATCCCATGCTCTTCTTAAACCAGCGCGCCCCCGGACACGGCGAGCCCGCCCTGTCCCGCCATCTCGACCTGGTCAAGGCCAACTGGTGCCAGCTCCTCGACGCCGGCGTCCCCGGAGAAAACATCCAATCCCTCAACCTCTGCACCGCCTGCCACACCGACCTGTTCTTCTCCTACCGCAAGGAGCACGTCACCGGACGCATGCTCGCCGTGGTGGGAATACGATAGTGAACCACTTGGCAATGTTCAGTTAATGCCTGCATTGTCATAAGCCCAGAGGCTCTCTTCCGGTATCCCACTGCGAGCGCCTCGTCAGCAATCATCACGTCAATGGCATTCACCCGCGCGCCCATCTCCCGACTGGTCGAGGTGAACGCCTTTGAACCGCCGTCGGGCGCAGTTTGGCGCGCGGGCAGGTTGCGCAGTTCCAGGGAAAATAAACAGAGCACCAAGCCATCGGCTTGGCCTCGTCGGCTCTCTATCGAGCCAGACTTAGATCCATACTTAGATCCTTTTTAAGGCAAATTCCCGTGATGGAGATAGCTCAGCGCATGCGTCTTAGAGCCCAATTGCGGCTGTGCCAAAAGCCTGAAGCGAGCCAGACTTCCGCATTGCGCGCCAGGGGATCGTTCTCGCTCGTCTAACCCACTCCAAACAAAGGGCCATCTCGAGAGTTTGTGCAGCTCTCGATTTCTACGGAATTTGGCATTGTAACTGCCATATCTAGAGCAAGAGTTGCAGAAAGAGTTGGTTGGGGAACGCCGGTCGGCTACACGCGGTTCTTCCTGCCGAACCGGTCCAACGCCAAAGTTTTAACAGAATACGTCGAGATCAGGTCGTGAATCCGCGGTCCGCTACAAGTGTGCGCACACCGCGGGGAAGGTGTTTGTGATGAATGTAGGAAAATCAAGTTTGGTTAAGTCGAGGGCATGGGTAATCAGCCTTTCGTCTCACAAGATATTTGCCGTCCTATTGTTGAGCCTTCTATGGCAGGGAGCAAGCGAGTTGGCGCATGCGGCGACCGCGGGGGTCGATTTCATCGAGCAGGCTGTGAGCGTCACTGGCACTCCGGCCAGCGGCGGAAGCATCACCCTGACCAGCACCACTGTGAACCAGGGCACCGTCTCTGCGGCCTCATCGATCGTAGGCTACTACCTCTCGACCGATGGGACGACTAAGGGCAGCTATTTAGGGTACAAGTATGTTGCGGCACTGAGCCCAGGGGGAAGCACCGGGCCGGTGACTGCCAGCCTGACGATGCCGACAAACCTGGCTGGGACTTACTACCTGATGGCCTGTGCCAATTACGGCAATGGGGTTGTCGAAAGCAACACCGCCAACAACTGCGCGGCATCGGCTCCTGTGACGGTAGCGGGTGCGGATCTGGTAGAAAGTGCCGTTAGCGTTCTCTCCAGCGTTCCGACATCGGGCGGCACCGTACAGGTTAGCGATACGGCAACCAACCAGGGACTCGGAGCTGCGGCTTCTTCGATCACCGGCTTCTATCTCTCGACCAATGGAACGACGAAGGGATCCTATTTAGGTTATCGGCAGGTATCGGCGCTGAGCCCAGGTGGAAGCACCGGGCCGGTAACTACGACGGTGACATTACCGGCTATAACTGGCACCTATTACCTGATGGCCTGTGCCAATTACGGCAGTGAGGTTCTCGAAACCAACACCGCCAACAACTGCGCGGCCACACTTTTAACCAAGGGGACGGTGGCTCCTCTGCAACTCACCACCAGTTCTCTTGCGAACGGCACGGCTGGCAGTAGTTACTCGGCTGTTATACAGGCTACGGGCGGAACCTCGCCCTATTCGTGGAGCGTTGTTTCTGGCTCCCTTCCTGCCGGGCTCACACTCTCCAGCTCTGGCACAATCAGCGGCACGCCGAGCGCGGCCGGAACCTTCAGCTTTACGGCGCAGGTAAAAGACTCTGAGAGTACGCCTGCCACCGCAACCCGAGCTGAGAGCATCGTAGTGGCGGCGAAACCTGCCTCCGCGCCTGTCGCAGGTCTGTCATCTTCCAGCATCACATTCAGTGCCCAGGCGGTAGGAACTACCAGCAGTGCCGATACTGCTACGCTTACGAATACAGGAAACGCGAGCTTAACGATTTCTTCGATTGCGGCGAGTGCCGGTTATTCCGAGACTAACAATTGCGGCGCGACGCTGGCTGCATCGGCTCAGTGCAATATTGGAATTACCTTTACGCCGGCTGCCTCCGGGGCGATCTCGGGGGTGCTGACGATACAGGACAACGCCGGGAGTGGTGTGCAGCAGATCAATCTTTACGGAAGCGGCGTTACGGCTGGAGCGCTGAACGTGACCCCGTCCGTTGCGTTTGGAAGCGTTGCAGACGGACAGACCAGCACCCAGACCGTTACGGTGAGCAACACTGGAGGGGAGAGCGTTACGGTCTCCGCTGCAAGCAGTAGTGGGACTGGATTTGGGATAAGCGGGCTAACTCTTCCGCTCGTGCTGGCAGCCGGTGGAAGCAGTTCATTCCAAGTAACGTTTGCCCCGACGAGCAGTGGAAGCACAACAGGAACCGTTCGCCTCACCGATACAGGCTCATCGCCAACTGCATCGATTTCGCTGACGGGCACAGGAACCGCCGTTGTTTCAGTTACTCACCAAGTTGCGCTTTCGTGGACAGATAGCTCTTCAACCGCTACGGGCTTCAATGTGTATCGCGGGTCGGTGTCAGGCGGACCCTACAGCAAGATAACCCCGGCTCCCGTTTCTGCGGAGGCCTACACGGATTCAAGCGTGACGGCAGGAGACACATACTATTACGTGGTTACGGCAGTCAGCAGCAGCGGCCAGGAAAGCGCCCATTCGGCACAGGTAACGGCGGTTGTTCCCGCGTCTTAGCACCTTCCACGTTCTTTAAAAATAATCGCCCGTTATCCGCCGAATGCCGACGGATGACGGGCCACTCAAGAGCACACTGTTACAACTCGCATGGGGTCGCTACCTCCCAGGTTAGTCACGCTGGATCGCCCGTTCACGATTCAGACAGTCATGTTTGAGTTCATGAAGATAAACCCACGGTTGGCCGATTACGCAAAACTTGTACCCTGCCTCACGGACGATCAGAACGAAATATTCCTCACGCAGATGACAGATGAAAGCTGTTTTGAAGTCAAACCGCACTACCAAGCACAAATCCTGAAGATTCTCGCTCGGGTATTCTCAGGTCCTCACCTAATACGAGTGCGACACACTGGTTTGAGTCAGTAGGTTGCAAACAGAATTCACATAAAAGACGAGCGCTACGAGGTCATGCAGTGATTGACATAAAGGAAGTGGTGAGCGCGGTAGGAATCGAACCTACAACCTACTGATTAAGAGTCAGTTGCTCTGCCAATTGAGCTACGCGCCCTTCTTGTTTGGTTTTGCGGCGGACCAGAGACGGAAATTTCGCTGGGTCGGTTCACACCGCGGGACTGATTGGCTCAGAACCTTTTCGATAGTAACAAACGTGTTTGGATCGTGCAACGTTGGAATCCGGTGGAATACTGCAAGCCAGCGTGTCACAGCCGCGATTCGGATGCTCTGCCGTATTCGTGAGCGGACCGGATGAGAAGCTCGCCGCTTAGTCGCTCTGTATCTGGATCAGTTCGCCAACCTCGCTCGAACGCGGTTGTGGCTGCAGGGTTTGCGGCGAGCGCCAGAAGTCGATGTAGCTGATCTGGTGAACGCAGCTCACGGTGCAATTCGGCGAGCATCCCTTGGCGGTGAGGAACTCGCGGCGAACATCGGCTTTCGTATATTCCAGAAGCGGCACGCCGGGATAGCCGCGCTGCTGCGAGCAATAGTGCACCAGCCCGTCTTCGCACACATAGATATATCGCGCCCCCGCCCGGCAGCGCCAGTCGTTCGGCTTTCCGTTGGCAATGTTGGTCTGGAAGCCGTTAAAGCGTGAGTAGCTCTTGCGCTCCAGATTATGCATTTTGAAAAACACCGCGCGCTCGTCCCCGTTCAGCGGACGCAATTGACCGTCGCCGTCGTGGATGATTCCTACCGTCGAAGTGAAGCCCAACTGACGGGCACGGCGGCCCACCACCAGCGCATCGTGCGGAGTATGAATTCCTCCTCCGACGACGCTATTGATATTGACGTGGAAGTCGGCGTACTGGCTGAGCAACTGCAGTTTCTTATCAAGAACCTTCAAGCTCTTCTTTGAGACGTCATCGGGAGTCACGTTGTCGATCGAGATCTGCATATGATCGAGTCCAGCGCGGTTGAGCCGTTCAATGCGTTCGGCGGTCAACAGATATCCGTTGGTGATCAGACCGGCCACCATGCCGTTGCTGCGAATGTGGCGAATGATGGCGTCGAGTTCGGGATGCAGGATTGGCTCGCCGCCGCTGATGGTTATGACCGATGTTCCGAGGCGCGCGAGATGATCCAGGCGGTCAAACATGGTTTCCAGCGGAACCGGCTCACTGCTCGCGTCGAACTCATTGCAGTAGGCACAGGCCAGATTGCATCGCCGCATCGGAATAATGTGAGCCATCACCACATGATCGGTGTCCAGCAATCCACTCGCGATCATGCCCAACTCACGCAGGCGCCGTGTGGCGCTGATCCATCTTCGACGAACCCCCTGTTTTCTCTTAGGCATAGAAATGTAGATTCCATTACACCATGCGTCCCGTGCAGCCCGCAAAGGGTACAGAGCCGGAAGGGGAATTTCAGCCCTCAAAGCGCAAACTTCTCCATTGGGCGGTCATTTCCCGCACTTCGCTCGGCGAATTCGGCCAACCGAGGGTGCTAGTTTATAATCTTTACTTCGCCCCTAATTTTTCGGAGCTCAGTGGAAGATGATTCGATTCCTGCAAACCCAAGGCCGCGTTCAGAGAGTGCTTCTCGTCGGCTTCCTCTCCATCGTCTGCATCATGATGGTTGTCACGCTTGTTCCCGGTGGAGTTCTCAATGATCTTGGTGGACGCGGCGTCAGTGCCGATTCCGTCGCCAAGGTTGACGGCCAGGAGGTAACCATCCAGGAAGTGGATCAGGTGGCGCGCAATATGATGCAGCGTCAGCACCTTCCCGAACAGTTCAAGTCTTACGTCCTGCCCCAGGCCGTGGATGCTTTAGTCATGCAAAAGGTGTACTTGCGGGAAGCAAAGCGCCTTGGTCTGGAAGCCACCGACGATGATCTGCGTTATGAAATGCAGCACGGCGGGCTCTCCCAGGCGCTCTATCCCAACGGGGCCTTCATTGGTGCCGACCAGTACCGCGAGCTCGTAGCCTCGCAGTTCAACCTCAGCGTTGCGCAGTTTGAGGACGAGTTGCGCAACGAATTAACCCTGCGCAAAATGCGCTCGATGATTGGCGCCGGAGTCTTTGTCTCAGACGCCGAAATGCACGATGCATTTGTAAGAGAAAAGACAAGGGTCAAGTTCGATTACGCGGTGCTGACTCTGGCCGACCTCGAAAAATCCGTCTCCGTCGATGACTCCGAGCTTCGCGCCTACTACGAGAAGAACCAGAAGCGGTTTGCCGATACCATCCCGGAACAGCGCAAGGTCAAGTTTGTGCTAGTCGATCCGGCGCGGCTTCCCAATCCAGCCAAGGCCTCCAGCGACGAACTGCAGGGCTACTACCGGCAGCATGCCGCCGAGTTCCGCGTCCCCGAGTCGGTCAAGGTGCGCCACATTCTGATCAAACTTCCGCTGCCAGGTCCGGACGGCAAGGTCGATGCCAAGCAGGCAGAGACTGCCAAGGCCAAGGCGCAGGATGTTCTGAACCAGCTTCGCAAAGGCGCAGATTTCGCGACCTTGGCAAAGAAGTACTCCGACGATGCTGCGACTGCGGCAAATGGAGGCTCTGTAGGAGAGCTCGTACAAGGCTCCGGTTCCGCGCCTGAGATTGAGAAGGTAGCCTTCGGACTCACCAAGGGCCAAACTTCGGATCTGATCCCAACCAGCTATGGCTTCGAAATCATTCGCGTGGACGACAAGGTTGCCGCACACAGTCGTTCGCTGGAAGAAGTCCGCTCCGCGATTGAACCGGTTGTCGACGCTCAGAAGAATGCCAAGATTGCCGAGCAACTCGCCCACACCGTGGAAAGTCAGGCCAAGTCCGGCAGCCTCGAAAAGGCCGCCGCAAGCAATGGTCTCCAGATGCAGGACAGCGGTTACTTCGCCCGTACCCAGCCCCCGCCGCAACTCGGCGCCGGCGCCCAGAAGTTCGCCGACGCCGTATTCGCGATGAAGGCCAACGCCGCGCCGGAATCGGTTCCGTTGACCAGCGGATTCGTCATTGCCCAGGTTACCGATGTAAAACCGCCCGCCACGCCCAGCTTCGAGCAGATAAAGGATCGTCTCGCAACCGAGTTGAAGCAGCAGAAGGCGCACGCGCTGCTAACGCAAAAGCTCCAGGAACTTAGCGATAAGGCGCGTGCTTCGCACAATCTGCGCGAAGCCGCAAAAGCCGTCGGAGCAACGGTCAAAACCAGCGAGTTAATCGCTCCCGACGGACAGGTGCCCGATCTTGGCAAGGTCTCATCCTCGGCTCCCCAGGTCTTTGACATGAAGCCGGGCGACATCAGTCAGCCGATCAATCTCGGGGAGAAGGGCGCAGTCGTTGCTGTGCTTGAAAGAGCTGCACCCAGCGACACCGAGTTCGCCATCGTCAAGGACCAGATCAAGGCTGCCCTCCTCGAGCGCAAGCGTTCCGAGGCCGAGGAGATCTTCATTTCTTCCCTCCGCGATCGTCTGCAGAAGGAAGGCCGCATCATCATCGACCAAAAGAAAATACAAGCCTTGGCCACCCCCAAGGAGTAGCAAAACCGAACTACCACACACGGGGAGGGACGAGCCTCCCCGTTTTCCTTCGCCAATGCACATTTTGGCAGTGCATCCAACACATGAAACTGGTATTCATGCAGTCAGCAATACCCTGACCCCATGCTTGATAAGCGAAGCGCTGGAATCTTACTGCATCCCACCTCCTTGCCTGCCCACGGCGGAATCGGCGACCTTGGGCCTGCCGCCTATGGCTTCATCGATTTCCTTGCCGCCGCACGCCAGGGACTCTGGCAGATTCTGCCGCTGAATCCGGTCGGGATTGGAAATTCTCCCTACTCATCCACATCTGCGTTTGCGGGCAATATTCTGCTGCTCAGCCTGGAACGGTTGGCGGATCGCGGCATGATTCCGCACCAGCGTGTGGCTTCGCTGAACGCCCCGGAAGGCGCCGTCGATTACCCGCGCGTCGTACACGAGAAACTTCCGCTTTTGCAAGAGGCCGCAGCCTCGTTCCTGCGCAATGCCGATGGCGAACATCGTGCGCGTTTCGATCGATTCGTCACCGAGAATTCCTGGTGGCTGGAAGACTACGTTCTCTTCGAGGCCTTGCGCCTCCGTTACGAGCAGCGAAGCTGGAACACCTGGCCCCGCGAGCTTGCGCACCGCGAGCCGCACGCCATGGCGGCAATTCGCGAAGAGCTCTGCGACGAACTCGCCCGTGCCCGCTTCCTCCAGTTCGCATTCTTTGAGCAGTGGCGCGCACTGCACGCCTACAGCCGCAGCAAGGGCGTAAAGATCATCGGAGACGTCGCCATCTTTGTCAGCTACGACTCGGCCGATGTCTGGACCCATCCCGATATTTTCCGCCTCGACCCCGATAGCCTCGAGCCGGAGTGTGTCGCCGGCGTTCCACCCGATGCCTTTTCCGAGACTGGACAGCGCTGGGGAAATCCGCTTTACCGTTGGCCGGAGCTCAAGCAGAGGGGCTACGATTGGTGGGTCAAGCGGATGAGCTGGTCGCTGCAAAGCTGCGACATCATCCGTCTCGATCACTTTCGCGGATTCCAGCAATACTGGGAAATTCCCAACAGCGAGCCCACTGCGGTACATGGCCGCTGGGTCGATGGACCCGGCGAAGATCTCTTCCTC
The DNA here is from genome assembly GCA_963838135.1 of uncultured Acidobacteriota bacterium. GTDB lineage: Bacteria > Acidobacteriota > Terriglobia > Terriglobales > Acidobacteriaceae > TOLSYN. The sequence continues at coordinate 1,285,123 of CAWIPV010000008.1, read as the reverse complement.
GTGTTGCGTGAAAAGCTCGGCGACCTGCCGTTCATCGCCGAGGATCTCGGTCTCATCACCCCCGACGTGTACGCGCTTCGCGATCGTATGCAAATGCCCGGCATGAGAGTCCTGCAATTCGGCTTTGGCGATCCCGGCGCACACATCTACCTGCCCCATCGCTATCAGGCCAACACCGTGGTCTATACTGGCACCCACGACAATGACACCACGCTCGGATGGTGGAAGAACTGTTCGGAGAATGAACGGCGATTTGCCGGATCGCTGCTCGGGGATGCAAGCGACGGCATCAATTGGGCGATGGTGCGCCTCGCGCAAAGTTCCATCGCAAACCTCTGCGTGGTCCCTCTGCAGGATGTGTTAAGTCTTGGCTCGGAGGCGCGCATGAACGTGCCCAGCTTTGGCGATGGCAACTGGACCTGGCGTTACTCCCCCGGAGCCTTGCAACCGGAATTGGCGCAGAAGCTGGCGACGCTAGCCGAGGTCACCGACCGTCAACCCTTATGCGATCAAAAGTGCCACGGGGAAGCTGGCGAAAACTTCGTTGCATAGCAGCTCGCCAATGTTTTGAGTTTCAACGTTTCCCACCGTAACGCTCTCGCCCGTGAGCGCGTTATGAAATTTGCGGCCACACAATTCCGCGGGTAGCCTTAACCGCGTATCGCCCCAATCTTCTGCCCGCGCCAGCCGGGGCTCTCCATTCAGCATGGTGAAATTCAGGCGCGGCACCGCCACCAGCGCCGCAGATTGCTCATAGCGCCGCACGAAGGCCACCACGTGCTCCCTGCGTTCGCCCTCTACTCCCAGTGCCGTGTAATCTCCATGACGAAACAACTCGCGCGCCGCGCCCCGCATGCGCAGCGCGCGGTGAGTGGTCCACAGCTTCAGCCTTCCGTCGGTCCATTGCGCCAGCAATTCGCGGCACAGCTCTAGTCCGGCGTCGCGACTCTCCAATTCCTCCAGATATTTTTCAGCGACGGCAAAATCCACCGCACGCCGGTTATCGGGATCGACCAGGCTGAAATCGAAAAGCTCCTGCCCTTGATAAATATCAGGCACCCCCGGCGAGGTCAGCTTGAGCAAGGTTTCCGCCAGCGAGTTCAACACCCCAAACCACGCCAGGCGAGGCACAAACTCGTGCATCAGCCGCAAGAAGTTGTTGGGCTTGGCCTCGGTGCCGGGCGACAGAATACGCGCTACAAAGCGGCGTAGCGCCTCGCTGTACTCCGGGTTGGGATTGATCCAGCTCAGGTTAATCTTGCCCTCGTGTACCGCCTTCTGCATGTACTCCTGGATTCGGGCGATATAGGCGAGCCGCTCCTCGCGGCCGAGCGCCCAATCGTTCGGTGCAAGGCCGCTCGGTTTCCCGTTTTCAGCCGTCCCGTTGTTCGGTGTCCCGTTGTTCGGTGTTAAAGCAGCGTTGCTGGGTATCGGCCAACTGCCGGCCAACGTCTGGTATAGCAGGTACTCTTCGTTGTGATCGGGAACGATGTGCCCGTCGTCGATGATCTTGCGTTTGGCGCGATTGATACGCCGCCAGCGCATCACCTGTGCCGCCCACGGACGCGGCATCTCGCTCAACACGTCGAGCCGCATGCGCACATCCTCGCTGCGCTTGGTGTCATGCGTCGATGTGGTCAGCAGCGCGCCCGGCCACAACTCCGCCCGCTTCCGGTTTCCCCGGTGAAACTCCTCTACGCTCATGCCGAAGCTTCCCGGACTGCCGCCAACTTCGTTCACCGAGATAAACCGGTTGTACACATAGCAGACCGTGTCTTCCACGCCCTTGGCCATCACCGGGCCGGTGAGCTGCTGAAATTTCAGCGAGAAGTACAGCTGCCTGCGATAGCCGTGAATGGGCGTGCCGCCGTTGTCCTCGCGCAACAGCAGAATGTCCTGCAGGAAGTCGAAGACCTGCGGCGCCATGGTGCCGTTCATGCGCTTCGCCGATGCGATCGCCCGCGCAATGAACTCCCGGTCGCGGGCGCTGATGTTGCCCCGTTCATCGACGTAGGTCCGGTACACCGGAAAGCAGGCAATCGTCTCGCGAATCGCGTCGCGCAGCACCTTGCGCGTAAAGTCGCGGGCGCGCCGGTTGGCCGAACTGATCTCGTCCAGCATGTGGCTAAGCACGTTGACTTCACTGGAAAGCGCAGTCAGCATCACCAGCTTCTTCGCCTGGTAAGTCAGCCGCTCCACGCTGAGCGATTCCCCAATCAACCGGTGATACAGGTTGGTGAAGCTCTTCTGATTTCGCCCCTCGATGAAGATTCCGTTCACCGCGTTGGCAAACTCATATCCCACGGTCCCGCTCACCGGCCACTCGCGCGGCAGCCCCTCGTCCTTCTCCAGAATCTTTTCCACCACCACGTAGAATGGCTCCTGCCCAGGCTGGATAGAGTGCTGTGCAAACCAGGTTTGCACACTCATCTCAATTCCGTTTTCGGCGAGTTCGCCGACCGGCGTGGGGCCATAAAGTTTTGCCGCCGCAAACAGCATCTGCAACCGCGTGAAGTACTGCGGCGGATTGAACATCCCATCCGGATGGTCGATGCGAAGTCCAATCACCGTATCCTCGGTCAGCAACCGCCGAATCAGCTTTTGAGTTGCCGCAAAGACCTGCGGATCCTCCATGCGCAGCCCGATCAGGTCATTGACGTCGAAGAAACGGCGGTAGTTGATCTCTTCGGCCGAAACCCGCCAGTGTGCCAGGCGATACACCTGCGCCTCCAGCAACTCATGCAGCGCATCAAAGCTGTGCGAATCCCCCGGCGTGCCATGGAGCCGCGCCACTGCCGCCTCTACGTGCTCCCGTACCTCTTTCGAGCGCTCCACCAACTCCACAAAGCGGCGCAGCAGGAACGGAACCTCGCGCTGCCGTCGGAAGCCACGCTCCGGCTCGGCAGCCGTGTGTGGCGGCAACTCCGCCAGCGCCGCCAGCAGAGCAAGCAGTTCGCGAGCCGTGTCCCCCGGCTGTCGCAGCCCGTCCCCAAAGCGAAAAATCAATGGAATGGTCTGCGGATCGATCGGAAGTATCTTATCGAAATATTCGATTTGGAAGCCCCGCTCGCCATAAACCAGTGCGATGTGTCCAGCCTCCAACTCCATGCCGTACTGATTGCCCAGAATCGGCAGCAGCACTTTGTTGCGCAACTCGGGTTTCAGCGGATTCCAATCGATATCGAAGAAGTTCGCGTACTCCGAGGCGCGGCCATTTTCCAGCACATCCTGCCACCATGGGTTAGTGCCGTAGCCAACACCCATGTGATTGGGAACCACGTCCAGCAGCAGCCCCATCCCGCTGCGCCCCAGCAGGCCGAGGAGTTGCTCTAACTCTTCTTCGTTTCCAATCTCCGAATTAATGCGGTTGTGATCGGTAATGTCATAGCCGTGCGTGCTGCCGGCCCGCGCCGCAAGAATTGGCGAGGCGTAGACTGTCGTTATCCCGAGCCGTTGCAGGTAGGGGATCAGCCGCATTCCATCCACGAAACGGAAGCTGCGGTTGAACTGCAACCGATATGCCGATCCCGGCCGCACCTGGCGCTGGCTCTCTGCCAGCCGCTGCAGGAACTCAGATGCTTCGTTTGCCGTATCGGAGAGGGAAACTACCTGTGCGCGCATTCTGCAACCGTTCCAGGGCAGAAAATCCTGCATCCGAATGGCTTAGATGCGGTAAATCGCCGGAGTGCGAAGTGGCCGCCCCGGCTGCCCTTTTGACGAACCCGCCGCGAACGCAGACAATACTGCTTTGCGGTGCTTCGCGATCCGAAGCACATCCAAACTTTCCAGGAGGCAGCATGGCTTCAAGCGGTGAACTGATTCGAATGATGAATTACGTCGACGACATTGCCACCACCCTGCGGCGCATCGTCGTCGGCAGCGGCTTTATTTCCCAGGAAGAGCGCCTTAAACTCGCCGAATACATGCGCAATTCAGACCCGAATTTTACCAAGATGGTCGAACAGTTGGAAAAGTAGCAATGCCGGATGCCGATGCCGAGATCATCGCCGTCATCGGCGCTGGCAAAGTCGGACGGGAACTAGCGCGCCGCGCCGCCGGTGGCCGGCTATCGCGTAGTCCTCGAAGACCTCATCCCGATTTCGCTGGCCTCCGCGCGCTGCGAGATTCGCCAAACCCTTGACGATGCGGTGAGTTCCGGTGCCCTCGCTCAACTGCGGGCCGACGAGGCATTCGCGCGCGTCGATTGCGCCACCAGCATCGAAGATGCCGCGCGGCGGGCTCACATCGTGATGGAGACCGGCCCTGACGAGTTGGAATCCAAGCTTGAGATGTTCTGCCTCCTCGACCGCATCTGCCTGCCACCCGCGATGGAAACTTGGCTGCCAAAGCCTGAGCCCGTCCTCTAAAGCAAAAAGCCGCGCCGTGGCAGGCGCGGCTCCGCTTATCCCAGCCGGTTACGTATCCGCTCTCGCATAGGGTGCGGTCAGGTATTGGCGTGCCTCGTCCAGTGCCCCCTGCGTGTTGTCGTTTGTCTGCAAGGCCTGCCGGTACTCGCTCAGCGCGCGTTCACGCTGTCCGGTAATGTCGAAGATCTTGCCCAGTTGAATGTGGCTCCAGACCTCGGTCCACTTCGGCTCGGCGTCGCCATTCAGAGAGTCGCGATACGCGTTGGCCGCAGCCTGGTAATTCTTCTGCAGGTAGAAGACTTCGGCGATCCGGTAGTGGGCCAGCGAGCTGTTCTTGTTCTGCTCGATCGCCTTCTGAAATTCCTTCAGCGACTCGGCCAGATTTCCCTGCTGCACCATCTGCTGTCCGCGCATAATGGCGGTCCGCAGCTTCAGGTCGCCCGAGTTCTTCAGCACCCAGTTATTCGGGTCCACGGTGATGCGGCGCGGCTTGCCGAAGGTCTCGATCGTGTAGCTGGAGTCGGTCCCCACCACGTCGATGGTCTTTTCCTCTGTCTTGCCGTCCGTGTCGATCTTCAACTGCACCGGCATTCGGAACAGATCCAAATCCTGCTGCACCTGTCCCACCACGCGAAAGCCTTTCTTAACCCGGAAAACCGTGTACTTGTTCTTGAATTCCGGAGCCCCCGTCGAGTTCAGCCATTGCGAGTAGAACCACGTCAACGACTCGCCTTGAATCTCCTCGGTCGCCTTCTGCAGATCCTTGATCCCCACCGGCTTGCCCACGTAGTCATGGAAAAGTCCGCGCATCGCCTTGTCAAACTTCTGGTCGCCCATCACCCAGCGGAGCATGTGATAAACCATGCCGCCCTTGTCGTTCGCCATCGATTGGAAGACCGGATCGAAGGTGTCAAGCGTCCCGATCTGTCCCAGCGGAACGCTATCGTATGCCAGCGCGCCCACCGCCATGTCTTTTACTGCTTCCTGCCCGCCCGCCGCACCGGCCGCGTATTCGATGTAGCGGCTCTCGCTGTAGCGCGCGCCCCCGTCCTGAATCCACCAGTCGTTGCGCGTCGCCGGACTCACAATCGTCCCAAACCACTGGTGCGCGATGGCGTTTGCCAGCAGCCGGTAGTTCACCTTCGCACTGATGTTGCGCGCCGCAATTCCCGCCATCTCCGGAGCCCACGCCGTCGGCACGGAATCATCGGGCAACTCCACCAGCTTCAGCTCCGAGCTGATCGGTACTCCATACACGGTGATGAAGTAACCGAGCTCCTTGGCCGCCGTCTCGCCATACTGCTGCGCAAATTCCAATTTGTCTTTCAGGAAGTAAACATGCACCGTCATGCCCGCTTCGCTCACCGGGGTGTCCACAAACTTTCCAATCACCACCGTCCCCGGAAAGCTCGGCTTGCTCCAGGTGAAGTTGACGCTCTTCATTCCCGGCTCCGGCTTTGCAGCCGCCTTACTGGGAGCTGTTGCCTTGCTGGGCGTGCTCGCCGAAGCTGCCGCGCCCTTCACCTTTTTCGCCGCCGGCTCGCGAGTCTTCAGCTTTGGAATTTCAGGAGTCTCGCTCTCGCCGCCCTTGGCCGACTCTTCCGGGGCGCCAGCATCCGAGCCTCCGCTCGCCACCACCGTATATTCCTCCGGCACTGTGATCTTCAGTCGCGCGGTAAAGCGGTCGATGCCGTAGTTGGTCACCGGAAACCAGCGCCCGGAATACAGCAGATAGGTGATCGGATCGCCCACATAGGCCAGCCTCAGTCCAGGAACCGGGCTGTCGTCGGCCGAGGTCACACTGCCCTCGTAGTCAAAAATCAGAGTCGCTTCCTGCCCCTTGCTCATGCCGCTGGGCAGTGCTACCCGCACCGTCGAATCCTGCGACACGCGTTCTGCCGGCAGCACCGCTCCCTGCTCGTCCGTCACCTGGGTGACGCGCAGCGAATTGTGCAACTCAAAGGTCGCAATGCTAATGTCGTCCAGTGCCACAAACTTCACCACCGCGTGCGCCGTCAGCCTGTGCGACCCAGGAGCAACCCTGGCCTCGATGGTGTAGTCCTCAGCCTGAATGCGCGGCTTCTCGACCGCCTGCAAGGTTGCCATCGGGAGCAGACCGGCTAGCGTAGTCAGGGTTAGGAGAACGGTTCGCCTCAGGGTCCGTCCAGCAAATCGCATCAACATTTTGCTCCTACTGAGTCACACAGCATTCCATCACCTTGATGTCTGAAATCGTACAGAAGATGCTGGGCAGCTTGCCTGAGCGCGCGCCTATTCTCACCGCCGCCGTGCATTTTCCGCAACGCGCAATACCGATCGCGCCGCCCGCTCTGCCGTGCTCTCGCCAAGTACCCGCCGCGCGGGTGGCCCACATCCGCCCGCAGTTGGCGAATGTGGGGTGTCCGGCGAATTTGCGACGTCGGGATCCGCCAGCTCTCCGCGCAGCTTTCCGCGTACCTCCGCCAGAGCTTTGCTCATGCGCTGCCTCGCCTCGCCGTCCTCCAGCAGCGCCCGCACTTCGCGCGCCACGCGCTCCGGCGTAAAACCGTTCTGGATCAGCTCCGGAACCACTTCCCGCCCAGCCACCAGATTCACCATCCCATAATGGGGCAGCTTCACCAGATGCCGTCCCAGCATCCAAGTCAGCCCCGCCACGCGATACACCATCACAAACGGCGTCCCAATCAGCGCAGCCTCCACCGTGGCCGTGCCGCTGGCCACTACGCCCACCCGCGCATGCACCAGGCTCGCCCTGGCATCGTCGGTCAACTTCACCGTGACGTTCTGCGGGTGCCCCATCCTAGCCCGCTGTTGGCTAGGGTGGGGTAGTTGACTTTGCACTTGCTCCTGATTTTGCTCTTCAGCAAGCCCCTCGCCCGTCTTCGGTTGGCGGCTGACGGAGGCCTGTGCCCCGCAGAGCGCAATCTGCTCCCGCACCCACTCCTGATCCAGAGTGCTCGCCACCGGCATCACAAACTCAAACCCGGCCTCAGCGCCTGCGTTCAGCCGCTCCGCCGCTCCCAGCATTGCAGGCAAGTTCAGCCGAAGCTCTTTCCTGCGACTGCCCGGCAACAGCGCAATCCACGTCTTAGCCGCATCCAGTCCCCAGCGCGCCGCAAACTCTTCCCGACTCACTTTAGGCGGCTCCAACTCGCTCAAGGGATGCCCAACGAACTCCACCTGCACCCCATTCCGAGCGTAAAACTCGCGCTCGAATGGAATGATCACCAGCATCTCCGAGACATCGCGCTGCACCAGCTTCAGCCGTCCCTTGCGCCACGCCCACAGCTGCGGGCTGACGTAATACACCACCGGAATTCCGCGCTGCCGCAACTGCTTTGCCAGCCGAAAATTCCAATCCGGAAAGTCGATCAGCACCGCCACGTCCGGCCTTCGCCGATCCACCTCCGCCAGCAGCGTATGAAATTCCCGATAAATTCGTGGCAGATGGCTAAGCACCTCGAACAAACCAACCACCGCCACATCGCGAGCATTCACCACCAACTCGCAGCCCGCCTCCCGCATGCGCTCCCCGCCCATGCCGAAGCATTGAACTTCGCTGCCATGCAGCGCACCCAGCGCCGTCAGCAACTCCGCCCCATACATCTCGCCCGAGGCTTCCCCCGCCGAGATCATCACCCGCAACGGGCGATCAAGATTTTTTTCGTTGGACATCTGCGCCGACAGAATATCAGGCGCACCAAACAAATACGCAGGTGGCCTACATCCGCCTTCTGTTGGCGAATGTGGAGACAGCGCCTAGTCCGCCCTTGCCTCTGCACCCGTCTGCGGAAGCGGAGCCCCGGCCGCAACTCCCACTTCCTGATCCTTGTACTGCAACTGGTAAAGCTTCCAGTACAGCCCCCGCGCGCTCAGCAACTGCTGATGCGTCCCCATCTCGCGCACCTTGCCCTTGTGCATCACGATGATTTTGTCCGCCCGCTGAATCGTCGAAAGCCGGTGCGCCACAATCAGCGAAGTGCGTCCTTCCACCAGCCGCGTCAGCGCCTCGCGCACCCGGAACTCCGTCTCCGTGTCCACGCTCGAGGTCGCTTCATCCAGTATCAGGATGCGCGGATTGTGGGCCAGCGCCCGCGCAAATGACACCAGCTGCTTCTGTCCGGTGGAGAGCGTATTCCCGCGCTCTTGCAGCACCGAGTCGAAACCCTCCGGCAGCGAAAGAATGAAGTCGGCGACGTTCACCTCTTCGGCCGCGCTCTCCACCGCCTCGCGCGTTACATGCGCCGAGCCCAGCCGGATGTTATCCGCAATCGTGCCGCTGAACAGAAACGGGTCCTGCAGCACCACCCCGCAGCGCCGCCGCAGCTTTTGCAGGTTCATCTCCCGCACGTCCACTCCGTCGATCCGAACCGCCCCCCGCTGCACGTCGTAGAAGCGCAGCAGCAGCGAAATCAGCGTCGTCTTGCCCGCCCCGGTATGGCCCACAATGGCCACCGTCTGGCCCGGTTCAATCGTGAATGAAACTCCGCGCAGAACCCAGTCCCACTCCTGGCTTGCAACCGGCTCGCGCTCCTCTTCGGCCGGGACTTCATCCGAAGCCTCGGTCGCGACCTCCAGCGGCACATGGCGGTAGGCAAACCAAACGTTGTCGAACTCGATCCGCCCCGGCCCGTCCGGTTCTTTTTCCACCGCCGGCGATTGAATCCCCGGCTCCGTGTCGAGCAGTTTGAAAATCCGCTCGGCCGCCGCCATCGCCGATTGCAGAATGTTGAACTTCTCGCTCAGATCCTGGATCGGACGGAAGAACCTCTGCGCGTATTGCATGAACGCCACCAGCACGCCCAGCGTCGTGATCCCCGACAGCACGCTGTGTCCGCCGAACCACAACACGCAGGCAATCGCGATCGACGACAGCGTTTCCACCACCGGGTAGTACAGCGCATAGGCCAGGATGGCGTCTTTGAACGCCTCCATGTGCTGCGCGTTTACTGCCTCGAACTCCTCATACGACTTGCGTTCGCGGTTGAACAGTTGCAGCGGAACGATGCCGCTGACGTGCTCCTGCAAAAACGAATTAATCCGCGCAATCGCCACCCGAATCCGCCGGTAGCTGTCGCGCACCGCCTTGCGGAACAGTTGCGTCGCAACAATGATGACCGGCAGCACCACAAAGGCGATCAGCGCCAGCCGCCAGCTCATCGACAGCATCACCCCGAGGATGCCAAACAGTACGAAAATGTCCTCGACGATCGAAACCACGCCCGAGGTGAACATCTCGTTCAGCGCATCTACGTCGGTCGTCACCCGGGTCACCAGCCGTCCCACCGGATTCTTGTCGAAGAACGCAATATCCATCCGCTGCAGATGCCGGTAGAGCTGGCTGCGCAGGTCGAACATCACCTTCTGCCCGGTCCACTGCATCATGTAGGTCTGGGTGAATTCAAACAGAAATCCCAGCAGCAGAATGCTCAGAAAAATGCCGCCGATCTGCGCGATCCCGACCATCGGCTGCGGGCTCAAAAAGCGATCCAGAAACGAGTGTCCCCCAGCCCGTGCCGAAAGGTATTTATCGATCGCCGTCTTCGTCAGCTAAGGTCCAAGTACGTCGGCTCCCGCCTTCAACACAATCGCCCCAAGCGCCAGCGCCACCTGCAGCCCGTAGGGGCTCAGGTATTTCATCAACCGCCGGATGATCCGGCTGTCGTACGCTTTTCCTAGTACTTCTTCCTCTGCGGCCATTCCGTTCCTGTGATCGTGTTCCTATTTTAGATGGAAGCCGGGCCTCCTAAGGTTCACCTTTGAAATTCATGCCGCTGGAATTGACGCTACACTTAAGTCGCAGGCCCTTTTCCATTGACTTCAGGCGTTCATTCCGCGCTATATCTCTCGGTCCCGTTCTGCCGGACCAAATGTTCCTTCTGCAACTTTGCCTCCGGCGTCTTTTCCCGCGAACTCTTCGACCGCTACGTAGCCCACCTGGAGCGCTCGATTGCCAATGCCCCCGCGCTTGCCCGCCAATTCGGCGCGGCCTTCGACCCCCTGCTCGAATCCGTCTATCTCGGCGGCGGCACCCCCAGCGTCTTATCTCCCGATCAGCTCGACCGACTCTTCGCCGCCATCACGCGCGTCTTCGAGCTTTCGCCGTCAGCCGAGTTCACCGTCGAAGTCGCTCCCGGAACGCTCTCCAATGAAGTCCTGGCCGCGCTGCTCCGCGCCGGAGTCAACCGCATTTCGCTCGGAGTCCAGTCCTTCGTCGATCAGGAATCGCGCTCGGTGGGCCGTCTGCACAACCGGGACATTATTCTCGCCGACATCGCTCGCCTGCGCGACGCAGGCATCACCGAAATCAGCATCGATCTCATCGCTGGCCTTCCTCATCAGACCCTCGAAAGCTGGGAGCACTCCCTCGACCAGCTCCTCGCCCTCGCCGTCCCTCACGTCAGCGTCTACATGTTGGAGGTCGACCTCGACTCCCGCCTCGGCCGCGAACTCATCGCCGGAGGCACCCGCTACCACGCCCACCACGTCCCCGATGAGGCCGAGACCATCGCCCTCTACGAGCGCGCCTGCCAACGCCTGACCGCCTCCGGCATCCCCCAGTATGAAATCTCCAACTTCGCCCGCCACGGTCACCAGTCGCGCCACAACCTGCGTTACTGGCAGCGTCTCCCCTACTTCGGATTCGGCGTCGACGCCCATTCCATGCTGCCCGCCCCCACCCCATCCGACCCGCATCGAGCGATTCGCCTCGCCACCCCCGATTCCCTCGATGCACTGCTCGCCGAAGCGCCAGCGGCCGGCAGCGCAGCCTTACCCGGCCCGCGTGAACTCTACGAGAGCAGCATAGTCTCCCAACAGCAGGCCATCGAGGAAACCTACTTCCTCGGCCTGCGCCTGAATCGCGGCCTCCAGTTGCAGTCCATCCAGCAGCACTTCGGCCCCGCCGCCGTAGACGACTACCGCGAGCCCATCGCCGCCCTCGTCGCCAGCGGCCTGCTGCTCTTGGAGGACGGATGCCTCCGCCTCACCCCCCAAGGCCGCCTGCTCTCCAACGAAGTCTTCGCCGCCTTCCTCCGCGACTAGCCGTTGCTCTCGCCCTTGCCGTCGCTCTCGCCCTTGCCGTTGCTCTCGCTCCTGATTTTAAGTGTCATCCTGAGCGCAGCGAAGGACCCCCGCACATCTCAAATCGCCCGCGCCCTCCCAAGCTTTTCAATCCGCCATCGATTTTCTCAGCGTTCCCGAGTTGATGAACGGCAGCGTGCCCCACATCCGCCCGCACTTGGCACTTAGCGCACCCGCCTCTTCCCCTCGCCTCACGCATCATGATATAAACAACGGTTTTCCATTCTGGCCCGAGTGTGGCCCGATGATCAGCGAACCGGAGGCAGCGTGGACTTCCAACTCACCGATGAGCAGCTCCAGCTCCAGAGCATGGTGCGCGACTTCGCCGCACGCGAGATCGCCCCCCATGTCCATGAGTGGGACGAAACCTCGCGCTTCCCTCTTGAAACCATCAAGCAACTCGGCAAGCTCGGTCTCATGGGCTGCATCTTCCCCGAAGAATACGGCGGCTCCGCTTACGGCTACATCGAGTACGTACTCGCCGTCGAGGAACTTTCCCGCGTCGATGGCTCGGTCGGCATCATCGTCGCCGCCCACACCTCCCTCTGCTCCAACCACATCTTTCTCGCCGGTAACGAGGAGCAGAAGCGCCGCTACATCCCCCGCCTCGCTACCGGCGAGCACATCGGAGCCTGGGCGCTCACCGAGCCCAACAGCGGCTCCGACGCCGGCAGCGCCCGTTGCTCCGCCACTCGCAAGGGAGACCGCTGGCTGCTCAACGGCACCAAAACCTTCATCACCAATGGCTCCTATGCCGACATCTGCGTCGTCGTCGCGGTCACCGGAGCGCCTGCAGCCGGAGCGGCGTCCGTTGCCGCGTACCCGCCAGCTCCGGGCGATAAAGCCATCGGTACCCGCGGCCTCTCCGCCTTCATCGTCGAGCGCGGCACTCCCGGCTTCCGCCCCGGCAAGAAGGAGAACAAACTCGGCCTGCGCGCCTCTGACACTTCCGAGCTGATCTTTGAAGACTGTGAAATTCCCGCCGAAAATCTCCTCGGCGCCGAAGGCCAGGGCTTCGTCGATGCCATGCGCGTTCTCGACGGCGGACGCATCTCGATTGCCGCCCTCGGTCTCGGCATGGCCGCCGGAGCCTACGATTGCGCCCTCCGCTACAGCCGTCAGCGCAAGCAGTTTGGCCGCCCCATCAGCGACTTTCAGGCCATCCAGTGGAAGCTCGCCGACATGGCCACCGAAATCGATGCCGCCCGCCTGCTCACCATGCGCGCCGCCTGGCTCAAGGACCACCATCGCAAAACCACCCTTGAGTCCTCGATGGCCAAGCTCTACACCTCCGAGGTCGCCGTCCGCGTCGCCAACGAGGCGGTACAGATCCACGGCGGCTACGGCTTCATCAAGGATTACCCGGCCGAGAAGTTTTACCGCGACGTCAAACTCTGCACCATCGGCGAAGGCACCAGCGAAATCCAGCGCCTCGTCATCGCCCGCCAACTCCTGTCCGAGTAGCGGCCGGGCCAGTTTCCGAATCGTCTGGTCATTGGAGTTCGGTTGCTCTATTCACGTACACTCCTATATGGCGGATAAAGAGGCATCGCTCAATGGATGCAAGCGACTACGGGACAATTCGGCAACTGTTTGACGAATACTTGAGGATGTACTCATCCCGCGACGATCGGCTTACCGAGTATTTCAGCGAGGACTTTTCCGGCTTTACCGGAGGCGGGGATCTTCTGGTCAAGCAGAGGCAACAATGGGTCGCGATTACCCGCCAGGACTTCGCGCAGATCAAAGATCCCATCCGTATCGAACTCAAGGATCTGGCCATCCAGTCGCTGGCTGATACGGTCGCCGTCGCGGCCAGCACCTTCACCCTCCACCTGCCAATCGAAGACCACGTCCTGTCACGAAAAACAGCCCGCCTCGTCCTGGTGTTCCGCAAAGAATCCGCAGGCTGGAAAATCTCACACAGCAGTATTTCCATTCCCTTCGGCGTGGTTCGCGAGGGCGAAGTCTATCCGATGGAGGAACTGTTTGACCGCAATCAGTTGCTGCAAGCGCTGATCGCCGAACGCACGATTCAGATTTCCGCGGCCAACGACAATCTCCAAAAGACAAATAAAGAACTCGAGAGAGAAATCGCACAGCATAAGCAGGCGGCTGACGCGCTGCAGCGGAGTGAAGAACGATATCGATCTGTCGTCAACGCTTCCCCCGACGACATCACGATTACCGATCGCGAGGGCCGCATCCTTATGGTTTCGCCCGTGGCCTGGCCGATGTTCGGTTGTCGACGGGAAGAAGACTTTCTAGGGCGTCCGATCACCGATTTCATAGTTCCCGAGGATCGGGATCGCGCTCGCTCCCAAATCGCACTAAAACTCCAAGGCGTCATAACGGGATCGAATGAATACCGTGGGCTGCGCCCCGATGGAAGCAGCTTCGACATTGAGGTGAAGAGCGAGTTCATTCGGGACGCCGAGGGATTGCCCACCGGAATGGTCGTCATTGTCCGCGACATCACCGAGCGCAAGCAGGAGGAGGCAGATAAGGAAGAGCTGGAGGCCACAAACCGGCAACTTCAGCAGGCCCTGCAGGAAATACTGTTCGAACAGTCGACGCATGACGCGCTGACCGGACTCTACAACCGCCGCTACCTCGAGCAAACCATACGCCGGGAGCTGATCTCAGCCGAGCGCCATGGTCATCCCGTCAGCGTGATCATGGGCGACCTCGACCACTTTAAGGAGATCAATGACCGCTATGGACACCCTGGCGGTGACGAGGTGTTGCGGGTCTTCGGCGATCTGATGAAGCGGCACGCCCGCGGCAGTGACATCTACTGCCGCTACGGCGGCGAGGAGTTTCTGCTGGTTCTGCCGAAAATGACGAAGGACGACGCGGTCGAACGGGCCAAGCAGTTGTGTAGCGCGATGGCTGCCGCCCCGGTGCCCTACGGCGATTTGGCGATCGCGGTGACCGCGTCATTCGGCGTTGCGGCTTTTCCGCGCGATGGCCGGAACGCCGACGATTTGATTGCCGCTGCCGACAGCGCGATGTATGCGGCCAAGGCGGCCGGACGCAATCGCGTCAACGTCAGCTCCGGCCCCATTTCGCGGTAACCCGCCGCAGTCGCAAACTGACTCGCCCCCCACTTTGCTAAACTAGCTCTTGCGAGAACCTGATCCCGTGACTTCGTCAATCTCCAGTTGGGTCGAACAGATCCGCAGCGGCAATCTTCGCGCCCTATCCCGCGCCATCACCGCGGTAGAAAACCGCACCCCGGATTCCCACGAGCTGCTCAAAACGCTCTTCGCTCACTCCGGCCGCGCCCGCGTCGTCGGCCTTACCGGTGCTCCCGGAGCCGGCAAGAGCACCCTCGTCGACGCCCTCGCCGCGCAATACCGCCAGCGTCAGCAGAGCGTCGGAATCATCGCCATCGATCCCACTTCGCCCTTTACCGGAGGCGCCATCCTCGGCGACCGCATCCGCATGCAATCGCACTCTGGCGATAACGGCACCTTCATCCGCAGCATGGCCACCCGCGGCTCGCTCGGCGGACTCTCCAGCACCACTGCCGATGTCGCCACCGTGCTCGATGCCAGCGGCCGTGACCGCGTGCTCATCGAGACCGTCGGCGTCGGCCAGGATGAGGTCGACATCGTCCGCCTCGCCGATGTCACCGTCGTCATCCTGATCCCCGGCATGGGCGACGACGTCCAGTCCCTCAAGGCCGGAATCATGGAGATTGCCGATATTTTCGTCATCAACAAAGCCGACCGTGAAGGCGCCGAGCGCGTCGAGCGCGAGGTCAAGGCCATGCAGTCGCTCTCCATGCGCGCTGACGACTGGGTGCCCCCCGTGGTCAAAACCGTGGCCACCTCCGGCACCGGTGTGGCCGAACTGGCCGCGGCCATCGACGACTACGAGGCGTTTCTGTCCATCAGCGAACGGGGCCGCCAGCGCCGCATCGCCAACTGGCGGAGCCGCTTGCGCGAGATGTTGCGCGACGAAGTTCTGCGCCGCATCGTGCAACGAGCCTTCTCCGACGACGCCGTGGGCGAGTACGCAACCCAGGTCGCCGGCCACGAACGCGACCCTTATTCACTGATCGATGAGATCGTCGGCAAACTCGCCCGCTAGGAAATTTTTGTGCTAATCCTCGGTATCGACACCTCCGGACGACAGGGCAGCGTGACGCTGTTGCAAGCCCCGGTGCAAACCGAAGGCGAAGAACTCGTTTCCCTCGGCCTCGCGACCATCTCTGGCCGTCAATACTCTGAGTTGCTGCTCTCCACCATCGCTGACCTGCTGGCGCGCAACGGATTTCAGCGAAGCGCCATTGGCCTCATCGGCGTCGCCAGCGGCCCCGGCTCCTTTACCGGCCTCCGCATCGCCATCGCGACCGTAAAAGGATTGGCCGAGGCCTTCGCCGTTCCGGTCGTGTCCGTCTCCGTGCTGGAGGCTGTCGCCAACGCCTCGGGAGCCGAAGGCAACGTCATCTCCGCCATCGACGCCCAACGCTCCGAGATTTTCTGGGGCGAGTACAACCTCGAATCCGCGACGCAATCCCAGTCCGCACTTCCCGGGCCCGCAAGCCCGAAGTTCGTTCCAAGCTCCGCCCTAAGGTCCGCAAAGATGCTCAGCGAATCGCTCGCCAGCTTTGCCGATTTCACCTCCCGGCTCGCCTCCGCCCCAGCGCCGCCAAAGGTATTCACCCCCGACGCGGCCCTAGCCGAGCGCCTCCACCAAGTAGGCGTCAATGCCGTCGTGCTCGCCAGTCCCTCGGCGGAAGCCTTCGCCCGCCTCGCCTACCGCAAGTTTCTCGCGGGCGTCCGCGCCGATGTCGCCACTCTCGACGCCAATTACCTGCGCCGCTCGGATGCCGAAATCTTCCCCGCCCCCAAACCCAGCGCAGCACCACAATAAAGCCTCGCATCTCGACGACCCCATGAAGATCCGTCTCGCGCAAGAATCCGACCTCCCGCAACTCGCCGCCCTAAGCCTGACCGCAGGCGAAGCCGCGCATTGGACCCAACCGCAATGGCTCGATATCTTTCATTCGCAAACTCCCCCGCGCCTCGCCTGGATTGCCGAAGCCGGAACTGAAAATGAAACACGTGCCGTTGGATTTCTCGTCGCGCAAAACGGCGGTCCTGAGTGGGAGCTGGAAAACATCGCGGTGCTGCCGGAATGCCGTCGCCAGGGTGTTGCCTGCGAACTGTTATCGGCTCTGCTCGCCCAGGCCCAGTCGCTGCTTGCCGAGCGAATCCTGCTTGAAGTTCGAGCCTCCAATCAAGCGGCCATTCGCCTCTACGAGACCAGCGGTTTTCAACGCCTCGCGTGCCGCCGCGACTATTATCGGAATCCTTCGGAAGATGCGATAGTCCTTGTGCTCCCATTGCATCGCTAGCTTTCGATTCTCTTTCGTCCCCTTGGCAACCAACCTGGCTAGTCAGTGCTCAAACTTAGTGAATGTCCGATCCGACGCATCATCGCTCCCAGCGCATTCTCGTAGTAGACGATCATCTCGACAACACCCTGCTGATGCGCGAACTGCTCAGCCAACAGGGCTACGAGGTATTGACCGCCTGCAACGCCAGCGATGCCGACGCGATCATGAGCCACTCCGCGCCCGATCTCGTACTGCTCGACGTCATCATGCCCGGAAAAAGCGGGTACGATCTCTGCCGTGAGTGGAAGAATTCGGCCGAGACCCGCCTCATTCCCGTGGTCATGATCACCGGCCTCAGCGACCTCGAAGACAAGATTCGCGGCATCGAAGCCGGTGCCGACGACTTCCTGAATAAGCCCATCTTTCCGGTTGAGTTGTTCGCGCGCGTCGCGTCGTTGCTCCGCGTCAAGGACTACACCGACGAGTTGGAGACCGCCGACAACGTCCTGTGCACCCTGGGCCGAAGCGTGGAGTCTCGCGACCCCTACACCGAAGGCCATTGCGAACGCCTTGCCGAATACGCCAGCGCGCTCGGACAACACCTTAGCTTGGGCGAAGAAGAACAAGTAGCGTTGCGGCGCGGAGGTTTTCTGCACGACCTCGGCAAAATCGCCATCTCGGATGAAGTGTTGAAAAAACAGGGCCTGCTTTCGCCCGACGAATGGCGCATGATGCATCAGCATCCGCTCATCGGGGAAAACATCTGTAAGCCTCTGCGCTCCTTGCGCATGGTGCTGCCCATCATTCGCCACCACCATGAGCACTGGAACGGAACCGGCTATCCCGATGGACTGGCAGGTGAAGCGATTCCTCTGCTCGCGCGCGTCCTGCAGGTAGTGGATGTCTACGACGCATTGCGCACCGAGCGTCCTTACAAACCGGCGCACTCCCATCCCCAGGCACTGGAAACCATGCGCGCCGAAGCAAAAAGTGGCCTGTGGGACGGAACCATCGTGGAGTGAATTCTTCTCCATGCTCGCTTTGCGCGAACATGCAGCTTGAATTACGACATTTTTGCTAGGCCCACGATGACAACTCCGTTACAATTTGGCTATATCTAAAATGAAACGTCTGGCCCTTTTGTCTAATGTCACTGCTCTATTCCATCATTCTCCCGGCGTACAACGAGGGCACGCGTATCGGTCCGAGCCTGGAAAAGGCCTTGGCCTTCGTTCGTGAACAGCACTGGAACGTCGAGATCATCGTCGTCAACGATGGCTCGCGGGATCATCACCGCCGACGTTGTCAGGGATTTCATGCCTCAAGCCCCGGAACTCCGGCTGCTGGAGAATCCCGGCAATCGAGGCAAGGGCTATAGCGTGCGCAACGGAATGCTGAATGCCCGTGGCGACATCCTGTTATTCAGCGACGCCGATTTTTCCTCTCCCATCCACGAATCCCTCAAGTTGATCGGCGCCATCCAGCAGGGTGCCGACCTCGCCTTTGGTTCGCGATGGCTGCTGGCCGAAACGCAAACCCGACGCCAATCGCTGCTGCGCCAGTTCGTGGGCCGCGCCTACAACTTCCTGCTCCGCCTCGTCCTCGGTTTGCCATACAAGGACACCCAGTGCGGCTTCAAGGCCTGCACCCGCCGGGCGGCCGAGGTCATATTTACCCGTCAGCAAATTGAGGGATGGGGCTTCGACCCCGAACTGCTGTTTATCGCCCGCAGGTTTAGCTTGAAAATGACCGAGGTCGCAGTGGAGTGGGCAAACGATGACCGCTCCAAGATCAATCCCCTCGTCGACGGCGTGAAGATGTTCTACGAGTTGTTGATGATTCGTTTCAACGGCATAACCAGACGCTATGACCGCCCCACCTTCCAGTTCTTCGCCGCTACGCCGGGGACCGTGCTCGTCGGGGATAAGCACCTGGCCTAAGACGCAATCGAGCCAATCACTTCCATTGCCAAAAAACTAGGACGCCAGAGAACTAGGTAACCAGCCTAGGAGGCGGTTGCCTCCCGGACCGCTTCGTTCCGTAGCGCGTCGCTCCTCCGCGACGCCGTAACCGGCTTGCGCGCCGGAACCTCGTTCGCAACGTTGGAAACCAGGCAAACCTCATTGCCATCGCTGAGTTCGATGGTCATGATTGCTGCGCAGTCCTCACAGAGCCAGAAATGTTCGATGGGGAAAGCCGTGCTCCGAATGGAGGAAACCGTCTCTTTGCCGGCCCGGGCGCGCCTTCTGCCCACATCCGCAAAATCAACTTGGAACAGTCGGCCTTGGCCAAAATATTGAAATGTTGCAGAACAGTGCGAGTTGAGACACTTCGATAACATGTGGTACCTCGCTGCCACATACGTGGATACAAGTTGAGGGCGTGAACCAAAAGTGAGGAGCTCTGACACTCGTTCAGATGCGTCCCAGTGCGAAATAAGTTGCATGTAAAAATTAACAACTTTCGGTGCCTGCGCTCCGCTTCTGCCGCGATATTTCGCCTGTGCTCAAACCAGTAAAGGAATGAAGAGCGAGAAGTCCCGTTTTGAGAACCGGACGAAATCTGAGATGGAACAGGTCCCCGCCTGCTGCTCGCCGTCGCCGCCCTACGCGACCACGACCGCACCTCGGCTCGAACCCTGCCGGCTGGACGCAGCCGCGAGTTCCCCGACAACCAGCTCTATGGCCGAGAACTCGCGCAAATTTCCCGGTCGAGCCGATCACCCTACCAGCGCAGCAGCACCAGCTCCGCGCAGAATCCCGGCCCCATCGCCGCCAGAATCGAGTAGCTCCCCGCAGGTGGCCGCCGCTCGCGCACAAACGTCTCCAGCACCACCAGCACCGAGGCCGAAGACAGGTTCCCAACATTGCGCAGCGCCGCCCACGAGGCATCCAGTGCTCCTTTGGGCAACTCCAGAGCCTCGGCCGTTGCGGTTAGAACCTTCGGCCCGCCCGTGTGCATAATCCAGCTATGAATGTCGGCCTTCGTCAGGCCGTTGCTCTTCAGAAAACCGTCAACATCGTTTGCCAGGTGCTGAAACACCATATCCGGAACGCTCGGCGCAAGAACGATGCGAAAGCCCTTCTCGGAAATATCCCATCCCATCACGTCCTCGGTGTTGGGATAAAACGAGGAGCATGACCCGAGCACTTGCGGGCCACCGCTCTTCAAGTTCTCTCCGGCCACTATCACCGCCGCCGCGCCGTCTCCGAACAGGGCGGAGGATATCAGATTCGCCATCGAAAGATCGTCTCTCTGCCAGGTCAGCGAACACAGCTCCACCGAGATCAGCGCCGCCGCCTGGTCCGGAAACGCGCGAACATAATCGGCAGCCCGCGCAATCCCTGCCGCGCCTGCAACACAGCCCAGCCCGAAGATCGGAATCCGTTTTACATTCAGCGGCAGCTTCACTCGATTCATCAGCCGCGCCTCGATCGAAGGGCTGGCGATTCCGGTGACCGAGACAAAAAAAATGGCGCCGATGTTTTCCAGCCTCAGCCCCGCCGATTCAACCGCCCCGAGCAGAGCCTGCTCCGCCAACTCCTCGGCGGCCTGAATCCACTCGTTATTGGCCTTACCCCAGGTATCCATCGGCAGATAGCCATCCAGCGGAAGCACAAAGTGCCGCCGATCCACGCCTACGCTGGACATCATGCGGCTTAAGACTCCTGGGTTCGGTACCTTGTCGTCCCACTGCGACTTCAACGCCTCGGCGACCTCTCGCTGACTGAAGCAATATTTCGGAAACGCCGTCGCTACTCCGCTAATCCGCATCTTCATCCCGCCTTTGGATTCTTAAACCAGCCGCCACAGCACTTCCAAGCGTTGACGTATCTGAACTCATCATCGTCCGTCCCGAGGCGAATTCAATGATGACAATCATAATGCGCGTCCGTCACGCTCGCAGAGCGGGAGCAGCGATTCTATCAGGGTCGTCGCAGGAATGGATTTCGGGAGCGTGCCTTGACGCAAGGCTGATGGCAGGAAAATAAACGCGGTGCCGCGCAATAAAATATCGGGCGCATGCCGTTCAATCGCGCAGCCTGCGCCCGCTCTACTCGTTCGACTACTTGCTTGTCTTCTGCTGGAAAGGAATGACCTGCCGCCCGCCTGCGCCTGGTGCGGGCGCCTCCGGAAACAGGTGATGTTCTTCCATCGTATCGATCAGCATATCGATCAGCGACATGACGATCTCCGGACGATGCCGAGCCTCTTCCACCAGGTGTCGGGAGCAGATTGCCTTTCCTTCCCAGTCCGGCAGCCCGCCATCATCGATGTCGGCGTAAAGTTGGTAGCGGCCCTCGTTCGGGCATTTCGTTTTGTGACACCTGTGTGCGTACTTCCTATCTTTATCCGGGAGATTGATTGCCACCAGATTGAACATGCCCGTATCTCTCCTTATGATTTCTCTTCCGCTGATCTTCTTTTTTGATGCCTATCCTCAGCCCTCGGAACCGGTTCGTTCTCGCGTTGCGCTGCCGCTCAGCTCACTCTCCGGCTTACTTCCCAGCTTGCTTAACGCCCCTTGAAAAATCTGAATCAGCTCCTCATCGCTCAAGGATGACTTCTTCCGAACCGAGCGCTCCCGAATCTCGGGCAGCATCCCATTGGCAATCTTCCGGGTCGTCTCCACCCCGAGCCGCGACAGAACCTGCAACACGCTTTCCGAGCCCGAGTGCCGCCCAATGACAAACTCCGGTGTCGCCCGCCCCAGTTCCGCCGCTGGAAACAGCTCATAGCTCTGCCGGTCCTTGATCAAAGAATGGCAGTGTATCCCCGATTCGTGCTGGAAGATGGCCTCTCCCGTAATCGGCTGGTTCACCGGAATCGCGCGGCCGACCGCTCTGGCCACCAGTTCGCACAAACTCTGTAAGCCGCCGCTATCGATCCCGCAAGGCCGCCCCAGCGAGTGCCGCATCGCCATCGCAACCTGTTCCAGCGCGGCATTGCCGGCCCGCTCACCCACTCCCGTAACCGTGGCGCTGATGCTCCCGGCCCCCGACTGTATGGCCGCAATGGCGTTCGCCGTCGCCATACCCAGATCGTTGTGACCGTGAAATTCAAGCACAGCCTCTCCGGCAAACTCTCGCAAACTAAGTATCGCCGTCGCCGTCTGCAGTGGATTCCAGATGCCAACCGTATCCGCCAGGCGAATGCGATGCACCCCCAGCGATGCGGCCGCGCTGACAAACTCCTCCAGAAATTCCGGCGCCGTGCGCGTCGCATCCTGCGCTCCCACCGAAACCCAGGCAAAGCGCCCGCGCGCATGGCCAACGATTCTCTCCAACTCCCGCATCGCCCAACTCTGCGTCTTGCCAATCGAGCCGAGTTGTATCTCCGACGTCGGGATCGCAATGTGAATCGACTCCAGTCCGCACTGGGCCGTAGCCTCCACGTCTGTCTCGCGCGCTCGGCTCCAACCCGTCAGCCGCACCGGAAGTCCAAGCCCTACCATGGCGCGGATGTCGTCCCGCTCGGCCTCTCCCATTGCGGCGATGCCGCACTCCAGTTCGGGCACGCCAACCTCGCTGAGCGCCCGCGCGATCGCCAGCTTCTCATCACGGCAGAACGCTACGCCCGGCGCTTGTTCGCCGTCGCGTAGCGTGCAGTCGATGATCCGCACCCGCAGTTCACTCATAATTGCCTCGACGCTGCAGCGAAACTATTTCAGCAGCAATTCCGTTGCTTCCTTGCCATCTTTCAGAGCATCCAGAATCTCGTCGATCTTCTCCTCGTTCACTTCGCCGTACCACGAGCCCTCGGGATAAATTACCATCAGCGGCCCTTTTTCGCAGCGGTTCATGCAGCCCGTGCTGGAAACCATCACGTCGTCCATACCGCGGTCGCTCAGCTCCGTCTCAAGGTATGACAGCAGCGCCGGAGCATCCCTCTTGTAACACACGCCCTTGCTCTCCCCTTGGACCCGGAAGCTGGCACATACTAAAATATGGTGCGTCGGTTTCTGCATTGGTTTTCTCCTTGATGAATAAGCAATCTCATTGATGTTATTAAGCGCAACCCGTACCCGTACCCTCGCAACCTGAACTCCCGCAGGACTTGAACTGCTTTTTCATCGCTGCCGGAACATCTCCGCTGCGATGCAAACTCTCCATCGCCGGTGCAATCAGCCCCGAGGCCTCGATCACCCTCAGCCCGCTGTCTTCCATCACCCAGCGCGGCGACCGTCCAATTCCGCTGACCAGGATCGTGTGGCAATCCGCAATCGTCTTAGCCAGCTCGCGCCAGCGCTGATTGCCTCCCCCGCTTTCGGGAGCTTCGCGCATCTCTACCAGCCTCGGCTTCATCCCGTCGTACTCGTAGATCCACAGCCGCTCGGCTTCGCCCAGATGCTGATTGATGAGCATCCCCTCCATGCTCGCAACCGCAACATAGGGTCGTCCCTCGCGATCATCGTGCAATCCATTTGCCGAGTCGCGCATCAGGGTCACCAACTCCGCCGACTGATCGGCTCCCAGCATCCCGACGGCGTCCGCTCTGCATCGCGTGCAGTGCTCCATCTGCGGCAGCAACTCGGCAACCTCGGCGCGAATCTTCGTCACCTCGGCCGGAGGCAGCTCACCAATCTCCGCAAACGGCGTTCCCTTCACCGGGTACAGAGGAATGCAATTCATCACGTCGGCGCCCAGTGCGCGCATCTCCGCGGCTACGGCTGCCACGTGATCCTCATTGATTCCCGGCACCAGGATCGTGTTCACTTTCAGCAGCACCCCGGCAGCCTTCACTGCCTTGATCGCTTCCTTCTGGCGCTCCCACAAAATCCGCGCCGCCGCCTCACCCCGGTAAATCGTCTTATGATCGCGAACCCATGAGTAAATCTTCACCCCAATCGCCGGATCGACGGTGTTCACCGTGATCGTGACGTGGCTCACCTGCAAACGCCCCAGTTCCTCGGCATACGGCGCGATATTCAATCCATTGCTGGCAACACAGAGCAGCATCTCGGGATACTTCTCCCGAACCAGCCGCAAGGTTTCAAGCGTCTCATCCGGGCTGGCGAACGGATCGCCCGGTCCCGCAATCCCCACCACCTTCAATTGCGGAACCCGCTCCAGCACCTTGCCCAAGTAGGCGAGCGCCTGCTTCGGTGCCAGCACCGCGCTGGTCACGCCAGGGCGGCTCTCGTTCATGCAATCAAACTTGCGATCGCAATAGTTGCACTGGATGTTGCACTTCGGCGCCACAGGTAAGTGGATACGTCCTGCAGTGTGACGAACGTCCGAGTTAAAACAAGGGTGTTGAGTCAGGTCCAGTGTCATCGTGTGCACCTCTACAAATAGCTATAGCCGATTGATGATGAGTCCTGCTTCAATTCCAGCAGGGTGTTGACGATAAGATCGAACAGTTGCTGTGCACCGCGATATCCGAGATGCAGAATCCTTTGTCCTCCGATGCGGTCATGAATCGGGAAGCCCACCCGGATCAGCGGCACGCCCAGCTCGCGCGCCAACTTGGCGCCCTTGCTGCTGCCGATCACAAAGTCCGGCTTCATTTCCTTCCACTCCACTTCCTCGCCCATGGTCATGAAGTCGACCCCGTCCCGAACCGTAATCTCTTCGCGTCCGTGCTTCACATGCTTAGTGACCTCGGCAATGCTGCTCGCCAGAGCGCCGCTCTTGCCACCCGAGGCGCACAGCACTGGAACCACCCCGGTCTCGGCCAGAAACGACGTCAGGCCCACCACCATGTCTTCATCGCCAAAAACAATCGCCCGCTTGCCGAACAGATACTTGTGCCCGTCCACGTAGGCGTCCACCAACCGTCCGCGCTCTCGCCGATACTTTTCCGGAGTCTCCTTGCCCGTCAACTCCTCCATCGCGGCAAAGAACGCATCGCTCTCCTTGACCCCGATCGGCAAACCAATTCGCGTCGCCGGAACCGCAAACCGCTCCTGCAGAAAAGATGCTGCCGTAGTCTTCGTGCGCAGCGTTCGTCCGAACTCGATGCTGCCCTTTGCCGAAGCCGTCGCCCGCAACCCTTCTATCGACGTGCCGCCCTCGGGAATCTTGTTGTACTTCAGCATCGACTCACCGTCGAGCGTCTCGGAATAATCCGGAAACACTGTCGCCGGCATCGCAAAATCCGCCGCCACTTCCTTCACAAACCGCAGATCTTCCGCCGATACCAGTCCCGGAAACACATTCACAAACTCGCCGCCATCAGAGTTCGGCTTCGCACCGGCCTCCGCCAGTTGCTCCACCACCGCGCGCACCGCGTCGTGGAAGCCATCGACGTGCGTGCCCGTGTAGCTCGGCGTGGAAACATGCACCAGCAACGGCCGCTCGGCGCCTTCGCGCTTTTCCAAATACTCATACAGCAGCCCGTGCACGTCCTCGCCGATGGTCTCGGTCAAACAGGTCGTCGCAATTCCGATCAGCGTCGGATGATACTGCGAGGTCACATTATCCAACCCCTGCCGCAGATTCGCTCCCCCGCCGAAAATCGTCGTTGCCTCGCTGAAGCCCGAAGTCGCAATGTCCATCGGCTCGCGAAAATGGCTGATTATGTAGCGCCGCATATAAGTCGCACATCCCTGCGATCCATGCAGAAAAGGCAGAGCTCCGGCGATCCCGCGCATCACCAGCGTCGCGCCCAGCGGAGCGCAGGCCTTGCAGGGATTACGTGTCGATACCCAGTTGGGACGCGCTGCGCGCTTCGTCGTGCGGGCTGGCGTACTCATTTCACCACCTCCAGCGAACTGCCGCGCTTGCGTGGAGTCAGTTGCCAAACCGGGCTCATTACGCTGCTATAAACTTCCTTGGCAAAATTAACCATGCCCTCAAATCCCGCCAGTGCTTCCTTGCGCTCGTGGTTGTGATCGCAAAACCCAATGCCTAATTTGTAGGCGATGGGACGCTCTTTCACTCCGCCGATAAATACGTCCACATCCTTTTCTTCCAGGAAGCTGGAAAGCTCCAGCGGATTCGAGTCGTCGGCGATGATCGTGCCTTCGTCGCACAGCTCCCGCAGTTGCTCGTAGTCATCTTTGTTGCCCGTCTGCGAGCCCACCATCACCGTCGTCATGCCCAGCAACCGCAGCGCCGCCACCAGCGAAAATGCCTTGAACGCTCCGCCCACATAGATCGCCGCGCGCTTGCCTTCCAGCACTTTCCGGTAATCGGCAATCACCGGCATAATCCGCTCCAGCTCTTCGCGGACCATGTCCTGCGTGAGCTTGAGCATTTCCTTATTCTTGAAGTGGCGCGCCACGTCATACAGCGACTTCGACATATCTTCCACGCCAAAGTAGGAGACGCGGATGAACGGAATCCCATACTTTTCCTTCATCTGCTTGGCCAGGTGCGTCATCGAGCCCGAGCATTGCACCACGTTCAACGCCGCTCCGTGGGCCCGCCGTATATCGTCGATACGCCCGTCGCCCGTAATACAGGAGACCACCTGCACTCCCATCCGCTCATAGTATTTGCGGATCATCCAGGTCTCACCTGCCAGGTTGAAATCGCCCAGAATGTTAATGCTCATCGGGCTGACGTCCTCAACCGGCGCGGTCCCTATCAGTTGCAGCAGCGCATCGCACGCCGCCTTGTATCCATCCTTCTTCGTTCCCTTGAATCCCTCCGAGTGCACCGCAAGCACCGGAATTCCTTTTTCCAAACTCACCCGCTTGCATACCGCCTCCACATCGTCGCCAATCACTCCCACGATGCAGGTGGCGTAAACAAACGCCGCTTTCGGTTGATGTGCGTCGATCAATTCGCACAGCGCCGCGTGCAACTTCTTTTCGCCGCCGTGCACAACGTCCAGCTCTTGCATGTCGGTCGAGAAGCTGAGCCGGTGCAGTTCCGGTCCCGACGACAGCGCTCCCCGGATGTCCCAGGTATAAGAGGCGCAGCCGATCGGTCCATGCACAATGTGCAAAGCGTCGGCGATGGGATACAGCACGACGCGCGAGCCGCAGAAGACGCAGGCGCGCTGGCTCACCGAACCCGCAACGCTCTGTTTCTCGCAGTCGAGCTGGAAGGTCTGTTCCTGACCCTTCCGGTACACCTGTCGCTCGCGCCCTCGTAAAATATCCGCCATCGCCTTTTCCTTGTTGGTCTAAAACGTTGCTCTAGTCTCTAAGGAGGCCCCACCTTCACCGCGCTTTTTGCGGCTCAGGTGGGGATTTTGCATGCAACATCGAAACTACATCGTCAACTCAAAGCGTTCCTCGGGAGCATCGCGATCCTGGCGATCCATCAGCACTCCCAGAATCTTCTCCAGCAGCCGCATCGCACCCTTGTAGCCAACCGTGGGGAAGTAGGAATGTCCCACTCGGTCCAGGATTGGGAAGCCATGGCGCACGAAGGGAATGTCTTCGTCGCGCGCAATGTACTTGCCGTAGGTGTTGCCGATCAGCACATCCACCGATTCCTGCTTGATCCACTGGTGCATCAGGTACATGTCGGCCTGTGCTCCGGCTTTAATCTTCGCCTCCGGAACGTTGCCGCCCAGTGCCGCCCTCACCCGATTCTCAAACTGCGGAGTCGGCGTGCCGGTCACCACATACACCGGCTTCATGTCCAACAGGTTCAGGAACTCGCTCAGCGACACCAGTTGGTCCGGGTCTCCAAACAGCGCAACCCGCTTGCCGTGCACGTACTGATGCATGTCCGAGATGATGTCCAGCAACCGGCCGCGTTCGTCGGTGATCGAGTCCGGAACCTTCACTCCTGCAATCGTGCGCAGCCGGTCGATGAAGCGGTCCGTAGCCTGCAAGCCAATCGGCAGCTCCAGCATTTCACCCGCCACGCCGCACTTCTTTGTCAGTGCGTCAACCGTCGCCGTGGAACCGGAAAGTCCCAGTCCCAGCGTGCCAAGGCTGCCGCCAGAGCTACGTACCTGCTCCACCGTCGTGCCGCCCTTGGGATAGAACTCGTGCTTGCCCGTGTGCGGCAAATCCAGAACGTCAGAGGTGTCCGGATACATCACAACGTCAACGCCCATCTTGTGCGCCAGGCATTTCAGCTCGCGCATGTCGGAAGGCTCAACCCATCCCGGAATCACGTTCACTTGATTCCGCTTCTCCGCCTCCGGATCGGCAAAGGCGGTGACCATTGCTTTCGTCATGCTGGAAAAGCCAGTGACGTGCGAGCCCTGATAGCTCGGCGTGCTGCAATGAATCACGTGCTTGCCTTCCGGCACTTTGCCTTCCGCAACCGCCTTGGCCACAATCTGCACCAGGTCGTCGCCGATCGTCTCCGACAGGCACGTCGTGTGTACCGCAATCACGTCCGGGTTATATACCCCAAAGATCGTCTGAATCGCCTGCAGCAAATTCGCTTGTCCGCCGAAGACCGAGGTGCCTTCCGTGAACGAACTGCTCGCCGCCATCACCGGTTCCTTGTAGTGGCGAGTCAAGGTGCTGCGGTGGTAGGCACAGCAACCCTGCGATCCGTGGCTGTGCGGGAGGCAATTGTGCAAACCCAGCGCCGCGTACATCGCGCCAATCGGCTGGCACGTCTTCGCCGGATTCACCGTTAGTGCGGTGCGTTCCATAACCTCATCAGTAGTGTGTCGCAAAAGCATAAAGCATTCCCTTTCTGCTCTAGGAGCAGGTGTCTGTCCTGGCTGAAGCTGTTCGAGTACGATTCCTAGTCGGCGGCTACTTCTTCATGTTTCTCCACCTGCGGAGCCCAAGGCGGCGTCACATAAGCCCAGATCTTCATGTTCACCATGCGGTCGATGTCATTGAAGAAGTTGATCGCTCCTTTAAAGCCCGCGTACGGCCCACCGTAGTCGTAACTGTGCAGTTGCTTGCAGGGAATGCCCATCTTCTGCACCCCAAACTTCTCTTTAACACCGGCGCAGAAAATATCCGGCTTGTAGATCTCCAGCAGCTTTTCGGTCTCGTGATGGCTCAAGTCGTCGATCACCAGAACGTCGTCGTCCATCTGCGGCATCATGCCCACGTAGTCCCGGAACTCCATCTCAGTCATGGCTTCCCATTTCGCCAACTGCTCCGGAGTTCTCCGTGCGTGGTAGCGCTCCGGATCGGGAACCACATCCAGCTCTTCAATGTTCTTGCTGTCGGCATCCACCTTCAGTCCGGGAAGCACCTTGCGGCCTTCGTAGTCGTCGCGGTGGCCAAACTCGTATCCCGCCGCAATCGTCTTCATCCCGATCTCGGTGAATAGCTGTTGATAGTGGTGTGCGCGCGAGCCGCCGACAAACAACATCGCCGTCTTTCCCGTGCAGCGCGCTTTCACGAGCTGCCGAGTAACCTCTACCTTCGCCATCTCCTCGGCGATCACCTCTTCGATCCGCGCCTTCAGCCCTTCGTCTTCAAAGTAATCGCCGATCCGGCGCAGCGACTTGGCCGATGCTTCGGCGCCGATGAAGTTCACCTTCATCCACGGAATTCCGAAGCGCTTCTCCATCATCTCGGCCACGTAGTTGATCGAGCGGTGACACATCACAATGTTCAGGTCGGCGGTGTGTGCGTTCGCCATCGTTTCATAGGTCGAGTTGCCGCTGAACGTCGAGATCTGTTTGATCCCGCAGCGAGACAGAATGTCTTCCAGCACAAAGCCGTCGCCGCCGATGTTGTATTCGCCCAGCATGTTGACCTTGAACTTATCGTCGTGCGGAGTATCGTTCAGTCCAACCACGTTCTTGAAAACACCGTTGCTGGCAATATGATGTCCCGCCGACTGGCTCACACCACGGTAGCCTTCGCAGCTGAAGCCGAAGACGTTGATACCGAGCTCGGCCTTCATCTCCCGCGCCACGGCGTGTACGTCGTCGCCGATCAGTCCCACCGGGCAGGTCGAGAAAATCGCGATCGCCTTCGGGTTGAACAGCTTGAAAGCTTCTTTCACCGCTTCCTTCAGCTTCTTTTCGCCGCCGAACACGATGTTTTCTTCCTGCATATCCGTGGACAGGCAGTAAGTCATGAAGTTCTGGTCGTCCAGCGTATGCGGACGCGTCTGGTTGCGACGGGTCAGCCAGGCATAAAAGCTGCACCCGATGGGGCCGTGCACAATGCTGAGAATGTCGCGGCTAGGGCCAATGACCACACCCTTACAACCGGCATAGGTGCACCCGCGCTGGGTAATGATCCCAGGACTGGTGCGCACATTCGCCTTGATCTCCGGCACGCTGCCATCTTCGCGATGTTCCGTTATGACCATCTGCTCGGAGCGCTTCTGGCGAAGCTTCTTCGGATAGATCTGAATTAACTCTTCTTTGACAACGCGCGGATCTTTCGACATAGCTCACTCCAAATCTGTGACTGGCCCTCATCGGGCAAATTCTGTTTCGTTAGCTCGAAGGTCCGGCGATTAAACCGCGACTTCCGTGCCCGGAGGAACACCGTCGACAAGACCGAAATCGATCAGCAGCTTTTCCAGGTCGTCAATCGGCAGCGGCGTCGGAATCACGAACTTCTTGTTCTGGTCGATTGCACGGGCCAGTGCGCGGTACTCGTCGGCCTGCGGTGCGCCCGGATTCCACTCGATCACCGTCTTGCGGTTGATCTCGGCGCGCTGCACGTCGTTGTCGCGGGGGACGAAGTGGATCATCTGCGTGCCCAGTTGGCGGGCAAACTCTTCGATCATCTCCTTCTCGTTGTCCACCTTGCGGCTGTTGCAGATGATGCCGCCCAGGCGTACGCCGCCGGCATTGGCAAACTTCACAACGCCCTTCGAGATGTTGTTGGCCGCATACATCGCCATCATCTCGCCCGAGCACACAATGTAGATCTCCTGCGCCTTGCCTTCGCGGATCGGCATCGCAAAACCACCGCACACCACGTCACCCAGCACGTCGTAGAAAACGTAGTCGAGTTCCTCTTCATAGGCGCCAAGCTGTTCCAGCAGATTGATCGAGGTGATGATGCCGCGTCCCGCGCAGCCCACGCCCGGCTCCGGTCCACCCGACTCGGTGCACTTCACGCCCTTGTAGCCGGGGCGGAGCACATCGGCCAGATCGACTTCGTCGCCTTCATCGCGCAACGTGTCCAGCACCGTCTTCTGTACCAGGCCGCCCAGCAGCAGGCGGGTCGAATCCGCCTTCGGGTCGCAGCCGACCACCATGATCTTCTTGCCCATCTCGGCCAGTGCCGCTACCGTGTTCTGGGTCGTCGTGGACTTTCCGATTCCGCCTTTGCCGTAGATCGCGATGCTTCTTCTCGCCATTTTCGTTCTCCTTTTTAATGAGTTCGTCGCTTTGCGCGTACTGTGAGTAAACTTCTCCCCGGCATCCAAACTTGAGGATGTAGGTACACCCCCGCCTCATCAATCAAGAGGCGCGCATAATACGGGTGCGGTAGAATTTTCGAAAGGTAGAGGGCTCTGTCTCGCCCCGGCGAAGGGGCGAGGAACTTGGGCTCAATCAGGGAGCGGGTCAACCAAACGCGAGCTACAGCGCTGCGTCGATCTGGAAGGAACAGTTAGCCTTGGCGACGGTCTCGGTCGCCGGCCACTTGCTCCTGTGTAGAACTAGACAATACGATGGAACTCACCTGTCGTCCAATTCATTTTCTTTATTGCCCCGATAACCGCTCCAGAGAAGCGCACCCGGTCGGCAGCGCATCCTATAAGCACTTTAGTATGGAACACATAAGAACTTTCAATTGGCCTTCACCGGCTGCTCCGCTTTATTCTTACTTAATACTTGTTATATCCCGCGTTGGGCCCGGGTGAGAGTTGTGAATAGAGTATGCAGCAATCAGACAACAACGCAGCCACCTGGCAAGTAGCCATCCTCCATCGTACAAGCCGAATTGTCAGCTCTGGCCTCTCGATCGACGACATGCTGCAGGAGCTCGTCGCCCTCACCGTCGAGGTGACTACTTGCGACGCCTGTCTGGTCTATCTGCCCGATCACGAGACCGGAGACATCGTGCTGCGCGCATCCCAGCTCCCGCATGACGCCGAAATCGGCGCCGTCCGCCTTAACCTTGGCGAAGGCATCGCCGGATGGGTCGCCCAGCACAAATCGGCGGTCGCGCTCTCCAGCAACGCATTCGCTGACTCCCGCTTCAAACACTTTACGACTCTGGTTGAAGACACTTACGAAGCCCTGATCTCGGTCCCCCTGGTTCGTGGCGGAGAAGTCATCGGAGTCCTCAACGTCCACCATCGCGAACCCCACCTGCACACCCCAGAGGAAATTTCCGTGCTCTGCTTTCTTGGCGAACAGATGGGCGGCGCAATTGCCTACTCCGCCCTCGCCGACCACAACGCCAAACTCAAGAAGGAGGCGATGGTCGTCCGCCAGCAACTGGAGGAACGCAAAATCATCGAGCGCGCAAAGGGAGTCCTGCAGCAAAGGTTCGGATTGAGCGAAGAGGAAGCCTACCAGCGTCTGCGCGACGAAAGCCGCAGGCTGCGCCGTACCATGCGTGATGTCTCCGAAGCCGTGCTCCTCGTCGAGGGCATGGGCCAGGAGCGGCCGCGTCCTAAATCCGACACCGGCGACAAGCGATAGCTTAAATCGCGGTTTCTTCTCTCTCCGGCCGCTGCTTCATCGCTGAAAAACGAATCGCATTCATAATCAGCCCCGCGCAGGTATCCAGCCCCAGCGTGCTGTTTACGCACAGGTGGTACAGCCCTCGATTGGCCGAGTCGCAGCCGTAATAATCCTGTATATAGCGGTGGCGCTCGGAATCGATGCGGCGCAGCACAGCTTTCATGTCCTGCTCACGCGGGTGCCGGTCTCTCATCCGCTCCACCTTCTCTATCATCGGCGCGTACACTAGCACGTGAAGCACCTGCGGATGATTGCGCAACACACACTGCGCGCCACGCCCGATGATTACGCAATTTCCCGATCTTCCCGCCTCTTCGATCACGTGGGCGGTGAATCGTTGCAGCGAATCGCGATCCACTCCCGCGTCGGCCGCACCCACATAAACCTCCGGCCCACCGTGACGGAAGCCGTTCAGCACTCGCTCCCACCACGCGCAGCAATGTTCGTCCGCCTCTTCGGCCCAGCTACTGTCGACCTTGCCCATGGCGGCAACCCGTTCGATGATCTCCCGGTCGACAAACCTCCACCCCAGCCGCTCCGCCACCCGGCGGCCAATCTCACTACCGCCGCTGCCGTACTCTCGCGCAATGGTCACAGCGTTGAACATACCTTCCTCCTCCGCCCATTCATCCAGTGCCACAAATCAGAACTGCCGTAAAATGAACTTCGACCCATCTTTCGAATTACGTTCTCGAATTGTGTCTCTCGTGCGTCTTTCCAATCATGTCCAGCCGCGATCCCCAAAACCCGCGCAGCCTCCTCCGTCGCACCTGCGATCTCCTGACCGGCGCGTTTCTCTTCATCGCCACTGCCGCCTTCGTGCTCTGGCAGAATACCCACCTCACCGTGCTCTGGGATCTCAGCTACATCCTTGAAAACGCCACCCGAATCGCGCTCGGACAAATGCCGTACCGTGATTTCCCGTTTCCCTACGCGCCAGCCACCTTCCTCGTGCAGGCCGCCATCATCAAGCTCTTCGGACGCGTCGTCCTTCACCACTATCTCTACGCCGCCGGCGCCGCCGCGCTCGCCACGCTGCTCACCTGGCGAATCCTGCTCCGCCTGCTCGCCGCCTCGCAACTGCCCGCCCGCCTCATTGCCTTTCTGCTTGCCGCTCCGCTCATCTTCCTCGGCACCGGCAGCATCTTTCCCCATCCGTTTTACGACTCCGATTGCACTCTCTTCATACTTAGTTGCACTTGGCTGCTCCTGCGTCTGGAGTCTGCACAATTTCCGCCACTTTCCACCTTCGCCTGCGGCATCCTGCTAGCCGTTCCGCTCTTCATCAAACAGAACACTGGACTCGCATTCCTCCTCAGCGCCGTCGTCTGCATCGCCTATCTTGGAGTTCGCAACTCATCTCCCGAAACTCGCGGCCCACGAATTCGCGATCAGCAACTTCGCGTTCAACGCCCTGCCGCAGCTCTGCTCCTCGCCGGAGCCGCCACCGGATGCCTTTCCGCCCTGGCCTTCATCCACTACACCGCCGGTCTGTCCAACTACTACCATTGGACGATTCAGTTCGCCGCCTCGCGCCGTCTTCCCGGCCTCGCGGCCATGCTCGATGTCTATCGCGATCCCGCTCTGCTCTGGCTCTATCTCGCCTTTGCCCTCGGCCTCGCGCTTTTCCTCGTCCCGCTTTTTCGAGCCCCGCGTCCCCGCCAGCACGCGATCCGATGGCTTGCCGCCGCATTTCTGGCTCTTCCATTCGTCTCGGCCTTTGCCGCGCTCTTTCTTCAGCAGGATGCCTCTGACCGCGTCGAAGCTCTCCTACATCTCTGGCCCGTTCTGCTCATCGCATCGCTCGCCTTCGCTCTATGGAAGCTGAAGCCGGGGCGCACCACCACCATCGCTCAACTTCTCCCGCTCATCCTCCTCGGAACCATTCACGGAGCCTTCCTCTCGCAGCAGCTCTGGGGCTCCACCTACGCTCTCTGGCCCTTCTTCACGATCCTCCTCGCAACCATCCTCATCGCCCTCGCCCCGACCGACGACCCGTCGGAGCGTACACTCGACTCCAACCATGAAACCGTCCTCCCCCTCACCGCCTTCACCGCCGTCGCCTCCTTCGCGCTGCTAACCACTGGCGCCTACTACGCCCTCAGCCACGAGCGCCTCGACTACGCCGATCTCTCCGGAGATCGCCTCGCCCACTCCACCCTCCCTGCTCTGCACGGCCTCGCCATGCGCGGCGATTATCTCCCCGACTTCGATGAACTCGTCGCCTACTCCGACCGCAACATCCCACGCTCCGACGCCATCCTCATGCTTCCCGGCGAAGATCTCTTCTACTTCACCACCGGCCGCACTCCCCAATTCCCCGTCCTGCTCCTGGACAACACCGTCAACCCCTACTCCGCGCCGCAAATCGTCGGACTCGCCCGCCAACGCAACGTCGAGTGGCTCATCGTCAAGCGCACCCTGCAACTCCAGGAGGAGCCGCTCTCCTTTCGCCCCCAACTCCTCCAACTTCTCTCCCAAGACTTCGACCTCGCCGAATCCCTCAACAACTACGACATCTACCGCCGCAAATAGATTGACGCCGAGAGAAAGATAAGCGTGCCCCAGATCTGCCGCGGGTGCCCCATACAAGCCGGCGGGTGGCCCATACAAGCCGGCGGGTGGCCCATACAAGCCGTCTTTTGGCTTGTGTGGGGCCGTTGACCTTGCCTTTGCTGCTGTTCTTGCCCTTGCCTTTGCTGCTGTTCTTGCCCTTGCCTTTGCTGCTGTTCTTGCCCTTGCCTTTGCTGCTGTTCTTGCCCTTGCCTTTGCTGCTGTTCTTGCCCTTGCCCTTGCCTTTGCTGCTGTTCTTGCCCTTGCCTTTGCTGCTGTTCTTGCCCTTGCCTTTGCTGCTGTTCTTGCCCTTGCCTTTGCTGCTGTTCTTGCCCTTGCCTTTGCTGCTGTTCTTGCCCTTGCCTCTCCCGCAAACGCAAAAAACCGGAGCCGCAGCCCCGGTTTTGTATCCCCGATCTTCTTTACACCCGCCTAAGCCAAACCTCTTGCACCACGTGGTCCGGTCCCTTCTGCATCACCACCTGCGCCCGCTCTCGTGTCGGAGCCACATTGCTCACCAGGTTCACCAGGTTGATCCGCTCCCAGATGTCGCTCGCAAAAGCCTTCGCCTCCTCGTCGCTCTTCTCGGCAAAGCGATGGAAGAACGACCGCGGATTCCGGAACGCCGTGTGCTTTAGCAGCAAAAAGCGCTCCAGATACCATTGCCGTACGTGCGATTCCTCCGCGTCAACGTAAATCGAAAAGTCGATCATATCGCTGGCGAAGATCTTCGGCGACGGCAGTCCTTTCAGCAGGTTCAATTGCAGCAGGTTCAGCCCTTCCAGAATCAAAATCTCAGGCCGTTGAATCTCCAGGAACTCGTTGGCCACAATGTCATAGTCGTCGTGCGAATACACCGGAACCTTCAGCGTCGGCGCTCCCTGCCGCAGCCCGATCATAAAGTCCAGCATCATGCGCAGATCGTAGCTCTCCGGGAATCCCTTCCGCTCCATCAACCCGCGCTCTTCCAGCACTCGGTTCGGGAACAGAAAGCCGTCGGTCGTCACCAGCTCCACTGCCGGATGATCCGCCCACCGCGACAGTACCTGGGCCAGCACTCTGGAAAATGTGCTCTTGCCCACCGCCACGCTGCCCGTCACCGCAATCACGTAAGTCGGCCGATGGCTCGGTCGTCCCAGGAACGAATCCTTCACCCGTACCAGTCCGGTCGCCATCGCGATATGAATGTTCAGCAATCGCCCCAGCGGCAGATAAATCGCCTCCACCTCTTCCAGCGACACCGGATCGTTGATCCCTCGCAACGCATCCAGATCCTCGTCGCTAATCTCCAGAGGCATGTTCGCGCGCAACTTCGCCCACTGATCCCGGTTGAACTTCTCATATAAATACGGGAACATATCGCGCATCTCCGTCGCACTCCGGCGCTCGGCTATCTTGCCCTCTCCCATCCTGCCCTTCCTTTTCGCGTTTTGCTCGGATTCTCCGCGGCCATCGCCAGAGCTTCTCACGTCCAGCAACTTCCGCCCGTCGCACGCAGCCTTCGAGTGTAGTTCACCCGCGCCCCATGCGTCACGTTTTCCCGAGAGCGGCGAGTCATCCTGAGCGCAGCGAAGGATCCCAACGCCGCCCAAATCTGCCGCGGCGTCCCAAGCTTCTCAAGCAACCATCGATTTTGACGGATGGCCCATTCAAGCGAGTTGGCTTGATGACGCCGTTGGCTTTGTCGCCGTCCTTTTTAATCCAGATAGTGAGCTGCTTGCCCTGTTGTATTGAATTGACGCCGCACTCCTGACCGAGAGACAACCCTGCCCGTTATACGAGAATCCGATTGGCGTAATCTCCTCGCGAAATTGTCCGCGAAAGTCCGATAGGAGGCCCCCCAGATGTTCTGCCGCAAGTTCCCCGCAGGCACATTTCTGTTGCTCGCACTGATAGTATGTCTCGCCATACCCAGCATGGCCACAACCTGGACGGTCAGCGATCTTGCCGACGACGGCACATCCGGCACGCTGCGCTACATCATTGCTGAGGCAGCCTCCGGCGACACGATTATCTTCAGTGTGACCGGCACCATCACGCTCACGTCAGGTCAGCTTGAAATCAGCCAGAGCCTGACCATCACCGGCCCGGGCGCTACCAGCCTCTTTATCAACGGAAACTATGCCGGCGTCAATGTGTTTGAAATTGACTCTGGCGCTACGGTCAGCATTTCCGGCGTGACGATTGAAAACGCGGCTGGCGGCAACGGGGGAAGCGGCATCGCTAACTCCGGCACGCTGACGCTGACGAACAGTACAGTATCCGGCACCGGCAGCGAGGCCCCCTACGGCGAGGGGGGTATCAACAACTCTGGCACGCTGACGGTGACGAACAGTACGATATCCGGCAACTACGGTCCCAATGGCGGCGGCATCAACAACTCTGGCACGCTGACGGTGACGAACAGCACCTTTTCCGGCAACAACGGTTTTAGCCCCGGAGGCGGGGGCGGTATCTTTAATGGCTCTTTTGGCACGGCGACGGTGACGAACAGCACCTTTTCCGGCAACAGTGGCGGTCGCAGTGGCCATGGCTCCGGCGGCATCTCCAACAGCGGCACGCTGACAGTGACGAACAGCACCTTTTCCGGCAACAACGGCGGTGGCTCCGGCACCGCCATAGGCGGCGGGGGCATCTCCAACGGCGGCACGCTGACGGTGAGCTTCAGCACCTTTTCCGGTAACTCCACTTCCGCCCCCAGTGGAATCGGCTCTGGAACGGTGACGGTCAAGAGTACGCTATTGGCAAACGGCTCCTCGGGCGGAAATTGCAGCAACAGCGGCACCGCCTTCACCTCCGACGGGTACAACCTCTCTGATGACACTTCCTGCACCAGCTTCTTTACTGCAACAGGGGATAACAATGACCCAACCGGCGGCGCCGGACTGAGTTCCAGTGGCCTGCAAAACATTGGCGGCCCCACCGACACCATCGCGCTGCTGCCAACCAGCCCCGCGGTGAATGCCATTCCGCCAGCCGACTGCACCACCGTGGCGGGAGTTCTAGTTACGACCGACCAGCGCGGCGTCACCCGCCCGCAAGGCAGCGGCTGCGATATTGGCGCGTACGAATTGGTGCAGTCCATCCCCTTCTCGGCTCTCAGCGCCAAACTCGCCGCAACCATCGGCGGGCCGCTGCCCGGCTTCGTCCTGGATGTAAACTTCACGCTGGGCGCGTCCAGCACCGGCATCACTCCGCTGACCCAGCCAGTTACGCTGACCGTGGGGACCTACAGCGTCACCATCCCTGCCGGCTCGTTTAGTGAGCTGAAGGATGGCACCTACTACTACCTCGGAAAAATCAATAAGGTGGGGCTGCTCGTGACAATCGTTCCGCTCGGCGGGGACCGCTTCTCGCTCATCGCGGCAGCCGGGCCAGTCACGCTGGCAGACTCGAACCCGGTAAGTGTCACAATCACTATCGGCGAGGACACCGGCAACGTGGCGGTAACGGCCACCTTCATCAAACTCCCGGTCCCCAAATAATAGCGAGGGAGTTTACAAGACAAACCCACCTGCTAGAAGTGGAAACCCACCTGCGCCGAGTAACTCCGCGGCGTAACGTAGTGCGTCCCGCTGAACGTCGACAGGAAGTTATACAGCGCGTACTTATTGGCCAGGTTGATCACCGTGAACTGCCCGCTCCACTTGTACTTGTCTCCGCCAAACAGGTTGTCGTGTCCCAGCACAAGGTCGAACAGACTACGCGGCTGAATCCGCTGCGGATTGTGGTCGTCGTTTTCCGTCCCCGGCGCCGGCACCTTAATCAGCGATGAGCCAAACTGCGATGCCAGGCAAACACTAGGCAGAGCCTGCGTCGGAGTCGCGCGTATTCCGTTGCAGGTAAACCCGGCCTGAAACTCCTGATCGGCGCTCAAGGGTTGATTGACACCCGCGGAGTTGGCCACCGTGTTTACCATCGCAATCGCCGGTTGGCCGTTCAGCGTAGTGGTGGTCGCCGCGCAAGTTCCCGTCGCCGCATTGCACGGCGTTGACCCGGCTACCAGGCCGCTGTCATAACGCCAGTTGAAGCCCATCCACGGCCCGCGCTTCCAGGGCTGGTACTGAATATGCGTAGTCTCGTTGAACTTCTCGTCATGGTCGATCCGGAAGACCCCTGCTGCTCCCGAGGGCGTTGCTCCGGCGCCGCCAACCTGCGGAGTGAAGAAGCGCGCCGCCACGCTGGAGAACACCACCAGCGCCGAGAATCCGTGTACATTCGGTACGCTCAACCGCCCCGCAAAGCCGGGAATCTTCGAGCGATCCCATTCCACCGGAAACGTGATCGGAGTATTGCCCAGCACGCTGAAGTCAAAGCCGTGGTGGGTGTATTTCCAGATATACTCACCGCTGAAAACCATGTACTTTCCCAGCGCCTGCTGGAAGCCGGCATGAAACTCGTTGCGCCACCCCGGACTCAACGTCGACAGCCCCGGCGATGTGCACAGAAGCAACGGGTTCAGCACCGCATTGGCACATCCGGTGCTCGACAATATCAGGTTCTCGTTGAATGGACTTTCCATCGTTCGCGCATACGAAATGCGAAGAACCGTGTTGCTCGGCTTGATATTGTAGGCGACTCCCAGCCGAGGCTCGGCCTCCCGATGTGTGGCCAGGCCGTTGTAAACGTCGCCACGCATTCCCAGGTTGAAATTCCAATTTCCCTTTGTGATTGCATCCTGAACGTACAGCCCCAACTCCTTCACGTCGGTGTGGCCGTTGAAATGGTATACCCCTCCTCCGCGCGTCAAGTCATATGGCAGCAGCAGGCTGGCAACCCCCGCATTTCCCGCCGCCAGAAACTCCGGAATAAGGGTTGGATCAACAATTCCGAGGTTGTCGTGCTCATCCAGAAACGTCTGTTCGTAGGTGGCGCCCACCTTCAGGTTGTGCATACCCTTCACATACGAAAGGTTCGAACGAACTCCGGTATTCGTCAGCGTACGCTCCTGGCCCACCGTCTCCGACTGCAGATCGGGCGAAAGATCGGCAAACGGATTGAGCTCGGATAGTAGTTATACTGATCCCGCCGCACAAACGCCCCCAACGTAAACAGAGTCGTGTCATTCAGCAAGTGCGTCCAAGACGGCGCAATGTTGAATGTCTTGATCTGCGAACGCTGGTCCGTCGTTCCCACCGGCAATCCGTTCGGCCCAAGCCCCCCATTGTCCACCACCGCCCCCGACCACGCCGTGGCGTTCTGCTGATCGAACGAATTCGGCGTCTGGAACCAGGAGCGCGTGAACTGCAGATTTGCGTGCACCGAGTCCGCGTTGGAAACCTGATAGTCCACGCGGTCGAACAGGTTCTCTTCGTTTCCCTTGTCGTGCATCACCACAAACTCCGAAGGGTCGAGGAAACGTCCGGTATTCATCCCATTGGCGGCAATAAAGTTCCCCCATTTCTTGCCCCCATAGCCCACGTTAAAGCCCACATTGGAGGTGCCAAAGCTGCCATACTCGCTGGTCAGGGCACCGTGCGGCGTGGTCATTCCCTGGCCGGAACGCGTGGTCACGTCGATGACCAGGCTCGTCTTGCCGCCGAACTCCGCCGGCGGCGCGCCTGAAATCACCTCCATCGACTGAATCGAATCCAGAGGAATCTGGTTGGAAAATACCTTGCTCTGCTGATCCGTGATCGGCTGTCCATCCACCGAGAACGAGTTCTCCGCGTGATCGCCCAGTCCGTGAAAGAGCCCGTTCGAATCCGCCGCAACCCCCGGCGTCGCCAGCGTCACCAGCGAACTCACCGACGACGAACTGCTCTCCAGCGGAAGCTTATTGAACAGGTCGCGATCCACGTCGGTATGAAACGTCGAGGTATTCTCCAGCAGGTCCTCAGCCGTCGCCTCCACCGTCACCGACTCAGCCGAGTTCGGAACCTGCATCTTCACGCTCAGATTGATCGGAACCGACGACCGCACATCAACATCGTGCACATACGGCGCAAACCCCTCCCCGCTCACCGTCAGGTGGTAGGGATTGAACGGAACGTTGGAGAAGGTGAACTTTCCCGTGCCGTCGGTCACCGTGCTTTGCGAAAGGCCGCTCACCGGGTTCTGGATTTCGACCGTGGCATGGGATACCACTGCTCCGGTCGGGTCAACCACCGTCCCGCTCACTGAAGTTGAATTGGATGATTGCGCATAAACGCTCAAACCGAGCGCCAGATAAAGAACAACCAGAAAAGTCGCCGCAAGCGACTTGCGAAGAGCCAGCATGAATTGCCTCCATAGTTCGGAAGGTTGCAGAGTGAATCTGAAATGAATGGAAGATTCCTTGCGAAAACCTAAACTTGTGGAGGGGGACGAACCTTTAGCGCAAAGGCGATCAGCCGCTGTTTAGCAGCAGCAACCGGCTCTGCCCGAAACGTGGAGACAACCGAGAACGTGGCCTGCAACGGCAGACTCGGAGCCGTCGGAGATGCCGAAAGAGCAGCAACACAGACCGTGCATTTTGCCGACTCGCTCGCGTCCGTATGATGGTGCGCAACAAATGCCATTGCCGACCACAAGGTCAGCAACAGACACACACACGCAACCGGCTTCCAGATCGAACGCATCACCACGGCCCTACAATCTCCAGCTTTTCCCTTATATCACAGGGCAATCCAGAGTCTCTCTCCGGCTATCCCTCTTTGGATGCACAACCGCACACGGGGGTGCCCAACATCTGCCCGCCGTTAGCAGATCTGGGACAGTTGATCCTGCTCTTGGAACGCCTGCTGTCAAAGAAATTCACTGCTGCTTCTTTGCCATCTGCTCTTTCCATGCCAGGTGCGCCTGGCGCCTGCGATATCCCACCAGGTAGCGCGCGTCCTCCGCATAGGTCGTCGGATACACCTGCGGCACCGGCAGCCCTTCCATCTCCGTTCCCCTGTGCACGAAGGTGAACGTGCAAACGTTGCTTAGCTCCGTCTCCTTGCGGTCGCGGCTGATGCGCGTAATCTCGGTCTCAACCGAAACGGAAGTTTTTCCCGTGTAGGTCAAGCGGCTTACAAAATGCAGCTTATCTCCCATCCGCACCGGGTGGTAGAAGTTGATCCGATCCACCGACGCCAGCAACACGCGATGGGTCGACAGCCTCTCCGCGCAAATGTGCGCGTAGTTGTAAGCGCGATGCATCACCCATCCGCCAAAGATTTTCTGTGGCACGTTCTCGTACTCAGGGTAAGTTCGCTCCCAGCCTTCGGTCATCTGTTTGCCCGCCATCAGAACCTTGATGCCGGCCTGTTCCTGTGCCTCATGCAGTCCCCGAAGCATCTCCCATTCCTGACGCGAGGGCGGTTCGGCCGCAAGGTTCATCGCGGCACGGTAGGCGTCGCGGCGCGCCAGCGCGCGATCCCTGCGCACCTCTTCCATCTTGGTTTTGTACTCCAGCGGCGGTAGCTGAACGCTTTTCTCCTCGCCGTCTTCGCGCACCCGCGCCACCATGGTGAAGTACGATGCCCCGATGTTTAACAGCGGCTCACCCGGCTGCTCAATGTGCATGCCCACTTCCATGGACGAGCGTCCAATCAGGTTGATGCGCGCCCGTATCACCATGTCGCGGTCAATATCAGGCAGGGTGCGCACCAGCAGCGAATCCATCGCCGCCGTTACTACGCGCGCCTCCGGATATTGGCGCCGTACGTAGCGCAGCGCCGTCTCTTCCGCCAGCTTGTCCAGTCGTTCCAGCAGCAGCCCAAAGCGTACGTTTGAGGGCACAGCCTCATCGGTCACCATAAACCGCCGCCGCAGGTTGGCGTCCGAGCCAAAGCGCAGCCGCACTGCATAACTAGTTTCCGTGGGTTGCATCGTTCAGTCCTCGCTCCCTAGTCTTCCAGATTAGTTCCAGATTAGCAGTCCAGGATGTCCACGTCACCTTCCCATCCCCCCTTGAACCGAGTCACGCAAAAGCCTCTTCGGCTGGAGTTGCGAGCGGATTCCGGGCCACGCGGAAACTGACTCACAGCCCTTTTCCCGTTATCATCCAAGCAGGTGACCATGCCTTCTGCTGCTCAACCCGCCACCGGCTGGCGCTTTCTCCTCCGCGCCCTCGAACGCCCCAACTATCGCCTCTTCTTCAGTGGCCAGAGCCTCTCGCTCATCGGCACCTGGATGACCCGCATCGCCACCAGTTGGCTCGTCTATCGCCTCACCGGCTCGGCCTGGATGCTCGGCTTTATCTCTTTCCTCGGCCTCGTCCCTACCTTTTTGCTCGGCCCCTTCGCCGGAGTCTGGGTCGATCGCTGGAGTCGTCACCGCACCCTGGTCTGGACCCAGATCCTCTCCATGTTGCAGTCTTTCGCTCTCGCTGCCCTGGCATTCAGCGGACGCATCGCCATCTGGCACATTGCCGTGCTCAGCGTTTTACAAGGCGTCATCAATGCCTTTGACACTCCCGCCCGTCAGGCTTTCCTCATCGAGATGGTCGAGGACCGAGCCGTCCTCTCCAACGCCATCGCCCTCAACTCCACCATGCTCAACACCGCCCGCCTCCTCGGCCCCGCCCTCGGAGGCCTCGTCATCGCCGCCTTCGGCGAAGCCTGGTGCTTCACCATCGACGGCATCAGCTACCTCGCCGTCATTCTCAGCCTCCTGCTCATGCACGTCGCCGCAGCCAAGCCCCGCCGCCGCGACGAAGAGAATCTCTGGCGCGAGCTTGCCGAAGGTTTCACCTACGTCTCCGGCTCGCTTCCCATCCGAGCCATCCTGCTCCTGCTCGCCCTTGTCAGTCTGGTCGGCATGCCCTACTCCGTCCTGCTGCCCATCTTCGCCCTCCAGGTCTTCCACGGAGGCGCACACACCCTCGGCCTGCTCATGGGCTCGACCGGCGTCGGTGCCCTCATCGCCGCCCTCACCATGGCTGCCCGCCGCTCCATCCTCGGGCTCGGAGGCCGAATCGGCCTGGCATCCCTCCTCTTTGGCACTGCAATGTTCGTCTTCGCTCTCTCCCGCAACCTCGCTCTCTCGCTCCTCATGTTGCTCGTCATCGGCTTCGCCATGATGCAGCACATGGCCGCCAGCAACACCATCCTGCAAACCATCTCCGCCCCCGCTATGCGTGGCCGCGTCATGAGCTACTTCTCCATGTCCTTCATGGGCATGACGCCATTCGGCTCGCTCTTCGGCGGTGCCATCGCCGCCCGCTTCGGAGCTCCGCGCGCCCTCGCCGTCAGCGGCCTCATCTGCATCGCTGCCGCCGCATCCTACTTCGCCGTCCTTCCATCCATCCGCCGCGCCCTCCGCCCCATCTACAGCGAACTCGGAATCCTCCCCCAAATCGCTCTCCCCATCGACTCCGCCGCCGCCCCGCAATAGCCGCCCAGTGATCCAGTCGCGTCCTCGACGGGCGGCCCACATCAGCCATCTTTTTG
Source organism: uncultured Acidobacteriota bacterium (assembly GCA_963838135.1). GTDB lineage: Bacteria > Acidobacteriota > Terriglobia > Terriglobales > Acidobacteriaceae > TOLSYN. The sequence continues at coordinate 1,240,922 of CAWIPV010000008.1, read as the reverse complement.
GCTAATGTGGGTTAGTTGACGCGGGTGGCCCAGAGTTGGCGCTTTTCCAACTCTGGGGCTTTTGTAGCCGGGTGCCTGTAGATGATCAAGACGTTGTGCTTCTCGCGGTTTCCGTTCCTGGATAGACAAACTCTTTTCCCCAAAAGTCATCCTAGTGCCAACCCTCGCTAAGAAGACTGACACTCGGAATTCACGGTTCAGTAGACCGAGGCATTTCACTCCACAGGAGAAGGCAGGATGAGACGAATCGGTTGGATGTTTTTGATCGTTCTGGGCTCAGCGGGATTAATGCACGCCCAAAACTCGGCCTCAATGAAACTGGGCGGTGCGGTCTGCCAGTCTACATGCGTCATAGCGTCTTCGCCTGACGTTTCCACATGCGATCCACTTTGTACCGACAAAGGCGGTGAGGAGGTATTCGTGGACGATCAGGGAAACGTTCGTGAAAACGCCAATCAGACGGCCACGCCATCGGCAATGGCCAATCCTGCGTCGATGGACGCGCCATCAGCAATGGCCCTGCCTATCTCGACTGACGCGCAACCGGCGACGGCCATGCCAACGGAAAAGGAGCGCGAGGAGGAGATCCGCGAAAAGGAACTGTACGACAATCCGGGCGGGGGCTACTAGCGGCCAAGTAGCCCACAAATCCCCATCCGGACCGATCTCGCTTACTCACCAACGGCTTGCCCGCCGACGCGCCCCGTATATACCTGGGCAAAGATCGCGGGCGCCATCTGTACAGCGCCGAAACGCACAAACCATAAGGCATACTGCGCCGTGACAACCATCACCGTCAGGAGGGTAGCTAGTCACTGTGCGATTGCCCCGCCCATGACAGTGTGATTACGAGTTGTTGACTTTATATTGAGCGGCGGTTGGAGCGCTATGATCTTATGCGTCGATGACGAACCGATTGGATTGGAGGTTCGCAAGATGCTCCTCCAATACAAGGGTTACAAGGTACTGACTGCGCGCAGCGGCCCCGAGGGCCTGCAGATTTTCGCAGCCAATCCCGTCGAGGCAGTTGTGCTCGATTATTCCATGCCGGGGATGAACGGTGACCAGGTCGCGGCTGAAATGAAGCGGCTCAAGCCAACCGTCAAAATTCTCCTGCTGTCCGCCTACGTTGACCTTCCCGAAGAGGCTCTAAAATGCGTGGACAAACGATCCGTTAAGGGCGTCGCCCCGATGGCTTTTCTGGAAGACCTTCAGCAACTTTTATCTTGTCAGTAACGTGTTTTTTTAGGAACGTCCTTTTAGGAGCGGCCTACTTGTCCGTTCGATAGCGCTTCAAGTGCATCCGTCCAGTGCTACACAACATTTTTTGGCGTGGACTGGTCTTATGTCATATTTCGAAGCTGAAAACAGCATTTTTAGAAAGAATTACGTTCGCTTCTCGGTCGCCGTCGTTGCTGTCTTAGCCGCTTTCCTGCTGCGCTGGGTCATGTGGCTGTTTCTCGGGAAGTTCCTGCCCTTCATCACCTTTTATCCCGCCATCTTGCTTGTCGCCCTACTCTCCGGCCTTTGGCCCGGGGTGCTGGCCACCGCGTTGGCCACCCTGCTCTCGGCGTATTGGGTTCTTCCTCTGCGTGGGAACTTCACCGCCCCCAACCTCTCGAATGCCGTCGCTCTGGCTTTATTTTTCGTCATCGGCGTCTTCATCAGCGCGGTCGCCGAACGCTACCGCCGCAACCGGCTCCAGATCGCGGCTTACAAAAGGGAGCGCGCTCAGCAAACCGAGGACCGGCTCCGGCAGGTATCCCAGTATCACAGCCTGGCGCTCGAGGCCGCCAGCCTCGGCGCCTGGGATTACCGCCTCCAAACCAGAGAACTTTTTTGGGATGCGTGCTGCCGCAACATGTTCGGCGTTGCCACCGGAGACCAAATCGACTATGAAGCCTGCCTTGCCTGCATCCATCCCGACGACCGCTCCGCCGTTGACGAGGCAGTAAAACACGCAATTGCCGGAGCCGATGCCGGGGCATACCACCGCGAGTTTCGCGTCGTCTGGCCCGACGGCTCGGTCCATTGGGTGGAGTTACACGGCCGGGTCTCCTTCGACGGCGAAGGCGGCAAGTTCCGGGCGCTGCGCTTCATCGGCGTCAGTCTTGACGTCACCAGGCGCATGCAGGCCGAAGAGGCGCTGCGCTCCAGCCAAGCCAAGCTGCAAGGCATTATCAGCTCCGCCATGGACGCCGTGATCACCGTCGATGAGCAACAGCAAATCGTCGTCTTCAATCGAGCCGCCGAAACCGTCTTTCACTGTCCGGCATCCCAGGCCCTCGGCACCCCTCTCGAGCGTTTTATTCCCCAAACCTTGCGGGAGGCGCATCGCGAGCACGTTCGCCGCTTTGGAAGCGACGGCGTAACCAAACGTTCCACCAATTCGCCCGCCATTTTAAGTGCCCTGCGCGCCAACGGCGAGGAGTTCCCCGTCGAAGCCACCATCTCCCTGACGCAAACCGAAGGCAAAAAGTTCTATACCGTCATTCTCCGCGACATCACCGAGCGCACCCAAGCCGAAGAGATACTGCGTAAGCAGGCTGAACTGATCGACCTCGCCCACGACACCATCATGGTGTGGAACCTCGACGGCACGATCGGCTTCTGGAACCGCGGCGCCGAGGAGATGTACGGATACTCCAAGCAGCAGGCCACCGGCAGAATCGTGCGCGACCTGCTCCGCACCGTCTTTCCCCAGCCCGTGACCGAAATCGAAGCCGAGCTTCTGCGCCGGGGACGTTGGGAGGGTGAGCTTACACACACCGCTCAAGACGGCACCGAAATCGTCGTATCCAGCCGTTGGGCATTGCAGTTCGACAGCAGCGGCCAGGCCCGCGGCGTGATGGAGATCGACAGCGACATCACCGAGCGCAAGCAGGCCGAGCAAGCCCTGCGTGCCAGCGAGCAACGTTGGGCTACTACCTTGCAAAGCATCGGTGACGCCGTCATCTCCACCGACGTGGCCGGCCAAATTGAATTCATGAACGAGGTGGCCGAACGCCTGACCGGATGGACCTTGCCCGAAGCCAGGGGCAAGCATCTGAGTGCGGTCTTCAACACCACCCAGGAAGTAACCCGTATCGCATCGGAATGCCCGGTCACACAAGTGCTCCGTTCCGGCAAAGTGGTTGGCCTCTCCAACCATACCTTGCTCATCGCCCGCGATGGCGCCGAGATCCCCATCCAAGACAGCGCTGCACCCATTCGTGGCCGGACCGGTCAGATCGAAGGCGTCGTGCTCGTCTTCCAGGATGTCGTCGAACAACGCAAAGCCGAAAAGGCGCTGCGCATTAGCGACCGTCTCGCCACCACCGGAAGACTAGCCGCCACCATCGCACATGAGATCCACAACCCCCTCGACGCCATCTCCAACCTGCTCTACCTGATCGCCCAGAGCACCCAGGACAAAACCATCCGGGACTACGCCTCCACCGCCAGCCACGAGCTGTTGCGCGTCACTCAAATGACGCAGCGCATGTTGGCCTTCCAACGCGAAGCCGCGAAGCCCGTGCCGGTCAAAATCGCCGAGATCCTGGAGAGTGTCACCGACCTGTACGAGCGAAAAATAAAGTCCGCTCAAATCACCCTGAACCTGCAGATTGCCTTTGATGGCTACATCCTCGCCCTGCCCGGCGAGCTGCGGCAAATGTTCGCCAACCTCCTGGGCAATGCCGTCGAAGCCGTTGCACCCAGCCACGGCACCATTGCCGTGCGGGCCTCCGCCTCGCGAGACTGGCGGCGTCAACGCCTCGGACTGCGCGTACTGGTTGTCGACGACGGCCCCGGCATCCCCGTCGAGGTTCGTGCCAGAATCTTCGAACCCTTCTTCACCACCAAGGGCGAGAGCGGAACCGGACTCGGTCTATGGATCGCCTCGGAAATCCTCCGCAAATATGACGGAACCTTGCACCTGCGAACCAGTACCCGCCCCCACCGCTCAGGAGCCTGCTTCTCCATCTTCCTTCCCTTCAGTGCCCTCGCGGGCGATAAGCAGCCATCCGGCACCGCTCTCGATAACCACGCATAGAAGTAATACCTCCGCCGCCAGTAGCGCCAGTACGCCACAGGCGCCCAACAACAGAAGCTGATTCATCCCAAGAACCCACTTGTCTGGCCAGATACACTGTGAGAGTATTCAGGCACAAAGCGCGCAGCCGCGAGAGCACATGGGGTCACTCGCGATCAGGGTTCTAAAACCGAAACTTTACGGAATACATGACCGCCTAAGGTATGAACTGGCTCGAACCAGAGAGACCCACACTGCTTCAGATCGCCGGAAACCAGCTTGTTTTCGCTAACCGTTGCTGACTTCACAGGAGCTCCACCATGAAGAAGAGGATGATCGTAGCTTGTGTTCTCACGCTCGCCGGCTTAGGGCTTGGCGCTTCCATGCTGCTTACTGAAAATGCCGTTCTTGCTCAGTCGAGCCCCGCACAACAGGCACAGTGCCAACAGGAAGCAGCCCAACTCCAGGCGCAACTTTCCCAGTGCACCACCGACGCTTGCCGTCAGCAAGTGAAAGCCGCCATTGCCGCGCATAATGCGCGATGCAAATAAAGGAGACTGCACGATGAATATCCGTACCCATCAACGGTTTCTCGGGTTGGCGTTCCTCTGCCTTGCGCTCGTCATCACCGGCGGAAGCCTCCGCGCATCCGCCGGCTCACGCGTCAAAGGTGCAAAGGACTCGGATCCCCATCTCATCGGCGAGCGCAACATGAACTTCGACCACCTCATCATCGCCGGCGACCGCGTCGGTCCCGTGCGAATGGGCGGCTCGGTCACGGATGCGGTGCAGCATCTCGGCAATCCGGATCGCGTTGTCCGCAGCACCTTTCGCGGTCCCGGCTACTCCTCCGACGAGGTGTATTACAACTACTACAAAGACCAGTGCATTCAATTCGTCTGGACCGACTCCGGCATCGATCCTCGGATTGAAAAGGGGCTTCGCGGGATTAACGTGACCTGCAATATTTGGTCTACCCCCGGTGGCCTCCACGTCGGCTCATCGATGCAGGACGTTGCTGCTCAAATTGGAGAATATTGCCCGTCGAACCGTCCCGATGGTTCGCTCATCATTTCCACCAAAACTGGCATCTGGTTTGAGGCCAAGAACCGATACAGTCCGGTCACCATTATTCGCGTAATGCCCGTCATGGATAATTGGGGCGGCATGTGCAAGGACTGAGCAATTGCTAAGCACTCGTTCCTTTTCGCGGCAGACCGTTTCGATGAAGCAGACCAACGAGTGGAGGATGGAGAGATGAGCCTCAGAAAGTTGTTGTTCGGAGCTGTTCTGGCGATAACCATGCTTTTCGGCGCATTGGCCTTCGCCGCCCCAAGCTGTTCCGTTTGGATGAAGCAGTCAGACGGAAGTTGGTGGAGAACTTGCGTCGGCGACGACGGCAGGCAGTATTGCGAGTGGTCCGACGGCAAGACCGTTACTCGGGTCTCATGCACCCCCCAGAAGAAGTAAGCGTCGAAGCAAAAGTATGAGTAGTTCTTGACCCGCATGGAAGAAAGGCCGGGTGCCCCACCTTCGACGCGCGCGGCTAAGGTGGGAGACTGGCAATCCTCTAAATTGCAATGCCTAACTGGCGGGCGGGTGCCCATTCAAGCCTCGGTTGGCCCGAATGGCGGGTGGCCCATTCAAGCCCGTCGTTGGCTTGAGTGGGGCGGGCGGGTGGCCCATTCAAGCCCGTCGTTGGCTTGAGTGGGGCGGGCGGGTGGCCCATTCAAGCCCGTCGTTGGCTTGAGTGGGGCGGGCGGGTGGCCCATTCAAGCCCGTCGTTGGCTTGAGTGGGGCTTTTGACCTTGCGGTTGTTTTTGCTTTACCTGTCGCAAAATCGCCAAATACCTCACAACCCGGTTCGCCCCCCGAGCCGGTTCGCGCCACCAACGCAATTCCGGCTTCGCGCAGTTTTGCTTGCGGCGCGAAGCCGGGGATTTTGATTTTGTCTTTACCGCTTCAACCGCACCAGCCTTAGAAGTGCACTGCCAGTCCGGTTGAAAACCGCGTGTTGTCCTCCCGCACGCCATGGAAGTGGGTCTGCAGGTCGTCTAATTGCACGCGCAAACTCACCCGCGGAATTAGGTGGTAATCAACGCCGCCACCTATCGCGTCGGCAAAATCAGTTTCGCCATTCACGAAAACTAGGCTTGACTCATGCAGATGTGCGGCGCCGAACAGGATGTGCGCAAACGGCCGGAACTTGCCGGCCGGGAACCCCACCCGCGGCCCAACTAAATAGCTATCCACCCGATTGCTCTCGTTAAATGCGAACGGGAACGCCACAAACGTATTCGACAAGGTGCCATACTGCGCGCTCACATCGGCGACCAGCCCCAGATACGGAACGATCTTTCCTTCCACCGACGCCTCCCATCCATTCAGAGTCCCGTTGTCGGTCAACCCTGTGTTCCCATGGAAGAGCGAGTATCCAAGAAAGACATTCCCCGACGTCGGAATTTGCGCGAACCCGGCAACGCTCATCAGCAGAAGCGTGAAAACAATTGCAATGTTTTTTCGCAAAGTAGCCTCCTTGCACCTTTGAACCCAAATCGACTGCCCGAGTTGCGAACATCCGGCCGCAAAATTTGGTTTATGAACAGTTGCTAGTGGAACATCTCTCCCGCAAATCCCCTCACCTCGGAGACGAAAAATTGATTGTTCCTCCCGCTTCGGGACTCGCATCCACGATTCTTGTCGCTCCATCTACTACGTGGTACACGCGACCGCCGCGTTTGTTGGTAAGTCAGTGAATCGTTGCGAATCCGCGCAACCATTCACCACTCGATCACTCCCCCCTGCCCAAACCATTCACCTTTCGGTCAATCGTCGCCCTGCCCGCTCCATCGCAGCTTTTTCTCCGAACCTCGCCAAATCTCGAACCGGACCAATGTTTTCGCGGCGAAACGCCTTTCCGGCCCAAATGGTAAAATGAAGAATAACCTCAGCGCAGCCTCGCAATTCGTGCGGGCGTTTGGACTTCGAAAGCAAAGCATGGACCGCACTTCGATTCGAAATTTCGCCATCATCGCCCACATCGACCACGGCAAAACCACGCTCTCCGATCGCATGCTGGAGATCACCGGATCCCTCAGCGCCCGCGAAATGGCGGGTCAGGAGCAGGTCCTCGATGCCATGGATCTCGAGCGTGAACGCGGCATCACCATCAAGGCCCACGCCGTTCGCATGATGTATCTGGCCAAGGATGGCCACACCTATCAGCTCAACCTCATCGACACTCCCGGCCACGTTGACTTCTCCTACGAAGTCTCTCGTTCGCTCGCCTCCTGCGAAGGCGCGCTGCTGGTTGTCGATGCCACGCAGGGCGTGGAGGCACAAACCCTCGCCAACAGCTACATCGCCATCAACCACGGTCTTGAAATTATTCCTGTCATCAACAAGATTGATCTTCCCAGCTCCGACATTGAACGCACTAAGGAGATGATCGAGAGCGCCGTCGGCCTGGATGCCTCCACTGCGCTACCCATCAGCGCCAAGACTGGCGCCGGCGTACTCGAGGTTCTCGAGCAGATCGTGCACCGTGTTCCGCCGCCGAAAGGCAACATCGATGCGCCGCTGCAAGCACTCATCTTCGACTCTTGGTTTGACAGCTATCGCGGCGTCGGCGTGCTTGCCCGCGTCGTCAACGGCCGTCTCTACAAGGGTCAAAAGATCAAGCTGATGGCCAAGGGAACCACGTTCCTTGTCGATTCCATGGGAGTCCTGACACCAAAGCCTGAGGAGATCGGCGAGCTCACCGCCGGCGAGGTCGGATTCTTTTTCGCAACCATGAAGACTGTGGGCGACGTAAAGATCGGCGACACCATCACCGATGCAGACAAGCCCGCAATCGAGGCCATGCCCGGCTTTGAAGACATCAAGCCCATGGTCTTCGCCGGCCTTTACACGGTGGACTCGCATGAACATGGATTGTTGCGCGACGCGCTGGAGAAGCTGCGCCTTAATGATGCATCTTTCTTCTTCGAGCCTGAGAGCTCGACCGCGCTCGGCTTTGGATTCCGTTGCGGCTTTCTCGGCCTGCTCCACATGGAAATCATCCAGGAACGTTTGGAGCGCGAGTACAATCTCGATCTCATCATCACCGCGCCCAGCGTGCGCTACTTTGTCACCCTCACAAGTGGTGATGTTCTCGAAGTCGATAATCCTTCGCGCTGGCCCGATCCGACGTTGATCGATAAGATTAGAGAGCCGATCATCACCGCAATGATCCTTACCGCCGAAGAGTATGTTGGTGGAATTCTGAAGCTCGTCGAAGAAAAGCGCGGCAAGCAGAAGAACTTCGAATATGTCGGCTCCAGCCGCGTCATGCTCACCTACGAACTACCCCTGAATGAGATCGTTCTTGATTTCTATGACCGCCTCAAGACCGTGTCGCGCGGCTACGCTTCGCTTGACTATCACCTCTCCGGGTGGTGGGAATCGCCGATGGTCAAACTCGACATTCTGGTCGCTGGCGACGCGGTCGATGCGCTTTCCATTATCGTGCACCGCGACTACGCCTACGAACGCGGCAAGGCGCTAGTGTCCAAGATGCGCGAACTGATCCCGCGGCAGCAGTTCGAAGTCGCAATCCAGGCCGCGATCGGGGCCAAGATCGTGGCTCGCGAAACCGTGGTCGCACTTCGCAAGAACGTTATCGCCAAGTGCTACGGCGGTGACATCTCGCGCAAGCGTAAGCTGCTGGAAAAGCAAAAAGCAGGCAAGCGCCGTATGAAGCGAATCGGTAAAGTAGACATTCCGCAGGAGGCGTTCCTGGCCGTCCTACGCGTTTCGAGCGATGAAAGCTGACCCGGATCCGGTCCCGACAACCCGCGCGCAGGCGACTCCCTGACGCAATGTCCATCGCACCATGGCACACTGATGTTGTATTTACAAGTATGGATGTGTGCAAAACGTCCCAATGCATTTTTTGTTTTACGCTTGCCCGCCGTCGTCAAGAAATTTCTTAACAATCTCGGAAGTTAAATACACCAAAGGACTTACGGCTACTTTTTAGGGCCACAGTTCGTCACTCTAGCCTGCAATCTTGTGTTAACAATCAGATTCTCCGCATTTCTGCACACGTTTTCCACACTTTCGAATGTTGGTCCCAAATTGAAAGCGCCTGCCCCGACCAGACAGTTTCGGGGTACCGACGCTATGCCGCGCAACAAAAAGGGCCGCCATCGAAGGCGGCCCCAGTTGCAATTTTGTCCCTCTACTTCTTGGGAGCAGCACCAACCGGAGCAACAGGCCTGGAGGCCGCAGGAGCCTTGATGGGCGCGGCTACGCCGGACTGAGCGTTGTAGGCCTCCACCACCGTCTTCGTGATGTCTACCGAGCTGTCCGCCCACAGAACAGGGCTGGACTGACCGGAGACATCCAGAATCACCGTGAAGCTATTGTCCTTGGCGAACTTGTCCAAAACCCCAACCAACTTCTGGCCGATGCGGTTGGCAATTTCATTCTGCTGCGCCTGGACATCCGTATTTGCGTCTTCGTAATTGCGCTGCAGGATCTTCTTTTTGCTGTCGATCTGCTTCAGCAGATCGCCGCGAGCTTCGTCATTGAGCTTATCGCTCTGGGCGTTGAACTTTTTCTGCAACTCGTCAACTTCTTTGTTCAGGCTTTCGAGTTCGGCGCGCTTCGGGTCGAATTTCTTCTGCAGCGTTTCAAAGTCGCGCTGCCCCTCGTTGGAGTTAACAATGGCAGCCTGAATGTTGATGATGCCGACCTTGGTAGCCGCTGGAGCTGTAGGAGCTGGGGCGGCAGCCGCTGGGGCGGCAGACTGGGCAAAGGCAGGAACGCTGAGAGCAAGTGCCAGCGCCATGGCCGGGATCGAACGTGCAAAGTTGCGATTCATGGAAATTAGCCTCAACTCCTCTAGGAGCTCACGGAGATTCCGCAGAAACTTTTCAGCAGGCGGGCGAGCCTCTTGATCCAGCTCCAGCCCTGATAGAAAATTCCTCTGACGGATGTTCCCGATTATAGATTGTGAGAAAAAGAGCGTCAAACAGCAATTGCCGCCTTCGAGCCTCTTTCCCAAGAATGAACAACATTCATTAAAACGTAGTGGCCACGGTAAAGCGCAACGTTTTCCTCGGCTCGCGAATCAAGTACGACGGAGCATAGGTCGCGATGGTATTCAAGTACGTGTACTCTCCCGCTCCACCCGCCGGGAACATGCCACGCGTAAGAGTTGGTTGCGGCGCATCGGTATCCACGCGCAATGGATTGTAGGCGTAGTAGAGCCGGAAGGGGGCGTTGACCACCGGCAGAATCACCTGTAACTCCAAGCCAGTGGACATGCGCAGAACATAATTAGTGTGAGCCAGCGGAGAAATGTTCTGGCTGAACTGCAGCAACTGCGTGCCTTGGCAGGTTGAGGTGCCATTTGCCTGGGACACCGAACTCGGGCAACCGAAGGGCGTGTTGTCCAACTGTTCGAACTGCTGGTCGCTCAGGCGTAACTGCGATTGGCGCACCGCCATGTTCATGCCCGCGTCGTTAAATAGAGCGATCGTCACTGGCCCGACGATTGGAATGCGGTATTCGACGTTGCTTATCAGGCTGGTGTCGCCACCGGGATACACCAGCCGGGTGATGGGCACCGTTATGTTGTAACTACCGGCGCGGGGATTGTTCGGATCTACGGGGACCGTACTGCCATCCGGATTCATCAAGGCTACCGTCGTCTTGTCTGCGATGAGAGCAGTGGGCGAAGCTGAGCGGATATCAAAACCGCGCAGATCCGTGTCGCCGCCCTGGAAGAAACGTTCGAACGGAGGCGCCGTCTTGCCGGCGAAGCCGGTGATGAACGATCCCTGCAGACGATAACCCAGCGTCTGCATCCCTTCCTTCTTGGGACGGAAGCCCTTCATCGGAATGAACCGCTTGTATTCGGCGATCGGGCGGATATCTGCCACGCTGCCCCCCAGGCCGGCGATATCCATACCAAAGAAGTAGCTGTGGCCGCTATGCGGACGCATCGGGCTGTCGATCGTGCTAAGGCTGAAGCTGGGAACCAGTTTGCTGGTCACGATTCCCTGCAGTGCATTCGGACCGCCTACGTTGCGGAACGCTAGATACTCAAAGTAATCCCGCGAGGCCGTCGAGTAGGTGGTAATGCTCGAGGTATCAAATGAGTACGTCAGCCCGAAGCGTTTGAAAGTGCGCGGCATCGCATAAGAGCTCGAAACCGTAAAGCCCGTGCTTGCCTGCGAGTAATTTTGCAGCGAGTTCAGATAGGCGGGCGGCAGATTCACGCTCTGGCCAGTGGAGATGCTGGCCTGTTTGGCCTGATTGAACTTATAGTCACGACTAAAGACCGTGAATCCAAGTTGGATCGGCTTGTCGAACAGGTACGGCTCCGTGAAGCCGAACATGATGTTGCGCTGATAGGTTCCGAGCGAAGCCGACGCCGAAAGCGTTTCGCCCAGTCCGAGGAAATTGTTGGTCTGGTAATTGAGCCCGACAAAAGGTCCCGAGAGTCCACTGACGCCGCCATTCAGGCCAATCGAGTTTTTGCCCTTTTCCTTGACCTTGAGGTTGATATCCACCGAGCTGGTGGCAACATCCTGATGAACTTCCGAATCCTGCTCCGGCTTCAGAGCTTCGAAGAAGTTCAACTGGTTCAGGCGCAGCAGGCTCACCTCCCAGAGGCGGGAGTTGTAAACATTGCCTTCTTCCAGGGCGAGCTGGCGGCGAATCACTTTGTCGCGCGTCGTGGTGTTGCCTGAGAACTCAATCCGACGCACATAGAACTGCTTGCCTTCATCGACGTCGATCTTCAGCGTGATCGTCTTGTGCTCTTCGTCGATCTCCGTATCCGGAATGTTGGTCTCATTGATGTAGCCAAGCGAGCCATAAGCCTTGCGGAGTTCGTCCAGACCTTTGCTGACCAGGGTGCGATTGAAAAATTCGCCGTCCTTCATCTTGAAGAGATGGCGCAACGCGACGGTGTTGGTAATCGCCTTGTTGCCGCTGAAGGTAATCTCTTTGAGACGGTATCGATCCCCCTCTTCCACCGGCACCGTGATATCGACGGCCTTGCCGTGCTGCGACTTGAACGGGAAGTACCAGGCGACGCCGCTGACGTCGTGAATCTTCGTCTTCGGATCTTCGACAATGGCCTTGAAATATCCCTTGTCCTGGTAGGCAAAGCGCACGCGCTCGGCGTCTTCACTCAGCTTGGTGGCGTCAAAGGTGCGCGCAAACAGGTTCTCCAGGATGATCGAGTGCGGAATGCCGATAGGCTTGGAGTTGTGCATGGCATCGCGCAGATAGCGCGTAGGTACCTTGTTGTTGCCCTCAAACCGAATCGTGCCAACCTTTACTTTCGGACCTTCCTTGACGTTGAAGGTAATGCCGACGGCGGCGGGAGGAATCTGGCGGATTTCCGTGGTGATGGTCGCAAATTGATGGCCATGCGCCGCCAGCAACTCTTTCAATACCACTTCGGCCCGCTTTACGCGGGTGGGGTCAAACTGGCTCTCTTGGCTCAGCCCAACCTTGAGTTCCTTGAACTTATCCAGCACATCGCTTTGCGAAACCGCATTGAGTCCGATGTACTTGATCTCGCGAATCGTCGGCTTCTCCTTCACGTAAATGTGAAGAATCCATCCCTTGGAACTTTCTTCGCGCTCGATTCGGATGTCGTCAAAATAGCCCGCGTTCCACAGCGAGTTGAAGTCGCGCTCCAAGCCTGCCGGATCGTAAACATCGCCGGGACGAGTAAACATGCGGGCCCGGATGGTCTCGGCCGGAATGCGGCGGTTGCCGTGAACTCGAATATCCTCGATGATGCCCTTCTGGGCAAAAGCCATGCCGCCAAGCAGCATCAATGCCAGGCATAAGAGAACCAAGCGGAACAACCCCTTATTCGTGGGGCGTTTCAGGCGAGGCGTTGCACAGGTGTAATGAGTACGAAGAATGACGAGACCCTCATGCCTAAATCTTGGGCGCGGAAGGCCCAATTATACAGGCTCGGGTACTCTCAACGCCATCAAGCGGAGCGATACGCTATCCCGTCTTGGTAAAATCACCGGCATCGATTAGAGCTTTTCAACTTCTACCAGCGCCGAGTAAAACGTGGCGCCTCTGCCCATGTCAGTCAGACGGTCGCTGGTGAGGGCATTGATGTTCTTGCCGCCAGGCGCCGACCGCGCCCAATCCAGGTAGGCCGAGACCACGCCGGGAGGCACGCTGTTGTCCACCCGGGCGCGCAATCGCACTTCGCCGCGGCCGTTTCGCACCAGCAGGGCATCGCCGTCGCCGATGCCGCGAGCCTCGGCGTCCACGGCGTTCATTTGCAATTCGAAGCGCCGTTCCATCTTCTGCTGGCCGGGTAAGTTGCAGAACGTGCTGTTGAGGAAGTTGTCATGCTTACGCGAGAGCAACTCCAGCGGATACAGGCGGGCCTGTTCGCTGTACCGCGATTCGGTGGGCGCGATATAGGCCGCCACCGGGTCCAACCCCGCGGCGGCCAGCGCCTCGCTGTACAACTCAGCCTTGCCGCTGGCTGTGGCGAAGCCATTGGCAAAAGGAAGGTACACACCGTCGTGGCGAGGAACATTCAGCGCGATGGAGTGTTCATGCTCCAGCGCCTGGCGCGTAATGCCGGCAAGGAATTTGTAGCCTGGAGTTGACGCATCGTTGTCTGGCGCATCCTTCGCTCGCACATCGTTCGCTCGCACATCGACGCTTAGCACGTCGTCGATCAAATCGTCATCGGAGGCGCGCAAGCATTCATCGTCCAACCCCAAGACGGCGGCCAAGCGCCGGAATAGTTCCGCGTTGCTGCAGGATTCGCCCCGCGCTTCAATCGCCTGGCTGGAAAGCTGCAGGTGGAGATGCCCGTAGGAGGTGACAAGATCCTTTTGCTCCAGAAAGGTAGTTGCGGGCAGAACGATGTCGGCGTAATCCGTTGTGTCGGTAAAGAACTGTTCATGCACCACGGTGAACAGGTCGGGACGCTTCAGGCCTTCGACCACCAGGTTATGGTTGGGACACACCGCCGCTGGATTGCATGCGTACACAAACAGGGCCTTCACGGGCGGCGTCAGCGTTGCATCCGTCAGTAATTTTCCCAGTTGATTCATGTTGAGGGTACGCGCGGGACGGCCAAGGTTCGCGGTCATCAGGTCTGCACGATGCAACTTCGCTTTGTTGATCGCGAACGTTCCCGAGGTGGACAGCGTCAGCCCGCCGCCCTGCCGCTTCCACGCTCCCGTGACCGCGGGCAGCATGGTGATGGCGCGTACCGCCATGCCTCCATTTTCACTGCGCTGCACGCCGTAATTGAGGCGAATGATCGCGGGACTGGTTGTGGCGTACTCACGCGCCAACCGGGTAATCTCAGCGGCGCCCAGGCCAGTGATCGCCGCCACCCGTTCGGGCGTGTACTCGGCGGCACGCTTCCTGAGTTCTTCAAAGCCGATGGTGTGCGCTGCCACGTAGGGCGCATCGTAAAGATCATTTTCAATGATGTAATTGATTAGCCCCAGCGCCAGCGCAACATCGGTGCCGGGACGGATCGCCAGATGCCAATCCGCCAGGCGCGCCGTGCGGGTACGGAACGGATCGATCACCACTAGTTTTGCGCCCTTGCGGCGGGCTTCTTCTACAAATGGCCAGAGATGGATGTTGGTGCCGTGAATGTTGGCGCCCCAGGCGATGATGTAGCGCGCGTGAGTGTAGTCCTCGGGCGGGACGCCGTATTTCGCTCCGTTTACGCTCGCCAGCGCGACCCCGCCGGCCTCCGAGCAGATCGTACGATCCAGTTGCGATGCGCCCAACCGATGGAAGAAACGCCGGTCCATCCCATTGCCGTGGATCACCCCGAGCGTCCCTCCGTAAGAGAATGGAAGGATTGATTCCGGGCCGAACTCCTCTGCCGTAGCTTTGAGCCGCGCGGCAATCTCACCCAGCGCTTCGTCCCACGAGATCCGCTGGAAAGCCTCCGGCCCGGCGCTACCCTTGGCCGCAATCCGTCTCATCGGATACAGCAGGCGATCGGGCGAGTAGACGCGATCCAGGTACTTAGCGACCTTGGCGCAGAGAAATCCGCGCGTTACCGGATGATCCGGGTTGCCTTCCACTCGAGTGGCGCGCCCATCTTCAATGGTGACTAGGACGGAGCAGGCATCGGGACAGTCGTGCGGGCAGGCGGTGTGAACAACGCGGGACATGCCAGATTATAACCGCATCGATCAGCCGGAATTCAATGCCAGCAACTCGGGGCAGCCCTCGGAAAGTCAGGCATGATGCACGAAAACTGCTTCTCGGCCCCTACCCGCACCTAGCTGGGCGGGTTGGTGTCACGCCAGATATCGGAGTGATGCTGATGCACGAAGCGCAGCCGGCCCTCAAAATCCAACGTAATCACATCGGTGGCCCGGCCATTCCGTAACGACTTATTGGACCGCTTACCTGCGGTCAGCATTCCAGTAGCCTGCCAGCGGAATGCGTAGGTAGCCAAGGCAACATTGTCAGCTAACAGGAATACGTCAATCGGGCTGGTGATCTCGGCGTGAAACGCGGTTTTGTTCTCGAAGTATTCGCGCTCTTTCCGTGCGGCCGACACGCGCCCGGACTCAGGCCGCTGCTCGAACGGATTGAATATCTTTGCATCGTAGGTGTAAACCTTTTCCACCCCTGGCTTCTTGTCCTGTAACAACTGCCAGTACTCATGTATAAAAGCCAGCACTCGATCCGCCGTAATCTTCTCAACAGCCGTCATCCTCGCTCACCTCCACTGGCTTCCGGATAGCACTTCGCAGGGAACTGACTTTACCACAATTGGATATGGAAAACCCTCAGCTTGCACTGAGGGTTCCGGTTGCCTGCTGGCGTGCGAGCTCGATCCTGTGCTGTCCAGGCGCGGCTGCCTCCAAAATCTATCTCATACAGGACTTCAGACCTGCATGACTTCCTTTTCCTTCACCTTGAACATCTCATCCATCTTCTTGATTTCGTCGTCGGTGACCTTCTGCAACTGCTCCAGCGAGCCGCGCTCTTCGTCTTCGGAAATTTTCTTATCCTTCATCGCCTTCTTGATCGCGTCATTGCCGTCGCGACGGATGTTGCGGACCGCGGTGCGATGCTCCTCGAGCACTTTGTTGAGGTGCTTCACCATGTCCTTGCGGCGCTCCTCGGTGAGCGCCGGCACGGGGATGCGAATCACCTTGCCGTCATTCTGAGGATTGAATCCGAGGTCAGCGCTACGGATGGCCTTCTCAATCGCCGCCGTCAACGACGTGTCCCAAGGTGTAATTGTGATGAGTTGCGGCTCCGGTGCGCTGATGTTGCCGACCTGAGTCAGGGGCACCTGCGAGCCGTAGGCGTCGACGTGAATGGTGTCGAGCATATGTACGTTGGCGCGGCCGGTGCGCTGCGAAGCCAGTTCCTTGCGGAAGTCTTCGACAGCCTTTTCCATGCGCGTCTTAAGCTGCGCGAAGGTTTCTTTGAGGGCGGGCAGTGCCGCCATGCTGATCTGAGCCATATGTACTCCGTACAAGCCAAGCGATTATAAACCCGGCATTTCAATGCTGCGTACTCTACCAAATTCAGTCGGGGGAAGCCAGGTTGCAAAAACCAGTGGCAGAATCAGGCCACCACGACCGAGCCGATCTTTTCGCCCAGGCACACGCGACGGATGTTGCCACGGGTGTTCAGATTGAAAATCACGATCGGAAGGTTGTTCTCCCGGCAAAGGCTGATCGCGGTTGCGTCCATCACCTTCAGTCCCAGTTGCAACACGTCAGTAAAGGTGATCGTCTCAAACATTTTGGCGTTCTCGTCCATGAACGGATCGCAATCGTAGATTCCCTCGACCTTGGTGGCTTTCATAATGACTTCCGCCTTGATCTCCATGGCGCGTAGCGAGGCGGCGGTGTCGGTGGAGAAAAACGGGTTGCCGGTTCCGGCACCGAAGATCACCACGCGCTCCTTTTCGAGATGGCGGATGGCGCGGCGCCGGATGAAAGGCTCGGCCACCTGGTTCATTTCAATCGCGCTCATCACGCGGGTCTGAACTCCTTGCTTCTCCAGCGCGTCCTGCAGTGCCAGCGAGTTAATCATCGTGGCCAGCATGCCCATGTGATCGGCCGCCACCCGGTCCATGGCCTTGGCCTGCTCGGCTACGCCGCGGAAGAAATTTCCACCGCCCACCACCAGGCCAATCTGCACTCCAAGCCGATGCACATCGGCAACTTCAGCTGCAATCTCGTGCACGCGAGTGTTATCAACTCCAAAGCCCTGGCCCGCCGCCAGCGCTTCACCGGAGAGCTTGAGAAGGATGCGCTTATAGACCGGATCTGCCATATTTATTACCCCAATGAGTGTAAACGATCCGGCATCGCGAGTCAGCCCAACCCCGCCCCGGCGCAACAAACCTGGTACGTGCCGCCCCAAAAAGAAACGGAGCGGATTGCTCCGCCCCGCTGCAGTCCCAATTTGAAATTCCGATCTGGGTCGAACTACTCAGCCTCGCCTGCCGCTGCCAGCGGCTTGGCAAGCGCGATCGTCTCCGTCATATCGCCGACCTTGAAGCGAGCGAAGCGGCGAACCGAAATGTTCTCGCCGAGTTTGCCAATCACGGTTGCGATCAGCTGGGTAATCGTAACGCTCTGCTCCTTAATGAACGGCTGCTCCAGCAGGCAGACTTCCTCGTAGAACTTGGCCATCTTGCCTTCCACCATCTTTTCAGCGATATTCGCCGGCTTGCCGCTGGCCACGGCCTGGGCCAGATAAATTTCCTTTTCCTTTGCCATGTCCGCTGCGGTCACGTCCTCCTTGCGAACGTAGCGCGGATCGACGGCGGCAATGTGCATGGCAATGTCATGCACCAGACCCTGGAACTCAGTGGTGCGGGCCACGAAATCGCTCTCGCAGTTCACTTCCAGCAGAACGCCGATCTTTCCCCCCGCGTGGATGTAACTGGTAACGACACCTTCGCTGGTTGTGCGGGTCGCCTTCTTGGCTGCGGTGGCCATGCCACGCTTGCGCAGCACCACGATGGCCTGCTCCAAATCGCCGTTTGCCTCGGTAAGGGCTTTCTTACAATCCATCATGGGGGCGCCGGACTTTTCGCGGAGCTCTTTAACCATTGTTGCGGTAATCTCTGCCATTGCAAAAAACCTTTCTTGGATCAGTGCGGCCGGGCAAGCCCCGGGCTCCTGGATTGCTTTCAAATCAACTCGATACTGATTCTCGCAAAACGACCCGCGCCGAAGAATGCAGCGCGGGTCGCTTTTCACGAAATATTCGCGAATGCCCCTTAGGGCTGCGGGCTTACCGCGATTCCACCTCGAGATCGCTCTCGGGAACAGCCGTCTCCACCTTGCGTACGCCCTTGCCAAGCACCTCTTCCATGTTGAGGTCTTCGGCCGGGGCAGCGTCGGCGGAAATGTCACCGCCGGCGGCCGCTGCTTCTTCGCTCGCCATGATGCCGGCGGCCAGATCAGCGCTCTGCTTGTCGGTGGCGGCTTGCGAACCTTCCACAACCGAATCGGCAATCTTCGAGGCAAATAGCCGGATGGCGCGCAGCGCGTCATCGTTGCCCGGAATGATGTAGTCCACTTCGCTCGGGTCGCAATTCGTGTCAACCACGGCAACCACCGGAATCCCAAGCTTGCGCGCTTCCTTCACCGCAATCTGCTCCTTGTTGGAGTCGATGACGAAGATCGCGTCGGGGAGGCGGTTCAGATTCTTAATGCCGGCCAGGTTGGCCTGGAGGTGCTTGCGCTCGCGCTCCAGTTTCACAACCTCTTTCTTCGGCAGCAGTTCGTAGCGGCCATCGGTCGCCATTTCGTCCAGTTCCTTGAGCCGCTTCACCGATTTCTGCACCGTGACCCAGTTGGTGAGCAGACCGCCTAGCCAACGCTGGTTGATGTAGAACATTCCACAGCGCGTTGCCTCTTCGGCAATCGCTTCCTGTGCTTGGCGCTTGGTGCCAACGAACATGATCGTCCGGCCTTCGGCGGCGTTGTCCTGCACAAATTTCGACGCTTCCTTGAACATCTTCAACGTCTTCTGCAGGTCGACAATGTAAATCCCGTTGCGCTCGCCAAAGATGTATTCCTTCATCTTCGGATTCCAGCGCTTGGTCTGATGCCCGAAGTGCACACCAGCTTCGAGCAATTCCTTCATCGTGATATTGGCCACTGAACCTCCTTCGATGGATTTGCATTACCTGCTTGCGCCACTTGTGCGCCAGGCAATTCAATTCCCGTTGCCCGCCCCGGAATTAGCGGGAGCGGGAAGATTTTTTGGTTCCGTACACAACAAAGTACCGCGCGCCGCCGGAACCTGCGGCGCAGGGCGAAAACCTGGTCGAACCAAAACGCCAATCAAAAGCGTCGCAGAAAACCAGCGCAGAACGGCAGGCTCCGGCAACCGGAGCCTGCCAGCGGATTAACGCTTGCTGAACTGGAAGCGCTTGCGAGCGCCCTTCTGGCCGTACTTCTTACGTTCTTTCTGGCGCGCATCGCGCGTCATAAAGCCCTCGGCCTTCATCTTCGCGCGCAGTTCAGGATTAAACTCCTGCAGCGCGCGCGCGATACCCATGCGGACCGCGCCGGCCTGTGCCGTGATGCCGCCGCCGGAGCAGTTGGCAATCACGTCAAAGCTGTTGACGGTCTCGGTAAGAATCAGTGACTGGCGCGCAATGATGCGCTGCACGTCGGTCACGAAGTGTTCCTCGAAAGCCTTGCCGTTCACCTTGATGACGCCGGTGCCGGGGCGGAGGAAAATGCGGGCTACGCTCGATTTGCGGCGTCCCGTTCCGTAGTATTGAACCAGTTCAGCCATTCGATGTTAATCCTTAACTGTTTAAGCGGCGCCGGTTACGCGACGGGCGCAATCGCCTCAGGCTTTTGAGCCTGGTGCGGGTGCTTCTCGTCGCGGTAAACCTTGAGCTTCGTGGCCATGGCACGGCCCAGCTTTGACTTGGGCAGCATGCCTTCGATGGCTTCCTGCACAATCAGCTCGGGTTTGCGTACCAGACGCTTTGAAAATTCTTCTTCCCGCAATCCGCCGGGAAATCCGGTATAGCGGCGATAGACCTTGGCGTTTGCCTTCAGCCCGGTGAGTTTCACCTTGGCCGCGTTGATGACCACGACATGGTCGCCGGTATCGAGAAACGGCGTATAGCGGGGGTTATCTTTGCCGCTCAGGATCCGCGCGACGCGCGTAGACAGACGTCCTAGCGTCTGCCCATCGGCATCCACCACGTACCACTTGCGCGCAATCTCCCCCTTGGGGAAATAGGTTGACATTCCAAACTCTCCCAGATGTAAAAACCAGCTAATGTGAAGACCGTCTCGGCCTCGTTACGCCTGTTTACAACAGGCACCGCTACGCACCCCAGTAAGGTATCGCCGGGGAGTCGAAGACCCAAGACTTTGGTCTGGGAACTTCTGCACGTTCGTGCGGGGCAAAACCGTCAGCAGAACCGTTTGCAGATCCCGACCGGTGAGGCCGGCAATATCCGCTGCGACGGGTACCGTCAGGCGGGCAACCGCAGGACAGCCGAAAGACTAAACGGTAGCGCATACCAGAGCTGGCTGTCAACGCTGGCAGAGACGCGAGTATCCGGAGGCGCTCTCACGCCCGCCTTCAAACCCGTTTCCGATCCATCGCAGTATAACACAGAGAACACAAGCGTCGCTGCCAGGGAAAATTCGTTCGTTTTCTGCAATGCAGCTGTGCTTGGAGTCTGGGCCGTAGATGGGCCGTAAAATGGAGCGCATGCTGATACTTGCTTCCCAATCGCCGCGCAGGGCAGAGTTGCTGCGCAATGCTGGAATTTCCTTTGAAGTTCGTCCCGCCGACGTGGATGAAAGCCCATGGGAAGGCGAAGAGCCGTTCGACTATGTGCGGCGGCTGGCGCGCGAAAAGGCGCTGGCGGTGCTCGCCTCAGCCCCCCAGAGCGCACTGGTGCTGGGTGCGGACACAACCGTGGTGGTGGATGGAGAGTGCCTCGGCAAGCCACTGGACGCGAAGGACGCGCGGCGGATGCTCGGACTGCTCAGCGGACGCACCCACCAGGTGACTACTGCCGTCTGCTTAGCGCGCCGTGACCGGAACGGAGCAGCCATTGTCGAAGTTGAATCCGAGGTGACCGAAGTGGAGTTCTCTGCGGTCAGCACCCAGGAGATTGCGGCCTACGTCGCATCCGGCGAGCCCATGGACAAGGCGGGCGCCTATGCGATCCAGGGCGGAGCCTCGCGATGGATTCCGCAAATCCGGGGATGCTACTTCAATGTAGTGGGACTTCCGGTGGCGCGGGTGTGCGCAATGCTGGCACGGCTGCAGTGAATTGATGCTTATACCGCCGCCAAACGTGTTATGAGTGCCGCCAGTAGAGCGCTGCGGCCCGGCATCTCGCGCGCTAGCGCGAACTCGTGGACGGCGTGAGCTCCGTCGCCCACCGCTCCCAGTCCGTCGAGGGTTGGAACGCCGAGGGCGGCGGTGAGGTTTCCGTCTGAACCGCCGCCTACAGCAGCCTCCGCAAGTTCGAAACCAAGCTCTCCCGCAGCCTGGGCCGCCATCCGATAGAGGCGCACAGTCTGCTTCGAGCGCTCGAAGGGGCCACGCTCGACGCCACCGTCCACTTCCAGGCTGCAGCGCAAATCGCGCGGACGCAGTTTGCGGAATGCAGCATCCACTCGCGCCGCCTGCAATGCGGTGAAGAACCTGACGTCTACGAGAACTTCGGCAAAGTCGGCCACCACGTTGGAGCGGGTACCTCCGGAGATCACTCCGGGATTGAGCGTGAGCCCCTTGGCGGGCCGCGAGAGCGCGCTGATCGCTGCAACCTGATGTGCGGCTTCCACGATGGCCGAGGCTCCGCGCTCGAAGTCCAGCCCGGCGTGCGCAGCTACGCCGTGGACGCGAAGCGTGTAGCGGGCAATTCCCTTGCGCGATGTCTTGCACGCGCCCTTGGCTCCCGCCGCCGGCTCCAGCACCAGCACGGCGCTTGACTTGAGCGCGAGGCGCTCGGTGAATGGGCGCGAGGCCGGACTGCCGATCTCCTCATCCGGCACCAGTAGCAGTGTGATTGAGCAGGGCAGCGGGCCGCGCTCGAGCATGGCCCGCAGTGCAAATAGAGCCTGAACGATTCCGCCCTTCATATCGAATGCGCCCGGCCCGCAGAGCCGTCCCCGACGCTCGAGCCAAGGCATGGTCTTAAGCGTGCCAAGGGGATAGACGGTGTCGGTATGCCCGAGCAGCAACACGCGCGGCGAGCCTCGCGGCCCCGCGAAATCGACCTGCAGTACCGGCCCGTACTGCGCGCTGCGCCCGCCGGGTCTATGCAGCCTGACACGCCCGCCCGTCGCGGCGAAATCCGCCGCAATCAGATCAACCAGGGACGCAATAGACTCGGCCGAACCGGACGGCGACTCCTGTTCTACGTAGCGGCGCAAAGTCGAAACCATCTCCGGAAGTTGCGCGGTGAGCGAGCGAAAGAGCGGAGATGGGAGACTTTTCGGCATGGGCACCAGTGCAGTTCACCATCTTAATCCCCTAATCCGCCGCATCGGAACGGATTTCACCTGCTATCGGCGGCAATCCGGCGCTCTGAGCGATCACCAGCGACAGCGCCGACCAATCCAGATCGCCGTACCCATTTGCAATCCCACTGAGGAAGCGGTCACGAACGATGCTCGCAAACGGCGTGGGCGCGGACAGTTCCTCTGCGGCCTGCAAAAGCAGCAGCACGTCTTTCAGCCCGAGCGGCATCTTGAATCCTGCGGGCGAGAACTTTTCCTCAATCATTTTGGGACCGTAAAGGTTATAGACAGGAGCACCGAAGTTCGTGCTGCTGAGCACTTCAAACAAGATACTCGGATCAATCTCCGCCTTGCGCGCGAAGGCAAACGCCTCACCGAGACTTTCCAGCACGCAGGTGATCAGGAAATTTCCGCACAATTTGATGTAGTTTGCATCCTCAGGCCGCTCGCCGACCTCAAACGTGCGCTGCCCCAGAACTTCGAAAACAGGTTTTGCCTTCGCCAACGCCTCCTTCGTCCCTGACGCAATGATGAACAGTTTTGCCGCGGCGGCGGCATCGGGTCTACCAAAGACAGGCGCGGCCAAGTATTGCTGTCCGCGCTCACGGTGCGCCGCCGACAGGCGCCGTGACAACTCAGGACTGATGGTGCTCATGGAAACATGCAGGCCCCCGCGTTGCATACCTTCGAGAATGCCCTGCGTCCCAAACACGAAGGATTCGACCGCCGTGTCGTCGGCCAGCATCGTAATCACGATTTCCTGCCCGGCAGCTTTGGCTGGGTGGTCGGCGATACATGCCCCTTCCTTCGCCAGAGCCTCGGCGGCGCTGCGGCTTCGGTTGTACACAACCAGTTCGTGACCGGCGCGAATGAGATTGCTTGCCATCGCACGCCCCATATTGCCAAGGCCAAGGAATCCAATACGCATTTTGTGATCTCCTTTGAATGCTGTGCTTTTGATTCGCCACTAAAACCACCGCATCGACTGTTCCAGCGGCGACTAGTGTTCCTTCCTGAGTTGTCGGCTGCCAACTTCGACGCCGATGAGATGCCCCCGCTTAGTTTTGCGGTGGTTCGCGAAAACCGATATTTGCAAGGATGACCTGGAGGGGAGCTTGCGTTTTGGTCGCTACCTCAGAAGGAACTGAGATTTGTTCCTGTCAACCGCTGCGTACTTCGTTCTCGCCAACGCTGGCTGATATACTTTATGTTTTCCACGGGATAATCGATAACCAATGAGCGACCTTCACACCCCTGACGCTACTCTCACGCCTGACGTGCTGACGAAGTTACCTCTCGACAGTGTTGCCATCCAAAAGATTCTGCCCCATCGCTACCCGTTTCTGCTGATTGACCGGGTGATCGAGTTGGAGCGGAAGAAGCGGATCGTCACGATCAAGAACGTAACCGTCAACGAAGAGTTCTTCCGTGGACACTTTCCCGGCAACCCGATCATGCCCGGCGTGCTGATGGTTGAGGCGATTGCGCAGTCCGGCGCGACCCTACTAATGACCGAGATTCCAAACCGCGGCGAGATGCTGACGGTCTTCACCGGAATCGAGCGCGCCAAGTTTCGCCGCCAGGTGACGCCGGGTGACCAGCTACGTATCGAGGTGAACGTGATCGTTTGGCGCACCCTGGCAGTGAAGATGGAAGGCATCGTCAGGGTAGACGGCAAAGTGGCCTGCGAGGCGACGGTAACCTGCCGGCTGGTGGATCTGAAAAAAGCAGCCGCAGCCGCAGAGACGGCCGCGGAGTAGCCATGGCAATTCATCCCAGCCTCGTTCATCCCACTGCAGTGGTGGACGCCAGCGCGCGCGTGCCTGAGTCCTGCACGATTGGGCCGTTTTGCCTGGTCGGCCCGGAGGTGGAATTGGGCGAGCATTGCGAACTGCTCTCGCACGTGGTGCTCACCGGTCCAACCAAGCTCGGCAGCCACAATCGCATTCATCCCTTTGCCGTGGTTGGCATGGGGCCGCAGGATCTTTCCTTCAAAGGCGAGCCGACGCGGCTGGAGATTGGCAGCCACAACGAGATTCGCGAGTACGTCACCATCCATCGCGGAACCGTCAAGGGTGGCGGGCTGACCCGGATCGGCTCGCATTGCCTGCTCATGGCCTACGCTCATATCGCGCACGACTGCTTCATCGGCGACAACGTCATCATGGCCAACGCAGCCACACTGGCCGGTCACGTGACGGTGGAAGAGTGGGCAGTAGTGGGAGCGCTCTGCCCAGTACACCAGTTTGTGCGCATCGGCGCCCACTCCTATATTGGCGGCGGTACCACCGTCACCCAGAACGTGATGCCATTCGCCAAGACCTGTGCAGTGCGCGACGTGCACGCCTACGGGGCAAATGCGATAGGGCTGGAACGGCGCGGCTTCAGCAAAGAACGGGTGCGTGCGATCCAGCGCGCCTTCCGGATTCTGCTGGCGGCCAAGCTGAACACGAGCCAGGCGCTGGAGCGTATCGAACGCGAGGTGGAGCAGACCGAAGACGTAAAGCTGTTGGTCGAGTTCATCCGCACCAGTGCACGCGGGGTATTGAAGTAATGGCCACGCTTACGAACCGGCAATAAAAGTTCCGGGGCTTGCCGCTCCGGCTTCTTTTTCGGGGCTTCGTGTTGGCACACGGTGCGGGCCATTGCAGTAACGCTTCCGGTGCGCCGATAGACAACGAAGGTAGTGAACGCGAAGCTGTTCGAGGAGTGCCTGATGGGTGCACGGCTGGGATTGATTGCCGGGAATGGAAAGTTTCCGTTGCTGGTGCTGGATGCGGCAAAAGCAAAGGGCCATGAGGTGGTAGTGGTGGCAATCCGCGAAGAGGCCGACCCCGCCATTGAAAAACGCGGGGCGGTCGCGGTGCACTGGCTCAGCCTGGGCGAGTTGAGTAAGCTGATTTCGACCTTTCAAGCCGCCGGCGTTAGCGAAGCAATTATGGCCGGACAGGTGAAGCACAAGCAGATCTTCAGCTCGATTAGGCCGGACTGGAAGCTGGCCAAGCTGCTGCTGAGCTTAACCACGCGCAACACGGATTCGCTGATTGGTGCAGTGGCCAAGGTACTGGCCGACGAAGGAATCCATTTGCAGAACTCGACCACCCTGCTGGAGCCAATGCTGGCCCGCGCGGGAGTGCTGACCCGGCGCGCGCCCAGCGATCAGGAACAGACCAACATTACCTACGGCCGCGCAGTGGCGCATCATGTGGCGCGCTTCGACATCGGTCAGACGGTGGTGATTGCCGAGGCCGCCTGCGTTGCGATTGAGGCCATGGAAGGCACCGACGAGGCGATTCTACGCGCCGGGGCACTGATGAAGAGCTTGCGCGGCGAAGCCAGTACGCTGAGCCGGGCGCTGACCGTGATCAAGGTCGCAAAGCCGAACCAGGACATGCGCTTCGACGTGCCCGTGGTGGGAGTTCACACCATTGAGACGATGGTGCGAGCCGGGGCAAGCTGCCTGGCTCTGGATGCAAACAAGTGCCTGATGCTCGACCGCGAAAATGTGATCGCCGCTGCCGATGAGGCGGCAATCACAATTGTCGCCGAGGAAGTCACGCACCGTTGGCACACACAGAATCAAAGCCCGGACAAAGAATAAGCACCAATGACGACCCCCTTCGATATGGCCCAGTGGAGTTTGAGCCAGTTGCGCTCGCGGCTGCAGCGCGGGGAAGTCTCCGCCGTGGCGGCGGTGCGCGCGTCTCTGGAAAACATTGCCGCCGGGAACGAAGAGTTGCGCGCATTCATTAGCCTGCGTGAAAGCGAGGCACTGTGCGAGGCGCAAGAGGTGGACTCAAACAAAGCTGCGGACTCAAGCGGGGACGCCGATTCCCGCGAAGGGGCGCTGTGCGGCGTTCCGCTCGCGATCAAAGACCTGATTGACGTTGGCGGGATGCGGACAACGGCGGCCAGCCGCGTGCTGGAAGGTGAAGCTCCGGCCGCCAGCGATGCGGAGTGCGTGCGGCGATTACGCGCGGCAGGGGCGATCATCGTCGGCAAGACGAATCTGCATGAGTTTGCCTACGGCGGCAGCGGAGCGGTCAGTGCCTACGGCGCGACGCGTAATCCGTTGGACCGTGCAAGGGTGTGCGGAGGGTCGTCGTCCGGTTCGGCCGCAGCGGTGGCGGCGGGAATGTGCTTTGGCGCGCTCGGAACCGACACGGCGGGCTCCGTTCGACTGCCCGCAGCCTGCTGCGGAGTGGTTGGCTTCAAGCCGACTTGGGGCGCAGTTCCGGTGGCGGGAGTGATTCCTCTGGCTTGGTCTTATGACCATGTGGGTCCGCTGGCGCGCACGGTAGAAGATGCAGGCGTACTATTCGCTGTGCTGGCGGGCGAGGCTCCGCAATGGACGCAACAGGGCATTGCGGCGAAAGACGGTGAACTGCGCTGCGGGGTGGCACGAAAGTATTTTTGCCAGGAGCTGGCGCCAGAGGTCAAAGCCGGTTTTGAACGGGCGCTGGAGGCGGTGCGCGGCTTGGGATGGACCCTGCGCGAGGTGGAGATCGAGGTTAGCGAGGATCGCAGCGTAAGCAACGCGGAGAGCTGGGCCTTCCACGAGAAATGGGTCGCAGAGCGCGAGGCGCTGTACGATCCCCGAACCCTGCCGCGCATCCTCAACGGGAAAAAGATTGGGGTAGAGGCCTATGTGGAGGCGCGGCGCGAGTTGGAGTTGCTGCGCGAGCGCCTCCGGGCAGGCGTGCCGGGAGTGGACGTGGTGCTGACTCCAACCTCTCCGATTCTGCCCCCAACGCTGGAGGACCTTGCGGGGCCCGAGGCGCGCGCGCTGGAACTGAAGATGCTGCGCAATACAAGGCCCTTCAACGTGCTCGGATGGCCGGCAGTTTCGCTTCCCTGTGCGGCAATGGTGGGACTGCAGGTGAGCGCGGGCTGGGGCAAGGACTGGCTGGCGCTGTCCGCGGCGCGACAGATCGAGCGCGCGCTGCGCTAAACGAAGCGACTTCTGACCGAATACAAATCGGCTATCGCCCTACTTTGACCGCACATAAATTTGCGTCCGATAGTCGTCCTGGTCACTTTTCAGCCTCAAAACCCAATCGTCGCCGGGCCCCAAGCACTGCTTGGGGTCATCGCTTGCAGCATGTGCTTGGCCAGGAAAACTCGCGGCGATCCTCAGCCGTGGAGATTGGGCGGGGATCTCAACGTTGAGCAGGTGATCGGCGATCCAGAGGGCGTGGGCAGTGCGAGCGAAGGGAAGAACGAACTCACGGCGTAGGCGAAGCAGCATGCGGTACCACTCGAGCATTTCGAGGTTCTCCGCACCTTCCAGCCACTGCAAGCGCGAACGTTCAAAGCTTGCGGGATCTTGCGGATCGGGGACATCGCTCCAACCGAATTCGGCGAACTCGCGCAGGCGGCCTTCGGATACAGCTCTCTGGATCGTGGGGTCGTCGAAGCTGGTGAAGAACTGGAACGGCGCGGGTTCGTCGTACTCCTGGCCCATGAACAGCAGCGGGGTGTGAGGTGAGAGCAACAGCAGCGCGGCGGCAAGCTTGCGCGCGCCAGCCGGGGCGAGCGTGGTAAGGCGCTCGCCATAGGCCCGGTTGCCCACCTGATCGTGGTTCTGGATGCAGATAATTTGCGAGGCCAGTTGCACTCCGGCGGCGGAGGCTCCGCGACGACGCCCCTGCCAGAATTGGAAGCGCTCGCCTTGAAAGACATAGGGCTCGGAGAGCGCGCGCGGGAGCAGCGCGGGGTCGGCGAAGTCCTGATAATAGCCGTTGCGCTCGCCGGTCAGCAGCGCGTGAACCGCATGGTGAAAGTCGTCGCTCCAGAGCGCGTCGGCGGCGTAGCCCCCCTGCTCTGCGGGAAGGACGTAGCGCGGAAGGTTCTCGTCGCTTTCCACGGTAACGAGGATGGTGCGGCCCTCGGCGTCTCCAAACTCGTGAGCGCGGGCGGCGATCTCAGCGACGATGTGCCGCTGGGATTCGTCGTAAATCGTCTGTACGGCATCGAGGCGGAGGCCATCGAGGTGGTACTCACGCAGCCAGTAGAGAGCGTTTTCGACGATGAAGCGGCGCACGTGCGGGCTGCCGTCGTCGTCGTAATTGATGGCATCGCCCCAGGGAGTCTTGTGCCGCGCGGTGAAATAAGGGCCAAGTCGTGCGAGGTAATTTCCCTCATTGCCAAGGTGGTTGTAAACGACATCGAGGACAACCGCAAGGCCGCGCTGATGAGCAGCGGCAACAAAGCGGCGAAGCGCCGCAGGGCCCCCGTAATTGGATTGCACGGCATAAAGGCCAACCCCGTCATATCCCCAATTGCGCGGGCCAGGCACGGCGTTCACCGGCATCAGTTCGATGGCGGTGACGCCGAGCGCGCGCAGGTAATCAAGGCGGTCGATGGCCGAATCCAACGTGGAGCCTGGAGTAAAGGTCCCAACGTGGAGTTCGTACAGAATGTAGTCGCAGAGCGGAAGGCCACGCCACAGATCGTCAGCCCAGGGGAAGGCGGGATCGACGATTTCGCTCGGGCCGTGGACGCCCTCGGGAAGCGAACGCGAGACCGGATCTGGGAGGGACAGTGAGCCCGTCACGTACTGGTAGCGATCACCGGGCGAGGCAGCCAGAGTGAGTCCCCAGTAACCGTCGCCGCCGGGAAGCATGGGAAAATCCTGTGGCGCACAAAACGCTGCGCCCGCCCGTTCCCGCAGACGGAGAGTGACGGCCGAAAGCCGCGGTGCCCAGAGATGAAAGTCCACAAAATTGCCGTGAACGGTTGCGCCGAGTGCGGAGGGCTGAGCGGCAATGGGCACTTTGGTAGGACGAAATCCAGGGTGCTGGGGTTGCGCTCAATCATTGCGCTACAACTCGAACTGCCGGAACTTCGCGCCGCGCGTTCGATGCCGAGATGAAAACTGTGCCCCGCAACTCACATTCGCTTGCGATGAAAATGCCCCGGATCGCCACCGGGGCATAGTTCATCACGCTTTCGCGGCGATGCGCGCCCGCAGTTATTCGTAAGCCAGCGCCTCGATCGGATCTTTCCGGGCCGCCTTCAGCGCCGGATACAGTCCGCCCAGCAGCGCGCTCACAATGGCTAAAACCGCCGCGCGCAGCACCCAGTGGTTGTCCCATACCAGGCGATGCAGCGGATACTTGTAGTTGATCGCCAAGCTCGCAAGGCCCGTAAGCAGCAGCCCCATCAGGACTCCTGCCACCGCCAGGGCAAACGATTCGCGCAGTACCACATTGAGGATGTAATACGGTGACGCGCCCAGCGACTTGAGAATTCCAATCTCCCGTGTTCGCTCCATCACTGCCGTGTACATCGACTGGAAGATCACGATCAAGCCAATGGTCACCGAGATTCCAATCACGATGTTGAAGAACGAGTTCAGGAAAGGAATGTTGCCTACGGTCATCAGCGAAGCGTATTCCGCCAGCGAGCGCGCAACGTAGCCTTCCATCCCCGGAATCTGCTTGATTTCGGCCGCCACGGCGCCGGCGTTCTCGGGTTTGTCCGTCTCCACAAAGAACGTGCTCGCCTTCCCGTCGGAGCCGAG
Organism: uncultured Acidobacteriota bacterium; assembly: GCA_963838135.1. Taxonomy (GTDB): domain Bacteria; phylum Acidobacteriota; class Terriglobia; order Terriglobales; family Acidobacteriaceae; genus TOLSYN. The sequence goes on along the minus strand of CAWIPV010000008.1, from coordinate 1,210,867 downwards.
CAGATCCTGCAAGGTCGCAATCGGTAGGTAGCGCCGCGCACCCTTGCCATGCTCCACGATGCCGCAAATCCGGAAGTCATGGTTGAGCACCTCAAAGTGGTTGCCGACCTTGGCGTGGTTCTGTCCGGCAAACAGATCGTCCACGATCATGTCGTACGGTCCCTGGAAAGATCCTCCCGCAAGATAGCGGAATGGACGGCCCATCTTGTCAAAGTTATTCGGCGAGTTCGGATTCATGTCAATGCCGTCAATAATTTCCAAGGTCGGAGTGGTGATAAAGTGCGTCACAATCGGGGCCACGGCGCGCACGTGTGGAACCGTCCTCAGTTTGTCGGCGACTTTGATCGAAACCGGAGCGCCAGTGATGCCGGTAAAGAAGCTGGAGCCAGGCGGCAACACCATGACGTCGAAGCCGATCCCTTTTTGCCGGTCGGCGGAATCATTGAGCATGCTCATGCACAGGCCTACAATGAGCAGAATCAGCGTGACTTCAATTGAAATCGCAAACACGCTGATCATGGTGCGCAGCGGCCGGTGCACCAGGTTGGAGAAAACCATCTTATTCACTCTCTGAGGATACCAAATCGTCATCCATAATCATGGGAGTTCCGCGAAGAACCTCAGAATCGCAAGGAGAAAACGATGTTTGGACGCAATGGCAAAAATCGGAACGCGGTGCAGAAGAGCAAGGCAATCGGACGTGCGGCGCTGGGCGCCGGCGCCATCGGAGCAATCGCCACGGGCGCGTTCGCACTGGGCGCGCTCGCCATCGGAAGCGTCGCTATCGGGTGCATGGGAATTAGCTTCGCGCGCATCAAGCGCCTGGAAATTGACGAGTTGACGGTAGGCAAACTGACGATCCGTGAACAATAAACGTCCCCGGCCGGGCGGGGACGGGACGCACATTTGTCAGTATCCGATTACGCGCTGGTGGCGCGCTCGTGGACAAAGGCGACGCTGGCATCCAGAATCTCACTCACCATCTCGGGCGATGCGGCTTCGCAATAAACGCGCAGCAAGGGTTCTGTGCCGGAGCCGCGCACCAGCACCCAGGCTTCGGCTCCGCCGTGCGATGGCGCATCAAGGAAGAACTTAAAGCCATCCAGGTCTTCCATGCGCCACACTTTGTACTTCCCCAGCGTGGCAGGCTTGGCAGCCGCCCGCCGCAGAGCGTCTTGCATCACTGCTTCGGGGAGGTGCAGGTCGCGCCGTCCGTAGTAGTGGCGGCCGTATTTTTGTTGCAGCTCTTCCACCAGTTGGCCCAGCGTCTTTCCCTCCTCAGCCATCACGTTGGCCAGCAACAGGGCATTCAACGTGCCGTCGCGCTCGGGCATAAACCTCGGGATGCCGATGCCGCCTGATTCCTCACCGCCGATCAACACCGGCTTGCCGCTGAGCACGATATCGACCACATACTTGAAGCCCACACCGTGCTCGATCAGCTCGCGGCCATAGGCTTTCGCAATTCGATCCAGCATCCCGGTCGTATTAAAAGCGCGGGTGATGGCGCCCGGCCACTGCTTGCGTTTGAGCAGCCATTCCAGCAGCACCGCATAGCATTTGTGCGCGTCTACCAGGCTTCCGTCTTCGTCCACGGCGCCGATGCGGTCGGCATCGCCATCGGTGGCTAGGCCCGCGTCGCAATGGTGGGCGACCACCGCGGCTTGCAGGGCGCTGAGGTGCGGAAGAATCGGCTCGGGATTCAATCCCGGAAAAAGGGGGTTGACCTCGCCGTGAATTTCAAGATGTTCAACGCCGAGTTCCTTGAAGATGTCAGCGATAATGCCGCGCCCGGCTCCATACATCACATCGACGGCAAATTTCTGCTTCGCCTGAGCGATAAGCTTTAGATCGACGAACGCCTTGACCGCTGCAACGTAGGCGGTATTGAAGTCCGCCTCGACCACACTGCCGCCACGGCCCTGGATCTGCCGGCTGTCAATCAGCGCTTCGATTTTCCGGATGATCGCCGGTGAGGCCGAGCCGCCATAGCTGGCTTTGAACTTCACCCCATTCCAGTCCCATGGATTGTGGCTGGAGGTGATCATGACTCCGCCAGCAGCTCCCAGCTGCTTCACCATGTAACTGAGCGCGGGGGTCGGGGTAATCTCGCGCGCGAGCCGCACGCCGATGCCGCTGCCGGCGATGGCTTCGGCCGTGATCTCGGCAAAGCGCCGCGAGCCAAATCGCGTGTCATAGGCAACCAGAATCCCCTTTGACGGGTCCTCGCTCTGGTGAACGTAATTGGCAATGGCATGGGCTACGCGGCGGACATTTTCAAACGTATAGTCGTCGGCGATCACGCCCCGCCATCCGTCGGTGCCAAACTTGATCGGCTGAGACATACGGCAATCCCCAAGAGTCAAACCAACTTCGACCGTTTCTGCTGGTCGAGATATTTCACGATCTTACCTACATCCTGCGACCGCGCAACCGTGGTGATCAGCAGTGCATCGCCGGAGTCTACAACCACCAAGCCTTGCACTCCGATGGCGGCAATAAATTTCCCCGGCGAGTGAAAGTAGTTTCCGTGGGCATCGATCAGAAAGTTGCTGTCGGCCGAGATGACATTGTCCTTGTGCCGCCCCTGTGCGATGCGATGCTCGAAATGCGCAGCCCAGGAACCCAGGTCGTTCCATCCCCAGTCGGCCGGAATGCAGAAGATATTTGAGCCTTCTTCTCCGGATGCGGAACGCGGCTCGAGAATACCGTAATCCACGCTCTTGTCTTCGCACTTCGGGTAAAGCTTGCGCAGGGTCTCGTCGAAATTGCGGGTGCCCCAAGTTGCCGCGATTTTTTCCAGCAGCGCAGCGGTTGCCGGCAGATATTGCTGCAATGCGTTCACCAGAGTCTTCGCAGACCAGAGGAATATTCCACTGTTCCAGTAGAAATTTCCTGCCGCGAGAAACTGCTCTGCGACTTCCTTATCCGGCTTTTCGCGAAAGCGGCGAACCCGCGTCACCTCGCCTTGATAGACCGATCCCGCTTCAACGTATCCGTATCCGGTCTCGGGGCGGGTTGGCTTCACACCCATCACTACGATATTTTCTCCCGTAGCCGCCAGAGCAATTCCGGCACGCAGATCCTTGCGAAACTGCTTTTCTTTTTGGATTACCTGATCGGAGGGAAAAAGTCCCAGCACCGCCTCCGGGTTCCGGCGATGCAAAATGAAGGCGGCAAGCCCGATTGCCGGAGCGGTATTGCGCCCCACCGGCTCGGCGACAATCTGCTTGCGCGGTAGCGATTTGAGCTGGCGCCCGATAGTTCTGGCGAAGGTCGCCGTTGGTGATGATCCAAAAGTTTTCCGTGGGCGCTGCAGCCAGCAACCGCCCCACGGTGTCCTGAATCATGGACTGCTCGGAGTTCAGCGGCAGCAGTTGTTTTGCGAATCTCTTGCGGCTCAGGGGCCAGAAGCGGGTGCCGCGGCCGCCAGCAAGAATGATCGGGTAGAACTCTGGCTTACGAGTCTTCGCCAAATTGGCTCCTTGAATCAACCATGCCGAAAATTAGCCGAGCGCGGTCGTGCTACCAGTATGCAAAGTCGTGCACGGCTCCGCCACAACTTGAGAGGGCAGGCGCATGCGGAGGATCTCCGCGCTCCATTGCGCGCGCAGAGTGACCGCCGGCGAGGAAGCGGGAATGATCACGGCCTCTCCGCGCATAAAAGTCAGCGGTTGGGAACCAGCGCACTCCACTACGGCCCCGCCATCCACCGCCACCAGCACTTGGACCGAGCTCTTACCCGGCTCGACGTCAAGCCTCACCGGAGCTTCGATCCTGTGCTTTTCAACGATAAAGCAGGGTGAGCAAATCAACTCTTCATGTCCATTTACGCTGTGCGGCTCAACCCGGCCCGCGTTCGTTTTTTCCCGCATCGCCGCCATCCCGCGGTCCAGGTGGAGTTCACGCGGGCGGCCATAGTCATAAAGACGATACGTGAGGTCGCAGTTCTGCTGGGTTTCAAGAATGATAGAGTTGGGGCCCACGGCATGAACCGTGCCCGCATCGACGTAATACATCTCGCCAGTGTGCACATCCAGCCAGTTCAACATGTGCTCGGCTTGATTGGCGTCGATCGCCATGCGGAACATTTCGTGATTGATGCCGGGGCGCAGACCGACTGCAACCTGGGCGCCGTCGATAGCACGAGCCACATACCAGCATTCGGTTTTGCCGCAGGCCTCGCCGGCAAGGCGCGCTCCCTCGTCATCGGGATGCACCTGCACACTCAACTTCTGGCGGGGAAACAGAAACTTGATGAGCAGCGGAAAGCGAGTGGGTTGCGGCGCAGCCTCTCCAGTCAGTTCGGCCGCGTATTGCGCCGCCAGTTCGCGCAGTGTTTGTCCGGCCAGCGGGCCGTTGGCGACCCGGCACGCTTCTCCCGTCAGCCAGACCTCGCCGATCGGTTCGGCTTCCACCGCACGGGAGAAATAGGGGCGCAAATCGCGCGCTCCCCACACTCGCTCGTGAAACTCCGGAACAATCAAGAAATGGAAAAAGTGCCGGCATGACTATAGCGCCCCGATCACAGAGTAGCGCAATCTTCAAGTTGGATGGGGATTGTGGAGGAATGAGATGCCGGGTGACTTCCCATTCCTCCACAATTCAGAACTACACGGAAGCAAAGAACGCGCGCATCCGCTCCAGCCCGCGATCAATCTCGCCTGACGACGTCGCATAGGAGAGCCGAATGTGTCCGGCCAGTCCGAACGCCTCGCCGGGAATGCCGACGACATGGCCTTGGCGCAACAGTCGCGAGGTCAACTCGGCGGTGTTGATGCCGGCGCGCGCGGCGACTTCACTGACGTCCGGAAAAGCATAGAACGCACCCTGGGGCACGTTTACCTTCACGCCCGGGATGGTGCAGAGCCCGGCCACCATGCGATCACGCAGCCTGATGTATTCGGTGCGCATGTCCGCGACGCACTGCTGCGAGGAGTTCAGCGCGGCCAAGCCAGCCTTCTGCACAATCGAGGTCGGATTCGAAGTCGACTGGCTCTGCAGCTTCTGCAACTGCCCGATCACCGCTTTTGGCGCCAGGGCGAATCCGAGACGCCATCCGGTCATGGAATAGGTCTTGGAAAACGAGCCCATCAGCAGCAGCGAATCCTTGTACTCCTTCAGCGAGCCCAGCGAAAACGGACGACCGGTATAGTCCAGATACACGTAGCACTCATCGGCCATTACGTAGATGCCACGCGAGGCGGCCAGTTTGAGGATTGCCGCCAGATCCTCGGGAGCAACCACCGCACCCGAAGGATTGTTCGGCGAATTGAGCAGGATGATGCGCGTGCGCGGAGTAATCGCTTTCTCAACCATCGCGGCGGTCAGGCGGAAGCCCTCGTCGGCGCGGGTGGCGACAAACGCACACTTGCCGCCGCAGTACTCTACGATGTCCTTGAACGAAACCCAGTATGGCGCGGGAATAATGACCTCGTCGCCGTGATCGATCAGCACCTGAAAAGTGTTGAAGAGCGCGCTCTTGCCCCCGGTGGTGACCATGCTCTCTTCAAACGTGTAGCTGGAGCCGAAATCCTGCTTGTGGCGAGAGGCCACGGCTTCACGCAATTCCTTGATCCCGGCCACCACAGTGTACTTGGTGAAGTTCTGCTGAATGGCTTCGATCCCGGCCTGCTTGATGTGTTCGGGAGTGGCAAAGTGCGGCTCGCCTGCACCGAAATCCACCAGATCCACGCCTTGCGAACGCAGCGTCATCGCTTCGGCGTTGATGGCCATGGTGGCCGAAATTTCGATACGGCCAATGCGTGCGGTGAATGCGGCAATTCCTGCGGATGATGACACTGGCATTCCTTTCCGGTTGTGAATGTATGATGCGCCCGGCCTGCCGATGGGGGTCGCGAATGTTTACCTGGGGGCTGGCTGAGCATCCCTGAAACGTTCGCGAAGCCGGCTCTCCACCGAGGCCGGAACCAGCCCTCCGAGCGCGCCGCCAAGTGCGGAAATTTCGCGCACCAGCCGCGAGCTGAGATAAGAATACGCCCCCGCGGGCATCATAAACACCGTCTCAAGGCTGGGATCGAGCTTGCGATTCATCCATGCCATTTGGAGTTCATACTCATAGTCGCTTACGGCGCGGATGCCACGAAGCACCGCCTGGGCTCCGCGGTCTCGAGCATAGTCCACCAGCAGCCCCGCGAAAGATTCAACGCGAACATTTTCCCACGGGGTGGTGCACTCGCGCAGCATTTCCAGCCGCTCATCCAAGCTAAATAAGGGAGCCTTCTCGGAGTTCCGCAGGATCGCCACTACCAGTTCATCAAAAATCCTTGCACCCCGCTGAATCAAGTCGAGGTGGCCGTTGGTCGTCGGGTCGAAGGATCCCGGGTAGATGGCAATGACTCGCTTCAAGGTTCCTCGCGGAAGCGCCAAGCTGTGTTCAATCTTATGCTTCGTTGGAGTGGCGAATCAACCCGCCGCCGGTTTTTCTCCCCAAAGGGCGCATCGTCCTCGGAAAGTCTGCGCCGCTCCGGGCGGGAAATCACCCAGCCAGCGCCGGGCATCACAGCGCTGAGGAACCATGGGGCGATAGCACTTCCTGGCTGCGGAATCCGGCCCGTGGCTCTACAATGGGGCGACTCTCTGAGGGCACCACACTGCATGAGCCTTCTCGACAAGAATACGCTGCGCGTTCTATTCACGGTTCTGGCAACGGCCTCGCTGCTCGCCTTTGTGTGGCTGGCGCGCAAGCCACTACTGGCCTTCCTGTTTGCGATGCTCTTCGCATACCTGCTCGAACCGCTCATCGCGTTGGTGCAAAAGTGGACGCATTGCCGCCGAGGATTCGCCATTGCCGCGCTCTACCTGGTCATGCTGGGGACCCTGCTGACGGCGGGACTGGTGGTAGGTCCGCGTGTGGTGGAGGAGGGACGACACCTTTCCGAGGCCGCCCCTGAGCTCTACAACAAAGTTGCCAGCGGAAGCATCGCCTTCCAACTGGGCAGGGCACGGGGATGGAGCGAAGAGACGCAGGCACGCTTGCAGCAACTCATCGTAGGACATCGCGACGAGGTTCTCTCCGCCCTCAGCGCACAAAGCGCCACGATCACCGAAGTTGCCGGAAATGCGCTCTGGCTGGTGCTGATTCCAATTCTCGCCATATTTTTTCTGAAGGAAAAAAGCAGCTTTGCGCGCAGCATCGAAGGTCTGTTTGAAAATCAGCGACGCCGTCAATTCTTGATTGAGATCATGAGCGATCTTGATGAGATGCTGTCGCACTTTGTGCGGGCACAGCTATACCTGGCGGCGATCTCGGGCACGATCTACATCCTCACGCTCACGCTGATGCGCGTTCCCTACTCGTTGGCGCTGGGAACGCTGGGCGGCCTGCTGGAATTCGTTCCATTTGTCGGCCCCTTGGTCGCTGGAGCCGTGATTCTGGCCGTCAGCTTTGGATTCAACTACGGGCATCTGGCGATGGTGCTGCTGTTTCTGCTGCTTTGGCGCGGCTTGCAGGATTACGTCATCTCTCCGCGCGTCCTGGGCGGGCGCGTCGAAGTGCATCCGCTGGCGGCCATTTTTGGTGTGCTGGCGGGCGGCGAAATCGCAGGGGTCGCCGGAATCTATTTTGCCGTTCCCATAATGGCTGCCGCGCGCATTCTCTGGCATCCACTGGCATCGTCACAATGCTGACGGCGAATCCGGGCCGGCGGCGGCGAGAGAGATTGCCGGACCGCGCTAGCCCGAAGCGGGCTGTCTATTCCAGTTCCGGAAATTGTCTGCTTCACGCATTCTTAAAACTCTATTCACTTGCCTGCAACCAGCCTTCTTTAGGCTTACATTCATCAGGGTAGAGTGAGAATTCAACCGAAGGAACGGTTCATGGATCTGATTTTGGAAGTTCGCACCGGCCGCGAGCGTGTGACGATGGCCTGCCATGGGAAGTTGGTCGGGGGTAAGGAAGCAGAGGCTTTTCGCCGCAGCGCCATGTTGCTGATGGGCGGCTTCGACAAGCTCACTATCAATTTGGCGGGGGTTCGCACTGCGGACTGTGGAGGTCTGGGCAGTCTGGCCTCGGTGTTGGCGCTTGCCATCGACAAGGGCAAGCAGGTGCAAATCACGCACGCCAACCCGCTGATTGTAGAAATGCTTCAGGTCACCAATCTGGAGCAGTTCCTAAGCCCGGCGGGCCGTCCACAACCGCAACTGGTGCCGAACCGCCAGGAAGCAATCGCGTAAGGCTTGGCCCGCCAAACGGAGTCTATTTCCCCGCTATCGATGGGTGGAAATTAGAGAAGGGGCGGGATCTCTCCGCCCCTCTTGAACTTCAGCTTCTTCTTTGCTACTTCTTTGGCACCGCCGCCTTGGCTGCGGCCACTTCCTTTGGCGAAACCGGCAGCGGATCGGCGGGCGCCTCGGCAGCGGATCTATCCAATCCCAACGCCTTGCGCACGGCTAGCTCAATTTTCGCAGAGATGTCCTTGTTCTCCTTGAGGAAGTTCTTCGTGTTCTCGCGCCCTTGCCCGATGCGCTCGCCATCGAAGCTGTACCAGGCACCAGACTTTTCAACGATATTGCGCTCCACGGCTACATCCAGCATGTCGCCTTCACGGGAAATGCCTTCGCCATACATAATGTCGAACTCAGCCTCGCGGAAGGGAGCTGCGGTCTTGTTCTTGACAATCTTGACCTTGGTGCGCGAGCCAACGACCCGATCGCCGTCCTTGATCGCGGCAATGCGACGGATGTCGATGCGCACGGAAGAGTAGAACTTCAGCGCACGTCCGCCAGTGGTGGTCTCCGGATTGCCGAACATCACCCCGATTTTTTCGCGAATCTGGTTGATGAAAATCAGGCAGGTGCGCGACTTGCTGACCGTACCGGTGAGTTTGCGCAGCGCCTGCGACATCAGTCGCGCCTGCAAGCCCATGTGGCTATCGCCCATTTCGCCGTCTAGTTCGGCCTTTGGAACCAAGGCCGCCACCGAGTCCACCACCAGTACGTCGATGGCTCCGGAGCGCACCAGCGCTTCGGTTATCTCCAAGGCCTGCTCGCCGTAGTCGGGCTGCGAAACCAGCAGATTATCCACATCCACGCCCAAACGCTTGGCATAGGCGGGATCGAGCGCGTGTTCGGCGTCCACAAAGGCTGCCATACCGCCAGCCTTCTGAGCCTCGGCGATAATCTGGAGGCTGATGGTGGTTTTGCCGGAGGATTCAGGACCGAACACCTCCACGACACGGCCGCGAGGGACTCCGCCCACGCCCAGGGCGGCGTCAAAAGAAATGCTGCCGGTTGAGATCACCGCGATGGGAACGATGGGCCCCTTACTTCCCAAGCGCATGATCGAACCCTTGCCAAACTGCTTTTCAATCTGAGAGAGCGCAAGATCAATTGCGTGGGATCGGTCTTCGGCCATAAAGCACTCCTTGCCTGCCGCCTTCTGGCGCGCGGGGCTGCAATAAAATTCGACTGGTGATGATGACGGCTGCCGGAAGAATAGCACGCGCGGGCGCGAAGGGGAATGTAAGGTGAAGGCCGGGGCGCTTTCTCCGTTGCCGGTCCCCACGATTGGCGATTCTGATAATCGTTTCGAGGGTGGGGAGTGGCTGGATGGTTAATCGTTGCGCAACATCCAAAAGGATTGCCTTCCCTGCCACTGATTTCCTGCATTTAGTAACTCGTTTGTAAATGCTTGGCTAGTCTCCGCAGTACGGTTTCCCCCAAATCACCTTTGCAGCAGGTCCACCGGCTGGCGAATGTCCGTGACACGGAAGTATTTGGCCAGCGTCGGATGGCGTTCCGCCACCTGTTCGTACATCTGATAGGCCACGTTACGATAGCTCCAGTGGCCTCCGACCCCGGTGCGCAGCTCGCTGATGTACACCACCTCGGCGAAATCCATCTTAAAAAGCGTGCGCTTGCGATAGGCCAGCGGAATCAGATATTGCGCGGGCTGGCTGGCCTCCCCGCGCGCGGCGAGTGCGGCGGCGAGTTTTTGGCCTGCGTCGGCGGCGCGCTGCATCGCCTCGGCGTAGCGTCCGCCATATCCGGCTTCATGGATCTCACGCGGCGTGTCAAAGCCATGGGCAAAGCAATACTCCTGGTGAATTTGCACGCAGCGGCGATGGCGGTGAAGATCGCGGTAGGCGCCAATATCCATCAGGATGTCAAAGCGGAATTTTTGTCCGGCGCAGTACGCGCGGAGCAGTTCGTCGTGGCGGCCGCGATGGCGCATGCCGAGATCGACGATCTCCTCGCGCCGGGCCTGGCTTAGACCGAGTACGGCCTCACGCAATTGGCGGTAGCGATGGCGGGAGTGCTCGTAGAGCAGCGTGGTCGCAAGCTCGATCTCCAGCGGTTCGTCATCCAGCAGATCAACCGCGGAATCCAGCAGATCGACCGCCGGAGCCGAGGCAAGGCCCTGGCCACACATCAACTCGGCTTCCGCCTGCGCCAGCTCCTGCCTGGAAGCGAGCTCGTACGCGCTGGGCTCGGCGTGCTTGACCAGCGTGGGAGAGCTTCTGGTTTCACGCAAGAGCTCCGCCCGCGCCTGCTCGCCCAGAGCTGCGTCGGTCTCGGCGATTGCGTCAACGAGTGCCTGTCGCTTTGCGGCGTTCACGTCCCAGGCTGCTCCGCGCGCGGCCTGCTTCATACGTTCGCCCAGCAGACGCACCTCCTCGTAGGGGCTGCCGAGCAGGCGTGAGAGCTGCGTCTCCAAGGTCCGGGCGTTCACGATCTGCCCGAGCGACGTATTGGTCGCCAAAGGCAGCAGGTACCGCGAAATGTCGAAGGCGCGTGCGCGCAGGGTGCGCTCGTAGGCTTCCTGCGTCATCTCCGGTGGTTTGGGCGTCTGGGCTGTTAGATATTGGAAATTCAGTTCGCTGAATTTGCGGTACTCGGAGAAGAGGAATTCAACGGTCTCCTCGTACAGAAGCCGATCTGCGGAATCGCTGAATCCCGGGGTATAGTAGCCGCTCTTTCTGAAATCCTGGTAGCGCGTCGAGCGCTCCTGCCCGTCCCAGCGGGTCTCGTCCACCACCAGCGTGGCAGCCAGTAGCGAGAGCTGTTCAATCGCCATGGCGACGTGCGCCAGATCGGCAATCGAGCGGTGCCCGTATTGAAAGTAGAAGGTGCTGAGAAACTTTTCCGCCTTCTGCTCGTTCAACTCAGCCAGCGACTCTTTCAGCGAAAGCGAAGAGCGGGAGTACTTGGCCATGGCGTAGGCCTGCACCTCCGGGTCGGCGCCATGGATGCAATACACTTGCGTTTCGGCGGAGTCAGGCTCGGGGGTGGGAGTGGCACCAGAGACGGGAACGGTCATGCGCTTGATTTTGACGCAAAGCTCGATGGATTGCCAACTCACAATCGGGAAAGGAAAACCCGGCGCAAATTGACGCGTCCATAGTTTCCCGTGCAGCGCAGCAGCAAATTGGGCTACGCTTTTACCGAGGCAAATGCGGTGGAGCCCGACTTTCAGACCCAATTCGTCACCGCCGACAGCTTGCTGTACTCGGTCGAGCATCGTCCATGGCCGCCGCCGGACGCGCATTGGCTTTTCTCGCAGAGCTGGAACGACCTGCTGTTTGCTCACTTCGCAATCGACCCACCCACGCTGCGGCGCCTTGTGCCCGAGGCCCTGACGCTCGACCTCTATGACGGCGTCGCCTGGCTTACCGTATCGTCGTGCTGCGCCAGCCATGTGCGCCCGAGCGGAGTTCCGCCTTTGCCGGGACTTTCGTTCTTTCCACTGGTGAGTCTGCGTACTTACGTCACCATGAATGACAAGGCGGGGCAAGGCAAACCGGGACTTTTCTATTTCAGCGTGGATGCGGCCAATCTATCGGCGGTGTGGTTCGCCCGCGTCTTCTTCCGCCTGCCATACTGGCACGCGGCGATACAAGTCAGCGGCGCCACGCTTCAGGCTCAACAGGCTCGCGATCCGGCGAAGCGAACGATTCACGTCCGCTCCTCTCGTCTGCATGGCCCCGCCGCAATCGACGGTCCCGCCAAATTTGACGCGATCTACTCTCCGGAGAGCGAAGCGGAGCGGGCACGCGGCGGCAGCCTGGATGAATTCCTCACCGAACGCTATGGTGTGTACTCGTGGAATCGGCGGAAGTATTACCGCGCCGAAGTACATCATCAGCCTTGGGCATTGCAGGCGAGCAGCGTTGAGATCCGCGCCAACAGCTTGGGCGATCCCTTCGGCCTGGTTTTACCGCTAAAGCCGGATCTCTGCCACTTCTCACGTTCGCTCAAAATGTTGGCTTGGGCTCCGGAGATGATTCACCTCTCGCTCTAACTCAGAGGCCATGCCCGTCGCCGTCGGTTCGCGATGGGAACAGAAGGTAAGACGCAGAAACGGACAGCAGGATCATCCACGCCAGGGAAGCCCGCTCGGTATCGTTCTCAACCTGCAGCGAATGCATGGGGGCAAACAGAAAATATGCAAAGATGAGGGCCGCCAGCAATGATCCAATTACGCTGACCAATGCTCCAAAGCGACTCGCAAGCAGCACCAGCACGGCCGCGAACAGAAACGGAGCCGCCAGTTTCCACTGGGTTCTGGAAAAGACCAGGGCGACGGCAATCGCGCACATGGCACTGACGGCGATTCCAAGCGTGGACTGCAAGGTGAACAGCCATTTCGTCTTCATGATTTTCTATATGAGAAGAATTAAACTGACGCCCTAAAGATCGCACGATTCGAGTGCTGAGTGTCGAAAAATCGAGAGCTCTTCCGTGCAAAACCTGAGCCGAGTATTAGGCTCATTTAATCACATCCAAAGCGGCACGCGACACGTTCACCTTAGACCCCGGTGTAAAACCTGCCGCAGCCTTCGATTTTGCTCGCTGAATTCGGCCTTTGTACCGCAGAATAATACTATTCACCCGTCGCGCTGAAGCGTTGCGCCGTACCACGGACGATCCGCCTGATGCCTCATGGAACCGACTCACTTCTGTTGCAGCTATTCACCATCTTCGTCTGGGCGAAGGTCTTTGGTGAGTTGTTCGAACGAATGCGCCTTCCTGCGGTTCTCGGCGAAATCTTTGCTGGCGTGATACTGGGCCCCTACGCTACCCGCTTCGTTTTGCCTGGCGACACCATCTACTCCATCGCTGAAGTTGGAGCCGTATTCCTGCTTTTCACCGTCGGGCTGGAAACTTCGCCCAGCGATCTGATTCGGGTCGGACGGCTAAGCCTGCGTGTGGCCGTGGCCGGAATCGTGTTGCCTTTTGCCGCAGGCTTCATCGTTCTGCGCTGGCATCACGAACCTACGCACGAGGCCGTCTTCGTCGCTGCGGCAATGGTGGCCACCAGCGTTGGCATAACGGCCAGGGTGCTGCGCGACATGAATGTACATAAGTCGCGAACCGCGCAGATCATTCTGGGAGCCGCAGTTTTTGATGACATACTCGGCATGTTGTTGCTGGGAACATTGGTCAGCACGGTCACTAATGGTGGCATCCAATGGCTGCATCTTGCCCTGGTCGCCGCGGAAGCGGCTGGCTTTGCCATATTCATGATTTTCGTTGCGCCGAGAGTAGTGGATCGTCTCGAGCCCGGCATTCAGCGGATGCAAACCCAGGACGCTCCGCTCGTGCTTGCCCTGGCGCTGTGTCTTGGACTCTCGGTTGCAGCCACTCGGATCGGAATGGCGGCAATCATCGGGGCGTTTTTCGCCGGTCTGGCCTTTGCGGATTATTCGCCACGCTGGAATCTGGAACCGCGCGCTCAGGCGATTAATCAATTTCTGGCTCCTTTCTTTTTCTTCACCATGGGATCGCGCCTGGATCTCTCGGTGTTCTCCCGCTCCGTCGTACTGCTGGCACTGGCGCTCTCGGCGCTCGCGGTAGTCTCTAAGATCGTCGGTTGCGGGCTGCCACTTTACCGCGAGGGTTGGCGCAGCATGTTACAGGTTGGAGTCGGCATGACGCCACGCGGCGAAGTCGCGCTGATCATCGCGCTGATCGGCTTGCAAATGAACATGATCTCGCAACGCGCCTACGCACTGGTCATCGTGATGACCGCGGTTACCACGATCCTTCCGCCTCCAATTCTCAGAATGCTGTACACCTCGGCGGATAAGGACCCCGGCAGCGCCGCTCCTGGCGGCGAACAACCGGCAGAAGTGCAAATCTCCGGCCAGCTCAGCTAGCCTGTCGGCTATAATCCGCTAAGTTTCATTTGCATATCTTTCGTTTGCACATCGAGGTGATCTATGGAGTCCTTGCAGGGACACGTGGCGCTTGTCACTGGAGCGTCCCAGGGAATTGGCCGTGCCTGCGCCGTGACGCTGGCCAAGGCCGGCGCGACCGTGGCACTGGCCGCGCGCAATGAAGAGAAGCTGACGGAAGCAGTGGCGCAGATCGAAGCCGAGGGTGGAAAAGCGGCGGCATTTTGCCTTGACGTAGCTTCCGAAGATGCCATCAAAACCACGGTCAAGCAGATCGCCGCCCAGTTCGGAAAGATCGACATTCTGGTCAACAACGCCGGGATCACCCGCGACACCCTGCTGATGCGAATGAAGCGCGCCGATTGGGATGACGTCCTGACCACCAACCTGAGTGCTCCCTTTCTGCTGACCCAAGCCGTCATCAGCGGCATGATGAAGCAGCGCTGGGGACGGATCATCAACATCACTTCCATCATTGGCGAAATGGGCGCGGCGGGACAGGCAAACTATGCTTCGTCCAAGGCCGGACTCATCGGCCTTACGCGCTCGGCGGCGCGCGAATTCGCCTCCCGTAACATCACGGTCAACGCCGTCGCCCCCGGCTTCATCACCACGGCAATGACCGACGTGCTCACCGAAGATCAGAAGCAAGCAATCACGGCACAGATTCCGTTGGGCCGCCAGGGCACGGACGTCGACATTGCCAACGCCGTACTTTTTCTCGCCAGCAACGAGGCGGGCTATATCACCGGTCATGTCCTCGACGTGAACGGCGGCATGTTGATGGGTTAAAACGGCGAGGGATCAGAGCTTGCCCGGCGACTCTGCGGACTTGCGATCCTACCCGGCCCAGTAGCGATAGGCCATCAGGCAGAGACAGGCCAAAAGCGCCAGCAGCAGCAGCGACGGAACAAAGGATGACTCTGGTTCAATCTTTGGCGGCGGCTGAAATGGCGGCTCGTGAAATTCTTCGCCAACCTGCACCACTTCGCTACCCACAACATCCACATTCACGGGCTGCTGGCTTTGCCGCGCGCGAGTCTGTTCGGCTCTCTGCCGCATGGCTTCGCGAAACACATCGCCCAACTGTGTTGCTGTGCCTACGCCGGTCCGCGTACCTGGATTTGCGGTCTCGGACATCGTCTTGGGCGGCGTCTTGGACGGCGTTTTGGAAACCTTGGCTGCCCGCAGGATCTGCGTGATCACCAGGAACAGCACGATCAGCAGAGGTCGAATCAAAGACGGGTTGAGAGCTGCTCCATGCATGGCGCACCGCGTGCCCGTAGTGTACGAAGAAATCGGCTGTCGATCCAGTCCCTCTGGCGCGAAGCAGTTTCTTCTTGCATTGGAACTCATTACAATGTGCACGTCGCAATGGGCAGGTCGCAACGTGCGGGTCGGGGGATTCATCCATGTGGAGCGTTGTGAAACTCGTGGTCGCAATTGCCGCGCTGGCGCTTTGCGCGATGGCTCAGACCACGCCACCGAAGGCGGCCAAGACCCAGGAGTCAACAATGACTGAATCGCAGGCGAAACCCACCGTGGCCGATGCTGAGAAATTCATGGCCGAA
Source organism: uncultured Acidobacteriota bacterium (assembly GCA_963838135.1). Lineage (GTDB taxonomy): Bacteria > Acidobacteriota > Terriglobia > Terriglobales > Acidobacteriaceae > TOLSYN. The sequence goes on along the minus strand of CAWIPV010000008.1, from coordinate 1,195,158 downwards.
GCTGAATCCACGTTGAGCGATCTGAGTATAAAACTTGCCCGCGCGCAATGGGTGCAGTCCACCTTTATCACCGATGACACCGAGGCCATTGCCGCCGACTACAATGAGCGCCTCATCGCCGAACTCACTCGCCTGGCAACCGGCGTCAAGCGCTACGACGGCATGGAGTTGCCTCCCGTGCTCACGCGCAAATTCCTGCTGCTCAAACTCCAACTCTTTTCGCTGGAGAATGCAAAGGAACGCGAGGAGTTTACTCAGCTCGCCAGCTCCCTGGAAGGCGAGTACGGCAAGGCGAAGTATTGTCCCAAGAGCGGAAAATTCAGCGGCAAATGCCTTTCCATCGGCGAGATCGAAAAGGTCTTTGCGACCTCGCGCGATCCCGAAGAGTTGAAGGAGCTCTGGGCGGGCTGGCACGCCGTCGGAGCCCCCATGCGCGCCAAATACACCCGCTTCATCGAGTTGCAGAACCAGGGTGCACGCGAGCTTGGATTCAAAGATATGGGCGCGCAGTGGCGCAGCAATTACGATATGACGCCCGAGCAGTTCTCCGCCGAGACGGAGCGACTCTGGAACCAGGTACGTCCCCTCTACGAGTCCCTGCACACCTATGTTCGCAATCAACTGGTGAAGAGCTACGGATCGCAGGCCGCTGATGCGAATGGAATGATTCGCGCCGATCTGCTGGGAAATCCCTGGGCGCAGGAGTGGGGAAACATCTATCCGCTGGTGGCTCCCGCCAACAGCAAGGGTTCGGGCTACGACCTCACCGCGCTTTTGAAAGCGACCCATGTGGATGAGCTCGGAATGGTGCGCTACGGTGAAAGCTTTTTCAAGTCGCTCGGCTTTGAAGCGCTGCCTGCTACCTTCTGGGAACGTTCGCAGTTCATCAAGCCCCGCGATCGCGACGTCGTCTGTCACGCTAGTGCATGGGACATCGATAATCAGGACGATCTTCGTCTCAAGATGTGTATTCAGATTCGCGACGAGGATTTCGTGACCGTGCATCATGAACTCGGTCACAACTTTTACCAGCGCGCGTACAAGCACCAGCCATTTCTGTTTATGAACGGCGCCAACGATGGCTTTCACGAAGCCATCGGCGACACCATTGCGCTCTCGATCACGCCCGAATATTTGAAGCAGGTGGGTCTGATCGACAAGGTTCCAGACAGCGATGACACCGCACTTCTCCTGCGCCAGGCAACGGATAAAGTCGCCTTCCTACCCTTTGGCCTGCTGATTGACCAGTGGCGATGGAAGGTCTTCTCCGGCGAGATAGCGCCTGCCGACTACAACGCCGCATGGTGGAAGCTGCGTGCACGCTATCAGGGCGTTGTTCCGCCGGTGGCTCGCACGGAAGCCGACTTTGATCCGGGAGCCAAGTACCATGTCCCGGCCAACGTGCCCTACACCCGCTATTTTCTGGCGCGGATTCTGCAATTTCAGTTTTATCGCGCCATGTGCCGCGAAGCTGGCCAGAGCGGGCCGCTGCATCGCTGCTCGTTTTACAACAACAAAGCCGCTGGAGCCAAGCTCGATGCCATGTTGCAGCTCGGCCTGAGCAAGCCTTGGCCGGAAGCACTGAAGACGCTGACCGGCGACGATCACATGGACGCCGGAGCGATGATGGAATACTTTGCACCGCTGAAGAAGTGGCTCGATGTGCAGAATGCCGCCGCCGGAGTGAAGCCGGGTTGGACTGTGCCTGCAAATTAATCGGCGCCTTGTCTCGAAAACACGTCTCAGAAAAAATGGGGCTACTCGTTTTGCTGATCTACTACATTACGGATCGAAGCCAGTTTGCGGGAAGCGAAGCAGAACGCCGGACCCAGCTTCTCCGGACGATCCGCAACGCCGCCGCTGCGGGAGTCGATTACATTCAACTCCGCGAGAAGGATCTTGCCATCGGCGAACTTGAGTTGCTGGCCCGCGAAGTTCTGCATCTGATCCGCGCCGAAGGCCGGGCACGATTGCTGATCAACCATCGCACCGACGTAGCTCTGGCCGTTGGCGCCGACGGCGTGCACCTCACCGGCACGGATATTGCGGCCTCTGACGCACGCGCGCTGGCGGCTAAAAGCCGCCCCGTATCGGAGTTTCTGATCGCTGTCTCCTGCCACTCCGCTCAAGAGGTGCGACTGGCCGAAGCGCACGGCGCTGATTTCGCGGTGCTGGCACCGATTTTCGAAAAAGCAAATGTGGTCAAGGATGGAATTGGGCTTGAGGAGTTGCGCCGGGCGACGCGCAAAGATGATCCCGATCTGCGCGTCGAGGCCGGCGATACGCGCAGAAGTTTTCCGGTCTTCGCGTTGGGTGGAGTAGATGTGGAACGCGCACGACTTTGCGCCGCCACCGGCGCTGCCGGCATCGCTGGCATACGGCTCTTTCAGCAGGGTCTCAATCTGACGGCGCTGGTGCGCTCGCTTCGCGCGTTGGATTCTAATGCGGGCTAATTACCAGAGGGCGTAAGCCAGCGCGTCACCATTCCCAGAAGCGAGAGCAGCAGGGCTCCCCAGAAGGCAGGCGCAAAGCCCTGAACAACGAAGCCGCGCACAAAATGCGAAGCAAACAACAACATCAGTGCGTTGATGACGAGCAAGAACAATCCCAGCGTGAGCAGTGAGAGTGGAAACGTCACAACTTTCAGGAAGACTCCCAGGGTGGCATTCACCAGCCCGATCACCAGTGCTGCAATCAGCGCGGAGCGCAAACCATCAACCCTAAAGCCAGGCACCAGGTGGGAGACCACCAGCAGCAACACCGCAGAGATAATCCATCTCACGAGCAATTGGAACATAGCGTTTACGATGCCTTTCTAATCCGTGCGGTTTTCAACTCAAGGCGAATCCGCGCAATCACACGGGGCCGTGAGATGCCTTCTCGATATCCAGCGCCAACAGATATTCCTTGAACGCCGGGCCTAAATCCTCGCGCTGCAGGGCGTACTCGACGGTGGCCTTCAAGAAGCCGAGCTTGTCACCCGCATCATGCCGCTTGCCTTGGACGACAAGTCCGTAGATTTTTTCATGTTGCAGTAGTTTCTTCAGGGCGTCGGTCAGTTGCAGTTCTCCGCCCGCACCCGGCGTGATGGTTTCGATCATCTCGAAGATGCGCGGCGTAAGCACGTAACGGCCGATGATGGCGAGATTCGACGGGGCCTCTTCGAACTTCGGCTTCTCGACCATGTCCGTGATCTCGTAGAGACGACCGTTGAATCCCGGAACCAGCTTTGCGTCCAGCACGCCGTATGCGGAGATCGCTTTGCCTTCGACAATCTGGGTTGCGATCACCGAAGCGTGTTTCTCTTCAAATACGTCGATCAATTGTTTGAGGCACGGATGGTCGGGCGAATCCACGAGGTCGTCGGGCAGGATCACGCCAAACGGCTCGTTGCCCACCAGTCGCTTTGCCATCAAAACCGCATGGCCCAGCCCTAACGGCTCCTTTTGCCGCACCGTACTGACGTGCGCCATTCGAGCTATCTGCTGCGCGGTCTGCAACAGGGAGGATTTGTTGCGCTCGGCCAGTGAGTGCTCCAGCTCAAAGCTGATGTCGAAATGATCTTCCATTACGACTTTGCCGCGCCCGGTCACGATGATGATCTCGTCGCAACCGGAGGCAATCGCCTCCTCCACGCCATACTGAATAATCGGCTTGTCGACGACGGGCAACATCTCCTTCGGCACGACCTTAGTTGCTGGCAGGAACCGAGTACCCATGCCGGCGGCCGGAAACACTGCTTTACGAATTGTTGCGTTCATTCGTTTCACTCAGTACGGCTAAAGTTTGCAACCAGCTATTGTAAGCTCAAACGGCGCACAACTAAACTTCGCTTCGCCGTCACTTATACGCGGGAGGGCTCGGCCTCGAACCCTTCCAGCAGCTTACGCAACCCATTCAACACTTCATCGGGACGCGCTGCTTTTAATGAAAATTTCAAAATCCCTTGCGGCGTAAACACCACTCCCTTGTGTTTGGCCACCAGTTGCATAATTTTCTGCGGATCGGCTTCGGCGGTTTGGGTAAACTTCACGCTCACCTGATCGCGCTTGCGTTCGATGCTTGCAACGCCGAGCCGCTGACACTCCAACCGGAGGTGCGCGTATTGCAGCAGGTGCTGCACGGCCGGCGGCGGCTCGCCGTAGCGATCTCGCAGCTCGTTGGCCACATCGTTCAACTGTTTTTCGTCCTCCACCGCCGCTGTCCGCTTGTAGATGCGCAGGCGCTGATTTTCCTCGCGAATGTACTCATTTGGAATGCGAATGTTCAAGCCGAGATTGAGCGCCGTATCCAGCGCCGCCTGCACCTGCTCGCCCTTCAACTCGCGAATCATCTGCTCCAGCATGGTGGTGTACATCTCAAAGCCCACGGCTTCGATATGGCCGCTCTGTTGTCCGCCCAGGAGATTTCCGGCGCCGCGCAGTTCGAGGTCGAGCGCCGCGATTTTGAAGCCCGCGCCTAAATCGCTGAACTCTTTGAGGGCGGCCAGTCTGCGCCGGGCTACCTCATTCAGTTCGCGGTCCGGCGGCACCAGCAGATAGGCATACGAGCGCCGGTTGGAGCGGCCAACCCGCCCGCGCAACTGGTACAGTTCGCTCAATCCGTGGCGGTCGGCGCGATTGATGAGGATGGTATTGCAGAGCGGAATATCGAGTCCGTTTTCGATGATGGTGGTGGCCACCAGAATGTCGGCTTCGTGCCGCATGAAGGCGAGCATGACTTTCTCCAACTCGCCCTCGCCCATCTGTCCGTGGCCGACGAGAATCCGCGCTTTGGGCGCGAGTTCGCGCAGCTTCGCCGATATCTCGTAGATCGACTCCACGCGGTTGTGAACGAAATAGACCTGGCCGCCGCGTTCCAGCTCCTGCTCAATCGCGGAGCGAATCAGCTTCTCGTCCCAGGTCGCAACTACGGTCTGGATCGCAAGGCGGTCGCGGGGCGGGGTTTCGATCACGCTCATGTCGCGCAAGCCCGAGCATCGACATGTGCAGCGTGCGGGGAATCGGCGTCGCCGACATCGTCAACACATCCACTTCCTTGCGCAAATGTTTGAGCCGCTCCTTGTGCCGCACTCCGAAGCGCTGCTCTTCGTCGATGATTACCAAGCCAAGGTCGGGGAACTGGATGTCCTTGGAAAGCACGCGATGCGTGCCCACCAGAATATCCACCTTGCCGTTCTCGATCTTCTCGACGATCTCTTTCTGCTGCCTCGCGGTGCGGAAGCCTGAGATCATTTCGATGTTCACCGGAAAGGCCGCGAAGCGATGTTTGAAGGTCTCATAATGCTGGAAGGCCAGCACCGTGGTGGGGGCCAAGACCGCGACCTGCTTGCTGTCGTTCACCGCTTTGTAGGCGGCGCGCATCGCCACTTCCGTCTTGCCGTAGCCGACGTCGCCACACAGCAGGCGATCCATCGGCTGGCGGCCTTCCATGTCGCGCTTAATGTCTTCCACGGCCGCAGGTCTGGTCATCGGTCGGATTGTATTCAAAGGCATCTTCGAACTCGCGCATGAACTGGCTGTCGCCGGAGTACTGAAATCCTTGCGCGGTCTTGCGCTGTGCGTACAGTTTCAGCAGCTCGTCGGCCATGTCCTGCATGGCCTTTTTGACGCGCGCCTTGGTCTTTACCCATTGCTGCGTACCCAGGCGGTTGAGTACGGTGTGCCCGCCCTCGGCCGAGCGATATTTCTGCACCAGATCAAGCCGGGTCAGCGGAACGTAGAGCCGTGCGCCTTCGGCGTATTCCAATACCATGAACTCGGCCTTGGAGCCGTCGGCCTGTGGAATCTCGCGCAGGCCCTGGTACTGGCCGATGCCGTGCTCCACGTGCACGACATAATCGCCCGCCGCCAGATCACGGAAGTCGGACAAAAACGCGGAGGTTTTGGATCGCTGCTTGGGCTGCCTTGGCGCGCCTGCCTCGGACTCGTCGAACAGATCGTTGGCGCCGAAGAGCACCAGCTTCGCATCCGGCAGTTCGACTCCTAGAGGGACATAGCCGTAGACCAGCGTGGTCGCCGCGCTCTCATCGTTGAAGTAGGTGGCTTGCTCGCTGACACTGGCCGCTTTGGCCCGCATTCCCAGACGGTAGGGCACCTCGTATTCGTTAAAGAGATCGGCCAGACGTTCCAACTCGCCCATGGAACCGGCGACCAACATGACGCGCTCGCCGGCCGCGGAGAGCTTCTTCACTTCGTCCAGCAGCTTTGGCACCGCGCCGTGGAAGCGTGGCGTGGGACGCGAAGTGAACTCCACCAGCTCCGCGCCTTCGCTTGACGCCAACCCAAGCTGCTCTATGTCCAAACCCCGGCTCAAGGCTACGCGTTGGCGCCATTCCTCGGGAGCGACGTACAACTCCTCTGGACGCACCAGGTTTCCCACCCCGCTGCGCTCATGCGCATCTGCCACGCGTTGCCACCAGCCGTCATGGTCCTCGGCAAGCCTCTCGGCTTCGTCGAGCACCACTGCGGCGTCGGGCATCAGGTCGAAAATCGTGTTCTCCGCGCCTGCCACCGGGGCAAAGAACTCCCATCCGGGAAACACCGTCACGCCACCGGCGCGCGCGGCATCTTCCAGCGCTTCCTCGCTCCCGCTGACCCGCCTTCCGCTTAACCGCGCATTGATCGTCGCCAGCAACTCTTCGGTCACCGCAGTTTCGGTCAACGGCAGCAGCGCGGCCTCTTCCAAGGTCGCCGCCGAACGCTGCGTTACCGGGTCAAAGCGCCGCAGCGACTCCACTTCGTCGCCAAACAGTTCAATGCGCACCGGTCTTTCCATCTCAGGCGAATACACGTCTAGAATTCCGCCGCGTTGCGCATACTCGCCCTGCTGTTCCACGATGTCAGTCTGCCGGTAGCCCACAATATTGAGGTGCTGCACCAGCTTTTCCAAATCCAACCAGTCTCCCCGACGCACCACGCGAGCTAGATTGCGGTAGTAGTCGGCGTCGCTCAGACGAATCGTGGTGGCTGCAAATGGCGCCACCACCAGCGCTGCCGCGCCGCTGGCGATGCGCCAGAGCGCACGCGCGCGCATCTCCTGAATTTCAGGATGAGGAGAGAGATTTTCGAAGGGAAGCACATCCCGCGCCGGGAGGTAGGCCACCGCGTCCGGGGTGGCCGCGCCCGTCAACTCGCAAAAACTCTGCAGCAAAGGCAGCAGTTCTTCGGCGGTACGATTGTCGCTCACCACTATGAGCAGCGGCCTGGCCGAGGCACGATGCAGCAGCGCATAATGCAGCGCGCGCGCCGTCGGCGTCAGTCCGGAGACACGTATGCGCCCCGCGCCTCCCTTTAGATGGGTTGCTGCACGCTGAAAACTGGAGGTTGCCTCGGCATCCGCGAGCAGCTCGCGGACGAACGGTAGGATCATTTCCTCACCATTCTATCAGCGCGCGATTGAATGTGATTGCAGACGCCAGCCGCGCCGCGGCCAGGCTCCAAGTGAGACTGCAAAACGCCTCGGGCACTCGCGTTGTCCCAGTTCGGGATTGTGAGCTACTTGGCGATGTATCGCCAGCAACGTTAGAGGCACTGAAAGTAGCCTCTCCCGACCCGCAGCAGCCGTTCGCCTTACGTAAGCTCTACTGGGCTGTGCCGCCACGGTCCGTCTGCCGGCTTCCGGCCACCACCGGAACCACACGCCCACGTAGCTGCTCCATCAACTCCCAATCCTTGCGGAAGAAACCAAGTGTCTCTCGATTCTTCGGCGTCTTGCGCAACTCAGCATCGACTCGCGACAGTGCCAGCAGATATCCCATCCTTGCATTCGAGGAGCTCTCCGCCAGGGTGTTTACGCTCAGCCCAACCTTGGCCCCAGACCGCCCATCGCGCGGACTCAGCCACACTCCTCCCTGTTCATCCGTCTTTATCCAACTGGTGGAAACCGTGTGTTGTGCGAGCTTCCGCAAGCTCTCCAGATCGCTCGAATAGCCCTGGCCAACCGCCTCAGCCTCGTACTGACGAACACTGGCGTCATAGCCGGACCACTCTTCCTTGGTGCCTAAAGCTGTTGCACGCGCCGACAGAATCTCCTGCTTGCACTCTTTTTCCCGCTCACGATCTCCGGTAGCGCGAGCCTCCCGCAACTCCGTTTCCAGCCCGGACGCTTCCTCCGTCGGCCGCCGCTGGACCTCCAGTTCCGGATTGAATCTTCCCGTGAGCATGTAGCTGGTGGTAACGATCGCCAGTTCATAGGGACGCAATACTGCAAGCGGCACGCGCCACCTGTTCCCGCGAAAGAGTTCCTCGGTGCCCTTGCGATTGTCCTTGCTGATGGGATACTCGCCAGGAATTTGCGAGAAGCGAACCACGTGAAACTCAAGCTCGGGATGCTTTACTCCGTAATGCGCAAACGATTTTGCGATTGCCTTCGGAGTCGTGATCCAGAAGTCATTGATGTGATCAGGCTTTGCCGCGCCTGGAAAGTAGGTATTGACGATCTCACGCGCAAAGTCGGCGCAGTTGTGGGTAATTCCATTGAAGTGATCGACATTGGCTGCGCGGTTGAATTTGTCGACGAGTGCACGGTCCTGCTCTGGCGTGGTCTTCAACGTAAACATGTAGATATCGCGAATGAAGGACGAGGCTACCGTCTCGCGCCAGAGAGCGTTTGGATTCGTCACGCACTTTCCCGTGCACAGCGCTCCCATGTTTTTCTCGCGGTAACGTTCTTCCAGCATCCAGCGCACCGTCTGGCTGGCGTACAGGGGCCGTGCCGACTCGTCTTCGACGCCGTACAAGTAGACATTCAGCGGAATCGCGTTCCATTCATAGGATCGGTCTTCTCCGAACGAGGGGTAGTTGGTAAGCACGACCCCATTCTCGCCCGGTCCGCAGATTCTCAATTCCACGGGCGTGGCCATACACACCCCGGACAGATAGACCGCCGAATGTCCCGCTCCAGTCCACTTTGAGGAGCCAACTCGCAGCGCCTCATCCAACATCAACCCCACCTCGGCGTGCATGGCGCCGCACAGTGTTGTCAGCAGCGCCGCAATTCCAATCAGTCGAAACAGCCAGTGTGTATGTCTCTTCATCGCTAAATAAGTCTTCATCATTATTAAGTTTTTTCGCTGCCTCTCAAGATCAGCTCTTCTTGAAAGAATCGCAATTGCATCCTGGGCCGAAACCCCGCCGCGTTCTTCTCTTGATGCGAGCGACTGTCCGCCTTTTGTCCGCGCCCTACGATTCGCACCCTTCCCCGCATTCCGCGTTTTTGCTATGTTGAAAGGGTCGCAAATTCCTATTTTGCGGAGCTGCTCTTATTCTACCGCTCCGCCCTTTGGTTGGTCTCCGTGTCCAGAAAACTTGATCGTCTCGCGTTCCCTGCAGCAGCGTGCTGAAACCTTCTTTCCTGGAGGCGTCAATTCTCCGGTCCGCGCATTTCGCGCCGTCGGCGGCGAGCCACCGATGATCGTCAGCGGCGCGGGCGCGTACATGACAGATGCCGACGGCAACCGGTACCTCGACTACGTGCTCTCCTGGGGCCCGTTGATGCTTGGCCATTGCGCCCCGCAGGTGGTCGAAGCCGTTATCGAAGCCGCGCGCAAGGGCACCAGTTTCGGGGCATCCACACCCTCCGAGGCCGACCTCGCCGAAGCCGTCATCGAGGCTTTTCCCTCGATGGAAAAGGTGCGTTTCGTCTCCAGTGGCACCGAGGCCACTATGTCGGCGATCCGCCTTGCGCGCGCCGCAACCAACCGCAAGTACATCGTAAAATTCGAAGGCTGCTACCACGGCCACAGCGACGCCCTGCTGGTCAAGGCCGGCTCCGGCGTTGCCACCTTTGGAATCCCTGGCTCGGCCGGAGTCCCCGAAGAATTCGTCAAGTTCACGCTCGCCCTGCCTTATAACGACGTTGCGGCTCTCGAAGAAGCATTCGAAAAGTTCAAGCACCAGATCGCCTGTGTCATCATCGAGCCGGTGGTCGGCAACATGGGTTGCGTTCCGCCCAAGCCCGGCTATCTCCAGGCCGTCCGCTCCGTGACCGAGCGCGAGGGAAGCCTCCTCATCTTTGACGAGGTGATGACCGGCTTCCGGGTCAGCTATGGGGGCGCGCAGGAGCTCTACAACATCAAGCCAGACCTCACCACCTTAGGCAAGGTGATCGGCGGCGGACTGCCTGTGGGCGCCTATGGCGGACCGGCGGCGCTGATGAACCAGATCTCGCCCCTCGGCCCTGTCTACCAGGCCGGAACCCTCAGCGGAAACCCACTGGCCATGGCCGCCGGACTCGCCATGCTGAAAACTTTGGGGTCGGGCCGCAATACGATTTATCCCGGGCTCAACGTGACTTGCCGCGAAGCTTGTTGCCGGCGTCTCTCAGGCCGCGCGCGACGCCGGAATCTCGATCACCGCCAACCAGGTCGGCAGCATGTTCACATGGTTTTTCGCCGATCACCCGGTTTTCGACTGGGAGACTGCCGCACCCTGCAACACCGAACTTTTCGGCCGCTTCCACCGCGGCATGTTGGATGCAGGCGTCTGGCTGCCACCTTCGCAGTTCGAGGCCGCCTTCCTCAGCACGGCACATACGGCTGCGGATATCGACGCCACCATCGCCGCTGCCCGGAAGGTTTTTGCCGCACTCAAGGGCTAAACGTTTCGTTGTCTGGCAATTCGCTGTCCGGCGATGAACGCCTCGCCAGTGCGCGATCGAGTGTTGGTACGGGCCGCCAAATTCTGGCGGCCCGTACCTTTGAGGCAACATGATTTTCTTATTGGCGTTACCATCGAAGTGACACTGATTGGGAGGTCACAGCATTGGGCTACGTCCAAAATAACCTGAACCCCGGCGAGCGCATTCTGTACGCAACCCGCTTGCACTGGATCGTGCTATGGCGCTCCATCTTCATTGAGGCAATCTTCACCGCCGCCGGACTCGCCTTGCTCGTCTGGGCTGCGACCGACAAACACACCGAGCGCGGCCAAGCTCAGGCTGCCGGCATCGCGGGACTTGCCCTGATCCTCTTTGGCAGCATCATTCTCGGCGTCGCCGTCATCCGCCGCAACGCAACTGAGATGGCCGTCACCAACAAGCGCATCATCATCAAGGTCGGATTTCTCACCAAGCGCACTATTGAACTCTTTCTCGCCAAGGTGGAAAGCGTCGGCGTCGAACAGACGCTACTGGGTCGAATGATGGGATATGGCAGCCTTACCGTGCGCGGCACCGGTGGCACGAACGAGCCCTTCAGCCATGTCGCCAACCCGCTGGAATTCCGCCGCCAGGTACAACACCAGATCGAAGATCACCTGAACTCTTCACCTGAGGCGCGGTAGGCGAAAGACTTACGCGCTTACGAAGCCCGAAATTCCACTACTCGGAGCTTTTGCCGCTTCGGCCCATCATTCCACCACAATTGCGGTGATCATCTGGTTGCGCTGGTGGTGAGCACCGAGGTGCGAGGAGGATTGCGCACTTCGTAGCTCACGCTACGTTCCATCATTCTCGCCTCAAGTTCCTTGCGCTCCTGCTCGTGGTCCCAATCTGCACGCAGCGTCATGCGCTGAATTGCGAAACGGGATCTTGTTTTCTCGTCGTCGGAGAAGATGACGAGTTCATTTTTGCGGATCAGAAATTCCTTGTTCTCCGCGAGCGGGATGAACTCTTCGGTGTGCCGCCCCACCACGACGTACACAACCTTGTCGCTCATCACCGTGTACTCAGGACAGGTCATCCCGGCGGCTGCCGGAACTCCGGACATGGCGGCCATGAAACCGCGCTGCATGACGCAGTCCGTCATTCTCATCTTGGTGACGGTGCCGGTGAAAGACCAGTTTGCTTGCGCCTGCAACCCCGCCGCGACACTGAATACAAAAATGAATAGCAAGCCGATACGCTTCATTCCACTCTCCCGATAGACACCTGCAGCGGTGCCGCAGACGCGATGAATCTGTCCTCTCTATCGGCAGTGAGCGGACATGCAGCAGAGTTTGGGGAGAGCGAAAACGGTGACTAAATTCCCGGAATCAGCATAATGGAGTTTGATTTCGATTCGGGATTGTGACGAGCGTTGTGACGATGCGGAAGGGTGGCGAGCGGGGAGCCTAGTCGGCTACGCCGGCTTCCACCTTATTTTTGTTCACTTCCAACTGAAAGAGCTGTTGGATTGCGCAGGTCAGCTCGGGGCTTCCCGGCATCTGCTTTAGCTGTCGTGCGAGGGTAGCGGAGATGTACTGCGTGATGCGGGACGAGAGCGCTTCCAGAGCGACCTCCTGATCCACAGTGAAGGGCCCGAACTGCTCCTTCAACTGATCCATCTCCTGCCGGCAGATGAGTTCCAACCTTTCGCGCATGGCTGAAATCGAAGGCAGGATCGACTCCGATAGAAGCTTGTTGCGAAAACCAGCAGCCTCTTCGGCAACGATGCGCTCGGCCACCGGCAGCATGAGGTGGCGTTCCTCGCGTTTGTCCATGGCGGAACAGAGGTCGTCCAGGTCGTGGGCAATAACGCCCTCCAGGGTGCGAACGCTGGAATCCACGGTGCGGGGTACGGCGAGATCGACAACGACGAGGCGTTTGTTGTTCTTACGCTCGCGCAGCACGACTTCCAGCCCCTCTCGCGTCAGCAACACTCGCTGGGAGGCGGCGGAGATCACCGCATCGGCCCGCAAAACCTGTTCCCAGAGACTTTCGGCGTGAGCAGCCTTGACCTTGCACTGCCGGGCCAGTTGCTGGGCGTGGTCCCAACTACGATTCACAACTGTAATCTCACCGGCTTCCGCGCTCTGAAACTCGCGAACCGCCGCCAAAGCCATCTGTCCGGCACCCAGAATCACAACCCGCCGCTGGCGCAGATCGCCTAGCGATTCGCGACAGACCGCGACCGCCGCTTCCGCCACGGTTGTCATGTTCGAGGCGGTGCCCAGTTCCTGGCGAACCCGACCAGCCACGCTGAACGCCTTGGCCATCAGCGCATCCAGAAAACGGCCGGTTGTGCTCGCTCGCTGTGCCTGCTGCCAGGCGGAAAGAAGCGAATTTGTCGCCTCCGCCTCACCGAAAACAGCGGAATCGGTTCCCGAGGCTACGCGCAAGACGTGGGCTACGGCAGCATCGCCCACGAGGCGGTAAAAGTTCGACCATTCCACCAATTTCAGATTGCTGGAACGGGTCAAAAAGCGGAGAACGGAGTTGGCAGCCTCGGAGGCATCCTGAGTCCAGACGAGAAATTCCGTGCGGTTGCAGTTGGAAAGTACGATGACTTCGTCGATCCCATCGGAGCGAACCAGCGCCGAGAGCGCCGCCGACTTCTGAGCGGAGTTCAGCAAGAAGCGCTCACGCATGGCCAACTTGGCACTGCGGAGGCTGATGCCAATCACTACCAGAGTCGGTTCCACGGAAGATCTCCTTTGCCCATATAGTGAAGGCACACAGAGGGCCAAAACGAGAGGCAAACGATAGAGAAGTGTGCCGTGTGTTGTCAAGTACTTAGCGATGATCGTGGCGTTGATTGGGCAAGTAGGTCGTTACGCTGTGTGGGAATTGACTCAGAAGTGCGAACGATTCCGCATACTCTGGACAGGTTCACTCGCCAGCCCGACGGAGCAAAACTGGGCAAAAGGAGCCTGCTCGACGCTTGGCGATTTATTACTGAGATTCTGCCTGCCATTTAGTGAGGAGGAGTACTCACTTCTTCCTCTTCGGAGTGAATCAGGCCAAATTTCTTCAGCTTGTAGCGCAGCGCATCGCGGCTGATGTCGAGCAGTTTGGCCGCTTGTGTCTGGTTGCGGTTGGCTTGCTGCATGGCCATTTCGACAAACGTGCGCTCAATCTCCTCCAGACTCGTGCCGCCTTCAGGAATCGAAAGTCTGGGGAGGTTTTGCCGTTGACGACCTGAGTCTCCGAATAATGCGCTTGAGCATCCGAATGTGTGCCGGCAATGCCGTGTGCCGCGACATTGCCTCCGGAGGAGACTTCAAACGCGGTCAGGCTACTGAGCGGCGAACCGACGGAAAATGGGAGGTACACCGGACGCAGCATGTCATCGTCTTCCAGGATCATGGCGCGTTCGATGGCGTTTTTCAGCTCGCGCACATTGCCGGGCCAGTCGTATTTGGACAGCAGTTCTCGGGTTTCCGGGGTAATGCCGCGCACCGACTTGCGAAAACGCCGGTTGTAACGTTCGATGAAGAAGTGCACCAGCGGCAGAATGTCTTCGCGGCGATCACGCAGCGGCGGCAGGAAGAGGGAAATGATCGCCAAGCGGTAGTACAGATCCTGACGGAACTGTTCCTTCACGCACGGCGCGTTCCAGATCGCGGTTGCTGGCGGCGATCACGCGCACATCCACTTCCTGATCCCTGACGCCGCCGACTCTGCGAATGACCTGTTCTTCCAGCACTCGCAGCAGTTTGGCTTGCAACAGGCCGGAGAGTTCGCCAATTTCGTCCAGGAAGAGGGTGCCACCGTCGGCTTGTTCGAACAGCCCTTTCTTCATGGCCTTGGCGTCGGTGAAGGCGCCCTTCTCGTGGCCGAAAAGCTCGGCCTCCATCAGGGTTTCCGGAATTGCCGAGCAATTGATCACGATGAGCGGTTTGTCTTTTCTCCGGCTCTCAAAGTGAATCGCGCGCGAGATCAGATCCTTACCGGTGCCGCTCTCGCCCTGGATCAGGATGGTTGTGGCTTCGCTGGAGGCAACCTTGTTGACGAACGACATCAGGTCCTGCATCTTCTGCGACTCGCCGACCACATCGTGGTAGGCGGCGCGGCGGCGCTGCAGAACTTCCTTCTTCAGGGTCTCGTTTTCGGAACGAAGCTGGGTTGCTTCCAGGGCATTTTTCACTGCGACGCGCAGTTCGTCGTAGTCGATCGGCTTACCGATGAAATCGTATGCTCCCTGTTTCAGAGCCTGCTTCACGTCTTCCAACTGAGGGTCGGCCGTGATCATGATGACGGCGCGGGCGTCGCCTGCCTGCTTCAGGCGCTGCAGCACCTGAAGACCGTTCATGTCGGTCAGACGGACGTCCAGCAGGACCAAGTCGGGAGACTCGTTGCGGGCAAGACGCAGTCCGTCGGTGCCGCTTTCCGCCTCAGAAACCTGATATCCCCATTCTTCGCACTTCTGGCGCAAGGACCAACGAACTAATTTTTCGTCATCGACGATTAAAACTTTTTCACTCGGCATCTATATCGTTTACTCAGTATCGGACCTTTGAGAGTATCACGGGACGACGCACGCGGTTGGAGCGATTCGTGAACTCCGGAAGTCTGAATTCACTCGATTGCTCTGATTTTGGGAAGAGCTAAGCTGAATCGGCTACCCTTGCCCAGTACGCTGGTAGCCTCAAGCCTTCCTCCATGATCTTCTACGATGCGGCGCGCCAAAGAGAGCCCCAGTCCGGTACCGTTTCCCTTGGTGGTAAAGAATGGCCGAAAGATGTTCGGCAGCACTTCTGGCGAAATCCCTTTGCCGCTGTCGATCACGGTCGCAGTGACGGCTCGTTCATCGGAGGAGAACTCCACGCGAACACTGCCGCCTTCACCGCAAGCCTGCACCGCATTCAGCATTAGATTCAACAACACCTGATGAATCTGCCCTCGATCAAACTCCAGCGCCGGGAGCGGATCGCCTTTAATCACCTCCAGCTTCACTTTCTTGGCCGCTGCCTGATCGCAGGCGAAGAGGCAGGCGTGCTCGGCGACCGCAACCAGGTCTCCTGGCTGAAAGACGGGCGGCTTGGGACGGGCAATCTCCAGCAGCTCACTGACAATTTTATTGATGTGAACCACCTCGTGCCGCACCTCGCCCAGCACGGATACGGCAGCGGAGTCGGGGGGCAAATCGCGCCCGACGATCTCCATGACGCCGGCGATGCCGGCCAAGGGGTTACGAATTTCATGCGCCAATCCTGCCGCCATCTCGCCCAGGGTTGCCAGATGCTCGGCACGGGACATCTGGGTGCGATGCAGGCGCTCGATCTCTTCGCGGCTCTCGCGCAACTGCTTGACCATCTCGTTGAAATGCCGTCCCAGGTCGCCAATTTCATCGTTGCGGCTCGGCAAACTCTACGTTGACCCACAGGTCACCTTCACGCACCTGGGCGATCTTGCTCTGCAATTCCAGCATGGGCCGATGAATCACAACCGCCAGCACCATGAAGAGCACGGCACAGATGGCCACGGCTCCGGCGACGGCCACGGCGAGAACGCTATTGCGCAGCGGATCCTGCAGAGTGAGTGTCACCAGGACAAAGAGCAGCAATCCGTTCAGCAACACGAGTGCCACGGGCAGCAACGTCTTAATTTGCCAATTCAGCCGCATCCCGCTCACTTAGTGGCCCCCGAAAGACAACAAATCATATCTTATTTAGTTGGATACAGTGAAAAGCACGCGGGGACTCCATCGGATCGGTTTGACCACACACCGGCCTTTCGAGCGAGGCCCGTTGTGTGAGAGGCGGCAGCTTGAAAAGCCTCCATTCACAATGCAATACTTGATGCGTTTTCGTCTCCATCATGAGCTTCCCTACCGATAAGTCCTATCGTCTCGCCGTTCTTGTCCTCCTCCTCTTAGTGCTGGCCAACGCGCTGGCTGCGGGGCTGCGAACAGTTTCGGATTCTGACATGGGCTGGCACATCGCTACCGGCCGCTATGTTGTACAGCACCACTCCATTCCCAGCACCGATATCCTTTCCTACACAGCAACCGGCAAGCCGTGGAGATACCCTCCTTTGGGCGGTGTGCTCTTGTACCTGATCTACAGCGCGGCCGGATGCGCGGGGCTGAGTTGCTTCTGCGCGCTGGCTTGCCTGGGGACGGTGGCATATTTAGTTCGCGAGCGCGGCCTGGCAGCAATTGCTCTCGCTATGTGTGCGGTTGAACCAATTGCATTTCGCACCGGGCCCCGCGCTGACTTGTTCAACACTGTATTCCTTGCATTGTTTTTCGGTGAGCTGTGGGCGTTTCAGCGTGGATCGAAGAAACGTCTCTGGGTGCTGCCGCTGATCATGTTGCTCTGGGTAAACATTCACCCCGGGTTCATACTTGGGCTGGCGTCCATTGGCGCATATCTGCTACTTGAAATCAGCGACTTGATCTTTGCTGAACGCCGCAGCGGAGCACTGCTGCGTTTGCAGAGGGCGTGGCCTTGGCTGGCAGTAACCGCCGGAGTCACCCTTATCAATCCCTGGGGGCTGAAGCTCTATTCCGCTTCGCTCTCTCTGTCCGGACTGCAGGCGCAGGAGCAAGGAACCTACAACACCTCAGCCCTGATCGGCGAGTTTCTCTCCGTACCGCTGTCGTCCCACCTGTTCACACAACTGATCGATTTCAGGCATCCCGAAAATGGCTACGCGTGGCTAATGGTGATTGCCATCCTCGTACTGGCGCTGGCCTTGTGGCGAAAACAGTTGGGGGTGGCGATCATCCAGGCGGCGTCTCTCTATCTGTCGGTGCAACATGCGCGATACATAGGGCTATTTTGCGTGACAACCACGATCATCGGTGCGACCTTGCTCGGCGAGGCCTTCGCTGTCAATGCGCCGCCGGTTTTGCCGCCGGAGAAGTCACCAAGGAATTTGCAACTATTCCGCGTCCCTGTTGCCGTTGCGTTGATCTTCGTCTGTGTACTCTGCGGAATCACGCTTGTACACACTGCAGATTTCGTCTCAAACCGAACTCATGTGGTGTACCAGACCCAGTCTCGTTTCGGCGCCGGAGAGGCATCGTGGTTTCCAGAGGGTGCGGCGAGTTTTATCCGGCGCGAGCAACTCCCTGGCAACCTCTTTCAGGAGTATGGATTAGGAGGATTCACCGCATGGCGCCTCGGTCCAGAGTATCCGGACTTTATAGACGGACGCTTTGATCACCTTGCACCTGCGGTGCTCGTCGAAGAAAGGAAGCTGCTGGCGCAACCGCCTGACTCTGCCGCATGGCAGTCGGCGGCTGACAAATGGGGCATCAATGTTCTGTTGATTCTGGAAGCTGGGACGCGCGCCGTTGACCGGCTAGATGCGAATGGATTCTGCCAGAGCGTAAACTGGCGCCCCGTTTACATGGACGAGGTGTCACTCGTACTGGTGCGCAATACTCCGGCGAACCGGCCCTGGATCGACCGCCTGCAGATCGATTGTCAGACGCAGGCGCTTGCGCCACCGCCATCGGCTTCGCGTAAGAATCTCTACGATTTCTTCTCAAACGCCGGCGGAATGCTCTATGCATTGCAGCGAGATCGTGAATCTGAGGCGGCGCTGCTCCAAGCGGAGGCCCTGTACCCAGAAGATCCCAATGTGCGATTAACATTGGCACAGCTCTATGAACGGCATCAGATGTTGGACAAAGCCGAAGCGGAATATCGTACCTGCCTGGCGCTCAACGAAACCGACAAACCTTGGTTTGAACTTGGACGGCTTTACGCAGGGCAGCGACGATTAAACGAGGCCGAACACGCCTTTCAGCGCGCGGCCCATCTTTCTGTCGCACCGTTTGTCCCGTATATGGCTCTGGCCCAAGTCGAGCTCTGGTTGCGGCATCCCGAGCTGGCTTTGGAGGCATTGGGCGAAGCTGAAAAGAGCAGCCCATATCGGAATGGAGCCGAAAGTCTAGCGCCTAAGTTGTATGCGGAAATCGCGGATGGCCGTTCCGATGCCCAGAAAATGCTTTCTCATCTGCCGCAGGCAATCGAGTTCAAGCAGGAAGCAGTGCGGCTCGACCCCACCGTCCCAAGCCGCTGGATCAAACTCGCCGATTTGCTCGAAGCGGCCGGTCAGACGGACGCT
This sequence comes from uncultured Acidobacteriota bacterium, assembly GCA_963838135.1. Lineage (GTDB taxonomy): Bacteria > Acidobacteriota > Terriglobia > Terriglobales > Acidobacteriaceae > TOLSYN. The sequence goes on along the minus strand of CAWIPV010000008.1, from coordinate 1,176,438 downwards.
TCACAGCAGGCGCGCCAAAGAGCTCGAGAACTGGAGTCCAGCGCCGGAGAGCGCTGATCCTGACTCCGGCTGTTACCGCTTCTTACTGTACTGCGAGCAATTCGACGTCAAAGACCAGAGTCGCATTCGGCGGGATCGCCGCCCCAGCGCCACGTGCGCCATATCCAAGCTCTGGAGGGATGCGCAATTGGCGCTTGCCACCCACCTTCATGCCGGCGACGCCTTCGTCCCAGCCCTTAATGACTTGGCCGGCGCCTAGTTGAAAGCTGAATGGTTTGCCACGGTCCACGGAACTGTCGAACTTTTCTCCGCTGGTCAGCCAACCGGTGTAATGCACGGTGACGGTTTTGCCAGGTTTGGCTTTTTCACCGGTTCCGGTCTTAATGTTCCAATATTGGAGTCCATTCGGCTCCATTACAGGCCTGCCGACTGTCTTCTCTTGTGCACCCAGCGGAGAAATTGCGAGGAGAAGAACCAATGCCGGTAAAAACGCGAACGCAACCCGTCTGCAGCAGCTCATTTCGGTCTCCTTGCTAAAGCAAATCCAAAGGTAGTGGTAATACCCCGACACTTATTAGGCTTAGGCGTCGGATCAGCGGTCTAGTGCGGAGCGCATGACAATGCGAGCCGCACATTGACCGCCTTCACAGTTGGTTAGCCGGCAGCATAAGCGTGCAGGCCGGGCAACAGATAGGTTACGCCGAAGAAGGTGAAGATCACCACGGCAAAGCCCAGGATGGCAAACCACGCAGCGCGGCGTCCGCGCCATCCGCGCGTAATGCGCATATGGAGATAGCCGGCATAGACCAGCCAAGTGATGGCCGCCCAGGTTTCCTTCGGATCCCAGCTCCAGTAGCTTCCCCAGGTCTGATTCGCCCAGTAGGCACCGGCGGCGATCATCAGGGTCAGCAGCGGGAAGGCAATGCAGATGATCTTATAGGTCACGCGATCCAGGTCGTTGGCCGAAGGCATCATTCTCTGCAGACCCTCGCGCCTCCACAACAGCAGCAGGTAAAGCAGACCAGCGACGATTCCGCCCACCATTCCCGACAGCAGGAATGGATTTGCCGGAAGCGCCGTAGCGTACAGACCTTCAGTACCAGGGGAGCCGTACTGGCCGTTCTTGACCCGTGCGATAAAGATAGCCAAGCCGGCCACCTGCAGCAGAAGGGAGACGAACATTCCTTTGCTGGCCGCGTCGAAGAGCGAGGCGTCCTTCTTCACCCTTCCGGCGATATACAGCACCAGAGGCACCAGGGTCGAGAGCAGAACCAGCAGGTACAGCCAGCCCAGGTCCGGAATTTGAACGAAGAGCGGATGCCCACGCGAAACCATCACCTCCGACTTCGATTCCAGATCGTAGGCGGTCACGGCGAGCGCGCCGGAGCGGAAGCGGGTCACCAGGATCCGAGCATAGACCGCAATCATTCCACCGGCAGTGATTGCCTGGAAGGATTCGGTCTTCATGTTGTCCTGGATCAGGAACATCATCGCCAGGGCAAAGCTGACGGCGCAGGCGGCGTAAGAGAGCATCGCCAGGGTCACGTGCACCTGCAGCCAGGTGGACTGCAGGGCCGGAACCAGCGGCCGGACTTCGCTGGGCAACAACTGCATCAGGATCACGGAAACCACGGTGATCGGCATGGTGATCGATCCGATGATCTTCACCTTGTAGGCTCTCTCGGCGATCAGGGTCAGCAGGGCGAGGGTCCAGACAAAGCTCAGCAGCATCTCGTACATGTTGGAGAATGGCGGACGGCCTGCGACGGACCAGCGATGCGCAACTGCAGCGGTGTTAGCGGCAAATCCTAATGCGGTCAACAACGAGGCGGCGCTGACGTAGCGCTCAATGCCGGTGACGCCGTAACCCATGTACAGCGTTGCCGCGCCGGCATAGAGAACCAAGGCCGTGTACAGCATGTTGGCCTCGCCATAGATGGGCCCGGAATGCGTTTTGGCCGCCGCCAACAGCGCAACCAGCAACGCGAAGGCAATTCCCAGTCCTACCAGAACCAGCAGGGCGGCTCCGCTGGCCGGCCGCTGCTGTTCTACTCGTGCTTCTGACATAACTTTATGACTCCTGCGTTGACCGTGGACTCTATGCCTTGGTCAGCGTCTTCTCTTCATTCTTATGGTTGGGGTTTGCTGCGGCCGGGCCGCTCAATTCCTCTTGCAAGGCGGTCTTGATCTGCTCAAACTTGGTCTGGAAGCGGTCGCGATTCTTGTTGGTCGTGCCGCCCACCCAGAGAAGCTTTCCGCCCTTGCCGTCCTCGGCAATCGCGGCCCAGATGCGGGAATGCTGGGTGTAGAACGCAATCACCAGCCCAATGGCCATCAGCACGACGCCAATCCAGACTCCGAACTGCCCGGGCTGGTGCGAAACCTCAAGGCCCGTGAATTGCGCCCAAGTTGCGCCCTTCAGCGCAAACTCGATAAGGCGCACCCTGACCCTTGGTGCTGTTCAATTTGCGAATAGAGGATCCAGAGCTTCTTGGTCTCGCCCTTGGCATTGGTAAGGCCAAGCTGGACCGCCGGATTCTCCGGATCGTCGGATTTCTTGTAGACCTCATTGTCCTGAACGTAGTAGTCGGGAACCCAGCGCAAAACGCTGAGGCTCTCTCCGTCGGCCAGCACCGCTTTGCCGTTCATGGGAACCTCAACCGGCACTGCGTCTCCCCCGGCGGTTGGGGTTGCCGCAAAGGTGAGTGTCTTGGGCGTGCTGGACTGGCCCATGCTCGACTGGTAAATGCGAATTCCCTTGTACACCAACGGATCATTGACCACGATCGTCTTGGAGGCGACTTCCTTGCCGTCTTCGATCAGCGTCAGCTTGGACCACCATTTTTTCGGACTGCCGTCGGCGTAGGTCTCTTCCCCGGCGCCATCGCAGCGGATCAGGAATGGAAGCGTCTTCTTGTTGCTTTCGCCGCGTTTGTTGTCGCGCAGGGAAATCTGGCCGAGCGCCTGTCCCTCTGGGACCTTGATGTTGCCGCGATAACCCACGATGCCGTCCACGATGTATCCGGCAAATATGCAAATCAGGCTCAAGTGGACCAAATAGACGGCAAAGACGGAAAATCGCTGCTTCTCCGCAAACAGAGCGGTGACGCCGTTTTCAGTGACCCGCTCTGGCTTGAAGCCGAAGCGGCTCAAAACACGCTCGGCCGTCGAGAGGGCGGCGGCCTCGTCCTTCACCGCAATCTTCGCCGTCTGCGGCAGGCTCACGCGGAGGCTCGGCTCGCATATAGCGGACCGGCTTGGAATAGACCTTCCACGCATTTGGCCAGCGGTCCACCGAGACGAAGATCAGGCAGACGCAGAACAGGCACAGCAATAGGAGGAACCACCAAGCTATGAAAAATATCGGTGAGCCCGAGACGGTCCAGCCAGAGCAGAGTCTCCGGCGAGTATGCGCGCTGCAGATCCTCAGGCTCCGAGGTGGGACGCTGCAGAATAACGGTGCCAATCGCCGAGAAAACACCGACAACAATAATGAGAAAAATACCCGTTCGCACTGAAGCGAGCGTCTGATACACCTTGGTCCAAATAGACTTCAAACCCATTCCGGGCTCCTACTTTCCATGGAAGCTACAGATTTGTTTTGCAACTGGTGGGCCAATTGCGCGAAATCGAGCAAGCGGTTTGTTTTTAGTCGAATATGAGGACCATGGGATTGCTCGCCGTGGCAATTCATGGGGCATATCGCGCAGGATTCGTCTTATTTCGAGTCTGTTCACTCAGGATTCCGCGTTTGGAGTGTTACGAGTCCAGCACTCGCCATAAAGTTTATCCTCGGAGCCGCACTGCCCTCCTGCGATGAAAACAGCTTTCGAGCGAACCGGAAGCCTCCCGACTGTACGGAAAGATTCCAGAGGGGAAGAGCCGAGGCTATTTCTCTTTGCTCTCGTGGTAATCCGGTTCGGTGTTCACGTCCCAGATGTTCTGCTTGTCGCGGCGCCCCGCGATGATGTTGTCCACGGCTGTCATGGCCGTCAGCATTGAGTGGTCCTGATTGTTGTACTTGTGCATGCCATTGCGGCCAACCAGAAACAAATTCGAAATCGCATCGACGTGCTCGCGCACTTCCTGGAAGCGGTCATAGACGCCGAAATATGCAGGATAAGTCTTAGCCATGTGGACCACCACGGCATCGCGCACATCCTGGCGCTCGATAATGTCGATTTTTGCCAGTTCGTCGGCCGCGAGTTTAGCCATGCTGTCGTCCGAGCGCGTCCACAGCTCGTCACCCTCGTAGCAGAAGTATTCGGCACCCAGCCAGACCTTCGACTGGTCGGCAACCAGAAACGGACTCCAGTTATTGAAGACCTGAAGACGCCCGATCAGCACGTCAGGCTCCTGAATGTAAATCCAGTTGTCGGCAACGAGTTGTCCGGGCTTGCCGCCTGGCTCGCACACCTTTAGTTTATCCACCAGCAGGCCGACGGCGATGAAGTCCCGGTATTCCAGCTTCTCCGCCACTTCGCGCACATTCTCCGGGACGCTGCTGCCACCTTCTACCATGGCCTGCACCAGCTCTTTCACCGAGGTGGTCGAGAAGAAATAATCGCCCTCAAAACGGCGCTGGGTGCCGTCGGCGGCACGACCGGCTACGGCCACCACCTGCCCGTCTTTCACTTCCACGGCAGTGACGTTGAAGTCGGTGATGATCTCGCCCCCCATCTCCTGAACACGCCTGGCGATCTTCTCCCACATCTGGCCGGGCCCGAGTTTGGGATAGAGAAACTGCTCGATCAGCGAGGTTTCGGTGCCTTTTTGCGCAATATCCCCCGCTGATTTGCTGGACTGCTGCAAGAAATGGGCAATGGCTTTGCGGATCGAAAGACCCTTGATGCGTTGCGCGCCCCACTCCGCGCTGATCTTGTCGCAGGGAACTCCCCAGACTTTCTCGGTGTAAGACTTAAAGAAAGTGAGATAGAGCTCGCGCCCAAAGCGGTTAATGAAAAACTGCTCCAGGTTCTCCACCTTGCGAATGGGAAACAGCATTGAGCGCAGGTAGCTTAAGCCGATGCGCACGGTGCGGGCCGGGCCCAGGTTGGTAAGCGTTGCCTTGCTGAGCTGGATCGGATATTCGAAAAACTTCCGCAGGAAATAGATGCGCGACTTGCGTCCGCGCACCAGCATTACGTCGTCCTCCTTCTCCGACTGGCCGGGCATCTCCTGGGGTAACTGCTCCAACCACCAGTTCATGACACGGTCACTTTTGGAAAAGAAGCGGTGTCCGCCGATGTCCATGCGGTTGCCCTTGTACTGCACCGTGCGCGAAATGCCGCCCATGTAATCAAAGCGTTCGATAACAATGGGATGGATATCGGTACGGGCAAGGAGTTCGTAGGCGGCCGTAAGGCCTGCGGGCCCTCCGCCGATGATGATTGCCTGTGATTTCATAAATAGGGGTCGCTTTAGAATAGCAAACTCTCGCGTGTCCGTATGTTTTACCCTGCCATGGGGCAAAACCAACTCAGAAAGCGTCTTTTTCCGCAAGATTCTTCCCGCGATCGTACGCGTCTGCTAAACTAGCGTCCATAAAACATTGAAACGTAAAGGCGGAAAAATTCTTAGCCGAAACCTCGACTTTGGCAGCGTGGCTGCGATGTAGGAGGGGAGATACACTGTTCTGGAGTGATCTCTCCGTCCTTCTCGTGGTCTCCGCGATCAGGTGGAAAACCATTATTCGGGACGGAATTTTTTTGCAATGAGGAGTAGTTGGACCAAATGAGTGATGAAAATCAATCCGTCAAGACCGGCTGGACTTCGGTTCAGGTCTATGCCATGTCTGTGTTGTGTTTGCTTGTCGGCGTAACCGTGGGTTACCTGTTCCGGGGGTCGACGGCACCCCAGGCGTCCAACACCCCTGCAGTAGCTCAGCCGCAGATGGGGGCAGCCAATCCGATGGGTGACGCGCAGTCGGCAGCCAACGCGCCGCCGACCCCAGAGCAAATGAAGGAGATGGCCGATAAGAAGGTTGCGCCGCTGCTGGAGCAGTTGAAGCAGAATCCGAAGGATACCGACACCCTAATTAAAGTCGGCACCCTCTATCTCGCGGCTCGGCAGTTCGATGAGTCAGTGATCTATTTCCAGAAAGCTGTGGATGTGAAAGCGACGGCGGATGCGCTCACGAAACTGGCAAACGCGCAGTATTACGCTGGCTCCGGCGACAAGGCGATGGATACGCTGAACAAAGCTCTGCAGATTGACCCGAAGTATGCCAACGCTCTCTACAATCTGGGAATGCTAAAGTGGCAGGTTAAGGGCGACGTGAAGGGCGCTATCGGATGCTGGGAGAAGCTAGTCAAGACGAATCCGAACCATCCGCAAGTGGATCAAGTGAAAAAGATGATTGCTCGCGCCAAAGAACACGAGAAGATGCCACTGGGCACGAAGACCGATAAGCCTGCGATGTAGTTGGCACGGTTCTGCCGATTGATTTCCTTCATCTGTAATAAATGCACATGGGACCGTTGCCGGATACTGGAACTCTAAGCCCGAGCAGCGGTCCCGTTTGATTGCCGGCGTTGCGGAAACTGCGAGGTATTTCGAAAGATGAGCGCGTTTCAGGAATTGCGTGGTTTACTCAGGCTGCGCGTTCTACAATTGGCCGCCCTGATTGCCATGCTGACCTTGATTGCAGCGATCGCTTTCTCGAGCAGGACTACGGTTCGCGATCCCGACATCTGGTGGCACCTCAAGGTTGGCGATTGGATTGTGCAGCACCACGCCGTGCCCTATGTTGGCATCTTCTCGCGTACCGCCGCCACACTGCCGTGGATTGCATATAGCTGGGGATACGAGGTGATGTTGTCGCGCGCGTATGCCTGGTTTGGGCTTACCGGATTTTCGATGTTCGGAGTTTGGCTGACAGTGGGTGTGGCATTCACGCTTTACTGGATGCTGCATCGGCTTTGCGGAAGATTCTGGCTGGCCTTGATCCTCTCCCTTATCGGATCGTTCTCATACCTGTTCAGTTTGATGCCCAGGCCGGTGTTCTTCACGATGATCTTGTTCACCATCGTGCTGACACTTCTGCTGGAGGCAGGGCGCAGCAACCAGATCAGGGTGCTCTACTGGCTGCCTCTACTATTTGTAATATGGGCCAACCTGCACATCCAGTTCTTATATGGCCTGTTCGTGGTCGGGTTGTATGCAGGCGTCCACCTGGTACAGAAGCTTGTGCGCAAGGCCGGGATCGAGCTTGATTTTATTGAAGAATCATCTCTGCCCCTCGGCGGTCTGTTCGGTATCTTCTTTGCTTGTATCGCAGCCACGCTGATTGGACCGTATAACTACCACCTGATTCGAGTCGTCCAAGCCTACACGAATTCCCATGTTCCTTATTTCATGATCCAAGAGCTGGCCGCATTCGACTTCAATTTCTTTACGCATTACGTTCTATTGCTGCTGACGGCAGCGGCATTCTACGCTGTGGGATGGAGGAGGAAGTTAGACCTCTTTAAACTCTCACTGCTGATTGTGGCCAGCATCATCGCTTTCCGCACCCAACGCGATGCATGGTTTCTGGGCATTGCGGCGACAACTTTCATTGCCGACCTGCCCAACCGCCCCGAAACCGAGAAGCGGATTCTGTCACTTCCGGAGTTGGCCGGCACGCTGGCGGTTCTAGCCGTATTGGTGTTGCTGGTGGGAAAGAACTATGGCGTCAGCGCAAGTGACCTGGACCGTGCCATCAGTCATGAATATCCCGTGAAGGCCGTCAACTTCGTGCGTCAAAACCCGGTTCCAGGTCCGCTTTACAACAGCCTTGACTGGGGCGGGTTTCTGATCTGGTACATGCCGCAATATCCGGTTGCGGTGGACGGACGAAATGACTTATATGGAGACGACATCGACCTGCGCACGTTCAAGAGTGTACAAGGAGATTCGTACACGGAAGACCCTTATTTGAACGAAGCTGGTCTGGTGTTGTTGCCGAAGAAAACGGCGCTCGCACAAGTGCTAACCATCGATAACCGTTTCCACCTGATCTATCAGGATCAGCTTGCTGTGGTATTCGCCCGCAACCAGCCTGGAACAACACAGTAGATCGACCGCTGTTGCTCTCAGTGGATCTAGCGTCCGGCCGAAACCGTAGTGGTTACGGATTCTCGGGGCCCGTTCTTTGATCGAATATCTTTCAACACATTGGTAAGCATCCTTTGAGTGTGCATAAACACAAAGGGCGGATCGCGCACGGTGTCGCAAGTGTGATACGTGTGGCGAACGCTCCACATGTATGGCTGAGCCATGTGCTCCACCCATGCAGTGTGTTCGACCATGGCGGAGATCGTCGCTAAAGTTCCGTATTCGGTCCGCGCCAAGTTGAGCGTGAGATACAGACGTGGAGGAATATTTACGCACTCCGAAGACGTAAGGAAAACTCGAGTGGCGAACTTAGACGCTCCGGTCAACTCTTTAGCAAACACAATGCTTCCAGGCCCCTGACTGCTGACTGAATATCCAGCCTCCCCAAGCACTTGTATCGCCACATTTTGTACGGCTTCCGCGTTGTTGTTGATTGCAACTTGCGCTTTGTCCCTAGCCAAAGCGACAGATGACACGAGAAGTATTAGAGCGAGGATCGCTGCCTCCGTTTTCATAAGGACCGCCTCACTCAGTCAGACGCTTTCCTTATGAATGGCGGTTGGGTGGATCCTCAGACCAGCGATACAATTCGCTTCCCGGATCGGGATTGGCCATGCCGTCACTTCTGCGGTGGATGGGTTCCGCACGCGATGGCTCGGAGGACATCGGTCGCAAATAGCGGTGGCCGGGTCCATACCCAACTGGCTTCGTTCTTCCAGACCGGGTCTGAGTCGGTTGCGACCAGGATGTTGATGTTATACAAATCGCAAAACTGGTCTATCTCCCCAGGACGTGCGTTTTGCCGCGCACTGAATGCTGCATCCATATGTGGCAATGCCTGCCTGCATTTCTCCCAGTCGCCGCCAAAAGGGGTGCCGCAGGAATCGTCGCCGGCTGCGGCCTGACGGTCGACGTACAAGTGGAAGAAGAAGACGTCGTCGCCAATCGGGTTGTATTGCAGAACAGCCGCTTGCGGGGCGACCGCCTTCAACCCTTCGATGCTCTGGCGCATGCGAAGCGAGTGCTGGCCGAGCCCCGGCATGGGCCCCATCCACCACTCGGTTCGACGAGAGATGCCGGCATCGATGATCGGAGCATACGCCCGCAAGATTCCAAGCTGGGTGAGTGTTCCGAGCACGCCGAGGATTGCGGATAGAGAAATCGCAACCTTCCATCCGGCCCCGAGTCGCGATTCGCCTTTGGGGAGGAAGAGTTGGGAAACCAGCGGAGCAGCCCATATCAGGAGCACAAACTGCACTACGAGTATCCCGCGGAATCCGAGGTCGTTTGTACCCGTGGCGTCACTGGAGATAAACGTTACGACCACCAGGCAGAGTACGAACATCACCCATGCGGCCCATTCGCGAACAGTAAGCTTCCATCCCTTCCGTATGTCTCGGCGCAGGCAGTAACACCCCACCAGGAAGTACAGTCCGAACTCAAAGAAATAGACAATAAAGACCGTGGGAAAGCGCGACATTCTTAGCACTAGCGCGTCAGTCACTCCCCGCAGTTGCAGCCACTGCTGCGCCACCGGATAGTCTCGTAAGGCGAAGAATGCGAACCTCGACCCAGCTTTGGAAGGAGCCCGCAGATCGCCGAGGTAGGGCAGGGCCAACAAGACCGTGACTACGCCGGCACCCGCATACGTTAGGAACTGCACTGGGCCCTTCCACACTAGAATCGTCAGGGTCCATACGACGAGAAATATGGCAAAAACGAATGTGACGTAAACCGAGAGTCCAGCGGCGCTACTGAAGGCCGCGCCGGCTAGCAAGGCTGCCCAGATGCGTTCGCGATTGCGAGCCTCCTCGGGTAACGTGCTCAGCAGGAGAAAACCGGTGAGGCAGGCGATGAGACTGGCGACGTGATGCGGCACCCAGATCAGCGAACCTATCCATGAAGTGACCTGGTTTGTGTCCCACCACTCTATATCGCCCCAGAGCTTGCGCAAGTGCGATTCCAGCCAAATGAAGGGAATCAGGTCATACCCGGTCACCAGGAGCAATCCGATGCCCACCAGCGATTTCAGTCGACGATGCTCCTGCTCGCAGTTGAAGTGCTTGAGATAGAGCGGAATCAGGGCTGCAAGGGCAAAGCCGCTCCAAAGCACACTGCCATTAAAACTTGCACGGGGAGATATGCCCGCCAGGTGGACAGGCAAAGCACAGACCACGTACCAGTAATAGTAATAACGGAGCACTGGCGCGGTACCAAGGCCAAACAACGGATTACGGGGAGGGACTCCGGTGCGCGCCACCGCATCCACCATCATGACTCGAATGCTGTGGTCATACGCCGCGTAGGGAAGGTAAAGCCGGTCGCCCGATTGCCAGTCCACCAGAGAGAAAACCGCAAGAGCGACCCAGATGGCCATCATGCCGAGCGCAATCCAAGTGGTGGGATCCAGACGCAGGCTTTTTGTGTCGCGGCTCAGGAACTCTCGCAACACAAGCGAAAGCGCAGCTGCGGCGGCAAACAAAAAGAGAGCGACGGCCACGCTGAGCGAAGTGATCCGAACAAGCAGAACCGCCAGGATGGGTGAAATCGAGACGGAGAGGACCACGCTGATGAGGAAGCGCTCGGCCGCAGAGCGGGCGCGAAACCCAAGCACATCCGAGGCATACCCCAGGAGAAAACCGGGCGGAAGGAAAAAAGGAACAAATAAAGCAGTGGCTCCCAGGGTGCCTATGAGGTCAGTCAGGGTATAGCTATGCATCGGCGTCTCGGATTTCAAGTCCCTGCATGAGTGTGTTCCACTTCCATTGTAACCACAGAACGTGGCCTGCAGAATCGCGCGTACAAATGGCCACTGGATTCAGTAGTGGCCTGGTTTGGATTGCCCCGGAGCTAAGAAGTCAGGACGAAATGCTCCCCGTTGGTTTCACTCCACCCCGGATGTGCGGACGAGAACCATGGCAACGTGATCCTGATAGACGATGCGGAACTGGTCGCGCAGGGAAGGCAGATTGGTCAAGGCCTTCGCCATACCGGAGTTCTGTTCAAGCAGGAGCGTGCGCGCGCGTGAAAACGCCGGAGATTCTTCCAGACGCAGACCGCCAGCGGTCAATTTGAAATACTTTTCGTTTTCTACGCCGTACAGATTGATCCGGCCATCGATGGCTACGGGATACTCGGGCAGGTACCAGTCCAGGAATCCGCCCCACGAGTAATCGTTGAAGAGAGGCCCGGGAAGCTGACTGGAGCGAAGGAAGTCACATGCCTGCACCGGAAAGACAGCGCTTGCGCGCTTCAGCAATTCGCTATTGCCCGGCAGGCGATAAATGGCCGCACCTAGCAAGATGACAACCAGCGATGAGACAAGCGCAAGGCTCGGGTTTCCGAGCGGCACCGCTCCGTCCGGTTCGCGCACGCCATGGAGTTGCGGCACGGCTTCCGCCAGAACTGCCAGCGACAAGAGCACGATTGTCCAAGCATCTCTCTGCAAACGGAACGCGATCATGACAAAGACGCCCATGGCCAGAATTTTGAAGAGGTCGCGCGAGCGTTGGCGGCCGAGAGCAAAAAATGCTGCCATGACCAGGAGCAAGAGCACGAAATTTTCCGGACGGCGGAACGCCATGGCGGACATCTCGGTGAAGGAGATGAACTGCACTTTGCTGAAGAGAGTTCCGGCGATATCAGGATAGAGATGAATCGAGTAGGGAGTCAGAAGGGTCGCGAAACAGCTGAGGCCCGCCACTGCGAGACTTCTGACGAGAGAGATGCCCGGCTTGCCGTGTTCGACTGGGAGCCGTTTCTCAACGGCTCCCGACATTAGGAACAAGAGTAGTAGTAGCAGGCCATAGATAAACAGCGGATGGAGGTTCGCCCAAAAAAAGAAAAGCAATGGTAGAAAATATAGCGGACGAACATCGCCCATCCGCCGGCTTCGCATGAGGAGTAACAGTTCGACGCCGAAGAGGAGTACGGAAAACAGGATAGGAAGCGGTTGCAGATCGACAAGCGCGTACTGTGCGATGGCAGAGAGTAGGACCGCGAGCCAGAACTGTCTGCGGACTGCATATACCAATAAGAACGTGACTGCTGCCAGGACTACTTTGAAAACCATCAGCACGGCGCAGATCGCCTTCAGGCCAATTAACTTATAAGCGCCCGCGACCAGGAGTTCGAAGACCCAGCTCGAGGCTATCCAGGACTTATCGGGATATTGCGAGAACACGCCATTGCGCGGGATAGCGTGGTTCTGCAGCATCCAAAGGCCGGACTGCAAGTGCCACCAGATGTCGCCGTTGAAGAAAGCCGTGACGCGGAAGGATTCCTGCAGCGGGGCGGCAAGCAGAAGCACGACTAGCGCAAGTACGCGCAGGGGTACGCTTGTAAGCACGCACTCCGTCGAGGTTTTCTGGATCACGGCCTCAGGCGCCGGTTGGTTCGTTGATTCTGCCTTACTTTCCACTTAGTGCTTCGCCCTTCCAGCCACCGCATTCGTTCCAGAAGAAAGCGTTACGCTGCCATCGGCGTTGTGATCGTAATTGTGACATTTAAGCGTACAGGTGTTGGCGCCGCGATTGTAGGTAATAGGAGCTTTGCCCTGATCGTTGGGCGCCACCACAGCCAAGTCAAAGCTGATCAACCGCTCGCCGGAGCCCCCCGCAGAAGCAGAATTGGCTCCATGTGCGGAGTGGCACACCGAACAGGAGAATCCCGTCTTGATATGAAACGAGTGTTGAGTGAAACTGGCATTCGCAAGAATGTTGCTAAGATCGTGACACTTGGCGCACATGGAATAGGGGCCGCCCGCAGAGGGGTCAGTGACCGCAGGCAAAAGATTCGTGATCCTGCTGCCAGGACCGGCGTTTGGCGGAATCCCTGGCGCAACCTGACTGAACTCGTAGCGTCGCTCAAGAATGTGGCTGAAGCTCGAGCCGTGCGGCCCGTTCACTCCGTTTCCGCCGGACTCGCGATTGTCATCGCTATTATGACAATCCGTACAGAGAATCCGGGAGGTCATTACACGTCCCTGCGTATGGCCGTCCAGATTCAAGAGCGATTTCAGGAGACTCGGCTGAGCGAAACCGCTGTTGCGGTCGTGCATTACCGGATGACTTGACTGCGCCGTGACCGAAAACTGCGGAAGCAGGTTCAGCGGGTCGCCAGAAGCCGCCGCTCTCGTTGGTAAATAACCGAAGGTGGCAAGACTCTGTTTCCCCGTGCTCGTGCCATGGCAGCGCAAGCAGGTCTCGTATTGATTCTGCGCAGGCTTGAGGACCGTCGTGCCGTCTATCGCGCTGATTCCGAACACCCCATTCTGAGACGTTCGAATCGTCGTTGAGAGAAAAGAGGCGGTGGGCTTGGAGGAATGCGGCTCGTGACAATCAACGCAGGTGGAATGCCGGTTTTTGTTCAGCACCGCGGTCTCTTGCCCACTGTGCCGATTGTTGCCGGTGGGCAATGGGTGCCCCGTTTTGGCAAACTCCGCAAAAACGTTTGGGATGGCCGGCGAGATGTTAGAACCTCCGTTATGGCATGTCGCGCAACTTTGCGTGGTCGCATCCATGTTTGGAACCAGCTGAATCGGTGCGGTCAACAACTCCGCGCCGCCAGGAGCGTTGTGCGTAATATGGCAGGAAAGGCAGCCATTCTGCCGCATTATGCCGTGCTTCCCGAGGTTTACAGTCTTCAGCACCTTGCTCGTGGACAGCGCATGCACGCTGGTGCTCCACTCGGAAAATGGATTGTAAGTCCCTCTGCTTCCTCCAACTGCAACACCCGCGACTGGAGCTGCGGCTTTCTTTTCGAGCAGTGCCATACTGCTGGTCTGATTGGGTGCGGTCACATGGCAGGCAAGACAGAGGGCGGAGTCGGTATTGTCCACCACCAGAAACGCCTGGGATGCTGCGTCAATCCCCTGCACATGTGGTTCGTGACAGGTATTGCATTGCACGTTGCCGTTGATCAGTTTCACGGCGGGGTTCGCGGTTATGCCTGGCGAACTCAGGCTGGCCAGAACATTGTTTGCGGCCTGCAACGGGAGTTTGAAGTTGAAGGGATGAACGCCTTGCAAACTTCCGTTCGGGGCAATCAGGTCATTGCTCAACATCGCGCCCCGCATTTTGATATTGCCGTAAGGCGTGTTCTGCCCTGGCGCGACAGTTCCATCATGGCAGCTGAGACAAAGATTGCTGGCCGATCCAAGGGTGGGCGTCAGCACTGTGTTGGAGAGTGTTCCGCTGGCATAGAGAGTGTAGCTTGCAATAGATAGCTTCTGGCTCCAGAGCGGCGATACCCCGTGCATTCCAGAATGCGGAGCATGGCAATATTGGCAGGTAGTGAGGGCGCCTTGAATCGGCGACTGCCCCCAAGAGCTCATATCGTGGCTTCCCATCACATCCGTCGTTGGCGCTTGCGCCTGCGCGAAGGTGACAGCGGCCGCCACAAGAGCAAATAGAAGTGCAAGGGTTTTCAATGCGCACCCTCCGCCTGCGTGGGCAGGCCGTAATAGTGAAACACTTGAACCCGATGGTTGAATGAGTCCACGATATAGATTCGGTCATTCCGGTCAATAAAAAGGCCTGCGGGCAACTGAAATTCTCCAAGAGCCGTGCCGCTTTTCCCAAAGTAGTACAGCAGCCGTCCTTCGTGGTCGAAGACCTGAATCAACGCGCGGAGTCCATCCACGATGTAGTAGTGGCCCTCGGAATCCAACCCGATCCCCTTGGGCCGGAACAACTGGCCAAGCATGTCACCCGGCTCTCCGATGGCTGCTTCGAATTGTCCGTCGCTATTCCATAATTTGACGCGGAAGTTCATTGCATCCACCACCGCCAGGGTATGACCGTTCAGGCGCAACTCCGTTGGATAGTGAAACTCAGCGTCGCCTGGCCCCGGCTGGCCGATGGTCCGGAGCACCTCGCCGTTCATGTCGAGCACGAAGATTTTGTCCCGCAAGGTATCAGTGACGTAAATGCGTTGCGCCGCGGAGTCCACGGCGATCCCGGTTGGACGCTTGAAGTAGCCCTCCCCGCCCCTCAGGCTGCCGATGGTGTGGAGGTATTTTCCGGAAGAGTCGAAAACGAAAATCTTTCCAGCCTCCGAGTCCGTGACATAAATGTTGTCTGCGGCATCGACCGCCACGCATTGCGGGGCAAGCATTGGGTCCTTTTCCTTTTCACGGCGTTCCAGGAACTTATATTTATGTTGCGCGAAATCGAAGATATGAATTCCGTTGGCTCCCGGATCTGAAATGATCACGCGTCCGCGCGAATCCACCACCACGGCGTACGGACGAATCAACTCCCGGTACGCGGGCTCGCCAGCGACAATGTCCACGAACTTGGTCCAGAATCCCGGTTTTCCGTGCACTTCTTTCTCCGAGCTGAAGCTATTCTCGAAGACCAGCTTGCGGTTTCCTTCCAAAAGCAGATCAGGCGGCAAGGGCACAAGTGGCTTGTCGTTTTTCTTCCCTGCAGATGCCGCCGCAAAGGCGATTAGCAACATACCCATGATCACGCCAAGCCTACGCAGCGTTGACCTTGCGGCATTGCTTAGAAGAAATTGAACCATCTTGAGACACCGAAGTAATACGAGGTTACCACACTGGGAGCGACACCCTGTCCGGATACACTCTGGCGAAATTTGGTGACTCCGGAGTTGAAGAAGAGCTTCCTGAACCGGTATGTCATGTACCCATAGTAAAGTTCGGTCTGGTTAGTTGAGTTCAGCGTCGCGCCAGTGGACGTGCTGTTTGACTTGGTATAAGACAGATTGATTGCCAACGACCTCACAGGCGAGCCGTAGGCACTGAAAGACGTGCCCTGGCCGTCGAAAACCACAATCTGATCACTGGTAAAAATTGGTACCGGTATTATAACCAAGCCGGTTGGGGTTAGCACTGATTGACCACTCGACTTTGAATAATTGCCGGCCAGCCCATACTGGCGCCACCCAAGCGATCCGTTGAGGGATTCTGCGTGCGAAACGTCGCCCGCCGTCTGATTAAAGCCACTATGTCCGCCACCAGCGCCGGCGGACATCCTGAACCCATGCTTGAGCTTCCGAGTTACAGTTCCCCCATAATTCAACGATGAAGTCGTGTAGAGTGCAAACAGGGTCGCCACTTGCTGGTTGTATTCAAAGTTTGCCGATACTTCCCATGGCCCAAAGTTGCGGCGGTAATTCACGTTTGCCAGCATACTCGCGCCGGTGTTTCCGGCGGCGTTTGCCGAATCCAGCGCGCCAATGGTGATGGTCAGTCCCTTGAAGCGTTTGCCAAAGTTGTACGAAGCATTCATTCCGTATTGGGTCAATCCATAACCCTGGCCGCCGCCAATGTACTCTTCCTGACGCGTTATGTAGCCCGTGACAAACACCCTTCTCAGCACCGTATAAGAAGTACTGGCGCTTATAGTCACAGCGCGAGTTTCGGGGGTCGAACTGCTCAGCAGGAATGTCCCGCCGTTGGCTAGGAGTTGTTCTTCCACGGCGCCGTATAGATTATCGAGATAACTTGCGCCGACCGTCACCGGCAGAATCCAGACTCTTGAGCCCAGGCTCGCATTGATATTGTCGCTGGTGCCCGATTCCGTGCCGACGGCAGAAGTGCTGCTGTAACTGGAACGGCCCAAGCTTACGTTAACAGCGCCACGGGGAATTGAATGTCCAGTGATGAAATTTAATGAATCGCTGGTTGTATTTCCGCTGGTGTTCAGCAGAAATCCTGTGTTTTCAGAATGGAAACTCGTGTGATTGTATGAAGCAGTAAGGTTAAATCCCCACACACGGTAACCGCTGTGGAGACTGAACATCTGACTTGTTGCGTTACTCACCCCACTGCTGCCCAACACGGAGCTTGTTCCGGAGCTATTCCCGTAACCAACGCTGAGGGATGGCAGCTGCGGGAAAATGAAACTCCATCCAGCGGCGAACGATCGGTTGCTGTCCTGGGTGTCCAAGCCAATGCCGGAGCCTGGAATCCCATATACTCCCGTGCTATCAAAATTCTGGTTGAAGCTGATATTGCCGGGGATATGACTTCCACCAAAAACGTTGATACTTGAGTTGTAGCCGCTGTTATCGCTGATGGAACCGCTGTCGGAGCTGGATTGCGAGCGCCCGTAATAGGGAGTGGCCTGGAAGGCGATGAAACCTGGGTTGTAATAGTAGCCGTTGAGGGTTCCAATGCCGCCCAACGACAGGGAGTGATCAGAGCCGCTCGCATCGCTGCCAAGGTCCGCGGCATAACCGGCGGTAACGGAGCCGGCCCCACTTACGTGGAGACCATCGAAGTGAGTGTCCTGTGCCGTCAACGGACTTGCGACTGCCAACAGAATAAGGATTAGAGAAACAATGTGACTCTTGTTGCGGCTACTCATGTTGGCAGCTGGCTCCCCGGTCGATCGTTACAGCTCCTCCACTTTCGCATGCGCGCGAAGACGCTTGTCTAAATCTCCGCGAAGACGATCATACTTGGTCTTGTGCAAATCCGAGAGCAATTTGTCCTTGATCTCCGGGAACGGCACCTTGCCGGGTAAGGCATGGGCGTTCAGGCGAACGATGGTATAAAAGCTGCCGAACTGCAGAAGGTCGCTGACCTGTCCGGGTTTCATCTTCCTGGCGGCTGCTTTAAGCTCCGGCGGCAACTTGCTGGCTTCCACCATCTTGTGGTCGCCCAGTTTGACGCGGTAATCGTCCTCGGAAATCTTTTCGGCCAGCAGTCCGAACTCCTGGTAGCTCTTGGTGGCCTTGGCTATCTTCAGCGCATCTAGCGCTTTCTGGTGCGCCTTCTGCCTCACGTCCGGCCCAGCATTCTCGGGCGGCATGATGGAGATGGTTTGAAATGCGAAGCCTTCGCCGTGCTGGAAGGTTTTTGGGTTGTTGTCATAGAAGGCATGGGCTTCTGCCAGAGAAACCTTGGACTTGACATCAAGCTCGGACTTTAGAAACTGGTCAATCAACAGAGAGCGGCGTATCTGGCGACGATAAGCCTGCATCGATCCGCCCAACTCGGTATTTAAATATTGCCGAAACTCTTCATCGCTCGGGAACCTGTCGTGATAGGCGGTCTCCGCCTGTTTCACCTTAGCCTCTGGCACCGTCATCTTGCGGCGCTCGGCTTCCTGATAGACAAGCTCCTCGTACTCGATCATCGCCAGCGCGCCACGGCGAATCTCGGCCTCCTCGCCCTTAGGAAAACCACTATGAACTTTGGCATAAGGAAAGATAGCAAACATTTCGCGCAGCAGGTCGCGATCGGTGAGCGCGGTGCCGTTGATGCGGACCACGGGCTTGCCGCTTACCTGTAGGCTGGCAGTGGAAACAGCCGCCGTGCTGGCCCCGGGAGCAGGCGCAGGTGCATCTACCATGCTCTTTACCGCGGTGGGGGCGTGCGAGGCGACCTGCGCCGAGGCCGGATAGATAGTCGCGCAAAGCAGCGCGGCGGTACAGAACTTAAACTTCATGATTCCTCACTCAACATATTCAAACTTCCAAAAAAGGGGGGAGAGATAATAAAACACTCTCTCCCCCATACTAACAACAACATTCTTTAGAATGCGGTTCCCACGGTGGTCGCGCCAAAGTATTCGCTGGAGTGCGAGAAGTGGCACTGCAGGCAGAAACGGTTGGTCGAAGGAACGTGGGTCGGGTCATAGGGAGCGCCCGGGTTGTAAGGACCATTGACGTAGAAGATCGAAGCGGCAGACTTCACAGTGCCGCCAGCAATCGCCACTGCGCCGTGGCCGGTAGCCGAGTAAACGTTCTGCACGTGCTGGTTGTGGCAGGTGGTGCAAACCACGTACAGATCGCCAGGGGTGGTGTCGCCAGAGGTAACGGCCATCGAAGCGATCGCCGGGTATCCGTAGTTGGAAACGAACTGCGCATAGCTGGTACCGGCGGTGATGGCAATCGTCGCCTTGTTGGCGGCGACAGTCACGACCAAGCCGTTGCCCAGAGCAGCGGCAGCAGCGGCGCCCAGGTTGGCTTTCGGGCCCACCGGGTGATCGTTGCCGTAATCGCCAGCCACACCACCGTCGTTGCCGAGCAGCGTCGGAATCGGGTTGGCGCCGTACAGATTGACCGGAGCAGCCTGGTGGTTGGAACCAACGTTGGTGGCGAAGTTCAGAAGACCAAACGACTGCTCGTAGGCCTGACCCGACATCATCGCGCCCTTGGAAACGTTGCCGTCATGGCAGCTCAAGCAGGTGGCAACGCCCGTGTACAGGGAGCCGCTCGACCAAGTCAAGCCAGCCAACGTGACAGGGTAGCTGCCATCAAAGGTGATGGTGGCATAACCGGTCTCGATGGGGTTCGTATCCGTGCCCCACAGGCCAGTGTCGCCTTCAGCAACGCCAGCTGCAGTGAAGGCAGCCGAACCGCTGATGATGTTGCCACCGCTACCGCGGCCGCCGCTGTGCGGGGCGTGGCAGCCAGCGCAACCACGGCCGCCGTTTTCGTGCGCGCCCTGGACGTCAACTGTCGGGACATAGTTAGTGTTGCCAGAGGTGATCTGCGCCAGCGCCATGGTACCGGCGAAAGCGACGACTAGGAGCACAAACATGATTTTCTTCATTAGAATAAACCTCCTGATTAATCGGTACAGTAATGAACTTCTTGCACGGTCGAACATTGGTTACCTAGGGCAACCAAACCCTTTGGCGGCAGAGTGCACCGCCGAACTTTATTTTGCGGGCGCAGGTGCTGCCTGCACTCCGGCCGGAAGATCCGGCAGTTTCATTCCATTCTTTCCCGGATCGACTGCAGGTGCTGCCTGCGCCCCGGCTGGGGGCTCCGGCAGCTTCATCCCGGTCTTCCCTGTCTCGTCCGTCTTCTTTGCCGCATCGCGCTCTGCCACCCTCTTCTTCGCCTCTTCTTCACGCCGCGCGATTTCTGCCTTTGCTTCGGCGTTAGTGTAGTAACGGTACATTTGCACCCGTCCCAGCATTTGTTCGGCGGTAAAAATGCGATGATTCTTCTTGTCAACCGTAAGGCCGGTGAGCGCTTCAAACTGCCCGGGCATGATTCCGAAGCTGCCCATTCCCATGAGCAAATTCCCATCCGAAGTAAACACCTGCAAACGGTTCAGCATGGCATCGGCCACCCAGATGTGGTTGTCGGAGTCAACCGCAATTCCCTTGGGGCGGGCAAAATCGCCCGGGCCGTCGCCGTTCTTGCCCCAAGTGCGGATGAAATTTCCATCGGCGTCGAAAACTTCGATACGGTCATTCAACGTATCCGAGACGTAGAGATTGCCATCTTTATCCACGGCCAAATTGGTGGGCTTGGAGAACTCGCCAATCTCGATAGAGGTGTGCTTCTTGCCCGTGACTCCGATCTTGCGCAGCAGTTTATAACTGTCAGCGTCATAGACCAGCACCTGATCCAGTTCGACATCGGCGACATAGATGAAGCGGTTCTCAGGATCAATTGCGACACCGCAAGGGTTTTTCAGTTCAGCATCGCCAAAGCCGGCGACCATTTTGTGGGTCTTATCGAAGACCAAGACGTGATGCGCTTCGCCGTCAGTAACGAACAGGTTGTCGGCGTCGTCAATCGCCAGACCGAAGATAGCCTTGAAGTGGGCGTCCACACCGTGCTTGATAAACTGCACGTCATCGTTTTCGGTATTAAACATGAAGATTGCCCCGACCTTGGTATCGGCCACGTAGAGGATGCCTTTGGAATCAACGGCAACCCCGTAAGGAGTCAGTAGCTGAAAGCGGGCCTTGGGGACGCCAGGTTTTCCACTGTCCGCCGAAACACCAGCCATACGATCCATCCAGCCGGCCTTCTTCGTCTCTGGCTTCTTTTCCTGGAGCACATCCGCACGCTGCGCGGAGAAATAATCGAGATACTTCAATCGGGGAACCGCAGGCGCGGCGGGGAAGACAACGTTTTCAAACGTCGGGGTCTTCACCGGAGCAGCCGGGGCAACCGGAGCCGTATCCTTCTTTTTCTTGGAAGCATGAAGGTTGGCGGGCGCGCACCACATCAGGGCCAGCGCGGCCAACGCAATCGTCGTTCCCCTCAGCATCGACTTGGGACAAGAATCAAACATCTTTACTGCGCTCCACTTCTATTGGAGATCAGACCCTTATGGCAAGTCTTGCAGAATGCCTGATTAAAGACCTGATCGTTGACCAAAAGACCAGCCTGCGCCGAAGAGTGCGGCTGATGGCAGGTGAGGCAATTGATCGGGGTTATCACTTTCGTAAGATCGTTCGGATCACGCAAGTCTGAGACCGGATGGCGCGCCACCGGGTGCCCAGCGCCGTACTTCAAGGGAAGGATGGAAACCCGATTGAAGTAATCTTCGGGCAATTTGACCTTGCCTCCGAAGATGGTTACCAAATGTTCGCTTTCAAGCTTTACCGGTTTCGAGTCCGGACCATGACACTCCAGACACAGCGCATTCGGAGTGGCAGCGCGCAGCAGATGGATATTGTCACCGCCGTGCGGTTCATGACAGGTGGCGCAGCCTTGCTCAAATGCGGGTTGGTGTACGTGTGCCTTTTTCCCTTGCTCGGCCTGATCGGTATGGCAGGTCAAACAGACAGCCACGGCGTTCGGCTTCGGGAAGCCCGGAGAGCTACCTGCGTGCGGATTGTGACAGTCCGTGCAATCGCCCGCGGCGCCTGGATGCTGCACCTTCGCCTTTTCGATCTGCTCGCCCTTGTCAGCGTGGCAGGTGAGGCAGACTTCCTTCGGGGTTGCGGCGGTCAGCACCACCTTGCCATTCTTCGCCGGAGCATGACAGGAATCACACTGCCCGCTGGCAAACGGCATATGAGTAAACTTGGCCATCAACTTCTTACTGGAAGATTGATGCGGGTCGTGACAGGAGAGGCAATCGGCCGTAGCAAAAGGCTGGCCCTGATGCGCCTTCACAAGCGTCGCGTCCTTCGGATCGTGACAATCGACGCAGAGAGCCGGGGCGTCCTTCGTCAAATGGAAGTCAAATTCGCGCTTACCGCGTTCGCCGGTCTTGTGCGTCACGTGGCACGCGTCGCAGCCCATGTCCAGCGCGGCATGCCGACTGCCGTCCTTCGGGACATCGACGCCGATCTTGTGGCAGGTCAAGCAAAGGTTGGTGTCTTTGTCGCCACCACTGGCTGGCTTCAATAGCTGATACTTATTATCTGTCTGGTGCGGGTCGTGGCACCTCAGGCAGTCACGCACAGCCGGGGGATGAATCTTGCCCTTGATGTCAGCAGCTTTCTTGTCGGCGTGGCAGGTGATGCAGAGGGCGACGGTGGTGGTGGTGATTAGCTTAACGCGGGTAACGTCACGGTTGACGCGAATCTCGTGGCAGCTTGTACAGCCCATGGCAATCGCCGAATGGACCGACTTGCCTTTAGTCTTATCCTCATGGCACTGAACGCAAGTGGCAGGATCTGCCTTCGGATCCAACGGGACCGGATGCGTCGCTGACCAAGCCGCCGTAATATATGCGCTCACCAGCACCAGGATGGAAATCGACTTCAGGACTTTCTTCACGTCTACCTCCGCCTACCAAACTGCAATTGGGTAGCCGTTGTGAACACCCTGTGACAATTTGTGCCGTGAGAATTGCAAGTGCTTGAAAATACGGCATCAACTAGATCGTCCCCATTGAGCTGATCGGCGGTCTCCGGCGGCGGGCATGGGCTTGGCTATGCGTCGGCTGCGGCATCTAACACAGCTCTGTCGTGAGGATTGGTTATATTCCGCACGTCTAAGGTCATGTTTCGACTCCTCCCAGGGTTTCAGCCGAGCCTCGAACATGGGAGTCCTAACCACTCGACCCGACGGAAGTCGTCCTCGGAATCCACGATAATGTCGGCCTGAGGGTGCAGAGAGCCGTTCTAATGAGCAGTCGCGAAAGACCTTTTAATGATGCTGCTTGGCGAGCTGCTCCTGTGCGAGTTGGAAAGCCTGTTGCGCCGATGAGTCCTGTGGATTGAGTTGCAGTTCGGCGCTGAATTCACGGACTGCGCTTAGCGAATCGCCTTGGCCAAGTTGCACGGCGCCGAGCAACATGTGCGCTTTTGGTACTCCGGGATCGATGGCCAACGCCCGGCGCGCGGCCCATTCCGCTTCCGTCGGTTTGCCCAGTTTCATCTTGGCGCAAGCCAAAACCACCCACCAGTTGGGGTGCGCTTCCAGCGCCACTGCCCTTTGCACGTAGATTTCCGCAGTGGCTGCGTCATTGCTCTCCCAAGCGGCGTTACCAAGGTCAAAAAGCGCAAAAGCATTGTTAGGCTGAATTTCGAGAGCACGTTTTAGTAGTGAAATACCCTCTGGGTAGTCGCCCTTCTGCAATTTGGTCACACCAAGATTGACGAGCGCACGAGCATTGCGTGGGGTGAGGTCAACGGCGCGCTGGAACAGACTGGTGTCACTCTGCCACACGCCTTGGCAGTAGATTGTCTCCGCCGCTGACGCCATCAGCAGCACGGCTGTGGCGATAGCCAAGCTGTAGTTTGCGCGGCGTTCGGGGGCTTTACTTGAAAGCGCCCTCACTGCGGCGGCTAACGCCACTCCGAATGCAATCGTCGGGATGAAGAGGTAGCGGTCGTGAACCAATTCGAAGTCGGGGAATAACTTGAGGTATAGGGGCGCCGCCAAAGGTACAAGCATCCAAACTGCGCAGAACCAAAAGAGCCGCCGTTCAGACATGCGCCTGAATAGCCATCCTGTGACGGCCAGAATTGCAGTCAACAACAACAACGGCAACACAAAGGCCTCACTTCGCCAGTTGGAAACAAAGGCTAGCGGATAACATGGGCCGAGACTTACCGGAAACACCAGATGAGAAAAGTAGAACCACAAAGCCGCGGGCAAGGTCAGGACCATCTCACGGTTTCCTGCCGTTGAGAGCGGATGGGAAAAACCGTGAAGTATATGGCTGCGCAGGACCAGGAAGCCGCACGAAGAGAGAAGGAATGAAAATCCCGTCATCAGAATTGCGGGCTCGCTCACCGTGCTCTCCACACATAAGGCCAAAACGAGCAGCAGAGCCGGCATGAGGACGCCAGTCTCTTTCACGAAACAGCAGGCGGCCGCCAGTAGCCACGACGTGGCCCACCACACTGGACTTCCGCTCCTCAACCAGCGCAGAAAAGCCAACGCAGAAAACAACACGAGGGCTGTCAACAACGGATCGGCTGAATCTGAAACCCAAGTCACAGCCTCCACATGCGCAGGATGAAGAGCAAACACCGCAGCCGCCAGCATCGCCAGACCACGATTGTTCAGCAACGAGACGGACAGTCGAAAAACCAGTACTACGCACAGTGTGTACAGCAGTATCGCACTGAGGTGCCATCCGATAGGGCTCGTTGCCGCCAACTTATACACAAGGCCTTGCCATAACGCCGTAAGCGGGCGGTAAAAATTCGAGGCGTGTTCGAGGCTCGTATCCTCATTAAAAGCCTTTAAAACATTTTTCCAACTCAGAATGAAAGGATTGTCGAACAGACCATGGTCATCGTAGACGAACCCCAAGGTCAGACTGCGGGCATAGACACACACAGTCAGAATACTCAGAAGAACTTCCGGCAGGCCTGGACGCTCCAGGTATTCACGCCATCTACTGCGGAGTGGCGCGGGCTTGAGGGAGTCGATAACTAATGGCATGAATCGGTTGACCGCGCACAGGCGATGCCTGTGTCCTCTTAAGTTTGATCAGGATGTTCGTACAGTACCATAGTCGCGGCAGCTCATCAGCACTGTCACTTGCGCTGTTTGCGGAGTGCTGGAGCTCTGCCAATCACACTTTGCCAATTTCCCAAACCAAGGGCTGCAGCGTTCGTGATGGTTGAGGAGATCGCCGCTGCGGGGATTCTTAGCGATCAAATCGTAAGCAACAGAGACCTGCGGTAAACTGATGAAACAGTACTGCACTTTCAACCACACGGCACCGCGGCGACTGTGGTCGGTTGGCATACGGCATCCTCGACAGGCTGGCGTACTTCATTCTCCGCCGGGCTTGCTTTTAGCGCAGTGGATGCCGTGGGATGAGCAGAACGACAATTTCTAATGAAGGTCACGATACGGTCGCAAGGAACTCATCCAACGGGAATAAAAGTCCGCGCTCTTCTTCGCCGCCGTGGCGGTTCGCCGACCTATTTGTGTTTGTTATTTGGTTGCTAGTGACTTCCTTCACCTTGCTCCACCATGAAAAATGGGGCGACGAGGCGCAAGGTTGGCTGCTAGCCCGCGACCTCGACCTGTCAACGCTATGGTTCAAAGAATTGCGCTACGAAGGAAGTCCGGGGTTGTGGCACTCCGTGCTGTGGATTTCCCAGCGGCTATTCCACATTCCATACTCAGGCTTGGGCGCAATCGGCTTGCTGTGCGCCGCCGCAGGAGTGGCGCTGCTGTTGCTGCGGGCGCCGTTCCCACGATACGTACGCTGGCTGCTGGCGTTTTCCTATTTCATGGTCTATCAGTACGCGGTAATCGCACGTCCGTATGTGCTGCTCCCGTTGCTGGCGTTTGCCGCTGCCATCTTCTTCACGGATGTAAAGCATCCAGAACGGATCACCATCGTCCTGATTCTGCTGGCGAATTTGAGCGTGCACGGAATCTTGTTTGCGGCGTGTATCGGCCTAGGATACTTATGGCAAGCCCGGCGAGGCTGGGCTGATCTCGACGAGCGCGTTCGGGGGCGGTATGCGCTCTGCGTGGGCGCGATGATACTGGTTTTACTATTCCTGTTCGCGATACTCAATCCTCCGCCCGATGTGGAAGGGCTACATGGCGCAAGAGACAAGACATTGTCTGCGATGGCCTGGGCTACACGGCAAGGAGTCAACGGCGCTTTCTTCGACTTCACGCCACTCACGCTGGCGTGGTTGGCACTGCTCGGGGCCTGGTGTTTTCTGCGCAAAGGGGCGAACGCGATACTAACGCCAATTCTGATTGTGGTGGTGTCCGTTTTCTATGGCTTTTATGGATGGACTCACCACCAGGGCACGATCTTCATTGCCGCGGTTACAGGGCTCTGGATCGCATGGCCGACGGCACAGGAGGAACAAGCGTTTACGAAGCCAGGACGGTGGACACATCAGGCGCTGGTCGCAGGGCTGGTTTGCCTTCTGGGATACCAGGCATGGAATGCGGTCGCAGTCATACGCAATGATTACCGTTACTCTTATTGCGGTGCACAGGACGCGGCAAAGTATCTCAAGTCTGTCGGAGCCACCCGTCGGCCCATCATGGGATACCTGTATGGAATGGTTGCGGTGCAAGCCTACTTTGACCACAACATCCTGGCGAACAGTCCTACGGCATACTTCCACCATAGTTGGCCTAACCCAACCGTCAACCTCAACGCTGACGACCTCGAAAGCTACGCTCCGGACTATGTTGTCTTCCCGTGCTGGTTTGACTGTGAAGCAAAGTTCGCCGCTATCGACACCTTCATGCAGGCCAACAGGTATTCTCTGGTGCATCGGTCCAACGGCTACTTGCTCTCCAAACGCGGCTGGGAGATGCGGCAGGACTACTACATATAC
The DNA here is from genome assembly GCA_963838135.1 of uncultured Acidobacteriota bacterium. Classification (GTDB taxonomy): domain Bacteria; phylum Acidobacteriota; class Terriglobia; order Terriglobales; family Acidobacteriaceae; genus TOLSYN. The sequence goes on along the minus strand of CAWIPV010000008.1, from coordinate 1,149,883 downwards.
CACCGGAACTAATGAATAGACGCGCGCGCGGGCCTGCCCGGCCTGCGACTAAAGCACAAAAGCCGCGCGTCTCACTCGACGCCCGGCGGCAGCGGCATGTGAAACATCTTTGCCAGAGTCTCTATATGCACCCGGATCTCACTTACGCCCTGCGAGTTCGGGTCCGCCTTCGCAAGGTCCAGCGCAATCACGCACTCCGGAAGACTCCTTTCGGGATAGCCTCCAAATGCTAATGAGAGGCAGAGGTAATCGTGAGCCTGAGGCGAGGTCGGCGAGATTTCAACCGCCTGCTCTGCCGGGGAAAGCGAGCCCACGGGGTCACCGGTCCGCAACAGCCTCAGCACCCTGCTATCCAGGGTCATGGACGCCATCAACCGCGTGTCGAATTCGCCCTCGTACACCACCATCGCGCCGTCACCCAGCAGAGCCTTGGGTTGCGACTTGAGAAAGGTCTCAAGCGGGTGACCCTCGCGACCGTAAATTTCAAGCCATGTACTGCTGACGAACACGATTCCCTTCATCCGCGTCGGAAGTTCTATCTCCCAATGATTCCCCATCTCCGTGCACGGCACACCGTACTTCTCGGCCGGAACCATCCAATCGCTGTCAATCCAGCACGGCGTGTTCGGGTGCTGCTTCATGTACCGGGCCACTTCCCAATATGTCTGATTGAGATCAGCCCATGGCAGTTTTTTGTAGAGATTTTGCGGCCCGCCCCAAAACTCGTTCGCGTAGCAGAGATAGTTGGGATACACGCGCAACGATGAGACCGCATGGAGCGACAGCAGGCAAACCAGCGCGACACTCGCCCAGCGGTACCGCCGCGCCAGAGAAACACACCCGGCCGCCGCCAGTATGATCAGGAATGGAATCATCGGGAACAAGTGCCAGATACCGAGGACGGTTCTCTGGATGCGCATACTTGACGCCAGAAACAGCAGCGCTGGAAGTGCAAGGAAAACTATCTCCTTGCGCTTCTCCTTGCAAATCAACACGAGCCCCGCTACGCCGATCGCCAGCATCGCCAGGGACGCCGCCGTAAGCTTGACCAATATGACGAGGGGCAGGAAAAACCATGGAGCTTCGGAATAAGGTTGACCAAGGATGCTAACGACGTCCGCGCCACTGGTTACCATGCCGCGCATTTCGATCAAGCCATTGAGATACGGCTGCGGCAGAAGATGCACGGCCCGCGCGGCCTTGAGAATTTGCACGTCCGGGGCATTCGTTGCAGCCAATTCCTGCTCGAGGATGATATCCGATTTTCCCCGCGTCGCCTGCGAGTAGCGCACGCCATAGCCGCACCAGATCGTTGCAGCCGCAACCGCCGCGATCAGTGCCACGGCTCCCAGGTTCCGCAGCGCCCTGGCCGCTCGCTTCCTCTCCTCAGCTGTCTCCAGCCATGGCTCGACCGCCGCCAGTAGTATCAGTAACATCGCTAGCAGCACCGCCGAGTGCTTGGTCAGCAACGCCAGTCCGAGGCAGCATCCCGCACCGACAAGCAGCGGAATCGTGCGCTCGCGCGTCCACAGATAAAAGCAAAAAATCGTCAGCAGAAACAGCGCGGCAAGCAGAACGTTATTCAGGACCAGCGCGCCGTGCCCTAGCACGTTGGGCTCAAACGCCAGCACCGCCGTAGACACGATCGCGACCGTTCTTCCGAACATACGCCGTGCCACCGTCCACACTCCCAGGCACAGCAACACCGCCGCAAGGCTGGATGCGAGCCGGGCCTTCATCAGCAGTGGCCACCAGTCCTGCTGCGAGTAGAGCCAGTGCGTGGCTTGGTCCTCCTCGTTCACCCCCGCTTCACGCTGCGAGCAGTCCATCGGTATGTCGCTCCATAGCAGGGGGGATGCCGACAGCATCTTGGCCAGCGGCGGATGCTCGCGGCCGAATGCGTAGTCGCGGCATTTCAACGCCCGGTAGCCAGCATAGAGATGGGTCGCCTCATCGGCGTGTTGCGACATCTGCCGCACACTGAACAACATTTGCATCAACAGGATGATGCATAACACTCCAGGGATAACCCACTCGGCGCGAGGATGCTCTTTAAGTAACTTTCTGGCTGCCTGAATCATGTCTTATGTACTCATTCGGAAAAAGTGGACTGAAATCAAAAACCAGGAAGTCAATTTCCGGCAAAAGAGACAGGCCGGGATCGGAGTCCGCCGGAAGTTGAAAGGCTAATTTCACATCGCTTTCGAACGACCAAGCCCGCGGAATAATCCGCGGGCTCCGGGGCACGGATCCGATCGCTGCTGTTACATCGCCGGTTTGTCGGTTTTCTGGCCAGGCTTGATGTTGGCGTGTTTCTTGGCCTGCGCCATATACATCTTGACCTTGTCGGCCTGCTCGTAATTGGGGTTCTGCTTCAACAGCAACTCCCAATCCGCCAGGGCACCATTCACGTCCATCTTTCCCTGCCACTTCACGATCCCACGATTAAACAGTGCATTACTGTTCTTTGGGTCGTCCTTCAGTGCGCGATCAAACTCGACAAGGGCTTTATCAGCGTCGTTGTTATAGAACATTGCTGTCGCCATGTCCGTGCGGACAGCCGCGTTCTTGGGGTCGATCGCCAGAGACTTCTGGTAATAATCGATGGCGACCGGAAAGGTCTGCGCGTCGTAATACGTATTGCCGATCTGCGAAAGTAACCCCGCATCATTCGGCTTTGACTTGAGTTGTTCGAGCAGCGGTGCCGCCTGCTTGTCCGCCATTGCCTTCAACTGCTCTGGCGAAGGCATCTGCTGCTGTTGGCCGCCCATGCCGGCCGATGGCATGCCCGGTTGCTGCCCAACTACCGCGGTCGCCGGTGCCGGTGCGCTACTGCTGCCGCCCACTGAGCCGCGCAACAGGTAACCCACCGCGCAACCTACCACGAGGCAGAGAACTGCCATGATGTACGCCTGCGTGCTCGTCCAACTCTGAGAGCTGGTGCCCCCGTTTGTTTCTGCCATATTTCCGTCCTTGAGATGATCTTGAAGTAGGCTCAGCTCGGGTTGCGATCTGAGGGCCTTGCCTCTACAGAGCTTATAGTATTCCCTCCGTGCAAACGGTCAGCGTGACCCGGTCACGGAGTGAGAACGTGAGTTTCTGGTGCTCTGACTTGACAATATCGTAGCACTTGCCGCCTTCGGCTTCGCCCGGCTCAGGGTCTGGCTTCCAGCATCTCCCACGTTGCCAGCATCTTTTCGGGTATGGTTTTCCCGTAGTCGGGATTGCCCTCGGGATCCCCCTCAATCTCCAGCACCAGGGCCGGGACCTGCGGAGCTGTCCGCAACATCTCCATGGTGCGCGCAAAGTCGATGGTTCCTTCGCCTGGCCAGAGGTGTTCGTCTTTCATGCCGTGATTGTCATGCAGGTGAACGGAACGGATCAGAGGCTTGAGGGTTTCGATCGCCGCCTCCACTCCCGGCTCCAGGTGGGCGTGTCCGACATCGAGGCAGACGCCGATGTCGTCATAGTGCAGCGTCCGAATCAGCTCCACCAGCTTCTCCGGCGCGGTGAGTTCGTTGGGAATGTTTTCTACGAGCAGGCGCACGCCGAGGGGCTTGGCAAAGGCCCGCAGATGCTCGATGGAGGTCATTGCGCCTTCAAATTTGTGCTCATCAAACGCTTCTCCCTGCACCCCGATGTGCAGCACAAGAAAGCGGAAGGGAAGCACCTCTGCCACGGCAATGGCGCGCTTGATCTCGTCCATCGCCTCAATTCGCTCTTTGCGATCCCGCCCAGCAATGTTGAGCGGAGGAGAGTCCCAACGGCCCCACTCGCCAGAGGCGAAGAGCGGCGCATGCATCGACTGGCAGGCCACGTCTTCACGCGAGCCGAACCAGCCGGCAATTTCACGAAGCTGGTGTGGGTTGCCGTAATCAAAGTGGCCGCGCATGGCGAAGAGTTCGATTCCCGCGACTCCGCCTCCAGCCATTCTTTCCAGAATTCCAGGATGCAGCCGTTCTCTGATATGGATGTGGGTCGAAACCGCCTTTAGCATTCGTTTGCTCCGCTTTCTTTCTACCAGCCTACGGCGCTGCCGCCGTTGCGTGCGTCGCTCGCCCCAAGGCGTTCGCCGCTCTTCCAGTCGATGGCAACGCATTCGGCATCGCCCCATGAACCTGTGCGTTTGATTTTGTGTCCCATTTTTTCCAACATTTCGAGAGTGTCTGGCGAGAGCTGCCAAGCCTCAACCCGCAACTCGTCGGGCATCCACTGATGATGGAAGCGCGGAGCGTTGACCGCCCGCTGGATGTCTTCGCCGAAATCTACTGCATTGATCAGCACGTTGGCTACGGTGGTGACAATCGTGGGGCCGCCCGGCGAACCCAATACCAGCAGCAGCCGCCCATCCTTTGCCACCATGGTCGGCGTCATGCTGCTGAGTGGACGCTTTCCGGGCGAAATTGCGTTCGGCTCACCCTGAATCAGTCCGGCCGAATTCGGCACTCCCACCTTGGATGCGAAGTCGTCCATCTCGTCGTTGAGCAGGAAGCCGAGACCGGGCAGGGTTGCACGCGAGCCAAATGAGTCATTGAGCGTGGTGGTGACCGCAACCGCGTCGCCCGCTTCGTCCACAATGGAGTAGTGGGTAGTGTTCTGCATTTCGATGCCAGTGTACGGGGAATGCAGCGCCGCCGATTCATCCAGTTGCGCCATGCTCGGGCGCTGCAGGTCTGCGCTCACCGAAGCCTTGTTGGGGTCAATCGAAGAGCGCCAGTCCGCCGCGAACTTCTTATCAATCAACTGCGCCACGGGAATATCCGCGAAATCCGGATCACCCAGGAATACCGAGCGGTCGAAGAACGCGCGGCGATAAGCCTCGGCAACCAAGTGAAGGTACAAGGCAGAGTTGCGTCGGGCCGCGCGCAGGTCAAAACCTTCGAGAATATTGAGTGTCTCAATCAGTGCCACGCCTCCCGAGGAGGGTGGCGGCGCGCTGTAAATGTCATATCCGCGATACGTTCCATGCACCGGCACTCGCTCTATGACCTTGTAATCGGCAAGATCGGAGGCAGTGATCAGGCCCCCGCCCTGGCTGATCGCCGTGGCAATCAGATCGGCGAGCGGGCCGCGATAAAACTCGTCCGGGTTGCGCGCGATCCGCTCCAGAGTACGTGCCAGCTCAGGCTGCTTGAGGATTTCGCCCGGCTCGTAAAACCGTCCGTTACGCTGGAAGATCCGCTTGGACTCGGGATCGCGTGCCAGTTCGGAGTCCTGCATGATTGCGGATTCATACTGCGTCACCGTGACCCCGTCGCGAGCCAGGCGAATCGCCGGTTGCATCACTTTGGCTAATCCCAGCTTTCCCCAGCGGCGCTCGGCATCCACCAGTCCGGCAACCGTGCCGGGCACCCCGGCAGAGCGATAGCCGAAGCTGCTCTCCCCGGTCACGTTGCCTTGCTTGTCCAGATACATATTGCGGGAAGCGGCGGCGGGAGCCTTTTCGCGGAAATCCAGAAAGTGCATTTCGCCTTTTGCGGTGCGGTAGAGCAGGAATCCGCCGCCACCGAGATTGCCCGCCGACGGATGCACCACCGCCAGCGCAAAGCCGGTAGCTACGGCGGCATCGACCGCGTTGCCACCCTCGTGCATGATTTCGGCGCCGGCATCCGACGCCTGGGGATGCACACTGGCCACCATGACATGGCGGGCCCGGACCGGCTGAAACCCGTCGGCCCGGACCGGCTGCCGGGCCACCAACAAGCTGAAGAGAACCAGAACCGGGGCGCCGCGGAGATTGACGAGCATGTGCCTCCTGAGGTTTTCCAACGCTATCCCATGTGCGTCGACTGGTCAACGCGCGACAGCGCCAGAGTTCCCGCGTAGGCACCGCCTGGCGCGAAGCATCCTTCGGTGACGCATCGCTTATGCCGCTCCGGGACGACCGGAGCTCAGGAATTAAGCTTAGTTACTGCGGCTAGCCAAACGGGCAAACCGACACTTTCGTGGGATCGCGATATAATTGGAAGGCTTCTCGCACAAGACTACCTGGCACAAATCCCGAGGATTTCGCCCAGGCAGAGCGGAATCTCGCGCAATCGTCAGCGCTTAATCCCGCAATATGCAGAGCCTGCCTCGGCAAAGCGGGCCGCTTTCGTACGCTTTGCGGATGGAAGGAAACTTGCAGTAGTTTAAAAATTCAGGATACTTTAATGCCGGTTCGTATCCGGCTAGCCACAGATAGCTGGCTTGCCAGGAGACGAGCGGAGTAGATTGTGCAAGGTTTTAATAATTGCAAAATGGAGAGCGGATTATGTCGGAGGCAGTTCAGGGGAAATCGCAGCAAGTACAGCTAGGGGCGAAAACAGTAGGAAACGGCCACCCCTGTTATGTGATCGCCGAGATTGGGATCAATCACAATGGCGACGTCGATCTGGCGAAGCGCTTAATCAGTATTGCCGTAGCCTCTGGCTGCGACGCGGTCAAGTTTCAAAAGCGCACCATTGAGATCGTTTACACGGCCGAAGAGTTGGCCAAGCCGCGCGAGAACCCCTTCGGCACCACCAATGGCGACCTGAAGCGCGCACTCGAGTTTGGTGAAGAGGAGTTTGCCGAAATCGATCGGTACTGCCGCGAGGTCAAGATGCCATGGTTCGCCTCCGCCTGGGACGAGCCTTCGGTCGACTTCATCAACCGCTTCGATGTGCCGTGCTTCAAAATTGCCTCGGCTTCACTGACCGATGACAACCTGCTTCGCCATACCCGTGCAACCGGCAAACCGATCCTGCTCTCCACTGGAATGAGCACGGTTGCGGAGATCGACCACGCGGTTGAAGTGCTCGGCAAGAAAGACCTGGTACTGCTGCACGCTTGCAGCACCTACCCTGCCTATTACGAAGAGCTGAACCTCAATGCAATCCGCACCCTGGGAGAGCGCTACGGCATCCCGGTGGGCTATTCGGGCCATGAGTCCGGACTTCCCTCCTCGGTCGCGGCGGTTGCGCTTGGAGCTTGCATCGTCGAGCGCCACATCACAACCGATCGCGCTATGTGGGGATCGGATCAAGCGGCCTCCCTGGAGCCAAACGGAATAACCAAGCTGGTGAGCTACATCCGTGTAGTCGAGCGTTCGATGGGAGACGGCGTCAAGCGCGTGTTGGATCGCGAACAGCCGATTCTGAAGAAGCTTCGCCGCGTCGGAGCCGGCAGTGAGCATTAAACTGATCGCGATGGATGTGGATGGGGTACTCACCGATGGCTCGTTCTGGTGGGGCCCCAACGGGGAAGAGTGGAAGCGCTTCCACTTCGCCGACATCATGGGGCTATCGCGGGCGAGAAGAGCCGGGCTGAAACTGGCTCTGATCTCCGGTGAGGACAGCCCACTGATCGACCGTCTGGCGACGAAGATGCAGATCAGCGATGTCGAAAAATCCTGCAAGGATAAAGCCCGGGCCTTGCAAAACCTTGCAACTGTTCACAATCTTGCTCTCGAAGAGATCTGCTTCATGGGCGACGACGTGAACGATTTGCCCGCGCTTGCGATTGCAGGCCTGCCCGCAGCACCGGCCGATGCGCAGCCGGCGATCCGCGCAATGTGTCGTTTTGTCTCTACCGCCAAGGGCGGAAACGGCGCGGTGCGCGAGCTGATCGAAATGATTCTCTCCGAACCCACCTCCCGCATTATTGCGGACAAGGGATAGCCTCGACATGAAATTGTCCGATTTTGTCATGCGCTTTGTCGCCCAGCAGGGCGTGCGGCACGTCTTCCTGCTGGTGGGCGGCGGCGCCATGCACCTGAACGATTCGCTTGCGCGCTGCCAGGGATTGCAGTATGTCTGCAATCATCACGAACAGGCCTCGGCAATTGCCGCCGAGAATTACGCCAAGTTCACCAACCAACTCGGCGTTGCCATGGTGACCACCGGCCCCGGAGGCACCAATGCCATCACCGGACTTGCCGGAGCATGGCTGGACTCAACACCCTGCCTGTTCATCAGCGGACAAGTAAAGCGGCCTGACCGCATGTATGACAGCGAGGGAAGACATCGCGGCGTTCGTCAGATGGGCAATCAGGAAATTGATATCGTCGCCATTGTGACGCCACTGACCAAGTACGCAGTCACGATCGACGATCCCAACAGCATCCGTTACCACCTGGAAAAGGCAGTGCATCTGGCGCGCACCGGCCGGCCTGGCCCAGTGTGGATCGACATTCCGATCGACGTACAGGGCGCGCAAATTGATGAGTCATCCCTCCCTGGCTTTGAGCCCAAAGCTACGCAAGAGTCTGGCGGCGATGATGCGCTGTCACGGCAGGTGCGCGGGATCATCGAACAATTGAACAAAGCAGAACGTCCTCTGCTGATGATCGGCAACGGCGTGCGCCTGGCGGGTGCCGGGCCACTCCTCGAAGAGACAATCCGTTTACTTCAGCTTCCGGTTGAGACCACATGGGTTGCCATGGATCTTATCGGTGAGGATGACCCTCTGTTTGTCGGACGTCCCGGAACGCTTGCTGCTCGTGGCGCGAACTTTGCTCTGCAGAATTGCGACTTCCTGCTGGTGATCGGCGCGCGCATGGACCTCCCCATTGTGGGTTACACGCCGGAGAACATGGCGCGCGCTGCATTCAAGGTCATGGTCGACATCGATGCCGCAGAGCTGGCCAAGCTTGGCACCGTGGTGCAGATGCCGGTGCAGGCCGACGCCAAAGCTTTTCTCACTGAGTTACTGGCGCAACGAAGTAACATTGCGGGCCGCGACTACAGTGGCTGGCTGAAGCGTTGCCAGGATTGGAATTCTAAGTATCCGCTGATCACCGCCGAACATCGCGTTCCAAGCGGACGGGTCAGCATTTTTCATCTTGCCGAAGTAATTGCCGCTGAAACCTCGCCGCAGGATTGCATTGTCTCGGGCAGTTCAGGCAGCGGCATTGAGATTTTTCTTTTTGCTTTTCCAGTCCGTAAAGGCCAGCGCGCATTCCACACAGCAGGACTGGGAGCGATGGGCTATGGTATTGCCGCCAGCATCGGAGTTTGCGTTGCCAGTGGAGGCCAGCGCACGGTTTGCGTGGATGGAGACGGCGGCTTTCAATTAAACATTCAGGAGCTGGCTACGGTCGCGCACCTTGGTCTTCCGATCAAATTTTTTGTCTTGAATAACAATGGGTATGCTTCGATCCGCGCCTCGCAGACTAACTTCTTCGGAGCGCCTAGCATTGGATGCAGCGAAGCAACCGGAGTTACAATGCCGAACCTGCTCGAGATTGCGCGCTCGTACGGAATTGCGGCGGTAACGATCGAAGACCAATGCGATCTTAATGCCTCGGTTCGCAAGGTTCTGGATATGCCCGGTCCCGTGATCTGCGACGTGAAGGTAATTCCCGATGAAGTGCGTGCGCCACGGCTCTCCTCGGTGCAGCGTGCGGATGGGTCCTTCGTTTCCAAGCCGCTCGAAGACCTGTGGCCGTTTCTGGAGCGGGACGAGTTCGCCGCGAATATGATTGTTCCGCTGTTACCGGAGTAACCCGTGGACGACCATCGCTACGTTAAGTTCAATAAGGTGGTTGCGTGAAGGTACTACTTACCGGAGGTTCCGGATTCATTGGACGGAACATGGCGGAATACCTGGGTGGACGTTACTCCCTCGTCGCGCCTACTTCGGCTGAGTTAAACCTTCTCGACCAGGACTGCGTAGGTGAGTATCTGCGCGCCGGAGGCTTTGACGTTGTCCTGCATGCGGCGACTACGCGCTCGAATCGCCGCATGGGCGCTGCCGGCGACATGCTGGACCGCAATTGCCGAATGTTTTTTAACCTGGTGCATCACCGGTCGCTGTTTGGCAAGATGCTGCACCTGGGCTCCGGCGCAGAGTACAGCCGCGCCGAGCTACCGGCGAGGGTAAGTGAGAGTTACTTTGACACTCGAATACCTACGGACCCATATGGGTTTTCGAAGTACATCTGCGCCAAGTATGCCGGCCGCACGGAGAATATCTTTGTGCTGCGGCTGTTCGGAGTATTCGGAAAGTACGAAGCATGGGATGTTCGATTTATTTCCAATGCCTGCGCCCGTGTAGTAAAGGGACTGCCGATCGTAGTCCGGCAGAATGTCAGGTTCGACTATCTTTATGTTTCCGAACTTGCGGAGTTACTGGCGTGGTTTCTCGAACACGAACCGCGGGAGAAAGCCTATAACGTATGCCGCGGCGAGGCTTATAGCTTGGTTGAACTGGCGCAAATGGTAGCCGCTGCATCCGGTTGCAATCCGGATATTGTTGTCCGCAACCAGACGATGGCTCCGGAGTACAGCGCGGACAACACCAGGATGCTGGATGAGATCGGCGGCTTTCGTTTTCGCCCGATGAGTGATTGCGTTAGAGAGCTTTATCAGTGGTATAAGTCACACGCGGATGATATCGACGTGGACCAATTGACGTTTGATGACTCGGAGTGAATCAGTGAAGACGATCAGCATCATTACACCCTGTTACAACGAAGAGTTAAACGTGCGCGAATTGTATGAGCGCGTGCGCGATGCCATCGCTTCGCTTGGCAACTACAGGTATGAGCACATCTTTATCGACAACGCCTCCACCGATAACACGCTGGGCGTGCTGAAGGTAATTGCCGCGGCGGACAAGAACGTAAAGGTAATCCGCAATACCCGTAACTTCGGTCATATCAGGTCGCCAATGCACGCATTGCATCAGGCCACGGGAGATGCCGTGATCGGTATTGTCGCCGACCTGCAGGACCCACCCGAGATGATCGTGGATATGGTGCGGAATTGGGAGGCGGGCGTACCGGTGGTGATCTGCGTCAAGGTCGCCAGCGACGAGAGCAGCCTTATGTTCTGGATTCGCAAGCGCTATTACCGGCTGGTGAACCGGCTTTCCGGGATGGAGACTTATGAGAACTTCACCGGCTTCGGCCTCTACGACCGTAAGGTGGTGGACATTATTAAGTCATTCGATGACCCATATCCTTACTTTCGCGGCTTGATTGCCGAGCTTGGTTTTCCGCGGGTGGAGTTACCCTATCACCAACCGGCGCGCAGGCGAGGCATAACGGCAAATAACTTTTACACCTTGTACGATATGGCGATGCTGGGGATTACGAATCTTTCCAAGGTGCCACTGCGTCTGGCGGTGTTTGGAGGATTTGCCGGCGCGTTTCTTTCGGTACTTGCTTCCATGGCTTATCTTGCTTACAAGCTGCTTTACTGGAAGAACTTTTCCTTGGGCGTGGCCCCGATTCTGATCGGCTTTTTCTTTCTAGCGTCGATTCATCTGCTGTTTCTTGGCATGATTGGCGAGTACGTCGGGGCGATCCATACCATGGTGCAGAAGCGTCCATTTGCGATTGAGCAGGAGCGGATCAACTTTGAATTCGGCCCCGGCGAGCCCATTAAAATTAACGAAGAGAAGAACGCTGGAAGAGCTTGATCGATGAGTATGCCTTTGCAATCCCGGCTCGAACTGCTGACCAAACATGTGCCACCGGGCCAGCTCTGGCGTTATCTGCTGACCGGGGCCTGGAACACTCTTTTCGGCTATGGAACTTTCGCATTGTTCACTGCGCTGTTTGCGCCACTGGGACGGCAGAGTTACATTCTTGCGGTGATCCCATCGACGGTGATTAACATCACGGTTTCTTTTCTTGGTTACAAATGGTTTGTCTTTAAGACCAAGGGGAATTACTTACGCGAGTGGTGCAGGTGCGTCGCCGTCTACAGCACCAGCATGGCGTTGAGCATGGCGTTGTTGCCTATCTTCGTGTTCTTCATTCGCCACCGCTTCGGCTATGAGAACCAGGCACCTTATATTGCCGGAGCCGTGCTGGGAGTTCTCACGGTTATCTTCAGCTTCTTCGGCCATAAGCACATTTCCTTCCGCCAGTCATAAGTCGGCACGCACCCCCAAACATACGAAGACCCACATCTGCCAACTAGAGCAGGTGTGGGTCTTCGTTTGTTTACCGTTTGTCTCTTACTTGAAAACTAACCTTCGGGAGTGGAAACTAACTCGCTCTCGATGATTTCACAGAGGATGTGGCCGGTAAGAATGTGGACTTCCTGTATGCGGGGAGTGCAGTCGGAGGGAACGCAGATGGCGTGTTGCGCCAGGGTTGCCAGTTTTCCCGCACGTCCGCTAAGTCCCACGGTAACCATCTGCTTGGTGTGCGCCACTTCGATGGCGCGGAGCACGTTGGGCGAGTTACCGCTGGTACTGAGTCCGAATGCAATGTCTCCGGGAGAGCCAAGGCCAGAGAGCGGTCGGGCGAAGACTTCGTCGTAGCCATAGTCGTTGCCGATGGCGGTGACCGAAGAGCTGTTGGTGCTAAGCGCGAGGCCGGGCAGGCTGCGGCGTTCGAGAAGAAAGCGTCCGGTAAGTTCGGCGGCAAGATGCTGCGCGTCGGCGGCACTGCCACCATTGCCAAAAAACAAAACCTTGTGACCGGCGCGCAGTGCGCCAGCCATGGCCACGGCCGCGCCTTGGACGGCTGCCAGGTACGTGCCGTCTTCAAGAAGCGAAGCCGCCAGATTGATGTGAGCGGTGATGCGAGCGGTGATAAGAGAACGATGCGAGGACGGCATGAAAGCTCCAGAAGAGACCTTGGTCAGTCTAACTTACTGGGCGCAGGCGAGTGAAGCGGGATGGGAGCATTATCTTTTAGGGCAATGGTTTGAGACCACCCCCGTGATCAGATAGGCAATGGTTGCGCAAGTTGCAAAGGATTGGCACGAGAGTACTGGATTTGCCATCGCCAGGCTACGATACGGGCAATGGCATTGGAGGCAATAGACAGAACGACATCGGCGTGCGACTTAACGGTGACGCCACAGCTAATAGTGCCGGGACAAATGCGAGACATCCGAGAGCATGGACCGAAAAAAGGTCAGGCTCCGATGCCGCTTTTGGCTTCGTCGAGCTGCACGCGGGCGGTCTGCCGCTTTTTGCCGTGGTAGTAGACGATGGTGACGGTGTCGCCGGAGCGGTGGTTGTTCATTAGATGGGCGAGGTCCTGGGTATCCTTGACCTCCTGGCCGTCGATTTCGACGATGAGATCGCCGCCGATGATGATCTCGTAATTGCCGTAGTAGACGCGCTGGCTGCCACCTTGAATCCCGGCGTGGGCGGCGGCAGAGCCGGGGACGACCTGCATGACCAGGACACCGGTGTCAGAGGGCAGGTCGAGTTGCTCGGCCAGTTCACGGTTCATGGGGACGGGTAAGGGACGGATGCCGAGGGTGGGACGGCGGACCCGGCCAAACTGCACGAGGTCGTTGAGTACGGCCTTGGCGGAGTTGATGGGAATGGCGAATCCGACGCCGGAATTGCCGCCGCTGGCCGAGGCGATCATGGTGTTGATGCCGATGACCTCGCCGTGTGAGTTGAGCAAGGGGCCGCCAGAGTTGCCGGGGTTGATGGCAGCGTCGGTCTGGATGGCCTCATCGATGTAGGTTCCGTCGGGCTCCTGGACTTGGCGGATGGAGCTAACGATGCCGCGGGTCATGGTTCCGTTGAAGATGCCGAAGGGATTGCCGATGGCAAGCACCTTCTGGCCGACCTGGAGGCCGGAGCTGCTGCCCAGGGTTACGGGCTGCAGGTTCGGAGCCTTGATCTGAATGACGGCCAAGTCGTGGGATTTGTCGCCTCCGATGACGGTGGCGGTGTAGTGCTTTTTGTTGGCAAGGATGACTTCCAGCTTCCGGGCGCCGTCGATGACGTGGAAGTTGGTGAGGATGTGGCCTTCCTTGTCAATGATGAAGCCGGAGCCGGCACCCTGCTGAGCCTGGGGGCCGAAGAAGAAGTCGTAGGAGACCGAGGTGGAGGTGATGTTGACCACGGAAGGAACAACGCGGCGGTAGACGTCCACGTTGTTCTGCTCCTCTCCGTCAAGCGAAGGGGCAGCCTGGGCCTCGACGATGTGAATGGGTTCGCGGGGAACCCAGGAGTCGGCAGGGCCAAAATGATGGCTGGTGTAGTAGAAAAACGCTGCGGCGAGCAGCACTCCGAAGGCAAACGGTCGTAGAGCTTTCATAAGCGGGGCCTGATTCATTGATACCCATAATTATAGACGCGCGAGTTGGTGGAAAGTTTCGCGGGAGATTGCAGTACCCGGCTGCTATTGGGAGACGAGTGCGCGGGCGACGTGGCGAGGGCGACTGGGCGGCTGGGTGCGCTCGCGGACTCCGCGGGAGATTTCGCGGAGCTTCTCAGGTGAAGCAGGGATGCGGAAGCGCTCCATGAGTTGGAGCAGGTGTTGCGACATGCGGGACATCTGGTCGGCCGAGACGGCGAGTTGAGCCGAGTTGGAGCTGATCTCGCGGCTGCCTGCCAGCAGGCCATCCATGGTGCCGACGACTTGCTTGGTGGCCACGGCCTGCTGCTCGATGGAGGAGGACATCTCCTGAGTGAGCTGGTTGAGATGGCTGGTGGCCTTGGCAATCTGGCTGGAGCCGGAAGATTGCTGCTGGGTGGCATCGCCGATCTCGCGGGCGTGCTGGTAGACGTCGGCGACGGCCGCGGAGATGTTGGTAAAGGACTGGCGAAGTTCGGTGGCGAGCTGGAGCCCTTCGTTGACGGCGCGGGTGGATTGGAGGATTTGTCCGTCGGACTTGGCGACCTCCTTCTTGACGCTGACGACGAGGTCGGCGATTTCGTGGGCGGACTCGGCGGAGCGGCTGGCGAGCTTGGTGAGTTCGTCGGCGAGGACGGCAAAGCCGGCACCATGTTCCCCGGCACGGGCGGCTTCAATGGCGGCGTTGAGGGCGAGGAGGTTAGTCTGCTCGGCCAGTTCCTCGATGAAGGAGGAGATGGTGCTGATGGTTGCGGTCTTCTCTTCGAGGAGCTTGCTGTTTTGCATGGTGACCTGGTTGACGGCTTCGATGCGATGGAGGCCGCTCTCGGTACGCTGCATGGTGCTGATGCCGTTGGCGGTCTCCTGGCGGGAGCGGTCACAGAGCTGAAGCAGACGGCTGGCACTTTCGGCGATGCGGTTACCGGAGGCAGCCATCTCGTCGACGGAGTTGGTGCTTTCGAGGACCCTTTGGGACTGGACGCGGGAGCTCTCGACCATGCTATGGAGGTTGACGCTCATCTCATGCATGGTGGTGGTGACCTGAGTAACGCGATCGGCGGCGCTTTCGCCGACTTTGGCGAGACGCTCGGAGGCATCGGCGAGCTGGCCCGAGGATGAGGCCACGTCGGCGGCACCCTCGCGACTTTCGCGGACGAGGGTTTCAAGGCCGTTTCTCATGCGCACGAAGGCGTGGCCGAGGGCGTCCTGGCTGGAGCGGGGGCTGATGTCGATGGCGAGGTCGCCGGAGGCGATGGCCTCGGAGTGGGCGGCCATCTCTCGCAGATAGGCGACCATTTCGGCGAAGGTGCGGTCGAGATCGCCAATCTCGTCGTCGGAATTCGTGACGGAATCGGTGGCGAGGCCGTCGATGGCAAGGTCTCCGGATGAGATCTGGCGGGCGTGGGAGATGAGGACGGGAACGGCGGCAAGACGGCGACGGGCGAGAATGGCGGCGGCGGTCACGGTTCCGGCGATAAGAATGCCGATGCAGATAGCGGTGATAAGGGCAAAGGCGGCGACTGCGGCAGCGTGGCGGCGCTCGCGATTGGAAGCCTCGGTGACAACATCGACGAGCGCGCGGGCGCCGGTACGGACTTGTTCCGACCAGAGCACGGAGTTGAGATTGATGGAAAGCGAGGCCTGGTGGGCACCTTCGTCGGCACCCTCCTCGAGGCGGAGATAGTCGTACTGCTGGCGGCGAGTCTCCTGAAGATCGGACAGGAGCTTGGCGAAGCGGCTCTGTGCCTCGGCGGAACGCAGGCTGGGGTCGAGCGCCTGAAGGGTTCCGGTGGCGGTGTCAATGTCGGTCCAGAGGTGGTCGATCATGGTGTGGAGGCGGGTGGTTTCATCGGGATCGTTGTTGAGGCGGGCGATGATGTATCCGCGCAGAGCGCCGTTGATCTGGCTGACGGCGGCGAGGATCTCGTAGGAAGCCTTCATCTCCTGGGTGCGGCACTCGGTAACCTTTTGTGCGTGAATGATCTGCCCCATCTGCCAGAAGGTGAAGCAGGAGCCGACGACCAGAAGACCAATGATGAATTTGAGACCGGTGGAAACCTTCCCGGCAATAGTCTTACTCATGGCGACCTCTCCTAAAAGCTGTGGCTGACGATGACGGATTGCGAACCTGGGCGCGCGCGGAGTCCCGCTGCGGGATTCGGATAGACGGTCAACCCTTGTGATGAAGCTCAGATGGAAGGTTACTGAACGAATGAAAACGGAGTATTACAGGCAGAAGAAAATTCAGCTCACGTCGGTTCGGGGGGCCTTCGCTGCGCTCAGGAGACACTTAAAGCCAAGGGCGAGAGCCGCGGCAAGAGCAACCTTAGCGCCGGAAAATCGCGGCGCTAAGGTGAAAGGTTCGGCAGAATCGGTGGGTTAGCCTTGGACGGCGGCTTCAGACTCGTTGGCGCCGCGGCGGAGCTTGGCAGCCTTGACGGTGTTGCTCATGAGCATGGCGATGGTCAACTTGCCGACGCCGCCGGGAACCGGGGTGCAGGCTCCGGCCATGCGGGTGACGCGAGGATCGCAATCGCCGATGATGGTGCTTCCTTTTTCGGCAAACTGCTTCTCGCGCTTCTCATCGCCCTTGAAAAAACGCTCGAAGAGGACCGGGTCGGTAATGTGATTGATGCCGACGTCGAGGATGGTTGCGCCGGGCTTGACGAACTCAGTGGTAATGAAGCCGGGACGGCCGATGGCGGCGACCAGGATGTCTCCGCGACGGCAGACGGCGGGCAGATCCTTGGTGCGCGAGTGACAGATGGTAACCGTGGCGCTGGCATTGAGGAGCAGCATGGCCAACGGACGGCCGACGATATCACTGCGGCCGACGATGACGGCCTCCTGGCCTTCGATGGGAATGTTGGCGCGGCGAAGGATCTCCATGCATCCGGCAGGGGTGCAGGCGACAAGGCTGGGACGCTGAGTGCTGAGATTGCCGACGTTAACGGGATGGAAGCCATCGACGTCTTTATCCGGAGAGACGGCGAGGAGGACGCGTTTGGAGTCAACGTGGGCCGGCAGAGGAAGCTGGACCAGAATGCCATCGATCTCATCGCGGGCATTGAGCTGCTCGACCAGGGCGACAAGTTCCTCGGTGGTGGAAGTCTCGGGCGGGGTGATCAGTTCACTGTAGATTCCGAGCTGCTCGCAGGTACGGACTTTGCTGTTGACGTAGGTCTGCGAGGCGGGATTGCTGCCGACTAGAACCGCGGCAAGACCGGGACGAAGGCCGGCAGCGGCCAATTGGCGCACTTCCTCGGCGATTTCGGCCTTGATTTGGGAAGCGTACAGGCCACCGTCGAGTACGATTGCTGCCATAAGAACCCCCGAAGCGAAGTTAAAGATAAGTGCAGCCTTTAGTGTACCGGGATTGGCGCGGGGATGCGAGTGGGGAAAGTTTAGAATGGTGGTCATGATCCCCGCGAAGCTGGTAAAAACTGTCGTTTGCCCAATCTGCCATGGTGAATTTCGATTTAACGCGGAATTAACAAAGCTGCGCTGCACGGAGTGCGGGAAGCACTTTCGAGTGGAGGACGGCATCCCTGTGCTGCTGGCCCAGGAGGCAGAATAGAGACATTTAACGGGAACGGTCTGAACTTTTGGGGCGGTTCGTCCGATAAAGGAGGATATGCGCCCTGGGAAAACCGGGCAGGAGCGGCGGCGCGGGCAAAGGATCTGAGGCGTGGGGAGTCCCTGGCGGATTCACAATTCTGGCGTCGGAAGCACGAGCCAAACGGGCGGTGGCAGTAAATGTCGGCAGCGAAACGCGACCTTCCAGACTGTGACGGGTTATTAAATATGTATGGAGGGAGCCCGATGTTTACCGAAAAGTTCTCGGCAATGGAGGTCGCGGAGTTGCGTAGCGAGCTGATCCAGAGTGGATTGGATGCTCGCGATGCGGCCGAGTTGATGCAGAGCTTCCTGGCGGGGCGTGGGTATGGGGTCTCTCTGGAGGCGGCGCGGGCGGCGGCGTTTACGGTGGAGGGCTCGGGTTGCTCGCTGGAGGTGATGCAGCGAGAGTTGGATCGGATTGCCATGGTGCAGTAGAGCCGTTCCTCTGGGCCTTCGGTGTTCTGAATCCGACATTTTTTATAGACTCTTGCAAAAAGGGACGGCGATGGGAGCCGTCCCTTTTGCAATATCAGTCAAAGACTACGGCGGAGCGGTTACTTCTTTTTCTTGGTGCCGTAGGTGGTCTCGACCGGGGCTCCGATGGAGGCGAGCAGATCTTTGGCAGCCTGGGCGTTCTTGCCGCCTGGGGCGAGTTGGAGGTATTTGTTGAGGGCCTCGGCGGTGCCGGGAACGGGAACCATCTTGCCATCCTTGCCGAGGGTGGCCTTGCCGAGGAGATTGATGCCCTTCTGGTAATAAGCATCGGCGTGGTTGGGATCGGCTGCGATGGCTTTGTCGAATGCGGCGTTGGCTTCGTCCACCTTGCCCTGGTTGGTGAGGATTGCGCCCTGGTTGTAGTAGCACTGGCCGGCGATTGCGGGGTCGAGTTGAGCAGCTTTGTCGCACTCGGCCATGCTGAGATCGGTTTTGCCCTGCCTTAACAACGCCAGGGCGAGACCGCTGTGATAGCTGCCGAGGGCTTTGGAGCCGGGAGCGGCCAAGGCGATGGCTTTGTTGTAGGCGGTCTCGGCCTCGGGATACTTTTTGGCTCCCAAGTAGGCGTCGCCCAGCGATGCGAAGATGATGTCGTGAGTCTGATCCTGGGCGGTGGCCTGCTCCAGGGTGGCCACGGCGGCTTCGTAGTTGTTTTCTTTCTTCTGCTGGGCAGCTTGCTGAAGCAGGGCGTTGAGGCCCTTGATCTTGTCGTTTTCCTTCTTTACTTTTTCCACTTCCTTGCGCTGCGCCTCGTTACCGGGTTCCTTGGCGGCTTCGGCCTTGAGTTTGGCGAGGTCAAAGTCGACGACGTTTTCAACGCCAGCCTGCACGGGCACGTTGTTGAGGAAGAAGAGCGGCTTGCCATCGGCGGCGCTGATGGTGATTTTGTAATTGCCGGGGCCTGCGGACAGGGAGGAATACTGGCCGTGGTTATCGGTTGTGGCGGTGACTTTGCGGCCGTTGTCAAGATTGGCGAGCTCGACGGTGGCACCGACAATGGGTTTGCCGGTTTCGTCCTTGCAGATGCCTTTGACCGTGGTGGTGTCCAGCGCTGCGGCGCCAACGGTGAGAAGCAGCACGAAAGCCACGGGTAGAAAGAGTGCGAAGCGCTTTATCATTTCCGCCTCCAGCGGAGAACAGGATTTGAAGCTGCCACGCGCACCTCAGCGGCGTGCCGGTTAGAGGGCAGGCGACGCCAGATAAGGGATGGGATCAGAGGTTCCTGCGGCAGCAAAGGCGCGCAGACGCAAGGCACAGCTTTCGCAACTTCCGCAGGCACGATCTTCCCGGCTGTAGCAGGACCATGTTAAATCGAAGGGCGCATGGAGTTCCATACCGAGCCGAACGATCTCCACTTTCCTGAGGGCGATCAGCGGAGTTTGGATGCGAATGTTTCCCTCTTTGGTGCCAGTCTGGATGAGGCGATTGAAGGCTTCGTAGTATTCGGGACGGCAGTCGGGATAGCCAGAGCTGTCCTGGGCAACGGCTCCGATGTAGATGTCGGCGGCGCCGAGGACCTCGGCCCAACTGACGGCGACGGAGAGGAAATGAGCGTTGCGGAAGGGAACGTAGGTGATGGGCACCTGCGAGCCGACCTGGGTGCCAATCTCCGCGGCCGCGGTAGGCACGCCGAGGGTCGCGTCAGTGAGCGCGGAGCCGCCGATCTGGCTGAGAGCCTGATTGCGCACGACGAGGCGGCGCTGGATGCCGAGGCGATCGCAGATTTCAGTGAAGGCGCGCAGCTCGCGGGCTTCAGTGCGCTGGCCGTAGGAGATGTGCAGGGCGGCAACGTGCGGCGCACCTTTTTCGCGGACGGCGAGGGTGGCGCAGACAGTGGAGTCCATGCCGCCCGAGAGTGTGACTACGGATTGGATGTTGGACATGGGGTGTTTCAACTTTCTCCAGCAGGCTGCCGCTTCGCATTATAGACGGGTACGCAAGGGTCCGTGATTCGCTCCTTTCAGGGCGGGCCGCTGGTTGAAATGCCTTTGGAGCCGAACGTGTGATTTGAGCGGGGCGGGGGTCCTTCGCTGACGCTCAGGATGACACTTTGAAAATCCTCTGGAAGGCAGCCTCTGTTACACGCCTTTGAGTTGCGGCTCCCAGATGAATTTGTGGAGTTGGAGGCCGAGGCGGGCTTGGAGATTATCGGCGAGCATCCATTCGGCGAGGTCGCGGGGGTCTAGGAGGCAGTTCTCGGACGAGCGCGTGGCGGTGGCATCTTTGCGGAAGGCGGGCGAGAGGATGAGGCCGGGGTTGGATTCGGCGGCGTTGGACTCCGGCTTGTTGGACTCAAGGGTGTGGCGGCGGATGAAGTCGCGGGCGTACTCGTAGTCTTCACGCGAGGTGAGGACGAACTTGAGCTCGTCGCGCGGGGTGAGGGTTGCGAGGTTTTCCGGGCGGAAGCGCAGGTGCTCGCCGCTACCGGGACATTTGACATCGACGATTTTGTGGACTTCGCGGGGGACGAGTTCGAGAGGACGCTCGCCGCTGGTTTCCAGCAGGAGTTGGTAATTCATCGCGAGGAGCTGGTGGAGGAATGGGACAAGCTCGCGGGCCTGCAACATGGGCTCGCCGCCGGTGATCTCGACCAGGCCGCCGGTGGGCGAAAGGCGCTGGACTTCGGCGAGGATTTCGGCGGCCGACATTTTTTTGCCGCCAGTGAAAGTGTACTCGGAGTCGCACCAGGCGCAGCGGAGATTGCATCCGGCGAGGCGGACGAAGAGGCACGGGAGTCCGGCGAAGGAGCTTTCACCTTGCAGCGATTTGTAGATTTCGATGATGTTCATGGGCGCTCCAAAAGTATCGCGGTCAGAGCCAGACGCAAAGACAACGCCAACAGCAAAGAACAACTGCAAAACCAGGGCCAAGATCAACAACCACATCCGCCAACGACGGGCAGATATTGAGCATAGGCACCTGGCTTCGCCTCTACTCGTAGTAGGTGGCGATGGAGGTGTCGGTCTCCCAGATGGTTACCTGCTTGACGTGGACGCGGCCGCTGGTGGACTGCTTGAGGCCCTGGTTGCACTCGTCGAAAAAATACTTGGCGAGGTTCTCTGCCGTCGGATTCAGGACGGTGAAGGGCTCGATGTCATTCATCATCTTGTGATCGAGATACTCGACGACGGGTTTCATCACCTGCTTGAGCTCCTTGAAGTCGAGCAGGAGGCCGGCGTGGTCGAGTTCGGCTCCGCGCAAGGTGACGCGGACGCGATAGTTGTGGCCGTGCGGATTCTCGCACTTGCCTTTGTAGTTGCGCAGGTAATGACCGGACGAAAAAGTGTCTTGCACAGTTACTTCGAACATGAATCTCCAGACAGGATGCGTAGGGCATCCGTTGCCCTTGACGTTGCGCCGGGGCGCCCTCGGGTTTGGAGAGGGACACAGCGCAGGTCTCAAGGGGATGACGCGTGTTTTTATTATAAGCGAGGTTTCAAAGTGAAGGGTAGAGCGCGGTTCTGCTGGTTGACTTCTAGAGTTGCTTGCGAAAGAAGAGGGTGGCCTGGGGATTGTCGTTGTAGCGAGGGCAGGGGCGGTATCCGGTGCCGCGGTAGAAATGGATGGCGGCGTGGAGGTCGTCTTTGGTGTCGAGGTAGAGCCACTGGATTGCAGCGGCGCGGGCATACTCCTCGACGGCCTGCATGAGGGCGTAGGCGAGGCGCAGGCCGCGAAAAGCAGGGCGGACGTAGAGACGCTTGACCTCGGCGGCGTGAGGTAGCTGCGGCAAGGGACGGAGCATGACGCATCCGGCGGGAGCTGAATCGACGGTGGCGATCCAGATGGGCGAGTCGGGAGTGGATAGGTAATGTTCGAGAGCGGCGCGATCATCGCGCACGAGGACGCCGACGGCGTCGTAGTATTCCTCGATGAGAGCAAAGGCCGGGTCGGCCTGATGGCGGGTGGCGCGCTGGACCGAGAGGTTCACGGTTTTAAGGATAATCCTGGCGAAGACTTAACACTTTGAAACCTTTTTTCTGCAATCGCAAATTAGAATACGTGGGATGAGTTCTCCAAGGTGGAAGCTGGGCACGCTGCGCGCCGGGCAAGACGTGGCGTGGAATTGCGAGCCGAGCTATGCGCGCCAGGTGGTGGGCGGAGTAGAACGGCTGGTGATTGCTCCGGGCGCTGCGCCGCTAGGGTTGCTGCGCGAGTTGCTTGCTCTGCTGCCGGAACCGCTGTGGGTGCTCTACGTGCTGGTGACGCCGCGGGGCGAGGCTGCGGCGGGACGGTACCAGTCGGCTACGCCGCACGGGCGCGAAGAGATTCTGGCGTTGCTGGACCGCTTTGAGGACTATCTCACCTGCGATGGGCGGCATAATCTGTGGCTGGCCGCGCCTCCGGCGGGACAACTGGTGCTGGATCGCCACGAGGTGATTTATGCCTACGGGCCGATGGCCGAGATTGTGGCGCGGCTGAAGGAAAAAGGCCTCGCCGAAGTGGAGATGCTGCGCACACCAGTTCCGCACTCGCACCACTTCCACGAGGAACTGGATGGGGATGAACGGGCAATGCTGGAGTACTGGGAATGGATTCCGTCGGAGCTGCAGGAGACGGACGATTTGTAGGGGGAAAGCGTGACGAATCCCACGCATTCTGTTGTGCATGATTTCCGCTATTTAGCTGGTTTGCCCGTAGCGGATTCGAGCACTGAGAGAAGCTGCTTGGCAAGCAAGGACGAAAGATACTCTTCCAGTGCCGAGACGTCTATGCGGCCTTCGGAATCGGCCACATCCGCCTTCTCCAAAGCTTCATAGTAGGGTGATTTGTTGATCGCAATTTGTTCCGGAATGGCGTTGGTTCCCGGTAGGTGAACGCCCAATCGGACACAAAGCACAAGATAACTTAGAGCTCGTGATGTCCTGCCATTGCCGTCCGTGAAGGGATGAATCCAATTCAACTTCCACAAAACAAAAGCTGCCAGATGGATCGCTGGCTTCTGCCAGTTCTCGTTGACGTAGTCGCACAGAGTCTCGACTTCGAAAGGCACCAAATGAGCACCACACGGCTGGTGTTTACTGCCTCGAATCGTAACAAGGACGGAAATTTCCGGCGTAGCTACTTAGTCCATCTAGCGCGACCCGGTGCAGACTGAGAATGGCCGAGAGTCGCAAGCGAAAAGCCCGCTCCGGTTGAAGCCAGTAGTCCACCATTTCAACTACGGTGTCGAACTGCTTCAAGCCATTGCGGGCTTCCTGTTGCGCTTTGAGTACTTCATCCGTGATCAGTTCGGCATCAAGGGCACGACTGTGACGGTCGTCCGGGTCACCCATTTTTCTTCAACAATTCTGCCTGCTGATCGACCATTTGGCGCGTGATGCGGTCGTTTTCAATACGGGTATTGCCGTAGGCGAAGCTTCGGCGTTGCTCTTCCTTCTCCGTCAGGCCGAGCGGGTGCCCCTTTGCGGCAGCCAAGAGCTTCTCGATTTCTTCAGACATAGCAACCTCCCACAAGATTGGATGATAGTACGGCATGCATGGTCGCGTACAGAGGTGATTATTCAGATGCCTCTATGCTCGGCTAAGTGGGCCTATTCGCAGCCGAAGAACTCTTCGACTTTGCGGATATCCGTGGTGCGGCTGTAGGTGGGGAGGCTTTGGACGAAGACGCGACCATATTGTTTTTTGAGGATGCGGTTGTCGAGGAGGACGAGCAGGCCACGGTCGTTGAGGGAGCGGATGAGTCGTCCGAAACCTTGCTTGAGGGTGATGACGGCGGCAGGGACCGAGTAGTCGAAGAAAGAGTTGCCGCCGCTTTCGTCGATGGCTCGGCCGCGGGCCTGAACGATGGGGTCGCTGGGGACGGCGAAGGGGATTTTGTCGATGATGACACAGCTTAGCTGCTCGCCCTGGACATCGACTCCCTGCCAGAACGACGAGGTGGCGAAGAGGACGGCGTTGGGAGTGGCGCGGAACTGCTCGATGAGGGCGGTCTTGGGCGCCGAGCCCTGCAAGAGCATGGGGTAGGAGAGCTGGCCTAGAAGCGCGTCGTGGACCTGCTGCATCTGGGCGAGGCTGGTGAAGAGGCAGAAGGCGCGGCCACGGGTGATTTCCAGGAGCTGGCGGATGCGCATAGTGGCATTTTGAGTAAATGAGGAATCGCGCGGGTCGGGCATGTCTGGCGGAACGTAGAAGAGGGCCTGCGACTCGTAATCGAAGTGCGAGGGGACGATGAGTTCGCGTGCGCCGTCGAGGCCGAGGCGACCCTTGATGTAGTCGAATCCGTTGGCTACGGCGAGGGTGGCGGAGGTGAGCACGATGGAGTCAAAGCGGTCAAAGAGGGACTGGCGCAGGATGGCCGAGACATCGATGGGCGTGGCCTGGAGAAAGACGTTCTCTGACTTGGCGAATTTACCCCGGCCACCACGCCGCTCGATCCAGTAGACGGTGTTTTTTTCGCGGCTCTCCATGAGGAAGGAGAGCTGGGCGTGGAGTTCGTCGGTGCGGCGGATGAGGTTGTGGAGCTCGTCAGGCTTGTTGGGGATGGCCTGGAGTTCGGAGTGGAGCTGGCGGATGGTGTTTTTGAGGCCGATGAATTCAGAGCCGAACTCTTCGAGAAACTCCTCGCGATTGTCGAAGGCGAAGCGGCCGTCGGGTACGGACCGGCTCCGGCCCTCCGGTCGCTGACGCTGGTCGCTTGCCGGAAGGAGAGAGAAGAAAAACTGGGAGCGCTCGCGAATGCGTGCGGAGAGCTGGATGAGA
This sequence comes from uncultured Acidobacteriota bacterium, assembly GCA_963838135.1. Classification (GTDB taxonomy): domain Bacteria; phylum Acidobacteriota; class Terriglobia; order Terriglobales; family Acidobacteriaceae; genus TOLSYN. The sequence continues at coordinate 1,125,045 of CAWIPV010000008.1, read as the reverse complement.
TCGGTGGAGACGACCTTTTTTTCGCGGATGGTGATTTCAAGATCGCGCAGGAGATCTTCAACCTTGAGGTTGGAGACCGAGATGCCGAAGTAGCTGGTGGCAACGTCTTCGAGCTCGTGAGCTTCGTCGAAGATGACACAGGCGGCGGCGGGCAGAACTCCGGCATCGGGAGCTTTTTCGGCGGCGAGCTTGACCGAGAGGTCGGCGAAGAAGAGATGGTGGTTGACGATGATGATGTCGCTCTCGGCGGCCTTGCGGCGCATGGCAGTGATGAAGCAACGCTCAAACTCGGCGCACTTGCTGCCGATGCAGTGCTCGGCACTGGCGTTGAGCTTGCCCCAGAGCGGACTGGTCTCGGGCAGGGTTGTGACCTCGGCACGGTCGCCGGTGCCGGTCTCCTTGTCCCAGTCGAGCAGGGTGCGGAATTCGTTGATCTCATCGAGGCCGTTGAGGATGGGCTGGCCGGTGAGGTCGTAGAGTTTTTTGCGGCAGAGATAATTCTGGCGGCCCTTCATGTAACAGACCTTGAGGCGGGGCTCTGCGGTTGGAGCGTCTCCGAAAAGGGCGTGCTCCAAGAACGGAACGTCTTTGAAGAAGAGCTGCTCCTGGAGGTTTTTGGTGCCGGTGGAGACGATGACGCGCTTGCCACTCTTGATGATGGGCAAGAGGTAGGCGAGGGTTTTGCCGGTGCCGGTTCCGGCTTCGACGATGAGATGCCGCTTTTCCTCGATGGCCTCTTCGACCGCGTTGGCCATGGCGAGCTGTCCCTTGCGGAATTCGTAGGCGGGATGGCGCTGCGAGAGCACGCCTCCGGGGCCGAAAAACTGGTAGAGCGAGAGTCGGGAGAGCTCGACCGGCGGGGGCGGTTGCGATACGGATTGGGTTGGCTCGGGCACTGACCCCTATAATAGACGTTGCGGTAGTGGAGCGTGGGAGAACCGTGAGGCAGTCCGCTTCCTACGTCAGCGCCGCAGGTGGGGCACCCGGCATCTCTGGTGAGATCGCGACGGAGATCAACGGCGGAATCGGTTTTCGGTTGGAAAGCGCGTGGGGCGGGACGGTAGATTTGGGCAGGGCGCGGGGATTCTTCGCTTCGCTCAGAATGACACCTCAAAGTAAATTCGGAATGACAACTTAAAGAAGAAATAAGGAACAACATCAAAGTGTCGAAGATTCTGCAGGACGAGGACGAGGGTTTGCTGGCCATCGTGGGACGGCCCAACGTGGGCAAATCAACTCTGTTCAACAAAATGGTGGGACGGCGGCGCGCCATTGTGGGCGACGAGCCGGGGATCACGCGCGACCGTCTCTACGGCATAGTGCGCTGGAATGGACGGCAGTTCCGGGTGGTGGATACGGGCGGAATTGTGCCCGAGGACAAGGATCTGATTCCTTCCGAGATCTTCCGGCAGGCGCGGGTTGCGCTGGACGAGGCGGCGGCGGTGGTGATGGTGACCGACGTGCGCACCGAATTGACGGGGCCGGATATGGAGCTGGCGCGGCTGCTACAAAAGCTGGGCAAGCCACTCTACCTTGCGGTGAACAAGGTGGACGATCCGAAGCTGGAGGCCGAGGCGGAAAACTTCCGGCGGCTGGGGATCAAGAACCTGTGGCCGATTTCGGCCGAGCACTCGACCGGGGTTGCCGAGCTGATCGAAGAGCTGATGACGGTGATTCCGACGATTGCCGAGGTGGAAGTGGAGAAGCGGCTGAACAACTTTGCCCGCCGCATTCTGCCCAGCGATGAGGAAGACGCGGAGTTCGGCGAATTCGAAGAAGGCGACGAGGGCGCGGAGTCCGAGGAGTTGCAGGCGTCCGACGAGGACGCGCTGGAAGACCGGCTGCTGGAATCCATGCCGAACGAGATCAAGATCGCCATCATCGGGCATCCGAACGTTGGCAAGAGCACGCTGCTGAACCAGTTGACCGAAAGCGATCGCGCCATCGTCAGTTCGATTGCGGGCACCACGCGCGACGCCATCGACGAGGTGGTGGAGCACGCGGGGAAACGCTTCCGATTCATCGATACGGCGGGCATCCGCCGCAAGGGTAAGACGCACCTGATGGCCGAAAAGATGAGCGTGGTGATGGCGCGCAAGCATCTGGAAGAGGCCGACGTGGCGCTGATGGTGATCGACGCGGTGGATGGAGTCTCGGCACTGGACGCAAATATCGCCGGTTATGCGCATGAGTCTGGGCGCTCGGTGGTGGTCGTGGTAAACAAGTGGGACGCGGTGACCACGGCGCGCGGCGATGAGAGCAAGCCGCCAGCGGATAGCCGGGTGTATGAGGAGCAGGTGCGGCGGTCGTTGAAGTTTTTGGACTATGCGCCGGTGATCTTTGTCAGCGCACTGAACGGGAAGAATGTGAAACGCGTCTTTGAGACCGTGGAGCGGGTGGCCCGGCAGCGCTGGCGTCGCATTACTACCGGCGAGATGAACCGCTTTTTGAAGACCGTTGATTTCGAGCGGGCCTCGGTTCCGGCGCGGAATAAGATCAGGATTTACTACATGATACAGGCGGCGGTTGCGCCTCCGACGTTCGTGCTGTTTACGGATCGGGATGTGAAGCTGCACTTCGCGTATCAGAGGTTTTTGGAGAACCAGATTCGGGAGGCGTTCGAGTTCGAGGGGACGCCGATCTGGATGAAGATCAGCGCGAGGAAGAGGAAGACGTTTGTGCCGGCGGTGAAGGAAGGAAAGCGGTAGGTGGGTGAAAGCTAGCAGGTGCGGCGGTGGGCCATTTATTGCACAATAGTTTCCCCCTTTCTCGTGTACAATTCTGGGGCATGCCCACTCGCAGAGAGCTCGACCACCAATATCGGATGCGTCGACTGCAGGTGGTCTCTGTCGGCTGGGGACAATTCGTGCATTTTCTATGTGTCCTTATCCCCTGCGTTTGCGCCTATTTTTGTGTTCGAGACCTAGCGGGAAGACAAACCCTCGCCGATATAAGGTTTAAAGCTGTAGCCGACTTAAAAGCAAATCGATGGCTGGCCCTTAGTGTCCCGTGGGGAGTCGCCGCTATGGCGACAGGATGGGGAGCTGGCGAGCGATACCTCCGCAAAAGACATATCAAGCGGGTATCGAGCGAGGTGTCAGAGATGCAAAAAATGCTAGATCGCGGCAGGCGTTCAAGTAGTCTTAGCAAGAAGGGCGAAACGAGCCCGGAGGATTATTGATCATGCAAAGCCCTATCTACCTTCTGAGCTGGGTTGCAGCTGCGTGTTCATTCTGGTTCTTCTGGAGCATGGGGATCAAGAAACTGTTTTTAAATGGATTCCGCGAACGTCTTTTCGAGCTTCGGTTTGAATTGTTCCGTTTGGGAATGAGTGGCGAGCTTCCATTCGACAGCGAGACATATCGCACTCTAGAAACTCTAATCTGCGGCCTATTGCGCTTCGGTCACCGGATCACATTCTTGACATATGTTTTCTGCATAATCGAGCAGGCGCAAGCCAAGAAGGACAAGAACTACGTCGATGTGTCGCAGCAAATCGCATTGAAGATTTCGCGACTAGATCCCGCGACCCGTTCCAAACTTGGAAAACTTTTGGAGGGTCTCAGGACGGCGATCAATCTCTACACGGCCTTCTCCTCATTGTTTTTCTTGTCGATCTTCGCCGTATACAAGGTTACTGAGGTTCTCGGTATACGGCGACAGGTTCAGGAGACGAAGGAGATCAGTTTTGTGGTCGAGCGCGAGGCATATCGCGCGGAATCTCTCCGCCGCTTACCCATAGCGGCTTAGCGCCGAAGTTGATTCGCCATTTCTCAGTTTGACCCATTACTGGAAGCGCGGGCCGATGGCTCGCGCTTTTTCTTGCGCAAAGCGTGAGTTTAGCGGGTGGGGAGGAGTTGGGCGAGTTGCTGGTGCCAGGAATCAAAGGCGGCGAGGGCGCGTTCGCAGACCATTTGGTGACGGAGTTTTTTGTCGCGCACTTTGCGCTTGGTGGCTTCGTCGAGTTGCTCCAGGAGATCGAAGGTGATGTTAGCGGGTTGGAAGTGCGCGGGGTCGGCGTTGCAGATGTAGTGAACGAGCGAGCCGTGGGCGCTGGCGCGGGGCGCGGAAAGGTCAACAGCCCCACATTCGCCAACAGAAGGCGAATATGGGCCACCCGCGTTCTGTGCAACCCCATGCGCTAACCCAGTGGCTAACGCGGCGGCGGTGAGGCCGGCGAGGAGGCCGGTGGCGATGGATTCGACGTAGCCTTCGACGCCTGAGATTTGGCCGGCGAAGAGGATATGGGGGTTGCTCTTCATCTGCAGGGTTGGGGTGAGCAGGGCAGGGGCGTTGATGTAGGTGTTGCGATGGATCTGGCCGTAGCGCAGGAACTTTGCGTTCTCAAGGCCGGGGATCATGCGCAGGATGCGGGCTTGCTCGCCGAACTTGAGGTGGTTCTGGAAGCCGACGAGGTTGTAGGAGTCGGCGCGCAGATTCTCCTGGCGAAGCTGAACGACGGCGTAGGGGATGTTTCCGGTGTGGGGATTGCGCAGGCCGACGGGCTTCATGGGGCCGAAGCGCAGGGTATCGGGTCCGCGGCGGGCGATCTCCTCGATGGGCAGGCAGCCTTCGAAGTAGGGGGCCTTGTCCCAGTCGTGACCGTCTGTGCGCTCGGCCTGTGCCAGAGCGGCGATGAAGGCGTCGTACTCCTCGCGCATCATGGGACAGTTGATGTAGTCGGCGGTGCCTTTGTCGTAGCGGGCAGCCATGTAAGTCTTGGATTGGTCGATGGAATCGGCGTCGACGATGGGCGAGATGGAGTCGAAAAAGAAGAGGCGGTCGGCGCCGCTGAGACGCTGGATGTCGGCGGCGAGCGAGTCGGATGTGAGCGGGCCGGTGGCGACGATGGTGACGCCATCGAAATCCGAAAGCGAAGTAACTTCCTCATGCACGACGCGGATGAGGGGCTCGGCGGCGATGGCTTGGGTGACCAGGCGGCTGAACTCGAGGCGATCGACGGCCAGGGCGTGTCCGGCAGGAACGCTGGTGCGGTGGGCCACGTCGATCAGCAGCGATCCGGCGTGGCGCATCTCTTGCTTGAGCAGCCATGGGGCGGAGTTTTCGCTATCGCTTTTGAGCGAGTTGGAGCAGACGAGTTCGGCGAAGAATGCGGTCTCATGGGCGGCGGTGTTGCGCTGGGGACGCATCTCGTGGAGGGTGACGGCGAGACCGCGGCGGGCACACTGCCATGCGGCCTCGGGGCCGGCAAGACCCGCGCCGATGATGCGGATGGGCATGGGGCGCGGGCTGGAGTGCGTATCAGGCAATGCTGGTTTCCGAATTCGCCTCTGGGGCCGAGTGCGAGTTGACGAGGCGCACGATACCCACGATGGCAGCCACGATGGCGAAAGCGAAAGCAAAGGTGAGGCCGCGATGATGCTGGAAAGCCGCGATCAGGAAGCTGAGAATCTCCGGGCCGTAGGCGACAACCAACATAGCGAGAATGAGGAATCGTAGCAGGCGACCGACAAAGATGGAGAGCAGGAAGTGCAGGTATCTCATCTCGGTGACGCCGGCCATGAGTTCGAAGACCTTGAAGGGAAATCCGGGCGGCATGAGGGCGGGGATGATGAGCGCCAGGTCGCCGTACTTTTCCGAGAGCGCGTGCATGCGGGCAAAGCGCTGCTGGCCGATCTTTTTGACGACCAGTGCTTCGCCTCCCTTGTAGCCGATGAGATAGGGGACGGTGCTGCCAATGGCGGAGCCCAGCGAGGCCATCACGGCATAGGCGATGGCGCGGCGGGGATCGGTGGCGACGTAGTAGGCGATGATCGGATCGAGCGGAATGCCGAAGAACGAAGCGTCGATGAAGGCGACGAGAAAAACAGCCTTGATGCCGCCAATCGGGGCGAGCACGGCCATGATCCACGCTTTATAGCGCACTAAAAAGTGTTTGAGGGCTTTCAAAAAATCTGCTGTCCGCGCTGGATGTGGCGGACGAGGCGGACGAGCCGCCCAGGGAACCGCGCCAAAGCCACGCTAGGGAGTATGGATCCATTGTATCAAGACGGGCAAATCAAAGCTGCCTGCGCTGGCGCCAGGCCCTATAATTTCGGCTGTATGACTATGCACGAGTCGCCCGCCAGGCAAGCCGAAGAGTTGCGCGAAAAGATTCGCCATCACGAATATCTCTACTTTGTGCTGGATGCGCCCGAGATCGGCGACGCCGAGTTTGACGCTGAGGTGAACGAGCTGAAGGCGATTGAAGCCAAGCATCCCGAGCTGGTGACGCCGGACTCGCCGACGCAGCGGGTGGGCGGCAAGGCGCGCGAGGGGTTTGTGAAGGTCGCGCACTCGGTGCCGATGCTCTCGCTGGATAATGCCTACGGCCCGGAAGAGCTGCGCGAGTGGACGCGGCGAGTCGGCGAACTGGCGGGGGCAAGCGAGGTCGAGTACGAGTGCGAATACAAGCTGGATGGGCTGTCGATGGCTTTGCATTATGAGGCGGCAGAGGGCGGGGCGCGGTTTGTGCGGGGGATTACGCGAGGCGACGGGGCGGTCGGCGAGGATGTGACGGCGAATTTGCGCACGATTCGCTCGATCCCACTGGTGGCGGAGGGCGAGCGGCTGCGGCGGGCAGGGCTGGTGGCTCCGTTTGAGGTGCGTGGGGAAGTATTGATGCCGACGAAATCGTTTTTGGCGATGAACGAGCAGCGCGAAGAGGCGGGACTGGCTCCGTTTGCCAATCCTCGTAACGCGGCGGCCGGGGCGGTGCGGGTGTTGGAGCCGCAGATCACGGCGCAGCGCAAGCTGGATTTTTACCCGTACTTTTTGCTGCGTGACGGACGCATGGCGCGGGCGACGCAGTGGGAGGCGCTGGAGGCGATGAGCGCAGCGGGTTTCAAGGTGAATCCGCATCGGCGGGTGGCGCGGACGTTTGATGAGATCTGGAAATTTGTGAGCGAGACCGAGGCGGCACGCGACCGGCTGCCCTATGAGATCGACGGGGTGGTGGTGAAGGTGAACTCCACCACGCTGTGGACGCGGCTGGGATTTACGGGCAAGGCTCCGCGCTGGGCGATTGCGTATAAGTTCGCGGCGCGCGCGGGGGTGACGCAGATCGAGGACATTGGGGTGAACGTGGGACGCACGGGGAAGCTGACTCCGGTGGCGATGCTGCGACCGGTGTTCATCGGCGGGACCACGGTCTCTCGGGCGACGCTGCACAACCAGGACGAGGTGGAACGGCTCGGAGTGCGGATCGGCGACTGGGTGATGGTGGAGCGCGGCGGAGACGTGATTCCCAAGGTGACGCGGGTGGTGAACGAGGGCGAACACCGCAGGCCTGCGGATGCGCGGGAGTTCCATATGCCCAAGGTTTGCCCGGAGTGCGGCGGGCACGTGGTGCGAGCCGAGGGCGAGGTGAACCACTTCTGCGTGAATGTGAACTGCCCGGCGAAGCTGCGCGAGTCGCTGCTGCACTTTGCCTCGCGCAAGGTGATGAACATTGAAGGGCTGGGCGAGGCGCTGGTGGATCAACTGCTGAGCGCTGGGCTGGTGCATAACATTGCGGATTTGTATTCACTGCGGGAAGACGCGCTGCTGCAACTGGAGCGGATGGGCAAGAAGAGCGCGGAGAATGTGCTGCGGGAGATTGCGGCTTCGAAAAAGCTGGGGCTGGAGCGGGTGATCTTCGGGCTGGGGATTCGCATGGTGGGCGAACGGACAGCGGAGTTTCTGGCCGAACACTTCGGCTCGCTGGACTTGTTGATGCAGGCGAGCGAGGAAGAGCTGGAGGAAGTCAACGAAGTTGGGCCGCGCATCGCCAGGAGTATTCGCGAGTTTTTTGCCGAAGAGAAGAACGTAAAGCTGATTGAACGGCTGCGCGAGGCCGGGTTGACCTTTACCGGCGAGCGAAAGGTGCGCGGCACGGCGCTGGCCGGACTGACATTTGTGTTGACCGGGTCGCTGCCGACATACTCACGCGACGATGCGAAGAAGATGATCGAAGACGCGGGCGGAAAAGTGAGCGGGTCGGTGAGCAAGAAGACCAGCTACGTGGTGGCGGGAGAAGAGGCGGGGTCGAAGCTGGACAAGGCGGTGTCGCTGGGCGTGAAGGTGATCAGCGAGGCGGAACTGATGGCGATGCTGGGGTGAGGCGATGAGATTTGCGGCAATTGATTTCGAGACGGCGAGCGGGGCGCGGATCAGCGCGTGCTCGCTGGGGATTGCCGTGGTAGAGGATGGGGCGATCGTGCGGCGCAAGGAGTGGCTGATTCGGCCACCTTCGCTGTACTTCAATCCATTCAACATAGAGGTGCATGGGATTACGCCGGAGATGGTTGCGGAGTCACCGGAGTTCGATGCGCTATGGCCGGAGATTGAGCGCGAGATTGGCGACCGGACGCTGGTGGCTCACAATGCGGCGTTTGACATGCCCGTGTTGCGGGCAACGCTGGCGCACTACGACGTATGGTGTCAGCGGTTTCCGTTTCTGTGCAGCTGCGCGCTGGCGCGGAAGTGCTGGCCGGAGCTGAAGCGGCACGGTTTGGAGGCGCTCGCGCGGGAGTTTGGAATCAGCCTTCGGCACCACAACGCGGAAGAGGATGCCGTGGCTTCGGCACTGGTGGTGCTGCGGGCCGCCGAGGCGTACAGCGCCGGGACGGTAGAAGAGCTGCTGGAACGCTCGATGATTCGCTTCGGCGAAGTTTCAACGGGAAAGTATGTTTCGTGCCGACGGATTCCGATGCCGAAGAAGCGAGCGCGGAAGAAGCTTGTGTACGTGCCCGAGGAAGCGGCGAACTGAGGCGGTCCGGTCCCCTGTGCACCGAGAGCATTGCGCGCCATGCCCCCCCCACACAAGCCAAACGGAAGGTTTGCCTCGGCCGCCTGCCACATCCGGGCAGGTTGAGGGATTAAATTTGCAAAAATTGATGTTTGTCGCATACGCTATATGCACGCAAAAATAAGTTACGGGGGTACGGGCGGGTCATGAAGTCTAAGTTTTGTAAAGAAAGACGGAATTTGCTGAAGTCCACATGCACTTTGGCAGGGGCTGCGGCACTGGCATCGGTCGGGGGAAGTCTGAATGCATTTGCCGCTGGGGGGCGGGGCAGTCAACCGCAGCCGGTAGGAGCACCGGAAAGATTCGACTCGTTTGTCTACGCCGACGGCCCGAACAAGGGGAAGGACGTCGTACTGACAGACATCGTAGTGGACGCGCCGCCGATCACGGTGCAAGCAAAAGACGAAGCCGGACAGGTTCGCGAGAGCGAGAAAGCTACGATTCTGATGTATCGGGTCGCGCCGGACAAGATTCCGGACGACATCAGGGGAGATACGGTGGAGGGCTTGATTGCTTACTCGGCCTTGTGCACCCATCAGGGCTGCTTGGTCTCGGGCTGGGATGCGGCCAGCAAACAGTTCATTTGCCCTTGTCACAACGGCCTTTTTGATCCATTGAAAGGCGGGGTGAACACGGCTGGGGCACCGACGCGAGCGCTGCCGCAAGTTCCGGTGAGGATCCACGATGGCAAGCTGGTAGTCGGCGACGCGATCATCTCGTGGATCGGCGTGAAAAGAACTTAAACCCTATTTTTGCAGGGCCTCGCGGATGCGGTGGGCGGTTTCTTCGATAGTCTCGGGGAGGACGCGGGTTTCGCCGATGACCGACATAAAGTTGGCATCGGCCACCCAGCGGGGCAGGATGTGCATGTGGATGTGTCCGGCGACGCCGGCTCCGGCAGCCTTGCCGATGTTCATTCCGAGATTGATTCCGTCAGGACCATATAGCTCGCGCAGGACGCCTTCCAGGCGCTGGACCAGGGCCATCAACTCAGTGGCTGCCTCCGATGGCAGGAGGTCGAGGCGGTCGATGTGCTGGTACGGAACGACCATGACGTGGCCAGAGGTGTAGGGGAAGGTGTTGACGATGACGAAGCAATGGCGGCCGCGGTGAACGACGAGATTGCGTTCATCGTCATCCAGATTGGCCTCAGGCGCGGGAGCGCGGTCGCAGAAGATGCAGGACGGCGCACGATCCGTGGAGACGATGTAGGCGTAGCGCCAGGGAGTGAAGATGTGATCCACAGCGCTAGGGTAACAAAGTAGGACGGATTTTCCACGGGCAAATTTGGTGTGCTGAAGAGAGCTGGCTGAGGCGGAAGGAAGCGAGCTGACAGAAAAAGAATGGCTGGAAGGTGAGCGGGGCAGGGCGAAGTGTTCCAGCCGGGGTAAATGTTGATCGATTCTTCACAATTACGGGGGCGGAAGGGTTTGACTCCAATCTTGGCCATTGCTATAGTCAAAGCAGTCTCCCTGTTCGGGCATATTTAGCAGGGGGATTCCGGCCGCTGGTTGCCTAAGTGCAAGCAGGTTCCATTCCAAACAAGAATGCCAGCAGTCCGTATATTATTTTCAGAAGCCGCGGTTGTGTTCACTCATGCCGGGGCAAACGTAAATTAATGGCTTTCGACGATATCCGCGACGACTCTTCAGATTACGAGCAGCCCCAGGACACCAGTTTGCCAACGGACAACAACCAGCCAGCCGAGCAAGACCGCCCAATCTCAAAAACTGTGCTAGAGAAGCCTGCCGAGGGCGTCTCCCGCAACCCACAAAACGAAACCATGACGGAAGATTTCGCAACAGCACTCGAGTCGTTCGAGCAAGAGCAAGCCGAACTCGCAGCTAACGAAGACCGCGTCCTCAAGGGCACGGTGGTTAGCATCAACAGCAACTACCTGGTGGTCGACATTGGGCTGAAATCCGAGGGCGTAGTGCCCCTGGAAGAAGCCAAGGACCACGACGGTAATTTGAAGTTCCAACCCGGCGACGCCATCGACGTAATGGTCGAAAAAGGGCATACGGAAGAGGGTTATGTAAATCTCTCCTTCCAAAAAGCTCAGCGCCTGCATGCGTGGGACGAGATCGAAAAAGCTCATAACGACAAAGCTTCCGTCAAAGCTCGCGTCATCGACCGCATCAAGGGCGGTCTGACAGTGGACATTCTCGGCGCGCGCGCGTTCCTGCCAGGCTCGCAGGTAGACGTGCGCCCGGTACGCAACCTGGACGCCCTGAAGGGCCAGGATTTGGAAGTCCGCGTTATCAAGGTAAATAAGAAGCGCGGCAACATCGTGGTCAGCCGCAAGCAGATCCTCGACGAAGAGGTGACCGCCAAGCGCGACGTTACACTGACCCACCTGGAAGAGAACGCAGTGCTGACCGGCACGGTGAAGAACCTGACCGATTACGGCGCATTCGTGGACCTGGGCGGCATCGATGGCCTGCTGCATATCACCGATATGAGCTGGGGCCGGTTGACTCATCCGCGCGACCTGGTCAACGTAGGCGATCAGATCCAAGTAAAAGTTCTGAAGTTCGATCGTGACAAGCAGCGGGTTTCGCTCGGCTTTAAGCAGTTGACGCCCGACCCGTGGCTGGACGCCAGCGAGCGCTACCCGATTGGTGCGCGCGTGCATGGCCGCGTGATCTCCGTGACCGACTACGGCGCATTTGTTGAACTGGAGCAGGGCATCGAAGGCCTGGTCCACGTCAGCGAGATGACCTGGTCGAAGCGCATGAAGCACCCCTCGAAGCTGGTGAACGTGGGCGACCAGGTGGAAGCCGTGGTGCTCAACGTGAATCCGCAGGAGCGCCGCATTTCACTGGGCCTCAAGCAGCTTGATCTGAATCCGTGGGAGAGCCTGCACGAGAAGTTCCCGGTCGGCTCCACCGTGGAAGGCAAGGTTCGCAACCTGACCGACTTTGGCGCCTTTATCGAAATCGAAGACGGCATCGACGGATTGGTTCACGTCAGCAATCTGAGCTGGACCAAGCGCGTCAAGCATCCCTCCGAAGTCCTGAAGAAGGGCGACAAGGTTAAGGCCATTGTTCTGGCCATTGAACCGGACAATCGCCGCCTGTCGCTGGGCGTCAAGCAGCTGCAACCCGACGTCTGGGAGAGCTTCTTCGAACAGCATCGCGTCAACGATGTGCTGAAGGGCAAGATTCTTCGTCTGGCCAGCTTCGGCGCATTTGTCGAGCTTGCTGACGGAGTGGAAGGGCTTTGCCACAACTCGGAAGCCTTGGACGCCAACAGCCAGCAGATTGTGATGGAGCCGGGACAAGAGTTCGAGTTCAAGATCATCAAGATGAACGCGGAAGAGAAGAAAGTGGGATTGAGCATTCGCGCTGTGGGCGAGGAAGCAACTCGCGCCGACGTGGAAGCCTACAAGCACCCGCAATCCTCGCCGGGCACCTCGACGATCGGCGAACTACTGGACTGGAAACGCGGTTCAAACGAGTAAGGAATTTGCCAGTGTAAGGAAAAGCCGCCTTCGGGCGGCTTTTCTGTTGGTGCATGCAGTCTGTCGGGCTCGCCCTTCGGGACCAGCGCCGACGTTAGTGCGTAGGGCGGAGACAGGGAGCTACATTCGGCGAGCGCGAAGCAGGCCGCGAACCAGGCCGATAGCCCCAGAGCAGCGGCAACGCTGAGCAGCCAGAGGCCTGAGTCCGCGGCGGCTAAAAATCAGATTCCTCGTCGGAATCCTTGGCGTCCTCATCGGTGTCGTCCACAATGTCATCGCTGACCTTGGTCAGTTCCAAGGGCTCGACGCCGACCACTTCAAAATCACTGCCGCACTCGGTGCACGACAGGATTTCGCCTTCATCGAGTTCGTCTTCTTCAACATCCAGATCGCTCTCGCACTCTGGGCACAGAACCATAACTTCCTCCACTTCGTTTCTTGGGCCGGAGATGCTTGCAAACGCACGCTGCCCCGCGCATTTATATTTAGATTTTCTTCCGCACAGCGTCAAGTACTGTTTCGTCACAGAAGTATAGGTGCGACCAGATTGGATGCCCAGGATGAGAGTTGGGAGCGTTTTTTTTCCAATGGCGTGGCAGAGGCCCACGTCAGGGAGTTTGAGGGAGGATTTCTCAAACCACATCCGCGTCCCTGCACGGGAAACGGCATCGAATACTGGGAATCGACAGTTTCGGCGGGCACGCAATTCCAGATCAGACAAGCCAGATCACGGCACAGTATTCGAAGTGCTGAATTCGAAGGATAATAGTGGGGCCGCAGTTCGCGCCGAGGACGCAGACGGAGTATCCTGAACCGGCGCTGTGACGACGCATGCGTTGGTGAACAAGGGGAGGATTATGGCACGCGGAGGACCTGTATCGACGCTTGGATTTCCGCCATTCACGCGCGCAGTGAAGACGCTGATCATCGCCAATGTGGCGGTGTTCCTGGTAATGATGCTCTCTGGGCTGACGAGGCTGGGGCTGGAAATCTGGGCGAACGACTATTTGTATCTTCGTCCGGCGGCGGTTGTGAATGGGCAGATATGGCAACTGGTCACTTATGCGTTTTTCCACGCCGGCCTGATGCACCTGCTGTTCAACATGCTGGGACTGTGGATGTTCGGCGCACAGTTCGAGACGGATTTTGGCACTAAGCGCTTTTATGAATTTTATTTCTGGTGCGTGTTGGGTGCGGCGCTTACCACGATGGGAGTGGGCGCGTTGGGCAGGATCGCCTACCCGCATGCTCCGCTGCCGCTGTTTGCCATCATGGGGAGCATCTGGCACACGTCCACCCTCGGCGCTTCGGGCGGAGTGTACGGACTGCTGATCGCCTTTGGAATTTTGAATGGCGACCGGCAGGTCTATGTTTTTCCGTTTCCCATCGCGATCAAGGCCCGCTACATTGTGGCGATCTGGATCTTCATCGCGTTTGTGAGCGCCTTTAGTGGAGCCAACGGTGTGGCCGAATTTGCTCACCTGGGCGGGGCGCTGTTTGGCTGGCTGTATGTTCGCTTTATTCCACGCTACGGACTGACGGTAGCGGCCTCCGAAGGTGTGTTCGGAATTCGCAACCGTTACTACAAATGGAAGCGGCGGCAGGCGGCGAAAAAATTCGAGGTTTACATGCGCAAGAGCAAGCGCGAGGAGTACTTCGACGAGAACGGAAATTATCGCGGCCCCTCGCTGGACAAGAAGGACGACGACTCGAAGTGGATCAACTGAAGCAGGGGAGATCGCCTGCCCAAAAGCACCGGAGATTCCGGTGCTTTTGCGTTAGCCGCGCACACACACACGGTGCCTGCGGCGGGAGACGCCCCTCTTTTAGTGCGCCCTAGATGCCGCTATCGGCGCTATTGGCGCCTTCGTCGAGGCCGTCGCGGGTTGAAAAAAGACACTCGAGTTCTTCGTAGATGGTGGTAATGGCCCCGAACTCCGGCAGCGTCTTCCAGTAGTGATGCACGTCGGGATCGTTAACGGCGGTATCGCGGGCTTCCTTGGAGTGCCAGATGCGAATGTGTATAAAGACGTCCGGCTTCTTCGGGTCGCGAAAGAGCATGTCGCGCGAGTACTGCTTGGTGAACATCATGGTGTAAAACTCGCGCAGAAACGCGAACATCTCCGGCTCTTGCCCGGGATGCGGTTTTAGGATCGCCATGGAACGGATTTCTTTCATCGCTTAAGGCCCTTCGATTTGGATTTCTTCGGTTCAGTAGGGTGGCCGTCGGCGTGGATCAACGGGCAGATCCGATGCAGGCGGATAAAATTGGTGGAGCCCGCGGTCACCATTCGAGTGCCGGCGACGATGGCTACGACGTCATCGACGGCGGCCACCTGGGCGCGCCGCAATTCAGCTTCGGCGGTTTGCACCATGGCTTCCACGCTGTGCAGCGTCTTAATGGAAACAGGCCGCACTCCCCAGTAGAGATTCATGCGGTTGCAGACCTCCGGGACGTGCGAGAAGGCATAGACCTCGGCGCGAGGCCGGTACTTGGAGATCAGGCCCGCAGTGTTGCCCGTGGTGGTGAAGACGGCAATGCCGCGCATATTTAATTCCTCGGCTACGTGGGCCACACTTTCGCAGATTGCCTCGGGGATCGTCAACATCTGAATTTTGCGGCGGTGAGGAACGGCCATTTTCCAGATGTCGGCTTCGGCCTCGACCACGATTCGCGCCATCATGCTGACCGCCTCATAGGGATGAAGTCCGCTGGCGGTTTCGCCCGAGAGCATGACGGCGTCGGAGCCATCATAGATTGCGTTGGCGACGTCGCTGGCCTCGGCGCGAGTGGGACGCGGATTCTGGATCATGGAATCCAGCATCTGCGTGGCGGTGATGACCGGTTTGCGCCAGTGCTGGGCGCGGCGGATGATGCGCTTCTGAATGATGGGAACTTTTTCGGGTGGAACTTCCACCCCGAGGTCGCCGCGCGCCACCATGACGCCATCAGCTATTTGCAGAATCTCTTCCAGGTTTTCGATGGCCTGGGGCTTTTCCAACTTGGCGATGACCGGGGTGTCGCGACCGGCAGCGGCAATGATTTTCTTGACCGCGCGGATATCGGCGGCGCTGCGCACGAAGGAGATCGCGACGGCATCGACCTGGACCGAGAGGCCGAATGCGAGATCCTTCTTGTCCTTGGCGGTGAGCGATGGCACGCTGAGGACGGCGCCGGGCAGATTGATGCCCTGATGCTCGCCCAGCAATCCGCCATCGATCACTTCGCAGACTACGTCATCCCCGTTGACTTGCAGAACCTTGAGCGAAAGGCGGCCGTCGCAGAGAAGGATGCGCGAGCCGATTGCCGCCTCGCGCGCCAGGGTCTTAAAGGTTGTGCCTAGCCGCTCGGCGGTGCCTTCAATTTCTTTGTTGGTGATGGTGATGCGCGCGCCGGGGAGCAGATTTACCGGGGTGTGATTGCGCAGCCCGCTGGTGCGAATTTTTGGGCCTTGCAGATCCTGCAGAATGCAGACGGTACGCCCCAACTCGGCGGCCACCTTGCGCAAGGCGCGAATGCTTTGCAGATGCTCGGGATGGGTGCCGTGGGAGAAATTGAGGCGAGCGACATCCATTCCGAGCAGCAGGAGCTGGCGAATCTGCTCCTCGCTGCTGGAGGATGGGCCAAGGGTGCAGACGATTTTGGCGCGACGGCGCGAGGCCGGCTCCAATTGACTCTCGTCGGCGAGCAACGACTTCAGGGTTGGAGTCAATTTTCCCTCCGATCACCGCTTGCGTCGGGCTCGATCTGGTCGGGCTCGATCTTGGAATAGGTTCCGAAGAGATAACGCGGATAGCGCACGGCGTTAAACTCGGAGCCGATGAGGACCACCAGGGAGACGAGGTAGAACCAGATGAGCAAGGCAATGGCAGTGCCCACCGAACCGTAGATGACGGTGTAGTCGGCGTAGTGGCGGAGATACCAGCCGAAGACGGTGGTGGAAGCAAACCAGAGGCCGGTGGCTAGTACCGAGCCGGGCACGACGCGATGCCAGGGCTGGGTGCGGGGCAATCCGTGATGGTAGATGAGGGCGATGACGGCAATCGTAGTGAGCACTGCGATCAGCCAGCGGATCAGCATGCCGAGGGCGAGAATGTAGAGGTCCAGCTCGCGATTGGAATGAAAGGCTAGCCAGAACTCAATCTGATGGCCGAAGGCGAGCAGAAAGCTGGCGAAGGCCATGGGGATTCCGGCCATCAAGACCAACAGGAAGGAGCGCAGGCGCTCCTGGGTGAGGTTCCAGGTTTGGGGCAACTGGTAGGCGCGGCGGAAACCGTCCATCCAGGAGATCATGACGCCGGAGCCGGTCCAGAGCGTTAGGAACGAGGTGGTGACGATCATGCGAAGCGGTGCGGGCTTGTGCCCTTCGAAGAATGTGAGCACCGCGGAACGGGTGCCCGAGGGCATGATTCTGCCGATGGCGAAAGAGATTTCGCGAATGAAATTAAGCGTGCTGTGCGAGGCAGTGAGAATGGATGCGATGAGAAGAACGGCGGGGAAAAGGGTGAGTATTGCGGAGTAGGCCGCGGCTTTGGCCACGGCAAACTGGTCATGCTCCAGCGTCCTTACAAAGGCGATATGGACCTGCTTGAGGAAGCGCAGCATAGAGGATGCAGTGCCTGACGCAGTACCTGAATTTTCCGAGCCACAGTTGGCATAGTGATTGTAATCGACAGGCAGCAGCTTAGGAACGAGGACGATGGAATCGGGAGGTATATTCCTGCTACGGGGATCGCTACGCTGCTGGTCACGGACGCTGGGCTACGGAAGCGGCTTCTCCATCTTGATCAACTGCACGGGCATGATGAGTTTTTGGCGGAGCTCCTCGGGAGGCTCTTGCAGGCCGGCTTCCAGGTAGCCGAGCTTGCGGTAAAGCGGCAGCAAATTGGTGCGCACACTGACCACGGAAAGTTCCGCGATGCGGCATCCGGCAGCACGCAGAAAGCTCTCGGCCGCCTGCATCATGGCGCGGCCCAAGCCGGAGTGCTGATGCTCGGGATGGACGGCCAGCATGCCGATGTAGCCGCGCTCGCCGCGTAGTTCGCAGTAGACGGAGGCGAGCAACCGCGCATCCTGATGGGCCAGTAGGAAGTGGCCGCTCTGGAGGTGCTCGGCTAGCTGCGCCGGGTGGGTACGCGGGCGGCTGACGAAGAACGCCTCTTCTTCGAACGCCGCGTTTACAACCTCGACCATCTCGGGAATGTCGCTGGCCGTGGCTTGGCGGAGAGTGACTCCGGCGGGCAGCGCGGGCGGTGGGGTGGGGTCGGCCACAAGAGACTCCTTGGTCGAACGTTGGGCGGTCAAAGCAGGGGCCGCATCCGGAGATGCGGCCCTGATTGTACGTGACACGCTTGCGAGCCGGGTACGCGCCAACAGACGGCGCTCCGGCGCGTGGTTTAGCCTTCGGTGGTAAGTTCTTCGGCTTCGTTCTCGCCTTCGGTCCGCATGAGTTCGAGGTTGCGTTCGAACTCCTCTTGCTCCTTGCGGATCTCCTCTTGAACGTTTTCGGCAGCGGCTTCGAGTTCGGGAGCAAGCTGCACGTTGCGGTAGTACTCCATGCCGGTTCCGGCCGGAATGAGGCGACCGACGATGACGTTTTCCTTGAGGCCGCGCAGGCCATCGATGGAGCCGGTGATGGCTGCCTCGGTGAGCACGCGGGTGGTCTCCTGGAAGGACGCCGCCGAGATGAAGCTGTCGGTGGAGAGCGATGCCTTGGTGATGCCCAGCAGCAGGGCTCGGCCAGTGCAGGGCTTACCGCCGAGGGCAATGACGCGCTGGTTCTCCTCGACGAAGCGGAACTTATCGATCTGCTGTTCCAGAAGGAAGTTGGTGTCTCCCACATCCTCGATCTTCACCCAGCGCAGCATCTGGCGCACGATGACTTCGATGTGCTTGTCGCTGATGGCCACGCCCTGGAGACGGTAGACTTCCTGAATTTCATTGACCAGGTAAGCCTGCAGCTCCTTTTCGCCGAGGACGGCTAGAATGTCATGCGGGTTGAGTGGGCCATCCATGAGCTGTTCGCCAGCCCGGATGCGCTCGCCTTCCTGCATGTTGATGTGGATACCGCGGGGAACCGAGTATTCCTTTTCGGTGCCGTCGTCGGCGACCACATAGATCTTGCGCTGTCCCTTGGCAACTTCGCCGAACTTCACGACACCATCGATTTCGCTGATGATGGCGGTTTCGCGCGGCTTGCGGGCCTCGAACAGTTCGACAACGCGCGGCAGACCGCCGGTGATGTCCTTGGTCTTGGTGGTTTCACGCGGAATCTTGGCCAGCACATCGCCGGGCGAGACTTCGTCGCCATCCTGCACCATGAGGTGAGCGCGCGAGGGCATCAGGTAACGCTTGTTGCCCTTGGCTCCCTTGATGACCAACGCCGGCTGGCGCTTTTCATCCGGGGAATCGACCACCACATGACGCGACAGGCCGGTGACTTCATCCACTTCTTCCTGCAACGTGGTGCCTTCGATCAGATCCTTGAAGGCAACCGCGCCGCCGATTTCGGTGATGATGGAGAAGGTGTAGGGGTCCCACTCGAGCAGGGTCTGGCCGAGTTTTACCGTATCGCCTTCGTTCACCTTGAGGTGGGCGCCGTAGACCACGGCGTAGCGTTCCTTTTCACGGCCCTTGTCGCCAAGGACCACGATGGAGCCGTTGCGGTTCATCACCACCAGGCCGCCATCCTTGCTGCGAACGGTCTGGAGATTGATGAAGCGCACGGTGCCGGTGTTCTTGGCCTCCTGGCGCGACTGCTCGGAGACTCGCGATGCGGTGCCGCCGACGTGGAAGGTACGCATGGTGAGCTGGGTTCCCGGCTCGCCGATGGACTGCGCCGCGATGACGCCGACGGCTTCGCCCAACTCGACCAGACGGCCCGAGGCAAGGTTGCGTCCGTAGCACTTGACGCAGACGCCGCGCTTGGATTCGCAGGTGAGCACGGAGCGAATCTTAACCCGCTCAATGCCCGCAGCCTGGATACCCACGGCGAGATCCTCGGTGATCTCCTGGTTGATGTCAACGATGACGCTGCCTTCGTAGTCCTTGATCTTCTCAAGCGATACGCGGCCCACGATGCGGTCGCGCAGAGCTTCGATCACGTCTCCGGCTTCGACGATGGAGCCGACGTAAATGCCGTCAGCGGTGCCGCAATCGTACTCGCTGATGATCACGTCCTGCGAGACATCGACGAGGCGGCGGGTGAGGTAGCCCGAGTCGGCGGTCTTGAGTGCCGTATCGGCCAAGCCCTTACGCGCGCCGTGAGTGGAGATGAAGTACTGCAACACGGTCAAACCTTCGCGGAAGTTGGCCGTGATCGGGGTCTCGATGATTTCGCCGGAAGGCTTGGCCATGAGGCCGCGCATGCCGGAGAGCTGGCGGATCTGCTGTTTGGAACCGCGGGCGCCCGAGTCGGCCATGACGTAAATCGGATTGATGACGCCGGCCTTGTCGCGCTTCTGCATGTCGCCAAACATCTCGTCGGCCACTCGTTCGGTAATGCCGGACCAGATTTCGACGACCTTGTTGTAGCGCTCGCCCTGGGTGATGGCGCCGTCCAAGTACTGGCGCTGCACGGCGATTACCTGGTTCTGGGCATCGCCGACGGTAGCCTTTTTGGAGGCCGGGATAACCATGTCGTCGATGCCGATGGACAGGCCGGAGCGGGTGGCAGCCATGAAGCCCAGGGTCTTGACCTCGTCCAACATGCGGACGGTGGTCTCAAGCCCGAACTTCAGGTAGCAGAAGTTCACCAACTGGCTAATGCCCTTCTTCTTGAGCAGGCCGTTGATGTAAGGCATTTCCGTAGCAGCAACGCGCAGGCGGTCATTCAGAATCGCGCGGCCCACCGTGGTGTTGATGAACTGACGGTTGAGCTGCACCGACTCGGTGTGGATGATCTCCTGATCGTCGTAGGCGGTGGTGAGATCGATGACTTCACCGGTATAGCGCAGGCGGATCGGGGTCAGGGTTTCAACCTCGCCGGCTTCGCGCGCCAGCAGCACTTCCTCAATGTTGGCAAAGGCGCGGCCTTCGCCCTTGGCGTCCACCTTGGCCTTGGTGAGGTAGTAGATACCCAGCACCATGTCCTGGGTGGGAACCGTGATCGGCTGTCCCGAGGCAGGCGACAGAATGTTGTGCGAGGCCAGCATCAGAACGCTGGCTTCCACCTGCGCCTCAGGCGACAGCGGAATGTGTACCGCCATCTGATCGCCGTCGAAGTCGGCGTTGAAGGCGGTGCAGACCAGGGGGTGAATCTTGATCGCCTTGCCTTCCACCAGCACCGGCTCGAAGGCCTGAATGCCGAGGCGGTGAAGGGTCGGAGCACGGTTCAACATCACCGGATGGTCCTTGATGACCTCTTCCAGGATGTCCCACACGATCGGTTCCTGCTGCTCCACCATCTCCTTGGCCTGCTTGATGGTGCTGCAATGGCCGGTCTGTTCCAGGCGATGGTAGATGAAAGGCTTGAAGAGCTCGAGCGCCATCTTCTTGGGCAAGCCGCACTGGTGCAGCTTGAGGTCGGGACCAACTACGATGACCGAACGGCCCGAGTAGTCGACGCGCTTGCCGAGCAGATTCTGACGGAAGCGTCCCTGTTTGCCCTTGAGGGTGTCGCTGAGCGACTTGAGCGGACGGTTGTTGGCGCCGCGCAGTACGCGGCCACGGCGGCCGTTATCGAACAGCGCGTCAACGGCCTCCTGCAACATGCGCTTTTCATTGCGCACGATGACCTCGGGAGCGTGCAGGTCCATCAGCTTCTTGAGGCGGTTGTTGCGGTTGATGACCCGGCGATACAGGTCGTTCAGATCCGAGGTGGCAAAGCGGCCGCCATCGAGTGGAACCAGCGGGCGCAACTCGGGGGGAATGACCGGAATGACGTCGAGGATCATCCACTGTGGCTTGTTGCCGCTCTTGCGGAAGGCCTCGACCACCTTGAGACGCTTGGCGTACTTCAGGCGCTTCTGCAGCGAGGTCTCGGTGCGCATCTTCTCGCGCAACTCCACCGAGGCGGTCTCCACGTCGACGCGCTTGAGCAGTTCCTTGATCGCCTCAGCACCCATCATGGCCTTGAAGCCGGCGGCGCGGAACTGCAGATCGAGTTCGCGGAACTTGACTTCGTCCTTGATGATTTCGCGCTCTTTGACCGGGGCTTCGCCAGGTTCGACGACCACGTAGGCTTCGAAGTAGAGCACCGATTCCAGGTCGCGCAGAGAGATATCCAGGATGTGCCCGATACGGCTGGGCAGGCCCTTGAAGAACCACACGTGCGAGCATGGGGAAGCCAGCTCAATGTGGCCGAGGCGTTCGCGGCGCACCTTGCTGAGCGTAACTTCCACACCGCACTTGTCGCAGATGACGCCGCGGTGCTTCATGCGCTTGTACTTGCCGCAGAGGCACTCCCAGTCGGTGACCGGGCCAAAGATACGGGCGCAGAATAGACCGTCGCGCTCGGGTTTGAAGGTTCGGTAGTTGATGGTTTCCGGCTTGGTTACTTCACCGTGCGACCAACTGCGAATCTTCTCCGGCGAAGCGAGCTGGATCTTGATGGCGTCGAAATCCGCAATGTTGTTTCCGAGATCGAATGGGCTCGAGCGGTACAAATTGCCTCCTCACCTGGAGCTTCGGTTCAGCGTCCAGGACTTGCGGCCTTGCGCGGCCGCCTTCGGCTTCCGGTCGTCAGTTCCCAGCCGTTAGCCGTCAGAGCTAACTGTGTGAGAACCGTAATTTCTTCCTGCTTGCTGCCGGAAGCGCAGCTTGCAGGTTCCACATCTGAGAGCGAGAGAGCGGCGGGCGCTGACTGACGATCAGCGGCCGCCGCCTGAATCGCTAGTCGGCCACCACCGGAACGGGCTCGACCGGAACGCGCGGCTTGACCTTGACCAACTCCACATCAAGGCAGAGCGCCTGCAATTCGCGGATGAGCACGTTGAACGACTCGGGCACACCGGGCTCGATGGCGGCTTCGCCCTTGACGATGGCCTCGTAAATCTTGGTGCGGCCGTACACGTCGTCGGACTTGGCAGTCAACAGCTCCTGGAGAATGTAGGCCGCGCCATAGGCTTCCAGCGCCCACACTTCCATTTCGCCGAAGCGCTGGCCACCGAACTGCGCCTTGCCGCCCAGCGGTTGCTGGGTAATCAGCGAGTACGGTCCGATGGAGCGAGCGTGAATCTTGTCATCGACCAGGTGCGAGAGCTTGAGCATGTAAATGAACCCGACGGTCACCGGCTGCTCGAAGCGTTCTCCGGTCATGCCGTCGTAGAGGAACGTCTTGCCCGAGGTGGGCAGACCAGCACGCTCCAGCAGCGCCTTGATTTCAAACTCCTTCGATCCGTCGAAGACCGGCGAAGCGAAGTAGCAGCGCTCTTCCATGTCGTGGGCGATCTTGATCAGCTTGTCATCGTCGATGCCGTCGAAGTCGGGCAGGAACGGCATGTCGGTGAAGAGCTCGCGAATCGCCTTGCGGGCCTCCTCCACGCCACTGCCGTATTCGGCCAACAGTTCGGTGAGCTTCTTGCCGATTTCCGCGCCAGCCCATCCCAGGTGCGTTTCCAGGATCTGACCAACGTTCATACGGGAAGGCACGCCGAGCGGGTTGAGCACGATCTCCATCGGGGTTCCGTCTTCGAGGTAAGGCATGTCCTCTTCCGGCAGAATGCGCGCGATGACACCCTTGTTGCCGTGGCGTCCGGCCATTTTGTCGCCCACGGAAAGCTTGCGCTTCATGGCGACGTAGACCTTGACCAGCTTGATGACGCCGGGCGGCAGTTCGTCGCCTTTTTGCAGCTTGTCGATTTTCTCGCGGATGATCTTGCGCAGAACGTCGATCTGGCGCGAGGTCATCTCTTCGATTTCATCGATCTGCTCGTTGACCCTGGGGTCCTTGTCGTTGAGCTTGATGCGCTTCAGGTTACGGGTCGAGATGCGTTCGATGGTCTCACGATCGAGAACCAGGTCCTTGGTCAGAAGGCGCTTGTTGGTGCGCTCGTCGTGAAGATCCGCCTGCACCACCTTGCCGCCCAGCAATCCATCCAGGCGCTTCAGTCGCTCGTCGGTAAGAATTCGGATTTCGTCCGAAAGGTTTTTTTCCAGACGCGCGATCTGCATCGCCTCGATGGTCTTGGCGCGCTCGTCTTTTTCTTGTCCCTTGCGGGAGAAGATTTTGACGTCGACCACGGTGCCCTCGATACCGGGAGGACAGGTGAGAGAAGCATCGCGCACGTCGCCGGCCTTTTCGCCGAAGATGGCACGCAGCAGCTTTTCTTCCGGAGTGAGCTGAGTCTCGCCCTTGGGCGTTACCTTGCCGACCAGAATGTCGCCCGCCTTGACGCCGGCTCCGATGCGGATCACGCCGCTCTCGTCCAGATCGCGTAGTGCGCTTTCACTGACGTTGGGGATGTCGCGGGTGACTTCTTCCGGCCCCAGCTTGGTGTCGCGCGATTCGATCTCGAACTCCTCGATGTGGACGGAGGTGTAGTAATCCTCCTTCACCATCTTCTCCGAGACCAGGATTGCGTCCTCGAAGTTGTAACCGCGCCAAGGCATGAAGGCCACCAGCACGTTGCGTCCCAGAGCCAGTTCGCCGTTGTCGGTGCAAGGACCGTCGGCAATGACCTGGCCCTTGAATACACGGTCGCCCTTCTTGACGATGGGGCGCTGGTTGATGCAGGTGTTCTGGTTGGAGCGCTTGAACTTGGTGAGCTGATAAATGTCGCTGCCCACCTCGCGCGAAAGCTGCAT
This sequence comes from uncultured Acidobacteriota bacterium, assembly GCA_963838135.1. Classification (GTDB taxonomy): domain Bacteria; phylum Acidobacteriota; class Terriglobia; order Terriglobales; family Acidobacteriaceae; genus TOLSYN. The sequence continues at coordinate 1,101,048 of CAWIPV010000008.1, read as the reverse complement.
CGGATGATGCTCGCCTTCCACGCGCACGATAATGCGCTCGGAGTCCACCGAATCGATAATGCCGGAACGGCGGGCCAGAATCACGGCGCCGGAGTCGCGCGCGGTGACACCCTCCATGCCGGTGCCCACGATCGGCGCCTGGGCGCGAAGCAGAGGAACCGACTGGCGTTGCATGTTGGCGCCCATCAGAGCGCGGTTGGCATCATCGTGCTCCAGGAAGGGAACCAGCGACGCGGCCACGGAAACCAGTTGCTTGGGGCTGACGTCGATGTAGTCCACTTCAGTTGCGGCTGACCAGAACGAAGTTGCCAGCCTTACGCGCATTCACCAACTCGGTGACGATGTTGCCGCGTTCATCCAGCTCAGCGTTGGCCTGGGCGATGACCCACTTATCTTCCTCCCACGCGGAGAGGTAGAAAGAGAACGGCTCGTGGTCGATGGGCTTCTTCTTTTTCGCCAGCAACTCTTCGTTCAGCCTGAGCAGTTCGTCCTTCTCCAGATGGTCGCCGACCTTGTAGCCGCTGTCGCCGGCGTTGAGCACGGTCACGTGATCGATCACGCGGCCATCCTTGACGCGGCGGTAGGGCGACTCGATGAAGCCGTAATCGTTGATCCGCGCGTAGCAGCTCAACGACGAAATCAGGCCGATGTTCGGACCTTCCGGGGTTTCAATCGGGCAGATGCGGCCATAGTGGGTAGGGTGAACGTCGCGGACTTCAAAGCCGGCGCGCTCGCGCGATAAACCACCTGGTCCAAGGGCCGAGAGACGGCGCTTGTGGGTGATCTCGGAGAGCGGGTTGGTCTGATCCATGAACTGCGAGAGCTGCGAGGAGCCGAAGAACTCGCGGATGGCGGCCATGACCGGCTTAGCGTTGACCAAGTCATGCGGCATCGCCGTTGACATCTCCTGGTATACGCTCATCTTTTCCTTGATGGCGCGCTCCATGCGAACCAGGCCAATGCGGAACTGGTTCTCCATCAACTCGCCGACCGCGCGGACGCGGCGGTTGCCGAGGTGATCGATGTCGTCGACCGAGCCGATGTTCTTGCGCAGCTTGAGCAGGTAACGGATGGTGGCGTAGAAATCGTCCGGCTCCAGGGTGCGAATCTTGCGATCGGTGGCGTCTTCGTTGTCAAACAGCTTGATGTTGAACTTCAGCCTTCCGACGGCGGAGAAATCGTACTTGCGGGCATCGAAGAACATGCCGTGGAAGAGTGCAGTGGCCGTGTCCAGGGTCGGCGGGTCGCCGGGACGCAGCTTGCGGTAGATTTCAATCAGCGCTTCCTGCGGGGTCTTCACGGAGTCGCGGCGCAGAGTGCCGGTGATAACCGTGCCCACGTCGTCGCGCTCAGGGAAGAAGAGGTGAACCTCGGCGACGCCGGCGTCGATCATCTTGGACAGCTTGTCGGCAGTCAGCTCGTTGTTGGCCTCCAGCAGCACTTCGCCGGTGTTGGTGTCGACTACGTCGGCAGCCGTAAACGCGCCTTCCAGATCGCCAAGGTCGACTTCGACTTCGCTGATCTGATTGGCGTGCAAATTCTTCAGGATGCTGCCGGTCACCTTGCGTCCGGAATGGCCGATCTCTTCGCCAGCCTTGTTCTTGACGCTGTGCGAGAGCTTCATTCCGAGCAGGTTGGTGGGACGCTCGGCATCCGGATCAATCGTCCAGAACAGCTTCTTGTCCTTCAGCGCCAGGCGATCGACGGTGTAGAAGGTGCGGAGAATTTCCTCATCCGTGCGCAGTCCGAGGGCGCGCAAGAAGATCGTTCCCAGGAACTTCCGCTTGCGATCGATGCGGACGTACAGGATGTTCTTCTGGTCATACTCGAACTCGACCCACGAGCCGCGGTAAGGAATGATCTTGCCGAGGTAATAGGTGCGATTGTTGGCGGTCTCAAAAAAGACGCCAGGGGAGCGGTGCAACTGCGAGACGATGACGCGCTCGGTGCCGTTGATGATGAAAGTACCGTTTTCGGTCATCAGCGGAATGTCGCCGAAGAATACTTCCTGCTCTTTGATGTCGCGGATCGTCTTGTTACCGGTCTCCGGGTCCTTGTCAAAGATGGTAAGGCGCATGGTGACCTTGAGCGGTGCGCTAAAGGTCATGCCGCGCTCTTCGCACTCGGGCACGTCATACTTCAATTGCATGGCCACCGGGTCGCCGCATTTGGAGCAGAAATCCGGGGTGTTGGCGTTGTAGGTGCCGCACTTGAGGCACAGCACTTCGCTGGGATGGAACGGGTCGGTGACAACCGTCGATCCACAGCTGCGGCAGGTGGTTCGGAGGTGGTTGAGGCCCTTCAAATGGCCGCACTTGCACTCCCAGTTGCCGATTGCGAAGTCAACGAATTCGAGTTGTGAAACGTTGCGGAAGTCAGTGATCGGGAAGACAGACTGAAAGACCGCCTGCAGGCCCGCGTCGTCGCGCTCGCTGGGCAGCTTGTCCATCTGCAGGAAGCGATCATAACTGCGCTTCTGAACTTCGATCAGGTTAGGTATCTTGATGGTCGCCGGGATCTTGGAAAAATCGAGTCGTTTACGATGGGCGATTTTCTTTTCTGCCATTGGAACTCCTCAGGGTAGCCACACCCGTCTGTTTGCGGGCCCCGGCGCCGCGCGCGCCGGGAGGCATTACGTACGGCTTTTGACCGCACCTGGAGATGCCGGATCATGCACGGCAACTCCCACAAAAATATGTCGCCATCCAGCCGCGAACCGGAGAGCGAGGACTTCGTCAGACAGTACTGGACTGCACTTGTGAAGCTGCTGCGGAATCATGAACGAACGGAGGTAGCAGAAGGGCGCCACCTTTTGCGGCAGATGCCGCCACGGCTAATGCGCTACGAATGTCTACACCTGGTGCGGGCAAAACAGAACGATCCCGAAGGACAGTAATCCCCTCGGGCGCCGATGACAGCGTCTGCCGTGTTTGCCCCGCGTGCTGGGGCTTCCGATGGATTCCACCGGTACACAAATTGTAAGTTTCCCGCGCCAGTTCTTAGAGCCTGTTCTTCAGCTCACCACATCCCGGAGCCGGAGGATGTAGGTGGCTGCCGCCGTTCATCTCGTGCCCGTACAGCCTCTTCCGCTTGAGGCCGCACCGATTTCCGCCTTGGGATTCTGCGGTCCACAGAGATGTGGATGCCCGCTCCGCTCCCACGGCTGCATCATTTTTAGTGCGCCCGCTCCAACGCACCAAATCCTGAATTGACGTCCGCGCACAATGCAAGGTCTGGACGAAATTCGATATCTTTTAATTGTACACCAGAAAAGTCCGGTTCGGGGACAACAAGAGGTATCCGGATCATACACATTCCGGATCGGGGATAAGCGCTGGGACGGACATTCCATCCCAGCCCCTATCATTGGCAGCGGCATTGCGTGAGCAATGCCCACACAATGCCGACCGCACAGGAACTACTTGACTTCGACCGTCGCGCCAGCGTCGATGAACTTCTTCTTGATCGTCTCGGCTTCTTCCTTTGTGACCGCTTCCTTGATCGGCTTGGGTGCGCCGTCAACCAGGTCCTTGGCTTCTTTCAAGCCCAGGCTGGTGACTTCGCGTACGGCCTTGATCACGTTGATCTTATTGGGCCCTGCCGCAGTCAGAATCACGGTAAACTCGGTCTGAGCTTCGGCCACCGGAGCTGCCGCAGCCGCGCCGGCAACCATTACCGGAGCAGCAGCCGCAGCCGACACTCCCAACGTCTCTTCCAGTTCCTTCACCAGCTGCGCAGCTTCCAGCAGCGACAATCCAACGATCTGTTCCTTCAAAGCAGCTAAATCGGCCATGATGCTATCTCCATTTAAGTTCGAATTTCGTTGTGGTTCGGTTATCTGCGGCAGAAACCGAGGTCCTGGAGTTTCCGGGCGGCCACCACGCAATCACTGCGTTGCTTGGACCCGCGCCCCGCACTTCCCGGGGCTCTCCTGCCGCTGCCCCAGACAAGGCGGCGGACCGAACCTGTTTCGCACAACAGATAACACAAGCCGTTAAGTCACCGAAGAGCCGACAACGGGCGGCCACCCGGCGTGGCACGGGCCGGAACGAATCCCCGCCAGTGCCTGAATACTTTCCCAACGCCCGGACTAGCCGGACAGAGCACGACTAGAGCGGACCGACTAGGCCGAAGCCTGATCGCCACCTTGGAACTTGTTTTCCTTGACGCCCTGATCGATCACTACCGCGACCTTGCGTCCCACCCCGGCCAGTGCCGTCGCCAGCCGCGTTCCCGGAGCATTGAGCAGGAAGAGCAACTTGCTGTACAGCTCGTCCTTGGAGGGCAGGCTCGCCAGAACGTCAATCTGCTTGACATCTACGACGTTGCCCTCGACCACCCCGGCCTTGAAGCTAAGCTCGGGATTGTCTTTTGCGTACTTGGTCAGTGCCTTGGCCAAGGCGACAATGTCTCCCCGGGTGTAGGCGATCGAGGTGCGGCCCTTCAGAGCCTTGGTCACATCCTCAAACGCGGTGCCCACCGTGGCGCGCTGGGCGAGAGTGTTCTTCACCACGCGATACTTGGCGCCCGCTTCGCGGATCGACTTGCGAAGCACATCGTCTTGCGCCACGGTCAACTTGCCATACTCGGCGATGAATCCGTTGCTCACGTCCTTCAACTCGACGGCGAGCGTTTCTACTTGCGAGATCTTTTTTGCCTTCGTAACTGCCATTGCCGCATCCTTCTTAATCTTGTCTGGGGCGGGGGAGCCCGCCGGCGGCCTCGCGGCCACTCCAACCTGCTGAAATGCTTACGCCTTCACCTTTAGCGCCGCTTCCAAGGCTACCGTGTCAATCGCGACACCGGGCCCCATGGAGGAACTGATATAGCAACCCTTGATGTACTTGCCTTTGGCGGCCACCGGCTTTGCCTTGATCACGCTGCTGATCACCGTCTGCGCATTGTCCACCAACTTGTCGGCGGTAAAGGAAATCTTGCCCACCGGAACGTGAACCAAGGCGGTTTTATCGGTACGAAATTCGACCTTGCCAGCTTTGACTTCCGCCACCGCTTTGGCGATGTCCAGGGTTACCGTACCGGTCTTCGGATTCGGCATCAGGCCGCGCGGACCCAGCACCTTGCCCAGACGTCCCACCGAACGCATCATGTCCGGCGTGGCAATCACGGCATCGTAATCGGTCCAGCTTTCCTTCTGAATCTTTTCGACCAGCTCTTCGCCGCCGAAGATGTCGGCGCCAGCCAGCTCGGCCTCACGTAGCTTTTCGCCGGAGGCCAGTACCAGCACGATCTTCTTCTTGCCCAGACCGTGCGGCAGAACCACGGTGCCGCGAACCATCTGATCGGCATGCTTGGGGTCCACGCCCAGGCGCAGAGTCACGTCCACCGTCTCATCAAACTTGGCGAACTTGATCTTCTGCAACAGGACGACTGCATCACCGAGGGTGTACGCACGCGCCTCTACCTGCGCGCGCGCCTTCTCAATATTCTTTCCTGATTTCTGTGCCATTCCTACTCCTGTCTCCCACCGTCCGGAACTTGCCGACTCTCCCGCCATGCTTCGAACCTCTAAAGCCCTGGCGTTCTTCGAGTCCCCCGGGCCGGCAATTACGCCGGGCGGGGCTCTGAACCGTGGTGTCTACGACCGGGGATCGTGTGATCCGCGGAAGAACTTCAGCAACCGTAGCGGCAACTGTTGCCGCTACCCGATGCACCTAGTGCATGGGCGCGAACGCCCAAAACTCTTATCCGGCGACTTCCAAACCCATCGAACGCGCCGTACCCTTGACGCTCTTCACTGCGGCTTCCAGCGAGGCGGCGTTGAGATCCGGCATCTTCTGCTTGGCGATCTCCAGCACCTGAGCCTCGGTCACCTTGCCAACCTTGTCCTTATTCGGCGTGCCCGAGCCCTTGGCGATGCCGGCAATTTTCTTCAGCAGCACGGCGACCGGGGGGGTCTTGGTGATGAAGGTAAAGGTGCGGTCGCTGTACACGGTGATAACCACCGGAATGATCAGCCCGTCCAATTCCTTGTTCTGGGTGCGCGCGTTGAACTGCTTGCAGAATTCCATGATGTTGACCTGCGCCTGACCGAGCGCGGGACCAACCGGGGGAGCGGGGGTCGCCTTGGCTGCTACAATCTGCAGCTTTACCGATCCTGTGACTTTCTTTGCCATTGCGGTAAACCTTCCTTATTGCCTGCGCTACCCCGGGTCTAGGGTTTTCGGCCCGGCGCTACACGTGGCGCATGCTGAAATAACTCGTTAACTGAGAACCTTCTCCACCTGGCCGAATTCCAACTCTACCGGAGTGGAGCGGCCAAAGATGGTGACCATGACCTTCAGCGTCTCGCGGTCCTCATTGACCTCATCCACCACGCCGGTGAAGGTTGCAAACGGGCCTTCGGTGATGCGGACCGTCTCGTTCTTTTCGTACTTGATCTTAAGCTTGGGTTTTTCCTTGCTGTCGGCGACGCGGTAGACGATCTGCTGCACCTCTTCGTCGGAGAGCGGCGTCGGCTGCTGACCGGTTCCCACAAAGCCGGTGACGCGAGGGGTGGATTTGACCATGTGCCACACTTCGTCGTCCATGTCCATCTCGATCAGAACGTAGCCGGGATAGAACATGCTCTCGCGGGTATATTTCTTGTTGTTGCGGATCTCGGTCACGGTTTCGGTGGGAATCAGAACCCGGCCCATGCGGTCCTGGAGTCCGAACGCCAGAATGCGTGATTCCAGCGACTCTCTCACTTTGCGCTCAAAGCCCGAGTAGGCGTGGATGATATACCACTTCATCCTCGGATTTCCGATCTTCTCCGCCGATTCCGGCGCCGCCGGAGTTGCAGGCGCGCCAATCTCCGGGGTCTCTTCCGGCCGTCCGTCGCTCTCGTTATTTAGAATATCTTCCATAGTTTCCCTACGCCCCGGCCAGTTCTAATCGTACCAATATGACATTTTGTCACATTTCATTTGGGCGGTGCGGCGGGCCCTCACTAGTGTGTACTGAAGTACCTGAAAACCCAATCCAGCGAACGTCCGATCACCCCGTCCACCACCCAGAAGTAGACGCCGAAGATAAAGACCGTGATGATTACCACGATCGTCGTCGCTTCCACTTCCTTGCGCGCCGGCGTGGTCACCTTGCGCATCTCGTTGCGGACATCGCCGTAGAACGAGCGGATACGCTCGGGTAAGCCTTTGACCTGCTCGACAAAACCGGGCTGCGCGCTTACCACTGCTGTCTTTGCCATTGCAATCCTGCCTTCGCTCTCGAAGAGCCCTGCGGACACCCTCGGAGCCGCTCACTTCTGAATTCTTTTCGCCATCACCCAAAATTATGGCAGGGGCGGAGGGATTCGAACCCCCAAAAACGGTTTTGGAGACCGTCGGTTTACCGTTGAGCCTACGCCCCTGAGTTGCCACCGGTTCCTGCGCGAAACCCCGGCTTACGCCAAGAAGGCTTGCCGCGGACCCATCCAGCCGCGACCCGCACCTACTTCACTTCGCGATGATCCGTGTGCTTGCGGCACTTACGGCAAAACTTGCTGAACTCGAGACGTTCGGTTGTGGTCTTGCGGTTCTTAGTCGTCGAGTAATTCTTATTCTTACACGCCGTGCACTGGAGCTGAACAATTTCGCGAGCCATTGCTATCCCTTTCGTCTACCCGGCAGAGTCCCTGCCGAGCCTTGTCCGGGTCCGAGCCCGGATATCGGCAGGCGGCTTTCACAAACCGCCCGCCGAAGTCCATCCGTTTCTTACCAACTGCTTGCTGCGATGCTACGTAACAGCGGCTTACAGAATTTCTGAAATCGTACCCGCGCCCACGGTGCGGCCGCCTTCGCGGATTGCAAAGCGCAGGCCTTTTTCCATCGCCACCGGGGTGATCAGCTCAATCTCCAACTGCACGTTGTCGCCCGGCATCACCATCTCGACGCCTTCCGGAAGCTTGGCCACGCCGGTCACGTCCGTGGTGCGGAAGTAGAACTGCGGACGGTAGCCGTTGAAGAACGGGGTGTGACGCCCGCCTTCTTCCTTCGACAGAATGTAGACCTCGCCCTTGATCTTGGTGTGCGGCGTGATCGAGCCCGTCTTGGCCAACACCATGCCGCGCTCCACGTCGTCCTTGCCGATACCGCGCAGCAGCAAGCCCGCGTTGTCCCCGGCCAGGCCTTCATCCAACTGCTTCTTGAACATTTCCACGCCCGTCACTACCGTCTTGCGGGTGTCGCGGAAGCCTACGATCTCAACTTCCTCGCCCACCTTCACCTTGCCGCGCTCGATGCGGCCCGTAACCACCGTGCCGCGTCCCGAGATCGAGAAGATGTCTTCAATCGGCATCAGGAAAGGCTGGTCAATGGCACGCGCCGGCAGCGGAACATAAGCATCGACGGCTGCCATCAGCTCGTCCACGCTCTTTTCCCACTCCGGTTCGCCGTTGAGCGCGCCCAAGGCCGAGCCGCGAATCACCGGCAGGTCGTCGCCCGGGAACTTGTACTTGCAAAGCAGTTCGCGGACTTCCATCTCGACCAGGTCAATCAGCTCCGGGTCTTCCACCGCGTCGCACTTGTTCAGGAAAACCACCACGCAGGGAACGCCTACCTGGCGCGCCAGCAGCACGTGCTCCTTGGTCTGCGGCATCGGTCCGTCGGTGGCTGCCACCACCAGAATCGCGCCGTCCATCTGCGCCGCGCCGGTGATCATGTTCTTGATGTAATCGGCGTGCCCAGGGCAGTCGACGTGAGCATAGTGACGGTTGCCCGTCTCATACTCCACGTGCGCCGTGGCAATCGTAATGCCGCGCTCGCGCTCTTCCGGCGCATTGTCAATCGAGTCAAACGAGCGGAACTTGATGTTGGGATTGTGCTTTGCCAGCACCTTCGTGATCGCCGCCGTCAACGTCGTCTTGCCGTGGTCAATATGCCCAATCGTGCCAACGTTCACATGCGGCTTGCTGCGGTCAAATTTCTCTTTCGCCATTGCGTTTATGCCCCTAAGAACTTAGCTAGCTATGGATTGCAACTACGATATCAAAACTGAAACGGCTTCTGACTCAACTTGCCCGTCCCGCAGGTCCCAGAGCTTGCGCTCTAGAATAGACAGTGCAGCACTCTTCTCTCCTGCGGTGGAACCATCCACAATTTCGGCCTCGGTGGCGAAGGTTGCTCGCTTCGCGAAAGGCCCACCTGTTGTCGAGTTGATGAGATCGCGCAGAACAGCGTCACGACCGTAACCAGTACTCACCTGCAGGCTAAGCACAGCGTTCAGCAAACCGGACGATTCGGGAGCGAGCTTAATCTGCACTGCACCCCATACGCATTGTTCCAGTTTGCTCATCTGGCCCTATGCTCGGGCCGAACCCACAACAGCCCTCCTCAGGGGAGGGCCGCGTGAGCGATTCGGCCTTGCTAAAAAATGGAGCTGATGATCGGGATTGAACCGATGACCTCTCCCTTACCAAGGGAGTGCTCTACCAACTGAGCTACATCAGCATTACAACTTGCAGTATATACGACCTGCGGAAATCATGGAGCGGGAGACGGGAATCGAACCCGCGACCAACAGCTTGGAAGGCTGAGACTCTACCACTGAGTTACTCCCGCCCGCTACAACTCACTCTTGCCCGGAACGGCTGCGCTCTTCCAGCATTTCGCGTCGATGATGAATCCAGCTTCGAAAAGCGAACAACGCCAGAACCGCCAGCCCCACCCCGCGCATGCTGATGTCCAGCAGCGGAGTACCATCGGGACCATTGACCACGCGAACCGTTTCCGGGCTCAACGTAGTCCACTCCAGCGCACCCAGCAATCCAAAAGCAAACATGGCAATCCAAAAACGCTTCGCTCTTGCCATCACGCTTCAATCATAACCTGCGCTGAACGTAACGCGCTTCAGCAGGAGAAAAAAATGGTGCACAGGGGAGGATTCGAACCTCCGTAGACCTAAGGCCGACAGATTTACAGTCTGTTGGTTTTAACCGCTCACCCACCTGTGCGTGAATTTCTCGACGGCACCGGAGTGCCGATCGGTTCCGCGCTAACTTTCAAAGACCCCGAACGGGCGTTTGAGCCCATCGCGGAAGCATCGCCAAACCGAGCTTCGCCGCACGCTGCAAAGCTGCGTGTTCAGCTTCTTCGGTAGATCCTTTGGGAGGGCGCTTCTCTGGGAAAAAAGAGGACCGCACTGGGATCTTGCCTGATCGCGCTTCCGCCGCACGCGACGAGGATTAAACTTGGAGCTGGCGAAGGGATTTGAACCCCCGACCCTCTGATTACAAATCAGATGCTCTACCAGCTGAGCTACGCCAGCCCACCAAAGCCGCTTCCAACCATACCGCACCTTCTGCGCTTCGGAAACTGAACCGGCGTCCGGGACTCCAAAGCGAAGATAGCACGCCACCTTGCCTTGCGCAACTCGCGCCGCTACTTGCACCCCGTACCGGTGCCTTCTAACGTCACCAGGTGCCGCCTGAGAGGACTCGAAGCCCTGCTGGATGCTATGATTCGGCACCAAGCATGATATTACCTGAAAAGTTTTCGAGTGGCTACCAGACCGTGCGCGACTCCATCCCAGCTCCAGCCAACTCCGGCGGTAAGCAATCCTTCAGCCTTCGCTTCGGGTACGCCATCCAGTTATGAGAGCACGCCGCCGCATTCTCATCGTCGCGATTTGTGTGCTGGTGTTTATCGCAGCCATCGGCGCCGCAGTTCTGCTGCGCAAGCGAGCCGCGCCGGAGGCCGCGCGTCTGCTTCCCGAGGCCGACGCCGTGATTTACATCGACTTCGGCACCGTGCGCAATCTCACCGCTTTCGATCAGACGCAGTTGCCCAAGCTGGCTCCCGGCTACGAGGAATTCGTCAAGAACACCGGCTTTAACTTCGAGCGCGATCTCGACGAGGGCGCCATGGCAGTGCATCGCGGGTCTGCACAGGACGACACTCACGGCGCAACTCGGGGCGCAACTCGGTACACCGAGATCCTCGTCGGTCACTACGATCAGGCCAAGCTGGCGCAGTATCTGCGGCAGCATTCGCGCGCGGTGGAAAGCTATCGCGACGTTGAAGTTTTTTCCATTCCCATCGAGAACCGGACCCTGCGCGTAGCCCTGCTGGCCATCGACACCGTGGCGATCTCCAACGTTGAAGACGCCGGTGTCGTGCATGGCATCATCGACCGCTTCAAGAAAGTTGCGCTGCCCTTTGGCGGACCCAGGCTGGTGCGCACCTACTATCCCAAGGTTCCGCTGGGCAGCCTGCTGTGGGCCATTGCGTCGGTTCCGAGCTCAACGCTCAAGTCTCCTCACAGTGCGCCCTCGTTCACACTGCCTGGCGGTATCGATATCGGGCTCCCCGGTGACAGCGATGTCGTGGTCTCGCTGCGCATGCTGACCACGATCCACGCCCGCGCCGAGTTCTACACGCAGAGCGAGGAAGCCGCACGCAACTTCACCGAGCAGACCAACACGTTTCTTGCGGTCTTCCGCGGCATTCAAGCCAACACCGCAGCCGGTCCCGGCGACACAGACGTGAAGACCGTCTTCGACTCGATCAAGATCACGCAAAACGGCGACCGCGCGGAAGTGCTGGCCACCATCCCCCCCGGCTTCTTGCGCAAACTGGTCAGCGAACCGGCGCGCAACGCAGTGCAGGGCGAGGGCGCGCCGAAGGCAGGAAAGCATTAGCAGCGCGGCAGCAATGCCGCGCCCAGCCCCATCTGTGTTTCAATACCTTTCGTGCTGCTAGAGCTTCGTAATCTCACCGTCGAGTTTCCCTCGCCGCAAGGGCGTGTGGCCGCGGTGCGCGATCTCTCGCTTACGCTTGATGCGGGACAGACGCTTGCGCTTGTGGGTGAGTCGGGCTCGGGCAAGAGCGTAACCGCGCTGGCCATCATGGGACTGCTGCCGCCGCAGGCTCGGTTTTCCGGTGAGGTGCTCTTTGACGGACGAGAGCTGACGACCGCACGGCCCGCAGAGTTGCAAAAGCTGCGGGGGGCGCGCATGGCCATGATCTTCCAGGAGCCGATGACGGCGCTCAATCCGGTGATGCGCGTTGGCGATCAGATCGCCGAGGCCGTGTTGGCGCATCCACAAGTCAGAGCACGGGCATCGGGTAACGCTTTGCTGCCGGCTGCGGGCGCACGGGCACAGGCTCGCGAGCGCGCGATTGCTGCACTGCGCGAGGTTGCCATCCCTGAGCCGGAACGGCGCTGGCGCGACTACCCGCATCAGCTCTCGGGAGGGCAACGCCAGCGGGTGATGATCGCCATGGCCATCGTCAACCGGCCTGCCTTGCTCATTGCAGACGAGCCCACGACGGCGCTGGATGTCACGGTGCAGGCGCAGATTCTGGAGTTGCTGGCGGACTTGCGGCGGCGTCTCGGGCTGGCCATGCTCTTTGTCTCGCACGACCTCGCGGTGGTCAGCCGGGTCAGCGACCGCATCGCCGTGATGTATGCGGGAAGAGTGGTGGAAAGCGGAGGCGCGCGCCAGCTCTTCGAAAGGCCCGCTCATCCCTACACGCGAGGCCTGCTTGGCTCCATCCCTACGTTGAAGACCGATCGCGAGCAGCCGTTGCACGCCATTGAAGGCACCGTCCCTTCGCCCGGTGCGCTGCCCACGGGATGCTCGTTCGCGCCGCGCTGCCCGCTGTGCATTCCCGCCTGCGAGGCCGCCATGCCTGAGCTGATCACCATCGCGCCGGGTCATCAGGCCAGGTGCATACGAGCGATGGAAAAGGCGTAGCTTGTAAGCACGCGGCCACACATCCGCTAAATACGGCCGATGTGTGGCAGGAGCGCGCAGGCGAATCGATTAACCGAAAGAGCAATCGTTTGGCAGGGGGGGAGTGGCTGGGTGGTCAATCTTTGCGCAAATTCCAAACGATTGCTCAGTTGAGAACGGATCACGCGGCGGCGTTTATGAAAAAGCCAATGGTTGGCGAATTTGAGAGTGAGCTGCTTCCCACCATTAGCCACTGAGTTACCGGACAGGCTAGCTCTAGTGGCAGGAAGGTTAATCCTTTTCTCCTGGCGAGCTGCGCGAATTCCGCTGGGTCAACGTCCCACTCCGGCACAGCATCTCATTCCGAGGCAGGACACCCATTTACACGGCTGGCGGACAAAGCAGTTATTATCTTGTGCTGGGGTATGCCGCCCCGATCGGAGGCACTAATGTTTGGATTCACCCGCTACAACTACGACCGCTTTCGCCGTGAGATGCTGCAGAGCAAGGGGGCCGACCGCTGGGGCCGCGCGCCCGAACCGGGCGATGAAGCACCCGGCTTCGAACTTCGCTCGCTGACCGGTGAGATGGTCAAACTCTCCGATTTCAAGGACTCCCGCAATGTAGTTGTCACCTTCGGCTCGGCCACCTGCCCGCAGACGGCGGCCTCGATTGGCGGGCTGCGCTCGCTGGCGCGGGAGTTTCCGCGCGCCGATGTGGAGTTCCTCTTTATCTACGTGCGCGAGGCCCACCCCGGCGCCGAGATGCCGGCGCACCACTCGATGGAAGACAAGGCCCGCGCCGCCCTGCTGCTGCGCGAGCAGGAGCAGATCGACTTCCCCGTGCTGGTCGATGAACTCGGGGGCGAGATTCATCGCCGCTACGGAGCACTGCCCAACGCCTCGTTCGTGATTGATAAAAGTGGACGCATCGCCTACCGCTCGCTGGCCAGCCATGGCAGCTCGCTGGGCGCGGCCCTGGAGGAATTGCTGGAGCGCGAGAAAGAGCGCGGCGTACATCACGCCGTGGTTCACGGCGGCGAGGACGCCATCACTCCATCGCTGAAAACCTTTCTCAACGCCTATCGCGCGATCGAGCGCGGGGGCTATGACGCGGTAGTCAACTATCGCGGCGAGCTGGGAATTCCCGGCCGCATGGTGCTCACCGGAGGCCGCATGGCGCGCCCCATCACCGAGCATCCGGCCATCACCATCACCAGCGCCGTCGGGGTTTTGGCCGCAATCGGCCTGGGGCTGTGGGCTGGGTACGAGCTGCGCAAACGCCGCATCGCCCGCAAGCCGTACGACGCCTATCGCGGAATGGAAGACCGCGGCGAGGACGACGACACCGCAGTTGGAATTTAGGGCGCAGGGTTCAAAGTTTCAAAGTTTCAAGGTTAGAGGTTTCTTAGAGGTTTCAAGGTTAGAGGCAAGGGCAAGGGCAGAGGCTGACAGGGGGACGTTGTTGCTTCCCACCGCGCAAAAACGGCGCGTCGAAGGTGGGGCACCCGAGGTTGCACCCGAGGTTATGGTAGATGAGCAGCAGAAAGGCCCGGAGCGAATCCGGGCCTTTCGCATTTCTCAACTGCAACGGCGTTTACTTCAGCCGTTTACTTTAGCCGTTTACTTCAGCAGTTGGCGGATCACGTATTGCAAGATCCCGCCGTGCTGGTAGTACAGCACTTCCTGCGGCGTATCGATGCGCAACGTGGTCTTAAACGTCTTCACCGAGCCATCGGCGGCGGTAGCATTCACCTCCACCGTTTTGCCCGGAGCAAAGCTGGCAAGCACCTTGTCGAGTCCGAGGATCTCGTAGCTTTCGGTGCCGTTCAGGCCGAGGGATTCCGCGGTCTGGTCGGCCTGGAACTGCAGCGGCAGAATGCCCATCCCCACGAGGTTAGAGCGATGGATGCGCTCGAAGCTCTCGGCGATGACGGCACGCACGCCCAGAAGCAGCGGACCCTTGGCTGCCCAGTCGCGCGAGGAGCCCGAGCCGTACTCCTTACCGGCAAGGATGATCACCGGTACACCTTCGCTGCGGTACTGCTCGGCCGCGTCGTAGATAGTCAGCTCTTTGCCGCTGGGAATCAGCTTGGTGAAGCCGCCTTCGATATGCGGCACCATTTTGTTGCGGATGCGCGTGTTGGCGAAGGTGCCGCGCATCATGACCTCGTGGTTACCGCGCCGCGAGCCATAGGAGTTGAAGTCCACTGGCTGCACTCCGTTGGCGATCAGGTACTTGCCCGCCGGGCTGTCTTTCTTGATGTTGCCGGCCGGCGAGATGTGGTCGGTGGTGATGGAGTGGCCAAAGTGCGCCAGCACTCGCGCGCCCTTGATTGCGACCACCGGCTTGGGGGCCGGCGTCATGCCTTCAAAGTATGGCGGATTCTGAATGTAGGTCGATTTTGCGTCCCACTGATAGGTGTCGCCGGCTGCAACCTTCAGGCCCTGCCAGCGCGCATCTCCGTCCAGCACGGTCGCATAGGAATCGCGGAACATTGCGGAGGTGATGACACGCTCCACGACCTCGTCCACTTCCTGCTGGGTCGGCCAGATATCCTTCAGATACACCGGGCCATTGGTTCCCTGTCCGATCGGGTCCTTATGCATATCGATCAACTCGCCTGCCAGCGCAAATGCCACCACCAGCGGCGGCGACATCAGGTAGTTGGCGCGAATTTCAGGACTGATGCGGCCTTCGAAGTTGCGGTTTCCGGAAAGCACGCTGGCCACGACCAGATCCTTGCGAGTTGACCACGTCGCTGACCTCCGGAAGCAGCGGTCCCGAGTTGCCGATGCAGGTGGTGCAGCCATAGCCAACCAGATTGAAGCCAAGCTGGTCCAGATAGGTCGTGCAATCCGGCGGCATTCAAATACTCGGTCACCACCTTGGAGCCGGGCGCCAGCGAGGTCTTGACCCATGCCGGACGCTTCAATCCCTTTTCCACGGCCTTCTTCGCCACCAGCCCAGCGCCTACCAGTACGTACGGATTGGAGGTGTTGGTGCAGCTGGTGATGGCCGCAAGCACCACGCTGCCGTGACGCACCGCGGTTGCATAATCCTTCGAGTTGCGGTCTGCGCGCGCTGTGGCCCGCGTCCCAACCTTAGTATCCGGCTTGAGCAGCGAAGGCAGCGCGGTCTCAAACGAAGTTGCCGCCTGCGACAACTCGACCCGGTCCTGCGGACGCTTCGGCCCTGCAATCGAGGGCTCGATCTTGGACAGGTCGATGTGCAGCACATCGGTGTACTCAGCTTCGGGCGAGTTGGCGGTGTGGAAGAGTCCCTGCTCCTTGAAGTAGGTCTCGACCAGCGCAATCTGGTCTTCGCTGCGTCCGGTGAGCTTCAAATAGCGCAGCGTCTCCTCGTCGACCGGGAAGATACCGCAGGTTGCGCCGTACTCGGGACCCATGTTGGCAATCGTGGTACGGTCGGCTGCGGTCAGCGTTCCCAGGCTGGGTCCGAAGTACTCAACGAACTTGCCGACCACGCCTTTTTTGCGGAGCGCCTCGACCACGGTCAAAACCAGATCGGTTGCGGTAGAACCCTCGCGCAAGCTTGCCGGTAAAGCGCACACCCACGACCTGCGGAATCAGCATGGAAGCCGCCTGGCCCAGCATGGCCGCCTCGGCCTCGATTCCGCCAACGCCCCAGCCGAGCACGCCCAACCCGTTCACCATCGTGGTGTGCGAGTCGGTTCCCACCAGCGTGTCCGGATAGGCGACGGGATTCTTGCCGGCTTGCTCAAGCACGAAGACCACGCGCGCCAGATACTCGCAGTTGATCTGGTGCACGATGCCGGTGTCGGGCGGCACGATGGCGAAATCCTTAAGCGCGCCCTGTCCCCACTTCAAAAACGCATAGCGCTCCTGGTTGCGCTGGAACTCGAGCGCCGCGTTCAAATCGAACGCCTGCGGAGTGCCGAACTCATCGACCTGCACGGAGTGGTCGATGACCAGTTCGGCCGGCACAAGCGGATTGATCTTGGTCGCATCGCCGCCCAGGCGGGTCATGGCGTCGCGCATGGCGGCCAGGTCGACCACGGCCGGAACGCCGGTGAAATCCTGCATCAGCACCCGGCTCGGCATGAAGGAAATCTCTTGCTCGCTCTTGGTCTGCGGGGTCCAGGCGGCGAGGGCGCGAATCATCTCCGGAGTGACCGTGGAGCCATCTTCGCGGCGCAGCAGATTCTCAAGAAGGATGCGCAGCGAGAAGGGCAGCCGCGCAGTTTTGAACCCATGTTGATCCAGTGAGGAGATGCGAAAGAAGTCGAACTGCTTGCTGCCGACACGAAGAGTAGAACGGCTGCCAAACGTATTCATAAGATCGCCTTGAGTGGGATTTTCGGCCATGCGCAGGCACCCCCGCACCGACCGTTGTGGCCCGCACCCCTCCCTGCGGATTTCCCTTCGCAGAAATTGGCACGAAACCGGACGTACAAGTGTATTCCGAAGCGGGCAAAGTGGGAATAGGGGAGTGGGAGAAGGCGCCATGGTGCGATGCGGGGCGCTTTCAGCCCTGCTTTGTCCGTTCGCGTAGGGCCGCTATCAAACCCTTCTTGCGAATATCCGCGACCGATACCTCAATCTGTTTGCCCTTGGCAGCCGCGAGAAGCTCCTGCTCCAGATTCGCCATGCGGCGCTCTTTGTCCTGGCGAATCAGCTCGCGAACGTATTCGCTCGGCGTACTCCAGTCTCCGGACGCGACCTGGCCTTCCACATACACTTTGAGAGCCTCGGGCAGCGAGATATTCAATGAAGTCATCGGCATGCCGTCATCAAATGACAGTTTATGAAGGCTTTCAAGAAAGGCGGAGCAAAAGCTGGAAGCGGAGTGAGGCTCCTCACATTCGCCAAAAAGATGGCGGATGTGGGCCACCGTGTTTTGTAATATACTGTGGTATATACCCGCGTGCGATAGGAGGTTCTGATGCCGCGCACTGCAAAACTCTTTCTCAATGGCCGCAGCCAGGCGGTGCGGCTGCCCGCTGATTTTCGCTTCGAAGGAAGCGAGGTCTTTATCCGGCAAGACCCGGAGACCGGGGACGTGATCCTCTCGCGCCGTCCTGAGTCTTGGGACAGCTTCTTCAAGCTTGTCGACGAGGCCGACGTGCCAGAAGACTTTCTGGCTGACCGGCGCCAGGACGACCCACCACAGAAACGCAAGCTCTTCTGATGGAGCACCGCTACCTGCTGGATACCAATACCGTCAGCTTCATGCTCAAGGGCAACCTCCCCGTTCGCCGCCGCGTTATGGAAGTTGGAATGGCGCAGCTCGCCATCTCCACGGTGACGGAAGGAGAGTTGCTCTACGGAGCCGCACGGCTGCCTGACGCCACACGATTGCACGCCGTGATCGAGGATTTCTTTCTTCGCGTGGCCATTCTGCCGTGGGATTCCGATGCGGCGCGGCAGTACGGGCAGCTCCGCGCGTGGCTCGAACGCAAGGGGCATTCTTTGGGAAGCCTCGACACGATGATTGCTGCACATGCTCTTGTCGTGGGAGCAGTCCTGGTCACCAACGACCGCGCCTTCAGCCGGATCAAGAAGCTGGAAGTGGAGGACTGGACGAAGGCTTCGCGGCAGTGAACTGAGCCGCCTTCGCCATCCCTACATTTGCTATCCCACAGTCGCCAAAAGATGGCGACTGTGGGCCACCTGTGCGCGTCAAAGGGGTACAAGATCAACAACGAGAACAGGGGCAACAGCCCCACTCAAGCCAAAAGATGGCTTGAATGGGCCACCCGTCCGCGTCTGGGGCTAGGCGCGGGTCGGCTGCGGCCTTTCTTTTTGCCGCTCATTCGTCTGGCACGCGCGGCTCTGCTGGTGCGCTCTGATAAACTTGAAGTTTATTCGTCGAGGGAATTTTTGTTTTATGCCGCACGAGCTGCCGAAGGCTTACGATCCCGCTGAGATTGAACAACGCTGGGCCGAGTATTGGGTCCGCGAGAATCTCTTCCACACTGCAACGCCCAAGGACGGGACGAACGTCTACTCTTTGCTGCTGCCGCCGCCCAACGTCACCGGACGGCTGCACATGGGACACATGCTCAACCACACGGAGATGGACATTCTGGCCCGCTGGCAACGCATGCTGGGCAAGGATTCGATGTGGCTGCCGGGAACCGATCACGCCGGAATCGCCACCCAGATGATGGTGGAGCGGCAGTTGGCGAGCGAAGGCAAAAAACGGCAGGATATCGGACGCGAAGCCTTTCTGGAACGGGTCTGGCAGTGGAAGGAGCAATACGGCGGCTACATCCTGGAACAGATGAAGCGGCTGGGCGACTCGGTCGATTGGTCGCGCGAATTCTTCACCATGGACGAGCAGCTCTCGCGCGCGGTGCGCGAAGCGTTCGTGCGCTTCTGGGAAGAGGGACTGGTCTATCGCGGGACTTATATCGTCAACTGGTGTCCGCGCTGCATGACCGCGCTGAGCGACCTGGAAGTGGGACACGACGAGACGCAGGGCAAGCTGTGGGAGATTCGCTATCCGGTGGTCGGCCTGCCTGGGGAATCCATCGTTGTTGCCACCACGCGGCCCGAGACCATGCTGGGCGACACCGCCGTGGCGGTCAATCCGCGCGATGAACGCTACGCGCATCTGCACGGCAGGAAGGTGATGCTGCCGCTGGTGGGGCGCGAGATTCCTATCATTTTCGACGAGCTCGCGCAGCCTGAGTTCGGCACAGGAGCCGTGAAGGTCACACCCGCCCACGATCCCAACGACTTTGAAGCCGGCAAGCGCCATGGGCTCGAAGAGCTGGTGATTATGGACGAGACGGCACACATGAATGAGAACGCCGGCCGCTACAAGGGGCTGGAGCGTTACGCCGCACGCACGGCGGTGGTGGAAGGTCTGGAAGCCTCGGGAGCGCTGGTCAGCGTGAAAGACTACCTGGTTCCGCTGGGCAAGTGCGACCGCTGCAAGACCGTGGTGGAGCCGCGCATCTCGACGCAATGGTTCCTGGCGGTGAATAAGCAGACCAAGGATGGCCGCGCTTCGCTGGCGCAGGTGGCGCGCGATGTGGTCAACGACGGCCGCATCCGCTTTACTCCGGACAACTACAAGGCGATCTATCTGCAGTGGATGGAGAACATTCACGACTGGTGCATCTCGCGTCAGCTCTGGTGGGGACATCGCATCCCGGCCTGGCACTGCGCCGACTGCCATGAGATCACGGTCGCGCGCACCAATCCGACCCAGTGCGCGCACTGCGGCAGCGCGCAGATTGAGCAGGACACCGACGTACTGGACACCTGGTTCAGCTCCGGCCTGCTGCCGTTCTCCGCTCTCGGCTGGCCGGAGAAGACGCCGGACTGCGATGCTTTTTATCCAACCTCGGTGCTGGTGACCGGCTTTGACATTCTCTTCTTCTGGGTCGCCCGGATGATCATGCTGGGCTGCCATTTTATGGACGAACAGAAGACAGATAAGCGCGACATCGTTCCCTTCCGCGAGGTTTACATCCACGCCTTGGTGCGCGACGCCGACCGGCAGAAGATGTCGAAGACCAAGGGCAATGTCGTCGATCCGATCGGGGTGATAGAGAAGTTCGGCACCGACGCAGCACGCTTTACCCTGGCGGCCATGGCCGCGCCGGGAACCGACATCGCCTTTAGCGAAAGCCGTACCGACAGCTATCGCGCCTTCGCCAACAAGATCTGGAACGCGGCTCGCTTCCTGTTTATGAACGTGGATCGCGCGGCCGAGCAGAACGTCTGGTCACTGGACGAATTTGCCGCCGAGCGCGATCCGAAGGACGCGGTTGGATTGAAGGGCTTTGCCGCCGCCACCCTGGAAGACCGCTGGATTCTTTCGCGCTTCAATCGCGTGACCGGAGAAGTTTCCGCCGCTTTGGGTGAGTATCGCTTCCACGAGGCGGCGCACGTGATCTATCACTTTTTTTGGGATGAGTATTGCGACTGGTACGTTGAGTTAATCAAGCCGCGCCTGCTCTCGCCGGATCGGGACGATGCCCGCGCAGCCTTTGCCAACCTGGTGCGGGTCTTTGAGGGCGCACTGCGGCTGCTGGCTCCGTTCATGCCGTTTATTACCGAAGAGATCTGGCACGCGGTGTACGACGGCAAGCCGCCACTGAAGTCGATTGCGCTGGCTGCCTATCCTGTAAGCGACGCGGCGCAACTGAACTCGGACGCCGAGCGCGAGATGGCGATTCTGCAGGATCTGATAGTCTCGGTGCGCAACGTTCGGGCCGAGTTGAAGGTTCCGCAAAAAGAGGCGCTGCCGGTGGAGGTCTTCGCCAACGACGATGTCGCCTCGCTGATCCAAGCCAACGCCGCCGCACTGGAGCGGCTGGCCAATGTCTCTACATTGACATTTGTCGATGCATCGCTGGCCAAGGCCACCAACTCGCGGGCCACGGCTCGCTTTGAGGTGCGGCTGGTGTACGAGCAGAAGATCGACGTTGCCGCCGAGAGCGCGCGCGTGAGCAAGGAACTGGAAAAGCTGGAGGGTGAATTTCAGCGCAACGGCAACCAGTTGGGAAATGAGGGCTTTCTCGCCAAGGCTCCGGCAAAGGTGGTGGAAGGTTTGAAGACGCGCCGCAAAGAATTGGAATCGCTGATTGAAAAATCCAAGTCCCGGCTGGCTGAATTGAGCGGGGCAAAGTAGTGGAAAGGAACGCAAATGAACTGGAATAGCAGACGGATCACCGCCATCCTATCGAATGCATTGCTCGAAGACCAGGCCACCCGCGACGCAACTACCCTGGCGACGGTTGATCCGCAGCAGAAAGCGGTGGGTACGATCCTGGCCAAAGAGGATTGCGTGCTGGCCGGCATCGGATCCATACAGCGCATTCTTGAAATCTTTGCCGAACTTGAAGGTCAGCCGCGCGCCTATCCCGAGGTCAGTATTCCTCAGGAGATGTTCGATGGCGTGCGTGTGCGCAAGGGCGAAGCGATGGCCTCCATCCGCCACAACGGGCGCGTGCTGCTTAGTTGCGAGCGGGTAATTCTGAACCTGATGCAACATTTGAGCGGTATTGCCACGATGGCCCGCAGATACGTTGACGCCGTCGAAGGCACCGGTGCGAAAGTGCTGGATACACGCAAGACCGTACCCGGCCTGCGTCTGCTGGAGAAGTATGCGGTCCGCTGTGGCGGCGGCTTCAACCATCGCCTCGACCTCTCCGATGGAATCCTGGTGAAGAACAACCATATCGACCTTGCCGGCAGCGTGCGCATTGCGGTTGAACGCGCGCTGGCAAATCGAAAGGGCGAGCAGCCGGTTGAGGTGGAAGTGCGCGACATGCAGGAGTTGGAAGCGGCTCTGAAGTACGGCGCCGAATCGATTCTGCTGGATAACATGACCGTGGCGCAGACGCAGGCGGCCGTCAGCCGCGTTCGTCAGGAGGCACGCGCCATGAAGATTGAATCCTCGGGCGGAATCACGGTTGAAAATGTGCGCGAGTATGCCGAGGCCGGAGTGGACTACATTTCTGTCGGCGCGCTGACCCACTCAGCCCGCTTTGTGAACCTGAGCATGAGGATCGAGCCTGCCTAAGCTCGCGGTTTGAATGCATCGCAAAAAGGATAGGGCACGGACTCATCCGTGCCCTTTTTCTTGCAGTCGCCAGAGGCTGTTTCGATTAGTCGAGGTCCTGGCGGGCCAGTTCGCGCACAATCGCCGCAACCAGTAACGGCTTGAAGCGGTCGAAGACCCGCTCGATGGCATGATGAATCCGTTCGGCTTCGTTCAATCGGGAGGTAACTCCCGGCGGGGAACAGATCTCTCCCATCGGCGGCTCGGGCTGGAGCTGCGCCGGTGGTTCCGGCTCCGCCTCGGCGGGCACGTATGCTGCCTGCACGGGCGGGGCTTCAAGGTGCGCAGGACTGGCCAGAGGCATTTCGGCTCCGGCGGGGACAACTTCGGGCAGTTCAGGCGGCACAGCCTCATTCGGCACGGCTTCACTCGGCACGGCTTCACTCGGCACGGCTTCAGGGTGCGCAAATTCAGGGTGCACAAACTCGGGACGAGCTTGCAACGCACCTGCGGCGAGGCCCAATAGTGCAGGAATCATCGCGGCAGAAGAGATCGTCTCGTGAGCTTCTGGTGTCTCAGGATGAGCTTCGGCGAGGATCGGCTGCGCCTCCACCGGTGCGCTCTCAGGAGCAAAGGCGACCTCGGGCAACATGGGCGGAAGGCCGGTGCCTTCGCCAAGCGGCGGCAAATCCAGGCCGGTCGAGGGCGATGCGTGCCCCAGGAGGTCAGGCAGGCGGTGTTCCAACAGGCCGGGAGTTGCGGCGATTGAGGTCGGCGGCTCGCTCGCCAGGTTAAGGGCGAAAGGGCTGGGATCGAGGGGATTCGGATCGAGTGGCGAAGGGGCGAGATGATGCTGGAGGTTGTCGGCCAACGGATTGAACTCGGGCTGCGGAATTTCCGGCTCCGGAATGTGAGTATGGCTCTCCGGCAATTCGGCGGCGCACTGGAGAGCGACAGGAGCGGTCGCGGCGGGCGAAGCCGGACTGTTCTCCAGAGGAAGCTCTTCGGTCGAATTGAAAAGCGCCTCGAAGGCCGCTTTTCGGGCTTCCTCCTCTGCGGCTTGCCCTTCGCCAACCTGAAGAATCCCCGACTCGGATGCGGCAGGGGGTGCGGAGGCTTCCGGCAGCTCCAGAAAAGGTTCGAGAGCTGGAGCTGGAATGCTCCAGGCGGGTTCCGGCTCAGGCGCTGCCGGCGAAGCCGAGGCAAACGGCTCTGGAGCGGCCAACGACTCGGACACGAGGACTGGGACTTTGTCGGCCTCCAGGCCGGCAGGTGCGAGCAGCCCTTCATGCGCGGTTTCCTGTGCAACCTCTTGCTCTGGCGCGCTGTGCGGCTCGGCCGGGGCCGGGAACGAGGGCTCGTCGAGCGGAAGTATTTCCAGTTCGGACGCGGCGTAGCCTGACTCAGGAGCGGCGTAGCCTGGCTCGGGCGCCAGGTCAAATTCGGTGAACGCGGACGCGCCATCCCCCGGCGAAGATTGCGATGCTGGGGAGAGAAATTCGATGGCGGAGGCGCTGAATGGTGTCTGTTTGGCATCCGGATCAAACGCTAGACTCGCCGAAGCATTCGAATCAGCGCCGAAGGGGGACTCGGCGCTATAGACGCTCGGCGCATCCGCAGTCAAGCCTGCGGCATTGTCGCCTGCCACGGATGGATCGCTTGCGAACAGCGGTTCGTCAGCCTCCTCCAGAAGAGGTTGGGCAGACGGCTCCGATGTTGCAGTTGGAGCGGCTGGGAGGTCCACGGCGTCGGCCGCGAAAGGGCTCTCATGCAAGGGATCGCCGGCCATCGCCCGCAGTGGTGGGGCTACGACATCCGCAACCGGCCCTCCGATGAGGCTGCGCACGGCGGAGATCAGCTCGGCGGCGGAAAATGGCTTCACAATCACCGCGTTGGACTGGACTTGTTCGCCATCTTCGGGACGGTACGGCTCCAGCTTACCCACGGTCAGGATGACCGGGATGGCGGCCGTAGCGGGACTGGAGCGCAGCCGTTGGCAGATCTCCAACCCCGTGTAGCCGGGCATGAAGATGTCCAAGATGGCGATATCGGGGACGGTCTCGGCAATTTTTCGCAGCGCCTCGAGACCGTTGTTGACCGTAACTACGCCGTAACCGGCATCCATGAGGATTTTTTTGCCCATGTTCTGGGCGGGTACGCTGTCATCGGCAAGCAGAATATTCATGGACACGGAGCGGATTCCTGGCACAGAGAAGTCTGGGGTGAACTAGGTGCCACGTTAACGCGTTCCCCTGACAAGGTCAATGGATAAGGGCTTTTTCCCCAATCGGCAGGGAACGAAAAGCCCGCCCGAAGGTAACCTCGAGCGGGCTGGATTCAACCTTGGGCAACGGAATTAAAGCGGAATCGGAAGGTGGAAATGGTGCTTCTTTTTCACCTTGCGGCTCGACGACGATGCGTTCTTGGGATCGTCTTTCGGTGGGTCTGCTTTGGCGGCATCCGCTTTGGCTGGATCGGTTGACGAGGCGGCATTCGCCGGGGGTTCAACCGCTGCCTCGGCCGAGGAACTCGACGCGCTCTCATTGAGTTGGGTAGGCGCCACGGTGGGAATGTCGCTGGGGTTCAACGGCGGCTCGGCCGAACGCGGCGCGGGCTGATTCTCCGCGATCTTTTCGCCGTCCTTCACCGGCTCTACTGAAACCTTGCCGTTCCCGGACTTGGCTGCCTCTGTTTCCTTGACGATGGAATTGATCTGGCGCACCAGAGCCGGCGCATCCGTCTCCTTGGGATCGACCAGGGAGGGCTGGCCGACCCTGGCTGCGGCGCTCAGGTCCGGTCGCTTGCCCATGTTGGTTACAAAGCGCTCGTAAGGAGTAGTGGAGACGCGCGACGCCAGTTCCTTCTTGTTCAGAGCAATTGCTTCGGGCGTTGGCGTAGGCACTGGACGCTTAATCGCGGCGAGACGGCTGCGGGCATCCTGATAGCGCGGCATCGCCGGATAGCGAGTCACAATCTTGCTGTAATCCTCGGCGGCATGATCCAGGTACTCCTTGGTCAGGCGCTGCTTGAGTTCCTCGGAAAGTTTGGCGGCGCGGGTTCGCTCGACTTGCGCCTCATACGACTGGCCCAGCAGGAACAGGGCCTCATCGGAGCGGCTATAGAGCGGATACGTGTCGGTGAGGGTTCTGGCTCGCGCAATCGCAGCCAGGTAGGCCTGGCGCTGGAAATAAAAGTGCGCGATGCGGAACTCACGCTCGGCCAGCACCTCTTGCACCTCCAGCAGACGCTGGCGGGCGGTGTCAGCCAGTTTGCTGTCGGGATACTGCAACAGCAACTGGCGATACTCGTCCTCGGCCCGGCGGGCATGGACGTAATCGCGGTCCGGCTTTTCCATCTGGCGATAGTGAATGTCGGCGATTTTCAGCTGCGCTTCTGCCGCCTCCGGCATGTTGGGAAAGAAGGTGATGAAGTCGCGGAACTCGGTCTCGGCCTGGGCCAGCGCCGCCGTGCCGCCTTCCTGATACCAGGCTTCGCCCACCGACAGTTTGGCGCGCGCAACGAATTCCGAGTCGGGATAGGTGTTGATCAGGGTTTGCAGGGACATGCGCGCCACATCATACTTGCGCTCTTTCATCGCCTGCATGGCGCGGTCAAAGAGCACTTTATCCGGCTGCTTGGAGTTGATTTGAGCCAGCGGATTGGCAGCCTTCTTGGTGGTGCAGGCGACACCGGTCAGCAGGCTTGCAGCCAGCAGCAGGGCGATGAAAACGCGACGGAACATCCGGAGGCACCTCGGTGAAACGGAAATGAGCGGTTAAGCCTTGCGCAGAGTTGCCGAACGGGCAGCCTGCAGAAGTTGTTGAACATTGTGGCCGGAATCACCGCGGCCAAAGACGGCATTGCCGGCAACCAGGACCTCGGCTCCAGCTTCCACCACCGCTTCTATGGTATCAAGAGCGATGCCGCCATCGACCTCAATGCGGAAGCCAAGATGGCGTTGGGCACGCAATTCCGCAAGATGGCGAATCTTGCCCAGTGTACGGGGGATAAACTTCTGTCCGCCAAAGCCGGGATTCACCGACATGACCAGCACGTAATCCACGACGTCGAGAATGTCGACCAAGGTTGCCACCGGCGTCGCCGGATTGATCACCACTCCGGCCAGGGCACCACGCGAGCGAATGTGTTCCACCACGCGGTCCAGATGCACGCAGGCTTCCTGGTGCACGCTAATCCAACTGGCGCCAGCGTCCACGAAGGCCGGAATGTAGTTGTCGGCGTTCTCGATCATGAGGTGAACGTCCAGCGGCACATGCGCCGGCACATGCTTGCGCAACGCGGCCACCACCGGAGGTCCGATGGTAATGTTGGGTACGAAGTGGCCATCCATTACGTCAACGTGCAGCACGGTTGCCCCTGCATCCAGCACGGGCAGCAACTGCTCGGCAAGGCGGGCAAAATCAGCCGACAAAATCGATGGGGCAAGCTCGATCAAATAGCTCTCTCGTAGGATTCTCTGTGGAAAATTTTAACACGCGAGCCGCTGTCGCTCCGACGGTATCTTGCCAGCTTGGTGCCGCTCGGCCGATTTCCTCCGTCAACTGGCCCCACCCGGCGTGGTAGGCTGCTCCATATGGCGCTGCTGGAAGCCGAACATCTCACCAAGATTTATGACACGCGCGACCCCTTCGGACGCAGCGCCGGAAGCTCCCTCTGCGCGGTCGATGACGTCTCGCTCACCATCGAACAGGGCGAAACCCTGGGATTGGTCGGTGAGTCCGGCTGCGGCAAAAGCACTCTGGGCCGCATGATGCTGCGCCTCATCGAACCCACCAGCGGAGTGGTGCGCTTTGATGGCATCGAGATCACCTCGCTCGGCGCGCGCGCCCTGCGCGAAACCCGCCGCGAAATGCAGATCATCTTCCAGGACCCCTTCGGCTCGCTCGATCCGCGCTTCACCGTCGAGGAGATCGTCACCGAACCGCTGGCCATCCACGAAAATCTCGGCAAGCCTCTGCTGCGCCAGCACGCCGCCGAGTTGATGGCTGCCGTCGGCCTCGACGTGAGCGCCCTGGGCCGCCAGCCCCACGAGTTCAGCGGGGGCCAGCGCCAGCGCATCGGCATTGCCCGCGCCCTCGCCCTGCGCCCCCGCTTTATCGTCGCCGATGAGGCGGTCAGCGCCCTGGATGTCAGCGTCGCCGCCCAGATCGTAAACCTGCTCAAAAGTTTGCAGAAAGCGTACGGGCTGACCTACCTGTTCATCTCCCACTCGATGCCGGTGGTGCGCTACCTGTCTACCCGCATCGCCGTCATGCGCGGCGGCAAGATCGTTGAGATCGGCGACGCAGAACAGATCACCACGAACCCAAAGCACGAGTACACGCGGGAGCTATTGAGAGCGGTGGAGGACTGACCCCCTCACCCTGGCGTTAAAGTTTCTCAGCTTGCTTTGCGGACTTCAGTTGCCCGGAACCTTTGCCGCGGCCGACGCGGCATCGTCTGTGTTTTCTCGTGCTTCTGGTCCTCGTGCGCGATCAGCAGGGCCTCGACCTGGCGCAGAAGATCATCGGTCCCAATTGGTTTCACCAGCAGAGAATCAGCGCCTTCACTGCACCAGTCGGCGCCGAGTTCGGCGTAGGCGGTCAGGATGGCAGTCGCCGGATTGTATCCCTGACGGCTCGCCGCGCGGATCACATCGTACCCGGACCGGCTGGTCTCCATCTTCATATCCGTGATGACCATGTGATACGGACCATCGGCGAGCTTCTCGATGGCCTCGCGTGTCGAGGCCGCAGTGTCTACGTCAAATCCATGCATTTCGAGAACTGCCTTCAATGTGAGCAGGATTCCAGGGTTGTCGTCGACTAACAATATGCGGCGTTGCATGATTCCCTCCGCAACCTCATCCGTGCGAACTTCTTGCGATTCGCGGACTGAAGCCGCCCGGTCAACCCAGTACTCGACTGCAAATCCGGTCGTCACTGCGAGGCGGCTGCTTTCGTGAAGATCGTTTTCAAACTTGGAATGTGATTTCTAGCGCGGGGTTTTGCGACAGGCCGCACTCTTTGGCGAGACGATGGACCTATTCTTGCAGCACTTCCCGGCGCAGCGTGCAGTGCCCTGCGGGGCACTGTGGACGAGATAGAAACTGGAAGAAGGAGATTCGCGAAGATGAAAAAATTACTTTTAACAGCAACCCTGGCACTTTGCACAACCTTCGCTCTGGGACAGACCGGAGCAGGCGCGGGAGCAGGGCAGGCCGGAGCGGCGGGCTCAGGTGGCGCCAGCGCGGGGACCAACCCGTCCGGCACGACCGGGACAGACTCAGCGCCGGGAAGCATGGGTTCGCCGTCAACGCTTCCATCCGGCTCTGGCACTGCAGCCCAGCCGGGTACGGTGCCGGAAACCACGCCGCAGACGCCGGACCAGACACCGGGAGCAGGCACGGGAAGCATGAGTTCGCCATCGACGACCTCGCCCGGCTCTGAACCCTCAAGTCAGCCGAGCACCGTCTCACCCGGGCAGAGTGGAGCGGGCACGACAGGGAGCGGCGCTGCCAGCCCCAAATGACCTTGCTCCTGATTAGTTTTGCCCAACAGCCCGCCCGACAGGACGGGCTGTGCTGCTAAGCACCACGGAATGTTTCCAGTCGTTTGGTTTGCTCTCGCCGCTATTTCTTGCCGTCTTTCTGCAGTTTGCGGTACACGTCGCTCTTGCTGACGCCCATCTCTTTGGCCACCCGCTTCATCGCATCTTTCTCGTCGATCGCCTCGGCCTTCATCAGCTCGCGGACGCGGGTGCGGGTATTTTTCTGCGTTACCGCCGGGAGACCGTGTTGTTCCTCGGCGCGGCCCACCAGCAGGGTGATCTCGCCGCGCACCTCGTCCCGCTTGGTAAAGTCTTCCAGAGCCTCGGCGGCGGTGGCACGCACGAACTCCTCGTAAATCTTTGTAACTTCGCGCGCCACCACCACCCGGCGATGCGAACCGAGCACCTCGACGACATCCTCCAGCGCTCCCAGCAGGCGGTGCGGCGCCTCGTAAAAGATCTGCGTCCACGGCGAGTGTTGAATGTCCTCCAGCAGTTTGCGGCGCTGCCCCAGCTTGGAGGGCAAAAAGCCGTGAAAGACAAAACAGTCGGTCGGCAAGCCGCTGGCCACCAGCGCACTCAAAAACGCCGAGGCACCGGGAATCGGCACCACCGGAATCTTGTGGCGCACCGCCAAAGAGACCAGCCGGAAGCCCGGGTCCGAGACGCCGGGCATTCCCGCGTCGGTCACCAATGCAATCGAGTGCCCCTGCTCCATA
The DNA here is from genome assembly GCA_963838135.1 of uncultured Acidobacteriota bacterium. Lineage (GTDB taxonomy): Bacteria > Acidobacteriota > Terriglobia > Terriglobales > Acidobacteriaceae > TOLSYN. The sequence continues at coordinate 1,071,603 of CAWIPV010000008.1, read as the reverse complement.
TGCATGATCAGCTCGGCCGAGCGGGTCAGCTCATTGTGCTGGTGGTAGCTGATGGTGCGGGTTTCAATCCCGTAGTGATTGAGCAACTTCGCCGTCTGCCGGGTGTCTTCGCAGGCGATCAGGCCTACCTCTTTGAGAATGCGCAGGGCGCGCAACGAAATATCTTCAAGGTTTCCGATCGGAGTGCCGACCAGGTAGAGCGAGGGCTGGGTTGCAGGCATGTCGGACTCCTCCTGAGCGCGGCAGCGCCGCACGTTGATGCAAATGCGGACGGATGCACCAGACGCGGCACCAAAGGCGAAGTGTAACAGAGCCCAGTGACATACAGCCGCCGCGCCGCAAAATTGACCGCATCACCCCGAGGAACCTAGAATCAAAGTATTCAAGAAGAGTAATCGCCGCGCCGCGCCAAGCGTTCATGGCCCGGTCAGTCCAAAGGAACCATGCCTCTATACGAATACTCATGCAGTGCTTGCGCTCATCGCTTCGAGCGCATTGTGAAATTTTCCGACTCTCCACTGAAGATTTGCCCGGAGTGCGGCCGGGAAACGATCGAACAGGTAATCTCGGCTCCTGCCATATCATTCAAAGGCTCGGGCTGGTACGTGACCGACTACGCCCGCAAAAGCTCGCCCGGTTCCTCTTCCTCAGCGAACTCGTCCAAGTCGGAATCCGGCTCGGAATCCGGCTCGGAGAGCAGCTCGGCCAGCAAAGATGGCAGTAGCTCGGACGCGGGTTCCAGCGCCTCGTCCAACGCCGGTAGCTCTGACAAATCTTCGACCAGCGGCGGTGCGAACAGCGCTTCGAATAGCGGTTCGAATAGCCCAGCCAGCGGCAATTCCAGCAGCGGTTCGAGTGGCGACGCCAAGAACAGCCCATCTAAGAACAGCTCTGCCGGAGACAACAGGTAGCGCTGCGGTTTCCGCGTCTCAGCGTTTAGCCGGAAGGATAGGCCGAAAGGCTAAGGTGTTCGAAGGCGACTCGCCTCGGCAGCGTTGGGCGAAAGCGTTGGTGCGAACTTACGCTGCCTTTTTCCGCGGCTTCTCTGGGACTTTCAGGCCGGACTTGCGCGCCTCGGAAAGGCCGATTGCAATCGCCTGTTTCGGGTTGTGAACCGTCTTGCCGCTGCCACCGCTCCTGAGCTTGCCCTGCTTCATCTCCTTCATCTCGGCTTGCACAAACTCGCCAGCTTCGGGACTGTACTTGCGCCGTGCGCTGGGCTTCTGCTTCGCGGCCGTCTTCTTTGCATCCGTGGTCTTTCGCGCTCGGTGGCTTGCGCTGCCTGGGTTGCTGCCTATATTGGGTGCCATAACGTCTAGCCTCCTGCGCCTATCAGACGCACCGCGGGCAACGCCGGTTGCGCGAGGTTGGCTGAATCGTTATTACCTGTTGCAACATCTATTATCTTAGAGGCCGCGGAAGACGCGGCCGAGAGGTAGCTCGGGGGTAACCCGGGAGTAAACCGAGAGGTAAACAATGATCACGCTTCGACCAGCCAGCCAACGCGGACACTTCGACCACGGATGGCTCAACACCTATCACACCTTTTCCTTTGCCAATTACCGCGACCCCAAGCACATGCATTTCCGCGCCCTGCGGGTGATCAATGAAGATGTGATTGCCGCAGGCCGCGGCTTCGGCATGCATCCGCACGAGAACATGGAGATCATCACCTATGTCCTGAGCGGAGCGCTGGAGCATCGCGACAGTCTCGGAACCGGCGCGGTCATCCGCCCCGGCGACGGCCAGCGCATGAGCGCCGGAACGGGAATCGTGCACAGTGAGTTCAATCCCTCGCCCGCCGAGCCGGTGCACCTGCTGCAGATATGGATCTTTCCCGACAAAGATCAGATGGATGCGGAGCCGAGTTACGAGCAGAAGCCGTTTGCCGAGGAAGAGAAGCGCAAGCAGTGGCGGCTGATCGCATCACCCACGGGAGAGCAAGGCTCGGTGAAAATTCACTCCGACGCCAAACTGCGCGTGACCAAGCTTGCGGCGGGCGAAAGCCTCCCCATCCATCTGCCGGCGGGCCGCTACGGCTGGCTACAGATGGCCAAGGGCTCGGCGACGCTCAACGGAGCGTCCAACGGAGCGGCCGACGGGGCGTCGAACGGAAACCAGCTCCATCAGGGCGACGGTGCAGGAATCAGCGATGAAACGGCGCTGACGCTTGAGGCGACGGAAGATGCCGAGGTGCTGCTCTTCGATCTTGCATAAACCGGTGGCGCTCTTTTGGCGAATGAAACAAGGCCGCGAAGAACGCGGCCTTTGCCTTGTCGCCTTTCAGCGTCACCGCTTACGCAAGCTGCGTCTCCGGTTGCGGCGTGGCTGCCGCTTCTCTGTGGTGTACTTCGAAGGTCAGCTTGCCGTCCTTGGAATCCACCAGTACGTGATCGCCGTGCAGCACCTCGCCATCGAGGATCTTCATCGCCAGCGGGTCCTGGATCGAGCGCTGAATTGCACGCTTCAAGGGACGTGCGCCGTAGGCCGGATCGTATCCGCTGGTGAACAGCGTATGCTTGGCGGCCTCGGTGAGTTCCAGCGTGATCTTGCGCTGCTCCAAGAGCTCTCGCAAGTCCTGCAGGCGCAACTCCACGATCTTGGTAAGCTCTTCGGTTCCCAGCGGGCGGAAGACCACGATGTCATCCACGCGATTGAGGAACTCCGGCTTGAAGTGTCCGCGCAACGCGGCCATCACCTGCTCACTGGCCCGCGCAAAGCGCTCCGGCGAACTCATGTCCCCGGCCAGTGAAAGCGATCCGATGTTCGAGGTCATGATGAGGATCGCATTTTTGAAATCCACCACGCGCCCCTTGCCGTCGGTCAGCCTTCCATCGTCCATAATTTGCAGCAGGATGTTGAAGACATCGGGATGCGCCTTCTCGATCTCGTCAAAGAGCAGCACCGAGTAAGGACGCCGGCGCACGGCTTCCGTAAGCTGACCACCTTCTTCGTATCCAACGTAGCCGGGAGGCGCGCCGATTAGCCGCGACACCGAGTGCTTCTCCATATATTCACTCATGTCGATGCGAACCATGGCGCGCTCGTCGTCGAAGAGGAACTCGGCCAACGCACGGGCCAACTCCGTTTTGCCCACGCCGGTGGGGCCAAGGAAGATAAACGAACCGATCGGACGGCGCGGATCGCTCAAGCCCGCGCGCGAGCGCCGGATCGCGTTGGCAACCTTCTCCAACGCCTCGTCCTGGCCAATCACCCGCAGCCGCAGCCGGGACTCCATCTGCACCAACTTTTTCACTTCGCCTTCCAGCATCTTCGACACCGGAATCCCCGTCCAGCGGCTGACAATGCGAGCCACATCTTCCTCGTCCACCTCTTCCTTCAACATGCGCGACTGATTTTTTTCCGCCTTCGCCGTCAGCTCCGCCAGCAGTCGCTCCGCCTTGGGAAGCTCGTCGTATTGCAGCCGCGAGGCGCGCTCGTATTCGCCGCGCCGTGCCGCTTCCTGCTGCTGCAGTTTGAGCTGCTCGATGGACTCCTTAAGCTTGCGCTGTTCGGCAATGCTGTCCTTCTCGGCGCGCCAGCGTGCCTTCAGCGCGTTGGCCTGCTCGCGAACTTCGGCCAGCTCCCGCTCCACCAGGGCAAGCCGTTCCTTCGAGTTCGCATCGCTCTCTTTCTTCAACGCCTGGCGCTCGATCTCCAGGTTGGTGGCGCGGCGTTGGAGTTGGTCGATCTCGGTCGGCATCGAGTCAATCTGAATTCGCAGAGAAGCCGCCGCCTCGTCGATCAGGTCAATCGCCTTGTCAGGCAAAAAGCGGTCGCTGATGTAGCGATGCGAAAGCACGGCAGCGGAAACAATCGCCGAATCCTTGATGCGCACGCCGTGGTGAACTTCGTACTTCTCCTTCAGTCCCGCGCAGAATCGCAATCGTGTCCTCCACCGAGGGCTCGCCCACGTACACGATTTGGAAGCGGCGTTCAAAGGCCGCATCTTTTTCGATGTACTTGCGGTACTCGTTCAAGGTGGTGGCGCCGATGGCGCGCAATTCGCCGCGAGCCAGCGCCGGCTTCAGCATGTTGCTGGCGTCCATGGCGCCTTCGGCCGCTCCGGCCCCCACCAGCGTATGCAGTTCGTCGATAAACAAAATGATGGCGCCCGCACTGTCCTCAATCTCCTTGAGCACGGCCTTCAAACGGTCCTCGAATTCTCCGCGATACTTCGCTCCGGCAACCATCGCACCCAGATCGAGCGCTACCACTCGCTTGTTCTTGAGTTGCTCGGGAACGTCGCCGAGGATGATGCGCTGGGCCAAGCCCTCGACGATGGCCGTCTTGCCCACGCCGGGCTCGCCGATCAGCACCGGATTGTTTTTGGTGCGCCGCGATAAAACCTGAATCGTGCGCCGGATCTCCTCGTCGCGCCCGATCACCGGATCGAGCTTGCCTCGCCGCGCCAGCTCGGTCAAATCGCGCGCATAACGCTCCAGCGCCTGATACTTCGACTCGGGATTCTGGTCGGTCACCGTCTGATTTCCACGCACCGCCGCCAGCGCCTTCAGCAGAGTGTCGTGGGTGACGCCAAGGCCGCTCAGCAACTGCTGCGCCGCATCGCGCTTGACCCCCATCAGCCCCAGCAGCAGATGTTCGGTGGAAACATACTCGTCCTTGAAGTTGGCCGCCGCCTTGAACGCCAAGTCCAACAGCTCCGACATCCCATCCGACAGCGCCGGTTGCGCCGCTGCGTTGGCCAGCTTCGGCAGAGCAGCGATCTCACGCTCCGCCTGCGCCTGCACCGCCTGCGCCTGCACCCCGACACGACCCAGCAACGGCACCACGATGCCTTCCCGATCTTCCAGCAACGCCGCCAGCAGGTGCAGCGGAACCAGCTCGGGGTTACCGTGCTCGCCCGCTATTTCACTGGCGCGCTGCATCGCCTCTTGTGCCTTGACGGTCAACCGATCCCAACGGATTGCCATAAGAGTGCTCCTCGCGCCGCTTTGTGGTCCTGCAACTCGATCCGGTCCCCAGAGCGCGGCGGATAAATTCTAGTCCGAATATTGAGAAGGGGAGCGGAAGGATTCCGTGAAGCCATCCCAACGCTCCCCCATTTAGATGCCGAGCGCCCGGCGCCCGGAATGACGCGCCGTGGCAGGTACAGCTGGCGCGGGCACACCGTCAGCGGCTTACGCCGCCTTCGACTTCTCGGCTAGCTCGGGTTTGATCTCCACTTTGATTTGCTTCGGGCGAGCCTCGGCGCGCTTGCCCAGCGTGATTGTCAGCACGCCCTTGGCATAGGCCGCTTTCACCTCTTCCGGGTTCACCGTGGGCGGCAGCGCGAAGCTGCGGGTGAAGCTGCCATAATTCCGCTCGATGCGGTGGTAGTTCTCTTCCTTGGTTTCGCTCTCCAGCTTGCGTTCGCCGTGCACGGTCAGCAGGTTATTTTCAAGACGAATGTCTATGTCTTTCTCGTCGATTCCCGGCACTTCCATCTTCAAACGGATTCCCTGCTCGTCCTCGTAGACATCGACGGGCGGGACAAACGAGCCCGAAGTCAGCGACTCTTGACTGGCGACCGGGCTGAACGAATCGTTGAAGAGCCGATTCATCCGCTCTTGGAGGGTCGCAAGTTCGCGCATGGGTTCCCAACGGGTTAATAGAGTCATGGTGGTGTCCTCCTAACAATTTGGACGTTGGAGCCCTTTGACGGGCCCGTTCCATCCAAATTTTTGATGCACTTCTTACTGCACACGAATCATGAAATATGAGTGTTTTGATGTCAAGTACTTTTCTAGTGAGAGACTCTCGATTCGCTCCCGGAATGGAATCCGCTGCCGGTCAACCGCTCCGAAGATGGGTAAGCGGCTCGCGTTCAATCCGGACTCTCTTTTTGCCAAGCCGCTGCCGTGGCAAGCGGTTAGGATGAAGCGATGGGGTGCAAGACGATCAATCTCGAAGAAGGCCGGCCCACGGTGAACGTCGGGCTCTTGCGCCTGGATCGCGCCCTGGTGGCGGCCCGCACCGAGGGCGTTCCGCTGCTGAAATTGATTCACGGTTATGGCTCCAGCGGGGTCGGCGGACGGTTGCGCGAAGAGGTCTGGAAGGCGCTCGACCGTTTCAAGCGCAACGGCCTCATCGCCGGCTTCATCCCCGGCGAAGACTTTCGCCTCTCCGATGAAGCGAGTTGGAAGCTGGTGAAGCGTGACAAGACCCTGAAGGACGATCGTGACTTCGGGCGCGGCAATCGCGGCGTCACCATCGTCATCCTTTAGCATTCGCCGGAAAATCTCTCGCCGGGAAATTAAGCACGGGGCTCCCTGGCTTTGGCAGCGACGAAAAAGCCGGCCCAGGGGTGGGCCGGCCGTTACAACGAACCGAGACTACTTCGCTTTTTTCGGCGGAGCAATCGCGTCCTTTACCGCCTTGCCGACATAGAACTTCACCACGGTCTTGGCCGGGATCTTGATCGGATCACCGGTCTGGGGATTGCGGCCAATGCGTGCCTTGCGAGCCGACTTCTTGAGACGGCCGAGGCCGGGAAGAACGAATACGTCGTTCTTCTTGGTTTCCTTCACGGCGATTTCAGCCAGCGTGGTCAAAAACAGTCCTGCTGCCTTGTTGCTGGTTTCCAGCTTTTCAGCCAGAAGACGTACGAGAGCAGTCTTGGTCAAGCCTGCAGCCATGTTGGGTATTCCTCCTTGAAGATGAAGCGCGACATCCGCTTCAATCCCGCACATCTTAACTCAATGATTTTGCGGCCGACAAGCATTTTCGCCTGATTTTATGCGGGTTTTTCCACAGGGCTGTCGTTTTCGTCCTGTATTCATGCACCTTCAAGCATTTCCTCTACCCAACCGATTGTGTATTGCCGAACCCATCGCGGTTTCCATACTATCTATTGTGGCTTTTCGAAGGTGCGTTCCGCCCTTTGTTTTCGCCTCTGCCGTCAATATGAGGACGGAATATTTTCGTCGGAATGCAAGGAAGTGGATGGAGCGAGTCTTTCTATCACTGGGTTCCAACCTCGGCGACCGGCTCGGTAATCTGCGCCGGGCCGTTGCGTCGATTCGCGAATTTGCGCCGGTCATCGCGCTCTCCGACGCGTTTGAGAGCGAGCCCGTCGAGTTCACCGCGCAACCTTGGTTCGTCAATGCGGTAATCGCTCTGGGAGTGGACTCGACGTTGCTCGCCCACTCCCAGACTGATTCCGGCGACGTTCATTCCCCTCGCGACGATGCTCAATCCAGCGATGCTCAATCCAACGACGCTCCGCAGCGCTTGCTCCAGCGTCTCCTCCTGGTCGAGCGAGCCCTGGGCCGTACGCGCGTCTCGGACGGCTCGTCGGTTCCCAAAGGGCCACGGCTGATCGATCTTGATATTGTGTTGTATGGCGGCCGCGTGATCCACACTCCAACGCTTACGATTCCGCATCCTGCCATGCATCTGCGCCGCTTCGTTCTGCAGCCGTTGGCGCAGATCGCACCCGGAGTCGAGCATCCGCTTCTGCACCGGAGCACGCTGCAACTGCTGCAGGCGCTGCCCGAAGACGGTCCACTGGTGCGGAGGCTCGGCCCGTTGCAGCCGCTGGAGGAGTAAATGCGAGGTCTGACCGAATTGGGTATCGAATTGAGTGTAGAGTGTGTGGCAGTGCGGCTCGGTCCGCAGCGGCATTACAAACCGTGGCGGCACCGTGAGGAGCAGCCGCGTTCGTATTCGCGAAAACCGGAGGATGGTTTGTTGCAAAGTTTGAGATCGCAGTGGCGTGACCATCGTCTTTCCGCCGTCTCCATCGCACTCTGCCTTGCTCTCTGTTTTACAGCTTTCGTCCCGCTCGTTCTGGCGCAGACTGCTGCCACTTCGTCCGCCTCTGGCGATGCACGGCTGCGATTGGCCGACGAGCAAGGAAGCGCCGATAGCGCGATCCTCGACTGGGTGCTTGCCAACTCCGGCCCGCTCCGCGGCGATACCCACGCCGGAGCCATGCGCATCGCCTTCACCATTACGCCCGCCGAAGGCTGGTGGGACAAAGCCGGTGGCGGCAAACTGGCGTGGCACGAAGCTCCGGCCGGCAACGTACATCTCCGCATCTTCGTGGCGGATCCGGCGGACGGAAGACTGATTCCCGGCCTCACTGTCCGCGCCACGCTCATCGATTTCAACGGCAATGAGCAATCCGTGCCCGCCGATTTCGGCTGGTATCCGTTGATCAACGCCTACGGCGGCAATGTGCCCATTGTGGCCGATAGCAGCTACACCCTGCGCGTGGCCGTCGATGGGCCAACGCCTCGCCATCTCGTCTCCTTCGGAGAGCACTCCGAGCACACGACGGTTGCCGAGTTTCCCCCTGTGGCGATTAAGCAGCCGATTACGCAACTCATTTCGCAACCCACGCAACCCACGGCAGAACCCACCGTGCAGCCGACCGCCCCGGACGCCGGGTCGCAACTTCCCTCGGCAGCCCCTCTGGCAACCGCCGCCGCCGCGGCCCACGAGGCTGAACTGCTCAAGCCCTGCAACGCCGCGCTCACTGCCGCCATCACCACCCTCTGGCAACAGTCGGTCTCCGGAGCCGAGCGGCCCGATGACGATTACTTCGTCGCTTATGCGCTGACCTTCCCTGGGACGGCGATTCCGCTGGCGGGCTCCAAACTCCACTTCAAGGGTCTGACCGGCAAGGAAGACGTGCGGCTGGAACTGCTGGTCCGCGATTCGCGTACCGGGCGCATCATTCCCGGTCTCAAACCGCAGGCCAGCCTTATTGATGCCGATGGCGAGTCCTATGGTCCCGGCGAATTGCCGCTGACCTCGTATTCATGGCTCACCCACTACGGAGGCGATGCCCGCCTTGCCCGCAAGGGTCTTTACACGCTGCGGGTGCACTTTGCTGCCCCCGGCTTCCGCCGCTGGGGGAGGCAGAGCGAACGCTTTGCCGGCCCCGCTGAAGTCAAGTTCGAAAACATCTCACTGAAGCCGGAAAAAAAGGACTAGCCGGTGAGCGCGGCGCAGACCCCCGAGGAGATTGCGGCTCTCGTCTCCGGCTACATTAGCGAAAACCCTGCCGCCGTGGTGGTGGAAGACGGCAAGATGCTGTTCGACTTCTCCACCGCGCATTATTCGGCCGCGCCCGAGCGCGACCGTTGCCTGCTGCAGATCTGGTCGGAGGAGAGCAACATCGTCCGGCGCGCCACCAGCGCGGAGATCAAGAATGGAATTCTAAAGCTCTCGGTGCTTCGCTTCGGCCAGGCCAAGGCCTCGCGCATGGAGATCTGCTCCAAGGCCGAGCGGCAATCTCCATCCGCGCTGAAGGCCATGCGCGCCGGCTATCGGCGAACCCTGGAGCGCGCAGTGGCGCAGGTGTTTCCCGGCTGGGCCCTCGACCGCCTCACGACCTCGGCCGATCTGGAACATTCCTTCGGAGCCGTCTGTACGCGCGGCCTGCTGCGGCGCGGCCAGGAGCGCATCGCCCTGGTCGGCTGCGGCGAAGGCGAAGCCCAGTCCACCATCGATAATTCGGTTGCCGTCGCTGTGCTTTGGCTCGACTACTGCCGACAGCATCTAGCCGCCAAATCGCACGCCGGAGCGCTGGCCCTCTTCGTTCCCGAAGGCCGCGCCCGCACCGTGCAATTGCGCCTCTCGCATCTGAATCGCGAGGCCGCGCAGTGGCGTCTGTTTTCTCTCGACGAGCACACCGGGCAAGCCGAGGAACTCGACTTGGCAACCGAGTTGAACTTGAGCACGCGCCTGGTGCAATGCTTCAGCCGCGCGCAGACCCTCGAACGCTTCGCTAAATCCGTCGAGCACATGCGCTCCTTGTGTCCCCAGGCCGAGGCCGTCGCACAAAGCGCCTCCGCCGTCAGCTTCCGCTTTCATGGCCTTGAATTTGCCAGCGCCACGCTCGAGCCCGATCGTCACTTCCGCATCGGTGAGCGCGTCGTCTTCGGTGCCCCGCCCGCAGAATACGAGCTGAACCCGGATACCGAGCCGCTGTTGCGGAAGTTGATCGAGCGCCTCATGCTCAAGCGCGTGGGCCGCGATCATAACCACCCGTTCTATCGCCTCCAGCCCGAGCGCTGGCTGCAATCGGTGGTCGAGCGCGACATCACCCAGCTCGACGCGCGCCTGGACCCCGCCGTGTTCTACCCGCAGGTGCCCGCCTTTGCCGCCTCCGACCGCGCCGTCATCGACCTGCTCGGAATCACCCGCGATGGCCGCCTCGCCGTCATCGAGTTGAAGGCCGCCGAAGACTTTCACCTCCCCGTGCAGGGCCTGGATTACTGGGCGCGCGTGCGCCAGCATAACCGGAGCGGCGACTTCGGACGCTACGGATATTTCCCCGGACGCATCCTCTCCGAGCGTGATCCCATCCTCATCCTCGCTGCCCCCGCGCTGCACGTGCATCCTTCCACGGCAACCATGCTGCGCTACTTCGCCCCCGAGCTGGAGTGGAAGCTCGTCGGCCTGGACGAACGTTGGCGCGACGGGATTCGGGTCATCTTCAACAGGCAGAGGGAATAAAGCGAATAACTCATTCGACAGGTTGCGCGGTTGTGGGCCAGTTTCCGGGTCGCCGCGATGTGGGAGTAGAATCCACGTGTTCAATCCGTTCTGATGTAAATCGGCTGAACAACAAAAGGGTGGCCACGATGGGCCACCCTTTTGTTGAAGCTTGGAACGGTTATGCGGGGCTGGGACGTTCGCCGGGGTTGAGGCCGGGCGAGCGAGCAGGATCGGGACGAAGCACCTGCTGCACGCTGCCGGAGTCATCGGCCGGAGGCGGCACCACGCGGGCGGGAAGCACCTTGCCCTGGATGATCATCTGCAACTCGGCGGCGTCGAGAACCTCGCGTTCCAGCAGAGCCAGCGCGATACGTTCGAGCACGTCGCGATTGCCGTCGAGAACCTCGAAGGCCGTTTTGTAGGCAGCATCGATGAAGCGGCGAACCTCGGCATCGATCTCGCGGGCGGTCTCCTCGGAGTAGTCGCGGTGCTGGGAGAGCTCACGGCCAAGGAAGATCTGCTCCTCTTTCTTGCCGAAGGTGAGCGGACCAAGCTGGCTCATGCCCCATTCGCAAACCATTTTGCGGGCGATTTCGGTGGCGCGCTCGATGTCGTTTCCGGCACCGGTGGTCATCGTCTTGAGGAAGATCTCCTCGGCGACGCGGCCACCCATCATGATCGCCAACTGGCTCTCAAGATAGACGCGGTCGTAGGTGTGCTTGTCGTCGATGGGCAACTGCATGGTAACGCCCAGGGCCATGCCGCGGGGGATGATGGTGACCTTGTGCAACGGGTCGGCGTGGGGAACCTTGGCGGCGACCAGAGCGTGTCCACCCTCATGATAGGCGGTGTTCTTCTTCTCCTCGTCGGTCAGGATCATGGACTTGCGTTCGGCGCCCATGAGCACCTTGTCTTTGGCGAGTTCGAAGTCGTACATCAGCACGGTCTTGCGATTCTGGCGGGCGGCCAGCAGAGCGGCTTCATTGACCATGTTGGCCAGGTCGGCGCCGCTGAAGCCCGGTGTGCCGCGGGCGAGGATCGAGAGATCGACGTCATCGTTGATGGGAATCTTGCGGGTATGTACGCGGAGGATCTCCTCGCGTCCACGCACGTCAGGCCGGGCGACTACCACGCGGCGGTCAAAACGGCCGGGGCGCAGCAGCGCGGGGTCGAGCACATCGGGACGGTTGGTGGCGGCGATGAGGATGACGCCCTCGTTGGACTCAAAGCCGTCCATCTCCACCAGCAACTGATTGAGGGTCTGCTCGCGTTCGTCGTGGCCGCCGCCGAGTCCGGCGCCGCGATGGCGGCCGACGGCGTCGATTTCATCAATGAAGATGATGCAGGGAGCATTCTTTTTACCCTGCTCGAAGAGGTCGCGGACGCGGCTTGCGCCGACGCCGACAAACATCTCGACGAAGTCGGAGCCGGAAATTGAGAAGAACGGAACATTGGCTTCGCCGGCGACGGCGCGGGCGAGCAGGGTTTTACCGGTTCCGGGAGGTCCGACCAGGAGTACGCCCTTGGGGATGCGTCCGCCGAGCTTTTGGAACTTTTGCGCCTCGCGCAGGAATTCGATGATCTCGTGGAGCTCTTCCTTGGCCTCATCGACGCCGGCGACGTCTTTGAACGTCACCTTCTTCTGCTGCATGGAGAGCAGGCGGGCGCGGCTCTTGCCGAACGACATGGCCTTGTTGCCGCCCGACTGCATCTGGCGAATCATGAAGAACCACAGGCCGAGAATGACAACCAGGGGGAGCATCTGGAGAAGCCAGCTGGGCCAACCGCCGCCGCTGACATCCTTGACGGTGATGTTCACGCCCTTATCGCGCAGACTCTTGTACATGTCCGTGTAGTTGGGCGGCACGATGGTGTGGAAGCCCGACTTCTCATCGCGGTAGTCGCCGCGAACCTCGGGACCGTAAACCGTTACGTCCTTGATCTTGCCCTGATCTACGTCCTGCAAGAACTGCGAAAAGTTGACTTCACGCTCTTTGGCTCCCGTGCTGTTGTTCTTCACAACCGACCAGAGCAATACGCCAGAAAGCAGAATCACGAGCCAGAACACGACCTGTTTGACCGTCGAATTCACCTAAAAGCTCCTCTATGTAAAGCGGAAAACAAATCGTAAAGCGGGGAAAAATCTCAGCCCAGACGACTCAAGTTTATTAGATGCCCGTCCGGGTTACCGGAACCAGGTTTTTCCGCCACATTGAATTTTAACCGTTTTTTAAAATCCCCGTATGGGATAGCGGAGCCGTGCCGCAAACAAAACCATGCGGATGACAAGGCGAGCACAGTGCGCAGAACGACAACAGCGGGGACTCCTATTGAACAACTAGTATATAGCGTCGGCGGGGAAAAGGCCATTAGACGGAATTCAGTAGTTCCTCAATTTTGGCGATAACGGCAGTGGACCAATGACGGCTAGTCTCCCGCATTGGCCTCACGTGCGGAAATTAAAAATAAATAGACGAGAAGAGCTAAAGATTACTGCCCGTTGCGCCGTTAGAGATTCCACGCAAGTGGTGTGTTCTCGATGAGATTTTCGAGTTCATCATTTCATCATTTTGTTGGGGAGCCTAAATCTTATGACAATCAAGTGTATCTACCCTGCGGCGGGGCTGGAGGGTACGGCGACTTACCCGGTGGTGCAATGCCCAAACTGCAGCTCGTTGTTCGTGCGTCGGTCTCGTCTGAGAGTGCGGGATGTGATTCGTCTGATTGTATTCAGGCGTCCGGTACGATGCCACAGTTGCTTTACCCGTTTCTATCGTTGGCCTTGGGCAAAAATTGGGGTCAAACGACTGAGATACGTGTAGATGTTATTTTTAAATTAGGAGACCTCCGCAATTTCCGGAGCGGCATAGATGAAAGGAAGATTGCGGTTCAACTGGGGCGCGCCAAGGCCGAAACCGGCGAGAAATTGCGGCCCGACCAGAAACCCGCAATAGTTGACTTCCAGTTGGACGCGGCGAGCAGACTGGCGGTCGAGCAGGGCACAGAGGGCGACCGAGGCCGCGCCGCGGGCCTGAAAGTTGCGGATCAAGAAATCAGTGGTCTGCCCGGTAGAGAGCAAGCCATGGCAGAGCAGGACGTGTTGGCCCTCAACGTCCGCCTCGGGCGCATAGAAAATCTCTGTGGTCGCGGTGGTGGCGTCAAGCAGACCCTGCATGTGGGGCTTGACGAACTGGCAGACGACATCTCCGGTGATCGCGCGAACCAAGTCGGCGACGAAGACGAAACCATCTTCCAGAATGCCCACGCAATAGACCACGCGGCCTTGATAATCCTTTGATATCTCCCGGCCCAGCGCTTCAATACGCTGGCGCAGTTGGGCCTCGGAGATCACGATCTGATAATTCGCCGCAGTCGGTTCAGCCATAAACCAGTGTACCCTCTCCGTTATGCAACTCGAGGACGACTGCCTCGCTTTCGCCTGGAATCCATGCCGCGTGGCTGGCCACGGGTAGTCCCGGAACCCAGACGATGCGTCCGCCGATCAGGGCCACCGGCCAACGTTTACGCAGCGCCGCTGGAATCGACAGCTCTTGCAGCAGACGGTTGACCTTACGTTCGCCACTGGAACGCAGGGGATGAAAGCGATCCCCCGGGCATAGGTTGCGAATGGTCAGACTGCGGCCTGCCTGTGCCGGGCTCAGAAAGCTCGCGCAATTATATCCTTCGGCTGCCGATGCCTTGTCGAGCAGTAATGCACGAATGTACATGTCCTCGCCATTCCAGAAGCCCGCCAGCGAAAGCGTGCCTGGGACCGTAAGTTCGAGGCAATAAGACGCAGGCGGCAGTGGCCGAGGCGCACGCAGGAAAAGACGGGGGGCGAGAAGTTTTCCCCGGACAATTTCAGCGGCGAATCCGCGCGTCAGGTCGTGACGCCCGGCGCGGCCGGCGAGCGAGAACTCGCGGAGAGCTTCGATCTGGGCGAAATCCAGCGCAAGGCCGTGCGGACGGCAGAGACGACGCAGGATGCGCCTCTGCAGAGCGAGCGGCTGCGCATGCAAAAGCTTCAATTCGACGCCGCGCTCAAGCCCGGCGTCGGCACCCAGGAAGTTCGCACCAAGGACGGAGGAGACCAACTCATCGAGGAAGGCATCTTCGGCGGCGGCGATTTCGGCGGTCTCGCAGAGCGCCTGCCGCAACTGCGGGTTGTAGTCGCGCTCCAGCCCTGGCAGCAAGCCGTTGCGCACGCGGTTGCGGAGAAAGCGCGGGTCGAGGTTGGTGGCGTCGTGGCGAAACGGCTGGCCGAGAGAGCCTAGATACGTTTCGACCTGCTGACGACTGATAGAAAGCAGAGGACGGATGAGGAGCGGCGATGACGGCAGGGCGGCATCGGCGGCAGCTCCAGCTTGCGATGGCAGGGATTCGGATGGCACAGATTCCGACGTGCGAGATTCCGGCGCCAGTTGGGAGAGATCGAACGAGCGGTGGATTCCGGCGAGACCGCTGGTTCCGGCTCCTCGGAGCAGGCGCAGCAGAACGGTTTCGGCCTGATCGTCACGGGTGTGGGCGGTGGCAACGCAATCGAGGCGATGAGCAGCGGCGGCGCGCTGAAAGAACGCGTAGCGGGCGCGGCGGCCGGCAGCTTCCAGCGAGAGATGGAGCCGCGCGGCGAGGGCGGCGACATCCTCGCTTTCGATCACGGCCTCGACCGATAGCTTTGAAGCGAGTTCACGGACGAAGCCGGCGTCGGCCTCCGACTCCGGCCCGCGAAGCTTGTGGTTGAGGTGGAGGACGAAGAGCACGACGCCGAGGCTGGGGGCAAGTTCAGCAAAAGCTCGCAGCAGAGCTACCGAGTCCGCGCCGCCGCTGACGGCCAAGCCAATGCGCTCGCCCGGAAGGACGAGGCGATGCTTGCGCAGGTACTGTTCGAAGCAGGGAAGCACCGCAACATGATAGCGGAAGCGCGCGCAATTGCGAGAAGCGCGACTGAATAGCGCGGATGAAAGTCTTTAGCGCCTCGGCCGCGTACTGCTGGGAGATTCCGAAAAGGAACGGTTGTTGTTTGATGAATACCAAAACGAAATAGAACCTTGGCAGTCGTACGCAAGACGTGCAGGATGTTATCGGAGGAGATTTCAATGAGTACAGAAATAATAACGTTCCCGCCGTTATCCTTACCCGTCCCGCCCAGCTATGAGCAGTGCACCGCAGGAGCGGTTGATCCGCGCGCTGATTACGTTGCATCCCCGCTGGCCATGGCTGCGCTCTTCGCCTGGGATGATGAGGACGACTCAATGGTGCATCCCGCAATCGATTGACCGTTGAGCGAATCCTCCGGAAAACTACATGGGAAACTAACGATCGCAATCATCGGTTAAGCAAAGAGGCAGGCCCGAGAGCCTGCCTCTTGTATCTGAATGCGAGCTTAATCCAGTTTGGTGCTGCGCGACTCGTTGAGGCGCTTGATACGGCTGGCAAAGGCTTCGATGGTTACGCTGCCCTCGCCTTTTTCCTGGCCGCGAACGCGCACGTTGACCTCGCCAATTTCGGACTCTTTGTCGCCCACGACGAGAATAAACGGAACCTTCTGCAAGGCGTGCTCGCGGATCTTCGCATTCATCTTTTCATTGCGTCCGTCCACTTGCACCCGTGCTCCGACGGCCTTGAGGGCGTCACCGACTTTGTTGGCGTACTCGATGTGGCGCTCGGCGATGGGAACGATGGCAACCTGAGTGGGCGAGAGCCAGACCGGGAAGGCTCCGGCGTAATGCTCGATCAGGACTCCAAAGAAGCGCTCGACCGAGCCGTACAGGGCGCGATGCACCATCAGCGGCTGATGACGCTGGCCGTCTTCGCCAACGTACTCAAGCTCGAAGCGCTGGGGCAGATTGAAGTCAAACTGCACCGTCGAAAGCTGCCACAGGCGGCCGATGGCATCGACCAGCTTTACGTCGATCTTGGGACCGTAGAAAGCAGCTTCGCCGGGGATGAACTTGTAGGGAATCTGCTTGCGTTCGAGCACGGTCTTGAGCGAGCTCTGCGCCATCTCCCACTGCTCGGGTGTGCCGACGTAGTGAGCCCGGTCTTCCGGGTCCCAACCTGACAACTCGACCTGAAACTCGTCAAAGCCGAAGGTTTTCAGCACGCTTAAAGCAAAGTCGATGCAGCCTTCCACTTCGCTTTCGATCTGGGCTGGCGTGCAGAAGATGTGCGCATCATCCTGGGTAAAGCCGCGGACGCGCATCAATCCGTGCATGACTCCGGAGCGCTCATAACGGTAGACGGTGCCAAGTTCGCCGAGGCGAACGGGCAGGTCGCGGTAGGAACGGAGCTGATCCTTATAAATGAGGATGTGGAAGGGACAGTTCATGGGCTTGAGGCGGTACTCGGCATCGTCCAGCTCCATGGTGTCAAACATATTTTCGGCGTAGAAGCCTTCGTGCCCGGAGGTTTGCCAGAGGGCGCGGCGGGCGACGTGAGGAGTGAAGACCAGCGAGTAGCCGCGCTTGAGATACTCGGCGCGCAGCCAGTCTTCCATGATGGTGCGGATCAGTCCGCCCTTGGGATGCCAGAAGATGAGGCCGGGGCCGGCCAACTCCTGAATGGAGTAGAGGTCCAACTGCTGGCCGATGGCGCGATGATCGCGGCGCTTGGCCTCCTCAAGCTGGCGCATATACTCATCCATCTCTTTTTTGGAGTAGAACGAGGTTCCGTAGATGCGTTGGAGCTGGGGATTGCCCTCCTTGCCGAGCCAGTAGGCACCCGCAATGTTGAGCAGTTTGAAGGCCTTGATCTTGCCCGTGGAAGGGATGTGCGGACCGCGGCAGAAATCGACGAACTTGCCAGTTTTGTAGAGCGAAATCTTTTCATCGGCCTTGGTGAACTGCTCGATGAAATGACACTTCATGAAATCGCCTTCGGCGCGGAAGCGTTCCAGTCCCGCGTCGCGGTCGAGGAAGTCGCGGGCATAGGGCTCGTTGCGGTCGGCGATCTCCTTCATCTTGACCTCGATCTTTGCCAGGTCTTCGGGAGTGAACGGTGTTTCGCGCAGGAAGTCGTAGAAGAAGCCGGTCTCGGTGGCCGGACCGTGGCCGAGCTTGGTCTCGGGAAAAAGTTCCAGCACGGCGGCGGCAAGCAGGTGCGCCGAAGAGTGATGGAAGACCTGAAGTGATTCCGGGTCCTTCTCGGTGAGCAGACGCAGACGTGAATCCTGCTCGATGGGCCGGGTGAGATCGACGACGGTAAAGGCGTCCTCGGTGGCGGAGCGCGCGTCATTGGCGGGGCTATCGGCGACGAGCGGTGCAACCTTGGCGGCCAGAGCTGCGTCGGCCAGACGCGGCGAAATAGACTTCGCGATGTCGAGGGCGGTGGTGCCCTGGGGAACTTGCTTGATGCTGCCGTCGGGGAGTTGAACTTTAATTTCAGACATAGGGTAGGTCTCCGCTCGCGTGTACAAGGCGCAATGCAGAAAAATTTTTAGAGATTCAAGTCTAAAGAATGCGGTGGGGAGAAGCAAACCCAGGGCGGCTCAAGAACGCTCATGAGCCGCGCCGATATTCGTACACATTGTGAAAAGGCCACATTGGGGGCGGCCTGAAATTGCTAGCGCTCCGCGTCTATCGTTGTCGTCTGACCGTCGATCCCGCCATCGGGCTGGGCGAGGACATTTTTCGGAAGCGGGATGCTGCGACCGTCCTGCAGTCCCGGCGACCAGAGCTGGACCAGGTAGCGCTGATTGCCGACGTTGCGGAACACGAGCCGCGCAGATTCCTGCTCGGGGTGCTTTGAGCCAATGCTGCTCGACAGCACACGAGCTGTAGCCGACGTATTCAGGCTCCGGATGGTCAAACCATAGCCCTCACCGGTGGCGATGGCATATTGCCCTGCCGGCATGTGCTGGGTGCCAACCTGGAAGTCAAACGGAATGGATACTGAGATCTTCTGAGTTTGCGCGTGGGACGTTGCTACGCCGAGCAGCAAAGCCAAGACAACTACCTTCAGGTTAAGTGTTCGCCGTTTCATACAATCCTCCTTCAAAGCTGATTACTCGCACGCAACTGCTAGCTCCAGTTGCGTAATGTGCACCCGGGAGGAAGCGGTGGTGATCATCCAACGAATCATGAATCCGGGAGATAGCGGGTGACGTTAGCGGTCAAACGCCTCGGTCAACAAGGTGGAGGGCGGTCGAACAGGGATGAGATACCAGAGGCGCCTAAATTGGCGCGTTTGAGCCAATTCATTCGGCTTGCCTTTCAGAATATGCAAGCCGATAATTGAGCTTGAGCACTAGCAGCTATCGGCTTGCCGAGGTTGTTGGTTTCAAGACCCGTCGATAGTTACAGCTATCGGCGGGTTTTGCTGTCTACGTTTTCGGTTAAGTGGATGAGTCTACGAGTGGCCTACGTCGGAGCGCTTAAAAGTTTTTCCAGCTTCTTATAATTTGTGAGTTGTGCTTTACTCACTTGTGATGTGCGCCCCAGAGCGGGGGTTGCATACCAACCCGGTGCTTGCGTCAGCAGGAACTGACTTATGTTGGCAACCGTTGCGCTCAGATCAGCTTACCTTGCCGCATCACGACGAAGCCGTCACGCTCTTTAACAACTGTGTCGATGGTAGGATTTGGAGAGATGTGTCAGCTTCCAGAGCCACGCTTCTACTCCAAAGAAGTGTGACAGGATGCTGAAAGACCGGCGAACAACACAGGAGAATCAATGAAGAAAATGTTTGCACTTGCGATCGTTGCCACCATGGCCCTGCCTCTTTTTGCTGCCGATGGCGCCGCCACCTACAAGGCCAAATGCGTTGCTTGCCACGGAGTCGATGGCGCCAAAACCATGCCTGCGATGGGCGTGAAGCAGTTGAACACCCCGGCCGTAAAAGCGATGGGCGCGGCTGGAGTGAGCAGTATCGTTACTAAGGGACAGGGCAAGATGCCGGGGTTTGCCGGCAAGCTGAGCGCTGAGGAAATCAGCGCGGTCTCTGGATACGTGCTCTCTCTGAAGTAAGTTTTGCGAAGAAGTAAATGTCGCGGCAAAAAAGGCCCGGCTCTGGGAGCCGGGCTTTTGAATCAGGGTTCACTTACTGAGGGTCAGCTCACGCGCTTACGTTTCTCGGACGGTTCCCCTTCGGCGGACTGCAGAGGAATTCGATCCTCGCAACCAACTCGCCCACAATGCTCGAACTGTTCCTGCTCGGTGGAGCCGACCAGAGCGGTCGTGCTGCTGCTGCCTCCGGCAATGGTCTGGGCAACGTCGTCGAAGTATCCGGTGCCCACAAACTGCTGGTGCTTGATCGCGCGATAGCCGTCGGATTCGGCAGCGAACTCCTTCTGCTGAAGAATGGAGTAGGCCGACATGGCATCCTGCTTGTAGGCGCGCGCCAGATCGAAGATTCCATAGTTGAGAACGTGGAAGCCGGCCAGAGTGATGAACTGGAACTTATAGCCCATGGTGGCCAACTCGCGCTGGAAGTTGGCGATGGTTACGTCGTCGAGTTTCTTCTTCCAGTTAAACGAGGGCGAGCAGTTGTAGGCCAGGAATTTGCCAGGGAAGCGGGCGTGGATTCCGTTGGCGAAGCGGCGGGCCTCGTCGAGGTTTGGCTCGCTGGTCTCGCACCAGATCATGTCGGCGTAAGGGGCGTAGGCGAGGCCGCGCGCGATGGCCGTATCGAGGCCGCTCCGGATGCGGTAAAAGCCTTCACTGGTGCGGGGTTCGCCGGTGAGAAACGCGTGATCGCGGGGATCGATATCGCTGGTGATGAGCGAGGCGCCGTTGGCGTCGGTTCGGGCGATGAGAATGGTGGGTACGTTGCAGACATCGGCAGCCAAGCGCGCGGCGATCAACTTCTGTACCGCTTCCTGGGTGGAGACCAGGACTTTGCCGCCCATGTGTCCACACTTTTTGGCCGAGCTGAGCTGGTCCTCGAAGTGAACCGCGGCGGCGCCGCATTCGATCATTCCCTTCATCAACTCGAAGGCGTTGAGCGTACCGCCGAATCCGGCTTCGGCATCGGCCACCAGCGGAGCCAGCCAGTACTTTCCGTTTTTGCCCTCCTGGTGCCAGATCTGGTCAGCGCGCAGCAGAGCATTGTTAATGCGCTTGCAGAGCTGAGGCACGGAGTCGGATGGATACAGACTCTGATCGGGATAAACCTGTCCGGCCGAGTTGGCATCTCCGGCGACCTGCCAGCCGCTGACGTACACGGCATCGAGTCCGGCCTGGACCATTTCGATGGCCTGGTTGCCCGTCATCGCGCCCAGCGCCTGTACGTGACTGCGGGCATTCATGAGCTCCCAGAGCCGCTCGGCGCCTAAGCGGGCGAGGGTGTGCTCCACTGGAATGGTGCCGCGCAAACGATCCACGTCGGCTGCGGTGTAGGTACGCTCAATGCCTTTCCAGCGCGCGTCGGTCTTCCATGTTCCGGTGATATCGGTCCCATTGTTCTTCACAGTCGTGATTCCCCTTCTTTGTTGTTCTGGCAATGAGTCGCTTGCTGTTTCTCGCGGCGCTTCCTGTCCTGCCGCACTTCGTATCCTACGCGCGTGCTGTTTACTTCCGTGCCGAGTATCGCCGGACCATGGCGAAAGCCGCGCCCCGGGCGCTGGAAGGCCGCCTACACCCGGATTGAACTACATTGGATGCGCTGTATATGCGGTCGGTGGCTAAGTCTTTCCTGTAGCCGTCCAGCAGACTTGCGCCTTGCCGTTGAACACGCTGTTGCGATAGCAGATCACGGCGAATAGCCGGAGCTGCAGTTGGAAACGAAGTCGTGCACCCTGAGAAGCGTTGGTTCCTGCACGGTGTCCATTCTGGGGATTAGAGCGAATCGGCAGAGCTCTGGTTGCACTTTTTTGGCGCAAAAAGAAAACGATCCGGAATTCCACAAGGCGGGGCCGCACTTCTACCCGTCGAGCCAGCCGAGCCGGACCGGCGGAGCCGCGAAACCTGCGTCTTCCACAGCTTCCGCACAGAGTTCGTCCGGATGAGCGCAGGTTACCCCTTGCATCCTTGGCGCGGCTGCTTCAAGCTCTTGGTATGCCGACTGCCAAGCCAACTGAAGCTGCCGACCGCTGCCCCCTCTGCTCCGGCACCGGCTGGCACATGGTTCCCGTGGAGCACAACGGGCGCACCGTGGAGCGGGCGGAGCGCTGCGAATGCATCCGCCAGCGCCTGGGTGAGCGTCTGCTGGAGGCGGCGCGAATTCCACGCCGCTACCGGCACTGCGAGCTCTCCAACTTCGAGCACGAAGGGCCGTTCCGCTCTCTGGCCTCGGCGCATATGGCCTCGCTCCGGTTCGTCGCCGAGTTCCCCCTGGAGAGCGCCGGGCTGCTGCTGACCGGTCCGATTGGCTCCGGCAAAACCCATCTGGCGGTGGGAATCGCCAAGGAGTTGGTCGCACACAAGGCGACTGCCTGTCTCTTCTACGACTACCGCGAACTGCTCAAGCAGATTCAGAACTCCTACAATGCCTCGGTGCAGGCGACCGAGATGGAGGTTCTGCGGCCGGTCTTTGACGCCGAGGTGCTGGTGTTGGACGAACTGGGCGCGGCTAAGCCGACCGAGTGGGTATGGGATACGGTCTCCCACATTCTGAACACGCGCTATAACGACAAGCGGACCACAATCATCACCACCAACTACCAGGACCTGCCGCCGGCCGGAGCCGAGCCCGAGACAAGGACAGTGCGCGCCTCCCGCGACGAAACGCTGGGAGACCGCATCGGCGAGCGCATGAGATCGCGTCTGCACGAGATGTGCCGCGTGGTCCGGGTCGAGGGCGAAGACTTCCGCATCAAGTACAAGAGCGCCAGCCTGCGCTGACGCAGAACTTGAGCAGAGGAGGAAGTATGCCCCTGGTGCGAATCGACTTACTTAAGGGAAAGACCCCGGCATACCTGGTGCAGGTTGGCGAAATTATCTACCACGCGATGCTGGAGACGTTGAGTGTGCCTGAGTATGATCGCTTCCAAATTATTACGGAACATGCGACCGGTTTAGAGTTCGACCGGGACTATCTGGGCATTCACCGCAGCGACGACTGCATCTTTGTGCAAATTACGCTGAGCGCGGGCCGAAGCGTGGAAACCAAGCAGCGCTTCTACAAGGCAGTGGCGGATGGCCTGCACCAGGGCGTGCAGTTGCGGCGCGAAGATGTTTTTATCAGTCTGGTGGAGGTGCACCGGGAAGACTGGTCCTTCGGCAACGGCGAGGCGCAGTACGTCCAAAAGACGTGATCGCGCTTTGTGATCGCGCTTAACGCAAGGCAATCAACTGCAACATAGCCGGCACATAGTCGTGGCTGGCGGAGCGGAAATACCACTCCATGGCGCGGATGGGTTGGTCGGCGGCATCGAAGACGCACCCGACCATGAACTCGGCCTCGGCATGGCCATTGATGGCGGCCACGGCAACAGCTTCGCGCTCTTTCGGACTCATCTGAATAGGAAACGAGGAAAGAAGGCCGCACAGCTCATCGAGCGATGCGATCAAAACCCTCTGTCGATTTACGTGCGCTGGCTCCATGGTCACCACTCGCATCTCTCCACACTCCCGGCGTGCATAGAAGATTCGGCGCACATAACCTCGCTATGCGTAATCACTTCATAAGTCACAACGGCGCTTTTCAAACCGTCATTCATCGAAATTCGATCAATCTTCCAAATCCTTTGCCGTGCCGTTCCGAAAATGAACCGGGGCCGTCTTGCCGCGCAGATTTAAGAATTGCAGCGCACGCCCTGCCTTCGCGATAAACTGTCGGCTGTGTTGACCCGTTTCGAGTTCGTCCCCGAGCACGACGCCGAGTTCTTCGCCGCGCTGCCCGCCACCCCGGCGGTGTTCGTGCTGCGCGCGAAAGACTCCGGAGGCGAGCCCTATGTAAGTAAGACCGCGAACCTGCGGCGCCGCCTGCAGCGCCTGCTTTCGGCGGCCGAAGGTCGACGGCTGAGCCTGCGCGATCGCGTCGGCGCCGTGGAGTTTTGCCCGGTGGGCGGAGACTTCGAGGCCGGCTTTGCCCTCTACCGCCTGCTGCGGCAGGAGTTTCCCGCGAAATACGCCGAGCGGTTGCACCTGCGCCCCGCCGCGCTGGTGCAGTTGCTAAGTGATAATCCCTACCCGCGGGTCGCCGTTACCTCCCGCATCCGTTCGCTGCGCGCGGCCAGCGCCTACTTCGGTCCCTTTGCCTCGCGCGCCGAGGCCGAGCAGTACGCCAACGACTCGCTGGATTTTTTTCTGCTGCGGCGCTGCACCGAGGAGCTTGCACCGGACCCGAAATTTCCGGGCTGCGTTTATTCCGAGATGAAGATGTGCCTTGCGCCCTGCTTCAAAGGTTGCAGCGACGAGCGTTATGCGGAAGAGTCGGCGCGGGTGGAGCGATACTTGGAAAGCGGCGGTCACTCGCTGCTGGTGGAGATCAGCCGGGCGCGCGATGAAGCAAGCCAGCGGTTGGAGTTTGAAGCGGCGGCGGCGGCGCACGCGCGGCTGGAAAAAGTGAAGGCCGTGCGGAGCCGGGTCGCTGAAATCGTCCATCGCATCGACCGCCTTAATGGCGTACTGCTGCAACCCTCGCACCTGGCTGGACACATCGCGCTCTTCCGCATTGCCGGAGGAATGCTGCGCGGGCCGATTGCCTTTGACCTGCGGGCGCGGGCGCTGAAAGCCGAGCCGGGGCCACTGGGAACTGATCCGCAGAGCGCTCCTACGCCAAACGCAACTTCGTCCGCTTCGCAGAGCCCTGCAACGCAAAGCATGGAGGCGCGCATCAACCAGTTGCTCCGCACCGCCGAGCCGCCGCCTCCCAAAAACGCGCAGGAGTGGATGGAGCATTTGGCAATCCTGAAGCGCTGGTACTACCGCACGAATAAGGTAGGTGAGATTTTCTTTGAAGACGAACATGGAACGCTGCCGATGCGGCGGGTGGTACGCGCCGTGGGACGAGTCTTCAAGGGAGAGAAACCAGCGGGAGATTTAAGCGAGACGGCCGGAGATTACTGGATCTTCCGCAGCAAAGAGGCAGGGCTGTAGTTACAGCTTTCAGACCAGGTCGGCGTCGCTTGCATTTTCCACCTCTACCCGATTACGCCCGTTCCGCTTGGCTCGATACAACGCAATATCAGCCCGGTGGAGCAGGTTGCGGATTTCCTGGCCGGAGCGCCATTGGGATACGCCAATACTAACGGTCATTTCGACCTCATTCCCGAACGGTTCGCTCGCGATCGACTGCCGCACCCGTTCGGCCACCACCCGCGCTGCTTCGGCGGTGCAGTTGGGCAGCACTACAAGAAATTCTTCGCCTTCGTATCTGCCCACATAGTCGGCTCTGCGCACGGCACCGCCCATTCTCGCAGCCACACTACGGAGCACCTCGTCCCCGACCAGATGACCGTGGCTATCGACGACGTGTTTGAACAAATCCAAATCGGCCAGCAGCACGCTGAGCGATGTTTGCGCCCGCTTTGCCCGGTTCAGTTCCTTACCCAGTAACTCGATGATTGCCCGCCGATTCCAGACTCGCAATAAGGCGTCATGCGAAGCCTCGGATTCGGAAGCCTCAGGAACTTCTTCGTGACTCCGAATGATCAGTTCGCCGACCTGGACCCGCGTTCGGAGTTCGAGTGGCTTGAACGGCTTGCAAAGATAATCATCCGCCCCAAATTCAAATCCCCGCAGCACATCGTTTTGTTGATCATCCGCACTCAACAGAATCGTGTAGACATAACTTTGCTTTCGGACACGAATTCGTTCGCAAATCTCAAGTCCGTTCAGCCCCGGCATCAAGCAGTCCAAAAGAGCCAGCCGGGGTGCGTCATGCTGGTCGACGATGGATTTTGCTTCATGGCCATCTGCCGCCAGCACAACTTCGTAACCCCACTGCTCCAGCAGGCTCTGCAACATGTTCCGATAGAAGCGCGAGTCATCTGCAACGAGAATTTTCATGGTTACCCGATCGCGCACGAAGGTAACGAGCAACCAGCCATTCAGTCAATGTACTAAAGTAACCGCAAAGCCCAGAGTCGCACCGCGAGACTTCAGATCGCCGGTGAAGATGACCGGCGCCGATTGGTCGACCTCGGCGCCGGCGTTCCGATCTGGAACGGACCCAAATGGGTTCACGGCACACATGCGGCGGCGATCCATGCATGGTCTTTCCGCCGACACGGGGCGCCCTTCGGACTATGCTCTGACGGTGAGTTCGATGACCGGCCGTCCAACGATTCGCTAGGCGAGGCACTGCACTGCGCGTTCTTTCCGCGCCCGCGCTAGCTGCCGTCTACGGCTTGGTTTTTCCACCTGCAGGAGCATTGTGCACGGCCTGTGGAAGATGGTGCCGAAGCGCCTGATGTGAAGTCCAGGCAAACACGTTGCTTGCATGACAGTGATTCACAATCATAGATTCCCGATCATCTCGTTCGGAGTATCCAGTGCAGGAAATTGAAGATCGCACGCTTCTAAACCGTCCTGCTAGTTTGCGCGGAGGGCTGTCCGTCAACGCACCGGGGCGAGAGCCGGATGAGATCTCGATCGCGGAGATTTTGCGTATTTTTTACCGGCGGAAATGGATGACGATCGCCACCACTCTGATCGTTCTCGGGTTGGCTGTGGCCTACAGTTTCCTTTGGCCTGCCACCTATCAGAGTACTGCCGTTCTCGAGATCGATCCCAACCGAACGTCGCAGATGGGAATGGAGGACCTGCTGACTGGAGGCCTTTTTTCAGATAGCGATCGTATGATCGCCTCCGAGGTAAACGTACTGCAAAGCGACACGGTTGCAGCACTCGCGATCAAAGAGGCAAAACTGGTGCGAACCCCTGGTTTTCTTACCCCGGAGGAAACCAGCAGCTTTCCTGAAGAAATGGAACGGATGACGCCGGTACAGCGCAGGCGAGTCCTGGGAGCGCTGCAGAGCAGTCTTGTGGTGAAGACGATCCCGGACACCTATCTCGTCACGCTGACATTCCGTCATAGGAACCCCAAATTTTCCGCCGACGTATTGAACGCACTGATTCGCGCCTACATGGAACGGGCTTTCATCTCTCGTCATGAAGGCGCGGCGTTGGTCGGCAACTGGCTCGCTGGCCAGATGAGCGACCTGCAAAAAGAAAATGTGGCCGCCCAGCATAAGTTGGCTGACTTTCAGAAACTGCACGGCATCCTCGGCACCGACGAAGACAACAACATCGTCGTGGATCGATTGAAGCAACTGAACCTGCAGTTGACGGATGCCGAGATGGATCGAATTCTAAAGGAGGCGCATTACCGCCTCGCCGCCACCGGTGATCCAGAATTGATGGTTCCCGTCGCGCCAGCCAATCTTCAAACTCTCAGAGCGCAGCAAGCCGATCTCCGTCTTCAACTCGGACAACTCAAATCCAAGTACGGCGCCGGATATCCCAGGGTGGGCGAAACCGAGGCGCAACTTCGAAAGCTGGACGGCGATATCGCCACCGAGGTGGATAACGTCGCCAAGCGCATGAAAGCGGAGTTCGACTCTGCCAGCCGAACCGAAGCCATGATTCGCAAGCAGTTTGAACAGCAGAAGAGCGAAGCCTACAAGCTCAATGAAAATGCTGTTGAATATGCCATCTTGCGCCATGAAGTCGAATCCACGACCACTCTGTACGACACGCTTCAACTGAAGCTGAAAGGCGCCGATGTCTCTTCCGGGCTGAGTGCAAGTTTCGTTAGCGTTGTTGACCCCGCAGACATTCCCGCCTTTCCGGTGCTTCCCAAGAAAGCTCTCACCATCCTGATTGGCTTGTTGGGCGGATTGGTTCTGGGTTGCGTGCTTTCGTTCGTGGTTGAATCGGTCGACGATACTTTGAGCAGTTCCGAGGAACTTGAGTTGTGCACTGGGCTGCCGGTACTGTGCAGTATCCCGTTCAACCATGTACAGGGCCGCTCGAAAGCAGAGGTTGCCGATGCGAATCCTATTCCCGTCGCTCCGATGCTGGTGAATTTTCCGCACACCCACGCGTCTGAGGCTTTCCGTGGATTGCGCACCTCTTTATTGCTCTCCTCCCCCGATCGCTTGCCCAAGGTGATCGCGGTGGTCAGCTCGCTTGCTGGCGAAGGCAAGACCACGGTGGCGACAAATCTTGGCGTCTCGTTCGCTCAGCGAGGCGAATCCGTCCTGTTGATTGACGCCGACTTGCGCCGTTCCGCCATGCATGCACAGTTTGGCCTGCCCCAGTCCCGCTACGGAACAAGTACGGTCCTCACTCAGGGGATGAACGATCGCGCGATCCTTACGCCACTGCCATCGTTGCCGAATCTGAAGCTGTTGGCGGCCGGCCCCCATCCTCCCAATCCGGCAGAACTGCTCGGTTCAAAACGAATGGTGGAAATGTTGGAAACCTTCGCCTCGCAATACGACAAGATCGTCATTGACACGGCTCCCATTCTTGCAGTCTCCGATTCGCTGGCCATGGTTAGCATTGCCGACGCCGTAGTGATGATTGTGCGCTCGGAACTGGCCCGGAAAAAAGCCGTCCTCCGGGTTTGTAGTCTTCTGCATCGCTCCAACTGCAACCT
This sequence comes from uncultured Acidobacteriota bacterium, assembly GCA_963838135.1. Classification (GTDB taxonomy): domain Bacteria; phylum Acidobacteriota; class Terriglobia; order Terriglobales; family Acidobacteriaceae; genus TOLSYN. Next base: position 1,043,667 of record CAWIPV010000008.1, on the reverse strand, counting down.
GGTTGGGCTCGTCTTCAACGCTGTCAATCTCCAGTTGGAGCATTATTACTATGCCCGCGGAGCACAATACGACAAGTCGATCGGCAGTTACTACCGCAACGAAGAGGACTGAAATGGGTAACCGTTTTGTTATATTCGCAGGCATTTCGTTTACCGCGCTTTTGCTGGGTTGGAGTTGCTTTGCACAATCTGTGCCCCCGTCTGCCTCTTCCGCTCTTTATCCAGCTACGCTGCGCATCGCGGCCGGCGATCTGCTGGAAATTGCGGTATTCGATTCGCCGGAGCTATCCGGCAAACTAAGGGTGAGCGAAAGCGGCGGCGTTACTCTCCCGATCGGCGGAGCGATCCATCTGCAAGGCCTTACCGCCGAAGCGGCTGGAACTGCAATCGACGAACGGCTGCGAACCCGTGACATCATGACTCAACCCCACGTCACCGTTTTCATCTCCGAGTATGCAACCCAGGGAGTTACCGTGACCGGCGAAGTCAAAACGCCCGGCATTTATCCGTTGCTTGGCGCTCACGGGCTGTTGGACATGATTTCGGCCGCCGGTGGTCCTGTTCCCACCGCAAGCAGGCAGGCAACCGTAATTCATCGCAGCGATCCGCAACATCCCGAAATCGTGCCGCTTGATTTCCATGCAGGCAGCAGCGCGGCGGCGAATTATCCAGTTCAACCCGGTGACACCGTGGTTCTGGCACGCGCAGGTGTGGTGTACGTGGTTGGAGATGTGGGACGGCCCGGTGGTTTTCTTCTCGAACAGAGTCAGCGGCTCTCTGTTTTGCAAGTGATTTCTCTGGCCGGCGGCCCCAACCGAACCGCAGCCACACAGCATGCCAAGTTGTTCCAGGATCGCGAAGGCGGGCGCGTTGCCTCCGACCTGCCGCTCAAGAAGATGCTGCGCAACGAGGCTTCTGACGTGCTTGTGGCGGATGGCGACATCATCTACGTTCCACCGAGCGGGTCAAAGATCTTTGGCAACAAAACCTTCGATGCAATCCTGGCTATGACTACCGGCGTCGTCGTTTACGCGGCTGAAAGGTAGCGCGGAGAATCTCGTACACGGTTTGATCAATCCTGCCGGCTTCCCGAGCCTGCGCCTGAACGGTTCGGAATCGTGAAGGCCGAGATTCCGGTACACCGGCCGATGACGTTATGTCCGTTCTGCGAGGGCGGCTTTTAATGAAGATTGCGGTCTCCACTCCCGGTCAAATGCATGCGGCTCAGTTGGTGAACACGCTTGCCCGTCGTGGTGATCGCGTGCGATTCTACACATCTACTCCCCCCGGCAAGCTCGTAATCGATCCCGCCGTTCAGTACCGCTTCGCACCCAAGACTCTTGAAATACTGTCATTTTTGACCAAGATTCCACTCTCCCCGGCGATATTGTTCCTTGATGCAGTGGTGTACGACCGGGCGGTGGCAGTGCTCTCCCGTGGAGAAGAGGTGTTGTATGGTTGGGCGCATTCTTCTCTGGCCTCTGGTTTGGCTGCTAAGAAGCGCAACGGTCACTACATTTTGGATCGAGCATGTCCACACGTGGATGTTCAGCAATCGCTCCTGAAGAGTGAAGGGGAGAAAGTCGGAGTTCACTTCAAAGGGCAGCCAGCATGGTTTCGAGACCGGCAGATTGCGGAATACAATAACGCCGACTATATCGTCGTTCCATCCGACTACACACGGCGCAGCTTTCCCGCGAAATACCAGCACAAGATTGTGAAAGCTCCCATCTCCGGACGAATTCGGTGGCCCGAGACCGTAAGCTCCAATCGCCATGACGAATTTACCGTCGGGGTTCTGGGTGGGTCGCCCCTGCGGAAGGGTTATCTCTATCTCCTCCGAGCCTGGGAGGAGTTAGCCCTTCCGAAAGCGAGGCTTCTGCTTCGCTCTGGAAATCTGCTGGAGTTTCCGAAATTGCGCGAGCTGGTGGGTCGGCAATCGAATGTCGAATTCGTCGGCTACGTACCCAAGCTGAAAGACTTCTATGAACGTTGCGACATGTTCGTGCTGCCAAGCGTCGATGACGGATTCGGCATGGCACTGTTTGAGGCAATGGCGCATGAACTCCCGTGTGTCGCCACCAGCAACTGTGGCGCCGCTGAATTGCTCACCCCAGGCAAGGACGGTCTTGTGGTCGAGCCTTTCAGCTCCGAACAACTTGCGAATGCGATCCTCGCCCTTTACCGCTCGGAAGGACTGCGGCGGGAAATCGGCAAGAACGGCCGGCAAACGGCTCGCGCCTTTCGGAATGAGGATTCGATCGTGTACCGCGACTCGATCGGCGGCCTGTTTGACGCGATACAAAAGGGTTCCATGCAGGTAGCAACTGCTGCAGGAAGTAGAATCTGAATCTTTGTCATGACCGGAGATCAGCTTCTTGCGATCGGCTCAGCAAACGCTGCTTCGCTCCCGGGAATAACCCTGAGAGGATGTTTCTGTCGATGCGCGCAATCGTTGCCACAGTGACGGACACCGTGACCAAACTGCGGACGGTGGTGCGACTGAAACCAGGAGAAGTGGAAACCTCCGGCGGCCGGTCGCGCGAGCGCTATCGGCGCATGGCGCTCACCACCATGGCGTCCCTGGTTTCGCGTTCCATCAACCTGCTCGCATCTCTGGTCAGTATTCCTCTCACCTTTCACTATCTCGGAGCCGAGCGCTACGGTCTCTGGATGGTGCTGATCTCCCTCATCTCCGTAATGGGCTTTGCCGATCTAGGCATCGGAATCGGCGTGATGAACGCAATTGCCGAAGCCCATGGCAAGGACAATCACGAACTTGCCCGGGAGTACGTTTCCAGCGCCCTCGTGTTGATGTCAGGCATCGCCGCGACACTCGCGGTCGCCGGCAGCATCGCCTATCCGTTCGTTCCCTGGCTGCGGCTGTTGAACGTCGGGTCCAACCTGGTCGCAGCCGAGGGAGCCAAGGCTTTTCTCGTTCTCTTCTGCTGGTTCGTGCTCAACATACCGCTCGGTGTAGTGACCCGCATACAGTCGGGATTGCAGCAGGGTTACTGGTCGCAGGCTGTCGGCGCCGCCGGTAACATCGTCTCGCTGCTCGCCTTACTGCTGGCGATTCGATTGCGCGGAACTCTGCCATGGCTGGTCTTTGCCTCCACCGTCGGCGTCATTCTGGCAACTGTGTTCAACGGCTGGCTTCTCTTCCGTACCCATCCCTGGCTTACGCCTTCACGGCGCGCCTATCGAGTCAGTTCGGCCCACAAAATTCTTAAACTCGGACTCATGTTCTTCGTCTTGCAAGTCGCAATTGCGATCGGCTTTGCGTCGGATAACATCGTGATCACCCAAATTCTTGGCGCGGCGGCAGTAGCCGTTTACGCCGTGCCGCAGAAACTTTTCCTCCTTGTCGCCCAACTTGTCTCGATGGCGATCACTCCGCTGTGGCCCGCTTATGGGGAGGCGATTGCGCGCGGCGATGTGGCCTGGGTCCGCCGGGTTTTTTGGGGCTCTGTGCGCGTCACTATGGCGCTCACGGTGCCGCTGTGCACATCGCTGGCCATCGCCGGACCGTGGATTCTCCGTGTCGCAATGGGAAGATCCTTGCATGTACCCATGTCGCTGTTGGCGGCGCTGGCATTGTGGGGAATGATATCGGCGGCATCGGCGCCCGTGTCCATGCTGCTCAATGGCGGAGGAATTCTAAAAGTACAAGCCATCGTTGCCGTAATCGCCAGCCCATGCAACCTGGCTCTTTCCATTTTGCTTACGCGCCGCTTTGGCGTCATCGGGGTCTGCCTGGGGTCGATCATCACCCAGTTGCTGATCACATTTCCGGCGTACTTTTTCGTGGTTCGAGATTTATTAAGAAACATGGCGAAACCAAATGGGGAGGGTGTCCCGCAACCGGAAGCTGAGTTGGCATAAACGCCGCATCTCCTCTTGTTCTACAGGTTTCGTCCTTAGAATCATTCCAGTGAAGCGCGGAAGAACCGGTGGAACGAATATGGCGACAGCTCCAAGCTCTTATCATCGCGGGTACGGCGAGGTCAGTCCATTACTGTCGTCCCTGCCGTCCGGGCTTCCGATTCCCCGCAACATAACGGAATGGTTCCTCCTCGTCGCGCCGTTTTTAGCCTTCATTCATGTAAGTGCTGTCGGCACACTTTTTGCGACCGATTTTCTCTTGATCTTGGTTTTTCCATTCGTACTCATAACCGGCTTTCGACATCTTCGGAAACGACATATCCAGATTCCCCTTCTGTTGTGCTTTATCTGGCTGCTGTCGCAAATGCTGACCGACATTGTCGTGCACAGCGCACCGGAGGACTTCCTTCGTGGCTGGAGCAAAATCTTCTTGACCATGGCGTATTTGGCCACACTGTGGATTCTGATCGGAACTTCACTGCGCCGATTCGTTTTCTATGGGATCGGATGGGCCTCCGGAGCCATTCTCGGCGTCATTGTTGCTCCTGATGCTTACGCCGTTGACCAACCTTGGAAGTTCGGCTTCGCGATTCCAGTTACGCTACTCGCCCTGCTTCTAGCATCACTGCTTGCCAGGGGCCGCCATCGCTGGGTGTTTGCCTTCACCATGTCCACTCTCGCGCTCATTCACTTGTTTGCGAGCTTTCGAAGTCTTGGCCTGGTTTGTATTGTTGCGGGAGCGTATTCCTATTTCATGATGACCCTGCATGCATCGGGCAGGCGCCTTGGAGGTTTCAAGAAGGGTCTCGTGTGGGTAATCGTTATGGCTGCCGCCGCTGGATTTTACGGCTTCTATAAATACTCGGCGCAATCCGGATTATTGAGTCTGAAAGATCAGAAGAAGTATAGTGCGCAGTCGGAATCCGGTAACGTGGTGCTCGGAGGCCGAACCGAAATCCTCGTATCGATACAGGCGGTCATGGATTCTCCAATTCTCGGCCATGGCTCCTGGGCTCGCGATGAAAAGTACCACCAGCTTCTGATGGAGAAGATACTGGAATCGGGCGGAAAAGTCGGGGGCGGAAAAAAAGGCGACGACCTGCAAGAGCACCTGATACCGGAGCATTCCTTCTTGATGGGCGCTTGGGTGGAGGCGGGCATAGCCGGCGCGATCTTCTGGATTTATATTTTTTCCCATGTGATCCGCGTGCTGCGGCGGGCAACCGGCGGCGAGCCATTTCTGCCGGTCATCGCTTTCGTAGGCGGACTGATGCTGTGGGACATTCCCTTCTCTCCCTACGGCGCGGACCGGCGTTTCGTGGAGACCTACTTCTTTGTCGGAGTACTAATGCTTGGAAGTATGACGAAGGCTCTGCGTTTGCGGGACGAAACCGCGGGCGACTGAACGCAATAGAGACGCGGACGATTATTAAACGAGGAATGCGGATGTTTCACCAGCCTAAAATTTCGATCGTTACGATCTCTTATAATCAGTGCCGCTTTCTCGAACGCGCCATCCAATCGGTCTTGGCGCAGGACTACCCGGCCGTCGAGTACATCGTCGTGGACGCGGGTTCAACCGACGGCAGCCGCGACACGATTGAGCGTTATCGCTCGCGTATTGCCAAGGTCATCTTCGAGCCGGATGAGGGACCGGTCGATGGTTTGAACAATGGCTTCGCTGTTGCATCGGGCGAGTTGTTTGGCTACATCAACGCAGACGATGAGTTTCTTCCGGGAACTCTAAGCAAGGTCGCACGAGAATTTATCGCCCATCCGCAGGTCGATGTCGTTTACGGCCATGGCTATAAGGCGGACGCGAACGGTGTCATCCTGAGGCGGGTGCGCTCTGCTCCATTCAGTCTATGGCGGTACGTGCACGGCGCCAGCGTCGTCGTGCAGCAATCGACTTTTTTTCGACGCGGCGTCTTTGACCAGGCAGGTGGTTTTAACCCCTCCAATCGAGCCTGCTGGGATGGGGAACTGCTGGTCCGCTTCGCGCAACAGGGTACGCGCTTCAAGCGGGTCAATGACTACTGGTCGCTGTTTCGCATTCATGACCAATCGATTTCCGGAACCGGACGCCTGGAAGAGCGCTATTGCCGCGAAGCTGCCCGCATCTTTCAGGAAGTCATCGGGAGGCCGCCCGGTGCACCTCTCGATGGAACGCGCAGAGCTTTCGCAAAACTTGCCCGGTGGAGCCTCGACCCGGTTACACCGTTGCAGCGGATTGTCGAACGCCTGTTGGGTCCGCCATCCTTGGAGCGTTTGTGAAGATCGCCGTGCTTTGGACCACGATGTCCGGATACCTGAACGCGTGTCTGCGCGCCCTGAATGCAATTCCCGGAACGTCTCTCTTCGTATGCTACAAGCGGCCCGGACCCGACACGCCCTTTGACGCCGCGCAGTTTGACTGGATGCCCAGTTCCCTTGCCTGGGAGAGGTCGCCCGTCGAGGATCTGCTGTCACGCAAACTGGCGGAGTTTAAGCCGGATCTTATTCTCGGAGCCGCATACCACGTCCCTGCCTACCGAAACGTGTGCCGCCGCTTTGCCAAAAAAGCGCTGCGAGTCTACTGCACCGACAACCAGTGGAAAGGCACGCTGAAGCAATGGCTCGGCGTTGTGACCTCTCCCTGGTACGTGCGCGCGTTCTACGACGCGATCTTCGTTCCCGGCGAACGCCAGGCGCTCTGGGCCCGTCAGATGGGATTCCACGACGACCAGATCTGGCATGGCTGCTTTAGCTGCGATCATCCTAAATTCGCGGCCGTGCACCGTGCGCGTTCCGTCGCTTTGAATCCGCCAAAGTCATTCCTGTATCTGGGACGCCTTACCTGTGACAAAGGCGGCGATGCGATTCAGATTCTCGTGCGCGCCTACTCGGCATACCGTCAGAGCACGCCTGATCCGTGGCCGCTTGTCATCGCCGGCACGGGCCCATTGGCTGCCCAGGCGGATGGGCGCGAAGGCATCATCCTCAAGGGATTTGTGCAGCCCGACGGCGTACCTGCGCTCTTCGAATCTACCGGCGCTTTGATTCTTCCCAGCACCTATGAGTCGTGGGCTCTTGTGATCCACGAGGCCGCCGCCGCCGGAGTGCCCGTAATCTGCACGGCAGAGTGCGGAGCGTCCGTGCGCCTGGTTCAGGACGGATACTCCGGATACATTGTTGAGACTGGAAACTCGAATTCTCTGCAAAGGGCAATGAGCCGCTTTGTCTGCTTATCAGAGGAACGGCGCGTGGCGATGGGAGAGGCGAGCTATTCGTTGTCGCTGCAGTTCACTCCGCAGAGGTGGGCGCAATACATACAGGAAAAGTTTGCGGAACTGGCTGACCAGAAACTCGTCGCGGAGGAGCTGCAGTGAACATCGTCTACGTGATTCCTTCGGTGAACCCAACCGGAGGCGGCCCGATCGAGGGCGTCAAGCAAATGGCATCGGTGATGCAGCGCAATGGTCATCACGTCGAAGTGGTTTCGCTGGACGCGCCGGATGCGCCATATCTAAAGACCTTCCCCCTGCCGCTTCATCCGCTTGGACCGGGAGTGATGACCTACGCCTATAGTAAGCGCCTGATTCCCTGGCTGCGTGAAAACGTCACGAACTACGATGTCGTAATCGTGAACGGGGTTTGGCAGTACAACGGCTTCGGCGTATGGCGTGTGTTGCACGGCGCCCAGACCCCGTATGTCGTCTTCACCCACGGCATGCTTGACCCGTGGTTCCAAACCACATATCCGCTCAAGCACCTGAAGAAAATGTTGTATTGGCGCTGGGGCACTTATCGGCTGCTGCGCGATGCGCGTGCCGTGCTATTCACATGCGAGGAAGAACGGGTGTTGGCCAGCCAATCGTTTCGCCCATATTGCTGCAACGAAATCGTCGTAAAGTACGGCACGGCAGATCCCAAGGGCAATCCGCACACGGAACTGGAAGCGTTTTACCGGCTCTATCCGCAACTGCGCGAAAAGCGAATCGCGCTTTTTCTCGGCCGTCTCCATGAAAAAAAAGGCTGCGATCTGCTCATCCAGGCTTTTGCAAAAGTGCTGGCGAAAGATCCAAATTGGCAACTGGTCCTGTGCGGCCCCGATCAGGTCGGATGGCAGGCCAAACTGAACTCCATTGCCGAGCAACTCAACATTGCCAATCGCATCACCTGGCCCGGAATGCTGAGCGGCGAGTTGAAGTGGGGAGCCTTGCGTGCTTCCGAGGTCTTCGTTCTTCCCTCTCATCAGGAAAACTTCGGCATCGTTGTTGCCGAGGCCCTGGCCTGCGGCGTGCCCGCATTGATTTCAAACAAGGTCAACATCTGGCGCGAAGTGCAGGGTGACAAAGCCGGAATCGTAGGCTCGGATGACCTGGAGGGATGCTGCGATGTACTGCAAACATGGTTGAATATGTCTGGCCAGCAGAGATCGGAGATGCGAGATCGTGCACGCCAGTGCTTCCAGCAGCGCTTTGAAATCCAAGAGGCCGCGAAGTATTTGGTGGACACGCTGGCCACTCTGACGGACCGCGACATGGTGACCGCCCATGCGTAATCCTGATCCGTCTCAACTCCCCTCATTTTCCCTGCGCAACAGGCTCACTCGATTCCTCTGGGGATTCGTCTATGTCCTGCTCTTCCGCTGGACGCCGCGCCCATTGCATGGATGGCGCAATTTTCTGCTACGTAGTTTTGGGGCTACGATTGGGCAAGGCTCGCATATCTATCCCACCGCCCGTATCTGGGCGCCGTGGAACCTTCACTGCGAAGACAATGTAGCAATCGGCGAGGACGCCATCATCTACAACCCCGCCACGCTTACCATTGGCTCCCATGCAATCGTCTCGCAGTATGCATATCTCTGCGGCGCAACCCACGACTTCGAAGACCCGATGTTTCCGCTCATCTCGTTTCCAACAACCCTCGGGCCATACTCCTGGGTCTGTGCCCGCGCCACAGTCATGCCGAACGTCAGCCTGGGCGAGGGTGCCATCCTGGCGCTTGGTTCCGTGGCAACCAAGGATTTGAGCCCCTGGACCGTGTATGCCGGGGTTCCCGCCAAACCTGTCAAGGCGCGCACGATGCGGGCCGCGAAACTGGCTCGCCTTAAAGAGCGGGAGATGCGACCGCAAGGCGAGAGGATTGGAGTCTGAGTTGGGTACAGTGACGGTAAATCCAATGCCAGAGCAAATACGCGACCCCGCGCCCGGACCTGACTCGTTCAGGATCTCGGTAGTCGTGTTGACCTTCAATTCCGAATTGACGATTGGCCGGACTCTCGAACTGGCACAGCGCATCTCCGATGACCTGCACGTCGTAGACTCCTACAGTACCGACGCCACCTTATCCATCGCCGCTTCTTATGGCGCGCAACTCGTCCAGCACCCGTTCGTTCACTATGGCGATCAGCGCAATTGGGCAATCGACAATCTACCCATCAAGCACGGCTGGCAGTTGCATCTGGATGCCGACGAGTTGTTGTCAACCGGCTTAATCGATGAAATCGAGCGTCTGAAGAAGCTTCCCTGTGCCAACGTCGACGGCTATTACATTCCAAGGTTGACGCGCTTCATGGGGCGGGATCTCCGGCACGGAGGCCATTATCCCATCTGGCATATGCGCCTGTTCCGCACCGGCAAGGGACGCTGCGAGTCCCGCAAATACGATCAGCACTTCATTCTCGACGGCCATGCGCAGAGAATCCACGCCCCCGTGATCGATGACAATCGTATGAGCCTGAAGGAGTGGACGGAGCGGCACAATCGCTGGTCCGACGCCGAGGTTCAGGAGATTCTTCGTCCGGCCCAGGAGGGCGTGATCCAGGGACAATTGGCAGGCGGTTCGCCCATGCAGACCAAGCGGGCATTGCGCCGATGGTTCTTGCGGGTGCCGCTTTTCGCGCGTTCGTTTCTGTTTTTCATCTATCGTTATTTTTTTCGCCTGGGATTTCTCGATGGCGTGCCGGGATTGATTTACAACGTTTTGCAAACGCTCTGGTATCGCTTCCTGATCGACGCGAAACTATACGAACTTTCAACCGCGCTATCCGGCCCGGAAAAACCGGGGCGCCGATAGGCAACTGCGCGAGACAATTCTATGCGGAACAGGTGTGCGGAGATGTACCGGACAAATCAGATTTCGTTCCTTATCGCGCTTACCGCCTTGATGCTGCCTCTGCCCTTGGCTGCACAGGCTTTCCGGGCACAACTTGAAGCTGAAGATATTGCGGCTTCGGCCGACGCGAATAACAGCTCGGTCCAGCCCAACATAAACAACAGCTCATTCAATCCAACTTATAACCCTCAGATCAACCTCTCTATTTCGGGAGGGGCGAGCAGCGGTCTGAACGTGGTTCACAGCGAATACATCCCGCCCTACAACTCCAGGGCCGCCTTCGCCGTCGGCGGAGAAACTTTAAACCCCTTTGCCCCCGATGGGCTCCAATTTCAAGGGCGGCAGAGGAAGCCTTCCTCGACCGCGACGGCGGCTTCCACTTGGACCAGCTTGCCTCGTCCCCCTGCATGGCTCCAGAAGGCTGAAACTTCCCAACCAAGCGAAAGTCCTTTTGAGAATCTGGGGCGGCAAGCCCATAGCGATACCGGAGTTCAACCCAACTTCGGAGCTAAGAGCAACCTCGCCGGCCCTAACAACTCCGGAGCACCGCGCAGCCCCGGCAACTCTCTGCCGGCGCGCTCGAAAGAACTCGCAACTGCCTCCTCCGTCTCGCCGCAGTCGCCCGGCCAACCCAGCATTGCTCAAATGAGCTCGCCGCAGAATCTCGGAGGTTTGCCAGTAGAGAGTACGCAACACAACGGAGGCAGCGGCGGCGCGCTCGCAAGAATGAGTGCTTCGGTTTTTTTGAAATCGCCGGGCCACTCCGCAAGCGTGAATTCCGCGAGCCAATCCTCTCGGTATACTAACTCTGCGAACAGACTTTCCGAACGGATGAGTTTCGTGAGTGGAGACACTGAACGCACCACGGCCTCACGGGGACTTTTACACGCCGCTCCCGCGAAGGAAAATTCCGGGCATGCGCATTCCGTGAGTGTATTCTCGAACAGCGGAACCTCCACGGTTGCAGGTTCTCGACAGACTTCCGCGAGCAACAACGGGGCTGTCCTGCTGGAGTCAAAGAAAAAATGCTTATTCTCGAATTCAAGTTCTGGCTCAAGGTAAGTAATTGGCAAACGCGGCCAAGCATGGGCCGTTCCTTGTTGAGGTGTCCATGCGGATTCTAGTAACTGGCGGTGCCGGATTTCTCGGCTCCCACCTTTGTGAGCGTCTGCTGGCCGACGGTCATACTGTGCTCTGTGTCGACAACCTGCTCACCGGTCGGCTTGAAAACCTGCGTACCTTCGCCCATCATCCCCGGTTCAGCTTTCACTCGCACGACATCTGTCGTCCCTTTGACTTCGGTCCGGTGGACTTCATCTACGATTTCGCCTCGCCCGCCAGCCCCGTGGATTACATGAAGTGGGGTTTGGAGACCTTGGAGGTCGGCTCGGCCGGAACGCGCAACTGTCTTGAACTCGCGCAAAAATACGCCGCCGGATTTCTGCTCGCATCCACCTCGGAGTGCTATGGCGATCCCTGCGTACATCCCCAGAACGAGTCTTATTGGGGCAACGTCAATCCCATTGGCCCGCGCTCGGTGTACGACGAAGCCAAGCGTTTTTCCGAGGCTCTCACCATGGCCTATCACCGCTATCGCGCCGTGGACACGCGCATCGTCCGTATCTTCAATACCTACGGCCCGCGCCTGCAGCTCGACGACGGCCGTGTCATTTCCAATTTCATGAAGCAGGCTCTACTCGGCAATGACCTCACCATCTACGGCGATGGAAGCCAGACTCGCAGCTTCTGCTATGTGACCGACGAGGTGGAGGGTATCGTGCGCCTCGCAGCTTCGGGCGAACACCTGCCGACCAACATCGGCAACCCCTGCGAGTTCACCGTGCTCGAATGCGCTCAGGTTGTGCTCGAAGTGACCGGCTCGGCCAGCAAACTGCTCTTTGAGCCGCTTCCGCAAGACGACCCCAAACTGCGCTGTCCCGACATTACCAAGGCAAAGACCTTGTTTGGATGGGAGCCCCGCATCGACCTGCGAACCGGCCTGCGGATGAGCCTCGACTACTTCCGCGACAGTCTGGCGGCTCAGAACCGGAGTTCCAACCAGACGGGCCCGGACTAGCAACGTTTACTTCCAATCATGGATCGCCCGGCGCTCGAACAGCCGCGCGGTGCACGCACGGATTTCTGAGCGATAACATAGGAACGAAATTGCGCATCCTCGTTCTAAGCATTAATTACTGGCCCGACGAAACCGGAATCGCCGCCTTCAACACCTGGCGCTGCGAATACCTCGCCGCGCAAGGCCACCAGGTAACCATCTGCACCGCTCCCCCGTACTATCCCGAGTGGCGCGTGCCTGAGCGTTACCGGGGCAAGCTTTTTCTGCAAGAAGAGCGCAACAGAGTCACCATCCTCCGCTCCTGGATGTTCGTGCCTCACCTACTCGACACAAAGAAGCGCATTCTGCACGAGGCCTCGTTCCTGGCCTCCTCGTTTGCCTGCGCGCTCAGCGTCAAGAAGCCCGACCTCATCTTCGCCGTCTCGCCGCCGTTGGGGTTGGGACTGACGGTCGCAACCCTGAGCCGCTGGTGGCGCGTTCCGTTCATCTTTGACGTCGAAGATCTGCAGCCGGATGCGGCGGTCGAACTCGGCATGATGAACAATCGCTCCATGATTCGCGCGCTCTATCGAATCGAGCTCCTGGCCTACCGCCGGGCGGCGCTGGTCAGCACCCTCACCGAAGGAATGCGGCAGCGCATCGTGGGGAAGGGAATTGATCCGGCAAAGGTCGTCTTGTTCCCGCCGCGCGCCGACTCGTCTCTTTACTCTCTGCGCGATCGCTTCGACGGCTCGGCCTTCCGCGAGAAGTATGGCCTGCGGGGAAAGCTCATCGTCTCTCATTCAGGAAACATGGGCGTCAAACAAGGGCTGGAGGTAATTCTCGAGGCCGCCGCAAAATCCCGCGACCGTGAAGACATTCAGTACATCCTCGTCGGCGATGGAGCCATGCGTCCGCAACTCGAGGCGCAGGCGCGAAGCCGCAATTTGAACAACGTTCGCTTCCTGCCGCTACTGGAACACGATTGCTTCGGTCAGATGCTGGCCGCCACCGACATCGCACTGGTCACACAGCAGCGAATCGTCTCCAACATCGTCTTTCCCTCCAAGACGGTGACTTTGCTCTCCGCCGGATGTCCCGTGGTTGCTTCGGTGAATTCGGAGAGCGAAGTTGCCAGAGCGGTGCTGCGCTCGGGAGCCGGGTCGGTCGTGGAACCCGAGAATGCCGGCGCTCTTTTAGCTGCGATCCTTGAGCTCGCAAAGAGCCGCGAAACCCTGGCCCGCATGAGCCTGCAGGCCCGCCAGTTTGCCCTCGAATCCTGGGATGAGCACCGCACCCTGCCGCGCATGGAGCAACATTTCGTGGCCTGCGCGGAGCAATGGCGTCATCACTCCGCGTTGCGCTGCGGCACCTAAACTACCTTGGCGTGGAACCAATCCGCGGCGAAAGCCTCGTCGCTCACCGTGACGAGACTCTGGCCGCGCCTTCATGCCCAGCCCGTACCTTATCGTTTATGTCCACCGCCACCACCGGCATGTCCTCCACCACCGGCAGCGTGTCCACCGCCGCCACCGCCGGAGTGACTGGCCATCGCATGGGGCGAGCCGCCACCACTAGGATGCCCGCCGCCACTCGAGCGCGCCATCGTGCTATGTCCACCACCGCCGCCGCTGGAGTGACTGGCCATCGCATGGGACGTCCCTCCACTCGAGTGCCCAGCCCCGCCGGACGAGCGTGCCATCGTGGCACGTCCAGTACCAGCACCGGATGAGCGCGCCGTCGTTGCATGTCCAGCACTGGCGCCGCCGGAGCGTGCTGTCGTGGCGCGTCCGCCGCCAGAACGAACGGTGCCCGCGTGTCCGGTTGCAGCACGACTCGTTCCACTGGAACGTCCCATACCTCCGCCCCGGTTTGCGCCACCCCGGTTTGCGCCGCCCCGGTTTGCGCCATAAGCCGCGCCGCGGCTACCAGCTCCACCCCGGTTGAATCCCCCACCTGTCCGTCCTCCCCGGTTACCGGCATAACCTCCACCGCGGTTAAATCCCCCACCTCGTCCGTAGCCGCCGCGTCCATAACCACCGCGAGCATAAATACCGCCATGGCCGTAACCGCCAGGATTATGGGGGAAGTAAGCGCCATGGTTATAGACGACGGCGTGATCGTGCCATCCCACGCCCCAGTGCCCCCAGCCCCATCCAAAACTCGCGAAGGCGGCGACGCCGATTCCAATTCCAAAGGCGATCCCCACTCCACCCCAGACAATCCCTGGAGGCGGAGCCCAATAGAAGCCCGGATACACCGCAATCGGCACGCCGTAAACCGCCCAAGGGTTATAGATTGGAACGTAAACCACCGCCGGGTCGGCTGGCGCGATCACAATCAGGCCATTATCGACGTTCACCGCCAGCTGCGTCGTGCTGTGCAACTGTCCAGCGGCCTGCGCCTTCTGGCGCATCGCCTGCACTGCATCCATTACGTCCTGCGGCTGGTTGAAATAAGCATTGCCCAGATCCGTGGTCCACTGAATGTTCTTGTCCATCTGTGCCAGAACCGTCGGAAACGCCGTCAGCGCCTTTATGCTCGGGTCCCAGCTGTGGGCATTTGCCGCGGCAGCAATCTGATCTGCCGGAGCATTGCCCTGCGCCTGCCGCCATTGATCAGCTTCCGTCACCTGGTTCGGATAAGTGGCCCCGGCCAGAACCTGCGCCACCAGGGCATCGGGATAGAGCGCGATGGGCGCTACTAACTGATCCAGTTGGTCAGGCGCCAGGGGCGGAGGTGGCTGCTGAGCCGCCTGCCCGTTATCCATCGGCTGTGCTGGCGCCGATTGCGCAAACGCCGTCCCCTGTCCGATGGGAACCACGATGATCAACGCGCTGAGCACGACCGCCAGTCCCTGCCGAATCAGTTGTCCAAGTCTCTGTTCCATCGTCCTCTGCGCCGGTTGAAGAATGCCGTGCAGAATTTCGCCGAAACCTCCGGTACCTTTCGCACCTAAAGTGAATCTCATAGTCCTCACTCCTCAAACGCAGCATCCGCTGCACTTTCCCGAGTTTGACGGGCAGGTAGTTGGCGGCGGGGTAATCCATAGCCGCAGGTCCGTGCTCCTTTTCTGATTGCTCTGTCATAAATCGGGATGCCAATACCCCAGCCAGATTTTGCCTCGACAGGCAACCTTCTGCCACGCCCGCGCTGTTCAGCTTTCCCCTGTGTTGGCCGGTCGCGGGTGCTCCGTTCAGCCCTTTGTTGGTTGGGCCGGGGCCCCGGATTCTGCCTTTGCTCTTTGACCTCCCGGCGCGGCGAAACGACTTTCCTTCTCTTACGCGCCCTGTGCGGCCCGTTCCAGTTCGGCCAAGTCGAGCTTCTTCATCCTGAGCATCGCCTCCATCGCCTTCGGATGTTTGATCAGTCCCGGCAACCGCGTCGGCACAATCTGCCACGATAGCCCGAACTTGTCCTTCAGCCAGCCGCACTGACCTTCGCTGCCGCCCGCCGAGAGCTTTGACCAATAGTCATCCACTTCCGGCTGCGAGTCGCACCGCACCATGAACGAGACAGCTTCGGTGAACTTGAACATCGGACCGCCGTTGATGGCGGTAAACTTCTGAGCCTCAAGCTCGAAGGCAATGGTCAGAATGCTGCCCTTCGGCCCCCGTCTGTCGTCCACCGTGCGCAGTTCATCCAGCCGGCGTGAGTTCTTGAACACGCTGAGATAAAAGTCCACCGCCTCCTCGGCGTTCTGGTCGAACCAGAGAAACGGCGTAATGCGGGGAAAGTCTTCCAGAGCGCTCATTCCGTCTTCACCTGACCTTTTCTGCTTGTAAAATCCTTTGGTTTGCAAACGTGGCAGGGAGCCCATAACGATAGATGCATCCAACTTCCCGAAAGGAAGAGCGTCACGATGAAGCTAAACACCTATCTCAACTATGGCGGAAACTGCGAGCAGGCTTTTCGCTTTTACGAGCAGCATCTCGGCGGAAAGATCAAAATGATGTTGACCCATGCCGAGCAGCCACCGCCGAAGCCAGGCGCCCCAGCCATCCCGCCCGAGTGGCGGGAGAAAATCCTTTATGCTCGCATCACCATCGGCGATACCGATCTCATGGCCAGTGACGTACCCCCCGAACGCTTTCAGCCGATGCGCAGCGTCTATCTTTCTCTCGGCGTCGGCAGCGACGAGGAAGCCGAGCGCATTTACGCCCTGCTCTCCGAGGGCGCCGAAATCTTCATGCCCATAGAGGAGACCTTCTTTGCCCACCGCTTCGCCATGCTGCGCGACAAGTTCGGCACCTCGTGGATGATCATCCACGAACGTCCCATGCCCTCAACGCCCTAAACCTATGACGATCCGCCTCCGCGTGCCCCGTTCAACCTTCTCTTGGTTGGGCGGGGTCATTGACTTTGACTCTGCCTTACGCTTGTTCGACCAATTCCTCCCCATCCCGTTTGCCCCAATCCTGCCTCGCCCCCTTACAATGACCCATGCTCCGCCGCCTCGCCCTACTCCTCAACGTCTTACTCTCCGCCGCTCTGCTCTCTGCCCAGAGCCAGCCCACCGACGCCAACCACATTCGGGGCGAAATGTCTTTCCTCGCCTCCGACGCTCTCGGCGGACGCGGCAGCGCCACCCACGACGAGTTGGTTGCCGCCACCTTTGTTGCGGCCCAGTTCCAATCCTTCGGTCTCAGTGCCGCTCAACTTCAGCGCGTCCCGCTTCCCTCCGGCGGCACCACCTACAACGCATTTGCCCTGCTCCGTGGATCCGATGCCACGCTCGCCCAGCAGACCATCCTGCTCAGCGCCCACCTCGATCACCTTGGCACCCGCATCACTCCCACCGGCCCAGTCATCTACCACGGGGCCGATGACGACGCCAGCGGCACAACCGCCGTCCTCGAACTGGCCCGCGCCCTCGCCGCACTTCCCACCCATCCCCGCCGCACCATCCTCTTCGTCTGCTTCGGCAGCGAGGAAACCGGCGGCCAGGGCGATCAATACTTCCTCGCCAACCCGCCGCTTCCGCTCGCATCCATCGTCGCCAATCTCGAGTTCGAGATGATCGGCCTGCCCGACCGTGCCATCCGTTCCGATCAGCTCTGGCTCACCGGATGGGAGCGCACCGACCTCGGTCCTGCTCTTGCCAGCCACGGAGCCGCGCTCGTCGCCGACCCCCACCCTGCCCAACACTTCTTCCGCCGCTCGGACAACTACGCCCTCGCCCGTCGCGGCATCGTCGCCCAAACCGTCTCCAGCTACGGCCTCGGAGCCCACTATCACCAACCCACCGACGACCTCGCCCACATCGACTTCGACCACCTCGTCCACGCCATCGAGTCCATGATCGCCCCCATCCAGTGGCTTGCTAACACTGCCTGGAAACCCTCCTGGAACCCCGGAGGCCAACCCTGATCGCTCCTTTGAAAGAAATGAGGGTGGCCCACATCCCCCCGCAGTTGGCGAATGTGGGGACAGTACGGGAGCGCATGCGCCCCGTTGGCCAACTCCGGTAGGCGTACCGCTACCGCCCATACAGGTGGGTTCAGCCTTTCACCGTAAGCCCGCAACTCACGCAAAGACACCTCCGGCGTCGAGCAACCACCAGTACCACTTCCTGCTCTAACCACCGAAAAGGAGGATCTATGCAAACGGTTAAAGACGGACAGTGTGGCCTGTGTAAACACTTTGGGGAGCCACATGCAACCGACAAAAAGCTGATTGAAATACGATCGTCGCACAAAGCGCCAGAGGTTTTGCTCGACGAGTGTGGCCTTCCTCGTAACGCCACGTTGCACTTAAAGGTCACTCCCATCAGTGGGTGTGACGGCTTCGAAAAAGCGGCGTAGCGCAACTCCTGCTCAGCGCCGGGCCGCTGCCCCTCGATAAAAGATAAAAACGCGTTATCAAAGCGCCACCCGACCCGCGCGGTACGTAAGCACCGCGCGGGTCGGGTGGCGCTTCGGTTGCAGAAATTCCAATTCCCAAGCTGGTTGCCCTACCTGCCCTCAGTGTGCGACATTGTTAGCTCCGCCGTTTAGGCGACGCTCGGCAACGAGCATCCCGCCCACTTCGGCAGCTCAACTCTGGAACCCAAACTGCGCGAGGTACAGAATGTCTCATTTCTCTCCTTTGAAGACCGTCACCCGAAGCTTTCAGGATGCTTTGAAGTACCTCTCCGATCACGGCTTCCAGATCACTCCGCCCGCTCCCGGCAGCGGCGTCACCCAGGTGAGCAAGGATCAGTGCGTCGCCGCAATCGAAGTTGGAAAAGATGGCAGTGCCCGGGTCGTCGGCTTCCCGTCCTGCCTCATCGCCGGAGAGCCTGCTCTCCTGGTCGATCGCGGCTACCAGAAGTTTTTCAAAACCAGCAAGCTTGAGGTCGCCGCCACCGCCGAACGCCTCCAGGCTCTGCACACCTTCAGCGAAGAACTCAAACAAGCGCTCGGCTACACCAGTCTCTACAATGAAGGCCTCGGAAGCGTCAGCGCCAGCTACCACTATGACCGTGTAGTCGGCCGCGACCTCCCCGACGCCCAGCGCCCCACCCGTCCCTGGCAGAAGTAGTCCGCCGGCAAATTCAAGGGTCCAGCCCCCGCTGGACCCTTCTTTTTTGCGATTCGCATACTCAGAGCTCCGCCTGGAACCGCCCCACTCCACGCCCACCCTCCTTTCCCTTGCTAAAATACCAACTAAAGGTTCCCGCCCCCGCCCCATGTCTTTTTCCGAACATTTCGCCGTAGCCGTAGTCGGCGCCGGTCACGCTGGCTGTGAAGCTGCCATGGCCGCCGCCCGCATGGGCCTGCGCACCGCGCTCTTCACTCTCAACTCCGACCTCATCGCGCAAATGTCCTGCAACCCCGCCATCGGAGGCATCGCCAAGGGACACATCGTCCGCGAAATCGACGCTCTCGGCGGCATCATGGCCGAGGTCACCGATGCCGTCGGCATCCAGTTCCGTCTGCTCAACACCTCGCGCGGCCCCGCCGTCTGGTCGCCCCGCGCCCAGTGCGACAAGCAGGCTTACCGCCTCAAAATGCGCCAACTCCTCGAGGCCCAGCCCAACCTCAGCATCAAGCAAGCCGAGGTCTCCGAGCTACTCATCACCGAGGGCGCAACCCAAGCCGACCGCCGCGTCCATGGCCTGCGCCTGCGCGACGGCCGCACCGTCGCCGCCCGCGCCGTCGTCATCACCACCGGAACCTTCCTCAACGGCCTCATCCACTGTGGCGAGCAAACCTATCCCGCCGGACGCAACGGCGAAGCCGCCGCCATCCTTCTCGGCGAAAACCTAAAAGCTCTCGGCCTCCGCCACTGCCGCCTCAAGACCGGAACTCCGCCCCGTCTCGATGGCCGCACAATCGACTTTTCGCGCTTTCAGCCTCAGCCCGGCGACCTTGATCCCACCCCTTTCAGCTTCCGCACCCGTCGCATCCCGCAGCCCCAGGTGCTCTGCTACATCGCCCACACCACGCCGGAAACTCATCGCATCATCCGCGAGAATGTCCATCGCTCGCCCATGTACAGCGGTCAGATCAGCGGCACCGGCCCGCGCTACTGCCCCTCCATCGAAGACAAAATCGTCAAGTTTCCCGACAAGGAAACCCACCAGCTCTACCTTGAGCCCGAGGGCCTCAACACCCACGAGATTTATCTCAACGGCATGAGCACCTCGCTCCCCGTCGATGTCCAGCTCGCCATCCTCGCCTCCATCCCCGGCCTTGAACGGGCCGAAATGCTTCGCCCCGGCTACGCCATCGAGTACGACTCCATCGATCCCACCGAACTCGAGCGCACCCTGGAAACCCGCAAAATCCGCGGCCTCTACCTCGGTGGCCAGATCAACGGCACCAGCGGTTACGAGGAAGCCGCCTGCCAGGGTCTCATGGCCGGAATCAACGCCGCCCTCGCCATCAAGGATGAGCCCCCGCTCACCCTCGATCGCACCGAGGCCTACACCGCCATCCTCATCGACGACCTCATCAGCAAAGGCACCGTCGAGCCCTATCGCATGTTCACCTCGCGCGCCGAGTTCCGTCTCCACCTCCGCATCGACAACGCCGACCGCCGCCTCACTCCCCATGGCCGCCGCGTCGGTCTCATCGACGATGACGCGTGGCAGAACTTCCAAGCCAAGCAGCGGCGCTGCGAGCACCTGCAACGGCAGCTTGAAACCGAGCGCGCCACCGCCTCGCTGCCCGCCGCGCTCGCCGAAAAAGTCGGCGTCGTCACCGGACAAACCTGGGCCCAGCTCCTGCGCCGTCCCGAGGTCACCATCGACGATCTCATCCCCATCTGCCGCCAGCTCGCCCCCCAGTTCTTCGTCCACGATGGCCTGGACTCGGGTGGCCCACATCCGCCTGCGGTTGGCGAATGTGCGGAGGCTAGGTCTGCTAATCCCTCGCATCTTCCCTCCGTTATATGGGTCGAACTCAAATCCATCGAAACTGAAGTAAAGTACGCCGGCTACCTTCTCCAACAGCAGAAGGATATCGAGCGCCTCAAAAAAGCCGAGACCAAAACCATCCCCGACTGGTTCGACTACTCCACCATCAGCGGCCTCTCCCGCGAGATGAAAGAGAAGCTCGCCCGCCTGCGTCCGCAGACCATCGGCCAAGCCTCGCGGCTCCCCGGCGTCACCCCTGCCGCCGTCGCCCTGCTCAACGTCTACATCGAAATCCAATCCCGCCAGCGCAAACAAGCCAGCGCTCTCGGCTCAAGCTCGTAGCTGGGCATTTTGCCGCGAACCTACCCTGCGGTGGACCGGAAATAGTTCCCCATTCGACACGATTCCTTCAACCGGCGAGCAACTCTGAATTTCTGCCTCGCACCCAACAGTTAGCCGGAAAATGTCCGGCGTGTAGGAAGAGGTCTCCCCACGGCCAGGCCGCGCCCCCGCGTAGAAGACCGATCGCTCGGACTGTTCGCTTTTCGAGTCCGAAGCGATTCCTCCAATTAAGGCGAGGTGAAAGACAATGAAGAATAGACCAGAGCCTGGGAACAGCCTCTCAGGGCGTTCGGAACGTCGCCGATATGCGCGCTACCCCTTGGCGGAGGCCCATGAAGTCTCCTTCGGCAGCGGCCCCGTCAAATGTCGCGGCGTATTGCTGAATCTGTGTGAAGCTGGCATGGCCGTGCACACCGAGGCGCCGCCGGAGCCGGGCTCGATTCAGCGCCTGCGATGGAAGTTGCGCCAGCAAGCCGAGCCCCCTGGAACCAGAGGCGCAATCATGCGCATGGATAAGGAGAGCGGAGCCTTCAAAGTCGAGTTTCCGGATCTCTCCGAGCACGTCGAGCACCTTGAAGCCGAAGGCGTTGTCATCTGGGTAGATAACGAGAACCAACGCTTCGGAATCAGGTTCCACAATCTACCCAAGCAGGTGGAGCAGAGCATTTTCCGTTGGGCGTTGCATCATGAATTGCCCCCTTCCGAATCATGCCTGCCCGAACCGCGGGAATCTTCGCAGTTAACGCTCAGCGCCCACACCGCCTCCGGCCAGCGCGGCGGGGCAATCGTCCCAATCATGCCGCCGGTTCTCTCCCACGCTCGACGCGGCCCACGGCCGTGGTCGGTAGCAGCAATTGTGGCTTTGGCCGGTCTGGCCTTTTTGGGAGGCGGAGCATATTGGGAAGCTCACGCCAAGAGCGCCGACGGCATGCCTTCCGCAGGTGCCCCGATACTCCGCCTTGCTGGCTCCAACACCATCGGCGCAACGCTGGCGCCCGCCCTGGCGCAGGCGTTCTTGAAGCAACTCGGCGCCAAAGACATCCAGGTCCTGCCCGGCGCCAGCGCAGATGAAGAATCCGTGCAGGCCGTTCTGCCCGGTTTTCTCTCCGCTGGCGGCACCCGAGTCGAGATTCAGATTGCAGCGCACGGATCAGCCACCGCCTTCGACGACTTGATGAACGGCTCCTGCGACATTGGCATGGCGTCCCGCAAGATCAAGCCCAAGGAAATCAGCAAGCTCTCCGCGCAGGGCGATTGGTCATCTCCGGCCAGCGAGCACCTGCTCGCTCTCGATGGCATCGCCGTAATCGTGAGTTCTTCCAACCCGCTTCCCATGCTGACCAAGGATCAACTGGCGCGGATTTTCTCCGGCTCTGTCGTGGACTGGTCGGAGGTCAGCGCTCAGCATGGAGCCATCAACCTTTATGCCCCCGACAACAAGTCTGGAACCTACGACACGTTCAAGGCAATGGTGCTCGGCAGCAGGCCGTTGGCCGCTAACACCCGGCGGCTTGAGGATAGCCGCGCGATCTCCGATGCCGTAGCCGGTGACCGCAACGGCATTGGTTTTGTCGGCCTGCCTTACGTTCTCAACGCAAAAGCCATCGCGGTTGGCGAAAGCGGAGCGATCTCTCTCCAGCCAAATCGCTTGACGGTTGGTACGGAAGACTATCTGCTCTCCCGGCGCCTATACTTATATACTCCCGCCGATCCGCAGAATAAATATGTGCGGAAATTCGTCGACTTCGCGCTCTCAAATGCGGGTCAAGAAGTAGTCGGCGACGTCGGATTCATTGCCCAGAATGTGACTTCCGTGCAAGACGTGAGTTCGCCCACGGCCTCGCCCCAGTATCGGCGGCTGACGCAAAATGCCGGACGATTGTCGCTCGATTTTCGCTTTCTTCCCGGTCTCACCGTCCTCGATAGCAAGGCCCAGTCCGACCTCGCCCGGGTAGTCAGCTTTCTCGCCGACTCTGGATACAGCGGCGACAGTATCATGCTCTTAGGCTTCACCGACAACACCGGTGACCGCCAGGCGAATATCGCGATTTCGCAGCGCAGGGCAAGAATCGTCGCAGAAGAATTTGCCCAACGCGGGCTTCGACCCGCTACGATCAAGGGCTTTGGCTCCGATCTGCCATTGGCCTCCAACGATAACGACTCCGGCAGGGAGCGCAACCGGCGCGTCGAGATATGGCTCAAAGAGGCCCAGTGCGTTGCTCCTCGCAACGTCCGTGACCCAGGCTAGGGCGGTTCCATGGTCGCTGTATACCGAAAGGCCGGGTGCCCCACCTTCAGCGCGCGTTCTTTGCGCGGCTAAGGGTGGGAGAGCAGGACACATTAACCCTGGGCTTGCTCTAAACGCAACCGCTCACCGAGAACACCGAAGTCCTCATCGTGCGCGATTTGAATCGCCGCGCCGCCTCTCAACTATGCAAATATTGAGTGGAATACCGCAAGGAGGCACCACCGTGAGTCAATCGACGACCACTGACGAACTGAAAGCCAGGATCAAGCGGCTTAGTTTTGAGGCCAGCCAGTTGAAGTTGGATCTGCACGATCTCACCGAGGATCTGCCGAATGGATGGGAGCAGATCGTGCAGGTAGCGGAGCGGACGTACGCGAAATATGCCGAACTCGGTGCGGCAAAGCAGCAGTTGGCGGAGATGGAAAAGTCTGCAACGGGCTAAAGAGAGAGTTGTCCATTCGTGAACACCCTCCACCGGCAAGCTTGTGTCTGGCAGCATCCTCCGCCACACTGGAGACATCTTTTTCCGTAAGGAGCACTCATGAAAGCCATTGGGTACATTCAGTCCTTACCTCCATCCGATCCCAACTCTCTCTTCGACTTCGAACTCCCCACTCCCACTCCCGGCCCACGCGATCTCCTCGTCGCCGTCCGCGCCGTCTCCGTCAATCCCGTCGACGCCAAAATCCGCATGAGGGCCCAGGGCACCCAGGCGCAGCCCAAAGTTCTCGGCTTCGACTGTGCCGGCGTCGTCGAGTCGGTCGGCCCCGAGGTCACATTCTTCAAACCCGGCGACGAAGTCTTCTACGCCGGCAGCATTCTGCGTCCCGGCACCAACAGCGAGTTCCATCTCGTCGATGAGCGCCTCGTCGGCCACAAGCCCCGCTCGCTCTCCTTCGCCCAAGCTGCCGCTCTGCCGCTCACCTCGATTACCGCATGGGAGCTGCTCTTCGACCGCCTGCGCATTCCCCTTGGCTTGGTGGACGAAAAGAAGCCACCGCAGGCCGGCTCGCTGCTCGTCATCGGAGCCTCCGGAGGCGTCGGCTCCATCCTCGTCCAACTCGCCCGTCGCCTCACCGCAGTCACCGTCATCGGCTCAGCCTCGCGCTTCGACTCCCAGCAGTGGGTCCTCAAAGCCGGAGCGCACCACGTCGTCGATCACTCAAAAAAACTCAGCGAAGAAGTCCGCAAACTCGGCGTCCAGCATTTCGAATTCATCATCGCTCTCACCCACACCGATCAGCACTTCGATGAGATCGTCGAACTCATCGCCCCCCAAGGCGCCTTCGCCCTCATCGACGATCCCGGCCTCATCGACTTCCGCAAGTTCAAGGCGAAGTCCGCCTCCCTGCACTGGGAGTCGATGTTCACCCGTTCCAGCTTCCAAACCGCCGACATGATCGAGCAGCACCGCATCCTCGAGCAGATATCGGCACTTGTCGATGACTGCCTCATCCGCACCACCCTCGGCACCACCGCCGGACGCATCAACGCCGAGAACCTTCGCGCCGCTCACGCCGCCATCGAATCCCACACCTCCATCGGCAAAATCGTCCTCGAAGGCTTTTAGGAGCGTCAAGAATGTGTGTGCCTGGAACTAAGCTACACAACCTGGCTCACTTCGATGTTGACCACGGCCGCTCCGTCTTTCGGTTCGGGTGTCGCCGAGTCCGGTGCGCTGATGACCTGCCAGTTCCCCGGCGCTCTGAAGTCTCCCGGAACGACCTTGATAGTTACGAGGTTCTTTTTCCGGAGCCGCACGAAAAACGTACCGTCGGAATCTGTAAACGCGATTTCTTTTCCGACGAGAACGGCAGCACCCGCGACGGGTGTACCCGAAGGGTCCTTCACGATTCCACGAACGATGAACTTCGCAATAAGCTTTGTCTGACTGGAGTTGGACTGGCCTGGAAAATTGCCGGACTGCAATGGGCCTTGGACGAAACTGTTGCCGTAGGTGCTCCACCGCACTGCGCCGTTGGGCAGCGTATTGGTTGCAAACGTAACGGATGTGCTATGGGGCAGTTGCAAGCTCACGCTAACGCTGATGGTCTGCTGAAACGGCGAGCCCCCAGCCGTGTACGGATCGAAGTTCGTTATATATCCAACACTCGCGGTTAACCCATTCGATGTAAACGAGCCGCCATAATTCGCCGACCACTGTCCTTGAGAGTACGTGAGAAACTCGCTGACCGACCAGCGTCGGTTAAGCCTCTCAGTGAAGGATGAGGTAACGGAGCCAATGTGTCTTGATCGGTTGTAGCTTGTAGTGACAGTTAAAAAGCCAGGATGGACACTGCCGCCGAAGGTTTGGCCGCTTACTTGATTCGTACCCGCTGTGCCAGTAAGGGCCGAGGCATTCAGCGAAAGACCACGCAGACTGGCGGCGCCACCGATACTGCTAATGGTTGTCGCCTCTTGAACAAGAGAAGAGCCGGTGCCCGACGGTAGGGTCTGTTGCACATCAAAAAAGTAATTTTGCCGCGCTGCATAAAAAGAGAGCGGTCTTATGGGCTTGTAGCAGATATTCCCGTTGCCGAATGGTTGGCTTTGCAGCAGCCCCGCCGCTCCCGATGCTTCAAGCCCTTTCCAGTGGTAATGCAATGCTCCCAGTGCCGTGTACTGTGATCCAACGATGACCCCCATCGTGGAAAAATCCAGGCCACGCGGCAACGTACGTTGATAGAGAATCCCCGTGCCGGAATGATTCACGCTCGTTGCAGAGAAATAAGGAAACGAGTAAAACTGGCCAGTAGCTCCCGCAAAAACGGTGAGTTTTTGTTTCTTCCATTGTCGCTCGGCCGTTAGCCCGCGCAAGGACACCGCCAGTCCGGTTCCAACCGTGAGACCGAGATAATCATCGCCCGCAGTCATTTTCCACTGATGCCAGTCGAAGGAAGAACTTGCGCCATAATGGAGTTGGCCATCGGCGATTCCAGCGCCAAAGGTCTCGGTTGAGTTCGGAAAATGAAGAACGACGCTGCCGCCGCCGGCGTCGAACATACTGCTGTCGCCACCCTTGACCTCAACTACTTGAGCAAGGCTCGTCCCCTGCAATGCGGCGAACAGGAGGAATAGAAATAGAACCTGGGCGGTCATTTTTCTAGGTGAAAAACATCGCTGCGAACGCGGTCGCGGCAACCCTTTTGTTTTTCGCAGATATAGAATGTGTGCGGCACGATCATTTCCAACGCCATCCCATTTGAGGCGTGTGCACCGCTAATGGCTGCGGTGAAGGTTCCCCAGCACGGCAAAGTGTCGCATTTCACTTTATATGCAAATTCGTGCTGCTGTTTTGCGCCGAGTTTGGTGGACATCGAATCAAGTTGTATGTGAATACCCGGATCGAGCGCCCGTAGCATTGACTTACTCTCCGGACTCACGCTAAAGCTGTAAGCTTGGATAACCACCGACAGCGGCTCCAATGAATTGTTCATTACGGTGAAGGCGCCATTTGCCTTTCCATGACCGTACTCGCTGATGATGGGCGCAATCCCCTGGGCATGGAGCGCGGGAACCGCGAAGAGCAGCAGGTAGAGATAAATGTGCCTTACCAAATTCTTTGTCATTTAATTAAAAAAGGAGCGCCGCGTTTTTCAGCAATATAACGCGTGCGCTCCAGTCCTTGTTGTTGATTAGTTTGCGTAAGCAGCGATCACGAGCGTGCCAGTGTAAGTGCCCGGGGGCATAGACTGGTTCGGATTCAGGTTCAATGCAATTGTGTGGGTGTGTGTTGCGCTCTGGTTTGCCGTGGTGATTGAGGGAAAGGTGATCCAACCACAAGAAAGCCCGAATTGAATTGCGGTTTGGCCGCTCGCCGGGCTCATACAATTTGGCATGGAAGTGACTGTGCCGCCGCCACTGGAGAATACTGCGCTGACAGCGGTCGCCGAGATCTGATCGCCGGTCGTATCAGCAAGGGCAATGGGGCTGTTAAAGCCAGCCTCGATCGTTACCACCCGACCAGGGTTCAGGTTGTATTGCGTGGTGACAGAAACTGTACCGGGGGCCATACCGCCGCCCAATGGAAACGCGACCGTACCGGTGGATACAGCGGCGCTTAGGTTCAGCACTTCCGGCCCGTTATACAACAGCGGTACGTTGGCGATACCGCCTGGATTGATATAGCCAATCCCTATCTTAGGCGATAACCCCTGGGCTGCCATGGGTACGGGCAAGAAGAGCAAAAGCCCGCCTAAAGCGACGAATGCATTACGTAGAACCGTGTTCGTTTTCACTAGTGATTCTCCCTCGAAGAAGTCTTGGGTCTGCCGGGCTTTCTAGCCAAGTGGTCGTGTATATCGGCCAAGTGGCAGATATACTTAAATTGCGGAGGTAATGAGCAAAACCCCTGATTCTTCTGAGAGCCGAGCTAGTGCACGCCGCGCGACTTGTAAGTTGCTGGAAGTTCGAGACAGATTCTGATGAACGGTTGGTGAGAGTTCGCAGATTCCCATGATGGTATGGGTTGCAATGCCACGGTCTTGTGACCAAAGTTAGAGGACGGCGGAAGCGATCTTTGGGAAGATACCTGGCGATAACAGGCCAAGTCACTCCCTATCCCCAACCGGAAATTATCTTGAGTTTAAGACAGGCGCGTTGCTTTGTCCGCGCATCGGCCGGCCACCCTCTGTGCGGTCGATAAAATTGTTCTATTACGCTCCCAATAACCGGCGCGTTAATAGTGATTGCACATCCCGTCGGCCATCTGCGATCAGATAAATGATCACCTTTTGGCCTTCAACCCGGTAGATCACACGATAGGGCTTGAACCAAGTCTGGCGGTACTCCTTGATGCCCACGCTTTCGAGTTCTTTTGGATAACCGCCGCGCTCTGGAAATTGCGCCAAGCTCTCAGCAATTGCCATCAACTGATCGAGCACATGGTTTGCATTAGAAACAGAATCAAATTCAGAGATGTAGTCGTATATAGATTCCAAATCACGCTCTGCACCATCCGTGAGCAAGACTTCGAACCTGGCGGATGATCTCGTCATCATCAGCGGGTTGCTATCTTCGCACGCAGACGGGCAGCCACGTCCGCCACTGGCTTAACTTTTCCAGCGGCCACTTCCTGATTGCCTAGCGCCACAATCTTCAGTAGTGCAAGCGTCTCCTGAGTTTCCTCGAAAGACGCCACATCCTGTAGGACAGCTTTAGCTTCACCGTTCTGTGTGATTACCAAGGGCTCGCGCTGTTCGGTAAGTTTTTTTAGAACCTCAGCGGCGTTGGCCTTGAGGTAGCTGATCGGTTTGACTTGAGATGAGTAGCGCATGCTTCACCCTCGACGTTCGATGAGACTAAATATAGTCTTGTTATGGTCTCTCAACAAGATCGAGTCACATTTTCTGACTAGTCGGTGGTTACGCCGTCTATCGGTAAGTCCAGGAAAACATCTCGTTTGGAATTACTGAGGCCAAGGCACTCCCTATCCCCAACCGGAAATTAGCTTGAGTTTTAGACAGGCGTTGCTTTTGTTCGCGCATCGGCCGGCCACCCCTCTGTGACCGAAGTCATAGCGCCCCCGCATCCAGCCCCCTACTCTATGAATAGAAAGATGGATTCATCCTTATACAGTCATCATGTCGAATCACATTGATACCGAACTAGAGCCGTCGCCCTCCGAATCCCCCACCCACTCCAAAAAGCCGCACCTTCGCCGCACGTCTCCGGACCGTTCGCAGCGCATCCGCCTCATCGTGCAATCTCTTTTCATCCTGCTCAACGTCTTCCTCTGCGTGCAATTCTATTTCTTCGTCCGCTATTTTGAGACCGCCTCCACCGGCCCCCACGTCGCCCGTCCCGCCGGAGTCGATGGCTGGCTGCCCATCGCCGGCCTCATGAACCTGCGCTACTTTGTCGGCACCGGACGCATCCCCGCCATTCATCCTGCCGCCATGGTGCTCTTCGCAATCTTCATTGCCATGAGCCTGCTGATGAAGCGCGCCTTCTGTGCCTGGCTCTGTCCCGTCGGAACCCTCTCGGAATACCTCTGGAAAGCGGGCCGCAAGCTCTTCGGACGCAACCTCGTGCTTCCCCGCTGGCTTGACATTCCGCTGCGCTCCGTCAAGTATCTGCTTCTGGCTTTCTTCGTCGTCATCATCGGCAACATGAGCGCCGCCGCCCTGGAAGACTTCATGATCCAGCCCTACGGCATCCTTGCCGACGTCAAAATGCTCCACTTCTTCCTCCACATGAGCACCACTGCGCTCACCGTCATCGCCGTGCTCATGCTGCTCTCGGTCTTCATCAAGAATTTCTGGTGCCGCTACGCCTGCCCATACGGAGCCGTCATGTCGCTGGCCTCGCTGGCCAGTCCCCTCACCATTCGCCGAGACACCGAGAGCTGCGTCGATTGCGGAAAATGCGCCAAGGCTTGTCCGCAGGATCTCCCCGTCGACCGCCTCATCCAAATCCGCTCCATCGAGTGCACTGCCTGCCTGGAGTGCGTCGCCGTCTGCGCCACTGAAAACGCCCTGCAGTTCGCGCTCCCTCCACGAGCCCCCGCAGCCGCAGCGGCATCCGTTGCCGCGCACCCGTCAGCGTCAGCAGTTCTCCAAGCCGCCCAGCGCTGGCGCGGCCGCACCCTGCAACCCCTCGCCGCCGCCGCCCTCCTCGCCGTGCTCTTCTTCGGTGGAGTCGGCCTCGCCCGCCTCACCCACCACTGGCAAACCAACATCCCCGACGATGTCTACCAACAACTCATCCCCCACGTCGACGAGGAAACTCACCCCGGCTTCTGACAGCCGTCCACGGCAAAACTGCGCCCCGTTTCGCAAGGCGCAGCCTTAAAGATTTACATATGTGAATGTATTACCGCCACCCACCGGGCGGCGGCGTGCACCCAAATCCCCTCAACCCCGGCTGCGGCTCTCGTGCTCGGTAGGAGCATACGCATCGTAGTATTCCTTGCGTGCTCCGAACGCAACTTGCACCTCAGGCTGAACCAGGTACAGAACGATCCCTCCACAAACGATGGTTCGAATCCAAAAGGCCGCACCGAAATATCTTCCAAACTGATCCGGATTCTGCGCAAGGTATGCGGCGGCACTGATCAACCCGCGTCCCAGAGGGATGCCGGTGGCCAAAAGCAATCCCCACCGCGCCGGCTCTTGCAGAAACCACAAGCCTGCACCGATCGCCAGCGAGACCACGGCCCCCGTCATCGCTGCCAACACGATTCCCGCGGCATCAACCGGGCCAAGTCCGAGCAGCTGCTTGAGACAGGCATTGACGAAGTCTGCCCCAACGTCCGGGTGGGAATACAGAATCGCTACGTAAACTGCGTTTGACGCTCCGTTAAATAGTAGAAGCAGTGCGAGGACGCTGATGCCGCCGGGCCTTTTCATCGTTCATTTCCTCTTCGCGAGAATTAAAGCGAACTTCTTAACCATTCGATGCGCACTCACCAGCGATTCGCCGTATACCGAATCGCCAAAATGCCCATCGGCATTCCAATCCGAATGCTCCTGCGTGCCGCGCTGGTGTGCCCAACCGAGCCTTGGTTTATCCTGTTCACCATGGAAGCCTCTACCCTGCGCGACCTGCTCGCGCCCTTCATTCCCGCCGCCGAACTCGATGACACCCTTCTGGCCTACGTCGGCACCCATCTCGACCTGCTCCTCCGCTGGAATCAGCGCATGAACCTCACCGCCCTGCGCTCTCCCGAGGAGATGGTCGTCCGCCACTTCGGCGAGTCGCTCTTCGCCGCCCGCTCGCTCTTCTCCCGCGATGCACGCTCCGACGTCTTCGACCTCGGCAGCGGTGCCGGCTTTCCCGGTCTGCCCATCAAATACTGGGCTCCTGAGCTGCACGTCACCCTCATCGAAGGCCACGGCAAGAAGGCGACTTTTCTTCGCGAAGTCGGACGCGCGCTCCATCTCGCCAACTTTTCTGTCCTCAATGTCCGCGCCGAGTCTCTCGCCCAGCGCTCCAGCCTGGTCACCATGCGCGCCGTTGAGAAGTTCGACCAGGCCCTGGTTGCCGCCGCCCGGCTCGTCGCCCCCGGCGGCCAACTCGCAGTCCTCATCGGCGAAGCGCAGCGCGAGCGCGCGCTCTCGCTCCTGCCCCCCGGTGAAAGCTCCACCCTAATCCTTCCCGCCTCCGAGCAGCGCATCCTCCTCACCTGGAAGCCCATCTCCTAATCCACCGCCCCGCGCTCCCACCTCCAATGTTCCACGTGGAACACTCTCCGGATCGCTCTCCCGCCTTCAGACGTTCCACGTGGAACACTTTTCCTCCGTTCTGCACAGCTTTCCTCACTTATCCACCGAATTCCCACTCCCACACCGCCCTTTCCCCATTGCCGCCCGCCCTTCAACCCATTACCCTCAACCTTGTCCACATTGGCAGCCGCCACCATTTCATCTCCCGGTTGCCCGGAGTCGCCATGTCTCGGGTCATCGCCATCGCCAATCAAAAAGGCGGAGTAGGGAAAACCACCACCAGCATCAATCTCGCCGCCAGCTTCGCCTCCAGCGGCGTCCCAACCCTGCTCGTCGATTGCGATCCGCAATCCAACTCCTCCTCCGGCCTCGGACTCCTCAAAGACGCCGACCGCCCCGGAACCTACCAGCTCCTCATGGGCGACGCCGAGCCCGCCGAACTCCTCCATCCCACCGAAATCGAACTGCTCAAGATCATCCCCTCCTCCAAGCAGCTCATCGGAGCCAACCTCGAACTGGTCAACGCCGAATTTCGCGAATACCGACTCCGCCACGCCCTGCAATCCATTCGCGACCAATTCGCCGTCATCATCCTCGACTGCCCCCCCGCCCTCGACCTGCTCACCCTCAATTCCCTGGTCGCCGCCGACTCCGTCCTCGTCCCCATGCAAGCCGAGTACTTCGCCCTTGAGGGTGTCAGTGAACTGCTCGACACCATCGAACGTATCCGCCAGACCCTCAACCCCGGTCTCTCTGTCGAAGGCGTCGTCCTCACCATGTACGACGATCGCACCAACCTCGCCCAGGGCGTCACCGCCGAACTCAAGTCCTACTTCGGCGAACTGCTCTACGAAACCTCCATCCCGCGCAACATCCGCCTCGCCGAGGCCCCCAGTCACGGCAAACCGGCCATTCTCTACGATCCACGCTCCCGCGGCGCCGAGAGCTATCTCAAACTCGCCACCGAAGTTCTGCTTCGGCTCAACCACCGCAACAGCGTCAACCATCGCAGGTAAAGCAGTGAACGCACCCGCAAGACAAGCGAAAAGCTCTCGGACGTGGCCTCGACTCCCTACTTCCCGCCGCCCCGAGGCATCCAGTCGGCCGCTCCCCGGACACGCCCTTGCCGGACATGCCAACCCGCAGCCCGCCGGCGAACTCGTCCGCGACATCCCAGTCGAGCTCATCGACCGCAACCCCTACCAGACCCGAACCCACTTCGACGAACTTGCCCTCAACGAACTCGCCGATTCCATCAAGGTCTCCGGAGTCATTCAACCCATCACCGTCCGTCAAAACGCCGGCCGCTTCCAACTCATCACCGGAGAGCGCCGCTGGCTTGCCTCCCAGCGCGCCGGGAAATCGACCGTCCCCGCCATCGTCCGCCAGGTTTCCAACGAGCAAGCGATGGAAATCACCATCATCGAGAACCTCCAGCGCGAAGACCTCAATCCGGTCGAGCAGGCCCGCGCCTACGAGCGTCTCGCCCGTGACTTCAGCCTTACCCAGGAGCAAATGGCGCAGCGCACCGGCAAAGACCGCTCCTCGGTCGCAAACTTCCTTCGCCTGCTCAAGCTTCCCGAAGAAGTCCTCACCCTGGTCGAGTCCAGTAAGCTCAGCTTCGGCCACGCCAAGGCCCTCATGGGCCTGGATTCGCCTGAAGCCGTCCTCCGCCTGGCAAAGCAAGCTGTTCAGCTTTCCATGTCCGTCCGCCAAGTCGAGGGCTCCGTCTATAACCTCATGCACCCCCAGCCCGCCGTCCCCAAACCCGAGCGCCTCCTCGATCCCAATGTCCGCGAAGCCGAGCAGCAGCTCCAACGCTCCCTCGGCCTCCGGGTCCAAATCCAGGACAAACACGGCAAAGGCAAGATCGTCCTCGAATACAAGTCTCTGGAAGACTTCGACCGCGTCCTCGAGGCGCTCACCGCCACAAAGTAAACGCCGACGGGCGGCCCGAGGCCGCCCGTCTCCACTACATTTACATGTATCTATCTTTCACGCATCGCTACTGCTCGTCTACGTGTGCTGAGCGTCATCCTGAGCGCCGCGAAGGATGACAGCGTCGCTCAACTCTCCGGGGTCGTCTCAGGCCTCTCGGCCGGCAATCGATTTACCCCGGCAGCGGGACATTTCACCACCAGTTACTCTTCTGACAACACATGACACACGCCCGCTTACCACTCCGGCAATCGTCTGGACTTTGCGCAACCATTGCCGCAACGCGCAACTTCGCTCTTCCAACCATTACCCTTTAGGCCAATGGTTCAGCTTTTCTTCTCGCTCGCCTCGCTCGCTTTTTTCTCGCGTGCGCACTTGCCCTTCTTGCAGCAATCCATATCTTTGGCCATGTTGCCGTCTTTGTCCTTCTTGCAACACGCCATCTTGCCGTCCTTATCGTGCTTACAAGCCGGATGATCGGCGGGCTTCGCCGTATCGGCCGCCGCGCCGCTCTGCGCCCACATCGACGCCGCACCCAACAGCAACACTGCCAACACTCTGCGCACTTTCATTTCGTCCCTCCGAGTTTCATCTCCGGGATTATATCCCGCATCCGCGCCTGCCTGTTGCACCCATCGTCGGAATCTTTCACTTCGCTTCTTCATCTAAGATGCGGTATTCAGTTCTGACGCGGAGCACTTCTTTGCACCGTACAACCCTTGGCGATTTCGAACTCACCATCATTTCCGACGGACTCTACTATCTCGACGGCGGCGCCATGTTCGGTGTCGTCCCCAAACCTCTATGGGAAACAAAGATGCCCGCTGATGCCCAGAATCGCCTTCATCTCGGCATGAATTCGCTGGCCATCCGCACCGGCGATCACACCATTCTCATCGAGACCGGAGCTGGCAACAAACTGCCCGACAAGATGCGCCGAATCTTCCATAACGAGGAGACATTGCTCGCCAACCTCGAAGCCGCCGGCTTTGCTCCCGATGACTTCGACATCGTCATCAATACTCATTTACACTTCGACCACTGCGGCTGGAACACCCTGCGTCGCGCCGACGGCATCCTTGTCCCAACTTTCCCGCGCGCCCGCTATTACTATCAGCGCGGCGAGTTAGCCCACGCCCATCAGCAACACGAGCGCGACCGCGTCAGCTATCTCACCGAGAACTACGATCCCCTGGTCGCCAGCGGACGCGCCACTCTCCTCAGCGGCGATCAGCCCATCGTGCCCGGCATCCGTGTCCAGCTCTTTCCAGGACACACTGAACATCACCAGGCCGTCATCATTGAAAGCCAAAACAAAAAGGCCGCCTATGTCGGCGACCTCATCCCCACCTCTGCCCACCTGCACCCAACCTGGGTGATGGCATACGATCTTTCACCCATCAACTGCATCGACAATCGTCATCGCTACTATCGCGATGCGATTCCGCAGCACTGGCTCACCGTCTTCACCCACGATCCAACAACTCCATGGGCCTACATTTCACGGGACCCGGCAGGGCGTTACTTGGCCGAGCCGGTTCAACCGAGTCCGGATCAAATCTCGACTACGCCCGCTTCCGCAGCCAGGTAACGCTGGATCTCACCTTTTACGTTATCGGCAAGATCGACGAATTCCATGCCCAGACGGAAGCCTCGCCGATTCCTCACCACTGCGGTTACTTCGAAGCGCTCGTCCACCGACGGCAACGACAACTCGGCCCGCACCATGGTCCCCGGCTTCAGTGCTTCTGTCGCGTACACGCTCATGCCGCCCGTGCTCAGTTCGTAGGTACGCACCACGGAACTCTCCGCCTCTGAGGCTTCCGAACGCCGCATTCTTACCCGAATATCTACTTTGATCCGCTTAAATCTTCGTACCGCGGAGTCCACATCCCCACCCATACCTGCACCTCGTCACACGCAGATAAA
This sequence comes from uncultured Acidobacteriota bacterium, assembly GCA_963838135.1. Classification (GTDB taxonomy): domain Bacteria; phylum Acidobacteriota; class Terriglobia; order Terriglobales; family Acidobacteriaceae; genus TOLSYN. The sequence goes on along the minus strand of CAWIPV010000008.1, from coordinate 1,008,661 downwards.
CTCTCGCACTCAATCCCTGGCCGCATAATTTTCTTTTGCAAGAACACCCCAGCGACGCTGGTATTTCTGCAACAGGGCCATACAGCTTTCGTCCACTTCAACAAAGCTGAAACCGTAGCGAAATCCGATTCTGCTCTGCCCACACACTTCGGCTCGAAAAACTCCTTCGCCGATTGGAAACTCGAACTCCACAACCAATGAGTCCCGCTTGGGAATCTCTACCGGAGAAACCAAACCCACTCCGCCTTCGGAGATATCCAGTGTCCGGACTCTGATCTCCTCTTCGCCCGCGATCACTCTCGCCCGCACATCCAGCGAGTACCGGACAAACTTCCGCTCCACTTTGTAGCGCGAGAACGTCATTCCGCTTCCTTATTACAAAGATACTCACCGCGCGACGAATGCACCGCTCTTCCTACGCGGCACTCTTCACAATCCCCCTGCGACTCAGGCGGATCCTCGCTCTCCACTGACGCACCCGCAAAAAACAAATCTACTGCCTCAACAATTCCCTCGGCGCTCTTCGCTTCGTAAATTGCCTTCCGCAGTTTTGCTCCGCCTTCAACGCCGTGGGTGAACCATGAAGCAAACTGTTTCATCTTGCCCGTCGCGTCCGGATAACCCTCCGCGATCAGCATTCCAAAGTAGTGGCGAATCATCTCATACCGGTCAGCTCTGGAAGCAACATCATAAATGCCTCCCACCGTATATTGCGAAATCTGACGGAAGATCCAGGGGTTCGATGCCGCAGCCCGCCCAATCATCACGCCATCGCAACCGGTCTCGGCCACCATCGCGCGCGCGTCCTCCGGAGTACGTATGTCTCCATTGCCGATCACCGGAATTGAAATCAGCGACTTCAACTCTGCAATCCACTGCCACTGTGCCTGCCCGCTATATCCCTGCTCACGGGTGCGAGCATGCATCGCCACTGCATCCAGGCCGCTGCCCTCGGCAATCTTTGCCAGCTCGCGAAACACCAGTTCGCGCTCACTCCATCCCGCCCGGAACTTCACTGTAAACGGAATCTTAACCGCGGCGCGAATCGACTCGAAGATCTTCTGAATCACCGATAGCTCGCGCAACAGTCCACTCCCGCCGTTGCACTTCACTACCTTCTTCGCCGGGCATCCCAGGTTCAGGTCCACCACGTCGAAGCCGAACCCTTCCACCAACCGCGCCGCCTCGGCAAGCGACTCGGGATTGGAGCCGAACAATTGCGAGGAGATCGGATGTTCGTCGGCAGAGAAGCGCAAAAAACGCTGTGCCTTCTTATCCTTCTTTCGAACCACTCCATCGGCCGAGGTGAACTCCGTCATCAGCAGACCGCAGCCATCCATCTCGCGGATGAAACGCCGGAACACCGTATCGGTGATCCCCGCCATCGGCGCCAGTATGGTGGCCGGAGCGATCTCAACCTTCCCTATCTTCAGCCGCGCTGCCACCCGCACCCCTTCAGGTGCTGGATAAACGCGTGGGTTGTCATAAGACTTCTGCACACGTCCATTGTATCGGCATTTCCCCTGCCTGCTGAACCCAACTCGCGGCCGAACTGCAGTAACCTTTGCCCATGAACTCTCTCCCGCGTAACTGCATCCAAACCTTAGAGGCACATGCCCCGGCGAAACATGCCGCCGCAAAACATGGCAACCTGCACACAACCCGTTCGCGCAATCCAACCCGCAGCCCGCGCTCCCATCCATGCGCTCGGTTTTGTGCTCTTCGCCATCGGCCTTCCCATCCTGGCTGGCCTTCTCTGGCATCAGTCGTCGGACAATCCCCTCTGGCCCCTGCTTCGAAACGCCCCCGGCCGCTGCGAGCTCCGCGACACTCCACTCTCGCCGCTCTCTCCCGATGGACTCTACCGTGTGCGTGTAGTTCAGGCCACCTACCTTGGACGCTTCAGCGAAACTCTCGTCTTTGTCACCGCCGCCGCTGATCCCTCGCCGCTGGCCACCTTCGACCCCAATCGCGCCGTCCTTGAAATCGCAGGTCTGCGATCGCTGGATGCGATTGACTGGCAGGAGACTGCCGATGCCGCGTCACCCATCCTCGAACTCTGGTTTACACCCGGCGCATCGCCCCATCAGATTCACCGCCTCGAGCGCCTCTGGCGAACCGTCACCATCCTGCCCCGCACCAGCGCACCCGCATCCGGAGCCGGAAACCTGGACTAGTCGGCAACTTGGACTCGCCGCAATAGCCTCCCGCAAATAGCAAGCCCTCGCCGAAGCGAGGGCTTTCAATTCTTACGCCGAGGGCGTCTTCACCCCAACAAGGATCGCTTGCCGGAGACCCCGACCACCCGCGGGATCAATTCTGTTCGGTCTTGGCCGGTTCCGCTTTTGCCTCGTTCTTGGCATACTTGCGGCGGAAGCGTTCGATACGGCCAGCGGTGTCGAGCACCTTCTGCTTACCGGTAAAGAACGGATGGCAGGCCGAGCAGATTTCAACGTGGATGTCGCCACGATTGGTGCTGCGCGTAACAAAACTATTACCGCACGCGCACTTCACGTGGATCTCTTCGTACTTCGGGTGGGTTGCTGCTTTCATAAATCCTCATCCGTCTGTTGGAACAGACTCTCTAGTGTAACCCGCGCGGCCGCTACCCGGCAATCTCCCCGCCTGGCCCTTGCGCCTAGCCTTTGCCTCTACGCCCTGCCGCCTGAATCGTCCGCACCAAGTTCCACAGGAACGCGCAGCTCCCGCTGAAGATCGCAACCGGAATCGAGATGTTCCGGTACGCCATGCTCATCTCCGGTATCCGGTGCGTCAGCGCGCCTGCAATCATCAGGCCTGCGATTCCGCAAAACAATCCGGCGCCCATGCCCAGCCCGGTCCACAGCAGGGTCAGCATCACCAGGCGGATGCCTTTCATCAGCGTCCACACCAGCCAGCTTGGCTGCTTCATCGGCTCGCTAGCCACCAGCGTCTTGCTTCCGCGCGCCTCCATTTCGCTGAGCTTCACACTTTCCTCCTCTTGACCCGGCCACATATCGCTCGGCATTTACCGGCAACGTCCCGCCTGCGCTAAAATGATACCTTCCTATGCCGCACACTCAGCAAGCAACCACGAACTCGCCCGCCGAAGTATTAAGGCTCTCCCCCGTGCAGCAAGCCCCCAACGGCATCTGTTATGCCTCCAGCGGCGAAGTCAACCTAACCTCCGACGAGTTGCAGCGCATGGTGGCCGCCGTCCCGCCGCCGATTGCAGCCGTCCTTAACCGCAAAGCATTCTACTTCGTTCCGCTCGCCATCGCCGACGGCGACCAGACTTTGATCGCCGATCGTTACGATGTGCTGCTCAGCGACCGCGCTGTCTGCCACCGCAATCTTACCCTCGGCGATGCGCAATGCGTGTTTATATCCACCCGCCTCATGGACGACCGCTTCTCGGTCGCCTTCGAGTTCTACATCAACATCGCTCACGCCTTCGCTGAGCAAACCGGCTTCTCGCAGGACTTCGCCGACCTGGTCTGGAAGCAGGCGCAAGATAAGGTGAAGGGCGAGACCTCGCTCGACGCCAACGAACTCCGCAAGATCGTCACCTCCAGTGCCCCCGATGCCGAGAAGGCGCGCCAGGAGTACTTCGAGACCACCTTTGCCGACGCCATCGCAATCTATCTGCTCTCGCTCTACCTGGACGTGGACTACTACGAGCTGCGGGAGCGCGACTATCCGCTGCTGGCTCCGCCCGCCCTGGCCGAGCGTCTGCGCAAGATCAACGAACTTTTCCCGCCGCCGCACGGCTTCGAATTCAACATCTTTTACAAGCGCCGTCCCTAGTAGGCGCTTCCGTGCCGATGAATCAGAACTGCCGGGTGCCCCACCTTCGACGCGCCGCATTTGCGCGGCTAAGGTGGGAAGCAATGCCCTTTACCGCTACGGACTTTCGTAGTTGCTGTTGCACTTGTTCTTCGGCGGATACACAACCTCTGGAAGCGCTTTAGAGCGCGGAGCCCACATGATCGCCCATCTTCGCGGAACGCTTCTCGCCACCTCGCCGGGCCATGCCATCGTGGACTGCCACGGCGTCGGCTACCAAGTTACGGTCTCCATGAACACCTTCACCCAACTGCCCGAGGCCGGCAGCGAGGTGTCGCTGTTCATCTACACCAATGTTCGTGAAGATCAGATCGCGCTCTTCGGATTTCATCTCGCCGAGGAGAAAGCACTCTTTGAAAAACTACTCTCGGTCAGCGGCATCGGCCCCAAACTCGCCGTCAACATCCTCGGCGGAATGAACCCGAACGAACTAGCCGCCACCATCCGCGGCGGCGATGCCACCAAGCTCACCCGCATGCCCGGCGTAGGCAAAAAAACCGCCGAGCGAATGGTGCTTGAACTCAAGGACAAGCTCGCGGAATTCGGCATGGCTCCAGCCGCGCCGCGCCCCAGGCATCCACTCGAAGAGGATGTACTCTCGGCGCTTATCAATCTCGGCTACCAGTCCGCCGCCGCCGAAAAATCTCTTGAACAACTCGGTCCCGCCAACGGACGCACCTTCGAACAACTCTTCCGCGCCGCCCTCTCGCAGCTCGCACGCTAAGCTACGAACCTGTGCTGGCGATTTGCCGATAGATAATATTGGAGCGACTAAAGGCGCGAACCGTGACGGTTCGCGCCTTCAGTTTTCGCCTTCAGAGTGTCCCGCTCCTCAATCGCCAGCCGCTATCTTTTCCTCGCCCCACGGCGGAAGTATCTTCAGCAATACCGACAGGATGATGAAGGGAAGTATTAGCAGCGCGGCGGCGACCAACTCGCCCTCGCGCGAGATCAGGTCCAGCTTGTAAGTAGTGTAGCCAAGAAAGCTCTTGGAGAAGAGCTGTCCGCCGATCACCACATTCCAGCGCATCGCGAAGATGCCAATAACCGTCAGGCAGCCGCACACCGCATACGCCACCCGGCGCAGCTTCTCCGGCACATTGAAGATCTGGATCAGGCCGATGGTCAGAATCGGCACCACCGTTCCGATCATGATCTGCAGGACAACCTGCGAAAAGAACAGGCGCGTGTGAACCATGAAATCCAGCGAGCGGAACGATTCGTCCGCCACCGAGATGCGATGAATCAGGTCGAGCATCTCCAGCGCGAAGTCGATGATGAAGGTGTACAGCATGTACTGTGCGATGGTATCGACACAGCGCATATCGATGGGCTGCTTGCGGATCTTCATCATCGCCATATACACCAGCATCACCATCGCGATGCCGCTCACCATGGCCGAGAAGATGAAGACCACCGGCATCAGCGGCGAAGACCACCACGGATTCGCCTTTACCGTGCCGAAGATGAATCCCACGTAGCCGTGCAGCAAAAATGCCGAGGGAATACCGATCAGCGTGACCACCCAGCCGACGCGCTCGTCCACTTTTAGTGCGCCTTCGCTGATGTTGCTGGAACCCAGGGTGAGCGCGCGGTAGAGCAGCCGCCTCCAGCCCGTGGTGCTCTGCGACAGCAGCACAATGTCACGCCGGAAATCGAGCCAGATCTCCAGCAGGATCACCGCCATCAGGTACCAGAGATAGACGAAGCCGAACATGGCCATCGGCGAAGTCTTGTGCGGCGTCAGAAACATCTCCAGCGAACGCTCCGGGTGTCCCAGATGCAGTTGCAGCGGCATCGGCGCCACGATCAGGAACGCCAGCGCTGTCAGCAGCGCCAGCCGGTAGGTGGGCTTGACCGCGACCACGTGGAAGATGCGCTCCAGCGACGCCAGGATGAAGGCTCCTGCCACCAACCCGGTCACAAAGGGATAGACCACGATCAACACGCTCCACTGGAGCTCGACCTCATTCGGATACATGAAGCCTTCAACAGGTACCATCATCGCGATCTCCTTAGCGCACCGATCCGTCCAGATCGTGGTAGAAACCCTTGGAGCCGGTGGCCATATAGGGCTTGAGCACCTGCACGCTGTGGGTCTTCAAAAACTCGTGGATGGGATCGTTCGGGTTCTTCAGGTCCGCCAACTGCCGCGCCCCCGTGGGACAGCTCTCGCAACACGCCGTGGTCAGCCCCTTGGTAATGCGGTGGTAGCACAGCGTGCACTTTTCAGCCGTGTGCTTGCTGGGGTGCAGGAAGCGGCAGCCATAGGGACACGCCTGAATGCAATAGCGGCAGCCCACGCAGTACGTCCCGTCCACCAGCACCACCCCGTCGGGGCCTTCAAACGTGGCGCCCACGGGACAGACCTGCGTGCAAGGCGACTCCTTGCAGTGGTTGCACATTTTCGGCACAAAGAAGTTTTTGCCGCCCACGGCTGTGCTTTGCGGAAAGCCATTCTTGCCGCCGTTGGGCGAATCCACCTGCGGCGTCTCCTGGTGCCAATCCTCGACGTGGTAACGCTCCACCCAGGTGCGGAAGTACCCCTCGGGAACGTTGTTCTCCGTGGAGCAGGCGCGCACGCAGTTGCCGCATCCGATGCACTTGTCGATGTCGAGCAACATGCCCCACCAGTGTTGGCTGGCGCTGTAGTTGGGAGCGGTCTCCGGTGTCCCGGCCAAAACATACTTCCAAGCGATGGCCGCGGCCGGAAGAAGCACAAGCATCTGCCGTCGCGTGATCATGATTTTTTGTCTCCCGGTTGCAGCAGCGGACTGTGCGGCACATGACAGTTCTTGCAGAGCGCGCCGCCCGAGTGCTCTTTGCTCACCACCTGCGGGAACGTTTTCGGCTTGGCTATATTCTCTTCATGGCAGCGCGCGCACAGCACGGCCGTATCCGGCAGTTGCGGCACCACCGAAGCTGGATCGGCGGCATGAGCAGCAAGCGCGCCGTGGCAGGCTTCGCAGTTCACTCCCGCGTGTTTGCCCGCCTTCTTCACTTCGAGCACGTCGCCGTGGCACTCTTCGCAAGTCTGGTGACCGGCAAACGCAATCGGCTTCGACGAAAGCTCGCCCAGTGCATCTCCACGATAGTGGCCGTACTGCCCAAAGCTCTTCGGAACAAAGTGTGCCCGCACCAGCAGAAATACGACGAGCACAACCGCAAACGCCACTGCAAGCCGGACCAGATGTTCGGCGTCTTTAAGTAATTTCACGCGCACCCCGTGGAGAAACCGTTCGCCATTTGAGCGGCCCCGAATGGCTCACAGTGATACCTCACCTTCGACCAGCTCACTGTGACGCAGCACACACGTCTCTGTGATACATGATCATCGGCAGGGCCAAAGCAAGCGCGGAAGCCCCCGGCTTAGCTGAAGCCGAGAACGGGATGCGGCGTGTACGGCTCTTCGAGGGAAGCAATCTCTTCCGGCGTTAGGCGCAGCGAGAGCGCCGCTACGGCGTCCTGTAGATGGTGCGGCTTCGAAGCTCCGACGATCGGTGCGGTGACCCCCGGCTTACTCAGCAACCACGCGAGCGCAAGGGTTGCGCGTGCCACGCCACGCTGCGCCGCGAGCTGGCCCACGCGCTCTACCACCTTGCGGTCAGCCGCTTCAGATTGCGAGTACATCTTGGTTCCGAACTGGTCGGTTTCGAAGCGCTTGGTGCTTTCACTTTGCCAGGGGCGGGCCAGGCGGCCGCGTGCCAGTGGACTCCAGGGAATGACGCCGATACCCTCGGACTGGCAGAGCGGAATCATCTCGCGCTCTTCTTCGCGATAGAGCAGGTTGTAGTGATTCTGCATCGAGACGAAGCGGGTCCAGCCATGAAGGTCGGCGAGATAAAGCGCCTTGGTGAACTGCCAGGCAAACATGGATGACGCGCCTAAATAATGCACCTTGCCCGCTTTCACCAAGTCGTGCAACGCCTCCAGTGTTTCCTCGATTGGCGTTTCGTAATCCCAGCGGTGGATCTGGTAGAGGTCCACATAGTCGGTCTGCAAGCGGCGCAGGCTTTCGTCCAGTTCGTAAAAGATAGCCTTGCGGGAAAGACCGCGGCCGTTAGGCTCCTCGCGCATCGCACCGTGAACCTTGGTCGCAATCACCACTGCTTCCCGCCGCGTGTTCGCTTTCAGAAAGCGCCCGAGCACCTCTTCGCTCGCGCCGCTGGAGTAAACATTGGCAGTGTCGAAGAAGTTGATTCCAAAATCGAGAGCCTCGCGCAGAAAGGGCTGGCTCTCTTCTTCGTTCAGAGTCCACGCGTGCCTGCCCGGCTTCAGTTCACCAGTGGCAGGCACGCCGTAGGTCATACAGCCGAGACAAATGCGGGAGACCTTCAGGCCGGTTTTGCCGAGGTTGATATAGTCCATTACTCCTCCTGCTCTGCGCTTTCTCAGAAAAAGTAAAGCTGCACGAATTGACTCCGTGCAGCCGACAACTTGCTTACGATTTAGCTCCCGGATCCCAAGCTGATATTGATCACGGTGCCGCTGCTCGGACTGGGCGTGTCATCCCCACATTCCGAACAGCCGCCTTCGGAAGCCTTTCTCGGCCGCGGAACAACGAACTTCGCTTTCGTGGATTCCATTCCTGACAATTCTTTGACATAGCCGGAAGGAAGCTGGTGATCCACGGCGCCTTGAACGATGAAGTTGAGATACTCCTGGCTAGGTTTCTCCGGAATCCCCTGTTTGTCTTTCTTGTAGAGGAGAACGTCGTAAACCTTTCCTTCCAGGTCCGTGACCTTTGCCGGAGAATGAAAATAGGCTCCCGATCCATCCAGGCGCGCATCCTGCGCGACGTCGAGCCGCTCCCTGTCGTAAGAACTCACCTCGTACACCACGCCCCAAACGTCGTGGCCGGGAGCGGGAACTACAGTTTCCTCGGCCCCGTCCCAGACTGCGGAATAATCAAAGAAGGCAAGCTGATGATCGGGAAGCTTTGCGGCGCCGACCACCTTGGGTTTGGTGCCTCGCGCAAGCATCTGCTCGTTGTTCATGTCAGAGCCGTAAGCAAAGTAATGCAACTCACCTGACACTCCGTTCTGAAACACCAACTCTGCAAGCCCCGAGAACGCTTTTCCCGCCATATTCAACCTCCGAGGTAAACCACACACGTTAAGTCCGCTTCGTTCGCTCGCTCGCTGCCGCCGCTGCTGCTGCTGCTATGCGCGTTTAGATATCGAGATTCTTCACGTCCAGCGCATTGTCCTCGATAAACTTGCGGCGTGACTCAACGTCCTCGCCCATCAAGGTCGTGAAGATAGTTTCGGTCTCCGCCAGGTCCTCGAGCTTCACCGAAAGCAGGGTGCGACGCTCGGGGTCCATGGTGGTCTCCCATAGTTGTTCGGCGCTCATCTCGCCCAGTCCTTTGTAACGCTGAATCTGATAATCCTTGCGTCCCTGTTCGAGAACAAAGTTGAAGAGGTCGCGCACGGTCTTCTTCTCCACCGGCTCGCGCGAGCCTCCCTTAGGCGTGACGCGGGTGGGCGCGCCACCCTTGATCGTCTTGCCCTCGATCTTGTCGGCATCCGCCTTTTCGGCGGCCGAGACAGTGTCGTCGCTCTCGTCCTTTGCGGCCTCTACGTTCTTCACCCACTCCACCCGGAAGGGCGGCTTCATGAACTCCGCAATCTGGCGGTAGCGCGTCATCATCTGCTTGTATTCGGGGCTCGAAATAAGTCCCCAGCTAATTGCGTGCGGCGTGCCCTGCGAGTTGACGAAGCGCACGTCCCAGAGCTCGTGCTCTTCGTCAAAGTGGGGCTTAACGTCCATGAACTGCTCTTCCTTGGCGATGGCCTTGAGCCGGGCTTCAATGTCGGAGATGCGCGTGGGTACCGCATCGATTGCGCCGTGGAAATCTTCGCGCCGCGAGAGTTCAAACTCGGGAAGCATCTCCGTGACGCGCTCGTTGCGAATGCGCTTGTTCACCTTGTCCAGCGAACCCAGGTACTCGTTGAGCCGGGTCATGAACTGTGTGAGCTGCCTGGACTCAAGCCGCGCTCCCTCGTTGCCGTAGCCAACCACCAAGCCGTCGGAGGCGCGCTTGATCATCACCTGCACGAACTCCACATCGTTCTTGATGTACTGCTCGAAGCGGCCTTTCTTAATGCGATAGAGCGGCGGCTGTGCGATGTAGATGTTGCCGCGCTTGATCAGCTCCTGCATGTGGCGGAAGAAGAACGTCAGCAGCAGAGTCCGGATGTGCGAGCCGTCGACATCGGCATCGGTCATCAGAATAATTTTGCCGTAGCGCACCTTGGTCGCATCGAAGTCGTCTTTGCCGATGCCGCAGCCGAAGGCGGTAATCATGGCGCGGATTTCCTCGTGCCCCAGCATTTTGTCGTAACGCGCCTTCTCCACGTTGAGAATTTTTCCCTTCAGCGGAAGGATCGCCTGGAAGCGGCGGTCGCGTCCCTGCTTGGCGGTGCCGCCTGCCGACTCGCCCTCGACCAGATAAACCTCGCAGCGTTCGGGATTGCGCTCCGAGCAATCGGCGAGCTTGCCGGGCAGTCCGCCACTATCAAGCACGCCTTTGCGGCGGGTAAGGTCGCGAGCCTTGCGCGCCGCTTCTCGCGCGCGCGCCGCGTCAATGGCCTTGTTAATGATCTTGCGCGCCACCTGCGGGTTCTGCTCAAAGAATTTGCCGAGCTGATCGTTGATGAACGCCTGCACCGGGCCTGCGATATCGGAGTTCAGCTTGCCCTTGGTCTGCCCTTCAAATTGCGGCTGCGGCAGCTTGACGCTGATCACCGCGACCAGCCCTTCGCGCACATCGTCGCCGGAGAGATTCTCCTTGAGGTCCTTGAACAGACCCAGCGACTGGCCGGCGGCGTTGATGGTGCGCGTCAGCGCCGAGCGGAAGCCCTGCAAGTGGGTGCCCCCATCGACCGTGCTGATGTTGTTGGCGAAGCTGAAAACGGTTTCGCTGTAGGCATCGTTGTACTGCATGCCGATCTCAATCGCCAGGCCGTCCTTCTCCGCCGACTCCATATAAATCGGCTTTTCGTGGAGGACGTTCTTACCCTTGTTGAGATGCTTGATAAATTCGGCGATGCCCCCGTTGAACTTGAACTCGGTGTGCTTCGCCTCGCCCGTCTTGGGCTCCGTGGTGCGCTCATCGGTCAGTGTGATGACCAGGCCTTTGTTGAGGAAGGCGAGCTCGCGCAAACGCGTGGCAAGGGTGTCGTAGTTGTACTCGGTGACGGTGAAGATCGAGCGGTCGGGCACGAAGTGAACCTTGGTGCCGCGGCGCTTGGTGACCCCCGTCTTGGTCAGCTTGGTGGTGGGAACGCCCTCGGAATATTCCTGCTCCCAGATCGCGCCGTCGCGGCAGATCTCCAGATCGAGTTGCTCGGAGAGAGCGTTGACGCAGCTCACGCCGACGCCGTGAAGACCACCGGAAACTTTGTAAGTGGAGCTGTCGAACTTTCCCCCAGCGTGCAGCACCGTCATCACCACCTGCGCCGCCGGCAATCGCTCGCCATCCACATCCATCTCATCCACGGGAATCCCGCGGCCATCGTCAACCACCGAGATGGAGTTATCGAGATGTACCGTCACGTCGATTCTGCTGGCATACCCGGCCAGTGCTTCATCCACCGAGTTGTCCACCACCTCATAGACCAGATGGTGCAAGCCCATTTCGCCGGTGGAGCCGATGTACATGGCAGGACGCTTGCGCACCGCTTCCATGCCACCGAGAACCTTGATCGAATCGGCGGTGTAGCCGGATTCGGCTGTGGTTGCGGTCTTCTTGTTCAGTTCTTCCACGTGGGGTGTTGTCTCTTTCTCGGCGGCGTCAGTAGTTGGCTTTGAGGACATTTGTGATTTCCAGGGATCGTTGTGACTCCGGCAGCACAGACGCGCGCCGGGAACGCAGGGACGACAAAAACAGGGTGCCGCGATACAGACTCACGTCTGTCTGCTTTGTCATGCTCATTAATAATTTCCGCTTCGATGGATGACCGGTTCGAATCGTCGTCACCTAGATGCATTGCGACCTGTATTCATTTTAACACGAAACCGCATCGTCAGTAACGGCGCAAGTCACTTCTTTACTTACGCTTACAAGCCACCCGATATGCCGGTAAAGGCTCACAACGGACGCTGCCCACAATCGGCTGAGAACTTCCACCTCCAAGCCGCTGAATGGCATACGAATGGATGGCCACGAAGACATTGCCGCTCCCGTTTTTCCATCGTCGCGTGCTAGCAGCTACCGGACGGTTTTGTGCCTCTTATGAGTTCTTTTGTGCGCCTTCTTGTGAGCGCTCCTCGCTGTCAACGCGATGGGCGGAACCGTCTTCGTCCTGTCCTCCTCCACAACAACCGAAGTGCCCTCCGCCGGGAAGATGGTGGCGGCGGGAAGAATCCAGAGTTCGGTTATCTGGCCGTCGCCGCGTCCGGCTCGAGGCTCGATGCGCCCGGAATCAATACCCTTTTCCTTCACCATATAGTCTTTGGTATTCATGGCGCGTCGGCTGGCAACGCTGAGAACATGCTTGCTAACGTTGCCGCCCTTGGCCGCCGCACGTCCAACCAAAACGGCGCCGACGTCGGGCCGCGCGGCCAGGGCGTCGGCGTAACGATCGAGTTGGGCTTTGGCTTCGTTGTCAACCCGGCTCGGGCGCTTCGCGTTGCGATTGAATTCAATGATGCCGAACCTGGACGGCTCTGGAGCGTTCACCTTCAGCGGCGTATGCACCGCTTCCGCGGTCGCCGGGGCATCATCGTGTTGTTTAGCCGGGACGGGTGAAGACGTCGGCTTCGGCTGTTCAACCGCTACGGTTGGAGGCGGCGTCGGAGGCGTGTTGATGCTGAATTGTGCCCGGCAGCTTGCCGTCTGCTGGTGCTTGCCCCGGCCGTCGTCCACAACTTTGGCGGTAATCGTATAGGCACCGGGCCCAATCCCCGTGGTATCAATCGATTCGGTTGGCGTGCTCCCGGAAATGGTTCCGCCGCTGGTTGCATACAAGTAGCGCAGCTTTCGCTTGGGCAGGAAACCCTTAGGAGTCACGCCAATCTTGACCGGGACGCCGGGATCGACAATCGAGGGCTCCACGGTGCAGGATGCGAGGACTTCACCTTCCGACGGGGACCGTTTGAGGGTGTAGACCAAACCGGCTTGCGCGATGAAGCCATTGAAAGAATATTTCGGCCGCAGAGATGTAGGCAGGACGGAGTAGCTGGTGTAGATGTAAGAGAGGTCGATGGGACGAATTGAAAATGCAGAACTGATCTTTATATCCACTCCGCCGCCAAAAATATATGCCGGTTTGTTCCCGCTGGGAAAGCCCTTCGGACTGAGATGCTGCCCCCCCGCTCGGGCCTCCACGAATGGGCGGAAGTGTCCCACGGGCAGTTGCAGGCGCGGGCCAAACGTCAAGTCGTAGGCGCTTGAGGATTGAGCATAATGGCCGCTTACATCCCCTACGAGTCCCGCCCAACGTCCAAAGTTCAAGATAAACTGGCCTGCCCAACCGGACTTAAAGTCAGGCACCTGGACGCCGTCTATGGTGCCACCAATTCGATATCCCGAGTATCCGCCAAACACCTCGGCGCCGATTTTGATTGGCTTCTCTGCATCCTCCCCGAGTACCGATTCCTGTGCAGACACCGGTGACGGCAGCCAAACCGCAACCGCCGCGAGCAGCAGAACTGACACAAATCGACGCAGAGACAAGATTCCTCCAAAGGACTTACAGAACGTCTCAGCTGGCCAATCGCTTTTCGGCCCTGAGATTGAATCCGATGAACTACTGCATCTCCATTCACAAAGGTCAGATATTCTTTTGTTTGGCTGGAACATCTTAGGATGATTAAGGTCATTCCCCCAAGGAAAATCTATAGAAGGCGAGACGCAAGCCCGCCCGACGTGGGGCAGTTCACTCCCTGATCCGGCTCATGTGTTCGGCAACGTGGTGTATTAAGTGGCCGTTACGCCCGCCCCAGCTGGAACTCCGCCCTGCCCCGACTGCTTCTACTTTCCGATGCAGAACGTCGAAAAGATCCGATTCAGAATGTCGTCCGCGGTAGTTGCGCCCGTCAGTTCATCCAGAGCGCGAAGCGCGCTGTAAAGATCCAGCAACACCATCTCGTGAGGAATGGCCATGCGCACCGAGGAGGCGGCGGCCGTCAAAGCTCCAAGCGCCGAGCGCACCTGGGATTGCTGCCGCAAGTTGGTCAGCGTCGCGCCTCCGTCCTCAACCGCGCCTCCGCGCACGGTGCGAAGGATCTCGGCACGCAACTCGGCAATGCCTTCGCCAGTCACGGCCGAGGTGCGGAGCGCACGCAGATTCCCCAGCGAAAGCTCGTTGCAGGACTCGGCCAAAGGCTCGGCCAAATCCGCTTTGTTGCGCACCACTATCGCCGCACGGCCTGCTACATCGGCGAGCAATTCGCAATCCACGGCATTCAACTCGCCTTCCACTCCTCGCTGGCGTCCAGCACCACCAGTACCAAATCGGCGTCCGCCAGCGCTTCCATGGATTTACGAATGCCGATATGTTCGGCTTCATCCACGGCATCGCGCTCCACAGCCTCGCGAATTCCCGCCGTATCCACCAGCCGCAACGGAATTCCGCCCACCGCCACCGTCTCGGTCACCAAGTCGCGCGTCGTCCCCGGAAGCGCAGTCACAATCGCGCGCTCGCGCTCCACCAGCCGATTAAACAAACTCGACTTACCCACATTCGGACGGCCCACAATTGCCAGCGTCAGTCCCTCATGCACCACCTTGCCAAAAGCGAAGCTGGCGTCCAGAACGCGCAGCCGCTGGCTCACGCTCTTCCATCGCCGCCAGAATCTGATCCGCGGGCATCACGGCGACATCATCTTCTGCAAAGTCGATGCCCGCCTCGAGCCTGGCTATCAGCGCGATCAGACTCTCCTTGATCGGCAGCAGGACGCGCGACAAGGATCCTTTCAACTGCCGCGCAGCAACTTTTGCCTGGTATAAAGTCTGCGCATCGATCAGGTCGCGCACCGCCTCGGCCTGGATCAGGTCCATCCGTCCGTTCAAGAATGCGCGTTGAGTGAACTCGCCGGGCTCGGCCAGCCGCGCACCCTTGCGCGATCGCCATCTCCAGCACCCGGTCGCAGCACTACGGGCGAGCCGTGGCAACTGATTTCGACAATTTCGTCGGTGGTGTAGGAGTGCGGAGCCTGGAACCAGGTCGCCACCACCTCGTCGATGCGCTCGCCGCTCTCAATTTCGATCAACTCGGCGAAGAGCGCGCGATTGGCCTCCAACTCGCGTCCCGCGGAAAGACGCAACATCGGCGCAGCGATGGCCTTCGACTCCGGGCCAGCCAGGCGCACTACGCCGATCCCGCCGCGTCCCGGCGGTGTCGCAATGGCAACGATGGTGTCGTCCAGGTTCATGCCTCGCCGCCTTCCGAAGCGCCTCGACTCCGGAATGCGCCGAGGAAAAAGCCCCGCTGCGATATTCTCATCGAATCGCAACGGGGCTCAAATTGTTGGCTCGGTTCGAGCCGATTATTCTCTGCGCCGCGGCGCCGGACGGGATGACCCGGGGCGGGATGATCCAGAACGGCTTGCCGCAGGCGGAGCCGGAGCCTTGCCCTTGTAGTTCTTCGGATACACCACCAGATGCCGTGCCGGACCTTCGCCCTCGCTTTCCGTGCGCAGGTCCTCCACGTCGCGCAGGGCAAGATGCACCACCCGGCGCTCGCGGCTGTTCATGGGACTGAACGCATATGGGGCGCCGCTGTGGCGGACCTTCTCAGCCGCAACGTTAGCCGACATCACCAGCTCGTCGGTGCGTGCCTGGCAGAAGCCCATCGAGTCGAAGCTGATCCGCTCGTGTTCGTCCAGCATATCGCCCACCGCTTCCACCGTGACCATCTCCAGAGCGTGCAGCAGTTCGCCGCCGCGCGCCACCAGCAAGCCCGCTGTCCGGGCCCGAGAAATCCACCAGGATCGCCGGCCGGTCCCACTCCGCCCCCTGGTCCACTGGCGGATCCACCGCGATCCGGTATTTCACGCGGAAGCCGCCAAGCCGGACAATCCGGTTCAGCAATTCATTGATTTCCTTCGCCGCAGCTATCTTTTCTTCGATTGCCATCGCTACTCCTAGCCGTTCCTTCTTTTCCGCTGCTTTCAGGGCGCGTTTTTCGGCGATCGCGCGCATCTCGCGGCCCATCGACGTCTGGTTCATGATTGACTGCTGCACCAGCTGCACCATCGAGCCGGTAATAATATACAGCCCCAGTCCGGAAGCCACCGACCAGGTGAACATGGCGAACATCACCGGAGTCATCATGTTCATCATCTTCTGCTGTTCCTTGCTCATCCCCGTGGCCGGCATCATGCGCTGCAAGGCCATCATCAGAACGATCGTGGCAATCGGAATAATGTGGTAACGATCCGGTGCCGACAGATCGCTGAGGTAGAACCAACTGGCGTGCCGCAGCTCAATGGCGTTTCTCAGCATGGTGTAGAAGGCGAACAGGAATGGCATCTGGATGATCACCGGAAGGCATCCGCCCACCGGGTTCACATCGTGCTGCTTGTAAAGCGCTCCGATCTCCTTTTGCATCTCCGAACGGCGCGGATCATCCAGTTTGTATTTCTTGTACTTCTCCTGGATCTGCTGCATTTGCGGCGCGACCTTTTGCATCTTCATCGAAGATTTAATCTGCGAGATTCGCAGCGGCAGCAGCGCAACGTTGATCAGCACCGTGACCAGGATGATCGTCCATCCCCAATTTGAGGTCCAGTGCTGCTGAGTCCAGCGCACCCATGCAAACAGCGGCCTCCCGATAAATCCGAAAAAGCCGAAATCCAGCGTGCCATGCAGATCGACGCCGCCCGCGCTGTGCACGGTCTCCAAAATGTCGACCGCCTTGGGACCGGCGAACAGACGCACGCTCGACGGAGCATTAAGGGTTCCGACGGCGACGCCCAGCACCTCCGCCTTGGCCTTTGCGCCCTGCGGATTGGCCGGATCTCTTGCAATCTCAATCTGATTACGCAGCTCGGCAAAGGCCGAGTTCTGCGGCTGCTCGGGAAGGAAGATAGCGCCGAAGTACGCATCCGATGCGCCAACCCACTGGAAGTTGCCGGTCTCCACGTGGCCGCCGCTGATCGCAACGCCCTTCTTGTCCAGCTTCAGGCGTTTAACATCGTCGCCACCGCTCGGAACGTAGTCCAAGCGCTGTTCCGCGTAGCTCGGCAGCCCGGTGGCGTCGCCAAATCCCGCCGGCCACGCAGGCAGAGCCGTCAGGTAGCTTCCGCCCCGGCGCACGCTGGTCTTCACATCGACGACATAAGTGTTGTCGAAATGGAAGTCCTTCTTCACCACCAGGTCGCCATCGGCGTACACAAAGGAAAGATCCTTCGGCGAGCTGGCGCCGCTGGTTTCACTGGTCACATAAAGCGCGCTGTTCAGCGTCTGGCGAAGCGGCTCGTCCCAGCTCCATAGAGAAAGAGGATAGCCATACTGCGCCGCCGCCTGCTGCTGCACCAGTTCCAGCGGGTGACCGTCGTTGTCCGTGTACCGCTTCAGTATCCAGCTCTTGACCAATGCGCCGCGATTCGTGAACGTGATGCGATAGAGGTCGTTTTCCACGACCGTAGTACTCTCGCTGGCGGCTTGGGTTACAGGCACGGTTGCAGCCTTATTCGCCGCCACGCTTGCGCCCACGTTGGGCGATGCCGCTGCCGGACTAGTAGTCGGAATCGCTGCCGGCAATGCCGGAGCAGTCTGCGCCGCTCGCTGCTGATTCACCTGCGGCGGCACTTTGACCAAGTACTTCTGGGCCGCCACCAACAGCAGCATCGTAACGGCAAAAACAATCATCACGCGCTTGTCTATGCCGGGCTGGTTCTGCGGATTCTGGAACTCGCTCAAGGTAGTATGCCGATCTGCGCGGCCGTGGCCGCCAGTTTATATTTCACAATCCTTACCCTGCGCGTCCGGCCTCTGCCAGTAACGCGCGCCGTGTTTCTGATCTAATCCGTGCGGGCCGCCGCAGCGCCGTGCGCGCATCGGCAGCCAAAATGTTCTGGAACTGGGTCAAGCCCGCGTCCCCCCAAAGGATGGCAGCGCAACAGACGCCAGAGCGCCAGCAACGTGCCGCCCAACGCGCCGTGTCGCGTCACCGCTTCGGCCGCGTACTCCGAGCAAGTGGGCGTAAAGCGGCAAGCAACCTGCAACTGCGGAGATACATAGCGCTTATAAGCCGCAAGCAACATCAGCATCAGCTGTTTCATCCCCGCCGTGCCTCCTGCTTTCCACTTTTCGGTTCCGCTGCTTTATTCGCAACCCCAGCCGCAGCCCTACCCGCGGATTGGCATTGCTGCCGAATGACGCGAAAGGCCCGCTCGATCTCCAGCGAGATCTGCTCGAACTCGGCCGCCAGCAGACTCTTCTTTGGGTTGATCACCACGTCCACCGCATCGTTGATTCCGTGCAGCATGTCCAGGTGTCGTCGGACCGCTTCCCGGGTGCGTCGCCGCATCCGGTTGCGCTCCACCGATCCGCCCAAGGCTTTTGAGACGGTGAATCCGATACGCACCCGACCCACCACCGGCGCGCACAACCGCTTGGCTGTCCCGGCCCCGTTCGGCTCGGGAACAGCTTCGGTTTGGGCGCGCAGATAAAAGACGGTCATGTTTCCTGAAAAGTGGCGCCGCCCTTGTTGATACACACTCTGAAAGTCGGAGTGCTTCAGCAAATGCGCGGTCTTCGGGAAACTCCCCTTCGGTGTGTCGCTCACGCTGGTATCCACGGCGTTCGCGTTCCTGCTTCTTTCGCTTTCGTTCCGCTCACCTCCCAGGATTGCCATGGTTCAGCTTGCCTGCTCGGGGAGATTGGCTGTTTCAGGATTAATACCTGGGCCTGGAACGGGTGTGATGCGATTGGTTAATCGCCGTTGGTTTATTAGCGGTTGGTATCGCGGTAGCTCGCGCTGACGGAAACGCGCTTGCGTCCCTTTGCGCGCCGGCGCGACAATACGGCCTGGCCGCTCTTGGTTTTCATCCGCTGCCGAAATCCGTGCACTTTGGAACGGCGGCGGCGATTGGGTTGGAAGGTCCGTTTAGGCATTTGACTGACTGCTCCTGCTTCAAGAAATGTCGGTGAGCAAAGGGTAAGTATAAATGATCGATGGCCCTTCGGCCAAACTGGCCCGAAAGAACACCGGCCACATCCGCTTGCCGCACTCTAAATTTTCTTTGCCTTCTCTGCACCTTCTCTGCTGCATTGGTTCATTTCGTACTTGACGAAGTGCCATCAAAAGGCCAAAAGTGAGTACACCACGTCGCAAGAAATTGTATGGAGGCGCTCTTTGGCGAGCCTTGTATTCGTGCTACTATCCGATTGCGGTTACGGTTTTTCTGGGCCTGCCCAGCCGCGAATACAAGTGGCGGTTCCGCACCTCCCAACTTCACAGGTCTATTCGTTGTGCCTGTGTTGTTGAGTCTGTTCAGCGACGACATTTAAAAAATTCGTCCAGCCAAGCCCCAGCAGGGCCACCACCTTAGCATTTCCACAATGTGTAAGGCAGGGGAGCTCGCGGCTTGAGTCAGGACATTGGTCGGCACATGTCAGCTTTGGTTACGTCAACACCGAATCCGTGGATGCAAATCCTCGGTGCTCTGGAAAAAAAGGTCAACCGCCACTCCTATGACACGTGGTTCAAACCCACGCGCTTCAGCCACGACGCCGATGGCAAGCTCTTTGTTGCCGTTCCCTCGCCTGAATTCTGCACCATTGGAGAGCGTTACAACGACCTGATCCTGGAAGCCATCGAGAATCTCGGCCTCACCTACGAGGATGTCGAATTCGTCGCCGCGCCCCCCGAGCCGGAACCGGCTCCCGCTCCAGTGGTTCGTCATAACGGCGGACTGAGCGGGACAGCGGTGCGCACGGCGGCGCAGTCGCGCTTTGATTTCGATGGTGCCGCGCAGCTCAACCCACGTTACACCTTCAGCGGCTTCGTCATTGGCGGAGGCAACCAGTTCGCTCATGCCGCCGCCCTCGCCGTCGCTACTGCGCCCGGCAAGGCCTACAATCCGCTCTTCCTTTACGGCGGCGTGGGTATGGGCAAGACCCATCTGATGCAAGCCATCGGCCATGAGGTCAAGGTGCGTCAGCCTGACAGCTCCATCGTTTATCTCTCCACGGAAAAATTCACCAACGAGATGATCAACTCCATCAAGCACGACAGGATGGTAAGTTTCCGCGACCGCTTCCGCGGCGTAGACGTGCTGCTGATCGATGACATCCAGTTTCTTGCCGGTAAAGAGCGCACCCAGGAGGAGTTCTTCCACACCTTCAATGCGCTGCATGACACCAACCGTCAGATCGTCATTGCCAGCGATCGTCCGCCCAAGGAATTGGCCGAGATCGAAGATCGCCTGCGCTCCCGCTTTGAGTGGGGGCTGATCGCAGACATTCAGCCGCCCGATCTTGAAACCAAGATTGCAATTCTGCAGAAGAAAGCCGAGAGCGAGCACATCATCCTGCCCGATGATGTTTCCAACTTCATCGCCAGTAATATCCGCAGCAACGTGCGCGAACTGGAAGGCGCGCTGATTCGCCTGGTTGCATACGGTTCGCTGACCGGCGCCGAGATCAACCTCGCCACCGCCCAACAGGTGCTCAAGAACATCATCGACCAGCAGAGCCGCAAGGTGACCATCGAAGCGATTCAGAAGGCCGTGAGCGAGCAGTTTGGTTTGCGCGTTCCCGAGATCAAGGCAAAAAATAACTCGCGCCAGATTGTCTTCCCGCGTCAAATTGCCATGTATCTCTGCAAGCATCTCACCGAGGCATCGCTGCCTGAGATCGGCCGCCAGTTCGGCGGTAAGCACCATACCACCGTGCTGCACTCGATTGAGAAGATCAACATCCATCGCAAGGATGACAAAGATTTGAACAGGATGCTCAACAAACTCACAGAGCAATTGAGCAACTAACTTCAAGCCCGGGCCGCACTTCCAGTGCCCCGGGCATTTCTTTGCCTATTTTCAGCCTGTGGAAGCTCTGTGCAGGATGTGAACAACCCGGTCGACTCTTTCCTGGCCTTCACTTCTATCCACCAGGCGCTTCCCCGCCCGGTCCTCTTTTCCGCACACAAATTTCTCTCAAACACATACGAACAAACAACCTTTCCTCTTTATCCACATTTCCGAGCCGCCTACTGCTACTGCTAGTAATTGTTTTCCTTTTGAAGTTGTTTAAGAGCAGTAGCAAACCCGCCTGCAAAACTTTTCCCGTTTCAGAAAAAACATGCCGCTTCGCCAGCCAAGCCGACATTGCCTTCATTGCAATCGAGCCATGCTTCCAAGCTCAGGTCTTAACAATAAAAAAAAGCTACCCAATCGCTAAAGTCTGCATCCTCGCCGCTCGCGGTAGAGAATCGTTGCCCATCGAGTTGGGCTAACCTGCTAAAAACGCAGAGCATTCCTCACGTTTTCGGCCCCCGCATCGACACTGTGGAATCGCTGTGCAATTTGTGCAGAACCGCCAAAAGTCACTTTTTCTGACGCTTCACCGGTCGAACTGTTTCCCAAAATTGTTCTTATTCCCGGTTCTTCTCGCCCTATTTTCCGGACAGTGATAGATTTTCCTAGTGTTTTTCACTTTTTGACACTGCCTGCGATTACTGCTGGTGTCTATTAGCGTTAGTTTGATATAAGTGCAAGTTGTAGCCAGCGAAAGGTTTTGGGGGATATATGCCAGAGACAGCGATCGCTCAAGGAACCGCCATGGAGATCACGGTCAGCAAATCCGACTTGCTCAAGGAACTCACTGCGACCCAGGGCGTGGTCGAGCGCAAGACGACCATCCCCATCCTGTCCAATTTTCTTTTCGAAGCCGTCGGCGGCGAGTTGACCATCACCGCCACCGACCTGGATCTCAGCCTGCGCACCAGTTGCCCGGCTGCGGTCAAGAAGGATGGTGCCTGCACCATCCCCGCCCGCAGACTGTATGACTACGTAAAGCTGCTCGGCGACGGCGACGTCAGCATCAAGTTGCTGGAGAACCACTGGGTCAACATCCGCGCCGGCCGCTCCATCACCAAGATGGTCGGCATGGCTCGCTCGAACTTTCCCAGCGTGCCCGTCTTCCCGACCCACGGCGTGGTCAAGATCCCGGCGCAGACCTTCCGGACTTTGATCGCCAAGACCGTCTTTGCCATCTCCAACGAGGAGTCGCGCTACACCCTCAATGGCGCGCTGCTGGTTCTCAAGCCCGAATCCATCACCATGGTCGCCACCGACGGACACCGCTTGGCGCACATCGTCAAGGAAGGCCTCTCTTTCGACATTACAGGCGAGCTGAAGACGTTGATCCCACGCAAGGCAATGGTTGAGCTGCTCTCACTGCTGAACGCGCCTGAGATCGAATTTGTGGAATTCGCCAAAGACGAATCCACCCTTTTCTTCCGCCTCGGCTCCCGCCTGCTCACCTCGCGTCAGTTGACCGGCCAATTCCCCAATTACGAAGCCGTGCTTCCCAAGGAGCACAACAAGAGCGTCAGCGTCCGCACCACCGAGTTGCAGGCGGCCATTCAGCGTGTCGCCCAGTTCGCCGACGAGCGTTCGGGCGCGATCAAAATGCGCTTCGAGAAAAATGAAGTGCGCGTCTCCTCCTCCTCCACCGAGACCGGCGAATCCGAGGACTCGATTGAAACCGATTACAGCGGAGAACCTCTGGCCATCGGATTCAACTCGCTCTACCTGATCGAATTCCTCAAAGCCACCGAGAGCGAGAACGTCCGCATCGAGTTCAAGGACTCGCAATCGGCTGGCCAGCTCCGCCCCGAGGGCGTCGAGGAATACAAATACCGCTACGTCGTCATGCCGATGAGGATCTGATTTGTTTTGGCTCATGCGCCGGTAGCGTTAACGCTTTTTCGTCTTCGTTAACGCTACGTTAAACGACTGTCTATAGACTTGTGCCAGAGCCTGCGATATCCGCGCCTAGGAGATTGAGTGCTGTCTGGCATCTGTGGACGAGCGGGGAGCCTCGCCTGCCTTTCACTGCTGTTTCTCACCCCTGCATGGTCTCAGCAATCGGCCGTCGACAAGCTGATTGCGCAAGGCCATTACGCCCGGGCGCGCCCTCTCGTGCAGACGGCTCTTGAAAAACATCCGCAGGATATAAGCGCCTTAATCGCACTGTCGACCATCCAGTGGGCCTACGGCCAGCTCGACGCTTCGACCAGTACCGCAGAAAGGGCCGTGCTCGCCGCCGATGGCAGCGCCGCCGCCCATGCCCAGCTCCTCAATACCTTGGGCGCCAAGCTGGCCAGCAGCAAGGTCGGGAGCCTCGAAAAAATGGGCCTCTCCCGGCGATTCCACAAGGAAGCGGATCGCACCCTGCAACTCGATCCCAATAATCTCTATGCGCACGAAGCTCTGACGAGGTTTTACTGGTACGCTCCGGCCATCGCAGGCGGCAGCAAAGCCAAAGCACGGCAGATGGCAGATAAGCTGGTGCAGTTGGATGGGGTCCGAGGCTACGCGCTGAAGGCTGAGTTGGATGCGACCGAGACGGACACGGCCAAAACTCAATCCCCAGCTCAATTTAACGTCCAATCCGATTGGAGGCAGGCCGCCGCAGCCAGTCCGGACAGCTACGCCGCACGGGTCGGCCTTGGCAGCGCTCTTCTGGCTGCTGGCGGTGAGCACTTGAGAGGTGTTGAGGACGAGGCCAGAAAAGCTCTGGCCCTAGACCCCTCGCGCGCTGCCGCTTACCGATTATTGGCCGCCGTCTACGTCGCAACCGCGCGTTGGGATGACTTGGACGCTCATCTGAGACGCGCCCGTGCTGCCGTACCCGATGACCTCGGAGCAGAGTTCATCGCCGCGCAAACCATTCTTGATCGCAATATCGAAACCCAGTGGAGCCGCGCCGAAGAGTACCTGCGCAACTATCTCAAGCAGCCCAGCGAGGGTCTTGAGCCAACCCAGGCGACCGCTCATTGGCGCCTGGCAGCTGTGTTGGAGAAACAGGGCCGCAAGAGTGCCGCGCTCGGCGAATTGGAGCTTGCGCTTCATCTGGACCCATCTCTAGACGGTGCAAAGCAGCAGCTCAAGAGCCTGCGCTAATCGAGTTGGGGCAATCGGATTGGCGTGATGGATTGATTCAACCCGCGATGCGCTTGAAATCTTTCTTGAACGCCGGATCGTTGGAACTCTGCGCGGCAGCGGCACGGAGTTCATTGGCGGCGTCGGTCAGCCGGCCCTGTTTTTCCAGCACTAGACCGAGTTTCCAGTGGGCGCTGGACTGGGTCGGGGCACCGGCCTCGGGCTCGCGGGTAAGGTACTGGCGCAGATAGCGCTCGGCGCGCGGCAGGTCGGTGTTGCTTTCAAGCAAAGCCATGGCGGCCGAATACAGCGGTGCGGGGTTGTCCGGAACTCTGCGCTGGGCCTCGGCGATTGCGGCGTCAAGTTCGTTCCAGCGCTGCAGGTGGGCGTAGGCGGCGGTTAGGTAGACGTAGCCGCCAGCGCGCTCTGGATCGGCGGCAATCGCCTGACGGGCAAAACGTTCGGCTTCGGAATAGCGGCGGTAGCCGTCGCTGTCCAGGATCGACGTCAGATCGATCAGGGCACGATAAAAGCGCGGGTTGAGCTGTACGGCGCGGCGCAGGTAAGCCTCAATCTCGGGCAGCGGACGCTTCTGCATTTGCAGCAGTGCGGCTTCCGCAAGCGCTCCATCGGCCTGGCTGATCTTATAAATCTGCTGCAGGTTCTCGCGTGCCTTGGTCTTGGAGCCGCCCACCAGCGCGGGAGCCTGCTCGTAGAGTCCCATCGATTCCTTCAGGCAGCGAATGTTGTTGGGATCAAGCTGGAGCGATACGTCCAACTCATGACGCATCTGGCGCGCCAGCGGCACTCCGCCACCAAAAATTCCTAACTTCAGCGCCTGATCGCCCAGAGCGTCGGCGAGCTGGCAGTGATACTCGCTGCGGCTGGGCGCGGCTTCCGTGGCACGTCGCGCGAAATCCACAGCCCGTTCAAAATCCCCATAGGCGTCGTAAATCGCCGACATCCAGAACAAGGCTTCGGCGTCGTGGGAGTCGCGGTTCAGACGCTCCTGGGCGAGCCCGGACAGTTGGCGGTAGTGCCCCTGCTCGAGCAAGGTACGGCCGTCAGCCGAAAAGGCCAAGGTGGAAGCAAGAAGGATGAACAGCAGCGCCGCGCGCGATGGGAGGGAATGCAGCATCGGACCTCATGGGATGTCTCGCGCGGAGCCGGGGCGGCGATGCAGGTGCGGCGTACCAGTGCACCATCGAATATCGTGCCAGCACCGGAAGGTTGGCAGCGGTAAATTCCGCGCCATGGCTCCGGCGGCCCAGGGAGACTTCTATGTTAATAGAAGATTAACAGAGAATGGCGGCCGATGTCCGTAATCGGGGCATGTTATCTTGACGGAGAGGAACCTGCGTCCGACAATTGCAGAGATGGCAGAAACGGTGACCGGGATTCGCAAGGTGAAACCTGCGTACATAACGGCATCCAGGCACGGCAGGATCGAGTACTGATAACTTCAGATTGAGAGTGAATACATCCAGGAATCGCGAGTGGTTGAGCGGTTTCGAAAGAGAATCCATGAGCTGGTTTAAGCGGGAATCACAGGAACTGGATACGAGCGGTGAGCGCACGATGCGCACCGAGGGGCTCTGGGTGAAGTGTGACCAGTGCCGGCAGATCATCTGGAAGAAAGACCTGGAAAACAACTTTCACGTCTGCACCAAATGCGATAAACATTTCCGCATCAACACCCGGACGCGGCTGGGACAACTCTACGACGACGGCAAGTACGTCGAAGAAGACGGCAATCTGGTGACCACCGATCCGTTGGTGTTCACCGACCTGAAGGCCTACAAGGGACGGGTGAAGGCGGCGCAGAAATCCACCGGGCGCAAGGACGCGATCGTCAACGCGCGCGGCAAGATCGGTGGCCGCGAGGTGATCATCTCGGCCATGGAATACGGCTTTATCGGCGGCAGCATGGGCGCCGTCGTGGGTGAAACCATTACCCGCGCGGTGGAGCGATCGATGCGTGACCGAGTGCCGCTGATCGTCATCTCCGCCACCGGCGGGGCCCGCATGATGGAAGGCACCATCTCGCTGATGACCATGGCAAAGATCTCTGCCGCCTTGGCACGGCTGGACGACGCCAAAGTTCCCTACATCAGCGTGCTCACCGATCCCACCACCGGCGGAGTCACCGCCAGCTTTGCCATGCTGGGCGATTTGAATATCGCCGAACCCGGCGCACTGATCGGCTTCGCCGGACCCAGGGTGATCGAGCAGACCATCCGGCAGAAGCTGCCCGAGGGCTTCCAGCGCAGCGAGTTCCTGGTGGGAAAAGGATTCCTGGATGCGGTGGTGCACCGGCGCGAAATGAAAGATTACCTCTCGCGGGCGCTGGCCTGGATGGCGGCAGCAGCGTAATGGACTGCGGACAAACCGTGGGTTTCGGTAACTTTCGAGACTGCGGGACGGGTTCCTGAGTCAAAACTGTAGGGCCGCCTCTGGGCGGCCCTGCTATGTCTAAGAAGGGGCCTGTCGTCTGGTGTGGACAGCCTGGCTGGCAACAGCGCTGCATCTACTCTCTTATGAAGTTTCGCGTCGCACAACGCAATTCCTACCGCCTGGTCCTGCTGTTGCAGCGGCGGCTCAGCGGGCTGCGGTATGCAATTCGTATGCTGATCAGCGGCGTGATCGTCTGGCTGATCCTCGCTGCTGCCTTCAAGGTCGACCCGCTCTGGGGTCTGATTTCCGCCGTGGTGGTGACCGAGGTAAAAGTAGAGTCGGCGTGGAACGCCTTCATCTCGCGGTTGCTGAACACCGTGGTAGGCAGCGTGGTCGCCTTGGGCTTCCTCAAGTTTGGCGGCGCCTCGGAGTGGTCTGTGCTTGCAGCCATGGCCGTCTCCACCATTATCTCGGCGGATCTGGTCAAGGTTCCCATCAGTTGGAGAATCGCGCCCATCACGGCGGCGATTGTCATGTTCCCCGCTTATGCGTCGCACTCGCCTCACGCGGGGCTGACGTTGGCATTGCAGCGCATGGGCGAGGTTCTGATCGGCTCGGCGGTCGCAGTCGGCGTCTCCTATGCCACGGCAGGGTGGTTCCGCTGGCGGCCGGCGCGGACCGAGCGCCAGCCGCTCGCCTGATGACTGCCGGACAAAGCCGCAGAATGGCAACCCTAAACCATTGACAGCTAGCGGCTTACCGTGGACGGCGAATGCCCCTGGCGTGCTATAATGATCTGTGCTTCTCAGTGCCTAATTTCCTACTATGCAAACAGTTAGCGGCGGTCGGGCAGCTAGGGACAGAGCCCGGTTCGTCCGCGGCATCGTCGCAACCCAGCGGGATTCTGGTTGCGCAAGAGAAGTGAATCAGGATCGCTGCTGAAGGATGCACCGCAGGGGCTCGGAAGGCGACAGAAAGTGACGGGAACCGCGTCGATTCGCCGCTCGTAGCCGAAGACAGAACCGATTCCTCAGCATGCCGGAAGGTATCTAGAACTACATGGCCGACGAAACGAACAATCCAATGCTTCCGCTGGAAGGCGGCGGTGGACCACCCTCAAACGTTCAGCCCATCAACATTGAAGAGGAGATGCGGCGCTCGTATCTCGACTATTCGATGTCGGTCATTATTGGCCGGGCCCTTCCCGACATCCGCGACGGATTGAAGCCCGTACACCGGCGCATTCTGTACGCCATGCATGACATGGGGCTGTTGCACAATCGCAAGCACGTCAAGTGCGCCAAAGTGGTGGGCGAGGTGCTCGGCAAGTATCACCCTCACGGCGACTCCTCGGTCTATGACGCCACCGTGCGCATGGCACAGGATTTCTCCCTCCGCTACCGCCTCGTCGACGGTCAGGGAAACTTCGGTTCCGTCGATGGCGATCCGCCCGCCGCATACCGTTACACTGAAGCTCGCCTCACCGCCATTGCCGCCGAGTTACTGGCTGACATCGACAAGGACACGGTAGACTTCGTCGCCAACTTTGACGACTCCACGGTCGAGCCCACCGTGCTGCCCTCGCGCATCCCGACCCTGCTCATCAACGGCTCCAATGGCATTGCCGTCGGCATGGCCACCAACATTCCTCCCCACAATCTCACCGAGATCATTACCGCCGCCATTCTGCTGGTGGAAAAGCCCAAGACGCAGCTCGAAGAGATTCTCACCATCGTCCAGGGACCGGACTTCCCCACCGCCGGCTTCATCCACGGACGCAAGGGTCTGTACGAGGCCTACCGCACCGGCCGCGGCCGCTTCCTCATGCGTGCCAAGGTTGCCGTCGAGCACCTCACCAAAGAGAAGGACGCAATCATCGTCACCGAGATTCCCTACCAGGTGAACAAGGCGCGCTTGATCGAGCGCATCGCCGACTTGGTGAACGAAAAGACGATTGAAGAAATCAGCGACATCCGCGACGAGAGCGACCGCGACGGAATGCGCATCGTCATCGAACTCAAGCGCGGCTCCCAGCCCGAGATCGTACTGAACCAGCTCTACAAGCACACTCAGATGCAGGAGAGCTTCAGCATGATCTTCCTGGCCGTGGTCAACGGCCAGCCGCGCGAGATGGGCTTGGTGCAGGCGCTCCAGCACTTCATCGACCACCGTGTTGACGTGATTCGCCGTCGCACCGCGTTCCTGTTGCAGAAAGCAAAAGACCGCGCCCACATCCTGGAGGGCTACCAGAAGGCTCTCGACCACCTCGACAATGTGATTGCGATCATCCGCGGCAGCCAGAACCGCGCCGAGGCGCGCGAGAACCTCGTGGCTTACTTCGGCGGTAAGGCGATCACCATCAACCTCTCCGGACGATTCCCGGACGCCGATCCGGAAAATCCGTTCAGCTCCAAGCAGGCCGACGCCATTCTCGAACTGCAACTGCACCGCTTGACTCGCCTGTCGATTGACGAAATCGTCAACGAGTTGAACGAACAGCGCGAACGCATTGCCGAGTACGAGTTGATCCTGGGCTCGGAACCGAAGCTGCGCTCGGTCATCATCGAAGAGTTGAAGCAGATCCGAAAAGACTACGGCGACGTCCGCCGCACCATCATTCAGGACGAAGCCAAAGAACTGCAACTGGAAGACCTCATCGCCGACGAGCAGGTTGCGGTCACCGTCAGCCACGCCGGCTACCTCAAGCGCACCAACGTCTCCATCTATCGCCAGCAGCGCCGTGGCGGCACCGGACGCAAGGGCATGAGCACTCGCGAAGAAGATTTCGTCGAGCACATGATTGCTGCCACCACCCACAACTTCATCCTCATCTTCACCAACACCGGACGCGTCTACTGGCTCAAGGTCTACGAGATTCCCGATGTCAGCGCCGCCGGCAAGGGCAAGCACATCGGCAATCTGGTCAGCCTGCAACCGGGTGAAACCGTGCGCGCCTTCCTCTGCGTGAAGGATCTGGAAGAAGAGGGCAAGTTCATCTTCTTCACCACCCGCAAGGGCACGGTGAAAAAGACTCCGCTCAAGGACTTCTGTAACGTCATGTCGCGCGGCATCATCGCCATCGGTATCGATACCGACGACGAACTCGTCTCCGCCCAGGTCACTGACGGACAGCAATACATCCTGCTCGCCACTCACCTCGGCATGGCGGTTCGCTTCGATGAAGACGACGTGCGCTCCATGGGTCGTCCCGCCTACGGCGTGCGCGGCATGAACCTGGCCGACAAGGACTACATCGTCGGCATGGTGGTCACGCCCAAGAACGCAACTCCGGGAGCCGACCACAAGACGCGCAAGAAGAATCGCGAAGACGAGAGCGGCGAGCTGATGCCCAACCTGATTCTCACCATCTCCGAGAACGGCTACGGCAAACGCACCCCGGTCGACGACTATCGCCTCACCGGACGCGGCGCCAAGGGTGTCATCAACCTCAAGACCACGGCCAAGAACGGCAAGGTAGTCGCCATCCTTCTGGTGAGCGAAGAGAGCCAAGCCATGCTGATCAGCCAGTTCGGCAAAATCATCCGCATGGGAACCGACACGATTCGCGAAGCCGGAAGAGCAACTCAGGGCGTCAAGCTGCTTCAACTCGAAGGCGATGACCGCGTAGCCGCAGCCGTCGTCCTTCCCAAGGAAGAAGCCAACGGCAACGGTGACGAGCCCAGCCTGCTGTCCGAATAATGCCGTTCGAATAACGGTGACAAAGTCCTCGAATCTTCGAGGACTTTGTTATGCATCCAGAGTGAACGCCGGGTGCCCCACGTCCGACGCTTCTCGGCGATAACGGGGGAAGCAACGACCTTCACCCCAGCAGACTTTCGTAGTGGCCGTTGCTCTTGCTCTCACCGCGCGATTGCTTCAAGCAACCTTGCACTCGATTGCCCGAGTTCCCTTTACAATCATTCCATGCTGACCTTACATCAGGCGGTTTTATTGCTGGGCATCGCAGTGGTCAGTGGTGCCATGAACGCGGTTGCCGGCGGCGGCAGCTTCCTCAGCTTCCCGGCGTTGCTGCTCGTTGGTGTTCCCCCCATCCAGGCCAACGCCACCAACACCATCGCCCTGTGGCCGGGGATACTGGGCAGCATCGGAGCCTATCGCAACGAACTGCGCGGCCCCGAGGCGCGCCACGTCCTCTTCCCCCTGCTGGCCACCGGCGTCGTCGGAGGCTTGCTCGGAGCCATCACTCTTCTCGTCACTCCGGCCGCCACATTTCTGCACATCATCCCCTACCTGCTGCTCGCTGCCACCCTTCTCTTCGCCTTCAGCCGCAAGATCACCTCCGCGCTCAAGCCTCACGGCGAGGCCGCACTCTCCACCAAGGCCGGCGCGGCCGCGCAGTTCTTCGTCGCCTTCTACATCGGATACTTCGGAGCTGGAGCCGGCATCCTGATGATGGCTCTGTTGGCGCTACTCGGCATGACCAACATTCACCGCATCAACGCCTACAAAACCGTGCAGAACGCGGTCTGCAACGCAATCGCCATCCTGGCCTTCGTCATCCACGGCGTCATCTACTGGAAACATGCCGGTGTGATGGTCGTAGGTGCGACGCTCGGCGGCTATTTCGGCGCCCATTACGCACAGAAGATGAAACAG
Source organism: uncultured Acidobacteriota bacterium (assembly GCA_963838135.1). Lineage (GTDB taxonomy): Bacteria > Acidobacteriota > Terriglobia > Terriglobales > Acidobacteriaceae > TOLSYN. Next base: position 977,761 of record CAWIPV010000008.1, on the reverse strand, counting down.
GAGCACGTGCGCTGGATCGTGATCGCCATTGGCTTCGGCATGTCCGTGTATTTTTTCTGGAAGCAAAGTTGAGAGCGAGGTCTTGAGAGCATGGCAACGCTATTCACCGCAACCCCGTTCAGCGCCACGCCCTTCGTCTGGGTCGGATACGCCGCCGGCTTCCTGACCACCATTTGCTTTGTCCCCCAGGTCCTGCACGTCTGGAGAACCAAGCGCGCCGACGACCTCCACATCGGAGCCCTGGTCAGCTTCACCATCGGCATCTGCCTCTGGTTGACCTACGGCCTCGCCACCCGCCAGGGCCCCGTCATCCTCTCCAACGCCGTAACCCTCGCCCTGCAGTGCGCCATCCTCTACCTCAAACTGCGCTACTCAAGGGCGGGAAGGGAGAGCAGATGAACGAATTCGAAAGCTGCTATGTCATGCCGCTTCGTTTGGTGGAGTCCCACCACCAAATTTCGGTAATGTCCCAATCCAAATCCCCCCGTTTGACCTCGGCCTGAGGAAAACGCTAGAATCGAGTGGTTTGCCTGTACTGCTTCGCCTCGTCAGAGGCACCTCGCATCAGGTCTGGCATGGGCTCCTGTTTTTCCAGGGGCGTTGAATCGCCGGAGCTGCCTTCGATCTTTCGATCTACGAGGAAGTGCAAGCGCACAGATTTGAGTTTGAAAATCTCCATCGGCCCCCTTGTTTCGAGGTGTCCGCCGGTGGAGGGAAGATTTATGGAGGCAGTTCCTATGTACGCCGTGATCCGCGCAGGCGGTAAGCAATATCGTGTCGCCCCCGGTGACGTCGTCAAGATCGAAAAGGTCGAAAAGACGTCCAGCAGCGACCAGAACATTGAATTCGAAGTCCTGGCAGTCAGCGGCGAAGAGGGCAAGATCGCCAAGTTTGACGATGCCAAGGTAGTAGGCGAGATCCTCGGAGAGGGCCGCGCCGACAAAATTCTGGTCTTTCACTTTAAGCGCAAAAAACAATACAAAAAGCTGAACGGACATCGTCAGCCGTTCACCCAGGTACGCATCGCCGAAATCAGCGCCGGCGGCCAGACCTTCAAGGCTCCCGCGGTTGCCGTCAAGGCGCCCAAGGCCAAGTTAGGTTAAGCGGCTCAATCCAGCAAGTAATCTCCGGTTCGCGGCTCAAGCGGCGAATGACTGAAGGAATAGGAACAGAGTTATGGCACACAAAAAAGGTCAAGGAACATCCCGCAACGGCCGCGACTCCAACGCTCAGCGTCTGGGCATCAAAGCCTTCGGCGGAGAGACCGTCACCGGCGGCACCATCATCGTTCGCCAGCGCGGCACCCGCCTCAAGCCCGGCCTCAACGTTGGCCGCGGCAAGGACGACACTCTCTTTGCCAAGATGGACGGCAAAGTAAAGTTCATCGATCGCGGACAGATGGGCAAATTCGTCGCCATCGAACCGCTCGTCGCGCAAGCATAAGCGCATTCAGTTTCGAAACCAAACGCCTCGCCCTACGGCGAGGCGTTCCTGCGTCCGCCAGAGCCGACACACCTCGCTGTTCCTCTTGCCGTTGCAGTCGCTGTTGCTCCGATCGTTGTTGCTGCCGTTGTTCTTGCTCTCGGTTTTCACGTGTCATCTTGAGCGCTGCGAAAGACCCCAACACTCCTCAAATCTTCCGCGTCGTCTCAAGCTTTTCAACCGGCCATCCATCTTCTCCGCAGTGATCGAGTCGATGAATGGGGGACAGACTTTTCGCGGAATGGCTCTCCCTTGTCATTCCGAAGCGCAGCGATCCATCCCCGCGCCGTTGAAATTTGCAACACGGCCCCAGAGGCAACTCAGCCAGTCGCTTACCCCTTCCGCAAAGCCGCGCCACTCACCACCGAAAACCAGACAACGCTGCAAAGGTGCATGAATGCTGCTCGAAAACGTTGTCAGAAGACCTCGTCCGGAGTCGCGCAAGCCCATTCTTCCGCCGCACTGCCGCTCGAAAGGGAGCTCAATAACAACATTCACATGTGTCAATCTATCTTCTACTATCATTTCTCATCTATGTTTATTGCACTAGTTGTGGTGAAATAGCACAGTTGTAATGGGACGCAGGTATCGATGTTCGTAGATGAAGCAACAATTCGCATCGCATCCGGAGCCGGCGGCAACGGCTGCATGGCTTTCCGTCGCGAGAAGTTTGTGCCTCGCGGTGGCCCCAGTGGCGGTGATGGCGGACGCGGTGGCGACGTCATTATGGAAGCGAGCGAGAGACACAACACGCTGGTGCACTTCCGGTTCAACCCCGAGTACAAGGCGCAACGCGGGCGTCACGGCGAAGGCTCCAACCGCACCGGCCCCGAAGGCAAAAGCATCACCCTCAAGGTTCCGGTCGGCACCATGGTTTATAACGCCGAGACCGGCGAACTGGTTCATGACTTCGCGCGGCCCAACGAAAGCATGGTGGTCGCCAAGGGTGGACGCGGCGGACGCGGCAACCAGAACTTTGCCACTCCTACTCATCAGGCTCCGCGCGAACACGAAGATGGCAAGCCAGGGCAAGAGCTGCGCCTGCGCCTGGAGCTGAAGCTCCTGGCCGACGTGGGCTTGGTTGGCTACCCCAACGCGGGCAAGTCCACCTCTGATCTCGCGCATCTCGGCGGCGCGGCCCAAAATTGCAGACTATCCCTTCACCACGCTGCAACCCAATCTTGGCGTTGTGGCGCTCGGTGAGATGCCGAATGTCGTCAGCTATGTGGTGGCCGACATTCCCGGATTGATTGAAGGCGCAAGTGAAGGCGCGGGACTGGGCACTCAGTTCCTCCGTCACATCGAGCGCACGCGTTGCCTGGTGCATCTGGTCGATTGCTCGGATGCGAGTGGAAGACCGAACCCGGTAACAGATTTCGACGTTATCCTGCGCGAGCTCACTCGCTTCGGCGCGGGACTGGAACGCAAACCCATGATCGTGGTGGCCAGCAAGGCTGATGCCGCCAATCCCGCGAAGGTGGAAAAGCTGAGCAAGCACGCGCGCAAGCTCGGTCTCGAGTTCTACGAGATTTCCGCCGTCACCGGAGCCGGTGTTACTGAGCTGGCGTGGGCCATGGCGCGTTATGTCGAAGAGGTTCGCCGGCGAAATGCCGGCGGCGAAAGGGTTTCTGACTCCGCGCTGGCTGATGCGGAACCAGAGACCAAACTGAACAAACGAGCAAAAGGGAGAATACCAATGGCTGCTACAAAGAAAGCTGCAACGAAGAAGGCTGCAACCAAGAAGACCGCCAAGAAGGCTGCCGTCAAGAAGCCGGCCGCCAAGAAGACCGCCGTGAAGAAAGTTGCCAAGAAGGCTGCGAAGAAGGTTGCCAAGAAGGCCACCAAGAAAGCCGCCAAAAAGGCCGCGAAGTAGTCTTAACCGAAACTGCCGGCGCGGGCCACGGTCCGCGCCGCAATTTGTCTCCCACGCCATGAATTCCACGCCATGATTCCCGCCCGATGAACCATCCTCACTCAAAGCGTCGCGCTCTACGGAGGCTCGTTTGATCCGGTGCACCTGGGTCATCTGGCAGTGGCACGCAAGGCGGCGGAACATTTCGATCTCCAACGCGTTTACTTTGTCCCCGCTGACGTCCAGCCGTTGAAGGCGCAGCAACAGGTCACCACTTTGTATCATCGCTACGCGATGCTGGCGCTGGCCCTGCAAGGCCAGCAGCGCTTTCTGCCATCGCTGCTGGAGGCTCCCGAGATTGTGCGCGCCTCGCACCAGCCCGCCAGCTACACGGTGGATACGGTGCGACGGATGCGGGCCCGGCTCGACCCTGCAACCCGCCTCTACTTTCTAATCGGCATGGATGCGTTTCAGCACATCGCCAAGTGGCGCTCGCCCGTCGAACTGCTGCGTTCAGCCGAGTTTATCGTCGCCGCTCGCCCCGGCTTCCCGTTGAAAGATGTGCTGCGCGCGCTGCCCGAGGAGCTGCAGCCGAGCCAGTCCGAAGCCCGTGAGCTGCAGGAAACCGGATCGCTTGCCAGCCATGGTGCGATCCTCCATCTGCTTCCGGATGTGAACGAGGAGGCCAGCGCCACGGCCATTCGCCAAGCGGCCCGGCAGGGCTTTGGGTTGGAAACACTGGTACCCCCTGCCGTGGCCGAGTACATCACCAAGCTGAAGATTTACGCCGAAGAAGAAGAGCCGGGAGCACCCGAGCCGCCAAGGCAATGAGCCCTTCGGGTTGAACGCAGAACCCAAGACGCAGGTCGTCGGAGGCGATTCTCCCGAGCAACAGGCTTGCATCCAGCGCCCAAGCACAGCACAATAGCAGAGAGAAGAGGAACGATGCCCACGCAAGATATTCGAATGCAAGTCGCGCTTGCCCTTGAGGCGGTCAACAACAAGAAGGCCGAAGATGTTGCTCTGCTCCAGCTTCCTGGAGAGTCGAGCACCTTTACCGATTATTTCCTCATCTGCAGCGGCAGCAATCCGCGCCAGGTTCAGGCGATCGCCGACGAAGTCGATGAGCGCCTTTCAAAGGACATGGGCGTTGAGCCCAACGCGCGCGAAGGCTACCAGACCGCAGAGTGGATTTTACTGGACTACGTGGACTTCGTAGTGCACATCTTCAACGCCCAGCGGCGTGCTTACTACGACCTCGAACGACTGTGGAAGTCCGCCCATAAGCTGACTGCGCAGGAGTTGCTGGGGGCGCCGGCGCCAGTCGAGGCCGAGCCAGAGTCCAGGGTTGCGCCCGTAGCGACTCCGATAAAGAAGCGCGCGAAAAAAGCTGCGACCAAAAAGTCGGTCAGCGTCCGAGCCGCCGCCAAACAGAGCGTTCGCGGGGCCAAGGCTGCGTCAACAAAAGCTGCGCCACGCAAAGCGGCAGCCAAGAAGACCCCTGCCAAGAAGACTGCGGCGAAGAAGAGTGTCGCGAAGAAAACGGCCGTGAAGAAAACGTCGGCCAAAAAGGCTGCCACCAAGAAGCCTGCAGCGAAAAAGACGGCTGCAAAACGCAAGTAAGCCATGAATGCAAACCAGCGCGGGCCACTCAGCCCGCGCTCTTGTTTGCCTGCTTGCTCGCATCAACTCACTTTTTCGCAAACTGATTGCCTAAACTGATTTACCAAACAGAAGACGCGCGATGAAGATACGCCTCATCTCGATCACGAAACGCAAGGGCCAGAGCAAGCAGGGCTGCGTTGACGAGCTCACCGCCGATTACGTGAAGCGGGCCTCGCGCTACTCTCCCGTGGAGGTCGGCGAGTGCCCGGATGAAGAGGCGATGCTGAGGAGCCTGGAGCGCCCTGGACGCACCGCTCCCGTGCTGGTAGCGCTGGATTCTCGCGGGAAGCAGTTCAGCAGTGAAGAGCTGGCGGATTTTGTGCGGCAACACCAGGAGCGCAGTACCCAGGAGCTGATCTTCGCCATTGGTCCCGCCGATGGTTGGAATCCCACGGCGCTGGCGCGGGCGCAGCAGACGCTCTCCCTGGGAAAGATTACCCTGCCGCATGAGTTGGCGCGGGTCGTGCTCGCCGAACAGATCTACCGTGCCTTCACCATCCTCAACCATCATCCGTATCACGGCGGCCACTGAACGCATCATTGCAGCGCTTGCACGGCCTCTCCGGCTACATAGATGGAACCGGCAACGACCACAACCGCCTCAGGTGCGAGCGCCAGCGCGCGTGCCATCGCCATCTCCAAACCCTGGCGCACACTTGCCGACACCGAATGTTCGACGCCCAGCGATTGCGCTAGCGTGGCCAGATCGGCAGTGGCGGCGGCGCGGGCATTGTTCGCCGTGCGGGTCAGCACTACATGAGCCATCGCGGGCCAGAGAATTCCTGCCATCTCCTCCACCGCTTTGTCGGCCATCGCACCAAACAGCAGCACCATGCGACGCTGCTCCATCCGTTCGTTTAACGCCAAGCGCAGGGCCCCGGCTCCGGCCGGATTGTGTGCAACGTCGACGATAATCTCCGGCCTACCGGCAGCGGCCGCAAAGCGCTGGAAGCGGCATGGCCAACGGGTTTGGCGCGTCCCTCTGGCAATGCTCTCCGCGGTAATGCCAAAGCCCTGCGAAGCCAGCTCCTCGGCTGCCGTGATTGCCAGCGCCAGATTACGAAGCTGATGGCGTCCCACCAGAGGCGAGACGATCTCTACCTCTTCGCCCAGAACCTTCAAAGGAAATCGTGTCTCTCCTGTCTCCGTGTTGCCAGCCGTGTTGCCAGCAAGGTTGCGGCTCGCGCAGACCGCGCGCGCACCCAGCGCCGCGATCCGCTCGCCGAGCACCAGATTGGCCTCGGGATGCTGCGGCAAAGTAACGGCAATAACGTTGGGGCGAAGGATGCCAGCCTTTTCGTAGGCGATCTCGGCGATCGTATTGCCCAGAAACTTTTGGTGATCGAGGTCGATGTCGGTAATCACCGACACGATGGGTTCGACGATATTGGTAGCGTCCAGTCGTCCGCCCATGCCGACTTCGAGGACGGCGATTTCGACTCCGGACGCAGCAAAATAGTCGAAGGCCATGGCGGTCACGGTTTCAAAAAAACTGGGCAGATGCGGCAGCGCCGAGGCCGCAACAAGCTCTGCTGCGGCAGTGGTCACGCGGTCGTAGGAGGCGGCGAATGCAGCGTTGCCAATCGGCTCGCCCTGCACGCGGATGCGCTCATTGATTCGCAGCAGGTGAGGCGAAGTGTAGAGTCCAACCCGCCGCTGCCCGGAAGCCTGCAGAATCGAGGCAAGGGTGGCTGCCGTCGAGCCCTTGCCGTTCGTTCCGGCAATCAGCACCGAGGCGAAGCTGCGCTGCGGGTCGTCCAGGGCCTGGCAGAGGGTACGGATATGCGCAAGCTCGAACTTGCGCGAGGGGCCGTGCTGAAGCTCGTGGCCGAGTGCATAAAGACTTTCGACCGCCGATTCGTAAGAAGTCATGCCGCTCCGATTATCGCATCTTGAATTGCCCCGCAGCCGGATCGGCATCCGTAGCCGCGTACCAGACGGCGACGCCGCAATTGGCAATTATGGGGAGGCGCGGTTTTACGACCCAGGCAAGCGTGAATACATTCGCACCAGGCTGGCAACGCTGTAGGCAGCCTGCGCCGCAATCACCGCAAAGATCACGGCCAGTGCCGGCGCTTGCAGCTTGCTCTCAATCAGGTCAGCGAAGCCTCCTGCGCTGAACAGCAGCAGAAACGGCAGCGTAGCAAACAGAATTACGCTCACCCCACTCTGCGCCAGCAAGATTCCCATCCCCAGCAGAAGCACAAAGACGATGAGCGGAGCCGTGTTGCCAAAGAAGCGAGTGCGCCGCGACGTGCACCACGCCGCCAACGCGCCGACCGAGGCCAGCAGAGCGCCCGGAGCCGCGTCAAAGTAGAAGCGCCCCAGCATGCGTCCCAGCATGTGTCCGACGAAGTGTCCAGGCAGACGCAGCGAGAGTGACTCCGGGGCGAAGCCAAGCCAGCCCGCATAGGCTAGGCCGCCAGCCAGCGCCCGCAGGTTAGCGAGGTAGCACAGATCCAGCAGCACCAGCGCAACCACCGTGGCCGAAAACATAATCAGCAGTGCCGCGAGGCGCCGGTGCGGAACCGCCCACAACATAAAGCCTGCCGCTGGCAGCAGTAGCCACGCCAGCGGCCATTGCGCTCCGGCGGCAAAGGCGATGGAGATGCCCAGCAGTGCGATACGCTTCCAGTTCCACAGAATCACCTCGCGCGGCGCATACAGCGTGTGCGCCGTAGCGATCGCCGTAAAGATCAGACCGAAGGCTCCCCAGGCGGCAACGATCTCCGGCCCGGCCAGCGAGGAGCAAGCAACGATTCCGGGGCTGAAGGCATAAAGTGCCAACACAATGTTGCCCGCAGCCGTTCCATACAGCTTCCGCGCCACGTACCAAAGCGACATCGCCAGGCACAGCCCGGTGAGCATGAACGGTGCGCGAATGAACCACCGATGCTGGTCAAGCCAGAACTGATCCGGCAGATTAGGATTGTGCAGCAGGTGAAAGAAAATTCCCGCCACCGAAAGCAACGGAACCATCGGCGAGGTAACAGCCTCGGCATTGCTGTCCGGGGGGGTGTGTCGCAGCAGCGCGATACCGCGATAAACCTGATCTACCTCAAGCTGCGTCAGCGGCACCGAGGCCACAAACCAGGCGCACTGCGCAAAGAACGCCAGCAACAGAACCAGCGCAATCAGGTGGTAGGAGCGGACGGGCTTGGGAGCGCGCTGGGATGACATCATGGCCTGACTTACTTTGTAACATTTTGCGCTCTGGATTTGGGACCGCATCGCTGCCCGCGTCATTCCATTTCGATTTTGAAACCACCCGCCCGCGATTTATCCTGTCTTTATGAGCTCGCGTCCACAGACCAGGCTGTCCACCCGCCTTGCTTCCTACCTGGTGCGCAATCCGCTCATCTATCTCTACACCGTATTGCTTGGCACGCTCTCGCTGCTCAGTTCGCTCTTTGACCGTGCCGGACGCATCCAGCACGACTTCGCGCGTCTCTGGTCCTGGCTCATCCTGCGCACTTCGTCGGCGCCGCTCACCGTCCACGGACTCAACCGCCTCGCGCTCGCCCAGCCCGCCATCTACGCCGCCAATCACTCCTCGGCCCTGGACATCCCAGTGCTCTACGTTGGCCTGCCCTTCCAGTTCCGGATTCTTGCCAAGCTCGAGCTCTTCCGCCTTCCATTCCTCGGCTGGCACCTCAAACGCTCCGGCCAAATCCCCATCGACCGCACCGATGCCCGCCACTCCCTGCGCTCGCTCTCCGCCGCCGCCCTAACGGTGAAAGAGGGAATGCCCCTCGTCGTCTTTCCCGAAGGCGGCCGCAGTACCGACGGCCACATTCAGCCCTTCCTCGGCGGAACCTTTTATGTCGCCATCAAAGCTCAGGTCCCCATCATTCCCATGGCCATCGTCGGAACCTTCGAGGCCCTGCCAATGAACAGTTACGTGATCCGCCCCACCCCTTTCCACCTCATCATCGGCGAGCCCATCCCCACCGTTGGCCTCGTCTCCCGCGACATGGAAGCGCTCTCCGCCCGCGTCCGCCAAGCCATGTGCGACCTCTTCTACGCCCACTCTGAACTATCCCGCCCCGCCACAGAAGCTCAGCCCGAAAACACCACAATCTAGCGCGGAGCGGCACCGCGTCCTCCGAGGCATAATGCTCCTTACACCTTCATCTTCATCGCCGTGGCCACCACCATCTGCGCCTCAAAGCTCACATACTCTCCGTCGAAGCGTTCACCGAGCGCGGCCACCACCTCCCGCTCCACCTCGGCGTCGCCCTCCACTTTTTCCAGCAGCGCCCGGAACGGGACCGTAATGCTTCGGAAGTAATCCCACATCTCCTCAGGCGACCCGTGCCAGTCCCAGCGCAGCCCGTGCACGTGTTCTTCAATCTTGCTGAAGCCTGCCTCGCCCATCGCACGAGTCAGCGTTCCCGGCACGCCAAACTTGAACATCGCCCGGGCCGGAGCTGGAATCTCCAGCTCCGGCCTTACGCGCCGTACCGTCCCAATCGTGGACTCAAAGTAGGGCTGCTCCATCGCTCCCCAGGTCAGCAGCGCGACCCGCCCGCCCGGCTTCAGCACCCGATGCATCTCGCCCAGCGCCTTTGCCAGGTCGCCGAAAAACATCACCCCCAACCGGCTCGTCACGCGATCGAAATTTGCATCGGCAAAGGGCAGCGCATGGATGTCGGCCTGCAAGTACTCCACATTCTCCAGGCCGCGCAGCCGTGCCCGCTCGCGCGCCACCTCCAGCGGAGCCTCCGCCATGTCGATGCCCACCACCTGCCCCGTCCCCTTGAGCAGTGCCGCAATCGAGATCGAAGGCTCACCCGAGCCGCACGCCACGTCGAGCACTCGCCGCACCGTGTTCATGATATCTGCGCGGCTTTCACAATTGCGTCAGTCACCGCCGCACCCATCTCTGCCGACTGCGCCTTAAAGCGCTCTGCCGCGTTCAGCCGCGCAAAGCTATTCCAGATCTGCTCTGCCATCGCTTCTCCTTCCATGCGCACCACTGCACCGCTATGCTATTCCATCCCCACCTCGATGGTGCGCGAGCCACTCTGGCAATCGCTTTGTTCTTCGCGCCTCTCCCGCGTTACCATCTATCCATGAAGCCGCGCATTGCCATTCCCGTTCCCAACTCTGATCCTGAGTACTCCACGCGCGCTCTGCCCGAGTACTTGAACGCGGTGGCCGGTGCCGGCGGCGAGGCCGTCGTGATTGCGCTCGACCTCTCCAACATTGAAGCCGCGCAGCTTGCGAAATCCTGCGACGGCATTCTGCTCCCCGGCTCTCCCTCCGACGTCGATCCGCACAAGTACGGCGAGACGCCGCATCCCAAAACCAGTGCGCCCGATCCGGCGCGCGACAATATCGATGAGCTTCTCCTCCAGGACGCGCACAATATGCGCAAGCCCATCCTCACCGTCTGCTATGGCACCCAGACCTTGAATGTGTGGCGCAACGGCACCCTGGTTCAGCACATCGAGTCGCCGGTGCAGCACGCCCGCCCCGACGGCGCGCCGCGGACTGTCGTCATCCAGCACGCTGCCGAGGTCGCCTCCGACTCGGCTCTCGCCGCGCTCACCGGCCAGCAGCCCATCACCGTCAACTCCAGTCATCACCAATCCGTGGCCACCCCCGGCGATGCCCTGCGCGTGGTCGCCCGCTCGCCGCAGGATGGAATCGTCGAGGCCGTTGAAGGTACCGCCGACGGACATTGGGTTCTGGGCGTGCAGTGGCATCCCGAGCGAACCTTTGACAAAAACGAAGTGTCCCGCCGCATTTTCGAAAAACTGGTTGCCGAGGCGCGCGCCTGGCATCAGCGACTCGCCATCAGCTCGCCCGACTTTGAGAACGTAAGGATTGACCAGTAGGTGAATCGTTGGACGGCGGGGGAGTGACAGAGCGGGCAATGGTTTGCAACTTTTCAAACCATTGCCTTTTTTGCAAACTCAGTTCGGGAAACGATTATCGATTCCGGCAATCGTTGCTGTTCCGCCCGCCCGCTCCGTTCTAAGATGTGGCGTACTCAAAATAGTCGCTTACAAAAATCGGGGATCAGATCCGGGAAAGCATCACGGAGAAAGACTATGACTCTCGCATTGGATCTCACCGGCAAGGTTGCGCTCATCACCGGAGGCTCGCGCGGAATCGGCGCCGCCTGCGTCCGTCTCTTTCGACAGGCTGGCGCCAGCGTGTTGTTCAACTATCAGAGGTCTTCAGAAGCCGCCGAGCGGCTGGTCATCGCATGCGGTCCCGATCGCACCGCCGCCGTGCAGAGCGACCTCATCGGCGAGGGCGCCGAGGAGATGCTGATCGAGGAGGCGGTCGAGCGCTTCGGCCACCTCGACATCCTCGTGGTCAACCACGGCATATGGGCGCCGCACGATGAGCCCATCGATCAGATGAGCGACGAGCAGTGGCGCTCCACCATGGCGGTGAACCTGGACAGCGCATTTTTACTGGTCAAATCCGCGGTCAAGGTCATGAAGCACTCGCGGCGCGGGGGACACATCGTAATGGTTAGTTCCACGGCGGCGCAGCGCGGCGAAGCTTTCCACTGCGACTATGCGGCCACCAAAGGCGCCATTATCAGCATGGTCAAGGGCCTCTCAACCGAGTTGGCACCCGACCGCATCTATGTAAATTGCGTGGCTCCCGGATGGGTTGCCACCGACATGTCCGCGCCCGCGATGGCGCAACCGGAGATGGAGCAGAAGATCACCAGCTTGATTCCGCTGGGCCGCATCGGCAAGCCCGAGGAGATCGCCGCCCCCATCGTATTTTTATGCACGCCGCTGGCGGGCTTTATCACCGGTGAGGTCGTCAACGTGAACGGCGGCGCGGTACTGGCGGGCTAGCCCAGAATTTGCATGAGGACGAGGGAACGATGAAGAAAGTGCTTTCCGGGTTGTCGCTGAAGTTGTCGCTGAAGCTGCCGCTTGCGCTGTTGCTGACGTTGCTGCTGACCTGCATCAGCGCCATGGCTCAGAGCGACTCCGCGCCCCCGGAGGCCAAGCCCGCTGCGCCTGTCGCCGCCCCGGCAAATGTACAGGAGCCCACGGCCCGCAAGGCGCGCCAGTTGATCGACCAGATGATCGAAGCCCTCGGCGGGCAGGCCTGGCTCAGCTACACCACCATCGAGCAGCAGGGCCGCACCTACTCGTTCTTTCACGGAAAACCCAACTCGGCCGGGACGCTGTACTGGCGCTTCTATGAGTATCCCGATAAAGAGCGGCGCGAGCTTTCCAAACAGCGGGACGTGGTCTACATTTACCACGGCGACAAGGGCTACGAGAAAACTTACAAGGGTACGGCTGCCGATGACGACAAGAACTTGCAGGAGACCCTTCGCCGCCGCCGGCATTCGCTTGAAGTGGTGGTGCGCGAGTGGTTAAAGGACCCCAAGACCGTGCTCTTCTACGACGGTCAGACGGTGGCCGATCAGCAACTGGTCGATGTGGTTACGATTCTGAATAAGGACAACGACCAGCTCAGCATCGGGATCGACATTCATTCACACTTGCCGATCAATAAGCGCTTTGCCTGGCGCGATGCCGACAAGTACAAGGTTGAGGATGAGACGACTTACGGCAATTACCGCAAGGTGCAAGGAATCGAGACGCCCTACACCATCACCAACAAGCGCGACGGCGAAATCAGCGGCCAGGTGTTCCTGAGCCACGTGGAGTACAACGCGACGTTTGCTCCCGGCTTCTTCGACGCGGCGGTGACTTACAATCCAGAAACCTACAACCCGAAGGCCAAGAAGCCATAAGCCTCCGGCTTCGCTGCGCTGCGTAGGTCATGGCTGACGAGAGCTGCTCCTATCCTGGACTCGGAAACCGGAGATGTCGTCTTTCTGGCTACACGCCTGTGGCGAAAATCCCACAACTAATGTTTCTCCAATGCCTGTAACCTATAAAGATATTTGCGGGTTACGGGGTTACTGGTTGAGATTCGAACAGACAATCCGCGCCGCGGTGGAATGCTCCGGCATCGGCCTGCACAGCGGTGTTGCGGTGAAGATGCGTATCGTGCCCGCCGCGCCGGGTTCTGGGATTGTCTTCCGCCGGACCGATCTCGACGATTTCGAGGTGGAGGCCACCGGGCGCAACGTGGCCAAGGTGAGTTACGCCACCAGCCTGATGAAGAAAGGCGTGCTGATCTCGACCACCGAGCACGTGCTCTCGGCTTTTGTCGGCATGGGCCTGGACAACGCCGTGGTGGAGCTGGACAATCTCGAACTGCCGATTCTCGACGGCAGCGCGCAGCCTTTCGTGGAGATGGTGCAGCGAGTGGGCCTGCGGCGACAGAAGCGGTTGCGCAAGTACTTGCGCGTGCTCAAGCCGGTGGAGGTTCGCGATGGCGATAAGTTCGTGGGGCTGTATCCGGCGGAAAATTTTTCAGTCTGCTACACCATCAACTTCAACCATCCGTTGATCGGTGAAGAATCGATATGTGTCGATCTATCGCGCGGCGATTATGCGCGCGACATTGCCCCGGCGCGTACATTCGGCTTCCTGCATGAAGTGCAAGCTCTGCGCAACATGGGATTGATCCGCGGCGCCAGCGAAGACAATGCAATCGTGCTCACCAAGGAAGGGATACAGAATGGGCCGCTGCGTTTTGACAACGAATTCGTGCGGCACAAGGTGCTGGATCTGATCGGCGATCTCTCGCTGATTGGGCATCAAGTGCTTGGGCGCGTGGTGGCCGACCGCGCCGGACATGCGATGCACACTGCGCTGGTCAGCCGTTTGCTGCGCGATCCCTCGTCGTGGGAGCTGGCAACTCTAGCGGAGTCGGTTGTGCTGCCCGAGGCGATCGGCGTTTGAGTTGATGGCTGAGCGGGATTACTTGATTGGAATGAAATCATCTTTCAGCGGCAAAGCCTCTGGCAGGAGCGGAGGCGTTGCCGCATCTTCAGCTTACCGTGTGGAGCCCGTCCTACCCAGTGCGCGATTAACAATGTAGGCCGACCGGCTGAGTTTGGCGGCGTTGGCTCGTCTGTCTATCTCCGCGATCTGGCTCTCGCGTGCCGTGATGTTGATGCGCACAGTCTTTTCCTGTGCGGTGACGTCGACCAGGAAGGCAACGGCGCCTTTCATCGCTGGATCGTTCTGGAGATCGTCAAGGGTGGAAGGCCCGGGAATTTCTTCACCGTCCTCCTGCATCGCCGCGATGTGAAACGAGAGAGCTTCGGCCGCCATGCGCCGCGCCTCCTCCAGCGTCGATCCGGCAGTGACGCAGCCGGGGAAGTCCGGGAAGCTGACTCCGTAGTCCGATTTCTTGTCTTTGTGCAGATACGCGATAAATTCCATTTTCGTTTCTCACCTAGCGGAGTTTAATTCCAGCCTGTTTTTCAATGCTCCGCAGCGTGCCCAGCGGAATCTGCTTGCGCGGAGACGGGACAGTGACCCGGCCTGGCTTGCTAGCGTGCTTGAACTGCTTATGGCTCCCCGCTTGCGCAACCTCAAACCAGCCATCCCGTTCAAGTTTTCTGATAATCTCCCGGCTGGTCATGATCGCGGACTTTCCGTTTAAGCCAAACGTTATAATACACACGCAATACACATGCAAGCAAGAGGAGAGTATGCGGATCGACTCCATAATCCGAATAGCCGGCCTTTCACAAGCACTTCGCCCTGCCTGAATTCTTCCCGCATTGTTTCTCTAACCCGTGCGGCATTTCGCCATGACGTTCTCTGCCAGCCTCTATAATTGGACCTTGGCCTCATGCTCTGCCACCAAATTGTGTGGCGGGCATCCAATGAGTTGCGAGCAAACCTTATGGACAAACGGTTTTTCTTTGAGAAGTATGGCCTCAGCGACCGCGACCTGGAGAAGTATCTTGGTGCGGCGCTCGGAGCGGGTGGCGATTATGCCGATCTTTATTTCGAGTATCTGACCTCGACCTCGCTCTCACTGGATGAGTCGATGGTGAAGTCGGCCTCGCAGGGCATCAGCGCGGGCTGCGGGGTGCGCGTGGTGAGTGGGGAGCGCACCGGCTATGCCTACACCGACGACCTTGCACCGGAGAAGATTCTGCACGCAGCGCGCACGGCAGCGCTGATTGCATCCGGGCCGGCGAAGACTCCTATCGTGAGCCTGAAGGACAAGTCGCGCCCCAGTCTTTATCCGGTGGCCGATGCGGCGTCCGACGCCGAGTTGTCAAAGAAGGTGGAGCTGGTCTTCCGCGCCGACAAGGCCGCACGCGCCTACGATCCGCGCATCAAGGAGGTCCGCGCCAGCTATGCCGACGAGCTTCGCCGCATTCTGGTGGTCGGCTCCGACGGCACGTTTGCCGAGGACGTGCAGCCGTTGTCACGGATGAGCGTCTTTGTGATAGCACGCGATAACGCGCTGAGCGCGAAGGGAAGCTCGGGCGGCGGCGGACGCAACAAGTTCGAGATTTTTTTGACCGAGAAGACACCGGAGCATTTTGCGAGCGAAGCCGCGCGGCAGGCAATTCTGCAGTTGAGCGCCGTATCGTGCCCGGCGGGCGAAATGGAAGTGGTGCTGGGACCGGGCTGGCCGGGAGTGCTGCTACATGAGGCGATCGGCCACGGCTTGGAGGCGGACTTCAACCGCAAGAAGACCTCGGCATTCTCCGGCCTGCTGGGCAAGCGGGTGGCCAGCGACAAGTGCACGGTGGTGGACAACGGCACGCTGAACGAACGGCGCGGCTCGCTCAACGTGGACGACGAGGGCAACAGCACCAACAACACCACGCTGATCGAGAACGGCATTCTGAAGGGTTACATGGCGGACAAGCTGTCGGCGCACCTGATGGGTCTGCCCAACACCGGCAACGGACGGCGCGAAAGTTACGAGCACATTCCGATGCCGCGCATGACCAACACCTACATGCTGGCGGGCGACGACTTGCCGGAGGACATTATCAAGAGCGTGAAGCGTGGATTGTATGCGGTGAACTTCGCCGGCGGGCAGGTTGACATCACTAACGGCAAGTTTGTCTTTGCCGCCAGCGAAGCCTACCTGATCGAGGACGGCAAGATTACGGCTCCGGTGAAGGATGCGACCCTGATCGGCAACGGGCCGGATGTGCTGACCAGGGTGAGCATGGTGGGCAACGACCTGAAGCTCGACGAGGGCATCGGCACCTGCGGCAAAGACGGGCAGAGCGTCCCGGTCGGCGTCGGCATACCAACCTTGAAGATCGACCGCATGACCGTAGGCGGGACAGGGAGCGCAGCGTAATGGCGACGACAGTGACACCAGCGACAGGAGAAAACGCCGAACTGCGCGAGCTGGCGACCGGAGTGGTGAAGCGGGCAACCGAGTTGGGCGCATCCGCCGCCGAGGCGGTGGTGAGCGAAGGCTCGGAGTTCTCAACCGTGGTGCGCCTGGGCGAAGTGGAGACCCTAAAGGAATCGGGCTCGCGCGCGCTTGGGGTTCGGGTCTTTGTGGGGCAGCGGTCGGCCAATACCACGACCAGCGACTTATCGGCCGAAGGCGTGGAGCGGCTGGTGCGCGCGGCCATCGAGCTGGCTAAGATCACCTCGGAAGATCCGATGGGTGGAATTCCCGAGGCGGCGCAACTGGGACAGCTCCCAGGCGAGCTGGGCCTTTACTACGATGACGTGTATTCGCTCTCCAACGCCGAGCGCATTGAGCAGGCGCGTCGCGCCGAGACGGCCGCGCTGGCGGTAGATGCGCGGTTGACTAACAGCGACGGCGGCACCTTCGACGCCAGCGTGGGGCACCGGGTGCTGGCGAACTCGCATGGATTTGTAGGCGAGTACCGCTCGTCCTACTGCTCGATCTCGGCGGTGCCGATTGGCATTGACGAGGCGGGCAACATGCAGCGCGATTACTGGTACTCGGTGGCGCGCACGCTGGCCAAGCTGGAGTCGCCCGAAGAGGTGGGACGGATTGCGGCCGAGCGCACGCTGCGGCGGCTGGGCGCGCGCAAGATCAAGACGCAGAAGGTTCCGATTGTGTTTGACCGGCAGACGGCGGGAGCCTTGCTGGACCATATCTTCGACGCCGTGAACGGCGACGCCATCTATCGCCATGCGTCGTTTTTGGCGGGCAAGCTGGGACAGAAGCCGTTCGGCAGCAACCTGACGGTGTTCGATGATGGCACCATTGCAGGCGGCTTTGGAACGCGTCCGTTCGACAGCGAGGGCGTGCCGACGCGGCGCACCACGGTGATTGAAAACGGTGAGCTGAAGAGCTATCTGCTGAACACCTACACGGCGAAAAAGCTGGGCCTGGCGACCACGGGCAACGCCTCGCGTGGGTTGGCCGGAACGCCGGGGATCGGCAACGGAAACTTCTATCTGCAGCCGGGCGAGAAGTCGCAGGAGGAGATTATCAAGGACGTGAAGCAGGGACTGTTGGTAACCGAGTTCCTGGGCTTCGGAGTGAACCTTGTGACCGGAGATTTTTCGCGCGGCGCCAGCGGGATGTGGATCGAAAACGGCGAACTGGCCTACCCGGTGGAGGAGATCACGGTGGCGGGAAACCTGGGCGAGATGTTCAGCAACCTGGCCGAGATTGGCAGCGACCTGATCTGGCGCGGCGCGGTGGCCTGTCCGACGCTGCGGATTGAGGGAATGACGATTGCGGGCGAGTAGAAATCCTGCTAGCATCCTGAGCCAAGCAGTTCACGTCCAACAGGCGAAGGAGACGCGATGGTTTGCTCAAGAGTGATTCGTGTTGTATCGGGGATTGCGCTAGCGGGATTTCTGACCATCACGTTGGCGCAGGCGCAAGAGTCCACACCGGGTGCTAAGCGGACGGTGTTGGAGCAGAAGGACCTGACCGTGCCCGGTTACGAAGGCGTGCTGGTGCGCACGGAGTTGGCTCCAGGCGCTCATGAGCCGATGCATACTCATCCCGGAGACTACTTTGCCTATGTGCTTGAGGGCACCATTACTTTTCTCCGCGAGGGGCAAGAACCGGCGAAAAAGAAGGCAGGCGAGGTGTTTTTCGTTCCGGCGGGAATTGTTCATGGCGCGGCGAACGAGGGAACCACGCCGGTCAAGCTGCTGGTGACTTTTATTGTGGAGAAGGGCAAGCCGCTCACCACGCCAGTGCCGGCGAAGTGAGCGGGAGACATTTTGAATGAAGACGGGAGGCCGCCGCGCCTCCCGTTTTGTTTCGCTGCGCCTCAGGATGACACTCTCAAAAAATCTTTCTTCCTATGTACTCACATCAACAAAGCAGATACATCGGCTCGGGAAGTGCTCTAGAATGGGCCTGCTATGACTGAGCAGAACGAACCCCGGCAGAACGCCCCGTCGCAGAATGCAACGCCAACCGAAGCTTTTGTCTTTGGGGCGCGCAATGCGCAGACCGAGCCGCGCAACTGGACTCCGCTGATTGTGGGGTTTGTGCTGGTGGTGATCGTGGTGGCGGTGATCGCGTTTCTGGGGCATGGCAAAAAGGATGTGGTGAAGACCGCCGATCCTTATGCGCCCAACCTTGTGGTGGAGCAGGCCAAGCTCAGCCAGGCCGATAACTTTGTCGGCGCGACCGTGACCTACATCGATCTGACGGTGAAGAACAACGGGGGGCGCACGGTGGTGGGCGGAGCGGTGCAGGCAGTCTTCCGCGATACCCTGGGGCAGGCCGTGCAGAGCGAGACGCTGCCGCTGCGGGCGCTGATTCCCAATCCGCTGAGCGGCGTGGCCGAGGCGGGCGACCTGGCGCTGGCGCCGCTGGGGACAGGACAGGAGCGCACGCTGCGGCTTACGGTCGAGCACATCTCCAGCCAATGGAATCAGGCGCTGCCGGATCTGGAATTTCGCGGGCTGCGATTCAAGTAGGACCGACAGAATTCACGAAAATTCCCGCCGCCGCACGCGCGCGGCACGAACGCTCAGCTTCTGCACAATTTCACGCGTCCGGCATAAGCATCACCACGGCATCTGCGGAATAATAGAGTGTGAAGTCCCGGCAAAAAGATCATCCCGCTATTGGCATCGACTTCGGAACCACCAACAGTTCACTGGCGCTGGCGAACGGCTCCGCGGTGGAACTGGTGCGTTTTTGTTCCGACTGCGGCAGCACGGAATCCTTCCGCTCGGTTCTCTATCTGGAGCAGCACAAGAAAGCCGGACGCAGGCACTTGCAGTCGTGGACCGGGCCGTGGGCGATCGA
This sequence comes from uncultured Acidobacteriota bacterium, assembly GCA_963838135.1. GTDB lineage: Bacteria > Acidobacteriota > Terriglobia > Terriglobales > Acidobacteriaceae > TOLSYN. The sequence goes on along the minus strand of CAWIPV010000008.1, from coordinate 958,659 downwards.
GCAGTATCTGGAGGCCGAGCACAAGGGGCGGCTGATTCAGTCGCTCAAGTCCTACCTGCCCAGCCGTTTGCTCACCGGGACCGAGGTGTTTGGGCGGCACTACACGGTGGAGGATCTGATCTCGCGCATGTTGGGCGATCTGCGGCTGCATGCCGAGCGGCAGTTCGGCGTGCCGGTGCTCGAGGCGACGGTGGGGCGTCCGGTGCGTTTTGTGGGCGCGGAGACCGACGAGGACGAGAGCTTTGCGCTGGGCCGGTTGCGCCGCGCCTTTGAACTGGCAGGTTGGGAGCGGGTGCGCTTCGAGATGGAGCCGGTGGCGGCGGCCTATGCCTACGAATCGACGCTCGACCACGATGAGCTGATTATGATCGGCGACTTTGGCGGCGGCACCAGTGACTTTTCTCTGCTGCACGTGGGGCCGGGAGTGCGGCGGCGCGGGCGCAAGGCCAAGGACCTGCTCGGCAACGGTGGGGTCGGGTTGGCAGGCGATGCCTTCGATGCGCGAATCGTGCGCAAGCTGGTCTCTCCGGCACTGGGAGCCGACAGCATGGCTCGCTCGGGGAAGAAGATTCTACCGGCGCTTCCGGCGTGGATCTACGCCAACCTGGAGCGCTGGCACTACCTGTCATTTCTGCGCACGCGCAGTGTGATGGAGTTGTTGAAGAGCGCACGCGCCAAGGCCCTGGAGCCGGAGAAGATCGAGGCGCTCATCATGCTGGTGGACGAAGACCTGGGCTATCAACTGCATCAGGCGGTGCAGCGGGTGAAGTTTGAACTCTCGCAGAGCGAGTGCGCCGAGTTCCGCTTTCGCGAGGGCGGGTTGGAGTTGCGACGGCCGGTCACGCGGACGGAGTTCGAGAGCTGGATCGGCGAAGAGCTGCAAAAGATCGAAGCGTGCGTGGACGGACTGCTGGCCTCAAGCGGAGTGGACGCGGGCACGGTGGACCGCGTCTTTCTCACCGGAGGAACATCGTTTGTGCCGGCGGTGCGGAGGATCTTCGAGACGCGCTTCACAGCCGAACGGGTGCGTAGCGGAAATGAGTTTACTTCGGTGGCCAGCGGGCTGGCCTTGCGGGCGCTGGAAGCAAGGGGGTAGCAAAGGTACAAGGATGAGATTGTGAGCGACTTGGCGATTTCTCGACACATATCCTCAAATCGGGGTTGTTTCCGAGTAGGCGACCACACGTTCGCAAATTAGGGAAAACAAGATCACATCGTGCATCAATGAACGCAGCAGTCTGTCGGGTATCTATCGATAATGTCAGCATGACCTTCGGCATTCGCCACGGTCACTTACGCCTCCAGCCACTCCAATCGTCGCGGTTTCCAGCCGAGAATCCGCTTCGCCTTCGCATTCGAGGCCCCACTCAGCTTCGTCGCGTAGTACACCGCATCTTCCCCTGCAATTGCCGTCACTTCTGCCTCGCTCATGTGCGGGGGCACTGGAGCACCCACAAACTTAGCGAACGCCGGCAGCCACACGGTCTGCGGCGAAGGGTCATCATCCACCAGGTTGTACACTCCCGGCTGCGCCGCTAGCAGCGCCACCGTTGCGATCGCCGCATCGCGGATATGCACAAATGACGACACGCCTTCGCCCTTACCCACCACCGCATTCTGTTGCCGCATGACCATGTTCGCCGCCGCCTCGCCGGGGTAATACCACGTCTTAGGCCCATAGAAGAATCCGTATCGCAATGCCACACTCTCAATTGCATTGGAACTGAACAACCGCGCCTCCAGTTCCGTATACGTCCGCGCGCTTGCTGCCACGCTCGGGCTCGCATTTACATCCAACCGAGACGACTCGTCCGCCAGCGTTCCTGCCGCTGCCTTCAAGAAGAAACCGCTCGACTGCTGTAGATACCGCCGCACACCGCTCGCAAGCGCAGCACGAAACAAATTCCCTCCACCCTCAATCCTCAGCTTCCTATCGCCGGCAGCGTATTTCGGCATATCGCTCAGCGCCTTCGGCGGCGACGTCAATTCGTCGATTACCACCTCCGCCTTCGACCGCCGCAGCGCAACCTCCAACGCCGGCGCATCGAACGCGTCCACGATTACCGCCTCGGCTCCCTGGCCCTCCAGATTCTTCGCCCGCGCCGCACTGGTTGTCATCCCCACCACAGAGTGTCCCCGCTCCAACAACTCCGCAATCAACGGTTCGCCAATCGCTCCGCTCGCCCCTGCCACAAAAACGCGCATCGTCTGCTCCTCTCAACTCCGTCGCTTAATAACCAAATCGTCGCTGCGAAGATGACGCTTGGGTACACCCTACAACGTGAGCACGACTTTGCCGAAGTTCTTGCGTTCGAAGAGCAGGCGGAGCGCTTCTTCGGCGGCGGCGATGGGGAACTTGGCACCGATGGTGGGGCGGAGTTGGCCGCTGCGGATGTAGGGGGTCATCGCGTCGAGCGCCTGACGCATGAGGGCGTGATTGGCCGAGAGCTTGCTGAGCCAGAGTCCGTGGGCGCTGAGGGCCTTGGCCCACATGGCGGAAGTATCGAACTGGGAAGGCTGGCCAGTGGCGTTGCCGAAGAGAATGACGCGGCCGAACTCGGCGCAACAGCCCAGGCTTTTGTAGGTGTGTTCGCCGGCCAGGCTGTCGAAGACCGCGTCCACGCCTTCGCCGCCGGTCAGCTTTTCGATGCGCCGACCGTAGTCGTCATTCGTGTAGTCGATGCCGTGATCGAGACCGAGAGCGGTGAGTTTGTCGAGCTTGTCCTGGCTGCTGGCGGTGCCGAAGAGCTCGAAGCCGAAGATGTGGCCGAGTTGCACGGCAGCGGTGCCCACACCTCCGGCGGCGGCGTGGATGAGGACGCGAGGGCGGAGTTTCTCCCGGGCCGGAGCGGGCTCGATGGACTCCTTGAGCAGACCGGCCTTCCAGTAGAGCAGCCACGCGGTAAAGTAGTTGACCGGGAAGGCGGCGCACTGGGCCGAGGACCAGCCTTCGGGCTGCGGCCAGTAGCAACCCTCGGCCACGGCGACGTACTCGGCGCAGGCCGAGTGCTGGGCGTAGCCCATGACGCGGCGCCCGTCTTCGGCGACCCCGGCGAACTCGCGTCCCATGATGTAGGGCGGGGTGGGGCCGGAGGGATAACGGCCGAGCGCGCCGAGCACGTCGGCAAAGTTGACGCCGACGGCTTCAACCTGCACCAGGACTTCATGAGCGGTGGGAGTGGGTACGGGGACGTCGCGGAGTGCAAGTCCGGCGGGGCCCTCGGGCGAGGTCACGACGATGGCTTTCATGTGCAAGATTGTAGGTGGAGGCGGGCCAGAACGCCAGCCAGTCAGGTTGAGGGCAAAAGAAAAACCGGCGCGGATTCTCCCCCGAGAATTGTTTGCGCCGGTCTCCTGTCTCCCATGGCTGCCGGGAGAACTTAGCCGCTCATCTTCCCCTTGCGGGGCGGCTATCCGTGGTACAACATCGTGCTGCCCCGTCTGTGGTTGGCCTGTGGGGCTGCTTACTCACGGTGACCTGTGCCGCGTTGTTTTACAATCAGAAACGTAGCCAAAGCAATTACCAATCAGGTACTGTTGAGGAACTATGTTCCGTGTAGTTGCATAAGTGGAGCTGGTTGAGCTGGTATTTACTTCACCACTTTACATTCGTGTATATTCGTTGCAGTTGCACCAAAGCGTGGGATTTGGGCATCTCTAATAGCTGGTACTTTCATAGCTACATACTGGCACCGGTTGTTGTTGGTGAAATCGGAAGCAATCAAAGGGCTTGCGCCGGCCGGCGCAGCCGAATCTTCCGTTTGAAATTGATATAGGGCCTTCAGGGAGGGCCGCTTGGATCTCATCATAATTCGTGGTGTTTTTGTTTTTCTAGTGGGCGTGGCTTGTTATTTGCTTCAGCCCTTCGGTCAGCAAAAGTTGGTGGATACCGCCTTGGGATTAATTCTGGGCGGAGGCGTAATTCTGTTTGAGATGCGTCTGCGCGTGATTAGCCTGAAGCGGCTGATCGGGGCGGCTCTCGGCAGCGTTCTCGGCATCATCGGCGCCTATCTTTTCAGCGTCGTGATCCGCAACGCCATTCCCAACGGCCACCTCCAGAGCTTTTTGCAGCTCATGGTGATGCTGGTGATGGCATACGTCGGCCTGATCGTGGGCGCGGCCAAAGGCGATCTGCTGAATCTGGCGGCGCTGGGCGGCGTCTTCGGCGGCGAAAAACAATCGCGCAAGAGCTATAAGATTCTCGACACCTCGGTCATCATCGACGGACGCATTGCCGACATCGTCGAAACCGGGTTCATGGACGGAGTGCTGACGATTCCGGCCTTTGTGCTGCGCGAGCTGCAACTGGTGGCCGACTCAGCCGACTCGCTGAAGCGCAACCGCGGCCGCCGCGGACTGGACATTCTGCAACGCATCCAGAAGCTCACCAACATCCAGGTGACCATCGTCGAAGACGATTTTCCGGCGGTGCGCGAAGTCGACATGAAGCTGATCGAGCTTGCCAAGCTTTATGAGGGCAAGATCGTGACCAACGACTTCAACCTGAACAAGGTGGCGCAACTGCACGGCGTGGATGTGCTGAACATCAACGAACTGGCCAATGCCTTGAAGCCCATCGTGCTGCCCGGCGAGATCATGAAGGTCTTCATCCTGAAAGAAGGCAAGGAGTACAACCAGGGCGTCGCCTATCTTGACGATGGAACCATGGTGGTGGTGGACAATGCGCGCAAGATGATCGGCAAGACGGTCGATATCTCGGTGACCAGCGTGCTGCAGACCACGGCGGGCAAGATGATCTTCGGTAAGTTCGACGAGCGCGGCATGACGGGGATGGCCAAGCCGGAAGCGCGCCCGGTGGACCTGCGCAAGAGCAACCCGCAACCGGCTTCGCCCGAGCAGCAAGGGGCGGCCGCGGGCAGCGCCGCACAACCCGCGCCGGAAGAGGAATCGCACTAGAACCGGCGTCCGGAGAGAGATGAAGCGCGGGCCTTGGGGCTCGCGCTTTTTCAGCCCAGGATTGCAACTTGGCGGCCTAATTTCGTGACCCAATAATCGTGCTCAGATTTCGCGACCCATGGTGCGAGACGCAACCGAATTTGATGTTGAGCGCAGTGCTCGTTATACTGACAAGCCGCTTATGAAAGTCTTCGTAATCATTCCCGCAGCCGGTTTAGGAACGCGAATGGGAGTCCCACACGCGGGACAGACCCCTCTGCGCTCCAAGCAGTTCCTGGAACTCGACGGAGTTCCGATTCTCATTCACACCTTGCGCAAGTTTGCCGCCGCCCCGCTGGTGGAATCGATCTGGATTGCCTTGCGCAAGTCGGAGATCGACAGCTTTGCCCCAATGCTGGAGCAGGCTGGGCTGGATAAGCCGGTGCACCTGGTGGAGGGCGGAGAGCATCGCCAGGAGTCGGTGGGCAACGTGCTGGACGCGCTTCCGGCCGAATCCGGCGATCTGGTGCTGATCCATGACGCGGTGCGTCCGTTTGTCTCCCAGGAGACGATCTCGGAGGTCATTGAGGGAGCCCGGAGCTACGGCGCGGCGATTGCCGGAGTTCCGGCCATTGACACCATCAAGCGGGTGGAGCGCCGGGCCGAGGGCGCGGTGGTGGAGGCGACGATTCCGCGCGAGCAGATCGTGCAGGCGCAGACGCCGCAGGGCTTCCGCTACGGATTGCTGAGCCCGATCTTTAACGAGGCGCGCATCGAAGGCTTCCAGGGAACCGACGAGGCCAGCCTGCTGGAGCGCGCCGGACATCCGGTTCACGTTGTGATGGGCTCGCCGCGCAATATCAAGATCACGACGCCGGCGGACCTGGAACTGGCGGAATTCTTCCTGGCGCAGGAGTTGCGCCAGGCCCAGGGCGTGAGCAAATGAGCATGCGCATCGGCTTCGGCTATGACTCGCATGAGTTCAAGGCGGGCGTGCCGCTGGTCCTGGGCGGAGTGAGGCTGGAACACACGCAGGGCCTGGCCGGGCACTCCGATGGCGACGTTCTGCTGCACGCCATCACCGATGCTCTGCTGGGGGCGGTCGCCGCCGGCGATATCGGCAGCTTTTTTCCGCCTAGCGATGCGCAGTGGAAGGGCGCAAACTCGGTGGTCTTTCTGGAAGAGGCGCTGCGCCAGATCGAGATGGCTGGCTTTCGCGTGGTCAACCTCGATACCACCATGATCCTGGCCGCGCCCAAGATCGTCCCCCATGCCGAGAAGCTGCGCGCCCGGGTGGCCGAACTGCTGAAGATCCCGTCCTCTCGCGTCGGCATCAAGGCCAAGACGCCCGAGGGTACGGGCGGCGAAAACGCGGCGGTTGCGCACGCGGTGGTGTTGCTGGAATCGATCCCGCTGGAACCGCTGCTGGAAGAAGATGTGGTCGCCGTGAGCCTGAAGGAAGAAGACGAGATCGACGGCGTAATCGACGGCAACGGCAGGCACTGAAAAAACTGACAAAATCTATCTGGACAGCGCGATCCGCTCCAGGGATCACGATGCGTTGAGGTCCAGCCTTGCGGTGGAACCTTTGAGCACGAGCTGCACCGCCGGGTGATCGCTTTGCTTCAGAACCTGCGTGAACACCGCGGCCGCGATGGCTCGGGCGGCTTGTTCGTAGCTATCGAGGGCAGAGCGCACGTCGTCGCGGCCAATGTTCGTCGAATGATATCGAGCTGCGTCTTGGCGCGACACTTTTCCCGAAATCTTCTTTTTTGACACGACGTTCCCCCGCTCGTCGAGCCGGAATGGGAAGGTTCCCTGGTCGTGTGCGGCACAATCGCGGACCGATGAGAAGTGAGCAAGTCCATCTGCGGTCTCCGCCGGGAGAGCAATCTCAAGTCCGAAGGTCTTCCGCAGGAATTGAATGCGCTCCGCGAACGGCAGGTAGGTGGTTTCGCGGGTGCGGGCCAAGGCGGCGTGCGTGATGGCCTCGCTCTTGGATGCCGCATCGATCAGGGCACGCAAAGGCACCGGCTGGTCCTCACCCATGGCGTACGGCAGCAGGAGAAAGAGGAACTGGGTGGTCTCCGATAGAAAGGCATCGAACAACGTGGTGGCGTAGACCAGATGAGAGACATTGGTGACGCTGGCCAACGACTCCATCGAGTTGGATGGAACACGGGCGAGGTGCTGGAGGACTGCTGCAGCCTGACCGTGGAGGTCGGGTTGTCCCAATGCATGGAATCGCTCCAAGGCGCGCAAGAGCCGCTCCGAGGCCGCCTCGGCACCCCAGATGCGAACCACCCCCTGCGAGAAAGAGAAAGCGATATTTAAGTAAGTTTCAAGCACTGCGCCAGAATCTTCGGCGGACACGTACACCTCCCAGCAAAGAAAACTTGCCAGCCATGCCGGAGATTTGCCGGCGGCTGGACGATGTATTGGGAACAAGGGATGTTGAAGGTGCGGTGCACTGCGACGGACATGCTGGGTCCGACCGCGTCCGAGGGGCATTCGCGCTCTCGTTAGATTAAAGCAGTACCGGCCTAAACGTTTAATAAAACTTTTATAAAGAGTCCCTAAAGCGCCGGTCACGGGGCGGAGAATTGCCTCCGTACTAGAATGTTTCATGCTCCGCTCCTTCCTTTTAGCGTTCCTCGCGGTTACAGGGTTTGCGCAACAACTTCCCAATGCTGGCCTGCTGGAGCAGCCTCCGCGTCCGGAACTGGCCGCCCCGGGGGCGGCAGCAAAGTGTCCGGTGGTGAATGCGTGGAGCACCCCGGCCGAGAAGAGCTGTTACCGCCGCACGCCGCGCTATGCCGAGACCATGGAGTATGTACGGCGGCTCGCCCGGGCGGCGCCGCGTCAGGTGAGGATTGAGAAGTTCGGCAAGACGGGCGAAGGGCGTGCGCTGGTGGCCGTGGTGGTCTCCGGCGATGGCGTTTTTTCACCCGCGGCCCTGCATCGCAGCAAGCGCCCGGTGGTATTCATTCAGAACTCGATCCACGCCGGCGAGATGGACGGCAAAGACGCGTCGCTGGCGTTGCTGCGCGACATCCTGGTCACGAAGAAGCAGGTGAAAAAGAGGCGGGGCTCATCGAGCGCGCGGTGCTGGTCATCGTGCCGATTTACAACGCCGATGGGCACGAGCGCTTCGGGCGCTTCAACCGCATCAACCAGAATGGCCCGGAGCAGACGGGCTGGCGCGCCAATGCCAGCGCAGCAGAACCTGAATCGCGACTACCTGAAGGCAGACGCACCGGAGACGCGTGCCTTTCTGCGCGAGTGGAATCACTGGCTGCCCGATTTTTTCGTCGACGACCATGTGACCGACGGCGCCGACTATCAATATGACGTGACGTTTTCGATTGACAGCGACGGGCCAGCCTCGGGCTGGGTGCGCCAGACGCTGGAGCCGGAGCTGTTCGAGCGGGTTGCGGCCTCCGGACACGTCGTTGCGCCCTACCTGGAGTTCCTGGGAGCCACGCCGGACACAGGCATTGCCCACCAGATGGCCACGCCGCGCTTCTCCACCGGCTTTGCGATGGAGCAAAATCGGCCGGGAATGCTGGTGGAGATGCACATGCTGAAGAATTACCGGACGCGCGTCACCGGCAACTACGATTTGCTGCGCGCACTCCTGGCGGTGATCAATCGCGACGCCACAAAGCTGGTGGACGCCAACCAACGTGCCGATCGCGAGACCATCGAGCGCGGACGGGCGCACCGGGAAAAGCTTGCACTTCGATACGAGGCGACGGGCGAGAGCGAGCCGTTTGCGCTGAAGGCATACCGCTGGAAGGTGGAGCACAGCGAGATATCAGGCGCCGACTGGGTGCAGTACACCCACGAGCCGGTGACGATCACCGTGCCCAGGCAGACTACGCTCAAGGCGGTGGTGGAGGCCAAGATTCCTGCGGCCTATATTGTTCCAGCGCAGTGGACGGCGGTGATTGCGCGTCTGGAACTCCACGGGCTGCGGTTGATGCGGCTAAAAAAGCCATGGACGGGCGAGGTTGAGACCTACCGCTGCGCCACGCCGCAGTGGCAGGAGTCGCCCTTCGAAGGTCGTCACGTGGCCGAACTGGGTGCTGGGGAACGCGGCAATGGGAAGCGCGAGGAGGGACGAGCTTCCGCCCGCGATTCCGGGTGTAGTCCCGTGCGCGAGAAGATGAGCTTTCCCGCCGGCTCGGTGGTGGTGCCGATGGCGCAGCGCGCGGCGCGCATCGCCATGCAGTGGCTGGAGCCGATGGGACCGGACTCGGCGCTGCAATGGGGCTTTTTCGACGGCATTTTTGAGCAGAAGGAGTATGGCGAAGGCTACGTGTTGGAGCGGCTTGCACGCAACATGCTGGCCGCCGATCCGAAGTTGAAGGCCGAGTTCGAGCAAAAGGTCGCGAGCGACGCAAAGTTTGCCGCCAACCCATCCGAGCGTTTGAACTGGTTCTTGCAGCGTTCACCTTGGTGGGATGGGCGGATTGGCCTGTATCCGGTTGGAAAGGTGGATTCGATGCGAGGATTGCCGCTGGTCACGCCTCCGGCAAAAAAAGAGGCCGATGAGGACCCCGACTACGACCCGACGATTCCCGACCGGGCGTGAGCGCCGGGACAGCAAAATTGCTGTTACATTTTTTTCCGGTGCCATATACTGTTTGTTAATGTTCACTGGAAATCCCGGGGGGCGGGCAGCGCCACGTTCGCGCTGTGCCGCATAGCGCCATGCTGCGTCCTTACCTTGTTGTTCCGGAAGAACCTCTAGGTTGAATCGAAAAGCGAGGACGTGAGCTGCATTCAGGCCTCCGTGCTGAGGCAGGCTCATCTGACCAATATGGGAACCACTTTGGAAAATCTCAGTTCTGACATTGAATCCCGGCAAGCGTCCGGCGATCAAGGTGTTTGTCGCCACCACGGTGATGTTGAGCTTCATCTCGTTCTGGCGGGCGGCAGCCATCGTGCTCAGCGATTTGGCCTCCTCGGCTTACTACGTGGGTGGCGACGCCGAAAACGTAATCGGCAAGAGCGCTCCCTGGTTTGTGCTGGCGGTGATGCTGTTCAGCTACGCCGTGCGCTCCATTTACATCGAGTCCAGCAGCATGTTTGTGCGTGGCGGCGTCTATCGCGTGGTTAAAGAAGCGATGGGCGGCTCGTTGGCCAAGCTCTCGGTATCCGCGCTGCTGTTTGACTATGTACTGACGGGGCCGATCAGCGCCGTTTCTGCCGGACAATACCTGTCGGGCTTCGTGGTGGATCTTTCTACCCGCATCGGCCACCCGGTCAACTTGGCGGGTTGGCGCGGAGACTATTTCGCGGCGGCATTCGGCGTGGTGGTGACCATCTATTTCTGGTGGAAGAACATCCAGGGCATGCACGAATCCAGTGAAAAGGCGATGCGCATCATGCAGGTCACCACCGTGATGGTGGTGATGCTGATCATCTGGTGCTTGATTACCCTGGCGGTGCATCCGGCGACGCGGCACCTGCCGCCGCTGCCCACGCACCAGTCGATCATGGTGGCCAACGAACATTCCCATGGCGACACCCTGGGCTGGCTGTCGCACATGCCTCTGCTCGTCATGCTGCCCTGGGTGCTGATGCTGGTCGGCTTCGGCCACTCAGTGCTGGCCATGAGCGGCGAGGAGTCGCTGGCGCAGGTCAATCGCGAGATCGAGCACCCCAAGCTGAAGAACCTGGAGAAGGCCGGAGCCGTCATCTTTCTCTACAGCCTGTTCTTCACCTCACTGGTTTCATTCTTTGCGGTGATGATCATTCCGGACGGCAAACGTCCGGAGTACTTTGCCAACCTCATCAGCGGCTTGGCCATGTACATGGCTGGCCCCTATAACCTGAAGCTATTCTTCCAGGGCTTTGTGGTGCTGGTCGGCGTGCTGATTCTTTCCGGCGCGGTGAACACGGCAATTGTGGGCGCCAACGGTGTGCTCAACCGCATCAGTGAGGACGGGGTTCTGACCCCGTGGTTCCGTAAGCCGCATGGCAAGTACGGAACCTCCCACCGGCTGATCAATCTGATCGCGGTGCTGCAATGCTTTACCATCATCGCCAGCCGCGGCAACGTCTATCTTTTGGCGGCGCTGTACGCCTTCGGCGTGATCTGGAGCTTTGCCTTCAAAGCTCTGGCGATGCTGGTGCTGCGCTTCACCGAACCAGGCCATCGCGACTTTCGCGTGCCGGGCAACATCAAGATTGGCTCGCTGGAACTTCCCATCGGATTGGCGGCGATCACGCTGCTGCTGTTTGCCACCGCGCTGGTCAACCTGATGACCAAACCGCTGGCGACCGTTGCTGGCGTCAGCTTCTCGCTCGTCCTGTTTGGCGTCTTCACGGTCTCGGAGAAGATTACGCATCGGGCGCGCGAGGCGCGTGGCGAGAATCACGAGATGCGCGAGGAGTTCCGCGTCGCCGAGCAGCCGCTGATCGATCGCGAGGAGATGAAGGTGCGTCCCGGCAACGTACTGGTGGCCATCCGCGATCCGCGCAATCTTTCCTACTTCAGTGACCTGCTGCACAATACGGACGTTTCCAAGCAGGACGTAGTGGTAATGACGGCGCGCATCTACCATCGCGAACACACCTTCAGCGGCAATTCCAGCGTTGATAGCGGCGACTTGTTCGAAGAGTACGAGCAGCACCTGTTTACCAAGGTCGTCGAAGTGGCGGAGAAGCAGGGCAAGCACGTTTCGCTGATGGTGGTGCCAACCGCCGATGTCTTCGACGGAATCGTGCAAACCGCGGCGCGTCTGGAGTCAACCCGCATCGTCTGCGGTCTCTCCAACAAGCTCACCAGCGATGAGCAGGGCAAGCTGACGGGCGACGCCTGGGAGCGTTTGCCCGAACCGCGTCCCAACATGGTTCTGGAAGTTCACCAGCCGGACCACACCTCGGAGGAGTATTTCCTGGGCCCGCACACTCCCCGTTTGCGGGATCAGGATCTGGAACTTCTGCACAAAATCTGGCTGGAAGTGAGTGCCGAACCTGAGCTTGCGACACTGCACCACTACAACATCGTGGGCGTGGCCCTGGGGCGGCTCGATGAGCGCCTGCACGGTCCGCAGCGCGAGGAAATTCTCGCACTGCTCCGGAGTGAATTGCCGAAGCTGGAAGAAGACGAGAAAGCAGAGTAAGCGGAAACATTCTTCCGCACCAGGCAGCGCGGCTCTCCATCCAGGAGAGCCGCGCTGTCGTGCGTAGGATGTGCGTAGGGAAAGCTACTCCGTGGTGGGGAAGGTGCGCGAGATGCGGTCATGCCAGCACAGCGCATCTTGGTCGGCCAGAGCCCACAGAAAGCCCAGGGTCACGGCGGCGAAAGAGATCAGCATAAAATGAGCGCGGCGGCGACGCTGCTTCCATTGCGGCGGCTGGCCGTCAAAGGTGCTCAGCCGGATGCCTCTCATGCTCATGCCCAGGGTGCGCCCAGCATAGAGCAGGAACAGATGGTGATAGATGGCCCAAAGCAGCACGGTCACCGCACCCAGTATCATCCAGAAGAGCTTGGCGTGAGGAATGCCGGGAAGCGCGCGGCATGACATCCCGGCGAAGAGCAGGCTGGCGGCCATCACCACGCCCGAATCCGTCAGCCCAGCCATCAGGCGGGCCGAGGCCGGCGCCACCCGCAGCGGAACCTCGATCTCAGGCTCTCGACTGCTTGCACCCTCCTCCACGTCACCGTCCAGCCGAATCTCCGGGAAAAGCGAGCCCTGCACGACGGGCATGATGTCCTCGGGCACCTCAAGAATTCGTGGCCGCCGGTTCATCGGCTCGGCCAGCTCGTCACGCGAGGGCAGCGGCAGCAGCGGTGGCTCCAGGACCGCGCGCGGAAAGACGATCAGATTTCCCTGGGCGGGCACGGCGGGCTGTTTGGGCTCAGGTTCGGGTTCCGGCTCGGAGATGCAATAGCGGTCAAGAAGGGAATCGGCGGCGATGCTTGGGCGGAGTTCCAGGTCGAGTGCCGGATCTTGGACCACGGCCTCGCGATCGATCAGGGAATCAAGCACCGAATCGGCGCTCTCCGATTCGCTGATCGCCTCGTTCATAGCGTTGCTTTCTTCCGCAACCCCAGTCTCCTGCACTTCGGCGGCAACGGCCTGGCCCTGCGCGACGCTTGAGTCTTGCGCCATGGACTCGGCGTTCAGACGGCGATAGTAGTTGGTGTCAATGGCGTTGCTACTAGCGTTGCGGATGGGAGTGCGGACCGTGTCTCGGATTGGGTTGCGGCTGGTGTTGCGTGCCGCGTTCTGTGCCTCGGCGGCCGGGCCACTGGCTTGCGGACTCTGGTCCTCCGGACCAAAGTCGAGAGCTGGCGAGTTTTCCCCCGCGTGCCTGCGTTTGCGGCGGGCATGGTAGCTGCAAACCCGGGAAGCGACTTCGGCGCGCCAGGCGGCGTCGGCGATCTCCTGGTTGGGGTCGTTGATCAAGCGGGATTCTGTCGGCTCGTTGGCATGCATTCTGGGCCCTGCGTTCACGGACAATTGGGGGACAGCTGGGCTGTCCACGGCTTTAGCTGTGGTGAGGGCGGAGGGCACGGAGCACGTGCATGGCGTACCGCGGAGCGGATATTCCATGGTCGAGTTGTCGAGTTACCAGAGCGGCGAGGGACTTTTCCGAACGCGTAGACTTTGTGGTGGGCGGTTGCGCGTGCTAACTTGCAACCGGGCCTTGTTTCTGCACCACATGAAGCGGCAAACGCATCCCGATGATCCTTCGCACTCTGAGATTTATCACAGTCACGATCCTAAGTCACCTGCTGATGGCTCCATTGGCGTTTACCAGTCAGTTGCCTGCGCCCTCCTCCCTCGATAACACGGCCGCGCCGCAGCCTTCGCAGGAGGTCACGATCAAGGCTCTGCAACAGGAAAAACAGGGCGACATCTACAAGGCTGATGGCGACGTGGAGATGGTGTTCCAGAGCTACGTCCTGCGCGCCGAACATGGCACATACAACGCTGCCAACGGCGAGGTGGTTGCCACCGGGCGGGTGGTCTTCGACGGCGGACCTCACGACGCCCACATCACCGCCGCGCGCGCCACCTACAACGTGCGGAGCGAGACCGGAATTTTCTACGACGTTTCCGGCACGTTTGGCGCCGTGCTGCGGGGGCAAACCGTGGTGCTCACCAGCAGCAATCCGTTCGTCTTTGCCGGCAGCGAGGTGCGCAAGGTGGGGCGGGACCATTACATCGTCTTGCACGGCAGCATCACCTCCTGCGCCGAGCAAGTTCCGACCTGGAAATTTGACGCCAAAAAGATCGACCTGGTGGCGGGCGAGGACGCCAAACTCTATCACTCCAGCTTCCGTCTGCTGAAGCTGCCAATCTTCTACTTTCCCTATAACCAGTTGCCGGCCAACGGAATGGCCCGCACCAGCGGATTCCTGCTACCCGAGATCGGGCAATCCTCCACCAAGGGATTCATCCTGGGCGACTCGGCTTACTGGGCCATCAACCGTTCCGGTGACGTTACTCTCGGGGTGCAGTACTTCTCCTCGCGCGGCTGGAGCGAGACGGCGCAGATCCGCATGAAGCCCACGGAAAAAACCTCGCTGGAACTCCATTTCTTTGGCGTGCAAGACCGTGGTGCTCCGGTGACTGGTCAGGACCAGGGCGGCGAAGAAGTACGCCTGATCGGCGACACCAGCCTCGACCACTGGCGCGGCTCCGCCAGCATCGACTATCTGAGTTCATTCCTCTTCCGGCAGGCGTTTTCCGAGACCTTCTCGCAGGCGGTCAACTCCGAGGTGAGGTCGGTCGTCTACCTCTCGCACGATGTGGCGGGCTTTTCGCTCAATGCCAGCGCCAGCCGATACCAGAACTTTTACCAGGACCCGCTGACCACCACCTACTCCGACCAGATCAAGATTCTTCACCTGCCCATGGTGGAGCTCAACGGATTGGAGCAGCATCTGTTTTCGTCCCCTGTGCTCTGGGGCTTGGACGCCAGCGCGGGCGGTTTGCAGCGCAGTGAGCCGGGCTTTGTCACCGCCGCCCTGGTGGGCCGTCTTGACATCCGTCCGCGGATCGCGATGCCTCTGCAGTGGGAGGGCTGGGAGCTGCGGCCCGAGGTCGCCGTGCACGACACGCTTTACACCCAACAGGTCTCATCGGTTACGGCCACCAACCCGCTCGGTGCGGCCAGCGGCACGGAGATCGCTCGCCGCGACCTCGAAGTTGCAATCGAGCTGCGGCCGCCGGCGCTGGAGAAGGTCTTCGACCGCCCGATTCTCGGCCGCCGCCTCAAACACGTCATCGAGCCCATCCTCACCTATCGCTACACCACCGGAGTGAACAACTTCCAGAACATCATCCGCTTCGATCAGACCGACATTCTGAGCAACACCAGCGAATTCGAGTACGACGTTATCCAGCGCATCTATGGCCGCCGCCGCTCCACCCGTCACGAGGCCGGCTGCGAGGCGGTGGCGCCAACGCCCGCCGGACGCAAGGATAAAATTCCCGCCTACATCCCCGGCGTGGCCGAGCTGCGTCCGCACTGCGAGGACGAGAGCAAGACCACGCGCGAACTGCTGAGCTGGGAGGTGAAGCAGAAGTATTACATCAACGAGAACTTCGGTGGCGCGCTGGTTCCGGGCCGCCGCAACGTGTTTGCCAATACCGTCGACCTGACCGGCATCGCCTTCCTCGACGGACCGCGAACCTGGAGTCCGGTGATCAGCAAATTACGCTTCGAGACCTCGGCCAATACCGACGTGCAATGGCAGTTGGATTACGATCCGGTACGCGGCCGCATCAACTCCAGCGCAGTTTTTGGAGAATATCGCCTGGGTAACTACTTTGCCGGCGTCAGCGATTCGTTTTTCCACACGCCTGCCGAGCCGCCTGCCGAGACCATCAGCAACGCCCCACTGGTGTTCGACCAGGTCCGTTTTCTGGTCGGTTACGGCCATCCAAACAAACGCGGCATCTCGGGCGCATTCAGCATGGGTTACGACCAGAACACTCGGATTCCTGCAATCCGCATCCGGGCAGAGCAGCTACAACTGGGACTGCTGCGGAGTGAGCGTCGAATTCCGGCACATCGACGTGCCAGGCGTGAATGTCGAAAATGAGTACCGTTTCTCCTTTTCCCTGTCCAATATCGGAACCTTTGGGAACATGAAACGGCAGGAGAGTCTGTACTAGACTGGCTGGGTTAGGCCTGGGGCGCTCCCGTAGTTGCCTGCTCTCCTGGGCGGTACAGCGCGATGGCGTTGTCGTAGAAGACCCGCCGAGCAACATCGGGGCCGAGTTCGTTCCGGATCAGCTCGATGTCGGAGGGTGAGAACGGCCGCTGGGCCCGCGTGGAAGGCAGGTCGGTGCCGAAGATCAGCGCCTCGGGAGCCACTCCAGCAATCTCTTTCACCGCAGCCGCCACATTCAGCGTGACCCTTCCAAAGCCGGTGGCTTTTACCTTCGCTCCGTGCTCCACCAGCTTCAACAGCGTGGGAAGATCCCTGCGCCGAAAGTCCGAGATGGTCGATGACGATCTGCGGCAAAGAGTTCAGCATGGGCACCAGCGGCTCCAACTCCTGCGCGTCGGCATAGATCTCGATGTGCCACTGCGCCAGCCCGAAGACCCGCCGCGCCATCGCCTCCATCGCGTCCACGCTCTCCGGACCCTCCGCGACGCAGATTGAAGCGAACCGCGCGGACGCCGCAACCGGCCAGTTCGAGGATAGTTTCATCGGAGACATCGCGCGGAAGCTGCGTAACCCCGACAAACGCGGGCCCAAGCCGCAGCAGCGCCTCGCGTAGGTACGTCTGGTCGTAGCCTTGAAACGAGCCCGAAACTACCGCGCCGCCCGTGATCCCGAGCAGTTGAGCGATGGGCACATAATCGGCGGTGGTGAACCATGGCGGTACGTAACCGTGGTTCGGGATCAGCTCGAAGCCGGGAGCGATAATGTGAAGGTGAGCGTCGAAGATCATCTCGACCGGTTCTCCTTTTCATTTTGCGAAGCCCGAATTGTACAACATGCGCCACAAAATGCCGGTCGCTTCGGCGTGTTGCGATCTGCGGCGCTGCGGAGGGCTGCCGCTTTCTGTTAGGCTGAACCGTCTGTTAGGCTGAACCGTTCCGATGAAGACGAATCCCATCCTGTTTCGCCGTCTGCTGTTGTGCACTTGCCGTGGCCACCGGTTGCGCCGCGCCGGGCGTGCCTCAGCCGCCTTCGCTGCGCCTGCCGGCGGCGGTGGACAATCTTTCCGCTGCCCGCAAAGGCGACCGCGTTATCCTCACCTGGTCGCCGCCTGGGGAAACCACCGATCACCAGACCATGCGCTGGCCCACCACCACCCGCATCTGCCGCGTGCTCAACCAATTTCCCACCAACGTCTGCGGCGAGGTGGTCAAGGAGATCAAGGACAGCGAGTTGGCCACGGCGACGCCGGGAGCGCGCCGTCCGCTGGTCTCTTTCGAGGACGTCGCTGCCGCCCGCGCTGATCGACCCCGCAGAATCAAGCCCACCTACACCGTCGAGGTCGTCAACCAGCGCGGCCACTCCGCTGGACTGTCCGAACCAGGTACGCATTCCGCTGGTGGCCACCGCGCCGCCGCCCGCCGATTTCCGCGCCACGCTTGACGCACAGGGGCCGCTGCTGCAGTGGGACGTGTGCCCGTGATCCCGGCGCCTTCTCCGGACGTTTCCTACCGTCTGCGCATTTACCGGCGAGCTTACGCGCGAGCCCAGGGAAAGAAAGATAACGATTTCGCCCTCATCAACGAACTTCCCTACCAGCTTGGCAAAGGCGAAGCCCGCGACAGCAACTTTGAGTGGGAGCAGGAGTACGACTACAAGATCGCATCCGTCACCGTGCTGGCCATGCCGGGCCGGCCCGCCGTGGAGGTGGAGGGCGATGACAGCGCGGTGGTGCATCTGATGGTGCATGACGTTTTTCCGCCTGCCGTGCCCAGCGGTTTGCAGGCCGTATTCAGCAGCGTGGGCCAGAAGCCCTTCATCGACCTAACCTGGGCGCCCAACACGGAAAGCGATCTGGCCGGATACATAGTGTATCGCCGCAGTCGCGGCGAGGCTCCGACTTTCGTTGTGGTTTCCGCTGCTCACGGTCAAGGCTCCGGCCTGGCGTGACAACGATGTTCAACCCGGACAAACGTATTACTACACCGTCGCGGCGATCGATGTGCGCGGGAATCAGCAGCGCGCAATCGGCGCCAGCCGAGGAGACGGTACCTTTGGAGGTTCGATGAAATTCTGCCGCTTTCTTGGAATGGAAGGATCGCGTTTTGGCCTGGTGGAGACCCGCGACGGCCAGGACTTTATTATCAGTGAACTGGGCAGCCCGCAGATGCAGGTCACCGGCGCAGGCGTGCCGGAGCAGATCGTGCTGCCCGAGCCCGGCTCCGGAAAAACCATCGCCGAACCTTTCCCGATGGAGCGCGCCAAGCTGCTGACGCCGTTTCCCATCGTCAGCAAAATTCTGTGCGTGGGCCGCAACTATGCCGCGCACGTCCGCGAACTGAATCACGAGATGCCGGTGGAGCCGCTGATTTTCAGCAAGCCGCCTTCGTCGCTGCTTGCTCCCGGCGGCGAGATCGTTCGTCCCACACTCAGCCAGAAGGTCGATTACGAGGGTGAACTCGGAATCCTCATCGGCCGCCGCTGCCATAAAATGAAGGACGGCGAAAGCGCCAAGGACTACATCCTCGGCTATACCGTCATCAATGACGTGACCGCGCGCGACCTGCAAAAGACCGACAACCAGTGGGTGCGCTGCAAAGGCTTCGACACCTTCTGCCCTTCGGCCCGGTCGTCAGCACGGAGCTGGATTTAGCCAACGGCATCCAGGTGCAGACCCGCGTCAACGGCCAGTTGCGCCAGGACGGCAACACGCGGGACATGATGTTCTCCATCGACCGCATCCTGCACTACATCTCGCAGTTCTGCACCCTGCTGCCCGGCGACCTGATTGCGACCGGCACTCCGGAGGGCGTGGGCGCGCTGGTAGAGCGGAGATGTGGTCGAGGTCACCATCGAAGGCATTGGAACGCTGCGCAATCCGGTGATCGACGAGTCCACCGAAGAGTAGCACGGGGCGGAGTGGCGACTGCGGTCGGGGATTTGGGCGCGGGGCCGGGATGCTAGCCTCGCCCCGCTCCGCCAATGTGCTCTGCTTTCGTAGTAAAGTTGAAGGAGAGCGGTCCATAGCATCCGGCGGGCCGCACCCTTTCCATGACCCTGTTTCGCGTCTATACCTACACCCTTGGCGGCGCCATTGTGATTGCCGCGGCCAGCTCCCTGGTTGGCTGGGCGGACGCAAGAAAACCGCCGAACAGCGCGAGGCTTTACGCCGCCAGCGCCTCAGCGCCCAGGGCCGCATCACCGATGGAACCGTGCTCGACGTGCAGGAGTTGGATTCCGGCAGCGGCCACCTTGTGCAGATGGTCATGTACACCTACGACGTGGCTGGCGTGCAATACGAGTGCTCGCAAGACGTAACCCAATTGCATCAGATTCTCGATCCGCACTCCTGCCGCATTGGCGTCACCGCCAGCGTCAAGTACGATTCCATCCATCCCGGCAACTCGATTGTCATCGCCGAAGACTGGTGTGGACTGCGCACCTAAGCCGCGCTTTGAAGAGTGTGTTGTCTGACTTTTCCTATAGCCGAGCGGATGTTTAGAAACCCGGGAGTTTGAGGCTTGCGATCCATGCCAGCAAGTCTGTCGGGTGAAGCGGCTTCCCCAGCAATTCAAAATCGTATCCCTGCTCCCGAACCTGTTTGAGAAGATCCAGCGTGGCCGCGTTTCCTGAAAACAGCAGAATCTTACACTTCGGGTGGCGCTCCCGGATGAGGACAGCCATCTCCACGCCGCTCATCCCGGGCATCACAACATCACTAATCACCAATCAGGGCAACAAAGTCGATCTTCTCCAACGCGCTCTGAGCGTTGTAGAACGCGCTTGCCTCATACCCGGCTCGGCAGAGTATCGCCACCAGTGTGTCGGCAAGAGGTTGCTCGTCATCGACGACAAGGATTCGTTTCACTATTACTCCCAGCTCTACTTTTCGTACGCTATGCCGGCGGCAAGCGGTGTCGGAAAGAATTGTGTAACTGAAAGGCGTTACCAGTGCGCTCTGAAAGTGTTGACCGGCTGTGCAGTTCGTCCGTAGCTACGCTGCGGCATATTCGAAAGAGCCGGTTGCAAAGTTAATCTCGATGCGCTCTTGTAGCGGCTCGTCCTTGATTGTTTCAAGCCGTTCGAACAGCCGCTCCATTTCACTTTTCAGGTCGGAACTGGCGGAGATGGCGAGAAAGCGGATCAAGCGATCGGTTTGCGCGCCGACCGGATGTTTCTCATTTTCAATCCGTGAGACGTGGTGTTTTGTGAGGCCCAGTTTCTTGCCGAATTGCTCGCCGGTGAGCCCGATGTACTTGCGTACGAATCGAATCTCCTTGCCGGTCAACTGAGAAGGCTTCAGCACCAGGGCCGCGGCAATCACCTGCATCAGCTTGTTGATCTTGGAAAGGACAGGAGTCAAACTCCCGCACGTATCGCACTTGAGCAGCTTCACCCCGTGGAGAGTCACGTTGGTCAGGCCACTTTCGACAAAGAGGTAATCTCCACAAATCATTGTGGCTTGCTCTCCGCATCCGCAGTGCATCCTGCACCTGCCTTTCAATGATCGATCTGCTTTCACTCAGCAATCGTGAGAATCAACACGCCTTCGATCTCGACAAAGGCGAACATAATCGTCAATTCCTTTTCGTCAACAGTCTGGCCGTGCACGGCAAAGCGCCAATGCCCAAATGCCGCATCGAACTCCGGCTCCCCGTCGATGCTCCCATGGCGGAGAACATACAAGGTATCATTCAAGCTGATTTGCAGCTCCTGGAGTCGTTTCCAGGCGCTGGGTTGAAATTGGTACCGGTCCTGTTCCAGACAGGCACGTAGGAATTGCTTATTGAATGGCCTGTCGTTCACAGTTGATAAAATATCAACTAACCCAACCCTTTGTCCAGCCCGTTTTTATCAGCACTCGACACGGACGACTGCCAATCTTTGTGAGTAGGGAACCTTTCGTATTGCCAGCGCAATCTAATCGTACTAAGTAAGGTGGTACGCAAAGTCCCAAGCAGCAAAGGGTAAGCCCTGCATAGGGTTAGGGCATCGCGTACTCGTTTTTCAAGGGGGTGGCAGCCATGGGAGAGATCGGCGACAGGCATCCGTTACGTCAGCTTTTGTCGGAGAAGATTGCGCACCACTTCAGCCGCGAAGTGGGCCTGCGCGATGAGGAAATCTGGGCATACGTCGCCAACCTGCTGACCGAATTTTGCGACGCACGCAATCTCTACGCGCTCAAGAATGCCCAAGGCCGTTCGCTGGACGACGTCGGCGAGATGTTGCTCGAAAGCGACCCCGTCTTCGGCGAGGCGCCATCGTTTGACCGCGAGCGCCAGGTGCGCAAACACATCGGAGACTTCACGCTCTTTTACACCGGGATGTTTCCCGAGTCGATCAATCGCCTGCGTCTGCGCCGCCAGCGGCTGGAGAGCATGATTGACTTCATGCACGCGGGCAAGGAGAGCTACTTCATTGTCAGCCAGTTCGATCAAATGGAGTATCGCAAGGTGGCGCCACTATTTGGCCGCCTCTCGCAGCAATTCGAGAGCTGCGTCTTCGGTCTGAACCTTGTGCGCAAGGAACTTACCGAAATGCAATACGCGCTGGTTCGTCCGGACGACATCGTGATGTGACACTTTGTGACGTGAAGAACGCGACGGACATTTCGTGAGGTGAAGCTGCGGTCAGCCTTCCGGCTGGCCTGTGCCGTCGGGCTCTTGCTCCGGGCTTTGAAGGCAAATACTTCTTCGGTAAAAACTTAGTGCGCTCTCGCCCTGTTTCAGCACGCGGTAGCGCTTCAGGTCGCCCTCGCCCTCGCCGGGGTCGAATCTCTTCTCGTGCTCGGCCACCACGACTCCGCCCTCCAGCAACAGACTTCCGCGTGCAATCGTGCGCAGGATCTCTCCGTAGGCTCCGCGCACGCGGTAGGGAGGGTCCAGGAAGCAGACGTCGAATTGCATTCCGGCCTTGTCCCACTGCCGCAGAGCTTCGGCGGCGTCGCGTTCGGCAACGCTGGCCTCCAGTCCCAGCGCGGCCAGGTTCTGGCGCAGCACTTTAGCGGCGTTGCTGCTGGATTCGGCAAAGTGCACCGAAGTTGCCCCACGGCTCAGCGCCTCGATGCCCACCGCGCCCGTACCCGCAAACAGATCGGCCCAGGCGCATCCATCCACCATCCCGGCCGATGCCATCACGTTGAATAGAGTCTCTTTGAGCCGGTCATAGGTAGGACGGGTCTCCAGACCTTCCAGGCTCTTCAGGGTTCGGCTGCGAAACTTTCCCGCAATCACTCTCATCGGCCTCTTCTTCTTCCGGCCCTTTGCCGTGTAGTGTATTAGTAACGGGTTTTTCCGGCCCGAGGCAAATCGCATGAGACGTTGGTCCATTCCGGTTATCGACATCTTCGGTATCCACTTCCGCGTGCACTTCAGCTTTCCGCTGATGTTCAGCCTGGTGTGGATTCTGGAAGCCGGACACGGTCCGCAGGTCGGGTTGCGCAGTTTCATCCTCATGCTGCTGGTGCTCTTCGCGGTGCTGGCGCATGAGCTTGGTCACGTGGTCGTGGCGGCGCGTCACGGGATTCGCGTCCGTAGCGTGGTCCTGCTGCCCATCGCCGGAATTGCCCTGCTCGACGAGCAGGCGCAACGCGGCCTGGATGCGCCGCGCGAGATTCGCATCGCGCTTGCCGGACCGGCCGTCAACCTGGTGCTTGCGGTCTTCATCGGCACATCGATTCTCATCTTCCATCCCCAGGTGAACTTATTCGCCTTCCCATGGCTCACGCCCTTTAATCTTCCCCGCAGCTTTGCCTGGGCGCAGCTTTTTGTCGCTGCGCTCAATCTGCTGCCCGCCTATCCGCTTGACGGCGGACGCATTCTACGCGCCTGGCTGGCGCGCAGCGGAGATCAGGTTACGGCGACCCGGCGCGCCGTCTCCATCGGCCAGTTCTTCTCCCTGGCGCTGTTTGTCTGCGGCGGAGCTGTCTTCCTCGGCACCAACTCAAACAATCTCTGGATCATGATGGCTGGCGTCTTTCTCTTCCTTGCGGCTCAACTGGAAGACCGCAGCATGATCTTGCAAGCCGTGCTGGAGCGGGTGCGCGTCATGGACGTGATGATCACCGACTTCATCACCCTTTCTCCGGCCGAAACCCTGGCCGATGCCCTGCAGCGCTCGGTCGAGCCGCCGCAGGAGGAGTTCCCCGTGGTGCGCGGCACGGATATGGTGGGCGTCATCAGCCGTCAGCAAATGGCCGAGTCGATGGAGGAAGGTGGCAACGGTTACGTGCAATCGGCGATGCGGCGCGAGTACCTGGTCGCCGGTCCGCAGGAGTCGCTGGCCGCCGTGCTGCGCCGCATCGGACGCAGCGGCCTGGCCATGATTCCCGTGGTCGATGGCGACTACTTAGTCGGCATCGTTACCTTTCAGAACCTGATGCGCAAGCTGACCGCGCTCTCGCTGCGACGCACCACCGCGAAACCCTCCACGGCCAACGCTCCCGCGGCGCAACCGTAGCGTCCGTTTTCCCATCCTTGCGGGAATCGAAGTCCAAAATTGGAGACATTCATGCGCTGGTACCACTACTTCGCGTACTTCTTCGGGGGCGCTTTCCTGGCCAACGCGCTGCCCCATCTCGGCAATGGAATCTCGGGCCACGCCTTCCAGAGTCCCTTCGCGACCCCGCCTGGAGTAGGGTTGTCGTCCTCTACGGTCAATGTGCTGTGGGGCCTGTTTAACCTTGCGGTCGGCTATCTGCTGGTGTGCCGGGTCGGCAACTTCGAACTGCGCAACACCCGGCACGTCCTTGTCCTGGGAGCGGGCATCCTGATCTTTTCGCTCCTGTGCGCTCGTGCATTCGGCCGCTTCCACGGGGGGCTGTGAGTCTCTTGATCCAGGTTGTCGTGCAGAGTATCATAGAGTCATGAGCATTACTTCACAGGTTCAGAAAGATATCGTCGCCTCGATGAAGTCGCGGCAGGAGCTGCGCCTCTCCACTCTGCGCATGGTCAAAACCGCACTCAAAAACAAAGAGATCGACAAGCGCGAGCCGCTCGATGAGAAGGAAGAGATGCAGATTCTCACCACCCTGATCAAGCAGCGCCACGAGGCCGCCGAGGCCTTCACCAAAGGCCACCGCCCCGAACTCGCGGCCAAGGAGTTGGAGGAGATCCTCTTCATCGAAGGCTACCTGCCCAAACCCGTGGGCCCCGCCGAGATCGCCGCCGCCGTGCAGTCGGTGATCGCCGAGATGGGCGCGCCCACCGTCAAAGAAATGGGCACCGTCATGAAGAACGTGATGGCCAAATTCGCCAACGACCGCATCGACGGCAAACAGGTCAGCGAAGCTGTAAAGAAGGCGCTGGCGGGCTAATCTAGCGCGTCCGCCGCACCACCACAAACACCCCATCGGGAAACTTCTCGCCGGTAAACTCCACTATGCCGTCGCGCACAAATCCGCGCAGCTCTTTGATCTCTTCGCGCTCCACCGGAGGCTTGGCGTAAGCGTCGGCCTTCGCGGTGCTAACTCGTCCCATGCCTCGATCCATCGCCTCATTGGCCAGCCGGTCGGCGTCTTTGTTCAGGTGCCGCAGCACGTGGCGAATCTCAAAGCGGTCCAGTTTGCGGATCAGAGCCTTGGCCTCGCCGTAAATCGACAGCAACGCCTCGCTGCGAACCTTGTACTGCCCCTTCATCTGCTTCACCAGCAGTTCGGAGTCGCTGACCACCTTTACCGTGCCGAAGCCGTGCTCCACCGCGTACTCCAGCGCCGCAATTAGTCCGGAGTATTCGGCAAAATTGTTGGTCTGTACGCCGAGAAATTCGCCCAGCTCGGCCACCTTCTTGCCCTCGCCGTCGGTGATGTATGCGCCGTACCCAGAAGGCCCGGGGTTGCCGCGCGAGCCGCCATCGACGTGCGCGACCATCACCTTGCTGCTAGGCGCGCTGGGCGCGTCGGGTTCATCGTTAAAGAGTCCGCCTGTTTTTCCAATTGGCATAGCGCGAGTGTATCGCAAAGCGCGATGTGGATAATTTCCACAGAGGGATGGAATGGGCTACCCGCCCAGATGCAAGCCAGAGTCAACGAATTCCCGACAACACGAAGGTCACACCAGCGCGCCGATCCGTACCGTAAGGTCGAGCTTTCCTCGAAGCGTGTTGACGATGATGCATCCCCTTTCGGCGATCTCAACCAATCTCTCGAACAGCTCCCGATCCGAACAGTTCGCTGAAACACGTACTTCGACGCTTGAGAAACGGGTGGGTGAGTCAACCAGCGTGCCAGCTACCTCAGCCCGAACCTCGGAAACATCCGCTTTCCGTGCGCAGATCGCTGCCAGCAGGGTGCTCATGAAGCAGCCGCCGATTGAGGCAAGGAAGAGCTCACCGCCCATCGGACCCTGATCCTGGCCACCCTTGGACGCAGGCCGGTCAATCAGGATCTTGTGCTGGCGAATCTCGACTTCGGAGGTCGAAGCCGAAATCTGACGAATTTGGATTTTCATTTGGCTATCCATGAGTGCCCTCAGTTTCTCGGTTGCGTGTACCTTGCATAACGAGAGTCGATGAGAATATCCACGATTGCGGTTGCCTGCACAAGGTCGGCGCTCTTGAAGCGCAACGACACTGCTCTGTACAACCCTGTTTTGCACTGGTGAATCTGTTCCGTCCTGTTGCCGATTCGAAGTCAGAAAGGTAAGTACATGGAAAAGTTACGCCGAATATTTTTGCTGACATGCGTTTTGTGTCTGGCGGTCTCAACGGTTCTCGCACAAGACGTGTTGACAGTTGCCGGAGGTGCGGAAACTCACAAAGTAGTCCTCGATAATGATCAGGTTCGCGTGCTTGATGTTCGAATACCACCCGGACAGAAAGTAGCAATGCATTCGCATCCGGCGAACGTTGTCTATTACGTCAGCGATTACAAGATAAAGGCCACCTCCCCTGACGGCAAAACCGCACTACGCGAGGGCAAAGCCGGTACAGCCGTCTCGTTCGGGCCATTGAGCCACGCCATTGAAAACGCAGGCACTACTGAGGTTCATCTTATCCAGGTCGAAATGAAGGGAACAGCCAAATAACAACAAGAACGCCGTGTTCAGTTAAAGAGCGATGAGAGGGCGTTCTACCGTCCATCTTCCAACCGCACCGCCAGCATCCTCGGCAACCCCGCCTGCAGGATGCGCTCTTGCGCCAGTGCAATGTCGTAGGGCACGCGGTAGAAGAGAATTTCGTTTTCGTCGTTGTCGTAGATGGCGAAGGCGGCGCGCCGGTCGTAGTCGCGCGGCTGGCCCACCGAGCCAGGATTCACCAGGTATTTCACGGCAGGGTTCAGCTTCAGTCGCGAGATCTGCAACCGGTTCGCAGAGTTCAAACGCTCCAGCGCCAGCGCCTCGGTCACCAGTCGCGGCCGCGCAAATGCCCCTTGAATGTGGGTGTGGCCAAAAAATGTGAGGTGAAAGGGTGAAACCTCCAGCGCCGCGCTCGCGCTGAATTCCGAGGCGATATAGGCGTCCTCGTCCAGTGGCGAGCCGTGCACAAACTGCACTCCGTCCCAGTCTGCGTCGCGCAACGGGCCGCGAGGCAGGTGGCGCAGCCAGTCCAGGTTGCCATCGCTCAGCTCGGCGCGCGTCCAGTTGACCGCATCGGCGGCGATGGGATTGAAGTTGGTAGTGTCTTCCAGCCCGCAGCAGCAGCGGTCGTGGTTGCCGCGCACGTTGATCGGGTCCATGGCGCGAAGCAGCTCGACCACCTGGTTGGGGCTTCCGCCGTAGCCCACCACGTCGCCAAGATTGGCAACGCCGTCGTGCTCGGGAGCCGCCTCAAGACAGGCTTCCAAAGCCTCAAGATTGCTGTGAATATCGCTGATCAGGAGTAACCGCACCAGCTAAATTATAGATGGCGCGAAGCCTCCGCAAAGCGAGCCGGGGCAACTTCTTCGCTCTTGGGCACAAAAAACGGATACATTACGGCTATGCCTCCCATTTTCCCGCCCGCGCTCTATCGCCTCGCCCGCTGCCTGTTGCTCGCCTTGCCCTTGCTCGTCCAGAATATGCTCGTCCAGAACATGCTCGTCCCGAACATGCTGGCGCAGTCCGTGCCTGCGGCTGCGGCCTCGCCGCTTGGCGATGCGGCGGATTTCCTTGCGCGCCAGTTTGGCCCCACCTTCAAGCTTGATCCCACGGTGCCGCCCATGTTCGGCGACCTTGACGGGGATGGCAATGAGGATGTCGTCCTGGTGGGGACCAGCAGCGCGCCTTTGCAGTCGCAAGAGCAGTTCAGCTTCAAGGTGGCCGACCCCTACGACGCCTACTTCGGCACGGGGAATCCTAAAATCACCACGCAGTTCTCGCTGCACTTCGACGGCTCTTCCCGCGCCCTTCTGGTTGTCTTCGGCTGGCGCCTGCCGCCCCCAACCAAGCCCAAGCGGCCAACCAAGTTTGTCCTCATCAATACCCCATTTGAATCCGCCAGTCTCGTGAATCTTCGTTTCAAGAAGAAGAATCTTCAGGCGATTGAGGCCATCGACCGCAGTACTTTGCACTCGCTTATTCTCTGGGACGGAAAGCGCTGGCTATGGAGCGCGCAAGGCATGGAGGGCGACGAAACCCTTAGAATGCCTCCGCCAAACTAATCCTTGGCGTCAGACCGCATTCCATGGATATAATTCCCGGTCATGAATATCGAGCAGAAACTCGCAAAACTGAAACTGCGCGACGAACTCGCCGAAGCAGGTGGTGGCGAAGAGCGGCGCGCACGTGAACATAAACTTGGCAAGATGACCGCCCGCGAACGCATCGAGCTTCTTCTCGATGAGAACACCTTCGAGGAGACCGACAAATTCGTAACCCATCGCACCACTGAGTTCGGCATGGGCGACCAGGTCATCCTCGGTGACGGCTTCGTCACCGGCTACGGACGCATCGAAGGACGCCTGGTCTTCGTCTTCGCCCAGGACTTTACCGTCTTCGGAGGCTCGCTCTCCGAGACCAACGCCGCCAAGATCGTCAAGATCATGGAGCAGGCCATGCGCGTCGGCGCGCCCGTCATCGGCCTCAACGATTCCGGTGGCGCACGGATTCAGGAAGGTGTCCGGTCGCTGGCCGGGTATGCCGATATTTTCCTCCGCAATACTCTTGCCTCCGGAGTCGTTCCGCAGATCTCGGCGATTATGGGACCCTGTGCCGGCGGCGCTGTCTACTCCCCGGCGATTACCGATTTCGTCCTCATGGTTGATAAGACCTCCTACATGTTCATCACCGGCCCGGATGTCATCAAGGCCGTCACCCACGAAGAGGTCACCAAGGACGAACTAGGCGGCGCCGAGACCCACAACACCAAGTCTGGCGTAGCCCACTTCCTCGCCCACGATGATGCCGAGTG
Organism: uncultured Acidobacteriota bacterium; assembly: GCA_963838135.1. Lineage (GTDB taxonomy): Bacteria > Acidobacteriota > Terriglobia > Terriglobales > Acidobacteriaceae > TOLSYN. The sequence continues at coordinate 930,296 of CAWIPV010000008.1, read as the reverse complement.
TCTCTCCATGATCCGGGAGCTGTTCAGCTTCATCCCTTCCAACAATCTCGAGGAGTCGCCGCGCAAGCCCACAACCGACCCCATCGACCGCGCCGACGCGCAGCTCGACACCGTCGTTCCCACCGAGAGCAATATTCCCTACGACATCAAGGATGTCATCACCCGCGTCGTCGATGATTCGTACTTCTTCGAGGTGCAGGAGCATTACGCCAAGAACATCGTCATCGGATTTGCCCGCTTTAACGGCCGTTCCGTCGGCATCGTCGCCAACCAGCCCAACTTCCTGGCCGGCGTCCTGGACATCAACTCGTCCATCAAGGCGGCGCGCTTCGTTCGCTTCTGCGACTGCTTCAACATTCCGCTGGTGACCTTTGAAGACGTTCCCGGCTTCCTGCCCGGAGTGCAACAGGAACTCGGCGGCATCATCTCGCACGGCGCAAAGCTTCTCTACGCCTTCGCCGAAGCCACCGTTCCCAAGATCCTCGTCATCACCCGCAAAGCCTACGGCGGAGCCTACTGCGTCATGAGCTCCAAGCACATCCGCTCGGACGCGAACTTCGCTTGGCCCACCGCCGAAATCGCCGTCATGGGCGCCGAGGGAGCAGTCACCATCGTCTACCGCCGCGAACTTGACCGCGCCTTCAAAGAGGGTGTGGACGGACTGACCGGCGACGCTGCCTTGAACAAAGTACGCACCGAAAAAATCGAGGAGTTCCGCGATAGCTTCGCCAACCCCTACGTCGCCGCCGAACGGGGCTACATCGACGCCGTCATCCGTCCCCGCGACACCCGCAAGAAAATCATCAACGCCCTGGAAATGCTCGAGGGCAAACGCGACAAAAATCCCCCGAAGAAGCACGGCAACATTCCGCTGTAACGGGTTCGCCAAAACCAGAGAGGCACCGCCGCGCGCGGTGCCTCTTCACTTCTTCGCTAACGGGTGGGCAGAGCTGTCGGTGCCTTGTAATACAAAATAATACATGCTACAGTCCCGTTATTATGCCTGGCAGAGAGAAGACCATCAGCTTCCGCGCTATCCCCGAAAAGATCGATGCGCTTGATGCGCTGGCAGCCACGCAGGATCGTTCGCGCAGCTATCTCATCAACGAGGCAATCACCAACTACATCGAGCTGCACGCCTACCAGGACGCGTTGGTTCGCCGAGGACAGGAAGAGATGCGGAAAGGCCGCGTCGTCGGCCATGATGAGGTTGTAAAGCGTCTCCAGAAAAACGGACGCGCGAGCCGATGATCGAATGGACCGAGCAGGCGACTCGGCAACTGGATCAGGCTCACGATTACATCGCGCTCTCCAACGGCGGAGAGGTCGCCGCCAGAATTACGATGCAGATCGTCACCACCGTCCAGCAGCTCGCATCCTTCCCTATGTCTGGCAGAGCGGGCCGCGTTCCCGGCACCCGTGAGCTGGTCATCGCGAATACGCCCTTTATCGCCGCCTATGCCATCCGGAAGTCCCGCATCGTAATCCTCGCCCTCTACCACGGCGCGCAACCATGGCCCCAGGCCTTCTAGCTTAATGCGTGGTGCCCCATATCTGCCGTAGTCAGCAGATGTGGGTTCCTTCCGTGCCGTCTGGGAGATAAGCCGTGATCCGTCTCGCGCGCTGTACAATCATTGCTGTATGCACAGCCTTCCTCTACCCTTGGCGGCCTTCTTCGCCGGAGTCCTTTCCTTCCTCTCGCCCTGCGTGCTGCCGCTGGTGCCTGGCTACGTCTCGCTCATCTCGGGTGCCAGTGTGGAAACCCTGCAAGCGGCCGACCGTAAGCTCCTGCGCACCGTCATGCTGAACTCGCTCTGCTTCATCCTCGGCTTCAGCGTGGTCTTCATCTCCCTGGGCGCGGTGGCCACCAGCGTCGGACAGCTTACCCAGCAGTATCATCGTCCGCTGGCCGATCCTTGCCGGCATTGTCATCATCATCTTCGGACTGCATCTCACCGGACTCTTCAAGATCAACGCGCTCTATTCGGACAAGCGTCTGCACAGCCTCAAAGGCGGCGCCAGTCCGCTCGGATCCTTCCTCATCGGCTTTGCCTTCGCCTTTGGCTGGACCCCGTGCATCGGCCCCATCCTGGCCGGAATCCTTCTGCTGGCGGGCTCGCAGGACACGGTTTTCAAAGGAATCCTGTTGCTGGCGATTTACTCGGCCGGGCTGGCGGTTCCGTTTCTTCTCACCTCGCTCGGGGTCAATCGCTTTCTCGGCTTCTATGCCCGCTTCCGCCGCCACCTGCACGCGGTTGAGGTACTCAGCGGAGCACTGCTCATCGTCTTCGGATTGCTGATTGCCCTGGGACGCTTCACCTTGCTCTCCGGATATCTCGGCTTCCTGAATCGCTTCTCTCTGTAAAGCATCTGAACTGGTATTACCGGAGAACGCACCGGAGAACGAGAGTGTTCGGCGTGAAGCGTAAAATTGTCGTCTTCGCAACCATGGTCGTGGTGGTCGCGGGCCTGCTGATGCTGGCCAAGTTTCAGCGCAAGTTTCCAGCCCAGCACTTTGTGGGCGGTGCCGCCGCATCGGTGGCCGCCAAGGGCCACAACGCGCCCGACTTCGTGCTCACCGATCTTCAGGGCCACACCGTCAAGCTCAGCGATCTGCGCGGCAAGGCCGTGGTGCTCAACTTCTGGGCCACCTGGTGCCCGCCCTGCAAAGCCGAGATCCCGTGGTTTGTCGAACTCCAGAAGCGTTACGGCGCGCAAGGCTTGCAGATCGTCGGCGTCTCCATGGATGACGGCGACCAGAACGACGTGGAGAAGTTCGCCGCCGAAAACTCCATCAACTACCCCATCCTCTTCGGCCAGGAGAAGGTCGCCGAGCAGTATGGCGGCATCGACTATCTGCCCACAACTTTCTATATCGACCGCAACGGAGTCGTAATGGATCGCGTCTTCGGCCAGCCCGAGCGCGACGAGATCGAGCAGAACGTAAAACGCGCCATCGCCAGCAAGCCGCGCTCCTAGCCCAGAGACTAGCCCGAACGTCGCGGCGATCGAATCCGCTAGACTAAAGCCTTGTCCATGAAGCCCACTTGCCGACGCACTCACTCTGTTCGCACTGTTTCTCCCGGCCGTCGCCCTGGGTCAAAGCTCTTCGTCCGCAAAACTCTGCGCCCCAGGGCTCTTCTCCGTCGGTCACCGTAGCGCCCATCGGCACCATCGTCGTCGCCCGTGGCGGCAAGGCTCCGCTCGAAATCGCACTGCAGGTCAACCGCGGATTCCACGTCAACTCCAACAAGCCCAACGACGAGCTCTTGCTGCCCACCGTGGTTCACCTCAACCCGCCGCAGGGAATCATGATCATGAACATCCAGTACCCGGAGGGCGAGCAACTGGCGCTGCCCTTCATGGGCAATGACAAGCTCAGCGTCTACTCGGGAAACTTCGCCGTCACCGCCGAGGTGCGCATTCCGAAGTCCGCCGCGCTCGGCACCCTGCGCGTCCACGGCGAAGTGAAGTACCAGGCCTGCGACAACCGTCAGTGCTTTCCGCCCAAAACCACTCCGCTGGAATTTGACGTGAAGCGTCGTCAGGCCCAAGGTGAAGAAGAAATCCACCTACACTCCTGAAAGCCCCCGCATATCCGTTAGCCCGACCAGCGGCAAGCGCGAACCGAACACGCTGCTTCACATCTTCAAGCCGTCCGCGCTCTGCTAACATCTTGCTATGGAGCAATCGTCAATTCCAGGCAAGGTGCGAGTTCGCTTTGCCCCATCGCCCACCGGTCAGGTTCACGTCGGCAACGCGCGTACCGCGCTCTTCAACTGGCTCTTCGCACGCCAGCAAGGCGGCGTCTTCATCCTCCGCATTGAAGACACCGATCTTGAGCGCAGCGAAGCGCGCTATGAAACCCAACTCATCGAAGACACCAAGTGGCTCGGCCTCGATTGGGACGAAGGCCCCGACGTCGGTGGCCCCTACCCGCCCTATCGCCAGAGCGACAAGTGGCAGGTCTATCGCGACCACGCCGAGCGCCTGGTCAGCGAAGGCAAGGCCTACCGCTGCTTCTGCACCCAGGAGGTGCTGGACCGCCAGCGCGAGGAAGCCATGGCGCAGCATCTCCCGCCCAACTATCCCGGCACCTGCCGCGATCTTGCGCCGCAGGAGGCCGAGCGCCGCCGCGCCGCCGGCGAGCCGTGCGCCATCCGCCTGAAGATTCCCGACAAGCCGATTCGCTTTCACGACATCGTGCGCGGCTGGGTCGAGTTCTCCAACGAAGTGGTCAGCGATCTCATCATCGTCCGCTCCACCGGCGTTCCCGTCTACAACTACGTAGTCGTGGTCGATGACGCGGAGATGAAGATCACCCACGTAATCCGCGGTGACGATCATCTCTCCAACACTCCCAAGCAGGTTGCGCTCTATGAAGCGCTGGGCTGGGCGGTGCCGGAGTTCGCGCATCTCTCCACCATTCTCGGCCCTGACAAAGAGCGTCTCTCCAAGCGCCACGGCGCAACCTCGCTGGCGAACTTTCGCGAGATGGGCGTGCTTCCCGAGGCGCTGATGAACTACATGGCGCTGCTCGGCTGGGCGCCCACCGGAGGCGACCGCGAAATCTTCTCGCCCAACGAACTGGTGCAGGAGTTCGATCTCGGCGCGCGTCACCCCGTCGCCTGCGGTCTTCGACTTCGAGAAGCTCTACTGGCTCAATCGCCACTACATCAAGGAAGCCGATGCCCGAGCGCATCGCCGCCCTGGCCGAGCCTTTCTACCAGCGCGCCCTTGGCCTCGATGAGCTTCCGCCCGACGATTACACCAGACGTCAGAGTCTGGCTCGCGCACATCACCGCATCGCTGGTGCATTCGGTCAACAAACTCGACGAACTGCCCGAGCGCGCCGCATCGGTGCTGCACTTCGACCCCGCCGCAGCCATCGCTGCTCCGGAGAACGCCGAAGTGCTCTCGGCCCCAACCACCAAGCCGGTGCTCGACGTATTTGCCGCAAAATTGCAGCCGAAGCCCGAGCCGATCGAAGCCGCGCGCTTCAAGGCCTTGATCAAGGAAGTGCAGAAGGAGAGCGGAGTCAAAGGTCCGGCGCTCTTTCATCCCATTCGCATCCTGCTTACCGGCGTGCAGTCCGGGCCGGAGTTCGACAGGCTGGTTCCGCTGATGGAAGAAGGCGCACGCCTGACCCTGCCGCGCCCGATCCTGAGCGTGAAGCAGCGCGTCGTCGCCTGGATGCAGACGTGCCAAGCCCAAGGCTAAACGTATAAGAGATGTTTGAAGGTTAGACGAAAAAGAAACGTCCGGGTGCCCCGGGTGCCCCACCTTCGCGTCGTGCCTTTTTTACGCTAAGGTGGGAAGCAGCGCCCTCCACCTCTGCAGTGGTGTTGCTCTTGCACTCCAGGGCTGAGTACGCCCGCGGAAAAGCGTCGCGCACGGTTGCGCGGCGCTTTTCCGTTTTATCCCACGCCTATGCTGCTCGCTTGTACACCCCTTGCAGAGTGCGAATCTGGTCATGGGCGGCGAACACGCTCTCGGCCTGCCGTTCGACGATCTCCTGCACATTGTGCGGAAGCCCGGCCTGCAGTGCCGCGTGATAATGGTTTCTGGCGTTGTGTTCGCCCGACTCCACGGATTCCAGAATGCTGGCGTCACCGGCTCCCAGCTTCGTCTTCAAATCGATCCAGGCGCGATGTAGTGTACTGGCCATGCTCGGCTTGCGGTCGGGGTTGGCCTCGCCCAGATGCCTGGCCTCATTCTCCAGCTCTCCCGCAAATTTGGCCCGCTCCAGTGCCTGCTGGGAGAAGAATGATCGCAGATCGTGGTTCTTGGCGTGTTCGGCGGCTTCCAGGTAACCGGCCTGTCCGTCGCGGCAGGTTTCAATCAGCTTTTCAATCGCATCGATGGTCTCATCAACGTTTTCCGCGCCCATGGTTTTCCCTACTCCCGTTTCGCGTTCACCCTATGAGATGGCAGGAGCGGCAGGATGTATGCAACGCCACTCTCGAATCCTATGATTGAATAGAACTGCCATGAGCAAGACCAACGCCTGCCGCATTCTGGATTCGCTCGGCATCGCCTACCAGCTGCATGAATACCGAGTGGACCCCGACGATCTCTCGGCGGAAAACGTCGCCGCCAAGGTCGGCCTCCCGCCCGAACAGGTCTTCAAAACCCTGGCCGTCCGGGGCGACCGCAACGGAGTCGCCATCGCCGTGATCCCCGGTAATTACGAGCTCGACTTCAAAGCTCTCGCCCACCTCACCGGCGACCGCAAGGTAGAGATGCTGCCGCTGAAAGAAGTGCAGAGTGTCACAGGATATATTCGCGGCGGTGTCACCGCTCTCGGCATGAAGAAGGACTATCCCGTCTTCGCCGACGAAACCATGGAGCTCTGGGATGCGGTCTGCGTTTCGGCCGGACAGCGCGGATGGCAGATCGTAATTGCCCCCGCCGATTACCTGCGCGCAACCGCCGCAACCGTAGGTGAAATCTCACGCGAGAAGCCCTGAGATGTCCGCTCACGTCAACATTTAAGAATTGGCGAGGAGCTTACAGTGCGATAATAGCGCCGATACCCTAAAGGACACCCCAGTGAAGAAGCTGCTTGTCATTCTCGCACTCGTTATGTTGTGCTCGGCCCTGTGTGTCTCCCAAACCACGGCTGGCGCGGCAAAGAAGCCGGCGCAAAAGTCAGCTCCATGTTCTCAACAGATATCCAAGGCATTCAAGCAAGAAGCCTTGTTGACGAAAGTCGCCATCGACCAGTTGAAGGGACAGTTGGAGCAGAACAGTCAAAGCTACACCCAATATGACAAGGCTGCTGTCGCAGCAATGGCCAAGGTTGCTGCGGAAGACTCAGGATCGAGCGTATGCGAGGGCACCGTCCACGTAGATCTCCTGCGCTACTACAGTGCCGTAGCGGGACAAAGAATCCAAATCTTATCCCGGAACAGGAATTCACCGTCAGGCAGCATTGATTCCTCACAGCTACATAAAGCATCCGCCTGCATCGCCGCTCGGCTCAATGGCGATGATTCAAAGTGTCAGCACTGAGATTTTTTTTCACCCAGCGTCTTTTATCGAAACCCCTCTCACCGCAGCAAATTTCGCAGCGCCGCCGCCAGCTCCGGATCTTCAAACCGGAATCCCGCCTCCAGCAGCCGCGTTGGAAGAACCCTCTGGCTGGCCAGCAGCATCTCTTCGGCCATCTCTCCGCCAATTGCGCGCAGCGTAAAGGCAGGCACCGCCAGCAGAGTAGGCCGGTGCAACACGCGTCCCAGCGTCCGGGTGAACTCGGCGTTCGTCACCGGCTGCGGAGCCGCCAGATTCAGCGCCCCGTGCATATGCTCATTCTCTATCGCCAAGGCAAAGGCGCGCGCCGCGTCGCGCAGGGTGATCCAGCTCCACCACTGCTTTCCGCCGCCGAGTTTGCCGCCCACTCCGAAGCGGAAAGCCGGAAGCATCGCGGCCAGCGCGCCGCCCGTCGTGGCCAGCACCTGTGCGGTCCGCATATGAGCGACGCGAACCCCGGCCGTCGCCGCCGATCGCGCCGCCCGCTCCCAGTCGCGGCAGACCTCGGCCAGAAAGCCCAGCCCGACTTCGCTCTCCTCGGTTAACTCCTCGTCGCCGCGGTTACCGTAGTAGCCAATGGCCGAGCTGCAAATCAGTGCATGTGGTTTTCCGTTCTGCTGGAATGCCTGGGCCGTCGCCGCTGCGATGGTGCCTGTTCCTTCAATCCGGCTGCCACGAATCTCCGCCTTGGCTTTCTCCGTCCACCGCGTCGCCACCGGCCTTCCCGCCAGATGCACGATCACGTCGAACTCGGCAATCAACTCGGCAAGCCGCGCGGTGTCCATCTGTGCAGCGGCCAAGGGCTGCCATAGCACGTCGCCGGGTCCCAGCTTTGCCGGGTCGCGCACCAATCCGTGAACCTCATACCCGCGCTCGTCGAGCAGAGAGGAAACCGCCCGTCCGATCAATCCGCCCGCGCCGCTGATGAGCACTTTCATTGCGTCTCCCGTTGCATCTTCCCTAACCCGAATCATTCCGCGTCTCCGTGCATCGGATGAAACAAGAGCAGCTTCCGGCCGGTCCGGTTTGGCTTTAGAGAGAGGTTACAAGCTAAAATCAATCATGGCGAGCTTTCGCGAGCAGACAGCGACGAATGTTTTGACCGCAACTCGGTTTCGCGACCTGCTGAAGATTGCCCGCACCAACCGTCCCGCCGACGACCTCGATATCATCCGCCACGCCTACGAGTTCTCCCTCGAACATCACACCGGCCAACAGCGCGCCTCCGGCGAACCCTATCTCGTTCATCTGCTGGAAGTTGCAATCTTGCTGGCGGAGATGAAGCTGGATACGACGGCCATTGCCGCTGGCCTCCTGCATGATTCGGTCGAAGACACCACGGTGACCACCGAGGAGATCAAAGCGAATTTCGGCGAGCAGGTCGCACACATCGTCGAAGGCGTAACCAAGATCAGCAAAATCGACTTCGCCTCGCGCGAAGAGGCGCAGGCGGAAAACGTACGCAAGATGATGCTGGCCATGGTGGACGACATCCGCGTCGTGCTCATCAAACTCGCGGATCGTCTGCACAACATGCGCACCCTGCAACACCTCTCGCCCGAGCGCCAGTTGAAAATCGCCAAGGAGACGCTGGAAATTTACGCCCCCCTGGCCCACCGCCTCGGCATGGGCAAGGTTCGCGGCGAGCTTGAGGATCTCTCCTTTCCCTACGTCGATCCGGTGGGCTACAAAATGGTCTGCGAGCAGGTCGAGGCCGTACGCAAGGACGGCGAACGCGCCCTCGAGCAGATGGCCACCACCATCCGCCAAAAGCTGCACGAAGCCAACGTCGATGTGGTGCGCGTCGATTCGCGCATCAAGCGAATGTATTCCATCTATCAGAAGATGCAGAAGCAGAAGATCAGCGTCGATCAGATGTACGATCTCATGGCGCTCAGAATCATCACCAACTCGGTGACGGAATGTTACGCGGTGCTCGGAATCATTCACAACGCATGGCGTCCGGTGCCGGGGCGCATCAAGGACTTCATCGCCATGCCGCGGCCCAACCTCTACCAGTCGCTGCACACCACGGTGATTGCCGAAGACGGCCGTCCCTTCGAAGTGCAGATCCGCACGGAAGAGATGCACAAGATGGCGGAAGAGGGCATCGCGGCGCACTGGAAATACAAGGACGGCCCCATCTCGGCGCGCGACGAGCAGCGCCTGGCCTGGCTGCGGCAGGTAGTCGAGTGGCAGCGCGAGATGGCCGATCCCAGCGAGTTCCTCTCCACCCTCAAAATCGATCTTTATCCCGAAGAGGTCTACACCTTCACCCCCAAGGGCAGGGTGGTCATCCTTCCCCGCGAGGCCACACCGATCGACTTTGCCTACACCGTGCACACCGAGGTCGGCCACTCCTGCGTCGGCGCCAAGGTCAACGGACGCATTGTTCCCTTGCGCTCCAAGTTGCGCTCGGGAGACATCGTCGAGGTCATGACGCAGGCCGGCCACAATCCCAGCCGCGACTGGCTGGGCATCGTAAAAAGCTCGCGCGCGCGCCAAAAAATCAAGCACTGGCTCAACATTCACCAGCGCGAGCGAGCCATTGAAATCGGCCGCAAGCTCATCGAAAAAGAGGCGCGTAAATATCGCATCGCGCTCAAGGACATCAAGGACCCCGAGTTGCTCAAGGCCGCCGTCGAATATGGCGTAACCAAGGTGGACGACCTGATGGCCGGCATCGGTTACGGCAAGTACTCGGCCCGCTCGGTGCTGGCCAAGCTGTCGCCGGGCAGCAATCTTCAGCCCGGTGAAGAGCATCAGGGTGTTGCCTCGGCGGTCAAGCGCGCCTTCGGCTCTGACAGTTCAGCCCTCACCGTCCTCGGCACCGACGATCTGCTGGTCTACCGCGCCCGTTGTTGTAACCCCATCCGCGGCGAGGAAATCGTCGGCTATGTCACCCGCGGCAAGGGCGTCGCGGTGCATAGCAAAGTCTGCTCCAACGTGCAGAACCTGATGTATGAACCCGAGCGCAGGCTGGCCGTCGAGTGGTCGCACAAGGAGCCCCGCATCGCCGGCTCCCAGGCATATCCGGTCAAACTCGTAGTCTCCAGCGATGACCGTCCCGGAATGATTACCCAGATCTCGGCCGTCATCAGCGGCGAGGATGCCAACATCCGCCACATCGAGGCCAAGACCGGCGGTCCGCTCGCCACCATCGACATCATCTTTGAAACCCGCGACGTCAATCACCTCAACCGAATCATCACCGGCATCCGCCGCATTCAGGGCGTGCACGATGTCGAGCGCGTGCAGAAGCTGACCAACTGAACCGCCCTGCTTCCCTTGCTCTTGATGTTCGCCCTTGCTCTTGCTCTTGATGTTCGCCCTTGCCCTTGCTCTTGATGTTCGCCCTTGCTCTTGCTCTTGATGTTCGCCCTTGCTCTTGCTCTTGATGTTCGCCCTTGCTCTTGCTCTTGATGTTCGCCCTTGCTCTTGCTCTTGATGTTCGCCCTTGCTCTTGCTCTTGATGTTCGCCCTTGCTCTTGCTCTTGATGTTCGCCCTTGCCCTTGCTCTTGATGTTCGCCCTTGCTCTTGCTCTTGATGTTCGCCCTTGCCCTCGCTCTTGTTTTTAAGAGTGTCATCCTGAGCGAAGCGAAGGACCCCAGCACTGCTCAAATCTTCCGCGCCGCTTCAAGTTTTTCAACCAGCAACGTTCTCGTCAGCTTTTCTGTCGAGGAACGCCCGCGGAATATCCCTTTCGCGGAATTGCTCTAAACTGACTTACGAATACTGGCTAACCAATTTATGTCCCGCTTCGCCAACAAAGCTCGCTCGCGCACCGCCGCTCTGCCCTCTCACACCCAGCCGGTCCACTTCGCCTATCTCTCGCTGCAGCGCACCCAGCGCGCTCTGGTCGGGATGCTGGTGGTCTGTGCCGGGCTTGGCATGACGGTCTTTCACGCCAAGTCCGGAACGCTCGGCAGCCGCACCTATCTGCCCATCATTGCTTCCACCTCGCTGCTCACCTTTGCCTACACCATCCGCAATTCCATGGTGCTGCCCTCGCTGGCCGAGCTGCGCCGCAACCCGCGTGATCCCAAGGCCCTCAAGCTCTGGAGCCGCAACAATCTCATCGTGCAGTCGCTCTGTGCGGCCGTAGGATTGGTGGGCTTCGCCATGCAGTTGCTGGGCGCGGCCACCCCCATCGCGCTCACCCTCTATGCGATTGCCGTCGCCTACCTCTTCCTGCTGCGCCCGCTCAAGCCATAGCCCTTGGTCTCAGCGTGTCATCCTGAGCGAAGCGAAGGACCCCAGCACAGTTCATACCTTCCGCCCCGTCTCAAGCTTTTCGACCGCCATCGATCTTCCCGCCACTTCTTGAATCGATCAACAAAGGAACCGCTTCTGGCGTGTCGCGCTGCTCTGCTCGCCGCGCACCTTTGGTATAGTGTCATCTCAGATCGCTACGAGGAGAGACCCCATGCGCGAAGTTGTAGCCACTCACAACGCCCCGCAAGCCATCGGCCCCTATTCCCAGGCCATCCGTGCCAATGGTCTTATCTTCGTCAGCGGACAAATTCCGCTCAACCCGTTGACCCAGCAAATCGTCGAAGGCGGAATGGCTGAGCAGACCGAGCAGGTCATCGCCAACCTCGAAGCGATTCTGAAGGCCGCCGGCAGCGGCCTCGACAAGGTTGTGCGCACCACCGTCTATCTCAAGGACATGAACGAGTTTGCCGCCATGAACGATATCTACGAGCGCTTCTTCCCGCAGCGTCCTCCTGCGCGCTCCACCATCGAAGCCGCCCGCCTCCCCAAAGACGTCCGCGTCGAAATCGACGCCATAGCCCTGGCATTGTGAGTCGCAATAAGTTCGTCAGGAGTGGACTAGCTCTGGGAATCGAGAGAAGCCCGACGGTTCTGAGTCAGATCGCCGCTCACTTTTTGCCAGAGTTGTAGCTTTGCAGTGCGTTGTATTGTTTGCTGGAGCTCTGCATCTGATCGAACGCACCAATGAGAGGGCCGGTTTCCTGGTAGAGGGCTACTCCGACTTGCAACACTCCGAGCGCGCTCAGAAGTCCGTCCAGCGTCCCGGCGTTCGAAGCAGCCGAGCGATATACGCTGCTCTTCAATGGGTAGCTCAAGGTCTTTTCCAGCGCGGCCATAGTGGCTTGAGCGCCGACCTGCTGCGCCGAAGCGGCGATGGTCCCCGCATCCGTGGCAACCGCCTGCGGAAATCCGATCACAACCGTATTCGGTCCAGAATCTTCGTGTCGGCTATGGTCGTGAATGCCTTCCATGACTACATCGAAGACAAGACCGATTGCCGCAGCAGCGATGATCTCCGGACCAGCCAAAGTCACACCAAAAGCGGCTGCCACCAAAACTACTCCGCCGCCGACTCCGACGGTTGCTGCCGATTTGACCACCTGCGCACCGAACGCGATCTCCGAATTCGTCTTCTGCTGACCGGCAAGATCAAGTACCCGGGATCCGTAAAAGGCTTGCGACTGTTGCAGAAATTTATTTTGACGCTCGCACTGGTTGGCAAGAAAGGCTTTCGCCTGGACTGACCCCTCGGCGGACGCCTCCAGAAATTGGTCATACAGCTTTGCCGCAAGGTCACGTGCCTTGTGCTCCAGCACCTGGCGCGGCGGGTCCTCAGGAGGGTTCGCATTCAGGCTCTGCCACTGCACCTCGGACAACGCGACGTGATAAAGAAGATCGAGAACCTTCCCACCATCCAGAGCGAGAACCTTGATGGTGCGTCTTGGCGTGGAGGATACGGCAGCTCCGGTCGGTTTCGGGAGCGGGGATGGCTGTCGGCACATGGTGCCGTCATTGACGTTGACGCCATCACGGAATGCGTTTAACGGGCCATGCTGTTTTGTTGGCGGCATCGTAAGCCTCAAGACGCACGTGGTCTCAACGGAGGACCCGGATTATGACACGCGCAACCTAGTGGTGCAAGCAGCAGACAGGGCGAGGGAGAGAGGTAATCCCCCGACGAGAGCGCGGGTGGCCCATTCAAGCCTTCCTGTGGCTTGAGTGGAGCTGTTCCTGCCCAGCTCCCAGCTCCCGCCTTAGCCACCCAACTCTCCTTGTCCACGCCACTGCGCAAACGCAGCCAATGCTGATCAATCCCGCAGACAACCCGATCCACAATCCGCGCACTCCCCAGCCCCTTCCGAAGCACAGCCACGCTCCCAGAGGCAATCCAATCAGCCACCAGCCCACCAGGTCGGCGGCCATCGCAATCCGAGTGTTGCCCGAACCGCGCAGCGCCCCGATGGCCGTCACCTGCACTCCGTCAAAGAACTGAAAGACGGCGGCAATCGCCAGCAGCGGAACCGCGATCTTCGCAACCTCCGGGTTATAGCTGAAGATGTGCACAATCGGTAGCCGCTGCGTCCACAGCACCACCGCCGAGCAGCTCATGAAGCTGGCGCTCAGGGCCATTCCGCTCCAGCCGCTCACGTTGGCGGCCTCGGCATCGCGCCGCCCAATGCTGTTGCCCACCCGCGCCGACGTTGCCTGCGCCACTCCGAGCGGCACCATGAAGGTCAGCGAAACGATGATCAGCACAATCTGGTGAGCCGAAACCGCGACCGCGCCCAACCGTCCCGCGGCCAGCGTGGCCGCCGAGAACACTCCCACCTCAAGCCCGATCTGCGCCGCCGCCGGTGCTCCCAGCCGCACAATCCGTGCCATGCGTTCCCAGTAGAGCTGGCCCGCATAGTGCAGCAGATGCCAGTGCTCGCGCCGGTCGCACCACACCAGAGAGCCAATCAGCACGCACAGCATGTAGCAGCGCGCCAGCGTGGTAGAAACGCCCGAGCCCGTGGCCCCCAGCGCAGGTAGTCCGAAGTGTCCATAAATCAGCGCGTAGTTGCCGGCAAAGTTGATGAGGTTGGCCGAAACCATGGCGAACGCCACGATCTTCACCCGGTGCGTCCCCTGCAAAAAGACGCGCACCGCAGCAAAGCACATCAGCGCCGGCAATCCGCAAGCCATGGCATAGAGGAACGGGATGGTCTGCCGCACAATCTCCGCCCCAATGCCAATCGGCAGCAGCAGCCGGCCGCTGGCAGCCACAATGAGCGCGCAAAGCACACCCACCGGCAGCGCGAACTGCACCCCCGCCCACAGCGTGCGGAAGCACTCCTCCACCCTGCCCGCGCCGAACTCCTGCGAAACCATCGAATCGCTGCCGATCAACAGCCCTTCACACAGAATGGCGAAGAAGACAAAGACGGCCGAGCCCAAACTGACCGCCGCCAGCGCCGTCGGCCCCACCCGTCCGATCATGGCGATGTCCACAAAGTTCATGAACATCCACCCCACCTCGCCCATCGCAATGGGCACGGCAAGGCGCAGCAGCGGACCCATCTCGCGACGCATTGAATGCAGCCCGATCATCGATCTTTCCGTTTCGCGCACACAGCAAAAGGCCTCCGCCACGGCGGAGGCCTACACTTCTCCCAGCTTGGCGGCGAGCCCTCGTCTTGCAGGCCGGCGCGCGCCGTGTCTAGTCGTTTTAGCCCTTGGTAACTTTGCCGGCGCGCAGGCAGCTCGAGCAGACGCGGACTCGCTTCGTGTTCGTGGTGCCCGCAACCTTGGCCTTCACCGGATGCAGGTTCACGTTCCAGCGGCGGCGGGTCTTGTTGTTGGCGTGCGAAACGTTATTGCCGAACTGCGGGCCTTTGCCGCAGCATGAACAAACCTGTGCCATGTCTAACTCCAAAATGTTGGAACCGCTTGGGCTTTTGACCGCTGCATGAGGGTCTTCGATTAGACCATCGCAGCATGGGAGCGCAACCTAGAAATGCCAGGGAATGCAACCCGGAAAAGAAACGCGCGGAACCTGAAATGAACAAAAGAGGCTGGTCGCCAAAATCTGATTCTACAAGAGCCGGCGGATTTCAGCAACCCGGCCGCTTTCGAATCCGTCTTTCTGGCGTTCAATCAACCTCGCTCCCATAGACTACACTATTCCTCATGAGCGCAGTCCAGCCCGCCTCCATCAAGGTTCACAAAACCAGCGGCACCACCATGGAAATCGTCTGGAACGACGGCCACCAGAGCACCTATACCTTCGCCTACCTGCGCAACGCCTGCCCCTGCGCCACCTGCGACGAAGAGCGCAGGAACAGCGACCGCCAGCCCGATCAGCTCCCCGCCCCCGTCCCATCCGCCGCGCTGCCGATGTTTAAACCGCAGCTCCGCCCCACCGAAGTCGCCCCGGTCGGCAACTACGCCATCCGCTTCGCTTGGAACGACGGCCATCAGCACGGAATCTTCTCCTGGGACTACCTCCGCGAGTGGTGCCCCTGCGAAAATGCCACGCCTTCCGCCACTCCTCCGACGGCCTCAAGTACGACATCGAAAATCATCCCCCGCGCGAAAAGTAGCTGCACCAGCGCTTCCTGAAATGCCGCGCGGGTGCCCCATTTCAAGCCCGCTGTTGGCTTGAGTGGAGCTTTTCCCTTGGACATCGCCCTTGTCCCAAACCTGTTACTCTTTTCCTAGACCCTGCGGTCGCATTTTCTCTCATGGATTTTCTCTCCAAGCTCAATCCGCAACAGCGTGAAGCGGTGGAAACCGTGCGTGGCCCTGTGCTCATTTGGCCGGCGCCGGCTCGGGCAAAACCCGCGTCATCACCTACCGCATTGCCTATCTCGTCCAGCATGAGAATGTTGCCCGCCGACCGCATCCTGGCCGTGACCTTCACCAACAAGGCCGCTGCCGAAATGGCCGAGCGCGTCCATCAACTCATCGGCCAGCACTCGCTCGCCAAGCCTGCCATCAGCACCTTTCACTCTTTCTGCGTGCGCATGTTGCGCAGGGACATCCAAGCCCTGCAGATCAACGGCAAAGGCTACACCCGCGACTTCGTCATCTACGACGAGGGCGATCAGCAGCAGGTCGTCAAGTCGGCCATCAAGCGTCTCGGCATCGACGACAAAAAGCTCACACCGCGCAGCGTCCTCGGCCTCATCTCTTCGGCCAAGAACCACATGCAGGACCCGCAGGAGATGTACCTGAACTCCGCCGAGCCCAAGATGGAGCGCATCGCCCACATCTACAAAATTTACAAAGACGAGCTGCTCAAGGCCAACGCCCTCGACTTCGACGATCTCCTGCTGGAGAGCGTCCGCCTGCTCAAGGCCGACTCGGTCACTCGCGAGAAGTATCAGCGCCGATACCAGTACATGCTCGTCGATGAGTATCAGGACACCAACCGTCCGCAATACGAGATCATGTGCACCCTGGCCGGAACCCACCATAACCTCTGTGCCGTCGGCGATGAGGACCAGTCGATTTACTCCTGGCGCGGAGCCGACATCAATAACATCCTCGACTTTGAAAAGAATTTTCCCGAGGCCAAGATCATCCGCCTCGAGCAGAACTACCGCTCCACCCAGCCCATCCTCCAGGCAGCCTCCGCCGTTGTCGCCAACAACCTCCAGCGCAAGGGAAAGAATCTGTGGACGGCGCGCGAGGGCGGCAGCAAGATCGGCTTTTACGACGCGCCCGATGGCGAAAACGAAGCCCTGTTTGCCGCCGATTTCATCTCCCGCTGGGCGCAGGCGCGGGCTCGCGAGGGACTCGAAAACAAGTCCGCGATTCTCTATCGCACCAACTCGCAATCGCGCCTCATGGAAGAGGCGCTTGCGCCGCTACAACCTCAACTACAACGTCGTCGGAGGCTTCAGTTTTTACGAGCGGGCCGAGATCAAGGACATGATCTCCTACCTCAAGCTCATCCTCAATCCCGACGACTCGGTGGCCCTCATGCGCGTGGTCAACACCCCGGTGCGCGGCATCGGCAAAACCACCATGGAGACCGTCGAGCGGGTTGCGCTGGAGACCAATCGCTCGCTCTGGGGTGCACTCGATGTGGTCATCGAGCAGCGCCTTTTACCCGCCCGCGCCACCGCCGCCCTGGCCGGCTTCCGCGATCTCATTCGCGAGGCCCGCGCCATGGTCTTCGAGGAATCCGTCCTCGGCGAATTTGCCGCCCGCATGGATGCCGCCGCCACCGAAGCCGAGCCGTCCGCGCTCGTTTCCGCCGCACAGTCAGCCACCGCCGCCCTCATCGCCGCCGAGCAGGGAGACGCCCTCGACGCCCAACACGGCTTCGACTTCGGCGACCTTGCGCCGGCAGCCGGCAGCGCAGCGTTACCCGATGCCGACGACAGCTTCGACGTCAGCGAATTCGGCGAGTCTTCAGACGCCGACGCCACCGATTTTTCTCCCGAGACATTGCAGGAGGACGAGCAAGCAGCCGCGCTCGCGCCGGAAGCAGCTACCGGAGAATCCGACGCCGAGCCCGTCCAAAAAGTTTCCACCGCCGAGGTCCTCAAGTTCCTCATCGACCGCACCAAGTACATCCAGCTTCTGGAGGCCGAGGACTCGCCCGACTCGCAAGCGCGCATTGAAAACCTTCGCGAACTGGTCAACGCTGCCATGGATTCACGCGACCGTGGCGAGAGCATCAGCGACTTTCTCGATCACGCCGCCCTGGTCAGCGATGTCGATCAATTCGACGATTCGCAGCAGATCACGCTGATGACTCTGCACGCGGCCAAGGGCCTGGAATTTCCCCTCGTCTTCCTCGTCGGCATGGAGGAGGGCTTGTTTCCGCACTCCCGCACTCTGCTCTCACCCACCGAGATCGAAGAGGAGCGCCGCCTCTGCTACGTCGGCATGACCCGCGCCATGGACACCCTCATCCTCAGCCGCGCTCACTACCGCCGCCGCTACGGCACCGATTCGCCCGAGCCCTCCACCCCCTCGCGTTTCCTCGAAGAAATTCCCATCGAGTTGCTCGAGGACGTCGGCTCGCCCGGCAAGGTCAAAGGCTCCACCCCGCGCTTCCAGGAGTACGGATCAGCCCATTACGATTACGAGAATGAGGATCAGTCCGCAACCTCGAGTTGGGGTGGCCGGGGCCGCCAAAAGAGTGCGCCCAAGACCACCTACACCGGCCCCGCCTACAACTCCATCGACAACATTGCCGAGTTCTTCTCCTCGCGCGGTAAAAAGATTTCCCGCCCCGAGATGGACCTCGACAAACCCTCCACAGGCCGCGGATTACGCAAAGGAGACCGCGTCCGACACCCGAAATATGGCGAAGGAGTGGTCTATCATCGAGAAGGAGATGGGGAAGACGCCAAGATTACGGTACAATTTCATAGTTTCGGTCTGAAAAAACTGGTCGAGAAATATGCCCAGTTGGTCAAAGCGTAGCATCAAGGCGAACGTCTAGGCGTAACGTCGAAGTCCGTACCGCGCCAAGGCGCAGAACTTATTCGCAAAGGAAACCCGAGAAAATGCCTAACACCTCTGCTCTACCCAAGGAAGAACGCAAGTCGGCAAAGCGCGCAGCGCGCAAAAAGGCCGCTCCCAAGGCTGCCCGCACCCACGAACGCGGCGCAGCGAAACAGAAAGTCAAGAAAGCGGCTCGCGGCACCTCCAAGCGCTAATCGGCACGATTGGTGCCCCATCTCTGCCCGCTTCTGGCAGAAGTGGGGCTTTTGCCCTTGCCTCAGGCAGCAGCCTCGCCTCACCCCGCGGATTTTAGCGCCCACGGTCTACGTCAAAGCTTTATGCGTAGGCCGTGGGCGCGGTTTGCTTGCTATCATTGCACTCTGGATCAATCCCCCATCTCCACCCTTTTGACTGGGCGGCCCGGGAAGCAGGAGCAATCCGCTGGCGAATCAACTCTTTGCCCGTAAGTCGATCGACAAACTCATCTCCGAGGCTGATCACCCCGACCATCGGCTGCAAAAAACCCTTGGCCCCTGGTCGCTCACCGCCCTCGGAATCGGCGCCATTATCGGCTCCGGCATCTTCGTCCTCACCGGCACCGCCGCCGCCGGCGAATACTTCGAAGCCCCCTCGATCCTCCACGCCCAGGTCATGGACATCCTCTGGAACCTGGTCACCCGCGGCAATCTGCACGGTGCCCTCATGCACGGCCGTCCCGCCGCCGGCCCCGCCATCGCCGTCTCCTTCATCCTGGTCGCCATCGCCTGCTCGTTCGCCGGCCTCTGCTATGCCGAACTGGCCTCCATGATCCCCATCGCCGGCTCCGCCTACACCTACAGCTACGCCACCCTCGGCGAAATCTTCGCCTGGATCATCGGTTGGGATCTCATCCTCGAATACGCCGTCAGCAACGTTGCCGTCTGCGTCGGCTTTGCCGGATACCTCAAGGCCCAACTCGCTCAGTTCGGCCTCATCCTTCCCGAGCACTGGTCTTCTCCGGTCTGGGCCGGCGGCAAATGGACGGGCGCCTACTTCAACGTCCCCGCCTTTCTCGTCGTCATGATCCTGAGCTGGCTTCTGGTGCGCGGCGTGCGCGAATCCGCCGAAGTCAACAACGCCATGGTCGCCATCAAGATCGCCGCCATCGCCCTCTTCCTCGTCGTCGGCGGCAGCCTCGTGCACAAATCCAACTGGGTCCCGTTTGCTCCCTCGGGGTTCAGCGGCGTCCTCACAGGCGGAGCCATCGTCTTCTTCACCTACATCGGCTTTGACTCGGTCTCCACCGCCGCCGAAGAGTCCAAGAATCCGCAAAAAGACATCCCCTTCGGCATCATCGCCTCCCTGGTCGTCTGCACCATCCTCTACGTCGGCGTGGCCTTGGTCCTGCTTGGCATGATGAAGTATTCCGTCTTCGGCTCCGGTGCCGCCGCCGAGGCGCCCGTGGCCTACGCCCTGCAGCGGCTCGGAGCCCGTCCCATCTGGCGCTCGGTCATCATCATCGGAGCCTTGACCGGCATGTTGAGCTCGCTCCTGGTCTTCCAGTACGGCCAAACTCGCATCTGGTTCGCCATGTCGCGTGACCGCCTCCTGCCCTCGTTTTTCTCCCGCGTCCATCCCCGCTTCAAAACCCCGCACTGGTCCACCTGGATCGCCGGCCTTGCCGTTGGCCTTCCGTCCGGACTGGTCGATATCGGCGATGCCGCCGACCTCTCCAACATCGGAACCCTCTTCGCCTTCGTCCTGGTCTCTTTCGGAGTCATCCTTCTGCGCCGCACCCAGCCCAACCGCCCGCGCGGCTTCAAGGTCCCCTTCGTTCCGCTGTTCCCCATCCTCTCCATCCTCTTCTGCGGAGGCCTGATGGCCGGCCTCACCGTCATCACCTGGATTCGCTTCTTCGTCTGGCTTGCTCTCGGCCTCCTCATCTACATCGGCTACAGCCGCCACCGCTCCGAGTTCGCCAACCAGAGGTAAGCGCAGCGAAGTTGCGCCGTTCTTGCCCTCGCCTTTGCGTCTGTTTTTGAGGTGTCATTCTGAACGAAGTGAAGAATCCCAGCACCGCGCAAATATTCCGTGCCGTTCCAAGCCTTTCAACCAGCCATCAGCGGGCGAATGCACGAGGATTGACAATACTTCCTGGCGGGTGGCCCATTCAAGCCTTCTGTTGGCTTGAGTGGGGCAGTTTTCGCCGGGTGCCCAGATCTGCCTTGTAAGCAGATACAGAAATGCGCAACTGCTAAGCAGGTGTAAGCCGTTTCAGCTTTGCCAAGTCGGCGCGAACGTGGGCAAGCTCGAACTGCGCCTGTTGCACCAGCCAGCTCTCCGCACTACCGCCAAACACCTTGGACAGCCTGACCGCCATCTCCGGCGAGATGCCACGCTTCTCATTCACCAACTCCGAAAGCGTGGTGCGCGTCACTCCCAGCGCGGCGACTGCGGCTGTGATGCTCAACCCCAGAGGCTCAATGCACTGGCGCAGCACAAACCCTCCAGGATGAGGGGGATTCTTCATCGGCATGGCGGGTGGCCCAGAGTTGGCGTAGTTCCAACTCTGGGGCCTTTGCAGTCGACGCCGAAGGCATCAACGGAGTGGAAACTGTGATGCGTCACGTAACGGAAGCCAAACACTGAAGGCAATTATCCCCGCACCTCAAGTATAATGATTGTGACAGGGCGTGCTTTTGTGATTTAATGAGGGACAATAGAAAACCCCGCTGGCAGGCGGGGCGATTCTTGGGTTTGCGGCATCCACGCGAATCATCGCATGGAGTGCGCCAAAAATGCAAACCGTTATTCCTAATCAATCACAAAGTGCCGTAACAGCCGAGGCTTCTCTTCCATTTGTCCGGCGATGCGAACCGACTCTCCGAAAGCTTCCTCGGTACGTAAAGTGGGAGCTATTTTGGAAAATAGTAACGTCTTCGTTTTATCGTTTTCGCGTACGTATTCGTAACATACAAGCCTATAAGCCGCTAGACTTTGGACCTGCACTTCAACGCCAAGGGGATGGATCTCTTCGGCCAAATGAACGGACGAATGCCCGCATTCAGGGCACAGATACAGTATTGGCCAAATATCACTGGGCTGACAGTGAGGATACCAGAATGTTCCTAGAAGGCTTTGACGCGGGAGAGGCATGGAGTCTCCGCACCCAGCACAAGTAACGACATACACTCGCTGCATCAGCATAGTGCCCGTAATTATACGGCATCAGAAGAGCAGCTATAATGTTGCCCTATGGCCTCGCTAGAGAACGTGAAGTTAAAGATTGGCTGGGCAACACATCACTACAACCTTCTGTGTTTTGAAATAGCGCGGTATCTCAAGGACAATCCCCCCAAGTTCGTGATAAAGCGTGAGAGCGCCACGCACACCGAGGCATGGGGAGCGTTCATCGAAAGTGCTCCTGTCCCGCAAGATGTTTCTCTTATGTTGGGTGACATACTCCAAACAGCTCACTCGTCCCTGGACTATCTGGTTTGTGAACTTATCCGTAAGGCTGGAGAAGAACCCGTCATATCTAATCAATTCGTCATCGCTAATGATCGCGCTTCCTTCGAAGAT
Source organism: uncultured Acidobacteriota bacterium (assembly GCA_963838135.1). Classification (GTDB taxonomy): domain Bacteria; phylum Acidobacteriota; class Terriglobia; order Terriglobales; family Acidobacteriaceae; genus TOLSYN. The sequence continues at coordinate 908,482 of CAWIPV010000008.1, read as the reverse complement.
GAAATTGGCCGGAAGCGCCTTAAGAATGTCCCTTTCGCCGCAATTACAACAATGGAGAGGTTGCAGCCTTACAACACTGGGAAAAACCCTATTCAGTCCCCGCTTTTCGCTCTCAAAACCCTCACAAACATTCATAAGCACAGGAATTTGCTGATTACCGCTCTGGGTGCAAGCAAGGCCGCGCCGGATATGGATGTCATCGAAGTCGATGGTGCTGTCTATACCAATAACTGCCATCCCATTTTTGAAAAGCCTTTTGATCTCAATGCAGAGGTTGGCCCCTTCGCCATCAGTGGAGCTAATGTGCACATGGAAGACACATACGCCGCATTCGTAGTCCTCGCAGAAACTTCTTATAAAGGACGGGAACTCATGAGCCTTATCGCTTGGATTTGTTTGTCTATCCGGGACACTCTCATTCCGCACTTTGAGGGATTCTTCTAAGGCGGGTGGCCCAGAGTTGGCGTAGTTCCAACTCTGGGGCTTTTGCAGTCGACGCCGAAGGCATCAACGGAGTGGAAACTGTGATGCGTCACGTAACGGAAGTCAAACACTGAAAACGATTGCCACAAGAGTAACCAACGACTTTCCAACGATTACCCATCTCTCCAACAGTTCCGCATAGCTTGCATCATTTCCGGTGCAAACACCAGAAATCCATTCGTCCCTAATCGCCCCCAAAATGCACCCAATTCGCTCTTTTTCCAACCCGAACACGCGATTTCTTACTGAAACTCGCCCAATCCCGCACCATGTCAAGAGAAAATTTGCGACGATTCTCCCTAACGAACTGATTCAAAGCTAGATACAGTTTCTTCCCAACTGATGGTTTAACCTCTCAATTTTGCTATCCTGAAAGTAGGTGGAAGGAAGCGCCCACCGGCGCATCGCAAATGAGTCAGTCCTAACCATCCTGTTTTCAAATTTTTACCGGGATATATAGGGGGTAGGACGGCCCGAAAACTCACCTCGGAAGCAACAACCCAGAGAGACGCGAGTTTTTGCATAGAATGATCCAGTGACCTCCGACTTCATCACCAGCCTTCCCAAGGCCGAACTCCACCTTCACCTCGAAGGCTCCGTCGATCCGCTCACCCTCAGCCAGCTCAGCCAGAAGCATCACACGCCGTTTCCGTGGGCCAGCAATCGTTACAAGCCCTTGCCCAACTCGCACCGTCCGCTCACCGAGGCCGAAGCCGCCGCGCTCTACGACTACACCGATTTCACCGGCTTCCTCGTCGCCTTCAAAGCCGTCACCGAGCGCCTGCGCGATCCTGAGGACTTCGAGCTCATCACCTACCGCATGGTCGAAGCGCTCGCGGCTCAGGGATGCCTGCACGCCGAAGTCTTCGTCAGCGTCGGCGTCATCTTCTGGCGCGGCCAGCAGTTCGATCCGCTCTTTGAAGGCATGGAGCGCGGACGCCGCCGCGCAGAAAAAGATTTTGGCACCAGCCTCTATTGGATCTTCGACGCCGTCCGCCACTTCGGCGCCGAGGAGGCCGAAAAGGTCCTCGCCAAGGCCATCCAGCTCCGCGCCCGTGAGCCCGGAGCCAGTCACGTCATCGGCATCGGCATCGGCGGCGACGAGCGCCTGGCTGCCCCCGAGCTCTTCGAGCAGGTCTACGCCCAAGCCGCGCGCTCTGGCCTTCGCCTCAGCGTTCACGCCGGAGAGACCGTTGGCGCAGACTCGATCCGTGGCGCGCTCGATGTCCTCAAGGCCGAGCGCCTCGGCCACGCCCTCCACGCCGGCGACGACCCCGCGCTGCTCGCGCGCCTGGTCCGCCAGCAGGTGCCGCTCGAGCTCTGCATCGCCTCCAACCTGCGCACCGGTTGCTGTGCCACCCTCGCCGACCACCCCCTGCGCCGATACTTCGACGCCGGAGCCCTGGTCACCCTCAACACCGACGATCCCGCCATGTTCCAGACCACCCTGGTCGGCGAGTACCGGTTGGCTCAAAACGCCTTCGCATTCACCAACCAACAGCTCCGCCAGCTTGCCGCCAACTCCTTCCGCGCCTCATGGCTTCCCGAGGAGCGCAAGCGCAAGCTGTTGAATTTGCTGTGAAGAAGTCGCTTCCTACGACGAGTGGTCGTGAATAATCAACCAGCCCTCGCTGAACTTTTTCAGCACCACCGTAAACAGTCCCCGGCTCTGGCTTCGGTCCTTCATGGTGAGTTGCCAGCCGCCGCGCACCAAGGCCGCGTCCGGGCTCAGCACTTCGATGCGAAGGTGGCTAAACTCCAACCGCCCCATCTCCTTGTCCTTGCCGAGAAAAGCCGTGCGATAGCGCTGATATGCCGCCTCCCAGCCTGACAATTCCTGGCGCCCGGCAAAGAACGTCAACTCCGGGGAGTGCCAGTATCCCTTCATATATCCCTTCAGGTTGCCGTGATTCCAGGCCGCCACCTGCTCGTCCAGCTCAGCGCGGATCGCAGCTTGCGAAGTTGCGGCCTCGGAAGCGACGGTCTCATCATCTTTGTCCCCTGCAGCGGCCGCAGCCGGCGCGGGCAGCACAGCCACCAATAGCATGGCCAACAGAAGCAACTGTTTGATTTCACTTACTTTTCTCATTCCGTCCCCTGCGTCCGCCGGAGTCTCTGCGGGCCTTCCGGCAGCGCCCAGCTCGGGCTATTAAGCCCTGAATACTTGATTGAGAGTAGATCACAGCGTACGCTGCCCGAATGACTCCATCTCAGGCGATGTTCCTATTTTCGTGCGCTCTGGTGTGCTTATGAATAGTCAGGAGTTTCAATTCGCGATCGATGAGCGGGTGGGCTGCTACGACCTCCTCGCCCATCCCTTCTACCAGGCTTGGAGTGAGGGCAAGCTCTCGCGTGAGCGACTGCGCGCCTACGCCAGCGAATATTTTCATCACGTCGCCGCCTTCCCGACCTTTCTGAGTGCCCTGCACTGCCGTCTCGGGGACGGTGCTCTGCGCCGTGCCGTTCTGCGCAACCTGGCCGAAGAAGAGGTGGAGGGCCGCGCTCACAGCGACATGTGGCTGGACTTCGCCCAAGGCGTCGGACTTTCCCGCGAACGGGTGCAGCGCAGCCGGCCCAGTAAGCTCATCGGCCGTCTCATCCAGAGCTTTTACGACAGCGCCTGCCAGGATTCGCCGGTCGAGGTTCTGGCCGCCCTCTATGCCTATGAGTCCCAGGTACCGCGCCTCAGCGGAGAAAGCGCGCGCGCACTGATGCGTTACTACGGTGCCGATGCTCACACCTGCGGATACTTTGTCCTCCACACCTATTCCGACGTCCTCCATTCGCAGGTATGGCTCGACCAACTGTATCGTCTCGTCTCGCGTAACGGCAGGCTGGCCGAGCCCGCCTTCAACGCTGCCGAACGCGCGGCTCACTGGCTCTGGCAGGCGCTCGACGGCTGTGCGGCGAATCGCCTGTGTCAGGAAGCGCTTTCACTGGCGTGACGTCTCCGGCAGGCTGCGGCGAGCCTTTCACTGGCATCTTTGGGAACGGTTTCCAACTTCCGGCAATAGTTTTGCTTGCCGTTCAGCCCGCACTCCGATAGAGTTTCGGCCATATGGTCAAACAGGTTCCAGACGGTGCCAAAGGCTCGGCAGAGGAGCGTGTGCAGTATGAGCACACCCTGACCGCGCATCATCATTCACTTCCGCCCATCTACTCCACGCCGGATATGATCCGCCTCATGGAGACGGCTGGCTTTCATGCGTTACAGCCCTTCTGCGAGCCCGGCGAAATCTCGGTCGGAACCGCCGTCAGCGTCGAGCATCGGGTTCCGGTCGGAATCAATGCCGTGGTGCGCGCCACCGCCGAGGTCGAAGCCGTCGAGGGCCGCTTCTACCGCCTTCGTGTTGTCGCCTACGAAGGGAAACGCGAAATCGGATCGGGAATCATTACTCGAACCATCGTCCAGGTGGACGATTTTCTGAAAAAGCACGACATCCCCAAGCCATAAACCTTCGCATCCACGCTTTTCGTCCAGAGCTTCTGAATCCGTGGCTGCGGCTGTCACATCTAAAAACTACCTCAAGTGTCGCGCTGTAAGAGTTCAATTCCCCGGACCCGCTCCTCCGGGGAATTGTTTTTCCGGCATAATTTCCTGCCAGATTTCCAGCTGGCTTCAGCCCAGCAGCATGGCTCGCAGCTCTGCCACCGTGATCTCCGATTCGCCGGTCTGCATCACCGGGTCCACGGCCGAGTGGAAGACGAAGCTCTGCATCCCCACCTTTTTTGCCGCCTCCGTGTTCACCTTCTTGTCGTCCAGAAAGAGCGCCTCTTCGGGCAGGCAGCCCAGCTGCTGGCAGCACTCCAGGTAAATCTCGGCTTCCGGCTTCACCGTGCCAATCTCGCAGGAGTAAATCTGCACCTCGAACTCATCCAGCCAAGCCAGTTTCTGCCTCATCGCTGCCAGCATCCGGCGCTCCATGTTGCTCAGAATCGCCGTCTTGTAACCGGCCCGCCGCAGATCGCGCGCCAGGCCGAGCATCTCCAGGTTCTCGTTAGTCCACTGCGAGTTGTCGTGCTCGATCAGCTCCAGCGCCTCGGGCTCACTGATCGCCAGCCCGCAATCCCGGCCCACTTTTCGCCAGTATGCGACGTTATCCAGCGTCCCCCGGTCCAGCTCTTCGCGATTCTTTCCCCAGTAAATCGGTTGGAACTCCGCCATCGGCTTGGCAAAGCGCGCGCTCAGCGTCTGCCACTGCTGCAAGGTCGGCGGCAGTGAAAGGACTTTCCCGTAATCGAAGGCAACGGCTTTCAATGTAGGCATGCCAAAATCCTACACTGGCGATGCAATGGCCGTCAGCACTGCTATTTGGGTAGCGTCCTAACTCGGGTGATTAGACCAGTGGTACGATTCGACTGCCATGAGAACCGTCCTCCTTCTCATTTGTTCCAACATCTTCATGACCATTGCCTGGTACGGTCACTTGAAGCACCGCAATGCTCCGCTTCTTACCGCAATCGTCGTGAGTTGGCTGATTGCGTTCGCCGAATACTGCTTTCAAGTCCCCGCGAATCGGATCGGCTATGGCGAATTTACGGCATTTCAGCTCAAGATCATCCAGGAGGTAATCACGCTCTGCGTGTTTGTCGTCTTCGCATGGTTGTATCTGGGTGAAAGCATCAAATGGAATCATGTATTCGCGTTTTTGTTTCTGGTCGGCGCCGTGATGTCTGCCTTTTGGGGAAAGCTGTAGTTGTTTGTGAACGCATCGAAAGTAACGGGAACTCCATAAGCCGTTTTGCGAGCCATTACGAAAGCGCTGGAAGATGCCATGGCATTTGCACTAAGATTCGCCTCAAGGGGAGTTGGATGATGGAAAGCAAAATTGCCGGTGCGATAGGCTTGAAAACCCATCCCGTTGCCATCGTTTGGGCCGACGATGCACCTGAAGGAGCACTCCAATTCAAGCCGGGAGGCTGGGGCTGTGTCATCAGCCTGATTGCGACCGTCGCCGCCAAGGGACGAACCGGCGTCATCGACCGCCAGACCTTTGGCTGTTGGGGCGGTGGGGTAGGTCTCGGCTTCGGCAACCAGTACGAAGCTTTTCCGGGCGGACTAGAAGCCTTCCATCGCTTCCTCTCCGACGGCAACGAGAAGACTGAAGCGGGACGTAAAATCGGTCAGGGAATGATGCAGCAGGCAGGAGCGGCGCGATTTGCCGACGACTTCCTCCACGGCGAGCGGTATGTGAAAGATCCCGAGTGTACCCGAGCCTTTGTTCAGTCGCTGCCGATGCGCGACATCCCAACCAAGTACGTCGTCGTGAAACCCCTGATCGACATCGACCCTGAGCAGGACCAGGTCAAGAGCGTGACGTTTTTCGTCGAGCCTGACGCACTTTCATCGCTAGTAATTCTGGCCAATTACGTACACCCGGAGCGAGAGAACGTCGCCATTCCGTGGGCCGCAGCCTGCCAGGTCATGGGCATCCTGGCCTACCGTGAGCTTGATCAAGATCATCCGCGCGCATTGGTCGGATTGACCGATATTTCAGCACGCAAGCATACCCGCGCTTCTCTCGGCAAAAATGTTCTATCGTTCACCGCGCCCTGGCCCATGTTCCTGGAGATGGAAAAGCATTCCGAAGGCAGTTTTCTTGAACGTGAAACCTGGCACACCCTAAATGCCGGAGCGGATTCGCATAAGTCATAAGGGTCTGGAATCAAGGAGAGCCTCAATGAAAGTTGCTGTCGCCAACCTCGCTGTCGCACTTGCTCTGCTGTTTCCAGCAAATGCGCTATCCCAATCCGGCTCCCTTCAGGCCCCAAGCGACGATTACCTCCGCGTCGTCTTTCCGGTTAGCTGCGTGGACCCGGCGACGAGTGAAACGCACATCACTCAGTTTCGGCTTGGCTTTAAGAAATTGACGTGGGACAAAGATGGAAAAACGGTGGACGTTCGCGGAGTGGAGCCCGTCATTGCCCAGTTGAGTGGACCTCAACTCAAGGTTGTGTCAGACCTGAAGAAGCCGAGCGTGAAAGACGGAACCCTGATTCTTACCATTGAAGGCCAGCCGGCCGTTGAGGGCAAGGTGGACATCCCATTTGTCATCCGATACGGGCGCAACGGAAGCATCCCTCAGGAAAACGTGTTGGGTTGTTCCACCGGCTGTTGCCTGGTAGCCCATTAGGCCCAGTTCGCCGCCGCGCTTTGGGTCGATAACCTGGTAAGGCAGGCTGAGCTCTCCTCCTGCCTTACAATGAACATTCCATGTCCTTTTCCTTCCAGGTTGAAGCCACTTGCGGCGCGGCGAGGGCCGGCCGCTTCATCACTCCTCACGGCGAGGTCCGCACCCCAGTCTTCATGCCTGTCGGCACTGTTGCCTCGGTCAAGGGGGTGCCGCAGGACGTGCTCGAAGAGCTTGACGTTCAGATCCTGCTCAACAACACCTACCATCTCTATCTTCGCCCCGGTGTCGAAACCGTCCGCCAGCTCGGAGGGGTGCAGAAGTTTATGGCGTGGCACAAGCCCATCCTCACCGACTCGGGCGGCTTCCAGGTCTTCAGCCTCAGTGATCTCCGCAAGCTCACCGAGGACGGCGTGCAGTTCCGCTCGCATCTCGACGGCTCGCTGCACTTTTTCTCGCCCGAAACCTCGCTGGCGGCCGAAATCGGCCTCGGCGCTGACATCGTCATGGCCTTCGACGAGTGCACCGAGTTCCCCGCCACCTACGAGCACGCCCGCAAGTCCATGGAGATGACCGCGCGCTGGGCCCGCCGCTCCAAGGATTATTTCGAGGCGCACAAGCACGAAGTTCCCTGGTTTGAGGAAAAGACCCGTCACTTCGGCACCGAACAGAGTCAGGCGCTCTTCGGAATTGTGCAGGGCGGCATGTACCCCGAGCTGCGCCGCGAGTCCGCCGCCCGCACCGTCGAGATCGGCTTTCCCGGTCACGCCATCGGAGGCCTGTCGGTCGGCGAGCCCCGCGAAAAAACCTGGGAGATCGTGAACGAGACGATTCCTCTGCTTCCAGCCGATAAGCCGCGCTACGTCATGGGCGTCGGAACCCCGCAGGAGATCGTCGAGTACGTGCGCCTCGGCGTCGACATGATGGATTGCGTCATGCCCACCCGCGCCGCCCGCCACGGCCTGCTCTTTACCAGCGAAGGTAAATTGAATATTAAAAATGCGCGCTACGCCCGCGACGAAAATCCCCTCGATCCTAACTGCCCCTGCAAGGTCTGCGCCCGCTACTCACGCGCCTATCTCCGCCACCTGTATTCCTCGCAGGAGGTGCTCGCCCAGGTCCTTAACACCGTGCATAATCTCGCCCATTACCTTGACATCATGCGGCGGGTCCGAGAGACTATAATCTCAGGAGAGTTTGCAAGTACCCGTTCGGCGGTTTAGGGCCGGGTTCTTGCCTTGCCGTTCGCCAAGTTTGTATCTCTTCGCGAGCGTCACCGTATTTCAATGTGCTGGAACCTTGGATATGCGGTAATCTGAACTCCCAGTTACCAGAAGCTACTAGAAGATGCTTGGCACGAAGGGTGGGTTTCTTGTTGTACCCAGGGTGTGCCCAGGGTTCAGCGACCCGCGGTTCGGTTCAGGCAAACACAAATTCTACGCCGCGGTCTGCCAAGTTGCGGGCACCGGTTAAGCGGCGGGAGCCCTAAGAATGATCGCTCAATTCGCATTCCTCGTTTTTCAGCAGTCCGGCGCGGGAATGACTTCTCTCCTGATGATGGTGGCAATCTTTGCCATCTTCTATTTCCTCCTCATCATGCCGCAGCAGAAGCGGCAGAAAAAGTGGCAGAACATGCTCGCCAACCTCAAGGCAGGCGACCGTGTCACCACCACCGGGGGAATCATCGGCCTCATTCTATCCATCAAGCAGGGCGAGGGCGCCGACACCGGCAGCATCATTCTCCGTGTCGCCCCAGACAACCTGAAAATTGAAGTTGCTCGCAACGCTATCGCATCGGTCACCATCGACGATGGCGCACAGAAATCTTAGGCGGTCGCTGTTTCCATGAAGAAGAACCTGCTCTGGAGAGTCGTCCTCATCCTTGCTACCTTGATCGTGTTTGTCTGGGGAATTTTCCTCGGAACCGATCCCGAGAAAAGCGTTCAAGCCATCAAGGCCAATGGCCTCATGGCTGGCGTTCAGCAGAACATCCATCTCGGCCTTGACCTGCGCGGCGGAACCCACCTGATCCTTCAGGTTCAGGTCAACGACGCCGTCAACGCCGAAACCGATCAGACTATCGAGCGGCTTAAGGACGCGCTGAAGAAAAAGAACATCGCATTCGGCGACATCACCAAGATCGATCCCGTCGCGGTGCCGCAGAGCATCACTCTGCGCGGCGTTGACGTCGCCTCGGCCGGAGACCTTCGCTCGCTGATCGCCGACCAGTTCGGCGAATACGACTTGGTCTCGGGCGCCGAAAATTCTTGGACCGTCAGCCTCAAGCCGGCGGTGCTGCAAACCCTCAAGACGCGCGCCGTCGAGCAGGCCATTGAAACCATTCGCAACCGTATCGACCAGCTTGGCGTCTCCGAGCCGGTGATTCAGGAACACGGCCTCGGCGATTATCAGATTCTCGTCCAGCTTCCTGGCGTCGATGATCCCGCTCGCGTCAAAGAAGTCATGCAGTCTACCGCCATGCTGGAAATCCGCCAGGGCCTGGACAACGGCCGTGCCTACGGCAGCGAGCAGGAAGTTCTATCCGCTCACGGCGGCATCCTGCCCTCCGACGCGGTCATCATCAAGGGCAAGACCTCCGGCAGCCAAGCCGGTGGTGAGGCACGCGATGTCTACTACCTCATCAGCCGCGTCTCGGCCGTCAGCGGACGCGATCTGCGCTCGGCCGAAGCTGGAAATGAAGAGAGTGGCCGTCCCGACGTCATCTTTACTCTGACCCGCGACGGTGGCGACCGCTTCTACAGCTTCACCTCCGCCCACGTCGGTGAGCCTCTGGCCATCGTCCTCGACGGCAAGGTGCAGGAGATTGCAAACATTAAGGAACCCATTCGCGACACCGGACGGATCTCGGGCTCGTTCAGCGCGCAGCAGACCAAGGATCTCGCCATGGTCCTGCGCTCCGGTGCTCTGCCGGCTTCCATCAAGTACCTTGAAGAGCGTACCGTCGGTCCTTCGCTTGGAGCCGATTCGATTCATCAGGGCGTCCGCGCCGCGATGGTTGGCATGATCGCCGTTCTGGCCTTCATGCTGGTCTATTACCGCTTTGCAGGCATCAACGCCGATCTCGCGCTGATCCTGAACCTGGTAATTTTGCTAGGCTTCCTCGGCTTCTCTGGCGCCACCCTTACCTTGCCCGGCATCGCCGGCCTCATTCTCACCGTCGGTATGGGCGTCGATTCCAACGTGCTCATCTTCGAGCGTATTCGCGAAGAGCTGCGCGCCGGTAAGGCCGCCGCCTCGGCGGTCGAGCAGGGCTTCGGTCATGCCTGGGTGACCATCGTCGATACCCACGTCACCACCATCGTTTCGGCGGCCATCCTGTTCCTCTTCGGAACTGGTCCGGTCAAGGGCTTCGCCGTCACCCTGACCTTCGGTCTGCTGGCGAACCTGTTCACCGCCGTCTTCGTCTCGCGCACCATCTTCGAGAGCATTCTCAACCGCCATCAGCACGGCGAGGCGCTCTCGATCTAGTTCGGCGGCGGCTCTCCCTCACTTCAGGAGAGCCGCCGCAGCAAGTCTTGGATGTAGGTTTTGGCAGCGTCCGTGCGACGCACAGAAATTTAGAGGAGCCCGCGCTTCTCGGGTAGAAGGCTTCTACAGTGGAATTGTTTCGTAGCACAAATATCGACTTCCTCAGCAAGAAGTGGTACTTTCTCGCTTTCTCGCTGATCTTCTCCGTCGCCGGCATCGCTTCCATGCTGTTCTGGCACCACATTCCGCTCGGGGTTGACTTCCGTGGCGGGACCATCGTGGACGTCAAGTTCACCCAGAAGCCCAACGTGGACGCCGTCCGCGCCGAACTGGATCGTGCCGGCCTGAAAAACGCCCGCATCCAGGCCGACACTCACCCCGGCTCCAATGAACTGCTCATCTCCCTCGATATCCGCGAGACCAGCGAGCAGGCGCTCGACCAGGGCAAGGAAAACATCGTCAAGGCTCTGCAGGCCGGGGCCGAACCCGGCAAGGCCGATCTCAACAACACTGGCTTTACCACCCTGCAGGATTACCTGCTCAAGGCCGATCCGCTCCACCTCGGCACCGACGCTCCCGTGCGCTACGGCCAGATTGCCCGCGCCATCGTGGACTTCCGCGACAAAACGCGCGGTGGCGTCCTAAACGCGGTCACCGATGCCAGCGCTGTCGCGCCAGCCCCGGTCGTCGAGGCCATCCAGCAGGATTTCTACACATCGAACTTCGGCGTGCGCAACGTGGATATCGTCGGCCCACAGGTCGGCGCCCAGCTCCGTTCGCGGGCGCTGCTCGCCACTCTTTATTCGCTGCTCGGAATGTTGATTTATCTCTGGTTCCGTTTTGAGCTCATCTACGGCATCGCAGCCGTCGTCGCCTGCTTCCATGACACGCTGATCACCGTCGGCGCCTTCTCCCTGCTCAACACCGAAATCTCGCTGACCGTCATCGCCGCCATTCTCACCTTGGTCGGCTACTCGATGAACGACACCATTGTCGTCTTCGACCGCATCCGCGAAAATATCAAGTTGCTGCGCAAGGATACCCTGACCGAGATCGTGAACAAGAGCATCAACCAGACCCTGAGCCGAACCGTCCTCACCTCGGGACTTACCTTCCTCACCGTTCTGGCCCTGTTCCTTTTCGGCGGAGAGGTTTTGCACGGCTTTTCTCTGGCGCTGGTGATCGGAATCATCATCGGTACCTATTCCTCCATCTTTATTGCGGCCCCCATGCTGGTTGCCTATCAGCAATGGAGGGGTAACAAATCCGTCCCCGGAGCGGCTGCTTCTTCGTCCAACAACGAAGGCCGCCGCTACAAGTCGCCGGCAAAGGCGTAGTCAGTGTTCTGCTGCATCCAGTAAAGGCGGGCGGACCAGCAGGTCGCCCGCCTTTTTGTTTCCCAAAGGCGGATATGTAACGCTGCTGTTACACATGCGTATTAAAGTTGTTGTATCCAGCACTGGATTTGGGAACAATCCCACCGCCCCCGGTGTCTAAGTAAGTGGTAAGACGGAGAACTGGTCATGTTTGAAGACAGCCTTCTGGAATCAGGCGGCAAAAACTCGAACCCGCGTGGCATATGGACGACGATAATCTCGTTCGCGCTCCAAATAGCCTTAGTCGGCGTGCTCGTGTTGATTCCTCTGATTTACACGGACGCACTTCCCAAGCAGCAGCTGATGGGATATCTGGTTGCCCCGCCGCCTCCACCGCCGCCGCCGCCACCGCCCGCCGCAGCCCCGGTGATGCCCAAGGCGCCGGCCAAGCCTGTAACCGAAATCGACAACGGGCAACTCAAGGCTCCCACCGCAATCCCCAAAAAAATCGCGATGATTAAGGAAGACGAAGCTCCGCCGAGCAGCATGGGTGGTGTAGTTGGCGGTGTAGTCGGTGGCGTACCCGGAGGACAAATGGGCGGAGTGATGGGTGGCGTCCTTGGCGGTATCGTCCAGTCAGCTCCGGTCGCCGTGCCCAAAGTGGCAACTCCCAAGCGGGTTCCGGTATCCTCGGGAGTCGTCAGCGGTCTTCTCATCCACAAGGTTCAGCCGAGTTATCCGCCGCTGGCCAAGCAGGCCCGCATCTCCGGTTCCGTCGTACTCCAGGCCGTCATTGGCAAGGATGGTTCCATTGAGAATCTGAAAGCCGTCAGTGGTCACCCCATGCTCATCCAGAGTGCCCTCGACGCCGTCCGCCAGTGGAAGTACAAACCGTACATCCTCAATGGCGAGCCCGTCGAAGTGGATACGCAGGTAACCGTAAATTTCACCCTGGCAGGGGGCTAACTCCGGCTGGGGCCGGCTTCGACCGCACGGAAGCACACGGTCGAATAGCAAGCTCCAGTCTGGCTGCCAATTCTCGTGCCGGCAGGCTCTCCCGTACAATAAGAGTTCCTGTCCATTTACAAGGTTCATCCGCTCCACCGGGCGGCCCCGAAGTTTGAAGCAAGGATTCGCGTATCCCAAGTGGCTGCGCTCAAATCGAAATTCAGAATTCTCAAAAGGTTCTGAGGAGGAATATCAACTCATGGTTCTCGCAAACATTGCAACTTTGGTTCTGTGCAACATGCACCAGGCCGCGGCTCTGCTCTTCCAGGAGCCCGAAGGGGGCATCGGATGGGATCCGATCTCGCTGTGGAAGCAGATGGGCTTCCTGGCGAAGGTCGTCGTCATTGTCCTGTTCCTCATGTCCGGCTGGTCGATTGGCATTATGATCGATCGCGCCCTCGCCTTCTCGGCTGCCCGCAGCCAGTCGCGCGCCTTTGCCCCCGCCGTTGCTGGAGCCCTCAAGGATGGCAAGATCGAAGAAGCCATCAAGGTTGCCGACCGCAACAAAAAGAGCCACCTGGCAAAGGTCGTCGCCGCCGGTCTGCAGGAGTTCAAGTCTCAAGACGCTTCCACCGAGCTGCCGGCCGAAGATCTTGAAGCCTCGCGCCGCGCCCTGGATCGCGCCGAAGCCATCGTTCACGCCGAATTGAAGCGCGGCCTCAGCGGTCTGGCCACCATCGGCTCCACGGCTCCCTTCGTCGGTCTGTTTGGCACCGTCGTCGGCATTCTCAACGCGTTCAAGGGCATCTCCGGCGCCAAGGCAACCGGTCTGGCTGCTGTAGCCGGCGGCATCTCGGAAGCTCTGGTGACCACCGCCATCGGCCTCTTCGTCGCCATTCCCGCCGTCTGGATGTTCAACTACTTCACCGGTCGCGTCGAGGCATTTGACGTCGAGATGGAAAACAGCTCCAGCGAGTTGATCGACTACTTCCTGAAGCGTCGCAACGCCCGCCGGTAACGCGGAGGCACCGGAGGTAGCAAGCAATGGCAATCGCAGGCAAAAAGAAGATCGCCGGCGTCAATTCGGATATCAACGTAACTCCGATGGTCGACGTCATGCTCGTGCTGTTGATCATCTTCATGGTGATCACGCCGATGCTGCAGAAGGGCGTCAGCGTAAATTTGGCGAAGACCGATAATCCGGTCAAGATGCCCGAGGCCGACAAGGAAGATTCCATGATCGTGGCCATCATGCGCGACGGGCAGATCTACTTGAATTCCGATAAGGTATCCGCCGCAACCTTGACCGACACCGTGAAGGACAAACTGGCGAACAAGGCCGATAAGCGTATCTTCGTCAAGGCCGATGGCGGAGCCAAGTATGGCGACGTCGTCTCGGTGGTCGATAACGTCCGCTCTGCTGGAGTGGATCAACTCGGCCTCCTTACCGAAGAGCGCAAGCAGGGTTCGCTCGAAGCGCCGGCAAACGCCGGGACCAAGAAAAAGTAGGAAGGCGACCGCTATGGCTATGGCAGTGGGTGGCGGGGACTCTGGTCCTCAGGCAAACATCAACGTAACGCCGCTGATCGACGTGTTGCTCGTGCTGCTGATCATCTTCATGGTCATCACCCCGCTCACGCCCAAGGGCTTGGATGCGCTGGTTCCTCAGCCGCCCAAGACGCCTCAGCAGCAGAATCCCGAAGATCGCACCATCGTGGTGCAGATTCTCAAGAACGACACGCTCAAGATCAACCAGGATGACGTCACCCTCGACAAACTGCAGGGCCGTCTGGAAGACATCTTCAAGACGCGGGCCGAAAAGGTTGCGTTCGTCAAAGGTGATGAGGACCTCACCTTTTCCGACGTCGCTCAGGTAATCGATAAGGTCCACGCCGCGGGCGTCGATAAAGTGGGACTCATCACGGCCAAGATCGAGGCTGGTCAGTAGCCGGTTGTTGCGGGAATCCGAATCACCGGGAGTGCGGTGCGAGCCGTACTCCCACCACCTCCCCGCTCCTTCGGTAATTCGACGTGCGGGAGAGTCGGACGTACCCGGCAGCAGCGACCCGAGGGCCAGCCGATGGCCCGTACCCGTCGCGAAGCCGTTGTCGCGAAGCGGCCGCAAAGCTTCACCCGAGACTTCAGACCCCGGCCATTATTGGCAATGGAAGGTGACATTACAAAATGAACAGAATCGTACGCGTGCTGGCCGGTTTATCTCTCGCTCTCGTCCTACTGGCCTCCGCCGGATGCACCAAACTTCAGGCTCGCGACCACCTCAACAAGGGTGTGCAATCTTACAAAAACGCACGCTATGAAGAGGCCATCGAACACTTCAAGACAGCCGTCAGCCTTGATCCAGGTCTCCTCAATGCGCGCATCTATCTCGCCACCGCATACGCCCAGCAGTACGTTCCCGGCGCAGAAACCGCCGAGAACAAACGCTATGCCGATCAGGCCATCGAAGAGTACAAGAAAGTGCTCGCCGTCGATCCCACCAACGTAAACTCCGTCAAGGGAATTGCCTACCTCTACCTCCAGGAAAAGCGCTTCGACGATGCCAAGCAGTACTACAACAAAGCCGTCCAGATCGATCCCAATGATCCGGAATCTTATTACTCAGTCGCCTTTATCGACTGGACCCAGGCTTACAAATTCCGCCAGGAAGAGCGCAACAAACTCGGCATGAAGGCCACCGACCCGCTCAAGGATAAGAAAGTCTGCGCCCTCGTCAAGCAGCACAACGCCCCCATCGTCGAGGAAGGCATCGGCCTGCTCAACAAGGCCCTCCAACTTCGCCAGGATTATGACGATGCCATGGCTTACACCAACCTCCTCTACCGCGAGCGCGCCGACTACGAGTGCGACAATCCGGATGCTCGCACCGCCGACCTCAAGACCGCCGATGGTTGGGTGGATAAGACCATCGCTACCAAGAAAGAAAAGGCCAACAAGCAGGGTGCCGGCGGAATCGTCATGGACCAGCAGGGGAAATAGCTCTCACTACCCCCCCCCAGACTTGCCCGAATGGCCTCTCCAGTGGAGGCCATTCGTGTTTCTCCGTGAAATTCCCGCAGCGTATTCAGCTCGCTTCGTCGTAGACTAGGGTTTTAGCAGTGGAGCGCTTCCGTGGCAGTCGACCTCAATTGGGAACTCACCATTCTCGAGATCGTGCAAGGCTTCTACCTCAACCTCCTGCGTGACGTTCTCCAGGATGAGGTCACTCCCCCGCGAGGCTTGGAAGCCGACTCCCTGCACGCCCACGATCGCGATCTTGCCGTGCTTTTGCCCGCCATGCGCCGCTGGCTCAAACTTCTGGACCTGGCCATCACGCCCGAGCTGCTTCGCGCCAGTCTCACCACCACCGTCGATCACGATCTCGCCGAATCCCTGCTTCGCTACTACGCCCGCAAGCAGTCCAAGAGTGACGTTGACCGCGACAAAACCGACTTTGTCGCCACCTTCCTCTACCGTAATCCTCGCGTACCCGGCCAGTGGGAGCGGCGTGGCGTTTCCATCGATGGTGTTGCCCCGGTGCCTCCATTTGAGATTGCACTTCTTGAGATCCTCGACGACGCAGAGCTCCCCGAGCTGACCCGCGAGGAATCCCACTTGTTGGACGAGTTCGAGTTTCTCGGTGAGGATGTCGATCACATCGATCACTTTGACCGTCTCATGGACTCCGGGGTCATCCAGAAGGTGCGTCACATCAAGCACAACTTCGGCCCGGCTTTCTACCATCCCCATGCCCTGGGTGTCATCGCGCCCTACAACTACCACTTTGGCCTCCGCTTTGGCGAACTCTTCACCGCCGCCGCCGTCAGCATCAAGGCCTGCGCCGAAGACATCCAGCAGCAAGGTGGCAGCCTCTCCACGCGCGTCGACGGAGACATTACGGTGCAGCACCTCACTCAGATCGAGGAGAAAACCATCCTCGGCACCGAGTACCGCCGCGCTCAGGACCATTTCCGCCAGGTCGCCCGGCTCAAGAAGGCGGTCGACTCCAAGTCGCAAACCCGCCCCCGCTACCCTGCACCAGAGCCTTTGGCCCCAGCGACCGCTGCGCCCCGGTCTGCTGCCGTCTCTGCGGCTGCCTTGCAAACCGTGACGCTGGCCGCTCCCGCAGCCTTCACCAGTTCCGCCATGCTTGAGGAAGAGACACGCATCCGTTCGGTGGAGGAATCGATTCGCGGCTGGGTCCGCGCCGCCGAGGAGCGCTGCCGTCACATCGTGCCCATGAAATTCGGCCACTTCCTGCTATCCCTGCCCGAAGCCGACGCCTACTGCGCCGATTTCCACCGGGAGAAAAGTTTTCGCGGCGACAACGCCCGCGCTCTGGTCCGCATGGTCGCCATCATGGCGCGCATCGCGGCCGAGAGCGAAGAGATGAGGCAACGCCAGAACTCCGCCCATCTCTGGCGTCCCCATGCCGACGCCCTCGCCCTCTTGCAGCAGGCGGCCCTCCAGGCCAACGACAACGCCCTGGCCGTCGCGCAAGTGGCCACCCAGCGCGGCTTGGCGGAGAAGGCCAAAATCCTGCACGCCACCATGGAGCGTTTGCGCAACCGGGTGGAACAGGTTCGCGAATCCCTTGCCATGGGCGGGGCCAGGCTAGACAGCTCAGTGAAGTAACTATTCCAAGAAATAACTATTCCCAAAGTGACTATTTTCTATTCTCCGGTAACTACTTGCAGGGAGATTTTCCTCGCACATTGCCCGAACCCTGGCCTATGCTCAATCCAGAGTCTCTCCCCAGAGCTGATTCCACATTTTTGACGGTGCCTCTTTCCGCGCACGCTAAGGACTGCCCTATATGGACTGCCACACAAATCTATCTCGCAAATCTCGTAGCTTCAGCGTCCTCGCTGTCGCGTTCTTCGTTACTCTTCTCGCTCTCCAGCCTGGGTATTCCGAGCAGAACAGCGCCTTGCCGGATGTCACCGCAGCCGTCGAAACCGGCACAGTTCCGGCCACCTCCAATGGTTCCATCCGTCCTTTCTCCAAGATCGCAATCGGCGTCACCGTCGGCATGCTCGGCCCCGGAGTGGAGGTCGCAACCCCGATCTCGAACCGCACCAACCTCCGGGTTGACGGCTCATTCTTCAACTACACTCTCTCCTCCATCAGCGAGGATAACGTGAACTACGGTGGCAACCTCAAACTTCGCGACCTCCGCGCCAGCTATGATTTCTTCCCCTTTCACGGCAGCTTCCGTCTCAGCGCCGGGGTAGAGGTCTACAACAAGTTCAACGTAAACGCTACCGCCAGCCTGCCCGTCGGACAGGACATTAAATTGAACGGTAACGAGTACTACAGTGACGGAACAATGGGAGCCAATGCCTCTCTCGTCTACGGAAACAAAGTTGCTCCCACCGCCAGCTTTGGCTGGGGCAACGCCATTCCGCGCAGCCATCATCACTTCGCCTTCCCCGTTGAAATCGGCGCCGCCTACACCGGCGTGCCCACGTTTGCCCTTACCGCGAGCGGCAACGGCTGCGCTGTCTCAACTTGCACCACCGTAAATTCCACTCCCATCAGCAGCGTGCCTGGATTCACCAACAACCTGAACGCGCAGATCGCCAAGGTCAAGAACGACCTCTCGCCGGCACGCTTCTACCCCATCATCAACGCCGGCGTGACCTACAAATTCTAGAGGCACTGGTTCTAACCAAAAGCGGCCCCCATGCTCTTACGCGCGGGGCCGCCTCTCTTTCGCCTGTCCTGTCCCCTTCAAACTTCCACAAAACGCATATAATTAGCTCATAAACTCATTCCGGAGAAAAAGAACCAGATGCATGCAACGGTGCGACGGTACGACGGCGTAACCAATCCGGAAGAAGCCACCAACCGGGTGCTAGCGGGCTTCGTGCCCCTCATCTCGGCGCTCAACGGACTCGCCGCTTATTATTGGGTTGACCTCGGGTATGGTGCGATGCTTTCGGTCAGTATTTTTGATCGCCTTACGAATGTGACGGAGTCGGATCGAACGGCGGTGCGCTGGGTTAAAGCCAACCTGGCCTCACTTCTGAAAGAAGACCCTCGAACCGAGGCTGGCGAAGTGCTAGCTCATAAGACCATGGGCGAGGCCAGTCGCGCCCAGCGTGGAATGATACCAATCGCCGGCGCGCCAAATCTCTCCGCCCCGCGCTTCACCGCGTCATCCGTCTACACCAAGTCCGCCACGGCACCTGGAGCCGTCGTCGAGCGAGCCGCGCAGCGTCTCAAGCCTCATCTGACGGCGCGGCGATATGAGGGCGTAACCGACCCGCAAGAAGCGGCAAAGCAAATACGGGAAGGTTTCGTGCCCGTCATCGCCACATTGCCCGGCTTCTCCGCCTACTATTGGATTGACCTTGGGCACGCGGCAATGCTTTCCGTCAGCGTTTTCGATACCTTCGTCCACGGCGTCGAATCCGGTCAGACGGCGGCGATGTGGGTAAGGTCCAACTTGGCTGCCGTGTTGCCTCAAAACCCTCGAATCGAAGCCGGAAGAGTACTCGCGACAGCATAGTTCGGGCAATCCCTCTGCCAACGCAACCACAGAGCTTCCCACATCCGCCATCGCGAATGTGGGAAGCCTTTCAGCGCCTGCCTTGATCCGCTCGGCCTCTTATTTATCGTCGGCTCAATCTTCCCTATTCTCATGCCCTGTGTTTTTGATAATATCCAAACCCTCAGCTCAGCCTAGTCTTTAGAGGAAGCGCGCTTTTATGTTCAAACGAATTCTGATTGCCAACCGTGGTGAGATTGCGGTTCGCGTCATTCGTGCCTGTCGCGAGATGGGCATCGAGTCGGTCGCGGTTTATTCCGACGTAGACCGTCGTGCTCTCCATGTTCGCAAGGCCGACTTTTGCGAGTTTCTTGGCCCCGCGCAAGCATCCGAGTCCTATCTAAATATCCCCAAGATTCTCGAAGCCGCGCGCCGCAGCGGAGCCGAAGCCATCCATCCCGGCTACGGATTCCTCTCCGAGAACGCCAAGTTCGCCCGCGCCTGCCGCGAGGCCGGAATCGTCTTCATCGGCCCCTCGCCCGAGTCGATGGAGATGATGGGCTCCAAGACCAAAGCCCGCCAGAACATGAGGAAGGCCAACGTTCCCTTCGTGCCTGGCACCGAGACCGGTCTCACCAGTGCCGCCGAAGCCCTCTCGGTTGCTGAAACCATTGGCTACCCCGTCATGCTCAAGGCCGCAGCAGGCGGCGGTGGCAAAGGCATGAGGATGGTGCGCACCTCGGCCGAGCTCGCCAATGCCCTGGAAGCCGCTCAGAGCGAGGCTCTGCGCTCCTTCGGCGACGCCGAGGTTTACATCGAGAAGTTCATCGAAAACCCGCGCCACGTCGAAATGCAGATCTTCGGCGATACCCAGGGCAACGTCATCTATCTGGCCGAGCGTGAGTGCAGCGTGCAACGTCGCCATCAAAAGGTTCTTGAAGAAGCGCCTTGCTCTTTCGTCGATCCCGACATGCGTCGCCGCATGGGCGAGGTCGCCGTCCAGGTCGGCAGGGCCGCCAAGTATTGCAACGCCGGCACCGTCGAGTTTCTCGTCGATGCCGAGAAAAATTTCTACTTCCTCGAGATGAACACCCGCCTCCAGGTCGAGCATCCGGTCACCGAATTGATCACCGGTATCGATCTCGTCCAGCTCCAGATTCAGGTCGCCGCCGGT
Organism: uncultured Acidobacteriota bacterium; assembly: GCA_963838135.1. Taxonomy (GTDB): domain Bacteria; phylum Acidobacteriota; class Terriglobia; order Terriglobales; family Acidobacteriaceae; genus TOLSYN. Next base: position 888,451 of record CAWIPV010000008.1, on the reverse strand, counting down.
GAACCCCTGCCCTTCAAGCAGCAAGACATCACCCTCCGCGGTCACGCCATGGAGCTTCGCATCTACGCCGAGGACCCGGATAACAACTTCTTCCCCTCACCTGGACGCATCACCCGACTCATGTCGCCCAGCGGCCCCGGCCTCCGTCTTGACACTGGCGTCTATGAGGGCTGGGTCGTCCCGATTGACTACGATCCCCTCCTGGCCAAGCTCGTCGCCTACGGCGAAACCCGCGAGCAGGTCATCAACCGCCTGCGCCGCGCCCTTGCCGAATACTTTATCGGCGGCATCAAAACCAATATTTCGCTCTTCCGCCGGATTCTTCTCCATCCCGACTTCGAGGCCGCAAAGGTCGATACCGGCTTCCTGGATCGGCTCTTGCCCGAGCCGCGTTCCCTGGACCAGCGCACCGCGCGCCGCGTTCCCATCGTTGCCATTACCGCTGCCATCTTTGCCCAGCAAGCGCCTCCAGGCGCCCAGCCCACCCATCATGACGACGGACTGCAAGCAGAAGGCCACGCAGCCGGACAGCCTGCCGTCCCTCAAAACGGCGGCGCCAAATCCAGCGGCTGGAAGGCTGCGGCACTTACCGAGGGGCTCCGATGAAATACGAAATTTTAATTGATGGTCATCCCCACCAGGTTCATCTCGAACGCGTCGCCCAGGGTTATGAGTGCATCGTCGATGGCGAACCTTTCGCCCTCGACGTCGTCATGACTGCGCGCGACGTGCTCTCCATCGTCCACCAGGGCCGCCAGTATGAAGCCAAGCGCGAGTATTCGCTGATGGGAGAAACTCACATCATCGTCGGCTCCGAGCGCTTCGCCGCCGAAGTCCGCGACCCACGCTCGCTCCGCAGCCGCCGCGCCACCGCCGGAGGCGAATCCGGCCCCTCCAAAATCAAAGCTCCCATGCCCGGAAAAATCGTCCGCGTCATCGTCGCCGAAGGCGATGAGGTCGAAGCCGGTCAGCCTCTTGTCGTCGTCGAAGCCATGAAGATGCAGAACGAGATCAAGGCCACCAAGAAGGGCAAAGTCACCAAAATTGCCGTCAAAGAAGCCGCCGCCGTCAATGCCGGAGACCTGCTGGTAATCGTCGAATAACGGTCGCCACTCCACTCGGCGCCGCCTTCGGGCGGCGCTTTTCCAGTTCCGCACCAAACATAAAGGATGCGTAGGAGCTTCTCTTCATGCCTGTGTTCTGAGGTGTCGTTCCGAACGAAGTGAGGAATCAATCCCCGCGCCACTCAAGCATCCTGTGCGGCCCAGAGGCGTTTCAACAAGCAATCGACTTCCTTCGTGGTTTTTCTTCCAACTATGCCGGACTACCGCAGGCTCTCCACGTCCAGCACCGCGTTCATCGATCCCGAGCGGAATCCTTCCACATCCAGTGCCACGTACTTAAATCCGCAGCCTTTGATCGCCGCACTCATCCGCGCAAACATCTCCAGCGACAGTGCCTGCTCCATCTCTTCGCGCGCAATCTCGATTCGCGCCACATCCCCATGGTGCCGCAGCCGAAACTGCCGGAATCCCATCGCCCGCAACGCGTCTTCTCCGCGCTCCACCTGCTCCAGCGCCTCGCGCGTCACCTTGCGCCCATACTCGATTCGCGATGACAGACAAGCCGATGCCGGCTTGTCCCAAATCCGCAGTCCTGCCGCCTGTGCCAGCGTCCGAATCTCCGCCTTCGTCAGTCCCGCCTCCAGCAGCGGAGCCGCAACCCCGTGCTGCCGTGCCGCCTTCTGTCCCGGACGCCAATCCCCTTGGTCGTCCACGTTGACCCCGTAGGCCACCGCCGCCCAGCCCTGGTTTGCCCCGGAGGCTGCCGCGTACTGCTCCATCACCCCGAACAACTCGTCCTTGCAATGGAAGCAGCGCATCGCGTCGTTGCGCTGATAATCCGCATTCTCCAACTCATCGGTGCGCACCGTCGCCAGTGGAATCCCCCACTCGTCCGCGAAGCTGACCGCGTCGCGCATCTGCGCCCGCGCCAGCGAAGGCGAGTCCGCCATCACTGCCAGCATCTCGCCGCCCAGCACGGTGTGCGCCGCCCAAGCCAGATACGCCGAGTCCACTCCCCCCGAGTAAGCCACCAGTACCCGTCCCAGCTCACGCAGCCGCTCATAGAGCCGCTCGCGCTTCTCCGCCAACTCGGACCCAACCAGATTTTCCGTTTCCATCGCCATAGAATAATTCTACTCGTTAGGCATCAGAGAGCTACCTGGCCAGTTGATTTGAGCATTTGACTGAGGTGTCATCCCGAACGAAGTGAAGGACCCCAGCTCGGCTCAAATATGCTGCTCAGCTTCAAGCTCCTCGACCAGCCATCGATGTGTACGCTCGCTAACGAAAGAAAACGCCATTATCTTTTCGTTAGTCGATACCTAGCGAAAAGATAAGCCCTAAACCTTTCGTTAAGATTCCGCCAAACGCAAAAACGCCGCCCTTTCGGAGAGCGGCGCTTCAAGCTCTTCCACCGCCCCTAAAGAATGTACCGGCTCAAATCGTGATCCTTCACAATATCTTGCAGCATCTTGTCCACGTACTCGCGGTCGATCTTCACTTCCTTTTCCTTCAACTCCGGAGCCTCGAAGCTGATCTTATCCAGCACCCGTTCCATGATCGTGTGCAGCCGTCGTGCTCCGATGTTTTCCGTCGTCTCGTTCACCTTCGCGGCAAAGATCGCAATCTCTTCCAGCGCGTCGGGAGTAAACTCCAGCTTCAGCCCCTCGGTGTCCAGCAGTGCAACGTACTGCTTCGTCAGCGATGACTTCGGCTCCGTCAGAATCTTTACAAAATCTTCCACCGTCAGCGACTTCAACTCCACCCGAATCGGAAAGCGCCCCTGCAGTTCAGGAATCAGATCGCTGGGCTTGCTGACGTGGAATGCTCCGGCCGCAATGAACAGAATGTGATCGGTGCGCAACATCCCATAGCGCGTGTTGATCGTCGTCCCTTCCACAATCGGCAGAATGTCCCGCTGCACGCCCTCGCGCGAAACATCGGGCCCGTGTCCGCTCTCGCGTCCGGCAATCTTGTCGATCTCGTCCAAAAAGATGATGCCGCTCTGCTCTACCCGGTCCAGCGCCGTCTTGGTCACTTGGTCCATATCAATCAGCCGCTGCTCTTCTTCCGAAATCAAGTAGTCGAAGGCTTCGCTCACCTTCATCTTCCGCTTCTTCGTGCGCTGGCCAAAAATGTTGGGCAACATGTCCTTGAAGTTGATGTCCATGTCTTCAATGCCCTGATTGCTGATGATCTCAAACGCCGGCATATTTTTTTCCCGCACATCCAGCTCAACCATGCGGTCATCCAGCTTGCCTTCGCGCAACTGCTGGCGCAGCTTCTCCCGAGTCCGTGAGCCACTCTCCACCGGCAGCGCTATCGCCGTCGTCTCGCTCGGAATCGTCGTAGCCGTCGTAGCCGTCGCGCCGGTGCCATCCCCCGGAGTTGCAGTCGCAGGGCCGGGCGAGGGCGGCAGCAGCAGGTCCAGAATGCGCTCTTCCGCGTTCATCTCCGCTTTTTCCGCAACGTCCTCCAGCTTTTCCTCGCGTACCATGTCGATGGCGATTTCGATCAGGTCGCGTATCATCGATTCCACGTCGCGTCCCACGTAGCCCACCTCGGTAAACTTCGAGGCCTCCACCTTCAGAAACGGCGAGTTCGCCAGCTTTGCCAGCCGCCGCGCAATCTCCGTCTTTCCCACTCCTGTCGGTCCGATCATGATGATGTTTTTCGGCATCACCTCTTCGGCCATCTCCGGCGAAAGTTTCTGCCGCCGCATCCGGTTCCGCAGCGCGATGGCCACCGCCCGTTTCGCGTCGTGCTGGCCCACCACGTATTTGTCCAACTCGGCCACAATCTCACGCGGAGTCAACTCGTCCAGCGCGATCAACTCTTCTTCCACGGTCTGTGGCAGATAAATCGCCATTGCAATTCCTTTCGGCACCGGGCCTTTTACCGCCCATTTTTATTGCGGCGCCTGCTGCTTCCGCGGCTCTATTACAGTTCTTCGATCGTAAACTTATCGTTGGTATAAATGCAGGTCTGTCCTGCAATCGTCATCGCGGCTTGGGCGACTTTCAGCGCATCCAGATCGGTATATTGCAGCAGCGCGCGCGCTGCGCTCAACGCATACGGCCCGCCGCTGCCGATGGCAGCCAGATCGTCGTCGGGCTCAATCACGTCGCCGTTGCCGCTCAGCAGATAGGTCTGGCTCTGGTCGGCCACCAGCAGCAAGGCCTCCAGTTGGCGCAGGCTTTTATCCGTGCGCCAGTCCTTGGCCAGCTCCACGGCCGAGCGTCCAAGGTTGCCCGCATATTGCTCCAGCTTGGTCTCAAAGCGCGCAAATAGAGAAAACGCATCTGCCGTCGAGCCCGCAAAGCCCGCCAAAATCTTGCCTTGGTACAGACGCCGGATTTTACGCGCACCCTGTTTAATTACATGGTCGCCGAGCGTCACCTGCCCATCGCCCGCCATCACCACCCGGCCATTGCGTCGCACGCAGAGCACAGTGGTGGAGCGGATTCGCGGATTCTGGGAAGGTGTCTCGAAGGAAAGAAAACCACTCTTAGATTTCGTCGCCATTGGCCTAGTCTTCGATTATAGCAGTGCCGCTTCTAGGCAGCGGCCGAAGCCTTCCCATCTCACGATCTTCGCTATCTCGTCGCTTTCGCGCCCGCTTTCCGCTAAGGCGATCACTGTATCTTTCCCTTATTGGTACATGTTCCATATAGTTTCTGATTGACGGTACTGCATTTCCATTGGTACCCTTCTTGGGTTGCCAAACCAAAAAAAGTAATTCCCAAGGGAGGGGGGCGTGCAAACGTCCTCTGGCGGCATCCAGCACACCTTTCCGTTTTCAGCCGCATCTTACGATTTTTATGTACCTACGGGAGAAAGCATTGCGGAAACGTTGGTACATCCTCTTTGTCGCTCGTGACGCAGAGGGACAGCTCCGCAAAATCCCCATCCCCGTTCACTACCTCTATGTTTTTCTCGCCGGAGCTCTCATCGGCATGTTCACTGTAACCGGCATGGCTGGCTCCTATGCCCGCATGTTGTGGAAGGTCGAACGCTTCAACGAACTCCGCGCCGAAAATCATCAGATCAAGCGCAACTACTCGCAGCTTGAGCAGGTATCAAAAGAGAAGGATGTCCAGGTCGCTTCCCTCGGCTCCATCGCCGGTGAGGTCTCTGCCATCTACGGCCTCAAAACCGATGCGCACCTGCTCCCCACCAACGACGACGTGCAGCCCGAACAGTATCAGGCCTCGCTCAGCACCCTCTACGCTCTCCGTGGTTCGGCCCTCACTGGAGCCGCTGCCGCCGGGCTCCAAGATGGAACACGTCGTCTCGCCTCGCTCTCGGATTGGACCCAAGCCGCCGACGCTCCCTCGCTCTGGCCGGTCGAAGGCCGCATCACCAGCACCTTCGGCGAGCGCGTCGATCCCTTCAACGGAGAAGGCGCGTTCCATAGCGGCATCGATCTCTCGGTCCCCTACGGAACCCCGGTCCACGCCGCTGCCGACGGCGTCGTCATCTTCGCCGATGTCATGAACGGCTACGGCCAACTCATTGACCTGGATCACGGTCACGGTCTCGTCACCCGCTACGGCCATCTCTCCGGATTCGCAATCACCCCCGGCCAGCACGTTCGCCGCGGCCAGGTCATCGGATACGTCGGCGCTACCGGCCGCGTCACCTCGCCCCACCTGCACTACGAAGTCCGCATCCAGAGTGTTCCCGTCAATCCCCACAAATATCTCCGCATCACCAGCGCCGAGCTCGACCGGCAGGGCAAAGCCTAATTCGGCCGCTTCGCCCTCAACTCCCTTGTCTCAATTACGGAATTTTCCCCAAAAACTCACATTTTGCCCCGATTTTCGTCTTCATCGAACTTTTATCGTTCAGAGCTCTCACTTTGGAGGTACTCTTGCACTCAGTGACGCCATGAACATCCTTGATTATTGCGCAGCCAATCCCGCCTCTGTTCCCCTCACCGCAACCGCCGGCGACGCCATCACCGCCATGATCAAACGCCGCATGGGTGCCGCTGCCGTCGTCGATGAACACGGCATCGTGGCCGGTTTCTTCTCCGAGCGCGACGTCCTGACCAGGGTTGCTCTCTCCGGCCGCGATCCCAACACCATGCCCATCGTGGAAGTCATGACTACCCCGGTCCTCATGGCCACTCGTTCGACTTCCATCGCCGAAGCCACCGCCGTCATGATCAACCACCAGAAGCGTCATCTCCCCGTCGTCGAAGACGATGGCCGTCTCATCGGAATCCTCTCCATCCGCCACGTCCTGGAGCGCAAGGTGGACGAACTCACCGCCCAGATCAGCGAATCCGCCAACGTCTGACGTAACCTGAAAGTTGGGAATTTGAGACTGAATCACAAACCTTTGATTTTCGTCGTGTCACTTGTGGCGATCACGTTGATGGTTGCGCCGAGACCTGTCGGTGCCGCCGGCACGGAGGCAGCAGCAATTACCGACTTTGTCGCGATCGGGCTCGCCAACGCTCCAACTCAGTTCGCTGCACTTCGCGGCGATCAAACCCACACCAATGACTTTGGGACGAACTATCAGGCGACGAAGTGCGCCGATGATAGCTACTTTGCCAACTGTGTAACGGGCTTTTACAAGTTGACGCCCACGGGATCCGAAAACTGGTTTTACATTGGGAAATCAACTTTGCGCGCGCAGGGGCCCGACGTCCTATTCGCCGTGGCTGAAGCGGCAGTGCGCGCGAGTCTCCCAGCGGGCTATTCGAGCCAGGGCATCCAGAAGACCACAGCTCGTGCATCGGCTCCAAGCTTGCCGTACGAAACGTGGAAGCGGGCCGGGTCAGTAGATGTCCTGCTACAGATCAAGACGATTCAGGACAAGTCGTCCTACATCCTCACGATCCAATGAACTCCGCGTCGGCGTCCACGATGTTTGGCAAAGATGTTTGGCAAACCCGAGTAGCCCCGGAAACGGCGGCCGATTCCGGTCGAATAATCGCCTGGTAACTCACTATCCCAAAACAGAACCGTTAACGGGCCGCCTGCCCCAAGAGCCCGCCCTTTTCCCCGCCTGCGTTTTGGGAGTACTCTGTCACGTCATGCCTATTGCCGAAAACCGTCTCGTCGAACGCATCGCTCTCGCCAGCGAGGCGGCGCGCCCGGCCAAGCGCCGTGCCGCCCCCGCCAGCGTGCTCCACTCCATTGGCGATGATTGCGCCGTGCTCTCCACTCTCCCCGGCGTCCAAACCCTGGTCACCACCGACTTCTCCCTGGAGGGCGTGCACTTCCGCCGCCAGTGGCATCCCGCCGACTCGGTCGGCCACCGCTGCCTCACCCGCGGACTCTCCGACATCGCGGCCATGGGCGGCGAACCCTTTGCCGCATTTCTCTCCCTTGCCATGCCCGCCGATCTCCCCCAGCGTTGGGTCGACCAGTTCTTCGATGGCCTGCTGAATACCGCCAAGCAAGCCGGAGTCACCCTCGCCGGCGGCGATGTCGCGCAATCCCCCGATGGAATCCTGGCCGACATCACCGTCATCGGATCGGTCCCCGAAGGCAAAGCCATCCGCCGTAGCACCGCCAAACCCGGCGACCGCATCTTCGTCAGCGGAGAGCTAGGCGCGCCCTTCGCCTTGCTGGAGCAGATGTATGCCGCGCCCGAGCGCCGCTTCCGCGCCGCCAGCTACCCTGCGCACTTCTATCCCCAGGCCCAGCTTGCGCTTGCCCGCTTCCTCCGCGAAAAGCAGATTCCCTCTGCCATGATCGACATCAGCGACGGCCTTTCCATCGATCTCGCCCGCCTCTGCCGCGCCTCGGGAACCGGTGCTGTCCTGCAGGAGAATGCCATCCCCATCGCCTCGCTCAATCGCCACGAGGTCGAACTGCGTCATGCCCTGCACGGCGGCGACGAATACCAACTCCTGTTCACCGTCCCTCCCGGCCATCGCCTCCCCGCTGAATACCAGGAAATTCCGCTCTCCCTCATCGGCTACATCGTCGAGGGCGACGAAATCTCCATCGAGCACGAAAACGGTTACACCACCGAACTCGAACCCGAGGGCTGGCAACACTTCACTCCCAACGCCACCCGCGCCACCAAACGCGCCAAACCCAAATCCTGAATCAACTTGTGGACACAGATTCGGGTGCCCCGCGTTCGCCCGCTTTTGGCTAACGTGGGGTAGTTGACCTTGCTCTTGTTCTTTGACTTTGTTCTTGTTCTTGAAGTGTCATCTGAACGAAGTGAAGCCCCCCGCGTGGCTCAACCATGCTGGGTGGCTTCAAACATTTCAACCAGCAATCTTGCGTGCATCCCTCAAATGAAAAAGGCCACCCCTTGGGTGGCCTTGAACTTCGCGGCTCGTCGACAATCTATTTCTTCGCCTTCGTCTTCGGCGCCGGTCCCAGTGCGGACTTCACTTGCTCAATCGTGTCAAACAGCTTTGCCTGGTCGATCACTTCCACAAACGGCTCCTGCTTCGAATCGGTCACCACGTAGATTGTCGGAGTGTGGGTTACGCCGGTTACGCCCGTCACCCGTCCAAGCTGAGTGTCGGCTTCCACCTTGGCGCGCAGCGCTCCGCTCGGGTCGTAGAAGGCTGGCAGCGCCGTATGATGAGCCGCGGCGAACTTATCGGCCCACTCCCGCAGCTTCGACGTATTGAAAATTGAACTCTGGTTGGCAAAGATATATTCCCGGAACTCCTCGCCCAACTGCGGCGATTGGGTATCGAAGTACCGCGCCATGATGTGTGCTTCTTTGCTCCAGTTGTGAATGGGGATGATAAAGTCATGTCGCACCAGCGGCAGATGGTAATTGCGCTCCGCCTGCTCCAGCAGCGGCTCGGCCTTGGCGCACGCCGGACACTGCAAGTCCTCGAAAACCACCAGCGCCATCCGGCTCCCCGCCGGAGGATGCAGAGCGCTCGTATCGCCTGCCGCCCACGCCGCCGAAGCCATCATCATCACTACCGCAAACAGCGCCACCATTTTCGTCTTCATCGTTTCCATTCCCCTGGTCTCTATTCCCCTCGCCATTTTCCTCGCATCTTTCATCATAGACGAAGCCTCCAGACGTCGGACGCAAGAAACATCTCAGCGCAAAAAAGAGAGGCGCGGATTAAATCCGCGCCTGAGAGATGCAAAAGGAGGTCTTTATACCCGTATAGACGCGCCGGATTCCCGATCGTTAGCAGCCGCCCCCTAAAATCTTTCCCGCCGTCTCTGCCCACCGTTTGCCGACAAGCCTTCGCACCTAGCCTAACCATGTACTCGCAATGCAATCAAACGACGCAAGAGGTTAACTGACTAAGCAATGGTTAGAAACTTGGTAAACCATTACCTAACCGGTACATTCGAGTTTTGTAACGATTAGCAGATTCGCCAATCGTGGGCCTCCCGGCTCCCAACTCCGCTCTCGCCCTCTGCGCTGGAATTCTGCCGGTCCGGCGCTATTTTGATCTTTCCTTTAGAATCGTAGGCTATGCCGGTTACCGTTCGTTCTTTTGCAAAAATCAATCTTGGCTTGGCGATCGGTCCCATGCGTCCGGATCATTTCCATGCCCTGGAGACGATTTACCAGACGGTCGCCGCGCATGATGTAATCCGCGTGGAAGCCACGCGCGGCAATGGCATAGAGATTCGCTGCAAGGCCGCCGGGGTTCCATGCGATGAGACCAACACCTGCTACCGCGTTGCCGACCGCATGTTACGCCACTGGAAGCAGCGCGCCAAGGTCGCCATCACCATCGAAAAAAATCTTCCCGTGCAGGGTGGACTCGGCGCCGGCTCATCCAATGCGGTGGCTACCATGTTCGCCCTCGAGCGCGAATTGAAAGAGCCGCTTTCCGCCGCCGATCGCCTCCGCATCGCCGCCGAAGTCGGATGCGATCTGCCCCTGTTTTTGCTGGGTGGAACCGTGCTCGGTCTCGGCCGCGGCGAGCAGGTTTATCCTCTTGCCGACCTGCCTGCGATCGCCTGCGTACTGGTAACGCCCGCCGTTGCAGTCTCCACCCCGCAGGCTTTTCGCGACTGGGACGCGTTTATCGAGAGCGATTCCAAGGCATGGAATTTGACGCCCCCCGGTGACTCCGTTACACTATCTAAGTTCAACGGCTCTGCGTTTGAGTGGTTGAGCTACCTGGATGTATCCGGTGTTCCCGTCGAACGTGACGGGGACCGGGCCGAGACTCCGCTTCTCGACCTCGTCCGTGCCGGGATAGAAAACGACTTCGAAAGAGTCGTGTTTCCTCAATATCCCGAATTGCGTGACGTGAAGCGAGTGCTTGAGCGCGAAGGCGCCGATTATGCTTCGCTCTCTGGATCAGGCTCGACGTTGTACGGTTTATTCCGTACACGTGAGCGTGCGGTGCAGGCAGCCGAACGGATGAGAGCGGAAGGATTGGCGACCACGGTCACCGAAACGCTGCCGCGGAATCAATATCGTGCGCAGATGTTTGTGAAGTAGGATTCGGCGAATCTTGCCCCACTGGGCGGTCGATCAATGGTAGGTCTGGTGCCTTTGGAGCATCCTATCCTGGTTCGAATCCAGGCCGCCCAGCCAGAATCTCAGTTCAGGGAAACGCAGCAAGACAGTACCGGTTTCAGGAAGGCTCTGCCGCGAATAACGTCGCGCAAGCCCGCCTGAAGCTTCACGCGATTTAAGCGGGGATCAACCAGTCCCCATAGCGGAGATAGCGATGGATGCAGTAGTTAAACCGAGCGTAGTGACAGCAGCAACCGCCGAGGCCACGCAGATGGTGCCGGAAACGGGAGTACTGACTCCCGTCAGGGCCGGAGAACAGCCCAAGGGTGACAAGAAACCGGTACCAACTCGCCGCGATGATAAGTTGCGGATATTCTGCGGAACCTCGAATCCAGCCCTCGCCAAAGAGGTCTGCGATTTTCTTGGATTGCCGCTGGGACAGACCTTCCTGACGCAGTTCTCCGACGGCGAGATTTACGTGCAGATTTTGGAGAACGTGCGTGGCGCCGATGTGTTCGTCATTCAGTCCACCTGCGATCCGGTCTCGCATAACCTGATGCAGTTGCTTCTGATCATTGACGCGCTCAAGCGCGCTTCGGCGCGGCGCATCACCGTGGTGATACCATATTTCGGCTACGCCCGGCAGGACCGCAAAGACAAGCCGAGGGTTCCGATCAGCTCCAAACTAGTGGCCGATATTCTGACCACTGCGGGAGCCAATCGTGCCCTGGTGGTGGATCTGCACGCCCCGCAAATTCAGGGGTTTTTCAATATTCCGGTGGATCATCTGTTTGCATCGCCGGTGCTAGTGGATCATTTCCGCAAGCAGAACCTGGCCAATCTTACGGTCGTCTCTCCCGATGCCGGCGGCGTGGAGCGCGCTCGCTTCTTTGCCAAGAAGATGGAAGCTCCAATGGCGATCGTGGACAAACGCCGCACTGAGATCAACGTAACCGAAGTGATGAATGTGATCGGCGATGTGCGTGGACGTACTTGCCTGATCCTTGACGACATTGTGGACACAGCGGGAACGCTGGTAAAGACCGCACACGCGCTGCTTGATAATGGAGCGGTTTCGGTCTCTGCCTGCGCCTCTCATGCCGTACTTTCCGGACCGGCGCTGGAGCGGATTTCCAGCTCGAGCCTGAAAGAGCTGATTATTACGAACACAATTCCGCTGAGCGAGGCGGCACAGAAGGAACCGAAAATCAAGGTGCTTTCAATCGCCGGTCTTATCGCGCGTGCGATCCAGTCGATCCACGAAGAGACCTCGGTGAGCAAGTTGTTTAGCTAAGCCCCGGCGCGCACGGTGCGCGCCCGGACCCTGACGTAGAAGGAACGGACTGATGGCAACCGCAACTGCAACAAACACAGTGGAAGCAAAGCTACGGGAAGCTTCCGATAAGAATGCCGCGCGCCGTCTGCGCACCACCGGAATGATTCCGGCGGTGCTGTACGGCGCCAAGAAAGACCCGCGCGCAATTGCCGTGGATCCGAAGCAGATTCTGAAAATTCTGCACTCGGCCTCGGGTCACAACACGATCTTTGACATCAGCGTCGAGGGCGAACAGGCCAAGGCGATGGTGGTGGATTGGCAGTACGAACCGCTGAAGGGATCGCTGCTGCACGTGGACCTGAAGCGAATCGCGATGGATCAGAAGATGCGTCTCTCGGTTCCGGTGCACATCCAGGGCGAAGCCAAGGGCACCAAACTGGAGGGCGGACTGCTGGACCTCGTGCTGCGTGAAGTTCACATCGAATGCTTGCCGTCCGACATTCCGAGCCACATCACCGTGGACGTGACCGAACTGGCCCAGGGCCAGGCGATTCGCGTTTCGGACCTGCCGCAGAACGCTTCGGTGAAGTATTTGGATGAGCCCGATGCGACGGTCGTTCACATCACCTTTGTGAAGGAAGAAGTGGCTGCGCCGGTGGAAGGCGTCGCCGCTGTCGCCGAGCCTGAAGTCATCAAGAAGGGCAAGACGGAAGTGGTACCTGAAGCCAAGGAAGTAAAGAAGAAATAACTGCCGCGGTGGGCTCAGCCGGCTTTGCCGCTTGGGCCCCCGGCGATGGGAGAGGCGGCACGGTGAGACTGATTGTCGGGCTCGGAAATCCGGGCATCGAGTACCAGTTCACACCGCACAACATGGGGTTTCTGGCGATTGATCGCATCGCCGCGCAGTGCGGAGTGAAAGTTGCAAACCGTCACTGCAAGGCCGTCACCGCGAGGGCGATTGTAGAGGGGGAGCCAGTGTTGCTGGCCAAGCCTGAAACCTACATGAACCTCAGCGGCGAGTCAGTCAGGGAGTTGCTGGAACGTTACGAAGCCGAGCCAGCCCGCGACTTGATCGTGCTGTATGACGAGTTGGCGCTCCCGTTCGGCTCCATCCGGGTTCGCGAGCGCGGCAGCGCGGGCGGACACAACGGAATGAAGTCGATCATCGCCGCTCTGGGCGGTTCGCAGGAGTTTTTGCGGGTTCGTCTTGGGGTAGCGCCGGAGCACAAACCGGCAAACGGCAGGGATTATTTACTGTCGCCGATACGCAAGGCGCATTTGCCCCTGGCCGATGAGGCCCTGGAGGCGAGTAGTGAAGCGGTTCGAATGATTTTGACGCTTGGAGCGTCGGCCGCGATGAACCGGTTTAATCAGAAGATGAACGAGGCCGGGCAAGCGGAGTAAGGATTGAGGGCAAGCGCCAGCGCAGCCCAGGAGAGAACAGATGGATCGTAAATATGAAGTGATGTTCATCCTTCGTCCAGATACACCCGAGGAGGATATGGATCGCCTTCTCCAGACGATGGAGACCAACGTTGCCGCCACCGGTGGCAAGGTGACCGGCTTTGAGCGCATGGGTAAGCGCCGCCTGGCTTACACGGTCAAGAAGTTCCAGGATGGCATCTACATTCTGGCCTTCGTGGAGGGACCGGGCTCGGTGCTGAAAGAGTTGGAGCGCCGCCTGCGCGTGCAGGAACTTGTCATTAAGTTCATCACCGTCCGCACCGACGAAGAAGAGAAGCGTCTGGCGAAGGTGAAGAAGCTGCGCGATGCCAAGATCAAGGGCCAGGGAACGCAGGGCCAGGCAGCGGCGGCAGCGGCAGCTCAGGCAGCCGAGAATGCGGCAGCAGCGGCGGCAGCAGCTCCCGTAGTAGAGGCAGCTCCGCCGGCAGCGGCAGAAGAAGCTCCGGCCGAAACTCCGGCAGAAGTTCCTCCGGCAGCGGTTTAAGCAGGGGGCCTGCCTACGAGCGGGCAACGCGAGTGTTTCGCGCCCGGCTTAGCACGCGAAACTTATGCGAAACATTTGTTACACGAAACAGTATTGCGGGAAACAGTAGTGAAAGTTCAGGCGCTTCCGGCGCCGACAAGGAGAGTTATGGCAGACGAGAGCACCAAACAGGCAGCTCCGGAGAGGTCCGAATCCGCGGCACCCGAGGCCACCCCACGTCCCTCCGGTCCCCGTTCCTCGGGACCGCGCCCGGGCGGCGGTGGACGCCCCGGCGGTAGTGGCCGCGATGGTGGCCGCAAGTTTTTCCGGCGCAAGAAGGTCTGCAAGTTCTGCACCGAGAAGATCGACAGCATTAATTACAAGGACGTGCGTCTGCTTTCGGGTTTTGTGGCCGAGAGCGGCAAGATCGTTCCTCGCCGCCTGACGGGTGTTTGCACACCCCACCAGCGCCGCGTTACCGAGGCGATCAAGCAGGCGCGCAACATCGCTCTGCTTCCTTTCGCGGCCAGCCGCTAAGAAGTTAGAGAGGATTGAGTCATGGAAGTCATTCTGAAAGAAGATGTGGCCAAGCTGGGCGCGCGGGGCGAAGTGGTGAATGTGGCCGAAGGTTATGGCCGCAACTATCTGTTGCCGAAGAAGCTCGCCGTGCAAGCCACCAAGGCGAACAAAGCCGTCATCGAGCAGATGAAGGCCTCTTCGGTACGCAAAGTAGCGAAGGAAAAGGGCGACGCAGAGCTGCTGGCCAAGCAGTTCGACGGCGTGAGTCTGCAATTCACCCGCAAGGCCGGCGAACACGATGCGCTGTTTGGTTCGGTGACCTCGGCCGACATTGCGCATGAACTCGAAGCTCGCGGCTTCCAGATCGACCGCCGCAAGATTGAGTTGGATCAGCCGCTAAAGGCACTTGGCGAGTTCAATGTGCCGCTCAAGCTGCACAAAGAAGTCACCGTCCAGATCAAGGTCGCGGTGGTCAAGCAAGAAAGTGAAGAACATTCCGCCTGAGTTGAGGGCAAAATGGTTCTGCGGAAGGCCGGCGTCCAGGGCGCTGGCCTTTCCGTATTTAGGATTGCAAAATAGATTGCTAACGGACTGAGCTTTGTTCCGTCCAACCCTATGTGCGACGTACTCTGTGATTGAAGCAGGGTCGGAGTCGGCGGGCACGGGCAAAAGCGAAAGATTCCCCAAAGGAAAGCATGGTGGGGCAGGGCCCGAGCCGGGTAAATGACACCGAACTGATTCGCGCGGCGCAGCAGGGAGATCAGGCTGCGTTCGAGGAATTGGTGCGCCAGTACGATCAACCGGTGTTGCGGCTGGCTTTGCATCTGACCGGCTCTGAGCACGAGTCGAAAGATATTTACCAGGAAGCGTTTCTGAAGGTGTACCGCAACCTGGGGAGCTTCCGTTTCGAATGTTCTTTTTATACTTGGATTTACCGGATCGTTTCCAACTTGTGCATGGATTATTTGCGGCGCAAGCAGGTTCGCAAGGAAGATCCAACGACGCGAGTCGGCGCGGAAGGCGAAGAGTTTGACCTTCTGGAGCAGGTTCCAGACGAACGCGCCGGGGCGAGTCCAGAGCAGGATTTGTTGCAGCACGAGCTGGGTAAGCGCATTACCCGCGCGCTAAGCAAGTTAAGTCCGCGCGAGCGCATGGTTTTTGAGATGAAGCACTACCAGGGGTTGAAGCTGCGCACCATTGGCGAGGCCCTGAACACAACTGAAGAGACGGCAAAGAATACTTTGTTTCGCGCAACGCAGAAGTTAAGGAAGGCCTTGGCCGACCTAAAGTAGAGAAGTTAAAGAAGGCAATTATGAACTGCGATTGGGTACAGGAAAATATCCCGCTCTACCTTTATAACGAACTGGCTGATGACGCGCGTCACGAGCTGGAGGGACATGTCGAGCGTTGCCCCGGTTGCGCAGAAGAGTTGAAGGCGCTGCGCGTCTTTCACGGCGAGTTGAACGGGGTGCCTCAGCTTGAGGTCACGCCGAATTTGCTGGCCTCGGCGCGCATCCAGCTTTCAGAGACTCTCGCGACGGTGCGGCAGCGCAAGGGGTGGCGTTGGGTCATGGATCCGATGGCGCTATTTCGGCAGGTGCGTTTTTCGCCCGCCCTGGCTACCGTCATCTTCATGGTGGGCTTCGGCGGCGGCATCGGCACTATGTATCGCATGAGTGCATCATTGCACGGCGGCGCGTCGGCGGAGCGGCAGGAAGCCTCCATTGCAGGCATTCGAAACATTGTGCAGGAGCCGGGCAGCAACCAAGTGCGTATCGACTACGAACGAGCGCTGCCGGAGACGGTGCAAGGCTCGGTGAACGATCCGCAGATTCAGGCGCTGTTGGTGATGGCTTCGCGAAGCACGGCAAACTCGGGGCTGCGCATGGATTCCGTGGATCTGTTGCGGCGGAAGCCCGACGATCCGGCAGTGCGCGAGAGCCTGGTTTATTCGCTGCAATCGGACAGCAACCCAGGGGTGCGGCTCAAGGCCGAGGAGGCACTGGCGCCGATGGTGAAGCAGGATATTCGCGTGCGCAATGCCATGCTGGAGTCTCTGCTGAATGACAACAATCCTGGGGTGCGTGCAGGTGCGCTCAAGGCACTGAACACGGTGCGCGCCGATACCAGTGTCCGGCAGGCTCTGACTCAGTTGGCCAAAGAAGATCCCAACGAGTTCATCCGGCAGGAGTCCTCACGCATTCTGGCACAGGGGTCGGAATCGAGTAGATGAATCGCCAAGGCAAGATGGACGGGCGCAGCGGCACTGAAAAAGATAATCGCGACGAAAAACAGAGCCGACTGATTGCGAGAACGACCGGCGCACGGCTGAGGTGGGCGGGCTGCCTTTCTCTGCTTCTTGCGCTGGCGCTTCCGGCGCTGGCCGAGGCGCACGCGGAGAGCCGCGTGGAGAGCGATGGCCGCGGCTGGACACAGGAGAGCACCGGCCCGTTGGGTAACGACAGGCAGCTCCAGGTGACGCACTTTGTGGGTTCGGTGCGTGTGGTGACAGGTTGCCCGTCCGCCAGCTTCGTTCTGCGCCTGCATTCGGAGGAGGCGCTCGAAAAGGATGCGCGCAAGCAGTTCGCAACCTTTCACCTGGGAGTGGGCCGCAAGAACGGCGAGATTCTGATACAGACCGTCGGTCCCGTTGATTTGGTGCTGCGCTCTGAGTTGACGATTCAGCTTCAATCGGCCACAGAAGACGTGCATGTCGATACGCTGGCCGGCAAGATCATCATCCAGGGAAAACTCAATCATATCGACCTGCATACGCATGGCGGGGATATTGAGCTTGACGATGCGGAACTGTTGCGCGCCGAGACCATGGGCGGCTCGGTAACGGTAAACCACCGTTTGGGCGATTCGTTCATTCGTACCGGTGGCGGCGATATTCGCGTCGATGCCTCCGTGGGCGATCTGGAGATTGTTTCCTTGGGCGGAAATATCTGGCTCAAGGCGATTGCCAGGGCCAGGGTGCAATCGGGGGGCGGAAACATCGAGGTTGTCCGTTGCGCCGGAGCGCTGCTGGTGCGTACGGCTGGCGGCAACATCAATCTAGGTGAAATGGGCGGAGCGGTTACCGCCGAGTCCGGCGGTGGCAGCATTCGCATTGGCGTTGCACATGGAGCGGTTGTAGCTACCACAGCCATGGGCGACATCGAGTTGTGGAAGCTCTCCCAGGGAGCCAAAGCGCACACCGGCATGGGGCGGATTACCGCCGAGTTCATAGGAAACCGGGAATCCATGCGCGATTCGGAGCTGGTGACCGCGATGGGCGATGTTCTTGTCTACTTTGCTGGTACAGTTCCTGGCAACCTTCACGCCGTCACCGGGTCGAGTCCAACCCGACATATTGTCAACGAGTTTCCGGAGCTGAAAATCTCCAATGGCGTCGCTCAGTACGGCCCCCGCAGTATTGTTGCGGATGGAGCCATTCACGGCGGCGGGCCTACGATTGAAGTGCAGACATTGACTGGCCAGATCGAGCTGCGCAACGCCCGGTAGCAAGGCGTTCAGATCAAATCAGTGTCTACGGCGCAACACGCAGAAGACGCCTCCGCCCATCCAATCAGGATTCCGAGTTGTCCTCATTCGGGTTCCGCGGCTCCGTGCTTTTCTGTGACCCTCCTACCTCGATGCTGAGTCTTTGCCTGCCAGTCTTCAGATCCTTGGTGGCCGTCAGATCCACCTCCCAACTACCTGCCGTTTCCAGCTCCATCTCGCCCTCATAGTTGCCGTGGCCCTTGCCGCGCAGGGTCGCATGCTTTGCGCCGTGATCCATGCTGCTCATGGCCGCGTCGGCCTCGATTATTAGGCCATCGGCGGGATGGCCAGCCGCGTCGATGACGTGAACTTTGAGCGTAATTGGGGTGTCACAGTTAGGCGCCTCCGGTTCGGTGCCAAGGGTAAATCGGAATGGAGCGACCCGCAGGCTCAGAATGGCTGTGGCGGGATCGGGCAGCGCTGGCAGCTCGGAGCTGTGTTTGATTGCGAGGTAGGTCAGCGCGGCAACGGCGGCGATAGGAAAAATGCGAAGACGCACAAACACGGCTCCTGGGACTCGAGCATTTTGGCTGCGGGTTGCGAATTGAGAAGCGTCGCGCCGGCGACTACAAAGCACAAGGCAGAGTGGCAGCCGCAGCTCAGAATAAAGTATCCGGCTCGGGTCGATGTAATGTTTTTTGATGAATCTATGGTGGTACGCGTCTAACTCCCAACCTCGATGCTGAGTTTCTGCTGCCGGCTTTTGCCATCCTTGGTGGCCGTCAGATCGACGTCCCAACTTCCCGCCATTTCCAAATTCATTTGCCCATCGTAGTCGCCATTCCCTCTTCCGCTCAGGACCAGGTGCTGAGCGTTCTGATCCATGCCGCTCATGGACACATCGGCCTTGATCTCCACTCCGTCGGCGGGTTGATCGGCGGCGTCAATGACGTGAACCTTGAGCCAAATCGGAGCGTTGAAGTTCGGTGATGGAGGATCGGTCGCCAGGGTAAAGCGGAAGGGCGTGAGACGGTCGCGCGTGCCCTGGATGATCGCGGCGGGATTCAGGGGCGGGGCAATGGGCTCGGGCTTGTACTTGACAGCGAAGTACAGCAGAGCGGCGATGGCAGCGATAGCAATAAGACGGAAGCGCATGGACAAGGTTCCTCAGTGCGAGCTTCCCGGCTGGGGATTGCGGGCCGGGGGATGCGCATCAGCAGGATGGTGCTGGTGAGGCACGGGCAGAATGCAGCCGTGGGCCAAGTCGCAGTCGGCACTCTCAAACTGAATGGTGGTGTGGTGGATGTGATGGCGGCTGGCCAGCAACTGGCGCAGTTCGTCGAGAATAGCGTTGCTGGCCGAGGGCGGAATGTCTTCGATAGTGATGTGAGAGGAGAGCGCGTGAGTGTCGCTGCCGATGCTCCAGATGTGCAAGTCGTGAACGTCAAGCACGCCTGGCACGGCGCGCAGTTCCGCGATGATGGCGTCCAGTTCCATGCTGCTGGGCGCGCCCTCCAGAAGAATGTTCAGGCTTTCGCGGACAATTCCCGCCGACGACCACAGAACCATCACGGAGATGCCGATGGAAAGCGCGGGATCGATCCAGCTATGGCCAGTGGCTAATGATCGCCCAGCCGCCGGCGATCACCGCCGCCGTGGACAGCGTGTCGCCAATCTCATGAATGAGCACCGAGCGCAGGTTCAGGTCACGTCCGCCGCGCAGCAGCATCAGGGTGATGGCTCCGTTGAGCAGCACACCGGCGCCGGCGACCCACATCATCAGCCCGGCCTGCACCGGTTCGGGATGGGAGATACGCTGGATCGCCGAATAAAAGATGAGGACGGCTATGACGATCAGACTTATCGCGTTGACGAAAGCGGCCAGGACTCCGGCGCGACGCCAGCCGTAAGTCTTGGTGCTGGTGGCAGGACGCTCACTGAGGTAGACGGCGACCCAGGAGAGCAGCAGGGCGAAGAAGTCGGAAACATTGTGTCCGGCCTCGGAGAGCAGCGCCAAGCTGTGTGCCCGGAATCCGGCAACCACCAGCAGAAGGATGTAGGCCAAGGTAAATCCCAGGGCAACGCGAAGCATCCGCGCGGTGAGCGGGGGATGCGCATGTCCGTGCGCGTGTCCGTGGGAGTGCCCGGCGTGGGAATCCATGGATGGAGTGTACGGCGGCGCGCGCCCGGCATCAAGCTGGCGCCACAAAAACCTCTGCGCGCGACTCGGACCGAATCAGGGCAGCGGGGCTGACAGCATCCGGCATCGTAAAGAATTGGAAAAGATGTGGCTCGGCGAGAGCTGGCTGGCCGCGGTGGAGCGAATCATGGGCAAACAATCTCTGATGCTGGTTCTGGTAGCTGCCGTGCTCACGGCGAAGGCGAGCGCGCAGGAGATTGTGATTGAGCCGACCAATGGACGCGCGCCCACCACGAACCATGGTTCGCGTCCGGATCTGTCGCGTCCGAATGCTGAGCGACCGGCTCCAGTCGAACCCAAGAAACTCGCGACAAAGTCCGCCGCGAAATCCGCAGACCAGGAACGGGGTGCGATCAGAAGCAAAGAAAGTTCCGGCAAATCAGATCGCGGCAAAGCGGGTGACAGCTCCAGCGGAGACAAAGCCTTCGGGTGCGGCGGCACCGGAGGCGCTAGCAAGCGAGGCTGTCGAGGCGCTCCTGCTCCGAAGAAGACGATTGAAAGACGCCCGGTGTGGGCCATGGCCGACACCCGGGATGCCGGCAGCTTGCAGAGCGAGATTGCCAGCGCCTTGGCTCGCGATCCGAAGCTGGCGGGCTCGGAGATTCAGGTGAGCGTGGACGATGGCTCAGTGACCCTGGAGGGCCGCGCCGGAACGCAGGAGCATCTGCAGGCGCAACGCCTGGCGAAGAGTTACGCTTGGAATCGCAAACTGGTGGACCACATCCTGGTGAATCATACGGAAGTTCCGCCCAGCATGGCTGCGAAAAAATAGCGCGAATTGGCCCCGCATCTGCCCTGCCTTTGTCCGGGGTTTTATTTTTATTTATCTGCTAAACAGCGAGTTCACCGAAGAGGCTGCCCTGTTCGGGGAGGGATGGACGGAAGTGCGCACCCTCCAGATTGAGCAGGAATTCCTTGGCCGCCAGTCCGCCGCCGAATCCGGCAAGGGTACCGTTGGCGGCGATCACGCGGTGGCAGGGAACGATGATCGCGACCGGATTATGATGATTCGCCTGGCCGACCGCGCGCGATGCGAGCGGAGAGCCGACTTCGGCGGCAAGCTGCGAGTAGGACCACGCTTGGCCGTAAGGAATTCGCAACAGCGCCTGCCAGCAACGCTGATGAAAGGCCGGTCCGCGCAGATCGAGCGGCAGATCGAACTCACGACGGGCTCCGGCAAAGTACTCGTCCAACTGCCGGATCACATCGCGGAAACGATCCGGCTCCTCGATCCAACGCACATTCTTTGCGCCGTGCGGCGCGATCCATCGGCCATGGAAGGCAACCACGGCCAGACCGCGCTCGCTCATGGCGAGATCGAGGTGTCCGACCGGAGAGTCGTAGCCGGCGGTAAAAAAGAATTCAGATGGCTCGGAAAATAGCATCGGCTGGGGCAAAGATAGCATGAAAGCCGAAGAAATGCCCGAGGTGGATGATGCAAAGCAAAAGGCGCGAGCCAGTTTGGCCCGCGCCTATTTGCGCGCTTGCTGCGTTTTTGACTACTGGGGCTGAGACATCGAAGGCGCCTGCTGCTGGCCAGCCTGTCAGATCGCCAATGCCATTCTTCAGCAGAGTGACCTCGACCCGGCTGCCATGCGCAGGCTTTGCAGTCTGGTCGTCGGAGGCCGTCTGCATCTTGGCATTGCCCAAGCCAAGCTCATAGATGCGATAGACCGGAATCTGGTGAGTGATGACCAGGTAACGCACCACCGAGTCCGCCAGGTGCTGCGACTGCTGGATGGAAGCAGCGCCGCGGCCCGGAGTGAAGCCCTGAACCTCTACGACGTATCCCTTCTGATCCTTCATGGTTTCAGCCAGCTGGTCGAGCGCTTCCTTGGCGTTCTTGCTCAGCACTGCGGCACCGGGCCGGAAGCGAATCTCAACCTGATTGGCGCTCTGGTACTGATCGAGGTTCTGCACGACCTGCGAGACGCGACTGCAGATGGGTGCTGGCCTGCTGTGCAGTCTGGTTGGCCGCCTGGGCGCGGTTTCCGGCGTCTACAGCGTGCTGATCGGCCAGGCCTGCGTGGGCATCGGCGCGCTGAATTCCGGCCGTGGCGCGAGCGTCAACGTCCTTCAACATCCGGGAGTTGCTCGCCGTGAGCTCATCGAGTTCGTTGGTGCGGTCACGAATCGGCGCAGAGCTGGCGCTGCACATACTTTTTGCGCGCAAACGGATTCAGATGTCCCCAGAAACCTTCGCGGGTGTCCGGCTTGAGCGGTTCGAGCTGCTGGTCGGGATTGACCATCGGCGAACTGGTCGGTCTGCGACTGGGCAGCGGGCTGCTGATCTGGTGCGGTGCTGCTTTGCTGCGCAATGGCCGGCAGGGCAAGCATGGCGATCAAGGGCAAGGCGAACAGAAAACGACTTTTCATGAAAATTCCTCCGGCGGGAGTAGCCCGCTGTCAGGCAGCGTACCGCTTGAGGCGGTGGCGCGACACGGTTACTACTACAGTTCAGATGCCAAACTACAAAACTGATATAACTAGCTTCATCGTCAACGAGTTATGAAATTCGCCACAGGAAGGCGTGAGCGGTAGGAATGGGCTGAGTGGGTAGGAATTACAGGGTACGAGTCTCGAGCGCCTGCACCCACCCATCACTTGGACAGGCTTCGCTCCATCTGTTTTCGGTGCAGATCCAGGATGTAATTGTCGGTCATGCCAGCGATGTAGTCACAGATACGCGAGCCCGGGTTTCGGTTTCCATCTGGTGCTGGTAGCTGACTGGCAGGCTGGCGGGGTGCTCCATCCAATAGCTGAAATAGGTCGTTGACGATCTTTTCCCCGTCCGCCTTCTGTGGGCGCAGAGACTCGCTGTGGTATAGGTTTCGGGAAAGAAAGCGCTTGGCTTGGGCGCGCTCCTCATCGGTTGCGGGACTGAAGGCGGCGAGACGCTCGGGATGGCGCCGGATCTCTTCCACGCTTTGCACGCCCGAGGCCTGGAGCCGGCGGCGGGTGTTCTCGATCAGATCGGTGACCAGGTGGTTCAACATGCGCTTGAGCGCCTCGTTGAACTTGAGCTTGTCATCGACGCCGGTGAACTCGCTGCTCAACCTTGCGGAAGTAGCGGTCGAAAATTGCGACCTCGCGGCGAATGTCGCCGAGTTTGAGCAGGTGCGCCTCGTAGCCGTCGTCAAGGTCGGCGGTGTTGTAGGCGATCTCGTCGGTATGGTCGATCAGTTGGGCTTCCAGCGGCGGACGCTGATCGAGCAGGTATTCGGCCAGCTCGGGATACTCAGCGGGCAAGTAGTCGTGCGAGTGCTTGATGATGCCTTCGCGAACCTCGAAGGTGAGATTCAGGCCGGGATGCGAGGCGTAACGCTGCTCGAAGTGTTCGACGATGCGCAGGGCGTGAAGATTGTGGTCGAAGCTCTCGCCGTGCTCGCGCATCGCCAGGTCCAGAGCGCGCTCGCCGGAATGTCCGAAGGGAGGATGGCCGATGTCATGCACCAGGGCGAGGGTTTCAACCAGGCTTTCATTCAGGTGGAGGGCGGCGGCGATGGTGCGCGAAATCTGCGCGACCTCGATGGTGTGGGTGAGCCGGGTGCGGAAGTGATCGGAGAGTCGCTGGGTGAAGACCTGCGTCTTGTTCTCCAAGCGGCGGAAGGCGCGGGCATGAATCATGCGGTCGCGGTCGCGCTGGAAGTCGTCACGATACGGATGCGGCGGCTCTGGGATAGCGGCGTCCGAGAGAGGACTCAACCGCACTGCGTAGGAGGCCAGCATGGAGGAAGTGTAGCACGCGGTGAATCGGCGTTTCTTCTGAACGCTACAATCTCCCGACGATGAACTCGGGCAATTCGAACAACGGCCCGAGCAGTTCAGGCACACCTGTTCGCGATCTATTGGCCGAGTGCCAGAATCGCAAGAAAGAAAAGGTTAAGGTTTCAGTTCGGAGAGGAGCGAGTCGCGGCCAACATTTCGGGTTTCTGTCGACGTTGCCCAAAACAAAGCCGCCGGATCAGTCGTGCCTGATCCGGCGGCCTAACAGTTTTGCTCGAGTTGAGAGTTTTACTTTGCTGCGCTCTCTTCCTGCCTGGCGAGCTTCACCTTCGCTCCGTCGAGTTTCTTCTGAACCTTGGCTACGTCGGAGGCCTCGACCTCGGCAGGGATGGTTTTCTTCCATTCCTGCAGCGAGCGCTCCCACTGGGATACCGCCAGTTTCAGGCGATTAGTTTTCTGATACACGTCGCCAAGATGCTCGTGCACCGTCGGATCGTTGTCGAGTGCGATCCACGGCCCTGCGCAGATCGGTTTCGGCCAGATCGTACTTGCCCATTTGTACTGGACCCAGCCGAGCGAGTCGAGATAGGCGCCATTCTGCGGATCAAGCGCGACCGCGCGCCGGATCAGCGAGAGCGCTTCGTCGAGGCGGGTGCCGCGGTCGGCCAGCATGTAGCCAAGATAGTTGAGCGCGGTCGCATTCTTCGGATCGGAGGCGAGCACCTTGCGGAAGTAGCTTTCGGCCTCGTCGTACTTCTTCTGGCGTTCATAAATGGAACCGGCGATGAAGTTGGCGTAATCCTTTTCTTCCTGCTTAGTGGAAAGTTCCAGGGCCTTGGCCAGCGCCTTTTCCGCATCGGGATAGCGGCGCAGGCGGCTGTACATCTGGGCCAGTGCGATCCAGACCTCGCGATCGTCGGCGGGCTTGCCTTTGAGCATGGCCTTGACGCGGGCAATGGCGGCATCGGCATCACCGCTGTCGGCTTCCTGTCCGGCCAGAACCATCTGCAACCCCCGGTCGTTGGGAAGCTTCGCTACGGCTTCGCGCGCGGCGGCCGTGGCGGCGGGCCAGTCTCTTGGCGTCGCGATAGGTTTCAATGATCTGCTGATAGCCGCGGGCGACCGCATCGTCGCCCAGGGCGACCATTTTGCGGAAGGTGTCCACCGCCTGCTGCGTCTTGTTCTGGTCGCGATAAATGGTGCCGAGGCGTTCCAGGAAGATGGCGCGATTGTTGCGTTCAGCGGACGAGTACACGCCATTGGGTTTCTCCGTGTGCTGCAGCAGATCCTCGAGTTGCCGCAGCTTCGTCGTACTTACCGAGCGCTTCCTCGATGACGGCGCGGTTGTACTCGATCTCCATCGAGTCCGGGGTAATCGCCTGCGCTTTGTTCAGCGTATCCAGCGCTTTCTCAAACTGCCCGTCGCGGCGGTAAATTTCAGAGATGTGCAGCAAGGTCTGCACATCCTGCGGATCGGCGGCTGCAATCGTTTTGAATTGCTCCAGTGCGGCGTCGGTCTGATTATCGTTGAGCAGGTTCTGCGCCAGTCCGCGCACGGCGTCCAGATTGTCCCTGTCGAGATCGACCGCCTTGCGATAGGCCTCAATGGCGTGCGTGTAGTCCTTCTTCTGTTCGTAGGTGTAGCCGAGCACCGAATCGATGCGCGGCGAGCGGTCCGCCTCCGGCACGGATTGCAGAATCTCCAGGGCGCGGCCCGAGTCGCCTTCCTCGTTGTAGAGGAGCGCAAGTGTGGTGACCGCATCCTCGGACGAGGGCTGCAACTTGACGGAGGTGCGGAACTCGGCTTCCGCCTTGGCGGTCTCATTATTCAGTCGGTAGAGACGGCCCAGCAGAAGGTGATCCTCGATGCTGGTGGGGTCCAGACGCACAATCTGCTCATACTGCTCAATGGCGAGGTGGAGGATCGGTCTCGGTGTCAGCTCTGGGTACCGCCCTGCAAATCACCAATGGAGCGCAGGTAGATGCGGCCCAGCAGACGGCGGGCATCCAGATTGTCCGGGTCGTGGCTGATGACGTCCTGGGCTTCGGCGATGGCCTCGCGGATATCTCCGGTGCGGGCATACAGCTCGGCCAGCGCGGAGGCGAGGTAAGACGAAGACGGATCG
This sequence comes from uncultured Acidobacteriota bacterium, assembly GCA_963838135.1. Lineage (GTDB taxonomy): Bacteria > Acidobacteriota > Terriglobia > Terriglobales > Acidobacteriaceae > TOLSYN. The sequence continues at coordinate 862,692 of CAWIPV010000008.1, read as the reverse complement.
GCCTGCAACGCAGCTTTGTACTCCTCCACGGCTTTGGTGGCGTAATTCCGCGCGGCCGGTGCCGGCCACCATCTCCTCATACATATGACCAAGCTGGAAGTGGTAATACGCATCGGCGCGGTCGGGTTGCGTGGCGAGCGTGAGCTGATGAGTTCGCGGACTGCCGCTGCGGGCAGGTTCTGCTGGCGGAGTGCTCGCGGGCTGTTGAGCGAAGGCGGCAAGCGAAGCCACGAGAAGGGCGAGAACGAGCGAGCTGTTTCGAATTTTCATGTTCACCAAACCAATGGTACTTGGATGCGCTGAAGCTTACCACCGCAACATTTTCTATTCTAGGCCAAGAAACGCCTCGGGAGCACTGAGGCGGAGCCGAAGACGTGAATTCGGCGTTCCCACATTGCGAATCTCAGTGCGTCTGGCTCAATGTGCCGGATTAACTCGGGGGAACTTCCTGCAGAATTCGAATCTTCCAACTGTTCTCCGCCGGAGTAAGCAGGACCAGATAGCGGGCCTGAATGCGCTCGGAGGAGAGAAGCTTGCCGCCCTCGCGGTACTCAATTTCAAGATCGGCGGCGTCTATCGCCTCCAGCGCGGAACCATCGAGGGAGTAGAACCTCACCCGCACCTGATGGCCGTGATCGACGATGCGGCGGCTGAGACCGTTCTGCTGCTGGGCGTGGATCGCATCCTGCCACTGCTGGCGCGCGCCGCCGGTAAAATTTTCATCGAGCAGATCGGCACGGTTCTCCTCCAAGGCTGACGACCAGCGACTGCCAAGCGTGCGCGTAGTCGCGCTGAATGGCGAGAGCGGTGGTCTCCTCGACCGCGCGTGGCGCGGCAGAGGCCGTGTCGAAGGATTCGAAGCTCCCTGGGGGACTCGAGGATCGGTCGTCGAGCGTGCAGCGTCGATGCGTTCATCGACGGAAGCCATGCGCCTCCGAGCAGAAGGATCAGGCCCAGCCCGGCGAGCCGAAGAACGTCACCGCGACGGAGGCGATGAATTGGATCGATCACTGGCCACCTCCCCAGTGGATTTCATTTCCCAGGACGACTCCGGCGGCCACCGAAAGCGTAGCGGAGGACGAGCGCGGCAACTCGGCTCGGGCAAAACCGCGCTTGATGCGCGCGTCCACCGTGCTGCGTCCAGCCGCATCCGTGGAGGTGAACGTCACGATGGTGCCGTCCGGCACGGCATTGCCGGAGCAGTCTTGAATCGGCGCCGTCTCCACCAGAATATTGCCGTCGGGAGCGCGCGTGGCGTTCATGCGAATGGAGCAGGGATCGGCCGCAACCTGCTGCACCACGCGGCGCACACGAACCTCACCGGAGGATGCGGTGAACTGCGCCGGACCGCTGCGGCGTCCTGAATTCAACTGCACCCAGGCAACTCCATCTTTTGCGGTTACGGTGCGCTCTTCGCCCGCAGTCCCTTCCACGGCAAGCCGGAAGCTGACCGGAGCTGGCGTGAGCACAAGGTTCTGAAAACGGTCGAAGAGAAAAGCCGAACCCAGCACCGCGCCGTTGGCGGCGGCAGGCACGCGCGAAGGACGGGCGATGAAGGAGATCGTTTCCAGCCGTGCCGCAGTCACGAAAAACGATGTGCTGCTGCCATCGAGAATCGCGGTATAGCGTCCGGCAATCTTCAGTTCGTCGCCGGAGAGCGCGATAGTGCCGCGCTGCACGGTGCGCTTACTGGCTCCGCCGGGGCCGAAGAGATACGAGCGTCGCGCTGCCCGATCCGGGAGCTTGCAAGGTGGCTCCCGTGCCGGCCTGCACCGGGCCGGAGACCTGCAACTGTGCCATGCATAACGCCGATGCCGCGCAGAAAAACTCCGAGGAAGAGCGAGCGCCGAAGTGAATTCATGGCTGCCTCTCGTCACTGCACGCGGTCGCGGCTGTACTGGTTCGCCGTGACCCGGTAGCTGTGAATTTGTGGCGCAAGGTCGTCGCGCACGCCGATGCTGAAGGCTACCGGCGTTTGCGGCGCCAGTGACTGATCGACATATCCGTCCGACACCCAGATCACCTTGCCCGCATTGTCATAAAAGGTGGCGAGCACGTGCGGAATGTTTACCGTCTGGCCGCTCTGGTTCATCGAGTTCGCCGGTGAGCACGGAGTGCCCGCGCGCATCCTTTTGCAACGCCTGGTGCATTACGCCCATCACCGGATCGGCCGAGGCTGGCACCAGCATGGCATTGGGCTGCATGTGCACACTCTGAATGTGTTCGCGGCTCACGTTCGGGAAGTCGATGCGGAAAGGCGAGATTTCCTTGGGCAACAGGACGTGGCTGATCTTGTCGAAGCTCTCTTCCTGCGCCATCATCTGCCCATCCTTGCCGATGAGGGTAGCGGCGACAGAGACAAAGCCGGGCACCGTGTCCTCGTTTTCAATCTCGCCCAGAAGAATGAAATTGCCGTCCTTCTCAACCGGATTCATGGAGATGATGCGAACCCGCGGAGCATCGACGTTCTGCGCACCCCAGTCGTCATCGGCGCCGCGGGTCACAATGTCCCAGCGCAGGTAGTTCACCGGGATCACCTGCGGCGGAACCTTGGCGCGCGCCTGCACCGGCCACAGCACCTTCCAACTGTTGTCCTCGCGCACCACCTTCAAGTCGCGCGTGTCGTAGACGGCGCCGACCGCCGAGGCCCACTGCAGACTGGCGCGCACCGAGGCCTGCTGGTCGTTCTCGCTGGAGCACTTTGGTATCAAAGTGCTGCAATGCCGAGTAGGTGCGCAGATTGCCCTCCTGCCCGAAGACGTCGCGGGCGAAATCCTCCGGGGCAGTGTTGCTGGCCTTGGCCACATAGCGATAAGCGCCTGCGGCGTCGCGCGTCCTCACATGGTTGAGCAACGCTTGCACCGCACCCTGCGGGCGTGGTGGCCGGAGTCAGCGTGAGGAGTGCATGGTAGCGGCGGCGACCAGCGCGGCAGCCAGAACAATGAGTAGAACCGGCAACAGTTTGTTCATGGCTACTGCGCCTCCCGCAGTGAAATCTCGCGTGGCTTGGACGACGAGGAAACTCGATTGCCTCCGACGCGCCGGCGCCGCTCCGGAAGCAACAACACGAAGATCGCAAACAGGCTGGCAGCCGACCGGAACCAGTCCCCACATCACGCCCTGCCAGACGGGCGGGACGGCATTGCCGAAGTCGATATGTTTTGCCGGGGGCACATCGTCCTTGGTCCACAGCGCGGTGGCGCCGTTATCGTAGATCTCCGTCTGCCGCCATCCGGCAAAGGCCAGCAGCGGCTCGTAATAGCGGTCGCGCACGAAGATATAACGCAGGCCGTACTGGTCGGCGTGCTTCAGAATCGCGCGCAAAGCCTCCATCCCCGCTGTCCCGTAATACTTGGAGTTGTAGAGCTGGCCCGCGCCGTAGGCGGTTAACTCAGGCAGCAGGCGCGCCGAGTTGTAGTCGCCATCGAGGCTGCCCGCTTTGGCATATGTGGAAACCTTAGCGAACTGGTTGCCGAAGCCGAGCGTGATGTAGCGATACTTCGCGTGCTCTGTCGCGATTCAGGAAGTCGATAATCTGCCCGCACCGGAATTCTCCGGTGTTAATCGGATTGAAGACCACCCAGGCCACCGCCATCGCGCAACTGTAAATGGCGGCAATGCCAAGCAGCACCACTGCCGCGCCGGCCCCAGCGATCGATCATCCAGACGGCGAGCAGACCCACAAAAGGCAGAGCCATCAAGGTCGCCCAGAAAGTGAAGCGCTCGTAGGTCAATACCTCGAAGGCTCGACCCAGCAGCAGGCGGCCCACCGGCGTGGTTCCGCCGAGGCCGAGCAGAGTGGTTAAGTACCAGCCAAACAGCAATGGGCGCAGACGGCGCTCCGCCGATCCCTTGATCAAGATGTAGGGGATGGCAAGAATCAGCGCGCCCATCGGAATAATCCAGAAATTCATGCCGCTGTGTGGAACCAGAATGTAGTTGTCACGCGAGCCGTGTGGAATGGGCAACTGGGTGATCGGGTTGCTGGCGCAGCGAGATGAAATACGGCAGCAGCACCACGATCACGCTCGCAAGAACGATGGCGGCGAAGACAGCCGCGCGTGCCAGCACGGCCGCAACTGGCGAATTGCGCTCACTCTCCTCGCGGTCGAGCACGCTGAGCCAGAGCACCGGCAGCGCAAACAGAATGGCTCCGAAAAGAAATGTAACGTGATGGGCTGCGGCGCCCGCCATGGAAATCGCCGCTCCCTTCAGCAACTGCAAAGCCCCCCCGTCGCGCGTCCATCGGTAAAAAAATGGCAACGCGTTCAGCGTGAGCGCAGCCGCCGTAGTGGTGGGCAACTGGCCGGATTGATATACCAGCATCGCCAACGATCCCAGAAAGACCGTACCCAACGCGGCATAACTGGCCTCGCGCTCAGGAACCCAGAGCAGCGCATAGCGGTACATTCCCACCGGCAACAGCAGAATCACGATCAGCTGCACGAACATGTATGCGCCGGTCAAACCGAAGATATGAGAGAACAACGCAATCCACTGATGGGTCAGCGGAGGATAGGTCGTCTGCGACATGCCGCCGAACCATTTTTCATTCCACGGAGAAAACCAGTGATTTGCGTAATGGCCGGCAAAGAAAATGTGCGTGTTCGCGTCATACGAATTGGCGGGAAGCTGCATCAGCAGCAGCGGGCCGTGCACCGCCAAGGCCAACAGCACGATGGCCAAAAGCGGAATACCACGGCTTGATGCGGGCATCGGCTTCATGATCAAGGAAATCATCTCCGCGTTCCGAGCTACATGTGATTCCCTGAGCTGCACATAGGTTTACCGCAATTTTTATGAGTCCGTGATTGTGAGTGGGAATGTATGACCAGGCAGCACAGATTTTCGTTCAGAGTAGCAGGATGAGAAGCTGCGTAAATTTACTCAACCTTAACGATAAGACATTTTGCGGCCTCTCTGCATCCCAAGCAGACGGACCAAAGATTCTCGATCTGGCGATCCGCGCAGTATTCAGAGTAGCCCAGTGAAAAAGAGTTTATTGCTTACCAGTGCGCTTTGTCTTTGGTTGTCTTCGCCGCTCCTTCTGCGCGCGCAAGAGATTGATCTGGGCAGCGGCGCACAAGGCACGTCGAAGAGCACAAAGAAATCCTCCGGCGAGTCGATGGGCTGGGGCGCCAGCATTGAAGTGGGACGCAATGCCCGCGCCGCAGAAGACGACTTGAAACAAGGAAACGCCGCCGCCGCTGCCGCCGCCGCTGAGCGCGCGGTAAAAGCTGCACCGCAGAACGCGCGGCTCTGGTTCCTTCTCGGGCTACGCCTCGCGGCTTGCCAACCAGTACCAAAACTCAGTCGACGCATACCAGCAGGGATTAAAGCTTGAACACAACAACCTGGATGGACTCAGCGGCCTGGCGCAAACCTACCAGCGCATGGGCCGCCTCGATGATGCTAAGCGTCTGCTGATGCAAGTAGTGAACGCCGCTCCCAAACGTGAGAACGATCTGCTGATGGCAGGCGAGCTCTTCCTGCAAAGCGGCGCTCCGCAGCAAGGCATTGCGCTGCTCTCAAGAGCCGAGTCGCTGCATCCGTCGGCGCGCGCCGAGGTGATGCTGGCGGTCGCCTACTTGAAGTTGAAGCAACCCGAACGTGCCAAGGCAAATGTTGGATCAGGCGCGACAGCCACGATCCGAAAAATGCATCCGTCTTCCGTGCGGTTGCAAACTTCTATCGCGAGCAGCATGACTATAAGGCCGCGATTTCCGCGCTTAAGAACGCTCCGGGGCAGAACGTTGAGGTGCTGGCCGATCTTGGCTACAGCTACGACCTTGATGGCGATACCGCGGCAGCGGCGGAAACCTACTCGAAGGCCGCCGATCTTGCGCCACGCCAGATCGGGTTGCAGTTGAGCGCGGCGCAGGCGGAGTTGCGCTTAGGGGAGACGGATCGCGCGCAATCTTTTCTTGCCCGCGCCGCGCAGATCGATGCCAATCACTACCGTCTGCACGCGCTTAAGGCTCAGCTTGCGCGGATACAGAAGCGCAACGCCGAGGCGATCCGCGAATATCGGCGGCCATCGCCAACCTGCCCAATGCCGCCGTGCCGGAAGGTCAGCTCTACCCCATTGAACTGCGCTTGAATCTTGCCGAGATTTATCGCGAGACGGGTGACGATAGCCGCAGCGCAGCAACAGGTCGCCGAAGCCGAAGCCCTGGTCAATCAATTGCATATCGAAGGAGCAGCTCGCGCCGAGTTCCTGCGCGTGCGCGCTTCCATAAGGCTTGGCGGCAACGATCTGGAGGGTGCCGAGAACGATCTGAACGAAGCCATGCGGTTGGACCCGAACAATATCGCTATCACGCTGCAATATGCCAACCTGCTCTGGCACGCCAAGCGGACGCGAAGAGTCGCGCAAGACTGTACGCCGAGGTGCTCAGGAGCGACCCCAAGAATCGGTATGCATTGGAGGCGATGGGCTACATCGCGAGGGATGAAAACGACAACCCCGCCGCCGAGCGCTACTTCAATCAACTGGCCTCGGATTACCCGGATGACTACGTGGCCTACCTTGCGCTGGGCGACCTCTACACGGCCACCATGCAATTCGATCGCGCCAACGCCTCCTATGAGGAGGCATTCAAGCGCGCGCCGCACAATGCCGACCGTGATTGCCAATGCGGCCAATGCTGCCATCCAGGCAGGACGCATCTCCGTCGCTGCCGACTGGATTGACCGCGCCACGGGCAGCATGCTCGACGACCCGCGCCTGATGCGCGAGCGCGAGCGCGTTCTCTTCCATCAAGGCAAGTATGCAGAGTCGGCGCGCTTGGGTTACCAGGTGCTGACGCAATTGGAAACCGACCGCAACGCCTCTGTTTATCTGGCGTACGACCTCTATAACCTCGGACGTTACGACGAAACGCTCACGATTACCACGCGTTACTCCAAGCTGTTACCCAAGGAGGCTAACTTTCCGCTGCTCACCGGTCACGTGCATAAGCAGAGCCAGCTTCTTCAGCAGGCGGTAGACGACTACTCGGAAGCCATAAGGCGCGATCCAAAGATGGTGGAGGGTTACGTAAATCGTGGTTACGTGCTCAACGATCTGCAAAATCCGGAGGCCGCGATTCAAGACTTTCACATCGCGCTCGACCTGCAACCCTCCAATGGTGTTGCCCACCTCGGCCTTGCGTTCTCTGAACTGCAGCTTCACCACGGCAGCGCGGCGCTGGAGGAATCCGGCAAAGCCGAAAAGCTGCTGGGTGAGTCAGGGGCGATTCACTTGGTGCGTGCCACTGCCTACCGCGACCTTCAACTCCTCGATAAGGCGGAACAGGAGTACGTTGCAACGCTGAAGTATGCGCCCGATGATCTGAAACTCCACCTGGCGCTGGCCGACACTCAATTCCACGAGCGCCACTATCCCGCCGCGATCCAGACCCTGAATGCGGCGCTCGCGATCTCGCCCGACGACCCGGAAGTCTACGCCCAGCTAGCCACCGCGCATGCCGAACTGCATCACCGCGATCAGACCTTGCACTACGTCAGCGCGGCGGAGAAGCAGAGCCCGGACTCTTCGCTCATCCTGCTCAACACCGGTACCGCGTTACTTACCTTGGGAGATGAAGGTGCGGCTATGCAGCGCTTTGCCCGCGCACTGGAGGCCCCCGACGCCAACCGCGTCCAGGCGCGGCTGCTGTTTGCGCGCGTCTTCGTCAAGCAGCACAAGTATGACGCGGCGCAGCAGCAGGTCGCGCTGGCCTTCGCTGAATCGCGCGTCGGCGAAGCGTCTCCGGTCACTGCCGGCGACTTTATCGAAGCCGCGAATATTTTTCTCGCCATGAATGAGTTTGATCTCGCCCGCCGCTACTACGAAAGGGCGCGACAGGCGGGTGCGGCCGATGAAATTGTAGCCATCGGCATGGCCAACTCTGCCATCGCTCAGGGCCGCACCGGCGAAGCGCAACAGCAGCTCGCGCAGTTGGGAAACCCGGCCGACTTCGCCAACAACTTTGATTACACGATGGCGCAGGCGAACATCTACCGGCAGGAGCATCAGCAGTTCCAGGCCATGGCCGCGTTCGCGCGCGCTACTCAGCTTGGGAGCCAGGACGATACGGCTGAACACGCCATGCAGCAGGCGGCCGAAGAGCAGGGTATGCAGGTCAGCCGCACGACCAGCTTCCACTCCGACGTGCTAATGCATGGCATCTTCGACGATGCCACGATCAACGGTCTGGACCGCCAAATCTTTCGCAACCCGCAAACTGGAGCCATCCCGCCGCCGATTTCATCGCTCGAAACGCTATGGACCAACGGCATTCGAACTGACCTCGGCAAGTATCCAGCACTGAGCGCATTCTTCCAGGTACGAAATGACCGCGGCCAGATTTCGCTGCCCGACGAGGAACTCATCCTGAATAACGACACTTGGGATTACGCCATGAATGCTGCGCTCAATCCGGTTCTGAAACTGGGCTCAGCCAGGTTCACCTTCAACTCGGGTCTGCAATACACCTTTCGCCGCGACGGCGAGAGCCCAGTCGAGCTGAATCAGAACCTGTTCCGGCAGTTTGCTTATATGTCCACCAACTCGCTGGGAAACTGGCTGGCCGTGCAAGGCGAAGCCTTCCATGAGACGGGGCCTTTCACGCTGCAGAACCTGCACTCGCGCGAGGTGGGCGCGCATCTGCAATTCATTGTCGGGCGTCCCTGGGGCCGGACCCAGTTCATCACCGCGTATGGCGTACGCGACCTGCTCTTCCGTCCGCTGATTCGAGAGTTTTACTCAACCTCGACTTCGGCAGGTTTGCAGCATGAATTCAGTGAGTGGCTGCGCGTGGCTGTTTTGGGCGAGTATATCCGGTCGTGGCGTGTGCAGGACTCGAGCTTCTGGATTGCGCAGGCAATGCGTCCCGAGGCGCAAATCGAGTGGAAGCCCACGCGTCGTTGGGGCGTCAATGGAGATTTTGCGTTCTCGCGAGGAGAAGGAATTCACGACTATGACAACGTGCTGAGCAGTTTCTTCATCTCTTACAACAAGCCGTTGCGGCGCAATGTAAGCGATAGTCTTGGGCAAGTTCCGGTGGAGTATCCGATCCGCTTCTCCGTCGGAGTTCAGGACGCGAATTACTTCAGTTTTGCTGGCCACAGCCAAACGATTCTGCGTCCAGTCGTTCGTTTGACTTTATTTTGAGGCCAGGGGGCCACATGAAGATTTGTCTGGTCAGTGCATTTCCCCCTTCGCGGCGGGGGCTCAACGAATACGGATTTCACATTGCCCGCGAATTGCAGAGCGACCCCCTCCTGAGCCTCACGGTCTTGGGTGACTATCTGGATCCCGTCCAGCCAGAGCTGGATCAATTTCACGTAATCCGCTGCTGGAATTTCAACAGCTTCAACAATCCGGTTCACCTGCTGCACATGATCCGCGAGCTAAAGCCGGATGTGGTGTGGTTTAATCTGCTCTTCTCCACCTTCGGCTCCAATCCAGCGGCAGCCTTCGCCGGACTCACCACGCCCTTATTTTCAAGGCTCGCGGGAACCTATACCCACGTCACTCTGCACCACCTGATGGATAACGTGGACCTGCAGCACGCTGGAATCCGCTACCCACGCAGCTACCGCGCGGGCGGTTATCTGGCGACGCGCATGTTGCTGATGGCTAACTCGATTTCCGTGCTGCTGCCGGCTTACCGTCGCACGTTGATGGAAAAGTACAATGGTGACAACGTGCACTTCCGTGCTCACGGTATTCTCTCGGCACGGCCCGAGCCGCCCTGCTTTGAAACGCGAGGCAATCCCGAACACCGCATCCTAGCCTTCGGCAAGTGGGGCACATACAAGCGGCTGGAGTTGCTCATCGAAGCTTTTGCGGAAGTCGTCGAACGCTGTCCGCAGGCCCGGTTGGTCATTGCCGGCGGCGACCATCCTGCTACTCCAGGTTACGTCCAACGAATCGCCGAAAATTTTGGAGATCATCCATATATCCGCTTCACTGGGTACGTCGAAGAGGAACGCGTTGCCGAACTCTTCGCCTCCGCAAGCGTGATGGTCATGCCTTACGCTTCCGCTACTGGCTCCAGCGGGGTCGCGCATCTGGCCTGCGAGTATGGATTGCCAATCGTCTGCGCAGACATTGCCGACTTCCGCCAGATGGCCGACGACGAGCAACTGGCGATCATGTTTTTCAATTCCAGCGATCCCCACAGCATGGCCGAATGCATCGTGGACGTACTCCAGAATCCAGAGACTCCAGCGCGAAATGGGAGAAGCAAACTTCTCGGTTGCGCTGCGCCAAACGATGCCGATGATCATTCGTCAGTACCTGCGCTCCTTCCGAGTACAGCAAGGCCACAGCGCGCTACTTCCTTTCTCGCGTTTCCGCCGTGTGCCGGGATGGGTGCCGATGCGCTCTGCGATTTTTCGCGCCGCCGCGCCCAGGTGGTCGCCATGGACCTAGGCGCCAGCAATGGTCATCAATCGCGTGTTCTCCATCACGTCGCCCCCTACGTCTCGGGAATGCGCGGGGTGCACGGCTTGGTTCTGGTGGGAGGCCAAGCCGGCGACGGAACGCTTCGGCGAAATCCCCTTGGCTCTGCTCGACGTATTGGGCCGCAGCGTGCTCTTGCGCACGCTCGACCGCATTCGGGCAGCTGGCATCGGCGAGATTTCCGTCATCAGCGACACGGATCCGCTGCCGCCGCATCGTAATGCCATGCGCTGCAAATTCAGCGTTGCCAGTCCGGCAAACTTCTGGGAAGAGGCGTCGCAACAGTTCCGCCGTCTGGGCCGACAATTCAGAATGCGTCCTGGTGCTTCGCCTGGGCGCTTGGGCCGAGGTGGATTACCGCGGCGATGGTGAAGAACATTCCGGCGCTCGGGAGTCTTCCGTGATGCGTGCGTATTCGCGGCGCGAAGAGGCGCTGGATGTATTTGTGATCTCTTCCGACAGCCAGTCCGAGGCTGCAGCCCTGTTGCGCGGCGAACTGCGCGACGAGCGCATTGCCGCTGTCCCGTATAAGACCAATGGCTATGTGAATCTGCTGTCGGAGCCAGCAAGCCTGCGCACCCTCACCCTGGACGCCTTTGCCGGCGAATGCGAACTTCGTCCCTGTGGCCGCGAACTGCGTCCTGGGATTGTGGGTCGGCGGCGGAGCGCGGGTTCACCGTCAAGCGCGCATCGTAGCCCCAGCCTTCATCGGGAGTTGCTGTACCGTTCGGAGCGACGCCGTCGTCACTCGCGGCAGTTCTCTGGAGCACCACTCAGAGGTGGACTGTGCCACCGTCATCGACAACTCCAGCGTGATGCCTTACACCCGGGTCGGCGCGGGCCTGGATGTGGAGTACTCCGTCGTGGGCTTCCAGCAAGTACATAGCATGCTGCGCCAGGTGACCGTGGAGATCGAAGATCCGCGCCTGGTCGGAGCGACAACGACTCAGTTTTCTGCCCGCACGCTCACCTTCGCAGGCTGGCTTCTCGGTCTTCTGCCCAACGTACTTGTGGAATTTCCTCTTTGAACCCACCCCCGAAGCTGTCCTGGGATCCGCATCGAATGCGCTCGGTCCTTCCACCCCAGCGCTCGGCGAACCGTCTTTGGCTCCCGTCGAGTCACAAACCGAGTCCTATCGGAGAAATGGCGGCAGAGGAGATATGGAAACGAGTAGACCTGTGATCGTCAAACGCGTCCCTGAAAGCCTGACCATGAAGCAGGCTCGCGCTTTCCTGGAAGAAGTACGGCCACTGCTGGAACATGATCGTCCCCAGCTTGTCTTTGATCTTTCGCTGGTGCGCAAGATCGATGCCGCCGGAGTAGACATGCTGCTGTATTGCATGAAGGAGGCGGCGCGGCGGGATGGCGATCTGAAACTGGCCTCGCTAAGTCCGCAAGCTCGGGTCGTGCTGGATCTGACGCGGACCGGAAGGCTCTTCGAGACATTTGCCACCTCCGTCGAGGCGGTGCGCAGCTTCAGCGGATATTTACCAAATATGGTTCGGCAGTTCCATCCCGAATCCGAACTTGATGAAGAGAGCGGGAGGAAAGCGGCGTGAGCGTTCGCGAACAGACACTGGGTTCCTGGCCGCAGTCCCGGATGCGCACGGCGTTCGAGACTCTGAAGGCAGGCGGATCGAAGGGCAAGGTATTCACCGGCGGCGTGGTCATGCTAGCCGGCTCGGTCTTGGTGTCGCTGGCCAACTTTGGCTACAACATTGGGGTCGCACACCTGCTTGGACCGGGAGACTTCAGTCAGGCCGCCGCCGCCGTCACCCTGCTGATGCTCGCCTCCTGTATCAACCTTGCGTACCAGCTTGTCACCGCAAAGTTGATTGCCAAGACCACGGTGCCCGCCGAGCGCGCAGCGGTCTACCAGCTTCTCATGCGGCGCGCCTGGCTGGTCGGCTTCGGACTGTCGGCGATCTTTGTCGGCGCCAGCCGCTGGATCGCCTCCTATCTGCGAATGCCTTCGCCCCTTCTCGTCGTGCTGCTCGGCCTCGGCATGCTTTTCTACATTCCCCTTGGCGTGCGGCGCGGTGGAATGCAGGGCACCTGCCAGTTTCTCCGCCTCAGTCTGAATCTGGCTGCCGAGGCTTTCGTAAAGCTGATTGCGGCAATGATCCTTGTCGCTAGGCGGCACCGGAGTTATGGGCGCGGTTGCCGCCATCTCCTTCTCTGTTTTCGTCGCCTTTCTGCTCCCTGCCGGAGACCGCGAATTGCGCCAGACTCCCGCGCTCTGTCAGCCTGGCTCGCTCCTGGAGGGTATCCAAGCCATAACTTTCTTTGTCGGCCAGGTCATTATCAGCAACGTTGACATCCTCATGGTGAAGCATTATTTTGCCCCTGCGGAGGCTGGCATCTATGCTGCGGTCGCGCTCGTCGGACGCGTGCTGTACTTCGCCACCTGGTCGGTTACCAGCGCCATGTTCCCGATCTCGGCTGGCAGCGCGGCCGAAAGCGACAGCCGCCGGCGTGCTGGTCGTTCCGCTTCTCTTCGTCGCCGGCTCTCCTCGGTCTTTGTCGTCTTTCTCGCCAGCTTCCCCGGCTTGGTAATTCGCACCCTGTTCGGCAATGATTTCCATCGCGCCGGCGTAGGGGTGGAGCAATTGCTGACGATGAACGCCGTTGCCACCGCTGTCTATGCCGTTTGCGTGGTGTTGATCACCTATGAGATGTCGCGCAGGATCGCCAACACCGGATGGCTGCAACTCGTGGTGAGTTTGCTCATTGTTGTCTGCGTCAGCTTCTTTCATGCCTCTCTGATGCAAGTGATTGTGGTGCAGCAGGTGCTTCGTGCCCTGCTGTTGATTGCGGTTTCGATGCCGTTCTTTCGCAGCGCCCCCGAATCTGGGCAGGGAGGCAGCATGAAAAATCTACGGAGATCCACCGAGGCCGAAGTCATCGCCGAATTCCTGAAGAACGAGTTTTATCAGGAAGAGTTTCATGCTGATCGCGAGAGCTTTGAACGCCTGGTGCTTGAGGCCGATCTGGCCAACGAGGACGAGAACGCCCTGCGGCGCGCCCTGTTATTTCGCCGCCGCGGCCACATGTGGCGCGAGGTTCCGACCGACACCCAGTGGTGGGAAGTGGAATTGGAGCCGGGCGATCTCAGCTTCATTCGAGTTTTTCCACGGGCGCAGTGGCGCAAGATTGCGAACGGCAGCTTTCTCCTTCGTGACATCGTGGATCGCATTCGCAGCGTCCGATTCTCGGGCAGCAAGCGCAACTTCATCGCCCGCGTGCAAGCACTTAGTTATCGATTGCGTGTCGAACAAGACCGTAGCGCCGTGCTTCTGATCGGGATGGACGAGCAGCATCCGCTCACCATTCTGGAAGGCAATCATCGCCTTACCGCAGCACTGCTTGCCGGGCCAGCCATGTTCGGTCAGCACTTCCGCGTCTTCTGTGGATTCTCGCCCCATATGTCGCGCTCCTGCTGGTATGAGACCAATCTGCCCAATCTTTGGCGCTACGCGCAGAACCGTCTGCGCAACCTCTTTTATGACCGCGACGCCGACGTGAATCGCGTGCTGCGCCGCATAAATCCGGCCTCCAAAGTCTCAACGTCTGGACGGCGGCATGAATCCTGCCGCAGAAAAGATCATCGGCGGCTCGAAGTGAAACGAAGGAAGCAACAAGCAGTGCAAGGAGGTTGTGAGATGCAGGCGAAATAACGATTCGGCCAACTTCGCCGTTCCGTTGTTGGTTGACCGCGCTCCTGTTTTCCGTCGACTCTGAGCGCCCAGGCGCTTCCGCAGGGCAGTTCGCAACAAGCAGTCCCAGCCCAGCGGGGTCATGATCGATCCTTCTGCCGGTCCCCTCAAGCCGGGTGAGGCACCCCCGGCTACGGCTCCGTTGCCTAACGCGCCGCAGCCTGCGGCCACTCCCGTGCCCCGCGCAGCAGCCTTCATCGCAACCTCTCGCACAACCGGCCCCGCAAGCACCTCTTGGTGCCGCCGCAGCCGAGCAGATAAGGACCGCGGGCGGCGGCGCATCGCGCCCGGCCGGCAATGCGATCGCGCCCGTCAAGCAGCGCCAGTATCGCTCGCTGGTCATCAAACTCGGCGCGGCAGCGGCGGCGGGAATCGCCGTAGGTGCCGTCTACGGACTCAGCCATGCCACCTCCAGCACGCCGCCGCACGCCACCACTGCGGCCGCGAAATAGGAATCGCTATGTCACTCACGCCAGAATCCCAGCCAACCGATCCTGTCAGCTTCTCCGGACTGGACGGCTCCGGCAAAACGACTCAGATCGCCGCTTTGCGGAAGCCATCTCGCTCCTCGGAGTGCGCAGCACCCTACTCACCTTCTGGGACGACGTGGTGGTCGCCAGCCGCTGCCGCGAGGGCTTTGTGCATAAGGTCCTCGGCAGCGAGCAAGGAGTAGGCGCGCCCGGCCACCCAGTGGAACGGCGCGACAAAAATGTGCGCAGCGGCTATCTGACCTTGTGCGCCACCTGCTCTATCTGGCCGATGCCGTACATCTGCGCTTCGTTGCTTCGCCGCGCCCGCCGCTACGGGGAAGCGGGTGATCATCATGGACCGCTATCTCTACGACGAACTGGCCAATCTGCCGCTGCAGAATCGCTTCTCGGCGGCCTATGCGAGGCTGCTCGCATGGATCGCGCCGCGCCCCGATCTCGCTTTTCTGCTGGATACCGATCCCGAGATTGCGCGTGCCCGCAAGCCGGAGTACTCGGTCGACTTTCATGCGTCAGTCACGCCGCTCCTACTTTCGTCTGGCCAAGCTTGTGGGAGACATCACGGTCATTCCCCCACTCGAACTGGACGATGCCAGACGCGCAATCCTCGCGAGTTTCTTGCGCGTCCTCGGGCGGCGTCAGCACGAGGACGCTTTCGCAAAGTCTGCTCCTGCGGCGTAAATCGACCGGCCGCTAAATTGAGATGTGATGAGCAAAGAAAGGGCCACGGCGATCCGTGGCCCCTGCCGTGAATTGGAAGCGAGTTTCACTTCACCACAGCGACCGCCGGGCGAATCTGCTGCAGGTCCACATAATCGGTCGGATACTTCCCGGTGTAACAGGAAGTGCAGTACTGAGGATCGCCCTCCGGCTCGCCGCACGAAGCGCGCAATCCCTCCAATGAGAGATACGCCAACGAATCGGCGTCGATGAATTCTCGCACCTCGTCGACCGACTTGCGCGCGGCAATCAAGTGCCGGCGCTCTGGAGTGTCCACGCCGTAATAGCACGGCGAAGTCGTCGGAGGACACGAGATCCGCATGTGCACCTCGGTTGCCCCCGCATCGCGCACCAGGCGCACAATTTTCTGGCTCGTGGTGCCGCGCACAATCGAATCGTCTATCAGAATCACGCGCTTGCCCACCAGCAGTTGGCGCACCGGATTCAGCTTCAGCTTCACGCCAAAGTCGCGCACCCGCTGCTCCGGTTCGATAAACGTGCGACCCACGTAATGATTGCGCACCAGCCCGAACTGCATCGGAATGCCGCTCTCGCGCGAATACCCCAATGCCGCCGTCAAGCCGCTGTCCGGCACTCCAACCACAAGGTCGGCGTCCACCGGAGCCTCGCGCGCCAGCTGCCGTCCCATCTGCTCGCGGGATTCCTGCACGCTCTTGCCAAAGACCAGCGAGTCCGGGCGCGCAAAGTAAACCTGCTCAAAGATGCATTGCGACTGCGCCAGCGCGGGAGCATAAAAATGCGAATGCACGCCCTCAGGCCCAACCACCACCAGTTCGCCCGGTTTCACGTCGCGCTCGTAGTCGGCGCCCAGCAGATCGAAGGCGCAGGTCTCGGAGGCGAACACAACTGCGTCCGGCAGCCCGTCCTTGCCTGCAATCCGCCCCATCGCCAGCGGACGGAAGCCGCGCGGATCGCGGGCGGCGAAAATATGGTCGCGGGTTGCAATCACAAATGAGAACGCGCCTTCAATGCGGCGCAGTGCGTCGGCGATCGCATCCGGCAGCGTCTTCTCGTGCGATTGAGCAATCAGATGCAGCACGATCTCGGTATCGCTGGAGGTCTGGAAGATCGATCCCGCCTGCTCAAAGCGCTTGCGGATATCGGCGGCGTTCACAAGGTTGCCATTGTGCGCAATCGCAATCTGTCCCTTGTTGCACTCCACCTGGATCGGTTGCGCATTCAGCAGTGCCGAGTCTCCCGCGGTCGAGTAGCGGGTATGCCCAACGGCATGGCTTCCTGGTAGCTTCTGCAGCACCGCTTCCCCAAAAATATCCGCCACCAGTCCCATGGACTTATACACGATCAAGCGCTGGCCATTGCTGGCCGCAATCCCCGCCGACTCCTGCCCGCGATGCTGTAAGGCGTGCAGTCCCAGGTAGCAGAGCTTGGCCGACTCGGGGTGTCCGTAAACCGCAACCACCCCGCACTCTTCGTGAAGTTTGTCCAGTTCGATCTCAATCATGACTACCCGCCTTGTACGTCTGTGCGCTGCAGCGCGATGGAACGCAATGGCACGGCCGGAGCCGTGCCGCGCTTACTTAAGAACTCACTCGGCGCCTCCGCGCCATCACGCTCTTTCTCCGCTTGCTAGAGACTTGCCGCAAGCGTCGGCTCACTCTGCAGCGCTTGTTCCAGCGCTTGCCGCCAGCTCAGTTTGAACGTCGACGACGCTCCCTCGATGACAGTCGCGCCATCAATACGAATCACAAACTTTTCGCCAGTGGTAACGCCAATATGTTGCGCGTTCAATCCATATTTTATCGCATTCTCTTCGATTGCTCGCACTTTTGTGAGATCGCAAGTTACCAATACGCGCGATGCATCCTCGGCGAACAACACGCATTCAGCCGGAAGTCCGGCGGAAATCAGGTCAATTTCCACCCCCAGCCCCTTGGCGAATCCCAGCTTCGCTGCGGCCACGGCGATTCCGCCCTCAGCCACGTCGCGGGCCGATTCCAGCAGTCTTTCGTCCGCCAGCTTCTGCAGCAGATCCTGCAAGGCCCTTTCAGCCTTCAGATCCAGTCGCGGTGGCGCGCCCCACACCTCGCCCAGCACATGGGCGGCAAATTCCGAGGAGCCGAACTCATTCTGCTCCTCGCCGCTGTGCGCCTTCTGTCCCGGCGTTAGCAGTACAATCGCGCGCCCGGCTCTCGCAGCGTTGGCCGGCACCGCCTTGGTCACGTCCTGCAGGATGCCCACAATGCCGAGCGTCGGCGTGGGATAAATCGCCTCGCCCAGCGTCTCGTTGTAAAAGCTCACGTTGCCACCCGTAATCGGAGTCTCCAGGGCAATGCAAGCCTCGGCGAGCCCGTCGATCACCTGCGAGAACTGCGCCATGATCGGCGGCTTCTCGGGATTGCCGAAGTTCAGGCAGTTCGTTGCCGCCACCGGCTGCGCTCCCGTGCAGGCTACCATCCGGGACGCCCGCGCCACATTGTGCATCGCCCCCAGCTTTGGCTTCAGATAGCACCAGCGCCCGTTTCCGTACAGCGCCATCGCTAATCCGCGCTTCGCCTCTTCACTCCCCGCCCCTTTGATGCGGATCACGCCCGCCAGCTCCCCTGGCCCTTGCACTGTGTTTGTCTGCACCATCGAGTCATACTGCTCATACACCCAGTGCTTCGAACAGATGTTCGGGCTTGCCAGCAGCTTCATGAAATCGCGATTGAAACTGTTCTTCGCGCCCAACTGCAGCGCCCCAGGCTTTTGCTCCGGCACCGGAGCCGTCCACTCGCCCACTTCGCGGTGATACAGCGGCGCATCGTCGGTCAGCGCCTGGTTCGGAATATCGGCCACCGCAATCCCGTGGTGCAGCACGCGCATCGTGTTTTCGCCGATCACCCGTCCCACCGTCACCGCATCCAGTCCCCACTTGCGGAAGACCTTGAACACTTCCTCTTCGCGGCCGCACTCGGCCACCAGCAGCATCCGTTCCTGCGATTCGCTGAGCATGATCTCGTAGCTGCTCATGCCGGTTTCGCGCTGTGGCACCAAGTCGAGCTCAATCTCCAGGCCCACACCGCCGCGTCCACCCAGTTCGCAGGTCGAGCAGGTCAGCCCTGCGGCACCCATGTCCTGTATGCCGACAATCGCGCCCGTCTGCATCGCCTCCAGGCAAGCCTCCAGCAGCAGCTTTTCCATGAACGGATCGCCCACCTGCACATTCGGACGCTTCGCCTCGCTGCCTTCGCTGAATTCCTCGCTTGCCATGGTCGCGCCGTGAATCCCGTCCTTGCCGGTCTTGGAGCCGACGTAGATCACCGGATTGCCTGCGCCTGAAGCCGAGGCGAAGAAAATTTCGTTCTTCTTCACCAGCCCTAAGGCAAAAGCGTTTACCAGCGGATTGCCCGCGTAGCAGCTCTCGAAGCGGGTTTCGCCGCCCACATTGGGCACGCCAAAGCAGTTGCCGTAACTGGCCACGCCGCCCACCACGCCGTCCACCACCGCGTGATTCTTGTGCAGCGTGGCGCGGCTCATCCCCGGGTCGTGTTCCTTCGTGATCGGCCCAAAGCGCAGCGAATCCATCACCGCAACCGGCCGCGCGCCCATCGTGAAAATGTCGCGCAGAATACCGCCAACTCCAGTGGTCGCACCCTGAAAGGGTTCGACGAATGAAGGATGGTTGTGCGATTCGATCTTGAAGGCGCAGGCCCATTCGCCGCCAATGTCGATGATTCCGGCGTTCTCGCCCGGCCCCTGCATCACCAGCTTGCTTTGGGTCGGCAGTCGCTTCAGGTGCACCCGCGACGACTTGTACGAGCAGTGCTCGCTCCACATCACGGAGAAGATGCCAAGCTCGGTCATGGTAGGCACGCGGCCCAGCCACTTCAGAATGCGTTCATATTCCTCAGGGGATAGTCCATGGCTGCGGAGGACTTCCGGCGTGATCTGCGGCTGTTTTTCAGGGGTGGTCATAGGCGGACTCATCTATTTTCGCATGGTTGCCACCATGCGCGAAAGCGAAGAGGGAGAGAGCAGAAGCAATACCTCTATTGCACCTTCACCGGAACCATCTCCCGCTCGGCCTTCCCATCCACAAAACGCACGCACGGAATCTCCACTACCAGCACTTGATCCAGCAGGCAAGGCCTCATGCGGAACGCGCCGTTCTCGAACGAGAACTGCACCCGGCTTCCGTTGAGCAGTTGCGGCAACTCCACCGGGGATGGCGGATTCGCACATAGATACAGCGACGCCAGGTCGCAGAACTGAATCACCGCAACCAGCGCCTCGATCTCCGCCATCGGCAAGCCTGCCTGTGGCAACAACCGCTCTACCCGCGCTGTCTCGCGCGCCAGAAACTGCTCCACCTGCGTGCGCTGCTCCGGGGTTCCCGCGCCCCGCGTCAGGTATGGACGGGAGATTTGCGCAAAGTGCGCGCTTACGATCATTCCTCCCAGCGCTCCGGTGCTCTGCGCTGCCTGGATCGATCCCATCCATGCCGGTAGAAAACGCTCCGGCCCGGTGTTGGCGAACGAAACCGGCACCCCCGATTCGTGGCGCGCTGGCGCACATGGTGAACTCACGTCCCCGTCGTACGGCATCCACCCCACGTCATGCAGAGAGATGGCGCGCACCACCGCGGCACTGACATTGGGAACCTTGCGCGAGTCGAATGCGGCGGCCACCATGCCGGAAATACCCGCGTGGTCGGGCTGGGTCACATACCAGTCGCTCGCAGCCGCACTTCTTTGTACCTCGGCAATCGCATCAAACACCGGACGCACTGCGCCTTCCGATTCCTGCGCGGCCAATTTGCTTCGAAAAATCATCGGGGCCTCCGGGCGCGGACCCGTCCGCCCGATGCAGCCCGCGTCGGTCCCGAGGTCGACGGCGGCTTCTTGACCCCGTCCAGCAGGTCGCGCAGAATTGCCGCGTGGCTGTGCTCCTGGTCCTTGGCTGAGGTCAGCAACGTCACAGTGTGCTCGGTGGCCGCGATGGCGTGCAACTCACTCAGCGCATCCTCTGCCTCCGCGGTGCAGAGCTCGGCGAGGTATCGTCGGCGGAAGATCGGCCACTGCCGGGGCCTTTCGTTGAACCAACGCCGCAACTCGTCGCTAGGCCCCAGTCCCGGGAGCCACGTATGCAATTCCAGCGTTTCTTTCGAAGCGTCTTTCGCCACACCGTTCGCCGTTTCTTTCGCGCCATCTTTCGCGAAACCGCGTGGCTGCCGGCGATCTACCAGCACGCGTGCGCCATCCTCGGGCAAGGCGACTTCGCGGGCGCGTTTGAGCAGGATGGACATTGCGATAAGATGGTACCTGATTCTAGCCAGGACAGCTCGTAATGCGTTCTACTTTTCTCCAGATTCGCTCGGCTTCCAATGCTCTGTCTCCTGGCGCTGCTGGCAGTTTTCGGCTGCCACACCGAACCCCGCAAATCCGACGCAGAGCTGGGCCTCACTCCCATTCAGGCGATAGGCCGCCATGTTTTTGATGCCAATTGCGCCCGCTGCCACGATCCCTATTTGAGCCGGGGCCGGCACGGTCCCAGCCTCCACAATCTTTACAAAAAACAGTATCTACCCAGCGGGATGCCAGCCAACGATGATCGCATCACGGAAGTGATCGTGCGCGGCCGGGCTAAGATGCCTGCCTTCGGCAATACCCTCTCGGACCCCCAGATAGACGCTCTACTCGCCTACCTGAAAACCCTCTAACCTCGTCGGGCGATTGTTCATCGGGTATTCGAGCCGCAAAGCTGAAAATTGGAGTCCATCTGCTCCACCTTGGCATCGTAGACTAGAGATACCGATGGCGACCTCCGATTTAATTCAGATCCAGACCGTCTCCACCGCACCGGCTCCCAAACCGAGCTGGCTGCGCGCCAAAGCTCCCATGGGCGAGCAGTACCATGCACTGAAAAAGCTGGCGCGCGGTCTCGACCTGCACACCGTCTGCGAATCCGCGCACTGCCCCAACATTGGCGAGTGCTGGAACCATCGCACCGCGACCTTCATGTTGTTGGGAAACCTCTGCACCCGGCGCTGCGGCTTCTGCGCCGTACCCAAGGGACGTCCCCAAGCCATTGATTTCGACGAACCGCGCCGCGTCGCCGAAGCCGTCGCGCAACTCGGACTCAAGTTCGCCGTCGTCACCAGCGTCAATCGCGATGACGACAACCTCGGTGGCGCCAGGGTCTTTGCGGAAACCATCCGTGAAATTCGCCGCCTGCAACCGGACTGTTCGGTCGAAGTCCTCATCCCCGACTTCCAGGGCCACCAGGACTGCCTTCAGATTGTGCTCGACGCCCAGCCTGACATTCTCAACCACAACACCGAAACCGTCCCGCGCCTCTATCGAGTGGCTCGCAGCGGCGCGCGCTACGAACGCACCCTCAACCTGCTCGCCTCGGCCAAGCAGCTTTCGCCCAACGCGGTCACCAAAACCGGAATTATGGTTGGACTTGGCGAAGACATGGAGGAGTTGCTGCAGGTCTGCCGCGACCTTGCCGCTCGCAAGGTGGACATCCTCACCATCGGCCAATATCTGGCGCCCTCGCGCGACCACCTGCCGGTCAAGCGAATGTATCCGCCCGAAGATTTCGCTTTCCTCAAGCAGGAGGCCGACAAGTTGGGCTTCCGCCATGTCGAGTCAGGCCCGTTGGTGCGCTCCAGCTACCACGCCCACGAACAGGCCGAGAGCACGAAGATGATGATGATTGTCAACAACATTGCTAAAACCTGCTGAACATCGCTTCTGACTACGAGCATCCCTCGTGGCAAATAATAATTACCATCCTGAGCAGGCCTCAAAATTCAGAAGAAAATCCACCCTCAGAATATTTTCAGGATGGGCTGATTGTTCAGGCGCGCTACAAGCGCTCGGGGTGTTCCGTTGAGTTCTCACTTGGGTTGCGTTCGGGAGCATTCGTCACCTTAGCCCTGGTGTACCAGAGTTCTCCCGGAATCCGCGGCTTGTGCTCATTTCCTGCGTTGCAGCTTTCCGTAACGCATCACTTCGCTGTGACGGAAGCAGGAGTGGCTGTGAGCATTCACAATTCCTGCAGCTTGCATGAAGGCATAGACACTGACCGGACCCACGAATTTGAATCCGCGTCTCTTCAATTCCTTCGACATCACCTCAGCTATAGGATGCATGGACAATGGCGATTCGTTCCGTATCGGCTCGCCTCCCGCGATCTCCCAAATGACGGTCGCAAAATCCTCCCCAGACTTCCGCATCTCCAGAAATATCTGTGCCCCCTTGATCGTCGCTAAGATCTTCGCGCGGGAGCGGATGATCCCTGGGTCGTCCAGAAGCTTTTGAATATCATCGTCCCCCAAACGCGCGATCTTTGCCGGGTCAAACTGTCGGAATGCCGCCTGGAGAGCCTCACGCTTTTTCAGAACTATGAGCCAAGAGAGTCCTGCCTGAAAGCACTCGAGCATAAGCAATTCCCAGAGTGCTCGACTGTCGTACTGGGGAACGCCCCATTCCTTATCGTGATAGTCCTGTAACAGTGGATCGCTCTCAGCCCACAAGCAACGCACCTTTGCACTGTTCGCTTTCATTCTTCTCCCGCTACTGCCGAGATTGAAACCTGACGGTGTCCAGAGCTTTTGCGGTAAGCGTTATCGCTCAATGCGCGCCATCGAGCGACTCTCCAACACACAACTCCTCCTACGATTTCACCCTGTCCATTGCACGCATCCGGTAAGTTCGGCGGCGATGTTCATTCGCGAATCACACTCAGGAAAGTGAACTGTCTGGCTACCAACGCCCAGCGTGAGCACCACCATCCACGTGGAGCACCTCTCCGGTTACTTGACCCGCTCGTGCCAGATACAGAACAGCATCGACCACATCTTTCACTTCCGCGATCTTACCCAGGGGAGGCAATCTCTTAAGCGACTCCTTGGGATCGTCCTTGTGCAGTGGCGTGTCCACGACGCCAGGGGCTACGGCGTTGAAGCGGATGCCTTCTTTTGCATACTCGATCGCGAGACTCCGGGTCGCTGTATTCAGGCCCCCCTTCGTAATCATCGAAACCGAGGCATTATCGCCAGCGATAGGCTGATCTGCCAGCGCGGCGGAGATGCTCAC
Source organism: uncultured Acidobacteriota bacterium (assembly GCA_963838135.1). Lineage (GTDB taxonomy): Bacteria > Acidobacteriota > Terriglobia > Terriglobales > Acidobacteriaceae > TOLSYN. The sequence continues at coordinate 839,248 of CAWIPV010000008.1, read as the reverse complement.
GACGTTTCCTGATTTCTGTTTAAGCATCTGTTTCACGGTGAGCTGAGTCATGTAAATGAATCCCAGGAGGTTGGTCGAGACCAGGGCATTGAAGTCGGCGGTAGTGAAGTCGGTGAAGGGCTTTCTAAGGAAAATTCCGGCGTTGTTCACAAGCACATCGATGGTTCCGAAGTTTTTCATCGCCGCTTCGACAGTTTTGACAGCAGTCTCCTGCTTGCTGATATCGCCATCGACGAGAACCAGACTGGGTGAGGCAGTCAACGATTGACTGACATTACGAGACGTTGCAACGACGTTAAAACCTTCCTTCAGAAGGCCCTCGACCAAACCCGCGCCAATACCTCTCGACGCTCCCGTGACGATTGCTGTTTTCTTGTCTGACATACGTTCACCCTTCTAGCCAACGCGCCGTGATAGGAGTTCTGAGCGTGAAGAGCTGATAAATCCTCGGACCAATGCGGCGATCTCATCTGCAGCCGTGTCTAATGCGAAATGCCCCCCATCGACGATGTGGACTTCAGCCTCCGGCACGTCGCGGCGATAGGCTTCCGGCTCCGAGCTGTCGAACGAGAGCTCATACTTACCCCAGATGACCAGCAGGCGCGGTTGCTTCTCGCGCATCCAGGCCTGCCACTTCCGGTAAGCGTCAACATTCGTGCGATAGTCGTAGAAGAGGTCGACTTGAATCTCGCCCTGGCCGGGCTGGCTGAGAAAATAAAATTCATCGGTCCAGAGATCCGGGTCGTAGCGGTCCACGTTGGGATCGTTCCCGATGTGGCGCGTCCGCGTTGTCTCGAGTGACAGGAGATTTATGCGTAGCGCGCTTTCGTTGGCAGCGCGACCGGCCCAAAAGGCCCGCCGCGTCTTCCAATTCGCCCCCAGGCCTTCGTTGTGCGCAACAGCGTCCTGGACGATAAGCGCTTCGATGCGCTCCGGATGGGCCAAGGCCATGCGAAAACCAACGGGGCCGCCATAGTCCTGCATGTAAAGCGTGTAGCGCGAAAGCTCGAGTGCTTCGTTGAAGTGATTCATGATCTCGGCGTAGTGATCAAACGTATACGCGAATACTTCTGGGGCCGGCCAGTCGCTGTGTCCGAAGCCCGGGTAATCGGGCGCGACGAGATGATAGCGATCTGCTAATCGAGTGAAGAGCGGCTCGAACATTTTCGATGAGGACGGAAGTCCGTGCAGCAGGAGAAGCGTCGGCGCGTCTTTCGGACCGGCCTCTCTGTAAAAGATGGAGAGCCCATTGATCTGTATCGTGCGATAAAAGGTAGGGTACGTCATAAGACATCCTTTCGAGCGTGCAACCAGCGCTTGCAGAATTCCTAAGCCGCCTTCTCCGCTGCGAGCAGTTTTGTCAGAGACTGGGCCGTAGAGATTGATGAAGCGCGATTCTGTCCGGTAACGAGGAGACCATCCACGATGGAAAAAGGCTGCCAGTCGCGGACCTTTTCAAAGATGGCTCCGAGGCGCATCAGTTCATCCTCGACGAGGAACGGCACAACTTTGGTGAGCTTCATCTCTTCTTCCTCGCCATTCGTAAAGCCGGTCACACGCTTCCCCTTTACCAGAGGCTCGTCCTTGTATGTGACATGACGGAGCACACCAGGACAGCCGGGCCGAGCGCTAACCGTACTTGAGCTCGGTGCTCTGTCCGACCTCGATAATGTAACCGTCAGGATCGCGGATGTAGCAGCGAATCTCGCCGTACTTGGGTATTGGCTCCGTGATGAACTCGGCTCCTCGACTTTTCCACAATTCATAGCACGCTTGAATATCCGCAACGCGGATATTCATAAAGCCGTTGATCTTCTCCGGGTCGGGGACGCTGAGCGTCACCGTCGGCTTGTCCGGGGTCGGGCCGCCCCCGACGTTGACAAGGAGCCAAGTATTCGCGATCTGAATGTACGCAGGCGCGCCTTCGCGGTCGCCTCTGCTCAGAATGCGACCGCCGAAGACCTTCTCATAGAAGCGAGCCGACCGATCGATGTCGGCGACGGTGAGAAAATGTGCGACGGTGAACCCCTCGCACGGGGGCATCTCATAGCTCTTCTGTTCGACTTGTACCGCGTTCATTGATGGCTCCTTTCGATACGGTGCTCATTACAAATACAGTGTCCCGAGTCCCGCTCCCATTCATAAAAAGGATCGTGTCACGCGCCACGCCGTCCCGGCGTGATGGCGGCGTCGATGTCACGCACGGCAAGGATCAAGCTGTGAGCCGAGCCCGGCACAGCTGAGGTGATCCCGGCACCGAAAATAATCGAGCACCCCGAGCTGGGAGGTGTAAGCTGCACTCCATCCCAACATTTCGTAGAAGCATTTGGCCCTGTCTACGTCGGAGATGGGCACCACAACAACTTCGAGTTTCATCTCCATGAGGTCACTCCACTGCTCCTGCCGCCGGATCAGCTTGGCCTTGCGCGTCGACGCTTGCGTGACCGATTCACGACGCGGTGAAAGCGTTGCCAGCGGCGGGTCTCTCGTCGTTAAATAAATGTCAATTTACAAAGCTGGCTCATGCTGGGGAGGGTTGTTGTCCGACAAACGCCCGAGTGTCCGTCATCAACAAATGGCAGAAGGCATTGAGATGCGCTGAGCAGAATGTTGGCGCGACCAATCCCCTTTTTCGTTCATCCAACTGCCCGTCAAGATTGTTTACCCAGCGTGCTAAGGAGATGAATTATGAAAGCAGTTGTTGTCCACCAATATGGCGGTCCTGAAGTACTCAAGTTCGAAGAATACCCTGACCCGATTCCGGGTCCGGGCGAGGTGCTGGTGCGGGTGGCTGCCACCAGCGTGAATCCGATCGACTACAAACAACGTGCCGGATTGACGAAAGACTTTTATCCCATCAAGTTTCCGGGCCTGATAGGAGTCGATATGGCGGGGACTGTGGTCAAGATTGGGCCGGGGGTGGAAGGCTTTTCCGTCGGCGACCAGGTGTTCGCTATGGCGGACGATACTTACGCCGAACTTTGTGTTGTAAATGCAGCGATCTTGGCGAAGATCCCCAAGGGGCTCGATTTGATCCAGGCGGCGGCGCTGCCGCTGGCGACGACGACTGGCAACCAGCTCAGTTCCGCAACTGGAATCAAAGCTGGCCAGACGGTCATGGTCATAGGTGCTGCAGGAAATGTCGGGCGTTCGGCGGTATTCACTGCGAAGCAACGCGGAGCGACTCTGATCGCGGGGGTTTTGAAGCGGCAGATGGATGAGGCGAAGACTGTCGGCGCGGATCAGGTGGTCGCAACCGACGACGACACCGCGATTGCGAATCTTTCGCCGCTCGATGCGGTTGCGGATACGGTCGGCGGAAGGACCGCCGAGAAGCTGATCGCCAAGGTCAAGCCGGGAGGAGTGTTTGCTTCGGTTCTCGGGGCACCGCAGAACGCCGCGAAGTACCCATCTGTGAAGGTGGTGCCAGTATTCTCGAAATTCGACAGGAAAACTCTCCAGTTCATGGCCGAAGCGGTGCGAGATGGCAAGCTAGTAATCCCGATTAGCCAGACCCTGCCACTCAGTGAAGCGGCCGAGGCTCAAGCAGCGGCAGAAAAGGGTGGTGTCGGGAAGATCTTGCTGGTGGCCTGACATCTAGCCGGAACGATTGGATTGAGGTCGGCGTGTTGTGCAATTCTGACCCGAAGCGAAACTCCCGGCTATGGCTTAGCATCGGAATAGTTTGGGGAGGAGCCAATAACATCAGATCGTGACAACGTCTGAGCCTTCTTCGTAGGAAAGCATAGATACTTTGCATTGGAGTTGATATGTCGATCCGACCTGTCAAGCGGATGATCAAATCTAAACCGGCTCTCGAAGGTGCGGGCGTGCACCTTCGCCGCGCATTCGGTTTCGGAAATACAAAGGAGTTCGATCCGTTCCTCCTGCTGGACGATTCTCGAAATGATGTGCCGGAGGACTATTTGGCGGGCTTTCCTTGGCATCCTCACCGGGGAATCGAGACCATCACATACGTGCTTGCCGGAACCGTCGAGCATGGCGACAGCATCGGGAACAGCGGCATCATCTCGTCAGGCGACGTGCAGTGGATGACTGCCGGGAGCGGCATCATTCATCAAGAGATGCCAAAGGGCGATGGTTCAGGGCGGATGCACGGATTTCAGTTATGGGGCAATCTTCCGTCATCGCTCAAAATGACCGCGCCACGCTACCAGGAAGTAAAGGCCGCCGAGATACCTGAAATCACCGATGACGACAGCACCCACGTGCGAGTCGTCTGTGGAAATTTTTGGGGAAAGAAAGGCCCCGTGGTCGGAGTTGCTGCCGATCTGATCTATCTTGATGTGTCAGTTTCTCCGGGCAAAACGAAGACGCTTCCAGTGGAAACGGCTCGTCATGCCTTTGCTTATGTTTTTTCAGGCAGCGGAAAATTCTGCAATGCTTCGGGACCGCTCGCGGTGCCAACCGAAGCCATAAAGTGGTTGGACACAACCCCTCCCGTTGAGGCGGATAACCGCTCGCTGATTCTCTTTGACCGCGGGGACGAGGTCACGGTGCAGGCCGGGGATGATGGAATCAGATTTCTGCTCGTCTCAGGACGGCCCCTCGAGGAGCCCGTCGCCTGGTATGGTCCGATCGTGATGAACACGCAGGAGCAACTTCGGCAGGCATTCACGGAGCTACAAGAAGGGACTTTTCTGAAAGAGACTGCCCGATGATGAAATACGATGCCATTGTCATTGGTACTGGCCAATCAGGTCCGTTCCTGGCTACTCGACTGGCGGATGCTGGAGCGAAGGTCGGAATCATCGAACGCAAGTTCTTCGGGGGAACCTGCGTCAACACCGGATGCATTCCTACCAAAACGATGATCGCCAGCGCCTACGCGGCGCACCTCGCAAGCCGCGGCCCAGAGTATGGAGTCCGCCTGCCGGGCGAAGTCTCTGTCGATATGAAGCGAGTACACGCCCGCATGAACGAGATCCGGCTATCTGATCGCAAAGGCGCGGAAGACCGGCTTCGTAATCACAAGAACTGTGTTGTTTACACTGGCCAGGGGCGCTTCGAATCTGCGCACGAGGTGAGCGTTGGCAGCGAAGTGCTTACGGCTGACAAGATCTTCATCAACGTGGGCGCGCGGGCCAAAATTCCGCCAATGCCCGGCGTTGATCAGATCAGCTATCTTACAAATTCCTCGATATTGGAGGTCGACTATCTGCCACCGCATCTTGTCATCATTGGAGGCAGCTACATCGGCCTCGAGTTCGGACAGATGTTTCGCCGCTTCGGCAGCAAGGTGACCATCGTCGAGATGGGTCCCCGCCTGCTCAGACACGAGGATGAGGACGTATCCGCGGCGATCCTCGACATTATTCAGCGTGAAAACATCAATGTTCGCCTGAATGCCAAATGTATCGGATTCTCGAAGCGAGAAGATGGAATCGGAGTAAACGTCGATTGTGCGGAAGGCTCACCGCAAGAGATCGGAACGCATGTACTCCTTGCGGTTGGCCGTCAGCCGAATACCGACGATCTTGGGCTGGAAAAAGCTGGCATTGCTCATGACGATCGGGGAAACATCGTGATTGATGATGAGCTACGCACGAACGTGCCAGGCATATGGGCACTCGGTGACTGCAACGGAAAGGGCGGGTTTACCCACACGTCCTATAACGATTATGAGATCGTCGGGGCAAACCTTCTGGACAACGATCACCGCCGAGTCAGCGATCGCATTCCTGCCTACGCTCTTTACATCGATCCTCCACTAGGACACGTGGGACTGAGCGAGACACAGGTAAGACAATCAGGCAAGAAAGCGCTCATTGGAATGTTGCCGATGACCAGTGTCGGGCGCGCGGTGGAGAAAGGAGAAACGCTTGGCTTCATGAAGATTCTGGTCGACGCGGATACGAAGAAGATCCTGGGTGCGTCCATCTTAGGCACGGGCGGCGATGAAGTTGTTCACAGCATTCTGGATGTGATGTATGCGAAGGCCCCCTATACAGTCATTGAGCGCGCTATGCACATCCACCCCACAGTCTCCGAACTGATTCCATTTATGCTCGAGAACCTGAGGCCCCTGACACCACAAGAATAGTCCTGGAACGATCTGATCGCGGTGATCAATTCCAAGAGTTCTGCACTCAAGGCGGTCTAGCTAGCCGGGCCCGTCTCAAAAAGAAGACGGGTAGCGAAAGGAACACCAATATGGCAATACCTGTCGAGACAGTAATCAAAAGTCAGGGCGTTGAACCGCTCACGAGACGGAAGGCCTGGACGGCCCTCCAAACCCACTACATGAGTATCCAGGGACTACATCTGCGAAATCTCTTCGCAGATGACGACAAGCGCGGTGAGCGGATGACGACCGAGGCCGCGGGACTCTTCCTGGATTACTCGAAGAACCGCATCACCGACGAAACTGTCAAACTCCTCCTGGAGCTAGCCGAAGAATCAGGCCTGCGATCACGGATCGAAGCTATGTTTCGAGGGGAGAAGATAAACACCACGGAACAGCGGGCAGTCTTGCACGTGGCCTTGCGCACACCGAAAGGAACATCCATCGTAGTAGATGGCGAGGACGTCGTACCCCAAGTGCACGCCGTTCTGGATAAGATGACTGACTTTTCAAATCGAGTCCGGAGTGGGGAGTGGAAAGGGTATACCGGTAAGCGAATTCGCAACGTGATTAACATTGGCATTGGCGGCTCCGACCTCGGACCGGTAATGGCCTACGAGGCGCTCAAGCATTACAGCGATCGCGGCATGACGTTCCGGTTCGTTTCCAATGTTGATGGCACCGACTTTGCGGAAGCTGTACGCGATCTCGACGCGCCGGAAACCCTCTTCATTGTCTCTTCGAAAACCTTTACAACCCTGGAAACAATGACAAACGCCCACACGGCTCGCGCCTGGTCAGTGAAGGGTCTTGGCGGTGACGAAAAGTCTGTTGCCAAGCATTTTGTGGCCGTGTCAACGAACGCAGCAGAGGTGGCGAAGTTCGGGATCGATACCGCCAATATGTTTGAGTTCTGGGATTGGGTCGGTGGACGCTACTCCATGGACTCGGCGATTGGCCTTTCGACGATGCTGGCCATCGGCCCAGATAATTTCCGCGCCATGTTGGACGGCTTCCACCAGATGGACGGGCACTTCCGCACCGCTCCGTTTGAGCGCAACCTTCCGGTGCTCCTGGGCCTGCTGGCCATTTGGTATAACAACTTCTTCGGTGCCCAGACCGTCGCGGTGTTGCCCTATGAGCAGTACCTGAAGCGCTTTCCTGCCTACCTCCAGCAGCTAACAATGGAGAGCAACGGCAAACATGTAACGCTCGATGGGAAGGAGGTCACTTACGCGACAGGTCCTATTTACTGGGGTGAGCCGGGAACCAACGGACAACATTCTTTCTACCAGTTGATACACCAGGGCACTCGGCTGATCCCTTGTGACTTCATTGCGTTTATCCAGACGCTCAACCCACTCGGCCGCCATCACGACATGCTTATGGCAAACGTCTTCGCCCAAACGGAGGCGCTGGCGTTCGGAAAGACGCCTGAACAAGTTAAGGCCGAGGGCACGCCGGATTGGCTCGTGCCTCACCGCGTCTTCGAGGGCAACCGCCCGTCGAATACAATCCTCGCAGATCGGCTCACGCCGGAAACGCTTGGCAAACTGGTCGCCCTTTACGAGCACAGTGTGTTTACTCAGGGCACCATCTGGCAGATTAACTGCTTTGACCAGTGGGGCGTAGAACTTGGCAAAGTGCTGGCTCAGCGCATTATTCCTGAACTGGAAAACAACACGGAATCCCCGCTCGATCACGACAGTTCGACCAACAATTTGATTCGCCGCTACCGAAAACTCAAAGAGGCGTCGTGATTTCTTGTGGGTTTTGAGCAACTCCACGAGCCGGGAAACAACATTTGCGAAGGAGTGAGCTATGCAAATCGGAATGGTTGGTTTGGGACGAATGGGCGCAAACATGGTGCGGCGGATGCTCAGAGGCGGGCACAGCTGCGTAGTCTTCAATCGGTCGCCGAAAGCAGTGAACGAGTTGGTTCAAGAGAAGGCGACAGGCAGTACCTCTCTCCGTGACCTGGTTATTAAACTCGATAAACCAAGGACGGTATGGTTGATGGTGCCGGCGGCGGCCGTAGAGCAGACCATTTCCGACCTCCTGCCATATCTGGAATCTGGTGACATTCTCATCGACGGCGGCAATTCCTATTATGTCGATGACATTCGGCGCGCAAAGGAACTCGCTGCGAAACGCATTCACTACGTGGATGTAGGAACCAGCGGTGGCGTGTGGGGACTGGAGCGCGGTTACTGCATGATGATTGGCGGCGAAGACGACGCGGTCAAGCACCTCGATCCAATCTTCTCGACGCTCGCGCCCGGTGTCGGAGACGTGCCGCGCACGCCGGGGCGCGAGAAGCTGGACGGCACCGCTGAACGCGGTTATCTGCACTGCGGTCCTAATGGCGCCGGCCATTTTGTAAAGATGGTCCACAACGGTATCGAGTACGGCCTCATGGCCGCATACGCCGAGGGGTTGGGGATCTTGCAAAAGGCCAATGTGGGCAAGAAACAAAATGCGATCGACGCGGAGACAACGCCGTTGCGTGACCCCGAACATTATCAATACGATCTCAACTTACGTGACGTCGCAGAGGTTTGGAGGCGAGGCAGCGTGATCGCGTCGTGGTTGCTGGACCTAACGGCTGCCAGCTTGGTGAAAGATCCCACGCTCTCCCAGTTTGCTGGGCGGGTTTCCGATTCAGGTGAGGGGCGATGGACAATCAAGGCGGCGATCGACGAGGCGGTGCCGGCACACGTTCTCTCCGCTGCGCTTTACCAGCGCTTCAACTCGCGCGGCGAAGCGGATTATCAGGACAAATTACTCTCAGCGATGCGCTTCGGCTTCGGTGGACATCTGGAGAAACCGGAGGATAGCACTAAGGCCGCCTAATGGAGTCACCAAATGAAGAATAGATCCGAGGTGACCGCTAAGGTGGGTGCCAATCGAAGGCGGATGGGAAGGGCGTTCTTTGACCGTTCTCCGCAGGTGGTCGCGCGTCAGCTATTAGGAAAAGTACTGAGGCACAATTACAAGGGCGAATGGCTAAGCGGCCGAATCGTTGAGGTTGAGGCTTACCTCGGTCTGAATGATCCCGCCTCCCACACCTTCATCGGCCAGACCGAGCGGAATAGGGTCTTGTTCGGACCTCCCGGGGTCGCCTATGTCTACCTGGTGTACGGCATGTACTACTGCCTAAACGTTTCCTGTCTGCCGGCGGGCGAGCCCGGTGGCGTGCTCTTTCGCGCGATCGAGCCTCTAGAAGGCGTGAAGACGATGGCCAGGCTGAGAGGCGTACCCGAAGCGTCGGGCGCATCTCGAATCAGCGGTGGTCCAGGTCGCCTGTGCCAGGCGTTGGGGATCACCCGTGAACTTCACAACGGAGTGGACGTCACCCGGCGGGGCTCGACATTATGCGTGGTAGACGACGGCTACCATGTATCGCGCGTGGTCGTGACGCCAAGGATTGGAATTCAGAAGGCGGCGGATCTTCCATTGCGGTTTCTGATCACCAGCGATCATCGAGCTGCGGATGGCAAGGTCGAAACACAACGAACTCGAGCCACCTGAAATGTAACGATTGGCTCCGCTGCGATAGCGGACCATTCCGAATGCAGATTCGAGGAGACGACGTCAACGATGCGCAGGCGAGCGTTCCTTCAGCCGATCGAGCACCAACTCGATGTGTTCAGTACCGCTGAGTTCGGTGGGTAATCTGAAAGGGATGCGAAAATGATCGATATTGACCGGGAAATCAGAGGAGGCGGGAGGAATGCCTCAAAAGCTGCATTCGCTACAGCGACTATTCGATACAAACCCGCAACTGTCCGGGTACTCTTCATCGCGGAGGCTCCACCGGCGTTTCGATTCAACCGCCTCTTCTACTTCGAGGATTTAAGGGATGGTGACACGCTATTCCTTGAGTTGATGAAGACCCTCTACGGTTCCGCGGTGGGGTTCGCAGAGAATGGCTTCTCGTCTGGGAGTTCTGCTAAAGAAATGCGGGGCCGCAAGTCCGAGCTCCTTGCGCGTTTCATGCGCGAAGGATACTTTCTCATTGACGCCAGCGAGGAGCCGATGCCGGACCGGGCATCTCATTTCCAAAAGCTTGCGTTGTTGCGGGCGTCTGTGCCCCGTCTGATTGTTCGATTGATGGAGTTCGCGGTCGACAAAAACACTCCCATCGTGCTGATCGGCGGGGTTACCCATTCCGCCTGTGCACAATCCCTGATGAATTTAGGATTCAATGTAATTAACGAAGCGATGATCGACCATCCAGCGCGCGGTGGCCAATTGCGCTTTCGCCAAAAGCTTCGTTGCACGTTGCTACGAAATGTTGCCTGACTAGATATTTGCTGTGAAAGGCAGGTGAGATGCTGTCAACGAAAGAAGAAGCTCGTGTGCGACCCGCGGGTTTCGCTTAGCTGCGTGAGGAGCTGAGTCTATTCGCTGTCCAGCGTGGCTTCCAGGCGTTCTCTGGAGACATAGCGCGAACCGGAGCCGCAGTCGCTCACCTCCTCGCCGTAGACAGTGGTGGCCTCTCGGCCCACGGAAATGTTGGGAGAGGCTCTCACTCCTACTCCCAGTGCAATAAGGCCTCCCCTGCGTTGCCAAGGTCCATAACGAGCGTTTTCTCACCCTGCGAGCAGTCGAGTACAGTTGAGCTCTGATACAAAGTCTGGCTCGGCATACGGTAAGGTGCATCCTCCACGCGGACACGGATCGCCAGCGATCCTGGAGCCATAGGGAAGCTCGCGACACCTTCCCGGATGGTAGAGGATTCTTCCTTATTGTTGGCGATCAGGCTGTAAGCCTTGGACGCGGTTCGTTTGGCTGTATAGCGAATGCGGAAGTTCATCGTGCATGCGGGGGAAGCAGCAGCAACCGGCACGGGGCCACCTTTGAGCGGCAGGTTCAGCGGGGGGAGCGACGCCAGTAGGTACGATTGCGTCCAATCCACCAGCTTCGTGGCAGCCTTGCCGATTGGCTGGTCCTTAAACACCTTCGGGTCGCCCGTCCAGAAAGTCCGGAACATGGGATCAATGCTGGCATTGTTGGTCGCGTTCATCAGCAACTTGTAGTCGGAGAGATTGACTTCGTCATTGAGTGCCGTAGGGGAGCGCCGGCCTGAGGCGACGTCGAGTACCTGTACCTCGAATTGCAGATGGTTTTTGCGCTGCCATCCGGCCTTGAACGAGGGAAGTTGGCGGGTGATGAGCAGGGCATCCACGTTGGACCTGCGGGCGAATTCCAGCAGCCACTCCTCGCCGTCGGGTGGCGCAAGGAACGGTTTACCCGGAGGTAGGGGAGGGGGCGCCATTTCCCTTATATAGCACCGCGAACGGGCAACAAAATTTTCCCGGCTCCGCGAGTGGTCTGGGTGACATTATGGTGAATCTGAAAGCCAATGTCATAAAAGACGAGCAGGCCAGCATGGCGGTGGGCGGCGAAGTGCGCTTTCCATCGGGCAATGCCAGCAACTTTTTGGGAAGTGGAGCGTACGGATTTAAGCCGTACTTCGTACTCTCTTATCGCGGCAGAGTTACCCCCAACATCAATCTTGCATACCAATGGAATGGCAGTTCCGTTCTCAATGGGAATCAAAATTTGCCGTCCAGCTTCCTGTATTCGGGAGGCGCAGACGTTCGGATTACCCGTAAGTTCACCCTGGTTGGCGAATTTCTCGGACAATGGGTGTATAACGGCCCGAGATTATCCTTAGTATCCGTCCCCGTGCCAGATTCTGTTGCTCCTCTGCAATCAGTGAGTCCCTATGTCAGTAGGAGTTATGCCATGGATAATCTGGGAGGCGGGTTCAAGGCCAATCCGTTCAAGAACCTGTTCGTGAACGCCAGCCTTCTGTTCAAGTTGGATAATGCCGGGCTGCGGAGCAAGATGATTCCGCTGGTAGGCGCCTCATACAGGTTCTAAAATAGTCTGGCCCAAAAGCCAATGCCACGGGCTAGCGGTGAATGAATGAGTCTCAGCATCCAAGTTGCTGGCCGAAGCGATCTCGGCTGTGTGCGCAGCAACAATGAGGACAACTTTGGCTACGACTGGCGCTGCGGCGTTTACGTGGTCTGCGATGGAATGGGCGGCGAGGCCGCCGGTGAGGTAGCCAGTAAGATCGGTGTTGATACCGTACTGGACTATTGCCGCCAGCTTGCCGATGACAAGGAGCGTCGCCTGGCCGGCGCGCAGTTTGAAAGTGTATCTGCCCGCGCCAACGTCTTGGCCAGCGCAATTCAGATAGCAAACCAGAAGATTCGCTCTGCCGCCGCCCAAAACCCGGAGCAACGCGGAATGGGGTCAACTATCACCGCGCTCCTTGTCGAGGGTGCAATGTATTCTATTGCTCACGTCGGCGATAGCAGAGCCTATCTATTGCGCAAGGGCGCAATCCAGCAGCTTACCAACGATCACTCGCTCGTTATGGAACATGTTCGTCGAGGCCTGATCACTCCGGAGCAGGCGCAGCGTTCTGAAATCCAGAACATCATTATTCGTGCGCTGGGGGCAGAAGATAGCGTTGAGCCCGATCTGAGCGACTTGGTCGCAGAGCCTGGAGATACTTTGCTGCTGACCACCGACGGGCTCACAAGGCATATTTCGGACGACGGAATCTTGGAAATTATCGAGCATGCACCCTCGTGCATGCAAGCCTGCGAACAGTTGATCGACGCAGGGAAACAGGCTGGTGGGCATGACAACATAACTTGCCTGATGATGCGGTTCGTAGAGAAGTCTTGGCTCGGGAAACTGCTCGACGGCGGTCCTGGTGAGGGAAGCGCGAAATGGAAAAATAGCCTTTAGGGTGCCGGCGCGAACAAATATGATGGCGACGACGACCCGCACGCATCTCAGACTGAGCTCCTGCAAACGAAGAAATGGGCTCTCGAATTTCGCGGGCCTTTGCTCGAACAACGGCACCTCTCTTACCAGACGTGGCAGGCCTTCGCCGGAACCATTGCATCGCCCTTCTTGCAGCCGAAAGCGTTGGGAAACTCCGGGGAATTCTGCACAACTCCGATTACGCGGAATTTTCCCGGAGAGTGTGGATCGATTAGCGCCAACTCACGTGCGCGCTGCGGGCTCACATTCTCGCACCACACCTGCGCAAAACCGATAAAGAACCTCTGCGCCGGCGTGAAGCCGTCAATCTTCTGATCATTGTTGTAGTCAGGTTGGCCGGCCATGGACATGAATGCCAGCTTCAGGCCTCCGTTGTCCGCCGTATTTTCGCCGAGCGTCAGCTTGCCATTCAGGTGAACCTCGCCCTTATCGTCCTTCACCGAGACGAAGCTGGAATACTCATCGGCTACGCACTGCGCTCGCTTTTCGAACTCACGCCCATCGTTCGGCCCCCACCAGTTGGTTAAGTTGCCGTCGCCGTCAAACTTGCGTCCCTGGTCGTCGAATCCGTGCGTCAGTTCGTGACCGATCACCACCCCAATGCCGCCGTAGTTCACCGGATCATCCACCTTGGCGCTGAAAAACGGCGGCTGCAGTATCCCCGCAGGAAAGTTGATATTGTTCTCGCTCTGATCGTAGTAGGCGTTCACCGTCGGAGGCGTCATGTTCCACTCGTTCTTATCTACCGGCTTGCCCAACTTGGCGAGGTCGCGCTTCTCCTCAAAAATGTTGGCCGCGCGTACGTTGCCGACAAAGTCGTTCCGCTTGATGACAACCGTGCTGTAGTTCTTCCACTTAATCGGATAGCCGATCTTATTACTTACCTTGCCGAGTTTTTCTTCAGCGGCTTTCTTCGTCTCCGGACTCATCCATTCAAGGCTCTGGATGTCCTTGCCCATGGACTTTTCGATGGCGGCCACCAATACGTCCATGCGTGCCTCTGCTTTCTTTGGAAACGCCTTGGCGATGTAGAGCGGGCCCAGTGCCTCGCCCAGTTCGGCGTCGGTCATCGATACACAGCGTTTCCAGCGCGCTTCAATCTCCTTTTGTCCGGAGAGGTACTTGCCCTGAAACTCAAAGTTCTCGTCCACAAATGGCTTCGACAGCAGTGGCGCCGAACTCTTCACGATCCGCCAGCGCAGATAAGTCTTCCAGTGTTCTATCGGCTCGGAGACCAGCATAGCGCTGAGCTGCCGGAAATATTCCGGGTTGCCCACATTCAGCGAATCCAGCTTCACCGAACCCACCAGCTCGAAATAACGCGGAAAATCGATCTCCGGCGCAAGCTTTTCCAGTTCCGCTACCGTCATCTTGTGATCGATGTTCTTCGGATCGCGGCGCAGCACGCGGTCCATCGAGGCCTCGGCGATTTTGGTTTCAAGCGCCAGAACGGTCTTGGCGTCGCCGCCGGCCTGCTCCGGCGTCTCGCCCGCAAGGGTCAGCAATTTCTGAATGTGCTCCGTGTACCTGCCGCGTACCTCCACCATCTTCGCGTCCTGCTTCAGATAGTAGTCGCGGTCGGCCAGAGACAACCCGCCCTGATCGATGTGGGCTATGTTCATCGTCGAATTATGCAGGTCCGCTCCCGAGCCGAAGCCGAAGACCGGAGGCAGACCCGACGCCTGCATCTTTGCAATCAGGTCCAGCAGTTGCCGCTTATTGGCAATCGCGGCGACTCTGTTCAACCAAGGCTCAATCGGTTCGATGCCTTTTGCATCGATGGTCTTTTCATCCATGCACGCCGCATAGAATGCGCCGACTTTCTTTTCATTCGCACTGCGCTTGCCGGGTTTGGAGGCGTTTTTCAGAATTGAGCGCAGCAGAAGGCGATTGTATTCGCGCAACTCATCAAAACGCCCGTAACGCGCTTTGTCGGCCGGCAAAGGATGCGAGGCGCGCCATCCCCCGCAGGAGAACTGGTAGAAATCCTGGCAGGGATTCGCTGCCGGATCCATAGCGGACTTATCAAAGCTCACCGGAGCCGTCGCCGGAGTCTGCGCAACCGCAGCACAGCACGCAACTAGCGCTGCAGAAACAATCTTGAGGAGTCGCATTCGAAATACCTCGCACTCAGAAATGGCCATTGAGGACGCGGAGCGGGAAGAGACGAGTCGGTGCAGAAGACGGCCAGCGCCTCCTCCACCATCCCACTAAAAGATGTGCATCTTGATGCTCAGATATTTCTTCGGGTTTTCGCGGAATGAGTCCAGCAGGGTGCGGCTCTCCACCAGCAGATGGTCGGCGTGGTCGTAGAGCGTGGGGTCCTTCAGCAACTTGCCTGCCGTGCCCTGCCCAGCTTCCAACTCCGCCGAAATCGTCGAGAGATTCGTCACCAGCAGGTCCAGCTTTTTCGCAAATACCGGGTCTTTGGCAAACTTGCCCAGCCCGCCTTCGCCGCGATTAATACCGTCCATCAACTGGTTTGCCTTCGCCAGTGTCTGGTTGGCGTTGTCGTAGAGCGCAGGATCGCGGATCAATTTGCCGATTGTTCCGTTGCCGTTATTCAGGTTGTCGGCAACTGTGTTCAGCTTATCGATGGTTTCGGTCGCTCGCGTGTACAGCGTGTCGTCGCTTATCAACTTGCCCAGGCTGCCCCGGCCCTTGCTGATGTCGCTCAACATCCCGTTGACCTGTGCTACCGAACTATTCAAATTGTTATAGAGCTGTTTGTCGTAGATCAGCTTGCCGACTGAACCCTGTTGGTCTTCCACCGCGGTCACGATACGATCCAGGCGGGTCACCAAGGTATTTACGTTCTGCAACGTAGACTGCGAGGATCGCACCACGTCCTGAATGCCTGCCACTTCCCTTGACGGCAGCTCAGAGTTGTTGGCGACCACTCCGCCTCGCGCCTGGCTCGAATCGATGTCGATGAAAGTTTCGCCCAGTACCCCTGCCGTCGAAAGCATCACCTGGGAATCGGTGCGGATGAAGGGCCGGAACTTCGCGTTCATCTTCATCCTGATCTCCACCGGCGTGGGGGCGCCGCTCGCGGTCTGATGGTTCACCAGGCGGATACTATCCACGTTCCCGATATCGACATTTTGCAGCCGCACCGGTGCGCCATTGCGCAGCCCTCCCGCATTGTCCACATAGCAGACAAGGTGCAGCGTGGGCGTAAACAAACCAGTCGTACCGCTCATCAAAAAGACGAGGAAGCCCAGAACCAGGGCAGCGACCACAACGGTCAGCCCCACCCGAAGCTGAGCCCAACGAAGTTGCTTTTGACTAGGCACGTTCTCTCCAATTGCAACTGCTTCGAATCATAACCAAACCTGCTCGGAAATTCATCTGCTCCAGCCATGAGCAGACGCTTTACTCTGCCTCCAGCACCACCTGCGCCATGGCCATGCTTTTGATGTGTGTAATGGAAACCAGCGCCCGCGTCGCGCCAAGCTCGGTGGCGATCGTGCGTGCCACTGCGTGAAACCGAATGATCGGCTGCCCGCTCTCCGCGCGCGTCACCTCAAAGTCGCGCCAGCCGACGCCGCGGCGCCATCCCGTGCCGATCGCCTTCATCGCCGCTTCCTTGGCGGCAAATCGCCCCGCAAAGCGCTCCATCCGATTCACCTTCGATTCGCAATAAGCTCGTTCGGCTTTTGTATAGATGCGGGTCAGGAAGCGCTCGCCATGCCGCGCAATCGCCGCTTCGATCCGCTCCACCTCGCACAGGTCCACGCCAATGCCTACGATCATGCTATCCAGCCTACACGAAGCGCCTTGCATCGGTCCGCTTCCCGGTGGCTTTTCCTATCCAACCTCCACCAGCCCGTACCGCCGGTTCCAGTGCCTCCTCAGATACTGCACGGCCATCCGCTTTTCCTCCGGCGTTACCCCTTTTGTGCTCCCGTCCACCAAGCCGCGCGCTTCGTTTTTCGCCAGTTCCAGCAGCTTGCGGTCGCGGATCAGGTTTGCCACCCGCAGGTTTGGCATGCCTGCCTGTTTGGTGCCGAAGAACTCGCCTGGTCCGCGCAACTCCAGATCCTTTTCCGCAATTTCAAAGCCGTCGCTGGTTGCAACCATGGTGTCCAGCCGTTGCTGCGCCTCGTCGCTGATCTTGCCCCCCGTCATCAACACGCAGTAAGACTTTGCTCTGCCGCGGCCGATGCGTCCGCGCAACTGATGCATCTGCGAGAGCCCGAAGCGTTCGGCGTGTTCAATCACCATCACCGAAGCGTTGGCAACGTCCACGCCTACTTCGATCACGGTAGTCGCAACAAGAATGTGCAGTTCGCCGCTCTTGAAGCGCCGCATGATCGCGTCTTTCTCGTCGGCGCTCATGCGTCCGTGCAGCAGCCCCAGTTTCAACTCCGGAAACATCTTCTTGCGCAGCTCGTCATACATTTTGATCGCTGCCTTCAGTCCCGTGTCTTTTTCGTTTTCTTCAATCACGGGGTAGACAACGTAGGCCTGCTCTCCGCCCGAAACCGCCTTGCGCACAAACTCCCAAACCTCACCGGCGCGCTCGTCGGAGACCACTCTCGTGCTCACCGGAGTGCGTCCCGGCGGCAGTTCATCGATTACGCTCACGTCGAGGTCGCCGTAAAGGGTCAGGGCCAGCGTGCGCGGAATCGGAGTTGCGGTCATCACCAGTACGTCGGGTTGCACCTCGCTGTTCTTGCGCATCAGCTTCATTCGCTGCATCACCCCAAAGCGGTGCTGCTCATCGACAATCACCAGTCCCAGGCGCTCGAACTCCACTTTGTCTTGCAGCAGAGCATGGGTGCCAATCACCATCTGCGCGTGTCCGCGCGCCAGATGGCTGCGGATCGCGCGTTTGCGCTCCTCTTCGAGGGATCCGGTCAGCAACACCACCCTGTAACCGGCCGGCTCCAGAATGCGCCGCGCCGAAAGATAGTGCTGCGTCGCCAGGATCTCGGTCGGAGCCATCATCGCCACCTGGTAACCGTTCTCCATCGCCACGGTTGCAGCTTCAAAGGCCACAATCGTTTTGCCCGAGCCCACGTCGCCCTGCAACAAGCGCCGCATCGGCGAGCTCTGGGCCATGTCTCCGGCAATATCTTTCAGCACCCGTTTCTGCGCTTGGGTGGGATGAAACGGCAGCACCCGTTTCAGTGCTGTGCGCACCTGGTCGCTGATCTCGAAGCCGATTCCAGGCTGCAGCCGCGCCTTTCGGCGCTTCAGTTCCAGCCCCAGTTCGAGGAAAAACAGCTCTTCGAAAATCAGCCGCTGATGCGCCGGTGTTCGCGCCGCTTGCAGATCGGCAAAGCTCTCTCCGGCGTCGGGCCAGTGCGCGTGCCAGAAGGCCTCAGCCCGCGGAATCAGCCCCAACCGGCGGCGAATCACCGCCGGGATCGCGTCGGCCAGCGCGCCCGCAGCCGGCAGCGAAGCGTTATCCGCCACCGTGCCGGCAACCTCGCTCGGCATCTGCTCCAGTGCCGCGCGAATCGTGCGACGGAACCAGCGTGCGTTTAGCTTTCCCGCCGCCTCGTAGACGGGCACAATGCGCCCAATTTCCAGCGACTCAAAGTGCTTCTGCTCTTCGCTCTCCGGCGCCGCTTCGCCATCCACCTCCGGTTCGTGGAGGATTTCAAACTGCGGCTGCAACATCTGCAAACCGCCGCGCCCAAAGCTTGAAACTTCAACTTTCCCATAAAGCGCTACCAACGCTCCCGGCTTGAACTTTCCCTCCAGGTACCCGCCGCGGAACCACAGACACTTCAGCTTGCTGCGTCCCTGTCCCGCCGTCATTTCAAAGATCGGCATCCGTCTGGTTGTGAACAGGCCGCTGCTACGCACCTCGGCGATGACCGACGCCATCTCTCCCGGCTTGCAACTGTTCAATCGTGCGTGGATTGATGCGGTCTTCGTAGCGGAATGGCAGGTAATACAGAACGTCTTCCAGGGTAAAGATTCCCTTGGTGGCCAGGGTCTCGGCCACGCGCGGGCCAATGCCCTTCAAGAATTGAACTTCCGTATGCAGCTCCGGCATGTCCTCGAATGGTATCTCATTCCCCGCCTTGCATTCCGGGTTCTTGCCCTCCGGCTTGCTGCCCGCCATGCGCCAACTTTTCCCGGCAAAGCGGTGTCCAAACAATCGTGGGCGGAAACTTCTGGAGATCGCTGGCAGCGGTGTTGATCGGCAATGCGCTTTACTTCGCCTGCTCCCGTTTTCTCCCCCCCGCCGCCCGTCACAACAGCGCTGGATTCGATTTGGGATTGGTGGTTGATTTCTGGTTTTGTCTGGTCGTAATGGGACTTTTGGAACTTTGGTATCGGTACAAAAAAGCGCTTCGAGGCCGCCGGTAATGTACTATTGTTCTGGATCTTCCCTCGGCCTTGTGACATTTGGTCATAACTATGCAACGGATCGCGATCCTATACGACGCCAGTCAGGCGGTATTGTCCACCTTCGAACTCGACGAGGTTCTTAACCAGGTTCTCGCCATCGTCCGCGATTATTTCCATCTGCAAAGCGGCAGCATCCTGCTGCTTGATGAAGCGTCCCAGAGGCTGGTGGTTCACGCTCATTTCGGCAACGCCAACTTTGAGAATATCTCAGTTCCATTTGGCAAGGGAATCACCGGAACCGCCGCCAAGGCGCGCCGCCCGATCTATTCCCCGGATGTGACCAAGGATCCTCGCTATATCGTTCACGATCCCGACCACCCGCTCGGAACTCGCCATACCCCTGATGGTGCGCGATGAGGTTGTTGGCGTGCTCGACTGCCAGAGCGACCAGCCCGGCATTTTTCGACAATGAAACCGTCGACCTGCTGACTCTCTTTGCCACCCAGGCCTCCATCGGTTTGCAGAACGCCAAGCTCTATTCCATGTTGCAGCGCCGCGCCGCGCAACTCGAGGCCATCAACGCTATCGCCAAGCGCACCACCGTCGAACTCGATCTTAAAGAGTTGCTCGACCGTCTCTGCAACCAGCTTCCGCAGTCGTTTCAGGTCGAGCAGGTCGCCATTTTTCTGCGCGATGAAGACGGCGATCTCATCCTGCGCGCCCAGCAAGGGACGCTGTCTGGCCTCAAACTGGGCGACCGGCTACCGGCATGGCTATGCCTGCACCTCGGGCGGCGAGCGCCGTCCTTATTGCGGTGATCCCATCGCTTTGCCCGGCTGCGCTGCTTTCCCTCTGGCCGCGAGGAGGTCTGCCTGCCGCTGGTCTCCTTTGGCGAGAATATCGGACTCCTGATCTGTGCCACCACGCAGAACAACGCGTTCCTTGCCAATGACATACAGGCCCTCGAATCTGTGGCCGACATCCTCGCCACCGCCACGCAGAACGCCCGTTATGTCGACCGGGTCCGCCAACTCGCATATCGTGACGGGCTTACCGGCGTATTCAATCGCCGCTATTTTGACTCCCGCCTGGTCGATGAGGTCACCCGCGCCGCCCGCTATGGAGGCGGTGTCAGCGTCCTCATGATTGATCTCGATCACTTTAAGAAGGTCAACGACGATTTCGGGCACATGGTGGGAGACGATGTTCTACGTGCCGTGTCCGCCCTCTTTCTTCGCCATCTTCGCAAGGTCGATGTGGTCTGCCGCTACGGTGGCGAAGAGTTTGCCATGGTTCTGCCCGCTACTCAGGGAGCCAGCGCTGCGGCAGTGGCCGAAAAGCTCCGTCGCGCCGTCGCCAACGCGGAATTCGCCGGAGTCCCCTATCCGGTCACCGTCAGCATAGGCGTGGCCGAGTTTCCGGCCCACGGCATTACCCGGGACGACATTGTCCGCGCCGCCGACTCAGCGCTCTACAGTGCCAAGGAAGCCGGACGCAACCAGGTCTGCCTCGCCTCCGTCGCCTCCGCCGGCGAAGGAGCAACCTCGAACGGCGTTTGACAACGCCCCGTCGCGCATCTTACCCTTAACTTGGAAGTTACGATCTGAAGGTTAGGATCCGTGACCTCTCCCCGCTTCCCGCGTCTAATGACCATGATGTCTCTCCGAACGTATTTACGCTTTCACATCGCCCTCCAGCTTTCGCTCGCATTGGAGAGCGCTCAGGAAACCCTCGTCGGCGGCCAAGCCGTTCTCGAAGGGGTCATGATGCGCTCGCCGCACGCCTGGGGGATTGCCATTCGCAAGCCGGACGGAGAGCTCGCAATTCATTCCGAACCGCTCGTCAGGCCCGCCGACAAGAGCCCCTGGAAGGCTTGGCCTTTCATCCGTGGCATTGTCACCCTCGGCTCATCGATGGCCCTCGGTTTCAAGGCCCTGCGCTACTCGGCAGATGTCGCTCTGGAAGACGAGAAGACCGCCAGTGGAGAAAAGCTTGAGATGAGTAGCTGGGCCACTGCCTCCAGCATCGCACTCTCGCTCGGCTTCTTTATCTTTATGTACAAGTTCCTGCCCTTCGCTGCGGCCCGTTCGCTGCGCCACTGGGCTCCGCAAACCGCCAACACCGTTCTCTTCGCCCTGGTGGAAGGGCTCATCCGGCTCGCGATTTTCCTCGGCTTCATCTGGCTCACCTCGCGCTGGAGCGATATTCGCCGCGTCTACGAGTACCATGGCGCCGAGCACAAGACGGTCTTCGCGTACGAGAATCATGACTCTCTCACCGCGTCAGCCGTGCAGCGCTATTCGACCTATCATCCGCGCTGCGGAACCAGTTTTTTGATGACCGTCATGATCATTTCCATCGGCGTTTACGCGCTGGTCCCGGTGCATGGATTCTGGGCGGGCTTTGCCTCGCGCGTCGTCTTGTTGCCGGTGATCGCCGGTGGCTCCTATGAAATCATCCGTTATGCGGCCAAGCGGCGCTCGTCGCTCTTCGCCCTGATGACCGCTCCCGGCCTTTGGCTGCAGCGCATCACCACCCAGCCGCCCGACGATACCCAGGTCGAGTGCGCCATCGTCGCCCTCAAACACGCCATGGCGTTGGAACAGCAGCAAGGTGGAGAGCTCGTAATCGCATGAAGCCGAATCGCATCAAAGCAAATCGCATGACTGGTGATCGCATCTGCGCCGCTGTTGATATTTTGTTTCTCGCCTCGCAGCTTCACCTCTAGCGGCCCAGCCGCCTCGTCCCCGCTCCGCTGCATCCAAATCAATCGTCTCCGGCCGCTGGCGTGTTCTCCCGCCCCGCCTGAAAGTTCAGGAACACTCATGTTTGACAGGCTAGATCAAATCGAGGCCCGCTTCGAGGAATTGAACAAGGCCCTCTCCTTGCCCGAGATCGCCAACGACTCAGCCAACTATCAAAAGACCGCCAAGGCCCAGGGCGAGCTTGCGCCTGTGGTCGAAAAGTACCGCGAGTACAAGCAGCTCCGGAGCGGCATCGCCGATTCGCGCGCCATGATCGCTCAGGAAACCGACCCTGACATGCTCGCTTATGCGCAGGAGGAGTTGCAGTCGCTTGAGCAGAAGCTCGCCACCGTTGATGCAGAGATCAAGGTTCTTCTTCTACCCAAAGATCCTAACGACGAAAAGAACAGTGTCCTTGAAATTCGCGCCGGCACCGGAGGCGATGAAGCCACTCTCTTCGCCGCCGAAGTCTTCCGCATGTACATGCGCTTTGCCGAGTCGCGACACTGGAAGGTCGAAGTCCTCTCCAGCTCCGAGTCCTCCGTCGGCGGCCTCAAGGAAATCATCGCCATCATCGAAGGCAAGCGCGTCTACTCGCAGCTCAAGTATGAGAGCGGCGTGCATCGCGTGCAGCGCGTTCCGGATACCGAAACTCAGGGCCGCGTCCACACCTCGGCCATCACCGTTGCCGTTCTTCCCGAGGCCGAAGACGTCGACATCAAGATCGAAGCCAAGGACATCCGCATCGACACCTTCTGCTCCTCCGGTCCCGGCGGCCAGTCGGTCAACACCACGTATTCCGCCGTCCGCATCACTCACCTCCCCACCAACACCGTGGTCAGTTGCCAGGATGAAAAATCTCAGATCAAGAACCGCGAAAAAGGGATGCGTGTTCTGCGCTCGCGCCTCTACGAACTTGAGCAGGCCAAGCAGCAGGAAGCGCTTGCCAAGGAGCGCCGCTCGCAGGTGGGCTCCGGTGATCGCAGCGAAAAAATTCGTACCTACAACTTCCCCCAGAACCGCGTCAGCGACCACCGCATCGGCCTCACCGTCCATCAGTTGGACCAGGTGATGGAAGGCAAACTCCAGCCCTTCGTCGATGCCCTGATCACCCACTTCCAGTCCGAAAAGCTGAAGGCCGACACGGTGAATGCGTAACGCCGACGCGTAACGCTCCCGATGAATGAGGCACCCGGCCGAGTTCTGAGTTTGACCTGTGGACGAATACTGAGTTAGAGCGCAGCCGCCGACAGGGTGCACGCGGAAGCGTTGCTGCATCTCATTCAGAGAAGTCGGCGAAGTGGCTCGGCTGCTCGTTCGCCGCGCGGTTCACTCCTCCACGCTCGGGCTATTTATGACTCTTGGCCTCGGCGAGGATCTGTTCGGCGTGGCCTTCGGGCTTGACCTTGCGCCAGACTTGGGCGATGGTGCCGTCGGGGGCAATGAGGAAAGTGGTGCGCTCGATGCCCATGACTTTTTTGCCGTACATGTTCTTTTCCTTGAGCACGCCGAAGAGCTGCGCGACTTGTTTATCGGCGTCGGCGAGAAGCGTATAGGGGAGAGTGAATTTTTCCTGGAACTTTTTCTGCGCCTTGGCGGTATCGGGAGAGATGCCCAGGACGGTGAGTCCGGCGCGGGTGAGTTGGCCGTAATGGTCGCGGAAGCCGCAGGCCTCGATGGTGCAACCGGGCGTGTTGGCGCGAGGGTAGAAGAATAGGACAACGGGTTTACCCTGGAAGGAAGAGAGCGTAACGGGCTCTCCGTTTTCGTCGGGCAGAGTAAAGTCGGGAGCTTTCTGATTGGCGTCCATGGTCATGTATCTATACCGCAAAGTGAGGCAGATAGTCACGCTGGCAATGGCAATGGTGGCGATTTCGCCAGGGTTGGCAGCACAGTTCCGCGCACCGCAGCCGGAGCGCAAGACTCCGCGTGCGGTGGGGGTGCTGGAGACGTTTCCGAATGGATCGCGACGGCTCGTGCCGGTGACGTTCTTCTACGAAAAGCGCTATTACGACGCGACCTTCTATCATGCAACTCCGGTTCCGTTCACTCTGATTTCCGAGACGGTGTACGAGGTGCAGCAGTTTGGCAAGGCGGTGGGGACGTTTACAGTCTTGGGCGCGGTGCAGAATGCAGGCCAGAACGCGGCACAGAATGCAATTCAGTGGTTCGGCAGCGGCCGCTACAAAGCGGCTCCGGACCCGGCGCTGCTGGCGAAAAAAGCCGCCGCGCGTCCGGTTGTGTTGGAAGACTCTTCGCGGCCGGTGTTGCATCGCCGCCCAGGGAGCGAGGGTGACAACCCGGTGCCGCACCCGGTAGCGACGGCAGCGAAATCGGAGGAAGAAGACGATCCCGAGAGACCGAAGCTGCACCGGAGGGAAGGTTCGGGTGGGGATAGTTCGGCTGCGGCGCAGACGCAGGCTTCGGGACAGACATCTGAACAGAGCCAGGCTCCGGGTCAGGGCGCGGGGCAGGATTCGGATCGGCCGAAGCTGCACCGCAGCGAAGACTCGGCAGAGGCAAAGAGTGCGTCGGCATCCACAGGGTCGCCAGCAGCGTCCCCAGCCCCACCGGCAGCCATGGGTTCAACCAGCACGATGGCGGCAAAGCCGCTCGCAGCGGCGGAACTGACGCCGAGCGACGATCCCGAGCATCCGATTCTGCGGCGTGGCAAGCCGCTGCGGGAGCAGAGTGGACGCGATCTGCCGGAGTTCAGTGCGGAAGGCAAAGCGGGCTGGGGGCCTGGAGTTGCGAGAGGCGGCAGAGGCGGAGAGGCGGTGACGCGCCAGGTTGCGGTGAGCGATGCAGGGCCGTCGGAGTCGCAGGCGCTGATCTATCTTTGCCACGAGCAGGAGCGACAACAGTTGGAAGCTGCGGCACGCGAGCTGGCACAGGCAGAGCTACGCCGGCTGGCGGCACAGCGCGGCCTGGTGCTGCCGCCGGCAGCCAAACCCGCTCCCGCGAAGGCGAGCATCGCGAAGAACGTCGCGAAGAAGAACGTGGCAGCGGCCCCCACCGGAACAAACCACACGGCATTACCGGAGTTGAAGCTGGAAGAGGAGCAGTTCGTTCCCTACGATCTGGACTACAACAACTACGCGACGGTTGTGTTCTCGGCGCGCTATGCGCCGGAAGCGTCGAATGCGGCGGGTGCGAATAGCGTCGCGAATGGCACGCCGAGTGGTGTTGGCAGTAACGCAACCAGCGCGGTGGCCAAGGGTGCGAGTGCAATGGGCAGGAGCTGGGTGGTGACGGTGATTGCGCGCGAGGATGACGGCAAGCTGGTGAAGCTTTACAGCGCGGTTAGTGACCCGAGGGAGCTGGATCTGTATCCAGAGGTGCGGCTGGTGGACGCCGTGGACCCAGATGGATATGGCCGGTATGGGCTGCTCTTGCGGGAGCAGAAGCGCGAGGGTGTGAGCTGGCTGCTGGGACGAACGACCGGGTATGAGTTGCAAACTGTGTTTGAGACGGCGGTTCGGTAAGGGAGGCCAGTCGGCCACCAGTGTCGAACGCGGGTTGAGCCGCGCCGTACAATGAAGCTGTGCAACTCCGTCAGGCGCTCCAAGCCGCCATTGTTCAACTCGAAGAAGCTCAACTCGAAGCCCAGCTCGACGCCGCCTCAAACGGCGAGGCGCGCCGTCACGCCGAGGTTCTTGTCCTTCATGTCCTAGGCTGCGACCGCGCCTACCTCTTCGCCCACCCAGAGCGCGAGCTGACCGAGGACGAGCAGGCGCAGTACCAAGCCCTCATCTCCCGCCGAGCCTCAGGCGAGCCTTTGCAGTACCTCATGGGGCATCAGGAGTTCTGGAAGGCCGACTTCCTCGTCACCCCGGCCGTGCTCATCCCCCGCCCGGAAACCGAGCACCTCATCGAGCAGGTACTGGCACTCATCCAACAGTCCGCACCGAGCGCTGGTCCGCACCTCAAACTCATCGACGTCGGCACCGGCTCAGGAGCTATTGCCGTGACGCTGGCCCGCGAGTTGCCGCAAGCCGAGGTTCATGCCGTCGATCTCTCGCCCGCCGCGCTCGAGGTGGCGCGCCGCAATGCCGAACGCCTTGGCGCCCGCGTGCACTTCGCACAGAGCGATCTTCTGGCCAGCGTTCTCGGTACGGAATTTGCCAACGACGATCTGGCCAACAACGGCGCGCGTCAAGCTGGCTTCGACTTCGTCGTCTCCAATCCGCCCTACGTCGGACTCAGAGAGCAAGCTCAGGTGCAGGAGGTGGTCAAGCGCCACGAACCACCGATGGCGCTCTTCGCCGGAGAGGATGGCCTTGAAATCATCCGTCGGCTCATTCCCCAGGCGTTTCAGGCCTTGCGCCCCGGCGGTTGGCTGCTGATGGAGATCGGCTACACCCAATCCGAGGCGGTCATGGCGATGCTCTCCGGCTGGCATAACGTTCACGCTGTCGCCGATCTGGCGGGAATCCCGCGCGTCATGGTTGCCCGCAAGCCGGTCGCGGGTCAGCCTGTCGAATGTCATTCGCCGACGACATCTGCGTGATGTAGTGCCGCGCTTGATTTTTCAGCCATTCTTACCTTCACCAGCCGTTCTTACCGCTCGCGTCTCATATCCTGTTTTCTCCTTCTCGTTGAAGCCAATCCCTTTACGTCGATTCTTGGTGTGGCATCTGAACTGCCCTTAAGTCAGTGTTAAGAACGCCCACGTGGTATCGGCCAACGGCCGTGACGGATGCCCCCTAAACGAGTACAGGGAAACCTGCGGTACTCAAATCGAGAAAATCATAAGGAACATCGAAATGATGAAAAACATTCAACAGGCTGAGCTATGTCCATAAAGTCCCTAGTGGTAGGTACGATCGCAGTCTCGCTTTTTGCGTTTGTCGGGAGCGCATACGCTCAATCGCCTGGTCCAGCCCCGGTGAACCTTCTGTCGGCTGGCAATTATGTGATTCTCACCAAAACAGGAATTACAGATGTTCCGACTTCAGCAGTTACTGGAAACATCGGGACAAGTCCAATCACTGGCGCCGCTGATCTCTTGACCTGCACCGAAGTGACTGGAAATGTGTATTCAGACGATGCTGCTGGCCCCAGTCCATGCAGTCAGGCGACCCCCTCCAACCTAACGGTGGCTGTTCTTGACATGCAAACGGCGTACACCGATGCCGCCGGACGAGTCACTCCCAATTTCACCAACTTGGGTGCCGGAAGCATCGGCGGATTGACACTCATCCCGGGCCTCTACAAGTGGGGCACCGGCGTACAAATACCCACGGCTGTCACTCTGTCGGGTGGTCCAGATGACGTCTGGATTTTCCAGATAGCGGGCAATCTCAACGTGAGTAACGGTATCGCCGTTCACTTGGCCGGAGGAGCGCAGGCCAAGAATATATTCTGGCAGGTCGCAGGACTGGCAACCTTTGGAACGACCTCACACGTTGAGGGAATCATTCTATCGAAGACCATGATCGCCATGCAGACTGGCGCATCCATCAACGGCAGACTTTACGCGCAGACTGCGGTCACATTGCAGATGAACGCCGTTACGCAGCCTAAATAACTAAGCGCCCTCAGGTGCCCCGGTCAACCCTCTTTGGATTGACCGGGCACCCGAGCCCGCCTTTGCCCTTTTAGTGGGCAGGTGGTTCTCGCAATCCAATCAAGGCCCTAACAGGTGCCTTCCGCATAACAGGCATTCACAATCTGCAAATCCGTTGACCAATTGATGCCATTCGGTGTCCAGGTCGAGGGGGGACGGTTCGCATTTACCCACGCATCCCCCGGGTTTGTGCCGCCGAAGCTTGTATATTGCGTAGGCGATTCCCACTTGTAGGTCACCCAACCGTCTCCACCTGTATCCAGAGCATACAGGCCGTAGTCATGCAACTGATGGAGCAGAGTTTTTTCCCACGCGGCCAGGCCGGTCATGGCGTCGATCTGAGCATCGGTGTACTTGAGTTGGAGGCGTGCACCCATTGGGATGGAACCACCCTGCGAGGCATCGCTTTGGCCGGGATAGACATAGCCGTTGCTGCTGGGGACAACCACGAAGAGCGCATGCGGGATGGAACCATTCTGAAGCTCATTAACGCGCAGATTGCCCGCAGACAAGGCCGCGCCGCTGGTTGCCGAATGAGGTAGCGAGCCGCTGCCAGTGACGATGTTGGAATGGTTTCCTGAATCTTGACAGTTGATGAGGTCGCCAGTTTGCCAGTCGCCTACTCCCTCTTGCCTCGTCGTGCTCCAAAAATCCCATTCGTCGCCGTTGGGTTGAATCACTCCCATGTGAGCATCGCTGGAGATTGTCGGTCTCGCTTTGGCTGGAATATGAATTTGCGAACCCGTGGTGCCCGCATCGCTTCCGCAACCAGAAGCCAGGGTCACAAGAGGATCGGTGGCAGCGGCCAGATACACCGGGTGAGCATAGTCTTGATTGGAGCCGCCCTGAATCGAGGCATCGGGCAGGCCAGTCATTCCGCCTCCCGAACCGAACAAGCTGGAAATCATACTTGACGAGTTCGCCATCAGCGTTGGGCTGTCCGGCAGAGGATTGTTCCATGGGCATTCCTGGCCGAAGCCGCCACAAAATGGCGCGAAATTGAGCGGCCACGGTTGACCGTTGACGATGTTGACATAGTTGCTGGAACTGACGGCTGGATTGGTAGAACCGGTGGTTGGAGCCGAGGTCGGCGCTTGGGCAGACGTGGCGGACTGGCCCTTGGAAGAGCCGCAGCCGAGCGTTGAGATGGTGAAACAGATTACGGCAATCGGGAGAAAAAGAAATATTAGATGTCGTTGCATGGAACCAGATGCGCACGTTTACCGCCAAATCTGTGTGGACTGAAAACGCGGGACTTAGCTTGGCAACCTTAGTTCGGAGCTGCGGGGGAACCATGCTGTTCTGGTGACACCCAGCGTGCAATTAGTACACTCTGGCGAGCATGTCTGGCGGGTTGGGGCTCAGTTGAATTCCGGCCCCAGATTGTTCTGTGCCGTCAATGCCCATCATCCGGCAGAACGAATATCAGGCGGCCTTTTCGGTGCCGAATGGCGCCTCATCGGCCGATGGACCGTACATTCCAGGAACCGCAACGCCGGTTAATCGTAGATAGACCGCGAGCTGACCGCGATGGTGGATGAGGTGGTTGAGCACCACGGTGCGCAGGACCGAGATTCGCGGCATGGTCATCACCGTCTTGCCCTGAAACTTCATGCTCCACATTTTGTTCATTTGTTCGTCGCTGGCAGCTGCGATCGCCTCGTGAGCTTCACGGGCGTGTTTGTCGAATTGGACGAGCAGTTCCTTGCGGCTGGTCGGTTCGAAGGGCTTGATCTGGTCGGGCTCGATTTCCAGTAGCTCCACTTGCATGATGTTGGTCACCCACTTGGGAAGTTCGGCGACGTGACCGGCGAGGCGGCTCAGCTTCCAGGCCTTGGGTTGGGGCTGATATTCAAAGTGGTCCTCCGGAACGCGTTCGAGCATTTTGTGTGTATTGGCCATCTCCTGATCGAACTCGGGCAGCAGCATGTCGCGGATCGCCATCTCGGACTCCAGCCGCAGTAGCGGCACTTTGTCTAAAGATCAAGAATGCAGCGGAGCGGTTGCCATAGTAAGAGTCGTTTTCGGGGCAAGTGATGGGCTAAACAAAGCCAGGCGCGAAGTTAACCGCTGGGCCTGCCACCCCGCCCAACCAAAGAGGGTTGAACGGGGCACTCGATTGCTCTGAGTATCTACCCATCTTCTCCGGCAGAGCTTACAATCCCTTGTTACGCCTTTCGCGTGCGCGGTGCATGGGACTGGGTTGTGCAATCTTTGCGCGAAGGCTTCGGAAGACTCTGGAAGGGGAGCACGGATGGCGCCCATTACGACGATCGAACACCTCGGCGAGTTTGAAGGCCAGGAGGTCACGCTGCGCGGCTGGCTGTACAATCTGCGCGAGAGCGGTAAGCTGCTGTTTCCCATCTTCCGCGACGGCACCGGATTGGTGCAGGGAGTAATGGCGAAGAGCGCGGTTGCGGCCGAGATGTTTGAGACGGTCAAGGGACTGACGCAGGAGTCGAGTGTCATTATTCACGGCAAGGTCCGGGCCGATAAGCGTGCGCCGGGCGGGTATGAGCTGGACCTGGCCGGCGTTGACGTGGTGCAAAGGGTTTCCGAGGAGACGCCGTACCCGATCTCGCTGAAGGATCATGGGGTCGAGTTCCTGATGGAGCATCGCCATTTGTGGCTGCGCTCGCCGCGGCAGGTGGCGATCCTGCGGATTCGCTCCGAAATCGAGCGGGCGATGCATGACTTCTTCTACTCGCGGGACTTCACACGCACCGATCCGCCGATTCTTACTCCGGCGGCTTGCGAGGGGACGAGCACGCTGTTCCCGGTGGACTACTTCGAGGAGCAGGCCTATCTGACCCAGTCGGGACAGCTTTACATCGAGGCCACGGCGATGGCCCTGGGCAAGGTGTACAGCTTCGGGCCGACCTTCCGCGCGGAAAAGTCCAAGACCCGTCGGCATCTCACGGAGTTCTGGATGATCGAGCCCGAGGTAGCTTACGCAACGCTGGACGACATCATGGAACTGGCCGAGGAGTTCATCAGCTTCATCGTAAAGCGGGTGCTGGAGACCCGGCGCCACGAGCTGACCGTGATTGGCCGCGACGTGGCGCCGCTGGAGAAGATCGAAGTGCCGTTTCCGCGTATCACCTACGACGAGGCGGCCAAGATGCTCGAGGAAGGTTTTGCCAAGGGCGAACTGGATGCCAAGTTCGAGTACGGCAATGACTTTGGAGCGCCGGACGAGACCTACATTTCATCCAAGTTCGATCGTCCGGTGATGATTCACCGCTTTCCTTCGGCAGTAAAGGCTTTCTACATGGAGCCGGACCCCAACGATCTCACCAAGGCCCTTTGCGTCGACGTGCTCGCCCCCGAGGGCTACGGCGAGGTGATCGGAGGCTCGCAGCGCATGGGCTCCTACGAGCGCCTGCTGGAACGCATCAAGCAGCACCAACTCCCCGAAGAGGCCTTCCAGTGGTATCTCGACCTGCGCAAGTACGGTGGGGTGCCGCACGCGGGCTTTGGCATGGGCTTGGAGCGCGCGGTGGCTTGGATCTGCAAGCTTGACCATGTGCGCGAGACGATTCCATTTCCGCGCATGTTGCATCGCATGTATCCGTAGGCACGCGTAAGGACAGATTGGACTCTTGTATGGACAGCATTCCGGCTTCATTTGCGGGCGTCATTAAGAAGCGGATTCGTGTCATCGGTGTGCCGCTTGATCTCGGCCAGCAGCGCCGAGGGGTGGACATGGGGCCATCGGCGTTGCGGGTAGCCGGACTGCAAGTCAAACTGGAGTCGCTGGGCCACGAAGTCGAGGATGCGGGCAACATCAGCGTCACCCTTCCTGAGCAGAAGAACTGCGGCGACGCACAGGCACGCTACCTGCGCGAGATCACGGCAACCTGTACCAACCTGGCTGACCAGGTGCTGCACGCGCTCGAGGCAGGCGAGACTCCGCTCTCCATCGGCGGCGATCACTCGCTTGCCGCTGGTTCGGTGAGCGGGGTGGCCGAGTACTATCGGCGCGAGGGCCAGCACCTTGGCCTGATCTGGATTGACGCGCACTCGGACATCAACACCCCGGCGACGTCGCCCTCCGGCAATGTCCACGGCATGCCTCTGGGGGCTCTGATGGGGCTCGGCGGACTCGACCCGCTGGCCAAACTCTATGACTGGGCGCCCAAGGTCCGGCCTGAGAACTGCGTGCTGGTTGGCGTCCGCGATGTGGACATGGCCGAGAAGGAAAACATCCGGCGCACCGGGATCGGAGTGTTCACCATGCGCGACATCGATGAGCGCGGGATGCGCATGGTGATGGAAGAGGCGCTGCGCAGCGCCGGACGGGGCACCGTCGGCTACCATATCTCGCTGGACATGGATTGGGTTGATCCTGAAGACGCGCCTGGCGTAGGCACGCGCGTACCAGGCGGCGCGACCTACCGCGAAGCGCACCTCGCGATGGAGATCATCGCCGACCACGGACGCATGACATCGATGGATATCGTCGAGGTCAACCCGGTGATCGACGAATACAATCGCACGGCCGAGCTGGCGGTGGAGCTGGCGAGTTCGGCGTTCGGGAAGAAAATACTGTAGGCGCTGAGCATGGGTTTCTCTATTCGCCGCGCCAGCGCCGATTCAGGTTTGGCCTCGATTCCCATCGCGGCTTTTTTGGGCCGATTGCGCTCAATATTCCGGCATTGCTCGCCTGCGGCGCAACGGACTTTCTGCAAACCCTTATAATTAGATGGAGTAGCTCAAGGAAGCCTGATATTTATGACAGCAAAGAAACTCCGTGTCGGCGTGCTTTTTGGCGGGCGCAGCGGCGAGCATGAAGTCTCTCTTTTGTCCGCCGCGTCGGTCATGCAGGCCATCGATCGCAGCAAATACGAAGTGGTTCCCATCGGGATTACCAAGCAGGGTCTCTGGCTGACGGACCTGCACGCCGAACAACTGATCAAGGGCGAGTTCACGGCGGCTCCGCGCAACAAGAGTCTGCGCGCCGGCGATCCGGCCGCGACCTCCGCGGCTGCGGTACTGGCCAAGGGCGAAGCCGTGATCGTGCCTCCCGTGCCGTCGGCGGTCTCGCTGGTGCCGTTTGAGACGGCGCGCGATCACGCAGCTCCGCGGCCAATCTCGGTGGATGTGATCTTCCCCGTGATGCACGGCACCTACGGCGAAGACGGAACTCTGCAAGGTTTACTGGAGCTGGCAGACATCCCCTATGTGGGCTCGGGCGTGCTGGGCTCGGCGGCGGGAATGGACAAGGACATCATGAAGCGGCTGTTCTGCGACTCGCGTTTGCCGCTGGTGAAGCACCTGGCCGTGCTGCGTTCGGAGTGGGAGCGGCAGCCCAAAAAGATTGAGAAGATGGTGGATTCGGCGCTGAAGTACCCAGTTTTTGTGAAGCCGGCGAACCTGGGCAGTTCGGTGGGGATCAGCAAGGCTCACGAAGCCAGCGAACTTACGGTAGCAATGAACGAAGCCGCCCGCTTCGATCGCAAAATCATCATCGAGCAGGGTGTGGGGGGCAAGCGCCACAAGGCGCGCGAGATCGAGTGTGCGGTTCTGGGTAATGATGAGCCGGTGGCGTCGATCTGCGGCGAAATCATTCCCTGTAAAGAGTTCTACGACTACAACGCCAAGTACATCGAGTCCGGTTCGGAGCTGGTGATTCCCGCGCGGCTGGACCACACCCAGGTCCGCCAGATTCAGGAAATGGCAATCCGCGCCTTCCAGAGCGTGGAATGTTCCGGGCTGGCGCGAGTGGACTTTTTGATGGACCCGGTCAGCGGACACTTCTACTTGAACGAGGTCAACACCATGCCGGGCTTCACGGCGATCAGCATGTATCCCAAGCTGTGGGCCGCCACCGGCATCGAGTATCCGGTGCTGATCGACCGCCTTATCCAGCTCGCGCTCGAGCGCTACGCGGACAAGAAACGCAGTCAGTTCACCAAGGACTGAAAGCTTTCAAAACGGGTGCAAGGACTTCCCAGGTTTCAAGTTTGAAAGCCTCAGGCGCTTTCACCTTGAAACCTGTTCTCTTCGGAAGTCGAGTTATTCCTAGATTTCGGGGAACTCCGGCCATTCCTTGTTTACGACTACGAAGCCCGCGCGCCGCAGATCTACGTCGTACAAATGGTGGTCAGGGCGAGGGGCGCTGGCCATCGATTCAATCAGTTTCATAAAGGTGCAGGCGTTTTTGTTGACTTCGATTCCCTTATCCCCAGCTACAGGGTTCGGGAAGAAGATTCCGTCCACCCAGATGTAAGGTGCGCGGTAGACCAGAGCGTTGTTGAAGAATACATCAGCAAACCCGCCGTAAGCGGTCGGGGCTGGAAACTTCTTGCACCAAGCGGCCTGGTAATCTTGCTGCCACTTCAAACCCCAAGCGATGGTGATTGAAATGTTCGGGATGTAGACGGCGACGCTGTCGTGCGTTTCGTGATGCGATGGATTTGCCTCTATAAAGTGCCAGTCCTGGCGTGAGGACTCAAGGATGATTGACCACAATTCCGGAAGCGTCATTCTATGACCTTTCCGCCCGCCATCACAGGGGGCCTTTCTTTGTGCCGGATTATAGCGCTGTCTGTGGTGTCCGGACACTTTTAATTGAATGCTGGAGATGTCTTTCCGCCCCGCATTCACCCGGTTTTCACTTGCGTCCTCCACCGCCCTCTGGTTTAATCTAACTAACCGGTTAGTTAATTATGCCGCCCAAATCCAAATCCGTTGCTCCACGCACCCGCAACGCGGCGGCCAGCCGCACGTGCATTCTTGAGCATGCCATCGCCGAATTTGCGACGCAGGGCGTGGCTGGGGCGCGCACTGCCTCCATCGCCGAAACCGCTGGGGTCAACAAGGCTCTGCTCTACTACTATTTCAAGGACAAGGAGAGTCTTTACTCGGCGTCGCTGCAGGCGGTTTTCGGCGGATTGGTCGGGGATGTGCTGCCGTTGCTGGAAAGCACCCTCTCTCCTGGTGAAAAAATCCTACGCTTGGCGCGGGTGCATTTCGAGTACCTCATCCATCATCCCAACTATCCCCGCCTGATCCAGCAGGAGCTATCGCGCGCGGGCAACACGGGCGAGCCCTCCAGTGATTTTCGCGCGATCAGCAAGGCACACTTTATTCCTCTGCAGCGCGCCGGGATCAAGGCGGTCGAGGACGGCATCGCCACGGGCGAGTTCCGCAAGGTGGAAGGCGTGGGCGCGCTCGGCGTGATTTTCGCCATGAACGTTTTCTATTTCATCTCGGCGCCGATCATGCGCCTGGTGCGCGGCGCCGATCCGTTTTCGCCGGCGTGCATTCGCGGCCATATCGCAACCTCATTGGACTTTGTTGGCGCGTCGCTTTTTACCGACCGCAAGTATGGAATCAAGCTGGCCAAGAAGATCGCCGCCGCTGCTTCAGCGCTGCCGCGTGAGCTTCGTGCAGGGCCACGGCCGAGTGCCGGCGCGGTGGCGCAGGTCAGGGAAGGAAGGCAAGCAACCGATGAATGCTAAATATCGTGTCTTTGCCATGCTGGGGGTCGTATTTCTGCTCTCGCTGGCGTTTTATTTCTTCTCTACGCGCGGCACCTCCGATGTGGTTCTGATCGGCACCGTGGATGCCAATCAGGTGATTGTGAGCAGTAAGGTCGCCGGACGCATCGAACGCCTGCTGGTGGACGAAGGGCAGAGCGTCAAGCAGGGAGAGTTGATCGCGCAGATTGACGATCAGGACCTTGTCGCCGAGCGCGACTCGGCGCGCGCCACCCTGGTCGGGATGCGTTCGCAGGTGCGGCAGAGCAGCGAGAGCTATGCCAGTACGCACGGCGAAACCGACGCGCAGGTCAAGAACGCTGCCGCCTCTCTGCAAGCGGCTCAAGCCTCACTGGAAGAGAGCGAAGCCAACGAACGCCAGCAGGCGCTGGACACCAAACGCACCGTGTCGCTGGCCGAAGAGGGCGTAGCCAGCCAGCAGGATCGCGATCGTGCCGAACAGACACTGGCCGCCGATCAGGCGCGGGTGCGTGCCAATCGCCAGCAGGTGATGGCCGCGCGCGCCACCTTGAACACCATGCAGGCGCGAATCAATCAGGCGGCCGCGGCTCGGAGTAACATTGCCGCCACTGAAGGGGAGAAGGACTCGGCCCGCGCCAAACTCGACGAAGCCGAGGTTCGGCTGGGCTATACCCGGATTGTGGCGCCAGTGGATGGGATCGTCAGCGTGCGTGCCGCGCGTGAGGGCGAAGTGGTTAACGTCGGCACGCCGATTGTCACCATCGTTGATCTGACCCAAACCTGGGTGTACGCCGCCATCCCGGAGACGCAGGCGCAGGCAGTGAAACTGGGCGACAGCCTCGATGTTCGGATGCCGGGAGGCGAACGCGTTGTGGGCAAAATCATCGCCAAAGCCGCCGAAGCCGATTTTGCAACCGAGCGCGATTACAGCCGTTCCAAGCGCGACATCCGCACCGTGCGGCTGAAGCTGCTGATCAACAATCCGGGCGAGAAATATGTTCCCGGCATGACCGCCGAGGTTCTTCTCCCGCAACGCCTTCTTGCCGTCAAGTAACGGAGCCTGCCATGAGTAGTTCGAGCCGCAGTAAAGGTTTCTACGCCGGACATGAAGGACAGGCGATCGCGGTCGAAAACATCGTCAAGAAATACGGCGAGTTCGAGGCTGTCAAGGGCGTGACCTTCGACGTGAAAGAGGGTGAAATCTTCGGCCTGCTGGGCCCCAACGGCGCGGGCAAGAGCACGCTCATCCGGATGATGACCACGCTGATTCCGATCACCAGCGGCAAGGCCTTCATCGCGGGATACGACGTGAGCCAGAACGCAGATGCGGCGCGGCGGATGATGGGCGTGATTCCGCAGGCGATGACCAGCGACATCGATCTTACCGTTTCTGAGAATATGAGTATTTACGCAAAGCTGTACGGAGTGCCGCGGGCCGAGCGGGAGCGCAACATCAACGAGTTGCTGGAGGCCGTCGATCTCGTGAAGTGGCGCGACGCGCAGGTGAAGACGCTTTCCGGGGGAATGCGGCGGAGGGCCGAGATCGCACGCGGGCTGGTGCATAATCCGCGTATCTTTTTTCTTGACGAGCCCACCACGGGACTCGATCCGGTCTCTCGCGTGGCGGTCTGGGAGATGCTGAACACGCTGAAGAGCCGGCGCCAGCTCACCATCCTGATCACCACGCATTACATGGATGAAGCCGACCGCCTGTGCGACCGCATTGCGATCGTTGATCACGGTAACCTGGTGGCGCTGGATTCGCCGATGACGCTGAAAGCCAGCGTTCCGGGCAACAACGTCGTGGAGGCGCAGTTCGTTCGCGCGCCGTCGGGTTGGCTGGAGCAGCTCCATGCGCTGCCGGGGGTGGAGAGCGTGCAGGACCAGGGCGGCAACATGTATCGCATGTTGACCTCGAATGGCTCGCAGACCACTACCGGGCTGGTGGAGCTTGCGGTAGCGGCCGGAGTTGAGATCAAGACGCTGACGGTGCAGAACACCTCGCTAGACGATGTATTCGTTCACTACACCGGCCGTCAGCTTCGCGACGAGCAGGTGAAGGCGTTCGGTTATGTAATGCCGGATCGCCCAGGGATGCGGCCATGAACCGAATGTTTGCGATTATCGAGCGCGAGATGCGCAAGTTCTTTCGCTCCCCGACTCTGATGGTGACGGCGATGATCATGCCGCTGATCCAGCTCATCATTCTGGGCAACGCCTTCGGCGGAAAAATCAGGGACGCGCGGGTAGGCATTGTCGATGAAGATCACGGTACGCAGGCGGTTCGCATCGTGGAGGCATTCCGTTCGGTCGAGGCCAACGTCCGCACCTTCCGCGCCGTGCCTTACACCGACGAGAAGCGTGCGCGCGAGGATGTGCGCGAGGGGCGGCTGGAAGGCGCGCTGATTATTCCACCGCAGTTTTCGCGGCGCTTTTACGCCGGGGAAAATCCCCAGCTTGGCATGGTGGTGGATAACAGCGACCAGTTCATGTCGGCCTCGGTAGAAGACAAGATGCAGGAGCTGGTCACATCGCTCAACCAGCCCGATACGACCGCCAAGCGCATTTCCAGCGACGTTGCGCTGGAGATTGTCGAACTCTACCCGTACATCGAATACATGAAGTACCTGCTGCCGGGTGCCATCAGTTTGGCCATGTTCGTCTCGGTGATGATCGGCGGGGGAATGTTGTACATCGACGACAAAGCGCGCGGCGTGCATGAGGGTTACCTGGTGACGCCGATCACCCGTCTGGAGATGGTTCTCGGCCTCAACCTGGCCGGAGCTTTCAAGGCGATCATGGCCGGGGTCACGCTGACGATTCTAGGCTCGCTGATCGCGGGGTTGGGCTCGTCGTTCCAGCCGGCACGGGTGCTGCAATGGTTCCTGCTCATCTGCGCCACTTCGTTCGCCTTCAATGGAATGATGTTTCTGCTCATGGTTCGGGTGGAAGACCCGCTGGTTCCGCGCGCCATGTTCGGCATTCTCAACACGCTCCTCTATTTTCCCAGCGGAGCAATCTATCCGGTGCAGGCGTTTCCACGGTGGTTGCGCTACATTTCCTACGTGGACCCATTCAGCTACGCCGTGCACGGGCTGAAGGCGACGTTGCTGAAAGAGGCCTCCTGGGCCGCGGTCACCCAGGATCTAGCGTACTTATTACTCTTCGGTCTGGTCAGCCTGGCGGTTTCGGTACCGCTTTTCAAGCGCACTCTGTAAACGGGGAGAAGCGGGCTCTTTTTTGTGGTGTCATTCTGAACGAAGTGAAGAATCCCCGGGGGACCGCATATCAGTGCGGACTGAAGCTCCTCAACCAGAGCCGTCCAGCCGGCCCATCTGGCCTCCCCAATTCTCTGCAAGGTTATTCCAGTGAGGATTCGAGGCCTCAATCAGCTCAATCTTCTTTGCGCGCGTCCATCCCTTGATTTGCTTCTCGCGCGCGATGGCACTGCGAACGTCAGACCATTCGTCAAACCAAACGAGGCGGTTGCAATCGTATTTCGCGGTGAATCCCCGGACGAGATGATGTTTATGTTCGAAGACTTGCCGGTCAAGGCTATTGGTTACGCCCGTGTATAGCGTGCCGCTTTCGCTGGACATGATGTAAACCCAGAAGCGCTTTCGCATGGCTGGAATGACAGTATAGACACCGAGCGGGAGGAATCGAACAGGCTAATTAATATTTGCAGGTGCAAGCACAAGAGTGGGTCAGTTTGAATTTCTAAGGGGTGGCCCGCAACGTCTGATGAAGCTGACAGAAGCCGTGGTACATGAAGTGCGCTGCACCCAGCCGCCAAACTCTAGCTGCGCAGCTCGCGCCAAATCTTGTCCACCTGCCGGGCCGCGTCTTCGCGACTGCCGCTGTTATCGATTACGAAATCGGCGAGCTTGGCTTTTTCTTCTTCAGGCATTTGCGCGGCCATGCGCCGCTGCACCTCGTCGCGTGCAGCCTCCGGACTCATTCGGCTGCGTTCGGCAAAGCGCAGAATCTTCTGCTCCAGGGTGCAGGTCACCACGATCAGTTTGTCGTAACGGGTCAGGCCTCCGGCTTCGATCAGCAGTGCGGCCTCGCAGATCGCCACGGCCTTCGGATCGATTGCGCCGACCTCACGCATCCAGCGGTCCTCAAAGGCGAGCACGCCCGGATGCACGATGGCGTTCAACTCCGCGATGCGGGCAGGGAAAGCTGCCGATGCAAGTTTTGGCCGCGCAATGGTTCCATTGAGCTCCAGAATTCCGGTGCCGAAGGCAGCAACGATGCGCTCATGCATGGGCTCACCGGGAGTCATCAACTGGTGCGCCACGGCGTCGGCGCGCAGGGTGTGAGCCCCGAGAGCGGCAAACATTGCGAGTATGGTGGTCTTTCCGCTGGCCATCCCGCCGGTTAATCCAACTTTCAACATGCCCACAGTTTCAGGCTTCACGCGCGGAAGCGCAAGATGGGGGTGAGCCCGAGGGCGGCCCTGTGCATCATGTGGAAGATGAAATTGATGGCACCGGTGAAGTCGGCGCGCCTTTTCGATCCTCACGAGACGGCTCGTACTCAGTCTTTGGCAGGGCTGCCGCTGGCGGCGTTCTGGCAACGCGCGACGGCCTTCGTGATCGATTTCCTGATCGTTCTTGCCATCTATCTTCCGTTTCAGATCGGCCGGGAATATCTTGCGCTCAGATCCTTCCAGCGCGCGCTTCAGGTTGAGCTGCATTTCAATCCCCGCGAGTTGGAAGACCTGATCTGGCTGGTTGTGTATGCGGGAGTCTCAGTCTGGTGCACCGGCGGTCAGACGGTGGGGAAGCGTCTGCTACACATTCGCGTCGTCTCGCTGAGAAGCCCGAAGATCAGCTTGTGGCAGTCGGTCGAACGTGCGCTCGGTTACGGTGCCTCTACTCTGGAAGGCGGCTTCGGATTTGTCCAGTTTTTCCTCGATCGCAATCGCCGATGCGTACACGACCGCATTGCCGAAACCATCGTCGTCAGGGAGCAGGCTGAGGGCCAGTCGCCGAGCCGCTGCTAAGACCTGGGGAGAGAGTCCGGCGTTTGACATCGCGCGGGGTGCGCCCGTATCCTTGTAATCTGTCCTGAGGAGCGTTTCCCGCCGGGAGTAAGGGTGCTGTTACGGCTTGCGGTTTGAGCTGGCGAATCCCTTGCGTCTCATTCGCTTAGCGGCGAAAGCGGTTGTTGATTTGCGGGCTGGGCTCGGGAGCATGTGGCATCATGAAGATTCGCATTCAAGATCTGGAATTCCGGAACCTGGAGTTTGAGCTTCAATTTCAGCCCGGAGAA
Organism: uncultured Acidobacteriota bacterium; assembly: GCA_963838135.1. Classification (GTDB taxonomy): domain Bacteria; phylum Acidobacteriota; class Terriglobia; order Terriglobales; family Acidobacteriaceae; genus TOLSYN. The sequence goes on along the minus strand of CAWIPV010000008.1, from coordinate 798,979 downwards.
ATCGATTTCGGCTCTGACGTGCGGCAGGTTGGCTCGCTGGATACGAGCGGGCGCGCCGAGTTGATTCGTGAACACCATGGTGGGCACGAATCGATTGACGACATCCGTCTGGTTGGCAAGCTGGATGGGCGGGTGGAAGTGTGTTGTGCCCGCTGTCTGGAGCCGGTGATCATTCCGGTTTCGCGTTCGTTTGACCTGCTCTACCGTCCGCTGGAGTCTGAAAAAGGCTCGGACGAGGTGGCGATCCACGAGGCTGAAACCGAGATTGGCTATTACGTGGGCGAAGGCATGGATTTAGAAGATTCGCTTCGTGAGCAGATTCTGTTGGCAGTGCCGATCAAAAGTCTTTGCCGTTACGATTGCAAGGGGTTGTGTTCGACCTGCGGAGCCAACCGCAACGAGCAGGTTTGCGGTTGCGACCAGAGCAAGCCGGATCCCCGCTGGGCGGCGTTGGGCGAATTGAAGAACAAATTGCAGTAGAAGCCTTCGGGCGATTAGAGATTGCGGCCCCAAAGCGGCAGCAGCGAAATTGAAAGGTAGTCGATCATGGCAAATCCTAAACGGCGACACTCCAAGCAGCGTACGGCACTCCGCCGCGCTCACGATCACCTTACCGCGCGCTCGATCAGCGAGTGCCCCAACTGTCACGAAGCCAAGCTTCCCCACCGTGCCTGCGCCAAGTGCGGCCACTACAAGGGCCGCGAAATCGTTGAGGTCGAAAAGGCCAGCTAGGCCTCGCTTCGCGGACGATGTCAATCACCATCGCGGTCGATGCCATGGGCGCGGACCGTGCCCCAAAGCCGGAAATTGAGGGCGCGATTCTTGCCGCAAGGCAATGTGACGTTCGAGTTCTTCTGGTAGGGCAGCAGGATGTGGTGAGCGCGGAGCTGGCTTATCACCCCGAGGCCCGTGGTCTGCCCATCGAGGTGGTTCATGCCTCGGAATTCATCAGCATGGACGACAAGGCGGCCCAAGCGGTTAAGCAAAAGCGCGACTCGTCAATGCGGGTTGGGCTTCGCTTGGTCAAGGACGGCAAGGCCTCAGGGTTTGTCTCTGCCGGAAATACCGGCGCGGCGATGGTAACGGCCAAGATGGTGCTCGGGGTTCTTCCCGGCGTCGATCGTCCGGCTCTGGCCACGGTGTTTCCAACGGCGGCCAACACTGCCACGATTATGTTGGACGTGGGCGCCAACGTGGATTGCAAGCCCCAGAATCTGCTGCAGTTCGCCATCATGGGCGAAATCTACTTCCGGGCCATCTTCAGCGGACGCTTTCCCACCGCCAGCCATCCCCGGGTTGGGCTGCTTTCGGTGGGCGAAGAAGAGAGCAAGGGCAACGAGCTTACGCGCGATGCATTCCAGCTCATCAAACCACTGGGGCTCAACTTCCTCGGCAATGTGGAAGGGCGCGACCTTTATAACGGGCGCGCCGATGTCATCGTCTGCGATGGCTTTGTCGGTAACGTCGCACTGAAGGTAAGCGAGGGGCTGGTCGAGGCGGTGCGGGCAATTTTGAAAGAGTCGCTGCAGGCCACGATTACGCGCCAGGTCGGCTATCTGCTGGCGCGCGATGCCTTCAAGGACTTCAAGAAGCGCCTCGACTACTCCGAGTACGGCGGCGCGCCGCTGCTCGGGCTCAAAGGCGTCGCCATTGTCTGTCACGGCGCCTCCAACGGTACTGCGATCAAGAATGCGATTCGGGTTGCGGCTGAATTCGCGCGCTCGGGTCTCAACCAAAAGATCGAAGAGCAGATCCGCGCGGCCGGCGAGCGCACCGGAGCCACCGAAAAGGTTTAGTATTTGTGAGCGCGACGCCGCAGCCTGACGCCGCGCTGCAGGGCGCAAATGGGACAGAAGATCGGGCCCGCGCTTCGGCAGTGTGCGAATCGCAGTGTCACCAGAACTAGAACTCTTGCACGGAGCCATTGATGGCACAGCGCATTCCCGGACTTGCACTTCTCTTCCCCGGCCAGGGCTCGCAGGTCGTTGGCATGGGCAAGGAACTCGCCGCAAATCACTCAGTCGCCCGCCGCACCTTCGAAGAGGCGGACGAAGCCTTGGGTTACTCGCTCAGCACGCTGTGCTATGAGGGGCCGGAGGAGAAACTTCGCCTCACCGAGATCACGCAACCGGCGATTCTGACCGTCTCTACCGCTGCCGCGCGGGTGCTCGCCGAAGCTGGCATTGCGCCCAGCTTTGCCGCCGGACACTCGCTGGGCGAATATTCCGCCCACGTTGCGGCCGGCACCATTGATTTTGCCGACGCCCTTCGCACGGTGCGCAGCCGCGGCCGGTACATGCAGGAGGCAGTGCCGGTTGGAGTTGGAGCAATGGCCGCCATTCTCATGCTGGGGATCGATAAAGTGCGTGCCGTCTGCTCTGGGAGCATGATCGAATTCCCGGGTGAGGTTTGCGCGGCCGCCAACATCAATTCGCCCGGCCAGATCGTCATCAGCGGCTCCAAGGCGGCGGTGGAGCACGCTGCCGAAGGGTGCAAGCACCACGGAGCCAAGCGAGCGGTGATGCTTCCGGTGAGCGCACCCTTCCATTGCTCGCTGATGCAGCCAGCCCAGGATCGCCTCGCCGCCGACCTCCACGCCCTCACCTTCCACGCCCCGGAAATCCCTGTGATATGCAACATCGACGCGGCGCCGGTCTGCGATGCCGCGAGATCGCGCGACACCTTGATCCGCCAAGTGACGGGCACAGTGCAGTGGGAGAACTCCATGCGGGCTCTCATCGCCGAGGGCGCTACTCAGTTCCTGGAGGCTGGCCCTGGCTCAGTCCTGACCGGACTGCTGCGTCAGATCGACAAAGCCCAGAGCTGCCTGAACGTGGAAAACGAAGCGACCCTACAAAAAGCTAAAGCGCACTTCGGAATATAAGTGGGGATCCAACCGGCAACAACGAAACGGCCCGCCACCTGGCAGGCCGTTTTCTCGATCCGCAAAAATGAAATCTATTCCACCATCTCGTCGGGAGAGAAGCCCATGGTTTTGTCTTTTAACTCCACCCGCACCGAGCAAAGCTGTTTGCGTTGGTTCACACGCACGCCGATAACGACTCCGCTGGAGTCTGGTCGGGGCTTCTGCGCCGCCACAATCTTGTAGCTGCTGATCGGCCCCCACTCGCCGCCCGGCCCCCAGTCACGGTAAAACGCCTGGAAGCCGTAACGCTTGTACTGGTCCGGATGCTGGCTCCAGTTGGGATCGTTCATCCAGGTGGCGTAAGCGCCCTCGTAGTTTCTCGCCTGAAGTTGCGCGAAAAACCGATCGACGCGGTGCTCCTCGGGCCAGTAGCGGTTGAACCACAGCGCGGCGGCAATCGCAATCAATACGACGATTACGACGGCAATCCGGATGCGTCGGCGCCGAGCCTTGGCTTCGTCGTACGGTTGAGCGTTAAAGAGTGTGGTGGACATGGCTTAGCAACACGGCTTAACTATATAGCTTAACGACGGAACTTAACCATATCGCTTGGAACCAAGCTAAGAACCCGGAGGGCGAAAGTCAATCGTTCCGATCGTGCGGGCGCCAATTACTGCAGCGGCTGGGTGCAGTTGTTGCCGCCGGCCGGATCGAAAAGGATTGGAAGCATATTGTCGGAACAGAATCCGCGGTTGCCCGTGGTTCCCACCGTGATTGGCGTTCCCCAGACGCTGTAGGCGCTGACTGGAGTACCGGCGATGTTGGCGAGCTGAAAGTTGTAGCCGCTCTTCGGGCAGACTGCGCTGGTGCATCCCAGAACCCAGTCGAGGATTCCCGCGTTGGTGGAGTTTACCGTGGTCGTCGACGACGATGCCGCCAGTGCGTTCAGAGTACCGGCATAGCCAATCGTGGGATAGGTGGCCGCGTAAGTCACCTGTGCGGTGTTGATCGTCCGAATCGAATAGACGGCCGAGGACTCGTTGGCGGACATTCTGCTTTTCAGCAAGCTCGGGACGGCGATTGCGGCGATGATCAGAATAATCGCAATTACGATGAGCAATTCGATCAGGGAGAATCCGCGTTCCTGCATAAGAGCTCCGTAGTGAATTGAGCAGGCCGACAGCTGCCAGAACAGACAGCAGCAAACGGGCCATCATTTCTGAAATGGCCAGACGCAGCATCCCGGGGAGGGAGAGATCACTATAGCAGGAAAATGGAAGAGGCGGCTCTGCAGCTTAGTCAGCCCGATGTGACCAAAGGTACATGTCCATTCGGGTATCCAGTGGAGGGCACGGGGTGGATGTAGAGGCACGCCTCACCGGCGCGCCTCTGGCCCAAGCCTCGTGGCGTGCTCAGATGTTCGGATCGGTTCCAGTGCGCAACTGATCGATCGCACGCCCGGCGGTGGCTCTGGCGTGCTCGACACTTCGGTGGACGCGTTCGCGGCCATGTGTATAGCTTTCCCGAGCCGAATTCGCGATATCGGTGGCCCGCTCGCTGAGGTTCTCCCGTGTGTCTTCTCCGCTCATCGGGGCAAACAGTACTCCTAACCCAATCCCAAGCCCAAGGCCAATTAGGAAACTCTTCATTGTGTTCCTCCATTTTGGGGACGTCGCCCACAGGCGCGGTCCCGCCGGGAATTTCGCCCGGGCTATCCGTTTTCATGACGAGTGTGCCGCAAGTCGTCTCCGCGGCCACTGTTACAGATGCGCCCCCACTGCCAAGGTTTGCCGGGTTTGAGGCATGCAAAAGAATCCCCGGAGGGAACTCCGGGGATTCAGCGAGCTTTGATTTTCCGTCTCGGCTGGGATCAGCCGCCAAGCTTGTTACTTCAACTCATCCTGGTGCGCTTTGGCAATCTGTCCTATCGCATTCTTCGGATTGTCCTTGGCAATTTGGTCAAAGATGACTTTGGCCTTATCCGGTTGCTGTTCGGAAATATAGATATCAGCCAGAGCGAACTGGGCATTGGCCTTAGGAACGCTGATGGAGGGCTTGTCGATGAGCGTCTGTAACAGATTGATCGCGTCCGGGTCGCGCTTCTCGTCGCGATAGACAGCGGCTAGCGCGTACTTTGCCATCGCAGCCAACTCCTTGCGACGGCTGTTGCTGAGGGCGCGAAGCTGATCTTCGGCAACCTTATAGTTTCCCAGCTCTTTTTCCGTTACCCCCGCCAGGTAGCGGGCGTATTGTCCGGATTCCGTCCATCCATACTTGTCGCTGATGGCATACAAGGCATTCTTGGAGGCGATCAGGCGCTCCTGATCGGTGTTGAAGGTGGTCATCGAACCTTGCTTGGCCGTTCCCGGAGGCACGACCGGAGCGTTGTAGATTACCAGCGCCTGGCCCAACGCATCCGTCGCCTGCTCCATGCGTGAGTTCACGTACCAGAAGATGCCGCCGGCCAGCAGTCCCACGACCACAAGTACGGCAACGATCTTGATGATTCCGGAGCGATGTTCCACGACTTCATGTACGGCTTCCGCGGCAGTCGCGGCAAACTTATCCTGCTTCAACTCATGACGGGTATAACGCACGGGGGATTCCTTCGCTGATGGAGAACTGACTGGAAAACATGATGTTATCAGCCCTAACTCGGAAAGGTCAACGAAGTGGCGGGGTGAAAAAGGGAGCTGGCGCGGGCTCCGCCTTGGCGTCAGGCAGATGCGCGTTGAAAAACTCAGGCCGGTTAAGCACAATAGCTGCGGAGTTCAACTCGCCTCCACTCGCCCGCATGTCACAGGACATCCATGGCCTTCACGCTGGAACTCGATCACGTCACCAAGGCCTTCGACCAATTTGTCGCGGTCGACAATCTGAGTTTCAACATTGCCGAGGGTGAAATCTTCGGCCTGCTTGGCCCCAATGGTGCAGGCAAAACCAGCTCCATCCGGATGATGATCGGGATCATGGTTCCCGACTGCGGGGCGGTGCGGATTTTTGGAGAGCCGATGACCCGCCGCTTGCTGGATCGGGTTGGATATCTGCCCGAAGAACGAGGCCTGTATAAGAAGATGAAGGTGATGGAGAACCTCGTCTTCTTTGCCCGGCTGAAGGGGATCGGCACTGCCGAGGCCGATCGGCGGGCTCATCGCTGGCTGGAACGGCTGGACCTGGGGGGCTGGAGCCACGCACGGGTCGAGGAACTCTCCAAGGGAATGCAGCAGAAGGTGCAGTTCATCGCCGCCGTCATTCATGAGCCCGATTTTATGATTCTCGACGAACCCTTCAGCGGGCTCGACCCGGCCAGCTCGCTGGTACTCAAGGATGCACTGCTGGATCTGAAGAAGCAGGGAAAGACGATTCTCTTCTCGACCCATCGCATGGACACCGTGGAGCGCCTCTGCGACTCCATCTGCCTGGTTCACCACGGCCGCAGCGTTCTGCTGGGAGGGCTGCGCGAGATCAAGGCCGGCTATGGGCGCAGCAGCGTTCAGCTTGAGTACGAAGGCGAACTGCCGCTGCTGGCCGACCGCAGCCTGGTTGCCAGCTCCAACGACTTCGGCAACTACGTTGAGTTGCGGCTTGCCGCCGGGGCCGATCCCCAGCATCTTCTCGAAGTCGCCATGCGTAGCGCCAAGATCCGCAAGTTCGAGGTGGTGGAACCTTCGCTGGAGGAGATCTTCATCGACACGGTGGGCTCGACCAGGGCGGTGATCAGCCATGCGTAAGGTTTTGCTCATCATCGGCCGCGAGTACATCGTCCGCGTGCGCACCAAGGCGTTCGTGATCTTTACCGTGCTGATGCCGCTGCTGGTGGGCGCCGTGGTGGTGCTCCCAAGCAAGCTGATGATGCAGAGCGGGGGGATCAAGCATATTGTCATCGTGGCCGCCGACCCCACGCTGGCCAACGCCATGAAGAGCGAACTCGTGGCCTCGCGCACCTCCCTCGACGACGAGGCTGTGGATCGTAAGGCCGTGCCGGCGGATACGGAAAAATCAGGCAAGCCGGAGTTCGATGTCAGCGTACAAACCGAGCCCACGGAAACCTTGCGCGAGCAACTGACCAAACAGGTTCGCGAGGGCAAGCTCGACGGCTTCGCCTGGATCGAGGCCGACGCGGTCAGCAGCCGTAAAGGCATCTACTATTCGCGCAACGCCGGCGACTTCATCGAAGGCTCACAGGTCAGCCGCGCCCTGCGCTTCGCGCTCAGTGAGCGCCAGCTGGCGGAGCACGGCTTCTCCGCCGCCGAGGCCAAAACCCTGCTCGGCCCGGTGGCACTGGATTCGGTGCACATCGACAGGCAGGGTAGCAACCAGTCCAACGGTCTGGGAGCCGTCTTTCTTCCATATTTATTGCTGGCTGCCATCTATGCGACCGTGCTGATCTATGGCCTCTATGTCATGCGATCCGTCATCGAGGAGAAAAGCTCGCGTGTGGTCGAGGTGTTGCTGGGCAGCGTGACTCCGATGCAGCTGATGGCCGGCAAAATCATTGGAGTGGGAGCCGTGGGCCTCACCCAGATCGGCATCTGGGCCGTCGCAAGCGGAATCCTCGGCAGCGCCAGCATTGCCATGACCCACCAGGTGATTGGAGACAATATGAAGGATGCCCACGTCTCCACCGCCGTGCTCGTCCTTTTTCCAGTGTTTTTCATCCTCGGCTATGCCACCTACGCCTGCCTCTATGCCGCGATTGGAGCCATGGTCAACAGTGACGAGGAGGCACAGCAGTTGCAGTTCCCGGTCACGCTGCCGCTGGTGCTCTGCATGGTGTTTGCTGCCGCCATCATCCGCGATCCCAACACGCCGCTGGCCTTCTGGCTCTCCATGTTCCCCTTGACCTCGCCGATCATCATGTATGTGCGGGTGGCGGTGAGCATGCCGCCGGCGTGGCAGATCGCAAGTTCAGTCGCCATCAGCCTTGCCTCGCTCTACGGGTTGGTGTGGCTCTCCTCGCGCATCTTCCGGGTCGGCATCCTCATGTACGGCAAGCGACCAACCCTGGCTGAAATCCTGAAGTGGATCCGCTATGCCTGATCCTGTTCCTGTGTTGGCCAAATAAGCCAAATGCAGCTCAAGTGATCGACTGCCAGACGGATGTGACGGGTATCACCGTATGGTATGACGTTTGGGTGCATTATCGAGGGCGCCGAGCGGGCCGGGCAGCCGCGGCGTCACTCAGATCATGGCAGACCGCCTGGCGGGCTTTTCTCATGAAAGTCGCAGTTCTTACATTGTTCACTCATGCACGACGCACTTGATCCGCTTATTTTTTGCCAAGCTTGACTTGGCTTACAGGAGAGACTCCGATGGACCCACAGGTTCGGGGCAACCCGGGAGTTGTTGGATTAGCCGGTTTCGGTATTACTACGTTATTACTGCAATTTCATAATCTTGGCTGGTGTGGCAGTGGGGTTGTTTTCTGCACCGCGTTAATGTTTGGTGGTGGAGCACAGTTGATTGCCGGCTTCCAGGAATTTAAGGCGGGCAATAACTTTGGCTACAGCGCCTTTACCGCGTACGGCGCATTTTGGCTGGCGCTTGCATTCATGTTTCTGGTGCTGGATTTGCAGGGATTGCCGAACTCGATCATTGGCGGGCCGCTCAAGATCGCCGCTACCGATATCGGCTACTTCATGTTGGCCTACACCGTGTATACGGCAATCATGCTGATCGCATCGCTGGCGATTCATCTCGCTATGACCCTTACCTTCTTGACGCTGTTTCTGGGTTTTGTTGGGCTCGACCTGGTTTTTCTGCGGGGAATGAAATCGGTGCTGACGATCACTGCGATCGACTTGATCGTTTGCGCCTTTCTGGCACTGTATATGATGTCGCACGCAATTTTTTTGCAGACGTACGGCAGAGATGTTTTGCCGGTGGGCAAGCCGCTGGTGAGTAAGCCGGATCAATCACGGCCGATTGTCCGGGCGGCAAAAGCTTAAGTCAGTGGGGCGGGTATCCCGAGCGAAAGCTCGCGGGTGCCCGCTCGCAAGGCCACCCATTGGCGGCCGACAAAAAAGCTCCCGTTCCCGGGAGCTTTTTAATGCGCAGACGGACTCTATTTCACCTTCAATTTCGCCTCGGCTAACAGGCTCTCCACCTTCGCACGGTCCCGGTACGCGGGATCGATCTTCAGCAGCGACTCCCATGCCGCGATTGCGCCCTTGGGATCGTTTTTTCCGTTCAACTTAACCACGCCCACGTTGAACAGCGTTTGCGCATGGCGGGGATCATCCTTGAGTGCGTGGTCGAACTCCTTGAGGGCGCGATCGGGATCGCCGGAATAGAAATAGGCAATCCCCATGTCGGTCCGCACATCCGGATTTGTCGGCGTCTCATTGAGCGCGCGCGTGTAGTAGTCGATTGCCGTCGGCCACTTCGAGGCGTCAAAGTAAATGTCGCCCAACTCGACGAGCGCCGGGACATCCTTTGGATTCGCCTCCAGTCGTTGCAGCAGCGGTTTGGTCTGGGCATCCAGCGCCTGCTGCGCGGCGCCGGCAAGTGCCGACGGCGGCAGGGTGGCGGGTGCCGAGTAGGCCGCGCTCGAACTCTCAGCCGGGGTTGAGGAGTTATGCAGCAGATAGCCGCCGAGGGCGCCTAATACGAGCACTACCGCGATTGCGGTATAAACCTGTACATTTGTCCAGCCCGCGGCTTTGTTCGGGGTTTGGTTCTTCATGGCAATGATTTCTCCCAAGGCGTCGCGCCATTCAACGGTCTCGCTCCGGAAGGAAACCTTACGGGGCTGCGCGTCTACCTGCGTGTCCAATCGAAACATGGTATCTTGCCTTGCGTCCGCGCGCCAAGTGGAGAGAGTGCGGCGTCGGCAGATTCTCGGTTTACGCGCCGCGCTACGCGCCTTTCGCCTAGAGAGGGCGGTCTGGGGCCAGCGTGCACAGGAAGTTTGGAAGCATGATCGACTCGTCGAAGCCGCCGTTTGCCGCCCCAAGCCGTGGCCATGCCAGCGAAGTTCTGCTGGCCTTCCTGCGCCTGGGCTGCCACTCGTTCGGGGGGCCGATTGCGCATCTCGGCTACTTCCATACGGAGTTCGTGGAGCGCCGGCAGTGGTGCGACGAAGGCACCTTTGCGGAACTGGTGGCGCTGGCCCAGTCGATGCCGGGGCCGGCGAGCAGCCAGGTTGGCTTTGCGCTGGGACTGCTACGCGCGGGGTGGGCCGGCGGCATTGCGGCGTGGGTCGGCTTCACCATGCCATCGGCGCTGTTGATGCTGGCCTTTGCCATGGGACACCGGCTTTTTACCGGTAAAGCGGGCGTCGGAGCCGTGCACGGCCTGCAACTGGTAGCGGTCGCCGTGGTGGCGCAGGCGATTCTCGCCATGCGCAAGTCGCTGGCGCCGGATGCGGCTCGTCTCGGGGTTGCTCTGTTGGCTGCGGCCGTTGCGTACCTGTCTCCGCCGGCCAGCAGCACGGTGCTGGCGATTGCCGCGGGTGCGCTTCTCGGCCTGATGCTGCCGCGGCCGCCGCAATCGGCGCCGCTCCGCGAACTGCACTTCGGCCTCCCGAGATCTGCCGGACTGGCGGCTGCCGTAACATTTCTCGGTCTTCTGCTTCTACTGCCGATCGCCGCAACGCTGGCGGCTGGCGGCGGCCAAGCGGTGCCTAGCCACTTCTTGCGGGGCTTTTTTGCGCAGAGTTTTTTCTCGCAAGGTCTGGCGGTCTTCAGCGCCTTCTATCGCACCGGGGCGTTGGTGTTTGGCGGCGGCCATGTGGTGCTTCCGCTGCTTGAAAACGCTGTGGTCGCGCCCGGCTGGGTCGATCAGTCGAGCTTTCTCTCCGGATACGGCGCCGCCCAGGCGTTGCCCGGTCCGCTGTTCACCTTTGCCGCCTATCTGGGAGCGGCGATTCAGCCCGCCCTGCATCCAGTTGCGCTTTCGGTTCTGTCGCTGGCTGCGATTTTTCTTCCAGGACTTCTCATCATCGTCGCCGTCCTTCCCTTCTGGAACAAGCTGCGGCATCGGCCACGGATTCAGTCCATGCTGCGCGGAGTGAATGCCGCCGTGGTGGGAGTACTGGTCAGTGCATTCATCCGGCCAGTGTGCAGCAGCGCGCTTCACTCTGCCTACGATGTGGCTCTAGCTTTGGCCGCCTTGGCGCTGTTGGTGCGTTGGAAAATTCCCCCGTGGATCATCGTCGTCGCCGTGGCATCAGTTTCGGTTGTCGCATCTGTTTTCTAAAAGCAAATGCAGATTGCGAGACTGGCCGCTGGACGCAGGGCGATAACTCCGGCCCAAGCGCTTTGCGCCCCGCCAAACCATTTACCCGCAAGCTACCCATGCCGGGCGAAAGGTTAGCTGAAAAGATAATCGTTGCAAAACTTCGCGCAACCATTGCCTGACTGGTACATTCGCCTCCGGCAACGATTGGCGAAAACGCAAATCGTTGCGGCTCTCAAATCCTCGGGGAAGTCACTTACCTTCGTACCCGGCAGGCCTCGCCATTGCCCTTTTGTGTCTGGCAAACGATCTTTGTCATACGTTATATTCGCTTTATCGCGCCTCGACGACGGGTGTGCGCGCCGAGGAATTTCCCCGATGGCCACTACGAAGCAAGGTGTTCAGCCCGCTCGCAGCCGCAAACTGCCGATCGCCATTTATTTCGAGACAGACCTGACGGCGCGCAACGCGGTGATGGAGTGCAGGCGCATTCAACACACCAGTTTCCAGGCGCTGCACACCGACCGGTTGGCCGGGGAAGCGGTCTTCGTGCTTGCGGACCAGGCGCTGTTCGCCGAGCACCTGGCGAGATTGCGCGCGCCGAATGTGCGAGTCATTGTGCTGTGCGATGAGCGCTTTCGCGACCCAAGGCTGGACGGGTCCGTCTATGCCTATCTTCCCCTAAGCACGCCCGCCCCGCTGCTGGAGCGCATGTTCGACAACGCCGTCGACCACATGCAACTGGTGCAGACGCGGCGCGAGGCCAACGATAAACTCGCCCTGGCAAACTCCGAGATATACGAACTCAACCACATTGGCGCCGCGCTGAGCGCGGAACACGAAACGCGCGAACTGCTGGAATTCATTCTGACCAAGTGCCGCGAAATCACCCGCGCCGACGCGGGCTCGCTTTACCTTGTAGAAGAGGAAGGGCCGGGGGAAGAGCGGTTGGTTCGCAATCATCGCAAGCCGAAGAAATTTCTGCGCTTCAAGATGGCGCAGAACGACACGGTCGAGGTGCCGTTTCGCGAAGTTGTGCTGCCCATCAGCGAAAGCTCGATTGCAGGCTACGTGGCGCAGCACGGAAGCGTGGTGATGATCGAAGACGCCTACGAGCTGGAGAGCTGGGTTCCATACGCGATCAATAAACAGTTTGACATCGACTCCGGATATCGCACGAAATCCATTCTTGCAGTGGCGATGATGAATCCGAAAAACGAAATTGTGGGAGTGGTGCAGCTGATCAACGCCAAGCAGAACTGGCGCGCGCGTCTGAAGACGCCGGCCGATGTTGAGCGCGAGGTGGTGCCGTTTTCCACGCGGCAGATGGAGATCGTCGGCTCGCTGGCCAGCCAGGCGGCGGTTGCGTATGAAAACAGCCATCTTTACGAGAACATTCACCGCCTCTTCGAAGGCTTCGTAAAAGCCTCGATCAGCGCGATTGAACAACGCGATCCAGCCACCTCCGGACACTCCTTCCGGGTGGCGAACCTGACGGTTGCACTGGCCGAGGCGGTGGACCGCGATGAAAGCTACTTTGCCGGCGTGAAGTTCACGCGGTCGGAGATGAAGGAGATCCGCTACGCCTCGCTGCTGCACGATTTCGGCAAGGTTGGCGTACGCGAGGAAGTGCTGACCAAGGCGCGTAAACTCTACCCCGCGCAGATCGAGGTGATCCGCAGCCGCTTTGATTTCGCGCGCCGCACATTGCAGACCGAGAGCGGCGAGCGGAAGCTCCGTTACCTGCTGGAAAATGGGCAGGAAGAGTTTGCGAAGAAGCTGCCGGAGTTTGAGTGCGAGCTTGGTGAACAAATGAAGGAGCTGGATCGTTTCATGGAATACATCCACGCCTCCAATGAACCCTCGGTGCTGCCGGAGGGAAGGTTTGAAATGTTGAGCCAAATCGCGGAGAAGAAGGTTCGCGGCTGGGATGGAGAGATGTGTCCGCTGGTGACAACGGAAGAGGCGCGGCTGCTTTCCATCCGACAAGGCTCGCTGGATGAGCGGGAGCGCGCGGAGGTGGAATCGCACGTGGATCATACTTATGATTTTCTCAAGCAGATTCCGTGGACGAGGGAGATCCGCAATATTCCAGAAATTGCGCGTGGCCACCATGAAAAACTGAACGGCCGGGGATATCCCAGCAAGCTGGTGGCGGAGGACATTCCGCTGCAGACGCGGCTGATGACGCTGGCCGATGTATTCGACGCGCTGGCCGCCGCCGATCGCCCCTATAAGGCTTCTCTCTCCATCGAAGGAGCGCTGAAGATACTGGAGCAGATGGCATGCGATGGCGAAATCGATCCTCAGGTGTACTCGCTTTTTGTAGAGGGGAAAGTGTACGAGCGCTGGAAGCTGGAGTGCTTTGAATACTAGCGAACTGTCGCGCGGCTAAGACCGCTTTCGACTCGCAGATCTACTCGCAAACCCAGCCGCAGCGCTGCCTCGGTTGCAGGTTCAGGCTCCGGTGGGCAGCGATGCGGCGGTGGTTTCGTCGAGCCGCCGCAGATCGAGCACCGCGTGGCTGCCTTCTTCAGAAAACATCATGGTAAATTTTCGTCCCCACTCCATCTGGTGCGCCGAGTAAGACGAGCGACTGTACACGGTTTGGGAGTAGGTCTCGTCGACGGCGTTGATGAGGACAAGAAATTCGGCTTCGGCCTCCAGCAGTTGTTCTTTGGTCCAGCCGAAAATGGGGCTTTGCGGTGAAATGGGGTGCACGATGGTCCAGTTTGCAGGGAAGACGGCGACGAAATTTCTTTCCAGTTCCATGCTGTAGAAGCGCCGCACTCGCGTGCCGTTGACTCTCTCAAACCTGCTATGCATGACCAGCGCCTGAACGTTGAGCAACTGGCTGCGCCGCCCATTGACGACGCGAAATTGGAAGCTCGCCTGATCGCGATAAGGGGCAATCAGGGCCGAGCTGCTGTAGCGT
>CAWIPV010000008.1:0-780000 GCA_963838135.1 uncultured Acidobacteriota bacterium | reverse complement strand
AGACGCGAAGCGGGATGATCTACCCTTGGCCAGGTTGAAAGTGGGGTAACACCCACTGGAGGACCGAACCGGTGTTTGTTGAAAAAAGCTCGGATGAGCTGAGGGTAGGGGTGAAAGGCTAATCAAATTCCGTGATAGCTCGTTCTCTCCGAAATAGCTTTAGGGCTAGCCTCGTGCGATTTGCAGTGGTGGTAGAGATCTGGATGGACTAAGGGGCTTTCCAGCTTACTGAATCCAACCAAACTTCGAATGCCATGGACAACCAGCACGGGAGTCAGACGGCGGGGGCTAAGCTTCGTCGTCGAGAGGAAAACAGTCCAGATCGCCTGCTAAGGTCCCAAAGTTCTAGCTAAGTGGGAAAGGATGTCGGAACGCCCAGACAGCCAGGAGGTTGGCTTAGAAGCAGCCATCCTTTAAAGAAAGCGTAATAGCTCACTGGTCAAGCGGTCCGGTGCCGACAATTCAACGGGGCTCAAGCTAGACACCGAAGCAGCGGATGCGTCGAAAGACGCGTGGTAGGAGAGCATTCTCAGCGGTTTGAAGCGAGACCGGAAGGACTCGTGGACTGCTGTGGAAGAGACCCTGCCGGCATAAGTAGCGATAACGGAGGTGAGAACCCTCCGCGCCGAAAGTCTAAGGTTTCCTGAGGAAGGTTAATCCGCTCAGGGTTAGTCGGTCCCTAAGGCGAGGCCGAGAGGCGTAGCTGATGGACATCCGGTTAATATTCCGGAACTCCCAAGATTTCGTTATCACGATGGGGTGACGCAGAAGGATAGTCCCGGCCACATATGGCTATGTGGTTCAATGTATGTAAGCCTGACTTGGTAGGCAAATCCGCCAGGTCTTAAGGGTGAGATACAGAGCAGTCCCATTCGGGGCAAAGGGGATGATTTCACGCTGCCAAGAAAAACCTCTAAGGAGAAATCTGGGGAACCGTACCACAAACCGACACAGGTAGACGAGGAGAATATCCAAAGGCGCTCAAGAGAACACTCGTTCAGGAACTCGGCAAATTAACCCCGTAACTTCGGGAGAAGGGGTGCCTCACTAGGGTTCATAGCCCGAAGAGGCCGCAGCGAATCGCGCACGGCGACTGTTTAACAAAAACACAGGTCTCTGCAAAGTCTAAAACGACGTATAGGGGCTGACGCCTGCCCGGTGCCGGAAGGTTAAAGGGAGAGGTTAACCGCAAGGTGAAGCTTTGAACTGAAGCCCCGGTGAACGGCGGCCGTAACTATAACGGTCCTAAGGTAGCGAAATTCCTTGTCGGGTAAGTTCCGACCTGCACGAATGGCGTAACGATCGTGCGACTGTCTTAACGAGTGACTTGGCGAACTTGTAGTACCGGTGAAGATGCCGGTTTCCCGCATCTAGACGGAAAGACCCCGTGCACCTTTACTATACCTTCACTATGAATTATGGACTTTGCTGCGCAGGATAGGTGGGAGGCTTTGAACTCAGGCTTTTGGGCTTGGGGGAGCCAACGGTGAGATACCACCCTGTGAATTCTGTGATTCTAACCTACTCCCGTTAACCGGGAGAGGGACATAGTGAGGCGGGTAGTTTGACTGGGGCGGTCGCCTCCTAAATTGTAACGGAGGCGCACGAAGCTACGCTCAGGCTGTTTGGAAATCAGCCGTCGAGTGCAATGGCATAAGCGTGGTTTACTGCGAGACCTACAAGTCGAGCAGTTGCGAAAGCAGGTCATAGTGATCCGGTGGTTCTGTATGGAAGGGCCATCGCTCAACGGATAAAAGGTACGCCGGGGATAACAGGCTGATCGGAGCCAAGAGTTCATATCGACGCTCCGGTTTGGCACCTCGATGTCGGTTCATCGCATCCTGGAGCTGTAGAAGGTTCCAAGGGTTAGGCTGTTCGCCTATTAAAGCGGTACGTGAACTGGGTTCAGAACGTCGCGAGACAGTTCGGTCCCTATCTGGTGTGGGCGTAGGAGATTTGAGAGGGCCTGTCCTTAGTACGAGAGGACCGGGATGGACGAACCTCTTGTGTTCCAGCTGTCGTGCCAACGGCATGGCTGGGTAGCGAAGTTCGGTTGTGATAACCGCTGAATGCATATAAGCGGGAAGCACTCCTCAAGATTAGATCTCCCAATCCAAAAGGATAAAGAAGGGCACAGGAAGACCACCTGTTTGATAGGCTGGATGTGCAGGCGCAGTGATGCGTATAGCTTACCAGTACTAATCGCCCGTTCGGCTTGACCATAAAATTTACTCTGCGCATGGAGCGAATTTGCTCCGCCTTGATTTACCCAATGCTATTTAGTTGTGAGACATCGTTCTCACGCTCTTTCAAAGTTTCCGGTGATCATACCGCAAGGGAAACACCCGTTCCCATCCCGAACACGGAAGTTAAGCCTTGCTGGGCCGATTGTACTGCACGCGAAAGTGTGTGGGAGAGTAGGTCGTTGCCGGATTAAATAAAGGCCTCACGCCTTAAGCGTGGGGCCTTTTCCGTTTGCGGAGCATGTGGTGCCAAGACGCGGTCGCCGTCGGACAACAAAACGGGGTGATTGCTCGGCATGAGCCGTACTTTGGGGCGAAGAACGAAGAATGATCCAGATTACGATATGAGCCGCCGGGCGCTTTCCCACAGCTCCTGGCAAATGGTGCCTGCCGGTTGCTCCCTGGCCAGTTTAGCCGCCTGCCCCGCCCACAATTGCATACGTTCGGCATCTCCTGCCTTCTGTGCTGCCTCGCGCATCGCGCGAGTTAGTCCGCGCTGGACGGGGTAGGGTGCTGGATGGGGAGCATTCGGAGCATCGGCCGCGCAGACATATGCGGTTGCAGCACTGCGCCCGGGGCGTCCGCTGAAAGCACGCGTCACCCTGGTGTCGTGGGCCTCGGTACGCGCAAGTCTGGCGGCGTAAGCGGGGTGCATATTTGCTTCCGGAGATCGCAGGAATCCGGTTCCAATCTGTACCGCACTCGCCCCCAATATGAGGGCCGCTGCAAGTGCTCGGGCATCGGCGATGCCACCTGCGGCAATGACTGGCACGGCGACCGCGTCGACAACCTGCGGCAACAGGGCCATCAGACCAACCATTTGCCGCTCCGCTTCGTCGGCATGGAAGTTGCCCCGGTGTCCTCCGGCCTCCATGCCCTGCGCGACGATGGCGTCGGCGCCGGCCTCTTCGGCAGCCTTCGCCTCAGTAATTGTGGTGGCATTGGCAAACCACAGAAGTCCACGTGCTTTCAGTTCCGCTACGAAGGCCGGGGAATAGAGTCCCATAATTGAAGAGACGACTTTCGGGACTACGGCCAGCACGGCTTGGCATTGCGCTTCGAAGTCCGGCAGCATCGCGTCGCCTGCTTCCGGTGGCACGGGCGGTCCCCACATCGCAAGGAACTCCCGCTGCCGTTTTTCCAACTCGGGGTTTCGCGCTGGCGGTGCCTCTGGAATCCAGAGATTGATCTGGAATTCTCCCGAACTGCCTTCGCGAAAGTCGGCGCTCCAATCCCTGATTTCATCCGGTTTCATCATCAGAGCTCCACATGCGCCAAGTCCGCCTGCATTGGCCACGGCAATCGAAAGTGATGCAGGAGAGGCTCCTGCCATAGGCGCCAGAAGGATGGGCACGTGGATGCCGAGACGATTCGCGAAATCTTCCGCGCGTGCGCGAGCGGATGTGGACCTCTTGTCGAACATACTGGAAGACCTCCGACATATGCCACTTTGTAGTGAGTTCGGAGTCCGCGACTAGTGTTGCCTGAGGGTTCTTCAATTTTCTCGGATGCACTGCTGAGAGAGGACTCACAACAGAGTGCGTTCGCGCGGCTCCTCGCTGGCCTTCCCGTGACGCCTCTTAAGGTCTGTGACGTCCATCCGATCGTCCATCGACGATGCAGCTCAACCCCGGCGATAACTTTGCCGATGTACTTGAGAGTTGCCTTACGCGAGGAGATAGCTTCATGCGGGTTGAAGGTCGGCAATCGGAAACCCGCCCCCCGCTGATTTTTATCGTTGATGACGATCTCACTACGCTTAGAGCGGTTGAGGAGATACTCAAACGCGCCGGCTTTCAGACCGCCTCTGCCGCAAATGTGGCCGGCGCTTTGCGCCGCATCCCGCAGCAGCATCCCGACTTGGTTCTGCTTGATGTCAACCTTCCGGATGGCTCGGGGTTTGATATCTGCCGTTTCTTGAAGGCCAACCCGTGCACGTCAGCCGCGCCAATTCTGTTCATCTCTGCCGAGGACGATGTGTCCACGAAGGTAAAGGGGTTTGAGGTTGGTGGAGTTGATTACGTCACCAAGCCCGTGACTGGAGCTGAACTGCTGGCTCGCGTGCGCACCCATCTGGGGCTAAAACAAATCCGCGAGCGATTGGTCGAGTTGCAGGCGGAACGCTTACAAAGTTTGGCAGCAGCGCAGATGAGCCTAATGCCTCGCCCCGAGGACATACCCCAAGCCAACTTTCAGGTCTGCCTACGCCAGGTACAGCCTGCGGGAGGGGATTTCTACGATGTGATCCCCGGCGGCGAGGGATTGGTTGACTATCTCGTCGCGGATGCGAGCGGGCATGATCTTGCGGCCTCGTTCTGGACCGCTGCCCTGAAGGCGTTGGCGGCGGAGTATGCCAGTCCGGTGTATCTTCCGCCGGAGATCGTGAGCGCCATCAACAGCGCGCTTTGCCGGGTTCTACCGTCGGGGGCATTCTTCACACTTATTTATGCACGGCTCAATCATCGAACCAGACGATTGTCGGTGGTCAGCGCCGGCCACCCTCCGCTCATCCTGGTTCACTCGGATGGGCGGCCGGTAAGTATTGTGCGACTGGAAGGGGACGTGGTGGGCGTCTTCCGGGAAGCGGTCTTCGGCTCCGCGGAACTGACCATTCAGTCAGGCGACAGGATGTTCCTATACTCCGACGGATTGATTGAGAGCGCGGACTCGCATGAGGCGGGGATCAGCCGCCTGGCGGAGGCGTGCCTGAAGCGGCGGTCCCTACCGCTTGCCGACCTGGTTCCCGGCGTGGTGGACGAAATCACCGCGGGCGTAACAGTGATCGATGACACCGTACTTCTGGGGATCGAGCTATGAAGCCGACTGCGCGCCGATCTCTACTGAGCTTTCGTTGCATCGTTGCCTCCCGACCGGCTGAAGCCGACAGCCTTTGCCGGAGCCTCCGCAATTTATTAAACGAAGCAGGTTTGGCCGCGAGTAGTTTTGCGGTGGAGTTGCTGGTGCGGGAGAGTTTGAACAACGCCGTAGTTCACGTCAATCGCAGGTTCGCCGATAAAACAATCAGGTTCGGACTGCAGGTTGGCTGGAAGTGGATTCGCTTACAGGTAGAAGACGACGGACCGGGCTTCGACTGGCGCAAGGCGCGCCGAAGACATTGCGAAGTGGAATCCGAGTCCGGTCGCGGTTTGACGCTTTGTGCCCTTTATGCCGAGCAGGTTCGGTTCAACCGTTGTGGGAACCAGATCACGTTGTGGCTCAGGAGAGACGGGAAATGAAAGACGAAATCGGCGTGGCTCCTTACGTAACTGCAGTGCAGGATCACCGGTGTCAGATCACCCTTACGGGCGATCTGACACTGGCAACAATTCCCGATCTTCAGCCTGCGCTGCGAAGCGTAATGGATCAGGGCGTATCCGACTTGGTGTTCGATTTGCCCAATGCAGTCATGCTGGATTCCAGCGGTATAGGGCTTCTGATCGCGGCTGCCAATACTGTGGCCCGCCGTGGCGGCAGGATTCGGGTCACCAACGTATCCGCCAACATTCTGCGGTTGCTCCAAATGATGCGACTTGTCGATCGGCTTAACGCGACTGGCCGGCCGGAGCAGGAGAGCCGCCGTGGATGACGAACTACTTGGCGGGCCGGCGCGCTAGATTGCCGTGGTTACCACCGGAACCCAGACATACGCACTGGTGGTGGGAACGTTCCACGATACGGAGGAAATTGTAGTCAAGCCTCTGGGCCGCCATCTCAAAACACTGGTGGAGTGTGCCGGAGCAACGATCCTGGGAGACGACACCATTGCCTCGATCCTGGACGTTGGCGGGTTGGCGGCAAAGGCCAATCTCGGAACTGTTTCCGGCACGGCCCGCGCTCGTGAGCTTTCCGAAGCGACGCAACAGGAGAAGCTTACCGATTGCCACGCCCTGCTGCTGTTCCACAACGCTCCCGGAGAATTGTGCGCAGTCCCGCTGGACACGGTACTGCGCATTGAACACATCCGCCCCGAACAGGTTGAGACCAGGGCAGGACGCCGGACAATGCAATACTGCGGCGGCTTCCTGCCGCTGGTCACGTTAGCCGACAGTGCTCAGGTGAAACCGATTGAGGATACTCAGGACCTGGCGGTGATGATTTGCAGGATGCGCGGCCGCGAGGTAGGTCTGCTGGGCACCATGCCGGTGGATGTCATCGAGACCAGCGCCAAAATCGACCAGAAATCCCATCGCCAAACAGGTGTTGCCGGTTCGGCCATCATTCGCGACCGGACCGCGCTGATTGTGGATCTTTGCGAACTGGTGAACACGGTCTGGCCGGAATGGGCAGTGGAACAAGCCGCACAGACGCCACGCTCATCGACCGCACAGGGTTCCGCCATTCTCCTGGCGGAAGACTCTGATTTCTTCCGCACCCAGGTAACCCGTTTTTCTGGAGGAAGACGGTCATACCGTGCTGGCCGCTCCGGACGGGGAGGTGGCATGGGAGATGCTTGTTGGAAATCTTGAAAAGGTGCGCGTTGTCGTCACCGACATTGAAATGCCGCGCATGAACGGAATGGATCTCGCGCGCCGAATCCGAGGGGATGAACGCACCGCCCGGCTGCCGGTAATTGCGCTTAGTTCTCTTGCCGGGGATGAGGATATCGCCCGAGGCAAGGCCGCCGCGATCGATGAGTATTTGGTCAAGCTCGATCGCGACGGCCTGCTCGAACGGGTCAGAGCAGTCTGTAAATAAGTGAACCATTTTCACTTCTGCGATAAGCTTTTGGATCACCCAGCGCCGTATCGATCAACAGGCCGAAGATGCGTTTCGCGATACTGTGCGCCAGATTGGCAGCATGGCGAGTTCATCGCAGAACTGGTCTTCCGACAACCTTGATACGCAGAAGTCAAAGCGGCATGATATTCCACACGCCGTCTCTGCAGCCGCGCAAGGCCAAGAACCAAGCAGATGTTTTTGAGCGCGGTGCCCTAGAGATGTTTCAAAAAGATCCATCACTCAAGGAGTACTCGGAACGCACCGCCGTCGACGGCAAAGAAATGATGCGTTTCATACAACCGGTCCGGCTCACGCAGGACTGCCTGGTCTGTCATGGCGATCCCGCCGGCGAAAAAGATCCGTCCGGCGGCGTTAAAGAGGGCATGAAGGCTGGCGATTTGATCGGCGCTTTTTCCGTGGCCGCATCCACCGCATCGTTAACAAAGACCGCCAACTCGAACTCCATTGCAACTTTCCTGCTGAGCTTTTTCACACTCCTCGCTTCTGCTGGAGCCGTGTACGCAGTGGTGCAGAAACTTGTTGCCCGACCGCTATCGAAATCGGTCGAGTTCGCAAGCCGCATCGCAAACAATGATCTATCGATGGACGATCTGACCGTGGAGTCTGAAGATGAGATTGGGAAGGCGACCACGGCACTGAACACGATGAAAAACAGCCTGCGCCGGTTGGTGGGAGAAATCTCGGGCGGCGTTCAGACCCTGTCCGTGTCAGCGACGCAGCTATCGGCCGTATCGAAACAGACTGCCTCGGGTGTTGCGGATATGTCGGAAAAGGCTAATACCGTGGCGGCAGCAGCCGAGGAGGCCAGCGCCAACACTATGTCAGTGGCTGCGAACATAGAACAATCCTCGGGGAGTATTTCCTCTGTGGCCAGCGCCACTGAAGAGATGAGCGCGACCGTGGGCGACATTGCGGCCAACACCGCCCGGGCACGCCTCATCAGCGAGCAAGCGACTACTCAAGCGCAAACGGTGACGACGCAAATGCAGAGGTTGGGACAGGCGGCCCAGGAGATTGGACATGTAACCGAAACATTACTAACATCTCGGCGCAAACCAATCTGTTGGCACTCAATGCCACGATCGAAGCGGCGCGGGCGGGATCGGCCGGCAAGGGTTTTGCGGTGGTGGCCGATGAGATCAAGGAACTGGCGCGGCAGACGGCGGAAGCCACGGAAGACATCAAACTCCGCATCGCCGGTGTTCAAGGCTCGTCGGGAGCGGCCATTGCCGATATTGGCCAGATCACGGCGGTAATCAGTGAGGTGGGAGGCATCGTCTCCGGCATTGCGGCCGCCATTGAGGAGCAGGCGACGGTGACGAGAGACGTTGCCTGCAACATCGCGCAGGCTTCAACCGGAGTAAGAGACGCCAATGAAAAGATTGCACAAACGGCGCAAGTGTCGATGACGATCGCCTACGACATCGCCGGCATCAACAGCGCGGTTACCGATCTGCGGAATGGCGGCGAACAGGTACAGGTAAGCGCGGCCGAACTCTCCAAATTGGCAGAGCAGCTCAAGGTTTGTGTGAACCAATTCAGAGTATAGGAGAGCTACCTATGGCGACCGACGCGTCGGCAATGAAGACCGAAGAGGATCTGCTTGTAGCAACTTTCCGGCTCGGTTGCGGAACGTTTGGGATCGACACCGCACTCATTCAGGAAGTGGTCATGACGGGTGATCTTACGCCTGTGCGTCACGCTCCGGGCTATGTGGCGGGAATTCGCAATCTGCGCGGCCGAATTATAACCGTTATCGATCTGCGGGTGCGATTGGATCTGGGCTGCGTCACATACGGTCCGGAAAACCGCATTCTTATTGTGGATTGGAAAGGCGAACCGGTGGGCGTACTGGTGGACCAGGTGGCCGATACCGTTCCTGTGGGCGCTGACGCCCTCCAGGCCACGCCGCCCAATCTGCACGGTGTGCAGAGACAGAATTTGCTGGGGGTCTTTCGCAGCGGCGAACGCCTGATCGCATTACTCAATCCCGTTCCCGTGCTCGACCCCGATGACCGTACCGGAGCACCGTTACCGCAGGAAGGAACAAGAAATGAGCTTACGGGTGCTGGTAGCCGATGATGCGATATTCTTCCGGTGCCTACTCGCGGAGGTGTTAGCTTCTCTTCCCGGAGTGGAGGTAGTGGGGACTGCAGCCAATGGGCGGGTGGCCGTTCGGAAGGTGCGCGAGTTACACCCCGACGTTCTCACGCTGGATATCGAAATGCCGGAGATGGATGGGCTGGCAGTTCTGGATGAACTCCGCCGTGGTGGCGACAACATAGAAACCATAGTGGTCAGCGCGCTCTCCCGCACCAGGCCAGCTACGGAGAATACACACGACTGGAACTGGAGCGCGGGTTGCCGCTGGAAATGCTGGTGCGACACTTCACGGCTTCCGGAGAGAAGCGGAAGGTCCGGGACGAGATCCGCGCCTTAGCCACGTTTCGGACGATGAACCTCTTGGAATCGTTCACTTTCTTGCCGCCCTTCGACATCGTATTTTGCCGTAACGTGGCGATCTACTTTAACGAGACCGACAAAATCCGTATGTTTCGGAGCATAGGTAAATGCATGGCAAAGGACGGCTGCTTGATTATTGGCTCCACTGAGTCCATCTCCGGGCTGTGCCCGGAGTTCGAGGCGAAGCGTTATATGCGAACCGTGTTCTACCAAGTACGGCAACCGTCGTAATCAAGACGCCGAATTCAGCCCGACGGATTCTTCAGGAAGCTCTTGAAGCTTGAGATAAAGCGTGCCGATACATAGATAAGGAATGTTTGCATGTCCGGAGTCGAGTAACCCACGGCATTGTCTGTACCTGACCACGAAATAGGTACCGCATGAAATTCTGGACGATAGAACGGAAAATAACTTCGTGCTTCGCGGCCATATTCGTCATGGTCGCGATCCTGAGTTGGGTATCTATTCACAGCCTTTCATCGATGAACTACATCTTTGGCGTCGCCGTTGATTCGACGGCCAGAAAGATCTGGCTTGCGGGCGACATCAATATGGCCGTGGGCGACATGCTCGCGGCTGATCGCGGCGTCTTGCTGTATACGCATGAAAAGAATCCCTACGGGGTTGAGGCCAGCAAAAAGCTATTTGCCGATCGTGTTGTCCTGATTGAAAAGGACGTTGCTGAACTCAAACCGTTGGTCTCCAGCGAGCAAGGTCGTCACGCCGTTGATGTAGTGGCCCGCGGCAATGCAGCGTGGCAGGACATTCTCCGGGAAATGGAGCGACTCTGTCTCGCCGGAGATCTGGAAGCGGCCAGTCGTCTGGAAGCCGACAAGGCTATGCCCGTGTACCACGAACTGGACGGCATCACGGATGAACTCCAGGATTTGCAGTTGAGTTCGCTGAAGACGGACAAGGAAAGAGCAGCAGGCACATTCCGATTTAACCGCTTCGCGGCATTTTCGTTGCTGGCGCTGGCATTGCTTGTTTCGGCTTTGGCTTTCATCGTGGTGCGGCGGATCAGTGCAACCCTAATGGAAGCGAAAGAGGCGGTTGAGGCGGAAGCCAAACGTCGCCAAGACCTACTTGCTGCGGTAGAGCAGGCGGCAGACGGTATCGTGATCACCGATTGCAAAGGGAATATCCGATATGTGAATCCCCGGTTCACTTCGATGACCGGATTCAGCAGAGAGGAAGCGGCTGGGCAGAACCCTCGCATCCTGAAATCGGGACTCATGCCCATCGCGTTTTACGAGGAGCTTTGGAGCACCATCTGTTCCGGGCAGGTCTGGCACGGCGACTTAATCAACCGGCGTAAGGACGGAAGCTTTTACAACGAAGAGATGCGAATCGCTCCAGTGCACGGCTCGAATGGCGAGATTGCCAGCTTCATTGCGACCAAGCACGACGTGACTGAGCGGCGGGCGGCTGGGGAGGCACAAGCGCTCCTTGCTGCGATCGTGGAAAATTCCGAGGACTCTATCGTTTCCTATACACGTGCGGGGATTATCCAAACCTGGAATCGCGGCGCAGAAGCAATATTTGGATACTCCGCCGAAGACGCGATTGGAAATCACGTCTCCACGCTGGTACCGCCCGAGCGTATGAGCAGCTTGGAGCAGCTTACCCAACAGGTATTGCAAGGGAACGCGTTCTCGCAATACGAAGGATTATTTCTGCACAAGGACGGGCGGAAGATTCACGCATCGGTTACGGGATTTCCCATCAGAAACGCCGTCGGAGAAGTTACGGTTGTTGCCACCATTCTGCGCGACATTACGGAGCGCAAGCGGACGGAGCATGCGCTGCACGAGAGTGAGGAGCGCTTCCGGCTCATGGCCGACAGTTGTCCGTCGATGATGTGGGTAACCGACGCGGATGGTGCATCTGAGTTTATCAACCGGGCGTGCAGAAAATTTTGCAGTGTTACTTACGAACAGGTGGAAGGAAGTAAGTGGCAATTGCTGATTCACCCGGATGATGTATCGGAGTATGTCGGGGAATTCCAGCGCGCGATAAGGGAACATCAGCCATTCCGTGCTGAAGCGCGCTTCCGGCGAGCCGATGGCGAGTGGCGATTGTTCGGCGTTTACGCCGAGCCGCGCTTATCGCCCGAGGGGGCGTTCCTCGGGCATATCGGCCTCAGTGCGGACATCACCGAGCGCAAGCATGCTGAGCAGGCCCTGCGATGCAGCGAGGAGAAGTTTCGGCAGTTGGCGGAAAACATTCGTGAAGTGTTTTGGATGAGGAATCCGGATTCCGACAAGTTCCTTTATGTCAGCCCTGCATATGAACAGGTCTGGGGTAGGAGCTGCGAAAGTGTTTACCAGAATCCGGAGTCGCGCCTAGAGGCGATCCACCCCGATGATTTGGAACAGTCCCGTTTGGCGTTCGCGAGACAAATGCAGGGAGAAACTGCCGAAGCGGAGTATCGCATAGCGACCCCGGACGGGCAGGAGAAATGGATCCGGAGCCGGGCGTTTCCAATCCGCGACCAAGCGGGGCAGTTGATTCGGATCGCGGGAATTGCGGAGGACATTACCGAGCAGAAGCGTTACGAGGAGGAGTTAATTCGCGCCCGAGACGGCGCGAACGCCGCCAACCGGGCGAAGAGCCGTTTTCTGGCCAACATGAGTCATGAAATTCGCACCCCGATGAACGGTGTCATTGGTATGATTCAATTGCTTTTGGATACCGATCTATCGTCTGAGCAATGGCGGTACGCCGACGTGGCTCAGAACAGTGGGCGGACCCTGCTCGCGCTGATCGACAACATCCTGGACCTTTCCAAAATCGAGGCGGGGAAGATCGTTCTAGAAAATCTTACCTTCAGCGTATACCAAACTGTCGCAGATGTTATCCAGCTTTTGCGCGTCCTGGCAAGAACGAAAGACCTCAAGTTAAATTCGCGGATATCGCGGGAAATACCGACGCTCGTGCGCGGTGACGCGCATCGGCTCCGGCAGGTGTTAACCAATCTTGCGGCCAATGCCATCAAGTTCACTGAGCGGGGCGGGGTAACGCTGGAAGTTGCACTGGAGAGCCAGAGCGACGACAGGGCAATGCTTCGTTTCAGCGTCACCGATACGGGAATCGGGATCAGGCCGGATCAGGTTTCAGCATTATTCTCTCCGTTCGTCCAGGCAGACGACTCCACAACGCGCAAGTACGGCGGGACCGGTCTCGGACTAGCTATCAGCAAGCAACTTGTCGAGATGATGGGTGGGAAAATCGGCGTCGAGAGCCGCCCAGGCCAGGGTTCTACGTTTTGGTTCACCGCTGTCTTCGAAAGGGCATCGGAGGCGGCCTTGGCTGCGATTGAAAAGCCGCTATCAATCCGTTTGCAGACAATTGGGAGCGAAGCTAGCGATGGGGGATTTCTGACCCCGAATGAAGGGAGCGACAGAGGGCGTCAGGCAAGAATTCTGGTGGCAGAGGACGATGTCACCAATAGGGCCGTAGCCCTGGCACAACTGGAGAAACTTGGCTATGAAGCTGTCGCCGTCGCCAATGGCGCCGAAGCCGTGGCAGCGCTGCAAACTGGCGGCTACGATCTGGTTCTGATGGACTGCGAGATGCCGGTGATGGACGGCTTTGAAGCAACACGCCTGATCCGCCAGTCGAGAAATCCTCATATTCCAATACTGGCCCTCACGGCAAGTGCAATGTCTGGCGACCGGGAAAGATGCATTCGCGAGAGGATGGACGGCTATCTGTCGAAGCCAGTGGATCGGCAGCAACTTGCCGAAGTGCTTGCACAGTGGTGCCAGTCTAATACCCGAGGCTTGGTCGAAACGGCCGAAGCTGGGTTCTCGGACGAGGCCGTTTTCGATTCGGAGGCTTTTCTGCAGCGCCTCACGGGAGACAGACAGCTCGCCGGCATAATTCTCAAAGGATTTCTCGAAGATTTTCCATTGCAGTTGAACAATCTGCGGCAGCGCGTCCACGAGGCGGATGCAGCGGGTGCCCGCCTGCAGGCGCATGCGCTTAAAGGATCGGCAGCAACTGTCTCGGCAGGCAGTCTGCACTCAATGGCCGTCAAGATGGAGCGGGCGGCTGGTGCGGGAGAGTTGGATCATGTTAGCGAGTTCCTGCCCCAGGCAGCTGAACAATTTGAGGGATTCAAAAGCACGCTGGAACACACTGGATGGCTATAAACCCCAAAGAGCCCTGCAAGAAGCTCGATGGTGCGGGGCATGGCAAACTGCTTCCCAACATGACCGCCCCGGCAAGAACCATTCCCGCCGTTAACGCCGTTAAGAAGCTCGAAGGGCCTGGCGGGGGCGAACGGCTTGCGACCGGTCCAGTAGGAACCATTCCCAATTGATTAGCCCCGGAATTACCAACACGGAGCGGAGGGTAATCAGCCCCCGCTCTTTTTTTAGTACAAAAGTAACTTGCTAGTAGCTGCTACTAGAGGTACTCTGCTCGCCATCTTAAAGTTTTACTAAATTCTGGTCCTCAGGGCCCTCGGAACAGGCGGGATCTATGCGCTGCTCCAACTTTTATGTTTCTCGGATTCCGTATCGAGGTGTTCGGCTAGTATCGATCGGGCTATCGATCATCCTGTTTGCCGCAGGTTCTCTCTATGCTCAGGAATCTTCTGACCTAGCCGCTCTCAGCCTCGAGGACCTGCTGAATGTGAAGGTATACAGCGCCTCCAAGTACGAGCAGAAGGCCGCGGAAGCGCCCACCTCTATTAGCGTGATTACTGCAGACGAGATTCGGAAGAATGGTTACCGAACCTTGCAAGAGGCCCTGCAGAGCGTAACGGGATTCTATGTACAGAATCACGTCAGCTACAGCACTCTAGGAGTACGCGGTTTTGCCCCGCCGGGGGACACCAACGGCCGCATCCTGTTTCTGGTAAACGGCCACGCGCTCAATAACAATATCGATAATTCGGTGCCGATTGGAAACGACTTCCCGATCGACATGGATCTTGTGGACCGCATCGAAGTTGTACGTGGCCCGAGTTCGTCGGTGTACGGGGCGGACGCCTTCTTTGGGGTCGTGAATGTTATTACCCGGACGGGAAAGAGCCAGGGCGAGGTGATATCCGGTGAGGCGGGTAGTCTCGGCACGTACAAGGAGACCGCTATTTACGGTCTCGACCGCCGCGGCACGCAAGCCATGTTTTCGGCTAGCTACTGGGACACTGCTGCTCCCGGCCAGTTGGACAAACTTGAAGATCCAATCGGATCCACCAGCGACCATGACCAGACTCGCCGCGCCTTCGGACTCGTCGCTAGTCACGGTTTCACCCTGCAAGGTGCCGTATCGGCCGCCGAGCAAAAGGCGCCCACCGCAGCGCAATGGTGCGGAAGTTGCCATGAAACCGATACTCACGCTACCAACTTCCACGGATATCTCGATCTGCAGTACGAGCACCGTGTCTGGAAGGGCGTGCAATTCACCGCGCGCGCCTACTACGACAACTATGCGGCGCATGCCAATGTCAACGATATTCGGGGTTGCAGTGAGACGAGGTGCCATGGCACGCTCAACGACTATGATTCTTCCCATGGCGACTGGGGTGGCACGGAATTTAAACTGACCCGGCGTATCCAGGAGAAGCACCGCATAACGGTGGGCGCCGAGTACCGTGATAACTTCCGCCAGGCACAGAACAATTACATTCTGGACAACATTCCTGTCCAATCCGAAACGTTTTCGAATTACGATCGCAGTTCGGGCATTTGGGGGATTTACGGCGAAGGCGAATTTCATCTCCATCCCAAACTGATTCTGAACGTCGGCGTGCGCAATGACCGTTACAACTACTCTTTCGGAAGCACGACCAACCCTCGCGCTGCGCTGATCTACAATCCGAAAAAAAACACTACTTTGAAGTTTCTGTACGGAACCGCTTTTCGCCCTCCCAGCTTTTATGAGCTGTATTATTCGGGGATGGCAAGCCTGCCGGCTCCTAGTCTGCAGCCAGAAACCATTCGCACTTTTGAGGGGGACTGGGAGCAGCAACTCGGCAGACGCGTGACACTCAGTGCCGCAGGGTTCTATAACCACATCGGAAGCTACATCGAAGAACAGACGACAGCAGTTTCCATTGTCAATGATTTCGACCAGACCACCTTTATCAACTCCAAAGCGACCGCCAAGGGGGCGGAGTTGGAGCTGAAGGGCAGGCTCCCATCCGGGGTCGAAGGTCGCCTGAGCTACACATACCAGGATGCACGCAACGAGATAACCGGTGCCTCTTTACCGGATTCCCCTAAGAATCTAGTGAAGCTGAACATCGCGGCTCCTCTGTACCGCCGGACACTGACGCCTGCACTAGAGGCTCAATTTATGAGTAGAAGTTCGACCGTGTGGCCGTCGACAGGCTACTCAACGCCCCCCGTGCTTCTAAATGCCAGCTTGTCCAGTCGTCAGTTATGGAAAGGGTTCTCTGTATCGGGAGGCGCTTACAACCTGGTCGGCCGAAGTATGAGCGAGCCGACATTCGGGTACTTCGAGCAGACCCATGATGTGCCCTCGAGTTCGTTGTTGCCCGACGATCGGCGAACCTTTCGCTTGAAGCTTACCTGGACCTCCAAGAGCGAAGGCGGCGACAAAGATAAACCGAATACGCACTCAGAAGAAACGCATTGATAGAAACGCATTGATCCGGTGATGCTTATGCAAGTCGCTATTTTATTATGCAGGCAGGTGAATCGGGCCACTCCACGCAACCCGCGAGGGGGCTGGAGACAACGTGTACTCGTGCGCGCTTGCCGATTTCTGATTGCGGTGATCGGCACCTTGGCGCTGATCACCGCAGGTGGGATCAGCACTGGCGCGCAAGCGCAGTCCCTAGAAGAGCATGACGCAAAAGCTGCGTTCATGCTCAAGCTTGTGAACTTTGTGCAGTGGCCGACTGAAGCCAGTCAGCATAATGACCTGGTGATCGGTTTTATCGGCGCCGATGCAACCAGCGAGGCACTGCAACGCCTAGCGTCTGGCAAATCAGTCAACGGCAG
The DNA here is from genome assembly GCA_963838135.1 of uncultured Acidobacteriota bacterium. Lineage (GTDB taxonomy): Bacteria > Acidobacteriota > Terriglobia > Terriglobales > Acidobacteriaceae > TOLSYN. The sequence goes on along the minus strand of CAWIPV010000008.1, from coordinate 763,574 downwards.
GGGAATCGTAGTTCGCCGCCTGGGGCAGGATGGCGACCTCAAGGCATGTCAGGTGATCTTTGTGGGTTCGTCTGAACGCAAGAGTACTCCTTCTGTGCTGGAGCGCCTTCGCGGTACAAGCGTGCTTACGGTGGGAGAGTCTGACGGCTTTGGCCAGCATGGAGGAATCGTCAACCTATTGCTCAACGATGGCCGGATCCGGTTCGAAGTGAATCCCCACGCGGCCGAGCGAGCGCATTTGCAAATAAGTTCCAGGCTGCTCTCACTGGCAACAATTGTCGCGGACGGCAGCTGAGGAGAATGTTCCATGAGGTTCCGCAACTGGTCTGTCGGCCATAAGTTGATGATCTTGATGATGGTGGCGAGCAGCGCGGCGCTTCTGTTAGTCTGCGCGGTTCTGCTGGGATACGACGTCGTCACCTCTAAGCGCGCCACCGCTGAGCACCTCTCAACCCTGGTGCAGATCATCGCCGATAACAGCAAAGCCGCGCTTAGCTTCGGCGATCAGGCAGCCGCTGGCGAGGTGTTGGCAACGCTCAAGGCAGAGCCCCACATTACGGCCGCTTGCATCTACGACAGGCAGGGGAAGCCCTTCGCTTTATACCATCCAAAAGGCGCGGGCAGCTCGTATGCTCCGCCGCTCAGGAGCTCGGGGACATACGCCGAATCCGATCGCCTGGAGCAATATCTGCCGATGAAACTCAATGGCGAGGAGATTGGTTCGGTTTACATCGAATCGGATACGGCTGAGGTGAAGCAACGCTACCGCAGTTATGCCGGCATCGTGGCTGCGGTTATGGTTTTCTCCTGGCTCGCGGCTTTGCTGGTCGCAAGCCGGATGCGCCGGACCATCACCGACCCTCTGAACGAACTAATCACGGTGGCACGGGCCATCAGTGATTCTGGCGAGTTGGAACATCAGATTGACATTGAGCGCCAGGACGAACTTGGCGACTTGGCGCGTTCATTCAATAGCGTGATTGGGTATCTGAAAGAGATGGCTGCCGTCTCCGAAGGTATTGCTGGCGGTGATCTTTCCTGCGCTGTGACGCCCCGCTCCAATCGCGACACTTTGGGCCACGCTTTTGCCCGCATGACGCAAGGACTGGGAGGACTGGTCCATAGCGTGCGCCAAAGTGCAACACATGTGGCTGGCGGCTCCAATCAGGTAGCCAGCGCATCAGAGGATACGGCCAAGGTCAGCATACAAGTTTCTTCCGCCATCGATGAGGTCAGCAGCACCATGCACGAGATGAGCATCAACGTGCAGCATATGGTAAGGAACACCCAGATGCAGGCTTCCAGCGTCGGCGAAACTTCCGCCTCAATCGATGAAATGGTGGCTAACATTCAGCGCGTTGCAGCCACCGCCAAGGTGCTGTTGGATATCTCCAGCCGCTCCCGTGACGAAGCCCAGAGTGGCATCGGCACCATGCAGAAGACAACCGACGGACTCAATCGCATCAACGGTTCCATCGGCTCTTCGGCTGCCATTATCAGCAGCCTAGGCGAGCGCGTCGACAACATTGGCAAGATCATCGAAGTCATCGATGACATTTCCGAACAGACTAATCTTCTCGCACTTAATGCCGCGATCGAAGCTGCCCGCGCCGGTGAACACGGTCTCGGTTTCGCCGTCGTCGCCGACGAAGTCCGCAAACTTGCCGAAAAGTCTGCCACCTCCACCAAGGAAATCGGCGAGCTGATCAGAAGCATTCAGAGCGAAGCTCGCAAGGCGGTTGACAATATGGAGAAGAGCACGGCGATTGTCAACGAGGGGCTCGACCTGGGCAATAATCTCAGTCTTGCTCTGCGTAAGATTTCCAATGTCGTTACCGAGGTATTCCAGTTTGCTCAAGAGATCGGTGCTGCCACCGACGAGCAGTCCCACGGTTCTTCGCAGATCGCCAAGGCCACCTCGCGCCTCAACGAAATCACTCACGAGATCACCTCCTCCGTAGAGCAGCAGGATGGCGGCGCACAGGCTGTGGTTCGCGCTATGGAGCGGATGCGAGAACTAGTCCAGCGGTCCACCTCGAGTTCGACCGAATTGGCGGCTTCGGCGGAGCAGATGTCGAAGATGGCTCGAAACTTAATGGAGGAGATGGATCGGTTCAAGTTGGAAACGTCGCCGGCTTTGGTCAGGGAAGTTGAGTCTCCGCGCGCGCGCCGCGCTATTGCGGCCCATAGATAGATGGCAAGCAAGGATGATCTGAACCTTGTAGGCTTCCGGATCGGAAGGGAACCTTTGGCGTTACTAGCGCGCTAGTGCACGAGATCGTGCGTGTTCCGTCTCTATACCAATACACACCATGAACTCGGCAGCAAAATATGCGCCGCTTTCCTCGTCCGAAGAAAACGGCGCGCGGTAAACGCATGCTAAGCTGCATCTGCAGTTTGCGACGGCTCTTTTGCCCTAACCAGGCCTACGTCCACCAGATGTTCGCTCAGAAACCAGACCTGCATTTCATTGGAGCGGAGAACCTGGCTCACCAACAGGTCATTGGTTCCATCGTCTCCCAGCTCAGAAGACAAGCGAGCCAGCTTGCGGGTTTCACCAATGATGATCTGGTGAGCGTCCAGTAACCTAGATATCTGGACCGGTGGTTCTTCGCGACCGCGCGGCGGGCGCTCGATATTTGTGGTCTCGGCTACATCTGGTGCCATAGCGATGCTCAAGCCGCCCAGTACCTGGATGCGTTCTGCGATGGAGTCAACGAGTTCAGCTTGCTCGCCAAAGTGTTTATCAAAGAGCAGATGGAGCTGGTAGAACGTCGGGCCGGCCGTCTGCCAGTGGGACTTCTTGTACAAGTCCCGAAGTGTCATGGTGTCGGCAAGCAAATGATTGAGTTGTTCGGTTATTTCCAAGCGGACCGGCTCTTCCAGGTCCAGGGGCAACGCGTGCAGCACGGTGCCGTAGGCTTGAAGTTCGCGTGTTCGCTGGTGGAGACGGGGTTGCGCGCTGATGTTGTGAGAGTCTTCTTCGTTGGGAGTTTTTTTCGCCATGGAGGATTTCCTTTCCTTGAGCGTCAATGTTTCAATCGGTAAAAAGGTGTGGTGAATGGCCTAATTGCGAATGTTCGTCATCATCTGCTTCTCCGAGCATTCCTGTTGGGGGTCGCCTGTTATGTAGATGAGGGCTTCGCGAACGGAGTTTCCTGCCTGGAAGGGCTGTGCGAGATCGGGAAGGTTGCATCTTTTGGAAAATATGCCACGAGCGGACGCAGCGACGAAATCGTTAACCTGGCAAAGGTCAATGTCCTTTTGTTGACTAAAATGTTGCGCCCCAGCCAGTTGCATTGCCGGGGCGAACGCGGAGCACTGCCTCTGTCCGGCAAGAGCATGTAGAGTCCAGGAGGCGTTCGAGTATGGTCGTGGCCTTGCTATTTTTTCAGGAGTTCTCCGCTTGCCAGCAGGTTGATACCAGCCGTCTGCAAACGCGCAATCGCCACATCCGGTTCAGCGAAGCGAAAAATAAGGATTGCCTTGTCTTCGCGCAGGTAGGGGAAGGCATACATATACTCGATATTAATGTCGGTTCCGTCCAGCGCGCCCAAGACGTCGGCCAAGCCTCCCGGATGGTCGGCCACTTCGACGGCGAGCACCTCGGTCGCCTTAACGGCGAACCCTTGGGCTTCGAGAATTCTGGTGGCCTCGCGACAGTCCGAGACGATCATTCGCAGAATGCCGTATTGTTGGCTATCTGCCAGGTACAAGGCGCGGATATCGATGCCTCCCTGCGCTAGAAGACGCGAAGGCGCGGAAATGTGTCCCGGTTTGTTTTCGACAAAGACAGAAATTTGCGTGACCTTCATGATTGCCGCCGGTCAATGACTCGCTTGGCTTTTCCTTCGCTGCGTTGGATAGTGCGGGGTTCCACGAGGGTGATTCGCACCCGTACCTGCAACACGCGCTCGATGGCCTGGGCCAGCTTTCGCTGCAATGCCTCCAGGCCGCTTACCGTGTCAGTGAACAACTCTGGCGTTACTTCGACTTGGACCTCCATTTGATCCAGTCCGTGTTCACGGGTCAAGATGATCTGATAGTGCGGCAGCGTACCCTCGGCGGCTAGCAACACTGACTCCACTTGCGAGGGGAAGACGTTGATTCCGCGGATGATCAGCATATCGTCGCAGCGCTGCCCGATGCGCCGGATGCGGCGAATGGTGCGGCCACAATCACAACGCTCGGTTTGAAATGCAGTAATGTCACGCGTGCGATAGCGAAGCAGCGGCATTGCCTGCTTGCTGAGCGTCGTCAGGACCAGTTCGCCCTCCTCGCCTTCCGGCATTAGTTTGCCGGTCTCCGGATCGACGATCTCGGGGTAGAAGTGGTCTTCAAAGATGTGCAAGCCGTTCTGGCAGCCGCATTCGATGCCTACACCCGGACCAATAATCTCGGAGAGTCCGTAGATATCGAATGCCTTGATGTTTGAGTTTGCTTCAATATGCTGGCGCATTCCTTCGGTCCACGGCTCAGCTCCAAAAATTCCGGCGCGCAAAGGCAACTTGCGCATGTCTATGCCCATGGCGGCGGCCCGCTCCATCATATGCAGGAAATATGTGGGCGTGCAGCAGATGGCGGTGGTGCCGAAATCGTTCATCAACATGATCTGCCGGTCGGTGTTGCCGACTGAGGTGGGCACCACCGTGGCTCCGAGCTTCTCCGCCCCGTAGTGCGCGCCCAGGCCGCCGGTGAAAAGTCCGTATCCGTATGCCACTTGTATGATGTCGCCTTCGTGAAGGCCGCAGGCGCTGAAGGAGCGCGACACAACCGAAGACCACACCTCGAGATCGGCCTTGGTATAGGCGACGACGATTGGCTTTCCGGTGGTTCCGCTGGAAGCATGCAGGCGCACTACATCCTTCATCGGGACGGCAAACAGACCGAACGGATAGGTATCACGCAGGTCGGTCTTCACCGTAAAGGGTAGCTTTGCGATATCCTCCAGCGAAAGAATGTCTTCCGGGGTGATACCGCGCTCTTTCATGCGCGAGCGAAACAGGGGCACGTTCTCATAGGAGAGCGCGACCACGGTTTGTAAACGTCTAAGCTGGAGTTGCTCCAATTCTTGACGAGGAACAAAGTCCAGCGCACTGGCGGGAGAAAAACAGGCTCGAGAGGTCAACGATCCCCGGCCCCCCTTCACAAGGTAAATGCGTGTAGATTGGCTTCGTGTAGTGCTTCGGGCAGATGGCGCTGAATCGCCACCTGCCACACCTCTTCCGGGAAGCTCAGGTGATGGCTCGGGACTCCCAGCAAGGCTACGTTCAAGCTCTTTTTGTTGCGCAACTGGTTCTGCTCGACTTGCGAGGGCCGGATCAAGCGTGCATTCTTGGCCAACAAGTTAACGTTAATCGCGACCTGAAGTCCGACGTGTTTCATGGTGACGAGGGATCGCGCTCCGGCGAATGCCACCCCGATGCCAACTTCCATGGCGACTTTTTCATTCGGAGCCCACTGAGCGCGACCGCCCAGTTTTTCGAATGCTTCCAGGATCTCTGTTGAGGGAGCGCCAAGATAACCGCTGCCTGGCTTCACGTTCGCATCGAGCGCAGCCAAGGCAACGGCTTTGTCCCCGCTCAAAAAGAGCTTTTCGAACTTCGAGTCCGCAGATTGCATGAATTTCCAGCGCGGTTGAGATGAAGATCCAGTTTAGCCGAGACAGGCACCCTGGGCAATGAAATCCTGCGCGCATTGCACCGTCGGTCAAGTGTCTCGGTGAGAAACGGAGGCGATCGTCAACTGCTCCTGAATATAGCTTCCAATCCCGCAAAGGCGAATCTGAAGTCGACGCAATTGGGGCTCTATCGAATCCGAAGCTCTCGACAGCTCTGCACTCGCGTAATTGGCTACAGCGTCAATTCAATCTCGAAACCCCACGCCTCAAGAAGAGGCTCGGGAATGTATTTCGAGTTCTTGTTGCGATTCGCCCATTCGCGAAGACGGGTTGAGCGCACGTACTCCTCAGGCCGCAGATTGAATGTGTTAACGACCTGCTCGAACTCAGTGATGGTTGGAGCTACCGGCCCAATCGTGTCCGACTTGCCCCAATTAGGATTGCCGCGTCTCTTTGCCATAACCTCAGTCCTCCTATGGGATCATCGACCACGTCTGCAGTGACCTTCAATTGCCGGACAGGCCAACCCGCCGCCAAGCTCAACAGATTGAAAACGCATATCAGTGGAGGCGGGAGGTGTTCCTCCCATCCCGCTGAAGGGCACTCTTGTTTTGCGGATTTTCCGAATATCTGTGCTCCTCTCGGGAGGCAGACACTTTCTATCTCTCGATCGGTTGCTGGATCGATCGGCGTGCGATTAAGCCAATCTTGCAGTACCCGTTGCTTACGATAAACCGGGGACCAATCCTGAAGGGGTGAACCTCAGAGGAACGCTGGCAGCGAATGAATCCGAGAACGACGAACAGAAGACGCACACACGGTTCGGAGCGAACACTCCTCGACCACATATTGGTTAAGAAATCTATGCCCGAACCTGTTCTGATGCAAGCCCAAAATATTGTCTGACTTGGCGAACTCGTCGTGTTTCTCGAAGCAGGTTTGGAAGCTTTGATCGTTCTCTAATCTGGGACGACGACGCTCCCGTTCAGCGCTTCCAGCGTGGCAATAGCTTTGTCAATGCGTTCGCGCTGGGCACGAAGGCTAGTCAGAAACCGTGCAGTATCCGTTTAGCTCCGTCGCCAACACAGGCGAATTAGACCTGTAGGGTCTATACGCTGGTACTCGTGTACTACTCCTTCAGTTTCAGCTTTTCCTTATTTGCTTCAAGAAACTCGCGCAAGTCCTGCGCTCTGTCCAAGAGTTTATTCCATTGTTCGTAATACAGGGTGACCGGAAAGCGGCCAAGTCCATAGACGCTGACGCCGCCTTTGTCGCTCACTTTGAAACTCATGGTGCTTCCGCGCTGCTGCTTAGCTTCTAGTTGGGCGAGTTTTGCTTTTAACTCTTCGTACGTTGGTTCGGTCATGCAGTGGTCTCCACGCAGGTGATGTCATCGACAAGAGATTAGATATTATCAAACGGAATTGTGTAACACGTATTCCCGTCCAGTTTTGAAGTTTTATTGATCTAACCCTGGGTCGCCGGATTCGCTAAGCGAGTTTTGTTCCTAAAAGGTAAACGTGGTTGACAAAAAAATGCTTCGATTACCGGCCGTGGAGGGACCAAAGAAGCCGCCTGCAAGTGATTGCGACCTCCCAAAGAAAGGAGATGTTACGGTTCCATTTGGTGGGCCAAGGTTCTCATGGTTAAAAACGTTCTGGCCATATACGGCAAAGGTCCAGTTGTATCTGTGTGGCGTAGTTGCATTCATGTTCCCACGTCCGCCTTGATTGCCGCTCAATCCGCGGCCACCGAGTCCGCCACCACCGCGTGGGCCGCCCCTTGGTCCACCACTGTCACCGCCACCGCCTTTGACCAGTGGTCCAAATCCGAATACTTTGGTGATGCGCAGGTTGAGGCTCACATTGCTGGGCCCCGTGCCGAGATTGTACGGGATGATCTTCTCGGCCGAGCCATTTGGGCTTGCCAGCGGGTTCGGATCGAGACAGCCGTAGGGCGTCGAGACGGCATTTACCTGGCCGCAACTAGCCGCGAAGGTTGGGCGCGCGTTGAATTGGTTGTTGCCGGTCAAATCCCTGCCCGTGGTGACGTTGTAAGGGGTTCCGGAGTTGACGGATAGAAACGGCGCGAACGTTAGCTGCCACGGCGCGTTGAAGCTTCCCAGCACGACTAAGCGACTGTGTATGTCGAAGGTGGCGCGTCCGTAATCGGCTCCGGGATGGCCTGCAATAGATGGCGTGTAGGTTACGCCGCTCGTATCTCCCCTCGCGTTGTTATAAGTGTAGAAGCCGAAGATGCTGAAGCGGGAGTAACGGGCCGTGATGGAAGCGATGATCTGGTTCTGCCGATAGACGCCGCCTGACTGAAATTGCATGTTGTTTTCCGCAGGCACAGGGACAGGGATGGCCGGGTAGGTATTGGACTGGATATTTTCCTCGGGGAAAAATTCCGCCGCGCTGACATTGTTCGTCAGATACATGTGAACGCCGCGACTATACAAGTAGGTCACGTTGCCGGTCATCACTTTGCTTAGCTGCCGATCGATGCCCACGGCTGCCTGCATATCGTTAGCGGCATGGAAGTGCGGGGCGACGGAGTAACCAGTGGGCGCGGCGGCGCTGCTAGAACCGGAGAAGTTCGTCACCGGCTGATTGGGATTGAAGAAGTTTGGATCGTCGATGGTGAGGCCACGCTGATTCGGTATCTGCGAAGAGCCAAGCGGCACAAAGTTGTTGTGAATGGCCTGGATGATATAGGGCGTACCCTGTGTCGATCCGAAGCTGTTTGGCACCGTAAATCGCTGGTAGAACCATCCGTAGCCGGCGCGCAGCACGGTCTTTGGCTGCTGTTTTCCGCCTGTTTTGCCCAGTGCATAAGCCAACGTCACGCGTGGCGCCCAGTCGTCCTTGTCGTGGATCCGGTTTTGCGACTCCCACCGTACTCCATAGCTGAAGGTGAAACGCTGGCTCAACTTCCAGTCGTCCTGATAAAAGAGGGCGGAATCGAAGAGGATTGCGCGCGCCACGTACTTGTTGATGAGGGTAACGGTGAATTGCTGCGGCGTGCCCGCCAGGTAATTCGCCGTGGTATCGAAAATGTACGAACTGTTCGCGCCTGCGTCCGTATAGTTCGCGTCGCGATATGCGCGCAGGCGAGCGCCGAAATTCAACGAGTGCTTGCCCAGGGAGCCGGCAAAATAGTTCTGGAGTTCGTAGTCGTCCTGATGATCCTCCGCTGTGCCTGGGTTGCTGCCGCCGCTGATAAAGGCCCCCTGCAACGTCACCGCAGGCAAAGTCGAGCGCGGCAGTTGCTGATTGCGAATACGGCGGTATTGAAAGCGAATATCGTCGACGAGGTGATTATTCAACACCAGGCTATCGCTGACCTGCAGCGTATTTTCGAAGCTGTGCGTGTCGTAGGCTTGCTCGGGCAGGGTAAGAGCGCTGAGACCGGCATTGGTCCGCACGGCGCGATAGAATTCGTCGCGGATGGTGAGCGTGTTGGTCTCGCCAAGCTTAATGTCGAATCGAGGGCTGATGTCGATGCGGGAACTGGGATTGCTGATCGCTTCGTTGAGCGTTTCGTCGATGTTTGCCGGATTGACTGCGTCCACAATGCTTTCGTTCTGGTTGTTGCGGACAAAGCTGCTGAGGAAGTAGGAACTGTTCTTGGTGATCGGACCGCCCACGTTCGCGTTGAAGCTATAAGAGTAGTAGCTGGGTTCCTGAAGCCGTGGCTCTCCGGGCCGGAGATTTGCATTCAGGATTGGATTTTGCGAGTTGAAAACCGAGTCGTTGCCGCGAGACTCGATCTGCCCATGCAGTTTCTCAGTGCCAGGTTTGGTGAATATCTCGATGCGTCCGTAGCCGAGGCGGTCGAACTCGGCGGAAAACGGATTCTGATTGATGCGGATTTCACGAATAGAGGATTTCGGCGGAATCTGTCCGCCGGTAAAGCCGTCGATATAGATTTCCCCACCATTCGGCCCCGCCGCCGGCCCGGCCAGCGCCTGCAACTCACTTTGCAGTTCGTCGGGGTCGTCGGAGAGCGCATCCAGATCCTTGCCTTTGATGATGATGGCGTTCGCGTTGTTTTCCGGACCGGTATCTACCGTCATGGTCTCCGCGTTCACCTCTACCTGTTGCTCCTCCACCTGAATTTGGAGCTTGATATCAACCTGTTTACTCTGGCCGGACTCGAGGTTGATGGCTTTGGAAACAAACGGTGCAAAACCTTCGGCGCTCGCATTCACGATGTAAGTTCCGGGCGCAAGATTGCGCGCCTGATAAAGGCCGGCAGCGTCCGAAGTTGCGGTTGTGACGGCGTGCCCGTCTGGCGAAGTGATTTTGACAGTGGATTTGGGAATCACGGCGCCCGTCGGATCGACGACCGTACCACGGATGACACCATTGTTGGCTTGCGCAAACAATGGTGTTGCAAATGCGAGGACCTGCACGGCGAGTAAGAAACGGAAATAGCTAAGAATGCGCGTGCACCTCACCCCGCCTCGGCGAAGCGATGTCGTGCAGAGACTGCACGAATTTGAATTGTGGCGGACTCCGCTTGTAATGCTCACGATTGCCTCCACTCTTCGGCGGGCCCATTATGCCTCTACGTTGGAAACATTGAGGGTGCGGTGGGTGTGTAAAGAATCGTTAAAGTTTCGGAGCAGCCCGAAAAACATCCAAATCTTTACACAGTTTCCCTGAACCTTGCGCTCTGATTTCACGTCTATGGAGCCTAGAGGAAATCGACGGCGGGGTGAGCGCCGGGCGTCTCGGCGGTTTGTGCCCGTACGCAGCGTATCAGCATGTGACGCTATCGCCTTTGTTTTTAACTCCGAGTAGCCATTGCATCTTACTTAGCGCCCTGGTTCGCAGTGATCTATGACGATATTCACGATTGCAGCGGTGCTCATTGTGATTGGGTGGTTTGCAATCACGGCGCTATTTTGGGCATCTTTCAACGAAGATGAACAGGTGCATCCAATCTATCGCTATGGGGTGGCTCGCGACCCGATGTGCCAAGATGAGTCGGTGAAAGAAAAATCCAACCACTGTGAATGCAACGTTGCTGGCGACAGACCGAAGCGCGCCCTCTATGTAAAAAAGGGGAGGGTGTTCTGTGCCCGTTGTGAAAAGCCCGTCGATCTATGCCCCATTTGCGGTGCGCTCCGCGATCGCGGCGGCAGGAGCCCGTTTAACTGTGAGAACGGTGTTTCGCATCTTGACGGGAATATGGCCGTCTCACGCCATCGCCGTGAGGCGGCCGGCTAATGCAGAGCACTCGCTTTATTATCATCATCCTGGCAACTTTTGTGGGTGGGATGCTTAATCTGGGCGCACAGGCGCAGTCTGTGTCGAGCCAACCGGTTCCCTCTCCTTCCTCCTCAAAGGCTGCAGTAGCGCCGGCGATCTGCACACAACAGTCTCCCCAAGAGCGATTGCCTGATGCGCACGGCCAGCCATCTGACGGGAGCATTCATGGAACTGTGACTGACTCCTCTGGAAATGTCATTGTGGGCGCTCGCGTTACGCTTGAGGCCGGTGCCTCCGAAGTGCAACACACGCTGCTCACCGACGGGGCCGGTTACTTTAACTTCCCTGGCCTTGAACCCGGAAAGTTCGGAGTCACGATCACGTCGAAGGGATTTGCGTCTTGGGCGGGCTCCGAGATTGTTCTGCCACCAGGAGGGACCTGCGAACTGGCACAAGTTGCGCTACAGATAGCGTCAGTGAACACGGATGTTGATGTGGCTTTCTCCCAGCATGATCTCGCTGAAGAGCAGATGAAAGCTGAGGAAAAACAACGTGTGCTCGGTGTGTTCCCCAATTTCTACACCAGCTATATCTGGCATGCGGCTCCATTGACGGCCAAGCAGAAGTTCCGGCTTGCACTGAGGACTTCGATCGACCCGACCGCGTTTGTGATCACTGGCGTTACTGCCGGAATTGAACAGTGGCAAGATTATTTCAGCGGCTATGGCCAAGGAAGCGAGGGTTATGCAAAACGTTATGGCGCTGCTTATTCCGACGGTTTCATAAGCACGATAATCGGCGCGGCTATCCTCCCATCGGTCCTTCATCAGGATCCTCGCTATTTTTATAAGGGCACCGGCAGTATCGGATCTAGGGCGCTATATTCCATTTCAACTGTTGTTATTTGCAGGGGTGATAATGGGCGTTGGCAGCCAAACTATTCCAATGTGCTCGGCAACCTTGCCTCTGCGGGAATCTCGAACGTCTACTATCCTTCGACCAATCGAAATGGAGCCCAAGTGACTATCGACAATGCGCTTATCGGCACCGCCGAAGGCGCAATTAGCGCCTTGCTCCAGGAGTTTGTTCTTCGAAAGATCTCGCGCGGGAATCAGCCCTCGCCCGGTGTCCGGCCTTAGAGACTCGTTTGAGTTCCTGGACTGAGTTGAGAATTGCAACCCTTCCGCCGGACGATTTCTTTTGAGACCGGACTGCGCTTCTCGCAGTTGCGCCTTAACTGGATTCCCGATTGCTGATGGTTATTCCTTCAGTTTCAGCTTCAGCACCTGAAGCAGTGCGCGGAACCGGGGGTAGGGGTGCAGCGGTGCAAACTTCGGATTCACGGCGGAGAACAAGATCCACGCTGAGTGTATCCGTTCCCCGGCTTCAAGTTGATCGATCGCGGCTTCGTAGGATCCCAAGCCGAGATGCACGAGAACCAAAGCGTAGGGGTACACCCAGGTTTGCGAGTCTATTGGCTCCAACTGCCGCAGGACCTCTCGGGCTTCTGCGATGAGGCCGGCACCTGCGCAAACATAGCCGAGCGTCCCCAACATCAGCGGACTCGCGGCACTGATCTCGACTGCGGTGCGCGCATGCGTGACAGCGGCCGGCCATTGGCCCGTGACTGCATAGGCCAGCGCCAATGAGCCACGCGCAAGCGGGGTGTAGGAATCGAGTTTGAGCGTGTCTTGCAACTGGCGGATTGCGCCTTGGTAGTCTCCTTTGTAGTAGAGCATCAAACCGAAGAGGGTGTTAATGGGTAGCGATAGCGGATCGAGTTCGAGCGCCTTCTGAAAAGCGCGTTCGGCCTCGTCGAAACGCGCTAAAGCGGTCAGCAGGTGTGCATAGCCGCTATGGGCGAACGCGTAGTTTGGATTGAGTTCGATGGCCTGCTTGAATTGTCGCTCGGCGCCGTCCCAGTTACGGCCGCAAACCAGGTCGCTCCAGGCCAGCGGCACATAGGCCTCGGCGAGCGAATTGTCGAGTTCGAGCGCCTTGAGCGCCAATTGCTTGGCCTCGCTATATGCCGCATTAGGGAAAACAAAGCCATGCTTTGCTTGCATGATTGCAGTGTCGGCGAGTCCAGCGTAGGCCGGAGCGAACGACGGGTCTACTTCGATACATTCGCGGAACGTCTCGGCTGCCGTGCGCAGATTTTCAGCGGTCCGCTTATTCCAGAAGAAGCGCGCCTTCAGGTAAAGCTGCCTTACTGCTGAGACCGATTGCACAGCCACTTGCCCAGTGTCACCAATCCCGAATGACTCAGCCAAACTCTTTGTCACGGAAGCCGCGAACCAATCCTGTACCCGGAACACGTCGTCGAGATCGCGTTCGAAGGTCTTCGCCCAGCGGACCTCCTCTGTGCCTACGCCCTGAAGTTTGACCGTAAGGCGAACGCGTTCCCCTTGCCTACGCACGGTCCCCGTCATGACCCAATCCACACCTAGTCGTCGGCAGACAGGTATCGCCGTCGCTAGTTCCTGGTAGCGCAACAAGGTGACCACCAAAACATGAGGACGGAGATGGCCTAGATTCGAGACGATCTCCTCGGCGAGACCGTCCGCAAAAACTGAATTCGGGTCCGACTCGGAAATTTGATTGAACCGCAAGAGTCCAATCCGGATAAGGCTTGGGGATCGGTCCCTGGGCATGGGCGCTTGAAGGGGGCAGATAAAGCGGTAGCCGACATGCCCGACCGTCTCGATGTATTTGGGCCGTTTTGGGTCATCGTGCAGTGCCTGGCGAATCTTGCGAACGGCGGTGTTTAATCCGTCATCGGCAGCAAGTGGGCCGGGCCAGAATTCCCGGATCAGTTCCTCGCGGCCGACTACACGACCGGCGTTGCGCAGCAGAACGGCGAGCACACGAAACGGCTTTTCCTGAAGTGGAAGCTTACGCCCGCGCCGAAACAACTCCCAACTGACCAGATCAGCAAGGAAATCCCCAAACGAGACTGAGTCGGAAGTCGGCATCCATCACGTCCTTTGGGTCGTTGTAGTTGTGTCCGTTCCCGATTACTCGTGTCCCGGCGAGGGGAACCTCTTGGCTTGTGCATTGTGAGGAACTATGGATGCCAACGTCAAGGTAAAAAATACTCTTTCACGAAACTGTAACAAAAGTCCGAGCCCCGCTGTTGTCAAGTCCCAGTTCAGTACAAATTCAGAACGGGAATATTGCCAAAGGCCATGACCTATCAGAGACTCTGGATGTATGTAGGTACATGACCTTTAGGGTTACGTGCCGTTCCTCGCGTCCGACAAGCAGTCCCAGTCACAGTTTTTGGCCCTGAAGCGCAATCGCGCGGGGGACTGTTTTGCCTGACGTATCGGTGCGGGTGGGCCCGCTTGAATTTCAAGAACTAAGGCTCTAAATGGAGGATTCTTATGCGTCGCTGTGGAGCTGCCATCTTGTTCGCGCTTCTGTACGCCGTGCTGTCTCTCGGGTTGAACGCACAGTCTGCCGCAGCCTCCGTTACTCCGGCCTCCGTCGGCACATGGACGGCGGTGACTCCGTTGAGTGTTCCGCGTAACGCAGCAGCATCCGTGCTGCTTTCCGATGGACGGGTACTGGTCGTCGGCGGACTTGATGCTGGCGGACTAACTCTGAACAGCACAGACTTTGTGAACTCGGACGGAACTGTAACACCGGGGCCAGCGTTGAACGTGGGACGCTCGGGACACACCGCCACGCTACTTGCTGGAAACTTGGTGTTGGTGACCGGCGGTGACACAGCGACCGGAGCCACCAATACCGCCGAGGTGTTCGATCCGACGGCAAATGCGTGGACTCTGTTGACCAGTACCTTGAACGATGCCCGTTCAGGGCACGCAGCATTTGTGCTGCCTGACAGCACGGTTGCCATCATTGGCGGTAGCAACGGCAGCTCGGCCGTGGCCGCGGTGGAACTCTACGATCCGTCTTCGAAGCAATTCACATACCTGGGAGTCCTCAACACTCCCCGCTCTAACCCGGCGATTGCCGTCCTTACCGATGGACGTTTGCTGGTGGCAGGTGGCAGCGATGCCTCCGGCGCGACGCTGGCAACTACCGAGATCTTCGCTCCAGCGACAGGTTTTTCCACCAGCGGACCATCGCTCACGACGCCTCGCAGCGGAGCTTCTGCCAGCACGCTGGTTGACGGTCGCGTCGCCATCGTCGGCGGCAGCTATCCCGAGGGCGCGCAAAACGGTGTTGCCGAACTTGCCTCGGTGGAGTTGATCGACGCAATCCTGGGCTTGGATACCGTGGCGCCGGTTGCGTTGACCACTGCGCGCACTGGGCAAGTTGCGTCGCTGCTTCCGGCTAACAATGCCGTACTGGTCGCAGATGGTACGAACGCTGGGAATCCTATTAGCAGCGCCGAACTCTTCCTGCCGTGGAACAACACCGTGATTGATTCCGCCCCTGCTTCGTCGCACCAGGGTGGAAGCGTGGCTGCTGGCTCCGGTATCCTGACCCTTGCGGGCGGCTCTAGCTTCGCAGCAGTCGAGCAATACGGCTACGCGACGTTGCAATCCGATCTTCCTGGTTACCACCCTGGTCAGCTTGTGACCCTTACCGGCTCCGGATGGCAACCGGCAGAGACCGTAACCCTGACGCAGGTGCAGACGCCGCCGATCGACGGCAGCCTCACCTCGCAGGTCACCGCCGATGCCAACGGCAATATCGTAAGCGCCAACTATGCTCCATCCCCGCTCGACGTCGGTACCTCTTACACCGTAACCGCCGTCGGGAGCAAATCGCAGGCGCAGATTCAATTCACAGACGCGGGCACGCCTTACCAGCTTGCGTTCACCAATGCGGCGCGGGTAGTGGTGCCAGGAGAGTGCTCTAGCGCCATCATCATCCAAAGCCAAGATAGTCTGGGCGTGTCCTCTGCGGTTAGCTCTGCAGTTACCGTGAATCTCGCTACCACCTCAGGCACCGGGACTTTCTACGCGGTGTCAGGCTGCACCGGGGGTGCGGTCACAAGCGCGACGGTCGCGGCAAAAGCTTCTTCGGTAGACGTCTACTACACGGATACCGTGGCCGGGTCGCCGGTGATCTCCTCCCTATCCAATACCGCGGGCCTTCTCTCTCCAGTGCCGCAGACCGAGACTGTGAATCTGGGCAACACCACAACGAAAATCACCGCAAGTCCGACTGGCAGCAGCCCTTACGGCACACTGGTGCAGTTTACCGTGACCGTAGCGCCCAAATCGCCCGCAACCGGAATCCCCACCGGCTCGGTTAATATTATGCTCGCTGGTGTTCTCTACGCGTCCAACGTCTCTTTGGACTCCACCGGTACTGCCGTTACAACTCCCGCATTGCCCGGATCTGGCGGCGGCTTTACCGCAGTCTACGCCGGCGACGCAAACTACAATGGCAGCAACTCGAGCGGCGTGAGCGTTACGGTGGCGAAGGTAGCTGTGGCCGCAACCCCCATTGTCACCGCCTCGGCGAACCCGAGCACTTACGGAAGCGTGACCTTTACGGCCACGGCGCTGCCGAACGCCCCCGGCCTAGCCGCGCCTGGCGGCGCAGTGACCTTCAAGTCCGGGGCGACAATACTGTGCGGCGGCGCCATGACTAACACTGGCGGCATGGCAACTTGCACAACCACCACCCTGGCGACGGGTAGCCACGACATCACGGCAACATTTGCAACCGACTCAAACTACCTCGCGGCGACTTCCTCCACACTGGTGCAGGTGGTGAGCCAGGCGGTGCTGACCGTAACCGCCAACAATCTGTCAATGACGTACGGCGGCACGGTTCCCAGTCTTTTGGGCGCATATACCGTCTCGGGCTTACAGAATAACGACCAAATTAGCACGCTGTGGGGAACCAAGGTACCCGCGCTCTCGACGACAGCAACCTCCTCAAGTCCGGCAGCGCAGTACACCATCAGCATCAGTTTGGGGACCCTGCCTGCGACACTGACCAACTACACCTACGCTTTCGTGAACGGAACGATGACGGTCAACCCGACCTCGGTGACTGCCAGCGTGACGGCGGCCAACAAACAGTACGACGGAACCAGCAACGCGACCATCTCGGGCTGTTCGCTGACAGGAGTGCTCGCAGGTGATATCGGTAAGGTGACGTGCTCGGCGGCCAGCGCAGCATTTGCCTCATCCAGCGCCAGTTCGACGCCCCAGACGGTGACAGCCGCAGGCATCACGCTGAGCGGTACGGCGATGGGCAATTACCAACTGGCCTCGACTTCGGCGACCACTACGGCCACCATTAATCCGTTTCAAGTGACTGCCAGCGTGACGGCAGCCAGTAAGCCGTATGACGGAACCAGCAACGCGACCATTACGGGTTGTTCGCCGACGGGAGTGCTTGCGGGGGACAGCGGTGCAGTGACGTGCGCGGCGGCCAGTGCCGCATTCGCCTCTTCCAACGCCAACTCGACGCCGCAGACGGTGACCGCAACGGGCATCACGCTGAACGGCGGGGCAGCGGGCAATTACCAGCTGGTCTCGACTTCGGCGACCACTACGGCCACCATCAACCCGGCCTCAGTGACTGCCAGCGTGACGGCAATCAGCAAGCCGTACGACGGAACCAGCACTGCGAACATCACAGGCTGTTCGCTGACGGGCTTGCTCTCTGCTGACAACGGCAAGGTGACTTGCTCGGCAGCCAGTGCAACATTTGCCTCTTCCAACGCCAGTTCGACGCCGCAGACGGTGACGGCGGCAGGTATCACGCTGAGCGGCGGCGCGGGCAATTACCAGCTGGTCTCGACTTCGGCGACCACTACGGCCACCATCAACGCGGCCTCAGTGACCGCCAGTGTGACGGCAATCAGCAAGCCGTACGACGGAACCAGCACTGCAACCACCAGTTGTTCGCTGACGGGGGTGATCGCAGCTGACAGCAGCAAGGTGACTTGCTCGGCGGCCAGTGCCGCATTTGCTTCTTCCAGCGCCAGTTCGACGCCCCAGACGGTGACCGCGGTAGGCATCACGCTGAGCGGCGGGTCATCGGCAAATTACCAGCTGGTCTCGACCTCGGCGACTACTACAGCCACCATCAACTCGGCTCCAGTGACTGCCAGCGTGACGGCGGCCAACAAACCGTACGACGGAACCAGCTCCGCGACCATCACGGGCTGTTCGTTGACGGTGGTGATCGCGGGTGACAAGGTAACGTGCTCGGCGGCCAGCGCAGCATTTGCCTCCCCAGCCGCCATTTCGCAAACGGTGACCGCGACAGGTATCACGCTGAGCGGCGGGGCGGGCAATTACCAGCTGGTCTCGACTTCGGCGACCACTACGGCCACCATCAACCCGGCTTCGTTGACCATCACTGCCGGCAACCAGAGCAAGAACTACGGGCAGACAGCAACGTTGGGTACCACGGCATTCGCCGTCAACGGCCTGATCAACGGTGATACGGTCGGCAGCGTTACGCTGACCAGCACGGGAGCGGCAGCAACGGCGGCGGCGGGCGCTTATGCGATTATGCCCAGCGCGCCAGTAGGCGGCACGTTCGCCACAAGCAATTACAACATCAGCTACGTGAACGGTTCTCTAACGGTAAATCCAATCTCACTGACGGTAACGGTTGCAAACGCCAGACGCATCTATGGCGCCGCCAACCCGGTCTTCGGAGGTACGCTGACAGGACTGGCAAACGGAGATAACATCACCGCTAGCTATGGAACCGCGGCGAGCGCGACGAGCCCAACCGGCACTTACCCGATCACGGCAACCCTAGTCGATCCGGGCAATGCGATCGGCAACTATACGGTAACCAATTCCCCTGGTACATTGACCATCACCGCAGCCGCACTGAACATTGCGGTGCAGGCGGCAACGAAGACGTACGGAGCGGCCAATCCGGCGTTCACGCCGATCTACACCGGATTCGTGAGCGGCGATACAGCGTCGGTGCTCGGCGGCACGCTCCTCTTCAGCACGCCGGCGACTGCCTCCAGTACTCCGGGCAACTATTCCGTCACTCCTGGCGGAGTGATCTCCGGCAATTACGCTATTACGTTCACGCCAGGCACGCTGACCGTCACCCCAGCGTCTCTGACGGTGACGGCGAACAACCTGAGCCGTAATATCAACACGGCGAATCCGGCATTCACCTACACGGTGGCCGGATACGTCAATGGCGACGGCACCTCGGTCGTAACAGGCTCGGCGTCATGCAGTTCCACGGCTACGACGTCAAGCCCTGCCGGGAGCTATCCCATCACTTGCACCACTGGGACCCTTTCGGCGCAGAACTACACCTTTGGCCTCACGCCGGGAACGCTCTCTGTCCTTCCTGGTCTGGTTGAAAGTAATGTCAGCGTATCGCCGGCTTCGCCCATCACATCCGGCACCGTCATCACGGTCAGCGACACCGCAACGAATAACAGCGTGAGCTCGACATTCGGTACGGTGCTCTACTACTTCTCCACGACCACGAGCGCCAGCGGATCGGTCTACGCAAACCGCAGTACTGGTCTGCTAGGGGTAATGGCCAGCAGTTCGGGCACGACCAAGATCACCGTGCCGAGCCTGTCGGGCTCCTACTATCTGGTTGCATGTCTAGCAACCTGCAGTTCGACGCCGATCACCATTGTCCCGCCGCCGCCGGCAGTACTGGCGGAGAGCAACGTGAGCGTATCGCCGGCCTCGCCCATCACATCCGGCACCGTGATCACCGTCAGTGACACAGTAACTGACAGTGGGAGCGCGGGCTTCGGTACGGTGCTCTTCTACTTCTCCACGACCACTAGCCCCAGCGGAGGAGTCTATGGAAACCGGAGTACTGGTTTACTGGCAGTAGGTGCCAGCAGTTCGGGTACGACCAAGATCACCGTGCCAGGGCTGTCGGGCTCCTACTATCTGGTTGCATGTCTTACAACCTGCAGTTCGACGCCGATCACCATTGTCCCGCCGCCGCCGGCAGTCCTGGCGGAGAGCAACGTGAGCGTATCGCCGGCCTCGCCCATCACACACGGCACCGTGATCACCGTCAGCGACACCGTAACTGACAGTGGGAGCGCAGGTGCCGGTACGGTGCTCTTCTACTTCTCCCCGACCACCAGCCCCAGCGGAGGAGTCTCTGGAAACCGGAGTACTGGTTTACTGGCAGTAGGGGCCAGCAGTTCGGGCACGACCAAGATCACCGTGCCGGGCCTGTCAGGCTCCTACTATTTGGTTGCGTGTGTTACCACCTGCAGCTCGACACCGATCACAATCAACTAATCGCACGGTCCAAGCGGCTGCCCTTTAAAAGGGCAGCCGCTTGGAGTTTCTATTTTCCGAGCGAGATGTTTTAAGCCACTGATGGTTAGGGCCTTCAAACATGAGCGCTCGTACTCTGTCAGGACCGGGAGGGTTCACGCAGGCATTTCATAGCCTGCGACCGTCCTCCCCTCGGACCGGTAACATCAATCGTTGACGCACCATTCTTTTTGCGCCCCTTGGAAGCCGAAGGGTGCAAGCGCCATCCGAACGCTCGGGGTTCAGTGCTATGGTGGCCCGGCCGCCGTCCGGAATGACGGCTGTTGGCGCCCGGCGTTGATATTCGTGCTGACCGCCGCTGAGTCCGATTTCGCGGCCATCTACGATGGGGCAAACTCATAGCCGACTGCATTGCCGCCGTAATAGGCCACGCCGACCCCGACGTAACCAATTCCATTGTCCGCATCTTGGGAATTGAATTCGGTTCATGGACGTATCTCTTTGTGAACTGTCGCAACGCTTCGGCGGCTGCGACATTTAGTGCCTTCGCAAATGACATTCTGGTCTGCAATTTCGGAATGGCCTCATCAATGTATACGACCCAAACAGCAGCAAATCTCCCGCTCTAGAAGAGCAAATTGTGTCGCTCTCACCTGGCGGCACAACTTCTGCGTCCCAGGGAATAAAAAGTGATGGGCTCAGTTGATGTAGCTGTACGTTTGAAAGCCTACAAGGAGAGGTGATGAAGAAAACAACTTCGGAATCCGATGCGGCAACGAAGTCTCTAGAAGCGAGTGCCAGGACTATGCCGGAAAGTTATGACGGAATTGACCGTCGCGGATTTTTGCATTGCATGGCGTGGGCGGGCACCGGCATAGTCTGGAGCCTTGCTGGAGGGATTCCAGTTTCCAGAGCCTTTGGCGCCGTAAATCCACAAACGCACGACGAAGAATTCAGCTTCATTCAGATCAGCGATAGCCACATCGGCTTTACCAAGGGGGCGAATCCGGACGTCACGGGCACACTGCAAAAAGCGGTGGACAAGATTCGAGCGGCATCCCGTATGCCGGATTTCCTGATCCATACTGGCGACCTTACGCACACTTCGAAGGCCTCGGAGTTCGACACCATGGACCAGGTACTGGTTGGTGCCAAAAGCAAAGTCTTTTACGTTCCCGGAGAGCACGACACCTCCGAAGATGACGGGAAGATCTACCTCGAACGCTATGGTAAAGGCACGGTTGGGAACGGCTGGTACAGCTTCGACCACAAGGGGGTTCACTTCGTAGGCCTGGTCAACGTAGTTCAACTCGAAGGAATGGGTAAACTGGGCAACGATCAACTTGCCTGGCTCAAGCAGGACGTTGCACGACTGGGAAGCAGTACGCCGATTGTGCTCTTTGCGCATATTCCGCTGTGGGCGCTCTATCCGGATTGGGGTTGGGCCACGTCGGATAGCGAGCAGGCACTTTCTCTGCTGAAACGCTTTGGCTCTCTCACGGTGCTGAACGGACACATTCACCAGGTGATGCAAAAGGTAGAGGGTAACGTCACATTTCACACAGCGATGTCCACTGCGTTTCCGCAACCGCCGCCGGGTACGGCAGCGTCGCCTGGTCCGCTGAAGGTGCCCGCCGACAAACTGCAGAGTGTACTTGGACTCACCGATGTCAACTTTGTTCCCCAAAGGCATCAGCTCGCGGTGGTGGACTCGACTCTGGCGGATGTGACCGCCACGACGGCAGAGGCTGCGCGATGAGAGCACGCACACTATCCACTGGCGCAACCGTCGCGGCATTGGCTGTCACCGCTTTGTCACTCATTCACCCGTGGGGAAACCTGCACACCGAAGGTAGCGCCGTGATAGGAAAAACGAATGTTCCAGGCGAGGTTCAAACGCTACTCGCGCGGAAGTGCGGCGACTGCCATTCAAACAACACGCGGTGGCCTCTCTACAGCAAGATTGCGCCCACCTCGTGGCTGGTTGAGCATGACGTGCATGAAGGACGCGAACACATGAACCTTTCTTCCTGGGAGAAGTACAGCATCGACAGCCGCATCGATCTCCTGGGGAAGATGAGCACTCAGCTTCGCCAAGGCAAGATGCCCTTGAAACAATACCTCCTGCTGCATCCCGAAGCGCGACTATCTGAGTCCGAGCGAAAGCTCATCGTCGACTGGACAAAAGTCGAGCGAAAACGCCTGGTGGCCGAGGCTGAAAATAACAAACTCTCTTCTGATGTATCCACTCAGAGAACGGAGGCGAAATGAAGTACTTACGCTCAATGAAGAAGGTGGACTACCCGGTTGCCCGCCTCGCTGGAACTCCACTTGCCTTGTTGCTGCTCGCGCTGGTTATCTTTCCCAAGATCAGCCGCGCGGCAGAAAACGCCGACGAGGGCAAGCAACTGTTCGAGAAGCGCTGCACCGGCTGCCACTCGCTCGATCGCAACAAAGAAGGCCCGAGGCTGTCAGACGTGTATGGAAGGCAGGCGGGTACCGCGCCTGGTTTCAACTATTCATCGGCTCTCAAGTCGGCGCACTTTGTTTGGGATGAACAACGATTGGAAAAATGGCTTACAGATACGGACTCACTGGTCGAGGACAACAACATGGATTTTCATATTCCGAAAGCCGATGAACGCGCCGCCATCATCAGCTACCTGAAGTTGCTCTCCTCCCCGCAGAGAGATGCCTCGAACAACACGAGCCGATAGCTTCAACAGCTCACAAGCGGGCTGCTTTCACCCAGCAGCTCGCTCAGCACCTTCACAATAGACGATAGAGAGTTTGTTTATACCGTTTCAGACAACGGCTTGATACCCAGGCGGGAAGCGATGCGCCGCGCAGTGACCAGCCGCGCTTCTGTGATCTGCCGAACCGAGGCTTGTGCGGCCTCGAGGACTTCCTGTGGAGCGGTTTGCGGAGTGCCACTGTTGAAGGGTGGGTTCGGGGCATATTCGATTGAAAGTTGAATTTGCTGAGCGATCCGCTCGTTGCGCATAAGTGACGCCACTCTTAAAGCTCCATCAATGCCGGCGGTGACACCCGCGGCACTGACATGTTTTCCATCAACCACCACTCGCGAATTGACAGGAATGGCTCCAAAGTACTCAAGTAGGTGAAAGGCCGACCAATGTGTGGTGGCGCGTACACCCTTCAGTAAGCCTGCTGCCCCACAAACCAAGGCTCCGGTGCAGACAGAGAAGACGTACTTGGTTCCCG
Source organism: uncultured Acidobacteriota bacterium (assembly GCA_963838135.1). GTDB lineage: Bacteria > Acidobacteriota > Terriglobia > Terriglobales > Acidobacteriaceae > TOLSYN. The sequence continues at coordinate 740,328 of CAWIPV010000008.1, read as the reverse complement.
CGGCCTGATCCCGGATGAATTTCAGCGCGACATCGTCGTCCATTAGGGCTTCCTGTCCGAAACCGCCCGGAACGACAAGTAAATTGAGTTGTGGGGACTCTCTAAAAGTCCTCTCGGGCGTGATGATCAGTCCTTTAACGTCTCGAATCGGAATCGCCTCTTTCCACAGTACATGGAAAGTGGAGTCGGGAATTCGTGAAAGAACTTCGAAGGGTCCAGTAAAGTCAATTTGGTCCATTCCTGGAAAAACGATAGCTCCAATATGAATGTGGTCTTCCGTTCTCGTTGGCACCGTTGCCTCCGCATACCTCTCAAGAAGGGACCGGCAAATAGGGAACGTACCTACCCATACTCTCTGCTTGAGTTTGTTCAGAGAGGCGGCGAATTCACGAGCGGGCTGCTTTTCTCAGCAGTTCGCTCAACGCGTGCACGTCGGACGCGGGGGCGTCACTGACGACGAAGTAGCGCAGGCCACCCTCACTCCAGTTCTCCATGTGGAGGGTAAGTCGGGTGGAAGTGACCGTTCCCTCGTGAAAAGGAAATTCTCGCGGCTCCTCCTTAAAGATAAAAACAGAGAGCTGATGTTTGCGCAGGTTGAAGATCAATTGCGCGCCCGAGCTACGCTCGAAATAAGCCAGGCGCCCACCAGCCAGGGTGAACTCGGAATTCTGCAACTCCGGAAGATTGAATGAAAAGGGTAGTTTTCCGGCAAACCAAGGCTTCACGGTATGCTTGTCCGACGACACCACGTCCACCGGGTTGGAACTGGCCAGAGCGGTCACATGCAGGTCTGCAATCTCAGTGAGCTCACGTTCGCGCCCGGAGTGATTCACCCACACGGTGACCGACGCGATCAACAACACCGCGGCAAAGGCAACCAGCGCAAGCCTGGGGAAGCGCATGTCGAACCACTGCCGCTTGTTCTTGGCGCGAATGCTTTGCTCCATGCGGAGGCGAAACTCCGGAGACGGCACATAGCGCGTGGCCGCCGCCCGAATCGCGCGCTTCGTTTGCAGCAGTCCCAGCGCGTAAGCGGCGCAGGTGGCACAGCCGTGCAAATGAGACTCAAACTCCGCCAGCTCACCGGCAGGAAGTTCGGAATCAACGTAGGGCGCCAGTTTGCCGTGCAATTCGTCGCAAGTCACTTCACCGCCCTCCGTATGCTGGCCTCGTTCAGCAATTCGCGCATCGCTTTTCGTCCGCGCGAAAGGCGTGACATTACGGTCCCAATCGGAATTGCCAGTGTCTCGGCAATCTCCTGATAACTCATCTCTTCCACGTCGCACAACAGAATTACTTCGCGGTACTGCACCGGGAGCCCCTCCAGAGCTGCTTGAATCGTCTGCCGATCCGCGTTGGAGATCAGAATCGATTCCGGCGTCCCGTGTGCAATGGGTTCGGCCACCGGGTCCTCGTCATCATCCAGAGAGGCCGTCACGGCGCTCAGGCCAGCACGCGAAGTGAGAAACGTATTCTTCAGAATCCTATACATCCAAGCACGGAAATTCGTTCCCTGACGAAAGGAACCAAATCCCTTCAGAGCCTTCACGCAAGTTTCCTGCACCAGATCCTCCGCTTCACTGCGGTCCTGTGTAAGCCAGTGCGCAAAGTTGTACAGGCGGGGAAACAGCGGCATTGCCAGCTCTTCGAAAGATCCGAAATCGCTCTGGGAGTCAGCCACGGCACAATGAGGATAACTCAGGATGATTGGTTTTATTCCAGGGAAATGGAAATTCAATCCGCTGTAGACTCTTCAACCGTGAACTACTGAAAATATAAGTCACCTTGAGGCCCAAGCTTGAAGAGTGCCCCAAGTACGAACCGCAAAATGCAGTCTACCTTCTATGAAATAGCGGCTGCCCTTTTAAAGGGCAGCCGCTTGGACCGTGCGATTAGTTGATTGTGATCGGTGTCGAGCTGCAGGTGGTAACACACGCAACCAAATAGTAGGAGCCTGACAGGCCCGGCACGGTGATCTTGGTCGTGCCCGAACTGCTGGCCCCTACTGCCAGTAAACCAGTACTCCGGTTTCCAGAGACTCCTCCGCTAGGGCTGGTGGTCGGGGAGAAGTAGAAGAGCACCGTACCGGCACCTGCGCTCCCACTGTCAGTTACGGTGTCGCTGACGGTGATCACGGTGCCGTGTGTGATGGGCGAGGCCGGCGATACGCTCACGTTGCTCTCCGCCAGGACTGCCGGCGGCGGCGGGACAATGGTGATCGGCGTCGAACTGCAGGTGGTAAGACATGCAACCAGATAGTAGGAGCCCGACAGCCCTGGCACGGTGATCTTGGTCGTACCCGAACTGCTGGCACCTACTGCCAGTAAACCAGTACTCCGGTTTCCATAGACTCCTCCGCTGGGGCTAGTGGTCGTGGAGAAGTAGAAGAGCACCGTACCGAAGCCCGCGCTCCCACTGTCAGTTACTGTGTCACTGACGGTGATCACGGTGCCGGATGTGATGGGCGAGGCCGGCGATACGCTCACGTTGCTCTCCGCCAGTACTGCCGGCGGCGGCGGGACAATGGTGATCGGCGTCGAACTGCAGGTTGCCAGACATGCAACCAGATAGTAGGAGCCCGACAGGCTCGGCACGGTGATCTTGGTCGTGCCCGAACTGCTGGCCATTACCCCTAGCAGACCAGTACTGCGGTTTGCGTAGACCGATCCGCTGGCGCTCGTGGTCGTGGAGAAGTAGTAGAGCACCGTACCGAATGTCGAGCTCACGCTGTTATTCGTTGCGGTGTCGCTGACCGTGATGACGGTGCCGGATGTGATGGGCGAAGCCGGCGATACGCTGACATTACTTTCAACCAGACCAGGAAGGACGGAGAGCGTTCCCGGCGTGAGGCCAAAGGTGTAGTTCTGAGCCGAAAGGGTCCCAGTGGTGCAAGTGATGGGATAGCTCCCGGCAGGGCTTGACGTCGTAGCCGTGGAACTGCATGACGCCGCGCCTGTTACCACCGAGATGCCGTTGCCATTGACGTATCCGGCCACCGTGTAGGTGAATGCCGGATTCGCCGTATTGATGTTGCGGCTCAGGTTGTTCGCCGTCACCGTCAGTAGCGCCTGAGTCACCGTTAACGAAACGCTCGTCGTTACCGTGGTGTAGTCCGTGGGATTGGCCGGGGTAAAGGTGACCGAAAGCGTCTGCGAACCGGCCGCGAGCACCGTGCCCAGCGCCGGCGAGTAGACGAAGGCTCCCGCGATGCCGCCGCTGGTTGCGTTCAACTGCGTTGCGCTGAGCGCTGTGCCGTAGATGATCGGGGCCGGAGTCGTCCAACTGACCGAAGTCGCTGCCTGATTCACTGTCAGCGTGCTGCTGTTGCTGGTCACAGTTCCGAGCGTGGCGCTGATGTTAGCGCTCCCCACCCCTACGGCCGACGCTCCCCCCGATGCGCTAACCGTGGCTACGGCGGTATTGGAGGACGTCCACGTGACCGTACTGGTCAGGTTCTGCGTGCTGCCGTTGCTATAGTTGCCGGTTGCAGTGAACGGCGCATTGCCGCCGTAAGCGATGGTGGCAGTTGTGGGACTGACGCTAATCGAAGTCAGCGTCGGCGCCGTGCAGGGGTTTGCGGGATAAACTGCAACGCCGCCCGAGGAACTCTGGCTAAGTGTCTGCACCTGGGTGAGGCTGCCGTCCGCATTGATCATGTAGGAAGCGAAGATATTACTGTCGGTGGCCACAAAAAGATTGTTGCTCGAATTGACGGCCATTGTCGTCGGTGCCCCGAGGGTAGGGTAAATGCCGATAGCAGTCAGGGAGCCGTTGCCTGCGACGTCGTAGCGCAGAACCTGATCGCTGTCCTGGCTGGTTTCGTACACGTGGGCTCCATCCGTGGAAACAATGGCCACGTTGGAGTTGCTTGCCCCACTGTACGGATAGGGCGAGCCTGGCAGTGGAGTCAGCACTCCGGAACCATCCACGCTCCAACCGACCACTTCCATCCCGGGGTTTTGCGCCACGCCGTTGTACAGCAGGTTGCTGGCACAATTCCAAGCCGCATTAGTGATTGTGCCACCAGAACCACCAATGAGCGTCCCAGTGAAAGGGCTGCCCGAGACCGGCGAGAGGGCACCGGCTGAATTGACTGAGTACTCGTACACGGTACCGCCCGTGGCGGGTGTTACCGCGAGAAAAGCACCGTTTGGCGAAATGGCAATACCGTCTATATCGCCGCTGGCCAAAGACGTGCTCGTCGCGCTCAGTTCGCCATCGCTTCCGATCGCAAAGGTCTCAATGTACGCCCCGTTGGAAGCAAAGAGGTAATTCCCGTTCGGCGTTACAGCCATGGACATGGTGTAACCAGTGCCGGTCGACGTAAATGGTGATCCAGGGACGGCGGTTAGCGTTCCTGTTCCTGAGTTGACAGCGAAAGAGGCAATGGTTCTGCTCCCGGCGTTCGAAACAAAAACGAATCCCTGGCTCGAAACAGCGATCTGATTCGCGGCATAGTAGTCAATAGCACCGTTGCCGCCCGTGGCAAATGGGGCTCCCGGTACCGGCGTCAACACTCCTGTTGCGCTCACCTGATAGCCATAGACGGTGCTGATTCCGTCGCTAAAATAGACAAAGTTCTGTGCGGCGCTGACGGTGGCTAGCAGCAGCACAACGGTGCACAGCAAAATTATTCGGGTTGCGATTCTCCCAGTATGCATCTGCTCTCCCCCGTTCATAACTGGCTGCTCGCTTGCAGCACTGCAATGGCATTTGCCGGATTGCCGTTGGCGTCAACATACTGAACCTGCACAGTCGCGGCGTTGTTCGCTTGCCAAGAATTAGCAATCCGCTGCGGCACCGTGACAACCTGCGTGATCACCACGTTGCCGCCGGCTGCGATGGCGATGTTGCTCGTAGCGCCGTACCGCGCGGGGCTGGTAGAGTCGACAATTGCCGCGGTAGCACCGGTGATAGCAGTTCCAGTCCCATTCACTAGCCGGTAGGCAAATGTGACTTGAACGGAGTTACCACTCGAAGTAGGGTTTGTGGTCTGGAAATCGCCGCTGAAAGCGGGAACCTGCTGTGCCGCCGCAGGCAGCAACAAGAAAACACTAAGAAACAACGAAACCGCGAGTTTCATAGGACATCCTCTGTAGAGACTCTCTTCGTCTTCTCCAGTGTCAGCACCGGAGGGAAAAGGGCGCACGCACGCGTCCGTGGCAGAAGCAGATGCATCGCACAAATCAAATTGGAACTTTTTAAAAGGGGCCCGAATTCGGTGGGCGGAAGCCGCCCGGTGTGGTGAGAGCTATCTGGGGAACTCAGACGTACTCTTTCGCATTCAGGTTGTACGACGTTCTGCGATTCTTTCTCGTAATGCAAGGTTGTGCGGATACAAGTGGGCGATCATGCGCCCATGTCTTGTGTTGCCGGTGCGCGCAATGGCTCGCGAATAATTTCCGGTTGACCGCTCGGTGGAATCGTTCGTGACATTAGGAGGGAAAAGATGGGCTTGAGAGAAGAGATGGACTTGCCTCTCGTGCCATGAAGACATTCGACAAAGCTAGTGGAAGAATTGCGTTCACGGCATTTCATCCAGAAATTGTGTTTTAGTTCACTCGTTCCGACGGCGCATTGGTGTCCGCCACTTGCTTCGTGGCATTCTTCGAAAGTCGCAGCTTGACAGTGTTCCCGGTAACTTCGACCTCGGGGTGCATCTTCAGAGCGCAACGAGCGCATAGCCATATGTACTCTGTTTTAAGCTCACTCCCACCAGCCTTATTGCCGAGGTCAATATCTAAACGGAACAGCTTTCCATCATCTGCATGACGGGTACTAGGACACCAGCTATTGACGCATTTTTCTACCATGGCACGTCCCCGCTTAGGCGTGGCACCACAGAAATTGATTGAGTCTGATTCGCCGGACATACATGGCTTCGTCGCCCACGCAAACTGTGATGGTTCGATTAAAGTCCAATTGCCGGAGCCGGGCCTGAGTCGCTTCCGGAAACTCTTTGAGAGTCCGTGGACGGGGTTGCCAGTCGATCTCTTGTCGCAGCACCGGACCACTTTTGAAAGGGGTTGTGGGGGAGATGTTGTACACCGGCTTTTGGCGGTCAGTGATGTCTTCGACCATTACGATGGCCAGCTTTTTATCACCATTCGGGATTGGGCTTGCCGTTATAAGAACTTGCATATCCTTTGTTTCGTGTTTATAAGCGAGCTCGAGCTTCATTACTTTGCGGCTGATTGTCTGCCCTTCCAAACACTTTGTCACCGAGTTGCGGATAACACAGTTCTTGCAGAAGGACCCCCTGCCGCAGCCCTCGGGTACATCAGTAGAGTGCAGGCAATGGAAAACCTCGCCACCACGGCGCTTATAAGCCGCCTCCTGCTTTTGATCGCAGAAGTGAGCCGCGGCATCGTTCAGGTCTAATATCTGTACGTCGCCATCGACCACGAAGGCAGGCGTCGAGATTGCGTTCAATGACGTCCGGTAATGTGCGTGATTCGGCATAATCTTCAAAAACCCTTTGAACTGATTCCCGCTGCAAGTTGGTATCCTGATTCTGGTGGTTTTCGGTCTGGATAGGATGAGGCTGAAAGAACCTTTGCTACTCTCGCCAACACTTCAAGCGGAGTAACTGGCTTTTCCAGAGTTTCAAAATTGAAACCATTTGCCCGTGCCCTTCCTAGGTAGCCTCCGTAGCCAGCATTACCAGAAATGAACAAAACCTTACACCGGGGCAGAAAATTCAAAATCTCTATCGCCGCATTCACGCCGTTCATCGTTTCCATCATCACGTCACTCACAATGCAATCGGGCTGAAAGGAATGGGCCACCCGCACCGCTTCTTCTCCGCTGAAGGCCGTGGCCGTCTCGTAGCCTTGAGATTCAAGGATTGCGGCTCGAAGAGAAGCTATGGCTCGCTCGTCATCGACCACTAGAAGTTTGTGTCTCTTGTTCAGCACGAACCTTCTCCCTGTTATGGCCTAAACCGTAATGACGATCGACCCTCGATAGCGGTGGTCGTCTTTCCTGCTGGCGATCAAGCACACGATTTCGAATTCCGGACCGGACAGTGCCGCATGTGGCTCCAGCGCTGTCTCATGCGAATGCCTCCAAAGGAAGCGGTGATTCGGAGGTCCTCAGTCCTCATGGGAATGTTCATCCTGCAATTCTTGCTCTGCGACCAGGCCTGTTAGTACATCGATCAGTTGCCGGAATTCGCTTGACTTATCAAAGAAGTAATCTGCCCCTGCCTTCATGCAGGCACGCCGCATCGGAGGTTGAGCATAATTGGTGAACATGATGAATTTCGTAATCGGCATTGCTGCACGGAACCGGGTAAGAATGTCCAGTCCGTTGTCTTCGCCGAGTTTGAGATCGAGCACCACAGCGTCGGGCGCCTGCTGTTGAAGCGCCCAAGCTGCGCTGGAGCCGTCCACAGCCCATCCTGCGACATGGACTCCTGGAACCTCGCCTAGCATCACAGTCAGCCGCTCGATAATGACTGGCGAGTCATCTACAACCAGTATTTGGATTGCATGCGTCATATACACAGGATCTTAAGGCTGCCCGAGGAAGCAGGGTATCCAGTGTGCGCTGAAAGATATGTAGGAAAGCGGCGCGAGGATCTGTAGGACGATTCCTACGACAAAGGCCATGGCGAACCGAGCTAGCTAACGGTCGAGTCCGTGGTCAATGGCGTAGCGGATTAACTCCGAACCTGTCTTCAATTGCAACTTCTCAAGAATGCGACTCCGATAGGTGCTCACCGTCTTCACACTCAGGAATAACTGATCCGCGATGGCGGTGGTGGTCTTTCCGGCAGCGATCATGCGCAGGATTTCAAATTCCCGATCCGACAGTATCTCGTAGGGTTGCAGCGACAGGTCAGTGCCGAGGTCTGTTGCCAGCTTCTCTGCTAAGACCCCGCTAACGTACTTGCCTCCGCTGAGCACCTTGCGGATCGCGGTGACCATTTGATCGGGAGCGCTCTCCTTGGCAAGGTATCCTGAAGCTCCCGCCTTCAGCGCCCGAATTGCAAATTGTTCCTCCGGATGCATGCTGAAAATAATGACCGGCAACTTCGGATGTTCAGCCCGGATCTGTTTCAGAACATCGAGACCGCCGCGTCCCGGCAGGCCCATGTCGAGGATTACCACGTCCCAGATTTCGCGGCACACGAGATCAAGAGCCTCCTGCGAATGGTGGGCCTCTCCGAATGTAGCTCCTTGGAACTCGTCAGCAAGTATCCTTCTGAGGCCATGGTGAATCACTGCGTGATCGTCAACGATCAATATCTTCATGAATTTCCTGTTCCGTTGTGGCGGCGTCTCCTAATGGAATCCGCAGCGTGATTGTTGTGCCATTCCCCTGCGAACTCTGCAAGCTAAACTCAGCGCCCAAAAGAAGAGACCGCTCGCGCATGCCTGCAACTCCGAGGGATTGTGTATGTTCGAGCAGGTCCACGCGGAAGCCGACCCCGTCATCGTTAACCGTGAGTATTGCAGCGTTTTGTTGTCGTTCGAGACTAACAAGAACATGCTTCGCCTTGGCATGGCGCGCAATATTCGTTAAAGCCTCCTGGTAGATGCGGAAGACAGCGATCTTCTCGTCATCTGAAATCTCCAGGATATTTGCGGGAACATGAACCGCGCACGAGATTCCTGTACGACGCTGGAATTCTTCGGCATGCCACTCGATTGCCGCAGGCAGTCCGAGTGCATCCAGCATATCGGGCCTCAGTTCGGTCGCGATCTTCCGCACCAGGGCTATGGTGGAATCGACAACCTTCATAGAGTTCTGAACCATAAGGGTCCAAGCGTCCCCGCCTGTTCCGTGCTTCCTCACGATCCAGTCGAGGTCCATCTTCATGCCGGTCAGCGCCTGTCCTAGTTGGTCGTGCAGCTCTCGTGCGATCCGGAGGCGCTCTCGCTCTGCGGCGGTTTGCAGGCTCATGGCCAGGGCGCGGAGCTGATCTTCCGACCAGCGCCTATAATCCTCGGCCCGCTTCCTGTCAGTAATATCGCGACCGACGCCAACACAGCGAATGGGCCGTCCGGTATTGTCGACTATCCCTTTGCCTAAGATTTCGAGCCAGCGCACGCCGCCGTCTGGCCGAACGATCCGGAATTCAAAATGCAACGACTTGCCAGCCGCCATGTGAACCAGTTGCTCTTGGGCCAGCGAACGGTCATCCGGATGGCACATGCGCAGCAATTCTTCAGCGCCAGGCTGAGGACTGTCAATGGCCCGGCCAAAAATCTGAAACATCTGCGGTGACCATGTCCGCTTGCCCGAATGCAAGTCCACGTCAAAGACGCCCATGCTTGCCGCCTGTTGGGCCAATCTAAGCCGCTCCTCGTTCAGGCGCAGCGCATCTTCGGCTCGCCTGCGCTCGGTGATGTCGATGAACGCGCCCACCGCTCCTCGAGTTTTGCCCTGCTCATCCAGGAGCGGTACGGCATTGCCGAAAATAATCCGCGAGCTGCCGTCGTCGAATGCAATCGTGCACTCGCAGTCCCGGATCTCGATTCCGCTTGCGGCGGCCAACTGTACCGGCATCTCAGCGGGAGAAAGCTCCCTTCCATCTCTTAGCAGGCGGTAGTTGTGTGATGTGGACTTTGAAGTGTTGGCGTAGGGTTGAAATCGAAGGAGTTCAGAGGCGGTACGATTGCTCGTCATCCTCTGACAATCAGGATCATGGCCAATGAACATAGCCGCCGGCACGGTATCCATGATGACTGTCAGTTCCGCAGCTCGAGCCCGGGCCGCCGCTTCGCGTAGTTCGAGCTCCGAGTTAAATCGCTTGAGGTCGTCGGCTTCACGGCGCGCCGCCTCGGCACGCGCGCGCTCCTCTGCCCGTTGTTGAATCAGCTCCGAGGCCTTGAGCAGTGATTCGCCGACTTCGCTGGTCTCAGCGAGTCCTAAGCGTCCGATAGCGATCGGTTCGCCGAGTCCTAATGCGAGGGCGGGGGCGATCAGTCCCTGGATGGAGGCAGCGATGCGCCGTGCCATGACGAAAGCCAGCGCGATGCCTGCAAACGACAGCAAAGCTGTACCAATAATAGTCAACGCCAGCCAGCGCCATATCTCCGCCATCATGGTTGCTTTCGGCACGCCGACTACTACGGTCCAGCCGGATTTCTCCGACCGGCTGAAGCAATCGAAGATCGGGATACCCCCAACGTTGACAACTTGGGGGGCGCTCTCTGCAGTATTCGCCATCCGCTGTTTCGGCGCCGGGACGATGGTTGGGTCGAGCAACTGCTCCGCTGAAGGAGTCCGAGCAACAATAACGTGATTGCCGTCAAAGATGGTACCAACCCATTCCGGCGGGAGGTGCAGTTCCATGAGAAGTGTTGAGAAGCGATCAGTGGAGACAGCCATGGCTAAGTCGTAAACCACCTGTCCCTTACGAAACACTGGAACATCCACACTGACCTTAAGGCGCTCCGTCGAAGCCCCTTTGTAGACATTGGCGATAGCTGGCCTGCCCGTATCAAAGACCTGCCGAACTGCCGCCAGTGTGCCGCGCTTGGGTAAAGGAGCGCCAAATGGGTGCGACGTATTCATCAATTCCTGGCCGGTTTCGTCTGACACAATGATGTCTGCCCCAGGTTGAGCTACTGTCAAAAGGATCTGAGCTTCAACATAGAAAGCAGGCAAGTCGCCAGTGATGACAGCAGTTGACGTGGCGAGAGCAACCATACTGGCCTGCATATTGGCCAGCTCACGGTCCACGTCCAGCGTGAGCGCCTGGGCCGTTTCAAGTGTGCGCTGTTCGGTAAGCGCTCGTTTGCTCTCATAGTTATGGTAGACGAGGAATCCAGCGGCAATCCATACCGGCACCACACAGGCGAGTACGAGAGATGCAAGCCAGAATCGAACGGAAACCCTGCGGCGGTTTCTGGTGGACACGGGCACTTCCGTTTTCGCACTCGAGCGGGGAGAGCTGATGGAGCCAGAGACGCGCTCGCCGACGTGATCTTTGTGTCCCATGGTTCGCGGTGCACCTGTGCTGCATCAAAATGTATACCGAAGGCAAAGAGTACCTAGATCGCCTGAAAGAATCTATACACGATTCAACCTAATCCTTGGGCCACACCTTAGAGACCCACTCGGCCTTCCGCAACCACCGGTTGAAGGTGGAGGACAGGGAATCTCCAGTGCGCGCTGGCTGTCGGCTCCGTCGAATTCGGCAGCTTAGCCGCATTGGTAAATCCTCCGTGCACTGCAACCGCCACGAAGCTGTGAAGCAACTCGGTCTCAAACATAACAATCCCAGTTGCCGGTAAGGCTCGTATTCAAGATTCATCCACTTTACCGTTGGAATTCTAGCGGTGTGCATCGGCAAGTTCAGAGAATATTTCAGAGCGAATTGTCTCGGTCTGTTTCAGAAATCAAAGGAGAAATAAAATGGCAACAAGCAAAGAGAGAGACAAGGAACAGGGGAACGGGCATCTCGCGATGAACACACCCCCGATCGTGTCGCAGCAGGAGTGGGAGGCTGCGCGCCAGCAGCTCATGGTGAAGGAGAAGGCCTTGACCCGCTCCCGTGACGCGCTGGCCGCCGAACGCCGGCGGATGCCTTGGCTGGCTGTGGACAAGAAGTACGAGTTCGAAGGACCCAAGGGCAAGGTAAGCCTGCTCGATTTGTTCGAGGGCCGCCGTCAGTTGATCGTCTATCGCGCCTTCTTCGAGCCCGGGGTGTTCGGCTGGCCCGAGCACGCCTGCCGCGGCTGTTCACTGGGCGCCGATCAAGTCACCCACCTGGCTCATCTGAACGCCCGCGACACCACCCTCGCCTACGCCTCACGCGCGCCGCAGGCGGACATCGCGCGCCTGAAGGCGCGGATGGGCTGGGAGATGCCCTGGTACACCTTCACCGGCGGCTTCGACGCGGACTTCGGCGTCGATGAATGGCACGGTCACAACGTGTTCTTCCGCGACGGCGAGCGGGTATTCCGCACATATTTCATCAACAACCGCGGCGACGAGGCGATGGGGACTACCTGGAGCTACCTCGACATCACGCCGCTCGGCCGTCAGGAGGCTTGGGAGGACTCGCCAGAGGGTTACCCTCAGACCCCGCCGTACAAGTGGTGGAACTGGCACGACAACTACGCTGCCGAGGCCTCGCCTGATCCGAAGTGGGTCGATATCATAACCGACCCTCAAGGTGCCGCCTCCCGAAGGCGTGACGAAGAGGCGAAAGCGAGTTAATGAAGAGCGACCACTTCGCCTTCGAGCAGCCGGCTCTTTTCACCCGGGAGCGGAACACGTGAAGAGTGGCTGGCGGCGCGGATCGAACTGCCCGATGGAGTGGGTAGCGCCGGCACGATGAGTATCGAAGCTTTTAGAAGATCCACGCGCGCCGCTGGAACCGGAGCATAGCATCATGACTCACGCGACATCCCTCGCCAACAATCTCGAGCGCGTCATCTCCCGCGTCATCGACGCTGGCATGGTTTCCGGGCAAGCTTCCGAGCGAGCCTTTTTCGGCATCTCAACGCTGCTCTTCGCTGCAAGCGCGGCGGTAACGATCATCCGGTGTAAATCCATGTCGGCGATGGGCGAGATGCCGATGCCCGGCGGCTGGTCGATGTCGATGGCATGGATGCGGATGCCAGAACAGACCTGGCTCGGGGCCGCGACGTCGTTCCTAGGCATGTGGTTCGTGATGATGGCGGCGATGATGCTGCCGTCGCTTGTCCCAATGCTGCGGCGCTACCGCGAGTCCGTTGGCAGGACAGGCGCGACGCGGCTCGGTCGCCTGACCGCGCTCGTGGGCGTGGGTTACTTCTTCGTCTGGACCTTGTTCGGATTGGCCGCTTTTCCGCTTGGCGTCGCGCTGGCGGCGGTAGAGATGCAGCAACCGGCGCTGGCACGTGCCGTACCGATTGCGGTCGGTGTGGTCGTCCTCATCGCCGGCTCCCTCCAGTTCACCGCGTGGAAGGCGCGTCACCTCGCCTGTTGCCGGACAGCACCCGGGCGAGCCTGTGCGTTTTCGGCCGACTCCGGCACCGCATGGCGACACGGCCTGCGCCTCGGCTTCCACTGCGGTTGCTGTTGTGCCAATCTCATGGCGATCCTCCTGGCCATTGGGGTCATGGACCTTCGTGCAATGGCTGTCGTCACGATAGCCATGACCCTCGAACGCCTCGCACCGGCCGGTGAGCGCGTCGCGCGAGCCATCGGAGCCATCATCGCCGGAGCAGGGTTGTTCCTGATTGCGGGAGCAGCCGGGCTCGGATGAGGCGAACGCCTGTCGATGGCGCGCGCCGTCCCGCACTAGAATGGAACCGGCATCGTACGGTACTTGTGCCCACTCGTGAAAGTCGAATGCTGCGCTCCGACACGGGTGTGAGGCGTGCGTTGTGGAGGGCGGGCTAGGCTCCGGCTTTCTTGGCGATCTTGGCCCAGGTGTCTTTGAGGGGCAGGGTGCGGTTGAAGACAAGGTGGCTGGGCTTGGAGTCGGGATCGACGCAGAAGTAGCCGACACGCTCGAACTGATAGCGGTCGCCGACCTGAGCAGTGGCTAGCGAGGGTTCGAGTTCGGCGTCGAGCAGGGTCTCCAGCGAATCTGGATTCAGATTGTCAAGGAAGCTCTCACCCTCTTCGAAATCGCCGGGGTCGGACTTGGTGAAGAGTTTGTCGTAGATGCGAATCTCGGCGGCAATCGCGTGGTTGGCCGAGACCCAGTGAATCGTCGATTTCACCTTTCGTCCATCGGGCGAGTTGCCGCCGCGGCTGGCGGGGTCGTAGGTGCAGCGCACCTCGGCGATGGTGCCGTCGGCATTTTTGACGACACTGGTGGCGGTGATGAAATAGGCGTTGCGGAGGCGCACTTCTTTACCCGGCGAGAGGCGGTAATACTTGGGTGGAGGAACCTCGCGGAAGTCGTCCTGCTCGATGTAGATCTCGCGTGAGAATGGCACCTGACGGACTCCGGCGGCAGGATCTTCGGGATTGTTGGCCACATCGACAAACTCATCCTTGCCTTCGGGATAGTTCTCGATCACGACCTTCAAAGGGCGCAGTACGGCCATGGCTCGCGGGACTCGTTTGTTGAGGTCTTCGCGCTGGAAGTGCTCCAGCATTTCGATGTCGGTGGAACCGTTGGTGCGCGAGGCTCCGATGGCGGCGCAGAAGTTGCGGATTGCCTCCGGGGTGAAGCCGCGCCGGCGGATGCCGCAGAGAGTGGGCATGCGCGGATCATCCCAGCCGTTGACGCGGTTTTGCTGCACCAGTTGCAGCAGCTTGCGCTTGCTGAGCAAGGTGTAGGTGAGGCTGAGGCGGTCAAACTCGATCTGTTGCGAGGGAAAGATTCCAAGCTGCTCGATGTACCACTTGTAGAGCGGCTGATGGTCGGTGAACTCCAGGGTGCACATGGAGTGGGTGACTTTTTCGAGCGAATCCGACTGACCGTGCGCGAAGTCGTACATGGGGTAGATGCACCACTTGTCTGCGGTGCGGTGATGCTCGGCGTGGAGGATGCGGTACATGACCGGGTCGCGCATGTTGAGGTTGGGCGAGGCCATGTCGATTTTGGCGCGCAGGACACGGGTGCCGTCGGGAAACTCGCCTTGCCTCATGCGCTCGAAGAGGTCGAGGTTCTCCTCGACACTGCGCTGGCGATAGGGACTGTCTGTGCCGGGCTCGGTGAGGCTGCCGCGATACTGGCGAATCTCGTCGGCGGTGAGGTCATCGACATATGCCTTGCCGGCCTGGACCAACTGCACCGCCCAGGCGAAGAGCTGATCGAAGTAGTCGGATGCGTAACAGAGACGATCCCACTGGAAGCCGAGCCAGCGCACATCCTGTTGGATGGAGTCCACGTACTCCTGCTCTTCCTTCTCGGGGTTGGTGTCGTCAAAGCGCAGGTTGGTGAGGCCGCCGAACTCGTCGGCGAGATCGAAGTCGAGACAGATGGCCTTGGCGTGGCCGAGGTGCAGGTAACCGTTTGGCTCCGGAGGAAAGCGGGTCTGAATGACGGCGTCGCCGAACTTCTTGGTCTTCAAGTCCTCGAGGAAGATCTCGCGAATGAAGTTGGAGAGACGGGCGGCGGGCTCAGCCGGGGGATTTGCGGCAACAGCTTTACTATCCGGATTCGAAGTGGTCATGACTTACATTCCTTATACGTAGAAAACAGGGAACGAATCAAGTTGCGTTCTCAAAACTGCAGTTACAGTCTGGCAATGGCCCGGGCGATGCGATCCAAGCAAAGTTCACGGCCGAGCACTTCCATGGTCTCAAAGAGCGGCGGCGCATTTTTGCGTCCGCAAACGGCGACGCGGATGGGCTGAAACATTGGCCCAGCCTTCAGCCCCAGGCGCTCGGCGGCCGCGCGCAGGGCAGCCTCAAGGGCAGCGTGATCAAACGGCGTGTCCGTCAGCAACTCGCGCGCCTCGGTAAGAATCCTGCGGGCCAGAGCTGCATCGCCCTTCTGCGGAATCAGCTCAAGGCAATCATACGGCGGAAGCTGAGCAGCGAAAAAGAAGTCGGCGGCGGTAGCGACATCGCGAAGAAATTTGATGCGCTCGCGAATCAGCGGCGTGACCTGGAGCAGCTTCTCTGGGGTTGCGGACAGCCCTGCCTGCTGAAGAAAAGGCAGCAGGCGGGCGGAAAGCTGTTCGACCGGCAGAGCGCGAATGTGCTCTGCATTGAGCCAGACGGCTTTGGGATCGAACGGATCATCCTCTTTGAAGTTGATGACGGCGTTGGCGCGGTTGACACCTTCCAGAGTGAAGGCCGAAGTCAGCTCGGACTGGGTGAGGAATTCGCGGTCATCCTTGGGCGACCAACCGAGCAGGCAGAGGAAGTTGACGAATGCCTCGGGGAGAAAGCCGGCGTCGCGATAGGTGGTGACGCTGACGACGGGACCGTGGCGACGCTTGGAAAGCTTGGCTCCGTCGGGAGCAACGAGCAGCGGGAGGTGCGCAAACTGCGGAGGCGGGGCTCCGGTGGAGGCGGAGGCAGCCTCAAAGATGAGCAGATGTTTGTAGGTGTTCGAGAGGTGATCCTGCCCGCGAATGATGTGGCTGATGCGCAGGTCGGCGTCATCGGCGCAGGAGGCCAGATGGTAGGTCGGCATGCCGTCGCTGCGCAGCAGGGCGAAATCCTCGACTTCATCGGCGAGTTTACTCTGGGCGCCGTAGACGGAGTCGGCGAAACGCAAGACGCGGTCGTGACCGCGTGGGACGCGGAAGCGGAGGGCAAAGGGTTCACCGGCGGCAGCGCGGCGGTCACTCTCGGTGCGGGAAAGATCACGCATGCCGGGATTGAAGAGCCACGCACCTTGCGGACCGGATTGATCGGTTTCGCCAACATGAGCCGGGGTAAAGTCGCGGTAGGCAAGGCCGTTGGCGAAGATAGATTCGGCAAGCTGGCGGTGCAGAGCGACGCGCTCGGACTGCTTGTACTGCTCGTCCCAGGAGAGACCGAGCCAGCGCAGGCCGTCGAAGATGGAGTTGACGCTGGCGTCGGAGTTGCGCTCGACATCGGTGTCGTCGAGGCGAAGCACCATGGTGCCGCCGTTATGGCGGGCATACAGCCAATTGAAGATGAAGGTGCGCGCCGAGCCCACGTGGAGAAAGCCGGTGGGCGAGGGCGCGAATCGTACTCTTAACATAAGAGTTGAGTATAAATGCTATGCGGCGGAGGTGCGGGGATCGCACAAGAACCAAGCGCGAAAATGACGCGCGAAATCAGAGCCCCGCGCGAGTGAGTTCGTGCGGGGCTTTGTGCATTCGAGACGTTGCGGACTTAGTTGCTGGGCTGGGCCGGTTTGGTTTCGACGACGGGCGCCGCGCTGGCGATTCTGGCGGCGAGTACGGCTGCCTTGGTTCGGCGTTTGAGAAGCTTTTGTTTCCGGAGCCGATTGAATCTGGCTTTGTCACCGATATTTCCAGACATGGGAGCTGCTTTCTTTGGTGCTCATTTGCGTACATCGTGCGTGATGTAATCATCTCATACGACGACAATTCTCTTGTACCAATTGCAGCACTGGCGGTGGGCGGGTTGCGGCAAAGCGCGAATTTGCCGTAGAATGAATTGTTCAGGACGAAGTTCCAGTTTGACTATAAGGATATAGGTAAGTATGGCGAATCATGTTTCGGCGCTGAAGCGCGCACGACAGACGGAAACCAAGACGGCGGCCAACCGCGCCAACAAGTCGCGTATGCGTTCGGCGCTGCGCTTGCTGCGCACCGCACTGACCTCCGGCGATAAGACGACGCTGGATTCGACGTTCCGGGAGACGGTTTCGGCTCTGGATAAGAGCGTGCAGAAGGGCATCCTGCACAAGAACACGGCATCGCGTTACAAGAGCCGCCTTTCGGCTCGGGTGAAGGCTGCGACCGCAACCAAGTAAACTTTTGTTATTGAGAGACGGCAGGCCTCGGCCTGCCGTTTTCGTTTGCGAACACGGTGAAGATTGGCACTTCGGTCAATCGTTGGAAGCCCACCCCGTCACCGGGTAGTACATCGTTGCGGGAAGTCGGAGGAATTGCCTGACTGGTTGCGGGTTGGCTCTAAAAACGATTGCGTTTGGGGGCAATGGTTCTTTTCGGAATTTCTCCCGTCGATGGACGGAACTGCCGAGTTTAGTCGAGGAGCGCTTCCTGCTGCCAGGCGGGGGTGAGTTGTTTGGGTTCGGCGGCGAGGTCGAGGACGAGGTTCTCAAGGACGAGGCGTTTGCTGGGAGGATTGGTGCGCAGGGCGGCATCGGCGCGGGAGATGAGGCGGATGGCGCGGGTGAGTTCGCGGCGCGACTTGTAACGGCGTGCCTGACGGATGACGTCATCGGCGGCAAAGGGCGGGATGCGGAATCCCTGCCACAAGACCTGGTAGAGAGCGCGGGTGTCACGCACGTTGCGCTCGAGGATGACCAGCATCTGGCGGAAGGTGCGGGCGAGCATGTAGAGATGGCCGATGGCGGCTTCGTCGCCGTCTCCGGTGGAGAGCATGGCGTCGAGGATCTCCAGGGAGCGAGGGCGATTGTGGGTGGAGAGCGCGTCGGTGAGTTCGTAGAGCGTGCGCTGTTTGGCGGCAAGCACCATGGTTTCGACATCGCCCAGGGTGATGCGCTTTTTCTCGCCGACGTAGAGCAGAAGCTTCTCCAATTCATTGGAGATCATCATCATGTCTCCGCCGAGGGAGTCAACCAGTTCGCGGGCAGCGTCGGGCTCGATTTTGGTGGAGTGGAGCGCGGCAGTGTCATTGAGCCACTTGATGGCCTCACCCTCTTCGACACGGGAGAATTCGATGATGGCGAGCGATTCGCCAAGGGTTTCGCGGATACGCTCGTAGCGCTCCTTGTCGGTCATCTCCATGCGGCGCAGGTCGGCGGGGATGCTGATGTGATCGGCAATGAGGATGAGCAGCGCGTCGGGGTTGGGATTGTCGACGTAGGCGGCGATGGCGGCGAACTCGGCGTCATGCTTGCCGCGTCCGTATAGGGCTTTGACTCCGCGGACGAAGAAGACCTGGAAGTTTGCCATCAGCGAACAGGTGCGGGCGCGGTCGAGAATTTCGGCGATGGACGACGACTCAAGATCGAACTCGTAGAGGCTGAACTCGCGCATGCCTTCCGGGACCAGGTGCTTGAGGATGGCATCGCGGCAGGTGCGGCGGAAAAAGGCTTCATCGCCGACGAAGACGTAGCCGGGCTTGAGCGTGCGCGAGCTGACATCCTGGACAAAGCGCTCGACTGGGGCAAAGGCTCGCAAGGCTAGAATGCCTCCAGAATATTGCTGACCAGGGTGCGGGAGAAATCGCGCGAAAGGCGGTCGAGAGCCGGCCCCTGCTCCTCGAAGAAGCTGGCGAGTTCGTTGGAGATCTGGTACTGATCGCGGAAGATGTAGTTGGGATTGCTGTAGAGGACGCTGCCGTCGCGGGCGGTCAAGGTCACTTTGACCATGATGGTGACCAGTCCGGTGGAGGCGCGTCCGGTGACTGAGTCATAGGCCACGGGTGCAACCTCGGCGGAGACGACGGTGCCTTGCAGCACGGCGTCGGCATCGGTCTCCGACTGGACGATGCGGTAGTGAGTGCGGGTGTTGAATTCGCGGATGACCGCGTCGGTGAGACCGGTTTCGACGTGATAGGTGTGGGTCTGATTGCGGAACGACGGAATGGCCAGAATCTTAACGTCGGGCGGCAGGTGCGAGACGGAGCCGACGGTGTGGTAGCCGCAGGAGGCGAGCAGCAGGGCGAGCCCGATGATGGCGATGTGGCAAAGCCGGTGGCAGAGCTGGCGCGAGCCGGGGGCGGCGAAAGAAGTCATTGCAGCTTGCCCCTGGGACGAGTCAGCACCATCTCTTCGGCGCACTCAACGGCCTGAATCGCCGAGACGCGAAGATTATCGCAGGCGGCAAAGAGCCAGAAGCCGTTGCCACCGGCGCCGTCGGGGCGCACGCTGGCGAGGATCTCGGAGGAGCCGGCTACGTTGACATTGCTGGGAAATTCGTCTTGCGCACTGGTGACGGTCAGGTGCGGACCTTGCAGCGCGGCCTCGAGCGTGGCGGCCGTGACCGGAACGGTGGTCTGCACGAACATGGCGAAGGTGTATCCGTGGAAGACGGGAACCTGGACGAGAAGCACGGCTGGGGTGAAAAGCTCCTGCTGCGCGATGGTCTGAAAGTGACGCAGGATGCGCGCCTCGGTCTCGCGCAGGGATGGGTGAACTCCGTCGACTGGCTGAGCAAAGAGATTGAAGGCGGCCTGGGTTCCAAAGACCGCGCTGGGCATTTGCTGGAAGCTGAGCAGATTCACGGTTTGATCGTGGAGTTCGTCCATGCCGCGACGTCCGTATTCGGAGGCAGGCTGGCCGATGACGGCGGAGGCAAGCTGCAGCGGAGCCGCCTTCTGCAGACGGGCCAGCAGCAACGCAATGACGACGGCTGCCGGGTGAGCAATGACCACGGGCACAGAGCGCAGCCCAACCTGATGAGTGCGGCCCAGTTCGCGCTCCAGCCAGGGGGCGCGGAGAACGACATCGGTGTTGTTCTCCAGAGCGTAGCTGAGGTCGATGATGTCAGAGCCGGAATCACGCACGGTTGCCCAGGTTTTGGCAATGTAGGACTCATCGGCGGTGAGGAAGGCAAAGTCCACGTCTTCCAGATGCTCCGGCGATACACTCTGAATGAACGCGGGCTCGTCGTTGACTTGATCGAGTTGACCAAGCACGTCGTCCTCGTCCAGAAGCTTGATATCGACGGCGGGAAAGTTGCGCTCGCTGAGGACATCACGGACTTCCTTGCCCTTGAGGGCGGTGGCTCCGATGAGCGCGACGCTGAAGAGGTTGGACTTGCGTGCAGCCAGGCTCATAACTCTCCAACCGCATGGTGCGGCGCGGCATTGCTTCGCCGGAAGGCGTAGGTGAGCCTAAAGAATACCCCTGAAATCATGTAAGACACGGCGACGATAAAGAGCAGGTAGCGATGGAAATACCAGATTGCGGCCAGAAGAAGGGCGAAGAGCACGAAGAGGCGCGAGGCCTGACGGTTGCGAATATCGATGCTCTTGGCGCTCCAGAATCGCCAGGTGCTGACCATGAGAAAGGCGCACAAAAAGATGTAGACCATCCAGGCGATGGAGCTCCACCAGGCCTGCACGGGATAACCGAGGCGCAGGTGGACGACGGCGGCAAGGCAACCGGCTCCGGCAGGGATGGGCATGCCGACGAAATACTTGCGGCCAGGAAGTCCGGGATTTTTGGGCTGAGGGTTGAGCTGAATATTGAAGCGCGCCAGACGGCAGGCTCCGGCGGTGAGAAAGGCGAACGCGAGGATTCCGCCGAACTGAATCAGCTTATCGCGGAAGTCGGCATCGAGCGTGGCGGGGAGAAAGAAGAAGCCCCACATCCAGGCAAGGATTCCGGGGGCGACGCCGAAGGTGACGATATCGGCCAGCGAATCCAACTCCTTGCCGAAGTCACTGGTGGTATGGGTCAGGCGGGCGATGGCTCCGTCCATGCCGTCAAAGAAAACGGCAAAGCCGATGGCGATGGCGGAATGATTGAAATAGATGGCCGCGGCGTGCAAGGGATCGACACCGGGCACGGCGATCATGCCCTGGGCATGGGCGGCTCCGAGCGCGGCCTGCGAAATGGCATAGAAGCCAGCGGCGAGGTTTGCGGTGGTAAACAGCGACGGCAGGATGTACATGCCCTTGCGCAATCGGCGCGAATGGCCGTTGCCGATGCGACGGTTGGGCTCATGCATCAAAGTTCTCCTTGCGCGGCCGGCAGAATGGCCAACGTCGAAGAGCCGCATTTTACGATGTTTCCCACCTCGACGAGCACCTTGGCGGAGACGGGCAGAATTACGTCGCAACGCGAACCGAATTTAATCAGTCCGATGCGCTCGCCGCGAGCGACACGGTCTCCAGCGCGGCGCGAGAAGACGATGCGGCGCGCCAGCAGTCCGGCAATCTGCTTGAAGACGATGCGCTGGCCATCCTCGGTTCGAAGGGTGCAGATGTTCTGCTCATTGAGTTCGGCCGAGGCCGGATTCATGGCATTCAAATACTTGCCGCGACGGTAATCGACGGCGGTAATGACACCGGCAGCAGGCGAGCGATTGACGTGCACGTTGAAGACGTTGAGGAAAATACTGATGCTGATGCGTGGCTCGCCTTCAACCTGAATTGGGGATACCGCCGTGACCTTGCCATCGGCGGGAGAGACGATGGCACCAGGGGTGGACGGAATGGCGCGCTCGGGATCGCGAAAGAACCAGAGGAAAAAGGCCGCCAATAACAGCGGCACGAGAGCAAGCAAGGGCGCGGCCCACATACCAATGAGGACCGCCGCCACAACCAGAGCCAGCGCGTAATAGATTCCGTCGCGTACCATGAGGACCTCTCGATTATAGCGAAGCGGGAAGCCAGAGTGATTCGGAAAGACCGAAGGGGGGCTCGATAAGGTTACCGCTCGTCGAGCAGTTTGACGATGGTTTGCTGAAAACTCTGTTTAACCTCTTCGAGACGGCCGGTGGCAGGGCCGGAGAATCCGGCGTGGATGAGACGCACACGGCCGTGGCGGTCGAGAAAAATCGTTGTGGGGTAGGCACCGAAGTTGCGCAACTGGGGCAGCGTTTTGCCGATCTGGCCGAAGTCGGTGGTGCCGGCCAGCAACAACGGAAACGCTATGGAGTACTTACGGCGATAGATCTGGAGCAGGCGCCGGCTGCGGGCGCGGTCGGCTGTGTACTCATAGCTGAGACCGACGACCTGAAGACCGCGCGAGTGAAACTGCGCGTAAAGCGACTGCAAGACAGGAGCTTCATCGTGGCAGTTCGGGCACCAGGTTCCGAAGATGTCCAGGAGCACGACCTTGCCGCGGAAGCGCGGATCAGACTGGGTGACGATGGCACCGGAGGCGTCCGCGCCATGGAAGCGGAAGGGCTCGGAAGGATTGGCTACCGAGGTGAGGTGCTCGGCTTCTTCGAAGCCGGAGGAAGCGCCGGTGGCCGTTGCCACGTAGTTGAGCGCGACTCCAGGCGCAACGTGGAAGACACCCTCGATTCGGCCGGGGGCAATCAGGCGGCCGTCGAGACGGAGCGCGTGAATGCCATCAAAGCGCGAGAGATGGAGCACAGCATCGCCGGACTTGTCGCCGATGAGTTCTCCGGCGAGCGTACCGTAGTCTCCGCTGATGGGCGCAATGGTGCCCTCGACGTGGTTTGCCTGTTGCGTGAAATGAGCGGGAGCGTTGGGCTCGGAGTCCGGCTTGCCAGAGGAATCGGTAAAGGCGAACTGCCAGTCAGAGGTGTTGGAACTCTGCGGGGAAAGCTGGGGCACGGCAGCGGAGGTGGGCTCGGGAGTGGCGGACGCAGGCGGGCACTGGGCGCGAAAGGCATAGCGCAAAAGCGATGCGGCCTTCTGACGCACATATTCTCCTTCGAGTGCGTCGCACTGGGCCTGACCGGCTGAACAGCGCGCGGAGAGGGTCGCGTCGTACTGGTCAAGGCGCAGAGTGACCTGGTTGCCTTGCTGTGCGTTAGGAGAAGAGGCGCCGGTAGAAAAATCGATGGAGGAAAAATCGATGCGGTCGCCGCCGTTGAGCAGCGCGGCACGCAGGCCGGCGGGGGTGCGCTCGATGAGCAGGTCAAAGGGAACGAGATAGCTGTCACTGACTCCCGGGCGCGCGACGGTGAGCTGGGCAGACCATCGGCAGGCCAACCCAGCCGGCGATGGCGCTGGCTGGGCGGATGCAATGGAGGTAACACTTAGGGCACAGACGAGCGCAGGCAGCTTCCATTTGCCAATGGTGCCAGACGTCGGCTGGCACCATTGGAAGAGCCTTGCACAAAGCCTAGCGGGCACGTCGACGTATGGCCAGAGGTGCGCCTCCAAAGAATAACCAGCCTGCATGTGGGCGCGACGGGTTATTCCTTGGACGCGGAGCCCCAGATTGGTTGCGTGCGCCAACAGTCGGGCGCCGATGCACTCAGGAGACTTTTTGGGTACGGAGCTGAAACGATTCCATCTCATCCTTGAGGCGAAGCTTCAGTTTTTTTAGGCGGATTTCTTCGATTTTGTCTTCTTCGGAGGGGTATTTCTTATTGGCGAGGGATTCGAGACGCTGAGAGTAGTTGGTATGTTCATCGGCCAGCTTGCGGAATTCGTCGCTGCTGGCCAGGAGCTGTTCACGTGCGGGCACATTCATTTCAGCACCTCCAAGCCTGAAATCAGGTGCTGTAAAAACTAGCACCGGAAACGAGCGGCAGGCAAGGGAAATCGCAACCTAATTTTAACATTGCGAACGTAGCCCATCCGGGACGTGGGGGAGGCGCTGCAGAGGCAAAATAATTTGTTTTCCACGACGTACGACGAATAGGGCCTTAACTCGCATCTCACTTTCCATGTTTCGTGGCGAGAAAATCCGAATTGCGATTGCCGATGACCACGCTGTGTTGCGTGAGTCTCTGGGTGCGCTGCTGGGTTCGCACCGAGATTTTGAGCTGGTTGGCACGGCCAGCAATGGCACCGAAGCCCTGGAGTTGGTCGAAAGGGAGCATCCGGACGTGCTGGTTCTGGATCTGTTCATGCCTGTAACGGACGGATTCGAGGTACTACGCCAGCTCGACCGTAGCAGCACGAAGGTGGCAAGCGTGGTGCTGACGGCCTCAGACAGCCAACCTGACTACGTGCAGGTGGTTCGGCTGGGAGCTCGCGGGCTGGTGCTGAAGGGGGATTCGCCGGAGAAGCTATTTGCGGCGATCCGCACCGTGGCCGACGGCGAATTGGCATTCAGCGATGACGTGGCGCAAGGAGTTTTGATGGCCATGTCGGTTGAGACCCAACAGGAGCGAACGGCCAACCTGCATCGGCTGAGCGAACGCGAAAAGCAGATTGCCTACCTGGTGGCGCGGGGAATGAAAAACAAGGACATCGCGCTGCAACTGACGATCAGCGAAAACACGGTGAAACGGCATCTGCAAAGCATTTTCAGCAAGACAGGCGCACGCGACCGGCTGGAACTGGCGGTGATTGCCTTGACCGAGAGCCCGAGCGCTGCCTAGATAGGCGCTAGCACGTGCCGAGTGAGCAAATGGGCCGACCGTCGCTTCTTCCTTAACTAGCAACTGGTAGTAACTAGCGGCCGGTAGTAACCGCCATCTTCTTCACCATTGCCAGCACCAGCTTACGGTCACTGTCATTCAGACCGCTGGAATAGCGCCGAATCTGGGAGAGAAAACGCACCTCTTCTTCGCTGAGTTGCGGCAGATTCTTGGCGTTGGCGCCATTTTCGGGGGAGCTTTCCGCAAAGAATTGGCCGAGCGGCATTTCCAGCGAATTGGCGATTTTAGCCAGAGTGTCCAGCGAAGGCACGGTATGCCCATTCTCGACACGTGAAAGGTAGCAACGCAGGAGGCCAGTGCGCTTCTCGATGTCTCCCTGAGACATACCCTTCTGCATACGGAAGTTACGGATAGTTTCGCCTATGTTCATTGGTTCGCTATTTTCTGACGCGCGGACAGGCGCGTAAACTGCCGTGGAATTGGGGAAGTCTGATAGTAATGATTGTGCAAACCTGAGTGCAAGCAAATTCTCACAAAGGTATTGGCGGTCACATTACTGTGTGACGAATGCACAAAATTTTCAGGGCGATCCGGCGAGGTGGCTGCGATAGGGAACTGCCTACGGCTGAGGATTATCATCCAAGCGAATATGGGTTTACGCAGTCCTTCCAGCGTGATGACAATGGCCACATTCTTGGTCTGGACACTTGCTGTGCAACCCAGCCAGGCCGGGGCGCAAGTGCAGGGAAGTCAGGAGTTTGGGCCGGCGACCGGGGTGGTGGCCGCGCCTGACAATTTTGTTGCCGCCGCCGCCGGGTTACCGGATGCACCGGATTTAGCCCTGGCGCAGGCGCAGGGGGCGACCACCGGGGTGACGGAGGTTCCGGCGACGGAGGAAGAGGGTGGCCAGCAGACCAAACGCATCTTGTGGGTAATTCCGAACTTTCGCTCAGTTAGC
Organism: uncultured Acidobacteriota bacterium; assembly: GCA_963838135.1. Lineage (GTDB taxonomy): Bacteria > Acidobacteriota > Terriglobia > Terriglobales > Acidobacteriaceae > TOLSYN. Next base: position 714,888 of record CAWIPV010000008.1, on the reverse strand, counting down.
GTAAACAGCCATCTGCCAGCTCAGACCCCGAGAGAGAAGTTTACCGGGTTTCGCCAAGAGAGCTTTGACTACTCGTCATTCATCCTTGTCGGAGTGCTCGCGGGAGTGGCGCAACTTCAGGGCTCGACCCCGGAGTTCCACACCGGCGCGGCGGCCTATGGCCGCTATTACTGGCATAGTTTTGCCGACCAGACGGACGAAAACCTTTGGGTGGACTTCGTGCTTCCGGTGGCGCTTCGCCAGGATGCGCGTTACTACACGCTGGGACGCCGGTCGGCGAAGCGGGGAGATGGACACACGACACACAATGGGATTGCAAAGCGGGCGGGATATGCGTTCAGCCGCATCCTGGTGACTCGCACGGATTCCGGAGGAAACAACTTTAACTACAGCGAAGTGGTTGGAGCCGGAGCCGCCGCCGGGATATCCGACCTTTACTATCCCGGCGCGGATCGCACCTGGACCAAGACCGGCCAGCGCTGGGCTCTGAATGTTGGCATCGACGGGGCGACGTTTATCATCAAGGAATTTTGGCCCGACCTGAACCACGCCATCTTTCACACTAAGTAACGGGCAGGTGGCGGGCCGAATTGGTTCTCAGCCGGCTCGCTGGATTGCGGCGTAGAGTCTCTCGGCGACACCGATGATTGCGAGAGCTACAAAGATGTGCACCACCTGAATCGCTCGCATGGTGTGGAAGGTGAGCGGGAGCTGCAGGAATCCAAAGACCGGCAGGAGGACCGCGAAGACGACGCCGAGAATTCCTGGGACCACGGCTTTTTTCGTCATTGCGATGACGGCCAGCACGAACACCACCATTGCCACGCAGAAGCCGGAGCCGATGTGGGAGGCGAGATAGTGCTGGCGTCCGGCCCAGAGAAGCGCTCCGAGAACGATGGCCGCCAGACCGAGTACGCGTACCAGCATGATGAGAACTTTTGCCAAGTCAATGCTCCTTGAAAGCTGGAATCAATCCTACTCTGTTTAGATTCACGGTACACTCTGAAATGCGCTTTCAGTGTCAGGCCGGATGCATTCGCTGCTGCGAGGCGAAGGGGTTTGTGTATGTGACCCCGGAGGATATCGCGCGGTTGGCCGAGCATCTTGGAATCGCTGGCGCGGAGTTCAAGCGGCGTTATCTGTGCGGCACGGCGCCACTGTTGCGTTTTCGTAAGCAGCGCAAAAAACAATGTCCATTCCTGCTCGCCGACGGCTGCTCGGTACATGCGGTGAAGCCGCTGCAATGCAGTTCCTTCCCCTACTGGCCTGAACTACTTGCCAACGCCGGTGAGCGTCGCGAGGCCGCGAAGTACTGTCCTGGGATGAACAAGGGGCCGCTGGTGAATATCGAAGCTGCTCGCGCGGTCGCCAGCCTGGTTCAGAGCGCGTTTCCGGAGCTGTACGACGAGGAGTGAGCAGCGGAAGACTTGTGCTGAGGGCAGAAAATGGGGCACTCGCGCATATTTCAGTGGCGATGGGATTCCTCGCTGCGCTTCGGATTACACCTAAGAGCAGGCCCAGAAGCAAAAACAGGGTCGACAGCCCCACTCAAGCCAAAAGAAGGCTTGAATGGGCCACCCGTCCCTACCCGAAGAGCCGAAGATCTTTGAACCGAAGAGTGCGAAAAAGCCTGGTTCGTTGTAGCATCGTCTGTTTGACACTCGCCGGGAGGCGTGAGTGTTGCGGAGGCAGTGGTGCTGATCGCAGTTTTGAAGGAAGCCCAGCCGGGCGAAACTCGCGTGGCGCTTACGCCGGATGCGGTGAAGACGCTTACCGGCAAAGGGTTTGAAGTTGCGGTTGAAAGCGGCGCTGGAATGGAGTCTGGCGCCAGCGACGCGGATTACCAGGCTGTGGGCGCGAGCATCGCCACCGATCGTGCGCAGCTGGTGGCCTCGGCAGATGTTTTTCCGGTGGTGAACGCACTGCCCGCCGCAGACCAGGAGAGGCTGAAAAGCGGGAGCGTGATGATCGGCTTCCTGCGCCCCCTGGACGACCCGGCATCGCTGGCGGCGGCGGTGAAGCGCGGGGTTACGCTGTTCAGCATGGAACTGGTGCCCCGGATCAGTCGCGCACAGGGCATGGATGCGCTCTCGTCGATGGCTACGGTTGCCGGATACAAGGCGGTGATTGTGGCCGCCAATCACCTGCACAAACTTTTCCCCTTGCTGATGACGGCAGCGGGAACCATTCCTCCGGCCAAGGTTCTGGTGCTGGGCGCAGGGGTCGCCGGATTGCAGGCCATCGCCACGGCACGCCGACTGGGGGCCGTGGTGGAAGCCTACGACGTGCGCGCCGCTGCCGGTGAGCAGGTGAAGTCACTGGGAGCCAAGTTCATCGAGGTTGACCTGGGTGGTTTGCAGACCGAGGACAAGGGCGGCTACGCCAAGGAACTGAGCCCGGAGGCGCTGGAGTTGGGCCGTCAAGCCATCGCCAAGGCGGCGAAGACCACCGATGTCATTATCACCACGGCACAGGTTCCGGGACGCCGTGCGCCGCTGCTGATCCCCGCTGCGGCGGTGGAGGAGATGCGGCCGGGCTCGATCATCTTCGACCTTGCCGCGGCAGCAGGAGGGAACTGCGAAGCTACCCGGCCGGGCGAGACGATCGTCTATCACGGAGTCACTATCTTTGGTCCCTGCAACCTCGTAGCGGAGGTGCCAGTTCATGCCAGCATGTTGTACGCGCGCAACCTGATCAACTTTTTGCAATTGATTCTCAAGGATGGCGAGTTGAAGATCGACCGCGCCGACGAGATCATTGCAGGCTCCTGCGTCGCGTTTGGCGGCGAGATTGTGAACGAACGCGCGGCGGCGGCTTCGGTCCAGAAGGTCGCCGTGCGGTAAACGCGCCGTCAGGTAATGACTAGGAGAAGCGGATGCAGTCCATCAATCCCGCGGTTCTGATCGCATCACTGTATGTTTTCGTGCTGGCGGCATTTCTGGGGTACCAGGTAATTTCGCGGGTTCCGCCGCTTCTGCACACGCCGCTGATGTCGGCGACCAATGCTATTTCAGGTATCTCGCTGATCGGTTCGCTGGTCATCGCAGGGATGCATAAGGTTGACTTGCACGCACTGGCCAGTGGCGGAGCGGCAGCCAAGCCTTCGCTGGCAACACTGCTCGGCTTCATCGCCGTGGTTTGCGCCACGACGAACGTAGTCGGCGGCTTCGGGATCACCGACCGGATGTTGAAGCTGTTCCAGCAACGGGAAGGTGGGAAGAGCAAGGGCGCGAAGAAAGGCAGCAAGTAATGGAGCCGGGTGGCGTCAATTACTTACTTGAATTCACCTACCTTATCGCCTCCGGTCTCTTCATCTTTGGCCTGAAGGGTTTGAGCCATCCGGAAAGCGCGCGGCGCGGCATGTTCATGGCCGAGGCCGGAATGCTTGCCGCCATCATCGGCACGCTCTTCCATTACGGCATCATCACCTACGCATGGATTGCGGCCGGGTTGGTGATCGGTTCCATCATCGGCGCACTGATGGCCATCTGGGTTCCGATGACGGCGATGCCGCAACGAACCGCGCTGTCGCACGCCTTAGGCGCAATTGCCGCCGCACTGGTCGGCATCGCTGAGTACATGCTGCACGGCGGAGCAGGGATGCCACTGTTTATCCGTGGCGCGCTGGGGTTTGAGGTGATGCTCGGCACGCTGACTACGACTGGCTCGCTGATTGCGGCGGGCAAACTGCAGGGAGTGGTTCGCGGCACGCCAGTCCAGTTCAAGGGGCAGCAGGTTGTGAACCTGTTGCTCTTCGGCGGAATGGCCGGCTGCTTTCTCTACTCGGTTGCCCATCCTTCAGCCTCGCTGGTCTTCTACGCTATGACGGGGCTGGGATTTCTGTTTGGAGTGATGCTGGTCATCCCGATCGGCTCGGCCGACATGCCGGTGGTAATGTCGCTGTTGAACAGCTATGCCGGGCTGGCCTCGGCGGCGACCGGCTTTGTGCTTGGCAACAATGTGCTGATTATCGCCGGCACGCTGGATGGGTTTTCGGGCATGATTCTGTCGATCCTGATGTGCAAGGCGATGAACCGCTCGATCACCAATGTATTGTTTGGCGGCTTTGGCGAGGTGCGCTACACCGCCGGTGCAGGCGCCGACGGTGAGATGCGCGAGATTTCGCTGAACGACGCGGCAGTTCGGCTCGCCTATGCCAACAAGGTTGTCTTCGTACCCGGCTACGGTCTGGCCCTGGCCCAGGCGCAGCAGGCGGTGCGCGACCTGGCCAACGCGCTGGAAGAACGCGGGGTCACGGTGAAGTACGGCATCCACCCGGTGGCGGGACGTATGCCCGGACACATGAACGTGTTGCTGGCCGAGGCGAATGTTCCCTACGGCGACCTCTACGAGATGGATCAGATCAATCCTGAGTTCCCCTCGACCGATGTCGCGGTTATCGTGGGCGCCAATGACGTGGTCAATCCGGACGCGCGCGACAACTCCACCAGTCCAATCGCCGGGATGCCCATCCTTGAGGTGGACAAGGCGAAGTCAGTGATCGTTCTCAAGCGCGGGCAGGGGCGCGGCTTCTCCGGCCTGGAAAACCCTCTGTTCTGCAAGCCGGGTACCAGCATGCTTTACGGAGACGCGAAAGCCTCTCTCACCGGGCTTGCGCACGAAGTAAAAAACCTCTGATGGATTGCAACCATGCACGGCGAATTGCTGAATCGGATTTTGGCTCTGGTGCTCACAATTTAGAGCCGGTAGAGTATCGTTTCCATATGGAATTCTCAGCGGTGCTGGAAAGAGTGAGTCGAGCCGGGGAGGCTGCGAATGCCTGATCGCCTGGCAACGATCCTGCTGGTGGATGATCACGCTCTGTTTCGTGAGAGCGTGGCCCGCTTTCTTGATAGTGAATCAGACTTCAGGGTCGTGGGCGGTTGCGCTACCATCGACGAGGCAAAGAAACTCCTGCTCGCCGAACAGGTCGATCTGGTGCTGCTTGATTTCGATCTTGGGGAGCGTGACGGCGTCGACTTTATGAACGTTGCCGCCAGCATCGGCTACCGGGGGCGGGTTCTGCTGGTAACCGCTGGGATGGACGAGAGCAGTGCCGCTAATCTGATAAAGCGCGGCATTTCAGGCATCTTCCTCAAGCACAACCCTCCCGCAGTGCTGGTCGACGCGATTCGAGAGGTGCTCGCCGGAAAGGTTTGGTTCGAAAGCGGCTATCTGAGCAAGATTGCCGCCCGTGCGGCAGCTGAGGACGAGTCGCCACGCACGCGCGCACTTACGAAGCGTGAGCAGCAGGTGCTTGTCGGCGTTTTTGAGGGATTAGCCAATAAACAGATCGCCGACCGCCTGCAGGTGTCTGAGAGTTCCGTAAAAGCCACGCTACAGCAGTTGTTCCACAAAACAGGGGTTCGCACGCGCAGCCAACTGGTCCGGATTGCGCTCGAACAATATCGAGATCTGATCTGACTTCTACGCTACGGGCTGGCCGTCTTTCTTAACTCCGGCGTCTTTGGTTCCGGTATCTTTACCGGAATTGTCATTGACGGCGTCCTTGAAGTTCTTGATTCCCTGGCCCAACCCTTTGCCGAGCTCCGACAATTTGCTCGGTCCAAAAATGAGCAGGCAAATTGCTAGAATCACGATCAGGTGCATCGGCTGCATGAGTCCTTCAAACATTTTGAAACCTCCAAAAACGTGGTTATGCACGTGGCGAATAAGGCTGAGGTTAGACTCCGGGAGTGATGGAAGCTGTGCGTTGCTTCACAATCCGAGCCTATCTTTCGATAGCCTGACCTCGATCTCTCTCAGAATACTAGATGCTAGCCTCCTCCGACCAGCGGGAAGAGAGAAAGGTTGGCTCCCTCTCGAAGCTGATCTTGAGCCTCTCCGTGCTTATTGTCCACCATAATGATGCCGATTTCCGATTCTGGGATTTGCAGTGAGCGGACGATATCGACAACGGTGGTGCCGGCCGGGTAATCCCGCGTGTCGGCAGTAAAGCGGCCTGTGCGAAAGTTAGCGAAGAGCTTTACGTTAATCTTCATAGAGATCTCATCCGGCTAGGAGCATACCGGCGCAGTTAAGTTGCTGGCGCGGAGGGGAAAAGTCCACGCCAGCCGAAGCAATCACCTAGAAATTCCAGAACTCGTCGATCTCCTTGGGGCTGAAATCCCAAGTTGCCATGTGAGGGGCGACCGGCTCGAGGTTGAAGAATTCAGGCAGGCGATCATCGTTCTCATTCATACCAGCAGCGAGATTGAACTGGTGCTCGGTCTTCAGGATGCGCTTACCCAGCGCAACCACATCGTCGCCGGTCAGGGGGATTCCGTAGCGGGCACCGATCATGTCGATCAGGGCCTGGAGGCACTCTGGAATGTCCAGCGCCGGGAAGGCGATGAAGATGCACATGCCGGTGGAATCAATCGCCGCAGTTGCGATCTGCAAGTTGCGTGACAGCTCAACCTGGCCCTCCTTCTTCAAGGGGTCGAGGTGTCCGCCGACATTGAGGATGTTGGTTGCGATGGTGTAGCCGGCGGTATGGTCGGCACCCATGGTGGTGGTTGCGTAAGTGATGCCGATGCCCTTGACCGAACGCGGATCGTAGGCGGGGATGGCCTGGCCCTTGACTACCGGTACCCGAGCCATGCCGTAGGCTTTGCCCACCGCGGCCGTTCCGCCGCCAAGGAGGCGGCCAAGCGACGTACCCTTACCGATCTCGTCCCTCAGGATGTTGAGTAGGCCCTTGCCATCACCAAAAGGCAGGATGCCGGCTTCCATGGCCACGGCAAACATTACAGGTGTTTCGATGGAGTCCACGCCGAGATCGTCCATCATGTGGTCGGTTAGAGCGATGTCATCCAGATTGTCAATGCAGCAGTCCGCGCCCAGACCCCAGATGGTTTCGTACTCGAAGCCGGAGGTCACGTAGTCGCCCTTTTCGTCGTTGTACACCTGCGAGCACTGAATGACGCATCCGGCGGTACAGCCATGTTTCGGCTTGCCGCCACGGGCTACGATGGTATCGTGCAAGGTTTCGCCCGAGAACTTGTCGTGTCCTTCGAATTGTCCTTGCGTGAAGTTTTTGGTCGGCAGCCCACCGGCTTCATTCAGGATGTTGACCAGGACAGCGGTGCCGTAAGTCGGCAGACCCTGTCCGCTGACGGGGTGATCGAGCAGCGCTTTGGCGAAGATCTTAGCGGCCGCCTTGAACTTCTCAGGCTCGGCGATCTCGGGTTTGGAGCCGCCATCGTCGGCGACGGTGATGAACTTGATCTTTTTCGATCCCATTACCGCGCCCAAGCCGCCACGGCCGAAGCTGCGAATATGGCCATCCGAGTCCTTGACCGAGATGTTGGAGATGCTCATCTTCATCTCGCCGGCGGGTCCGCACATAATGAGGCCGGCCTTCTTGCCAACGCGTTCCTCAAGAGCTTTGATGAGATTGAAATTCCACATGCCGATCAGTTCGGATTCTTCGGCGATGGACGCCCCATCATTGGTGATGTGTATCTTGTACCACTTGTCTTCTCTGGGCTGGCCCTCGACGATGATCGCGGCATAATTGAAGTTTGCGATTAGCCGTCCGGAGGTGCCGCCAGCGCTGCATTCCTTGATTCCGCCGGTCAGCGGACTCTTGGCGCCGCAAGAGAAGCGTCCGGAGTTCGCCGCCATGGTTCCGGTGAGGAGACCGGGGGCAAACACCAGCTTATTGCTCGGGCCCAAGGGGTGACACGTGGGCGGTACTTCAGCGGCAACGACTGTCGAGGTAAGAGCGCGACCGCCGATTCCAGCGTAGGCCGCCGGTACTTCTTCTATTTTGGCGGTGAGATCCGACATGTTGATTCGAAGTATCTTCTTCATTTCGTTCGCTCTCGCTCTCTATCAGGTATCTGCGAACAAAGAGACAGGCAAGCCCCACATTCAGACGCGTCGTGCTCTGGATTCGCCTCTTTGTTCCCCCACAGTAAGGCCATTATATTCCAAAATTGCGTCACTCCGAAATAGAGCTGAACACGAATACGACGACTCGACGTTGCTGATGTGGCGAACGAACTGCGTTAAATTGCGGTGACATCCTCCAACTCGAAGCCGAGTTGGAGGAGAGCTGCGCGAAGCGCCGGGTCGCGAAGCAGAGAAATGAAGCGAAGCACCGGGGGGCGCAGAGAACGGCTCTTGGGGATTACGAAGTCATAGTGCTCTGCCTGCAGCGGCAGGAAGCCAAGTTCGTATTGCCGGGCAACGGTGCGGATGGCCACTCCCCAGTCGGCGCGGGCCTGGGCGACGGCTACGGCCACGGCGGTGTGCGTCTTTGCCTGATTGGCGTACCCCGATGGCTGTGCGGCTTTCAAGAGCTGGTCGATGAGGATACGCGTGCCGCTTCCTGGGTTGCGGTTGATGAACAGGCACCCAGGGTCCACGGCTGCGGCTGCTGCGGCTTGCTCTGCCGTCAGCCCTTCAAAACGGGGATCTCCGGGGCGAAAGACAATTCCTTGCTGCCGCATGTAGCCGGAAACAAGTTCCAGATCAGGGGTGAGGAAAGGACGGTTGTATTCGCCAGTCAAGGGGTCCATCAGATGAATGCCGGCGAGATCACACTCGCCGCGCTGGGCCGCGCTGAGGCCTCCGCTGCTGCCGACGTTGAGACTTCGGACCGAGAAACCTTCGCCGATGACTCGTCCGATCAGTAGGTCGAGGCCCACGCAGTGGCTTCCGATGATGACGAGGTCGGCCAGTTTGTGATGGGCGCCGATCAGAGTGACATCAACTTTTGTGCCCGCCGGAACGGTTTCGGACTGCGATCCGATGGCAAAGAAGCCATCGGCTTGGCTGAAGGCTGTGACGGACCCCGATCCTTTGTTTGTCGGATAGGCCACGAGATTTCCGTCCAGAGCGCGGACCAGAGAGACCATGACGTATTCGGTGCGCCCACGGTCAGAGGTGACGCGCGCGGGGAGAATCGAGCTCACGGTTTCGGGACGTTCCGGCGGAAGTCCGGCAAAGGCTCGGATCACGGGGGCTACAAACTCATGGAAGGTGAAGATGGCCGAGGTGGGAAAGCCGGGGAGGATGACGACGGGCTTGCCATCGCGGACGGCGAGGCAGAGGGGCTTGCCGGGCTTGAGCGCAACTCCGTGGACAACGATGCCGGGACGATCGAGTTTGCTGACGACATGGTAGGCGAGATCGCCAGCGCCTTTGGAGGTTCCGCCGGAGAGCAGCACGATGTCGCACTGCAAGGCCCGTTGCAGGAGGATGGAGATTTCGTTCTCGTTATCGCGGGCGATGCCCAAGGGTACGGGAGTGCCTCCAGCCTCTTCGACGGCGGCGGTAAAGATCGCGCTGTTGGAGTCGTAAACGCCGCCGAGACGGCGTGGTTCTCCGGGGACGACGAGTTCGTCGCCGGTGGAAAAGATGGCCACGGTTGGCTTGCGCCAGACATGCACTTCGCCGAGGCCAATTGCCGCCAGACATCCGATCTCACGGGAGGTTAAAAGCTGCCCCGCCCGGAGAACGGTTTCTCCCTGTGCGATGTCGCCACCGGCGGCGGCGATGAATGCGCCGGAGGAGACGGATTTATGGACATCCACTACTATCTGGCCAAGTTGCTCGCACGCCTCGGTGTACTCGACCATGATGACGGCGTCGGCGCCGCGCGGGATCATGCCGCCGGTGGCTACGATGGTCGCCGAACCCTCTGTAACATCGGTGGCGGGAGTTACGCCGGGAGTGAGAATTTCAGAATTCAATCTCAAGGTGCGCGGTGCTTCGTCGGAGGCATTGGCGGTGTCGGCCGAGCGCACCGCGAAACCATCGACCCGCGATCGATCGAAGCCCGGCACATCGACTTGGGAGACGATGTCACGCGATAAAACACGTCCCAGGGACTTTGCCACGGGGACGCATTCTTCTCCGATCGGCGATAGCTTGAGATGTTGACGGAAGCGCGCCTCGGCCTCATCGCGATCAATGACTTCGAGGAATTGATGTTGCTTCGCCGCGTTAAGCAGAGCCGAGTTGGAGTGATGGACTGTCATGCTTCTACGCTCTCCGGCCCGTCATACAGATACACATCGATGGAAGTTCCGGGCGCATATCCCTCAAGGGCAGCGGGAACCAAAATGAAGCCGTCGGCACGGGCAACGGACGCGAGTCCGCCGGAATCGGCCGAGTTGAGCGGAATCGCTTCCCCGGCAGCTTTCCCGGCAGTTCCGGGGATCCAGCGCACCCGGCAAAGTTCGAGGTCGCCGATGGACGAGACAATCTTACGTCCGACGATGGCACGGCGAACAGGATAGGGCAAGTGCGGGGAGCGCCCGCCGAGCCTCCGGATCAGGCGTCCGGCAAACAGATCGTAGGCGCACAGACAGGCCAAGGGGTTGCCCGGTAACAGGATCACTGGAACATCTCCGGCCGAACCCATGCCGGTCGAGGCTGCGGGGCGCAGGGCAATGCCGTGAATGGAGAGAGTACCGGCGTCGGCTAAGGCCAGTGGCGCCACGTCGTCGGGTCCCGTACCGGTACGGCCACAGACCAGGACGACATCCGCTCCGGGACGCGCGATGAGGCCGGCAAGGGCGTCGCGTTCGGCGATTCCGTATTCACATAGCTCGATCACGCCGCCATCGCGAGCGACCAGAGCGCGCAGCATGAATCGATTTGAATCGGGACCATTTGCGCCGGGAGCGTTTGCTTGGGATGGCTTACATCCGGCCAGGATGATTCGCACCAGGGGACGCCGGAGGACGCGCACCTGCGCGATGCCAAATCCTGCGATCAATCCGAGGTCGGAGGGCCGCAGCGGCCGGGAGGGTTCAATCAGCGTGGTGGCGTTTCGTATCTCGTGGCCTTGAAGGTTTACGCCTGTTCCTTGCGCAACGCTTCCAATCAACTCGGCGATATCGCTTGCAACGCGCACGAGGTCGAAGGGAGCAACTGCATCCGCGCCGGGCGGGAGGGGTGTACCGGAAGAGATGAGAGTAGTGGAAAGCAGGTCCAGGGCTTGGTTGCCTGCCCGGATGTGAAAGGGCAGAGGATTGTAGCCGCCTGCGCCGACGGTTTCGGCCGAGCGTAAGGCGTAACCATTTTCAACGGCTGTGTCGACCGGCGGCTTATCGGCGGGAGCGACAAAAGGCTGGGCGAGAATGCGGCCAACAGCATCTTCGAGGAGGAGCGGTTCGGAGTCATCGAGCGTTGAACCGCAAGGGGAATGGCGATCGATCCACTGGATCGCCTCCTCTACTGGGACGCGGTCAGCAAAGCCTTCCTGTCGAATATCTCGAAGCGTATGTTGCGGCATATTTCCGGAACCCACATTGCAAGCCAGCATCAGGATAGCGTGCAATTCGTGGTAAGTGCGATGCAAATATGGTTTGCGGCTGGCCGCTTTGAGTGCAGGTGCGCCTGTTGAGCTTTGCGAATATACTGGCAGGGAGCGCAGTGTTGCGGAGCGAGGCCACTGATGGCCTACAAGGAAAAGTGATGAATAAAGTTGTGGCTCCATCCGATGGCGACCGCTACTCGCGTCAGATCCGTTTTGGCGGAATTGGCGCGGAAGGGCAGAGCCGTCTCTCGCAATCCCGGATTGCGATTGTGGGATGCGGCGCTCTGGGCAGCGCACAAGCGGAGTTGCTGGCACGGGCGGGAGTGGGATTTATCCGCGTGATCGATCGCGACTACGTCGAGTGGAGCAACCTGCAGCGCCAGATGTTGTTCGACGAGAAGGACGCCGAGGATGCCCTGCCGAAAGCCGAGGCTGCGGCTAAGCGCCTGAAGGAAGTCAACTCGTCGATCGTGGTCGAGCCGGCGGTCAGCGATCTGACCGCGACGACTGCCGATGACCTGCTCGGCGACGTGCAACTAGTGATGGATGGAACCGACAACTTCGAAACGCGATACCTGATCAATGACTTTGCCCTCAGCCATGGGGTGCCTTGGATCTACGGCGGAGCGGTGGGCAGCTACGGAATGAAGATGGCGATTGTGCCGGGCGTGACGTGCTGCTTGCGATGCATGTTGCCGGTGCCGCCCAGCGGTGCGCAGGCGACCTGCGAAACCGCCGGCGTGCTGGGTCCGATTACGGCCACGATTGCGGCGCTGCAGGTGGCGGATGCACTCATCATTCTGAGTGGGCATCAGGACCAATTGTCGGGAAAAGTCACCATCGTTGATATTTGGGCGGGCGAAATCCATCAGGCATCGCAACCAAAAGCCAACCCGGACTGTCCCGCGTGCGGACGCAGGGAGTTCAGCTATCTGACGGGAAAACAGCGGGCGCCGATCAGCTTGTGCGGGCGAAACGCGGTGCAGATCCATGACCGGGCGCGCCATCTGGACTTGAAAGAATTGGCAATCCGTCTTGAATCCGTGGGTGCGGTGAGAGCCAACGAGTTTGCGCTGAGAGCGCAGATTGAGAATTTTGATCTGACGGTATTTCCGGATGGGCGCGCAATCGTGAAGGGGACAACCGATGTCGGTGTCGCCCGCAGCCTGTATGCGAAGTACATCGGCAACTGAGAATTGGTTGTGAAAGCTGGTCCACTGGAGGATCTGGCGTGAAATGTAGATTCGGCCTGGTCGCCCTGCTGGTGGCATTGGTGTGTTCTGCGGCTCCAGCACAGGATCGGCTCAAGATGTCCACGACAACTTCGACCGAGAATTCAGGGTTGTTGAACGTCCTGCTGCCTCCATTTGAAAGCGAATGCAAGTGCAAGGTCGATGTGATCGCCGTGGGTACGGGGAAGGCGCTGAAGTTGGGCGAGATGGGGGACGTTGACGTCGTACTGGTTCATGCGCGTGCGATGGAAGACAAGTTCATTGCTGACGGCTTTGGGGTGAATCGCCGCGATGTAATGTATAACGACTTCGTCATCATCGGCCCGGCAAACGATCCCGCAGGCATTGAACGAAGCAAGATGGCGGCAGACGCGTTCCAGCGAATCGCCGCAACTCACTCCGTCTTCATCTCGCGTGGAGACGAGTCAGGCACTCATCAGAAGGAAAAGGAAATCTGGGCTGCGACGGGAATCACGCCTGCGGGGCAGTGGTACCGGTCGGCAGGGCAGGGCATGGGTGAGGTCATCAACATGGCGACCGAGTTGCGCGGCTATACGCTGGCGGATCGCGGGACTTATAACGCGTTCCATCACGGCAAGACAGACTTGGCAATTCTCTTCGATGGCAGCCGGAACCTGATAAAGAAAGGCCAGCCGATGACGCAGTTTACCGTGGAGCAAGTTACGGCATTGACGGGCTCCAAGGGACTCTTCAATCCCTATGGGGTGATTGCGGTGAACCCGAAGAAATTCCCGCACGTGAATTACGACCTTGCCATGAAGTTTATCGAGTGGGTGACGGGGGCCGAGGGACAGCGTGTCATCGCCAACTACACGGTGCAGGGCTCGCCGGTGTTTTTCACTTTCAAGGGGAAGTAGCAAGTGGGCTCGATCGCGGAATCGCTGCGAACGGCGATTGCCCTCATCCTCTCCGGGGACAGGGACGTGATGTCGGCGGTAGAGACATCCCTCAGCGTGGCAATCTGGTCCGTGCTGTTTGCTTCCGTGATTGGAATACCGATTGGGATCGCGGTTGCGTTGGGCAAGTTTCCAATGAAACGGGCGGTGCGGGTCGTTCTGAACAGCCTGATGGCCATGCCTACGGTGGTGATTGGTTTGTTGGCTTATGGTTTGCTGAGCAGGCAGGGACCACTTGGATTTCTGGGACTGCTGTTTACGCCGCGAGCCATCGTCATCGGCCAAACGATTCTGGCGATTCCGATTGTGGCCAACTACACGGTGAGCGCGATGCAGGGCGCGGATGCGAGAATCCTTCCTACGGCGCTCACGCTTGGGGCCAGTTCTGTGCAGAGCATGGTGCAGTTGGCGCACGAAGTCCGATTCGGAATCATGGCTGCCATTATTGCCGGCTTCGGGAGAGTGATCTCGGAGGTCGGAGTGGCGATGATGCTGGGGGGAAATATCCGTTTCTTTACGCGCACGATGACCACGGCCATCGCACTGGAGACAAGCAAGGGCGAATTTGCATTTGGCCTGGCACTTGGGGTTATTCTCATGGCGGTGTCATTTGCGATCAATGTTTTCCTGACCGTCGCGCAAGAGAGCCAACGGGCATGAACAGCGTCAAGTACCAACTTTCATCCGTTCAGGTGCTTTATGGCAATGAGCCCGGAGTGACCGTGGATGATCTGACGTTTGAGGCTGGACGGCTTCATCTCCTAACGGGGCCGAACGGATCCGGCAAGAGCACTCTGTTGAAGCTCATGGCGTTTCTGACAAAGCCGGATCGAGGACAGGTTTTCTTCGATGGCATGGCCGTGAAGTGGGAAGCGCAAGAGTGCGCGGTATTGCGCAAACGAGTCACATTGCTTCATCAGCATCCTTATCTGTTCGCAGGTACCGTGGCAGCGAATGTGGCATTTGGACCGGCAGCAAGAGGTGTCAGCAAGGATCGCGTGCAGAGCCTGGTGAAGGAATCGCTGGCGATGGTTGGGCTCACGGGATTCGAGTCGAGGAACGCCAGGCAATTGTCTGGAGGCGAGAGCAGGAGAGTGGCACTGGCCCGAGCGTTGGCGTGCAAGGGCGAGGTGCTGCTTTTGGATGAACCGATCGCCCACGTCGATCGCGGGAGCGCCGAGATTCTGGAGTCGCTGATTGCCTCGCTTGCAGCTCAGGGCATGACGATCGTGATGTCGAGTCACGACGAACGCCTGGGCGCGAGGTTGGGGGGGAGAGTGATTCACTTGGAAGATGGAAGGGTCGACGGGACTGCTGAGCCGCATTCAGACTGCGCTTCGCCGCGCCGCGTGGGGGAGAGTGCGTGGGGGGAGAGTGCGTGGGGGGAGAGTGCGATGCCAACGTTTGAAGAAGCGCGGCGGTTGATTCTCGATCACAGCAAGACGTTGGGCACGGAATCGGTGGAGTTGGTCGACTCGCTGGGGTTGGTGACCGCGGAAGGCATTGTGGCCCCGTGGGAGATGCCGCTGTGCGATAACTCGGCCATGGATGGGTTTGCGGTACGGGTGGCCGACTGCACGGGAGCGGTGAGACTGCAGGTGGTGGGATTCATTGCGGCAGGCGGGTCGTCAGACGTCCGAGTGGAGCCAGGCCGCGCGGTCAGGATTATGACCGGCGGGCGGATACCTGCTGGATGCGATGCGATTGTTCCTTTCGAGCAGGCCGAAGGCCGCGAGGAGTGGGTGACGATCACAGCGCCGGTCCGGAGGCATCAGCATATTCGCTTTGCGGGAGACGATGTGCGCCGTGGCGAGGTCGTCATTCCGACGGGCGCAGTGATTCGTGCGCCAGAGATCAACATGATGGCCTCGTTTGGCATGAGCCGAGTGACGGTTTTTCGCCGACCGCGGGTCGCAATTCTCTCTACGGGGGACGAGTTGGTTGGGCTGGGAGAACCGGTGGTACCAGGCAAGGTCGTCGATAGCAACGGAGTGTCGCTGGCGGCTTGCGTTAAAGAGTGTGGCGCAATCGTGGAACGACTGGGCATAGCGCAGGATACGCGCGCAGCTCACGTCGCCAAGATGACGATCGGTCTTCAGGCCGATATTTTCATCACCTCCGCCGGGGTATCGGTGGGCGACCGTGATCTGGTGCGAGAGGTACTGGGCGAACTGGGAATGTCACAGGTGTTCTACGGGGTTGATGTCAGACCCGGCGCGCCGACTACGTTCGGAGTGAAAGAGGGCCGATTGGTCTTTTGCCTGCCGGGGAATCCCGTCGCATCGATGATTATGTTCGACGAGCTGGTGAGGCCGGCAATCTTGAAGACGATGGGATACAGGCGCGTGTTGCGGCCCTTGGTTCGCGCCATCCTGCAGGAAGACGTATCCAAGAAAAACGGTCCGGTTAAGCTTCTGCGAGTTCGGCTGGAATCCCGCGGTACATCACTGCTGGCGTTTAGTTCAGGCAAACAGATGACCGGCATGCTGAAGACACTGATTCGAGCCGACGGGGTCGCCATACTTGATGCGGAGCGAACATCGTTTACCGCCGGGGAAGAGGTTGATGTACGCGTGATCTCAAACAATCGCGTCATGCTTGAAGCGTAGCCGGCCGTGGATGCGCGGAGGTCCGGATTCAGGATGACCAGAGGGGTTGCGCCGAGAGAATGTGGAACTCGGGTCAGCCGGTAATTCCGTACTCTTTCATCTTCCGGTAGAAAGTGTTGCGGCCGATGCCGAGTTTGGCGGAAGCTTTCCGAATGTTTCCTTCGTAAATGGTCAGGGCTTCGGCGATGAGATCCTTTTCGGTATCGCGTAAGGATTTGATTTCCGCAGGGGCCTTGCGCCCGCTCTTGCTTGCCGCGGGCAGCGGCGCGTCGGGCTGTTCTTTTTCCGGGAAATCGAGAATTTCAGCCTTCAAAATCCCATCGTCTCCTACCCGCACGATGGCTCGTTCCAGCGTATTCTCAAGTTCCCTGACATTGCCCGGCCAGGTGTGGGTCTGGAGCGTATTGAGGAAATTCTCGTCGGTTCGAATCCCACTTCGATTCAGGTTTGCGGCAAGTTTCTGGGTCAAATGCGCGGTCAGGGCGGGGATGTCATCCAGCCTTTCGCGCAGAGCTGGCACCCGAATTTCCAGCACGTTCAACCGGTAATACAAATCCTGCCGGAACGTACCGCGCAACACTTCGGCATGTAAATCCTTGTGCGTGGCGGCAATGATTCGAATGTCTACATGCCTTTCCTGGGCGGAGCCGACGCGTACCACTTTCTTCTCCTGAATCACGCGCAGCAACTTTGCCTGGACGCCGAGGGGCATGTCGCCGATTTCGTCGAGGAAGACGGTGCCGCCTTCGGCGATTTCGAACCTACCCGCTTGTCCACCTTTTCTGGAGCCGGTGAAAGCACCTTCGTCATGGCCGAACAGTTCACTCTCAACCAGCGGCTCGGGCAGGGCGGCGCTGTTAATGGCGACAAACGGGCGATCCCTCCTGGAACTGGCATTGTGAATCGCCTGGGCAAAAAGTTCTTTGCCGGTGCCGCTTTCGCCTTTGATGAGAACGGTGGAAGGACTGCCGGCTGCCAGGCGAGCCCATTCCTTCAGTTCCGTGATGGCGGAGCTTTGCCCGATGATGTCGTCAAAGGTGTAGCGCTGAGGCGGCAGGGCTGGACGGCGAGACGGCTGCCAGAGGCGGCCGACATTCTCGCGGAACACGGCAACCGCGCCGATGACGGCGCCACTATCGTCGCGGATGAGGGAGCCGGAGCTATGGATTTTTCTCCCCGTGCGCTCGATGATTACTTCTTTGTTCTGGTATTCGATGCCGTCGGACAGCAGTTGCAGAAGTGGCGGGCTCTTGTAGACCTGAGCCACATAGCGTCCCTTTGCCGACCCTGGGGTGATGCCGAAGATTTCCGCAGCCTTGGCATTGATCGCGGTAATGATGCCATGGTTGTCGATGGAGATAAGGCCGTCCGACATGCTTTCCAGCATGGCGTTGGAATAGCGGTAAGCCAGGTACAGTTTTTGCGTGGTGCGTTGCAGAGAAAGCTGGTTTTCGATCGCGTTGACCCCCGCCACGACCATTCCGAGGGTGTGGGAGTTGGCAAAGCGATGATCACCGGTTATGTCGAGAACTCCAAGCATGGTGCCGTCGGCGTCGAAAATCGGTGCGGCCGAGCAGGTGAGGAAATGAAGATGCTGGGAAAAGTGTTCCCGGGCGTGGATCTGGACGGGCTTGCGCTCGGCAATGGCGGTGCCGATGGCGTTGGTTCCCTTGCTTGCTTCACTCCAATCGCCGCCAGGGCAAAGATGCACCTGCCGGGTTTGTGAAACGATTTCGGTATCGCCGAGCACGTCCAGAAGGAAGCCGAACTCATCGGTGAGAATCACCTGGAATCCTGAAGCCCGGACAAAATTGTAGAGGTTCTCCATGAACGGACGCGCCGCCTTCATAAGGCGCTGCTTGGCGTAGAGGCGCTCGCGGAGTTCCAGTTGGTTGACGGTGCCCACGGACTCCCGGAAGGGATCGACCTTGAGGTTACGGCTTCGCTGCCACGAACTGGCCACCTCTGGCCTGAGTATCGCTAGATCGATTTTGCCGCTTTCGACATATTGGCTCCACGCTTTTTCGACGAGGACAATACTGTGGTTCGGCATTCGTGGAACTCCTAAAAACAGCTCCGGTCCACCCGCAGACGTGTTCTGGCCGGATTTTCTATCTTCCTTCATTCGCCATTATTGTCAACATATTTCTGATTTTCGCCCTGCGGGCGGGGTAGCGCCGAGACTAGCTGCAGCCGAAAAATCGAAAAGTATGGCCAGAGGGGTCCTTGCTTTTGGCGCTGCGCGGAGGCTCTTGGCGCACCAGTGCGGTGGGCATCCGCATTTCGTTCCGCGGCCGGGATGACGCGGAGCGTCACCGCAATTTCACCGGCCTCCGCTGCGTGGGGATTGAGCAACGAATTCAGCCAGTGCATTCGCGTCAGAGCACCAGGTCGGGAATCTCCATCTGCTGTTTGTGGAAGGCGCGCAAAAACGCGGAAACGACGTCGGGATCAAACTCACGGCCAGCGCCACGCTCCAGAATCTCACGCGCCTCGTAGGTTGAACTTCCCTTGCGGTACGGGCGATCGCTGGTGATGGCATCGTAGGCGTCAGCCACCGAGAGGATGCGGGCTTCCAGCGGGATATCATCTCCCGAGCGGTCGTTGTAGCTGCCGTTCCCATCGAAGCGGTCGTGGTGAGACAGGATGATCGGCAGCACCCGGCGCAATGAGCCGCCGACTGGCTCCAGCAAGGTCACGCCACGGGTCACGTGCTCGCGCATGTGGTCGTATTCGGTCGAGGTCAGGTTTGAGGCTTTGTGGAGGATTTCGCGGCTGATATCCAGTTTGCCGATATCGTGCAGCAGGGCTGCGGCGCGCACGTCCTCCACGCGTTCGTCGCTGAACCCCATCTCAGTGGCGATGCGAGCGGCGTAAATCGAGACGCGATAGGAGTGGTTCTGGGTATAGGTATCTTTGGAGATGAAGTGCCGCAGAATCATCAGCACGCCGTGATAGGTGTCGCGCAATTCGCGCATTCGTTGAGCGTTGCGGTCATACAGGGTGCCCATCGCAAAGCCTGTAAGAATCAGCGACCCACCCCACACCGCGATGTCATACCACTTCTGCGAGCTGATCATCTCGGTGCTATGTCCAAACAGATTTGGATTCAGGAACGTGATCAGTACGACGAGCAAGACGCTGGCCAAGGCAGTCAGCGTGGCGTGACGCCGTCCATAGTGGTAGGCGGAGAACAGTGTCGGGAAAGTGTAAAAGCTGAGCAACATGCCGCGATTGGCGAGAAGAAAATTACAGAGCGCGGCGATGACAAACAAAGATAGTACAAGCCAGAGCTCACGATTCACATCCGTAAACTGCTTCAACACGCTCTTATTCAAGTCAGTCTCCAACGCCGCACGGGGGCGGATTGCAACCCAACATTGCGCTACGGATGCACACTATCGCAAGCAGGGATTAGGAAAACCATGCTACGTAGATTACAGATGCGGCGCAAGAGTACCAAGGGCATGTACTTGCGTGGCACGAAGAAAAGGGCAACCGAGTGGCTGCCCTTTCCAAGCGAACTTTTTTGGAGCGAAAACTACACTGCCGTCACGTTCTCTGCCTGCCAGCCTTTGGGTCCTTTGACGACGTTGAATTGCACGGCCTGGCCTTCCTTAAGACTGCGGAAGCCGTTTGTCTGGATAGCCGAGAAGTGAACGAAAACGTCTTCGCCATTCTGGCGGCTGATGAAACCAAAGCCCTTCGCGTCATTGAACCACTTAACGATTCCTTGTTCCATGGTGTTACGTGTTCCTTCTTGAATTGAAATCAGGCTGAGTGAATCGGAGGGATTTCGTCTGCAGATACGTGTTCCAGAGCAGCGCTTGTTTTCTCGCTCTCAGGGCGCCTCCACCGCTTGCGTCCTTCCAAATCAAAAGCGCGAACATTGTATCACTCTGTTTCGGCAAAGTGTATCCTGCAAATCAAAAATAAACTTAAGTAACTGAAAGTATGGGCGATGTAATTTTGTGAGTTCATCCGATTGCGGGTCGAAACGCTGCGCCGTCGTGATAGCTGTGGATGGCTGCGCCGGTAACGACGGTCATTAACGGCTAGGCAGCCGCAGATTGAGTTCCCGCCGGGATGAAAATTTCATACCGGCGGAAACCCTAACCCTGACAACAGCCTCAGGTGCTTCCAATTGCTCTGAAAATTCCCGGTTTTCCTTGGCGCCCTCATAAGGACATGTCCACTAAACTGTGATCGGGGGGCCTCTGGATGGTTTCAGGCACCGCCGAAGCTGTGTTACCGTAAGCCAAATACAGTGGTGATCCCTGCGTACAAAGTTCACGGCCGCAGTCTTTGGGCCGGACGCAGGCGCATCGGAGTGCAATCATGTTCGGATTCGGTTTTAATAAAGAAAAATCGCGTGCCAAAGCCGAGAAGCTATTTGCAGCAGAACAAGCTGCCGAACGCCATCGCCGAATACGAAAAGATTCTGCAAGTCGAACCGAACGATCTGGCCATCCTCAATACCGTTGGCGATATCTATGCCCGGCTCGGACAGAATGAGAAGGCGATCGAACGCTTTCGCACCATCGGCGAATCCTATGCCGCCGACGGCTTCCTGCCGAAGTCCATCGCGATGTACAAGAAGATTACCAAGCTCGACCCCAATGGCCTGGCGGCCATGGAAAAGCTTGCCGAGCTTTACCGCAAGCAGGGCCTGGTCAGCGACGCACGCTCCATGCTGCTTCAGGCCGCCGAGGCCTACACCCGCAAGGGCCAGTCCAAGGAAACTCTGCGGCTGCTCAAGCAGCTTGTCCTATTCGATCCGGAAAACGTGCAGGTGATCACCCGCACCGCCGACCTGATGACTCAGGGAGGCCAGAAGAAAGAAGCCAAGGAGATGCTTTCGCAGGCGGCCTCCACGCTGGTCGAGCGCCACGCGCTTGATCCGGCGCAGAAGATTCTGGACCGCCTCATCGCGCTGGACCGGGACAATCTTCGCGCCCAGGAGCTCCGTGCCCAGGTCACGCTTGAGTTGGGAGATGCCGAAAGAGCGGCCGAACTCTACGAAGCAATCCCCGATCTGGACTCGCGGCACGAGGGGCTACGCAATCTCCTGGCGGCCTACCTGAAGTTGGATAAACTCGACAACGCCATTCCCATCTGCCGCAAACTGGTTTCGGTCCACCAGGATGCCGATGGCGTGGTGAAGGTCGCGGCGCGTCTCTATAAGGCGAATGAAACGCTCCAGGCGCTCACCCTTTACAACGAGTTTTCGATTCAAGTCCTCGCGCAGGACAAAGAAGATGTGATGGCGCATCTACATGGCGCCAGTCTCACGGGTACGCACCGATCCGGAGGCTCTGCAGACCCTGTACAACCTCTTCCGGCGCTGCGGCGAAGACTCCATGATCGCCGAGATTCTCGAACTCCAGGCCCACGCCTGCGTGCAACACAACCAGCTCGAGCGCGCTCGCGACGCCTACAAGGAACTCATTGAACTGGAGCCTGAGAACGCCGCTCACGTTCAGGGCTATCGCCAGGTTTGCGCTCGCCTCAGCCCGGTCGCAGCGATTCCGCCTGCCGGAAGGCAAGCCGGAGGAGGAGCCCCGCACCCTCGCAGAGTTCCTCTCCGACGACGCGCCCGATCTGCCTGCGCAGAATTATCCGCCGGAGATAGAAGAACAAATCACCGCTGCCCTCACTGAAGCTGAACTCTGCGAGTCTTTCTCCTCCAAGAAGCGCGGCATTGACGCCCTGGAGCTTGCCTTGAGGACGCCCCCGAGGATCTGCGCTTGAATCGCACCCTTGGCCTGCTCTACCAGCAGGAGGGCGAATCGTCCAAGGCAGCCCGTTGCTACAGCACCATGCAGCGCGTGCTGGAAAACCTAGGTGAAACCGAGGCGGCAGGTTACTACGGCAACCTTGCCGGCTCGGATCAGACCACTACCTGGGAAGCAAAGGGCAGCGAGTTCGACGCGTCCGACTTCGATGTCGGCAACACGAGAGCACAAGCGGCGGGGCGGAGGAAATCGATCTCTCCGGCGAGTGGGAGTCCGTCTGGCAGGACGCCCCGGCCCAGACGCCTGCAGTGCCTTCCTTGTCGTCGGCTCCCGAGCCTGGGATCGCATATCCGGCAAATGTCTCGGAGCTGCTGGAGGAGGTGCGTTTTTGCCTCGCACAGCAGATCTGGTCTGAGGCCGAGACCGCGATCTCCCGCCTTACCGCAGCCTTCCCGACGCACCCTGAGTTGCCGGCGCTTCGTGTGCCAACTGCTTCAAAGCCATCCCAGCTCTGCCGTGTCCAACGTCCCCCCGCCGGCGGCAAGCTATGCGTCCTTCGAGGTGATTGAGGTCGGTAGCAGTCCCGTTGCGCCGCCCCCTGTTCAATCTCCGCCGCCGTTGCCTGCTGCTCCCATTGCGGTGCCCACGCTCAGCTCGCTGGCAGCCGAGCTCGACGCCGAGTTGGGAGACAGCTTCACGCCCGCGCCCCAGCCACGACGCGAAGCCCCAGCGCCGGTATCGCGCCCCGTCCAACCGGCTCCCCGGCCTCCGGTTATACCAGGCGCCCGTCGTGCCTCCGGTTGCGTACCCGGCGGCGGCACGCGCCATTCCTGAAAGTGATCGCTTCGGCCGCGAGACCCAGGCTGCCCCTGCTCGCCTGCAGGGCGCGCCGAACGGGGAAGAGTTGCTGCCGTCGATGTTTTCTGCCGATGAGGCGACGGAGCCCGAAGTGCCTCTGACGCCCAGCGTCTTCGGCGATCTGCTGCAAAGTTTCGAGCAAGAGCTGTCGGCACCCCAACACGACGAGGACGATCCGGAGACCCACTTCAACCTCGGTATCGCCTTCCGTGAGATGGGATTGCTGGATGAAGCCATTGGCGAGCTGCAGAAGGTTTGCAGAATGGCAGGACATGGATTGACCAAGGCCCAGGCTCAGGAGGCCTACATCTGGCTGGCCACCTGCTTTGTCGAGAAATCCGTGCCGGAAGCCTCGTTCAAGTGGTTTCTGCGCGCCCTGGAGTCAGCGCCTGACGAAGAGTCTCGCACCGCCCTCAATTACGAACTTGCCAGCGCCTACGCGGCGGCTGGGCGCAATCGTGAGGCGCTCGATCACTTCATGGAAGTCTATGGCACCAATATCGACTATCGCGACGTGGCATTGCGCATCCGCGAATTGCGCTCGGCCGGATGACGCGGTCTGATCGGCTTCATCTGGGCCGCATCGCTGCATTCGCCGATTCGGACTTTTGCTGCCTTCAGCGTAGAATCAGGTTCGTGCTTAAGAAAAAAAACCGGTGCGGCAGATCATCTTGCGGCTGCGTCGAACCGATCACGGGGAATAGGGACGCATCGAACTAATGATGGAAGCAGGACCGCTGAAGCAGAGTTCACCAACGCCAGCGCCGGAGGAAGATCCCGGCCAACTCACCCCACCCAACGCCCACCCCCCTGTGTGGGCGCAGCGGCTGTTGCTCGGGGCTGAGGTCGCTATCGCCCTCTGGGCCGGTATTCTGGTCATGGTGCTTCCCTGGACACGGCTGTGGGTCGAGAACCCGCTGCTGAGCGGATGGCCGTCGCTCAAGTTCATCCTCACGCAGAGTTTTGTTCGCGGATTGATCTCCGGCATCGGCCTTGTCGACGTGTGGATTGGAATTGCGGACGCCGTACATTTTCGCGATCTCGGGTAGCAGGCGGGGATAACTTTTTAATGGCTGATCAGACGAAATACACATCCACGCGCTCACCACTGGCTTACGAAGATGACGCTTTCCTCAAGGGACCCGATGGCCGTCCCCTGCGCATTCTGGCCGAGTACGCCGAACCGCTCGCCCGCTTCCGCCGCGAGAAGATCCAGGACACGGTAGTCTTCTTCGGCTCCGCCCGCTTTCACAGTCTGCGCCGCGCTGAGCAAGCCGTCCAGTCGCTTACCCCTGCCGGCTCGGCATCATCGGCTCCCGGCCACGAGCAGGTTGCCCATCGCGCACAGCGTGCCGTGGATATGGCCCATTATTACGAGGATGCACGCAGGCTTGCGCACATGCTGACCGCTTGGAGCCGCACCCTGCCCGGTAAGCGCCATCGCTTCGTCGTCACCACCGGCGGAGGTCCGGGAATCATGGAGGCCGCCAATCGCGGCGCCCGCGAGGCCGGAGGCAAGACCATCGGGCTCAATATCGCTCTGCCTTGTGAGCAGGAGCCCAATCCCTACATTACTCCGGAGCTGAACTTCGAGTTCCACTACTTCTTTATGCGCAAGCTCTGGTTTGCCTATCTGGCGAAAGCCTTGGTGGTCTTTCCCGGCGGCTTCGGCACCCTGGACGAGATGTTCGAGATTCTGACTCTGGCGCAGACCGAAAAGCTGGCAAAAAAGATGACTGTGCTGGTCTACGGTGAGGAATACTGGCGTCGCGTGCTCAATCTGGAAGCGCTGGCCGATGCCGGAACAATCTCTCCCGAGGATGTCAACCTCTTCCAATTTGTGGACACGCCCGAGGAGGCCTTCGCCAAACTTCAGGAGAATCTCATTCGCGACCATCTGCAGTCGCCACCGCAGGCCAAGCGCCACCAGCCGGAGATCGCCACCACGCGACGCTGATCGCTGCGGCGCGACTAGCCCACCCAGGTGCTCTTCACTGCCACGGCTCCCACGCACCACAATAGCGCGTCTTCAAGTTTTTCGCGGGTCAGTCCGCTCTCGGCGAGAAAGCCGGCAAACTCCTGGCTCTCGCCCAGCCGCTCGGCCATCGCCGCCAGCACCATCGCGTACTCGGGTGGAACGGTCAGTTTCACGGCTCGCAGAAGGTCGTCGAAGACGGCGATCAGTTCGAAGAGCAGTCCATCCCGGTCTTCATTTTCCTGGTTGGCAACGTAGAGCGCCTCGCCGATGTCGCACAGTAACTCCAACTCGATTGGCACCGGACGCACGTCGCCGAAGCCGTTGTCGCTTGCTGCCAAAGCCTTCGGCGCGTCGGCCGGCTGGCGGAAGAAAAGGATTCGATCGCCTTTGGCGATTGGGCGCTCATTCTCGCCCTCCGAGCCGATCAGGGTGTAGAACTGCGGTCCCTCGGCGGCCGGGTCCATACGGAAGCCGATCAGGTATAGTTCTCGACTGAGAGTTTTTGGCGGAAATGCAACCATCTGGCTATGCATCCGTCTATTTTAGTGCACAACTTTCCTGCTGCACTTGCGTTTAAGTTGAAGCAGCAATTTCTCTTCACAGGTGACTTGCCATGCGAAAGATTCTTCTCACAGTGATCGGTTTCGTTGCCCTTTCAGCTCTCGTAGCTTGCGGCGGGGGATCTTCCAACAGTAGTGATATTTCCATTCCGCCAGTTCCCTCCGGCGGAAACAGCGCCGGCTTCTCCAATGCCAGCCTCACGGGAAACTACGTTTACGCCGTCAATGGCGAAACCCAAAACACCAACTTCGCCGTTGTCGGAGTCTTCACCGCCGATGGCAATGGCAACATCACCTCTGGCGTCCGCGACACCGTCAACGATGCAGGCGGCCAGACACTCAACGAATCCATCACTGGCAGCTACAGCGTCAATCAGGACGGGCGCGGTCAGGCGGTCATCAACGGCGCCGTCGGCCAGGTCATCTACCGCTTTGTTCTGCAGTCGACCTCCTCGCTGCAGTCCCCCGTGGTCGGCAAGCTCTTCCAGGACGGTACGACCTCCAATAGCGTCGTCATAGACGCCGTGGGCAGAATCGAGGCGCAGACCAGTGTGACGAGCATCGGTGGCCCCTCGACCTACGTAGTCCGCCTTGACGGCGAGGATGCGGCCCTAAGTATTTACGGAGCCGTGGGCGGGCTGACCCTCAGTGGAGGCGGGGTCACGGGCGCAATCGACGAGAACGACGCCGGCAGATTTGACCTCAACACTGCAGGTCTCCCGGTCGGCATCTCCAGCGGCAGTTACAGCTTTTCTGGGACCGGTCGCGGCACCGTCTCCTACGTCACTCCCCAATCGTCGGCCGTTACCGCCAGTCCCCAGGGGAACCACAACTTTGTGGCCTATTTCGTCTCGCCTAGCCATTTCGAATTGATCAGCACCGACCCGAAGTTCTTTTTGCACGGCTATACGGACCTGCAAACCTCGATCAGCGCGAATACCGCAGCCTTCACCGGAAGCCAAGTCTTCTCGCTCTCCGGGTCTGACAACAGCGGTCCCCGCGTGGAAACCGGACAGTTGACGCTGGACGGTGCCGGAGGTGTCGGGGCCAACGCTATTGAGGACGTCAACAACGCGAGCAGTTTCTTCTCCGGTGTCAGCCTTGCCGCAAGCAACTATATCGTCGGCGCAAGTGGGCGCTGGACTGCCAGTCTGGCGAACACTCCCGCAGCCGGTTCCACCACGGGCCTGGTGGGCTGGCAAGTCTCGCCAGAGCAGTCTGCTGTTCTCACCAGCAATCCCAACGTTCTTGAAACCGGCACCATGCGAGCCCAGACCCTGGGGCTAACCACCGCCAACGTCAGCGGCAATTATGCCCAGAATCTCTCCGGCTCTAACACTACTGCTCAAAACAATTCCGAACTCACCGGAAACCTCCACGCCGACGGTGCCGGGAATCTGACCGGTACCTACGATTCTCAAAGCGACAACAATGGCCTGAATCTTGATGTTGGTACGACCGGCACCTACAGCATCAACTCCACCACGGGGCGCAGTACCAGCGGGACCATCGACGGCATCCCGGTTGTAATCTATGCAGTGGATAAGAACACCATCTACTTTATTTCCGCCCAGCAATTCGACGTCTATCAGGGCATGATGGTGAGCCAGTAGCCGTAGGGTTGTCTCTTTCGGAGGGTGAAACCCTGCTCTGCACTGGGCGGGTTTCACCCTACCTTTATTTTCTCGGTTTTCTCGCTATTGCCTTACGGTTTTTGCGCAATCCCGATAATTCGATCCGCTCCTGAAGCGGAATTTTTATGCGCGCTTTTGAACGGTCAGAGTTACTATCAATTTGCAGTTGTACCGGATTAATGGTTGGACGACATCGAGGATGGTCGGCAGTGAAAATCGGTGATTGGGTGAAATCGGAAGTGGAATATGGACGTGATCTTGCTGACTCCGGCTGGCAGGGTGCACGCACCGCATGCGATTCAATGCTCAACGGCGAGCCTGTGGGCAGGGTTCTCTCGCGATCCGTACGGGCCTCCTGGGCTCCCAGCGTGATGGGCGCAAGCGTGGGGGCGCTGTGCGCTCTGGTGGTTCAGGGAAAGAAGCCAAAGACCCCGGTCGTGGTTGCCATGGCAGTTGTCGGTGGCTTCGTCGGCTTTACGACCGGCCTGGCATGGGAAACCCGCCAACTCTCCTCGGAGATCGCTCGTGGAGCGATGCGCAAAATCGGTTCCACGCGGGACTCACATTGGCTGGGCAAGCACCCCATCAACTTCGGTTGATGCTGGAAGGTGGCGTAAGGGCGGGGACACGCCAGTTGCAGGCGGTTGTCGGACTTCTGATTCGCTAATTCTGATCGCTGCTACATCACCTCGACATCGCCCACTTTTTTCCCAGGCTTTGCCGGGGGCTCGGGGGCTGCTTCCGGTTTCGGCGGCGGGCCCGAGGCATCGGCCTTGCTGATCTCGATATCGCCGTTGTCGGCGGTGATGTTGATTTTTACGCCGCCCCGGCCCACTGCTCCCGTGGCGCTGGCAGCGCCGGTGTGGCTCTCGGCGCGCAGATTCACGAAATCGCTGGAGATGCCGCCATGGCGTGTCACCACCTGGTACTGGAAATTCGCCTTGGGGGGCAGCCGCAACTGCACGTTGCCATGATGCGTGGTCAGGTCCAGGTTGCCTAGCGCCGCCGCCGACGTGCTCTCCAGGTCGATGTCTCCTTCGTCGTCGCTGATGTGAACGTCGCCGGCCAGATTGCGCAGAGTCACATCTTTAGCCTTAGTCGAAAGCGATAGCGGACCGAGTAATCCATCGCCTTGCAGGTCGCCGGAATCCATCGTCAGATCACCGTCCAGCTTGGCAAACTGCAACTCGGTGCGCGAGGTTCGAATGATCGCGCCTCGGCGCAGCTTTGACAGCTGCGTGTCACCAAAAATTTCCGCCGTGACCAAAACCGTGCCCGAGATCGTCTCAAGCGCGAGGCCATCCAGCCGTCCATCTGCCGCCAGGTTTCCCGTCACATTGTCGGCGTGCAGCGAACCCTGCCGAGTGGTCACGTTTACGTTGCCCGTCACCTGGGCGACCGTCACGTCACCGTGCTGTGAGCTCACCTTCACTTCGCCGTTGCGCAGAGTCACGGAAACATCTCCACGGCGTGCCGTCACTTCGAGGTCCGCCTTCAGGGGGAGAAACACTTCGAGGTCGGACGCAACCCCCTTTGCCCCGGCTCCTTCCGTGTTGGCCTGCAGTTCCATGGTGGTGCCCCGGAGCTGCAGCTTCGGCATGGTGGCCTGGTCGGTGGAATTCGCCTCGCCTTGGCTTCCGGCGACAATCCGCTTGCGGTAGACCACCTTCACCTGCGGCTGATCCCAGCCGTTGACCGTGATGTTGCCACGCTCGCAGTTGAGTCGAAGCGCACCCCCGGCGGGAATCGGCTGCGAGACCTCGCCGCTATAGGCGTACTCTTTGCCGAACAGATGCATCAGGCCGTCGTCCACATCTACGTTGTCGTGCAGCGAGCCCCAGTTGACCTTATCGTGAAGCTTGTACAAGCCGCTCAGCAGGATCCCAGCCGCAATCACGATCATCAGCAGAAAGACCGTGGCTGCGCCCATTCTGGGCATGGGACGCTGCGCCTTGCGCGCTGCGAAGAACTCGGCTAGACGTACAAACCCGATCACCACCAGCAGCAGCGGCCAGAACTTTGCAAAGTTATGGAGAAGCGGGAAAGTGTAGCCAAAATTTCGCAGCAGAAAGAGCAAGCCGAGCACAATCAGGATCAGAGGCCCCACCACCGAATGGCGGCGAGGAGGAGGTACATGCATTGCCGGGCTACCCATCGTGCACCTCATCTTTGTTCCGCAGAAGGTCCAGCAGACAAAGCGTGACCAGCACTGCCGGTCCTATTAGCCCGCGAGTGCTGCAACGACGACAACGGCACGCAGGATTCGGTTGGTAATCGTTCATCGCTGTTCCTCCTTTACCGCGCGCCGCGCTGGCGTCTGATGAACAGCCACAAACCGGTCACGATCAGAATCACCGGCCAGTAATGCCTGATCCAGAAAAAGCTGAACCAACCCAGGTTGGACAGCAGGAAGAGTACTCCCAGTCCAATCAGCACCAAGGCCCCCACGGGGCTGCGCTCGGGTGGTTGCGGAGCTACATCTGCAGACCCGAAGTTTCCGCCGGGATGGATTCGGGCCGCCAGGCAGGGCTCGCAAAATATGGCTCCCTGCACGTCACGCTTACATACTGCGCAGAGGGCCTTGCCACAGGTGCAGCAGTAGGCAACCGCCGCCGTGTCGGTGTGTTGTGCGCAGTCCATATCTCTCTCTCCTCCGCTTCGCGTGGTGCCTAGGGTACATTGTAGCTATTGGAGCCTTGCGATGCTCAGCCCGGCAATCATCGTTGCGGCGATACTGATTCTGCTGCCGTTTCTGGCAGCGGCATTCTTTGCTAAGAACCTGGTGGTACTGACGGAGAAGCTCCCGATGGCTCTCCGGCTGCTTGGGCCAGTTGCGTTGTGCGTGCCGTATCTGCTGGTCGCGTGCTCCTCCGGAACCTTTCACTGGGGTTGGCTGGCACTGTACGCGCTGCTGCCGGTCACGCTCGCGACACTGATGTGGCAGGCCAGCCGCGCCGACCCCGGGCAACGCGGCAACTGGCGTGACTTTCTGGTTCTCGCCACCTTGGGTCTGGCAGTCGATCTTCGCTGGTTCGAGCACGCCTGGCCCGCGCACCTGGCCGTCTTTAACAAGATGCTGCTGCTGGATGCGGGAATATATGGGCTGCTCGTGCTGCGGCAGCTCGATGGAGTTGGATTTGATTTGCGCCTGCGCCTGCGCGACCTCGTTACTGGATTGCGCGAGTGCGCTTTCTATGCCCCAGTTGCGATTGCGCTTGGGTTGGAGATTGGATTCCTGCATCTTCACCCACTCTGGCCCTCACTGCCGAGACTCAGCGGAGCATTTGTTTTCACTTTCTTCTTCATCGCGGTTCCGGAAGAGCTCTTCTTTCGCGGATGGATGCAGAACCTGCTGGAGCGGCGCATGGGACGATACCCGGCGCTGCTACTGACGGCCGCGTTATTCGGTTTGGCCCACTTCAACAAGCGCAGCGCGCAATTCAATTGGCGCTACGTGCTGTTGGCAGCGGTGGCGGGAATCTTCTATGGACGGGCCTGGCGTCAGCAGCGGCGGGTTGCAGCCTCTGCGATTACACATGCATGCGTGGACACGATATGGTCGATCTGGCTGCGCTGATGATGGCCGGGCGCACGGTAGTAAAGATAGCCGAGCCCAACCCGCATGTTGTGGTCGACCGGACCGGGGACGGTAGTGGCAATGCAGATGCCGAAGATCGCATGCGCCATCCCTAGAATGTAGAGATTGCGATACTGAAGGAAGAGCAGACAGGCGGCGACCCCCCAGAGCAGTGTCACCGGTGCCAGGACGGGGTTGGGCAGGTGAGCCAGTGCGAATAGGCACGCCGCCACCATCACTGCCGTCTTTTTGGTTGCCAACAGCCGCAACAAACGCAGCAGGAAGAAATCCATCAGAAGAAACTCCTGCAGAAAAGCCCAGATCGCGTAGGCCCAGTATCGCTTGACGAGCAGGACAGGGTACTCCGGAAGGTGCAGGGTGTGGAGACTACCTGCCACGGAAACTGCAACCGCCGCCAGCACGAGGGCCACGCCAACCACCCAGAGCGAACGTAGCGGGCCCGAGACACGAAAGCCCATCGCGCGCCAGCCGTCGAACGAGACGCCCGTGGCGAGCAACACCCAAGCCAGTGCCGCCCAGTAGAACAGCCTTTGCCAAGGTTGAGGTGTCCAGACCGCAAGCAGGATGAGCCCATATCCAATGGATAGCTCCAGCAGATCTTGCCGTTTGCGTTCGGCGCCTACCAAACCTGTGTCGCTATCGCTTGACCCGTTTGCCGGGATCAAAGTGCTGCTTGCTCTTGCGAGGGAAGCCATCGGCCGCCAACTCGTACCCATTTGTCTCATCCCCATTCACTTTGATGCGGCATTGTCCCAGTTCCGGCGGTATGTGTCGCAAGCATTCTGGGAGAATTTCGTCTTGTCGTACAGTTGCCGAATGCCAGCCAATCTTCACCAGACCGAAGATAGCAAGCTGCTGAACCTGTCGATGGACTTTGTACTTCACTCGTTACGTCATACAATGCTGACTGGGCTTGGGAAATCTGGCGTGGATGTGTTCACAATTATGCGGATTGCCGGACACTGCGGCGTCCCATTTCGCAACGTGATATTCATCCCGGTCCTGAGCAGTTGAGCGCGCCCTTTGGGCGTCTCCAACTTTGCTGGAACAGAGCCGAAAATGCTGCGACCCGCGGCAGCATTGGTAAGTCATTGAAGGGCCTGTAGCTCAACGGTCAGAGCAGAGGACTCATAATCCTTTGGTTGTAGGTTCGAATCCTACCAGGCCCACCAAAGTGAACTACCACATAATCAACAACTTAAAAATTTGACATTGATTTTGTGTAAACTTTGTGCGAACTTCGCGATGAGAAGTACGGATAGGAGCTCGCACATGCGGGGAAGATCCGAGGGACTTTACCTGTGGACACGGCACTCCAGCGACTGCAAGCACGCGGGCATTAAGGGCGACCGGGACCAGTCCCGGCGCTGCAATTGCGTGCGGTATCTCGCCGGCACCGCACCCGATGGAACTAGCTTCCGGCAGTCAACCGGGACCACGAGTTGGGAGAAGGCCCGGAAGATCCTGACGAAGAGAATCGTTGAGCACGATCCGGCGAACAGGTCGCTCTTCCGCGCAGTGTCCAGCCCTAAATCGAAGTTGCCTACCTGCAAGACGATCGCTGAGGCCATTAAGCAATTCCTGGAGACAAAGCGCGGCGAATCTATCGTCGATATGGCACATTACGAAGGACTCTTCAGCCGCGAGTTTCTGCCCTGGTGCACCGAGCAAGGCCTCTTCGACATGGACGAGCTCGACCTGGAACAGGTGACAAAGTTCAGGAATCAACTCAAGAACATGGGTTCTACGAAGAACCTCAAGCTTTCGCGGCTCCGCTCCTTCTTCACGTTCTGCATGGACCGCCGTTGGGCGGATGAAAATCCGGCAAAGAAAATAAAATTGGCCGTGGAGGAAGCGCCAAACGTTGATTACTTCCAACATGCTGAGATGCAGAAGCTGCTGGACGCCTGTCTCGTCTCTCATAAATGGAAGTTCGGCGTTGACTACGAATATCGTGGACGCCGCCTGAGGGCACTCCTACTGTTCATGCGATGGACAGGGCTGTCCACCATCGACTGCATACGCTTCGAGCGGTTTCGTCTTAAGAAGAATGAGGACGGCGTATGGTCGGTCCTGCTCCATCGTCAGAAGACCGGGAACCCGGTTTTTGTCGCCGTGCCACCTCAAGTTGCCGATGCGGTCCTGAAAGTTCCGCCCATGAGCGAAGCGTATTTCTTCTGGAGCGGCATCGGCATGCCGAAGACTGCGGTTCGGAAGTGGCGTCAGAGTCTAAGCCATGTTTTTAATGCAGCGCAAATCAAGCGCAACAACAAGCTGATTCGCTGTCATCCCCACATGTTGCGGCACACATTCGCCATCGAGAAACTGTTGGCCGGAGCGTCACTGGAAGATGTTTCCCTGCTGCTCGCGCACCGAAGCATCAGGATCACTGAGCGCCACTACCTGAAATTCGATCAGCGCCGGCAAGACCGACTCATTGCCGCTTCGAAGGTTGACTGGGACCAGATCAACCCGCCGAAGCCAAAGGTGGTGCGAATGAAGCGGAGGGCTGCCACCACTTAGCCCACCACGGATTTTTGTCGGGAATGCTTTCCGGGTTACCGACGATGCGCTCACAATTCAACAATGGCGAAACCGAGACTTCACATCTATCTACCTAGTCTGGCATCAGCTGCTTCACAAGTTCTGGTGATCGAATATTCCAGTCATCGGCGAGAACATAGGCTTTTCGCAGAATCATCTCCGTGCGGTAGTCCAGCTCGATTGACGGCGGAAGCTGATCCAGAACCACCGCATTCAGCATCACTTGCGGAATCCTCAACAGCCGGGAATGGTTATCGGCAACAAGCGCGACCGCCGCCCATCCAAGCTGAACGTGGTAGGTTCCCAGCTGACCCTGCACCTTCAGGTAGTTCCTTTCGACTTCGCATCGGCTGGCGATTTGCGTAGTCGGCAACACTCTACTCAACAGCTCTGCCCGAAGCTCGATCAGCGACGCAATCTCTCGTAGATCGAACCGGGGGTTCAGGATTCCGCTGCCGTGATCGCCTTGATCCATCCAGCTTTCGTCCTCGCCAATGGCACATACGCTGGTGAAGAGATCGACTTCCCGCATCACCTCTGAGAAAACAACTGCAGGAACCTCATCCAACGCGATCTCGTGGCGCCCACGATAAAAGCGCACCTGATCCGAACCGACGAAAAGACTGATCCCCATCCCGGACTCCTCAGCCAGAGCGGAATCTTTGAGAGACTCGTCGCGGTCCGGAAGCAGGTCAACCTTGAACTCCGCCTGAACATTCCATTCCTGGAGATTCTTTGTGGGTGTGTTATACCCGTCAAACGCCGTGCTCATGAGCCTGTATTCCCAACCGCGCGCACGGCAGAGACTGGCTAGCTGATGCTGGCGCATCACGGTGCCGGCAAAACGATTTGAGTACATACGAGTTTGAAGCTCATTCTCGGTGAGCTGGTAGCACTCCCGGAATGCTTGACGAAAGGGCTGCCGAATCGCTAGCACGAAAATACGCTCGCGCCATTGCTGCAAGTCGGCAGGTTCAGAAGACAATGGATGCCACAAGCGAACCTTCGCGGCGGGGGCCAGATCAATCACCTCTCCGCCAGGCCCGCGGACCTCATCATCAGAATAGAGACCCGAGCGCTCCCAGCCTTGCTCGTTGCTGAACACCCAGATTAGTCTGCGGCCGAGGAAGCCAAGCAGAGGATGTTCGACGAAATAGCGACGCCAGTGCGCGATCGGCACACTACGCATACTGGTGAAGCAGGATTCGAGACGATACCTTTGCGCGAGAAAAGCCTGTTCCAACTCTTTGGCGAGCATGGAAACGGACTTCACGTCCGAAGCAAACGCCTTCTTAATATGGGCCGGAACAGACTTCACGAGCTTGCCGTCGGTATTCTGCCAAATGGCAGTAACTTTGCCTTCTTCGCACAAGCGCACGGTCGCCTTGGCATCACCGACGATGATTTCCGCCTTGCCCTCGATATCAATGGCGTAAGAAGGCACAGAAAAATCTTCGAGCTCTTCCACCGTTAAACCACTGCGCTTCGCCGCCACGTCAAGAGACTTCTCGATCAGACGGCGGGCAAAGGAGTGCTTCACCTTGGAGCGCAAGCGTGAGAGCTGTGTGATTGCCTCCGTGCACTCCATGGAGCCGAGTGCCTGGATACACGCGAAACCGACTTTTTGCGAGACCGCTCCGAGCATGGGCACTTTTCGCAGACAGGCGATAGCGAAATCGCCGATCGTCGAGGCCACGTCGGGCGTGCCTACAAGTGCGATACACCAAACCACGCCTTTTTGATACGTGGAATCCTCAATGGGAGAGCGAGCACCCGATAGCTGCCCGGGCGTGGGGCCGAGGGCTAGCCATCGATGAAACGTACGCTCAACTTCTGCGTCGCCGAGGGCATTGGTCAGGTCGAGACAACGCCTCTTCCACTTGGCTCCTGGAACTGTCTGCTCCAATGTGCGGCCATGTTCGAGTAGGCCATGCCATGCTGATGCCGTAATGTTGTCCTTGCCTGCAATCTCATCAAAGACGATCTGCGACCAGGGACCTCGACCGGCGTCCAGCTGCTTCTCGCCTTCGATATACATCAGCTCGGCGATTTGATTTCTGACCTCGAGATCGTGTTTCTGAATCTTCCCTGTCGGGCTGGGAGCGTATTGCAAGTGAAGATGGTGCAGTTCCGCCCGGATTTCATCTGTCACCTGATCGCGCGACAGTCCGGAGAGAAACTGGCGGAAGGGAAAGTAATGGCGGCTCAGGATGTCCCTACGCAGTTCGGTCACAATCTTCAGGATCAATTCTGTTGAGAGTGGTTTAGGAGAGGCGTGGAGCGAATGCAGGGTCGCATCAATGAGCGTAGAAACAACCCGAAAATTTCCGTGATCTCGCGATTCTGCTTTGATCCAATCGCAGGACTGATAAAGGAACGCAGTTTGCACCTCGGGCGCGGCTTGCTCCATGGCGATGAGAGCGGGGTTGTTGGCCTTCCAGTTAGCGATGTCTCGGTTCATTTGCTCGAGGCTGTGACCTGAGAAGGGACGGTCAGCACTCGTAGTACGAATGGTCTCGTAGATAATCGCTGCCTGATTCTTCGCGTCCGACATGGATGTGAGTTTACGACGTCGGCAGCGTTAACTCATTCCGATTCTGACTCGGAACGATCCTTCGGAGTGCCCAGCTTGATTACCCAGCTCCAGGCTCCGAACAAACGGTTATGGCCTACCGGAATCTCCAAGGATCCGGTGGTTGTGGAGGTAACTCCTTCTTCCTGTCCAAAATTGACGGCGGGCTCTTAGTAAGTGGATCGAAGCGATCTGCCTGTTGTAGGGCCCAAGCGACCCATGTTCCAAGCGGTGTGTCGGGTCCGAGTTCTTCACCTTGTTGCTTCTTCAGCTCCATCACCTCAATCACGTACTTGCGAATAGCCTTCGCCTTCTCCCAGTTCTCAGCTTCCTGGCACAGCCGCTCCAGCCGGCGCTCCTCTTCTTCGATTCGGCGCCGCAGCAGTTGAAGTTCGACTTCGCGCCGCCGACTAGCCTCCTCTTCCGCGCGGCGATTTAGTTCCTGCCTCCGCAATAGGATGGTGGCTTTAAACAGATTCGCCATAATTTCCGGAAAGAATTCCTGGAGGGATTGTTTGCCTTCTTTCCAACTACGCCGGACCCCGATCCCATACCCGCCAATTTCGAGCGTTAGCTTCCCGGTCGGGACGTATTCGATTGGTTTGCCGCCGAAAGTTGGCACATGGACGTACCGTCCCTTGGGCTGCGGAGGAGGTGTCTCCAGGTAATGTTGTTTTGCCGGTTCCGAGATCGTGATGGAGATACTCTGCCCGTAAGCCACAAAGAGGGTCTGTCGTTCACGGTCTGATTGCTCAACCCTGATCCTCGCTTCATGCGCCTCGGCGCAGCGGATCATGCTCGCAAGGAACTCCAGCGTACGCGTTACGCTCTCCTTGGCAACTCGCACGCTCAGCGCTCCGGAGCTAAACGGCGGGCTTACAATCTTGCGATCGTCAACGTGTCCTTCGCGGAGCGCGTTGCGGGTCGCAACTACAAGAGGATTGCGGAGTGCCTTCGGTGTCGCCTCGTAAGCGAACCCGCCTTGCGACATCAGCTCGTCGATTCGATTAAACTCAGCCTGATCATCAGGGTGGAGCGGGGCCGTGGGTTTCACGGAAGCTGTCGCCACTGTTGGTCCAAGACGCTCCACCACGATCTCCTCTTTCAACTTAGGCAGCGGCTTCTTTGTAACTGTATGCCCATGTGCCTTCTTAGCCCAGTATCCGCGCCCAGGAACAGGGACCTTCAGCTTTCGGCATGCCTTCGCGACTGCAACATCGGAAACGCCATACTCTTTGGCTACCTTGGTGACCGGGGCCGCCCAGACCTTCTCGTAGAGTTCTTCGCGGTTCCAGGTGTCTTGACGCATTTGTTAACTCGTTCGAGCGTTACTGCAAGGGATCAGTATCCGCCTGGAACATGGCGAGTGAAATATCGCTCCAATCGATTCTGGCAGGCGGCGACGATTTCATGTTTGAGGTCAGCGTTCCACTGGCTCCATATTCTCGGCGCCCAGCGGACTGCGTTGCCTTCGTCAATTACGAACGAATCGGTAAGGTAGTGCACCGGTTGCTTGCGAATCAGGCCTTCCCAAGCGCGGACCGTCTTCTTGGATAGCGAACCTGGCTGGACGATGTTGGGGTTCTCTTCAACCTTGTTCTGGACAGCTCTCGCCACGAAGAAATCTCTAAAGCGCGCCGCGAGAAGGGTGAGCGATACTTGCCCGTCGGCATCAGCTAGCTCTGCCATTGAAATGAGGAGGAGCATTTTGTAGCTCATCACCGTTCGCTCCACTTCAATCTCGTAGAGCAGTTGGCACGTCGCTGGCGGAAGCACCCCTGGAGTCGTGACAACCTCAACTTCTTCTAGCGGCGTGTGGGTGCGCGACCTGCATTCGCTCACGCGGCGCTCGAAGTCGGTCTCCCCTATCTCACGAAACTCGTACCCGTGCTCGTCAAGGAAGTCCTTGTGCTGCGGTACGAGCCGGTTTGCGATGAACATCAGGCGGAGATGGGTAGAAGGGTATTTCGCTCGATAATCGAAGTAATAGTAGAAATGACGTTGCAGGTGGTCCTCATCGAGACGTTCGCACTGAAGTTCGACCAGCAGGTGTCGCGACAGCATATCGCTGAAAAGTATGTCGGGGCGCCTTCCATTGATCACGACCTGACGGCGCACGAGCTGGAGCCCCGGCTCTATGAACAGGTCTGGGCAGTTTGCAACCGCTTCTTCCATGTGACGTTCAAGCATGATCAACCAATCTCCGATGCGTTGGAGTTTGAACCGACACTTAGCGAATAGCTTGTACTGCGGCCTCCGCCGGGATTGCGCACGAGGATTCCGTATT
The DNA here is from genome assembly GCA_963838135.1 of uncultured Acidobacteriota bacterium. GTDB lineage: Bacteria > Acidobacteriota > Terriglobia > Terriglobales > Acidobacteriaceae > TOLSYN. The sequence continues at coordinate 677,086 of CAWIPV010000008.1, read as the reverse complement.
CGACCAGGCGAGCAATGTCGCGTGCGGCCGTGTCCTGTGATGTCTTGGCGAGCTTCGCCCATTTGGATGTGGTCAGCTTTCCTTCGAAGCCCTCAAGTAGACGCTTGAGCACCAGACGCTGGCGATCATTTAACGAAACAGTCGTGACGGACTCCCAGAAGCGCGCCTTAAAGAGGACCGCCTCCAGCGTCCTTTGCGCTTCGTCGATCGCGCGCCCCATGCAGTCGAGGAACCAATCCATCCAGGGCGTCACTTCCATTGTCCCCTTCTGGGTTTTTTCAAGGATGTCGTAGTATTCCGATCGCTCCTGGCGAATCTGAGCCGACATACTGTAGAACCGCTGCGAACTCTGCTCCGAGCGGGCGAGTGCCATGTCGGCGATCGCTCGCGCGATGCGGCCATTGCCGTCTTCGAACGGGTGGATGGTGACGAACCAGAGATGAGAGATTGCCGCCTTCACAACCCAGTCGCCTTCCGTGTTGGAGTTGAACCAGTCCAGGAACGCCAATATTTCGTCTGGGATCCTTGCCGCTGGCGGCGCCTCGTAATGGATGTGCTCTCGCCCAATCGGGCCAGAGATCACCTGCATCGGGCCGTGGCCGTCATCGCGCCAGGCACCTGCGTGGATCCGATTAATTCCGCTCCGGCCGGTTGGAAACATCGTCGCGTGCCAAGCGTAGAGTCGCTCTGCTGTCAGCGGCTGATCAAAGTTCTTCGTCGCGTCCAACATCATCTCAACAACGCCTTCGACGTCCCCGTCCATCGTCTTCAGTCCGCCAATGTCCATTCCAAGCCGTCGCGCGACAGATGAACGTACCTGCTGGACATCTAGCTTTTCTCCTTCGATCTCACTGCTTTTCAACACGTCTTCTGTGAGCGTCTGCAGGACGGCTTCCTGGCGCAGCTTGAATCCGAGTCCCTCCATCCGCCCGAGCAGGCGACCTTGGCGGTGGCGGACCGCAGCCAGCTTCTCGCCTAGGCTATGCTGCTCCCACCGGAATCGGGGCCAATCGGGAAGTTCGTGGATGTAATTGCTATTCCGCATATTATGCGGAGATTATAACCAGCTAGCTACGCATGGTCAACATTCTCTGCATAACTTGCGGATAATAAGACCGACAATCTCCGCCCAATGTGCCCTTGCAAATGTTCGCTAAACGAGTACACTTGTTCGTTATACAAGAACGATTGTTCGTCCTTCGAGAGCACGCTGGAAGCGAGACATGAGCGAAAAGAGACAATCCGGACTTGCCGACGTTCTCTTTGGACAGAGCCGGGGAGGGGTGCTTGCACTTCTTTTCGGAAATTCAGAGAAGTCCTTCTATACAAGGCAAATAGCGAGCAAAATTGGGGCAAGCGTCGGAGCCGTGGCGCCCCAGCTAACTTTGCTTGCAAGTGTCGGCTTACTGGTGGCTTCTAAGAGCGGCAACCAAGTCTTTTACCAGGCAAATCGAGAGAGTCCGATCTTCGAGGAGATGAAAGGCCTCGTCGCCAAGACCGTCGGCATCTATCAGCAGCTTCAGTCTGCCCTTGAGCCGCTCTCCGGTCGGATCGTCGTGGCATTCGTCTATGGCTCAATGGCAAAGCACGAGGAAACTGCAGGGAGCGATGTGGACTTGATGGTCGTGGGCGATGTGCAAATTGACGAGTTGCTTGAACATTTGGCAAAGGTCGAGAAGCAGATCGGCCGACCGATTAATCCCACTATCTACTCTGCGCCGGAGTTCAGAGCAAAGCTTGCCGGTGGCAGCCACTTCCTTAATTCTGTCGCCGGTAGCGAAAAGGTATTCATCATCGGAGGTGAGGATGAGCTTAGAACAATGGGTCGCGATCAGAGTTCTCAGAGCCGAACCGACCAGCCCTGAAGAAATCAAGGCTCTGATAGGGGTCGTTGAGACTCGCTTGAACGACGCGAGAGTTGAAATGATCTCTGATGATTGGCGATTCGCCGCCGCTTACAATGCGCTTCTTACTTCGGCGACAATTGCACTCCGGACCAAAGGCTATCGTGTGCCGAATCAGGCCGGCCATCATACAAGAGCGCTCGAGTCGCTGGAGTTCACCATCGGCGCGGATGACACCCTCATACGAAAGCTCAAGAACTTCGCCAATAAGCGAGGAATGGCCACCTACGAGGTGGCTGGTGCAGTTTCTGCGCAGGAACTTCGATCGGTGATCAGCTCGGCTGAAGAGCTTCACAAGAGAGTCATCGAGTGGCTGCGGCAGAACCACCCGGAGCTTCTTTAGCACTTTCCCCATCGTTGCGGAGAATAGGGCCTAAAATCTCCGCACACACGAAAGCCGCAGCATAGGCTGCGGCTTTTTCGCTTTGGTTCTGGATCAGCTTACGAGTTGGCGAGGCGTGCGTGAACCCGCATGGCAACCCGTGCCGGGATGCGCATCTGCACCATGCGGCGGCGGCGGGGGTTGCGCGACGGTGCCGCTGCGGTGACCTTTAGGACTCCGGGTTCATCCTCGAAGATGCGGCGGACTGTGTTCGGACTCCAATGCCAGACTTTGCCGAGTTCCGCGGGGGTGTAGTGCTGGTCGGTCGCGATGGTCTCACCCATAGAGGTCTCGTACTGGGTCGGTGGCGCGCGGCATGGGCGCTCACGGTCAATACGTGAATCTGCGGCGCCGCTGGTTGTGGGGTTGGCATGGCAATCCCCGATTGAGTTCTTGACCGGCTTCCTACACCGCCGGCCACCGTTCACATCAACTGCATTCATGGACATCAACAACTCTCCTGTAATTGTCTTGCATTCAAATCATGGCAGGATCGTTCTTCCTGCCAAACGATGGGCAAAGCGGACTGAATCATGGCAGCCCGAACTGGCGGACGTGCGCGAGCTTCGGCCGCTGGTCATAAAGTGGGTGAATCTATCAGGAGAATCGCACCCCGCGGGCATCTAGACGCCGTCAGGGGACTTCAGCGAAACTGTAACCGAGCTGAGGAACTCGGCGGGGTTCTTGCCCCTCTATACGCTTATGGGTCTTCCCGTGGCCGGGAATTCACCTTCGGCAACTCACGTTTCGGACAGAGGATGCCCCAACGCGGATTTCTATCCTTGCAAACCGCCTGAGACCTGTCAAGCAGGAACTCACCTCGACTACCCGTCCCATTGGTACATTGTACCGGGGCAAAATACTGACTTTGTCACGACGTGCATCACAAAATCTGGATCAAGGTGCCATCTAACGGCACCGACATCGATTGCCAACTTCCCCCAGGCCGACTTTGCCAACCCGTACGATTTCATTCGCTATTCGCGAATCGTGAATATAAAATACTCGTGTGACTTTGAAACCTCAGGACGTAATGGTTGCTCTTAAACTCTGCTGCTACCGTGCAGGGCGGCCGTCAATTTCCGTCATGGCTAACGACCTCGGTCTCAGCCCGTCCGAAGTGCACGGAGCAATGAAGCGGCTCCGCGATGCACGTATTTTGCACGGCCCAGAACTGAAAGACAAACCCAACCTTTCAGCGCTTGAGGAATTCTTGCTTCACGGAGTGAAGTACGCCTTTCCTGCTGAATACGGGCAAGTGACGCGTGGCGTGCCGACCTCGTATGCCGCCGCTCCGCTTAACGCTGAAATATCGCCCGGCGACGAACTGCCCCCTGTGTGGCCTTCGCCAGATGGCAAGACCCGCGGTGTTACGCTTGAACCGCTCTATAGAACTGCACCCGCTGCCGCACTTCGAGATGGCGCGCTCTACGAACTCCTGGCACTGGTAGACGCCATTCGAAGTGGTCGCGTACGAGAGCGGAAAGTCGCGGAGCGCGAGTTGCAAAAGAGACTGCGAGACATCAATGTCGCGCAGTAATCTGGAGTTACTGGCCGATGCCGCGCGGTTCCTGAGACCTCTTCTTGGAGAACTCGTCTTTGTTGGCGGCTGTACAACTGCACTCCTGATCACTGATACAGCGGCCGCCGATGTGCGTCCAACCTAAAATGTCGATGCTATCGCTGAGATCACTTCTTGTGCCGCTTATACCGCATTCTCCGAGCGGCTGAGAAATCTTGGGTTCGCAGAGGACGTCTCTGAGGGTGCTCCCATCTGCCGCTGGCGCCAACAGAACGCGGTTCTGGATGTGATGCCCCTCGATCCAAAGATCCTTGGATTTTCAAACCGATGGTATAAACCGGCTATGGATGCAGCCCTCGAGCGCGAGATCGAAACCGGGCTCCGCATTCGGGTCGTTGCACCTGTCTACTTCTGCGCAACAAAATTGGAGGCATTCGCTGGCCGAGGCAAAGGCGACCTCCAGTCGAGCCATGACTTGGAAGACCTCGTTGCTGTGATCGATGGGCGGGTTGAACTCCTTCGCGAGCTTCAATCGGCGGAAGAAACCGTCCGCCACTTTGTTGCTGCCGAAATACGCAAGCTGCTTAATGCAACAGCATTCTTGGATGCTCTTCCCGGATATCTTCTTCCCGATCCAGCCAGCCAAGCTCGGATCAAACCATTGATTGAGCGACTCCATGAGGTTGCCGATCTGTAGCGTGAGCATGGAGGGGATTGCGGGTACCCTTGGCCTTCCGAGTACTAGTCGGCTGGCATCGTCTGATACCGCGGATGTATATGTAGAATCTCGAAGGTGATCGGAGGAGTCCATGAGTCAGGTGCCGCTCTGGTTTGAACGTAAGTTTGAGTTCTCATTCCCGGTGGAACTGCTTCCGAATCTGTGCGCGCGGCTACGCGGCACGCCAGCCAGGCTTGAAGAGGTGCTTGGAGGCCGTCCACACACACTCCTGATCGCGAGGGCAGGAGGAGGTTGGTCGGCGCAGGAACAAGCCGGTCACCTGTTGGACATCGAGCCGCTGTGGCTGGCGCGAGTGGACGATTACATAGCGGCCAGCGAAAAACTCACTAAGGCAGATTTGAGCAATCAGAAAACCAACGCAGCAAATCATAATGCGCGCCCACTGGCACAGATTCTGAGTGAGTTCCGCACTGCGAGGGAGATCCTGCTGAAGCGCGTGATTGAGTTGGACTCATCGCTACTGACAAGGGCCATTTCACACCCTCGTTTGCAGACTCCGATGCGGCTTGTGGACCATCTGCATTTTGCCGCCGAGCACGATGATCATCATCTCGCGCGAATCTGGGAAGTGGTCAACGCCGTTCGCTAATAAAGGTTCGATGTGATTACGACGACAGACTCGATTAGATGCTGAAAAACGCCCGTCGCTCTCGCCCACCGCAACCAGTAGGATTCTGGACACTGGCCGACATATCGGTACCGATCTGGCACGCTTCACAGAAGGCTGTTTTAGGGGAACTACAAGCTTTGCCGCGCAAATCGCCACTACTGCGAGTGCCCGATCTGCAGGACGATTTTGCCGGATTTGTGTGGTGCGCCCGCAAGCATGTCCTGCGCCTGGCGCGCCTCGGAAAGCGGCAGGACTGAGCCTACACGCGCTGTGATTCTGCCCGCCTCAAACAATGGTGTGAGCGTCTGCAGGCGCGGGGTGGTCACCTCAGCGTAGAAGAAGAGGGCTCCGGCCGGGAGCGGCTGCGTGGAGACCGAGGTGACGAGTTTGCCTCCGGGCTTCAACGCAGCGACGCAGCGCTGAAATGTACTGCCCCCGACCGTGTCGAGGATGACATCCACCTGCGGTAGGTCCCGCTCGAAGGCGGGCTTGTTCGAGTCGATGATGGATGTGACGCCCAAGGAATGGAGCAGGCCCTCGTCTGCGAGGTGGGCGATGGCGACGACGTGGATCCCGGCGTCTACGGCCATCTGTACGGCGTAGGCCCCGACGTTCCCGGCAGCTCCGACGACCATTACGGTTTGACCCCGAGTCGCCTGCCCATACTGTAAGAGCATTTGCCATGCGGTCACGGCGATGACGGGAGCCGATGCTGCCTCGACGTAATTCAGCGACTGCGGTTTGCGGGCGATCATCCCGGCCATGGCTACGGCGAACTCGGCCTGGGCACCACAGAACTGCGGGTCGGTGACGCCATAGACTTCGTCGGCCGGCGCGAAGTCAGTAACGCCGGGGCCGACCTGCTCGACGACACCGGAGAGGTCCGAACCGAGGGTGAGCGGAGGTTGCGGGCTGACCTTGCTCTTACCCTCACGGATGATCGCGTCCCAGGCCGCGACGCCTGCAGCCATCACGCGCACCAGAACTTCGCCAGGACCCGGCGACGGCGTCGGCACATCCTCGACCACTACGACATCGGGCGGCCCGAAGCTATAAATTCTGGCTGCTTTCACGGCCCGTTCCTCCCCGCCTTGAAGATGCTTGAAAGCCACGTTGGACGAACGTATCGATCAAGACCAAAGTACTGGCTCGACAACGCAGCCCGGAAGGCCTCAAGAGACCATCCGCAACCGTTTAAATCCGCATCCCATCGGGCGGGACGTTAACCGTAGGTGAGGTCGGTGCTCTGTCCGACTTCGATAATGTAACCGTCAGGATCGCGTATGTAGCAGCGAATCTCGCCATACTTGGGGATCGGTTCCGTGATGAATTCGGCTCCTCGACTTTTCCATAATTCATAGCACGCTTGAATATCCGCAACCCGGAAATTCATAAAGCTGTTGATGTGATTCGGGTCGGGTACGCTGAGCGTTACCGTCGGCTTGTCGGGTGTCGGCCCGCCGCCCAGGTTCATAATCATCCAGATATTCGCGAGTTGAAGGTATCCAGGCGCGTTGCCGTCTCCCAAGCTCAGAATGCGAGCGCCGAAGACTTTTTCGTAGTAGCGTGCCGATCGTTCGACGTCCTTCACGGTGAGAAAGTGTGCGACGCTGAACCCGTCGCGCGGAGGCATCTCATAGCTCTTCTCTTCGATTTGTACGCTGTTCATTGACGACTCCTTATCGATACAGGGCTCATCTGCTGATTCTGGTTCTTTCGTATTCATTCCTGCGAAGTGACATTCGCATCGGCTGATGTGGATTATGCCTTCGGGAATCCGAACATCAACCAAGACTGATTGGCTACCCAATGCGGGTATAGCTCCGTCATCTGATCGAACAGCTCCTGGTCGGATGTCGCGGTTTTCTGCACCCGATCGAAGTCCTGCAGGTAACGCTTTGTGTCTTGGATCGTCGAGGGAGAGTCGGGTGCGCCAGGCTTCTTGTGACCAGCGACAACAATCGCCGGGTTCAGCGCCGCTAACCGGTCCAGCGCCGCGATCCAATTCTTCCGGCTCTCCGGGGTGGTGTCGCCGACGTACATGCGGCATTGGTTGTACACAACGTCGCCAGCGACGATCAGGCCGATCGATGGAACGTGCAGAGACGTCGAATCCGGAGCATCGGTACGGCCCTGCTCAATGATGCGTAATTCTTGGCCCTCGAGAGTGAACGTGTCGTGCTCATAGGGCACAGGCGAAACCAACTTAGTGGGTACTTGCCCCGGAAACAACTGTCGGGCTAACCGCTCTACTGGGGGAGAAAAAGACATCTGCATGGCGTCCACCGTCTTGGGCGTTGCTATCGCCCGAGCGCCCGGGAAACGGTCGAGCAGAATACTCAGACCGTAGAAGTGGTCGAAATGGGCGTGCGTTATATAGATGGTCTCCAAGTTGCGGTTGTGCAGAGCAACCCAAGCTGCGAGAGCCTCGGCCTCAGCCACCGTCCCCATTGCGTCCACCAGCACCGCGTCGTACTCGCCGAAGATTAAAGTCGACGTGATAGGGTCAAAGGCGAGCGCTTCGCCGAAGGGCTTTGGCCGCTCGCCGACCATAGCCTTTTCTGGAGCGGTAAATACGTTCACGCCAAGCGTGTTCGACGCGACAGGCGCGGTCACGCGCGTCGTCTCTTTCAGTACATTTGTGCCTGCCATTTGGTACTCCTTTCGATGTCAGAGCGAGCGACTGTTATAGGCAGATTGGCAGAAGCGCGACGATGAAATCTGTTGTTCCGATACAGGTTTAAGTTTTAGAGGAGCGGTTCGTGGGCCCGAGATGCCTCTTAAGGACTCATGGCCGGAATGGAATTCCGCTGAAATCCAGCAGGGAATACTCAGGGCGGAACTGCCGCCGCCTCGAGGATTTCAACCGCACGCTGTCCTGCTCTCCCCGTGGCACAACCTGAGTTGCGTTTTGTTGAGATCGAGCGCGGCATTGAGTTCCGCCTGTTGCAGCAGCAACTCCTTCATGCGCGCCTTGTGCTCGAAAGGCTGCCTGCGCGGATACTCGGTAGCCCTCTCCACGCGGGCTTCGCGCTTCTGAAAGAATACGGCTCATTCCGAGTTCGATCAGTGATTTCGACCATAGAGCTCTCACTTTATGACGAGAGGTCGAACATCGGGCAACGCTTCCAAAATGGAGCGAATCAACAGACAGGACACTAAGAACAATTCCTACTACCCAGCGTAGCGGTTGTCAGGACAAAGTTGCCAGCTGTCACGCAGCGCGCGCCCTTGAGCTAAGTCGGTTACACGCATGGCATCCGTTAGCTGCATATTCAACCGGAGATTTCCGAAACACTTAGCAGGCGACTCTAAGCTGGGGTCTTCTGGCACCTAGGCAAAAAAAGGAACCAGCCCGCGAAGGAGAACGTCATGTCCACGGTATCGTCATCACCCACCCGGCGTAATTTCCCACGCGCCGCCGTAAGACATTTCGGGGCCTTTGCCATCGCGGCAGCCACGGCTCTGCTTGCCATCCTCGGCGGTGCGGTCCTTTACGCACAAGGCCAAGACAAGGACAAGTACTCGCTGACATCGCCGGGCGGAATCGCGTTCTCCGACTTCAGGGGATACGAGGACTGGTCTGTGGTCTCTTCCGCGAGCACCAAAGAAGTGCTTAAGGTAATCGTCGCCAATCCGGCGATGATCAAGGCGTACAAGGCCGGCGTTCCGGGAAACGGCCAGCTTTTCCCGGAGGGCTCCATGATCGTGAAACTCCAGTGGAAGCCGAAGAAGAGCACGGAAGCGCCTTACGACGTGGATGTGCCCGATGTCTTTCAGCAGGCTTTCGTGATGGAGAAGGACAGCAAGAGATTTCCGAAAACCGGCGGCTGGGGATACGCGGTATTCAACTACGACGCCGCATCGGACAAGTTCACCGCCGATCCCAAGGCCCTTGCGGACTGCGGAAACTCGTGCCATCTGGCTGTGAAGGCGAAGGACTACATCTTCCACCCGTACCAAGTGCGTTGAACGCGCCGGACAATACGTGCCCCGCAAACGATGTTTCTGCGTGAGGCTTTTCGTAACCGTGGTCATCTCCGGCATAGCGAAGCTGGACGGCAGCAGAGAAAGGAAAGTCCCATGAATCAACTGACTTTCTATCGAACAGTTCAGAACGATGGGCGCTCTATCTTTTACAGGGAGGCTGGAGAAAAAGACGCTCCGACACTGCTTTTGCTTCACGGACTTCCGTCCTCCTCGCGAATGTTCGAATCTCTGTTCGCCCGGCTTTCCGATCGCTATCACCTAGTCGCGCCCGATTACCCTGGATTCGGACACAGCGATTGGCCCGACCCGAAGCAATTTGCGTACACGTTTGATCACTATGCGGAGATCATGAATCACTTCACCGAATCGCTCGGGCTCTCGCGCTACTCGCTTTACATGCAGGATTACGGCGGTCCCGTTGGTTTCCGCATGGCGTTGGCACACCCGGAGAGGGTGCAGGCTCTTATCGTTCAAAACGCGGTTGCGCATAACGAAGGACTGGGCGCCATCTGGGCAACGCGGCGGGCGTTCTGGGCGGACCGGTCTGCTCATGAAGAGGCGCTGCGCAAGAATCTGCTCTCGCTTGAAGCCGCGAAGACGCGTCATATCGGTGACGATCCAAGGATTGGGCTCTACAACCCGGATCTTTGGACTGATGAGTACGCATTTCTGAACGCGCCAGGGCAGGCTCAAATTCAAAGCGACCTCTTCTACGACTATCGAACGAATGTCGATGCTTACCCAAAGTGGCAGGCCTGGCTGCGGAAAACCCAGCCGAAGCTCTTGGTCCTCTGGGGCAGGCACGATCCCTCGTTTGATATCGGCGAGCCGGAAAGCTATCGCAGGGACGTACCGAACGCGGATGTCCACGTCCTCGACGCAGGGCACTTCGCGCTCGATACCAAGGCGGATGAGATTGCTGTCCTGGTGCACGAGTTCATGAATACACAGGGAGTAAGCAGCGCCAACCGGCCACCGCAGGCCGCTTGAAGAGATGCTCGACGCGTTTGACGTTAAATATTCCAAGCTAAGGAGGTGAAAGATGAAAGCAGTTGTCGTCCACCAATATGGGGGTCCTGATGTACTCAAGTTCGAGGAGTACCCCAATCCGGTTCCGGGTCCGGGCGAGGTGCTGGTGGGGGTCGCTGCTACCAGCGTGAATCCGATCGACTACAAGAGACGTGCCGGGCTAACGAAAGATTTTTACCCCATCAAGTTTCCGGGGCTTATAGGAGTCGATATTGCTGGCACTGTAGTCAAGATTGGGCCGGGAGTAGAAGGCTTTTCTGTCGGCGACCAGGTGTTCGCGATGGCTGACAATACTTACGCCGAACTTTGCGTCGTGAAAGCCGCGAATCTGGCGAAAGTTCCCAAGGGTCTCGATTTGATCCAGGCGGCGGCGTTGCCGCTGGTGACGACGACTGGCAACCAGCTCCTCTTAGCTACGGGAGTCAACGCGGGCCAGACGGTTCTCGTCGTAGGTGCTGCTGGAAATGTCGGGCGTTCGGCTGCATTCACTGCAAAAGCACGCGCGGCGACTGTGATCGCGGGGGTTTTGAAGAGACAGATCAATGACGCGAAGACCGTCGGCGCGGATCAGATCGTCGCAACCGACGACGACACCGCGATTGCAAACCTTCCGCCGCTCGATGCAGTGGCGGATACGGTGGGCGGAGGAACCGCCGAGAAGCTGATCGCCAAGGTCAAGCCGGGAGGCGTTTATCCATCGGTTGTCGGGGCGCCACAGAACGCCGCGGAGTACCCATCTGTAAAGGTAATGACAGTATTCTCGAAATTCGACAGAAAAACGCTTGAGTTCATGGCCGAAGCGGTGCGAGACGGCAAGCTAGTTATCCCGATCAGCCTGAAAATGCCACTCAGTGAAGCGGCTGAGGCTCAAGCAAAGGCCGAGGAGGGTGGCGTCGGTAAGATCTTGCTCGTGGCTTGAAATTATCGGTGACCGGAGGAGCTTTCTTGCGGTCAGCCTCGGCCCGGGATGCTTGTTTTCGCTTCCGTGCAGTTGCAAGAGGTCAGCTCAGGTGAAGGAGCGTGTGTGCCAGACAAGAGAACAGCAATTGTGACCGGTGCATCGGGGGGCATTGGTTCAGGTTTGGTCGAGGCCTTTCTGAAGGCGAGTTATAACGTTGTCGGAACCTCCCTTAACGCCACTCGATCGCTGAGTGCCTCACCCAGCCTGGTCCTCGTAGATGGCGATATCGGCAAGCAGGAAACCGCTGCCAAGGCGGTTGAGGCTGCCATCGAACACTTCGGAACCATCGATGTCCTGGTGAATAACGCCGGAATCTTCTACAAAAAGCCTTTTACGGACTTTACTACCGAGGACTTCAAAGCCTTGGTCTCGATCAACCTGCTGGGATTCCTCTACATCACTCAGTTCACCGTGAAGCACATGCTGAAACAGAAATCGGGGAGCGTTGTGAGCATCTCGGCCGCGCTCGCCGACCGGCCGATCGCAGGTGTAAATGGCTCGGTTTCTATGATTACGAAGGGAGGTCTTATCGCGGCTATCCGGAATCTCGCAGTCGAGTATGCAGAAGAAGGTATCCGCTTCAACGCCGTAGCCCCCGGCGAAGTGGACACACCGATGCACAAAGGGGATGCCAAAGACTCTGCGTTGCAGCCTATACGGAAAGTCGCGACCGTAAAGGACATTGTCGATGCTGTTCTCTACCTTTCACAGGCGGGTCACGTAAGTGGAGAGGTACTCCACGTGGATGGCGCTGCTCCCGCTCGCCGTTGGTAGTAGATCCCTGGAACACAGAATCGATTTCAAAAAGGAGAACAAAATGACAACAATAGGAAAAATCCTGGTGCTAGTCTCGAGTGGTCACGGCTTGCCCTTGAAAGATGGCAAGGTTTACAAGGGCGCTGGCTACTACCTCAACGAACTGACGGTTCCGGTTCGCGCCCTGATGAAAGAAGGCTACGAAATCACCTTCGCCAACCCCAAAGGCAACACGCCGCAAATGGATGTCAATTCAGCTATAGCCCAGTTCTTCGGTGGGGACGAGGCAAAGCTTCAGGACTATCTGAAATTCCGCGACAGCCTGACTGGGCTCAAAAATCCAACTCGTATCTCCGATGTCATCGCATCGGGCCTGGATCAATATGACGCTGTTTTCGTCCCCGGCGGCCATGGCCCGATGATGGATCTTCTCGATGATCCCGACGCCGGCACCGTGATGAGACACTTTCATAAAACATCCAAGCCGACGGCGGTGCTCTGCCATGGCCCGATTTCACTTCTCTCAGCTTCTCCGAATTCGAAGGAAGTGGTCACCGCGCTGGCGGCGGGGGATGCGGCCGGAGCGCGGGCAAAGGCTCAGGGTTGGATATATTCTGGATATAAGATGACTGTCTTTTCGACAGCGGAAGAGCAGCAGCGGGAGCCGCTTGAGATTGGTGGTAAGGTTCTCTTCTACCCCGACTTCGCCTTAACTACGGCGGGCGGTGACGTAAGCGTGCTCGCTCCGTGGAAGAGCTACGTCCTTCAAGATCGCGAGTTGATTTCAGGCCAGAACCCGTTCTCTGATCAAGCGCTTTTGGATCTTCTTCTACCGGCACTCAAAAACAGGGGAAGACTAGCCGCTTGAAATTGGTGGTAAGGTTCTCATCTACCCCGACTTCGCCTGAACTACTGCAGGCGATGACGTAAGTGTACTCGCTCCATTGCTTTGAGCGACGGCAAATGGCGGGCATAGCGACGACATTCGAGGAGGACTGTCCAGAATTTATCTGAGTTTCGAGTGACCAAACTCAGACCTGCTTGTGCAAGACCGATCAATCCCCATAAACGCGGATTTCACCGGCGATAACTGCGTGAAATCGAGTTCTAGTAAACGAACCATTCCAGACACTCGAGGTGACGCCGAGGATTCTCCGGCAGCACCTTCGGCGCAGACTCCTCAATGACAGCCTCTCTCCGCTAATGGAGTTCGTGGGGCTTTGGCAGATGGCGTTCGAACGCGGCGAGCATGAAGGGAATCGGAGGGTGCGGCCATCGTACCTAGCGCTCCGATCGCAGGTGAGTAGCTCCGAAGCTATCTCAGCCGCGACAGCGGCTGCCGGGGGAGCAAAGGTCGTCATGTCGGTAAACCGATGGCCGGTTTCAGGAGGCGCTTCAGTCAGAACCCGTTCAGCTCAGCCGTAAACTACTAATCGTGGAAAGTCCGGGGTGGGGCAATCAGCTTCTTCATCTTCATCATCTCCTTCACACCCCAGCCATCCCCCCGATCTTCCCGACTCTAATTCGAACTGACCTCTAAACCGTCGACGGCGTCCTACGACGGCGGCGGCCAACAGCTCCAACCTTCATCTCTCTACCTGCAAACATCCAGTCCATGAAACGTTCTTCTGTAGCAAACTGGAAGAAGGAGTCTGGCGATGACAAACAAAAGCTCAGACGACGACGAACGGCATTACTATGTTGTTGAAGGTCTCCGTGAGCTTCGCCACAAATGGCCTGCTTGGGGCACCCTGGAGCGTGCGGATGCTGTGGTGTGGCTACGCAACGAAGGTTTAAGTTTGCGGAAGTTGGCTAAGATTGCCGGCTGTACTGAAGGTACGATCCGGAACTACGAGATTCTGGGACAGGTGCCAGCTTTCTGGAGGCAAGCCCACATCGAGAACCGGTTCTCAATGAGGCAGTTGGTCGCTCTTTGGCGTGAAGGTCAGAAGGGCGCGCCGCGCGATGACAAAGGCAACGATGAGGACGACGACTTTGAGTGAGATATTCATCGGCCGGCGGCCTGTGGCGGCCGGTCCGTGTGAGACTGCCAACGCTGTCGATCGGGAGCGGGGCAGGGCGCACGAAGAACTGGATCGATCTTCATCTTCCCGTCTGCCATCCATCTAAACATCTCCAGCTGCGTGCGTCAGCGGGGCGGCGGCGGGAGAACGAACCTCTACGAGCATAAGAATCATCCATCCTTAATCCATGAAAGAAACACATCCCACACACAGCAGCGGGACAATAGCCTGCCAGGGTCAGGAATCCGCCACCGAAATACGGGCAAGTTGCTTTTATAGGTACCCCATCTCCAAACGAAAATGATACGTTTTTCGAAAAGTTACTATACTCCCGGCCCAACGTCCAAGCCACGGCCTAAGTCACCATGATTTGACCGTTACGCACCCCAAACAGCTCGCTCGGCACCCTTTCGGATGACCCCCTCCAGCAGGTCGCCCAGCATTTATTTTCAACCTGGATTTTCACGAACATTTGTAACGATGTAGTACCTAACTTTGGCATCCAAAACGGCCTCCCGCCCAGTATCAGGTCGCAGACTTTCCAGCAGTTTCCACCCATCTCAGCCACTGCATGACAACCATCTGTTGCCAACACCAGCCCGTAGCTTCCCATCAATGAAAACGGCCACGGCTGTACCCGGCGATCGACGACAATCGACCCCCCGCCCGTGAGAGAAGAAAAAATCCATTTCGTCGCGAAGCACCTAGTGCGGGCAACGAATGTAGCCTGCACCTTGGTCACTTCGGCCGCCACGATAGAGACGCCGGAGCCTTCGTTCAGGATCTCGACGCCGAAGATCTTCATCGCGGTAGCCGCGCCCAGTTCGGACGCGCCGGCCAGGGTGATGTCGAACGGCAGGATCTGATCCGAGTACCAGGGCTTGGCGAGCTGCTTCATGCCATCGACGGCGGTCATCGGGGCTTGGTCCAACGCGCTGATGGGAGCACCGGCGGAGGGTTGTCCTGCACCGCGGACCAGGGTGGAGTTGAAGATCGCGTTCTGCGACAGGTAGACGTTCTGGGAGCTATTCAACTGGGGACGGACGTCATCGATGTTGGCGACGAACTGGCCACCCAGCTTCCATACCAGATCCAGTAGAGCGTGACGGTCGAAGTTGACCCAGATGAGGCTGCCGGCGATGCCGCGCTTGTTGCGGGAGATAGGAGTCGGCAGGTAGGTGGAGCTACATACTTTGGCGCGCCGATTGTTTTTGTTAGCTTGACATATCGACAGTATTACGTCGATACTAACGGCCCGTCGTTTGGGCCGAACCTGGAGAGTCCCTATGAAGCAAAATCGCCGCCGTCGTCACCTTCGCCCTCGCCCGACTCGTTCTCAAGTCACCCAGCAGCTTCAGCGCGCCCGCTCCGCCATCCAGATCTTCCAGCTCGAGTGGATATTGGAGGCACGTAAGACTCAGCCCAGCATCGCCCGGCTTCAGCTCCTGCACGACGCCATCGGACAGATGAAGGATGAAGTGCTGTCCCTGGAGCAGTTCTAGTGAAGCGCGCCGCGCTCTACATGCGCGTCTCGACCCTGGATCAGCACCCCGAGACTCAGCTCTACGATCTTCGCACCCTGGCCAACCAGCGCGGCTTTCAGATCGTGCAGGAATATACCGACCGGATCAGCGGCGCTAAAGCGCGCCGCCCCGGACTGGACCAGATGATGCACGATGCCCGCCAGCGGCAGTTCGACGTCGTGCTGGTCTGGGCGGGCGACCGTATTGCCCGCTCGGTCCGGCACTTCCTCGAAGTGCTCGACGAGCTGAACCACCTGGGCGTCGAGTTCGTCAGCTTCCGCGAGAACATCGACACCGGCGGCCCGTTGGGCCGCGCCATCATCGTCATCATCGGCGCCATCGCCGAGCTGGAACGCAACCTTATTATCGAGCGCGTACGGGCCGGCATGCGCCGCGCCAAACTGGAAGGCCGGCATATCGGTCGCACCCCACTCGACTTCGACCACTCCGCCGTTCTCCGTGACCGTGACCGCGGCATGAGCCTGACCGAGATCGCCAAGGCTCACCGCATCAGCCGGGCAACAGTCAGCCGCGTGATCAAGGAAGCGCGCGAAGCTACTAGCCCGAAAGGGTGCATTCCAGCGCCCCGCCAAACCAATGAAAACAGGCTGCCGGATTCGGCAGCCTGAGGTAGCCCAAAAGGAGTGGGTTGTGGAACTCCGTATGGAGCTGAATTGTGCGCTCGGTATAGAATCGTTTTGGAAGGGTTCAGTGATTTAGAAACGACGTATTAGGAATCAAACGACAAGGCGGCGAAATCAGAGAGATGCTCAACAGATTGCAAGTAAGGAACTTTAAGAGTTTTCGAGCTGCTGAGTTTTATCCTGTAGGGCTAAATCTTGTTGTCGGCAACAACAACGCTGGCAAGACTAATCTCTGTCAAGCGCTGAGATTCGTCGGATTAAGCAGTTGTATGCCTTTGGATGAGGCAGCACGTGTATGCACCCCTGAACCCTGGAATCTGCTGAATGTGTATTCGAACTCCGACACTGCGGAGTTTAGGGTAGAGGCTCAGATACTAGCTGATACAGAACCGCTCGCGTTTAGCTACACATTATCACTGTCAGGCAGAAGGCACGCAATCTCAGGGGTGCCAGCGACTCGCCCCTTTCGGGTCGAATACGAGTCCTTGCGAGTAACGGGGGGCGCATTCAACGACACGACGATATTGGAGAATAAGGCGGGTAGCGTTCGGCTTCTTCATGAGAAGCGCTTCGTTCAAAGCTTTGGTCAACTCGTTACACCTAGCTCTGCTCCGCTTCTTGATGCCGACTTTGCATACGTTGAAACTAATGCTCCCACTGATACAACAATGCTGTTCCGTTTGTTTGATTTGGAGACGAACCGCCGCGCCAACCTATTCAAACGATACCTGAACTCGTGGACATACTATAGCTTTGACCCCATGCGGCTGCGGCTGAGCAGTGCAACACCGATGGAGAGAACGCTCAATCCTGACGGATCAAATCTCTCGTCCGTGTTGTACACACTTCACAATGAGCGCCCTCGGGACGAAAGGAAACTCGTTGAAGCAATGCGCCTTGTCGAGCCGCGTCTCGACCTCATTAGCTTCCAGTCGCCTGATCCGGAACATGTATATATGTTTTTTGAGGACAAGGACGGGCATCGATTTGGCGTTCAGAGTATCTCCGACGGAACACTTAGGTTCATGGCAATCTCATATCTGATTATCGCTAACAGGGGTTCTCATGAGCCGACCACGCCAGTGATCATGCTTGAGGAGCCAGAAAACGGTATTTTTGTCGGGCATCTTAAGCCGCTCTTCCAGAGGATATTGCCCTCCGGAGAGGAGGGGCAGTTTATCTTTACGTCTCACAACCCCTACTTCATTGATCTCTTTGATGCTGTTCCCAATGGCCTTCATGTCGTTCAAAGCACAACAAAAGGCTCAGAGGTCGTACAGCCGGATGTGAACAGAATTCAAAAGTATCTCGATACATTTTCGCTCGGTGAGATGCATTTCCGAGGGTTACTGCAATGATTGTTGGATATGCAGTCGAGGGAAGCACGGACCGCGCTTTCATAAATGGCTTGAGGAGTCGATGGTGCCCTGGCATTGTCTTGATTGAGGGAGCTTTTCGAGGATCCACGGGGCTTTCATTGCGCCGAGAGTACGGGAAGATTTGTGAGGAGTTCGCTTTCAAGGGAGCGGTGGCGGCGCTGTTTCTCACAGATTCGAACGATCAAGCGTGGCGTGACGTACAAAAGAATGAGCGTGACCATTTTCCTGTAGAGCGCCTTTCGCAAGCTATACATGGGGTGTGCGAGAGGAATATAGAATCGTGGATCTGCGCTGATAAGAACTGGATAGCAAAGGAACTTGGTACAGAAGCCAAGGTCTTCAAGGTAGATGATCCCAAAGGGACTTTTGAGGGATTGCTTAACATTACGAGAGATGACAAGAAGGAAACTGAAATCGCCGAGATCGTGCAACGTGCCCCCCTCCGCAACTGGCTGTCGGTTCCGTCCTTCAAGGACTTTTACGAGCAGGTACGAGACATGAGCCAGGTAACAGGATGCACGATCGAAAACCTACTTGAGAAGTAGGATAGCTTGGCTTGGAGAATCCGATGCAAGTGAGTAGTCGAGACGTTCGATCGATAATAGGGACTCGTATAACCGAGGCGGGACTGGCTAGTTTAGTAGATCTGCAGGGGCAGCGTGTTATCGATCTTCCCAGTGGGTTCTTTATGGAGTTGCCGATCCGAGACGCTTCGAGAAGCGCTGACGTTGAAGATGTCATCCGAAATATGCAGGATGAACTCAGAAAAGAGAATGTGCAGTTGCAGGTACTGATTCGACCGATTTGGACGGTCGAACAGATTTCTGGAAGCGACCTTGCAATCAGCGACCTAGGGACTCCCCGTGCCTCCTTCACCTTTGAGGTCAATCTGAGTTCAGGACGTGAGAGAGCGACGGTCAGCATTGATGTTGCTTCTACTGCTCTTGACGTCGTTCGCGAAAAGCTTGGAATCGCTGAACTTGTCGGCTCCCTCGGTTGGACGCCTGCAAAGGGCGATGTTAGTGAGCGCTGCCTCAAGGTGGTCGTCGTTAGTTACGTGCAAGACGAACTCAAAGGGAAGGGTGCGGCCTTTTGGGATCCGCGGTCGGAGATGGTTCGTGAGTTCGACCGAGCTGCCGCTCTTGCTTTACTCGGCGAGAGCACCTCATTCCGAGACTTGCGGGTGGCTATTCAGGACGCGTTCAAGGGGAGCCTTTCAACTACTTTCCTATCAGGCCTGGCGAGCCAAGAAATAGATATCCGCAACTTTGAACAGGTGTTACCCGAACTGTCCAATCTTCTTGGTGGAGCATTTGCGCCCGGTGATCGCTTCTTGACCAGTGCCGTTGACCTTTATACTCGACTTCGGCCTGCCGAGCAGGAACTGCTGCGATGTTACTTCGACGAGCAAGCATCTGACTTTGAAGGTTCGAACATATAGCTGTTCCACAACCCACTCCTTTTGGGCTACCTCAGGCTGCCGAATCCGGCAGCCTGTTTTCATTGGTTTGGCGGGGCGCTGGAATGCACCCTTTCGGGCTAGTAGCTTCGCGCGCTTCCTTGATCACGCGGCTGACTGTTGCCCGGCTGATGCGGTGAGCCTTGGCGATCTCGGTCAGGCTCATGCCGCGGTCACGGTCACGGAGAACGGCGGAGTGGTCGAAGTCGAGTGGGGTGCGACCGATATGCCGGCCTTCCAGTTTGGCGCGGCGCATGCCGGCCCGTACGCGCTCGATAATAAGGTTGCGTTCCAGCTCGGCGATGGCGCCGATGATGACGATGATGGCGCGGCCCAACGGGCCGCCGGTGTCGATGTTCTCGCGGAAGCTGACGAACTCGACGCCCAGGTGGTTCAGCTCGTCGAGCACTTCGAGGAAGTGCCGGACCGAGCGGGCAATACGGTCGCCCGCCCAGACCAGCACGACGTCGAACTGCCGCTGGCGGGCATCGTGCATCATCTGGTCCAGTCCGGGGCGGCGCGCTTTAGCGCCGCTGATCCGGTCGGTATATTCCTGCACGATCTGAAAGCCGCGCTGGTTGGCCAGGGTGCGAAGATCGTAGAGCTGAGTCTCGGGGTGCTGATCCAGGGTCGAGACGCGCATGTAGAGCGCGGCGCGCTTCACTAGAACTGCTCCAGGGACAGCACTTCATCCTTCATCTGTCCGATGGCGTCGTGCAGGAGCTGAAGCCGGGCGATGCTGGGCTGAGTCTTACGTGCCTCCAATATCCACTCGAGCTGGAAGATCTGGATGGCGGAGCGGGCGCGCTGAAGCTGCTGGGTGACTTGAGAACGAGTCGGGCGAGGGCGAAGGTGACGACGGCGGCGATTTTGCTTCATAGGGACTCTCCAGGTTCGGCCCAAACGACGGGCCGTTAGTATCGACGTAATACTGTCGATATGTCAAGCTAACAAAAACAATCGGCGCGCCAAAGTATGTAGCTCCACCTACCTGCCGACTCCTATCTCCCGCAACAAGCGCGGCATCGCCGGCAGCCTCATCTGGGTCAACTTCGACCGTCACGCTCTACTGGATCTGGTATGGAAGCTGGGTGGCCAGTTCGTCGCCAACATCGATGACGTCCGTCCCCAGTTGAATAGCTCCCAGAACGTCTACCTGTCGCAGAACGCGATCTTCAACTCCACCCTGGTCCGCGGTGCAGGACAACCCTCCGCCGGTGCTCCCATCAGCGCGTTGGACCAAGCCCCGATGACCGCCGTCGATGGCATGAAGCAGCTCGCCAAGCCCTGGTACTCGGATCAGATCCTGCCGTTCGACATCACCCTGGCCGGCGCGTCCGAACTGGGCGCGGCTACCGCGATGAAGATCTTCGGCGTCGAGATCCTGAACGAAGGCTCCGGCGTCTCTATCGTGGCGGCCGAAGTGACCAAGGTGCAGGCTACATTCGTTGCCCGCACTAGGTGCTTCGCGACGAAATGGATTTTTTCTTCTCTCACGGGCGGGGGGTCGATTGTCGTCGATCGCCGGGTACAGCCGTGGCCGTTTTCATTGATGGGAAGCTACGGGCTGGTGTTGGCAACAGATGGTTGTCATGCAGTGGCTGAGATGGGTGGAAACTGCTGGAAAGTCTGCGACCTGATACTGGGCGGGAGGCCGTTTTGGATGCCAAAGTTAGGTACTACATCGTTACAAATGTTCGTGAAAATCCAGGTTGAAAATAAATGCTGGGCGACCTGCTGGAGGGGGTCATCCGAAAGGGTGCCGAGCGAGCTGTTTGGGGTGCGTAACGGTCAAATCATGGTGACTTAGGCCGTGGCTTGGACGTTGGGCCGGGAGTATAGTAACTTTTCGAAAAACGTATCATTTTCGTTTGGAGATGGGGTACCTATAAAAGCAACTTGCCCGTATTTCGGTGGCGGATTCCTGACCCTGGCAGGCTATTGTCCCGCTGCTGTGTGTGGGATGTGTTTCTTTCATGGATTAAGGATGGATGATTCTTATGCTCGTAGAGGTTCGTTCTCCCGCCGCCGCCCCGCTGACGCACGCAGCTGGAGATGTTTAGATGGATGGCAGACGGGAAGATGAAGATCGATCCAGTTCTTCGTGCGCCCTGCCCCGCTCCCGATCGACAGCGTTGGCAGTCTCACACGGACCGGCCGCCACAGGCCGCCGGCCGATGAATATCTCACTCAAAGTCGTCGTCCTCATCGTTGCCTTTGTCATCGCGCGGCGCGCCCTTCTGACCTTCACGCCAAAGAGCGACCAACTGCCTCATTGAGAACCGGTTCTCGATGTGGGCTTGCCTCCAGAAAGCTGGCACCTGTCCCAGAATCTCGTAGTTCCGGATCGTACCTTCAGTACAGCCGGCAATCTTAGCCAACTTCCGCAAACTTAAACCTTCGTTGCGTAGCCACACCACAGCATCCGCACGCTCCAGGGTGCCCCAAGCAGGCCATTTGTGGCGAAGCTCACGGAGACCTTCAACAACATAGTAATGCCGTTCGTCGTCGTCTGAGCTTTTGTTTGTCATCGCCAGACTCCTTCTTCCAGTTTGCTACAGAAGAACGTTTCATGGACTGGATGTTTGCAGGTAGAGAGATGAAGGTTGGAGCTGTTGGCCGCCGCCGTCGTAGGACGCCGTCGACGGTTTAGAGGTCAGTTCGAATTAGAGTCGGGAAGATCGGGGGGATGGCTGGGGTGTGAAGGAGATGATGAAGATGAGGACGAAGAAGAGGAAGAAGATTGCCCGCCGCCTCCAGACTGGTAGCAAACCACAAAAATTGGCCGGTATGAGCCTACAGGGTCTGTACGTAAAACCACCCCCCGTCAGGCGCCATCCGCTGGTGTCCACATCAAAAATCCTTCACCAAATCCCTAACTTGAACCTGTAGAGCGGTCGCGACATGGTACAGCTTGACGATGCTGACGTTCCTCTGACCTCTCTCAATCCCTGATATGTACGTCCAGTGCAGGTCCGCGCGCTCGGCGAGTTGCTCCTGGGTCAAGCCAAGCGCAAGTCTTCGCTTCCGGATTGCCACGCCAAGCAGCTTTCTGGGGTCGGTGAGCACTCACCGATGTTTTCCGCTACAACTAACGATGTACATAGCATATAGTCTATGTACCTCAAATTGCACCATCGTAGATGTTGTGCCACGGCGAATGCTGCGTGTTTCAGCACTCCGGCCCATAACAACTCAAGGAGCAATCATGTTTTTCCCGATCTTGATGTGGGGGATCTTCTTCTTGGCGCTTGCAAACTGCTGGAATGATACCGGTCCTACCCTATTCGGGCAGAACAGTCGGGCGAATCGAAGAGCCCGTGGCGTTTGCGAGCAGTGTGGCAAACCTAAGAAAGGAGGTCCCCAATGATGGTTATCGTTATCGTTGTTGGCGGAGTCGCTTGGTTCTGGGCGAGATGCGCCAAGCTCAACATGCGCGCTGCTAGGGCCGAAGCCTCAAAGTACTGCCAGTGTCGGGAAGAAGACGGGCCGGATTACTGCTATGGCGTTAAGTTGACATCGAAACCATGGGGCTCGGGCCGCAAGGACAACAGATAACAATGAGCACCCCAATTGTCATCTACGCCGAAGAGATGGGTATCTATCCAGGAGACTGCCTCTGTCTCGGCTTCTTGATCGAAGCTCGACGATCTTGATCGTCATGGAACTCGCTCGTTCGAATGCGACGGTGGTGAGCTGACGTATCCCCCTCAAAGAACTATCAACCGGAGGACCAATTGAAGATTTTGAAAACTGTCGGTGAACTCTTTGCGCCGAATGATCCGGAATTAGTGGAGAAAACCCTCGCTCGCCTCGCGGAGCAGGACACATGGAACGACGTATTCTCGACCAAGCTCATCGAATTGCTCGATAACATCGATGCGGTCAAGGGTGAGATTCGCGAGCGAATGCGGAAAGTTGAATCGGTAACGCAGGCCGAGTCGTTGCTTCTGGAAGAGGCTGCGAAAACCGAGGCACTCAATCATAAACTTGCCGATACCGAGAAGAACCTCGATGCGGCGCGCCGCGAGTTCCTGGAAGCCAAGGGCCAGTATACGGGCGCCGAGATGCTCCGAACCGATTCGGAGAACCTCGTCTCACAAGCCGAGAGCCGCTACAGTAGTGCCCGGTCGCTTCTGGAAGATGCAAACACCGGCTATCAGAGTGCAATGGAGCTTGCGTCGTCCTCAGGAGATGCCTACCGGGAGTCGTCCGAAAAGCTCCAAGAGTCGTCTCGCGCATACAAAGATGCTACTGGGAAATCGGCAGAGGCCCGCGGCAGTCTTGACGCTGCATCCCGACGGCTCGATGGTGCCGAAAGCGCGTATCACCTGGCCTTCCAGTCGGAGGTTGAAGCCAAGCATCTTCTGGAACGAGCGACCTCCCAACTGAATGAGGTGTTGAGCCTGACGAATGAGGCAAAGCGCCAATTTGAAGCTGCGCAAGGGCGGCTGGCGTCGGCCATCAGCACCCTTACGGCGGCCTTCAAACGAGCGGAGTGTGCAGAACAGAAACAACTGGAGGCTGCACGGCTTTTTCGATTAACAGTTCGTTGCGCGACTGTGGCAGTTGCCCTCTCATGGATTGCTACGGTGTGGATGGGATGGTTTGCACTTCGTGCGGTGGTGCCTATCTGGGCAGCTTGCGTCTTGTCGGTTCTGATGCTCATCGTGACCATTCTAGTAACGAGAGGAGTGAAAGATGAGGCCTGAATATCGAACCCGGTGGGAATTGGAAATCCGCAAACGCACAGAGCCTCTCAAGAAACCTTCTGATCTCCTTCGTCGCGCCGTCTCGTCAGAGGACTTCGTGGATAGCGCAATCATTGGGGGCGTGGCTGTTGCAGATATCCTCGCTGGCAAAGTCTCCGAGTCGCAGATCCCGTCCGATGTGCTCGCGGCCTTCCATGCTCAATACCCGCAGCACGGATCAAGTTTTGTTCAGGCGGTAAACCACCTCGCTGGACATCCCGACCAGCTCTCGGGGCTGATCAGCGGTGTCAAAGGCAAGTTATTCGAGTTGGACTATGCGGGATGGCTCAATCATGGTCACCTGCCCCACGGTTGGACTGCGGAGCTAGCCCACCATGCGAATAATCCGGCGTGGGATATTGTCATTCATGATGCACACGGACATGTGAATGAATTGCTCCAACTGAAGGCCACAGAGAGTTTTTCCTATGTGCGCGAAGCAATTGCGGCTCACCCTGACATCGACGTCGTTGTGCCTCATGAACTCTACCAACGATTGGCTGATCATCCAGAAATGTTGAGCCACGTTGTTGATGGACATCAGGCTCTGGATCATATCAACGGACACCTTGCGGAGGCTGTTGGGCACGCGGAGGCAGCGGGAATACATTTTCACTTTCCCATTTTCGCTATCGGCTTCGCCGCTTGTCAGAATTACAGCAGATATCGGAAACAGAAGATCACACTGGATGAGGCTCTGCGCAACGTTGGCGAGAGGGGTATGCTGGCGATGTTCGCTGGCGGAGTTGGCTGGGCAGCAGCAGCTCTGTCACACGCATCGTTGGTCGGGGTTCCGGTCTCAATGGGAGCACGACTTATAGGTGGCCAGTTTCTGCATAACCGGCGCCGGCGAGAACTGTTGGCCGAAAAGATCGCGACGGTAATGGATTCACGGAGGCACTTAGAACTTCAGATCGGTCGGCCCCTGCTCGATGCGGCAGCCACATAAAGCGAGATCCTGCGGACAGTCAGGGTACACAGCGGGATGTGATCCTGGTGTGTGAAAAGCATCCGGAAAACGGCCCGCGCTAACCCGCATAAACACAAGGCCCGTAACGCCGCTTCTAGGCGTGTGAAAACCTATGGGTTAATGCACATAAATGGCGAAAACAGCTGCCCGGGGAGTTGAGTATCCCGCATTCTAAATAATGCATTCGATGTCCTGCTGCCGCCCTTCGAACAATAGTGCGCCTCTTCCCAATGAACCACAATAAGGCAATGGTCTGGTTCATAGTATTTACTGGACGGCGACTCGCGCCGGGTCTAGCTTACGGGAAGAGCTTCATTTGGCCTAAGCGAGGAACGCTCCGTGTCAATGCGATTTTGGGCACACTCCGATCCTTCTGGGTTGCCTCTCGAGCATCCCGATGCGGAGTGGCAACCGCTCGCCGAGCACTTGGCAAACGTCAGCGAACTCTCACGCAGAATCGCAAAGCTCGTCCTTCCGACTAATACTGGCTTTCAGAACTTGGCTGGCTGCTGCGGGTTAGTTCACGACTTCGGAAAGTACAGCGATCCCTTCCAGAAAATGATCCTCACAGGGAAGGGGCGCTGCCAACATGCAATTCATGGCGCGGCCTGGGCATCTTACAGTGCTAATGCCGGAGCCGGGAACCAGCGACCGGTTCACATGGCGCTGGCAATCGCGGGTCATCACGCAGGATTGCCGGACCTTGTCGGCGGAGAAGCTTCTCTCCAGGCGCGCATCGGGAAACACAAGTGCGAAGCACAAGCCTTGGAGACAAGGGCAAAGCAGGATTCGGAGCTGCTGCGCCGGCTTATCGAAGAGCCACTCCCGCTGTTCGGTCACGTCGATACCAACCAATTCGACCTTTACACGCGCATGCTATTCAGTTGCCTGATCGATGCCGACCGGCTCGATAGTGCGGGACGCCCGTTGTTGCAGGCACCGCTCAATCCAAGAGCACGATTGGAATCGCTTCTTTCTGAACTTGACCGGTTGGCAGCGAAGATGCCGAAGGGAGCAGTTAAATCCGCGAGGCGACAGGTGCTCCAGGACTGTCTCGCGGCAGGAACACTGCATGAGGCTTTGTTGTCGCTTTCAGTTCCAACCGGGGGAGGAAAGACTCTGGCAGGTGTGGCTTTTGCTTTGAATCGGGCCGCACTCAACCCAGATGCATACCGGCGAATCATAGTCGTGATTCCCTATCTCTCGATCATCGAGCAAACCGCCGACGTCTATGGACGAGTATTTGGGCGGGATGCGATTCTTGAACATCACTCCGGGGCGCAAGACCGGCTCGTGCCTGAAGACGGCGTGCATTTCATTCCGGCCACCAGTGACGAACAAGCAGCGATCGGCGCAGCCAGAAGTTCTCGCAGTGAAACGGAAAACTGGGATGCGCCGCTCATTGTCACCACCTCTGTTAGGTTCTTCGAAAGTCTCTTTTCCAACCGCCCATCAGACTTGCGGCGCGTGCACAACATAGCCCGGTCTATTGTTATTCTCGACGAAGTGCAGACCCTTCCACGCAGACTGTTAGCACCTCTGCTTTCTGTCATCCGCGAGTTGTCGGAAAACTGGGGATGCGCGTTTGTGTTCTCCACGGCTACACAGCCGGCTTTCCAAAGGGGAATCGAAAGTCCGCAAGACGCTCGTCTTGCCCCCGGCAGCGTGAAGGAGATCATAAAAGAACCGGAAGTGCTTCGATCTGCGCTCAAACGCGTGCAGATCGAGTGGCAAATCGAGAAACCGATTGGGTGGCCGGAAGTGGCGCGGCAGATGCTCTCGCAATCCCAGGCTCTGTGTATTGTGAATCTGCGCGATCATGCCAGTCTGGTCTTTGATGAAGCCATCCTACAAGTGCAGGAAAGAGGACTCGATCCGATGGGTCTGTTCCACCTTTCGACGAGAATGTGTGCGGCACACAGGCTTCATGTTTTGGCACGTGTTAGGGATAGGCTCCTGCTGCGTCTTCCGTGCTGGGTTGTTTCTACGCAATTGATTGAGGCTGGCGTGGACGTGGACTTTCCGTTGGTGTTGCGTGCGCTGGGTCCGCTGGATTCGATATTTCAATCGGCAGGAAGAGCCGACCGCGAGGGACGGCTTACCGCCGCTCTGGGCCGACCGGGCGGACGAGTTATAGTGTTCCTCCCGGAGGATAACCGAGTCCCGCCCAACGAATATGCGGAGGCCACCGACCTCACCGCCACGCTGGCGATGGAAGCGCTGCGAAGCGGATCGAGCCTACAGGTGGACTCCGCGGAAGCGATCAAAGTTTTCTTTGAACGCTATTACGGAGACGCAGCAGGTGCGGTCCTTGGCCAAAAGCTGCAAGAGATGCGCATGACCGCGAAGTTCGCAACCCTTGCCGACGAGTTCGAAATGATCAACAGCCGCACTCGTGACGTGTTTGTTCCCTACGGGAAAGAGACGCTGCACTGGCTCGATGAGTTGCGGACCATAGGACAGCTTACCGGAGAGCTGCGCCAGAAATTGCAAAGAAGTGTCGTTGGCCTCCAACCCTATGAGGTGGAGAAAGCGCGAGGCGTGCTGTATGAGTTGCGGCCAGGGAGTGAAGTCTGGCTCGCCGTGGAGGGCGCGTACTCGGAGACTAAGGGTTTGAAGTTTCAGTTAGATGATGAGGACTTGGTGCTGGCATAAGGGGAATGAGGATGGCGACGTAAGGGCCAAGCGAACGCCCACCCTTTCCCAAGACTAGGAATTGCCTTGACGTAGGATACATGGCAGCGCACAGTAATGTTGCTCTTCGAACAAACTCAAGCGCGTAACCCTGGCCTACTCTCAACCGAAATGCGAGTGCCACAACAGAACGGCCTGATTCGCGACTTTCGTCGCACGAATCGACCCGCGGTGAGTTACTTTATTGTGCAGCATGGAAAACGCAAGGAGGGCAGTCTGTGGCAATTCAGAGTGTCAGAGTCAAGATCTCAGGTGAGCTCGCGTGCTTTACGAGGCCTGAAACAAAGGTCGAGAGAGTGTCGTATCCGCTTATGACTCCCTCGGCCGCACGTAACATATTGGATGCCATCTGCTGGCGTCCTGAAATGCGTTGGGTGGTAACCAGTATTTCCGTTCTCAATCCGATCCGTTATATTTCCGTGCTCCGCAATGAAGTACAAAGTAAAATCTCTCCTGCCTCGGTGAAGAGGTGGATGGCGCATCCTGAAACGTATGAGCCTCTGGCGGCTGGTGCTGGAGCGAATACCGAAGGAACCCCGCGCAACTCTGTCCTTCTTCGCGATGTTGCCTATATCGTGGAGGCCTTTCCACTTGTGTTCAATACCAATGGCGACAACACTCCGGCCAAGTACGTTGCAATGATGCAGCGCCGCGTCTCCAAGGGGCAGTGTTATCACCGTCCCGCGCTCGGCTGCCGCGAGTTTGCGGCGGACTTCTCTCCTCCCTCGGAGGGCGATAGTCCTCAGCCCATCAATGAGGATCTCGGGCGCATGGTTTATGACATTGCTTTCCTTCCAGAAGGAAATCACGCTATGTTTTTCAACGCCAAGTTGGAAGGCGGGGTCATGGATACGAGGCCTGAAGTCGTGCTGGAAGACGATGCACGCCGCCAGGAGGTCTTGCAATGTTCGTACAAGCGCTAGCGCAATATGCGGACACAAACGAAGAGTTGCAAGAAGCGCTCAGCAACATAGCGTGGGAGGAGAAGCCGGCTCCGTATCTGATTGAATTGGCAACCGACGGATGTTTCCTCAATGTGGTACAGCGGATGATGCCGGTCGTTCGTGGCAAAAAGACGATTTCGGTGCCGCAACCCTTGAAGGTGGCTCGTTCGCCAGTCAATCGCAACAGTGGTCATCATCCTCTTCTTGCCGCCGATGACATCGCCTATGTACTCGGCATGGGAGCGTGGACTGGCGAGAAGGATGCGGATAAGCACACCAAGCACCACGAAGCATTTGTTGCACTGATTCGGAGTGCGGCGAAGGTAACCAGCGACGAAGCACTGGAAGCCTGCGAGCGTTTCTATAGCGATCCCGATCAGGTCGAACGCGCTCGGGCTTCAATGAAGGACGCAAAGCCCGGGTCGCTGGTTGCGCTTTCTGTTGGGGGGCCTGTGGTATCGCGTCCATCAATCAGAAGGTATTGGACCGAGCACTATGCCGCCGAGTTCCAGGAACGAGTAGGAGCCGGAGTGGGTGAGTGCCTCATCTCCGGCAAGTTTGGACCGATTGCTCCTACGCACGAAAAGATAAAAGGCACGGCTCGTCTCGGCGGACAGCCAGCCGGTGTCTCTCTCATGTCCTTCGATAAAGACGCATTTCGCTCCTACGGCTGGGAGCAGAACGAGAATAGCCCAGTCTCTCCCGATCGAGCGATGGCCTACGTTCTGGGGCTGAACCAGCTGCTTCGCTCCGACAAGCACCGCCGTGATCTGGCCGGGGTGGGCTTCATCTTCTGGCTTAAGAACCCAGAGGAATTTGACCCGTTCGAGGCCTTGAACCGTCCTCATGAAAGCCAAGTGGCGGCCACGCTCTCGCTCGACCCTGGAGTCGCCGGTTATGAACCCAATGCATTTTATCTCGCCGGAGTCTCCGGCAATGGCGGACGCCTCCGGGTTCGCTATTGGGTAACCGGATCGCTCGCGCAGATCAAACACAACCTGGACGAGTGGTTCGACGGGATGCGAGTTGCCAGATGTTATGGGGAACCCGTCGAGCCGGTTCGTTTCTGGCAGCTATTGCAGGCAATCGACCGAACAGGGGAGCCTCCCGCAAATCGCGTAATCGCACTCCTGCGACGAGCCCTCGAAGGGCCATCCCAGCCGCTCGGATACCCGATGCTGGCGACCGCTCTGGGACGAATGCGCCATTCCAGCGATTGGTCTCCTGCCCAACTGGGGCTGGTGCGAATGTGCGTAAACGATGTAATGCATGCTCGACAGAAAGGAGAACAACGGATGACCGAAAGCTTGGATTCTGGGCAACGGAATCCCGCATACATCTGCGGACGCCTGCTCGCCGAATACGAGGGCTTGCAATTCCAGGCAAGCAATGCCGCCGGAGAATCGAAAGTAAACTTGTCAGTTGCTGACCGCTATTACTCGTTGGCATCGACCTGTCCCATGATTGCATTTCCAAGGATTGTGGACCTGGGGCAAAAACACCTTCGCAAGCTGCGGCGGGACAACCGGAGAGCCGCCTTCGCCATTGACCAGCGAATCCAGGAACTCTGCGAGATCGTTGGGTGTAGCTTCCCGGCCATGTTGAGCCTAGAAGATCAGGGTCGCTTCGCACTGGGATACCACCACCAGCGCGCGCATTCCATGGCGCAAGCTAAAGCCAATAAAGAAGCGAAAAAGGTAGAAGAAGAAGAGATCAAGAACCAGGAAGGCTAGGAGATTACTCGATGAGCATCGTGCAGAACCGCTATGATTTCGTCTACTTGTTCGATTGTCAGGATGGCAACCCAAACGGCGATCCCGACTCCGATAACAGCCCGCGCTTCGACCCGGAAACCTTCCAGGGCCTCGTCACGGACGTTTGCCTCAAGCGCAAGATTCGCGACTATGTGTACCAGAGTCATCTGCATGGCGGGACGCCAAGCCCCGGATATGACGTATTCGTGCTCGCTGGCAACACTCTGGAGAGCCGCCAGCGCCAACCATTCGAGCGTCTCACTGGGCAGATCGAGGCGAAGGGCAAAGACACAAAGCCGACAGACATTGAAAAAGCTCGGGCCTGGATGTGCGAGAACTTCTTCGACATCCGTGCGTTCGGCGCCGTAATGTCCACCACCGAATTCAACTGCGGTCAGGTTCGCGGGCCAGTGCAACTGACCTTCTCGCGCTCAATAGATCGCATCTTCACCACTGAACACACCATCTCGCGGCAGGCCTTCACGGGAGAGAAGGACATCAAGTCCGGAACCGGAACATTCGGTAGAAAGCACACCGTGGCCTATGGGCTCTACCTAGCGCACGGATTCATCAACCCTGTGTTCGCCGAGAAGACGGGTTTCTCCGAAGACGATCTGGCCGAATTGTGGAAGGCGTTGGCAAACCTGTTTGACCTAGATCGTTCGGCCGCCAGAGGTATGATGGCCGCGCGTGGCCTCTACATCTTCAAACACGATTCAAAGCTCGGATCGGCACCCGCGAACCAGTTGTTTGAAACCATTTCCGTGAGGCTGAGAGAGGGAGTTGTGTGTCCTCGCTCCTTCTCCGACTACATCGTGACGTCTCCGGAGCCGTCCGCCCTGCCTGTGGGGATCACGCTAGTGGAAGGCTGTAGTCTTACTGCCGCAGTGTGAGGATTCGCCCCATGTACACCGAGGATGAGCTTTTGCCACTATCCGGCTTGCAGCATCTTTCTTTCTGCGAACGCAGGTGGGCCTTGGTGCACATCGAGTCCATCTGGGAGGAGAACCGCTTCACCGCAGAAGGAAAGCTGCTCCACGAACGGGCCCATTCAGGCGACGTCGAATCAAGACCAGGTGTCTTGGTTCGACGCACTCTCCCGGTCCATTCCTTTCGCCTTGGACTTTCCGGCCAGACCGATATCGTCGAGTTCTATCCGGTTCCCGCTGGCCAGGCCGGGACAAGGGTTGCAGGCAGGAAAGGGGGCTGGCGACCGTATCCCGTGGAGTACAAGCGAAGTCGTGACAAAGCCGGCAGCACCGCTTATCGGGTCCAACTCTGCGCCCAAGGACTGTGTCTGGAAGAAATGTTACATACAGAAGTTTCCGAGGGCGCTGTCTACGATGGCACCGCACGGCGCCGCGAGTTAATTGTGTTCGATGCTTTGCTGCGCCAACGGGTGGAACAACTCGCTGCACGAATGCACGAACTCCGCATTTCCGGCAAGACGCCCAAGGTGCAGTACGAAAAGAAGTGCGATAGCTGCTCGCTTTATTCTGCGTGCCTACCCAAAATCACAGGCGACTCCAGCGCCTTGAAATACTTGCAGCGCGCCATCCGGACGTCTCTCGCCGATGACGGTGGTAGACCATGAAGAAGCTGCTCAATACGCTTTACGTCACCACCCAGGGAGCGTATCTCGCCAAGGATGGTGAAACCGTTCTCGTGCGTGTGGAGCAGGAGAACCGCCTGCGAGTGCCAATTCACACTTTGGGTGGCATTGTCTGCTTCGGACTGGTTTCATGCAGTGCCCCGCTAATGGGTTTTTGCGCAGAGAATAACGTTGCCCTCTGCTACCTCACTGAACACGGCCATTTTCTCGCACGAGTGCAGGGTCCGGTGAACGGAAATGTATTGCTGCGGCGCGAACAGTATCGCCGGGCGGATGACGAATCCGGCTCCGCTGCTATCGCGAGCGCCGTTGTGCAGGCCAAGGTCGCGAACTGTCGAACTGTCCTCTTGCGGGCAGCTCGCGAGCGTAACGGTTGCACCGAATTGGAAGATGCCTCTGGCCGCCTCGCCCGCTCCTTGGAGATGCTCGGGGCCTCGCAGTCTACGGACTTAGTGCGCGGCCTCGAAGGCGACGCCGCGCGCACATACTTCTCAGCATTCGATCACCTGATCACCGCATCCAAAGAAGATTTCTTTTTCCACGAGCGTAGCCGCAGGCCTCCACTGGATAACGTGAACGCGCTCTTATCGTTCCTCTATACGCTACTGGCCCACGATGTCGTGGGAGCACTTGAGGCTGTTGGCCTCGATCCCAGCGTCGGTTTTCTGCATCGCGACCGCCCTGGACGGGCGGGATTGGCTCTCGATCTCATGGAGGAACTGCGCCCTGTTCTGGCAGATAGGCTGGCGCTATCGCTCATTAATCGGCGTCAAATACAGACCAGCGGCTTCAAGACTAGCGAAACCGGCGTTCTCATGGAAAACG
The DNA here is from genome assembly GCA_963838135.1 of uncultured Acidobacteriota bacterium. Classification (GTDB taxonomy): domain Bacteria; phylum Acidobacteriota; class Terriglobia; order Terriglobales; family Acidobacteriaceae; genus TOLSYN. Next base: position 644,614 of record CAWIPV010000008.1, on the reverse strand, counting down.
ACACGCGCAAGGAAGTCTTACTCGCATGGCAGAAGCGCAAGCAGGAAGAACTCCGCCACCCATTTCTAGGCGAATCAATTCCTCTCGGATTATTGCCGCACGCGCAGGCTCTGCTCTTGTCCCGACACCTCCGCGGCGATCTGGATGCCTATCCGGCGTTCTTCTGGAGGTAAGCCGCAATGATGGTCTTAGTAACCTATGATGTCCGGACGGAGACTCCTGCCGGCAAACGCCGTCTTCGCCGCGTCGCCAAGATGTGTCAGAATTACGGACAGCGCGTCCAGTTTTCCGTTTTCGAGTGCCTTGTAGACCCTGCGCAGTGGGTCGCGTTTCGCGCCGCCTTGACCTCCGAGATTAACTCTGACGAGGACAGCCTTCGCTTTTACTTCCTCGGAGCAAACTGGCAGAAGCGCATAGAGCACTTGGGAGCCAAACCATCCTACGACCCCGAAGGCCCACTCATTATTTGATTCGCGAACCCCAAGTAACCATAATTTCCCCCGTAGGTTCGCGATCAGCGCAAGTATCTGAAAACAGAGAACTCTCAATCAAATTCACACCCCGCGGACGGCCATCGCAATCGGTTGCCATTAAGGTCCGCGTAAACTGGCATGCAAGCCCCTGATTAGATGTATCTTAAATTGGAGCAGTCGCGCCCCACACGGGCGCGTGGATTGAAACTCACCGGCGCACAGCAGCTTATTGCCGACGCCAAGGTCGCGCCCCACACGGGCGCGTGGATTGAAACATCACGGTGGCAGAAGCAAATTGGGATGACTTGGTCGCGCCCCACACGGGCGCGTGGATTGAAACACAGGATGGGCCATCGCACGCCGGGCCAACTGCGTCGCGCCCCACACGGGCGCGTGGATTGAAACACTACGGCGATTGACGGGGCGATGGCGTTGAATGGTCGCGCCCCACACGGGCGCGTGGATTGAAACCACGAAGTCGCGCTTGGCCTGCGGGATGAAGGTGTCGCGCCCCACACGGGCGCGTGGATTGAAACAGTCATCCCCAGCAGTGTGCAACCTTCCGTGTCCGGTCGCGCCCCACACGGGCGCGTGGATTGAAACTTGCAAGCATGGGAGATGCGCCAGTTTCGCCGAGGTCGCGCCCCACACGGGCGCGTGGATTGAAACTCTAGCAGGTTACTGACGGCCGGGACCAGGTCGGTGTCGCGCCCCACACGGGCGCGTGGATTGAAACCAGTTTCGCCATTACTCCCCTTCCTTCGTCGGCGTCGCGCCCCACACGGGCGCGTGGATTGAAACAACTTCCCCAGAACAGCAGGGGGAGATCCAAACCGGTCGCGCCCCACACGGGCGCGTGGATTGAAACGTCTTCCGTGTCGTCTTCTTCGTCGGCGTCGGCGGTCGCGCCCCACACGGGCGCGTGGATTGAAACGATGAGGCGCAGCATCTCGACATCGAGTGCTTCGGTCGCGCCCCACACGGGCGCGTGGATTGAAACAATCCATATCGGCCAATGCTTGACAAATACCGGCGTCGCGCCCCACACGGGCGCGTGGATTGAAACTTCAAGGTAAGGCGTGCCGGCGATATTGGCGGGGTCGCGCCCCACACGGGCGCGTGGATTGAAACACTTACATTCTAGTGGGACTCTCGCTTTTGCTTGGTCGCGCCCCACACGGGCGCGTGGATTGAAACCGAATAGGCGGCGACGGTGTGGCCGCGGCTGGTGGTCGCGCCCCACACGGGCGCGTGGATTGAAACAATTGCGCCAGCAAGGGCACCGCCGGGGCTGGCGGTCGCGCCCCACACGGGCGCGTGGATTGAAACCAGAGAAGGCTTGAATGCCCCTCGGTTCTTCGGGTCGCGCCCCACACGGGCGCGTGGATTGAAACATGAGGAACGCCGCCGCGCCCGGTGTCGTCTCGCAGTCGCGCCCCACACGGGCGCGTGGATTGAAACAAAATGTTTCCCGCAGTATCGTCTTCGTCTGGGGTCGCGCCCCACACGGGCGCGTGGATTGAAACTTCGGCCTTCCCCCGAGCTTTCCCCAATCGCGCATGTCGCGCCCCACACGGGCGCGTGGATTGAAACATAGTGAGGCGGTCGGCTTTCTTGGCGCGGCTGGCGTCGCGCCCCACACGGGCGCGTGGATTGAAACTACTTCTACGTAGGCCTCGTCGGCATCTTGAATGTCGCGCCCCACACGGGCGCGTGGATTGAAACTGGATTCGCCCCCAGCTCTGCCGCCAATGTTTCGTCGCGCCCCACACGGGCGCGTGGATTGAAACCACCACAAGCTGATTCTGCAAGCTGGGCTTAGCAGTCGCGCCCCACACGGGCGCGTGGATTGAAACACTCATTCCGCACCCCCCACCGTGACGGCTGGCGTCGCGCCCCACACGGGCGCGTGGATTGAAACACTACGTCCGCCCTGGGGGTGTTAGCTGATGGCGTCGCGCCCCACACGGGCGCGTGGATTGAAACTTCCAGCCCTGCGCCGGGTACGGCGTAGCCCTCGGTCGCGCCCCACACGGGCGCGTGGATTGAAACTGATAAGGCCTCGTCCATGGCGCGGCTGGCATCGGGTCGCGCCCCACACGGGCGCGTGGATTGAAACATCACAATCGCCGGCGCCAAGCTGCAAGGTGAGCGTCGCGCCCCACACGGGCGCGTGGATTGAAACAAATACCCAACAATCGACCTTGCCGAAGCCTTCCTCGTCGCGCCCCACACGGGCGCGTGGATTGAAACATTGCCGCCGTAGGTGGCCGTGCGTGCCAATAAAGTCGCGCCCCACACGGGCGCGTGGATTGAAACACTCATTCCGCACCCCCCACCGTGACGGCTGGCTGTCGCGCCCCACACGGGCGCGTGGATTGAAACATATAAATCACGTTCAAAGCGCCGGACAAGTCCTGTCGCGCCCCACACGGGCGCGTGGATTGAAACAATGGCAAAGCTACGTACGCCGGGATGCTCGGACGTCGCGCCCCACACGGGCGCGTGGATTGAAACATGGTGGTTTGGCTATGCACTTGCGCACCTTGTTGTCGCGCCCCACACGGGCGCGTGGATTGAAACATGGTGAGGCGGTCGGCTTTCTTGGCGCGGCTGGCGTCGCGCCCCACACGGGCGCGTGGATTGAAACAGGAGCGACACGCAAGCAGCCGCCGAATACGATCGTCGCGCCCCACACGGGCGCGTGGATTGAAACAATCACCTTGGCGTAGTGATCGCCATCGCGCATCGCGTCGCGCCCCACACGGGCGCGTGGATTGAAACCGTTTTCGTCGGTGCGCGGCGTCTGCCGCCACTCGTCGCGCCCCACACGGGCGCGTGGATTGAAACAGGCAAGTTGTCCCGCAGATCGGCGAGCGTCGAGAGTCGCGCCCCACACGGGCGCGTGGATTGAAACCTGTGCCTGCTGAATGCGGGCGGTGAGAACCTGCGTCGCGCCCCACACGGGCGCGTGGATTGAAACAGCGTAGCCAGCATAAAGGCTGGTCACAACACATGAGGTCGCGCCCCACACGGGCGCGTGGATTGAAACACTGGACTGTTATGTACGGACGCTGGTCGTTCAATGTCGCGCCCCACACGGGCGCGTGGATTGAAACCCCGTAGCGCAGGATACCAGCGAGAATCATCTTCGTCGCGCCCCACACGGGCGCGTGGATTGAAACCAAGTACCCAGCGCAGGCGCAAACGCTCATGTTTGTCGCGCCCCACACGGGCGCGTGGATTGAAACCTTTGGTATCTCTTCTTTCGCCGGTTCAGTGAAGTCGCGCCCCACACGGGCGCGTGGATTGAAACTTCGATTCGATGGCATTGGCCAAGTAATCCAAGGTCGCGCCCCACACGGGCGCGTGGATTGAAACGTAAGCATGGCTGCGGAGTTGCGTTCGGCTCTAGGTCGCGCCCCACACGGGCGCGTGGATTGAAACGTGTACGATGGCCAGGCGCGTGAGTGATCCGGTGTCGCGCCCCACACGGGCGCGTGGATTGAAACACGATACCTTGCCAGTGGAATTGCCTGCTGGTGGTCGCGCCCCACACGGGCGCGTGGATTGAAACACTGCCCCATCAGCGGGGATAACTGCAATACGCTGTCGCGCCCCACACGGGCGCGTGGATTGAAACATATTTATTTTGCATGGGTTGTACTCTCCTTGGGGTCGCGCCCCACACGGGCGCGTGGATTGAAACATCGACTGGGGCCACGGTACAACCCGGAACCTGACGTCGCGCCCCACACGGGCGCGTGGATTGAAACAGCGGAATGGTAAGTTCGCTGGTAGCGTGGACTAGGTCGCGCCCCACACGGGCGCGTGGATTGAAACCGTAAACCTTTTGGTCGGAGAGATAGAAGTCGACTCGTCGCGCCCCACACGGGCGCGTGGATTGAAACTATTAACACCAAGGTTTCCTAGTGTGACGCTGGAAGTCGCGCCCCACACGGGCGCGTGGATTGAAACCGTCACGAGCTGGTGAAGGACGCCGACAAAGCCATGTCGCGCCCCACACGGGCGCGTGGATTGAAACTACCTGCCTTTTCCGGTTGTGCTTTTTGCTCCCGTCGCGCCCCACACGGGCGCGTGGATTGAAACATCCATGTAGCCGATGAGGTCGAATTCGTATTCGTCGCGCCCCACACGGGCGCGTGGATTGAAACCCTGTCGGCCCTCCATTTGGCGAGACGCCGATGTGGTCGCGCCCCACACGGGCGCGTGGATTGAAACCCGCCACGCCGCCGCAGTTGGCGCAGAGGATAGCAGTCGCGCCCCACACGGGCGCGTGGATTGAAACATTGTCGGATACAGGGCGCTCCGAGGAACAGCACGGTCGCGCCCCACACGGGCGCGTGGATTGAAACGTTCGTCGATCAGCAGGTGGTGCAGGTTCTGGCGTCGCGCCCCACACGGGCGCGTGGATTGAAACCTCGCGCCTTCGGGCCGGATTCACATCCGCAGATGTCGCGCCCCACACGGGCGCGTGGATTGAAACCTTGATGAACTCAGCCTTGAAGTTCACCGTGTCGGTCGCGCCCCACACGGGCGCGTGGATTGAAACTTAGGCAATCTATCGAGGCGCTGCATCGTATATGTCGCGCCCCACACGGGCGCGTGGATTGAAACTCTCAAACAGGTTGGGGGTAGGATATCACGGCTTGTCGCGCCCCACACGGGCGCGTGGATTGAAACAACAAGGCCGGTGCGGTGACTGGACCGCACGATCACGTCGCGCCCCACACGGGCGCGTGGATTGAAACTTCATCTTCGGCACCTAATGGTTCGTCGGTCATGTCGCGCCCCACACGGGCGCGTGGATTGAAACTTCATCTTCGGCACCTAATGGTTCGTCGGTCATGTCGCGCCCCACACGGGCGCGTGGATTGAAACCACATGTAGCCCGCCGCCTTCTTCACCACATCTTGTCGCGCCCCACACGGGCGCGTGGATTGAAACACCGCCGCACAGAATGATTGCATGAATGATGCGGGTCGCGCCCCACACGGGCGCGTGGATTGAAACACCTATGGCCCGGCGCTATGGGCAAAACTTTTTCGTCGCGCCCCACACGGGCGCGTGGATTGAAACATCGCTGACGGCGACGACTACGCCCCGGTCGCTGCGTCGCGCCCCACACGGGCGCGTGGATTGAAACACCTGCCAGGGCTTGTTGCCCGCCGACTGAATGTGTCGCGCCCCACACGGGCGCGTGGATTGAAACCTGGTATGCTTTTTGAGCTTCCTTCCCCCAGCCGACGTCGCGCCCCACACGGGCGCGTGGATTGAAACCGGAGGAAATAAGCCGCATGCCGATTGATCGCGACGTCGCGCCCCACACGGGCGCGTGGATTGAAACCAGCGATGGGCCAAGGCAGGCAAGCTCACCATGTCGCGCCCCACACGGGCGCGTGGATTGAAACACTACGTCCGCCCTGGGGGTGTTAGCTGATGGCTTGTCGCGCCCCACACGGGCGCGTGGATTGAAACAACTGGATCACCGCCGCCGTGGTAAAGCAGGAGCCGTCGCGCCCCACACGGGCGCGTGGATTGAAACACCTATGGCCCGGCGCTGTGGGCAAAACTTTTTCGTCGCGCCCCACACGGGCGCGTGGATTGAAACTTTACCGGGCCACGTTTGCGCCGGATACCACGCAGGTCGCGCCCCACACGGGCGCGTGGATTGAAACACACATGCGGATTCGTTTGGCAGTTTGTACACCTGTCGCGCCCCACACGGGCGCGTGGATTGAAACAAACAGCATGTGATGGAGGGTAGAAATCGACGGCTCGTGTCGCGCCCCACACGGGCGCGTGGATTGAAACAAACTGTATCGGGATCGCAGCACAACCGCGATGGTCGCGCCCCACACGGGCGCGTGGATTGAAACTGCATCTCCGCCAAAGTAGCGCGCCGATATCTGCGTCGCGCCCCACACGGGCGCGTGGATTGAAACACCGCAGAGCCGGGGGCAACCGGAGACGGTGCCAGTCGCGCCCCACACGGGCGCGTGGATTGAAACAATCTTGTAGCCGTGGCACATCGCCACACCGCCGTCGCGCCCCACACGGGCGCGTGGATTGAAACAATCTTGTAGCCGTGGCACATCGCCACACCGCCGTCGCGCCCCACACGGGCGCGTGGATTGAAACAATCTTGTAGCCATGGCACATCGCTTGCCCGCCGGTCGCGCCCCACACGGGCGCGTGGATTGAAACAAACTGTATCGGGACCGCAGCACAACCGCGATGGTCGCGCCCCACACGGGCGCGTGGATTGAAACATGGTGACGAGGTTCGCCACCGGCGCGGATCGTCGTCGCGCCCCACACGGGCGCGTGGATTGAAACCTTCATTTGCCTTGCTCCTTCGTTATTGATCGCGTCGCGCCCCACACGGGCGCGTGGATTGAAACACGGATTCGGTGACATCGTTCTTGTGCGCCTCGCGTCGCGCCCCACACGGGCGCGTGGATTGAAACATTTCTTAGCGTTATGGTTCGGCGCTTTGCCATGTCGCGCCCCACACGGGCGCGTGGATTGAAACCCTTGCCCGCAGTAGATGATGAGCTGAAGCCCGGGTCGCGCCCCACACGGGCGCGTGGATTGAAACACCTATCAAAACGGGGTGGCGCTGGCCGATGGTGTCGCGCCCCACACGGGCGCGTGGATTGAAACATCTCTCTTCCCTCCCTGCTACGAATTGGTTAGGTCGCGCCCCACACGGGCGCGTGGATTGAAACTCTTGCAACGCCTCAGATCGCCCCGTAGAAGGCGTCGCGCCCCACACGGGCGCGTGGATTGAAACGCGGGGATTTCGTGGATTTGCTGTGGAGTGCAGGTCGCGCCCCACACGGGCGCGTGGATTGAAACAGATAACGGTAGTGCTTGTCGCGCCGTACCTCGTCGCGCCCCACACGGGCGCGTGGATTGAAACACGCTGACATTGCCGCGTGCGACAATCAGCAAACGTCGCGCCCCACACGGGCGCGTGGATTGAAACATAAATATCGAACGTCACCCCGGAGAAATCCCACACGTCGCGCCCCACACGGGCGCGTGGATTGAAACACCTTGCGCGGGGCCTTGCCGATAAACTTCTTAGTCGCGCCCCACACGGGCGCGTGGATTGAAACAATCGCATCGCACGAGGCACACGTCATCAGCAGGTCGCGCCCCACACGGGCGCGTGGATTGAAACTGACCCCATCCGCCAAATCCTTTGCCGAGCGCAAAGTCGCGCCCCACACGGGCGCGTGGATTGAAACAATGCGGGTGCCGCCACGCTCCTGATCCGGACTTGGTCGCGCCCCACACGGGCGCGTGGATTGAAACATGTCTCATGTCTCGAATCGGGCGGATAACGCGCCGTCGCGCCCCACACGGGCGCGTGGATTGAAACAATGAGCACATGCAAATGGGGCATCTTCGTAGTGTCGCGCCCCACACGGGCGCGTGGATTGAAACAATGAGCACATGCAAATGGGGCATCTTCGTAGTGTCGCGCCCCACACGGGCGCGTGGATTGAAACAATGAGCACATGCAAATGGGGCATCTTCGTAGTGTCGCGCCCCACACGGGCGCGTGGATTGAAACTGGCTTGCAAATGCTGGAATTGTCAGCACTGCGGGCGTCGCGCCCCACACGGGCGCGTGGATTGAAACATGGTTCTGCGCTTTGCCATCTCGTTTTATTCCTGTCGCGCCCCACACGGGCGCGTGGATTGAAACCGGGTTACGCTGCCGATGTACACAATTCGCCTCGTCGCGCCCCACACGGGCGCGTGGATTGAAACTAAAGAGCTGATGATGTCTGCCCCCAAGCGGTCACGTCGCGCCCCACACGGGCGCGTGGATTGAAACGACGCACGAGAGCGCGGCCGAGCCTTTTCGCCAGGTCGCGCCCCACACGGGCGCGTGGATTGAAACCCGGATATGGTGTCTGTTCCATCTCGATTCCCGTTGTCGCGCCCCACACGGGCGCGTGGATTGAAACCAGTATCCGAGAGCGAGACCACATACTCGCGATAGGTCGCGCCCCACACGGGCGCGTGGATTGAAACCAGGTGGGATCGCCGCCCCAGCCGCCCCGCTTGCCGTCGCGCCCCACACGGGCGCGTGGATTGAAACATTTTCCATTTATCACCTTGCACCTTCGGGCTAGTCGCGCCCCACACGGGCGCGTGGATTGAAACAACATGCCCAAGGTAATCGCGGCATGGAGGAGATGGTCGCGCCCCACACGGGCGCGTGGATTGAAACAAGCCAGAGTTCGGCGGCGGCAAGATCGCACTGCGCGTCGCGCCCCACACGGGCGCGTGGATTGAAACGGAGAAAGCCAGCAAACATTGCGAGGTATTGGAGTCGCGCCCCACACGGGCGCGTGGATTGAAACCCCGTTCCCGTGGTGGCGCTGACAACCGGCGCAGGTCGCGCCCCACACGGGCGCGTGGATTGAAACACGGGTGCGCCAAGTGCGGCCACGGTGGCCCAGCTAGGTCGCGCCCCACACGGGCGCGTGGATTGAAACACCCGCCGGGATCGCTTGGGAGCAGACATCATCAGGTCGCGCCCCACACGGGCGCGTGGATTGAAACAAATGGATTACAATCGTGCTTCCATTCCCCTTCTGTCGCGCCCCACACGGGCGCGTGGATTGAAACGCGGCGAAGACGTGCTCAAAACTGATCACATGTACGTCGCGCCCCACACGGGCGGGTGGATTGAAACAACTCCTCGATGGCGATATCGCAGAACTCGGCAGGTCGCGCCCCACACGGGCGCGTGGATTGAAACTCCGTAGATATCCTGAGCCGCCGCTAACGCCGTAGTCGCGCCCCACACGGGCGCGTGGATTGAAACAGGCAGCCGGCGAGGATCTTCGCGGCATGTCCGGGTCGCGCCCCACACGGGCGCGTGGATTGAAACAATACTGGCACGCGAAGTTGACTGGCCCCGTGAGTGTCGCGCCCCACACGGGCGCGTGGATTGAAACTGCCAAACCTTCGGCGGTTGCCCGATCAGCGACGTCGCGCCCCACACGGGCGCGTGGATTGAAACGGATGCTGGGGTGATATCGTGGAGCGTGGCAGCTAGTCGCGCCCCACGTGGGCGTGTGGATTGAAACTGGTATGCGAAGGGGTCGGCGTTGAGGGCCGTGGTCGCGCCCTGAGCGCGTGGATTGAAACATGGGTTACCTGTGGGGAGCAACGCTTCTCCAGTCGGAGCCCCACGCGGGGCGCGCGGGTGGATGTGCATTAACCCATAGGTTTTCACACGCCTAGAAGCGGCGTTACGGGCCTTGTGTTTATGCGGGTTAGCGCGGGCCGTTTTCCGGATGCTTTTCACACACCAGGATCAGATTGGCGTGGGGTTGGGGCGTGTACAAAGGCTCCAGCGAGTGGTAGGTGGCGGGAGGGTTTTACACACAGCACCCTGTACCGCAACCCGATGTTTGCGGCGCATCACAATACCTCCCGAAATCTCGTCTGTAAGCCGCTGATAACAAACCCCAAGAATTGGCTGGCATGGGTCTATCAAAACCTTCAGTATCCCGCTGTGTACTCAGGGGGTGGCACGCCTCTCGCCGATATCTGAGAAGGGTCTACCGGGGCGTGCTTGGCGAGATGCCTTTTGGGCCGGCAGTGGATCGGGCTGAACCGTCTCACTTCCATCGAGCAGATGCGATAGGATATAGCGCTAGTATATCGACGGGAGAGTTCGAGCCATGAGTACGAGTCTAGAACTGTTTGTTCTCGCGATGGTGCGGCAAGGCCTTGCGACTCCATATGAGTTGAAGACCAAAGCCGGCCTATCGCTGGGTAGCACGGTGCCGGTCCTGGCTCGGCTTGAAAAGGATGCCTTCGTAAAAGCATCGAAGGAAGGCGCTCGCCGAAGCAGAAAGTTTTTGATTACCGCCAAGGGAACCAAGGCGCTGGGACAGGGCTGGGCAAAGCAGTTGGCAACGGAACACACCGACCTCGATTCGATCCTCCGCGTTGCTTCCCTCGCCTGGCTGCACGGTGATATCAAGGCCTGCCAAGAATTCATGAAGCGTTCCGCCGACGGCCTGCGTGGCTGGGCGGGGAGCCTTCGCGCCGAAGCTGACCGGCTCGCTGCCAAGATAGGGAAGAGTCCGGATGGCGATAACTTCGTTTGGCTGCGGACACATTGTGAAGCGGCTCGGGCGGAGACAGACGCCGCGGCTCTGGTTGAATTGTCGGATCGAATCAGCAATAAGGTCGAAATGGACCGCCGAACGACAAAACGCAGGTAGACCTGACCAGTATTCCAAGGAATCTCTCGCCTAGCCCAAAAGGCTCACCAAGCCCTTTGAGGTCTGGTCTGGTGCAGGGTTCCAGTGCGGCGCGGCCGACCGGTCCGGTGCGTTTCCAGGGTGATGCGTTCATCTCGCACTTCGGCATCGGTAAGCGGATGATGGCGGGATCGGAGACTTGTTGCCAAACTCCCCCTACGGACGCACTCTCTGTACATCGAGGATATTCGTGGTATCGATAGAAGTGGCAGAGACACATCAGTAGAGGAGGAAATGGGGCTCCAAACTAATTGAAAATCATTTTCATTTGTGTAAACTTTGTGCGAACTTGGCGGCGAGTCTTGAATTTCTTGCAACTATTAACAACGTAATATCAATAACTTACAGATTCTAAAGGGGGCCTCGATCTTCGAATCCTACCAGGCCCACCAAACGTATGAAATACAGAAGTCTACGTTAAGGGTAACGTGTGTTTTTAACAAATATCACATGTCAGGAATGCGGAGCCCGTGCTGCCTCGATTGAGATTACGTCGGAATACTTTCTGAAATATTCAGGCCCTGGCGGTAGTAACGGTATTCATGGCGACAAAATATCACAAGAATCTGCCTCGTCCATCATCGATATGCTGAAAGAAGAGCCTATTGATGCCGTAAAACTTAAGAAACAATTTTATGACAGAGCTGGCTATTGTCCCGAGTGCAGGCTTTTTTATTGCCCAAAATGCTGGAGCATCAGTTCTTCAGGATTTGGCACATGCCCAAATGGTCATGGCGTGAGTCTGGATCCGCATTGGTCTCTAGACGACTGAGTAGCCGCGCCGGTGAACCGGTCTGTCAGTATCAATTCAATATTTCCGGACACAACGGACGGAAAGGGTACTTCGCTCGATAATCGAAGTAATAGTAGAAATGTCGTTGCAGATGGTCTTCGTCGAGGCGTCCGGCCGTCGATTTCCGTCATGGCGAACGACCTCGGTCTCAGCCCGTCCGAAGTGCACGGAGCAATGAAGCGCCTCCGCGATGCACGTCTTTTGCACGGCCCAGAACTGAAAGACAAACCCAACCTTTCAGCGCTTGAGGAATTCTTGCTTCACGGAGTGAAGTACGCCTTTCCTGCTGAATACGGGCAAGTAACGCGTGGAGTGCCGACCTCGTATGCCGCCGCTCCGCTTAACGCTGAGATATCGCCCGGCGACGAACTGCCCCCTGTGTGGCCTTCGCCAGATGGCAAGACCCGCGGTGTTACGCTTGAACCGCTCTATAGAACTGCACCCGTTGCCCCACTTCGAGATGCCGCTCGGTTCCTGAGACCTCTTCTTGGAGAACTCGTCTTCGTTGGCGGCTGTACAACTGCACTCCTGATCACTAATACAGCGGCCGCCGATGTGCGTCCAACCTATGATGTCGATGCTATCGCTGAGATCACTTCTTACGCCGCTTATACCGCATTCTCCGAGCGGCTGAGAAATCTTGGGTTCGCAGAGGACGTCTCTGAGGGTGCTCCCATCTGCCGCTGGCGCCAGCAGAACACGGTTCTGGATGTGATGCCCCTCGATCCAAAGATCCTTGGATTTTCAAACCGGTGGTACTCTCGCTGCGAAACACATGTACCGCACTCGACCCAGTGCCGCAGCCCTCCTTTGCCTGCCACCATGACCGTCACACCTGCTGGGAGCGAGTGCGATGCTCGTAAATCCACAGGTATGCGGCAGGCACGACAAAAACCGTCAGAATGACCGAAGTGAGCAACCCTCCGATAATCACCCGAGCCAGCGGCGCATAGGCTTCGCTGCCGGCCTCAAGCTTTAAAGCCATGGGCAGAAGTCCCACGACAGTCGCAAGAGAAGTCATTAAGATTGGCCGCAAGCGCACGCGGCATGCCGTTGCAAGTGCCTTTCGAATATCGCGCTGCTCGGTGCTGGCCCGATTGGCAAAATCTACAATGAGAATGCTGTTCGACACCACGATGCCGGTCAACATCACGATACCCATCAAAGATTGGATGTTCAGCGTTGTATCGGTAAAGGCCAGAGTAAAGATTACGCCGATCAATCCGGTAGGAACCGCGAGAATAATCAGGAACGGATCGACGAAAGATGAGAATTGCGCAACCAGAATGATGTAAACGAGGAGCACCGCAAGCAAGAGACCGATTCCAAAACTCTTGAACGAGGATTGCATCGTGGTGACGAGTCCACGCATATCGATCCGAATTGCGGATGGATGTTCAGTCTGGGCGATAATTTCCGAAATTTCCTTGCTGACTCTTCCCAAGTCTTCGCCTTTTGGCGCCACGTACAGGTCTATAACTCGTTCCAACTGATAGTGGTCCACCTCGGTAGGACTCAGAATCGGTTTAATCTCTGCGACCTGATTCAAATAAGTAGGAACCTTCATGCCGGGGCCGCGTAGAGGCATGGAATTCAAATCGTCGATCGAATGCACACGGTTTTCGGGGTACTGAACAGTCACAAAGTAATTGTTGCCGGACCGGGCATCTACCCAATAGCTCGGCGCGATCTGGATATCTGAGGTGAGGGACGTAATTACGTTGTCCACTACTTCTTTCGGACTCAATCCAAGTTCGCTGGCGCGATCACGCTTTACGTTGAGTTGTAGTCCTGGGTAATCCATGTCCTGAGGAGTGTATACATCGGCCACGTCAGGGAGCGCCTTGATCTTTCGCGATAATTCGAGCGCGGTCTGATTGACGATTCCGAGGTGTAAGCCGCTCACTTGTACATCGATTGGCGCCGGCACTCCCTGATTAAGCACTGAATCGACTAAGCCTCCGGATTGAAAGTACGTCCTTAGTTCCGGAAGCTGCTCGGAAATTTGTTTCCGTACTCGGTCCATGTAGGCGAAGCTGCTTGTCTTGTGCTTCGCCTTCAAACCGACCTGGACAAACGCCGTGTGCATCGCTGAATTTGATGTAAAAAGAGCAGAAAAATCCGGCATGACGCCGATATTAGACACAACAGTGCCGAGATCGCCAGGCTTCACCACCTTTCTAACGATATCCTCAACCTGCGTGATGTACTTGTCGGTGACCTCGATGCGGCTCCCGGTGGGAGCCTTCACGTTAATGACAAACTGTCCCTGGTCGGTCTGGGGATAGAACGCTATCCCAATCAGCGGGTAAAGAGCGAAGCTTAAAAGAAAAAGACAAATAAATCCGAGCACCACCAGTTTTGGACGGCCCAGAGCTTCCTGGACCAACGCATCGTAACGGTTCAACATTTTTTCGAAGCGAGCGTTGAAGCGGGCGCGAAACCTCGCCGCCCACGACAAATGCCTATGTTGGTTTTCATTACTGCCCTCACCGACTACCGCACGTCGCAAAAAGGTTGCGCAGTAAAGCGGAACGACCGAGATCGCAATGAAGTAAGAAGAAATAAGCGAGATCACAACGCCGAGAGCGAGAGCCGTGAACAAAAACTTGCTCACGCCGAAGAGCAATGTAACCGGAAAAAAAACGACTACCGTAACCAGAGTGATTCCCAGCACAGGTAACGCAACTTCATTCGCTCCTTCCTCAGCGGCTCGGGGAGGTTCCGCGCTGGCTGCTGTGGCCAATACATATCTTCCTGCGGCGGCGATCGTTTATCCGGCGCTCAGTCGACTGGGCCGTCTTGGGCTGACGGTCGTCCTCTTCCTGATTGGTACCGGATTATCGCAAGAGACGCTGCGCCGCGTCGGCATTCGACCGTTTTTGCAGGGAGTTGGTTTGTGGGCGATCATCGCAATTGCATCCCTGTTTGCGATTCGTGCTGGATGGATCGCTCTCTGAAGGAAGACCCATAACATTTCAACGCCCCTCACCGAAGTAGACGGCGAGCAGAAATCTCGGCGCCACTCGGGCGTCAAACGTTCGTCGAAAGGAGACTGGATTTGGTGGAAGTGGGCGAATTGGCGAGGCTGTACCGCTAGTGTTGTGATGTGCTCCAGTTCATGGCACCCACTCGGCAAGGAACACATTCAGCTCGTGTGGTACTTTCGCATTGCGATTTGAGATGAACACCAACTGCTTGCCGTTTGGCGAAAATTGGGGAAAGGCGCTGAACCCTCCCGCAAAGGTGATGCGTTCAAGAGCACTGCCGTTCCGGTCGACCGCATAGAGTTCGAACGCGCTCGAACCTGGATGCTCGTAGTTCGAGGCGAAAATGATGCGCCGGTTATTAGGAAAGAAAGAAGGGGCGAAGCTCGCGCCGCCGAGCTTCGTAATCTGCCGCTGGTCTCTGCCGTCAGCGCGCATAACATAAAGATCCATCTCGCTTGGTTCGACCAGGTCCTGCGCGAGCAGCGACTTGTAACGTGCAATGTCAGCCTCGGTTGTGGGATGGTGGGCGCGATAGGCGATCCATTTGCCGTCGGGCGAAAAGAACGGGCCGCCATCGTAGCCGAGCGTATTCGTCAACCGGCGTACGTTCGTGCCGTCGGGACTCATCGTGTAGATGTCCAGGTCGCCGTCACGCGATGATGTGAAGACGACCTTTTTGCCGTCGGCCGAGAGCGTCGTCTCGGCGTTATAGCCTGGCCCGGTCGTGAGCGGCTTCAGGATCTCGCCGTCATCCGTAGCGTAGTACATCTGATACGACGAATAGACGCCCCAGACATAGCCGCGCGAGTAGTCGGGCCGCGGTGGGCAGGCGTCGCCGGCAAGATGCGTGGAGGAGTAGAGCGCGTGCTTGCCGTCCGGATAGAAGTAGCCGCAAGTAGTACGGCCTTTTCCTGTCGATTCCAAGTGGACTCCGGAACCGTCCGTGTTCATGATGAAGATCTGGTCGCAGGCGTAGGGCTCGCGCGTTGACATGAATATCAGACGCTGGCCGTCATAGCTGAAATAAGCCTCGGCATTCTGCCCACCGAAGGTCAATTGCTTCACGTTGCGCAGATGCTTCTCGTGCGGATCACGAAGTGGATCGTCCGCTGTGCCGTGCACCACCGGTCCGACGCCGCCCAGGCCGGAGGTCGCCGTTCTTTCCTGTGCCAAGGCGGAAGTGGCGAGCAGGACGGCAACCCAAACCAGCGCAGCCAAACGGTTTTCGCGAAAGATAAATCCCAGGGTTCGATGCCTCATTTGCGTACCTCGAGTGTTACCTCGCTCGTGAATTTCTTTCCACCCCGCAGCACCGTTACCATCACCTTGTCGCCTGGCTTGTGAGACCGTAGAGCGTAGGAGAATTCCTGCAGGTTGTCGATAGTTTTCCCATCAAACTCGACCAGGACGTCGCCGGCTTTCAGTCCGGCCTTTCCTGCAGGGCTGGCGTCGCGCACATCCGCGAACTTCACGCCGCCGTGCTCCACCTGCCCGAAGTCAGGAATCGATCCAAAATATGGACCATAGCCGCCACTCCCACTGGGTGCGGAGGACGGGGGCTCTGCCACACGCACATACTGCGGTTTGTAATTCAGACGGTCCAATCCGTCGACCACGTTTGCCACCAGTTCCACGACACGCGCGCCGGCGCCAGCATCAATCTTGTCCCAGGTATCGGACGGCTTGTGATAGTCCGAATGCAGGCCCGAGAAGAAAAATAGCACCGGAACTTCATGAGTCGCAAACGAAGTGTGATCGCTTGCACCATAGCCGGATTTCGAGTAGCTGAGATCGAACTTTACACTTCGATTCGCGGCCTCCAGCAATTGGTGAAACCCTGGCGAGGTGCCGATCCCGCCGATGAAAAGCCGGTTTCCGGAAACACGGCCGATCATGTCCATGTTGAGCATGGCGGTGGTCTGCCGCAAAGGAAACTTAGGATGCTCGGCGTAATACGCCGAGCCAAGCAGTCCGATTTCCTCGCCCGCAAAAGTCACGAATACGATCGAGTGGCGCGTGCGCCGGGGTGCGTGCGCCAGCGCGTCCGCCAGTTCGAGTACGCCGCTTGTGCCGGACGCGTTGTCGTCCGCACCATGATGGATCTGGCCCTGTTGACTTGGGGCCAGCGAGTTGTGCCCGCCAAGTCCGAGATGGTCATAGTGCGCGCCCACTATGATGTACTGCTTCGATAGTACCGGGTCGGATCCAGGCAGCTCGGCAATGACGTTTGCAACCTGGCGGTGAATGCGCTCGATATCCACGTTCAGCGCCAAGCGGGCGTGTGCGTCGAGCGCCATCGAGTGGTTGGAAAGGTCTTTGTCGATCGCTTGCCGGAGCTCGTCCAAACTGTGGCCGGATAAACTGAGCCACCCATCTACCGTGCTCGCCCTTACCTGGATGAGCGGAATACTCATTTCGGTTGGGCCGTTTACTTCATTTAGGCGCAGCAGATCATCCGGCTGGTTTGGATGATTGCCCATATCGTTCACCAGAATCATCGCGACCGCGCCGTGGTTCTTGGCATTGATCGCCTTGCTCGCAATATCGGCGTGCGAAGTGAGTAGCCTGCCCGCAAAAACGCTGTGGTCGTCGTTTTCCTGCGGTTCATGCCGCAGCACGATCACAATCTTGCCCTTCGCGTCCAGGCCCTGATAGTCGTCGTATTGGTATTCGGGCGCGGTGATGCCATAGCCGGCAAAGACCAGCGATCCTTCCGCAGCAGCGTTTGCAGAGAAACTGAGCGGAGCAAAGTCCTGCTCGACCTCGAGACGGCGGATGGTTGGGCCGCACCTATAGACGGCGGCGTTGTGGGGACCGAGTTTCGCGCCGATGATCAGCGTGAAATGCTGCAAATATGTACCGTTGTCGCCCGCGGGTTTAAGCCGGAACTGGCGAAACCGGGTTGCGATGTAATCTGCTGCCTCGTCCAATTCCGGCGTGCCATCACCCCGGCCTTTGAATCGGTCGCTCGACAATACCTTGACCGGCTCCAGAAACTCCTGGGCGGAGAATCGGCTCTGCGGGGCTGCCCAGCCAGCCTGAACGATGCGCCCATCTCCCAGCAGGCCTACGATTCCGAGAACGACTAAAATAAATATCCGCCCAAAGGCGCGGCGGTTGCGCTCCTGCAATGCCGGAGATGCTTGTCTATTCACCACCTGATTATAAGGAAATTCACGAAGGCAGAGCGGGACTGAAAGCAACGGACCAGGAGGTGCTAAAACCGAGGCGAGCCCGCGAGACCAGACGGGTTTTGGGTCCGGGCAGCTTTTCGTACTCTTCGAGCACTACCGCACCGCCGTCCCTCGATGAACGACCGGGATAGCTAATGACTCCTGACAAGGATTCTTGGCTCGGGAGTCTCCGCCAGTAACTGCGCAAGCAGTTGCTAACAAGACAAGTATCCAAACAACTGAAATACGATGGAAAACATTCCCCCCTTACTCAAGCTCTCGCGACTCCGTTCCTCTTCACGTTCTGCATGGACCGCCGTTGGGCTGATGAAAATCCGGCAAAGATGACAACTACGGCGACTTCCTGCAACACAAGGTTTGAGCTTGTCGCCAAGCCCGGCCACTTAGTGAAACGCTTGTGACGCTTGCCCCTCCAGAGAAAGGAGCGAGCGGGTGCCTCAGATTATTACCATCGTAATGTCCATTGGCTCATGCGATGGCAATGAGCTCATGGACTTCCGTGCCAAAGGATGTACTCTGAATTGCATACTAGAGTGTAAACGAAGCCGACGTTGGTAGATGTCGCAGAATAGATACCGCAATCTGCCAATGAAAGTCCTGTGCCCGGTAGATCCAATCCTTGGCGTGTGAACATGTCGTGCGCCGTGTGAGTACAAATCCGCCCACGGATCGTGCACCGTGCATTCGCAGAATTGGCTCACGATGCTGCAAGGCACGGAACTGTCCTAGTGAGAAGTTGTATCGGCATGCTGACGGCGCGAGGGGGGCCAAGTGAAGAAGCTACGCATTAAGACAACAATTCGCCTGGCAATTGCAGTTCTCGGCGCCAGCTATTTGGCGCTGCTTCTTTTGGTTCAGTGGACCGGAGCGCAAACTAAAGCCCACATGGACATTGCTTCTGGTTCGCTGTTTCCCGCAAGTCTCCGCAGCCAAGAAGCGGCAGCAGCCTTCCAGCGATTCACCAAGGCCTATTCGGATGCTGTCTTGATCGACGATGCGGCAGCGGTCTCAAAGGCAGAAGAGCCAGCACAGGCAGTTATCGAGGCGTTACGTTCGATTCAGGAACACTCAGACGGCTTTGGCCCCGCGAGACAACAGCAGGTCTCTACACTTATCGATCAGTTTACAACTCTGCAAAGTCGTTCCCGAGCCGTCTATTCCCATGTGGTCGCCGCCAATGGAAATGCGTCAGACCAGAGCTGGGCCGCAGTGGCTGACCTCGGGAAAGACAACAAACGCATGGAAGTATCGCTGCGGGAATTGGGCAAGTCGCTCTCCGCGGACTTTCAAGCACAACTGGATAGTGTGACTCTATGCTCGCGCATTCAGCGCGTATTCGGATTGGCGTTGTTTCTGCTCGTAGCCGCGAGCGCCGTCATGATCATGGTGACGATGGAGCGCCGCGTCTCCATCCCTTTGCAACAGCTAACGGTCCGGTTCAAAGACATCACCGGAGACTTGACTGGTGCGGAAGAGGGATTTACTTCCGGCGATGAGATCGGCGAGCTGGATCACTTTTTCTCTGCAATGGTGTCGCATTTGAAGGATATGGCTGCGATCACTTCTGGCGTCGCGAGCGGAGATCTGTCCCAGGAGATCCGTCCGAAGTCGGAGCACGACGCCCTCGGCAAAGCATTAGCGCAAATGTCCGGAGGATTGAGCACGCTGGTACACACCGTCCGCGACAGCGCGGCACAAGTTGCCTCCGGTTCGGGGCAGGTTGCCTACGCAGCGGAAGAATCAGCCAAGGTCGGAGTGCAGGCTGCCGGGGCCATTGATGATGTCTCGACCACGATGCAGGAGATGAGCGTCAACGTGCAGAATGTGGTCCGAGGAATGCAGATGCAAGCCATAAACGTCGGCGAGACCTCCTCCTCCATAAATCAATTGGTCGCCTCGATTCAGCATGTTGCAGAGACCACCGCGGTTTTGCTCGACATTTCCACGCGCTCGCGCCAAGAAGCCGAGGACGGCATCGTCAGCATGGATAAGGCGACAAACGGGCTGAACCGCATAAACGCATCGATCCAGTCCTCTGCCGGGATCATCGGCGCACTAGGACAGCGCGTAGACAACATCGGCAAGATCGTTGATGTGATCGACGATCTTACCGAACAAACAAACCTGCTGGCTCTTAACGCGGCTATTGAAGCCGCGCGCGCCGGAGAACACGGGCTCGGCTTCGCGGTTGTTGCCGATGAAGTCCGCAAACTCTCGGAAAAGTCGGCCCACTCTACCAAAGAGATCTCGGAACTCATCGCGAGCATTCAAAAGGAAGCACGCGAGGCAGTCGGAAACATGAACAAGAGCATTGTGATTGTGGACGAAGGCCTGGCGCTCGGTGCCAATCTCAACGGTGCCCTCGCGAGAATCTCCAGCGTAGTCACCGAGGTCTACAAGTTCTCGCAAGAGATCCGCGCGGCCACCAAGCAACAGGCGGAAAGCTCCGCCCTGATTGGCAGTGCCACCAGTCGTCTCAATGAAATCACCTCGGAGGTTAGCTCGGCTGTCACTCAACAGGCTTCCGGCACCGAGGCAGTCGTCAGTTCGATGGAGCATATGCGTCAACTGGTACGGCAGAGCAGTTCCTCGTCGGCCGAGTTGGCAGCACAATCCGAACAAATGTCGACAATGTCGGGAAATCTGCTCGAAATCATGGATCGTTTCAGGCTGGCATCGACGCCACCCTCCGCCCTCGGACAGCGTCGCAACGGCCGGGCGGCCTTAGCCGGAGCTTCCAAGCAATGATCGATCCTGCGGCGGAGTGCGAATGCCTTGCAAGTAGCCTCGTGATGCCGGAAAAGGCGGACGTTTTGCTCTTCGCTCCAGAAAACCCTTGTACGAAATCTTAATCGGGAGAAACAAGTGAAGAAATTTCTGATTGCTGCAATGATGCTGGCGTTTGGCATGGCTTCCGCCTCGGCGCAGAGCCTGGAAGATCTGAATCTTCAGATCCACGGCTATGCCACCCAAGGCTTCCTGTACACCACGCAGAACAATATATTGACTACCAATTCGAGCGCCGGCAGTCCAGCCTGGAGCGAAGCGGTCATAAACGTCGGCACACAGCCCATCGACAAGCTCCGCGTTGGCGTCCAGGCGCGATACTTCCTGCTCGGCAACCTTGGCAATGCCATCACACTGGACTGGGCAGCCGGCGACTATAAGGTCAACGATCGGTTCGGCGTGCGCTTTGGTAAAGTCAAGACTCCCTCCAGTCTCTTCAACGAGACTCAGGACATCGATCCGTCCTATATCTGGTCGCTCTTGCCGCAGGGTATTTATCCAATCGTCAGCCGCAATTCCTTGCTTGCGCATTATGGCGGAGTCGTTTACGGCACCCTCGTTCTCGGCCAAGAGCTCGGAAAGTTAGAGTATCGCGGCTGGGCCGGCGAGCGGGTTCTTGGGTCCACCGACGGCTATTTGCTGGCTGACGCAGAAAAGGGAATCGTGGCGCCCAATGGTGTGAGTGGAACGACGTACGGAGCAGCTCTTCACTGGAAGACTCCCCTGCCGGGCCTCATGATTGGCTCAGCCCTCGCCGAAAACAACAGAAAGAACGGTGCGATTAACGACACGACGACCCAGGGCGTGACGTACATGGGAACTATCGTACGTACGGGATTCTTTTCGCCGGACTTCTTCGGACAATACGAAAAGAAGAGGCTCATGCTGGCCGCCGAGTTCGCCAGGAAGCCGTACTCCGAAATACTCTCACTGACCTCCGGGCCCGCCCCCATCCCGACCATTCCCACTACGTCCACCGACCAGAGACTCTGGTATGCAATGGGCACTTATAGACTGACGGATAAGCTCACCGCCGGAATGTATCATAGCCAGTATTTCAATCGCGCGGCCGCGCTTGGACCGGGGCGCTTCTCGAAGGACTGGGCTCTCTCCTGCCGTTATGACTTTAACCAGTTTATCTACGCCAAGGCGGAGCAGCATTTTATCGACGGCACAGCGGTTGGCTACGACAAGGACCTAAATCCGAAAGGTCTCAAGCCTGACACCCGTCTCACCATTCTCAAAATTGGCGTCAGCTTCTAGACGCACGAAAGGAAACATACTTCATGAAAACCAAATTCGTACTTTTCCTCTTCGTGGCGTTCGCATCGTTAGTTGGTCAACGTGCCTATGCGCAGGTCGTAATTATCGCCAACCCCAGCGTCAAGGCAACCACTATCTCCAAGGCAGAGCTGAGCGATGTATTTACTGGAGCCGCATCCAACCTCAGGGACGGTTCGCGCGTATCACCAGTGCTGCTGAAGGCGGGCGCCGCACAAACCGCATTCCTGAGCGAGTTCATTGGTAAGTCTGACACGGCGTTTCGCGCTGGCTGGCGCAGCTTGGTCTTTTCCGGACAGGCGGCCATGCCAAAATCGCTTGATAGCGAAGCTGCATTAGTCGAGTACGTTGCAGCGACTCCCGGCGCTATCGGCTACGTCACCGAGTCGACAGCCCATGGTAAGGTCAAGACTCTCGCTGTGAGATGAGGGTTTAAATACCCTGGTCTGAACTGAAAGCAAGCCTCTGATCAGAGCTTGGTGTACCAGGAGTAGGATAGGTAGCCTTCCTGCTCTTGGTACAGTGGACCACATTTGAGAGTGGCTTCAGGTGTTCATCTCCGTGAAGTTCCTCAGCCACTTGAAATAGTCAGACGGCCCCCCGTGACTTCGCAGTATTGGCCGAGATACTCAAAATACGCGCTTGTTGATCGGTTCTCATAAACGCCGACCTCGCCGGCCAATCCATCGTGGACTCCCAGCGGCTTCGCTCGCCGCTGCCCTAGCAAAATATTGTGAGAAGCCATCCAGGGGCGAGTATCATCCCTCTGATATGGCCATAACCATGAATTCGCTCGACCACCTCGTCCTCACTGTCGCCCACATCGACATCACCGTTGACTTTTACACCGAAGTTCTCGGTATGGAGTTGTTCACCGTGGATGGCCGAAAGGCTCTTGCCTTCGGCGAGCAGATGATCAAACTTCAGCAGCGCGGACATGAGGTGAACCCTAAAGCCGCCCATCCTACTCCTGGCGCCGGCGACCTCTGCTTCATCACCTCAACCCCTCTCGACGAAGTGATTCGCTACCTGAACGAACAGAAAGTTCGCATCGAAGAAGGTCCAGTCGAACGCAACGGAGCAATGGGAAAAATGCGCTCCATCTACGTTCGCGACCCAGACAAGAACCTGGTTGAAATCTCGAACTACTAGCGGGGCAGGTTCACCACCGCCCGCGGTCGGCGGTGGTGGCAAAAGCTTGCAAGCCTACGCCCCGGTCTGCAGACGATCTACATGTCCGGGTACACCGATGATGCAGTGTTGCGACACGGCAGAAGCAATGACCATCTGAGCCACCCTCACCTCCAGATCTTGCCGCCATCGGTCGTTTTCCAGGAAGTCCCGTCATCGGAATCGATTAAGCCTTCCTGCGGAGTCTGGAAGCGAATGTGCGTAACTGCGTGGTTGTAGCCGTTCTTGGCCGGCAACTGAATGGCTTCCCATGTTTCGCCGTTGTCACTGGAGTGCTCCAGACGCAAGTTTTCGCCGCCAACCCACACTTCGCTTCCGGACGCGGAAACTACATGCAGCTTCGACGTTTCACCCGTAGGCACCGGCTCCCAGGTACCGCTGCCGAAGGCACGCTCAAGTTGACCAAGGTTGTTGATACGCCAGTGCGGACGCATTGGCTCGGCTTTCGCGGCGCGCATCGTCGGGGATGAAGCCGGGGCCGACACCGCGTCAGCGGACTTGGTGCTGGACCCCGCGGGCATGGCTCCCGGGACTTCCATGACTTGCGACGGCGCCGGCGCGGCCTTGGCCCTTGCCATCTGGTCTTGGTTCGTCTGGTTCTGCCTCAGAATCGCGGAAGATCCTTCGGCTTGCGAGCCGGGCGACTCAAACTCCTTCGACCTCGGCACGACAGAACCAAACACACGATGGTCGTTCGAACTCGCCGCCCCAGCCTGCGCCGGCACAGCTTGAAGTCTCTGTTCCTGCGATGGTACAGGTGGAAGCGCAGCGGCGCTCGCCGGGGCGGCTGTCGAGTTGTCTGCGCGCCGGGAAGTTGTCTCTCTGCGCGCACCAGAGTTAGGTGTCTTGTGAGACGCAGTCGCGGTCTTCGGTTCTGACGGAGGTGGAAGCTGCTCGGGCGCCTCCGCTATCTCGTTCGCAGCCACGCCGGTCCGAGCGGAACCTGTCTCAATGCTTGGTTTCTTTTGTTCGTGAAGCAGCAGGGCCGAACTGACGATCAGCACACCTGCGGCGGCGACCACCCACGGCAGCCAACTCCGCAACCGAGGACGCGTGTGACGAGGCAGCGGCAGCGGTTGCACGTCGGCCACAGGCTCCGGCGAGGCAGCCGTGGCGAGGCTCAACACCTCGCGGCACTGAACGCAGAGCGCAAGGTGTTGTAGAACGCTTTCGCGTTCACGGGCGAGCAGTGAGCCTTCGGCAAAGGCCGTGAGCATGTCGGAATCAGGGTGCGATCCGGCCTGCTGGCTCCGCGCCAGTTCCTTTCGCAGCGGATTGGACTCAGGTTGTGTCATGTTGCCGAACCGTCTTTCTTATAGAACGCGTCGCGCCGTGTTTCTTGCCGCAGATTTGCCCCTACCTCAATATTCAGGTCGCGCACATCGAGTTCCTGCGACAGTTCGTCACAGCGGCGAAGGCTCAGGCCGGCCGCCTGCCATCTTTTCCGTACTCGCTTGCGCAATTCAACCGTCAGTCGCTCCAGTTTCCGGCTTATGGTGGACTCATGCACTCGCAACTGGCGGCCAATCTCGGCCAGCGTGCGCTGGTCCAGGTAGTAGGCTGCAAGAAGGAAGCGTTCCTCCGCGCTCACTTCGGCAAGCACCTGCGCCACGGCGTCAGCCACGCGAGGGTCAGCCACCGCTTCGTCCGCAACCGGGCGTGCTGCAAAGTTTACGCCCGCTTCAACCTGCTCTTCCAGGCTGACATCTTTGCTCTGCGCGCGGTAACGGTCCACGTACTGCTGCGAAAGCACACTTCGGAGCCAGCCTTCGAGCGACCCACGGCCCATGTAATAGTCGAGCTTCGAGATCCGGCGGCCATTGTCGTTGGGAACGCCGTAGAGGTCTGCGTAGAGTTCATCAGCGAGTTCTCGCCCGGTGGCTTCATCTTTGGCGATGCGGTAAGCTGCCGCATAGAGTGGTGCGCGGAAGCGCGTGAGGAACACCTCCCACGCTGCTTCATTGCCGCCGGAGCAGGATCGCGCCAACAACAGTTCGTTAACACGCAACGTTGCCACCAGTTCCAACTGCTCTGTCTCGCTCGACTTCGCCGCATAACGGACCACTACGGCGGCAACGATTTCAATGAAGCGCTCCCGCGCGATGCCGTAACGCTGTGCCTCAGACTCGCCATACCGCCCGCCTATCGCCTGGCAGACGGCACTGCCAATAGCGGGCACGTCGGACGGAGTTGAGGGCTCGGAGAGCATTGGCAGAAATGCTAGCAAATTCCCTGCAAGAAACACACCTGTCCGCGTTCTTCCTATGTGCAAGAACGGAAATGTTCGCACAAGGAGAATGCCATGAACGCAAATGAGAGTTTCAGTTTTCGATTTTCAGCCGAACGGCAACAAAGAACGCTGAAGGCGATGGCCGCTTGTCTGTTTTGTTTATTGCTTGCCATTCCGGCTTTAGCGGGCATGCCAAAGGAGAACGGCTCGTACAAGGTTCTCCCGGCAATTGTGCGTGGCAATCTGGCTATATTCCCCGTTTTGTCCGGCCGCTCGCCTGATACATCGGCGTTGATGACGCTCGACGAAGGCATACGCTCGGGAGAGGTGACTGTGACCGAAGCTGGAGACGAGCGCGGTTTGGTCCGGCCTGGGCAGCCACTACCGCACCGGTACCCGAGCGCCGAAGTAAACCGCCTGGTGCTCTATAACAACTCCAGCCGTCCCTTGCTCCTGCTCGCTGGAGAAATTGTGACCGGAGGCAAGCAGGATCGCGTGATCGGCACCGACCGCATCGTGCCGCCGAACACAGGGCCGATGGATCTCGGCGTGTTCTGCGTGGAGCCCGGGCGTTGGGTTGGCGCGAGCGCGAACTTCGGCTCCATGTCAGCGCAAATGGCACAGCCCAGCGTTCGCACCCCGGCAATGGCCGATCGAAACCAGAACCAGGTGTGGGACAACGTTCGCGCTTCCAATGCGAAGATGGCGGCTGCCTTAAGCAGTCCCGAAGCGGCGGCGGTCGGGGCAACGAGTTCTTATGCCAAGGTCTTCGAGAGCGAACCCGTCAAGAAAAAGATTGCCACCTACGGCGGCGCGGAAAGTGAACAGGCCATCCTGCTCGAATTGCGCCGCAGAGGAGCAGTTGGTGTCGTAGTTGCCGTAAACGGACGCGTCCTTTGGGCTGACGTCTTTGCCAGTACGGAACTGCTCTCGAAGTACTGGCCGAAGCTGATGCGCAGCTATGTGGCAGAGGCCATGACATCGGTAAATTCAGGTTTGGCGCCGGACATTCGCGAAGCGGAACTCTACATGAACGACCTGAGTGGTGGGCGCGAAGTGGTGGAAACCGAACCGAACGTATATCGTCGCACCGATATCACCGGCGAGGGGTATCGCGTTTTCGAACTGACGTCGTTACTGCCCAAGGCGGAGTTCGAAGTGCATATCACGAAGATGGCAGTGCGATAATTCCCCGAACAATTTCGTCGCAAGGTTCGGGTTATTGCTGTACAGGAGGGCCTCTGAAAGCTGCTGTTGCTCCGGTCGCGCTGGGGAAACGCAGCGGCCCTTATATTGCACCGCTTGATGGCCAGAGCGCACCAAGCGTGTCTCGCTGCGTCACGTTATTGTGTGACTTACGTCATCGCCATTGCTTTAGAACGGGGGGTAAATTACGAACTGTAGTGCGGGCGATATCAGGAGTGACACCGCAATCGAGCCTCCGCACACAAGGGCCCACTCCGCTAACGACAACTAATCAAACCGAGCCGACTTCCCAGCCGGATGCTCGGTGGAGGAGCGAGCATGGCCACCAGCTTGAAAGTACTCATAATCGACGATGATCAGGACTACAGAGCATCCACCAGATCTCTTCTTGAGAGCCACGGTTATGTGGTGACCGAGGCGTACTCCGGAAGAGAGGGCTTGCGCAAAGTGGTTGAGCAAAGGCCCGATATCATCGTCCTTGACGTAATGATGGAGTGCGATTCGGAAGGGTACGGAGTCACCCAGGCAATTAAGTACCAAGACGCATACGCAGACTGCCGGAACATTCCGATTGTGATGATTTCTTCCATCGATTTAACTCCGGATGAACTATTTGCACGGGCCGGCGAGGTAGACATGGTCCGTCCGGACTTCTATCTAACCAAGCCACTCGACATCCCCAAATTTTTGGAGGTTGTGCAAAGGGCCGCGGCGCTTAGCCCCGCGCAAAGAGAGGCATAGGTCTGGCTCTCATGAGCGAACCGGCTGAGCAGGAGACGATCGTAGTCATCGACGATGACTACGCCATGCGGTTGTCTTGCCGGAAGATCCTGTCCAAAATGGGGTTTCGGGTCGAAGCATTCGAGGAGGGCGGCCACGGGTTGGAAGCGGTGACGACGTTGAAGCCCAGTCTGGTCCTGGTTGATCTCAAAATGCCAGGTATCAGCGGCTTGGATGTCGTTGCCCGGATCCACGAGGTCCGTCCGGAAATCGTCGTCGTGGTCATTACGGGGTACCCGACGATCGATACCGCCGTGGGTGCAATGAAGTGTGGCGCCTATGACTTCCTCCCCAAGCCTTTCTCTCCAGACGAACTGCGGTTGATCGTGAACCGCGGGTTGGAACACTACCGGCTCTCGCAGGAGATGCGTCGAGGCGAGATGGAGCGCGCGCTGCTCAAGCGACGCTTTATCACGTTTGTCTCCCACCAACTGCAAACCCCTCTGGTGGCGGTCCACCAGTATTTGGATGTTCTGAAACACCTCGATAACAGCGAAAGCGCGATCGCCAAGCGGCAGGAGTGGCTCGAGCGCTGCCTCACAAGGACCGATGAGTTGCAGGCGCTCATCAAGGATTGGCTTAGCTTGGCCAAGATCGAAGGGGAATCCTTCTCCCGGCAGTGGGTCAGAGTCGACCTCCAGCGGATCATTGCCAATATTCTGAGCACATATGAGCAAATGGCCGCTATGAGCGGCGTTTCCCTCGAAAGCACGATACCCGAAAACACTCACTTTGTGAGGGGTGATCTAAACTGCCTGAGCGTAGTCTTCGACAACTTGATTGTGAATGCCATCAAGTACAACAAGCCGGGTGGCAAGGTTACCGTCTCCGCCGAGGCATTGGGCGGCGAAGTTGCAATTGCGGTGGCCGATACAGGGGTGGGGATTCCTGAAAAGTATCGTCCCCTCCTTTTTGAGGAGTTCTTTCGTGTAGAGGGAGAGGGGAGTAAGAGGACTTCCGGAAACGGACTGGGACTCTCCATCTGCCGACGACTTGTCTCAGAAATGGGAGGTAACATCAGCGTTGACAGCGAGGTCAACGTCGGGTCCACTTTCCGCGTGCGCTTGCTGGAATGGCGCGCGCAAGGAGACGAGGAAGAAAAAAAGGCGGGCGTACGATTCGTTCAGCCCTTGGTCCGTACGCCTTCTTCAGAAACGCCCACAGCTTGACGTGTAAGAGCGTTCTATTTGACAGGACAAGGAGCGAATCTCCCATCAGAGTTTGGGTTGTCGCAAACTTTGCTGCTGGTGCGCTAGAGAAATGCAATGAAGCTTGACTTCTCATTTCTGAGGCTCTCGCTCAAGGCGAAGCTGATCTCCGACTATCTAGTCATTCTTGGAATCGGCGGGTTGGCCACATCGTTGCTGGGCTCATGGATCGTGAGTTCGACGATCATGATGCAGGCCCACCATGCCGTAGACCACGACTTGGCCATGGCTCGCTCGCTGTACGCCCAGAAGCTTGAGACGGTGGAGCAAAGAGTACAGCTCGTTGCGTCCGGAACAGCCATTCAACAACACTTGGAAGCAGAAAATAGAAGCTCTCTCCAGGGCTATCTGAATTCGGTCCGGAAAGACAACAGCTTTGATTTCCTCGCCTTCACTGATCCGGAGGGACACGTATCTCTGCAGGTCGCTAAACCTCAGGGTGTGATCAGCGACGTCTCCTCGATTGGTGTCGTCAGGGCGGCACTTTCAGGTAAGGCCGCTGCGGGAACAGAAATACTGCCCGCCGAGATCCTCCAAAACACGGCCCCCATTCCTGACTCCAGAGCCTACCTGCCTTCGGGAGGATCTCCCCGAGGCGGGCCTTCCGCGGGACCATCGGGCCTGGTTATGATTGCCAGCGCCCCGGTAGTCGGAAACGACGGCAGAATTCTAGGTGCGTTGTATGGGGGCATCCTTTTAAACCAGAATTTCAACATCGTGGACCGCATCTGGGAGGTGGTATTTCAGGGAGACCGATTGGATAACCAGGATATTGGAGTGGTTACGATCTTCCAGAATGATACCCGCATCTCGACCACCCTCAAAACGGCCGATGGCATGCGTCGGGTGGGCACGCCGTCCCCGGCAGAAGTCCGTGATGGTGTTCTCGGGAAGGGGCGCACTTTTCGCGAGCGAATGTCGGCGGCGGGGGATTGGTATGTCAGTGGATACACCCCGCTGCGTAATTTCGACGGACAAATCATCGGGATGCTCACCGTCGGGCGCCTGGAAAGGGCATACACTTCGATACGCAACCGGGTCATCCTATCGTTTTTCGTCATTGCCACAATTGGCTTCATTTTTATTATCGGAATCACTTATCGCGAGATCGGTAACATTATGCTACCCGTGGACAAGATGGTAGCTGCCACCCGAAACATCGCCGCGGGCCGCTTCGATCAGGAAGTTCAGTCGAGCCCCGAGCATGGTGAAATCGCGCTTTTGGCCGATTCCTTCAACACCATGCTGAAAAGCCTGCGGCAGATGCGCAGCGACCTCGAGGAGTGGGGGCGAACTCTCGAAGAGAAGGTCAAGCAGCGCAGCGCAGAACTGGGCGTGATGCAGGCGAGGGTCGCACAGTCGGAAAGGCTGGCTTCGTTAGGTATTCTGGCGGCGGGCGTTGCCCATGAGATCAACAATCCCCTGGGCGCGATCATGGCGCTCACCGCACTCACCCTCGAAGACGTCGAGGATGATGCAAGCCGGGAAAATCTGCAGGTGGTCATCAGGCAGACCGAGCGCTGCCGCGATATCGTCAAAGGCCTGCTGCAGTTTTCCCGACATTCCAAGGTCAACCCCGAACTTGCCGACCTCAATAAAATCCTGCGCGACACACTCTCTCTCGTTGCAAAGCAAGCGCAATTTCTGAACGTCAACGTAGAGATCAACTGCGACCCGCAGCTTCCTCCGGTCATGGCTGACAAATCTGAGCTTGAACAGGTGTTCGTGAACATTTTCATCAATGCCGTTCACGCCATGAAAGAGAGAGGCACCATCACCATTACGACCCGCCAGAACGCGCCCGATGGTTCCGTCGAAATCCTGATCTCGGACACGGGATGCGGTGTGCCCCCGGATAAGATCGGCCAGCTCTTCCATCCCTTTTTCACCACCAAGGAGAGCGGTCATGGGACCGGCCTCGGCTTGTCTATCGCGTATGGAATCATCACCTCGCATCATGGAAGTATCTCCGTGGAGAGTGAGGTCGGGAAAGGCACTAGCTTTAAGATCCGATTGCCGATTGCCTCAGCCGCCACCGCCTGATGTGGGTCCCATGCTCGCGATAGCCGCGGAATTTTACGGTGAGCCTTGGGCGCGATAAGAGTTGTTCAAGACCTCGACGGGGTGCAGGACCGGATAAGAAAGCTCCTGATTGAACTGAATCCGGCAGCTCAGGCAGTCGGTGACGAGTATCTCGGGATCGATGGCTCTGATCTTGTCCATCAAGGGACGGCCCATTGCGAGGGAGATGGCGTGAAACTCCTTTTTGAAACCCATGATGCCAGACAGTCCGCAGCAATCGAAGGCGCCCCCGGCGTTCTCGATGGAAACCTGGGGTACAAGTTGCAGCAGTTCCGCCCACGGTTGCCCCATGTTCTGCTCCTTCAGATGGCAGGGCGCGTAGTAGGCCATCCGACCCTGCACCGGGGCTAGGGCGCGATTGAACTTTCCGCGCCGATCGAGCTCTCGGAGGTACTCGCCGAGGTCGTAGCTGTGACTGGCAATCTTGATTCGTTTTCGTCCGTCAATCGCGGCGAAATAACCCTCGTCTTGAAGCATGCCATCGGTGATCATCCTGAGCGCCAGAAGCGGTTTGGCTCGGCGAGGCGAGGCGGGAGTGGCACGCCCGCCTGGCGCAGACTCCTCCTGAAATATGCGCTCCCGCACTTTGCTCTGATCGCCACCGGCCTCGGCCATTAGCTCAGTCAGGTATTGGCGGTACTCCTTCGAATAATAGGCACCTTCGCTAAGGACGCCCTTCAGCATGTATCCGCACGTGGGACAGGAGCAGACTATATCGTAGCCGTCATCCACGGCCTCTTCGAGTTGCTGCAGATTGAATGCTGCGCGCTCGAAGGTAAATGGGCGGTCACCTTCGAGCAAACTGGGCATGCCGCAACATTTTTGCTCAGGGAAATAGACGGCGACTCCGTTTCGCTCCAGAACCTCAACCGCCGCCTTGGCCACCTCTGGAAAGAGATAGCGGGCGGTGCAGCCTACAAAATAGGCGACCTTGGGGCCAGCCGTTTCGCGCCGCAAGTGAAGCCCGCGATCCTTTGCCCAGAGGTCGAAGTTCTCCGGGGGAAACTTGGGAAGCTTGCGTTGCGGATGAATGCCGGCCAGGCGCCGGACCAGGTTCGAGACAGGCTTGATCTCATAGATAAGGTTGGCCAACTTTGGATAGGCGCCGCACAGCTTTCCCACGCGCTGCACATCTTCTAGCAGTCGAATGGAGGGCTTCAAGCCGTCGCGGGCGATGAAGGCGTCCTTGGCATCGCGAATATTGGCGCGGACGGACGGACAGGTACACAAGCCGCACATGTTACAAAGATCGATCAGCTTTCGCAGCTCGTCCGAGGTGATGATGTTGTTCTTCTCTTTTTCGCGGTCGTAGAGCCGGAACAGCCTAGGGAAGAACAGGCAGCCTGTGTCCTCCATGAATTCTCGGCACTGATCACAATCAGCGCAAAGCTCGATAATCTCGCGGGCAATGCGTTCCGGTTCACTACTTGGCACCTAATGCCTCCAGTCCTCATTTTACGCCGCAGCCGCTCCGCGTGCAGTAGGTCCCCGAGGTGGATTACAATGACGGTAACGTCCTTCGGATTCAATGGGTAGAGGGAACGTAGCGCGCGTGTGATCTCTACCGTAAACAGGAGCATTGCGCATGGAACTAAACAGCGACAGCGACCAACCTGGACTTGCAACGGCACTGGACTGTTAGAGCCGGCGAAAATAGAAACATTCGATTTTCCCGCCTCCCCGGAAGCACCTGCTTCTCAGTTCCGCGCCTAATCAGTGTGCCAAACCTATTTGACGCCATACAGCGCAAGCACGAACTCTGCCTGTGAGTGGGCCGAACGCGGGACGAGACAAACGCAGCGAAGGGAACAGTCCGATGAACAAGAAAATCAGAACCCTGGTGATGGCTGCGCGGTTGGCGTGTTTTTTCCTCTTTTGCTTCCAGGCCGCGGCCCTGGCACAAAAACAGGTCGCCGCCCTGGCACAACCAACCGAAGTGGGCGAGAGCTTCGCGGACGACCCAATTCCTGTAGCGGACGAATCGACCGAGAGCATGTTGCCGCATTTTGGCGATGCGAGTCCCTTCTGGGTTTCCGGCCAGATAAACGTTATCTTCCAAGCTCATCCCAGCTTTCCTGCCGACTACAGCGGGAGGAACAGCTTCAGCCCAAACTATGTGAAAGCCACCTCGCGAATCTATACGCTCTACACCGGCCTGCGGCTCAACCATTCCACCGAGGCACTGGTTGACATCGAAGAGGCGAGCGGACAGGGCATGAGCAACTCGCTTGGGCTGGCGGGATATTCGAATCTGGATGTGGTTCGCATCCCCGGGGAAGGCTCGCCGCTGAGCGAAGCGCCCTACTTCGCGCGTGCGATGGTCCACGAGGTAATTGCACTTAGCAAGAAGAAGACCGAAGGCGAGCGTGGGCCGATGTCCACTTTCAACGAACTGCCCGAGCGCCGCCTCGAAATTCACGCCGGCGCGCTCGATACCGTGGATTTCTTCGACCAGAATTCGGTCGGATCAGACAGCCACTTTCAGTTTATGAACTGGACCACGGCGCAGAACGGCGCTTACGACTACGCCGCCGACACCCGCGGATACACCTGGGGAGTGGTCGTGGAATACCAGGCCAAGGACTACGCGTTCCGCGCCGGCGATATGCTGATGCCGAAGGTTGCCAACGGCATCGACATGCAGTGGAATCTGCGCAAGGCCCACGCCGAGAACTTCGAGTTCGAGTTGCGCAAAGGGCTGCTTCCGAAAAAGGACGGAACCATACGCCTTCTTTCCTATATCAATCACGCGAACATGGGCATCTATCGCGACGCGATTGCGCAGTACGAAGCCGGCATCACTTCCGTACCGGATATTACCAACCATCCATTCCAGACGACCATCAAGTACGGCTTCGGAGTAAATATCGAACAGGCAGTCACGAAGAACTTCAAGGCATTTGCCCGCTTTGGATGGAACAACGGCAAGACCGAGTCGTACGCCTACACCGAAGTCGATTCGACCTTCGCAGTCGGTTTCCGCGCGGACGGCCGCCAGTGGCACCGCACCAAGGATCGCGCCGGCGTGGCGTTTGCCAGCAATGCCATCTCGAAGGATCACCAGAACTATCTTCGCGATGGTGGTCTCGGCTTCCTCCTTGGCGATGGCGGTCCCGGCTTCCTCCGTCCTCCCGGCGGCTTCCTCAACTACGGACGCGAACAGATCTTCGAGTCTTACTACACCGCGCACCTTTGGCGTGGGCTTTACGCTGGTCCTGACTTGCAGCACGTGAACAATCCGGGCTACAACCGGGACCGTGGACCGGTCTTCATTCCAGGGTTCCGAGTGCACGTGGAGTTGTGACGATGTGGAGACGGATTTTGCGGAAACATTTGGTTCTTCTGTGTGCCATTCTGTCGGCCACAATTCCTGCGGCGGCCCAAAACCCTTCGGCCTTGCTCGAGCATATTAGGCAGATAGCTGCGCGTCCGATTTTCAAGTATTCCACTGTCGGCGTGGAAGTCTATGATCTGACCGACAACAAAATCCTGGTTGCGATCAACAAGGATAAGCTCTTTACTTCCGGCTCCACCACCAAAGTCGTAACGGAAGGCGCGGCGCTGGCGCTGCTCGGTGAGAATTACCGCTTCCACACACGCGTGTATCACACCGGCAGCATCGTTCCCATTGGCATCCTGGAGGGAGACCTGGTGCTGGTCGCCAGCGGCGACCCTAATCTCTCCGGGCGAGTGGAGGAGAACGATACGCTGGATTACACCTCGTCCGATCATGCTTACGCGGGTATGTTGCCGGGAAAGTCCGTGTCCGGCGATCCCTTGCGGGTGTTCAAAAAAATGGCGATTGGTTTGATCAAGAGTGGCATCTGGCGGGTTCGCGGCAACGTAATCATAGACGCTTCGTTATTTCCCTCCAACCAGGTCGAACCCGGAACCCACACCACAATATCCCCGATCGTGCTGAACGATAACGTCATCGATGTCATAGCAACCCCGGCCCTTTCCCCAGGCGGCCCCGTGTCGATTGAGGTGTCGCCTGCATTGCCGTATCTGAAGGTGATTAACAAAGTCAGAACTGGTGGTCCGGATTCTGATCCGGGGCTGCAATTCACCTCGGACATCGCTGAAGCAGACGGCTCCCATACCGTAGTGTTGGAGGGCAGCGTACCTGCGGGCGTGGAGAAGGCGCAGGCCGCTTACAAAGTACAAGACCCTGTGCTGTTTGCAACCGAGGGTTTTCGTGAAGCGTTGCGGTGGGCAAACATTGCGCTGGAAGATTCCCCTGCTGCAAGCACGCCAGCATCGGTTCCCCCAGCCGATCCGACGATGAGAACCATGCTGGTCGAACATGTTTCTCCTCCGTTCAAAGAAGAGGTGAAACTCACTCTAAAGGTGAGCCAGAATCTTCACGCGGCGACGACGCCATATCTGCTTGGCGCAATTCTGGCTCACAGTTCTGCCGATGCGTTTCAGAAAGGCCTCGGGCTTGAGAGGCGATTCCTGGTCGATGCCGGACTGGACCCGGAATCGGTTTCTCAACTCGATGGAGAAGGCGGGGTAGGCTCTGCCTTCTCGCCCGACTTCATGGTGCGCTATCTCGCTTATATGTCGCGTCAGCCGTACGGGCGGTTATTTTTCAATTCGCTGCCGGTGCTGGGCCGCGATGGCACGCTGACGGAAACGCTGCAAGACTCGCCCGCCGCTGGACATGTCCACGCGAAGACCGGTTCCTACGTCGTCTCAAACGCACTGGATAACGGGGTGATGCTGCTGGGCAAGGGCTTGGTGGGATATGTGGATGCTGCCAATGGACACAGGTTGGTCTTCGCCGCCTATGTGAATCTAGTGCCGCTTCACAACATGGCCGATGTGTCCAATGTCGGTGGAATGCTCTCTGAAATCGCCGCTTCGATCTATCAGTACGTGCCCCCCCTGGGGGTTCCCTCGCGCAAAACTCCAAGACGCAAGCCAAGCCACAACTGATTCCGCAAAGCTGGGTTGAGGCGGAAAACGGCTTCTGCCGCTTGCCGCGGAAAGCTTGCGCCCAAGGTTCTGGCGGCGCGTTTGCGGTCACCTCCGGGAGTAGCACAGGTCACAGACTTCCCGGACACGCCCCAACCATAATCGTGAGCCGTGCATGTAGCCGATACCTACCCGGTGAGTTCGGGGCGGGGAGTGAGCAGATGCCTTTGACGATCAAGGAGGTCGCGACGTTAGAAGAGCCAGTTCCTGATCAGCGCCAACTTCAAGCGCTTGTAGAGGTATTCGACTGCATCATCTGTCACAGGGATCTGCAGGAACTCTTTGACGCCCTCGCCTTGCGTCTTCGTCGACTCGTCCCTTTCGATGCGCTTTACGTGAGCCTTTACGATCCGGTTCGCAACGTGATGAGGGTCAGTTTTGTCGAGACGACGAGCCCAATGATGGTTCCTGTCGGGCTTGAAATTCCGATAAGCGAATCGCCTGCCGGAGTCGCTTGGGAGACTCAACGAACGGTCCTGCTCGACGGTCTTGCTGAAGAAACACGGTTTCCCGACGCGACTCGGGTATTTCGGGAAAATGAGATTCGATGTATATGCCTGCTCCCACTCACGACCACGGAGCGGAAGCTAGGTGCCGTTGCATTCGGCCGCAAAGAAGACGTCGCTTTTTTAGATGGTGACTTACAGTTGCTGCGAAAGGCAATTTCAGAGGTCGCCCTGGCCGTCGACAACCAGTTACGTTCTCAAGAGGTAGTTTCTTACGAGAAACAATTGAAACAAGAGCGGGACCGAACGCTCCTTCTGCTCGATGTCACCAATACACTCGTAAGAAACCTCGAGTTGAACGAACTCTTCAAAGCAATTTCTGCTTCACTTCGTAGAATTATGCGCCACGACTACGCCGCCCTGACCTTGCCCGACGGAGCCGATACTCTGCGCTTGTATGCGGTTGATTTTCCCGAAGGCTCAGGCTTGGTCCATCCAGATCTGCCTTTCCCGCGCAATGGCTCACTTGCCGGTCGGGCTTTTAGCACCGGTAAGCCCCTTCTGGTCAGTCGACACGAGGTTACCGAGTACCCAGCCGAAGTGGCCAAGATGTTGTTTGCGGAAGGGCTGAAATCCATTTGCTGCCTGCCACTGCTGAATCGTGAGCGCACCGTCGGCGTGCTCACGGTTGCGAGCCGTCGTGAAGGCGCCTTCAGCATAGACGACATGGATCTGCTTCGCCAGGTTGCGAATCAGGTGGCGATCGCCGTCGACAATGCATTGGCTTTCCGGGAGATTGCCGAACTCAAAGAAAAGCTCGCCGAAGAAAAGTCGTATCTTGAGGATGAGATTCGCACCATTTTGAATTTCGACGAAATCATTGGGGAAAGCACGGGGCTGAAAGAAGTTCTACAAAACGTGCAGACGGTCGCGCCCACCGACGCCACCGTCCTGATCCTCGGTGAAACAGGCACTGGCAAAGAACTAATTGCTCGCGCGATTCACCGGCTTAGCCGCCGTTCGAATAGTCCCATGGTGAAAATCAACTGCTCTGCCATTCCGACTGGGTTACTCGAGAGCGAACTTTTCGGACACGAGAAAGGCGCATTTACCGGAGCAATCTCTCGCAAGACTGGCAGGTTGGAATTAGCCGATAAGGGAACGATATTTCTGGACGAGGTCGGGGACATTCCGCTGGAAATACAGCCCAAGTTGCTACGCGTGCTCCAGGAAAGCGAGTTCGAAAGGCTGGGAAGCTCTCGAACGATTCATGTGGATGTGAGGCTGGTTGCAGCTACGAACCGTAACCTCGCCCAAATGGTTGCTGATAACGAATTCCGCAGTGACCTGTATTACCGTTTGCGAGTATTTCCGATCCTTGTGCCTTCGCTCCGCGATCGTAAAGCCGACATCCCGCTTCTCGTCCACCATTTCACCCAGAAGTACGCGCGTCAAATGGGAAGGAAAATCAAGAGCATTCCCCCGCAAGCAATGGACGCGCTTTGCAATTGGCCTTGGCCGGGGAACATTCGGGAGCTGGAAAACTTTATCGAAAGGGCTGTTATCCTCTCCCCTGGACCTGTGCTGAACGTTCCAGCTCATGAATTGGTGGAACCCACAACTCCCAGTTCGGAGGAACAAGGAACACTGGAATCCGCCGAGCGCGATCATATCCTGCGCATCCTGCGGCAGAGCGGTGGGGTGATTTCCGGGCCGCATGGAGCCGCCGCAAAGTTGGGCCTGAAACGTACCACCTTGCAGGGCAAGATGCGAAAGCTTGGGATATCGCGTCGCGACATACAGGATCAGGGACAGCGGTAACGCGGGCTCCTCCATTGCTCCTGGCGACGTGTTATAGTGACCCCGCACTCTCCGATTTTTTCCAACTCAGTTCCGCCCCTCAAAAACCTCCGCGTTCCCGATCATGAACGACCTGCCCAATGAAGTGCCCAAAACCTGTCAGTGTGCCCAGGTTTGGGCGGTCCGCGCCGCAATGAAAGTTTGCGGTCTGATACGGATCTTGCCATTCTGAAGCTAATTTCGAGCAACGTAGGTATGGACGAAGAACTGGAAGCCAAACTGCTCTCCATCTCTTCAGGAAAGGCACAAATATGCTGAGGATTACCGTTCGAGAACAACCCGATATCAGAATTACCCTTGAGGGTAAACTCGCGTCCGCCTGGGTTGATGAGCTGAGGGACGTTTCCAAAGATGTCCTCGCGCACTCGCAATCGAAGGATGTATGCCTTGAACTGGCCGACGTTTCTTATGTCGATGCTGCCGGCAAAAAACTTCTCGCTGAACTGTGTCGTCGGGGCGTTCACCTTGTTTCCGATGATGCGGCAATGGATGCTCTTGTGGAGAACATAGGCGAGAACAGCATGAATGATTGGGAATGGGCGAGGTAATGCGGCGAGGAGTTGGTCGAACATAAAGTCGGTGCCGCACAGACCGTCGGATTAGGTCTTACTGTCGACAAACTCCTAGCTGAATCTTCGACAAGCAACTTCGCTGGACCGACCATTCCAGCAACGCTGGAGAATTTGCTTGGCTCATTTCCTTTGGCCATCGACGAATTCTCTTTCGGCTGAAGATAACCGGCACGGTCTTGTGTGCCAAGTCTGTGCCCGCATCTCCCACCACGCCTCGATTCCGCCGAAACCAATAACGAGCAAGATTCGAAGTTGAATCTGACAGTGCTGACTGCCCAGATTTGGTCAGTGTGCCCAAGGCTGGGCGCATCCATTCGCGAAACTGCAGCGATCTCGGCAGAATTGCGAGTCTGCGCTTCGGTATCTCTCTGATAGCTAACAACATTCGGTCTAACCAGAGGCTTCCGCGCCGAGTGGAAGTCAAACTGCCCTTTAGTTTATGTACGGAACGGGACGATGCTGAGGATCGAACCAGCGCGACCGTGAAACGTTAGCGTTTTGGGAGGCGACCATGACCGCAACGATGACTCCGACTTTGATTTCACCTGCGACTGTAACTGCAACTGCACCCGTTGAACTCCACGCGTTTATGTGGCTCTCCGATCTCTTCAAGACAAGACATTGGGCAAACCCACAGCGGCTCGACGTAGATGATGAGATGACGGGACGAGAACTACTCGCTCAACTCGCAATCCCCGCGGAACGCGTCGGTGTGATGTTTGTGAACCACAGAGTTTTCGACCCTAAGGCGGCAATCATCAGGCCCGGCGACCGGGTGGCCTTGGTCCCCCCTGGCGCTCCAATGCCGTTTTAAGAACGCATTGGTGTCAGCGACCCACTGGGCTTGCAATGCGAGGATGACGCCTGAACGTAGCGGAAGACATACTTACGCGGCGTCGAGGGCTGGCGGATGGGGAAGCAACCAGCTCACAAAACCAATATCGGCGGACTACTTACGATTTTCTGCCAGGTCTGCGGGTGAACGATCAGTCTTCTCCAACAAAGGCCGAATAGATTTGCGCAGACCAACCCGCCGCTTTGATTCTTCGCTTGCGACAAGGCGGTGGGCTATACGCTCAGGCTGGCGCCTATCAGAGGGAGCAGTCGAATCCTCGGTGCGGCGCCAGAGTGCAACTGTTGCACAACCTCAAAAACCAAACCTGCGGTAAACTGATGGAGGAGCACGCATCTCTCAGCGCGGAGGGTTGTGTGAGCGGTTGAAACAGGCGGTCTTGAAAACCGCTTTACGGGAAACCGTAACGGGGGTTCGAATCCCTCACCCTCCGCCATTCCTTTAGAATCAATGCTCTAATCCCTGCTACCGCTTCGTCACCATTTCCCAAGCTTCTTTTCTGTCCAGCTTTGGCGCATCGGCACCCACAAAAATGGGAAGAGCAAAGTCGTCATCCTGATTCGCGTTCGTACACGCGATAGAAAATACCGCTTTGTGCATCCGGTCCCAACAGGCTTGGAGAAACCCTCGTGGGGCGTGGTGGCTGGCAACAGCCGAGCATAACTCTTGCCCCTGTCTTCGATACTCCGAAGCGGCCTAAGGCTTTACCCTCGTGCGGGCCATGAGTTATTGCGTAGTTACTGTTGTACTTTGCGACCTGAAGCATAATGCTGCCGGACAGGACTCGCTTTCAATTAAAATGAGCAAATGGCTCACACTCTAGAAACATCCAAGGCTGCAGAGACTCGTGTTCTCGTTATCGAGGATGAGCTACCGTTACTGGAACTTATCAGTAACTATTTGGAGCAGGAACTGAAATGCGAGGTTCATTGCGCTGGTGATCGCGAAGAAGCCGAAGCACTGCTTGACTGTTACAAGTATTCTTTTGTCGTCACCGACCTTTCCCTTACGCCTCAAAGGTTAGAAGGGCTCAACTTAATTGAGCAAGTCGCCGACATCCAGGGACGGCCAAGAATTGTGGTTATGTCTGGCGGGGGAGCGGAGCGGTTGAAATCAATCGCACTTGGTATGGGCGCGGATGCCTTCTTCGAAAAGCCATTGCCACTCTCAGAGCTGTTAGCCACTTTGCGAGGATTTACTAGCGCGATATCCCCTGCCTACGTGAAGCCGCCATCCACAGGCAGACTTTTGCAGCAGGTGCTAGGCAAAGGCGGAATTGTTCCCGTTGTTCAACCAATCTTCAGACTGGATGGCGATACCCATAAACTGGCCGGGGTAGAGTGCCTGACCCGTGGGCCGGACGGCACTCCCTTTCGGAATGCAGACGCACTCTTCGCTTATGCCCGTCACAAACGAGCGGAACACATTGTCGATCAACATTGCATTTCCGTTGCTCTCGAGGCGGCTTCTGCCATTCCCGCGCAGATACGTCTCAATCTGAACGTGCATGCTTCAACCCTGGGGCGTTGTGCCGATTTCTGTGGCTGGCTGTGCTCGGTCGCAGCCGAGAATGCAATTGACACCCAGCGTCTGACGGTCGAAATCGTCGAGCACGCACCAGTGTGGAACAGGCCAGAGTTTTCCCAAACTCTCGCTGCTCTGCGAGAGGCTGGAATTCGAATCGCACTGGATGATATCGGGATCGGACACTCAAACTTCCAGATGATGGTGGACGCGAAGCCGGATTATTTTAAGCTTGATCGCTGTTTTGTCCACGGTTGTCATAGCAACAAATACCGCTACGCTGTTGTCGCATCGGTGGCGACGTTAGCCGAAGAGTTTGGCGGCATGGTAGTCGCGGAAGGCATTGAAGACCCGGCAGACTTGGAGGTCTTGCGGGACCTGGGGATTACGCTCGTCCAGGGTTTTCTGTTTTGTCGCCCTGTCGGATTCGATCAGTTTCTGGAACTGCTAGGATCTGGCGATCTCTGTTTGTGCTCTCCGGAGCCACGGAAATAAGCTCCGAACGTCCAGTTGAATAGTGGGTGCTTTTGTTCTCGAATGGTTGGACAGGCTGTCGTAAACGGGCAGGACGAGTTCGATCCGAACTAGAACTACCATTGGGTGCGGGAGGCGCGGAAGAAGGATGGGCGCTGAACGCCGTGAATTGCTCAGCGCATTGCTTCAGATGCCCTCTGATTTCCGCGGAACATCCTGTACAGGCCAATGGTCGAGTAACTCCTCTCAGAGCACTTCACAACTCCACACGGCGCTGCTCCCCAGGGAAGCTGGGTCAGTTGTTTCGATGGTGCTCCCCCGGTTACATGCCATCTTTACTTCGTGAATGGCATTTTCGGTCAATTGCAGAGCCCGTGCGCGGTGCGCTCCGACCTCGTACATCGCTTGCTGAAGTTCCTTTTGAGCTTGCTGTAAATGCTGCAAGGCGGCTTGCATATGAGCCTGCGGTTCTTCGTGGCTTGGCCCGTCTTGCGACAGAGAGAGTGAACGGTCTGCGTTTGTGACCTTCTCTATTACCTGTGGAAGCTTGTTCCACTGTTCCGTGGGTACAACCACGAAGTCCATGCCCATGCCAAACATCGGGTCACTGGAAACAACGTTTGCACATATATCCAAGAAAATACCAGCGATGGTAAGCCGAAGTTGCGCCTCAGAGCCGGTCGGCAAGGGTTGCAATGTTTCGATGTAACAGCCGCCGCGACTTATATCGCTCACCTTCCCGCATCCCCAGATTTTTCCGCCTTGGAGTATCTCAGCCGCACCCGCGCAAGGGTAGCGAGGAAAACGACGGCGATCCGGGAAATCAATCTTTGAACTTTCTCCCATAACTGGCTCCTTTCGGTGGCGATCCAAACAGGGTCGCAAAGTGCGAGTTGCATAGGTCGCACGCGTGAGGTAGCTAACGGTATAAAAGGTAGTAAACTTTAGGACATTTTCTTATTTATTTCGTCCCAGTTCAGACAGGGTTCTCCCCAGTTGTATCTGCGATTTCTACACGATTACGTCCGCTCTGCTTTGCCTTGTACAACGCCGCGTCAGC
The DNA here is from genome assembly GCA_963838135.1 of uncultured Acidobacteriota bacterium. Classification (GTDB taxonomy): domain Bacteria; phylum Acidobacteriota; class Terriglobia; order Terriglobales; family Acidobacteriaceae; genus TOLSYN. Next base: position 602,307 of record CAWIPV010000008.1, on the reverse strand, counting down.
TTGACGAAGAAGGTCGCGGATTTCCTGCCCAAAGCGCCATTGTGATATCCCGATACTTACGGTGATCTCGACCTCATTGGCGAGGGGTTGGTTGCTGATAGCCTGCCGCACACGCTCCGCAACTTCCCGCGCCGCCTCGGTGGTGCAGTCGGGCAGCACCATAAGAAACTCTTCGCCCCCATATCTACCAACGTGGTCGTATTCACGCACAGCGCTAGACATTTGTTCTGCCGCGCTACGGAGCACGTCATCCCCAACCAAATGGCCGAATGTGTCATTGACGTGCTTGAAAAAATCCAAATCAGCAAGCAGGACGCTGAAAGATGTTCGTGACCGCTTTGCCCGGCTCAGTTCCTTACCTAACAGCTCGATGATCGCCCGACGATTCCAAATGCGCAAAAGAAAGTCATGCGAAGCTTCGAATTTCAGAGCTTCATGGGCCAAAGCCAATTTTTCGTGGCTTCGAATGATTCGTTCGCCGACCTTGAGCCTTGTTCGAAGTTCAATTTCCTTGAACGGCTTGCAAAGATAGTCATCTGCCCCCAATTCAAATCCCTTGAGGACATCGCTCTCCTGATCTGCAGAACTCAACAAGATTGTGTACACATAGTCCCGCGTGCGCGCACGAATTTGTTCACAGAGTTCAAGGCCGCTCATTCCCGGCATCAAGCAGTCCAAAATGGCCAGTCGAGGCGAGTCGTCGCTGTTCAGGATGCGCTGTGCTTCGTCGCCGTCGGCGGCAAGCACAACATCGTAGCCCCACGCCTCCAGCAAGCGTTTCAACGTCATCCGGTACAAACTTGAGTCTTCTGCGACAAGGAGTTTCATAAATAGCAGCGCATCATCATATCGACAGCTCGTTGCTCGTCATTTACGAAAGGAACTACAGCCATCTTCAATTGTTTGAACTCACAGCCATTGGAGTTTCGGATTCACGGCGGTCACTCCGGTGATCTGGATTAACTCGGAGCCGCCCCTCTATTTCGCGGAGTGTGTCCCAGAGATCGCCGCCTGGAGGGCACGTGCTAAGTTCGTGCCGCAGCACCATCTCAGATCTTTTGTGTTCAAGATTCCAGTTATCCAATTTGTCACTCAGTCGATTCAGAGCATATTGCGCCTGAACTTCGGTCGTGTCCGGCAGCAAGGCAAGAAATTGAGTCGCCGAGTTGCGCAGAACGTAGTCGGAACCACGGAAATTTGAGCGCAGAACGAGTGCGGCCTCTATCGCAAGCTCTTCTGCTGACGATTCGTGTCCATCAGGCAGCACTTCAAAAAGCACTAAGGTGGCCGACTTGCCGCAGCGGTTCAGCCATCCCAATTGCTGGTTGAACAATTGGTCGAAGTACTTTCGGTTAAACAACTGAGTGTGGGGATCAATTAAGGAAACCTGCTCCAACCTATCGACATACGAGGTGGCAGCAATCAGCGCCGTGGAGACTTTTCGCAGCAATCTACGCTGTGACAACAGATGCAGATAGAAAACCAGCGATAGAATCGCGAACCCAATCAACACTTGTGGCGCGAAGCCGCTTTCGACTCGCCAGTGGTTTGTGATCCTCGGCACTAGCACGGAGATCACTCCGCTCAACACCAGAACGAAGAGGAGGATGCGAATGCCCCAACTTTCCAAGTCGTTTTGACTTGGTACACATGACTCTGGCTCCAGCATTGTTGTAGGCTTTTCGTGCGAGCTTCTCATAGCGTTGCCTCCTGATAGAGCAATGTGCCTGCCAAGCTTCAGCTTTCTGGTTTGCGGCCAGGGCGACACCCGCAAACGGAGTCGGCCTAGAGACAGCGGCTCATCAGTTCGCGGGCGCGAGGCCCAAGTTTGTCACGCAGCCGCTCCACGGCTTTGCTGTGAATCTGAGAAACGCGAGACTCGGTCTTGCCAATGGACCGGGCGATGCGCAGCATACTCCATTCCTTGAAGTAGTAAAGTATCAAGACATTTGCTTCATCGGTTGGGAGTTGGGCAACGAACATCCGAAGCTCGCTGCGCGACTCGTTCTGATGGCACATGGCGTCGGGACGCTTCTCGGGGTCATCGGCCACGGTCTCCAGCACGGAGCGGCGTTCACTGTCCTGCGGCGGGTCAAAATCAACTTCCTGACGGTTCTGCACGGCTTGGGCGAACTCAAAAAAAGTGTTCAAATCCATGCCCATGGAATCAGCCACTTCATCACTGTCGGGCTTGCGTCCGAGCTTTGACTCAAGAGAGCGAGTAGTGTTGGCGAGCTTCTGCTGGCGGGTGCGAAAGTACCGCGAAGCCCAGTCGAGTTCGCGAAGACTATCAAAAATCGCACCCGTAATGCGAATGCGGGCGTATTGGCGGAAAGACAAATTGCGACCATGGCCGAAGCGCCGGACGGCGTCTATGAGCCCAATGGAGCCAGCTTGAATCAGATCGTCGAGCTGCACCGAAGCTGGCAGACGGCACAGAATCGAACGCGCAACCTGTTTCACTTCTCCCATGTGGCTGAGGACAAGTCTTTCTTGCTCATCTTCGGGAAGAGGCTCTGAAGGCGGCGGCGGTAGAAATGGAAATAGCTCAGCAGAGAAATGAGCGCTGGTCACAGGTCGTCCTTTCTGTCGTCGCGGGGACTGCCCGGGCGCTGGAGATGTCCCCAGCGCACGAAATAATCTGATCTATGCCGCTTCGTTAAGGTGAGAGTTCGCTAGTTTGTTTCTGCTGATTATGAGACACCTCTTGCTTCTAGGCTGCAAGTTACTCGGAGCGGTGAGTTTTTAACACCGGAAGTAACTTGCGGCCCAGGAGAAGGTGTTCTATGGCGCGAGCTATCAGAAAGCTGCTATGGCGGCCTTGCGCAAGGCCGAACTCAGAAGAGTTCTGGCCGTCTGCCGCCCACGCCAACGCATCCACGCTGGAGAGTACTTTCGTACCTGACTCAGACAATATGGAAGCATCAGGTTCGGCTTCGCGGTATTCTTCCAATGTCGATCCTTTTTTGATGGCTCGCCGAGATGCATGATGATGTCGTCATTTCTTTTGCTGAAAGTGTTTCCTTTTGTAGAGGCTGGATTCACTGCGTTTCTGGTAGCAGTACTCATAGCCATACGTCCGTATTTCCGGTCGCAGACATTCTTCTGCAGGTGGATGTGGGCGTGGACGACCCATGCCGCATCGCTTGCGGTCGGCCTCTGGTTGAGCGGCAATAGCCGGGGGACTCAACCTCTCAAGACTTTTATTCTTCTCGCGTTTGAAATCTTGAGCATGCTTTTCATTCCGCTCCTTATCGCGGGGGCAGAGTCTTTCCGCAACTCGGGCCATGACGTCAAGGTCGCTCGCATCGGAACCGTCGCGGCACTCGTGGTTGCATTGGCGCTCTACATTGCGGCGATGCTGGTCCGGGGCGACGCCCTGCTCAGTTTCGAGATTCGCATCCTTCCGCCGATCGTCGTCTCCGTGGCTCTTTGGTATTGCTCCTATGTTTTCTTCCGCTCCTGGCGGCGAACGGACTCGGGTGGCAGTCTGCTGGCAATGCTGTCCTGCGGTTGTTATGGAGTGATGCAGGCGATCTACGTTCTTTTGTCTGTTCGCGGAAGCGCGTTAACTGTCCGGTGGATTGTGATTGATATTCTCTGCCAGGGAGGAATCGCCATTGCGACCCTGCTGCTGATCCTTGAGCGGGAAGCCGCGACAGCTTCAACCGTACGTGAGTCGGAGCAGAGATACCGTCTTCTATTTGAACGTAACCTCGCGGGAGTTTTCCGTTCGCGAGTAGATGGAACCTTGATCGATTGCAATGAAGCGCTCTGCAAGATGCTCGGCTACAGCTCTCGTGAGGAATTTCAGCAAAACTGGCTTTTCGTCTATTTCAGCGAGAAGGAACGGGACTCGGCGTTTGCCACATTGCGCGACCAAGGGCAGCTCATCAACCGCGAGTTCCGCTTACGTCGCAAAGATGGCTCCGAAATGCTCGCGCTGATTAACGTCGCGATTCTTTCGGAAGCGGCAGCTGGAGTTCTGGAATTACAGGGGACGGTGCTTGATGTTTCCGAGGCCCGCAGGCTGCAGAAACAACTGCTGCAGTCACAGAAGATGGAAGCCGTGGGCCAGTTTGCAGGAGGCATTGCGCATGACTTCAACAATCTCCTCATGGGCATCAGTGGCCAAGCCGAGCTTTTGCTGGAAGCCACTGCGGCCTGCGACGTGGAGAGGGGAGCAAGACGAATACTGAGTGCCACCGACAGCGCCGGCCAGCTAACGAAAGAACTCCTCGCATTCAGCAGAAAACAGGAACTCGCAACCTCGACTTTTGACCTGAGTCGACTTGTGTCGGAAACGGCCGATCTAATCAATCACCTCCTCCCGAAGAACGTCGCTACAGATGCCCGTTTGTCGCCAGCGCCGTGTTGGGTCAATGCAGACCGCGTTCACATAGAGCAGACGATCATCAACCTGGTCCTCAATGCACGAGATGCAATGCCGAAAGGCGGCAGTCTCGTGCTAAGTACATCGGCTATCGCTATCGATGGGAATGATCTTGGTCAGCACGACGGAGTTCCTGTGGGAGCTTACGGTCTGATTACGGTCGCTGACACCGGGCACGGCATCCCCGAGCAACTCCTCGGCCGAATCTTCGAGCCATTCTTCACAACCAAGTCGAAAGGGCGAGGAACGGGGCTGGGGCTTTCGCTTGCTTACGGAACCGTGAGCCAGAGTGACGGCCACATACGTGTCAAAAGCATAGTCGGCGCAGGGACGACCTTCTCTGTTTACCTGCCGTCAGCCGCGAAGCCACCGGCGAGTGATTCGAAATCCAATCCGTGCCCACTAGGGAGATCGAACGCCTCGTGCCCGCGAGAAGGTACGATTCTGGTTGTAGACGATGAAGAAATGGTACGCGCCAGTGTTCGAGCGTTTCTCGAACATGACGGCCTCACCGTTCTCGACTGTGGTGATGCGTCTGAAGCCTTAGGAATTGCATCGGAACTCGGGGACAGGTTGGTCTTGCTCGTCACCGACGTCGTGATGCCAGGGATGACGGGAACTGAGCTGGCACAGTTGCTCGTGATCGACAGGCCGAAGCTGCCCATTATCTTCATGTCAGGATACGCTGCCGCGGAAACTGGCCACGAACAGTTCAGCGGGGCTAGCTTTCTTCAGAAGCCCTTCACCCGGGCTGCCTTGATCGATGCCGTTTGCCAGGAACTGCCAACTTGCCCCCGGCGAGGCCAGATTCAGGCCGCTGAGCGGCGCGCCTCCAGCACAGGTAGTTCTTAGAGCTAGGCTGCCCGCGCCCCGATGGCGATGTCCATGCTGCGCTCCAACACTTCAGCTTTCGGCCGGGCTTTGCCACCAGAGATGCTCGTGACCGCGCCGGCCGGCGCTGTGAACTCCGCCCCAATGGCAATGTCCATGCTGTACGCAAACTCGTCGGCGTTCGGCTGGGCTTGGCTGCCGGAACTGTGCGCGACCGCGCTGGCCGCGGCTGCGACATGCGGCGAGGCCAGCGGTGCCATCAGGGTAAACCAGTTCATCTGCATTTCCATCGAGCAAGCGACGGCTTGGGACACCATGTCGAGAAGATTGCCCAATACAGGCGTGAACCACAAAGAAGATTTATAGATATCGAGTACAGATGAATTCAAGCTAACAACCGTAGCAAGCGATGCTTTCTCAATCCCTAACGCATGATCCATTGCGAAGCTGCACAGGTTTTGGAAATCACGGGGCGTTCCTGTATTCGGGGGTGGACTATTAGCTGGCGTGGTCCTTGCGTTCATGGCTCCTCCTTGAAATGAAAGAGGGATAGGTTCACTTGCTCGGTCATTTGTCTGTTCAAGCAATGTGAGTATCTATTCTTCTTTCGTGAGTTTGTTATAGATTCCCGGCACACGGGCATGGTTGTGAGGGGGCGGCAAGGCATGCTCGAATTTAACTACTTGGAAATATTGCCTTCGTCGCTAAAGTACTGAAAAGTCAATACCGATAAAGTCGGCTTATTGCCACTATTGAGACTTTCGATAGTCCGCAAACCGCCCGCCCGTCACCCAGGCCTGTGATTGAAGGCACAGCGAACATGTCGGCCCGTCAGGCCGCATCGCGACCGGCTCAGCTCCGTGTAAGTAGGGAGGAATACCTTATCCGTCGGCCTCATCGCTGCCACCATCTTCCTGTTTGGTCTCTGTGTGCGTTACGTGCCAGTGCTGCCGGAAGAAAACAGCCGCTAATCCAAAAGCCGATCAGCAAAAAGGGCCATCGCAAGATGGCCCTTCCCTTTGAACAATCTAAAGTACGCGGAAACTTTCCGCCTGCGGTGGGTCTTGCTAATTGTGGCCGGGCGCAGGCCCTGAAAGTGGGTGCGTGAGATAATTCAGTGGCTTATGGAATGGAATTGGAAGCGAGTTGGAGAGTGGTGGATGCGCCGTTTATTCCTTTGTATGTTGCTGCTGGCCGTCGGATGTCGGGCGCAGAGCCTGGGCGGTGCAGAACTGGATCGCAAGATTGAAAAGCAGGTTCGCTCCACCTTTGGCGTGCCCCCCTTTGTTGACGTGAAGGTGGGTGAGCGAACACCGAGTGCGGACTTCGCGGGCTACGATCATCTGGTGGTGCACCTCTCCTACGAGGGGCAGTCGCAGACGCGGGAACTGCTGCTGAGCAAAGACGGCAAGACGCTGCTATCGGTGTCAAAGATGGATCTGACGCGCGACCCGCTGGCGGAAGTGATGGCGAAGATCAATCTGACGGGACGCCCGGTGCGCGGCAACAAGGACGCACAGGTTACCGTGGTGGTCTATGACGACTTCCAGTGCCCGTACTGCTCGCGCATGCACCAGACGCTGAACGACGTGCTGAAGAGCTATGGCGACCGGATCAAGGTTGTGTACAAGGATTTCCCGCTGACAGAGATTCATCCGTGGGCTGAGCGCGCGGCGATCGACTCAGGCTGCTTAGCCAAACAGAGCGCCGAGGCGTATTGGGATTTCGCCGATTATGTGCACTCCAATGGGCGCCAGATCCAGGGCGAGAGAAAGCCCGTTGATGCCCAGATCGCCGAAGTGGACCGGATCACGATGGATGCGGGCAAGCGGCACTCGGCCGACACGGCGGCGCTGGAAAGTTGTGTGAAGGCACAGGCGAAGACCGACCTCAAGGCCAGCATCAGCGAAGCTGCAAGTGTGGGCGTGGAAGCGACCCCGGTGCTCTTCCTGGATGGGATGAAGATGGACGGCGCGGTGCCGGAAGATCAATTGCGGTTGGCGCTGGACAAGGAATTGAAGAACTTCAGTGTGGCGGCTCCGGCGAAGGCCGCGCCCGCGCCTGGGCATTAAACGGTTGCAGAGAGTAGCTTGGGACGCGAGGGGCCGCTGGTTTCTATTGCCAGGCTCACGCAGAGTCGGAGGAATCGCGATTTGGATCGCAAGGTGAACGGAGTGGGCGCGGCCCTGCTGGCAACCTGCGCGCTGGGTCTAATGCTGGCTGCGGGATGTAAGAGCCAGAGCGGCGGCGAGGTCTTGGCCCGAGTCAATGGACGCAAGATTCTGGCCACGGAAGTCGAGAAATATTATCGCAATCAATCGGAATCACAGCCGCCTGCGTCGAACGAACAGGCGCAAGCATTGCGGCTGGGCATTTTACGCGAAATGATCGAGAACGAAATCCTGGCGCAACGTGCCGAAAAGCTGGGGCTACTCGCAACCGACGAAGAGGTGGACAGCAAGCTGAATGAAATTCGCGCACCCTTTACGAAGGAAGAATTCGATCAGCGGCTGAAAGAGCGCACCATTACGCTGGATGATTTCAAGCGCGATCTGCGGCGCTCGATTACGGTGGAGAAGGTGCTGAACAAAGAGGTCACGTCGAAGATCAACATCAGCGACAGCGACATCACGAAGTACTACAACGAGCACAAGGCGGAGTTTAACCTGATAGTGCCGCAGTATCACCTGGCGCAGATCCTGGTGACGGCGCAACCGAATCCGCAGGTTCACAACCTGAAGAATGATAAGGCGCAGAACGAGGCCGAGGCAAAAAAGAAGGTTTCCATGCTGGTGAGCCGGCTGCAGAGCGGCGACGACTTTGCCACGCTGGCGATGAACTACAGTGAGCATCCGGATACGGCGGCCACGGGCGGCGACCTTGGATTTATCCCGGAGAACTCGCTGCAAGGCGATAAACAGGCCTACGATGCGATCAACCGGCTGAAGGCAGGACAGGTCACTCCGCCGCTGCCGGCGGCAGAGAATGGATCGCGCGAGGTGTTCGGCTACCGCATTATCAAGTTGATCTCGAAGGAACCGGCCGGACAGCGCGAACTGAACGATCCGCGGGTGCAGAAAGCAATTCGCGACCAGTTGCGCGACCGCCGGGAGCAGTTGCTCAAGAGCGCCTACTACGAGTCGCTGCACAACAGCGCTTCGGTGGAAGACTATTTGGCGGACCAGATTTTGAAGACCAGCGGCCAGTAGGAGCTTTGGTTTTGCAAAACGCCCGGCCGCAGCCGGGCGTTTTTCTATTGGAGGTGGGTTTGCAGCGCGGCGATCTTTCGATTTCCATGAAAATGCCGCCAGCCGGCGATTTGCCCGCCCACGCGGTGGGTCGGGCGCTATTCGGGATTGGCAAACCGGGCTGCCGCTGGCTGATGTGGATGGGGGGAGTTACAATAGCTTGTCTTGTACCTTCAAACTTTTTGCGGCCTCTCGCCCGCCCTGTGCCGGGCTGGAACGGCAACGCGCCTCGGATCTCAATGAAGAAGTTTTTGTTGTCGCTGATCGTCCTCTGTTCCTTCGCCTCCGCCGCCCTCGCCCAGCAAGACACTACTGTGGTTGAGGAGATCGTCGCGCGTGTCAACAACTCGATCATCACCCGTGACGACCTGCGCCGGAACCGCGAGCAAGCGGGGCAGCAGGAGCAGACCCAGCAACAAACAGAGGAACGCGAGGCAAACTCGCTGCGCGATCTCATCGACCAGCAGTTGCTCGTCCAGAAGGCGTCCGATCTCGGAATTTCCGCCGACGCCGATCTGGTTAAGCGCCTCGACGATCTACGTAAGGAGATGAAGGCCGATTCCCTGGAAGATCTCCAGAAGCTGGCCGAATCCCAAGGCGTGCGTTGGGAGGATTTCAAGCAGAACACCAAGAATGGCATTCTCACCCAGAAGGTGATCGGCTCCGAGGTCGGCAGCCACCTCCAGATCACGCGCGACGAAGCGCAGAAGTTTTATGAGGAACACAAGGCAGATTTTTCTCAGCCCGAGCGCGTGCGCCTGAGTGAAATCCTGGTCGCCACCAATCCCAACGCTCCCAAGCCGCAGCAAGGCGTGACCGCGATGTCGGAACCGACCCCCGAGCAGGTCGCCGCCGCCGATGCCAAAGCCAATGATATTTATCAGCAACTGAAGTCCGGGGCCAAGTTCGATGAACTCGCACGCAAGGAGTCAACCGGCTCCACCGCCGACCGGGGTGGCGACCTTGGCTACTTCAAACGCAACGATCTGGCCAAGGAGTTGGAAGACAAATCCTTTGCTCTCAAGCCGGGCGAATACACGTCACCGATCCGCACCCGTCAGGGCTTCATCATCCTTCGCGTTACGGATCACATAGAAGCGGGAGTCCCGCCACTGGAAAAGGTTCGCGAACAGATTCAGGAACAGTTATACAGCCAGAGGGTGCAACCCGCGCTGCGCGAGTATCTGACCAAACTGCGCGAAGAGGCTTACATCGACATCAAGCCCGGCTACACCGACAGCTGGCGCCAGCCCCAACCAGACCAAGTTGGTCTTCACCTCGGACTCGGGGCCGAAAACCAAGCAGGTTCGCGGCAAGTTGGGCGTCGGTAAAAAGAAGACAGTGGTCGTGGTGGGCAAGGATAAGAACGATCATTCCAAGCCGACGGGCAGCACCTCCGAGTTAGGGCTTGCCAAGTCCGAGGTCGATGCGAAGGAAAAGGTGGAGAACGATCGCAAGGCTGCAGCCGACGCCGCAGCCGCCAAGGCTGCCGCCGATGCCGTGGAAAAGGAAAAGCTCAGCCATATGACTCCGCAGGAGCGGAGCAAGTACCTGGCTCAGAAGAAGCGCGAGGCAAAGAAGGAAGCCAAGTTCGACACCAAGGAAACCAAGAAGCAGAAACTACTGGCCCGCAAGGAAGCCAAGCGCAAAGCCGACGAGGCTAAGCGCAAAGCCCTGGAGGCCAAGAACGGCAAGAAGCCCGCGCAGGCCGATGCGGCTGGAACCGCCGAGCAAGCCGACGCCGACAACGCTCCGCCTAAGAAGAAGAAATCAATCTCCTGGTTTTAGTTTCCTGAGAGACGGCTGTACACGGCGCGGGCCCGCAGCCCGCGCTTTTCTTGCGCGCAACTTTTCTTGCGCGCAACAAAGCGGCTCCGCCAACGGAGCCGCCCTTGTCGTGTCCATCAATTCTTCTTACCTCTTAAATCCTTTGCGCCGCTGCTTGCTGTAGGTCAACAGCGCGGACTCGATCACCGGAAAGGCGTCAGCGGGTGGCTGCACTTCCTCGACTTCGACGGCCTTGCCCTCCAGCAACTTGTAATCCTGGAAGAAGCGGCGCAGCATCATCATCCGGTGCGGCGGCATCTGCTGCGCATCGGTGTAGCTGTTGAACTCCGGATCTTTGGTAGCGATGGCGATGATTTTGTGGTCTTTCTTTCCCCCGTCGATCATGGTCATCAGGCCTATGGTTCGCGCCTGGATGATGGTCAGAGGAACCACCGGCTCCTGGCAAAAGACCAGAACGTCGAGCGGGTCGTCATCCTCGGCCAAAGTCTGGGGAATAAATCCGTAGTTGGCCGGATAGTAGACTGCCGAATACAAAATCCGGTCCAGCTTGATGAGCCCGCTGCTTTTGTCCAACTCGTATTTGACGCTGGAGCCGAACGGGATCTCGATTACCGCATTAAACTCATTCGGGATATTTTCGCCCGGCGAAATATCGTGCCACGCATGAATCATTCGAAGTGCCTCTAGGGATGGGCTTTTGTTTATTGTACTGAATCTCAATTATTTCTCCCATTCGCCAGGCAAATTCCAGTACGCTGCAAGTTCCGTGCGCCGTGTAGAATCAATCCAGCCTTCACCTCATTGAAGCCATGATTGAAACGCCCTCCCAAACTGTGCCGCAGCCTCGCCGTGGCAAAGCAGCGGCTGCCATGGTTGCCGCCGGAATTCTGCTCAGCCGCTTTAGCGGGCTCATCCGCGAGCGTTTCTTCGCCCACTATCTGGGAACATCGCTGGCGGCCGACGCCTACCGCGCCGCCTTCCGCGTGCCGAACATGCTGCAAAATCTGTTGGGTGAAGGCGTTCTCTCCGCTTCTTTCATTCCGGTTTACGCACGCCTGCGCGCCGAAGGGCGGCATGTTGAAGCCGGCGAACTGGCCGAAGCCGTTTTTGCCCTGCTCGCCGTCGTTGCCAGCGTCATCGTTGCTCTTGGAGTGCTGTTTGCTCCGCTTCTGGTCAGCCTGCTGGTCCCCGGCTTTCACGGGGAAAAGCGGGCGCTTACGATCGCCCTGGTGCGCATCGTCTTTCCCGGCACAGGACTGCTCGTCTTTTCTGCCTGGTGCCTTGGTGTGCTCAACAGCCATGGCCGCTTCTTTCTTTCCTACGCCTCATCGGTGATGATGAACCTGGCGATGATCGCCGCTCTCATTTGGCAGGGGGGATGGCGCGGTCAGGGTGCAGTTTCTCTGGCTTATGCTATCTCCTGGGCAACGGTGGTGGGCGCGCTATTGCAATTTGCGGTGCAGGCCCCCTCGGTCTTTACATATCTGCGCCCGCTGCTCGGGAAAATCGACATTCGTTCCCTTCATGTCGCCGCCGTGGTCGCAGCCTTCATTCCGGTGTTTATCAGCCGCGGCATTCTTCAGATCTCAGGCTTCATCGATCTCCAACTTGCCAGTTTTCTGCCCAAGGGAAACGTGCTGCTAACCTACGCGCAAACCCTTTACATGCTGCCGGTATCTTTGTTTGGAATGTCGGTTTCGGCCGCCGAACTGCCTGCGATGTCGAGCGCAATTGGAACCGAGTCGGAGATTGCCGCGACCCTGCGCCAACGGCTTAGCGCCGGACTGGAAAAGATTTCCTTCTTCGTCGTTCCCTCGGCCGTGCTCTTTCTCGCACTCGGCAACGTCGTGGCCGCAACGCTTTACCGCACCGGAAAATTTGGGGAACAGGACGTGTACTTCGTCTGGGCGGCGATGGCGGGCTGCGGCGTCGGGCTGCTGACCCAGACCATGGGGCGCCTCTATTCCTCCACCTTCTACGCTCTGCGAGACACGCGCACGCCCTTGCGCTACGCCTTTGTGCGAATCTTCTTCACCTTCAGCCTCGGCTATCTCTTCTCATTGCCGCTGCCGCGCGCACTTGGCATCGATCCCAACTGGGGGGTCGCCGGACTCAGTTTGTCGGCAGGTATCGCCGCATGGATGGAATATCTGATGTTGCGGCGTGGATTGCAGGCGCGCATCGGCCCGGTGAACTTCTCGATTCCGAGGGTCGCCAAACTCTGGGCCTCGGCGCTAACTGGCGCGGCCGTCGCCCTGCTGCTGGAGCGGGTTCTGCCTGTTCATTCGCCCGTCCTGCGCGGTGTGCTCATCCTTATTCCCTATGGCGGCGTGTATCTGGCGATGACGCACCTGTTGGGAGTGACTGGATTCCTGTCGTCCATGCTGGCACGCTTCGGCCTCAAGCGCGGTTAGAGAAGTTCACTGCAGAGATGTTGGTCGTTCTAACGTCGCTGTTGCTACCCCGCCGCCTTCAGCTTCGTCTTGATCACCTTCATTGTGCTCCAGTCATAGGCAAAGCGCTTTCCGCATTCCAGGCACACTACGTAGTGGGTGCTGTCGGCGGGCAGTTCCTCCGACCAGTCCAGATGCACCTGATTCTGTCGGGCCACGTCCATGGAAAACGGCACCGACAAATGAGAGTGCCGGCAACCAAACGCCAACAGGTTCAGCACTTTTTCGAGCATATTCAGATCACACCTCACGCAACGCGCACTTCTTTTTCGTTTTCATGCCGCACTCCGCAGAGCCAGCACTGTCACTGTTTGCTTCCGACGTAGTCAGGCCCCCACGCCGTCAGAAACCGAAAGCCCGGCAGCACGGCTACCGGGCTTTCCGAATCCGTCCTTTGGGAGAGCAGCGCCTCAGGCGCGAATCACTGCTTTCTCCGGAGCCGCAGTCGTCGTCTCGACCGTCTGTGGCTTTTCGTTCACATTGGGCTTGCGGATATCGATCCCGCCCTTGAAGAATGCGCCGTCCTCAATACTGATACGCTGTGCAATCACGTCGCCCGTCAGCGAGCCTTCGTTGCGGATATCCACTCGGTCGGTGGCCGTAACATTGCCGCGCACCTTGCCTAGGATGACCGCCTCGCGGGCGGTGATATTGGCGGCGATCACGCCATTGCGTCCCACGGTCACGCGATTTCCCGGCAGATGAATCGAGCCTTCGACACGGCCATCAATGTAGAGCGACTCCGATCCCGTTACTTCGCCTTTGATTACCAGCGACTTTCCTATCGTTGCCTGGTCGGAGGCCGTAGTCGCCGAGCTCATCGGCTTCGGCGTGCTGTTGTTGTACTCTGGCGGTGGAGGCGGCGTGGCAGTCTGACGCTGCGGCTCCGCAGGCACGGGATTATTGCTACCGGACGGTGTTGAGGGCTTCCACATATTTTAGTGAGTCCTTTCCTGATGCAAGCTTGCACCTGCATCGCCATTCTCAGAATCATTGCTAAGTCTGAGCTGCACAATGGCTTCTGGGGTTGGCAACTCTGCAACAAAGACTTCCTGTGTGCACTATATTCCATTCGCCGGGAATTTTCTGCACTGGCCGGCATACCTCTGTCGCCACAGGGTCAGGAAATAATGATTTTCGCCCTGCATAGATCTTATTTTCGCTGCCCGATTGACGCACTCACTTCGCACATTGGCCACCAACGCGGTAACATCACAGCATCGGCGAATGATCTCTGAAAGCGATCTGCTCCAACACATCGACGACCAGCCTCAGCGTGCCGCCGGATACAAGCAGCTCATCCGCGAGCTCTCTCTGCGCGGCCGCGAGCGCCAGGAACTGGAATCCCTGCTGGCCGATCTCGTGGTGCGGGGCAAACTGGTCCTGGTGGCGCGCGACCGCTACGCCATCGCCTCGGCCGCCGTCAATCGCAATCTCGTCGTCGGAAACCTCACCATGCACCGGGACGGCTTCGGCTTCGTCCGTCCGCTGGACCGGGAATCCCGCGAGCGACTCCAGGGCGATGTATTTGTCCCGCCCTTCGATACCGCCGAGGCGATGCACGGCGACCAGGTGCTGGTCGAGCTTTCGCCACACTCGCGCGAGGGCCGCGCCGAAGGCCGCATCGTCCGCGTCATGGAGCGCGCCCATGCCACCGTCGTCGGAACCTTCCACTACGGCCAACGCCACAACTATGTGCGGCCCATCGACGACCGCATCAAGATGGACGTCATCATCGCCGAGGGCGACGAAGTGGTTCCCGAGCCGTCGGAAGCCGCCAGTCGCATCGAGGTCGATCGTGTCATCGGCAGCGAAGCCAGCCGTCGTCCTTGGGAGGATCTCGAGGGCCTGGTGGTCGATTGCGAGATCACCGACTGGCCTACTACCACCAAGAATCCGCGTGGCCGCGTGGTCGAGGTTCTCGGCTACGAAGATGATTTCGGCGTTGACGTGGAGATCATCATTCGCAAGCATCACCTGCCCCACCACTTCCCGCAATCCGTCATCGCCGAGGCCCACGCCATTCCGTCAGCGATTGCGCCCGCTGAAGTGCTTCGCCGCCATGACTTCCGCGAGCTGCCCATCGTTACCATCGATGGCGCGACCGCCCGCGACTTTGACGATGCCGTCCTCGTGCGCAAGCTCGCTGATGGACAATACGAACTCCAGGTCCACATTGCCGATGTCGCGCACTACATCCGCCCCGGCATGGATATCGATCGTGAGGCCGAGATTCGCGGCACCAGCGTTTACTTTCCGGACCGCGCCATTCCCATGCTGCCCATCGAGCTGTCGACCGACATCTGCTCGCTGCGCCCGCAGGTCGATCGCCTGGTCATGTCCTGCATCATGCAACTCGACGCGCAAGGCGAAATCCGCTCCTACGAGATTATGCCCGGTATCATTCGCAGCGCCGAGCGCATGACCTACGAAGCCGTTCAGCTCGTTTTGGATGGCGACGCCGCCAGCCGTGAGCGTTATGCTCCACTGGTCGAAAATTTTCTCCTCATGCAGGAGCTGGCCGAGGTGCTCAACCACAAGCGCCAGCGTCGCGGCTCTATCGACTTCGATCTTCCCGAGCCGCTCATCGAATTCGACGAGAACGGACTGATGAAGGGCGTCACCCGTTCCGAGCGTCTCTTCGCCCATCGTCTGATCGAGGAGTTCATGCTGGCGGCCAATGAGACCGTCGCCACCTATCTCGAACACAAGGGCGTTGCCTCCATCTACCGGGTGCATGAGCCGCCCGACCCCAAGCGAGTTTACGATTTTGAAAACCTCGCCGCCGCCTTTGGCTATTCGCTCGGCATCGGCGCGCTGCCCATCTCGCGCTTCCGCATCAAGCCCGATCACCGCGCCGCCAACGCCCGCTCCACCGCGCACCGCGCCAAGCCGAAGGAGATCGAGATCGCGCAGGAAGTCGCCATCACCCCCGCGATGTACCAGAAACTGGCGGCCAAAATAGCAGGCAAGCCCGAGGAGCGCATCCTCAGCTACCTCATGTTGCGCTCGCTCAAGCAGGCGCGCTACTCGGAGGTCAATGACGGCCACTTCGCTCTGGCGGCCACCTGCTACACCCACTTCACCTCGCCCATCCGCCGCTTTCCAGACCTCCTGATCCACCGCATCCTTAAAGGTGTGCTCGCAGAGAGCCCAGAGCGGCATGAAGGCAAACCCGGCACCGGGGTCAACATTGGAGCCGGAGGCCACGTTCAGCAGAACGCCGAATCGCTTTGGCCAGCCTCGGGCAAGCCAGCCTCAACCAAGCCCGAAGCGCATCTCCGCGGCCCCATCCCTGAGGACGAACTCCGCCACCAGGCCGAAGACGCCAGCTTTGCCGAGCGCCGCGCCGACGCCGCCGAGCGCGAACTGGTCGAGTGGAAAAAGATGAAATTCATGTCCGATCGCGTCGGCGAAGACTTCGACGGACTCATCGTCAGCATCACCAAGTATGGAATCTTCGTCGAACTCACCGATCTGTTCGTCGAGGGCTTGATCCCGCTCAACACCATGCACGACGACCGCTACGTCTTTCACGACACTACTCGCCAGATTATCGGCCAGCGTACGCGCAAAACCTATTCGCTGGGGGACCGGGTGCGCGTCATCCTTGATCGCATCGACCGCGTGGAACGCAAGTTGCAATTTGCTTTGGCCGAAGAGCGTCCCACCCCCGCCCAGCGTGGACGCAAGCGCCGACGATACTAACTTCCGCCACCAGTTAGAACGCCTCAAGATCACCGGAGCCCGCGTCCCCGGTCGCGTTTTAGTACAATTCGTTTGAGACATCACGGAGCGAGGAGTTTTCCGAATGGCACGTATGGTGCAATGCGCAAAGCTGGGACGCGAGGCCGAAGGCCTGGATGAAGCGCCCTTCGACAGCCCCCTCGGGCAGAGAATCTACGAAAACATCAGCAAGCAGGCTTGGGCTGATTGGCAGAACCACATGAAGATGTTGCTCAACGAGTATCGCCTGCAGCCCTGGAAGAAGGAGCATCAGGACTTTATCGTGCAGCAGATGGAGCAGTACTTTTTCGCCGCTGGCGGCGGCCAGGCTCCGGAAGGCTACAAGCCGCAGTAATTGACTTCATTCGCGACGGTTCCCGACTCGGCGTTGCGCCAGACGCCGAGCCGGAATCCGCTGCTGACGCGAAAATGTGAAACGCGGGCCTCATCGCCCGCGTTTTCCACTCCGCTCTCCCATGCTCGGTGCTAAAATCAATTCACCCCTTCGGCGCGTCTGCGCCGTAAACCGTCGGGATGTGGCTCAGCCTGGTAGAGCACTCGCTTGGGGTGCGAGGGGTCGGCAGTTCAAATCTGCCCATCCCGACCATTCTTTCCTTTTTGCCCTTTCAAAGATCATATCGAACGGCTTTCTGTAAGTGGGAGTTACACTTACAGCGTCTATCGAGCAGTTTCAATAGTTATTTTCTTGAGCAACTCGGCTTGTTCGCTGACTGATTCGCGAGTTCTATAATCCTCTGCGGGTTCAACAACGGGTCGCTATCAGCGAGCCTAGTCGATCATCTGCACCCTGGAAGCACCGCCGTAATCCGTAAATTTCAGCAAGTGTTCACACTCGGCGGAGCTGGCGCAAGGTTGAAAAGACCAGCGCTTTGCCGCCGCCAGCGCTGCTGCTGTCTTCTTCTGGTCTCCACTCACCACTTGGAACGCCTGGGCTCGCCCTTCGCCATCGACGCTGACGCGAATCATGACTTCCGGCTTTCCCGGTGCCGTGGTGTTGATGACCTTGCCGCTGACCTTCGTACTGACCGTGCCGCTGGCGACATTAGTGCTGGCGACATTAGTGCTGGCCGCGACCCGAGGCTCTGGCAATGACACCGTCGCCGATGGCGCATCCTGAGCCATTGCATCCGGGGGATGAAAAGCAGGAGCGCTCGATGCTTCAGTGGCCGCCGCCGGAACGTCAGCAACCGACGGCACCGATTCAGCCGCGGTTGGAGCCACCAAAGTAACCGTCGAACTCACTGGATTGGCAGCCGCAACCGTAGCTAAGTGAGATTCTGGCAATCGAAACCTCGCCCCCATGCCTATCGCACCTCCCAGCAGCAAAACGCCCACTGCGGTCCCGATAGCGCTAATGCGCCAGCCATCCGACGGCCCGGAGCGCACATGTTGCCTGGGGCTCGCAGCGGCAACCGGTGGTTGATCAACCGGTGGTTGGTAAAGTTGCGGCGAGAACCCTTCGATGGTGCCAATCAGACCCTCGGGTGCCTCCACGGAAGCAGCGCTTGCTCCCGCGTGCCACACCTGCGCGATCAGTTGCTGTTGCTTCTTGTTCAGCACCGAGCACTCCAGGATGCGGAAATTCCTGAAGAGCCAAAGCAAGTGAGCTTTCGCAAGACCCGAGACGGTGACATGTCTCAGTTCACCGCCGACAGACGCGATCTGGATCGTTCCGTATTGGATTGGAAGACTGCGCATAAAATAAGCACCAGCTACACTGGAACCTGAGTAGCAGCTATTGGTTGCTCGCCTCCAGTCGCTCTGCTCATTTTTTTCTCAGAACATTCAACTGAAATCGCCTTCTATCCAGCAACTTCAGCCACCCATCCGAGCCTTTTTGCCTCTTTTCAGCAGCCCGCGCCGCTTACCCCGCAGCCGCCTTCGAGCTATACTGAAATCTTTAAGGTCTAATTCTCTTGTCATCCACACAGCAGAAGTTCTCCATGCATACGCGCCCCAACTGGGCAGAAATTTCGCTTTCCGCGCTGGCCGAAAACTATCGCCTCATCGCGAGCCGTCTCGGCCCCGGTGTCACCCCCTGCTGCGTCATCAAGTGCGACGCCTACGGACACGGCGTCATCGAATCTGCCAGCGCCCTGGAAGATGCCGGAGCCGTATGGCTCGGTGTCACCTCCACCGAGGAGGGAATTGCGGTGCGCGATTCCGGCGTCACCCTGCCCATCCTCGTTATGACCGGCTTCTGGCGCGGCGAAGAGGAAGCTCTGCTGCGCCGCTCGCTCACCCCCGCCATCGCCACCCTCGAACACATCGAATCCCTCGAACGCGCCTCATCCACCCTTGGCCTAACCCACAAGATCCCCGTGCATCTCAAGGTCGATACCGGCATGGCGCGTCTCGGCGTCTCCCTCGCCGAGCTTCCCGACCTCGCCCTCCGCATCGCCCGCTCGCCTGTCGTCGACTTGCAGGGAGTCTTCAGCCATCTCTCCGAATCCGAAGTCCTCGACTCTCCGGTTGCCGAACGTCAGTGCGCCGATTTCGAGCGTGCGATCCAACTCCTGGCCGCCGCCGGACTTCATCCCCGCTACCGTCACCTCGCCAACACCGCCGCCACCATCAGCCGCCCGGAGACTTGGAACAACATGGTCCGTCCCGGCCTCGCACTCTACGGCTACGACATGGATCGCAAATTGAGCGGCGACTCAAGCGCCCAGTCGTGCGCTCAGGCCGCCGCCAAACTTCCCTTGCGTCCCGTCCTCACCTGGAAGACCCGCGTCATCGCCCTGCGCGACATCGCCCCCGGCACTCCGGTTGGCTACAACCAGCGCTGGCAAGCCGCGCGCCCCACTCGCCTCGCCGTCATTCCCGTCGGCTACGGAGACGGCTTCAGCCGCCATCTCTCCCCCGGCGGCCAAGTCATTCTGCACGACCACTACGCCCCCATCGTCGGCAATGTCAGCATGGATCTCACCATGATCGATGTCACCGATATCCCCGCCGCCGCCATCGGCGACGAAGTCCTGCTCATCGGCCGCAGCCCCCATTGCTCCATCGGCGCCGACGACCACGCCCGCCTGGCTGGAACCATCGTCTATGAAATCCTCTGCGGCCTCTCCCCGCGCGTCCCCCGCGTCTACGTCGAATAGCGCGCAAAGTTTCAGGGTGGCCCATTCAAGCCCTCCTTTGGCTTGAGTGGGGTAGTTGACTCTGTTCTTGACCCGCCCCACCCTCCCCATTAACCCCCGCTCTGCCGCCTTTCAGCTCTGCCTGCCCGCCTCTGGCTGCGAGCTTCTCCGCCTTCCCGCTCGCCGCTTGATAAACTCTACATACCAACCTTTATGATTCGCTCTCGTTACGCACGCTGGATGAACGACTGGGAGTATCGCCTCGAAACCCGCGACAGCAATCGCGTGGTGCGTCCCTTCGAGTGGGGCCTGGACTGGACCGCCGATTTCCCCGGCTGTTCCGGCAGCGCCTCCAGAGACGCCGACGTCTCCAACTCGCCCGAGGCCCAGAAGCGTTACTTTTTACAGTTGAACGACCGCCTCATCTCCGCCAGCGACAAATTTTTCGGTTACAAAACTCCCACCGATTTTCGCATCGAGCAGCGCGCCATCCGCGTCCACGGCACCGGCAGCCACGCCAATCCAGCCGTCGATGACGCCAAGTATGCCGGACAGTTCGGATCTTTTCTGCGCTTCACCTCGCCCGTCGCCTCGCCCTACCCGGAGAACGACCTGGTGAACGCGCGCTGGTTTCCCGCGCCGCCAGCCAAGGGCAAGCCCCGGCGCGCCATCATCGTCGTTCCGCAGTGGAATGGCGACGCCCTCAGCCACAACGCTTTCGCCAAATTGTTCCGCATCTTCGGTGTCTCTACCTTGCGCCTCAGCATGCCGTATCACGACATCCGCATGCCTGCCGAACTACACCGCGCCGACTACTCCGTCAGTTCCAACATCGGGCGCACCATCCACGCCGCCCGTCAGGGCATCATCGACATTCGCTGCTGCGTCGATTGGCTGGAGCAGCAGGGCTACACTGAATTCGGAGTCCTCGGCACCAGCCTCGGCTCCTGCTACGCCTTCATCGCCAGCGCCCACGACCCCCGCATCCGGGTCAACATTTTCAACCACGCCTCCACCTATTTCGGCGACGTCGTCTGGACCGGCTTCTCCACCCGCCACGTCCGCGCCGGCATTGAAAAGGTGCTGAACGTCGCCGACTTACGCCACGCCTTCTCGTGCGTCAGCCCCGCCTGCTACTTCGATAAATTTGAGCGCTGGCCCAAACAGGTGCTCATGATCCACACCGCCTACGACCGCACCTTCCTCCCCGAGTTCAGCCGCAAGGTCGCCGACGAGTTCCGCAAGCGCAAGCAGTTGCAAGCCGAGATCCGCTGCCTTCCCTGCGGCCACTACACCCTGGGCGAGTCCCCCTACAAATACATGGACGGCTACTTGGTCACCCGCTTTGTCGCCGGAGCCTTCAACCGCGCCTACGCCCAAGGCCAATCCCTGGAAGCCGAATCCCTCCAAACCACCACCTAGCCGCCCCGGGTGGCCCATATTCGCCTTCCTTTGGCGAATGTGGGAATCAGTACCCTCCACCTCTACGCTCCTCCGCGGTTGCATTTGCTTTTGTTCCTACGCCGTCCTCATCCCCCGGACAACCCGCCAACCGGATACAATATGAAAATGAAAATCGCTCTTGGCGCCGACCATGCCGGCTATCTCCTCAAGGACCAGATCCTCCTCTACGTCACCGGGCTCGGCCACCAGGTGATCGACGAAGGAACCAACGCCGCCGATTCGGTGGATTACCCGGACTTTGCCCTGAAGGTTGCCGAAAACGTCGCCGCCGGACGCGCCGAGCGCGGCATTCTCGTCTGCGGCTCCGGCATTGGAATGGCCATCACCGCCAACAAAGTCCCCGGCATTCGCGCCGCCAATATCAGCAGTCAGTACGAGGCCCAGATGTCGCGCGAGCACAACAACCTCAACGTCCTCACCCTCGGCGCCCGCATCCTCGATGAAATCGTAGCCACCCAGATCGTCCAGGTCTGGCTGGATACCCCGTTTTCCGGAGGCCGTCACTCCGGCCGCCTCGACAAAATCCACGAAATCGAAAAGGCTCGCACCTAGGCCGCAGGCGCGGATTTCCTTGCCCTGTAATGCGCCGCATGTGAGAATCCACAGATGCTGGAAATCCGGACTCGCAAAGGCCACCTGATATGGGGCACTGGTCCTGCTCTGCGCATTGCGGCCGTGGCTTCCGCCGTCGCAATCGCGGCCTTGCGCTTTCGCAGCTCGCTTCTTCCAATGATGCGCCTGGCGGCGACTCAAGCTGCCGAGTACACATTCATCTTTTTTGCTTCGATCGCGCTCATCGCGCTCTACGCGGGCTTTGCCGAACGCTGGCGGCTGCATAGGTTTTTTCAATCTCCTCTGCTCATCTTCCCATCCGCTGCACTGCTCGCCGCCGGGGTCTACAAACTCGGAATGCATCAATTCGGAGGCTTCGATGAAGGCCTCCTCGTCCACGCCGCGACCTACTATGCTCAGGGATTCAAGCCCTACATAGACTTTCCCTGCACCATGCCTCCGCTCTTCATGGCCTCTATCCGGGGTTGCGTTTCTCTGTTGGGCTTGCACTGGTCGTCGCTTGCCTTCATGACGGCGGCCTACGCCGCGCTTACGTCCCTCTGGATGTTCACCATCCTCCGCAGCGCCGCCATGCCGCGCCATTGGGCGCTGGCCGTCACCATCTGCGTGGAAACCAGCACCATGCTGGTGGCTCCATTCTGGTGGTACAACAACACCAGTTACCTCCCGGTCGTGCTGCTGCTGATTTCGGTACTGGCCTGCCTGCAGCAAACAAAACAGTGGCTGCCGTGGATCAGCCTGTCGCTGTCTCTGGCGATGGTTCTTGCCGCCAAGCCCAATGTCGAACCGGCCTGCCTCATGGTCTTGGTACTGCTGGCCACAACAGATAAATCGCAATGGCTCAAAACGTTTTCCGCCTGCGCAGGCGCTCTCGCCTTGGCTTGGTCGATCTGCAATGCCGCGCAGATGCCGCCCGCCGCTCTCTTGAACTCCTATGCCGAGATCGCCAAACTCCGCGGAAATCCCCTCGCCATGGTGCCATTCAGGCACATGGAATGGCCGGAAAGCGAATTCCAGTTCCTCTTCTTATTCATCAATGCACTGTGCTTCGCTCTGCTCCTTGCAATCTCTGCCCGGCGGCAGCCCCGCGAATGGCGCCAGCTCTCCGTGTGTGCAATTGCCGCATTGACCTCGTTGTTATTGGCCTGCACCAATGCCGAGTTCAAGAGCAGCGACCTCAGCATCTTGCTCGTGGCTGCCACGTTCCTCTTCCTGCGCCCGTGGCGGCCGCAAGAGCTCAGCGCACGACGAAAAACCGTGCTCGCCGCATGGCTGATTGTCTTCCTGGTGACCTCCGGGTTCTTCGCGGTCATCCATCTCAGAATTCTTTTGATCGGCGAAGGTTTGTTCTACGAGCCCTTTCCCACCACCAAGGTTCAGAGCGGCTTCTTCTCTGGACTGGAAGCCGGACCGGGTCTGCAGAAGACGCTCTCGCAAATCGCAACCGTCTTGTCCATGTACCCGGCGAAAACCGTCTTTTTCGGACCACGCATCGAATTCGCATACGCCCAATTCAATAAACCGCTGACGCCGCGAATGCCCTTGCTCTGGGATCCCGGAAATCTGTTTTCATACCTTCGCTTTCCCCGGCTTCTCCTAACCTTCCAGCAGCAGAATCCTGACCTGCTGATCTTCCTCAAGGGGGATTACTCGCTCATGGGCCCCGTGGGCTTTTACATCAGAAACACCGCCACCTATCGCCGCATCGACACCTTCAGTCAGTTGACCATCTACGTCCGCAAAAACGAAGTGCCCATCACCTTCGTCCGCATCCCTGCGTCTACTCCGCCCCAATAGCAAGCGCGCGCCACTCGCCCATGCGCCTTTCCTTTTTTGGTGAATTGCGGGACAAAACGTATGATGGTGGCGAGACGTTGCGTAAGTGGATCGACACCCGATGCAGCCCACCCGCCCAAGGAGAAAGCTAGTGAAGACACGGATTGGTTTCTTATTCCTGCTGGTAGCGGTGCTTCCGCTTCAACTGATTCTGCTCCAGCCCCGGCTGTGGGCGCAGTCAACCTCCACCTTGCTCGCCACCACCGACCTCGACTGCACCTGGAAGCTCGACGGCCAAGTGCAAGGCGCCCTCAAGGCAGACGACGCAACGGTTGTCCCCTTATCTCTCGGCAAGCACCTCGTCCAAGCCACCTCGGCCGACGGCCTGGATCAATGGAAAACCGTCGTCACCGTCACCCAGGCGGGCCAGGAAATGGTAGAGATCAAACTGAAAGAAGCGCACCAGCGCAGGGTGGCCGAGAGCCAGCCAACAGCAGCCCAACCAACGCCCACAGCAACCGCGCCGGCAGTTCTCTCGCCATCGGCCACGCCACCGCAGCCGGTAGTGGAGCCAATCCAGCCCACAGCACAGCAGCCGACCCAAGACCCGACCTGGACCGACCCCGCAACCCGGCTCATCTGGGCGGGCAAGGACAATGGCAGGAATGTGACCTGGCCCGAGGCCAACCGTTACTGCAGCAGCCTGAAGCTTGCAGGCTATTCCAACTGGAGGCTGCCCACCATTGCCGAACTCGCTGGCATCTACGACGAGACGCTAGACGTCAATGGATGGCACATCAAGGGCGGAATTCGCGTCACCGAGATGGTATGGAGCAGCGAAGCTCAAGGTGACTTCCAGCACAAGGCCTTCACCTTCCACAATGTGAAAAAGGATCCCGTCCGCGTCGTCTTCAGCAAGCACGCCCTCTGCGTACACGCCCCCGCAGAATAACGTCGCCGCCCCAAGAACTCATGGCGGGTGGCCTTCCGTTGTCGAATGTAGGCCACCCGCCGCTCTTCCCACCCGCCCCCCTTCCGTCGTACCCTAGTAATACAGTCCTAACAGGAGTTCCCATGTCGAATTCATCGATGTCGCGTCCGCTCAGTGAGGTGGACCCGGAGATCGCCCAGGCCATTATTAACGAGGAGAACCGCCAGCACGAAGGTCTCGAACTGATCGCCTCGGAGAACTTTGTCAGCCAAGCCGTGCTGGAAGCCGCCGGCTCGGTCTACACCAACAAGTACGCCGAGGGTTATCCCGGCAAGCGCTACTATGGCGGATGCGAGTTCGCCGACGTGGTTGAGAACCTCGCCCGCGAGCGAGCCAAGCAGCTCTTCGCCGCCGAGGCCGCCAACGTGCAGCCCCACTCCGGCTCTTCGGCCAACATGGCCGCCTACGCTGCCGTCATCCAGCCCGGCGACACCATCATGGGACTCGACCTTGCCCACGGCGGCCACCTCACCCACGGACACAAGCTCAGCTTCAGCGGCAAAACCTACCGCGTCGTCAGCTACGGTGTCACCCGTGAGACCGAGACCCTGGACTATGACGAGATGGAAGCCATCGCCGTGCGCGAGCAGCCCAAGCTCATCATCGGCGGCGGCTCGGCCTACCCCCGCACCATCGACTTCGCCCGCATGCGCCAGATCGCCGACAAAGTCGGAGCCCTTTACCTGGTGGACATGGCGCACTTCGCCGGCCTCGTCGCCGGTGGCGCTCATCCTTCGCCGGTGCCGCACGCTCACATCGTCACCACCACCACGCACAAAACCCTGCGTGGCCCCCGCTCGGGAATGATCCTGAGCAAGCAGGAGTTCGCCGCCGCCATCGACAAGTCGGTCTTCCCCGGTTGCCAGGGCGGCCCGCTGGTGCACATCGTCGCCGCCAAGGCCGTCTGCTTCAAGGAGGCTCTGCAGTCGGACTTTAAGGTATACGCGGCGCAGGTCGTCGCCAACGCCAAGGTGCTCGCCGATTCGCTGGCCTCAGCAGGCTACCGCATCATCTCCGGCGGCACTGACACCCACCTCATGCTGGTCGATGTATTCAGCAAGGGCATGTTCGGCAGCGAGGCCGAGAAGGCGCTCGGCCTGGCCGGCATCACCGTCAACAAGAATGCGATTCCCTTCGACACCAATCCGCCCATGAAGCCCAGCGGCATTCGCCTCGGCACTCCCGCGCTCACCACCCGCGGCATGAAGCAAGAGGAGATGAAGCAGGTCGCGCTCTGGATCGCCCGTGCCCTCGAGCAGCGCAACGACGTTCCGGCGCTCAAGAAGATTCGCGGCGAGGTCTTTGATCTTTGCGAGCAGTTCCCACTCTACCCGGAGCGCCGTAAGGCGCACGAGCCCGAGACCCTGCACGCTTAGTTTTCAGCTTTGCGTTTTCAGTTTGTCCAATCGGCACGGCTTCGGCCGTGCCGATTGGCGTCCACGAAGGAGTCCTTTCCCACAACGATTGACCAGAAAGTCAATCGCTTGCGCCCTACCTCGTGATCGCAAAGGTAATCGTTGGAACTTCGCGCAACCATTGCCCCTTCGGTACAATCTTCTCCGCCAACGATTACCTAATTCGCCAATCGTTGGCCCGAAAGCCAAGCTTTCCAATCCCGTCTCCGCCCCGCTCCGGGTACACTTGAACTATGCGCATCGCCATCGACGTTCGCCGGATGTACGACTTCGGTCTTGCGACCTACATCCGCAACGTCGTGCGCACTCTGGGACGGATCGATTCGGTAAACGAATATTATCTGGTGGGTGCTGCGCCGCGCTTTGAACAACTAGGCACCCTGCCGGAAAATTTCCATCTGCTTCCCCTGGAGAATCCGGAGACTACCTTCGCCAACTACGTCGAGATGCACCGCGTCATCAATACTTTCGAGGTAGATCTAATCCACGTACCGCACACCTTCTACCGGCCTTTGATTACCAAGGCGCCGTACGTCATCACCGTGCACGATCTGCTCGATTACATGTACCGCGCGCGCACCAACAACGGCATGCGCCGCATGGCGCACTCCTACCTGACCCGGCAGGTGATGCATTACGCGGCGCGCATCTTTGCCGTCTCAAACTTTACCAAGCGCGACGTGAGCCGCTACTTCAACGTAAAGCCGGAAAAGATCGAGGTGGTCTACAACGCGCTGGATGAGACCTTTCTACGTGGACACTCCACCGCCGCCGAGCAGGCGGTGATTCGCGGACGCTACCAGGTGGACGCGCCCTTCCTGCTCTACGCCGGCCGCATCAGTCCGCACAAGAACGTGGCGCGCATCATCGAAGCCTTCTCGGCGCTCAAGGGAGAGCTGGCCAAGGACGGCACATACCCGGATCTGAAGTTGATCGTCATCGGCGATGAGGTTTCGAAAAATCCCGACATACGCCGCGCCGTGATCCGCAGCGGAATGCAGCACGAGGTGCGCTTCCTCGGCTTTGTATCTATCGACGTGCTGCGCATCTTCTTCGACATGGCGAAGGTCTTTGTCTTCCCCTCGCTGTATGAGGGCTTCGGTCTGCCGCCGCTGGAGGCGATGGCGCACGGAACGCCGGTGGTGGCCTCCAACAGTTCGGCGCTGCCCGAGGTGGTAGGCAATGCGGCCATGATGGTGAATCCGGAAAACGTCTTTGAGATCAGCCGCGCTCTGCAGCGCGTGCTCACCGACCAGTCTTTGCGTGAGCGCATGAAGGCCGCTGGACTCGAACAGTCGCAGCGTTTTTCCTGGGAAGCCTCGGTGCGAAGAATGATCGGGGTTTACGAGCAGGTAGTGGCCGAGCACAAAAAGCGGTAAGAACTCCGCGCGTGCAAGGGCCAGAATGCCCGGGCCTTTACGTTTGAATCTTGAAGTTCTGGAATGTTAGTTTGATTCATCCCTACAGGGCGGCGGAGACAAGGTTGTCTACCTCACTGGACGAGAATGACGCAGGTTCTAGTACCGGCCCGGATGCTGTCCGCGCAGCCAGTCATCCCTCCCTGAAGTGGCACGGACGCGGCCTTCATGTGGTTCTAATCCTGCTTGCCGGCACATTGGCGCGCATCCCTTTTTACTTGGCTTTTCGCCCAATCTTGTCAGGGGACAGCGAGGGGTATTCGTCTCTCTATGCGCTCTGGGTGAATCACCATTTCTTTCTCGGCGAGCGCACCCCGGTCTATCCATTCTTTCTCGGCTTCGCCCAGTGGGTCGCCGCCGCAACGCCCGCCCGCAATTTGGGCGCCCGCGCCGCATATGATGCCATCCGCATGCAATCGATTGTGGACGTTCTCGTCGCAGTGCTCTTCTACTTCGCACTCGGTGCACTGCGCATACGCCCACGTACCGCGCTTGTGTTTACTCTTTTTCTGGCGACCATTCCGGCGGTGTGCCAGTACGAGATGAATATCCTCAACATGTCATTCTCGTTTGCCTGGCTGATCGTCGTGATGTCCCTCTTCCTATTTACTGTTCGGCGTATCGAATCCGGCAAGTCGACATCTGCCTTCGCTGCGGCGACCGGTGTCTGCGCCAGCCTTGCAGCACTGAATCGGCCTGAGTTTCTGATTTTTCTCATCGTGCTCCTCGCGCTTGTGGTCCTGATGCGATTGACTTCTCCGCAGACCGAGCCTGCGGCAAAGCCGCTCCCGAAGGTTGCGTTCCTCATCGCTCTGAGCGCCACTCCCGCCATCCTTGCGTGGATGATCATCATGTACGCCGGCATTGGCCAGTTCCGGATCACGACCGTCAACGGCTGGAACAAGACCCGGACTGTATACAACCTCTTCGATCGCGTCGATCCCGAGGATCGGGTCATCGGCGAGATCATGGCGCAGACCTACGATCAGCAGAAGCAGAGTGGCGGAGTCAATCTTCGGGAGATCGTGTGGCCCGCCGAGCGCAGAATACTTCAGAACCTGAGCAGCTATCCCGACCTCGATGTCACGGCCAATCCCAGTCTCTTTCACCAGCAGGTCAATCGCGCCGTCCAGCAAACCTTCGGATTCGTTGAACTCCCCTGCCGGACCAAACTGGTTGACTATTGCTGGGAGATGATGCGCATCAAAATCGACACGGGTGATTACATCGGCAGTGTTTCCGGCAAACTGGCCCGCAAATATCCCGGGGCATGGCTGGCCAACATCGCCACCAACTTCGCGGAAGAGAGTTTCAACTTTAACTATTTTGCGGCCAGACCATCCCGGCTCGACGTTGTCGATGTCGCCGCGGGCGGCGGCAATCCCGTCATCAACCGCACGGCGGCGAATCTGATTTCCTGGGCCAACAAGCTGCACGCGCCATTCCTTCTACTCACGTATCTAGCAACCCTTGCCTGCTTCTTTCTCTCGCCAAGAACATTTTTCCGCAAACACGATGAACACTGGTTCCGCGATGCCGCCGTAACCACCCTGGCAGTGGCTTCCATTGGAACCCTTGTGGGTACCTGCGTATTTGCGGGCCTAAACCGCGTCTACAGTTTGCCCCACCTGGCGGTCTTCACAATGTGTTCGGCTTATATTTGGGAGCATCGCGTCCGCATTCTCTCGAGAAATGTGCGCGCGATGGTTGAGCAGCCCAGCCACAGCTCCTGAGCACATCCTCAGCTACGCGTGATTGCTGCCTGAATGGCTTGGATGGTTTGTTGGAGACTGTCCCCGTTCAAGTACGCTAATAACAACCGCGCCAGCGCCAACTTGTGGGCGTCCGTGTCGTGCGTCAGCCAGCCCAGGTCAAATGCTTGCGCCAACTTCGGCCAATCGGCCGTCCTGCCCGCGATCACTTCGTCGGCGGAGGAGTAGAACGCGACGCGACTAGGCAGGTGCTTCTGCAAGCGAACGCCATCGGCCCACGTAGGCGAGCTGATGCAAACCACGTGCAGATCCTCACGCCCCTCTTCCTGGAGCTTTGCGGCGACAAGTCCGCCTAGGCTTACGCCAATGACTGCCGAATCCTTTGGGATCTCTCGCGTATGAAGGTCAGCGAGCGAGTCTTCGGCGGGCACTGCGGGATTTGAGTGCAATAGCTTCGGGCGATGAAACAAAGAGCACGCGACGTTGGGCCGCAATGCCTCCTCCAGTTGCTTCACACTTCCCTCCGGGCTACCGCCTTTCCCATGTAGCAGGAAGATGTTTTCAAAGCTCACAATCTGCATTCCTTTATCGGCTCTGCACAATCGCGACCTTAGTGGGCCGCAGCGACAGAGTTGCCGACCGGTGCCAACTTATCCTGACATGGAAGCGCGCCTGTAAAATGTCCAATTCCAATCCATTGCCGCGCCGAGTCCAGTGATGCAACCAGCGCCGTACCCCTGTGTCCAGATTCACCAAGATCCGCATCATTGACTTGCACGGCGATCTCAAGAATCTTCTCCAGCAGTTTCAGTGGTTCTTTCGAAGGATATCCGAGACGCTCCTCGCCATTGCCATGGAGTGGCTCGATATCGTCCCATACCGACCCAACCGGAGAACCTGCTACTTCGTCTAGATACTGCTTGAAATAGGGCTCGGGCCACAGCGTTGTCTGATCGATGCGGCCTTCCTCGCGAAGTTTCTGCATGTCTTCCTTCGAATAGCGCCAACTGCGCGTCACCCCGAGGAATTCGTACTGAGGCTTCCCGTTTGATGAGGAAGTTTGCCCCTGGATGACAAGATCACCGTGCCGATACCGTCGCCCGGTCTCAGGCTCCACATTCATGTAAAGCTTCTCAGCAGAGTGCCAATCGTCGGGGCGACAGAGGTGCTCGAAATAGCACTTCGAGTTGCCACCATATAGCAGGAGAACTCCATGAGCGCGACCAAGACGCTTGAACCCACGGCCGCCGTCATTGTAATCTGACTTCCGCTTCCAAATCGTCTCATTGATGAAGTTACTTTTGCCTAAAATCTCATCCAGCATGACCTTAATAAAGTGTTCGGCGTCCCAATCGCAGTGATAGTAGAAACTTCCTGCAGGCTTCAGGACACGGGCAAGCTCAACACACCGGGGCCGCATGAAATCTATGTAGGTCTGGGTAGATTCCGCACAGCCCTTGAACGCAACCTTCTCCTTCAGCTCTTTCCAAAATTCCTTGAATGTTCCATTCGAATCCGAAGGTGGGTCGAGGTAAACGAGATCGATGCATTGATCCGGCAGCTTCTTCAATTGCTCGAGGTTATCTCCGCAATCAATCACCCGAGTATCTATTAAAGAGGACGGCTTCTCCGTGTGTGTCATATTGTCTATCTCCCGCTATCACTATCTACGCTCGGCGTTTCCAAAAATGGTCAATATAGCTCAGCGCGCCTAACCTTGTAGTTATTATCGCAATTGAGCAATAGTGGACAGCTTTCATTCTCCCAGCTCTGCGAGAATCTCGAAATGCCCCCTCAGGGGACAGTGAGCTTTGCTACCACGGAGAATCCCGTATGAAGTTGCGCCAATCCATTCTCTTGTTATTTACTATCGCAACCCTCGCGGCATTGCCCGTTGCAGCTAGAGCGCAGTTGCTGGCAGATTCGGTCGACCCTTCGGGGAGTGGTGCAAGCACTGCACCGCAAACCGACCTGACGTACACACGTCCGACACAGGAAATCAAGCTTCGCAATTACGTCTTTGACGCGTTTGGCCCGTATCCCATCGCCGGTGCCGCAGCCGTGGCCGGCATAGGCCAAATGGACAATACTCCAGCCGCGTGGAAGCAAGGCGCGGCAGGCTATAGCAGGCGATTCGGCTCCGACCTCGGCATCGCGGCGATTAGCACCACGACGCGTTATGCGTTAGCCGAAGCATTCAAGGAAGACACGCTGTATTACCGTTGTGAGTGCAAAGGCGTGTTTCCAAGACTAAGCCATGCCATGGTCTCGACCTTGACTGCGCGACACGGCGAAGACGGCCACCGCGCCTTCTCATTCTCTGCTTTCATCGCGCCGTATGCGGGTACAGTGACGGCGGTGTACGCCTGGTATCCCGACAATTATGGCCTCCGGTCGGGACTGCGGATGGGCAATTACAATCTGCTGGGAGCCCTAGGCGAGAACATCATGCTGGAGTTCTTCTATAGCGGCCCGCATTCCTTGCTCTCTCGCATGCACCTCAACAATCCGCACGCAGCGCCACCGCCAGTGCCAGAGCCCGCGCCAGAGCCGGAGACAAGCAGGTGAGTGACCGTAAACTACTTGCGATGGAAGGGATGGCTTCTCCATCTGGTCAGCCACTTTCACTTGCGACGGATGTGATCGCTTCCAAGTGGATACTCACGGAGTTTCTTGAGTGGTTCGGCGAGCTAGGCATATTTTTCTGGCGGGTGGTACGGGCAGCGTTGACCCCTCCGTTTGAATTCCGTGAGTTGTTCCGGCAACTCGACGAGATCGGATCCAAGTCCCTGCCGTTAGTTGCATTGGCTGGCGCTGCGATCGGGGTTGTGCTCGCGTTGGAATCCATTCAAAGCATGACTCGGTTTGGCGCCAAATCGCTGCTTCCGGCGGCTCTCGTGTACTCCGTTGTTCATGAGATAGGTCCAATCATTACCGCTCTGGTTGTGAGTGGCCGGGTGGGCGCGGGAATCGGCGCAGAGCTGGCGTCGATGAAAGTGACCGAGCAGATCGACGCCATCGAAGCGTCTGCGGTAAACCCTTACCGGCTGCTCGCGGCAACGCGCATCGTGGCTTGCACACTGATGCTGCCGCTGCTGACTCTCGCTGCTGATGCCTGCGGCTTACTAATGGGCTGGATTGCGCTGGCCACGGCTGAGCCGCTCTCGTTCCATCAGTTCATCATTAGCGGCTTTAAGGGCTCGGGCTTCAATGACTTCCTGCCCCCTACTTTCAAGACTGCTGTCTTTGGACTGATCATCGGGCTTGTCGCTTGTTTCCAGGGGATGCGCACACGCGGAGGTGCCGAGGGCGTGGGTCGTGCAGCTACCAGTTCGGTTGTGCTGTCCTCGCTGTTTGTGATCCTAGCTGATGTCGTGCTCGTAAAGTTCATCATCATCTTTTTTTCGTAAACAAACTATGGCCACAACCGAACAAATCGCGATGAAGCCGCAAGTCGACAAAGCCGGGTGCGTGCCGGTTGTCGCCGTGGAGAACGTGCGTAAATCCTTCGGAACTCAGACAGTGCTGAATGGAGTCAGCCTCGCTGTGAGCCGTGGCGAAACCCTGGCGGTATTGGGACGCAGCGGTACAGGCAAAAGCGTTTTACTAAGGATGATCATCGGCTTGCAGACACCTGACTCGGGAGCGGTGCGCATTCACGGTAAAGATATCGCTGGCCTGTCTCTCGACCAACTCGGTGAAATCAGGTTGAAGATGGGTTTTCTGTTTCAGCATGCCGCGCTCTACGATTCTCTGACAGTCGAACAGAACGTGGCATTTCCTTTGCAGCACCACAAGAGAGGAATGTCGAGTGCCGAGGAGGCTGATCGCGTCAAGCAACTACTGGCCGAGGTTGGCATGGAAGGACATCTCGATAAGATGCCTTCGGATATCTCCGGCGGCATGCAGAAACGGGTGGGGCTGGCACGTGCGCTAGCCTTGAATCCCGACATTCTGCTGCTCGATGAACCCACCGCTGGGCTCGATCCCATCAGCTCCGCTGAGATCGGCGATTTGGTTCTCAAACTTCAGGCGGAACACCACATGGCATCCATCGTAGTAACGCACGATCTGCACAGCGCGGGGACAATCGCGAATCGGCTGATCATGCTCAACGAGGGTAATGTGGAATTCGAAGGCACCTTTCAAGAACTTCATGCAAGCGACGACGACTTAGTTCGTGAGTTTCTAAAGCATTCGTAGGAGAACGTATGTCAAGAGCAGCGCGGTTAGGAGCTTTCATCGTCGCGACGCTGGCCATTCTTGTGGCCGGTGTCTTCGTCATTGGGGGCAAGCAGTATCTCTTCAGTTCGACGTACCAGGTGAAGGCGCAGTTCGCCAATGTTGCTGGATTGGATGTAGGTGGTGATGTTCGGGTAGGTGGAGTCCATAGTGGAACTGTGCACAGCATTCTATTGCCACACGAGGCGAGCGACAAAGTCACGGTGGTGATGGACCTCACCAAATCGACGCACGAGAT
The DNA here is from genome assembly GCA_963838135.1 of uncultured Acidobacteriota bacterium. GTDB lineage: Bacteria > Acidobacteriota > Terriglobia > Terriglobales > Acidobacteriaceae > TOLSYN. The sequence continues at coordinate 568,935 of CAWIPV010000008.1, read as the reverse complement.
CATCAAGAAAGACTCCGTAGCTACGATCGAGACCGAGGGAATCTTGGGCAATCAGTATCTGGCAATCTCGTTCGGCTCTGCCGGTTCTCCCGACGTGCGAGATGGCGACCTGCTCGCCAGCCAGCAGCCACTCGAGATGGGAGACCTGCTCAAGAAAGCCAACGGCATTCTCGATAGCAGCCAGCAAGCCATCCAAAACACCACTCTGGCGACGGCAAGCCTGAACTCGATATCGGCCAAGATCGATCGCGGTCAAGGAACCGTCGGCGCCCTGGTGAACGACAGGCAGCTCTACACCAGCCTTGAACAGACGGCGAGTGCCATGCATGACACAACCGCGCAGGCACAGATAGGGGTTGTCGACTTCGCGGAGAATATGGAAGCCTTGAAGCACAGCTTCTTCTTGCGCGGATACTTCAAGAGCCGCGGCTACGAAGATTCCGCCGAGTTGGCTAAGGATGAAATCGAAGCGATGCCGCAAGGCACGCCCGTGAAGGAATTTACATACTCATCCAAGCAACTGTTCGATAAGCAGGATTCGGCCAAGCTGAAGAATCAGAAATCTCTACATAATGGCGGCGAATTCCTGGCTAACAACCAGTTCGGTTTTGCCGTGATCGCGGTATCCGCCGGCAAAGAGGGTGATTCTCAGAAGGAGATCCTGCTAACTGAAGCGAGAGCCATGGTTGTGCGAGAGTATCTGGTCGAGAACTTCGGATTCGATGATGGTCAGCTCAAAACACTTGGAATGGGCAAGCAGACGAACACGAAGTCGGAGGGAGACTGGGGAACCGTGCAGATATTGATCTATAGCGCTGGGACCGAGATTCCGCGCAATAAGGTTACGGTCTCTGCAGTTGCAGCGCCGAAAGCTGAGCAGTAATTTCGAGCGTGGCAAAAGTTAACGGCGCGGTGCTCGGCCCAGCACCGCGCCGTTTTCCCTTCTCTCAGGCTGCCGGAAAGCGCACGCACGATACGTCGCTTAACGGAGCATCGGTACGGCAAGCAACAACTGACTTCGCGGAGTGCATCAGTTCCCAAGAGTACTCCACTTCCTGCCCGCATTCGAAACAGACCTGGTACGTCCGGTTCTTGATGGTGAAGACGCGGCCCAAATGGCGGTGGCGGCACTCGAAAACAAACTCGAAAAGCAAGCGTAGGGCGGTCATAAGTCCTGCGCTCTCTGCCGGCGGTTGCAATCTCCGTTAGCATCGATCCATTCCAGAAGTGAGCGAACGCTTGTCCGAGCCAGGGCAATTGCGCAATCGGCTGCTCCGTAATAGACGTTGATCGTGTCGCCGTCGGCATCCATCGTGTTTCCGCATGGGAACACGACATCGTCCACGTCGCCGTGGCGCTCGTAGTCAGTCTCCGGCCCAAAAATCCATTGATCGCCCCGACGCAAGCACTTGTCTGGCTGTTCAAGATCAAATAGCGCCAAGCCCAATCGGTAGAGGCAGCCCGAAGGTGTGTGTCGCACTCCGTGGTAGAGCGTGAGCCACCCGCGGTCGGTTTGAATAGGCGGTGAAGATAGCCCAATTTTGTTCGCATCCCACCATGCCCCGCGCCGCGCCTCCAGCATTACCTTGTGGCTTCCCCAATGCCGCAGGTCGGGCGAGTAGGATATCCACATGTGTGCGCCCAGTGCTGTCATCGGCCGATGGATCAGAGCCCAACGTCCGTCAATCTTGTGCGGAAGAAGTGCCGCGTCTTTGTCATCGGGCGACATGATTACGCCAAATCTCTCGAAGGTGCGAAAGTCCTTGGTGAGCGCCAGCGAAACGCCGGGGCCGCCACGCGAATACGAAGTGTACACAACGGCGTATTGCTTTAGCTCCGGCACGTAGGTCAGGCGGGGATCTTCGATACCCCATAGCTCTTCCGGATACTTCTCCGGGTCTGGCATCAGCGTTGGCGTGGGGTCAATTTTCCAGCCGTCTACGCCATTGGTGGAACGTGCCGCACAAAGATGAGAGAGACCTCGGCGATCTTCCACGCGGCAGAGCAGCAGGGTCGAGCCATCCTCAAGCAGTGTCGCGCCCGCGTTGAATACGCTATTGATCGGGTAGGGCCAGTCGTTGCTCGTCAGGATCGGATTCGACGCATGACGGTGCAATAGTGGCTCGTCGTGAATCACTACGCTCATGAAATCTCCACTGGAGTACGGGAACTGAAGGAAGCGCGTGAGGTCGCGATAGCTTCGTGCTTGGCGAAAGGCAATTCTGCGTTTTCCAGCAGACGCATCTCAAGCAGCGCCATCAGAAAAGAGAGTGTAGACTCCGCTCCCTGATTTTCATTGGCGCGGTCGGGATGTAAACCATCGCGGCAGCCACCGGTGCTGGAATCGTAGAGCACAATTTGGAGATCGTTGTCGCCAAGGAACCAGTTGAATGCCGACCATGCTTCTTTCAGCCAACGTTCATCGGCAGATGCTCGAAACGCCTGCAAGCATGCGGAAACCGTGGCGCCTGCCTCGACGGGTTGTTGATCGAAGCGCGCCTTTTCTCCGCCTTTGCGGTGAAAACCCCGCGATCCGATCGGCACAAAGTGTCCCTTCACTTCGCATCGCTGCATGGTCACGATCCAGTCCAAGGACTCAAGGCCGGCAGCGAGCATTACTTTGTCAGAGGTGCGCACAGCACACGTAATCAGAGCCTGCGGTAATCTTGCGTTTGAGTATGCGAGAACATCCTCGAACCAGTGCCACTCCGTCGAATGATTGGAAGCGTAGGTGTCGAGCAATCGATGTGCTAAATAGTCCCTGGTCTGCAGTGCCGCTCTGTCTCCGGGAAAGCTTTCAAGGTACTCGTGCAATCCCAGTACGGCAAAGGCCAACGCACGCGGGCTGTCAAACGAGCGGATTGCTGGAAGCGCAGCTTCAAAGAGCCGCCCCGCAGCGCCCCGAAGATCCGGTGACTTGGATCGTCCCAAAACAGTTCCTAATCCCCACAACGCCCGCCCATGGCTGTCCTCTGACCCCTCGGTCTCGAGCCATTGGCGCTCATAGCTCAGGAAATTTCTAAACCGTCCCGTCGCCGCACTAAATGCGTGCCATAGGAACGCCAGATACCGGGATGCCAGGTTGGCTGACTCAGATAGCGCTGTCATGCCAAGCTGCTCCATCAACACGGCCACAATTAGTGCCCGAGCGTTGTCGTCTGTCGCGTAGCCTTCGCTATAATTCGGCACCGAAAACACGGCGTGCTGTAGCAGGCCGGTGTGATCGGTCATGCGATGCAGGTGACACAACTTGACCGCAGGCAGTCTGTCCAGCGTTCTTTCGGCATTCAAGTCTGAGTACGCGATTCGCGGGGTTCGCATACGGTCGGAGCGGGCTCGGACGAACGTACTCATGTAAGATTCGGCAGCCTTGTTCCATATGGTGTTACGCCCATGGAGGTAAGCGCGTTTGCGCATCGCGTGGCGCGCCACTTCATCGTCCAGCAACTTGATCGCCGCAACCGCAATCGCATCCGAGTCTCCGAACGGAACCAGCGCTCCCCGTCCGTCGGCAAGCAGCTCGGCGGCGTGCCAGTATGGGGTCGAAATGATTGCTTTCCCTGCCCCCAGCGCGTATGCCAGCGTGCCGGAAACGGCCTGCGCTTCGTAACGATAAGGAGTGATGTAAATGTCAGCGGAGCCGACGAACTGGGCCATTTCTTCCGGGCTGACGAAGCGGTTGTGAAAGATTACATTCCGCTCCACGCCGAGCTTTCTCGCCAGTGCCTGAAGTTCCAATCGGTACTGGTCGCCCTCATGTCGCCGGATATGCGGATGCGTTGCGCCAACGACCATGTACACGGCCTCTGGATGCTCGGCAACGATGCGAGGAAGAGCTTCGATTACGCTTTCAATCCCCTTATTCGGCGACAAGAGTCCGAACGTGAGCAGCACGGACTTGCCTTCCGTTCCAGAGGAATCCTTATAATAGTTCGGATCACCAAAGGGCAGGTCAGGGACGCCATGCGGAATAAGGTCGATCTTTTCCTCTGAAACCCCGAACACTTCCTGCAGAAGTTGTGAGGAATGCTCGCTCATAACGATGAGGCGGTCAGAGAGCACGGCGATTTCGTCCATCACAATTCTTTGGTTGGCGTCGGGCGTGCGAAGAACCGTGTGCAGCGTGGTCACCACCGGCATCTTCAAACGCCGCAACAGCCGCAAAATGTGACTTCCCGCCGGACCGCCGAAGATACCGTACTCGTGCTGCAAGCACACCAGGTCGACGTTGCTGAAGTTGAGGAAGTCGGCCGCGTTTTCATACGAACCCAGATCGCCCTCGGTCAGTTCGAATCGCACGCGCGGCGGATAGCTGTAGTGCGCCCCTGGATCATTGACCGCGACGGCCATCAACTGCGCTGTTTCGTACTCTGCTCCGATGGCGTCGCATAGGTCCGTCGTGAAGGTCGCGATTCCACACTGTCGAGGGAGATAATTTCCGATCACTGCGATCCGGCTTGGACGCGATGCGCTGGGCACCAACCGCAACGACGCCGCAAGTTTTCCTTCAAACATCCGCGTTCGCGCTTTGAGTCGAGCCAGTGACCCGCTCAACGATGCATTCTCCTGTGGCGGCATGGGACCCTCCTTACATGTTGTGGTATCCGCTCAACGCCGTCCGGTCACCAGGTTAAAAATCAGAATGACCAAGGCCACAACGAGCAGGATATGGATCAGTCCTCCGGCAATGTGAAGCGTGAAACCGAGAAGCCACATGATCAGAATGATGATGAATATTGTCCAGAGCATGTCCAGTCCTTCCTACTTGGCGGTGCGCCCGGGACTCGATTCTGTCCCGGGCACACGCCGCTTATTCGTATTCGCAACTAGCTAGTTTGCAGCAATGGCCTGCGCTTTTGCGCCTCTCACTGCATTCAGGAAGCGCTCGGACGATCCCGTCGGCGCCACTCTCCCGGTCAATACAGCCCGGGTTGAAACGTGACGGCCATAAACGGCTTCCATCGAATCATCGTCGCGTCGAATCGAGGCGCCATTCAACGTGAGTCCGGCAAACGCACCCTTAGCGCGCGAGTAGGTCAGAATCTCCGTGTTCAGCATCCAGTCGGTGTCGGCCGACGCATGACGTCCAACCGGTCCCGCCGCTGCAGAGGCGTCGGCGCCCAGTTCGAACTTGCTCGAGAGCAAGCGTTGCATACCGCGATCATTCTGAATAATCATGACCAAGTCGATGCCTTCAATACCGATCTGTAATCCCCAGCTACCGCCGGTAATCGCGAAGAATGCAGGTGCGCTCCAACCCTCAGCGGTGCGGCACGTAGCCACGCCCCGGCCGTTCTCTGCGCCAAACACAAAGCCGCCCTTGAGCATGTGCGGAACAATCGCCACGCATTTCGCGTGTTCAAGAACTTCTTCAGGAATGCCCCTGTCCGGTGCGGCCATGATCTCGTGCAGTACTTTGGCCGCATTATCCAGACGGTCGGCAGACTTTTCGCGGGACTGCGCCCAACCAAGGCTGGTCAGGCTAACTAACGCGACGAACAACATGATCTTTTTCAAGGTGAGGCCTCTGTTTTTCTACCCCTGCACGGCATCTATGCGTCGATCGCACTGGCCACGTGGCGAGGTACTTTCAACCCTAGCGTCTCCCGCCGGGTAAGTCTGAGCTATAGTGCTCATGTGAAGAACGTATATTGTGAGGCCGGGAATAGTGCTGGGCGGTGGATGGTTCCTGCGGTCGGATTTCCGTTTTAACGAAAGATGGAAAGGATGACGCCGTTTGCTCGCCCTTGCAGCACCGCAGTGCATCGGGCCTCGCTTGCGGCGCCATCCCTCCCATTTTTCTCTGATGTTTCTTGCTCGTTCGTGCTGCCCTATGCCCGCGTATTCTTTGGGGTTGCCTTTGCAGCGAGTTTCTCAGTAAGCCCAAAAGCGTTCATGGAATGTTCCAGCGCCTGCTTGCTGAGCTCATGTGCTTTCAGGTGATCTCCCTGGTCGTGGGCTACGGCTGCGGCCATGTGAGCGTGACTCGCAAGGTTGTGTAATTCTGATGCTCGAGCGTGTGTGCTTTGTGGCATGGTGTTTTCCTCAACTGAGCCTCGCGCGAGACTAGCTAACCAGAGCTGTCTCGCCGTGCACTTTGTACGAACTGTGTTTGGTTCCTTCTATGATGTCTTTTGCGTTGGCCACGGCATCCGGCGAGCCGTGAACGATCAGTAGGAATTTGTCAGTTTTCAGCGCAAGCTCGTACTCAAGGATGCTGTCCTTCGGGATCCCGATACTCGCCAACCCTCCCCCGATCGCGCCGGCGCCCCCTACAACCACCGCACCTTCCAAACCTGCCACGATCCATGCCACCAGAGGACCAGCAACAAGAACGGGGCCGATACCCGGTATGGCAAAAAACGCAGATCCAAAAAGCAGTCCCCAGAATCCGCCCCAGAAGGCGCCGACTTTTCCCCAGTGCTTCATGCGGTCGCCAGTATTGTAGTAACCGACGACGTGTTCATCTGTGTGTTGGTCCTTCGCTGCAATCGACAAAGTTTTCATGTCAATGCCAGCCTCTTGAAGGCTCTTAACTGCCTGTTCTGCCTGCTCGTGCGTGTCATAAATTGCTACAACGGAATTGCGGTCAGTCATTGCTATCTCCGGTTTCTTTGGTTTTCTCAGCAAGCAGCCAACGGTGCTTTGCTGAATGAGTGTCCCATTGCTTCAATCAGGCGCGCTGAGCAATTTGATACAGGAGCTTCGAACTTACCTGCAACAAGGTGCGGCCCGCCGCTTGACGACGGGCCACCCAGACTGTAATTTCGCTAGCTTATTGCTTCTTCGTGGTCTTTCTCTTTTCCGCTGCAGAATGTGCCTTCTTCCCGGTCTCGGTGGTATCGAGCAGGGTCAGGGAATCCGTGGCGTTGAATGGGTATTCTCGGACTGACTCCTGAGACTTCTGACCAGCGCTGTTCAGGGTGATGTCCACACGGCGGTTGCTGGCGAGGAAGATCGTATTGATATGCTCGAGCAATTTCTGCCGTTGTTCCGTGCTTAGTTCGGGATTCCGTTCAACCGCACTTCTTACTTGGGCGTCGGTGAGTTCCTGTTGTTTACCCAACGCCGCGGTCTGGATATTTTCCGCAGGTACACCCTTTTCGACCAGGAAGCGCTTAGTGCGTTCAACACGCCTTTCGGAAAGCGCCTGATTGTATTCCGCGGAGCCGCGCGGGTCGGCATGGCCTTCGAGAGTCAAGCGAGCGTCTGGCTTGCTTTGAAGATAGAGCTGGAAATCACTTGCGAGCGTAGCAAGAGTCTTTTCCTGGCTGGCAAGCAGGCCTCCATCGGGATTCTGTGGCGTGGGCTTGGCCGTTGCAAAATAAACACTGCGGATGGCCAGTCTTTTCGCGATGGCGATAACCTCTGGTGTCTCCTCGACAACCGTAGCCGCCGGCGCTTGCACGTTCACGGTGGTTGTGGAAGAAGCCGTGAGCGGCGGATTGCGGTCATCGCTTGCATTGCAGGTCACGGTAATGATTCCAGGCGGTGCAACGCTGCTGTCCAGGGTCGCAGTAGAGGTGTTGCCGGTAATGCTTCCAGCGCTGGCGGCATAGCTGTAGCTTAGACGGCGGCCGTCAGGACTGCTGGCGTTCGAAGTGATGGTTGAGCTCCCGCCTGTCTGCACCGTGACGGGGTTCGAGGTGCACGAAATGGAAGGCGGATTCGGCTGCTTTACCGTGAAGTGAGCGCTGGCGGAAGCGACCCCTCTACGGCTGCCGTCGCTCAGGTTGGCCGTGACCTGATAGGAACCAGGCTGCAGTCCAGTGGTATCAACCGGGATGGAAGGGCCGCTGCCGGAAACTTTGCCTCCGGTGGCGGACCAGGCGTATTGGACCGTTCGCTTGGGATTGAAATTAGTTCCGCTGGCGGTAGCGGTTACTGGCTCGCCTGCGAATACTTCCGTTGGCTGTACCGAGCAAGCCGCACCGGGTAACACCGGAGGTGCTCCGCCACCGAACATAAACACGACTCCGCTCTGCAGTCTGGCGCCATGGAGATCAGTGGTCGGAGTCGTAGCCGAAGGACCGTACCGGTAGCTGGACATTACATAGTCAGCCCTGATCGGCCTAAGAGCGAAATGCTTGGTCACATTGATGTCCAGACCACCGCCGGCCATAAGCCCTAACTTGTCGACATGATGAAAGGCTTCAGGATAAAGACGTTGGTCGCCGGCCAGTGCCTCAAGGAATGGGGAAAAACGGGAATGGCGGAACGTGAACTTCGGACCGATTGAGAGGTTGGAAAAATCGAAGTCCCGGCAGCATGCGCCTGGCGTACCTTTTTCGCTGATACCCCATTGGTCGCTGGCATCGACCGTGAGGCCGAAATGCCGAGTGAAGTCATAAGTGACGCTCGCACCAGCTCCGCGCGGATTCGAATCCAAGCGGCTGGTTATGGGAACCAAGCCTAGCGGAAGCACACCGTGCACGTCCGCGCCCGGATACAGAAAAGAATATCCACCGTAAAGCTCCCACTTGGGAGCAACAGGTTGGTCCTGAGCCACGGTCAGCGTGCCAAACGCGCACAGGACGGCTGCCGTTGCCGATAACGTTGCTAATACGCGACCAAGATGGCCGACCGAATGAGATGACATGCGAATATTCTCCAAAATTGTGCGAAATGTTTTCTTCAGCTTGAGAGTTAGTGGGACCAGCCCTTAGCCGGTCCCACCGCGAGCAACACCTTATTGACAGGTGGGAGGAACGACAACCGTCGTGGCGTCCAATGTGACGGCGCCGGTCCGGGCTAACACCCTTCCATCAAGAGTCGCGCCGGTGGTAGCCGTGATGGATGCCTCCGCCATGATGGTTCCCACGAATATGGTGTTGGTTCCAAGCGTCGCTGAACTGCCGACTTGCCAGATCACGTTTTGCGATTGAGCACCGTTGATCAGGATGACTTTGCTGTTACCAGCCGCCGTAATCAGCGTGGATACGACCTGGAAGGTCCAAGCGGCGTTTGGATCGCCCTTGCCATCGAGGGTGAGGTTCCCGGTTATCCCCAGCGAGGGCTGGGCGCTCGTCGTGCGATAGACACCTGGCGGAAGCGTCTGCCCGCCTATGTCTGCGGTAAGGACGGCCCCTCCGGCTGCTCCGGCGGCGTTGTTGTACGCAGTGGTCAAGTCACCCTGGGCAGTCTGGGCAACCGCATCGTCGGCATCGATCGTGCCTGTGATGGATGCAGGCGGTCCGAATCCGGTTACTGCGCTTCCGGGCCACACGCCAACATTCGAATTGACAGTTGTGGCCGTGCCAGTGACGTTGGTAACCGTGGAGCCAGCCAGAATTCCAAACGTGCAGGTCGATGCAAGCACTGGAACAGTAGGCGCCGCACACGCAGCAGAGGTCGTGAACGTCCACACATAGCTTGATTCTAGGGTGTTGCCGAAGGTGTCAGCCACCCCGGTGGTGATTGTGGCGGTAAAAGTCGTGTTCGGTGCCAGACTAGCCTTGGGTGTAAAGGTCGCGATATCGGTCGCCGCAATATAGGTGGCGGTGCCAGCCACGCTCGTCGTGCCTGCGTTCAATGTGAATGTCAAGCTGGTGATGGTCGCAGGGTTCATCGCCTTGCTGAAGGTCGCGGTGATAACCGCGGTATCGGGGCAAATGGCCACATTGTCGTTCGGTGGAGTCACAGATGTCACTGTAGGAGCTGTTTGGGGAGCAGCGGGATCTCCAGCATTCGGATTCCTGTTTGGATTGCAGCATCCCACGGAAAAACCAAACAGTAGGAGTGCCATGAAACAGGTCATGTAATTAATCTTTGTCCTCAAAACGCGCCTCTTTTTCTCGGCCAGTGACCGAAATAACTCGTTGCAGGCTCGATCTTAGCTACCCCGGATAATGCAATCTGGTCAAGGTTGCTCACTTGGGAGCGCGTCCACACGTAACTTAAGTACACTACCCACTTTGGCAATTGGCGTAGTTGCAGAGGTACAGTTGATCGGTGGATCGAACCTGCTCGATCAGTTGATGCTAATCGGCGAATCTGTCCCAATCGAAACTGGAGCGGTTCGGCAAACATACACTGGAGTTCATTGAGGCGTGGAGAGGCCACGGCGGCCGTCAATGCGACGGGAGCGCACACAAAGTGTGGACACACAACCGAGCGCGTGCGCATAGCTCATGTAGAGAGCACACAGAAAAAGACCGATGTGCGCCTTGTGGCGAAAATCTTGCTACATGCAATGCGGAGGTGGTCATCATATTGCCGGTGTGTACGCCCATGCTTATAATGCCGATTGTCCGCGACCTCTTCCGTTCCTTCATACATACCCATCTGGCAGGGAAGGTTTACTTTCAATCTTTCTGTTCTCGCGAAAGTCTGTGCCTTACTTTCGCCGCATCGATAATCCTGTCAGGACTCCAACCGCAAGACCTGTAGCCAGGGTTGCGGCGACTGTGACCAATGGATTTCGCTGGATGCGCCGACTTGAATCATTCACAAAGTCCTCAGCCGCGTCGCCGCCCTGCTTCGCCGCGCGTTTGGCTACTTCCACGCCGTCCGCAACTGCGTCCGCTACCGCCGCAGTTACACGGGAAGCCTCACGGACGGACCGAGTGATGTGTTCGCCAGCCTTTTCTACTAGTGTTTGGGACATATAAAATTCCTCCGTTACTTTGCATGAAGTGTCGACTCGTTGCCGGCGGAGCTTCAGAACATGAGCCACCGCGAATTCGACAATTATCCCTTGCAGGTTTTGGTGACTACGTGTTTCCTGTCCTGATTCCCCGGTACATGCGTCAGGGTGTAGTCACAACGATCAGTCTTCTAAATAGTGTGCCATTTGCGGTTAACGAAAGCCGGTCAATCAAGCTCACCCCCCGCCATGTTTCCGCTAGTCCATGCTCAAAAGGCACTCTCGGCGAACTTTACAGCGGGGCGGTCCCAGATAAAAATCGGGCCACAACTGCTGGCAACAAGCGAGTGCGGCGGCGCGAGTCACGGACCGTGGCCCGCGCCGTCAATTACCCTCGGATAACGTTGATTAGCGCAGGCTTCCTGTCGTTACATTCGCCGGATTGCCAATTGCATCACCGGATACAACAAGTTCCACCCTGCGGTTCTGCTGCCTGCCCGCGGAATTGTTGTTAGAGGCTACCGGCAAAGTGTTACCGAAGCCTTCCGCGCTGACCGAGTTGGTTGCAACGCCTTGCTGCACAAGGTAGTCACGCACCGATCCCGCGCGATGGTCAGAGAGTTTCTGATTCATCGCTTCGCCCCCCACGTTGTCCGTGTAGCCGCCGACCGCAATGTTCAGTCCAGGATATGCAAGCAGAATTCCAGCAACTTTTGCCAGCTTCTCCCTTGCTCCTGACTTCAATGAGTACTTCCCCGTGTCAAACAATACATCTGACATACTGATGATCAGACCGCGGGCGCTGTCGCGCGTTTGAAGGATTAGGTTCAGTTGCTCGGAGAGCTTCGTGCGCAACGCAGCTTTGTCGGCATCCGCCTGTTGCAAAGCCGCTATTCGCGAAGCCTCTGCACTTGCCTGGGCCGCGGCGAGCGCGGATGCGGATGCAGCCTGGTTAGCTGCCATATCTGCCTGCGCCTGTGCTGTTGCCGATTGTGCCTCGGTAGCCTCGGTTCGGGCGGTTGCTGCGTCGGACAGTGCCTGAGCCTTGGCGGCCTGAGCTTTTATCGCATCGGAGTCAGCCTGAGCCTTCGCCGCTTGGGCGAGCGCTGCGTCAGTCTGGGCCTGGTCTCTCAGCCGAATCGCGTCATCCGCCTGTCCCTGGGATCGCGCCTGGGCGTCGGCTGAAGCTTGCTGCTCGGCTGCCAGCCGCTGCTCTTCCATTCTCTTGACCGCAATCGCGCGCGCATCTTCTGCCGTTTGTACTTCCTCGCGGGCGACTGCGATCAACTGCTTTTGCTCAATATGATTCTGGACAGCATACTCATCCACGGTCTTCATCAACTGGACGGCGTGCTGGTAACTGTTGCTGGCGTAAGTTTCTGCTCCCTCCGATTGCGCGATGCGCAAAGCATTGCGAGCTTCGAAAAACTCCAATGGCAACCGGGCATTCAGAATCACGGGGTCGAACTTATAGCCGCTCGGAATATATCCCCCGCGCTCCATCAACTCGTACCTTGCATTCACCGATTCAGTTGTTCCCTTAGTGTTGTCACGAACTACGTTTTCGAGTACCACCACATTACTGGGCTGCCGGACCGCGTAGTACGGCTCCGCGGTAACGATCAGAGCGAACGCCTGAAGATCGGTAGTGACCTCCACCTTACTGCGGCCATTACTACTTACCAGCACCTCGCCGAGATTGACTGCCCGACCCTCGGGAGAGATGGCCCAGAGAATGTACGTCAGGTACTCACTGCCAAAAGATTTGGGGCTCTGCAGGTTGCCAAACTCCGCCCGGATCTTTATCGATCCGCGCTCACTTTCGACTTTTGCTTCGCCGTTCGCCAACGGCATCAGGTCCGTACCTGCGAAGTCTAACTTCGTAGATCCGCTGCGATGTTCATAGTTGACTGCCAGCACGCTCCGGCTGATTACGTTTACATGGAAGACCGGTGTTTTAGTCATGTGCTCAACAACTATGGTTTGCGAATTAGTTTGAGCAAACGCGCTCAGACTGACGACGATTCCGGCTGCTAACAAGAGCTTGGATTTCAATGTGTCTCCTTACAGGTGTCTGTCTTGGTGAGTTTGTAGAGGTATTGATTGGTGTGTGCAGCTTTCTTGATTTGTTGCCATCACGTTATTCTTTACCGTCCAACGCGTATCCCCGCAAACGAATGAAGTAGTCCGGTAACATTCAGCAGCCACAGAACTACAGCAATGACCACAACGGCATTCAGGATTGACTTGATGGTCGCCTGCATTGGAATGAAGCGATTCACCAGCCACAGGACGACACCGACAACGATCAGAACTTCTACGAGTTGAAACAGCGGCATAACTTCGACCTTTCGTTGGCCAACACTTCTCATCCGCCGTAAGGTGTTGCTATCTTCTGTTAGGGTCGGCTCGCGTTCGGACTCTTCTGCGACACCTACGGATGAATGATGCCATTGTGACTGGATGTGCCAGCCTGGAACGCGAGAATGAAAGCTCTAGTCTCGCAGCGGCCACACACTGGACACACTCAGGAGTCTGAAGAATGACAGGGATGAGCGTTTGTGCCTGAGCAAGATAGCTCACATCTGAAGAATTTAGACTGTTGTTCCCGGCCTCGGCGGCCCATAGTTCTCTTCGACAATCCTGCGACTTGTTCTCGGTTGGCGGTATGCAACTGCACCAAATCCTCGTGGAGTTTTCCGTGTCTAAGCGCGCGGTTCCGCTACCGCCGCTGACATTGGTACGTAAGAAGGCATATAGTTAAGGGAGATACACGGAATACTTTTGGTGACAACTCATGCGCTTCAAGGGTTCGTTGATAGCTAGTCTGATTGCTTTCGTGGCGTTGTCGGCGGCGCCTGCGGCTCGAGCTGCCGATGCGATCCCGGCAGTAGATTCGGCTTCCTACCGGCTGCGTCTTTATCACTTGCACACCGGAGAACATCTCGATCTTGTCTACCGGATAGGTGACCAGTACCTCGCTGGCCCTATAGCGGAGTTGGACCACTTTCTCCGTGATCACCGCAGCGGGGATGTGAAAGTCTATGACATCAGGGAATTCGATCTTCTGCACGATCTGCTGGTCAAGCTAGGCCGCCCCGACAGCGAAATTGACATCGTGTGCGGTTATCGCACTCCGGCAAGCAATAGCTATCTCCGCAAACGCGGACCAGGCGTTGCTCTGAACAGCCAACACATGGAAGCCAAAGCCATTGATATTCGCATTCCGGGAGTACCTACAGCCGAGGTCCGGGATGCGGCCCTGTCCCTGCAGCGTGGGGGCGTGGGCTACTATGAGAAATCTGATTTTGTTCATGTGGATGTAGGCCGAGTGCGCCGTTGGTAGTGTCCATCTGGACTAGTCATACGGCGGTCCCTTTGCAAGCGTTGTATTCAGCGAACGATCGTGCCCATAGATGTCGTCGAAGAAATAGACCTCGCCATTTTCCTCAACGACCGCAGTCACGTACACAATAACAACCGGTACAGGACTGGTAAGATTCACCTGCTGATTATTGGGACCTGAATTCATGGCTGCGGTTATGGTCTCCCGCGTCCATTTTGGCTGATCTTGCAGCAACCACGTCGCAAGTTCCACTGGTTTTTCTACCCGTACGCATCCATGGCTGAAATCGCGGCGCGCCTCAGAAAACAGTTGCTGCGCGGACGTGCCGTGCAGGTACACATTCTGATCGTTGGGGAAGATGAATTTCACCAATCCGAGCGAGTTGGTAGGTCCTGGTCTCTGGCGCACCAAGAGCTTGCCTGACTGCAATTGCGCCAGCATGCTAGCGCTCACCGCTCCCGTGGTAACAACCCGGCCATTCTGATCTGTGACCTCGAGATTCTCGTGCGCCAGATACCTTTTGTTTTTTCGTATATCAGGAATGACTTCTGCGATGGTGATGTCCCGAGGAACATTCCAATACGGGCGGAAGACGATGTACTTCATGTCCTTTGCGAAGACGGGAGTCTGAGCCATTTCCTTGCCCACCACGACATCCATGCGCATACCAATTTTGTGATCGCTCACAAAGGTCCGCAAAATAAATTCCGGAATATTCACTACGACTGGCAAGTGCGGATAGCCTGGTGGTAGCCACCGCCATCGCTCCAAAGCGTCTTCCAACTGAAGGACGCGATCACTCAATGGAATGTTCAGGTGGCGCAGTGTTTCCTTGCCCAATATGCCGTCCGCTTGCAATCCGTGTCGGGATTGGAAGTGCTTGACCGCCTCCACCAGTTGCGCGTCGTAAATGCCCGCATTTGTATTCACAACCAAACTCTGCGGCAGATCGCCGCGCGACCGCAAGCGTCGAGCTAGCTGCTCCGTCCCTGCATAGGCGTCGCCGAGTGTCAGGCCATTCTTCACGTCAGGCAATGGCGCGTCGTGGTCTTGGGACGCGAGGGCAAGATAGGTTTGTAGAACAACCTCGGTACGTTTGTAGCCAGTATACTGGGGCTCGAGTGCGCTGAATATTTCCGGGACGTTGCTCGCTACCAGTACCTTTTGAATAAGAAACTTCGGCAGATCGTACTTCTGCTGCTCAATCGTAATGCTGAACTCAGAGTGCTTCGGGTTGACGCGCCCGCCGTGCAGGGCAGAGATATACCGCATGGCGCACACTGTAACCGCCGTATCGAAGCGCGCCAGCGTATCCGGGTTTCCGGATAAGACCTTCAGTGCACTCAGACGCTGCGGCCAGCGCGATGCGTCGTAGTCCTCAGGGATCAGCCCTCTCTTCTCGCTGCTGACGAACTCAGCAATGACCGCCAGTGCTTGGGGAGATGCTTGCCCGTCGCGTACCCACACCGGTGCATAGTTCACTGTCTTATACAGCTCTTGAATACTTTGGCGATAATCACTGAAGTTTGGCCATCGCAGATCAGCGAGCGTCCCACTGGCAGCTATTGCCTGCAGTCGTTCGGCGATCGGTGTGGTCGCACCATTTGCCGGGGTGCTGTTGGGCGTTATCTGTGAACTGCATTCAAGCGCGAGCAGCCACGGAAGGAGAAATAGAGCGCCGATCGTAACGAGGTGCGTTCTAGCTCGCACGGCCATCTTTTGTGCTGGTCTTCATATTTTTCTCCTCATAACCCGTGAACTGCAAAATATTCAACCATCTTGTATAACCGTTCGAGCCCTCTAAGTCTGAGCTACATTGACCCTTGGCGAGGCAGCTCAGTACGAATCAGAGACTCCACTTGTTTCCACACGCTTGGGTCGCATTCAATTTGGGTGTGTGCCTTCGAGAAAACGCGGTCGTACCATGGATACGCGCCGCAGTTGTATGTGCTCTGTCCGTAGTCAAATCGGATGTTGCCAATAATGTGGGTGTGCGTTGGATCCGCAGCGCGAATCTCGGACTGCCCGTGAAGGTGTCCGTTGGTTTGATAAAAATTTACGGACTGGACCACATTTGCAGGAATGATCCGATCATTTTCGCGAATCTTAGAAACACTATCCACTTGAATAGTGAGTAGCACGGGTATACCGTTCTTTTCCAGTTTGCGTGCCAGAGTAATTGCCTCCGAACCGCCCCAGCTATGCCCGTAAATGATGATGCGGGCATCATTCTTCTCAGCCGTCGTCAAAGTGCGATCCTGGTTTGTGTCCAGAAAACTCCGCACTTTCTCCCAGGCTCTTTCCCCGTGGTAACTCTCAAACGTTTCCACGTCCACACTCGGGGAATAGGCTTTGCGCAGGCGAGCTGCAAGCTGCACCTCGCTGTGCACCGGATTATCGTGCTTGACGAAGCCTCCGACGAAGCCGATTACAAGTACACGCGAAGCTGTGGGAACAACGCTCGTTTTTAGAGCGGACGCTAAGCTCGGCTCAGCGCTTTCTCCATCAACCGCAGCCGGAGTGACCAGCTTTAATTGCTCCAGCGACATCAGCACACCGCGCCAGTGACCCTGGTCCTTCTTGGTCTCGATCGGCAACGAGAGGTCAGAGTAAAAGTCGAGAACGTTGGCGCGAAGCTCAGGAGAGGTTTGATCGAATTGCAGGTCTGACAACCGAGTCAGCAATTTCGCATAGGTGTCGTCGGTTAGCGAGTATTCCGCTGCCTTGGTTACGTTGCCGCTATCAAGGTCACAATTCGGCAGCACGAGCGTGTCAGTGCGGAGTGCTTCGAGAAACGCCCTGTAGTGATCGACCGTGGTATTGATGCTCTTGATATACAGATCTTCGGTTTGAGCGGTTGGATTATTAAATGCCAGCCCCTTCAATGGCCCAATTTTCGGCACGTATCGAAAAAGAGTCGATTCGATGCGCGTGCCGAAACTTGGCTTTATATAGTCTTTTCCCCACTCCTTTTCATAACCTGAGCGCGAAAGACGATAAAGGAATTCCCGCCTTGCAAAGTTTTTCTTTTCGCGCATCAAATCCTTCTTATGGGTTTGCAGCGCTACCTCGGTCATTTGCGGAATCAATCGGCTGACGGCAAACCGATAGGAACCGACTGCGAGTTCTTCGTGGGCCAGCACGTCTTTTAACTGCACCCCGTAGACGACGGGAAAGACCCGCTCAAGCAAGGGTTTCGATACCTTAAAGCCGATGAAATCGTGGTATTGCTGCGAGGCATAACGATTCCTCGCGACCTGCACCGTGTCGAACCCGAACTCAGTTTTCAGGTGCGCAGACTTGTCCTGCGAATACCGAACCGACTTTCCGAATTTCGCTTCCAGCTTCGGATATTCAATCGCGACGGCCTGGTTGACTGCTGGGTGGCCGGCGATGTCGGAAGCATAGTGCGACAGCGCACCCATGGCGAATGCGTACTCGTTGACGTCGCGGCTCTCGAGTAGCAATTCACGAACAAAGTCTCCGCTGCGAACGTAATGGACAAGGTTACTGAACTCTTTGCTGCCGAAGGGATAGTAGCCGAGATCCTGGATGACGGCACCGCCATACGCGTAGGCATGCGCTTCCCTTATCTGGTCCTCCGACAACCCCGGGTACCGCGTCAGCAGGAGAGGTTTGATCTCAGCGGACCAGAGTAAGTCGACTATTTCCTCATGCGTTAGAACCGAGTACGCAGACGAGTTGACATTACACATGAGGACAACAAGAAAAAGGACCATAACGCGCACGACAAGCGGCAGTGTCACTGAACGGCTCATGATGAATCCATCCCATCGAATAGCGGAGCGCGTGCTCCACGTATGCCAACTGCGAGAGCTTAGCTGCAGCAGCAATGGCCGGCTTTAGACGTTGTCGCAGAGGTGCAGAGGTACTGCTCCGGCTGTAGATCGAACTTTGCCTTACAGCCAGGACTGCAGAAGTAATATGTCTTTTCCTTGTACCTGGTTTGTCCGGCGGCGGTAGCAGTTTCGATGTTCATGCCGCAAACATGGTCTTTCACTGCAGTTACGTTCGTCATCGTGATAGCTCCTTCGTCCTACCAGAGGATGTCATTTCAGAGCTGTCGAGGTCTGAGCAAAACAGATCAATACCTAAGGAATTCCGGGCCAAATCGCAGTTGCCTCGCCCTAGCCCGGTGCGGCAGTCGCGGCTCTACGGTGTCAAACTGAGATATGCTTTCTCGACAAGAATATTCCTACCTTATGAGCTTCTTTGACCAGCGGAGCGAGTCAGTCGTCGCTAACCTTACAATTTGGACAACCCGTCTTCAGGAGTCGCACATGGCCGACAAAGATCTTCTGGCGTTCAATCTCTTGGGTTCATCCAAGAGCGTTGGCGCTCAGTCGGTCACTCGAGAATACCGGAGCGGTGAGACCATCTTTGCACAGGGCGATAAAGCTGATGCGATGTTCTATATCCAGGGTGGCAATGTGAAGCTAACGGTCACGTCCAAGGGTGGGAAAAAAGCCGTGATCGCTATTTTTCGACGCGGCGACTTCTTCGGCGAAAATTGCCTGACCAGATCGGCGCTGCGACCGTCTACGGCAAAAACCATCCGGCCTTCCACTGTTACACGGGTGGAGCGCGCGGCGATCGTCCGCATCCTTCATCAAGAACCCGCATTCGCCAAGCTCTTCACCTCGCATCTGCTGTTTCGCATCGGCAGAATCGAAGAGGATCTAGTCGATCAAGTTTGCAGTTCCAGCGAAAAGCGATTGGCAAGGATTCTGCTCCTGCTGGCCGACTTTGAGATGAATGCAATGCCAGATTCGGAAATCCCGAAGGTAGACCAGGAAACGCTCGCAGAAATGGTGGGGACCACCCGGTCCAGAGTCAGTTTCTTCATGAACCGATTTCGAAACAAGGGATTTATCGAATATAACGGCAGCCTGCACGTTCACGAGTCGCTGCACACTTTTTTGCTCGACAATTGAATTGAGTAACTTCCTCAATCGGTAGCGGAGGTCTCCAGTCGCTTGTTGATCACAATTCCGGTGGCGATTATGGCCGCAATAATGGCGGCAATGAACAATAGCCAGCCCCAGTATTGGCCCGGATTCCGAACAGCGCGAACAAAGTGCCGTCCATAATGATCAGCGAGGATGGCGATGAGAGAGTAGCGTGCAGCCCGGCAGAGTCCGACCACGATGAGAAATTTCTTCACAGGGTACTCAGAAGCACCTGCGGCTGCGAACAAGAAACTGGTGGGCGCCGGGAAAGGCACGGCAGTGGAGATGGCCAGGGCCCCAGTGCCCCACCTCTCGAATAGTCTTGAGAGGCGTGGCACGCGACCGCTTCCGAAATGTTTATTCAGATATTCCAGACCTGCGTGGCGTGCCAGTCTGAAGGTGATAGCGGCTCCAATCAATGAGCCCGCTGTAGCAACTGCTGCGTACTCGTACCATGGATCGCGGTGACGAGCGGCAAGGATGGCAGTCAGAATGTCGGGGCCACCAAATGTCGGAAACGGAAAACTGTCCAAAATGGCCAAGGAGAACAAACCAAACGCGCCTAAATGACCGAGGTAGGCAGTTAAGCCCGCGCTGCGTTTCTTCGTCGCGGTTTGAATCAACTCGATGTGCATCTGAAAATCATCTTCTACTATTCCGCGACGAACTTCCAGAACGCCTTCACCACAGCCGTGGTCACATCATGTATTGTCCGCACCGAGAGCCGTCGCGACTACTGAGGAGAGTTGGCCTTCTCTGCCGCATCGGTGGACTTGTTCTGTTGCTTGAGCGCCTTGGCATCGTCCTTGGCTTCCTTGGCCTCATACTTCTGGGCTTTGGCGCTCGCGTTCGCGGACTTTTCCTCCTGCTTCTGCTGTCTCCTCTGGTCTTTCAACTCTCTCTTGGTCATGGGGGAGTTGTTGTCGGGAGCGGCGCTGTCCTGTGCGGCTGCGGCGGGGGCGACCGAGTCCTGTGACATGGCGCCGGAGCCTTGCACGGATGCGGCGGGGGCGTTGGAGCCCTGCGTGGTTGTGGTGGTTGTGGTCGTGGTCTGAGAGTTGGCAAGCGATGGATCTTGCGTGTTGTTCTGTGCCATCAAGGGCAGGGACAGGGCAAAGACAATGAGCGATCCCATAACGGGGATAAACAGCTTCTTGGATTTCATTCGACTCTCCTTTGTTACGTCAGTCAGAAACTATGGTAGAGCCCCCGTCACAGCTTAGTCTGTGCAACATTGCTCATTGCACAGGTCCGACGCATAGCGGTGCCGCGGAAGTGGTCCTACGCAATGCTTCCGCAAAAGTCCTTGCGCGCTCGATTCAAGTAATGCCGGACGCAAGAATCCGTGGACCACCTGCTCTAATCAGGATCTTGCTTCGTGAGAAGTACTCGGTTTGGCTGAGCATTCCGATGATCAAAAAGAAACTGCGCGGAGAACAAGACGGAAGTGCCGTCTTCGAAATGCACAACAACTCCGATAGATAGTCGTTCTGAGAAGGCGATACAAGGATAGTTGCAATCGCTCATATGAAATGCGCCTTTCATGCGCTCGTCCGGTCCAGGCGAGTTCAGCGCAGGCGGTATCCAGAACAGAGGAACCCGCTTATCGTCCCACCTTTTTCAATGGCGCTTTCCCATCGATAGGGCCGCCTTTCGAGCCCAAGAGGTGCGGTTCAATCGCCGGAGTCCGAAACAATACCACGGGCGGCAATTGCTCAGACTTCATTCGCCCGACGGGAACAGTGTCGCAGGCGTAGGCTGCGGTTGTGTTTGTCACAGTTCGTTCTGTAATCGCGCGGAGAAGTTCCGTGGGATGAACGGGTTTGGAAAGCAAGTGGAAATTGTGCCCTTGCTCGCGAGCTGCCCCGAGCAAGTCCACCGTGTCAGCACAACCTGAAAACAGCAAAATTTTGCATTTGGGGCATTGCTCTTTCATTCGAATCGCAAGATCGATACCGGAAAGCTGCGGCATCATGACGTCGGAAATCAGTAGATCGGGAGCGTCCGAGCGGGCGAAGAGTAAAGCCTCCCAAGGGTCGGTAAAAAACGTCGCGAAGAAGCCGCTTTGTCGCAATATCGTCGCCAGAGTTTCTGCAATTACCCGTTCATCGTCAACTACAACAATGCGCAAAATCTGCTTCTTCGACATCGGACTGCTCCTCGAACCTTTATAGTGGCTGTGATTCGGAGATGTGTCAGTCACCCGCCTAACAGAAGTAAAGGGAAAAAACAGCTACCTCGCTTGTTCTGCTCCGGTTCATTCTGTTTGGCGCATAATGACCGGGAGGGTTTCCCTCCATGGACGACAAGGGCTCGCTTTGCGCGCACGCTGGCACGTATCAGAACTCACTCCTGAAGGCTTTAGGTCCAGAAATCATCAAGCGGCTCGGTCTGCAGCCAGTCACATTTGAGCTGCTGCGCGAGATTGAGTTTCCTGGCAACCCAATCGAAAACCTCTTCTTTGTCGAGGAGGGGATGGCGTCCATGACCGCCACCTTCAAGGATGGATCTCAGGTAGAAGTTGGCATGTTCGGTTACGGCTCCGTCATTGGTGTCTCCGCTCTCATGGGAACAAAGCGCAGCCTCAATCGCGTTTACACGCAGATCCCGGGCCATGGGTATTCCTGTTCGGTCGAGGCCGCAGGCAAGGAGTTTGACCGGGGCGGTCTCTTTCAAAAACTCGCTCTGCGGTACGTTCAGGCACAACTCGTCCAGGCAGTTCAGTCGGTGGGCTGCAATGCGAAGCACGACGTCGATGAGCGGCTTGCCCGTTGGCTGCTCCTGTGCGCCGACCGGGCTCGCAGCGACACCTTTCAGATGTCGCATGAATTTCTTGCCGACATGCTCGGTAGTGCCCGTCCTACGATTTCAACTGCAGCCGCGATTCTAAGAGATGAGGGGCTCATTGAGTACAATCGCGGAGTAATCACTATTCTCGATGTCCCCCGACTCGAGAATAGGGCTTGCGAGTGCTACCACATCATTAAAGATTATCTCCACAACTACGCAGAGTTTGATAGCGGAATCGTGGCTTAGCCAGCCACGGGCTTTAGAAGACCGGCTGCCCCTTCCTGATTGTGTATCTCCTGGAAATTGGGATAACGGTTTGGACGCGAACCTCAGAACTGCGCCTTGGCGACTTGGCAGGTGTACTCCATTATGAATCTATTCTGCTGCGGGGCTTGGTCGAACGGCGCGCCGGTGCTATAGGCAAGGGTAAAATCAAGCGTTATGCGATTGATGGTGTAGTGGTCGTACCGTGTGCCGGTTTTGTAGTCAAAGATCACGCCGTTGGAATCGAATGTCGCCGCGAGTGGCCCCAACGTTTCCGCAGGCAGGGCGTCCCCATACGCGGCAAAGTTGACGATGGCTGTGCCTTGGGCTTCGTTTAAGTCGACGGTGATCTTTCTATGGGCAGGGTAGGTGCAGACCAGCGTCGTCGATGCAGCCACCGCCATCTGAGAACCAGCCATCAGCAACGTTAGAACGACACCGCAATTCCGCGCTTGATTCTCATACTGTGTAGCTCCTTGCCTGAGATACTCTCACGGTAACTCTAGCCCGGAATAGCGGATTCTTAGGATGTTGCCGCAAACAGAGCTTTTAACGCTAGAAGATGTGGGTCTTTGTGGAGCGTGGCTCGACTGCCTGCGCAACGATTGCCGAACCAGTAAAAACGCGCCATCCCAAGGATGAACTATTTCGCCAATGGTTTCTCGTATTGAGCACCATAAATGATGCAATCCAGCGAAAACCACCTTTCCCCAAACTGCCCCAAAACGCATCTTTTGCACCTCGAAATCGCATTTTTCGGCCGCAAATTCGCTCTACCCACTCCGATGTCAACCAGCGAGTTCTCTTGCATTCCTTCCAACTATCTGATTCCACAACGCATATCCGTTAGAGGAGGATCCATACAGGATTCTCGATCCTATAGGCAGACGGGCCGAACGCGCCGAAGGCTTGGTTAATCTCTCAACTTCGCTCACGAATCTCCAGAAAAGCATCGACCTTATACAGGAATCGCAAGATCTGTTCACCGAACAAGCCGGCTACGGCATGGCCGTAGAGTCCTCACTCAACCGAATGGTTTCTGTCGCCGATTTGTGCTATTCCAGAGCAAAGCCTTCGCCTCAAACTTGGAACCTGTGAAGTGTCTGAGCCGTAACTCCAATGTTTTCAAATTTTTGCGAGGAAATATAGAGGGGGTACGCACCGCCCCGAAAGCGCGGTTTTCCTATACGCGCATCGCGTACAAAGTCCTTTATCGAACCGAGAGTCAGCGGCTCGTCCTTATTCCTGAACTTTTGCCTTACTGACCTTCGGCTTTTTGGTGGGAGGTTTGCGGATCACGTTTTTCTCATCCTTATCGGAGAGGCGCGTGTTGAGCGATTCAAGATTCTTGCGCCAGTCGATGGCCTGGTCAACATCGTGCGCGCTGTCGCGCCAGCCTTCGCGCACTTTGACGAAGAGTTCGAGGAAGACTTTGACGCCGAGGATGCGTTCGATCTGCTGGCGGGCGCGGGTGCCAATGTGCTTGAGCATGGTTCCCTGCTTGCCGATGATGATCGCCTTCTGGCCTTCGCGCTCGACGAAGATCACGGCGGAGATTCTTGAGAGTTTTGTGCCTTCCTCGAATTTCTCGATCCCGACGCCGCTGGCGTAAGGAACCTCCTGCGCGGTGTTGATGAGGATCTGTTCGCGAATCAGTTCGGCGACGATAAAGCGCTCGGGCTGATCGGTGATCTGGTCCTCGGGAAAATACTTTGGGCCTTCCGGCAGCGCGTTGACGACGGCGGTGAGCAACTCTTCCTTGCCGAGTTCTTTGGCGGCGGAGATGGGAACGATCTGCGCGAAGTCGTGGCGCTGCGACCAGGCCTCGATGACCGCCAGAAGTTTCGTTTTCTCGAAGAGATCGATCTTGTTCAGCAGCAGGAAGGTCTTGGCCTTGGTGCGCTTGACGATTTCGAGGACGAACTCGTCTCCGGTGCCGAACTTCTGGGTTACGTCCACGATGAGCAGGATCAGGTCGCAACCTTCCAGCGAATCGTAAACCTCCTGCATCATGCGCTTGTTGAGCTGGTCCTCCGGCTTGTGTACGCCGGGAGTGTCCACAAAGACGACTTGCCCTGCAGGGCGCTTGCCCTTGCGCTTTACGTTGACGATGCCGGTGATGCGGTTGCGCGTGGTTTGCGCTTTGTGGGTGACGATGGCGAGCTTTTCGCCAACCAAGGAGTTGAGCAAAGTCGATTTGCCCGCATTGGGACGGCCGATGATGGTTACGAATCCTGAGCGCACACTTCGATGCTATTCCACTGAGGGGTTCTTGGGAATGGGGTTCGGCTGTTTCGTGAGCACGCGGAGCTTTTCGACGCGGCGGGCGGTGGACTCAAGAACCTCAAAGCGAAGACCGTCCTCCTCGACGGCTTCACCGGGAAGGGGGATGTGTCCGGCGATTTCCGTGACCAGCCCGCCGACGGTGGTGGCGTGCCAGTCCTCGGAGAGGTGGAAGCCGAAGATCTCTTCGAGGCGGTCGGCTTCGAGGGTTCCGAGGACGATGTAGCTGTTATCGCTCTCGCGGATTGCCTCGTTGCGCAACTCGCCTTCGTTGCTCAGCTCGCCGACAATTTCCTCGATGAGATCCTCGACCGTGACCAAGCCTGCGACCCCGCCATATTCGTCGATGACGATGGCCACGCGGCGGTTTTCGCGCTGCATTTGATTGAGCAGTTCGCTGGCACGCTTGGTCTCAGGGACGAAATAAACGTCGGTTTTCATCAGGCTGCTGGCAATGCGGCGGGCTGCTTCGGTATCGGCTACCTGGAGCAGGTCGCGCGCCGAAACGATGCCAACGATGTGGTCGAGATCGCCGCGATACACGGGAACCCTCGAGTAGGGATGCTGCGAGAGTAGGTGGGTGAGCTGCTCGACCGTAGTATCTTCCGAGACGGCGACGATGGCCGGTCGCGGAGTCATTACGTCGCGCACGGTTTTATCGCCGAACTCGACGACCGAGTGAATGAGTTCGCGATCGCTCTCCTCGAGAATGCCCTCGTCCTGCCCGGCCTCGATGAGGGCATCGACGGCCTCGGAAGGATGCTCGGGTTCTTCATCGGCCTTCTCAGGACGGGTGAGCGAGATGATGGATTGAAGAAAACCGAGGAAGAGCGTGAGCGGAAAGACAGCACAGATCAGCAGCCGCAGCAGAAATGTGAAGCGGACGAGCCAGCCTCCGCGCGTGCGCGAGAAGAGCAGGTAGGGAAGAAAGCGGTCGAAGATGAGTATAACGATGATGGCAAAAAAGACGGCTTGGACGGCATCTTCGGCGATCCAGCCGCGCTGCGTAAAGACCGAGTAGGCGAGCAGAAAGCAGATCGAGGCGGTGAGAAGCTGCTCCAATAGGGCGAAGGAAAGCGCGGCGCGCTGGTGATTGAAGCCCAGGCGTGGCTCGATCTGGTGCTCGAAGAGTTCGATGTTCTCCTGGAACTCACGGGAGAGAAATTTGCCGCTTTCGGTGTAAAGACGCGAGGCGTAGGCGCTAATGACGAGCAGCGCGATGAGCAGCAGAATGGCGCAGGTCAGGAGCATTACGGCCTCCGCCTGCCGCGTGGCGGCGACGCGGTGCGCTCGATGAGGCCGGAGGGAAGGTGGAGTTCGTCGCGGAGCTTCTGCTCGAGTTTGCACATCTCGCCGTGATCGGCTTCGTGATCGTGACCGGCGAGGTGCAACATTCCGTGAAGGATCAAAACTTTCACTTCGGTGAGCAGGTCGTGGCCAATACTGCTGGCCTGTGCTCGAGCCGTCTGGAGGGAGATGGCGATGTCGCCGCCTTCGGTGGGGGCGAAAAGCGCGGGAAAGGAAAGCACGTCGGTGGGCTTATCCTGGCGGCGGAATTGCAGGTTGAGGCGCTGGATCTCAGTGTCGCCGGTGAGCAGGATGTTGACCTCACCGGAGAGTCGGGCAGCGCGCTGAGCCTTGTTCGCAAAGCGCGCGAGGGCCAAGCGGCTGAGGTCTTTCGTTTTTCGTCGTTCTAGTATCACTGGTCTCGATTCCCGGCAGGCCCGGGTGCAACTGGCAACGAAAAAGGGGAGGGCTCGCGGCCCTCCCTCCCATTGTACCGAATGTAGCGAGCGCTACTGCGGAACGGCAGTGCTCCCCTTGGCCTTTTCGGAAATCGACTCCAGACCAGCGGGCGGACGGGCTGAGTCGCCCTCCAACTGCAAGGTGAGCTGGCGGTCATCGCGGGAACGATAGTCCTCATAGGCGTGGATGATGCGCTGCACCAAATGGTGGCGGACCACATCGACTTCGGTAAACATCTGAAAGCGAATGCCCTCGACACCCTGCAGGACATTCATGGCCTCGATGAGGCCGCTGCGGTTGGGGTTGGGGAGATCGATCTGGGTAATGTCGCCGGTAATGACTGCCTTGGAGTTGAAGCCGAGGCGAGTGACGAACATCTTCATCTGCTCGCTGGTGGTGTTCTGAGCTTCGTCGAGAATCACAAACGAGTCGTTGAGGGTGCGCCCGCGCATAAATGCGATGGGGGCGATTTCAATTACGTTCTTCTCCAGCAGGCGGTCCACCTTCTCCGGTTCCAGAAGGTCATAGAGCGCATCGTAGAGCGGGCGCAGATAAGGGTCGACCTTTTCCTGCAGAGTGCCGGGAAGAAAGCCGAGACGCTCACCGGCTTCGACGGCCGGGCGCGCCAAGATGATGCGCGCCACCTTCTTTGAAACCAGCGCGGAGATCGCCATAGCTACCGCAAGGTAGGTTTTGCCGGTTCCGGCCGGGCCGATGCCGAAGACCATGTCGCTCTGCTCGATGGCCTCCAGGTACTGGCGCTGATTGACGCTCTTGGGCTGCACTTGGCGTTTGTTGCCCACCGAGCGCTGCTTGCCGGCCTCGGCGAGCTGGCGCAAAGTGACCGACGGATCGGCGACCAGGACGCGCAGCATACTGGTCAGCTCACCGTTGAAGACCTGCTGGCCGTGAGCGCGAAGATAGTCGAAGTCGTTGAAAACCTGCTCGACCCGGGCTACATCTTCGGCAGAACCGTCGATCTGAATGGAGTTGGGCTTGAGCTCGACCGTAACATTGAGTCCATCCTCAAGCAGGTGAAGGTTTTCGTCGCGCGTACCGAAGAGGGTTTCGAGATTGGGACGAAGTTCGACGTTTTTCTTCATCGAGAGATTGGTTTCACCTCGGGCGCGGCCTGCGCCGATGAAAATCGCTGACGCGATGGGAAAGTCTGAAATTGAGCAAAGGCAAGGCAGTAGGGAGTCGGGTGAAAAAGACGCTTCTGAATGGGGGCAGAGACCATTGGGCAGGAGCGTACCTTGTTCGCCGCCGCGAGTCAACAAAAGAAGCACGGACGGAGGACACAGGAGACGGGTTGTTGAGCGTCCGGAGTACAGCCATCGACTGCCAAGTTAGATGTGCGCGGCGGCCGGGCGTCGCACTTGAGGAGCAAAAAAGCGGAGCAGGGAAATTTGGCCCTAGTCGAGGAAATCGAGAAAACTGTCGCAGATTTCAGCTCCGTGGTTGTTAGCAATGCGGGTGGCTGCCGATTCGACCTGCTTCATCAGCCCGTCAAGGTAGTCGCGCGAAGAGGAGATGGCCACAACGCCTAGAGTCGCCGACTGCCACAGATCGGTGGGGTCAACCTCGGCCACCGAGACGTTGAAGCCCGAGCGCAGGCGGTCTTTGAGGCTGCGCAGCACTTGGCGGCGGTCCTTGAGTGACTGTGCGCCTTCGATGCGGAGTTCGAGGGTGAGGTGTGCGATGGGCATGAGCGTGGCGCTGAGTATAGGGAGAACCCGAGTGCAAAAGTAAGGGGTAAAGTCGAGAAGCCACGTCGCCGTATGCGAATTGCTTCTCCACTGTGCTGCATTAGCGTACATCGTCACCGAACGACGTTCTTGCCAAAATTGAAAGTGGGGCCAATTGAGAGGCGCACGCTGTTGCGCGAGTATGCCAACAGGCCGCTGAACAGAAATACATGCACATACTCAACGTCGGCGCGGAGGTGAACGTGCTTGCTGGCGTTGAATTCAGCGCCACCGCCAACGCCGCTTTCTCATGGCTCCAGCTCCAATGATTCCTTGCCGGGAGGCGGATCGCATGTGTCCGGACAGGAATTCTGCACATAGATTCTCTTAGACCTCGCCGTAGCGTCAGGAGATGCCCAGAGTACCTAAGTTGGATTGGATGGTGGCGCAGTGGGTGCGGGCGGAAGAGGAAAACAGAAATGCCGACGGGCGCGTTGGCCGGTCGGCACTCCTGCGATTAAACCGAAGGCTAAATCAGTTGGGTCGCGACCTTCTCGGTGAGGAAGGCCTCGATGATGTCGCCCTTTTTGACATCGTTATAGTTGTGAATTCCGATGCCGCACTCCATGCCGTTGCGGACCTCACTGGCATCGTCCTTGAAGCGCCGAAGCGACGAAACTTTGCCCGTGAAGACCACGACGTTGTCGCGGAGCAGACGGACTTCGGAATCGCGCTTGATGAGGCCGTCGAGCACTTGGCATCCGGCAATGGTTCCGACCTTGGGAATGCGGAAGGCCTCGCGGACTTCGGCGCGTCCCAGATAGGACTCCTTGATGGTTGGTTCCAGGAGCCCGGTCATAGCCTTCTTCATCTCGTCCTGCAGTTCGTAGATGATGGAGTGGAGACGGATATCGACCTTCTCCTGCTCGGCCATCTCCTGAGCTTTGCGCTCGGGGCGGACGTTGAAGCCGATGATAATGGCATTGGAGGCCGCCGCCAAGAGGACATCGCTCTCGGTGATAGCGCCGACCGAGTAACGCAGCACCTTGATGCGGACCTGGTCGCCGGAAAGCTTCATGAGCAGATCGTTGATAACTTCGACCGAGCCCTGGACATCGCCCTTGAGGATGATGTCGAGTTGCTTGGTGCCTTCGGCCTTGATCTGCTGGGCGAGACCCTCCAGTGAAACGCGGGCGGTCTTGGCGAGAATGGCCTCGCGGGCCTTGGCTTCGCGATAGTCGGCGATTTCACGAGCCTTTTCACGTTCGGCGACGACGACGAACTGGTCACCGGCCTGGGGCAGGCCTTCCAGTCCGAGAATCTCCACCGGAGTCGAAGGACCGGCTTCTTCCAGAACTCGGCCACGATCGTCGAACATGGCGCGAACTTTACCGAAGATGTTGCCGACGACGAAGTTTTCGCCTGCGTGCAAGGTTCCATTGTCGATGAGGACGGTGGCCACCGGACCGCGGCCACGGTCGAGCTTGGCCTCAAGCACCGTACCGGAGGCGAGACGCTCGGGCGTAGCCTTCAGTTCCTTCATGTCCGCCACTAGGCAGATCATTTCCATGAGTTGATTGAGATTGGTGCGCATCTTGGCGGAAACGTCCACATAAATGGTGTCGCCACCCCAATCTTCGGGGAGCAGTCCCCGGTCGGCAAGCTGCTTCTTGACGCGGTCGGGCTGCGAATCCGGCTTGTCGATTTTGTTTACGGCGATGATGAGCGGAACCTTGGCGGCCTTGGCGTGGTCGATCGCCTCCAGGGTCTGAGGCATGACTCCGTCATCGGCGGCAACGACGAGAATAACAATGTCGGTGACCTTGGCGCCGCGGGCACGCATGCGGGTAAAGGCTTCGTGACCCGGCGTGTCCAGGAAGACGATCTCGCGGCCATAGGCGGGCGAGTTGGTGTCGGTGATCTTCACCTTGTAGGCGCCGATGTGCTGGGTGATGCCGCCAGCTTCGCCTTCGGCTACGTTGGTGGAACGAATGGCGTCGAGCAGGCTGGTCTTGCCGTGATCGACATGGCCCATGATGGTGACCACGGGAGGACGAGTGACGGTGTTGAAGACCGCTTCATTTTCCTGCTCGATGGCCTGCGCATCATAGTCCTGCTGAATCTGATCTTCAAAGCTAATGACCGAGCTTTCGGCCCCGAAGTGGCGGGCCATGTCGCGGGCCAGCTCTTCGCTGAGGGTCTGGTTGATGGTGGCAAAAACGCCGCGAGCCAGCAGGCGCGCGATGAGATCCTTGGCGCGGATGCCGAGCTTTTCGGCGAGATCCTTTACGCTGACGCCTTCCGAAATGGTAATCGCGCGCGTGATCGGCATCGGCTCATTGCTGAGCGAAAGCCGGGGCGGCGGCGTGAACCCCTTCATCGGCCCTTCCTGCTTGCCGCGCGGACCAGTGTAACGCTGGCCGGGACGGCGAGAGGGAGCGCCTATGCGGGCGCCGGGACGAGGAGCGGCGCCGGGAGGAGGAGCACCGGGAGCGGCTCCGAGCAAACCGCCTGGACGCGGTGGACCACCTGGACGCGTCCCCATGCCGGGACGTCCAGCCCCCATAGGCGGACGTCCGCCAGGAGTGGGCGCGGTGCGGGTCGGGTGCATCGGACGTCGTTCGCCAGGTCGGAACGGCGGACGTGCACCGGGTGCACCGGGAGCCCCAACAGCACCGGGTGCGCCGGGAGCCCCGCCCGTAGTGAATTGTCCGGGACGCGGGCGCTGGAATATGGGCTGTCCACGCACCGGCAAACCAGTTCGTGGGCCATTGGCCGAGGGCGGCTGCGGCGCACGAGGCGGCGGTGGCGGAGGAGCGGTGTAAACCGGACGCGGGCCAGTCTGCGGCACAATCATGCGTCGAGCTGGCGGTACAGCAGCTGGCGGCCGTGCAGAACCGGCTTGCGGCGGCTTGGGACCAGCGGGCTTAGGGGTAGCCACAGAATGCGCCGCCGGATGCGTGACGGGCACAGCTTCCTCAGCAGTTGGTGCGAGCGGGGCGGCAGCCGGGGGAGCATCAGAAACGGCAGTATTAGAAACGGAAACCCCGGGCGCGGCAGATTCTGGGGTCGCGACCGCAACTGGGCTCTCGACAGGAGGCGCCGGAGGCGCGGCGGCCTTGGGCGGCGGCGCAGGCTCGGCCGAAGGTGGCGGTACGGCAGCCGACGGTTTGGGCATCTCGACCGTGGAGACCTGAGAGCGCAGAGCGACAGACTCCGGCGTGACGAAACGCGGCGCACGCTCGACCACAACCGGGGGCGCAGGCTTGGGCGCAACGGGCTTGTTGACAATTGCCTTGGGCGGCGGCGGGGGCGCGGGCGGGCGAGCCGAGGCAACCGTTTCGACAGGCTCCTTGCGCGCCAGGATGGCCTTGAGGGCATCGCCAGGCTTGGATATCTTGGAGAGATCGATTTTGGGGCGGAACTCTTCGCCGCCGGTGCGATAGCGGTTGGAGGCGCCGCCGGACTCATGGAAATACTTGCGTACTTTTTCGGCTTCATCGACTTCGACGGAGCTGGAGTGGGTCTTTTTCTCCGTGACGCCGACTTTGATAAGCACGTCGAGGATCTGTTTGCTTTTTACTTCCAGCTCGCGAGCCAGATCGTTAATTCGAATCTTCATCCGCCGTTCATTTCCTTATGCCTGAACCGTCTCCACATGCATGAGCGGTGCGGCTGCGCGTCAGCGCCGTAGTGCTCTACTGAAGAGGTCTTCGATCAAGATGACCTCTCCATGCTGCGTTTGCCTGGGCCTTCGCCAAGGCGGCCCAGAAACTGGCTTCCGAAGTGGAAGCTCGTGCGGGCGTGGCCGCAAAGCCACACCACCGCGTTATTTGTCCGCCGGGTCGATGTCCTGCTCGCCCGGTTGCTCATCGTGGATGTGGGCTTCGTCCTCACCTGCGGGCGGAGCACTCTCGACTTCGTTCCCGGCCACGGAATCCTGTGCGGCTTCGGTTGCCTCGTTCACTTCGTCGAAGTTCCCCTCGACTGACTCATCCAGTGCGGCGGCTTCCGGCTCCAGATCGGTCTCGGCGGCCAACATCGGATCGGAGGGGTAATCGACCTCGACCGCATCGGCCGACGCACCCTGCTCGGCGGACTCCAGTCTGGAGAAGTAATTATTGACCGCGACCGAGATCTTCTCGACTGTTTCGGCGTCAATGCCGGGGATGGCCTCGAGTTCTTCCGGGGTCATGTCGGCCAAGGACTCGACGCTGGTGATGCCGGCTTCGCTTAGCTTCTCCAGCACCGGATCGCCGAGTTCGGCCGCAATGTTTTCCAGCGAGGTAGCCGAGTTGCCGACCAGTGAATTCATTTGCTGCTCGACCTCCTGACGCTTCTCCTCTTCGCTCTTGATGTCGATCTTCCAGCCCAGGAGTTTGGCGGCAAGGCGGACATTCTGACCCTTCTTGCCGATGGCAAGCGAGAGTTGAGTGTCGTCGACGACGACTTCCAAGTGCTTGTCGTGGCTATCCACGATAGAGACACGCGAAACCTTGGCGGGCTGCAGAGCCTTTTCCGCAAAGCTCACGGCGTCCTCGTGATACTCGATGATGTCAATCTTTTCGCCGCGTAATTCACGGATGATGGACTGTACCCGCATTCCCTTCATACCGACGCAGGCGCCCACCGCATCCACGTCCTTATCGCGCGACATGACTGCAATCTTGGTGCGCTCGCCAGCTTCACGGGCAATGGCGCGGATGACCACGGTGTTGTCATAGATCTCGGGAACCTCGGTCTGGAAGAGGTTAGAGACCAGTTCAGGCGCGGCGCGCGAGACGATGACGCCGGGGCCCTTGGTGGCCTTTTCGACGCGGGTAATGACCACTCGCACCCGTTCGCCGACGGCAAAAGACTCCAGTTTGGACTGTTCCTTGCGGGGCATACGAGCCTCGGCCTTGCCAAGGTCGAAGATGTAATCCGGGCCTTCGATCCGTTTGACGGTGGCGTTGACGACCTCGTTGACCCGTCCGTGGTACTCGTTGAAGACGGTATCGCGTTCGGCCTCGCGTACCTTCTGGAAGATGACCTGCTTGGCCAGTTGGGCGGCGATGCGGCCCAGTCCTTCAATGGACTTTTCCTGCAGCAGTTCACCGCCGACAACGGCGTCTTCGCTGATCTTGAGCGCCTCTTCCAGCGAAATCTGAATTTGAGGATCCTCGATGTCATCCTCGCTGGGAAGTATCTCCTTGACGGAGTAGGCGCGGATTGCGCCGGTTTCACGATCGAGGACGGCGCGCAGGCTCTCCTGCGTCTTGTAGAACTTGCGCGTGGCGACGACGATGGCGTCTTCGACGGCGGTCACGACGATGTCGGGATTGATCCCCTTCTCGCGGCTCAGTGCGTCGATCACGTTATAAAGTTCACTTGCCATATTCCTGCCACCTTAACCTAATACGGGGCCGCGCCCCGTATGGAATCTTGCCTGTCCCGTATGCCGGAAGCAGTACGTTTGGATGTTGCACGCGGCGCAACTCCGCGCTGAACTATACCTGATGAAGCTAGAACTCGGGAACCAAATTGGCCTTCTCGACATTCGCGAAAGGCACCACGATGACGCCAGCTCCCTGGGCCTTGGCTTTTTTGCGGCTGGCTGCCTGGTCGAGATCGACCGTAAGCTGGCCCTCGGAAAAGCTCACCAGGCGGCCCTCGAAATGGCGGTTGCCGTTGATCAGGTCGCGCGTACTGAACTTGACCAGACTGCCGGCAAAGTGCGCGAAATGCTCCGGCTTAAAGAGCTTGCGGTCAAGTCCAGGAGAGGAAATCTCCAGTACATAGGCCGCGCCTGGAACCGCGTCCTCAACATCGAAAATGGTCGCGACCTCACGGCTATACGCCGAACAGTCCTCGTGGGTAACTCCCTCGGGCTTGTCGATATAAATGCGTAGAGCGCGGCTTGCACCGCTGCCCTTCAGCTCCATATCCCATAGGATCAGACCACTGGATTGGGCGACTCTTTCGGCGATCTCACGAGCTTTGTCGAGCGCAAATGCCATGCTTGAATCAGAACTCCGCGGCTCCCATGCCGCCTAACTCCACTGCAACGACCGTAGCCTCCCCAACAGGCCTGACGGCTGCCTGCCTTCGCCATATACGCAAATGGACAGGAAATGAAACAGAAACGCGAACCGCAACACCACGAGCCGCTCTCATCCGGGCTCGGCCACGGATACGGCTGGAAACACTTCCACAGCTATCACCTGAGAGTATAGCGCCGCTTCGGGAGGGATTACAACCACGGCCGCCCGATTGAACGTAGCCGCGAGAATCCGTCGCATTCGCAAGATCTGATAGCCGTGGCAAAAAAAGTTTCAGGGCAAACTCACCAAAGCTGGCCAGCGTTGACCGAGGTTACACTATAAAATGAAGGACAATCCTCCGCCGACGACGTCGTACCGGCCCTATTGGAGCTTTTCGTGAAGTCTAAAACTTTCTGGCTGCTGATTCTGGCGGCAATGCTGGTGGCTGCGCCCTTGAGCGCGGAAGAGATCAACGCGCCGGAGCCGCACTGGAACGACGTTGCTGTGGCTGCGACGCCCACGGCTGCCGGGACCACGGTATCAGGGGATGGGGAGCCTGACGTAATCGCTCCGGCTGTTGTACTGGACCAGGCTCAGCAGCAAAAACTAAAAGCCGAGGAGCAGATCAAAGAGCAGGAGAAGCAGAGGGTTCTAGGTGTTGTGCCGTCCTTCAATGTCAGTTATCGCAGCGACGCCGTTTCGCTCACCGGATGGCAGAAGATGGGTCTTGCTTTCCACACCGTCATCGACCCGGTTACCTTTGGCGCATCGTTTGCCGTCGCCGGCTACCATGAAGCGCTGAACGATCTTTCCGGCTTCCGGTGGGGGGTGCGGGGGTATGGAGAACGGGTCGGCGCGGCCTACTTGGACAGCTTTGACGGCACCATGATCGGCAACGGCGTACTGCCTGCGCTGCTGCACCAGGATCCCCGCTATTTTCGAATGGGCCATGGAAAGGTATCCCGCCGGTTTCTGTACGCAACAACCACTGCCTTTGTCTGCAAGCACGACAACACCGGCAAGTGGGAGCCGAACTACTCGAATGTGCTGGGAAACATTGCTTCGGGGGCGATCTCCAACCTTTACTATCCGGGCAGCAACTCGGGCCTCGGCCTCACCATCTCTAACGGCATGGTTCAGACCGCCGTGGGGGCAATCGGCGGCGTCTTTCAGGAGTTCTGGCCGGACATTTCGCGGCGGCTGTTGCACAAGGATCCCACCCATGGCTTAGACGAACAGAACCGCACGCAGGTCAATCCTGCGCCCGTCGAACCGACGCCAGACAAGCCCTAATAATTTCGCGCTGGAGCGTGGCGCGCAAAAAAATACAACGGATATAGAAAGTGTGCATGGCCCAGCCAGAGCCTGAAGGTTTCATGTCTGCCATGCCGGACGTGAAAAGTGGTTGCGCCCTGGCCTTTGCATGGCTGGGTTTGCAGACAAGGTGAGGAGTTCATACAATGCCATATGACCTTCCTTGTGGGTAAGCGCAATGATTAATTCCGCAGTTCCAGAGGCTCTGACCTTCGATGATGTGCTGCTGTTGCCGGCGAAATCAGACGTAGTTCCATCCGAAGTCAACACCCAGGTTCAGCTGACACGCAATATCCGATTGAATATTCCATTGATCAGCGCCGCGATGGATACGGTGACCGAATCGCGAATGGCGATCGCGCTGGCGCAACAGGGCGGACTTGGAATTGTTCACCGCAACCTCACGATCGAGCAGCAGGCGGGCGAGATTGACAAGGTAAAGCGCTCGGAGAGCGGCATGATCGTGGATCCGATCACGATTGAACCGGAGCGCAAGATCGGCGATGCGTTGGAGTTGATGAGACGCTACCGGATCAGCGGCGTGCCGGTTGTGAAGGACAAGAGATTGGTCGGAATCCTGACCAATCGCGATCTGCGATTTGAAACCCGCACTGACATTCCCATCTCGCACATCATGACCAAGGACAATCTGATCACGGTTCCGGTGGGCACCACGCTGGAACAGGCTGAGCTGATTCTGCATCAGCACCGCGTGGAAAAGCTGCTGGTGGTGGATGAACACTACGAACTGAAGGGCCTGATCACAGTCAAGGACATCCAGAAGAAACTGAAATATCCGTCGGCAGCCAAAGACGATCAGGGACGTTTGCGGGTGGGCGCGGCCGTGGGTGCCACCGGTGACTTCCTGGAACGCGCCCAGGAGATGGTTCGCCTCAAGTGCGATGTGTTGGCAATCGACAGCGCGCACGGACATTCGACGCGGGTGACCGATGCCATCCGGGCGATCAAGCACGCGTTGCCCAACGTGAGCCTGCTGGCTGGCAATGTCGCCACCTACGAAGGTGCGGCGGAGTTGATCTCCTGCGGCGCCGACGGGGTGAAGGTCGGGATTGGGCCAGGTTCGATCTGCACTACGCGAATCGTGACCGGCGCCGGGGTTCCGCAGATTACGGCCATCGCCGAGGCGGCGCGCGCGGCACGCGATACCGGAGTGCCGATCATCGCCGACGGTGGGGTGAAGTATTCGGGCGACATCTCCAAGGCGATTGCCGCCGGCGCCAGCGTGGTCATGGTCGGCTCGCTACTGGCGGGAACCGAAGAGAGTCCGGGCGAGACCATCCTGTACCAGGGCCGCACCTTCAAGGCCTATCGCGGAATGGGCTCGCTGGGAGCTATGGCACAGGGCTCCAGCGAACGCTACTTCCAGAGCCTGGACGATCCCGCCGAGACGCACCGCGGCCTGGACTCGGGGATGGAAGAAGGCAACCGGCTTTCCAAACTGGTTCCCGAAGGCATTGAGGGACGCGTTCCCTACCGCGGCACGGTGGCAATGATGGTGTACCAGTTGGTGGGCGGACTGCGCAGCGGCATGGGCTATGTGGGTTGCGGCTCCATCGAAGAGATGCAGCAGAAAGCGCGCTTCATTCGCATTAGCGGCGCGGGATTGAAGGAAAGTCACGTTCACGACGTGACGATTACGCGCGAAGCTCCGAACTACCGCGCGGAATAGCCAATTGAGCGAGGAAGATTGAAGCACTCACGAAAGCTGTTCTGGCGCCAATGGCTGCCGCTGTTGGTGATGCTGACGCTGATCACGTTGGAGTCCACCGACATGATGTCGGGCGTGCACACGGGCGCCCGTTTGAGGGATTTGTTACTGTGGGCCGGAGTCCATCTGGGGCAGGCGCGACTGGAACTGCTCAACGCGGTGCTACGCAAGAGCGGGCACATTATTGGCTATGGGCTCTTGGGCTTCTCTTGGCTGCTGCTGATGCGGGGCAGCTACTGGCTGCAACACGACCTCTCCCCCTCGTTGAAAAGCACCATGCAGGTGCGGCGTCTGTGGTGGCGGGTGGAATGGGCCGTGCTCGCCGTGCTATTCACCTTCCTGGTGGCCGCCGCCGATGAACTGCACCAGATGAGTATTCCGAGCCGCACCGGATGCTGGAGCGACGTGGCTCTGGATACCGGCGCGGCCGTAGCGGCGGCAGCATTGGTATGGAGCAAAGCAGCGTGGGTATGCCGGAGTCGGGGGACAACGTAACCGATGCGCCAAATAGGTCCACACACCTCGGGCGAAGGATTTATAAGGAAGGAAGAATTAGGGGAACTCACTGAAGAGATTTCTAGCAGTACCCTCTTTCACGACTGCGGTGCACAGCAAAACGCCCTTGGTGTGAGTGTGCTCGGCACACTCTTAATCTTTTGCCCGAACTATACCCCCGGCATGGACATGCCGCAAGGCCAAACTGGCATGCATTTCGGCCATGTCCCTGGGGATTGGGCACACAGGGCGGCACAGAAGTGCCTGGAATGCTAAGCTGCTGCTGTATAGCGGCTTAGCTCGAACCGGTCTTTTCTTTGGCAGCAAACGCCAAGAGATTTCCCGATAAATATGGTAAACCTAAGCCCAGTTAACATTGCTGCGGCATTCGCACATGCGGTTCTGAATACTAGAAGGAGGCTGCTTTGCCACGACGGATCGGAATAGCTCTGGCGCTGCTGATGATCAGCGCTACCGGGTTCGCGCAGAATTCGGGAAATGTGTTTGTTGGGTATTCGTACAATCGCGCCAGCACCGGTTGGAGCGAAACAGGCAATCTGAATGGATGGGACGCATCGGTGGAGGGCAAAATCGCTCGCTTCGTCGGACTGGTTGCCGACGTAGGCACCCAGTATGGCACGCTGCAACTACCCACTGAGCACATCACTCAGCAGCCAGGGTTCGTCGATTCAACAACGCGCGTGGAGAGCGTTCTGTTCGGGCCGCGCCTGTCGTTTTCGAAGGGAAAGTTCGAGCCGTTTGTTCAAGGCTTGGTCGGGGCCGCTCACCTCCATGAGTCGGTCCCTGCGCCATCGCCCGAGTTCCACTACGGCGAGACCAGCCTCGCCGACGCAATCGGCGGCGGACTCGACTACCACCTGCGTCCAAAGCTGGCGTGGCGACTGCAAGGCGATGTGCTGCAGACCCGCTTCCATGGCGGACGGCAGGACGATGCAAGGATCTCGACCGGACTGGCGCTGCACTTCTAAACCTGAGATGGGGATGAAGCGGGCGAAAACAGTGGACGAAACGGCACAAAGGCCCCGAAGGCGACTCGGGGCCTTGTCTTGTTTTAGTCGCTGGTGTAGTAATCCACCGCGACCGGGCTCTCAAACAGCGAGTAGTCGCGGGTCACGACGGTGATGCCGCTTTCGGTGACGAAGTACTTCTGTCGGTCGGCCTCGGTGTCATACCCGATGACGGTTCCTTCCGGGAGTTGGACATCGCGGTCGATGATGGTCTTGCGAATGCGGCAGTGGCGGCCAATGCTGACGTGGCTGAACAGAATGCTGGAATCGACCTCGGCGTAGGAGTTCACCCGCACATCCGGAGATAGCACGCTGGTGCGCACTGCACCGCCGGAGATGATGCATCCTTGGCTGATGACCGAGTCCACCGCGGTGCCGGTGCGGCCGGGCTCGGCGAAGACGAACTTTGCAGGCGGGTATTGGCGCTGATAGCCGCGGATGGGCCAGCTCTGATCGTAGAGGTTGAAGACCGGAGAGACCGAGGCGACATCCATGTTGGCTTCGTAGTAGGCCTCCAAGGTGCCCACATCGCGCCAGTACAGAGCTTCCTTGTGGTTCTCATCGACGAAGTTGAACGAGTACACCTTGTAGTCATCGACCATGCGGGGAAGGATGTTATAGCCGAAGTCGTGGCGCGACTCCATGTCTTCGGCATCCTTCAGCAGAGCAGGGATGAGCACGTCGGTGTTGAAGAGGTAGATGCCCATCGAAGCCGAAATCATGTTCGGGTTATAGGGCGAACGCAGACCGGTTTTCTTTGGCTTTTCCTGAAATCCGGTGATGCGGCCATCGCGCGTCATCTCCACCACGCCGAAACTGGCCGACTCGCTGGGATCGATCAGGATGGTTGCCAGCGTTACGTCGGCGCCGGATTGCTGGTGCTGCTCGAGCATCAACTCGTAATTCATCTTGTAGATGTGGTCGCCCGAGAGAATGATGACGTATTTGGAGCGCTCGCTGCCGATGGAGTAAATGTTCTGGTAGACGGCATCGGCTGTTCCCTTGTACCAATCCTCGCTGACCCGCTTCATGGGCGGCAGAATTTCGACGAACTCTCCAAGTTCGCTGGCCACAATCTGCCAGGATTCGCGGATGTGTCGATTCAGCGAGAGCGCCTTGTACTGCGTCAAGATGTAGACCTTGCGCAAATCCGAGTTGATGCAGTTGGAGAGGGTTACGTCAATGATGCGGTAAATGCCACCAAACGTCACGGCGGGTTTGGCGCGGTCGCGGGTAAGCGGATAAAGCCGCTCGCCTGCACCGCCCGCTAGCAAGACTCCCAGAGTATCCTTCATCTTCTATCCTGAGTGAAGAGTGTTCAGCTGGAGCACGCGAGTACAGCACAGAACCCTGGCTGCCGAACGAGCACAATTACAAATAAATACAAGAGCTACGTATGTATGCCGCGATACGAACAAAGAACAAAAGGATGGTAGCACAGGAAGCCCTCACCGTCCGGGGCCGAAGCGTACGCGAGGATCAGGCCGTTTTGGAGCCCGAGCCCGGCCCGACTGAGATTCGGAGCGACTTAAGAAAACGTGCATCCTGAGCGCTGATGCGCAACTCCGGTTCGCCCTGCCGCGAGGCAGTGGCAAGCGACGGCCCAGCCTCGCGCCGATTGAAGCCGACCGTGGCCTCGACGACGACGAAAATGTCGTAGCCGTCGGTTTTGATACGCGAGATGACTTCCGCAATCTGCTCGGAGCTCGAAATGGAATCGTTAATGGCTTCCCCGAGCTGCTTCATGAGCCTTTCGAGTTTTTGGTCCACGGTGGTTCTCCCTTGGAGCCATGTCATTAGATGCCCGAAGCAAGGCAGGGGGTTTGGGAAAGAGAGCCGAAGTTGGCACCTCATGATTTGGCCCGCCCGCTCTCGCTCGCAGGGACGTTGCAATCTTGAGGCGTTACAATAAGGCCATGAAAGATACACGGTCTCCGAGACAAGCGTCGCTGGGGGGGATGTTGGGCTTCGGTGCCGGGACAGCCTTCCGCAAACTGCGCGGTGAGCCTGGGCGGAATCGGCGAATCTTTAGCGGTCTGCGGTCGGGCGCGTCGGCATTTCTTGGTTCGCTTCGAGCCATGCTCCACGTGTTGTTTTTGGAGGTCAGCGGACTTATATTTCTTATCTTTAGCGTGGCCATCGTCAGTGAATTCATCCGCGAGTACAGAAAATATGCGATGCACCAGGTCGGATTGCATCGCGTGATCCTGGCGGGAGCGGTGGGCACGATGTTTATGTACTTTGGGTTGAGTTCCTTCTGGCGGGCACGCCGAAGGCGATCGAGAGTCTAAGCCGAGAGAGGTCGAGCCAAATGGCAGACAACGCAGGAGCGGCAAAGAAGAACGAGAAAGTATTCCAAACCACGTCTCACATCGTGATCGATCCGTTTTATTCACCTGCGGCTCTGTCCAGCTTCAGCTATGAAAAGGAGTTGAACGCTCCGGGAAGCTTCCCGTTTACCCGCGGCGTGCAGCCGACGATGTACCGGGGACGGTTGTGGACGATGCGGCAATACGCCGGCATGGGCGATGCGGAAGAGAGCAACAAGCGTTACCGGTTTCTGCTCAGCCAGGGGACCAATGGGCTCTCGGTCGCCTTCGACCTGCCGACCCAGATCGGATATGACAGCGACAATGACTTCGCGCTTGGCGAAGTGGGCAAGGTGGGAGTCGCCATCGACACCATCGAAGACATGCAGCGGCTCTTCGACAGCATCGATTTGGAGAAGGTTTCGACTTCGATGACGATCAACGCATCGGCGGCGGTGCTGCTGTCGCTCTACATCGCGGTGGCCAGGCGCAACGGCTTCGACCCGAAGAAGCTGAGCGGCACGATTCAGAACGACGTACTCAAGGAGTACATCGCGCGCGGCACCTACATTTATCCGCCCACCTCGGCGATGCGGCTGATTACCGATATCTTTGCCTATTGCAACCAGAATGTGCCGGAGTGGAACACCATTTCGATCAGCGGCTATCACATGCGCGAGGCCGGCTCGACGGCGGTGCAGGAGGTGGCATTTACCCTGGCCGACGGCATCACCTACGTGCGCGCGGCGGTGCAGGCGGGACTCGACGTGGATGAGTTTGCGCCGCGACTCTCCTTCTTCTTCGCCTGCCATAACAATTTTCTGGAAGAGGTTGCCAAATTCCGCGCCGCCCGCCGCATGTGGGCCAGAATCATGCGCGAGAGCTTTGGTGCGAAGTCGCCCAAGTCGCTGATGCTGCGCTTCCACACCCAGACCGGCGGCTCCACCCTGACCGCGCAGCAGCCGCAGAATAACATTGTGCGCACCTCGCTGCAGGCCATGGCGGCGGTGCTGGGCGGAACCCAGTCGCTGCACACCAACTCCTTCGATGAAGCCCTGGCGCTGCCGACCGA
This sequence comes from uncultured Acidobacteriota bacterium, assembly GCA_963838135.1. Lineage (GTDB taxonomy): Bacteria > Acidobacteriota > Terriglobia > Terriglobales > Acidobacteriaceae > TOLSYN. The sequence continues at coordinate 527,293 of CAWIPV010000008.1, read as the reverse complement.
AGAGTCGGCGCGAATCGCTCTGCGCACCCAGCAGATCATCGGATACGAGAGCGGGGTGACGGCGGCAATCGACCCTTTGGCCGGCTCCTACTACGTCGAGACGCTAACCAATGAGATCGAAAAGCGCGCCACCGATTACCTCGGAAAGATCGATGCCATGGGCGGAATGCTGAAGGCGATCGAGCGCGGATTCGTGCAGCAGGAGATTCAGAATGCCGCCTACGAGTTCCAGAAATCCGTAGACAGCAAGGAACAGTTGCTGGTGGGCGTGAACGCGTTCCAGGTGGATCAGGAGCAACCGGTTGTGCTACAGAAGATTGACCCTGGGCTGGAGCGCCGCCAGGTGGAACGTTTGCGCGCCTTCCGCGCCAAACGCGACTCGGAAAAATCTGCCCGCGCCGTTCGTCGGGTGGAGGAAACTGCGCGCAACGGAGGAAACCTGATGCCGGTCATCGTGGAAGCAGTGGAAAACGATGCCACCGTCGGCGAAATCTGCGATGCCATGCGCATCGTCTTCGGCGAGTACAAAGAAGTCATGGTGATCTGAGCAAAGAAGGCAACGGGGCGCGGTCATTCGCGCCCCCTTGGAGTTGGGTTTCTCTTAATAGCGACGTGCCTCTTCCTCTTCGCAACTGATTTCGATCCCAGCTTCGGTATAGCAGCCGCGCAAGAAATCGCGGCGGGGCTGGGTGCGGCGTTCCCATTCCCAATCTTTTTCTTTTTGCTCTTGTTCCGAGCGCAGCGTCATGGCGAGCACTTCGCAACGAATCTCTTTTGCCGCGCCGCTGGTGCGCAGCAGGAGTTCATTGCCGGCCAATCGGATGACGACCTCACCTCCGACCTGGAGGAGAATTGCGCGGCGGGGGTGGATGAAGTAGCTAACCTTGCCGGTACGAAGCTCATATTCGATGCACATGGCCGGGTCCTCGGGAATGGCGTGGGGGTAGTAGTAAATTTCGGCGCTGCTGCCCTGGTCCCCAGTGCAGGATACGTTTCGCATGGCATGGACGATTGCTGTTTGCGTGCCGCCGCCGAGTGCGACAGCAGGATAAGCAGAGCAGAGCAGAGCGAGAATGCAGCCGGTCCTCATCGCGCAGCGCAGTACAACCATCCAGCAGGTCTTCATCACGAGTCTCCAGAGGGATTATCGGCGCTTGGGCGAAGAACTCCAGTGGGGCGCGGGTTAAGCGGAATGTTATATCCGCGACGGACTTGACAATGCCGGGCCTGATCCTGTACAAACACGACACGATGTTAAACGCGCTCCTCATGACGGCCATGGCCATGTGCATGCACATGATGTGCATGCGTACCCCCGTGGGCGCGCTCGTGAGTTCGCGAAAAGCTTAGATAGATTTAGCCAAGCGACATCAGGAGTTTCCAGACGACCCACGGCAGAGAGCCTGGGCCGTTTTGTTTTGCCCCAAAATAAGCAATCTAAAAAGTTTTTGAGGAGAAGATGCAATGCCGGAAAACGAGAAGAAGCAACATTTTGCCACACTGGCGGTCCACGGTGGCCAGAGCGTAGAGCAGACCACAAAGGCACGCGCCGTGCCGATCTACCAGACCACCAGCTATGTCTTCGACGATAGCGATCATGCCGGACGGCTCTTCGGCTTGCAGGAATTCGGCAATATTTATACCCGCATCATGAACCCCACCACCGACGTCTTTGAGAACCGCATAGCAGCCCTGGAGGGCGGAGTGGCGGGACTGGCGACGGCCTCGGGACAGGCGGCCGAGACGCTGGTGATTACCACCCTGGCGGGTGCAGGCGATGAGATCGTCTCCACCACCTCGCTGTACGGCGGAACCTACAACCTCTTCCATTACACTCTGCCGAGGCTGGGCATCCATGTGAAGTTTGTCGACGCCGACGACTTTGCCGGATTGAGAGCCGCCATCACCGACAAGACGAAAGCGCTCTACACCGAGACCCTCGGCAATCCGAAGCTGGACGTATCCGACATCGAAACCCTGGCAAAGATCGCGCACGAAGCCGGGATTCCGCTGGTGATCGACAACACCTCGGCCTCACCGGCCCTGGCGCGTCCCATCGAATGGGGCGCTGACATCGTGGTGAATTCGGCGACCAAGTTCATCGGCGGTCACGGAACCACCATCGGCGGCATCATCGTCGACGCCGGAAAATTCGACTGGACGGCATCGCCTCGCTTCAAGCGCGACTTTGTCGATCCCGACCCAAGCTACCACGGCATCAGCTACACCACGGCCTTCGGCAACCTGGCCTTCATTCTCAAGGCCCGGGTGCAGGGCTTGCGCGATACTGGCGCGGCGCTCTCGCCCTTCAACTCCTTCCTGCTGCTGCAGGGAGCCGAGACGCTGCATCTGCGCCTGGAGCGGCACTCCGAGAATGCCCTGAAGGTTGCCAATTACCTGGAGACCCATCCCGGAGTGGAGTGGGTGAATTATCCGGGGCTGGAGAGCAGCAAATACTATGAGCGCGCCAAAAAGTATCTCCCCAACGGACGCGGCGCGTTGGTTACCTTCGGCATCAAGGGTGGCTACGACGCCGGGCGCAAGCTGATCGACTCGGTGAAACTGTTCAGCCATGTGGCCAACATCGGCGATGCAAAGTCGCTGATTATCCATCCCTCCTCCACCACCCACCAGCAATTGAGCGCCGCCGAACAGCTCGATACCGGAGTGACGCCGGAGTTGGTACGGCTCTCGGTGGGCATCGAAGATTTGCGCGACATTATTGGCGACCTTGCACAGGCAATTGAAGCGGCCAATGGCACCACCCACACGCTGCCCGAGCCCGCAGGCCAGGGAATAAGGAAATAACGATGGCACTCAATCATCAGTTTTCAACCGGAAATCTTTCGCATCCGTCTCAGCTTCACCTCACGCAAGGGACGGTATCGATCACCAGGCGAGGTCCGTTTGAATTAGAGAGCGGAAGAACGCTGGAGAGCGTCAACCTGCGCTATGCCATTTACGGCGAACCCAATCCGGAGTGTAGCAACGTCACCCTGGTCTGCCATGCCCTGTCGGGCTCGGCGCGGGTGGACCAGTGGTGGCCGGATCTGTTGCAGCGAATCTTCGATCTGGAGCGTGAGTGCGTCGTCTGTTTCAACGTCATCGGCTCCTGCTACGGCTCCACGAGCTCGGCCTCGCTCAATCCGGAGACTGGTCGGCCATACGGCGCCAGCTTTCCGCAGGTCACAGTGCGCGACTGGGTGCGCTCGCAGAAAATCGCACTGGAGGAACTGGGAATCCGGCACGTCAGGACTGCGATCGGCCCCTCGATCGGCGGAATGCAGGCCATCCAGTGGGCGGTCGAGTATCCGGAGTTTGTGGATCGCGTGATCGCCATGGGTGCCACGCCGCTGAACGCGCTTGGCCTGGGCATCAACCACCTGCAACGCGCCGTGGTCCGGCTGGACCCGGAATGGCGCGGCGGAGACTACTACGACGGACCGGGGCCGCGCACCGGGTTGGCGCAAGCTCGTGGAATCGCGATGTGCACCTACAAGTCGGCCGAACTCTTCCACGAACGCCACGGACGCAAGGCCGACCGGAAGGGCGGCGCGCCCTGGAAGGCCGAGGACGGCCAGTTCGATATAGCCGGCTATCTTGACTATCAAGGCAAGCTGTTCTGGGAGCGCTTTGACGCCAACGCCTACCTGACGCTTACCCGAGCCATGGATCTGTTCGATCCCCAGCGCGACTGGAATGGCGAGGCCTGGGCGCGGGTTCGCGCCAAGGTGCTTCTCTTCGGAATCTCCAGCGACGTGCTGTTTCCAGAGAGCGACGTGCGCCAGTATGCCGCAGAGCTGCGTGCTGCGGGCGTGGATTGCACCTACGAGTGCGTTCACTCCTCCCATGGCCACGACTCATTTTTGGCCGAGCCGGATAAGCTGGTCGGAATCCTCCGCGCGTTTGTCGAGGCTGATGCTCTACCGCCGAGTGCCTTGCGCCCGGTCGCGGTATCGGGGCAGGTCGCCGACGCTGACTGAAGCCATGCAGTGGCGACGAAGGTGAACGGCCCCCGGGTAACCGGGGGTTTGTTTTTGCCTGCAGCCGTCACTGGGCAACTGCGCAGCGCACGCGGCGTCTAAGCAACGAGCACCGGCGGCACCGCTCTGAGTTGCTGCCAGCGACAGCGGTTGCATTTGTGGAGGCAAGCCATGACCACGAAGCCGAACCAAGCCACTCCAACCAACAAGGCAGGCAGCGCAGCCGAATCCGGAATGGCGCGCTTCGGATTGGCGCTGGCCAACTGGAGCGAGCGCTGGTTTCCCGACCCCCTGATCTTCGCCTTCGCCGGCGTCATCGCCGTCTTTCTCTTCGGACTATTGATCCATCAACCGGCCAGTAAGTTGGCCATTGCCGGGGGCAAGAGCTTCTGGTCGTTAGTGCCCTTCACCATGCAGATGGTGATGATCATTATCGGCGGATACGTGCTGGCCAGCACGCCGCTCGTTCACAGCTTCATTCGCTGGCTGGCCACCATCCCGAAAAACGGACGCAGCGCGGTGGCGATGATCGCCCTGTTCTCGATGTTGACCTCGCTGATCTCCTGGGGCCTCAGCCTCATCTTCAGCGGCCTGCTGACGCGCGAGATGGCACGGCGCGTCAAGGGGATGGATTACCGTGCGGCTGGCGGTGCGGCCTACCTGGGCCTGGGCGCCACGTGGGCGCTCGGGCTGTCGTCCTCGGCGGCGATGATGATGGCCACCAAGGGTGCAATTCCACCCTCGCTGCTGGCCATCAGCGGATTGATCCCGCTGGGGCAGACGATCTTCCTCTGGCAGGGATTGCTTACCGCACTGATCCTGATCGTGGTCTCCGTCACCATTGCCTACCTCTCCGCGCCCACGGCGGAGAACGCACGGACGGCCGAGGACTATGGAATCCAGTACGAGTCCACTGACCACCCGCTGGAGCCGCGCACCAAGCCCGGTGAGTGGCTGGAGTACAGCCCCTTGCTTAGCGTCCTGGTCTCGCTGTACCTGGGCTGGTATCTGCTCGATTTCTTCCGCAGCTCGCCGCAGGGTGCGCTGGCGGTACTGGACCTGAACACCTACAACCTGCTGTTCATCACCGTTGGACTATTGCTGCACTGGCGTCCCAAGCGCTTTATGCGCGCTGTTGCCGAGTGCGTTCCAGCCACCGGCGGCGTGCTGATTCAGTTTCCCTTCTATGCCGTGATTTTTGGCATGATCGTCGGCACCGGCATGACCGACTGGCTGGCCAGCCTCTTTGTCCGCATCAGCACGCAGCAGACCTATCCTCTCCTGGTGGCGTTTTACTCAGCCTTGCTCGGCATCTTCGTGCCTTCGGGCGGGAGCAAGTGGGTCATCGAAGCGCCTTACATTCTGCAGGCCGCCAACCTTCATCACGTGCACCTGGGATGGGTGGTGCAGATCTACAATGCCTCCGAGGCGCTGCCAAACCTGATCAACCCATTCTGGATGCTGCCCTTGCTGGGGATCTTGAAGCTGAAAGCACGCGACATCGTTGGTTACGGCGTGCTGCAGATGATTGTGCACATCCCGATTGTGTTTTTCCTGTGCTGGTTCTTCGCCCGGACGATCCCCTACATTCCCCCGCTGCACTGAAGGAGAAAGCCGCGCGTCCAAGGATTAATATAGGAACATCTGCTTCAGAGGGGGGAACGATGACTGGGAAGACACAAGAATTGAGTTTTGAAGATATATGGACGTTAGTTCAGGGAGGCACCATCGTTAAAAATGGTCTTCAATTAAAAATTAGTATTGTTCAAGATCCTGATCTTCACGCTCATATCGATACGCTTAAGAACGGCTCACGAAGAATTCGTCTCGTAAAGGATAAGAAGAAGTAGCTTCCGAAGCAGCGGCACATGGAATAGCTCTCGGTGCAGACAATCTCTCTGTACTGAGATTTATTTCGTCTGCCACCCAAAATCGTGGTACTTTCCTTCTCACTCTCTCGCGCACGGCCACAGCGGAGCGAAACAACAGAGAAAGCACGAGCTACAGCACGCCTCTGCAAGGAAAGACCATCGATGATCCAGCTTCTGAATTGTATTGGAGTGCTCGCCTTTCTGATGCTGGTAGCCTATCGCGGTTACAGCGTGATTTTGTTTGCGCCAGTCGCGGCTTTGGGCGCAGTTCTGCTGACCAGTCCACGAGCAGTTCTGCCCATCTACAGCGGCCTCTTCATGGCCAAGATGGTGGTTTTCGTTCCGGACTACTTTCCGGCCTTTATGCTGACCCGTTGGGTCTAGCTGCTCCGGAGCAAGTTTCTCCGGAGTTGAAGTTACTCCGGATCGTGGGCACCTATGCAGAGAACCCATCGTGGAGAAAGCCATGTTAAAAGGACGTATCGCGGTTGTAACCGGCTCCACCAGCGGGATCGGGCTGGGCTTGGCTCGCGCCCTCGCCGCCGCCGGGTGCGACATCATGCTCAACGGATTCGGTGACATCGATGCAATCGAAGGCATACGCCGCGGCATTGAGGACGAGTTCAAGGTCAAAGCTCTCTTCAACGGCGCCGACCTCTCCCAAGCCCAGGCGTGTGCCGATCTCATCCACGACGCCGAGAAGCGCTTCGGCAAACTCGACATCCTGGTGAATAACGCCGGAATCCAGCACGTCTCGCCGATCGAGAGCCTTCCGGTCGAGCGTTGGGATGCGATTATCGCCATCAATCTCAGCGCCAGTTTCCATACCATGCGCACGGCGCTGCCCGGCATGAGGCGCGCGGGTTGGGGACGCATCATCAACATCGCATCGGTGCACGGGCTGGTGGCATCGGTGAACAAGTCGGCCTACGTTGCCGCCAAGCACGGCATCATGGGCCTCACCAAGACGGCAGCTCTGGAGCTGGCCGGTTCCGGCATCACCTGCAATGCCATCTGCCCTGGATGGGTGCTCACTCCTCTGGTGAAGAAGCAGATTGAAGCCCGCGCCGAACGCGACAAGATTCCCATCCCACAAGCCGAACATGAACTCCTGCTGGAGAAACAGCCCTCGGGCAAGTTCACTACCGTCGAACAACTCGGCGCGCTCGCCGTCTTCCTTTGCAGCCCTGGAGCCGACAACATTACCGGCGTCCCTCTGGCGGCCGATGGCGGCTGGACGGCGCAATAAAAAGGGATAGACTGGGAAGCGGTTAGCGAACCACGGGGACGACAACTCACCATGAGCGGCGAAGCCCTGCGCGATCAGGTCGTGGTCCGGTGCAAGCAGCTACGCAAGACCTACGACGGCAAGGTGGAGGCGCTGCGCGGCCTCGACCTGACCATCTACGCCGGACAATGCTACGGTCTGTTGGGACCCAATGGTGCCGGCAAGACGACAACCATCGAGATTCTCGAGGGTCTGCTCGACGCGACTTCGGGCGCGGTGGAGATTCTCGGCTGCACCTGGCGCGAGCACCCAGCGCAGTTGCGCGAATCGATCGGCGTCTCTCTGCAGGAGACGCGGCTGGCCGAAAAGCTCTCCGTGCGCGAGACGCTGGAACTCTTCGGCGGCTTCTATCGCAGTGCGCGCCCGGTGGACGAAGTGATGGACGAGCTTGCGCTGACCGACAAAGCCGATGCCTGGGTGGGCAAGCTCTCCGGCGGACAGAAGCAGCGCCTTGCCATCGCCACCGCGCTCGTCGGCAACCCGCGCATCTTGCTTCTCGATGAGCCCACCACTGGGCTCGATCCGCAGAGCCGCCGCCAGGTGTGGGAGATCGTTCGCCGCTTCCAGGCCGAAGGCGGCACGGTGCTGCTCACCACCCACTACATGGACGAGGCCGAGCGTCTCTGCGACTACATCTCCATCATCGATCACGGCAAGGTGATCGCCGCTGGAACTCCCTCCGAATTGATCTCCGGAGTCGGCGGACACCACCGCGTCGAATTCGCCCTGACCGCACCCGCCATAGCCTCCGCCTTCCCCGCCTCAACCTTCAACGCTCCGCTCTCCGCCGAGCTTTTGCGAACTCTTCCAGGTGTCGCCGGGGTGCAGAGCGACGACGGCGTAATCGCGCTCACCGTCGAGGAGCCCCATCGCACCATTCCCGCATTGCTGGCCCTGGTGGAGCAGAACGGCTGGCAGTTGAGCCAACTGACGACGCGGCAGTCAAGCCTGGAAGACGTTTTCGTCAATCTGACCGGGCGTCGCTTGCGGGAGGACTAGCGTGATCGAGGAACTGGGCGAAATCAAAACCGAACGGCGGCCGCGCACCGTCATCGTCCATGGGCGCTGGACCGGATACCGCATGTTGCTGTTCGCGAGGCTGAAGGAGCTGTTCCGCGAGCCGGAAGTGATCTTCTGGATCTTCCTTTTTCCGATCCTGCTCGCGCTCGGCCTCGGCATCGCCTTCCGCAACAAGCCGCCCGAGGCAATAAGAGTTGTCATCGCCGGCCAGTCCGGCTCCGATCGCATCGCCGAACTGCTGCGGCGCGGGGCAGCTTTGAAGTCGCCCGATGAAGCGCAGCCGCAGAAAGAGGTGCCGTCGCTAAACGTGGTGGTGCAGCCGCCCGCGCAGGCAGCCCTCAACTTCCGATTGGGTAAGTTTGACGTCGAGCTGATACCCCACGATGGGGCTTCTGAGTACGCTACTGAGTACGCGGCCGGGCACGTTGGCGACCTCGTCGTCGAGTACGTCTACGACCCGGCGCGCCCAGAGAGCGTGCTGGCGCGCAGCCTGGCCGACAATGCCTTACAGGCGGCAGCGGGAAGCAAGCCAACCGTCCCCACCCTTTCGCGCGTAAACCGGGAGCCCGGCAGCCGCTATATTGATTTCCTGATCCCCGGTCTGCTTGGCATGAACCTCATGGGCTCCGGCATGTGGGGAATTGGCTTTGCCTTGGTGGAGATGCGCCAGCGAAAACTGCTCAAGCGTTACGTGGCCACTCCCATGCGGCGTGGAGACTTTCTGCTTGCGCTTGCCTCCAGCCGCCTCATCCTCATGCTTACCGAGGTGCTTCTTATGCTCGGCTTTGGCGTGTTCGCATTTCACATGCGGGTCGTAGGATCGTGGGCTGCCATCCTGCTCGTGAGTTGCTTGGGCGCGCTCTGCTTTGCCGCGCTCGGCCTGCTCACCGCCAGCCGCGCCCAGAAGATTGAAACCGCCAGCGGCATTATGAACGTTGTAATGATGCCGATGTGGATTTTTTCCGGCATCTTTTTTTCCTATGAGCGTTTTCCCGCCATCGTGCTGCCACTCATCAAGCTTCTGCCGCTCACCGCGCTCAATGACATGCTGCGCGCCATCATTCTTGAGGGCAGTTCGCTCTCTTCGCTGGCCGCGCCGCTGGCCGTCGTCTGCCTCTGGGGCGCCATATCGTTCTTCCTCGCCCTGCGATTCTTCCGCTGGACATAGAAGCAGCCGCCTGAGCATTGTCGAGCTTCGTTTTTCTTGCCGGCTCCGATAGAATCGCCTCTAAGCCATGCGTCACGATGAGTTACTCGGATTTCTCCACTGCCTGATCGCCGCAGGCGATGAGCCCTCGATCACTTGGGCCGGATACTGGGAGCTGGCCTTCTGGGCACTGGCTCTGCTGATCGCGGTGCTTCTGGCGTTCTTGCGTCCCACCTGGCTGATCCGTGTGGAGGATAGTTTCCGCCGCTTCGCTCAGCACCGCACCGCCAGCATCTGGGTCGTCGTCGGCGCGGTCATCGTCATTCGCATGCTGCTCCTGCCGCTGATGCCGGTACCGATTCCGCGCCCCCATGATGAGTTTAGTTACCTGCTCGGTGCCGATACCTTCGCCTCCGGCCGCCTCACCAACCCGCCGCACCCGATGTGGGTACATTTTGAAACCTTTCACGTCAACATGCTGCCAACCTACCAGTCCATGTATCCTCCCGCGCAAGCCCTGGTCCTTGCCCTGGGACAGAAGCTGACCGGAGAGCCGTGGATCGGCGTGCTCCTCAGCGTAGCCGTCATGTGTGGCGTTTTTTGCTGGATGTTGCAGGGCTGGATGCCGCCGCAATGGGCGCTGCTGGGCGGGCTGTTCGCCGTGGTTCGTTATGGTAGCTTTTCGTACTGGGTCAATTCTTACTTCGGCGGAGCTGTGGCTGCAATCGGTGGCGCGCTCGTGCTTGGTGCTCTGCCGCGACTGCGACGCAATCTCACGCCTGGTCTTACCATTGTCTTCGTCGTCGGCCTCATAATACTGGCCAATAGCCGACCCCTTGAGGGACTGCTGTTCAGTCTGCCGGTCATCTTTGCCTTGCTTTGGCAGATGCTGCATTCGCCGCTGAAACGGCGCCAGTTGCTGACCCGGATCGTAGTGCCAGCCGTATTGCTCCTCGCCTCTGCCTCGGCCTGGATGCTCTATTACAACTGGCGCGGCACCGGCCATCCTCTCCTGATGCCCTATGCCCTTAATCAGATGAACTATCACATCAGCCGGCCTATGCTTTTTCAAAAACCCTATGGGATCGGCACCTACCGCCATCCTGAGATGCGCATGTTTTACATCTATCACGAGTTCCCAGATGTTCTGCGCTCGCGTTCGAGTTGGGGAATCGAGAAGATCATGGCGCGGAAGTTTTACTGTTACTACGTCTTTCTGGTATGGCCATTTGCCTTGCTCTTCGTGCCGGGCCTTCTGCTCGCTGCGGCGAGTCCTGAACTGCGGGTCGTTCTCCTCGCAATTCTCCTAATGACTGTGGGGCTTACTTTGCAGATCTGGCCCGCTCACGGACACTATGCTGCTCCTGCCGCCGGAGCCGTGCTCCTGATCCTGCTAAATGCCCTTCGCCAGCTTCGCGCCGCCCGCAATTCGGCTGTGCTTTCTCGGTTCGCCTGGTTCAGCCCCATTTGGTTCAGCCGTGCCACCGTACTCGTCCTGCTCCTCTGGATGCTGGTGCCGATCTCCGACCACATTCTGAATCCATACATAACCACCAACCCTTTGCTTGGCGAGCACCTGGAAATCCCGAAAGAAGTCGATTGCCAGAGATTGCAGTCACAGCTCAGTCGGCTACCCGGGCAGCATCTGGTGCTCGTGCATTACCACGTCAACGACGTGCCCAGCCAGGATTGGATTTATAACCGCGCCGACATCGACAACTCCAAGATTGTCTGGGCTCGCGACATGGGCCAGGATGCCAACCAGGAACTGCTGCGCTACTACCCCAATCGCCAGGTCTGGTACGTGGATCGCGGTGCCGATTCCATACTCATGCCCTATGACAACTGGATCGCTTTGTCCCATCCCGCCGACGCGCTGCTGCTGGGCGCAAAATCGCCCGGCCCCGTTGCCCTAAGCGTGAGGAGAGTAGATGCCAACTGAATTGGTGGGCAACCACAGCGAGTGAGTGTGACTCTGACTCTATTGCAGAGTTGCTCCCTGCAATCGGCCCAGTCCAAAAGGAGACCCATTGCACATTCTCACCAAACCGATTTCGACGTTTATTGCACTCACGGCGCTCATCGCTGGAATGTCCACGGTTTCCGTTGCCGAGGACCAAGGGGCCAGGGCAGCGATCCAAAAGAAGTTGGAATCCGAATACGCCCTCACCAAGACGACCGACGACAAGAGCGATATCGTGACCGCCGGCGCCGTCCTCACCCTTCACAAAGACAAGCTGCTGATGAGTGTTGCAAGCAATTCATCTTCTTGCACAAACACATACAGGGACGGGAAATTCACTCAAAACACCGGCTGCAAAGCCAATGATGTGTTCAGGCGCTTTCAGGGCTTGGGACACCCCTCGTCAACGAGGGTTTTCGTGGCCGGCGAAAAATTTTGGGTCACCAGGATCGACGTCAAGGAAGACTCCGGAATCACACTGGAGTTTTTTACCGATCCCATCAACGACGTGCGCTTCAAGTCGTCCCTGATCATTCCGTTCAAGGATGGTCTGCCGCCTCCGGACGAGGCGCTGAAGCTGGTTCAGGAGGTTGTGACTGCGGCCCCGGCGGAGGACGCCAAGCAAGGCGGACAGCCATCGCAAGCACAGCCATCCCAACCCGCGCCTGCTGCCGAAGCCGCTCCTCCGCCGATTGCTCCGCCGCCTCCACCGGCGGACGAAGCCGCCGCCGCGCCTGCCACGGTTTCGCTCGGACAAACGCCCGACCAGGTCGTCGCCGTTTTGGGACAGCCCCTCAGGAAGGCCAAGGTTGGAATCAAGGAAATCTATTCCTACAAAGATTTGAAGGTAACCTTCGTCAACGGTAAAGTGAAGGATATCCAATAGCTGATTGCGCTCTCGATAGAGCGCCAGGAAGAGAAAGGGAACCGCAATGAATCTGTCCCGAACTCGCCGCGTCCGTTGGTCAGGATATTTACGCCTGTGCGCGATTTTGACTCTATCCGCCGGGGTCTTGCTGCATGCCGATGATAAAACGAAGAAGCCGCCCAAGGCTCCCCCGAAACCCGCAGCCCACGGAGCAACCGGAACGGCGGGTGGGACCCACGGCGCGACATCCGGGGCTGGCGGGACATCCCATGGCCCGACAACAGGCGGGCACGGTGCCACCACCACGACGAGTCACACCACCACCGGGACCGGCGCTCATACCACCACGCCGGGAGCTCACACCACCACCGCGCACAGCACGCTTTCCTCGCAACACAATGTCCCCAAGGGTGCGACCGTGTCCTCCACGAAAAACGGTGGCACTGTGACCCGGCGACCCGACGGAAAAGTCGCCTCGTTCCATGACCCCAAGCGAGGCATGGATGTGCACCGCGGGCTGAACGGAAACCGCACCGTGGTCGTCGAGCGGTCGGACCATTCCCGCATCGTCGTCGAGCATGGCGGCCACGGCTATGTGCAGCGGCCCTACATGTTCCATGGCCACGAGTACGCCAGCCGCTCGTATTACTACCACGGGGCCTACTACAACCGCTATTACGGCCGCTATTACTATCGCGGCGTTTACATCAATCCCTACTATCCCGCCTTCTATTACAGACCCGCTTTCTATGGGTGGGCTTACAATCCTTGGGCCGCGCCGGTGGCGTATGGATGGGGCTGGGCGGGCACTCCTTGGTTCGGATTCTACGGCGCCTACTTCACGCCTTATCCTGTGTATGCAAGCCCGTCGCTTTGGTTGACCGACTACATGATCTCGGCCTCGCTGGCAGCGGATTATCAGGCCAGGGCGGAAGCCCAGAACCAGGCTGCGGCATTGAGCAATCCCGCCCCGCTTTCGCCCGAAGCCAAGCAATTGATCGCCGATGAGGTGCGCCGCCAGATTGCGCTGGAGAACGCCGAGGCACAGAACACGGGCCAGGCCGAGCCCGACGCAGCGTCCAGCAGCATTCAGCGCTTGCTCACCGATGGCGTTGCCCATGTCTTCGTGGCCGGGCAGGATCTCGACGTCGTCGATGGCCAGGGAGCCGAGTGCGCCATCAGTCAGGGCGATGCTCTCCAACTCAGCGGGCAGAACCCTGCCGACGCAACGGCTGTCACGCTCACGGTGTTGGCAAGCAAGGGCGGCAAAGAGTGCCCGAAGGGAGACACGGTTTCGGTTGCGCTTCAGGATCTGCAGGATATGCAGAACCACATGCGCGAAACCATCGATCAGGGTATGCAGGAGCTTCAGAAGAAGCAGGGCCAGGGTGGACTGCCTGCGGCTCCCGCCTCAACTCTGGCCCCGCCCGTCGAGTCGGCCATGGCGGCGAACGCTCCGCCTCCGCCCCCGGAGAAGGAGGTCGCAGCTCAGCTCAACGAGCAGGTCAAGAGCGCCGACGTTGCCGAGACCGAAGCTGCTGCCGATACCTCCGGCACCGCTCCTGCCGTTGCTGCATCCCCTGCCGAGCCGCCCACGGTCGGCCTCGGCCAGTCACCGGAGCAGGTCAAGGCGGCGATGGGGCAACCGAAGAGCATCATGGATCTGGGGGCCAAGAAGATCTACGTGTACCCGGACATGAAGGTCACCTTTAATGACGGAAAAGTCACCGACATTAAATAAATAACTCCCGCGCTTTGGGGCATCTGCCGACCTATGCGGCATGCCCCAAAGCGCGGCTTTGATTTCACAGCCGAATTCCACAACCGGCTCTGGATTGGTGCTACACTTCGCGGGTTGCGCGGCGCTGCCGACGAGAAGTAAATGCCCCTGCTAGGTCTCTTCATCCCTTGTTACATCGATCAGCTATACCCGCAGGTCGCCCTTGCCGCGCTCCGGGTGCTGAGGCAGCTCGGTCTCAACGTCGAGTTTCCCCAAGAGCAGACCTGCTGCGGTCAGCCCATGGCCAACGCCGGCTGTGCCGAACAGACACGGCCGCTTGCCGAAAGGTTTCTCAGGATATTTGCCAGGTACGATCATGTGGTGTCGCCGTCGGGAAGCTGTGTATCAATGGTGCGCAATCACTATGCGCAGTGGCTGGAAGGAAGTCCGGGCTTCGACCACCTGCGCGCCAACACTTTTGAACTTTGCGAATACCTGGTGGACATCGCCGGGGTGACCAGAGTCGATGGCGACTTTCCCGTGAAGGTGGGATTGCATATGAGCTGCCATGGTCTGCGCGAGTTACGGCTGGCGAACTCTTCCGAGCAGATGGTGACGCCTTTCAATAAGGTGCGTCAGCTCTTGGCACAGCTCAAGGGAATCGAACTGATCGAGCTCACGCGGCCCGATGAGTGTTGCGGCTTTGGCGGAACCTTCGCGGTCGATGAAGAAGCCGTCTCATCGCTGATGGGCCGGGACCGCATTGCCGATCACCTGCGTGGAGGGGCCGAGGTGATTGCCGGCTTCGATGTCTCCTGTCTGATGCACTTGGATGGCATCATCCGCCGCCAAGCGCTCGCGGCCGGAGCGGCATCAGTTGCCGCGTACCCGGCTGCGAAGCTTGAGAAAACACCGCTGCGTGTTATGCACGTCGCGCAAATCCTGGAAGCAGCGAGGCTCTCATAAGCACACACTCGGAGAAAGCGGCGCTCTTCGTCCTCGATGACGAGCGGGTACACTGGCACGATCAGTCGCTGTGGTTCGTTCGCCTCAAGCGCGACCGTCAGGCGGCCAGCGTCCCCGAGTGGGAGATGCTGCGCGACGCTGCGGCTGCCATCAAGCTTCACACCCTCTCGCGCCTTGCCGATTATCTGGAGGAGTTCGAGCGCAACGCCATCGCCAACGGCATCCAGGTCCACTGGGCGCGCGACGCTGCCGAGCACAACATCATCGTTCACCGCATCCTCTCCGTGCGCGGCGTTACCCACCTCGTCAAGTCGAAGTCGATGCTGACCGAGGAGTGCCACCTCAATGCTTACCTGGAGGCGCGCGGAATCGAGGTCATCGACACCGATCTCGGCGAACGCATTGTGCAGCTTCGCCACGAACCGCCCAGCCACATCGTCCTCCCCGCCATCCACCTCAAGAAGGAAGACATTGGCGAACTCTTCCACCACGAACTCGGGACCGAAAAAGGCGCGTCCGACGCAAAGTACCTCACCGAAGCCGCGCGCGGCCATCTTCGCCAAAAATTCCTGGCCGCCGAGGCCGGGCTCACCGGCGTCAACTTCGCCATCGCCGAAACCGGCGGAATCGTCGTCTGCACCAACGAAGGCAACGCCGACATGGGCACCAGCCTGCCGCCCATCCACATCGCGTGCATGGGCGTCGAAAAGCTCCTGCCGCGCGCCAAGGATCTCGGCATCTTTCTCCGTCTCCTGGCGCGCAGTGCAACTGGCCAGCCGGTCACCACGTACAGCACGCACTTCCACGGCCCCATGCGCGGCGGCGAACTGCATGTGGTCATCGTCGATAACGGACGCAGCGCCATTCTCGCGCAGCCGACCTTCCGGCGCTCGCTCAGTTGCATCCGTTGCGGAGCCTGCATGAACACCTGCCCGGTCTTTCGACGCTCGGGCGGCTACAGCTACGGCTATACGGTTCCCGGCCCTATTGGCTCACTGCTGGGCCCGCAGCGCGACCCGCAGAAGTACGGCGGCCTGCCCTTCGCCTCCAGCCTCTGCGGCTCCTGCACCGACGTCTGCCCGGTCAAGATCGACCTGCATCACGAGTTGTACGCCTTCCGCCAGGAGCTCGTCCGCAAGAAGATCGTGCCCCTCCGCAAACGAATTGGCATGGCCGTAATGGCCTTCGTGCTGGCCAGGCCGTGGCTCTACCGGCTTGCCGGCAAGCTGATTCGCTGGCTTGTGCCGCGCCTGCCGCGGGCCGTCGTTTATGGCCCTTGGAACCCTTGGGGGATACATCGCGAGTTGCCGCCCATGCCTCGCCAGAGCTTCCGTGAACTCATCAAGCTGGAGCCGCCGGCCACCGCGCCAGTCCGTCGCCTATCGAGCGTTGGCAAAAAGGAGTCCCAGTGAACAGCCGGGAGGCCATCCTCGCCGCCCTGCGCGGCACCGCCATGCATCCGGACGCCCTGCCGCTTTCCCCGCTGCCCGAGGCCCCTGCGCCGATCACCTACGACAACCCCGAGGCGCAGTTTACCGAATCCTTCACCTCGGTCGGCGGAAGACTCTTTCGCGTCCCTGACCTCGCCGCACTCAACGCCGAACTCGCCAACCTCGAACTTTACGCTCAGGCGCGCAAAATCGTTTCGCTCGTCCCCGGCATCGGAGCCTCCACCGTGGATACCGCCGCCATGCAGCGGCCACACGAACTTGAAGGCGTCGATCTCGCCATCCTGCCCGGTGAATTCGGTGTCGCCGAGAATGGTGCGGTATGGGTGCCCGGCAGCAGCCTGGGGCCGCATCGCGCGGTCTTCGTCATCACCGAGCACCTGGTACTGGTGCTGCCTGCGGCTCAGATCGTCCACACCATGCAGCACGCCTACGACCGCATTTGCTTCGAGCGCCCCGGCTTCGGCCTATTCATCTCCGGACCTTCAAAAACCGCTGACATCGAGCAGTCCCTGGTAATAGGCGCCCACGGCCCGCGTAGCTGCACCCTGTTCCTCGTCGGCTAGGGTGATTCTTAGTATCGGATGATGCCATCGATGGCAAACGTAAACTGATTGGGATGGATCGCAGACAACTGCTCGAAGCACCGCGTTTGGAAACCTTTAAGGCAAGAGGCTACGAAGCTGGGATGGGACTCGCGTTCAGTTCGGAATCCGCCGCGGGCAAGTTTCCATGCCTTTACACACCGTTTCCGCCAGCTTGCTCCGAGTGAATGGTTTCTGCAGAAACCGTGCTCCCTTGAAGCGCTCGTGGCCGACCTCTCCCGCCGCATAGCCTGACATGAATATGATCGGAAGCTCCGGTCTGTGGCTCAACAGCGACTCTGCAAGTTCGCTCCCCGTCATCTTCGGCATCACAAAGTCGGTGATCAGCAATGCCACTTCATCCTTGAGTTCCGACCCGATTCTCAACGCTTCAACCGCATCCGCACAGTCCACCACCTTCAGTCCGTATTGTTCCAGAAACATTCGGACACTGGTGCGCACCAACTCCTCGTCGTCTACCAACAGAATCGTCCCTTCCCGGGCACACGATGCGTTGGACCTTCCCAGCGGGCATGGGCGGGAATTCGGTCGCTCCTTCCGTGGCCGCTCCGCCGAGGGAAGGTACACGGAGAATGTTGTCCCGCCATTGACCTTGCTGCTGACCCTCAGGTGGCCGCCGCTCTGGCTGACAATGCCGTGGGCAATCGCAAGCCCCAGTCCCGTTCCGCGCTCTCTTGGCTTGGTGGTAAAAAACGGCTCGAAGACTCGTCCCAGCAGTTGCTCGGGAATACCTTGCCCGGTATCGGCGACCGTGATCAAGGCATACTCTCCCGCCGGAACGCTGCCGTGCAGTCCCACCTCGTTCTTATCGATCACAATTGCCGATGTGCCGAGAACCAGTCTGCCGCCCTCTGGCATTGCATCCCGCGCATTCAGCACCAAGTTGATGAGGGTCTGTTCGATCTGCACCCGGTCGGCATGGACCCAACATGGATCTGGTGACAATCGGCCATCCACGGCGATGTTCTTCGGCATGAGATCGTTGATAAGGTCGGTGGTCTCCGACAGCAGGTGATTCAAGTCGAAAGTCGAGCTTGCAAGCTCCTGTTTCCGGCCGAACGCAAGCAGTTTCCTTGTCAGTTGTCCGGCACTGTCGGTAGCGCTCAGGATTCGTCTTGCCTTCTCTTCCACTTTGCTGTGGTCCGTAGTTTCCAGCAATAGCTCGGCTTGGCTGCTGATGACCATGAGCAGATTGTTGAAATCATGTGCGACCCCGCCCGCCAACTGCCCCACCGCCTCCATCTTTTGCGTATGTACCAGTTGAGCTTCCAACAATTGAGTCTTCTTCCGCATCGCGTGCAGTTCGCTTAAATCCATGACGACGGAGACGCCAGACCTCTTTTCGCGGTCCAACATCGCCCCGTGCAATAGCATCGGAACCCGGTGTCCATCCTCAGCAACAAATTCTGTTTCATAGGGCGTCGTCACCCCAACCGCTAACAACTGCTCGACGGCTTTGCGCCGGGGTTCTTGGTCGCCCTGTAGCGTAATATTTTCCCGTCGAACCCTGCCGGATCGCATGTCCTCCCGTGTATAGCCGGTCATCGCCACGAATACATCGTTGGCATCCGTGATGCAGCCGCCTTCATCGTCGAGAGTCCAGTGAAAAATACCGAACAACCCGGAGTTCATGAGTTGCTGAAGCCATGATTCCGAACTTCGCAGTCCAGCTTCGGTCTCCGGCCGCTTCGTAACATCCTGCGATACGTTCATCGCGCCAATGATCTGTCCAGACGGGTCACGAATCGGGTCGATATTGGCCATAACCCTTCGCCGCGAACCGTCGGGACGCTCCAGAATGCATTCCAAGGCGCGTACCGGCACACCGCTTTCGAGCACCGTCGCCATCGCAGTCCGGTCATGTGGGATGTGCACCCCTTCCCGTGTCAGCACCTTGAAAGCACCGCAGTATCGGGCTGAGTCGCAGTTAAGCTCTGGTTCGCGCCCCCACAACTCGGCCGCGCTCCGGTTGAACTGGATAACGTGCCCCGAAGGGGCGCTACATACGCAAATGGCCACCGGCAGTAAGTCGATGACGGATTGCGGCAAGCAGAGAGTGTTCACGGCGCATCCTTGCAAAGCCTCGGTTGGGCGGAGCGACCCACCGAGGCCATTACTTTAGCGCACTAAAGAGACCTCTGCCGGAAACTTTAGTAATGCCCGTGTCTGTCAGTTCGATCCATTTGGACTGGACTCGAGCGCCTGCTCTGCCGAAAAGGTAATCGTGACCGCATCAGTGTGAGCTGGGGCGCTTACAGAGAGAGGCCGATAAATGGGGGCACTGGCATTAGGCTGCCGTAGGCATAACGAGGAACTTTCGTTCGATGTTCCAAAATAGGGAGAAGTGTGCTCCAAAACGGAACACGTGTGCACCAAAGTGGGACTTTTTCCACAGAAAAATAAAAAAATGACCAAAATAAACTTGACAAGAGCACAAACAGCAACTTTGTGCTAAAGTGATTCTCGCATAGCAAGACAGCAGTGACCCCATCCAAATTTTAAGGAGCAACACACGTGACCACAGCGGCTATATCGGCGGCTACACCGAAAACTACGGCGGCGCACGAAATCGACGTAATGGCAGTAAAGGCGCTCAAGGCGTTGGAGCAGTTCAAGGGCTTCACCCAGGAGCAGGTTGACAGCATTACCGAGGCAATGACTGCGGCTGGGGTAGCCAACGAGCGTTATCTCGCCGAGTTTGCCGTCGAAGAGACCGGTATCGGTAACGTGGAAGACAAGGTCATCAAGAATCACTTTGGTACACAGGTCGTCTACGACTACATGAAAGACGCGAAATCGGTCGGGGTCATCGATGAAACAGACGGCATCATCTCCATCGCCGAGCCGTTCGGAATCGTGGCTGC
Source organism: uncultured Acidobacteriota bacterium (assembly GCA_963838135.1). GTDB lineage: Bacteria > Acidobacteriota > Terriglobia > Terriglobales > Acidobacteriaceae > TOLSYN. The sequence continues at coordinate 507,550 of CAWIPV010000008.1, read as the reverse complement.
TGTTACGCCTACCACCAATCCGACTTCCACCACCATGTTCAAGGCCCTGATCGCGCTCAAAGGCCGCAACGTCATTATCTTCGCCTTCCACCCCCGTGCCCAGAAGTGTAGCGCGGCAGCCGCCAAGATCATGCTTGACGCCGCCGTAGCCGCCGGCGCTCCGGAAAACTGCATCCAGTGGGTCACCGTGCCTTCCATCGATGCCACCGACGCCCTGATGCGGCACCCCGATGTGGCCATCGTCATCGCCACCGGCGGCGGAGCCATGGTCAAGGCTGCTTACAGCTCCGGCCACCCCGCCCTGGGTGTCGGCCCCGGAGGCGTACCGGTCTACATTGAAAAGACCGCCAACCTCAAGATGGCCGTCGAAGACGTCATCTCCTCCAAGACTTTCGATAACGGCACCATCTGCTCCTCTGATCAGTCGGTAATCTTCGACAATCGTCAGGTCGCCGAGAAGACGCTCAAGATGTTTGAAGCCAGCGGCGCCTACCTCTGCACTGAAGCCGAAAAAGCCAAGCTGGAAACCGTTATGTTTGACAAGGAGCGTGGTGTTCCCTCCATGTCCATCGTCGGCAAGAGCGCCAAGGTCATCGCCGAACTGGCTGGCTTCGAGGTCCCCACCGGCACCAAGATGCTGATGGTTCCCCTGACCACCACCGGTGGCGAAGACTGGATGAGCCGTGAGAAGCTCTCACCCGTACTGGGCTGGTTCATCGTCGATTCCAAGGACGCGGCCATCAACGCAGCTGCGGTTCAGCTTGAATTCGGCGGCGCCGGCCACTCGGCCGTGGTCTTCACCGAGGACGAAGCGATTGCGACTGAATTCGCGATGAAGGTCCATGCCAACCGTGTGGTCTGGAATCAGCCCTCGGTACACGGCACCATCGGTGCCCTGTACAACTCCCTGGTTCCATCGCTCACCTTGGGATGCGGCGCGCGCGGCGGCAACATCACCAGCGAGAACGTGGGCTACAAGAACCTGCTCAACATTAAACGTTTGGCCCGTCGCAACGCCTAACGAAAAGATCTCCGGGTCGTAGCGCCGAACAGAGCCCTCACTCTTCGGCGTCCGGCCCGAGGGATGTTCCTCCTGCCCCGTTTCAGACGGTCACGAAACTGGCTGGTCACCACTGAGAAGAAGCGATGTTCCGGCGCAACGGAGCATCGCTTCTTGTTTTACATTGTGGGTTTAACGGAGTCCCTCGTAGATGGATTAAGTTTGCTTATTAAATCATCTTTACTTATACACACTAAAATAAAAGTAGTTTGACTAATGTCCGCGAAGGCCTGATGGTTAATGCATGGACACTAGGACTATTGCCAACCGCCAACTGTCACCATAGATTGGAGAGAGGCGATAGACATTCGTTGATCCAAAGCTTCCGGCAGGAAGCCTTTTTCAGAAAGGCCGAAGCCGCCGTCCCCACGGTATCCCACGGCGAGCAGCCAGACGCCGCATACAGTTACAATCGAGAATCCGCTTTCGCAGCCGCACCAACAAGGAGTCCGTAATGAGCGAAAAATCCGCACCCGTCACCCAGCCCACGCGCCTGACCGGCGCTGAGATCGTCTGGGCCACCCTCGAAGGCGAGGGTGTTCGCCACGTCTTCGGCTTTCCCGGTGGCGCCATCCTGCCTGTCTACGACGCTCTGCGCAAATATCCCATCCACCACATCCTTGTCCGCCACGAGCAGGGTGCAGCCCATATGGCTGACGGATACGCCCGTGCCTCCGGCAAGGTCGGCGTTGCCATCGCCACCTCTGGCCCAGGTGCCACCAACCTCGTCACCGGCATCGCCACAGCCATGATGGACTCCGTGCCCATGGTCTGCATCACCGGCCAGATCTCCTCCAAGCTCCTCGGCACCGATGCTTTCCAGGAGGTCGATATCACCGGTGTTACCCTGCCCATCACCAAGCACAACTATGTTGTGACCCGCACGCAGGATATCGCCCCGGTGATTCGCGAAGCCTTCCGCATCGCCAAGTCCGGCCGTCCCGGTCCGGTCCTGGTGGACATCACCAAGGACGCGCAGCAGGGCTCGGCCGATTTCGATTTCGCCGCCGCCGTGGCCTCGCCTCACCGTCCCCACCCCATGCTCTCTGCCGAGCAGGACGCCATGAGCGAAGCTCTCCAGCTCATCCTCGCGGCCAAGCGCCCTGTCATTCTGGCCGGTCACGGCGTTATGGAATCCAACGCCATGGATCAGCTCCGCACCTTGGCCGAACGCCTGCAGATCCCGGTTGCCCTCACGCTTCTCGGCCTCGGCGCCTTTCCCGCCTCGCATGAACTCTCGCTGGGCATGATGGGAATGCACGGCGAAGCCTGGGTCAACCAGGCCATCCAGCAATCCGATTTGCTCATCGCCTGCGGAATGCGCTTTGACGACCGCGTTACCGGCGTTCTTGCCAGTTATGCGCCCAAGGCAAAAAAGATCCACATCGAAATCGACCCGGCTGAGGTCAACAAGAATGTCAAAGCCGACGTGGCGCTCATCGGCGATCTGCGCGAGGTTCTCGAAACCCTCCTGCCCCAGATTGCCCCGCGCAAAGACGCCACCTGGATCCACGCGGTCAATGTCCTCCGCGGCGATGCCGCCGTTCGCGACATCAAGAACCTTCCCGATCTCGGCCACCTCTACGCCGCCCACGTCATTCATGACCTGTGGCGCGCCACCGAGGGCAAAGCCATCGTCGTCACCGACGTCGGCCAGCATCAGATGTGGGAAGCCCAGTACTACAAGCACGAGTTGCCGCGCACCCTCATCACCTCGGGCGGACTGGGAACCATGGGATTTGCCCTCCCGGCTGCCATCGGCGCTAAGATGGCATGCCCAGACAAAGAGGTTTGGGTCATCGCCGGTGATGGCGGCTTCCAGATGACTGCCGCCGAACTCTCCACCATCGTCCAGGAGAAGCTCAACATCAATATCGCCGTCATCAACAACGGCTTCCTCGGCATGGTCCGCCAGTGGCAGGAGTTCATGTACGATCGCAACTACGCCTGTACGCCGATTATTTCGCCCGACTTCGTCAAACTCGCAGGAGCCCACGGAATTCCCGGCGCCACCGTAAGCAGCCGGGCTGAGGTTCTGCCCGCAGTCGATATCGCACGCCGCGCTGACGGCCCATACCTCATCAACTTCATGGTCGAAAAAGAGGACGCCGTGTATCCCATGATCACCCCCGGCTCCGCCCTCGACGAAATGGTCCGGCGTCCGCACAACCCGCTCGTCGAAACCTCGGAAGAGCCTTAGGAAGAGCCAATAGTCCGTAGCGGTCGTCGTACTCACTGATTGGAATGACTTGCTAACCGTTGACTTGCTGAAAGGACCGTTATGCTGCACACATTCGTTGCTCTCGTGGAAGACAAGCCCGGCACGCTCACCCGCGTTGCCTCGCTCTTCCGCCGCTTGAACATCAACATCATCTCGCTCACCGTCGGCCACTCCGAGCGCGCCGACGTCTCGCGCATGACCATCGTGGCCGAGGCCGTGCCCGGCTCGGGCCATCGCATCAAGGCCTCGCTCTTCAAGCTTGAAAATGTCCTGGACGTGGACGACATCGGCCAGTTCTCCTGCGTCACCCGCGAGCTCGCCCTCATCAAGGTCGCCGCCACGCCGCAAAACCGCGCCGCCATCTTCCAGCTCGCCGAGGTCTTCCGCGCTCGCGTCGTCGATCTCGCGCCTGAATCCCTTATGCTCGAACTTACCGGCGTCGCATCCAAGATCGAAGGCCTCATCCAGGTCCTGTGCGAAGGCGAAAACCGCATCCTTGAAATCTCACGCACCGGCCGTTTGGTGATGCGTCGCGGCCAGCACACCTCCCGCGTGCTCGACGCCATGCGCACCCCTAACCCCGAAGATGAGCCCATCATCCCCATCACCGCCAGTGGCGAACTCGCTCTCGATCTGCTCTCCGAGGATGCCAACCACCCGCTCTAATGGTAGGTTGGCAGGGTGCCCACATTCGCCATCTTTTTTGGCGAATGTGGAGCCCTCTCGACTCCTCGGCGTGGCCTCTAACGTTGGACAGCTCCACGGGAAAAGGAGATTCAAGACTACATGGCGAAGGCGAAGGAATTTAGGGTCACAGTGGAGGACAAGCCGGGTGCTCTGGCATCATTCTTTGTCGCCCTTGGCGAGAACGGGGTAAACATTCTGGCCTTTCAGTCTTTTGTGGAGCAGGGCGAGAGCTTGGCCCGTTTCGTGGTGGACGTTCCTGCGGATGCCTTGGAGGTGTTGCGCAAACTGCGCGCCAACTTCGAGGAAGACGACGTTGTCACCGTCACAATGCAGCATCGTCCTGGAGAAGTGGGGCGCGCGGCGTCGCTACTGGGCCAAAACCGGATCAATATCAACTACTCCTACTCAGGACTGGAACCGGGCTCCACCCTCCCAATGGTAGTTTTCGGGGTCGATCAGGTGACCAATGCGGCGCTCCTGCTCGACGAAATGTCAGCCAAAACTTTGTAAGAGGGATGCCCGTAGCGCCCTCGGCTGCATTCCCCTGTCTTGCTTAAACTCGCGCGGCGTCGTGCGCGAGCTTCGCGTCGTGCATGAGGATGTTTTGGGCTTCCGTCCCGCTCAGTCTCCTCGATCTTCAACCCACCCGTTCAAACCTGCGCAACGATTGCCGAGCCAGTAACCCGCCCATTCCAAACGATTGTCCACGTGGCCAATGGTCTGCCGAGAATTGGACCACGTCTTATGTAATCAATCCAAGGCAGACATGCCAGGTATTCTGGCACCTTATCCAGAGTTCCTGCATCCATCTCCATATGGATGTCACATCGGAGATATAAGTCCGGGCGCTTGGCGCAGCCTTTTTCGTCGGGCGGCTCCTTCAAGGAAAACAAATGAACCCCAGTACGGCGAAGTCGACTGCAGACTCCTTTTTCGAAAGTGCCACGGTAGGTGCGATTTATATTCGCTGCCTCTTGTCCGTGCTCGTCCTACTGGCCCTGTTATATGCCATTTATCAGGCCTGGCAGATGGTACATGCGTTTCGTCTTCTCAACCACGCGGCAAAAATTCATCGAGCCAAGGAGATAGCCGCCCCAACCGACGCCGGGCGAAGTCAAAAAGAACAATCCGGATATTGGCGATAGCCTCGCGCTTCGAATACTTCCGCGCGTCCCACATCGAGAACCCTGGGCCCGAAACCCAGCGGCTCAATCCTGAATCCACCTGCTTTGCCGCCAACCGGAGCTACACTGATTCCGTCTGTACCCCTGATCTTTTAGCCTGCTCGAAGTTAGAGACGGAGGTCACCCACATGGAACGCATCGAGAACCTCACGTTTGACGAGTTGAAGGTGGGCGATGTTGCCAGCATTGCCCGCACGCTCACCTACCGCGACATCGAGCTTTTCGCCATCATGTCAGGCGACGTCAACCCGGCCCATGTTGACGCCGAATACGCCAAAAGCGATATGTTTCACAAGATCATTGCCCACGGCATGTGGGGCGGCGCTCTGATTTCAACCGTCCTCGGCACGCAGATGCCGGGGCCCGGTGCAATCTATCTCGGACAGTCGCTGCGCTTTCGGCACCCGGTGCTTGTTGGAGACACGGTGACGGTTTCAGTCAAAGTGGCCGAGAAGTTCGAAGATAAACATCGTGTCACCTTCGACTGCCAGGCTACCAACCAGCGCGGCGAAGTGGTCATCAGCGGCACCGCCGACGTCATCGCCCCCAGCGAAAAGATTTCACGCGAGCGGGTCACGCTGCCGGAGGTCAAACTGCTGGAGAAGGGCCGCCAATATCGGCGATGGATCGAGCAAAGCCGCGGCCTCAAGCCCATACGCACGGCGATTGTGCATCCGGTGGATTCGCTCACACTGCTGGCCGCGGTCGAAGCCGCCAAGGCCAACCTGATCATCCCCGTCTTCGTGGGGCCGGAGGAGAAAATTCGCGCCGCCGCCGCGCAAGCGCAGATCGATCTTTCAGCCTTCCAAATTGTGCCCGCCGAACATAGCCACGCCGCCGCCGAATACGCCGTGTGCCTGGCTCGCGAAATGAAGGTTGATGCTCTGATGCGCGGCAGTCTGCATACCAGTGAACTGATGCAGTTTGTCGATTCCCCGCAGGGGTTGCGCACCGAGCGGCGCTTCAGTCATGTCTTCGCGCTCGACGTGCCTGCCTCCGAACGGGCCCTGTTTCTGACCGATGCGCTGGTCAACATTGCTCCGACCCTCGAAGACAAGCGCGACATTATTCAGAACGCGGTAGAACTGGCCCACGCACTCGGGCTCGCCTTGCCCAAGGTGGCGCTGCTCTCATCGCAGGATATCGTCTCCTCAAAGCTCGCCTCGACCCTTGATGCGGCCGTGCTGTGCAAAATGGCAGAGCGCGGTCAGATTACCGGTGCCGTGCTTGACGGACCGCTTGCGTTTGACGTCGCGATCTCGGAGGAAGCGGCCAAGGCAAAAGGCGTGGTCTCGCCGGTTGCAGGCAAGGCCGACATCTTTCTGGTTCCCAATCTCGAAGCCGGTAACATTCTCGCCAAGCAACTCGAACAACTGGCAGACGCGCAATTGGCAGGATTGGTTCTCGGCGCCAGGGTTCCAATTATCATCAATGGCCGTGCAGAGAACATGATCGCCAGACTCGGCTCATGTGCACTGGCGCTGCTGCTTGTCCGCAACCCCCATTCATGGCCGCAGCCATTGGTTGAGCCGGGCAGGGAAGCGCCTTGGGCCTGATTGCGGCTACCAAGTGATATCGCTTACCGGGGATTTGAAATATTGAAATACAGGGATTGGAGTACAGGAGAAAATCGCGACTATCAGTGTTGCTGAGGAAGAGAAGTGGCGCGCTGGCAATCCCTCGCCCTGCGCAAATCTACTATTCCAAAATACACTTCGCGATTTTCTCCCGAAACTCAGCCACTTAGAACTTAGTGCGTGCCAGAGGTTTGCGCTGTTCTCCAAAGGACCGAAGGCCGGACCCGCTGGAATTCTTATGGGCTACGACCTTGCCGCTCTCAACGCGAGGATTTTGCGGCAGAACTGAAGCCATGTTGGCTCGCACCCAGGCAACCGCCGCCTGATTCCCCTCGATCGCACTGGGAAGGCTATCGAAAACGCTGATTGAAAGCATCACATTCTGCCCAAGGTCGATCCAGTAGTACTCGACAAATCCGGGTAGTCCTGAGATGAAAGGCACGAACTCGTCACGTACTCGCCTCGCTGCCTCCGTTGGGTCTGTTACGCCTTCGTACCGTCGCACTGCTGAATACATTCAATTCTCCTCTAAAGTTTCAAAAGGTTACAAAGCCCAAGCTTAGAAATCTATTCGTGCCCTATCATTCATTTTTTGTTATCGCATTCTGCAACCTCGATGGGTGCAATGCAATGGCTATTTCGCCTTAGGTGACCAAAGTAACATCGCGCTTCACGTCCGGCCTTAGTTTGCCTATCGACAAGCGTGAGGTTTTTCTTGATTCGGCTCACACTCCGGCATCGTGCCCCTCTGAAATGGGGGTATGATTGTTGCTCTTGAGGTGGCTAATGCAGCTTTCCGAGTCGATTCGTTCCATCCTAAAGAAAAAAGGCGAGGTTGTTCATTCCATCGCTCCAACCGACTCCGTTTACCAGGCCATTGCGATGATGGCGGAAAAGCAGATCGGTGCGCTGATCGTGGTGTCCGAAGGCAAGGTCGCGGGAATCGTCTCCGAACGTGACTATGCGCGAAAGGTAATCCTGAAGGGGCGCGCCTCCAAGGAAACCACGGTGTCGGAAATCATGACTTCTCCGGTCGTCGTTGTCTCTCCCGACCACACCGTAGGCGACTGTATGAAAATCATTTTGGATCGTCGTATTCGCCATCTCCCGGTCATGGAGGGGGAGCGGCTCACCGGCATGGTTTCCATCGGCGATCTGGTGAACTGGATCATGTCCGAGCAGACCGAAACCATTCGCCATCTCGAGGCCTACATTACCGGCACACCGACCATCGGCACGCCGGCCTGATCCGAATTCAGGCCTTGGCAATGATCGCGCGTTACCCCGGCCGTTCAGGAGAGCAGGTCGAGAACTTCGCAGAGTTGCTGCCGTAGTTTGCGTAACTCTTCTTTGCCATGGACGTTGTTTCCGGGCGCAAGAAACGGCAGAGCGGACTGCCCCGGCTCGCTTTCAGTCTCGGTCGCTGCCTGACCCTGCGAACGGTTCAACCGCACCTCTTCGCGCAGCTTCTCGCGCGCTCCGGCGATCGTAAATCCGTCCTCGTACAGCAGCTTGCGAATTTGCATTACGTATTCCACGTCTTTGCGGCGATACATCCGCTGGCCCGTGCTGCTCTTGGTCGGCTTCAGTTGCGAAAACTCCGTCTCCCAGAAGCGGAGCACGTAGGTCGGCAGCTTTGCCAACTCGCTCACCTCGCCAATCCGAAAATAAATCTTCTCCGGAATGACCACTTCAATTTGCGTCCTGGGATGTTTGCGCTTTGCGATTGGCATCGGGAATTTCCACTCTCTGTTCTTGTAACACGTGTGCCGGGCTGCTTCAACGTGGCTGGCCTAAATCGCCGCACATGAAAAAGTCTCCGCGAAACAGCGCGGAGACCGGAACAATGGAAAAATCGAGGTCTAGCCCCTCGATGGGAACCCTCTTACTCAGTCCCCGTACTGCCTGATTGAAACCTTCTCCCTTGAAGGCGTTCCGCAAACGATCTGTAATCCGTATCTACATCTTGGATGTAATCAAATCCTAGTCCAAGATTTTGTGGCGAGTTGCTGAATTTGTCAATAGTTTTTCGTCTTTTTTACTTGACGAATGTTCTGGTATGGCGTCGAAGCCTAGGACGCGATGCGACGGTAGGGATGACGTTGCTCCAGATGTTCGAGCAGCCGGCGAGCATTCAGCGCACCTTCAGGCGTCTCTTCGTGCTTGAGGAACGCATAGACGTCGCACTCTCCGGCTACCTTGGCCAGACGGCTTTCGAGTTGGTCCAGTGCGGCTTCCGAGTATTCGGACTTGCGGAATCGGTAATAGACGAAACTGGCGGTAATCACTTCAGGAACCTGCAGGTCGTCGCTTTCAGCAACGCAGAGAGCGATGTCGTGCTCGCGCATAAGATTGAAGACGCGGTCGGTAAACCAACTCTCATTGCGAAACTCGACGGCGGCGCGCGTGTCTTCGGGAATGCATCGAAAGAGCGCTCGCAGACGTTCTTCGTCGGCTTTCAGGAACGGAGGAAGCTGGAAGAGTATGGGCCCGAGCTTGTTCCCGCTAGCCAAGGGTTGAAGAGAGCTATAGAAATTGGCAACGTCGTCGGCTATATCCTTCAGTCGTTTTACATGCGTGATTCGCTGATGCGCTTTGATTGCGAAGCTGAAATTCTTCGGAGTGGCTTCGCACCAATTCTCTAATGTCTTCGGTGCAGGTCGGGTGCGAAATGTGTAGTTCACTTCAACGCAGTTGAGTTGGGTTGCGTAATAATTCAGAAACTTGTTTGATGGTGTTTTCTGAGGATAGAAGTCCGGTTTCCATGCGGAGTAGGCCCAACCAGAAGTGCCTATGCGTATGCTGTTCATATTCACGTGCTCCTGGTATTGCCGGGCAAAATTGGCTTAGATGCCGCCTTGAAGCGTGACGTAAGCCAATCATCCAGGACCGCAGCAACCCGCGTTGTATTTACACTGATGAGTTACACACAGGCTGCAATAAGAAGGGAATCACATGTCCGGAACTCGCATCGATCCGCTCTCATTCCTCTCCGATGAACTCACCGCGCTGAAGCAGAAGGGAACATATTTCAAGCTGCGTGTGCTGGACGACGAACAGGCTGCGGTGTGCCACTTTGACGGACGCAAGGTTATCAATCTCGCCTCCAATAACTACCTCGGCCTCACCACCCACCCCAAGCTTCGTGAGGCCGCGCTGGAGGCTACGCGCAAATACGGTGTAGGTTCGGGTGCGGTGCGCACCATTGCCGGAACCATGAAGCTTCACATGCAACTGGAGGAGAGGATTGCCCGCTTCAAAGGCGTCGAGGCCTGCGTCGTCTTTCAGTCCGGCTTCACCGCCAACGCCGGTACCGTGTCATCGCTGCTCACAAAGGACGATACCATTATCAGCGATGAGTTGAACCACGCCTCGATCGTCGACGGCTGCCGCCTCTCTCGCGCCCAGATTCTCGTCTTCCGTCACAAGGATGTGGCGCACGCCGAAGAGCAGCTCGCCAGCGTCGCGGGCCAGCCCGGCAAAAAGCTGCTCATCACCGACGGAGTCTTCTCCATGGACGGCGACATCGGCCCGCTGCCGGAGCTGTGCGGCTTGGCCGAAAAGTATGGCGCCATCATGATGGTCGATGACGCACACGCCTCTGGAGTTCTCGGGCGCAACGGGCGCGGCACTATCGACCATTTCGGCGTGCATGGCCGCGTCGATATTCAGGTGGGCACGCTCTCCAAAGCCATCGGCGCGCTTGGCGGCTACGTCTGCGGCACGCGCGACTTTATCGAATACCTCTGCCATCGCGCCCGTCCGTTCCTTTTTTCCACCTCGCATCCGCCTGCGGTGGCGGCCACCTGCATCGCTGCCTTTGACGTGCTGGAGAGCGAACCGGAGCTGATCGACCGCCTATGGTCAAACAGTCGCTTCTTTAAGAAAGAGCTTGGACGGCTCGGCTTCAACATCGGCGGCCTCACCACGCCCGCCAGTGAAACTCCCATCACCCCAATTATCATCGGCGACGGACGCGCAACCATGGAGTTCAGCAAAGCAATCTTTGACCTGGGAGTCATGGGCACCGGCATCGCCTTTCCGACCGTTCCCGAGGGCAAGGCGCGCGTGCGCACCATCGTCACCGCAACCCACACCGAGGCCGAACTCAGCCAGGCGCTCGAAGTCCTGTGCCGCGTTGGCAAGCGCATGGGCCTGATCGCCTAGAAAAGATCGCCGAGAAAAAATCGGCTGGAAAGTTTTGGGGTAAACGCAAAGGGCCGCCGCGGCCGCCCCTGTTATTTATCGCAGACTCGCGCTGATTTATTCCTTGGCCAACTCAGCCAGCAATTCTTTGCCGAACTTCTCCCCACGCTTTGGCCCCATGCCCTTGATCTCCAGCAGTTCGCGCATCGTGCGTGGCTGTGAGCGTGCAATCTCCAGTAGCGTCGCATCTTGGAGCACGCAATACGCAGGCCAGTTATTTTTGCGCGCCAACTCAAGGCGCAGCGTGCGCAGCCGTTCGAATCTAGCCTCTACCGCGCGTCCATGCAGAGCTCCCACCTTGCCTCCGGCAACCTCCTTGGCTGCCGTGACCTTCGCTCGCGAGGTGCGCTCCTCGCGTCCGCGCGATGATTCATCTGCGACGCTTGTTCCCGCCCCGTGAAAGTAACTTGAAACTGCCGGGTGCTCCACGTTCACCTGCTGTACGCTAACGTGGGCTAGTTGAACTTGCTCCTTGCCCGCTACGTGCACGATCCTGTTCCCAAAGTTCTCAATGATCTTGTTGTGAACTTCAAAATCATCACGCAGCTCCAAAACAGTGTTCGGCGGATTCGCGATCAATCTTCGCAGCAACTCGTCCGGCAGATGTTGGAAGTACATCGTTCCCAGCGCACGCACAACGTCGCGGCGAAGATCCTTCAGTCTGGCAAAGCGCGCATCCTCCTGTCCCAATGTCAGCGGCCCCATCGCGCGCTCCACGGCCATGGCCCGGACCGGTTGCGGAACAACGCGAGATGGTATGCGCCCCGCTGACATAATTTCCGTAGTTATGTTCTTCGCGGCTATGGTCGCTGCTTTTCCCGTCAGCTTCAGCTTCGGCTTGCTTGCGCGGCAGACGTCGCAGTCGCAGTTCTCCGGAAGCTTGTCTTCACCGAAATACTCCAGTATCTGGCGTCTCCGGCAGCGCTCCCACCGTGCATAATTCTGCATCGCGTTCAGTTGCTTATCGGCTCGCTTCTGCAACACCACGATTTGTTTTTCGGTGATCTGACGATTTGTCTCACCGATCTTCTCGATAAAAAACTTCTGCATCATCACGTCGGCCGGAGCAAAGTACAAGATGCACTCTGCGGGCAGCCCATCGCGTCCTGCGCGTCCCGCCTCCTGGTAATACGCTTCCAGGCTTCCCGGCAGGTTGTAGTGAATCACATAGCGCAGGTTGGGCTTGTTGATGCCCATGCCGAAGGCGTTGGTCGCCACCACGATTGCATCGTCGAAATCGATAAAGCGGCTTTGATTGCTGCCGCGCGCCTCCTGATCCATCCCGGCGTGATAGGCCACCACCGTGCGCCTGCGCAGCTTGCTTGCAATCAGCGACGTAACTTCATCCACCTGCTTTCGCGTGGAGCAGTACACGATGCCGCCCGCCTTCTGTCGCTGAAGATAATCGATCAGCTCTTCCTGCTTGTTCTTTGCCTTGGCAAACACAATCGACTGATAGCTGAGGTTTGGGCGGTCGAAGCCGGTGACGTGAATCGCGGGACTCTTCAACTCCAGGTTGCGTACGATGTCGGCGCGCACCTCCGGCGTTGCCGTCGCGGTCAGTGCGATGGTCAACGGTTCGCCCAGTTGTTTGCGCACCTCGCCAAGGCGCAGGTACTCGGGGCGGAAGTCGTGTCCCCACTGGCTGATGCAGTGCGCCTCGTCGATGGCCAGCAGCGACAGTTTGCGCTGGGTGATGATCGAAAAAAATCCCGGCGCGCTAAATCGCTCCGGCGCAACATAAAACAGTCCGCGGAATCCGTCGCGCAGTTTTGCCATCGCCTCGCGCTGCTCATCCCGGCTCTGCCCGCTGCACAGCATCATCGCCGGAATCCGCAAGGTACGCAGTTGCCGCACTTGGTCGGTCATCAACGAAATCAGCGGGGAGATAATCAGCGTTAAGCCGCGCAGCGAAACCGCCGGCAACTGATAGCACAGGCTCTTGCCAGCCCCGGTCGGCATCACCACCAGCGCGTCACGGCCCGCAAGCACGTCGTTCACAATTTCGCGCTGCTGCAGACGGAAGTGTTCGAGTCCGAAGATCGAGGTCAGAATGGAGTCAACATCAGGCATGGCTGGAAGCTCCACTCTAACAGCAAAAGGCCCGCTTGTTCAGCGGGCCTTTTGCGAACTCTTTGCTGACTGCCGTTTGTCTTTCGTCTACAGTTCGTTGAACACAAGGTTGCCGGCCACAATCGTCGCCAACACTTTTCCGTAGAACTGCATTCCGCCGTACGGACAGTTGCGTGAACGCGAGCGCGTTTTCTCGACATCGTAGGTCCAGCGTTTTGTCGGATCGAAGATGGTAACGTCAGCCACTGAGCCTTCGGCCAGCGTGCCCCGGCCCTTCAGCCCCACGATCTTCGCCGGATTCGTCGAGAGCAACTCCACCACGCGCTGCAAGGAAATCTTGCCCGTGTGTTGCAACTCCGTAATCGTTGCCGCCAATGCGATCTCCAGCCCTGTGATGCCGAACGCCGACTTGTCGAACTCCACTTCTTTTTCAAATAGTGCGTGCGGCGCATGGTCGGTGGCGATGGCGTCGATGGTTCCATCCATCAGCGCAGCCAGTATGGCCTTGCGGTCTGCCTGCGAACGCAGCGGCGGATTCATCTTGTAGCGCGTGTCGTAGGTCGAGCAGTTTTCCTCGGTAAACAGAAAGTGATGTGGCGTGACCTCGGCCGTCACCTGCACCTGCGAAGCGCGTCCCAGGCGCACCATGTCCAGCGACTTCGCGGTAGAGACGTGGGCCACATGCAAGCGGCCGCCCTCCTGGCTTGCCAGCCGGATGTCCCGCTCCACCATCTGCCATTCCGCTGACGGAGGCTGGCCGCGCAGTCCCAGCTTGAAGGATATGACTCCCTCGTTCATCGGATTGCCATGCGAGATACTGGTGTCTTCCGCGTGCTGAATTACCGGAAGCCCGACTTTGGCGGCCAGCGCCAGTGCTTCGCGCATGATGTGGTCGTCCAGGATTGGTTTGCCGTCATCGGTCAGCGCCACCGCGCCGGCTTCTTTCAGTTTCCGGTAATCGCTAAGTTTTTCGCCGAGACTCCCCAGGGTTGCCGCCGCGACGGGGAAGACGTTGACCACCGCGCCGCGCTCCTCGTCCCTCATCCACCGTGTCACCGCCGGCGAATCGTTGATAGGGCGCGTATTCGGCATCGCGCAAACCGAGGTAAATCCGCCTGCTGCCGCCGCTGCGGTTCCGGTGGCAATGCTTTCCTTGTGTGTCTGTCCCGGCTCGCGCAGGTGTACGTGAAGGTCGATAAAGCCGGGGGCCACGATCAGCCCTTTTATGTTCAGCGTCTCATCGGCAATGGTTTTCGCGTGGCCCGCTTCCGCAACCTCTTCCACACGGCCATCGCGGAGCACCACGTCGGCCGGTCCGTCGAAGCCTCTGGCCGGATCGATCAGGTGCCCACCCTGTAGCAGGATCGTGCTCATTGCTCTTCTCCCAATAGCGTCGCCAGAATTGCCATGCGCACCTTCACTCCGTTCAGCACCTGTTCCAGCACCACCGACTGTTTGCAATCGGCAACCTCGTCGGTCATTTCCATGCCGCGGATCATCGGCCCCGGATGCATCACAATTGCATCCTTCTTCGCCAGCTTCAGCTTGGCCGGAGTCAATTGATAGCGGCGGACATATTCCTCCACGTTGATCTGCATTCCGGAAAGCCGCTCCTGCTGTACGCGCAGCATCATCACCACGTCGGCGTCGCGGATCGCCTCGTCCATCTCGCGCACAATTTCCACCCCTGGCGCCAGCTCGCGTGCCGTCTCGGGCAGCAGCACATCCGGGCCGCAGAAAACTATGCGCGCGCCCAGCTTGCTGAAAAGGTGAGCGTCACTGCGTGCGACGCGGCTGTGGAAGATGTCGCCAATGGTGACGATCTTCAGCCCTTCCAGTTTCTTCTTGTGGTTGATGATCGTGAATGCGTCCAGCAGCGCCTGCGAAGGATGCGCGTGCATTCCGTCGCCGGCGTTGATGATCGGAATATCGATCAGCCGCGACAGCAGCACCGGAGCACCCGAACTCGGATGCCGCATCACGATCGCATCCACAATCGATTGCAGCGTCCGCCCTGTGTCCTTCAGCGACTCGCCTTTTTCGATGCTGGCCGTGGTCGCATGGATGACCACGGTCGATGCGCCCAGCGACTTGGCGGCAATCTCAAAGCTGGTGCGGGTGCGGGTTGAGTTTTCGTAAAAGAGGAGGGCGATCCGGCGGCCGCGAAGAGTGTCGCGGGGCTTGGTCGGATCCATATCCTTCGCCAGTGTGAGAATTTCCAGGATCTGCCGCGAATCCAGCGGCTCGATCCCAAGCAGCGACCGGAGCTTGGCTTTCATGTCGTCCTTCGCTCAGCCTTCAGATTCCTGCACGCGCTCCACCAGCAGAACCTTTTCCATCTGGTCCGTCTCGGTGAGTTTAACTTCAATAATTTCCTGATCGGTGGTCTGTACCCGGCGTCCTACAAACGTTGCCTCGATCGGCAGCTCGCGATGTCCGCGGTCGATCAGAGTCAATAGCTTCACGCTCCGGGGTCGGCCCTGGTCGAACAATGCATCCAGCGCGGCGCGCACCGTGCGCCCCGTGTAGAGCACGTCGTCGCAGAGCACAACGTCTTTGTCAGTGATATTGAAGCCAATCGGGCGAGGCTCTACCACCGGCTTTGGACCCACCGTGGAGAGATCGTCGCGATAGAGTGTGATATCCAGAATGCCCACCGGAACGGCAGACTTTTCAATCCGCTCGATGTGTTTTGCCAGGCGCTCCGCAATCGGAATGCCCCGCCGGCGAATACCGATCAGGCCGAGGCTTCCGATCCCATTGTTTTTTTCAACGATTTCGTGCGCCAGGCGAACCAGTGTGCGCTCGATTTCAGAGGCAGACATGATCTGCCCTTTTTCTCGAAGATGAGGTGGCCGTGATATGACGTTCATAACTGCCCGCATGATACGCGCCTTGGCAAGCGCGCGGCAAGCTTTCATTACTTAAGATTCTTTGCGTCCGCTTTCCCGTCCGAACAGCGCTGCGCCCAGCGCTCCGCCAAGCGCGCTGAAGATCAGGAAAAATATCGCCGCAATGGCCAGGAAGATCAAAACCACGATAACCAGACCGTGGTCGCTGGCAATGTAACCGCGGAACTGTTCCATTGCCTGGCGCACATCGGGGTCGGCTGCATTGGCCGTGGCCTCCTGTATTTTGTCGCGGAATGCGCTGCGCAACTCAATGCGCTCGTTGGCGGCAAACAGCCGGAACGTACTCAGCAGCGCCAGCAGGCCAAATCCCAATCCTCCCGCCAGCAAGCCCAGCTTTGCGCCCATCCATGGCGTTACCGTAAGATAGCCCACCCGCCTCCGGTACAGCGTCACCGCCAATCCGCCGGAGGCAAACATGCAAAGCATGGCCAGCGGAACAATCGGAATCGAGGTTCCCACCGCGGCCAGCATCCCTGCCACCAAGGCCGAACCAAACGCCGGGCGCCACATCAACTTGTTTCCCGCGATATTACCCGCCGTGCTTCCCAATCCG
The DNA here is from genome assembly GCA_963838135.1 of uncultured Acidobacteriota bacterium. GTDB lineage: Bacteria > Acidobacteriota > Terriglobia > Terriglobales > Acidobacteriaceae > TOLSYN. The sequence goes on along the minus strand of CAWIPV010000008.1, from coordinate 491,077 downwards.
TTTTCCGGCCCATGGAAATCTTCCGGCTGCGGCATTCCGAGCACATTGCGCTCGCTTTCCATCGGCTCTGCCGGAGGCTGCACATCCTCCGGCGTGCCCGGCGGCAGAGGCTCGGTGGCCGGCGCCGTAGGCGGGCGCACCGGAACCTTGATCTGCGGCGCGCGGCAATTCGGGCAGAAGGGATGTCCATCCTCCACCATCGCCCCGCATTGGCTGCAAGCGTGCTCCACTCAGAAAACTTAACAGTCCGACTGCCCGGACGCAAATGAGGCGCATAGCGGCCTGCGCTTCTTTTGTCGAAAGCTGTCCTTGCTTGTTTGACTTACCCCGCCGCAACCTCATACCCTTTCGGGTTGGAGATGTCATGAAGGTTCTTGTACTGGGCGGCGGAGGCCGCGAACACGCGCTGGTTTGGAAGCTGAAGCAGTCGCCCCGGGTGCACCGAGGTTTTCTGTGCTCCCGGCAACGCCGGAATTGCGCAGGAAGCAACCTGTGTGCCTTGCGATCTCAATCGCTTGGACTCAATCATTGAGGCCGCCATCAAGATCGGTCCCGACCTCGTCGTCGTCGGTCCCGAGGTTCCGCTCATGCTTGGCGTCGTCGATGAACTCCGCCGTCGAGGCATTGCTGTCTTTGGCCCCACTCAGGCTGCCGCGCAACTGGAGTCCAGCAAGAGTTTTTCCAAGGCTTTCATGACCCGCCATCGCATCCCCACTCCGCTCTATGTGCAGGTTCATGCGGTTTCCGAGATTAAGGATGCGCTCAGCAACTTCAGCGCCCCCATCGTGGTCAAAGCCGATGGTCTGGCCGCTGGCAAAGGCGTCGTCATCGCCGCCAGCAAGGAAGAGGCCGCGCAGGTTGCTACCGCCATGCTGCAGGGCTCGCTCGGCGAGGCCGGCCGCCACGTCCTCTTCGAAGAGTTTCTCGAGGGCGAGGAGATCAGCTTTCTGGTTATCAGCGACGGCGAGCGCGTCGCTCCGCTGGTTGCCGCGCAAGACCATAAGCGCATCGGCGATGGCGACACCGGCCCCAACACCGGAGGCATGGGTGCCTATTCCACCTCCGGCTTGATCGACGACAACATGCGCGATTGGCTGCTGCGCCACATCGCCCGCCCGGTCATCGACGGCATGGCCGCAAGAAGGCGCGCCCTACACCGGAATCCTCTACTGCGGCCTCATGATGACTGCCCGCGGCCCCCAGGTGCTCGAGTTCAACTGCCGCTTCGGCGACCCTGAGACCCAGCCCATCCTGATGCGCCTGGACAGCGATCTGCTCGAAGCCTTCGAGGCCAGCATCGAGGGGCGGGTCAGTGACGGCATCTTCCGCTGGAGCACGGATCCGAGTGTTTGCGTTGTCATCGCCGCCGGCGGCTACCCCGGCCCCTATGAATCCGGCAAGCCCATCCTCGGCCTTGAGCACGCCAACGCCTTCGACGGCGTAAAGGTCTTCCACGCCGGCACCAGTTTCACCGATGACGCAATCACCACCTCGGGCGGACGTGTCCTGGGAGTCACCGCGCGCGCAACTAGCCTGGAATCCGCCGTCGCCCGCGCCTACCAGGCCGTCCATTGCATCAGCTTTGACGGGATGCAGTTTCGTAGCGATATCGCCCATCGCCGCCTGAAGCGCTAACCAATCGCACTCCGAATGAGAAAATAGCTTATGGAACGAAAGCCGGTAGTCTCCATCATCATGGGCAGTGACAGCGACCTCGAGATCAATGAACGAGGCCGCCAAAGCCCTCGATCTCTTCGACATCGCCTATGAGATCGACATCTGCTCCGCCCACCGCTCCCCGGCGCGCACCAGTGAATTCAGCCGCCAGGCCGCTTCACGCGGAATCCGCGTCATCATCGCCGGAGCCGGTGGCGCCGCCCATCTTGCCGGAGTCATCGCTGCCGAAACCATTCTGCCGGTGATCGCCGTCCCCATCGCCGCCACCTCGCTCGGCGGCCTCGACGCGCTGCTGGCCATGGTGCAGATGCCCGCTGGAATCCCGGTCGCCACCGTCGCTATCGGCAAACCCGGCGCCACCAACGCCGGAATCCTCGCCACTCAGATCCTCGCCACCGGCGACCCTGAGCTGACGAAGAAACTCCTCGCTTACAAAGAAAAACTCGCTCGCGGCGTGGAGGAAAAATCACGCAAGTTGCAGGAGAGCCGCGCCAAATAAGGAAACGGAAATCGCTTCACAGGAGGACCGCATGTCCACTACCGCACTCGCATTCACTTTTCCGGAGATGATCGCAGCACAAGAGGTCGAACTTGCGAATTGGGAGCGATGGTTCCTCAACCAACCCGCAACCCTGCTCGATCTGCCCCTCGACGTCGCCAAAGGGAAAGACTTGCGCTCGGCGCTCTCTCACGTCTTTATGGTGGAGTTGGTCTTTGGCGAGGCGCTCAACGGCCTTCGCGACCCCAATGCATCCCCCGCCGACCTCTTCGCGCTTCCCAAGGAGACCGTTGCCGATCTCTTCGCGTTACATCATCGAGGCTTTGGGCTGTTGAAGCAGTGGGCCGAGCACGCGACGCCAGAGGACGCCGTGAAAATCTTCGTGCGCCGCGAGATTAGCGCCTCGTATAAGAAATGCTTTATCCAGGTCATGGAGCACACGGTGCGTCACTTCGCACAAATTGCGGTAGCGTTGCGTCAAGCCGGCCATCCCACTGACTGGACGCATGACTTCCTCTTCAACCCCTCGATGTCGTAAGGGTATAGCTTTAGCGCACACGAAAGGGCCAGCGATCACGCTGGCCCTACGCTTTTATCCCTCGTGCTAAATTACCCGGCGATCGCAGCCGCCCCTTTGATTTCCATCTCAATCGTAGGCGGATGCATCAGCGTGTTGTGAATCAGGCAGCGGTGAACCGCCTCTTCCACTCCCTTCCTGTGCTCTTCGCTTAATCCCACCGGCAACTCGACCTCGATTTTGAAGTTATCCAGCCGCGCCGGATTCTTCGCCTTCTCGGCCGTCACGCGAACCTTCGTCCCCTCCGCCGACAGCTTCTGCCGCTTCAGGTAGTCGGCGGCATAAAATCCTGCGCACGAGCCCAGCGATGCCAGCATCAACTCCGGTGGTGTCATCCCCTCGTCGAAGCCGCCGTTTTCCGCCGGCTGATCGCAAACAATCGCGTGGCCGCGCGCCTTGATCTCAAACTGCACTGCTCCCAGATGCTCAACCGAAACTTCCAGCATAGTTATCTCCTCGATTTTCTTGCCGCTTTTTTCTATCCCTACGGATGGCCCGCGCTTGCCGACAGAATGCGGTCCAGTCGCTCTCGCAGCCCTTGCCGCGCACGATGCAGCCTGCTCTTCATCGCCGGAACGCTGATCCCAAGCTTTTTCGCCACTTCCTCGCCGCTCATCTCTTCCACATCGCGAAGCAGGAATATTTCGCGAGCCTCAGACGGCAACTCATTGATTGCCTGCCAAAGCAGGGCTTTCATCTCGCGCCGTGCCATCTCAACATCCAGCGCCTCGCCCCGCGATGCCAACTCCGTGCCTTCGTCTTCCATCACCGAGAGTTGCAGCAATGGAGCCAGCGCCTCGCGCTCGCGCAACTGCCAGCACAGCCGACGCGCAATCTGCCCCAGCCACGCCTTAAAGGCCGCAGCCTCGCGCAACTGTTCCAGGCTGCGATAGGCCTTCAGCAGAGCCTCCATCAGTACGTCTTCCGCGTCCGCATGGTTGCCGCATACCCGCAGCATCTGCCGATACACCGCGTCTTTGTGTTCGTTCGCCAGCTCTTCAAAGTTCATCACTGCGATGGTTTTCTCGAAATGTTTTTCTCGTGAGACGGCCGCGCAAAACCCTCTCCATGCGCTTTATCCGCAGCAGGGATTGGAAGCTTTGGTGCTGTTCGTCCGAGCCTGGTTCCATGGCATTTTGGCCAGCAGCTTTGCCATCATGCAGATGTCGGTCGCGCCCGCAAACGTCAGCCCCGCGCCCACTACCAGCGCCAGCCAGATCGCTCCGTGAACTCCTGAAAGCTCCAGCGTCGTCCCGCTCAACACCAACAAGCCTGCCACCAGCCTCACCTGCCGTTCCAGGGACCAGCGCGTCTTAGCCGAGGTCACCACCTCCAGCCCATCGCGTGTCCATGCGTCGGTACCGCCCTCCAGAATCCGCACTGCTGCATTGCCGCCCAGCCAGTTCGCAACAATCTGTGCCCGGCTTCCCGCCTTGCACACCAGCACCACTCCCTCTTCCAGGCGCAAGTCTTTCCGGCGTGCTTCAAACTGATCCATCGGAATGTTGACCGTGCACGGGATATGTCCGCTGGCGTACTCCGACGCCGTGCGCACGTCAATCATCTGCGGACGCCGCCCATGGCTCATCTCGTCCTTCAGTGCCGTCACCGTTACCATCGTGCTCATGTCTTCTTTTCTTCCTCTAACCATGAAGAGCCCCCGCCCGGCGAAAAGGATTCTCGTGCGTCGCTTATCTTCCCGCACTGCCAAACGGCACCTGCACGCCTGGGCGTGTCTGCATCATCTCGGGCACGGTCGTAAACAGATACCCTCTGTCCTTGTACTCGCGTAGCAACTCGTCGGTGGCCTTCACCGTGTGGCTGCGATCTTCGCCCATCTGCAGGTGTCCGCCGTCGTGCAGCAGCACAATTTCTCCGCCCGCAATCTGCCGCCGCGCGTGCTTCAAAATTTCTTCGTGCGACTTCGCTGCCCAGTCAAAGCATGTCACCCGCCACATCACCGGAAACATCTTCAACTCCTCGACCACCTTGAATGTTCCCGGCCTGCGCCCGCCATAGGGGGGACGAAACAGAAATGGACGCTCGCCCGTCGCGCCCTCAATTGCCTTCGAAGTCTCTTCCAACTCCTGACGCAGCTTGGCATCGCTTGCAAAAATCAGATTCGGATGGGTGAGGCTGTGATTGCCAATCGCGTGCCCGGCCGCGTAAACCGCACGCGCAATCTCCGGACGCTGCCGCACTCGCTCCCCCAACATAAAGAACGTAGCCGGCGCCTGATGCTGATCAAGCACCTCCAGCAGCCTCATCGTCCAGGGATCGTTCGGCCCATCGTCATAGGTCAGCGCCAAAACCTTCAAGCCTTCCTGAAGGCCGCTAAAGTTTTTGCCATAGAGTTGCGACCACGGAACCATGGTGTGCACTCCGGCGAATGTGGCGGCGCCTGCCGCCAAAGCTCCCGCAACGTAACCAATCATTGCAATAATTCTATCCTCTTCTGCTCCCCCGGTTTTATTTCCCAGGGCACGTTCTGTCTTCCGCCTCGCAATGCAGTTGCCCAGACGGCGTGCCCCGCGCTATGCTTCCTGAGTCTCTGAACCGCGCGCCTCAACCATGGCCAATTTTTTTGAACCATCCCGATATATCGCCGTAGAAGGTCCGATTCGCGTCGGCAAGAGCACTCTCTCCCGCTTCCTCGCCCAGCAGCTCCACGGCCAGTTGGTCCAGGAGCCCGAGGAAAATCCATTTCTCTCGGCTTTTTACGACGGCGAGCCAGGCGCGGGATTCCAGACCCAATTCGCCTTCCTCATTCGCCGCTTCGAGCAGCTTCGCCCGCTTGCCGCCCGCAACTCGCAGAAGATTGTGGTGACAGACTACATCTTTGAGAAAGACAAACTTTTTGCCAACCTCAACCTCGGCGACGACGAGTTGCGCATCTACGACCGCTATTACAAATTTCTCCGCGCCGAACTACCCACCCCCGACCTGGTCATCTACCTCCAGGCCCCGCTCGATGTCCTCCGCAAACGCCTCCGCCGCAAGAACGTTTCCAACGAGCGAGCCATCAGCGACGAGTATATGGAAGAGGTCGTCAAAGCCTACGAACATTTCTTCTTCCACTACTCTGCCAGCGATTTGCTCGTCGTCAACACCGCTGAGATCGACTTTGTCGAGAACAGCGAAGACCTCAATCTCCTCCTTCGCCGCGTCAGTGAGCCCATTAAAGGAACTCAGTACTTCCTCCCCCTCGGCCAGCAGGACGCCGATCGCGACTAGCCATCCATCCCCCGCTTTTCAGATGGTAACCGGCAAGGCTCACTGATTAATTTGCCGAGATTTTATTTTGAATCATGGCAGTTTTTGTCTATTCTGGATAAGAGCGTCCCGGATTGTCTCGATTCGCATCGTTCCACTGCACCACTGCAAAATCATTCCAGCGAAGCGAAGCATCAGAACGGCGCCCCGCTCATCATACGCACAATAAAAACCAAGCTCGCCCGATGCTGGGCTGAAAGACGATTACTTATGGCCCTGATTGAATGGAAAGACGAATATTCGGTCTCCGTGAACCGCTTTGACCGAGAGCATCAGAAGCTGTTTTCCCTTTTGAACGAACTCAACGACGCCATGGGCAAGGGGCAAGGGCGTTTCGTTGTTCAAGGCGTGCTGCAACAGTTGATGAACTACACCCGCCAGCACTTCGCCTCCGAAGAAGCCGCAATGCGCAGCGTCGGTTTCCCTGGCCTTGCCTCCCACATCGCCGAACATCGCGAACTCACTGCGAAGGTTGAGAAGTTTTCAGCCGAGTACAGCAAGGGCGACACCAGCATCACCATTGATGTCCTCTATTTTCTGCGCGATTGGCTGGATCATCACATCCTCACCACTGATCGCAAGTACAAAGAGGCCTTGTCACTTCTCGGCTGACCTGCTTCTCTTCGGGGACCGCAAACGCTGCCCGATCCTGTCTTACGGGACGATCACTGCCGCCCCATCGATGGCATCGCTCTTGATCGCCGCCAGCGCCTCGTTTGCCTGCTCCAGCGGAAAGGTCGTGACCTTGGGGCGCAGATGAATCTCCGCCGCCACGGCGAGGAACTCCCGTGCGTCGGCGCGAGTCATGTTAGTAACGCTGCGGATCTGGCGCTCGCCCCACAGCAGTCGGTCGTAGTCGAACTCGGGAATGCGGTCGAGGTGGATTGCATTGATCGCAACCACTCCGCCCTTTCGCAGGCTGGCAAGCGCCGCCACAACCACCGCGCCGCTCGGAGCGAAGGTAACCGCGCGGTCCAGTTCAACCCCGGGTCGCTCCACCTCCGAGCCGACCCATTTTGCACCCAGCGATTCGGCCAGCTTCTGGTGCGAAGCGCCCCGCGTTGAAACGTAAACCTCGCAGCCCCAGCTCCGCAGAACTTCGATGGCCAGATGCGCGGAAGCTCCAAAGCCGAAGAGTCCAACTCGCTCTCCCGGCTCCACTCCGGCCACCCGCAGGCTGCGAAAACCGATAATCCCGGCGCACAGCAACGGCGCGGCGTGCAGCGCGTCCAACCCTTCCGGCAGAGGAAACACGAAGTCCGCGCGCGCCGCCGCATATTCTGCGTACCCGCCGTTCACGTTGTAGCCGGTAAAGGTTGGCGCGTCGCACAGGTTCTCAAAGTTGTGTCTGCAATACCAGCACTCGCCGTCGGTCCCCCCGATCCAGGAAACTCCAACCCGCGCTCCCAGTGGCAACCCCTGGTTCGCATCCTGTGTCGCGCCGCCCACCACTTCGCCGACAATCTGGTGTCCTGGAATCAAGCTCTCCCGCCTCGGACTCAGCTCGCCCTCCACAATGTGCAGGTCCGTCCGGCAAACCCCGCAGGCCAGCACCCGCAGCAGCACCTGTCCCGTTCCAGCCACAGCCGTCGGAACCTCCGCAATCCGCAGAGGCCGATCCGCAATCTTGCCAGGGGTTGTCAGCACGGCGGCTCTCATACAATTCGTCTCCTCTTTTGCCGCACTCTCAGCTTGGCCCGAATTGGCCCGGAGCGGCGTGCACGCATCTTACTCCCCTTTTCGTCGTCGTTTCCGGCCGTCTGCCGCCGCCTCCCGGTTTGCCTCTGCTCTCCCGCAGCGACTACAATCACCCCGGTTCATCCCATCGGCCGCAGGCGCTTCGGCGCACAGGCGGCATCCGCCCGGCGGAGCCACACTGGAGGAGTCATGAGCGTCACCACCGGCGAGTTCGCCCATCGCGTCACCGTGCAAACCCTTGCGGAAAAGAAGCGCAAGCGCGAGCCCATCGTTTCCCTCACCGCCTACGATTACCCGACCGCCCGCCTCGCCGATGAAGCCGGCGTCGACCTCATCCTCGTCGGAGACTCGCTCGCCCAGGTCGTGCTCGGCTATGACTCCACCCTGCCGGTCACCATGGACGAGATGCTGCATCACACCCGTGCCGTGCGTCGGGCCGTGCGTCACGCGCTGCTGGTCGTTGACATGCCTTTCGGCTCCTATCACACCGGCGTCGCCAACACGGTGGAGAACGCCGTGCGCTTCGTCAAGGAAGGCGGCGCCGAAGCCGTCAAAATCGAAGGCGGCACTGCGCGCGTACCGATCATCCGCCACATCATCGCCACCGAGATTCCCGTCATCGGACACATCGGACTCACTCCGCAATCCGTGCATCGCATGGGCGGCTACAAGGTCCAGGGAAAAACCGCGGAGGCCATTGACGCCCTGCTCGCCGACGCTGTCGCGCTCGATGCCGCCGGAGTCTCCGCGCTCGTCCTGGAAGGCATTCCGCGCGAGGTTGCCGCCCGCATCAGTCGCGAGGTTGCCGCGCCGACGATCGGCATCGGCGCTGGCCCGGATTGCGACGGTCAGATCCTGGTCTTTCACGATCTCGCCGGACTCGCCTTTAATCCACCGGCCAAGTTCGTACGCCGCTATTGCAACGCGGGCGAACTCATCTCGCAGGCCATTCACTCCTACCGTGACGACGTTCGCAGCCACGCCTTTCCCGCCGATGCCCACTCCTACCATCTCCCGCGTGAGACCCAGAGTCATAGGCTCGGGGGTGTCCAAGACGACACGCACGGCACTGCCCAAGCCACCCCGGCCACCGAGCAGAAGCAAGCAAAATCATGAAGGCTCTGGTCACCCGTGTTTTGCTCTGCGCCAGCCTTGCCGCGGCCGGCCTCGCTGCCGCCGCGGCCCAGGCTCCGGCCAGCGCGCCCAAGTCCGCCCCCAGCGCTCCGAAAGCCGCTTCCGGCAGAAGTGAGTGCGTTCGCGCCGTCGGACTCTGCGTCACGGTTCCCGCCGCCTGGCAGCGTCTTGGCGACATCTTCGACGATCTCGGCTTTGTCGTTGCCGAACCGCATCCGGGGACTGACTCCTCTACCTGGCCGCAACTCACGGTTGCCGCCATCGACGTGCCTCCGCAGAAAGACGGCAGCGCGCCATCGCTGGATTCCCTCGTCGAGATCGTGCTCACCCCCGATGGCTCTTTCACCTCGGCCGAGACCCTGCAGCGCGCCCAACTCGTCCTCAACGGCAGCAACGCCGAACTCGTCCGCGTCCGCCTGCACCAGAAAGCCGAGAACACGGAAGCCATCGAAGCCGTCGCGCTGATCGAGGGCTCGGATGGGCTTGTCTACTCGATCGCGTTGCGCTGTGCGCCGCAGGATTTCACCCGCCTCGATGCTGTCTTCCAGAAGGCCATTCACAGTTGGCGCATCCTGCCGTCCGCAATGCAATCCGCAACCCCACCGGCAAACCCATCCCAGCCCAAACAGGATTCGGACAAGAAATGAGAATCATCCGCGATATTCGCGAAATGCAGGCCGCCAGCCGCGCCGCCAGAGTTCAGGGATCGGCCATCGGCTTTGTTCCCACCATGGGCGCATTGCATGAGGGCCACCTCTCGTTGGTGCGCCGTGCGCGCAGCGCCGCCAATCTCGTTGTTGTATCGATCTTCGTAAATCCGTTGCAGTTCGGCCCCGCCGAGGATTTCAGTCAATATCCACGCACCCTGGAAGCCGACTGTGCCCGGCTCGAAGCCGAAGGGGTGGACATTGTCTTCGCTCCCCCCACCGAGCAGATGTATCCCGCCGGCGCCACCACCGTCGTGCATGTCGAAGGACTCAGCGATAGGCTGGATGGCCGTTCGCGTCCCGGCCACTTTCGCGGCGTCAGCACGGTCGTCGCCAAGCTCTTCCACATCGTGCAGCCGGACTATGCCGTCTTCGGCCAGAAGGATGCCGCGCAGGTAGCCGTGCTGCGCCGCATGGTGCGTGATCTCAACATGGACGTGGAGTTGATCGTTGCCCCCATCGTGCGTGAAGCCGATGGCCTCGCGCTCTCCTCGCGCAACGTCTATCTCACCCCGGAGCAGCGGCGGCAGGCGCTCGTGCTGCACCGCGCGTTGCTTCAGGTCGAGGCCTGCGCCAACTCCGGCGAAAGCCGTGCGGAAAGACTGCGCTCCGTTGCGCTGGATGTTCTCGCCTCCGAGCCCGCGGCCAAACTCGACTACTTCGAAATCATCCATCCCGATACGCTTGAACCGGTCGGCGATCTCGCCCAAGGCGCACTCGCCGCCGTGGCCGCGTCATTCGGCTCCACCCGTCTCATCGACAACCTGCTGCTTCCGCCTCGCTGATCGTTCTGGTGAGTCGTTCGTGCCTCTGCCCTAACCCGCAACAGTGCTAGAATTCGCTTCTTATGCAGCGCAAGCGGATTCCGGGTTCCTTGAGAACGGTTGCCTTGACGGCGCTCATGCTCTGGCTTTGCACCGTGGTTGGGCTCGCCGCCCAGTACAAGGAGCTAGCCAGGCAGGTGGACGCCATCCTCGAGCGCCCGGACGTTGCGCGCAGCTTCTGGGGCGTGGAGATTGAGGAACTGGACACCGGGAACGTCGTTTACTCCCACGATGCCGACCGGCTCTTCGTTCCGGCCTCCAACACCAAGTTGTTTACCACGGCGGCCACCCTCGCGCTCATCGGCCCCGATTACCGCTTTCGAACCACGGTCGAGTCCGCCACCCCGCCGGATAAGTACGGGCGGCTGAGCGGAGACCTCGTGTTGGTCGGGCGTGGCGACCCCAACCTGAGTGGGCGCACTCTTCCCTTCAACCTGAAAACTGAACGCCCGCTTCCTCCCACCCACGTGCTGGAGGAGATTGCCGATCAAGTCGTCGCGCGCGGCGTCAAGGTGATCGACGGAGACCTGGTCGCCGACGACAGCTTCTTCGCCTACGAGCGCTTCGGCGAAGGATGGTCGCTGGGCGATCTGGTCTGGCAGATGGGCGCACCGGTATCCGCCCTGGCGATCAACGACAACGTGGTGTATGTGAACATTCTCCCCGGCGAGCGTGCCGGGGACCGAGCCTTTGTCAGCATCTCGCCCTTTGCCGAGTATTACCACATCGATAACCGCGTGCAGACCTCTCCGGCGGCCGGCCCGCGCAAACTCGGTGTCCAGCGTGAGCCGGGCTCCAACCTCGTTGAGATCTGGGGCAACATTCCGCTCGATGATCCTGGTGCCACCGAGGCGCTGGCGATTGAAGAGCCAGCCGAGTTCTGCGCCCGCCTGTTCTGGGAGTTGCTGGCAAAGCGCGGAGTCGTCCTCCATGGCCGCACTCGGGCGCGCCACCTGGAAACGGCAAGTCTGGACGCCAATGCCGGGACCGTTCGCGCACTCCCGGCGGCCAGTGCTCCGCCCTTTTCTCAATCCCCGGTGGTGCTGGCCGAGCATCTTTCGCTGCCGCTCGGTCTGGACGTGCACGTGGTCAACAAGGTGAGCCAGAATCTTCACGCCGAGATGTTGCTGCGCTTATTGGGACGCGAGAAAGGAACCAGCGCCTCGGTTGCCGGCGGACTCGATGTCCTGCGCGGCTTCCTGGCTCAGGCTGGCGTCCACTCCGAGGAGTATGTGTTTTACGATGGCTCCGGATTATCGCGGCAGAACCTGGTCTCGCCCCGTGCCACAGTCAAACTGTTGCGTTACGCGGCCAAGCAGAGCTGGGGTGCGGAATACATCGAGAGCCTGCCCCTTGCCGGTGTGGATGGAACCCTGGCCTCACGCTTTCAAGCGCTCCCTTTGGCGGCAATCCTGCGCGCCAAGACCGGTTCGCTCAATCACGTCAATGCACTCTCCGGCTATCTCACCACGGCCAGCGGCCAGCGCCTCGTCTTCTCCATCTATTGCAATAACCACACCCTCGCCAGCAAGAAGGCCAATGATGTCATCGACGAGATTGTGCGCCAGGCGGAGCGGCTGCAAAATTGATGGGACCGGCCTACTGGCCCGCGTGAGCGCTGGCGCATTTCTGTGGGGCGAGAATGCCTTGCTTGGAATACTCAACACACGCGCTGCCAACCTGCAGGACGATGCGCTGACCGCGTTCTATTTCCGCGAACGTGCAGTTCGTGCACAAGCAGGTGTAGCGAACCGTTTCGCCGTTGGCGCGTGCGCTGGTGATGGGGATCGCTAAACGAACCTCTGTCAGGCATAGTTCGCAGTTCGTGGGCCCCCAAATCGCATAGCGAAAGACTCCCCAGGCGCGCAATAGGCTCACGTCACGGGCAAGCGTGTCTTGGGAATGCGCCGCATCGTAAAGCAAGCTCCAGTACTCTTGCAGCAGTTCTTGGGCCGCCGATGATTGAGAGTCTTTCATTGCCGATACATTCCACCACGAGAGGCGCGTCTCGGCAAGAGAAACATGCCATTGGTGGCGGCACGAAAGTAATTCAGTCAGCAAAGATATACAGCTGCACTTAAGTAATCGAGTCAGAACCGGTCGGTATCCCGCTCGGAATCAACGCCCCAGTGCCTCGCTAATCATTGGCCAATCAACGAATCGAGGCGCTTTCTTTCTGCGCGAACTCAGCCAGGTAGGCACGCAACTGGTCACGGACTCGCCGGAACAGTGCCAGCCGTTCTGCTTCCGAGCCGTCGAGAGCCGCCGGGTCCTCGAAGCTGTGATGCAGCCTGTGTGCCGCGGCGAAGAACACCGGGCAGGACTCGCGTGCGCTGTCGCAAACGGTGATGATGCAATCGAATTTCCGACCTTCAAAATCTTCTACCGACTTCGAGCGATGACCGGAAATATCAATTCCCAGTTCGCGCATGACGGCAATGGCCTCGGGCCGCACGGAACTGGGCTTCGTGCCCGCGCTCTCCACTTCAAAGCGCTCTCCTGCGTCGTGCCGTAGCAGTCCTTCCGCCATCTGGCTGCGGGCGGAATTCCCGGTGCAGAGAATCAGCACTCGCTTTTTATCGCCCATTGATTTCCTCTGTCTGCGAGTAATGAGATACCACTAGGACGCAGCCTCTTTGGGTAGCGGCGGCACAACCGCACCATTCCCGGCTTCGACTGGTAGCTCAAAGTACTTGCGCTGAAAATAGAACGCGACGTTTACCAGCGCGATCATCACCGGCACTTCGACCAGGGGGCCGATCACAGCCGCGAATGCTGCGCCGGAGTTGATGCCAAAGACCGAAACCGCCACTGCAATCGCAAGCTCGAAATTGTTTGAAGCTGCCGTAAACGCCAGCGTAGTGGTCTTCCCATATCCCGCCCCGAGCTTCTTCCCCATAAAGAATGAAACCAGGAACATGATTACGAAGTAAATCAGCAGTGGCACGGCGATTCGCACAACGTCCAAAGGAAGCCGAACGATGTACGCGCCCTTGAGGGAAAACATCACGACGATTGTGAACAGCAGGGCGATCAAAGTCAGCGGGCTAACCCTTGGCACGAAGTTACTTTCATACCATTCGCGGCTTTTGACGCGAAGCAGGACGAAGCGCGTCGCCAGTCCCGCAAGGAACGGGATCCCGAGATAGATGAAAACACTCTTCGCAATTTCCGCGATGGATACGTTCACAATTGTGCTGTGGAGCCCTAGCTTGGCGGGAAGAACCGTGATGAAGATCCACGCATATACCGAATAGAAGAAGACTTGGAAGAGTGAGTTGAAGGCTACCAGTCCGGCCGCGTATTGTGTGTCACCCTTAGCAAGTTCATTCCATACAATGACCATGGCAATGCATCGTGCCAGACCTATCATGATCAGTCCTGCCATGTATTCCGGGTACCCGCGCAGGAACACGATCGCCAATACGAACATAAGGATCGGTCCGATGACCCAGTTCTGTACGAGCGAAAGCAGCAGGATGGCCTTGTCGCGAAAAACCAGGTGCAACTCTTCGTACCGCACCTTCGTAAATGGCGGGTACATCATGACGATGAGCCCAATGGCGATTGGAATGGAAGTGGTTCCTACGCTCAGGCGATTCAGGAACGGAACGATCCCGGGCACGAGCCAGCCGGACACGACGCCAAGCACCATTGCCGCAAAAATCCATGCCGTCAGATAACGATCGACAAATCCCAAGCCACAAGCCGCCGGTTTAGCCATTTTTGCCGACCTTCACGCGGCCTGCGGGTTTTGTGGCGCGAATAAACGCACTCATAAACTTCCCTTCGACTTGCGGCGCAATTGCATCCACATCGACTCCCTGCCCACCGAGGAAGGTCCGTGCGTCCTCGATGTCGTACACCCGCGTCGGCTCGATCGCGATGCCGTCAAAGCCCGCACTGGCGAGTTTAGCGATGTACTCAGATTCATCCAGCGCTCCGGCGATGCAGCCGACCCACAGCAGCATGTTTTGCCGCACGCCCTCTGGAATCTCGCCGCGTGTGACCACGTCGGAGACCGCGAAACGGCCTCCCGGCTTCAGAACCCGGAACGCTTCGCGCAACACGCTATCCTTATCGCCTGACAGGTTGATGACGCAATTGCTGATCACAACATCCACCGAGTTATCGGGCAAAGGGATGTGCTCGATCTCGCCTTTGAGAAACTCCGCGTTTTCAACCCCGGACTTGCGCTGATTCTCCCGCGCCAGCGCAAGCATTTCGTCGGTCATATCGAGCCCGTAAGCTTTTCCGGCCGGGCCGACGCGCCGGGCCGAGAGCAGCACGTCGATGCCGCCGCCCGAGCCCAGATCCAGCACCGTTTCTCCTGCATTCAACTGCGCCAGCGCCGTCGGATTGCCGCATCCGAGTGATGCCAGGACCGCTTCCTGCGGCAATTCACCGGTCTGCGCTGCGTCATAGAGATTCGAGGTAATTGGATCGCAGCAGCCATTCAGCGCCGCCGACGCGCCGCAGCAGGAGCTTCCCCCCGAATTGACGCGCAGCGCCGCCTGCCCGTATTTCTCTTTCACCACGTCCTTGATTCCCATCGATCTTTATCCTCTCAACAGCACAGGCGCGCGATGGCCTGCGGTTTTACTGCCTTGTTGCGGGTGCAGCACTCGGCATACAGGAATCCCAAAAGCTCCTGAAGCGCCTCCGCATTCGCCGAGTACCAGAGATACGTGCCCTCACGTCTCACCTTCACCAAGCCCTCGTTCTTCAGCTTGTCCAGATGGTGTGACAGCGTGGACGCCGCAATGCCGAGATCGTTGCCGATATCGCCGACCACCATGCCTTCCGGATAGGCCGAGAGCAGAACTCGCATAATCCGCAATCGCGGCCCGGTTCCCATCGCGGAAAACATATCCGCAAAACGTATGACTTCTTCTTCCGTCGGGTTCACACTCATTCCATACTTCTATCATAATAGAATTATAGAAGCAAGTTCCGGTTCCGTCTGCAACCGCCACTGGGTTAGACTTCGGAATCAGATCGAAGTCTTATTCGGAGAACAAGCATGCTGCAGATTCGCACGGCTCAGCCTGAAGATGTGGGAACGATTCTAAAACTGATCCGAGGGCTGGCCGAGTATGAGCACGTGCCGGAGGCAGCCCAGGCCACCGAGGCGGATCTCTTGCGCGATGGTTTCGGTCCCCACCCAAAGTTCCACTGCATCATCGCCGACTGGGAAGGCACCCCCGCCGGATTCGCGCTCTACTTCCATAACTACTCCACCTGGAAGGGCCGCTCCGGAATCTTCCTCGACGACCTCTTCGTCTATCCTGAATTTCGCGGCAAAGGCATTGGAAAAGCGCTATTGCTACACGTGGCGCGAACCGCAGTGGCCGAAAATTGCGGTCGCTATGAGTGGCTGGTTTTGGACTGGAATACGCCATCCATTGAATTCTACGAAGCCCTCGGCGCCAAGCGAATGAAAGAGTGGATGCCGATGCGGGTAGAAGGCGAAGCCCTTCTGGAGCTAGCCAGGAAAAGCTGACGGCTTCTCAGCGCCAGCCCTTCGGCACCACGAAGCCCTGCGATTCGGCGTGAAGGTGGGAGTCGAGCAGCACATAAGCCACGAGCGGTCGTCGGTCTCCGTCGGGATAAAAGAATCGCACGTCGCTGAATCGCACCAGATCGGCAGCGGCTGTACTCCCAGACGTACTGCGATGTTCGGCTTCGACCAGCGGAAACCGCGCCCACTCCATGTATGCGCTTCCCAGCGCGGTCGCGCGCGCCGCCTCTGCCGCTTCCGTCGGCTCTGGTTTGTAGTAGCGTGCGGCCCGGTTGCCTGCGTCGACCTCCGGGCCCAGCGAATCGACGTGCATCGAGATGTAGGCCTTGGAGGTTTCGGCGACTCCGGCCCAGTGGAACGGGTTCACCATGTAGGGAAAGGCGGCGACGCGCGTGGCGGGCTCGCCCTGATACTCGATGGCGTTGAGAGCCGCCAGCGCGCGCCGGTGCTCAAAGTCCCGCACTCCCCAAAGAGCCACAATAGAAAGCAACGCCGCAATCGCCGCCTCCCGACCGACGGGCCCGCGTTGCCGCGCCCCTATCTCCTGGCCCACCAGTCCAAAGAGCCACGGCAGCACCAGCGCCGCAAACAGTACCGCCAGCATCAGCGGCTCAATGATAAAAACAATGTCCCAGGCATACCACTGGCGCGAGAAGGGATAGAAAGGCCGCACACCGTAGTTATTCGTAAAGTCCAGCAGGATGTGCGAGAGTCCGGCGATGCAGGCAAATAGATATAACCATCCCCACCGCCGCTCGGGTGCTTGCCGTAGCTTGCGCGCCCGGCGACGGCGCTGCCAGAGCGTGTCCCCCAGCCAGACAAGCCCGACTACCAGCCCCGCCATCACAGGAATTCCAAGAAACGTGTGTGTAATGCCGCGATGCTGGATGAATCCGCAGGCCGAGCCTTTCGCATACGCCACAATGTCGAAGTCGGCAGCCTCGGCAGCCAGAGTCATGGTCACCGTGGCCAGTGCCGTCTTGCGGTTAAACCCGGCGCGGGCCAGCGTAGCTCCGGTAAGTAAGTGGGTTACTGGCTCCATGACGTGTCGTTCCAGTGGACTATCCGAGTGACCGTTCCGCTCGGCCATTCAGGTTGACAAGGATCGTGTCCAAAGTCAAAAGACAATGGCCCGATTCGCGCAGCGTTACCCTTGTGCGCCCGTGGCCGGCAGCGCAGCGTTACCCGCAGTCGGGCGCAACCAGCAAGGTCAGTGCGTTCGGAATGATCGAAATTTCAGTGGGCGTCGGCCCCAGCAGTTCGCCATCGGCCTGCACTCGCAGCCGAGGTGCGCCCACCGCTGGAGCCGTACATGTAACAGCCTTGGCGGAGACAAATGAAAGGTCCGCGTCCGCCTTGTCCAGTCCGTCATAGGGAGCGATACCGGTGAGCGCCTGCAGGGTGTAGCGCAGAATGGCGGCCCGGCTCGGGTTGCGCAGCAGAACCAGTCGCAAATCGGGCGAGAGCAGAGAACTGCCCGGACGCCAGTGGCTCAGCGGGCCTCCAAACGAGCGCACCCGCATGGCGACCAACTCCAGCGCGGAGGTCTGGATCGTCTCGCCCTCGCTGGTCGTGATCTCCACCGGAAATGGCACAAAGGCGTGGCGAAACAGCAGCCGCGCTCCGTGCGAGTAGTAGGCCAGGTATCCGCCCCGTTGTTTCACCCGGGCGTTGGCCCGGTAGAGCAGCTCTGCGTGAACGCCAACCCCGGCGGCCACGGTGAAAAATCGCGAACGCCCCGCCGTCTGGATGCGTCCCAGCGAAATCCTCTGCGGAGTGAAGTCGAGGATCTGCGCCGCTGCCCGCTCCGGCCGTGCTGCTAGTCCCAGGTCGTGCGCTAGCACGTTGCCGGTTCCCAGCGGAATCACGCCCATCATCGCCGTGCTTTCGGCCACTCCCTGCAGCACCTCGAACACCGTGCCATCGCCGCCGCAGGCGAAGACCGCATCGCAGCCGCAGGCGATAGCCTCACGCGCCTGTTGTCCCGCCGAGTCGCGCGCCTGCGTGGCTTCCACCAGAACTTCCACTCCGGCGTGGCGGAAGATCTCCGCGATCCGCCGCATGGTAGCCGTGCGAAACTCCAGGTGCGCGCCAGAGACGGGATTAAACAGCAGCAGGGCTTTATGAAAAACAGGCATCGGGTAGGTCGGGCAGCCTCTCGTAAATCGCAACTAGCCTATCGAGAGTGGAGTATATCGTAGCCCTTTGACGGCAGCGTTACAGCTGCCGTCCTTTGCTCCCTGCATGGGTAATCAAACGGTCGCAATCTAAGGAGCGCGCCGTCACATCGCAGGCGCCAGGCCTGTTGCAAATGCGGCTCCGCAACTGGGCTTGGGCAAGCTTTCCGTCTGGACGTCTCGTTGTGACTCATCAAAGCGGCGCAGCGCCTCCAGCAGTACCGACTGCGTGCTGTGAGCGATGGTGCGCGGGCACTCGACCCGCTCAAAGTCGATTAAAAACGAGCCTTCCGTCCACGCCACAACGGCGTAAACCGCGGCCTCCCCGGTCAGGTTGCCAAAGGCTGCATGAACCAGTTGGCCGTTGACGAACTGCATTTCGCTCTGCCGTCCCGCTTGGCGAAGTTCCAAGCGGCAGCTCTTTTGCCCAATATCGAGAGTTTGCAGCAGATCCACCACCGACATCTGTGCCAGGGTGCCGCGGACGCTGCTGGAGTCGGAGCCCTCACGCGCCGCCTTGTTGAGCGTAATGCGGTTCAGCACGCGCTGAATGCGGGTGATCGCGTCGTCGAGAAAGAACGGCTTCTCGATGAACTCTTCCACCCAGGGGCTGCAGCCAGCCAGTGGTCCAAAGATATCGGCGCGCGATGCCATCATCAACACCGCCATGCGCGGAAACGAAATCCGCAGCTTGGCCAACAGTTCCAGGCCGCTCAAGCCGGGCATCCGGTAATCGGAGATGATCAGGTCTGGCGTCTGCTGCTCGGCCCAGCGCAGCGCCTCGGCAGCGCTGCCACAGGCCTGCACCGTGGCCAATGGCGACAGCGATTGCATCAGCAACTCGCGGATCACCGGATTGTCGTCTACTAGCAGAACATGCGTAATCTGGCCCATAACGTCTACTTCCATTTCGTCAGGATCAGCGCTCCTGCGGGCGCCGTGGACGTTGGTACTTTCCACTTTTGCCGCCGCTTTTGCGCTCCAGTCGGATATAACGGATCTCCATGCCCTTATCTAAAGCCTTGCACATGTCATAAATCGTAAGAGCTGCCACCGATACCGCTGTAAGCGCTTCCATTTCCACCCCCGTACCTGCCGTGGTCGAGGCGCGGGAGAGTAGCTCAACGCCATCTTTGCATAAGGAATACGAGATATCTACGTAACTAAGGGCCACCGGATGACACATAGGTATCAGCTCCCATGTGCGTTTGGCGGCCTGAATACCTGCGATCCGGGCAACCTCGAAAGGATCGCCTTTGGGATTCATGGGCAGGGCGGCCAGAACCTGGGCGCTCATCGTCACCCGTGCGCTGGCCTCGGCGACGCGGAGCGTTGGCAGTTTTGCGGAAACATCGACCATGGTGGCCCGTCCCGCGGCGTCATAATGCGAAAGCTTTGGCTGCGGCCTCGCAGTCTTGCCCGCAGTCTTGGAACTCGCGGTCTTGCGAAAAGCAGCAGTCTGGGATGAAGCAACCTTAGCGGGTTTCGATTTGGCGGCCATGTACGATATCGCTCCTGGATTCGAAGAACGGCTTCAGAGAACGCGTTACGAAGGTTCTGCGGCCACCGCAACAGGGGGATTGTAAGGGATTTCCCCGGCTGCCGCGAAGCGTGAAGATTTGTAAAAGCCGCCCTCATGGTGACCTCAAGCACTTCTCTCCGGCGTCCGCATCTGCGAGAATCATAGCTGTGAACAACCAAAACTTGCAGGTAGCCGTGGTGGGCGTGGGCTCATTTGGCCGCAACCATGCCCGAGTCTACAAAGAACTTGCCGTCGAAGGCGTGGAGCTAGCCGCCGTGGTCGACTCCGACCTCGCACGCGCCCAAGCCGTAGCCGCCGAATTCGGCGGCCAGGCATTTGCCTCGGTCAGCCAGATGCTGACCGCCCTCCCGGCGATCAAGGCCGTCAGCGTCGCCGTCCCCACCGTGGCTCATCTGCCGGCCGCGCGCGAGTTGATGGAGCGTGGCGTCGATGTCCTGATCGAGAAACCGCTGGCCTTTTCCCTTGCCGAGGCCGACGCTCTTATCGCGCTGGCCAAAAAGCATGGGCGGGTGGCGCAGGTCGGTCACCTGGAGCGCTTTAATCCCGCCGTTCGCGCCACCTGGGCGCTGCTCTCCCGCCCCATGTTCTTTGAGGTGCACCGCCTCAGCGTGTTTACCCCGCGTTCGCTGGATGTCGACGTGGTCCTCGATCTCATGATCCACGACCTGGATATCGTGCTGAAGATGGCCAACTCCCCGGTGCGTGAGTTGCGTGCCGTCGGCCTGCCGGTGCTCACCGGCATGGTGGATATCGCCAGTGTCCGACTCGAGTTCGAGAGCGGCTGCGTCGCCAACTTCACCGCCAGCCGGATCAGCACCGAGCGGGTGCGCAAGCTCAGATTCTTCCAGCCAGCCCAGTACGTCTCGCTGGATTACTCGCGGCGCGATGTCTTTTCCCTCACCGTGAAGCCCACCGCAAGCGGGCTGCCTCAGATTGCGCCCTACAAGCCGCAGGTCAGCGCCGAGGAGCCGCTCCGGGCCGAGCTGAGCAGTTTTCTGCGAGCCGTACGCCAGCGCACCAGCTCCCGAGGTCACTCTGGAGGATGGACGCGCCGCCCTTGCGCTGGCCATCGATATTCAGCAGCAAATGGCCGAGCACCATAAGCGCGCCCATCTTGACGAGGTGGCCGCAGCCATGCTCAAGGCCGCTGGCGGGCTTGCGAATGAAGTTGCCGAGAACGTCGCGAACGGGATCGTAAAGTAAAGCGGCAAGGCCGAGGTCGCATGGGTCGTCTCGTGAAATCGGGTCGATTAGCCAGATCTGATGCCCGCTCCGATGCGAGAATCAGGGTTGCGGATCAGGGTTGCGGATCAGAGCCGCGAACCAGAGTTGGTCGAATCTCGGGTTGCGGAAAGCTGGATGAGAGCTTGAGCCGTGGGCCGAGCCGCGCTGGCAACTCCAGTCTGCGGTGGCCCGGCGTCTCATCCAATTATGTTTGAGGAGTAATGAAGATCGAGTCCCAGGACGACAATCAGATAGTGCCTCCACCTCTTCCCGCACCGCCGGAGCCCAAGAGTCCGAAGCGGCTGCGCCAAATGGAGGAGGACGATCACTCCGACTTTCTGCCCCATGTGCTGGCGGAACTCGAGGATGAGTTGGCGCGCTCGCGCAAGCGCGAAGCCTTCTGGATCTCGGTTGTCGTCCACATCATTATCATCCTGCTGGTGATCTACTCGCCGCAGTTGCTGCCCAACTGGGCGCAGCCGCACCTGCTGCGCGCCGAGGATCTGGCGCGAACCAAGGAACCGACCTTCCTGGCATTGCCGCAGGACATGCAGAAGCCTCCTCCCAAGGTTCATTCCGACAAACTGAGCGATAAAAACCGCATCGCCCAGACCACGCATCCGCAAATCGATCAGAAGACTCTTGATGCCCTCCGCGAGGAGGCGCGAATGCGCGGAAACCAGAGGCCGCCTGGGCCGGAGGCGGCACCGCCGACGCCGCAAACGATGCCGCAGCCGGCGCCGCAGCAACAGGCGTCTGGAAACCCGCAATCCAACTTCCAGCAGCCCAGAGAGCAGCCCCAGGAGCAGCCCAGAGAAAATCCCTTCCGGATGCCAGGCTCCGCCGGCGATGTCATCGCGCAGGCCGCCCGAAACACCCGCAAGGGCTCTACGGAGGCGGCGGCACCGGCTACGGACTGGGACCGGCGGACCGCAACGCCGCCATGGGCCCGTTTGATATCCTCAGCGACACCCAGGGCGTGGACTTCGGCCCCTATCTGTCGCGCGTCCTGCAATCGATCAAGTTCAACTGGTACACCCTGATTCCCGAGGAAGCCCGCGCCCCTCTGCTCAAGCATGGCAAAGTCGCAATCCGCTTCCTCATCACCCCCAGCGGCAAGGTTGCCGGCATGTTCGTCGAATCGCCCTCGGGAGACGTTCCTCTGGACCGCGCCGCCTATGGCGGAATCACCGCCTCGGACCCATTCTCGCCCCTGCCACATGAATTCCACGGCCCCTACCTGGCGCTCCGCATCACGTTCTTCTACAACCCCTAAACCGGCGAAATGGAACAATACCAGTAGCATTTTTGCCAGGCGCGCACGTTCGAGAGTGTCATCCTGAGCGTGGCGAAGGACCCCAGTACCGCTCAAATCTCTCGCGTCGCCTCAAGCCCTTCCACCAGCAATCGATTTTCCCCCGCGACTTCCGAGTTGATAACGCTCCGGCAGCTAGGGGTGTGTTTCCAGCGGAATCACACCGCCTCCCGCCGCATCGCGTAAAATGGCCGCGATGCCACTTCTCAATCGCCAGCCGGAAACTCCCCATACGTCTCGGACTCTTGATCGTCCTGGGGCTGATCATGGTCGTCGCCGATGATTCGCTTTTTCCCGTTCTTCCTTCATCAAGTTTTCGGTGTGCGATGATGCCCGATGACGCCCGATGAGCGCCCTGTGAGCGCCCTCCGCTCGCCGCTGGTCGTCGTCGCCGGCCCCACCGCCAGCGGCAAGTCCTCGCTCGCCCTTGCCCTGGCCTTGCGCTTTGGCGGCGAGATCATCAGTTGCGACTCCGTCGCCGTCTATCGCGAGTTCGAGATTGGCACCGCCAAGCCCTCCTGCCAGGAGCGAGCCCGTGTGCCCCACCACCTCATCGACGTAGTCGCGCCCGGACGCCTTTTTCACCGCCGGTCGACTACGCGCGGCTGGCGCGCACCGCCGCCCGTCGAGATCACCGCCCGCGGACACCTTCCCGATTGTCTGCGGCGGCACCGGCCTCTACCTGCGCGCCATGCTCGACGGTCTATTTGCCGGGCCCGAGCGCGACGAATCGCTGCGCGAACGGCTGCGCCGCCGCAATCGCCCCGCCTCGCTCTGGCGTCTGCTGCGCCGCCTCGATCCCGAAGCCGCCGCCCGCATCCACGCCAACGATGAGCCCAAACTGATCCGCGCCATCGAGGTCTGCGCTGCCTCCGCGCGTCCCATGAGCGAGTTCTGCGCGATGGCCGCGACGCCATTCAGGGCTACCGCGTCCTGCGCCTCGGCCTCAGCCCCCAGCGCAGCGCGCTCTACGACCGCATCAACCGGCGCTGCGCGGAGATGTTCGAGCAGGGCTTGGTCGAGGAGACGCGCGCGCCTGCTCTGCGCGCTACGGCCCCGAGGTCTTCGCCATGCGCTCGCTGGGTTACCGCCAGGCCGCCGAGCATCTGCGTGGCGAGTCTCGCTTGCCGAAGCCGTCGCGCGCGCCCAGCAGGGTCACCGCAACTATGCCAAGCGCCAGCTCACCTGGTTTCGGCGCGACCCCGAAATGCACTGGCTGGAAGAGCTTCGGCCCCGACGCCGCAACCCACGCCCAGGAGACGGTCGGCAATTTCTCACGTGCCCGCCGTGAAGTAGCGGACCTGCCCACTCTGTAAGTATGCCGCAGACACTGTCCCTTCCGTGTATCGTTCTTGGTACGACGCGCAGGGATGGCAGCTGCGGAGTGGGACGCATGCCCTACATTTACATCGACAAAGTCCTCAACGAATTGCGCTACCGAGTTGCTGGCGGCCATGCACAACGCGGTGGAGCGCGAGTTGCGCAATGGCAAGGTGGACGTCAAGCGCCTCTATCGCGCCTTCAATCGGGCCGCCGCCGGACAGTGCTCAAACCCTGTGCATATCTCGGACAAATGCGTGGAAAACTTCGCCGGGAGCCGTAAGAAAGAATCAGTACGGACATATCCGAAGGTGACCGAGCTCCAGCCGAAGCGCCGCACCCCTGCCGCCGAACTCTGCTGAAATTCTGTTTCCGCAATTCTGCACGCCCGGCACGTCGGCATGAGAGAATCTTTGTGCAATGGCGCGCATACAGAAAAAACTTCCTACCGTCCAGCGAAGAAGAAGCATACGAATCCATCACGGTCTGACCGAGCAGCAAAAGCTTCGCCGCATCGTCGAATCGTTCTCCAAGGTCAGCGTGCTGGTGATGGCCGATCTCATCGCCGACGAATTCATCTCCGGCGAAATCGCGCGTGTCTCACGCGAAGCCCCAGTGCTGATTCTCAAGCATCGTGATCGCATCCTGATCCCCGGCGGCGGAGCCAACGCAGTGATGAATCTCGCCGCGCTGGGCGTAACCGCTCTGCCCGTCGGACTGGTGGGCGACGACGAGGCCGGCCGGGCGCTGCTGCAGATCTTCCGCAAGAACAAAATCTCGGTCAGCGGAATCTCCAAGCTCAAAGGTCACGTCACCACCACCAAGACCCGCGTCCTGGCCTACTCCGCGCACTCTTCGCGCCAGCAGGTGGTGCGCATCGACCGCGAGTGCGAGGCGCTGCAAGGATACTCATCCCGCGCTGGTCGAGTTGGTCGCGTCGGCGCGCGAGTACGCTCCCGCCGCCGATGCCGTGCTGCTCAGCGATTACGGCTATGGCGCGGTTTCGCCCCGCCTCTTCAATTTCGTCCGCGCCAGAGGCGCGCTCGGCGAAACTCCGGTCACCCTCGACAGCCGCTATCGCCTGTTGGACTACGAAGGCGTCACCGCCGCCACTCCCAACGAAGGGGAAGTTGAAGAGGCCTTGCACACTCAAGATCGGCGACGACCACGAAAAGCTCCTCGAAGCCGGTGCCGCGCTCATCCGTCAGATGAAGCTTGAGTCGCTGGTCATCACCCGCGGCGGCGACGGCATGATGGCCTTTGAGAAAAGAAAAGCGCCGCTGGAGATTCCCATCTACGGCTCCAACCAGGTGGTGGACGTTACCGGCGCCGGCGACACCGTGATCGCAACCTTCACCGCCGCCCTGGCCGCCGGCGCCGACCCTGCCAGCGCGGCCCGGCTGGCAAACTACGCCGGTGGCATCGTCGTCATGAAGCGCGGCACCGCCACCGTAAGCCGCGACGAACTTCTCGCCGCATTGGAGTAGTAGACAGGTTTGGGCAGGTCCACATCCGCCGCGTTCTTTTGCGGCGAATGTGGAATGGCCACGAGCCAGGAGCATTTTCGTGGGACGAATTGTCGAGCGCGGAGAGTTGGCCGAAGTGGTCGCCGGTTGGCGGGCCGAGGGGCAACCGTGACCCTTGCCAACGGCTGCTTCGATCTGCTCCACGTCGGCCATGTGCGCTATTTGCGCGGAGCCAAGTGCCCTGGGCGGGAAACTCATCGTCGCCATCAACTCGGACCAGAGCGTGCGCCGCCTCAAAGGCCCCGGACGTCCCGCCATGCCGGAGCTGGAGCGCGCCGAAATCATCGCCGCTCTCGAGTGCGTGGATGCCGTCGTGATCTTCGACGAGCCTGACGTTCGCGCCCTGATCCGCGAGATCAAGCCCAACATCCAGGTGAAGGGAACCGATTACACCCGCGACAACGTGCCTGAGCGTGATGAGGTCGCAGCCTACGGCGGTCGCGTCGAGATCGTAGGCGATCCCAAGGACCACTCCACCACCGAACTGTTGGGAAGAATAGGAAAATAGCTTTTCGAGCCGGATCGATTTCACGAATCGCAGCATGATCTCACGCTTCATGTCCACCACGTCTGGATCGAAATTGCGAGTACCCCTTCCAGCCAAGTCGAATCCGCGCGCGCTGGTGGTCCGCCTGGGCGCCATGGGCGATGTGCTGCACGCTCTGCCTGCCGTCGCCATGCTGCGCCGCGCCTTGCCGGAGGCGCGCATCGGCTGGGTCGTCGAACAGCGTTGGCGCGAGCTGTTGTGCGCCCCGGAGGTCGAGTTGGCGGGCTCGCGTGGTGCCGGTCGTCCGCTGGTCGACGAAGTGCATCTGGTTGACACCCGCGCCTGGCGCAAACGCCTCCTTGGCCCGGAAACCAGGCGTGAATTTCTAGCCGCCATCCAAGGTATGCAGGCGCGGCAATACGACGCAGCCCTCGACCTGCAGGGCGCCATCAAGTCGGCGGTCGTCGCAAAGCTCTCCGGAGCCAGCACCACCCTCGGCTTCCGCAAACCGCGCGAGCGCCTCGCCCGCTGGCTCTACGACTCTCTGGCCGACGGCCGCGCCCCTCATGTAATCGAGCAGAATCTGGAACTGGTGCAGACCTGGCTGGAAGAGATCGGCCTCTCCCGCGCCACTTCCACCTTGAATCCAGGCACCGCTCTGCTGCCGCGCGACAAAGCCAGCGAAGCCCGCATCGAGGCCACCCTGCAATCCAAGGGGCTCGCGCGTGTCGCCCATCGCGATTCTCAATCCCGGTGCGGGCTGGGGCGCCAAACAGTGGGCGCCGGCGCGTTACGGAGAGCTCGCTGCCCGGCTCGCCTTACGCGGTCTGCGCCCGGTCATCAACTACGGTCCCGGCGAAGAGAGCCTCGCGCGTGAAGCCGTAGCCGCCAGCAGAGGCAGCGCGGTGGCCCTTTTCAGCTCTCTCAGCGAATTGATGGCCCTGGCTCGCCGCTGGGCAACTCTTCGTCGGCGGAGACACCGGCCCCATGCACCTGGCAGCCCTGCTCGGAGTCAAAACCGTTGCCCTCTTCGGCCCCACCGATCCCGCCAGAAACGGCCCCTACTGGGCTGGCACACGAGTCCTGCGCGATCCCGCCAGCATCACCAGCTATAGCCACAAACGCGCCACCGATGCCGGGCTCGACAACATCACCGTCGCCCGAGTCATGGCTGAGGTTGATGCTCTTCTGGACTAATCCCAAGTCTTCCAATTCGAATTCCGCCCTCGCAATTCACTCCCTCCGCCCCACTCTCCTTCCGCCGATGCCGTAGAATTACAGAAGCAACTCTGCGTAAAGGCTGGTGCATGGACTGGGGACGTGTCGCCAAGAGAATTCGTGTGCCGCTGGGATTTCTGTTTCGCGGCGTTTTTTCTATGGCGCGCGCGGCCTGAATGGTGGTCGCTCGCAGCTGGATCGGCCATCGCTCTTGCCGGGGTCTGGATTCGCGCCATCTCCAGCGGTCATGTCAAAAAGAATGAGGAACTTGCAACCACCGGCCCTTACGCCTACACACGCAACCCTTTATATTTCGGATCGATCGTAATTGCCGGGGGTTTTGCCCTTGCCGCCCTGCGCTGGGAGATTGCCCTGGCTCTGGTCCTCATGTTCGCAGCCATCTACATTCCCGGTCATTCGTGGCGAAGAGCGCTTCCTGAACCAGCACTTTGCCAATTACGCCGAATACTGCGCCCAGGTGCCTAGGCTGTTGCCCAGGTTTACACCAGGCCTTCCGCCTGGACGCTCCCGCTTCTCGCGCGAGCTATATCTCAAACATCGTGAATACAACGCCCTGCTCGGAACCCTGGCGGTCATTGCCGCCCTGGTGGCCCTGAAAGTTGCAAGACCGATTTGGATGGCACACTAAGCGGATGCGAAATTTGAAGCCAATCCTGGCCCTGATCCTGGCCGCCGTGCTGGCCCCGAACCTGCTCGCCCAGCAGGCCTCGATCTCCGCTCAACCCAAGGCCTCAATCCAGCCCGCCAGTGGATGCCTATCGCTTCGCCAACCACCTCACCCTGCACTATGAGGCCGAGTGGCGGCTCTGGAAGGCTGGTACCGGAACGCTCAAGATCGAGCCCAACGGCGACTTTGAGCACGTCACCGGAACCGCCGAAGCTGCCGGCGCCGTCGCCCTGCTCTATCGCGTGGAAGACCGCCTAGAGTCCTACTTCGACAGCAAAACATTCTGTTCGGATCGGATCCTGAAGCACTCCGAAGAGGGCCTGCACCGCCGCGACACCACCCTCCGCTTTGACGCCGCCAGCGGCAAAAGCGTGCTCGATGAGCGCAACCTCCGCAACGGCGAAACCAAGCATCAGGAGACACGACTCGCCTGCCTGCGTCACCGATGTCCTGTCCGGAATCTACTACCTCGGCGCGCAGCACCTGGAGCCTGGGACGGCGCTGCTTTTTCCCGTCAATGACGGCGGCAAAAGCTTCGACGTGACCGCCTTTGTCGAGGGACGCGAAGAGGTCAAGACCGATGCTGGAACCTTCCGCACCGTGCGCGTTGCCGTCTACTCCGACGCGGGAGCCCTGAAGGGACGCGGAAAAGTTTGGATCTGGTACACCGACGACGCTTGCCCACCTGCCCGTGCAGATGCGCTCCCGCCTCTTCTGGGGAACCCTCACCCTGCGCCTCACCCGCATGGAAAACACCCGCCCTGACAAGTAGCTTGTCGGCGGCGACTGAATGGTTCGCCTCGCCACCGTCTTTACTGCAGTCGGTAACGTTCGCGCATCAGCCGCTGGAAGCGCGGACGGTACAGCAGATCGTAGGCCAATTCCTTGCCAGGAAACATCGCCAGCGCCGCCGTGCGGGAGTCGGCGATCATCTGCGAGGCTTCCTCAACCGTAAGCTTGGGGTCCTGCGCGATCACCTGCATCACCAGGCTCATCATGATTGAAGGCGACGGAGGCGGCGCACTTCGTCCAGTTGTTCGGCGGAATCGGCTTGGTTCTGTTCCATGCAATTCTCCTCACTCCGGCTTGCTCTATTTCGATGACGTCACCGGCCTCTCGGCACCGGAAAAATCGTCGTCCCCGCACCATTTTCTATCATTGACCTGCCGCTCAGCCGGTATTACTCTCAACAGTCCGCATCCAACAGCGGAGAGGAGACATCTATGCCGGAGACAGAGAGAAGAGCCGAACGAGGAGCTGGTTGTCATCTTTGAGAGCGAGCAGGAATCCGAGGCCATGGTCGTGCAGAGCCTGTTAGAGTCCGCCGGCATCGAAGTTCTGATGACCAACTTCGACGCCCCGCAGGATATCCTGCCCGGTGTCGGAGGAGTGAAGCTCCAGGTCCGCGAAGATCAAGTCGAAGAAGCCCGCGCCATCCTGGCGCAATACCAAAACAAGGGCCTCACCGAAACCGAAGCCGAGGGATAGTTTGTCTTTCAAAATCGCCAACGCATCCACAGTGGTGTGCCTTTGCGGTCAGTGTCCGCCGTTAGTTCCTGCAATCAAGAAGAACCGAGGGGAGTCGCCCTCATCAAACCAAGAGCTGTACTTCGTGCGGGTTCCCGTTCTTTTCACCGCGCCACGCTCGGATGCACCCCCGCCGCATCCATGTAAAACGTCACCGGCCCGAACAAATCCGTCCGGTAGGTCTTCGCCTGGTGCTCGGCCAGTCGCTCGATCACCTCCGGGCGCGGATGATGAAACGGATTCCGTATCCCCGAAGAAATCACTGCATACTCGGGCCGCACCGCATCCAGAAATTCCTCGCACGACGAAGTATTCGAACCATGGTGCGCCACCTTGAGCAGGTCAACATGCAGCGACCCATGTCGCTCCTCCGCCTCTGCGACCAGCATCTTTTCGATGCGCTTGTGAATGTCGCCCACCAGCAGTGCGCTGTGTCCCGCGTACGTCAGCCGCAGAACCATGGAAGCATCGTCTTGTCCGCGCGGCTTCAACTCCCAGTCCGCCGGCGGTGAGAGCACCTCGAAGTGCACTCCGTCAAAGTCGAACGCCTCGCCCTCGTGCCGCTCGATGCGGCGCACCTGCAACCCGTCGGCCGCGGCAAACAGCGCGTTTACCTCGTGCGAGGGATAGTTCGGCGCGTACCAAAGTTCGGCCGGATGAAAATTACGCAGGATCGCCGTCATCCCCCCGATATGGTCGGAGTGGCTGTGACTGAACGCAACCGCGTCCAGATGGCTCAGCCCGCGCTGCCACAGGTACGGCGAAACCACGTCCTCGCCGATGTCCAACTCGCTGTGACTCCTCCCCAGCAGCCCCCCGGAGTCGAGCAGCAGCGTGCGCCCATTCGGCGTGACCACAAAAAACGAGTCGCCCTGGCCGATGTCGATGGCCGTAATCTCCAACTCATGCGCCTGGTGTTCAAAGCGGCGAGGCTGCGCAAACACCAACCACGCCGCTCCCGCCAGCAGCGCCAGTGAAGCTACCGCCAGCACCCGGTGCCGCCGCGCCAGCAGCAGCGCCAGCGCATACGCAGCGCCAACTCCCGCAATCGTCGCCAGCGTCGGCATCGCCACCCTCAGCTCGGACGCCTGTGCTCCTCCCGACCAATGAACCGTAAACAGAATTCCTTGCATTGCAACACGCGCCGCCAGCGCAAACGGCGCTGCCATCCAGTGCGCAACATAGGAGAACGCCACCGCCAGCATCGAGGCCGGCATCAGCAAGCTCGTCAGCGGAAGCACCGCCATATTGGCCCACAGCGCGTGCGCGTTGACCCGGTGAAAGTACCAGATGGTCGGCAACGTGATCGCCGCCTGCATCAGTGCCGAGAGCATGGCCAGCTCCGCAATCGCAAGCGCCAGATAGATCGCCGCCGGTGTCAGCCATCGTGCCAGCCGCTCTCCGGCGAGCTGTCCCAGGCTCTCCGAAATAGCGCGAACATCCAGGCGAAACTGCGCCTGCTTCGGCCTCAAGGTCAGGTCGCGCCGCTTGTCGTCAATGCCGTCGAGCGCTTCGCGAACCGGCGTGGTCGTTCGCCGGAAGAGTGGCACGCCGAGCCCTGCAATCGTCAGCACGGCCACGAACGTAAGCTGAAAGCTGGGATCGAATAACTCCTCTGGATTGCCAATCAGCAATGCCAGCGCCGCCAGTGAAACCGTGTTCAGTGGCGCGCGATCGCGATTGAGCAGTGCCGCAATCTGATAGGCAACAATCATCAGTACCGAGCGCAGAATCGGCGCGCCCAACTCGGTCAGCCAGGCATAGCCGCAGGTAAGCACAATCGCCGCAACGATCCCATATTCCGCCGGCAGGCGCAGCCAGCGCATCAGCCATAGCAGAAACACGGCAAAAATCGCCACGTTCATCCCGCTTACCACCAGCAGGTGAAATGTCCCACTGCGTTGAAACTCCAGCCGCTGCGCGCGCCCCACTAGTCCGCGCTCTCCCAGCACCATCGCCTGGAACAGCCCTGCATAAGGTGCCGGCCACAGCCGCTCCATGTGTTCCAGCACGCTGCGCCTGGCGTGGCTTCGAACCCGCTCCACCCGGCTGCCGCCTGGTGTGGGAGTTAAGCTGGGAGGTAAGCCGCGAGCGTCGCCCGCAAGAACATCGATACTCGTCGATTTAGCCGAGCCCAGTGCCGCCACTCCCTGCCCGTGCAGCCAGCCCACGTAATCCATGTTTCCCGGATTGCGGAAGTTCGTCGGTGGACGAAGCTTGGCGCGCAGCCGCAGCCGTTGTCCGTAGTCGAAGACCGGCGGGGCAGCTGCTTCTTCCGCCCCGTCCTCCTCGCCCTCCGGAGTAACGTCCGCTCCAGATTCCGCTGCAAAGTTCGAGTGCGAGCCCGGCACGTAGAGATTCAAACGCACCACGCCGGTCACCGCCTGCGGCGCATAGCCATCGAACTGCGCTTCCTCAACCGCAAGGTCGAGCGACTCATGCGGATCGCGTCCCGAGCGTAGTGAACCCGCACGCGCAACATACCCGGTCAGCGCCACCTCGTCGCCACTGGCAAAGCCCAGCACGGTCGCCGCCATCACCGGTCGCGACTGATGCGCGGCCGTAACCAAAGCTCCCGCCGGAAGAAACGCCAGCACCGCGGCGCTGTATGCCAGCACCGCGCGGCCCATCCCATGGGCAAAGCGCAGCGCCAGCAGCGAGCACAGTGCGAAGGCGATTGTGCAAATAAAGTAGAGCGCGGCAGGCTTGTAGCAGTAGCTCTGGAGAAGAATCCCCCCCGAAAATGCAATCGTGGCCGCAAACAGCGGAGCCGCGGGCGGGCGGCGGGGAGCATCCGGGTTGGCGGGGGCTTCGGGCATAACAAAGCGTCGCAGGCAAACCGAGCTCCCAATCCCTCCGCCGCAGCGCTGCGGAGAGACGGGAGCCCAACATCACTTCCAGATTTCCGTGCTTACGCCTATAACCTTGCCCGTCTGCTTACAGTTTGTCCAGCGCTTCTTTGCCGATCACCGGATTCCACGGAATCAGTTCGTAGTTGGCGATATTCTTCTTGAAAAACGGATCTCCGTCGCGCAACTCGCTCAGCTCGCCCTGCACGTTGTCATCGGCTACGCGCACCAGAATTGCGCCTCCCGTGCGTGGGTCCATGGGGCCGGACGCAATCAGCGTCCCCTCTGCCTTCAGCTCGCGCAGATAGGTACGGTGTTCCTCTGTGACCTTTGCGACCTCCTCCATCGGAAGCCGGTAACGAATCAAAATCAGTGCGTACATAATTTCCTACACTCCTCTTTTTTTCTCCCACCCACTCTCAGCGAGTCAGATGGAGAATGGTTTCCATGTGATAGGTCTGCGGAAACAGATCCACAAGATGCGCGGCTTCGACGCGATATCCAGCCCCCAGCAGCGTCACCAGGTCGCGCGACAGCGTAGCCGGATCGCAGGAAACATAAGCAATGCGCGGAATCGAAAGTCCCGCCAGTGATTTTGCCGCCCGCTCGCCCAGGCCCGCGCGCGGCGGATCGACAATCGCAAAATCCCAGCGTCCCCGCGCTGCGTTCAGGTAGTCTTCGGTCGTGCTGTGCACCGCCTGTATGTGCGGAACCGCTGCGTTGGCGGCCAGGTCGTCATACGAGTTCTGTCCAATTTCGATCGAAGTGATGCGCTCGAAATGGCGCGACATCGGAAGCGTAAACAACCCCACGCCCGCATACAGATCCAGCGCCGCGCGTCCGCTGCGATTGGCCGTCACCAGTTCCACCAGCTTTGCGGCCAGAAAGCGGTTGGTCTGGAAGAACGATCCCGCCGAGACCCGGTAGCTGTGGCTGCCCACCGTGTAAGTCATGCTCGCCGACCCCTCAATGTAGGGCGCTCCCGCACGGCTCAGCCGTCGCGATACTTCGATGTTGCCGTCTTCCAGATCCTCGGTCGCTCCGCTGGATACAGTTCCGCTGGCAAACACCGCAACCCCAATAATCTCCGGCATCCGCTCTCGCAGCAGCTTGGCAAACTTCGCCAGCAACACGGGCGTAGTCGCGTGATGGATCAACAACTCCACCAGCAACTCGCTGTCATTGTGGTTGGCGAAAAACTGAACTTCGCGCAGCGAAGGATAGCTCGCCGCCTCCGGCGCCATCTCCCACAGCGCCGCAATCGCGCGGTTAATCAGCGGCGAGCTGATCGCGCATTGCCGCACCGGTTCCAGTTCGTGCGAGTTGTGACGGTAGTAGCCAAGCGCAAACTCCGGCTCCACGGCGATCTTCATCCGCGTGCGGTTGCGGAAGCCATACGCCTCGCCCGAGTGCACTTCGATATACGGCAGCGACAACTTCGCGCCCCGCAAAATCGTCTCCTGCAAAATCTGCCGCTTGTCTTCCAGTTGCGCCGTGTAGTCGGAATGCTGATAGTGGCAGCCGCCGCAAACACCAAAGTGCGGACAGGGCGGCACAACCCGCGCAGGCGATGGCGTCAGCACCTCCACCAGCGAAGCCCGCAGGTAGCCCTTGCGCTCTTCCACCACCGTGCCTTCCACCACTTCTCCGGCAAGTACATAGGGGACGAAGGCGGTTTTCCCGCGCCGTTCGTCGCCGCTGGCGGGGATACGGGCAAGCCCGTCTCCGCCGTAAATGAGTTTTTCTATAGTGAATTGCACTCTATGAGCATAACAGGCGAAGGAAATCATTCCGAATTCCAGAGACGAACTCCCGCAACCGGAGCGGCTTTCCGTTGCCAAACACAGCCTGACCCCGCGCCCCGCTCTACAGATAAAACAAACTCAGCCGTGGCAGTCCGTGCCGCTCCAACAACTGCTTGTTCCCGTATTGCCGCA
This sequence comes from uncultured Acidobacteriota bacterium, assembly GCA_963838135.1. Taxonomy (GTDB): domain Bacteria; phylum Acidobacteriota; class Terriglobia; order Terriglobales; family Acidobacteriaceae; genus TOLSYN. The sequence continues at coordinate 457,356 of CAWIPV010000008.1, read as the reverse complement.
GCAACTGATCAATCTGCGCCCCGCTCATCTTTCCCCGGTAAGGAGCCAGTTCGCGCTCGGCCTGCGCCCGCGCCTCCATCAACTCTTCATCGCTGGCATGGCTCCACAGCGCCGCAAACAGCTTTTCTTCCATCACCGTCATCCGCCGTTCCAGCTCTTCCAGGTCAGCGGGAACGGGTGGCCCGCATTCGCCTTCCTTTGGCGAATGTGGGGACGCAGGCGAATGTGGGGCTGGCGCCAGCTCACCGGCCAATCTGCGCAGCGTAGCCGCCTGCTCTGCCGTCAGCGCCCGCAACCCTGCCGCCGGATGCTTGCACCCCGCCAGTATCTGAGCATTGCGCTCAAAGTACCGTGCCAGCTCGGCGTTGGCAATACTGGTCGCATTCGGGTCGCGGGTCGAGCCCAGTGCTGCTTCCTTCAGCTCCTCCACCGCCGAGAGAACCTCCTGCTGGCAGTACGCCAGCGAGTTCACCTTGCGAGTCTTCCTCACCTTCCGGTCATACTTGTCGAAGGCCGCGTCGATTCCACGCAGCACCGCCTCCAGCGGAATCCCTGCTTCCTTCCACACCTCCATCAGCGCCCAGTCGAGCGGCGAGCAGATGAGAATGCTTCCGCGCCGTCGCTGGAAGTGTTCTTCGATCTCGGAAAAATATGTGAAGTGTTCCACGAATTTATGTGAGGTGTCATTCTGAGCGCAGCGAAGAATCCCCGCACCGCTCAAATCTCTCGCGCAGCTTCAGCGGCTCTTCAGCCAGAAACCCGCGCGGTTGACCTTGCTCTTGCCTTTGCTCTCGCCTTTAACTCAACCCCGCCCAGTCTACTTCCTACGCCCGTGCAGGTTGCGCTCCCAGATAATGCGCAGCCCCGTCAGCGTAAGTGCGTCGTCAATCTCGGAGAGGTACCGCGAACTGCCGGCGATGAACTGTGCCATGCCTCCCGTGCCGATCACCCGCGCCGGCCCCACTTCATTCAGCACCCGCTCCAGAATTCCATCCACCAATCCAACGTACCCATAGAACAGCCCGGATTGCAGCGAGTGTACGGTATTGCTGCCAATCACGTGGGGTGGCCGCTTGAAGTCCACTTGCGGCAGCCTCGCCGCGTGCACAAAAAGTGCCTCCGCCGAAATCCCAATCCCTGGCGCGATCACCCCGCCAAGGTATTCGCCCTTGGCCGAAACCGCGTCGAACGTCGTCGCCGTCCCAAAGTCCACCACCACGCAGCTCTGCTTGCATTTTTCGTAGGCGGCAATCGCGTTCACAATGCGGTCGGCCCCCACTTCGGCAGGATTGTCGTACTGCACCGGCATCCCCGTCTTGATCCCCGGCTCGATGAACATCGCCTTCACGCTGAAATAGCGTTCGCACATCTGCCGCACCAGCCGCTCCAGCGGCGGCACCACCGAGGCCACCACAATCCCCTTCACCGCACCCAACTCCAGTTGCTGCGTGGCAAACAACTGCCGCATCAGCACCCCGTATTCATCGGAGGTCTGCTTCTGCGAGGTCGAGATCCGCCATTGCGCCGCCAACTCAGGCGTAACCGTCCCATCCTCCCGCAAGCGAAAGATTCCGACCTCGGTCTCCGTATTCCCAATATCAAGCACCAGCAGCATAACGACGCATTATTGCACACACGAGTGAGTCAGATTCCGACTGGGGACGAACTGGGAATTATCAGTGGAGACTTCGGCGTGTGCCGGGACTAATCAGGGACACCGGAGAACACATGTCCGTCCGAATTCAGCGGAATACCCTGCCGGGAACAGCGGAACAGCATATATAACTAGGTCCACCGTTCGCCGCGTGGCTATCCTTGGCCGGAATTGAACGCCCCGCCAAAGACCAAGCCGCTCGCGACCCGCGTGAGTGGCTTGGATTTGACGATCTATCACCGGCCTTCGTCGCGAAGCTGCTCCAAGCGACGGCATCTGATGTGTGGGACGCACGCGCTCTGCCTATGCCGCCGATTGCACGGCTTTTTGGTACCCGGGCGCGAAAACCTCCCGAGCAAATTGCACGAACGTCACTTTCCCGGTACGTTTCTGTTCGCCTTTCAAGGGCCCCTGGATCTTCGGGTATGCCTCTTCCATCTCCACCAGCAGCGCCGCCATTTCCCGCGACATTCCCGCCTGGTGCATCGCGGCCTTAAGTTTTTCGCCCGGGATCGTCACCACCCGGACGTTCTTTCCGATGGACTGTCCGGCGATGCGAGCCCACTCGTCGAACGAAATTTCCTGCGGGCCCACGATGTCGATCACGTGATGGCCATCGATAGGGTTGAGCAGAAACTCGGCGGCAACCTCGGCGATGTCTTGCGTCGCAATGAACGGCGCTTTTTCCGAGCCGGGTCTCGATGTGTAGATGCTGTCCTGCGCGATGATCGTGGGCAGCGCGAAGAACACGTTTTCCATGAACTCGTTCGGGCGCAGCGAGACGATGTTCTTCCCGGCAGCACGAAATTTCTCTTCCGTTTCGTAATGCCCAACGATCGGACCCGTGCCGCTCGGCAGGAATGCTCCTGCACTCGAAAGCTGAACCACGTGCAGATCGGGATGCTTACGAATGACGCTGGCGCCAGCTTCGGCCATGCGGCGGGCCTCGCCCAGCGGATCGTGCGAGGTCATCTCCATAGGCGTCAGCCAGAACAGAGCGTCGGCCCCGCGCACCGCCTGCTCCACGATGGCAGGATCGCTGTGCTCACCGGGGATAACCTTCGCCCCGCGGCTGGCGAGGGCTTTCACTTTCTCCGGATGTCGGGCGATGACGGTGATATCGGACTTGCGGTCAAGAAGCAGGTTGGCGAGTTTATTGCCGATTTGGCCGGTAGGGGTCATCACTGCAATCTTCATAGGATTCTCCTTCCCCTGTGAGATTCGCCGTTTCGCCACGCGTTTCAGAAAAAGCACCAACCTACCTGTGAAAACACGAAAATCCTGCGAGCAACCCTTGTGTTTTCAAATTCTTGCCTCCAAGTCCTTTGTTGCAAGTTCTCGGCCGGGTGCCCCGTTCAAGCCTTCTTTTGGCTTGGGCGGGTTGTTTGACCTTGTTCTTGCCTTTTCTTCTCGCACGGAGGCCTACTTCACTCCCGCCGCCTCCAGCATCCCCGTAAACCGTGCGTTCGCGTTCTCCACCTCAATAACCAGTGCCGGAGCCGTGATCGGCTTTAGCCCCACTCCATCCAGCTTCACCAGATCTTTTTCCGTGGTCAAAAACCCATTGGCTTCGTGCTGCCGCGCCAGCCGTTGCAGCAGCGCGATATCCTTCGCGTTATATAGGTTGTGGTCGCCAAACGCATACGTCCCCACCGGATAAATCCCGATATCGTTGAGCGCCTGCCAGAACTGCCCCGGCTGAGCCAGTCCACAAAATGCCAGCGGACGCGTCGGTGCCGGCTCATGCAGCACCAGCCGTCGTCGTATGTGCCATATGTTCGGCTCCGCAAGCAGCGCCGCCAACTCTTCCGGAGCGGCCACCGCCTGTGCTCGCGCCAGTGACGAGAGCGGCTCCCGCAACCGTCCGAACGGCAGCAGGCAGCCGCGCAGATCGCGATTCGCCAATAGCACCAGGTCGAAGTCGCGATGCAACTGCCGGTGCTGAAAGCCGTCGTCCAGAATGTGTACCCGTGCCGGACGCTCCGACTGCCCCGCAAATGCCTCTGCCGCCAGCCCCGCCTCGTAGCGGTCTTCTCCCACAAAAACCGGAGCCCCCAGCGACCGCGCCAGCAACAGCGGTTCATCGCCATAGAGAGCCGCGTCGCCGCTCGCGTCCACCCTCAGCACTCCCTGCGAAATGCGCCCATACCCTCGTGAAAGAATGTCGAACCCAATCCCCTGCACGTTCAGCCAGCGCCCCAGCGTCTGCACAAACGGAGTCTTCCCGCTCCCGCCCACGCTGATGTTGCCCACGCTGATCACCGGCAGCCGCAGTCGTTGAATCGGCGCTCGCCCGCCGTCATAGCGAGCATTGCGCATCCGCACGATCTGTCCAAACAGCCAGCCGAGCGGATCGGCGATCATCTGCGCCCTTTCTCCACCAGCTCCAGCAGCCGCGCCACTGAGCGAGCCGTCGCGCCGCGCTGCTCCATCAGCACCTGTTGCGCACGTTCGCCCAGCGCCTCGCGCTCCTGGCCTTCGCGCAGCAGCAGAAGAAACGTAATCCCAAGATTCTTCGTGCTGCAGCGCACCACTGCCCGCCGCTCTTCAAAGCAGGAAAGTATATCGCGGAAGTTCTCCGTGTATGGTCCGGTCAGGATGGCCCTGGCAAAAAACGCCGGCTCAAGGATGTTGTGTCCGCCCCGTGCCACCAGCGAGCCGCCCACAAACGCAATATTCGCGTAACGGTAAATCGCCGCCAACTCGCCCAGTGTATCCAGCAGCAGCACCACTCCACGCAGATCCTTCGTGGCCGCACCCGGCGCCGAGCGCCGCACAAAACGCACTCCCCGCAGGCTCATCAGCTTCGCCACCGCATCAAAGCGCTCCCGGTGCCGTGGTGCCAGCACCAGCGAAGCCGCCGGATACTCCACCAGAACCATCCGGAATGCCGCCAGCACGTGCTCTTCTTCCTCTTCCACCGTGCTGCCCGCCACCAGCACCGGCGCGCCCCCGGCCCGCAACTGCTCGCCCAACTGCGTTACCGCCGCCGACTCCACCGGCGGCTCCGCATCGAACTTCAAATTCCCCGTGACCTCGACTCGCTCGGCCGCTGCGCCCACCGCCCGCAACCGCTCCGCGTCCCCCTCGCTCTGCGCCAAAAACAGCTCCACCGGCGCCAGCACCGTCCGCAGCAGCCCCCGGAAGCGCAGATAGCGCGGATACGAACGGTCGCTGATGCGTGCATTCACCACCGCCACCCGCGCTCCGCTCGCCGCCGCCAGCCGCAAAAAATTCGGCCAGAACTCGGTCTCCGCCAGAATCACCAGCTCGGGCCGCAGCGCCCGCAAATAAGGTTGAATACACGCCCCCAGGTCAATCGGAAAGTAGAAGACGTTTTCCGCCCCAAACTTCTCCCGAGCCAGCCGCTGTCCCGTGTGAGTCGTCGTCGAAACCACGACCCGATATCCCTCCCGGTGCCCCACCTCTGTCGTAGTTAGCAGATGCGGGTCTTCAAGCATCGCCACCATCGGCGCGATCGCCAGCACCTCGCCCACGCTCACCGCATGAATCCAAACTACCGGCCGTCCCGCCGCCGCATCTTCCGGCCTCAGCCGTATGCGTGCCGGAACCCCACCCAGCCGCTCTCGCAGTCCTGCCCGGTATTTGCCCAGCCGCAGCATCTGCACCAGCCACCAAGGCAGCGTCAGGATCAGCAGCAGAGCCAGCGTCGCACTATAAAGTAAGTACACGCCAGCCATTGTAGATTGGCAAAGCAGAGTAGTGCGAAACAAAAGACTTGGGCTGGCTTCCGAGTGCGCAATTGAGGATGGCGAGGGTCAGAATTCTCAAATGGCGGCAGGGCGGCGCACGCAATCCCGCCTATAATCCCCGCATGAAGCGAATTGGCCTGTTCGCCGCCATTCTCATCGCCCTCGTCCTCGCCGCCTTTGCCCGAGACTTCGCCATGCCCAACCTCGTCCCCGCCTCCACCATGGCCTGCCGCGACCCACACCCGCAGGAGAAGATCACCCTCGGCGCCGACCCTTATGACACCCCGGCCAAGGCATCGCTCTTCCATTCCGCACTGCTCAAGCACTCCGTCCTGCCCATCCTCGTCGTCTTCACCAACGAAGGAGACGAAGCCATCGTCCTCACCCAGGCCCACTTCGAGCTGGTCACCCGCGACCACGCCAAAGCTCAGCCCTACTCGCTCGACGAACTCCGCCGCCTCCTCACCAGCGTTCGTCCTCCCCGCTCCCGTCCCGAGGACCAGTTGCCCATCCCTCTGCCCGGCAAGGACAAACCTCACGGCGGCCTCTCGCAGAAGCAGCAAGATGAGTTCGAGCACGCGTCATTCGCTGCCCAGGCCGTCCAGCCTCATACCGGCCAGCAAGGTTTTCTCTTTTTCGATGTCGGCGACCTCGACCATCCCACCCAAGGCGCGCGCCTCTTCGTCACCGGAGTCAACGACGCCCACGGCCGCGAGCTGATGTACTTCGAAGTTCCATTGGGACGGCCCTGAACCTGTGAAACTTTGAACCCTGCCGTTATAATCGATTTTCATATGGCGATCGCGGCGAACAAATCGGTGGACGTTCTGTCCAAGTACGAAACGGTGATCGGTCTCGAGGTGCATGTCCAGCTCCTGACCAAAACGAAGATCTTCTGCGGCTGCCCCAACGTCTTCGGCTCAGAGCCCAACACCAACGTCTGCCCGGTCTGCCTCGGAATGCCCGGCGCGCTTCCGGTTCTCAACCAGCAGGTGGTCGAGTTCGCCGTCAAGGCCTCGCAGGCCCTCAACCTCCAGGTCAACGAAACCTCCATCTTCGCCCGCAAAAATTACTTCTACCCAGATCTTCCCAAGGGTTACCAGATCAGTCAGTTCGACAAGCCGCTCTCCGAGCACGGCTACATCGAGGTCACCACCGCCGCCGGGACCAAAAAGCGCATCGGCATCACCCGCCTTCATCTCGAAGAGGATGCCGGCAAATCCATGCATGAAGGCTTCCCCGACTCCGCTTTCAAAACTTATGTCGATCTCAACCGCACCGGCACGCCCCTGGCCGAGATCGTCTCCGAGCCCGAAATCAGCACTCCCGACGAAGCCTACGAGTACCTCACCCGCCTCAAGGAGATCATCCTCTACACCGGCGTCAGCGACTGCAACATGGAAGAGGGATCGCTCCGCTGCGATGCCAACATCTCCATCCGTCCGCGCGGCCAGCAGCAGCTTGGCACCAAGGTCGAGGTCAAGAATGTAAACTCCTTCCGCTTCGTCAAGCAGGCCCTCGAATACGAAATCGAGCGCCAGACCGAAGTCCTCGATGCAGGCGGCGCCATCCAGCAGGAGACGCGTCTCTACAACCCCGGCGAGGGCCGCACCTACACCATGCGCTCCAAGGAAAAGGCTCACGACTACCGTTACTTCCCCGAGCCCGACCTGCTCCCCCTCATCGTCGATCGCGCGCAGCAGGACGCCATCCGCGCCACCCTGCCCGAGCTTCCCGAGGCCAAGCGCCAGCGCCTCATCTCCGCCTACGGCCTCAGCGAAGGCGATGCCGCCACCCTCACCGCCACCCAGGCCCGCGCCGCTCTCTTTGAGACCGAAGCCAAAATCGCCAAATCTCCCAAACGCCTCGCCAACCTCGTCATCAGCGAACTCCAGGGCCGCCTCAAAGCCGCCGGACTCGAACTCGAAGACTCGCCCATTACCATGGCCGGCGCGCGCCTCTCCGCCGACCTCCTCGAAGATGGCACCATCAGCTCCAAAATCCTCAAGGAACTCTACGACCACGCCTTCGAGCAGAAGGTAGATTTCCCCGTCATCTACGAACGCGAAAAGCCGCAGCAACTCACCGATACCGCCGAAATCGAAAAGATGATCGACGAAGTCATGGCCGCCAGTCCCAAACAGGTTGAGCAGTACCGTGCCGGCAAAACCACCATGATCGGCTTCTTCGTCGGCCAGGTCATGAAAGCCTCCAAAGGCAAGGCCAATCCCGCCGTCCTCAATGAGTTGCTGGCAAAAAAACTCAGCTAGACCGGACGAATCGCGTTCCACAAGTCGAGCGGTATGCCAAGCCGGTATGCCCAGCTAAGCTACGGAAAGAGAGTCCATGCACACGCAAAATAAGACAAGCGCCCACCAGCTTCAGACCGTTCGGACCAGCCTTACCGGATACGAGTTGCTGAATGACCCGAGGCTCAACAAAGGTACTGCGTTCACCGATGAGGAGCGAACTCTCTTTGCCCTTCATGGCTTGCTGCCTCCCCACGTTTTTACCCTCGATGGTCAAATTGCACGCCGCAAGAAAGTGTTTGCTAATCGCCGGACGCCATTTGGCAAATACTCCTTCATGCGCGATCTCCAGGACACCAATGAAACGCTGTTCTACGCCCTCATAGAGCACAACATAGAAGAAGCGATGCCAATCGTTTACACCCCAACCGTTGGCGAAGGATGCCAGCGCTTCAGCGAGATATGGCGTAAGCCGCGCGGCCTCTTCATCAGTTACCCCAACAAGGAGCGCATCGATCGGATTTTGTCCCATGCGAATTACGACAAGGTCCGCTGCATTGTCGTCAGCGATGGCGAGCGCATCCTCGGCCTCGGCGATCAGGGAGCCGGAGGCATGGGCATTCCCATCGGGAAGATGGCCTTGTACACGGCATTGGCTGGCATCCCGCCTGAGAGTTGCCTGCCCATCCTGCTCGACGTGGGAACGGATAATGAGGATCTCTTGAATGATCCCTTATACATTGGTTGGCGCAACAAGCGTGTACGTGGTCCCGAATATGACGAGTTTGTCGACCTGTTTGTCGCGGCGGTAAAGCGGCGCTGGCCGCACGTTCTGTTGCAGTGGGAAGACTTTGCTGGCGCAAACGCAGCACGGCTGCTGGATCGCTATCGCGACCAGCTTTGCACTTTCAATGATGACATCCAAGGCACCGCCGCCGTTGCCGCCGCCACTTTGCTCTCGGCGGTCAACGTAACCGGCATTCCGCTGGAACAGCACCGCATCGCCATTGTTGGCTTCGGTTCGGCCGGCATTGGCATTGCTGGCCTTCTGGTTTCCATGATGCAGGACCAAGGGCTGAGCGAACAAGAGGCCCGCGCACGCTTCTATCCTTTGGACCGCTACGGTCTGCTCGTTGAAGGCGTGAAAGGACTTCGCTCCGAGCAGCAGCCTTTCGTGCGCAATCATTCCGACATCGAAAGCTGGCAGCTCTCCAACGAAGAGTGCATCGATCTGCTCGACGTCGTGCGAAACGCAAAACCGACCGTGCTAATCGGAGTCTCAGGCCATGCCGGCGCATTTACCGCCGACGCCGTGCGTGAGATGGCAATGCATACGCCTCGGCCCATCATCTTCCCGCTGTCGAATCCGACCTCGCGCGCCGAAGCCACACCGCAGCAACTACTCGAATGGACACAGGGCCGCGCCCTGGTCGGCTCCGGCAGTCCCTTCGAACCGGTCAACGTCGCAGGCAAGCTGGTGCATATTGATCAAACAAACAACTCGTATATCTTTCCCGGACTGGCTCTCGGCATCATCTCCTCGCGCGCAAGCCACGTCTCCGACGCGATGATCAAGGCTGCAGCGCGAACTCTGGCTGAACTCTCACCAACCAAGAAAGACAACACGGCAAGTCTCCTGCCCGCCTTGAAGACGATCCGCTCCGTCAGTAAACAAATCGCGCGCGCCGTCAGCAACCAAGCCGTGCAGGATGGCTTGGCAGGCATAGGTCCAAATGAGGTCGAGGATGCGCTCTCCGCAAACATCTGGGAACCTGTCTATCGCCCCTATGAGCTAATCGATAAATAGACCGTGTCGATTCCCGCCGCGAACTTACTCATGCAATGAGAACCCGGACGGCAAAGCTGCCTCAAGATTGATTGGTTCTCCGGTGATGGGGTGGTGGAATTTCAGAAATTGGGCGTGCAGGAAATACCCTCCATCGCCGGGGAGGCCGGGAAGATTTTCAAGAGGCTGGCCGGTGAAGCCGTACAGAGGATCGCCTACCAGGGGATGCCCGATGGATGCCAGATGGATTCTGATTTGATGAGGGCGGCCCGAATGCAGGCTTACCTCAAATGTTGTGGTGCTTGTGGTGCGTGAGATCACCTTTGCCAATGACTTTGACGGTTTGCCACTTGGGCTTGCGGCCCACACGGAACCGAGGCGCGGGTGCGGTACAAGGCCGATGGGTGTGAGGATTTCGTAGGCGTCCTGCCGTGCAATGTTTTGCGCCAGCGCCCGGTAGATTTTTTGAATTCTGGGTGTGTTCCAGTTTGCGAATAGATTAGAGGCCGCCTGCGGTGTTTTGGCGAAGAGGACGATGCCGGTGGTGGCTCGGCCCAATCGGTGGACAGGGTTTGCGTTGGGGGTTTGCTTTTGCACCAGGCGCAGCAGGGTGTTTTCCATGAAGCCGCCGCCGGGGAGGGTGGGCAGCCCGCTGGGTTTGTTGACCGCCAACAGATGGGGGTCATCAAACAGCACTTCGAAGTGCTGAGGGGCGTCTGGTTCGATCCAGGGTGGACGGTTCCAGACAAGGGTTTGGCCTGAAGTGATCGATTCGCTTCCGCTGGCGGTGACGCCGTTGAGGGTGACTTCGCCGTTGTTCAGGTTTTGTTGCCAGGTTTGTGGGCTTGAGTGGGGGTAGAGGCTTGCCAGGTGGGAGAGCAGGCTTTGTCCATGGTATTTGCTGCTGATGATCGCGGTGTAGGCATAGCCCCGGTTGAGCATGTAGTTTGAGTGTAAGCTATGGCATCTGTGGCAAGAGTTGCTGGGCTTCGAGCGACACTGGATTTAGGCAGCAAAAGCCGCAGATGAACTCCCATTGGATGACCTACAGTGTTTTCCCTCGGCGTTCATCCGCATTCATTGGGGCACCCACTGGATTCGCGATGGAGGACTACGAGATGCGGAAAGGGTTTACGAGAAACCCACAAAGGGACGAGCCCGCGGCGCACGGCAAGAACTACATAACGCCGAGCGGGCTGCAGCGCCTCAAAGATGAGCACCGGTTTCTGCTCACCAGGGAACGCCCGGCCGTCGTGGAGGTGGTGGCGTGGGCTGCCAGCAACGGCGATCGCAGTGAAAACGCCGACTATCAGTACGGCAAGCGGCGGCTGCGGCAGATCGATGGGCGGATTCGCTTTCTTGCGATGCGAATCGAAGCCGCGGAAGTCGTGGACCCGGAAGCTTCAAGAGCGGGGCAGGCGAAGACGAGGGCATTCTTCGGAGCGACCGTGCGCTATGCCAATGCCGCGGGAGCCGAGCGAGTGGTGAGCATTGTAGGCGTCGACGAGATCGATCTCAACCGCAACCACATCAGTTGGGTGTCACCTCTGGGGCGCGCGCTGATGAAGTCGGCAGCGGACGACAGCGTAGTTCTCCAAGCGCCGGGCGGTACAGAATACCTGACCGTGCTGGAAGTGTGTTACGAGCGCATTTCTGTGGAACCGTTCCGTGAACCACCTGGATCCGAGGCGTCGGCAAAGGGACTCCCTCGCCGACACTAATCTGGGCGGGTGGCCCATTCAAGCCCTCTTTTGGCTTGAGTGGGGCAGTTGACCTTGCCCCTGCCTCTTTGCTCTTGCTTTTTAACTTGAGCAACTCCGTTCTTAAACGTACACTGCCACCGTGCCGTGGGGACTCAAGCGCTTTCACCAATCCGGCCAGACTCACTTTGCCACCTTCGGCTGCTACCATCGCTGCGATTCGTTCAGCCCGGACGCGGCCAAGCAAATATTCGAGGCGGCGCTCGAACGCGTCCGGCTCAGTTACCGGTTCTGCGTCTACGGCTACGTTGTGATGCCCGAGCACGTCCACCTGTTGATTAGCGAGCCGCAACGCGCAACTCTGTCGGCGGGTGGCCCATTCAAGCCATCTTTTGGCTTGAGTGGGGCAGTTCCCGTCCACTAGGCCCAACCCGCGCCTGTTAACCAACCAGCCAATCGTTTCTGACCTCGCGCAACGATTGCCAAACCAGTAACCCGCCCTCTTCCGAACGATTACCCATCTCGCCAATCGTTGCTCCAAAAGTGCACTGCCGCAGATGCAATCACCGGAAACCACATGTCCCCGTAACGCCCCCAAAATGCACCCTCCACACCCCAAAATCGCACGTTTTCGCCCTCAAAATTGCCCTCACCTGCACCTTGTCAAGCCAAGTTTTTCGCAAATCAGCCCCAACTAATTGATTCCAAACCACATGGAGTTTTCTCCCAACTGATGGATTCACCCTCCAATCTTGCTATCCTGAAGTTAGGGACGAAATCAGCAGAACCTCGGAACCTCATCCCCAACCGTCCTGTTTTCAAATTTTTAGCGGGAAATATAGGGGGGTAGGGGACACCGCAAATCCGGCTCATCTACACTAGCAACATATGTTCCGTTTCATCGTAATTTTCCTCCTGGCGGCTGCGCTGTGGTTTGCCTGGGCCTTGGCGATTCCGGTTGCTCCCGCGACGCCGCAGTTGCTGCTCTTCCCGCCCGGCTCCTCGTCCACAACCATTGCCGCCCAACTTCGGCGCGCCGGAGTCGTGCGCAGCGCTCTCGCCTTCCAACTCCTCCACTACGCCCAGCCCAAGAAGAAGCTCAAGGCCGGCGAATACAGCTTCGACCACTCTGCCAGCGGCCTTGAAGTCTTCCGGCGCATCGCCCGCGGAGACGTCCTCGTGCACACCGTTGTTGTGCCGGAAGGCTACAACATGTTTGACATCGCTGCGGCCATCCAAGCCGCAGGTCTCGGCAAGAGCGAAGACTTCCTGACCATTGCCACCCATGACACAGCGCTGATTCGAGCCCTCGATCCCGAGGCCAAGTCGCTGGAGGGATATCTCTTTCCCGACACCTACCTGTTCACCCGCACCATGACCATGCGTGACATGGCCGCGACCATGACCAAGCGCTTCCAGAAGGAGGCCAAGACACTCGGCCTCACCGCAGACACTCATCGCATCGTCACCCTCGCCTCCATCGTCGAGAAGGAAACCGCCGCCCCCGACGAGCGTTCCGAGGTCGCCAGCGTCTACCTCAACCGCCTCGCCAAGAACATGGCCATGGCCGCCGATCCAACCGTCGCCTACGCCGCCCAGCTCACCGGAACCTATCGCGGCGCCATCTACCAGAGCGATCTCCAGTCGGACTCCCCTTACAACACATACAGATACGCCGGACTTCCGCCCGGTCCCATTGCCAATCCCGGCGCAGCGTCCCTGCGCGCCGTCATGCAACCGGCTCAAACCCCTTACCTGTTCTTCGTCGCCGCCGGAGATGGAACCGGACGACACCATTTCTCCACCACCTTCGAGCAGCACGAGCGTAACGTCATCGCCTATCGCAAGGCCTCCAAGGCACGCTGATGCAACTGCCCCCCGCGCTGCGCCGCGCCATTGAGCAAGAGTTGACCTCGTGCGACGGAGCCAAGCTGCGCGCGGCTTCCGCGCATCTCACCGAGTGCTATCACCAGAGCAGCGCATCTGCCGCGCTCTCAAACGACGAACGGCGCGCCGCATACTTGGCCGTGCGCGTGCCCGCAACCTTTGCCTCCGCCGTCGCCGCGCTCACCTGGGCTCGCGAGAGCTACCGGGGCGATGTCCGCACCGTGCTCGATCTCGGCAGCGGTCCCGGCACCGCTCTCTGGGCTGCCCTGCAAGCCTTTCCCGCTCTCATCTCCGCAGCTGCCATCGAGCGCGATCCCAAGCTGGTCGAGATCGCCCGCCGCCTCGGCGCAAGTGGCCCGCACGCGGCTCTGCGCGAAGCCACTTGGCTCCAGGGCGATCTCACCGCGGGCATTCCCACAGCCTCCGGTCCCGACTCCGCATGGGACCTGGTCGTCTGCTCCTATACGTTGAACGAACTACGTGAGGCACGGCGCTCCGAGTTCATTCGCCATGCCTGGGCGCGATGCAGCAAACTTCTCGTCGTCATCGAGCCCGGAACCAAGGCCGGCTTCGCCAACATCCTCGCCGTGCGCACTCGCCTGTTATCGGAGGGCGCAACCCTCGTCGCCCCCTGTCCCAACGCGCTCGCATGTCCCATGGCGTGCAGCGGCGACTGGTGCCACTTCGCCGCGCGCGTCGAGCGCACGGCCGAACATCGCCGCCTGAAGAACGCGACCCTCGGCCACGAAGACGAAAAGTTCAGCTATGTAGCGTTCTCACGCAGCCCTTCAGCGGACGAGGCACACAGTCCTTGCGCTCGCATCGTGCGTCATCCCAAAATTTTCAGCGGATACACGCAGCTCACGCTCTGCCGCGACGGCGAGATCGCAGCAACCACCATCACGCGCTCCAAAAAAGAAGATTGGCGCAAATTGAAGCGTCTCGGTTGGGGCGATCGCTGGTAGTGTTTTTACTTCACTCGCGCTTCAGTCGGTCGCCTCAGGCAGAAAGCGGTAGCCGACGCCACGGACCGTAATGAGGTACTTCGGTGCGCCCGGCGAGTCCTCGATGTAGCGGCGCAGGCGAACGATGAAGTTGTCGATGGCGCGCGTGTCGGTGTCTTCGTGCAGTCCCCAGACCTCTTCGAGAATCTGTTTTCGGCTCACGTTCTGGTTGCGATGCGCGATGAAGTAACGCAGCAGCGAGGCTTCCATCAGTGTGAGCTGAATCTTCCCCGTTGGAGACGTTAGTTCCAACGTACTGAAATCCAGCTTGCGTCCGTCGAAGGTAAACACGTCGTGCGGCGGGGGAGTTGCGATGGATGTGGCGACCGATTCAGTGTTGTCCTCCTGCGCCGTATCTGCTTTGTTGTTGGCCTCAGCCATTCCCGGGAGTGCGGCTGTCTGGTGCTCCAGCGCTGCTTGCTCACGCTGCCATTGGGTGCGCCGCAACAGTCCGTGAACGCGAGCGATGAGGATGTTGAGTTCGAAGGGCTTGGGCAGATAGTCGTCGGCCCCGGAGGCAAATCCCTTCAGCACATCCTCAGGACGCGAACGCGCGGTGAGCATGAGGATGGGGACGTAGTTGTGGGCCGCGCGCAGGCGGTCGGCGACCTCAAAGCCATTGACGCCCGGCAGCATGATGTCGAGCACCACGGCGTCATACAGTTGGTTGCGCTCGATCAGAATGTCCAGGGCAGCCTCGCCGCTCTCAACCGCGGAGACTTCGTGGCCCTCGGCCTCCAGGTTGAACAACAGTCCCTGCGCCAAGTGGAGTTCATCTTCGACGATCAGAATTCGCGACATCGCCAACGATGGTAGCTTACACGGCGGCCACAAGGCGAGAGGGAAAGCTGCGGCAGCCTCCGTTCGTCGATCACGCCTTAACCGTCTGTCCTTTGCGCGCCAGGGAGGCCATGTGCAATGCGGCTTCCTTGCCTGTGCGGACGCAATCCGGTACCCCGATGCCTTTGTAGAAGTTTCCCGCGATTGCGAGATTCTGTATCTGCTTCAGCGTTTCGCCGATGCGCTCGATGCGCTCCAGGTGTCCCGGCGTGTACTGTGCCATGGCGCGGTCCCAGCGATACACCTTCACAAACCACGGAGCGGCAGCTAGCCCAGTAATCTGCTTAAGTTCCTTGCGCACCAGCGCGGTGATCTCCTCGTCGCTGAGCTTCTGCACGCCCTGGTCCTTGGAACCGCCTAAAAAGCAGCGCACCAGAGCCTTGTTGTCGGGGGCGCGAAAAGGGAACTTGGTGTGGACGAAGGTTGTAGCCAGCATGCGCGTGCCTTCGCTGCGCGGAACCAGAAAGCCAAATCCCGGAGGGCAGGATTTCAACTCGTCGCGAAGGTAGCCAAGGGTGACGGTGATCGAGGAGCTGTACTGAACCTGTCCCAGGTCATCGGAGAGTTGAGCGTTGATTGCGGCGAGCATCGTCGAAGCGATGCGCGCGGGGGTGGCAAAGATTACGGCGTCAAAGAATTCCGCACCGCCCGGCGTCATCAACTCCCAGCCGCCATTCTTCCGAGAGAGCTGGCTGACTTTGGTGGACGTGTGCAGGTTTTGCGGATTCAGGCGGGCGACGATGGCATCGATCATCTGCTGCATGCCGCCCTTCAAGGAGCTAAACAGCGGCTTGGGCGCATAGCCTTTTTCCTTCTGGATGGCGGCGAGTTTCTTGCGCCCTGCCAACATGGCGCGGCAGAGCGAGCCGTACTTCTCCTCCATCTCCACGAACCGGGGGAGCACGGCGCGCACGCTGAGCGATGCAGCGTCGCCACCATAAACGCCGGAGAGCAACGGGTCTGCAAGGCGATCGACGACCTCGCTTCCGAAGTGGCGCTCCACCATCTGCGCAACGGTTTCGTCTTTATGCACCGGCTGCGGCGGATGCATCAGCTCGCCGAGCATTTTGAACTTGGTGCTCCATGAGAATAGGGAAGTGAGGGCAGTTGGAATCAGTTTGGTGGGCACCATGAACATCAGGCCATCGGGCATGGCAACCAGCCGTCCCTTGACCAGGATGTAGGTGATGCGCTGCGAATCATTGGAGCCGATCAGGTCGCCGGCGATGCCAAGTTCGGCGCAGAGCTGAGCCGCCCAGGGCTTTTCGGTCAGGAACGAATCGGGGCCGCCTTCAACCACGCAATCGCCAATCTTGTCGCTGAACATAACGCCGCCCAGACGGCTGCTGGACTCGAAGAGAGAGTATTCGACCGGTGCGCCGGCGGCGCGTTCCTGCTCCAGATAAAAAGCGGCGCTGAGTCCGGAGATGCCGCCGCCAATGATTGCGATACGCATATGCAAAACACCTCGATCCAACAAACTACCGTGCCCCGGCCGAATTGATGCAAAGGCCGACAAAATCCGCAATGGCCGCAGCTCCTAAAGGCTCTAAAGCTTAGGAGCCCGGCTGAGCCGCAGCCGCAAGGCGTGCGCGCGCAACCTGCGTGACGGCGCGGGCAAAGAGCACGCTGTCATTGAGCGACTCGGCGCGCGACAGCGCTATGCCGCGTGCGGCGGCAAAGTCTCTAAATGCGATATCGATGTCGTAGAGAACTTCGACGTGGTCGCACACGAAGCCGATTGGCTGCACGAAAAGATGCTTCTGCCCGGCGGCGGCAAACTCTTCGATCACCGACTCGACGGTAGGCCCGAGCCACTCTCCGCCGCTCATGCCCTGGCTCTGGAATGCGAAGCGCCAATGTCCGGCGATCTCCGCCACACTGGCGGCGACCAGTTCCGCGGTCTCGCGAGTCTGGCGCTCGTAGTTGTCGCCGGCTTCTATGGTTCGCACCGGAACGCTATGCGCGGTGAAGAGCACCGGCACCGGAGCGTTGGCTTCAAGACAGGCGCGCGACCAGCCGTCGCGCAGCTTCTCGGAAAAGGCGCGGATCAACAGCGGTTCGGCATGCCACTCGGAGACGAAGTCCACGGTAAACGGTGCCTTGCCGGTCTCGCCCAGCAGGGCGCTGCGATACAGCCCGACGCTTGTGCGCGAGTTCTGCGGCGCCAGGCAGATGGCGAGAGCGTGGGTGATACCGTCGGCGGCCATCTGCGCCACCGTCTCGCGGATGTAAGGCTTCCAGTTGCGCATTCCCACGTAGGTGGGCAAGCCCAGTTCCTGGGAGATATGCGCGGCTTGCCGAAAGGTAATTTCCGTGAGCGGAGAGCGGCCGATGAGCGAGTAGCGGTGCTGGATTTCGGCGATGACGGCCGCAGGAAGCGGCCGTCCGCTGGTTACGTTGGCCAAGTAGGCCGGAATCTCCTCGACGCAATCTGGAGTTCCATGGGCAAGCAGCAGGACGGCGGGCTTCTGCATAGCTATCGGGTTCCGGCAACGGCGTCGCGATGCTGCGCCGAGTACTCCTGAACGAACTTAGCCAGGTTCTTCACGTTCTCCACCGGGGTGTGCGGCAGAATGCCGTGACCGAGGTTGAAGATGTGTCCGGGACGGCCCTGGGCGAGATCCAGGATGTTTTTGGCGCGCTGCTTCAGCTCGTCCCATTCGGCAAACAGCAGCACGGGGTCGAGATTGCCTTGCGTTGGGCGGTGGTTCAGCAGCTTCCAGCCCTCATCGAATGGAACCCGCCAGTCCAGGCCAATGACATCGGCTTCGGTCTCGCTCATCGATGGCAGTAGCGTGGTGCTGTCGGTGCCGAAGTAGATCACCGGCACGCCTGTCTTCCGGATGGCCGAGATCAGCTCCTGGGTGCGCGGCAGAGCGTATTTGCGGTAGTCCTCCACGCTCAGGCAGCCCACCCAGCTATCGAATACCTGGATCACGTCGGCCCCGGCCTTGACCTGATCGGCGACGTAGCCGGCGAGCACGATGTTGAGCTTGCGCAGCAACTCGTCCCAAACCGCGGGCTGGTTGTACATCATCTTCTTGACTTCGACGTAGTTGCGCGAACCACCACCCTCGATCATGTAGCTGGCGAGAGTGAAGGGCGCTCCGCAGAAGCCGATCATGGGCAGCTTGTCGCCCCAGTGCTTGACGCACTCGGCAATGCCCTCGGCGACATACCCCAACTCCGGTGCGCCGTTGGTGGTAAGAACCTTGACATCTTCGGCGGTGCGGATGGGCTTCTCGATCACCGGGCCTTCGCCAACGGAGAAGTGAAAGGGCATACCCATGACTTCCAGGGGAAGCAGCAGGTCGGCAAAGATGATGGCGGCGTCGACACCGAGAAACTCGGCGGCCGTGATGGTGACTTCGGCGGCCAACGAGGGTTTCTTGCAGATTTCGACAAGGGAATGGTGCTTGCGGACTTCGCGATACTCGGACATGTAGCGTCCCGCCTGGCGCATAAACCAGACCGGGGTCGAGTCGGTGGGAAGACCTTTACAGGCACGGACGAAGATCGAATTCGGAGATGACATGAAGGTTAAAGTTTATCAGAGAGGGGGAAATCCCGCATGTGATTCGAGTCACGGAGGAGCTCGCCGCATCCCATGCTCCTAAACCGCGCGCGGATGTGGGGTCACCGGAAGACTCAGGGGTGAACTTACGGCCATATACCGCGAACTGCGTCCCGAAAGCTCAGCCACGCGTTCCAGAAACACTCAATGTGGTATTCGCAAAGATGAACATTCCGACCGCTGGAGTGCTGCAATTCCCAGACTGGCGTCTCGGTGCACTGGCAGGGTAGTCCGTCGCTTCCGAAGTGCTGCGCCGAACATTCCGCGTTACAGACCTTTATGGAGATATAGCGGGACTCCGTTTGTGTCGCCATACAGCCTCCTCAATCGATCACAGCTGCGGCAAACTTCAGTCCGTAAGTCTAGTACACTGCGCCACTCCCGGCCTCTTGACCGGGAGTGGCGCAGCGGTTTAGTGCCGGAAGTGACGCACTCCGGTCAGCACCATGGCCAGACCAAGGCGGTCGGCGGTGTCAATGACCTCCTGGTCGCGCACCGAGCCGCCGGGCTGAATGATGGCCGTGGCTCCGGCCTTGGCGATCACTTCGACGCCATCGGGGAAGGGAAAAAACGCGTCGCTGGCGGCGACGGTTCCCGCCAGCGGCAGCACCGCTTTGTCGGCGCCGATACGGGCCGAATCCACCCGGCTCATCTGTCCGGCTCCCACGCCGACGCTCTGGCCATCGCGGGCGTAGAGAATCGCATTCGATTTGACGTGCTTGCAGATCTTCCAGGCAAACAGCAGGGCGCGCAACTCTTCGGCCGTGGGCGGGCGCTTGCTGACTACCTTGAGGTCGGCTTCGGTGAGCGGTCGGACGTCGTTATCCTGCACCAGCACGCCGCCGGAGACGTTCTTGAGCACCCATTTCTGCTTGAGGTCGGCGATCTCGACCAGCCGCAGGTTCTTCTTTTTGGCAAAGGCTTCGCGCGCTTCGGCGGTGAAGCCGGGCGCGGCGATGGCCTCGACAAAAAGTTTGGCCATCTCGGCAGCGGCTTCGCCATCGATGACGCCGTTGACCCCGATGACGCCCCCGAATGCCGAGACCGGGTCGCACTCCAAGGCGCGGAGGTAGGCCTGTTTCAGCGTGGCCCCAGTGGCGGTGCCGCAGGGATTCGTGTGCTTGATGATGGCGCAGACCGGCTCGGTGAATTCTTGGGCCAAGTCCCATGCCGCCTGGAGATCGACGATGTTGTTGTAGCTGAGTTCCTTGCCCTGGAGTTGCTGGCCGTTGGCCACTCCCTTGCCGCTGCGGTCGGAGTACAGCGCCGCCTTCTGATGCGGGTTCTCGCCATAGCGGAGGTCGATGGTTTTGTCGAATTGTAGGCGTAGGGTTTCGGGAAACCGAGTGCTGTTGCCGATCTGGCTGATGTCGAACTGTTCGGCGTCGTTGACAGTGATCTCGGCCAGCGCGTTGGCGATGGCGGTATCGTAGGCGGCGGTGGTGGCAAATGCCTTCTGCGCCAAGCCCCACTTCGTCTTGAGCGAAAGTCCGCCGGCGTTCTCTTCCAACTCGCTGGCGATGCCTTCGTAGTCGGCCGCCGAGGTGACGATGGCAACGTCCTGAAAATTCTTGGCCGCCGAGCGCACCATCGACGGGCCGCCGATGTCGATGTTTTCGATGATCTCTTCAAAGTGCACGCTTGGCTTGCCCGCCGTTTTTTCAAACGCATACAGGTTCACCACCAGCATGTCGACGGCTTCGATGCCATGCTCCTTGACGGCTGCGACGTGGGACGGATTGGAGCGAACGTGGAGAATGCCGCCGTGAACTTTGGGATGAAGGGTTTTGACCCGGCCATCCAGCATCTCCGGGAAGCCGGTCAGGTCGCTGATATCGCGTACGTTCAGCCCCGCGTCACGCAGCACCCGGGCGGTTCCGCCGGTGGAGACCAGCTCCACGCCCAGGGCGGCAAGCCGCTGGGCAAATTCGACCAATCCTGTTTTGTCGGTGACGCTCAGGATGGCACGTTTGATCTTCGCCATTGATTTCCTCGCTTAGATTGCGCACTCCGAGTCGGGCCGCGGAGGTCCGGGAACGGCACTGCGCTAGATGTCTTTGCGGGGGCGCGCCTTGAGCCGCACCTGCCCACTCTGCACCATTACAGTGTACTCGACGGCTTGGCAGCCGAACTGAGTGCGAATCTGACTGGACTTATTTTGTACAAAGTTGGCGAACGCATCGAATGCGCCCAGCGGCTGCTGGGCCGCCTCGCGGGCGCGCACCACGGCCTCATAAAGCGCCACCACTTCGATCACATCGTTGCTGAAGATAAGAAAACTCTCGGGCTCGCCGTCGGCCGGAGTGTGAGGTTTTGGCGAATCCAGGTGGCCAAAGCCGCCAACCCCCAGCAATGTGTCCTCGGGACGGCGATAGCCATCATCCTTGATTTTGGCCTTGCGGCGCCAGAGGTCGCTATAGACCGCATAGGTTTGAGAGATGCTGCTCAGACGATAGCGCTGCGAGAAGTTAAGATGAGAGTTCTCGAGATGGTGCCGGACCATGCCGTTAAACCGCGCCTCGGACTCCACAGGCGGCCGCTTGGCGCCTCCGGCGAAGTAGATGTCGTACTCGACTTTCAGCCGGCGGAATACATCTTCCAGCAGCTTTAATTCCTCATCAATCGTCACGGGTACACGCGATAGCAGCCACGGAACGAAGCAAACCGCCGCTGTTGAATGGAATATAGCATAGCAATTTCGCCGCCCCCCAAAGGTGACCAAAGAGCGTTGCCAGGCAGAATCGCAGAGAAACAGAATTGCGGAAAAAGTACAGCAGCGCTAGGCTGCTATTACCATGTTGCCCAGATTTCTCCGCTCCACTCTGCTGCTTCTGCTGCTTGCCCAGTCGGCTGCCATGGCTGCCGCCAAAGCCACTGTTCATGTCATCAGCTTCGGAAAGATCACCTCGGTCCGGCTCTTCCTCGGTCCCGACGAACAGAACACCGTAGCCATTAAGGTACGTCCGCTGTTGGTGGACGCCAAAGTGAAGGAATTTGTTACCGGAGACGTGCACGATGTGACCGACCGTTTATTCGTGGTACGGCGCGCCTTCCGGGTCAACAATAACCTTCCCGGCGATAACAGCAAGGTTCCTAATTGGGTCTGGGAGCGAGGCGGATGGTTGATGGTGGACCGGTTGACTGGGCGGGTTTCGCAGCTTGCGCTGCTTGAGTTCGATCCTTTCTATTCGGAGGCAAGCTGGTTCCGCGACTATGTGGCCTATTGCGGAGTCAGCGACAGCGGCGAGAAGTTGAGCGCGGTGGTGGTGCAACTGGGACGAAGAAAGCCGGTCATGAGGAAAGAGCTTGGCAAGGCCAGTCAGGGGGAGATGCCGGATTCCGAGTGCGACCCGCCAGCCTGGGAGAAGAAGCCGACCCGAGTCACCTTTCTGCCCAAGCAGGGAGAAAAACAGAGCTTTTCGGTCTTTGAGCGCGCCTGGGACGCGGCCCCAGGGTCGGACGCCGAGTAACGCTGGAAAACCCGGCGGCAAGTACACCGGCTCTTGCGCGTTCTGCGCAAGAGCCGAAGTCAAATCAGCAGCCCACGACTATCGCGGCGCGTCCACATCTGGCGCGGGTCGCGGCGGTTGCGACGGAGCCACGTCGGGTGGTGGCGGCGGCGCGGGTTGCGGACTCGGCGTGCCGGGTTTGCCAAACTCGATCTTCACGCTCCGATTGGCGAGCACGTACACGCGTTGCTTCTGCACGTCGCTTCCGATGTGCTGCTCCAGGTTGTAGGTGCCCGGCGCCAGATAAATCCTCTTCAGGTCATGCGCTTGCCCGGCATACGAGCCGTTGACGAAGATCTGCGCCTTTGAGTCCGGGCTCTTGATCTGCACCTCGCCCAGAGGTCGTCCACCATAGGCCTGATAGCCGTAACCGTAGGGCCCATAATAACCGTAGGGGTACCCGTACGGACCCCAGTAGCCGCCCCAATAGCCCCAAGGGTAAACAGGTCCGTAGAAGCCGATGCCGACGCCGATGCGCGCTGCCGCCGAGGCCGGAATGAGCATAAGTACGGCAAGCACTGCGAGTATCGTAAATCGGAAAAGTCGAATGTGTGACATACCTGTACTCCTCTGCAAAAAGCCGGTGCTTCGGTTGCCCTGAACGTGCGCCAGCGCAGTAAGCGGGAGTTCCACATCCTCCTGACGCCCATTCGGGCAAGCCAGAGCGCCGTTCCGGTTGCCCGGAATGCCGGTTGGATGAACCCGGTAGTCGCCGAATAGTTGCGGGGCGAGGAAAAATTCGTGAGCCGGAACGCAGGCGCTGCCTGCTCAGCCGGTGCGGCGGGGGTCGGAGAGAGCTTCGTCGAGAGCGCGGTCGAGGGCGTTGCCCAAGTTCGAGGCGCGGCTGGTGTATTCGCTCTCGATCCCCTCGTACTTACGCTTGAGCTGATAGTAGTCGTCGGCAAGGTTGAGGGCAGCCAGCACGGCGACCCGCAGTGAGTCCACGGTGCTGGTGTGTTGGGCCACGGCGCGCATCTTGGCATCCACCACCTCGGCCAGGCGTTGGATGTAGGCTGGGTCGGAGCCGCGAAGATTGTAGTTCTCGTCGTAAATCTCCACGCGAATGCTGCTGCCGTCTTCCGCCACGTGTCCCTCCGTTTTCTTTCTCCGGCTGGTGCTCGACCCCTGGCTACTGCTCAAGGATCGCGTCCACGTCGCCGAGAAGCCTTTCGACGCGGGAGCGAACTTCGGCGCGCTCTTGTTGCAGAGCTTGAAGCTGGTTGCGCACGGTCTCGGTCTCGGCCGTCTGGGCATCAAGCAGGTCGCGCATGCTGGCCAGCTCCGCCTCGGCCGCGGCCTTTTGAGTCCGCGCAGCCTTCAGTAGCTCGATGGTGCGGTAAATCTTCTCCTCCAGCGCGTGGAAATCGCTGGTGGTGCCTTCAAAAGCGAGCTGGCCTTCAGCCATGGAAGCCATCATTACCCTCGGAAACGTCTCGAACCTGAAAAGCTCGAACTTCCGGCAGTATAACGGAAAAGCGGGAAGGATTCAGCAACGCAGTGGGAGAATCGCCCCAGGGACTCGCGTTTACCGACTTCGCGCAGATGAATGCAGGATTGCCCGAGGCAGAGTTAGCGAATGCGGAAGATTGCGTAAGAACTTTTTGTACAACCCCTGCCGCTTGAGAAGTTCTAATATGGTGAGGCTGGCCATCGCCGGGAAGGCCCAGAACCATGAAACTTAAAAGCGCGCTGCTGCTCACGGTGATGCTTGCGCTGGCCAGCTATGGACTGGCGCAGGACAAAACAGATCAGACCACCCTTCCCGCTGCGGCCAGCGCGCCAGCCGACAGGACCAGCCCTCCAGCGACCCAAACCAGCCCGGCCACCGACAAGACCGGCGCGGCCGTGGTCCAAACCACCCAGACTTCAGCAGACGCCCCGGCGGACAAGACCGCAGCCGATGACCCGGCTCCGGCATCCGGCAAGGCTAGCGCGGCTGAGGATAAACCACTCAAAGACGATTTGGACTTTCCCCACGACGGCAAGATCGACGACGTGAACGCGATTGGAAACCGCAACGTCGGATGCAGCAAAGGTTTCGGCAACTGGTATTCGCTGGAGCGCCAGGTGTCGATGGGCAAGGGCTTTTCCATGCAGGTGGAGCAGAGCGCCAAACTGGTCACCGATCCGGTGGTGAACGAGTACATCAACCGCATGGCGCAAAACATCGTGCGTAATTCGGATGCCAAGGTGCCGTTCACGGTAAAGGTTCTGGACGACGATACGGTGAATGCCTTTGCGCTGCCGGGCGGCTACTTTTATGTGCAGAGCGGACTGATCCTTGCCGCCGACAACGAAGCCGAACTGGCCGGAGTGATGGCGCATGAGATCGGCCACGTCGCCGCCTGCCACGCCGCACGCCAGCAGACGCGCGGCAACCTGGCCAGCTTGGCTACCATCCCGCTGATTTTCGTCGGCGGCGGCATCGGATATGGAATTTATGAGGCTGCCGGCATCGGCGTGCCGCTGACGTTTATGAAGTTCCAACGCAACTTCGAAGCCCAGGCCGATTACCTCGGAGTGCAGTATCTATATGCCAGCGGGTACGACCCGCAGGCCTTCCCCCAATTCTTCGAGAAGATCCAGGCCCTCGAGAAGAAGAAGCCGGGAGCCATAGCCAAAGCCTTTGAGACCCATCCGCCAACTCCGGCGCGCATGGAGCACACCCAGCATGAGATCGCCACCATTCTGCCTGCCCGCCCGCAGTACGTGGTCGATACCTCCGAGTTCCAGGACATAAAGGCCCGCCTCGCGGCCCTGGAAAACCGCCGCAAGGTCGATCAAGGCAAAGACAAAGGTCCAAGCCTGCGCCGAGCCTCCACCAGCTCGGGCGACAGCACCGGCGACGACAGTACCAAGAGTGCCGACGACCGCCCCACCCTAAAGCGCCGCGACGATCAGTAGGGCCTCAAGGATTTCCAGCCCCGAGGTTTCACCCTGGATTGAAAAGAGTTGGCTTCTCAGAGTTCCCGCAGCGCTACTTCTTGCTATCAGGCAGGTGCAGGCTGTCCTGCATGTGGGAGAAATCCTTCTCCCAGTTCACTTCCCAATCCCATATCGCCGTACTCTCATCCTTGGAGTTCGCCGTACAATACAACACATAAAGCCCACTTGGCGCGGCGACGTAGGTAATCGACTTGAAGATGCCGGGCTTCTCCTGCGTGCTGTCGGTATAGCTCGATAAGCAAGTGCCCGCGGAAAATCCATTGGACGCCTTCGATTGGGCCCCCATGTCCTTCTCAGCGCCGCGAGATTTACCGCAGAACGCCCCAATGTTGGAACTCGTTAGCCAATCGGCAAAGAGCTTCTGGGTTGCTCCTCCGGAATATTCTTGTAGTTTCAGCGCGCAGACCATATCGCTGTTGTCGCCCGAAGTCGCGACAACCGCCATCAGAAGCCCATTTTTCGGAGCACTGGCGTTTTGTTCGATACCGGTTCGAATTTCGACTGTGATATTCGGATCGCCCAGAGCGACGATGGTATGCCAATGATGTTCCTGCGCGCTAGCCATCGCCGCAGAGACGCAAAGCGACAAAGCTATCACCACTGCAACACGCAACATCTCATCTCCTCGGCACGCTGTTGAGTGCATGAGTGTATCACCCGCATATTGAAGCTTTGCGCGGACTGGAATGCTGGAGCGTTGGATCGTCCGTTAGTGCGGTCATCATCGAAACGGGACACTCTCCCGAGTTTGACCTTCCGTCGATTGTCAACGATACATCGCCAAGTCACTCCCAATCCCACAGCGGAACCGCCCCCGCAGCATTCCGCCGGAGTTCACCGTAGAACCGCAGCGCTCACAGCCCCGCTTCGATCCTTGACCTCGGATCAAGATAATCCCGCATCGCGTCGCCGACAAAGTTAAACGCCAGCACTGCCAGCATCACCGCTCCGGCAGGAAACAGAATCACGTGTGGCGAGTCGAAAAGATGCGAGCGGCCATCGTTCAGCATCGCTCCCCAGCTTGGCACCGGAGGCGGAACGCCCAGCCCGAGGAAGCTCATCGTGCCTTCGGCCAAGATGGCTCCGGCCATCCCGATGGCGGCCTGTACGATCACCGGCTGCATGATGTTGGGAAGAATGTGGCGAACCAGGATGCGCCAGTCGCTTGCTCCCAGCGCTCGCGCGGCCTCCACGTATTCACGCTCGCGCGCCGCCAGCACCTGCGCGCGCACCAGCCGGGCGTAGCCCACCCAGCCGCCGATGACCAGCGCCAGAATCAGGTTCCACAGTCCCGGCCCGAGGAAGGCGACAAATGCAATGGCCAGCAGGATGCCGGGAAACGAAAGAAACGCGTTCATCACGATGACGTTGATGAAGCGATCCAGCCGCCCACCGTAGTATCCCGCCAGCGACCCCACCAGCGTGCCCAGCAGCAGCGACCCGGCGACCACCGACGAGCCGACCAGCATCGAGATGCGCGCGCCATAAAGAATGCGCGAGAGAATGTCGCGCCCCAACTCGTCGGTGCCAAACAGATGCTGCGCCGAGGGTGCCTGCAATCGCGCGGCCAAGTCGATGAAGGCCGGATCGCGCGGCGCGATCACCCGTCCGAAGATGGCGCAGAAGACGAACAGAAGGATCAGCGCGCAGCCCAACAGCGCCAGAGGATTGCGCCCCAGCACGCGGCTCAGCTTTGAAACGGCTTTCGAGACATCGTTCGGCACTGCGGGCATCCTCCCTTCTACGCCGCGATATACGACGTCACATCAAATCCCATGCTCACCAATTTGCTGTGCAGCGAGTGTGTGTGTGCGATTCCGACGATAAATATGCCGCCGGTGTAGTCTTCCATTCTCTTTCGAATCCCTCTCACCATCTGTTCCTCACGGGCGTTTTCCGCATCCAGCGGACCGTATTCATTCAGCATACTGGGCGCGTCCGGATCATAAGGCAGGGTGCCATCGTGGGCCGGATGGCTGATCTGCGGCCAGCAGCTACGGAACGGCTCGTCGGCGGGTGTCCCGATCTTTGCAAAGTCAAGTCCCAGCTTCGGCGCAAGCTCGGCGCCAAAGGACGGCCCTTGCTCCTCGGTCCATTCCTCCATCACGACCTGCAGCTTGAATTTTCGGCCGAGGTACCGGACGCACTCTTCCAGCTTCGCGTTCCCAGGGTTGCCGAGCTGTTGAAACTCGTGGGCAATGGCCAGGATCACAATCTTCTTTCTCGCATTGTTCATGGGCGCATTGTTCATAGGAGAATCCTCATTGGCGAATCCTCGGATTCAGCGCGGAGTAGACAAGGTCGGTGCAGAAGTTCACCGCAACATACGTAAGTCCAATGCAGAGCAGGCATCCCTGCACCAGCGCGTAGTCGCGATTGTTGATGGCGCTGATGGTAAGGCGTCCGATGCCTGGCCAGGCAAAAATCGTTTCCGTCACGATGGCCCCGGCCAGCAGCGCACCGAATTGTAATCCGATGACGGTGACCACCGGAATCAGCGCATTGCGCAGGGCATGGCGATAAACCACGGCGCGCTCGCTGAGCCCTTTGGCGCGCGCGGTGCGGATGTAGTCCTGCCCCAACTCCTCCAACATGCTGGTGCGCACCATGCGGGTAAGAATCGCGGCCAGCGAAGCGCCCATCGTCGCCGCCGGAAGGATCAGACTGCGCCAACTTCTCGCACCGGACACGGGAAGCCAGTCCAGGCGAATGGCGAAGAGCAAAACCAGGATAGGTCCGAGCGCGAAGTTGGGAAACGAAAGCCCGAGCAGACTTACGAAGCTGAGCGTGCGGTCGTCCCAGCGGTTGCGGCGCGTGGCCGAGCGCACTCCGGCGGGAATCGAGAGCAGCACCGCGACCAGAAGCGCTGACAGCGCAAGCATCAGCGTCGAAGGATAGGCCTGCGCGACCAGATCCTTTACCGGTTTATTCAGACGCAGCGACTGCCCCAGATCGCCGTGCAGCACACCGTTCCAATAGTGAACGTACTGGGTGCCGAGAGGAACGTCGAGGCCGTAGGCGTGGCGTGCGGCCTGAATGTCGGCTCCCGCAGCAGTCTCGCCGAGCATCGCCTGGATCGGGTCGCCCGGCACAAGGTGGATGAGCAGAAAGACCACGCTGACCACCAGCCAGATGACCGGCAGCATATACGCGAGCCGAGTGAGCAGGTAGCGAATCATGCTTCCGCCTTCTCGCCGGCCTGTCCGCCGGCGCCCGGCACCAGATCGACCTGGACCGCGCCCACGCGGCGGCCCTCCATCTCAAGCACGGTAAAGCGGCGCTGCTGGTAGAGGAACGAATCGCCCGGCTTGGGAATGCGTTGCAGGTTTGCCGCCACAAAGCCGGCCAGGGTTTCAAAGCCATGGTCGCGCGGCAGGTGCAGGTTGTGCTGGGATTCCAGATCCCGAATGTTGAGCGCGGCATCCAGCACCATCGACGCCGGATTGCCCTGGCCGGTGCGGGCATCCACGTCAAACTCATCTTCAAGTTCGCCCACCAGTTGCTCCAGCACGTCTTCCACGCTCACCACCCCGGCGGTTGAGCCATACTCATCGACGACCACGGCGAGATGGCGGCGGCGGTTCTTGAATTCGGCCAGCAGATCGGGCAGCGGCTTGGTTTCGGGAACCACCAGAACGTCCCGCATAATGTGGCGGATGGCCAACGTAGGCACCGCCGGATGAGGCTCGGAGGAGGATTGCATACGCTGCAAGCGGAACTGCATCCAGCGCATCAGGTCCTTCGAGTACAGCACGCCTATGATGGCTTCCGGACCACGGGCCGCGTCATAGACAGGGATGCGCGAGTGCTGCTCCTCGACCACCTTGGCAACTGCTTCCTCCAATGGCATATCGCC
This sequence comes from uncultured Acidobacteriota bacterium, assembly GCA_963838135.1. Classification (GTDB taxonomy): domain Bacteria; phylum Acidobacteriota; class Terriglobia; order Terriglobales; family Acidobacteriaceae; genus TOLSYN. The sequence continues at coordinate 428,635 of CAWIPV010000008.1, read as the reverse complement.
GGGGAGAGAAAAAATATCGGGCCGCGGAACCATGATCTCGCGCACCGAGATGTTTTCCATATCCAGGGCGCGGTGCAGCAACTCCTGCTGTGGCGCCGTGATCAGGCCGTAGCGGTGGGAGGCGGTAACGCTGAGCTTGAGTTCTTCCGGCGTGTGCACCCCGCCCTCGCGGATGTGGCTGAATCCGAACCAGTGCAGCACCCACCGCGACGAGGCCGCCATGGTGCGCGTCACCGGACCGAAGATGGTGATGAAGACATCCAGCGGCCCGGCGACGGCCAGCGCAACCTGCTCGGCCTTTTGCAGCGCAATCGACTTGGGGACAACCTCACCCAGAATGACGTGCAGGTAGGTAATGGTGGTAAATGCGAAGACCGTGGCCAGTCCGTGCGCATAGAGCGCCGAGTGGGGAAGCCGCGCCAGCGGAACCTCAAGCAGCCGCGCCATCGACTCTTCGCCGATCCAGCCCAGCGCCAGACTGGCCATGGTGACGCCAATCTGAATTCCGTTGAGCACTTCATCCAGCTTGTTATGCAGCTTACGAATGGTGCGCGCGCCGATGCGTCCGGCGGCGATAAGCTGTTCCAGTCGCGTGTCGCGAATGCTGACCAAAGCGTATTCGCCGGCCGCAAAAAATGCGTTGGCCGCCACCAGCAGGATCACGGCGATCATCCGCATCAGCACGAACGTGAACAAAGCCCTATCGCTCCTGTGACCCAAAGAACTCGCTGTTCCAGCACGAACCGGCGGTAATGGATTTTAGCATCGTGCAGCAAGCGAGGCTGTGCGCCTAGGTGGCCCAAATCCCCCATCCGTTGGCGAATGTGACGAATCTGCGATGAGAGCTGAGACGAACGTGCAACGTGCCCGGCACGAATCCACGCGAACTCATGGCAACCGATTTTCATTCGTGACAGAATCATCCCAGTACATTTTGGAAACCAGCATCAGGAGGAAGACTTGGCGGAGACGCGCATTGTCACACTTACCACCGACTTCGGCGGCTCGGATCACTTTGCCGGCACCATGCGCGGCGTGATTCTCGGCGTCAACCCATCGGCCCAGGTGGTCGATCTGTGCAATGCGGTGAACTCGTTCGACGTGCTCGACGCTGCCATGACCATTGTCCAGGCCTACCGCTATTTTCCGCCGGATACGATTCACCTCGTGGTGGTCGATCCCGGCGTCGGATCGCCGCGCCGGCCGCTGCTGCTCACCACCTCCAAGCACTACTTCATCGCACCCGATAACGGCGTGCTCTCTCTGGTGATCGAGCAGGAGGAGCGGGTCTCGGTGCGACACATCACCGCCGAGCATTACTTCCTGCGTCCGCTCAGCAATACCTTCCATGGCCGCGACATCTTCGCCCCCTGCGCGGGCTGGATGAGCAAAGGTGTGGAGCCGGATAAGTTCGGCGATGAGATCACCGACTACGTTCGCTTCTCTCTGCCCAAGCCCAAGGCCATTGCCGCCAACGCCCTGAAAGGCGTGGTGCTTAAGGTCGATAAATTCGGCAACATGATTACCAACCTGACCCCGGAAAACGCTCCCGCAGCCTTTGATGCCCAGGCCAGGCCTAGGATCACGGTGGGCACGGCGCCAGTGGCAGCACTTCGCGGCTCCTATGCCGAGGGGCAGCCCGGAGAATTGTTCGCCATGCTCAACAGTATGGGATTTCTGGAGATTGCCTGTAATCGCGGCGCCGCTTCGCAATTAGCCAAGGCTGGGCGCGGAGCCGAAGTGCTGATCGAGTTCTAGCCACTCGAACTTCAGCTATGCCTAGGGTTCTAGTGCCGGCCGGGTGGCCCATTCAAGCCCTCTTTTGGCTTGAGTGGGTCTGTTGACCTGTCTTTGCATTTGATGAAGGCAATGCCTTCGATGAAAGCATCCTAGCCCCAGTCCTGGGTTGAGGGATTACGTGGCTTAACTCGGGCGTAGTTGTCCATCTTCGCCGTCCACAACAGGAAGTGCCACATCTGGCGACGCTCGTGCCACACAATGCCGGCCACTTGTGCGAAACCGATCTTTTCCATCTTGAGTCCGGTGTAGGTCTCCAGCCGCCACTTGACGTAGGGGCTGCGCCAGGGGGCCAGTCGATGGCCGCGAGTCGCGTTCCACAGAAATCGCACGATGTACCACATCCGCTCAGTATACCCGTGCAGCGCAAAAGCCGGCGTCTGCCCGGTCATCACAGGCCGCTTCAAACGTGGCGTTCAAAAACGCCTGTTCAGGAAGTCGCCTTGATCCGTTCCAGCAATTCCTGCGACATCGACGTAAATTCCTGACTCGCCTGCTCGTCGCCCATATCGAATATCGGCTTCTGCAGCGAGACTGACTCGGGGACCGCCACGCGCTCCCGCAACTCGGTCTGCAGCACCAGCTTCTCAAACCGTGTCCGCAGATTGGCCAACAGATTGTCGCGATGAGTCGCCTTGCGCCCCACCCGGGAGATGATGATGCCGGCGTTGGTAATTTTATGATCGAGGTTTTCGCACAACTCTTCCACGCGTGTGTTCAGTAACGTAATCCCAAGCATGGACAGGTAATCGGGAGGAACCGGCACCACGTAATGCGTGCTCATCGCCAGCGCGTTCTGGGTCGGTATCGTCAGGTTCGGCGGACAATCGCACACAACCATATCGTATTGATCCATTACGGGCTTCAGGGCCTTCCTCAGTCTCAACTCCCGCCCCGCTGCACCGCCCAGGTCCAAATCCACCGAGAACAGACTGATGTGCGAAGGCACCAGGTCCACGTTCTTGAACACGTCCTTCTTAATAACCGTCTTGGCGTCGTTATGGTTGGTCTCTCCCGCAATGCTCCTTACCCCGAGCAGGGAGGCGATGGTGCCGTACTGCCGCGCATGATCCACCCAGTCCTCGCCCCGAATGCAGGAGAAGGTTGCATTGGTTTGCGGATCGCAATCCACCAGCAGCGTACGCATCCCTTGCCTGCCGCAGTAGGCTGCAAAGTTGACCGAGATGGCCGTCTTACCGACGCCACCCTTCAAATTGACACATGCGAGTATCGTTGGCATTTGCACCTGTGCAGTTGGAGTCGTTGACGGCATCCAGTCTAGCAGAGGAACTCCTGCACTGAAACGCCGGTCTATGGGTAGATCCTACGGGTAGCCGTAAAGGTCATGGTACGGACTTATACCGACCGAGTTTTCGGCCGCGCGCCAGTTACTATTAACTCACCCATTGCGCCCACAATAAGCTTTTCCTTTTTAGATAGCAGCGCGAGTTATCCATCGCTCCGCTCGCGATTCATCGGTGTCTTTATCGAAATAAGTGCCGGAGTAGTTACTAGGCAGTTAGTTATAGGTTTGGTTCGCGTTGGTGCGGATTTGTCAATACGGGTCTACAATCAGAAACCGTGAGCGAATTTCGCTGTTGCATCTTCGGCGAAGTCTTCGGCCGTGCAGGCCATGCGGCGCAGAACTCTCTCCTACCCAACCGCATCGCGTCTACTAACTCAAACACGATTACAAAGCCGGGCGCCGATGCGTTGAACGAAGGTGTATCAAAACCGTTTGCATCAATGATTACCTGCCCCATCTGCTTAAAGATTTACTGCGCTCATGAAACACGTTTTAGAAATATCTTGCGCCATCTCCGATTGCCGTGTTACTTTGTCGCCCCATATATACACAGGTCTGCGCACGAGCCTTAACGGGTAGGACGCAGTGTATGTTGGGTTCAAAGCATGGCTATCGGGGGGATGGCTCCATAACGGCCATCGCTAGCCATGGGAAACTAACGATGCGAAAACGGACGCACGTAATAAGGAAACTTATTGCGGTAGCCGGTTTTGTTGGGGTTGACATGCAGCTGATTTTGGACCAGTGTATTCAGCAATCAACCGAGGTCGATTCACGTCTGTCTTCCTCCCAGGGAAGTGGAATGCGAAATGAATTGATCACTGTAAATTGATGCTCATGTGGTGGGAGTCTAATCGCGAAACATACAGCAAATGTTGTTTAGGAGGAATGAATGACTAGACCTAGACGGTGCAGAACATTCGCAGCAATCCTCGTTTTCTCGTTGCTCGGTTCCTGTTTTCTCATGGGATCGGACACCGAACCGGCGAAGAAAAAATCGAAGAAGCATGAAGCTAAAGCGAATTGTTGTACCACGGTAGAGGGACAACTCAACCAGCTCCAGCAGCAGCTGAGTGCGCAGCAAGCACAAATCAAGGATCAGCAGGATAAGATCCAAGGTCTTCAGCAGCAACTCCAGCAAGACAATGCGCAGCTCCAGCAAGGTGCGACCCAAACCCAACAGCTGCAGAACGCCATCCAACAGGCTGACCAGAAAGCTGCAGCCGCTCAGGACGCCGCCGCTGCCGCAAACTCGGGCGTGACCGAGGTAAAGACCGAGGAAGTAACCCTCTCGAAGAGCCTCCAGGAGAGCCAGAATCGTCTGGATAGACTGCTGAATCCGGAAAAATATCTGCCTAAGCCCACCGTGGTTCAGGCCGTCGCCCCGGTACGTGTGCTTCCCCTCGATCCTCCAAAGAGGGACGGCTTGGTTCCGGCCTTCAGGATCGGTGCAATCCGCGTAACGCCATACGGCTTCATCAAAATGACGGTCATCAACGACACCAGCGACCCGAATGGCGACGACTTTCCGTTCCCCGGTATCTTCCTGAGCACAGGCCCCGGCCTTACCCAGGCATTTAACGCCGGCCCGGCCGGCAGCCCCGAATTCCACGTCAAGGCACGTTCCACCCGCTTCGGAGCCAACTTTGAATGGCCGGACATGTCGCGGAACTTGATCCTCACGGGTCGCGTCGAAGGTGACTTCGAAGGCAACTTCAGCGAAGTCGACAACCGCGACGTTTCCTCGATTCGTAGCAACGAACCGCAACTCCGTCTGGCTTGGGCCCGTTTGGACTACAAAGCCAGCGACAAGACCGACTTCTTCCTGAAAGGTGGACAGGACTGGACGTTGTTCGGTTCCTCCGTCCTGCCGAATCTGCTGGAAACCACCTTCCTCGGTGCGTTTTACGGCAGCGTCTACACCCGCTCGCCCCAGTTGACGATCGGCATGGTGCAGGAATTGAGTCCTGCCCGCCATGTCAAGTTCATGCCTGAAATCGGCATCATGATGCCCAGCACAGGCCAGATTTTGAAACTCGGCAGCGCCGGTTTGGCTGCCCAACTCGGAGAAGGCGAGCGCGAAGGCGCCGACTCGGATCGTCCTGAATTTGAAGGCAGAGCAATCGTACAGTTCCAGCTTGACAAAGCCCCTGGCGTCGCTCCGGCACAGCTCATCGTGAGCGGATTCGAATCCAAGCGCACTGGAATTGTTACCAACAGCAGCGGTGCCATTCCGGTCACCGGCACGGAAACTGCTGCCGAAGCAGCCGTTATCACCAGCGGTGGCTTTAGGTCCTCCAGCCAGATGTATGGCTATCAGGTGGGCGTGCAATTGCCAACCCGCTTTGCTACCCTGACGGTCAGCGCCTATCGCGGTGGTGACCTGCGCTTCTACTTCGGTGGTCAAATCAACTCCTACACCACCGACCTTACGGGTCTGAGCAATATAACGGCGTTCACCACTACCGATGGCGGTCCTCTGGCCGTTGCCGGTGTGGCTGCCCTCGGAATCAATTCTTCTGGAGCCGTTGTCGTCGCTCCCGAGAAGCCGATTCGTTCCTTTGGCGGATTCGCTGAACTGGGTCTTCCGCTGTCCCGCTGGTTCCACGCCAGCCCTACCGGTCATAATGCAGGCTGGCAGTTGATCCTGCACGCTGGTAAGGACCAGGTGGTCCACCGTGACCTCGATAACCCGAACTTCTACGCCGCTGCGACATTGCCAATTGCTATGGGCAAGATGGCTGCGGGAACCCTGTATTACAAGTTCAACCAGTGGTGCCAGTTCGCCTTCGAGCAGTCGGTCTATGCCAACCGCATCAAAGACGGCCTGGGCGTTTACAACATCGACGGCAAGCCGTCCAACGAATGGCAGGATCATCGCTCGGAAGTCGGGCCGATCTTTACCTTCTAATCAACAACCTGCAGCCTGGGATGGGCGAACGCAGTTGCGTCCATCCCAGGTGTTTTCTTTTTGTATCGCCACATGAATTTCGATTGGCTTGCGTCTAATTTGCTGAAATGCTAGTCTGCGTGAATTCAAGGATGGGTGTATCTGTGAAGCGAAGCGTCCTCTGCGTATTGTTGTTCCTACTTCTGCCTGCTGCCTTACTTGCCGCCTCCACTCCCAATTCCGATTCTGATGTAGTCATGATCAAAGTACTTCGATCCGACACGCGCCCGTTGGTGGTTGGCTCCGATATGGTTGAGCAGGGCTGCAACGGAGCTGATTATTCCGCCAGTTGCAGGCACGCCGCCGACCAATTTGTGCAGAACATGATGGTTGTGGAAACCCAGGACGGAAAGAAGTTCACCATCGCCTGCACCATTGAGAACAAGTGGTCGAACTGCATTCCCCTGCCGGTGGGCGAGTCCTTCCGGGCCAGAATCGGGAAGAACGACCTGTCTGTTGCGTATATCGGCTCCAATGGTCGGCCCCGTAAGCAGAAGTTCAGGGTGCTCCCAGACGCTGCCTTCGACGCAATTCCCGCAGCCGCCAAGTAGTAGCTGTTGCTAAGCTGCTCCAACTGAATAGCCGCAAGCGACAGCTCTGCCGCACTTTGCGGGCCTGCGCAGGCGTTTGGCTCTGGTTTCTCTCTAAAATTTACACTCCATTCACGGTGCAGTAACGCACTAAACAGATACTCAGAAGTGGGAGTTCCATTTCCCTGGGCCACGGTGCGTGGTGCTGCACCGCCACGCACCGTGTGGCTCGCCGATCGGACCAACCGATTTGCTTTACTTCATATCCGGCTGAGCTGTCTGTGGCTGTGTGCTGCTGCCCGGCGTATTAGCGCCCTTGGGAGTGGTGCTGCCGTCCGGTGCCACCGTGTCACCGTACTTGTCCCTTCTGTCTCCCTCTGGTGTCGGACTGGTTCCCTGCGTATCTGACTTATCCGAGGTGCTCGCGCCCATGCTGGACGGCTGCGAGTCGTTCGGTCTTGCACCTGGCGTATTTGCGCCCCTCGGTGTGGTACTACCGTCCGGAGCCACCGTGTCACCATACTTATCCCTTGTGTCTCCCGGAGGTGTCGGACTTGTGCCTTGCGATGTCGACTGGGCCATCGAGAGTCCACACGACAGCAGTGCGATTGAAGCGACATAGATGAACTTCTTCATTTCTGATCCTCCCTGCATAATTCCGGCCGCGCTCGTTCTTGGAGATAGGGATTCCGAATTAGATAAGCGTGCTACACCCATAGGTTGCCCTTGGCAGTATTCACTTGGCCCACGCTAAAACCCATGGCCCCGTCCGCCCCACTGCGATAAACTTTTTCTTTTCCGCCTCCGGAGAACTCTGAATGCTGCGTCGTCTGCTCATCGCCACACTCCTGCTGGCCTCGTTCTCCGCTTTTGCCCAGCAGCGCCCCTTCACCTTTGAAGACATGATGAACCTCAAGCGTATTGGCGACTTCACCATCTCTCCTGGCGGGCTCTGGGTCACCTTCTCCGCCGTCGATGTCTCGCTCGCCGATAACACCAAGCTATCGCATCTCTGGATCGTTCCTTTCGCCGGCGGCCAACCCCGCCGCCTCACCGAGCCCGGCCAGGGGACCGAGGACCGCCTCCGCTTTTCGCCAGATGGCAAGCAGGTTCTCTACACCGCCGTCCGCAACGGCATCTCGCAGCTCTACGTGCAGCCCTTCCACTCGGAGACCGGAACCCTCATCTCCTCGCCACGGCCGGTTACCAGCCTCTCCACCGGCGCCGATGGCGGCATCTGGTCGCCTGACGGCCAGCAGATCCTCTTTCTCTCCGCCGTCTGGCCCCACTGCCACGACGAGGCCTGCAACAAAGCCAAGGATGAGGCCGCCGAAAAATCTCCGGTCAAAGCCAAGCTCTTCAACCAGTTGCTCTATCGCCATTGGAACGCCTACGACAATGGCAAGCGCTCGCACCTTTTCCTCATCGACGCGAAATGCGGCAACGTTCCGACGAACTGCGTGTCGGGCGATCTTTGCGTATCCAGCGCTTCCGCACCTTATAACTGCGCTGCCCGCGACCTCACTCCCGGTAACCACGACGTCCCGCCCTTTTCTCTCGGCGGCCAGGACCAGTACCAGTTCTCTCCCGATGGCCGCGAGATCGCCTTCACCAGCAACCTCGACGAGGTGCAAGCAACGTCCACCAATAGCGACGTATTCACCCTTTCCTTGGTCGAGCCCAATGCTCGCCCCGTCAATCGCACCGCCGCCAACAAAGGTTCGGACTCCACTCCTCTCTACTCGCCCGATGGCAACTATCTCGCCATCCGCTCCCAGTTTCGCGCCGGCTATGAAAGCGACCGATTCCGCCTCCAGTTGATGGAGCGCAGAACCGGACACATCCTCAATCTCACAGAAAACTTCGACCGTTGGGTTGACTCCGTCGCCTGGGCCCCGGATTCCTCCACCCTCTACTTCACCGCAGAAGACGCCGGCGAGGCTCCCATCTACAGCATCCAGATTCAGCCCAAGGAAGCCCAGCCCAAGGAAGCTCAGCCCAAAGAGGTCGTGCGCGGCTATAACGACGCACCCACCCCCACTCCCGACGGCAAGTTCCTCGTCTTTGCCCGCAGCTCCGTGCGCTTTCCCACCGAACTGTTCACCGTCTCCTCCTCCGCAGGCAATCCTTTGCCTGCGACGCCTCCCGGTGCCGGAGAGAACCCTTCCAGCAACCCGCGCGCCGCGTATTCAGAGAAGGACGACGCCCTGTTTCCCGCCGCCGTCGCACGCCAGCTCACCCATCTTAACGACGCGCTCTTGGCCCAGATTCAGATGCAGCCTATCGAGTGGTTCTGGTTCACCGGCGCGGAGAAAAAGCAGGTGCAAGGCTTCATCCTCAAGCCGCCCGGCTTCGAACCCTCAAGCACCTATCCCGTCAAGTTCCTCATCCACGGCGGCCCGCAGGGGGCGTGGGGAGACGAATGGAGCTTCCGCTGGAACCCCAATCTCTTCGCCGCCTCCGGCTACGTCGTCGTCATGATCAATCCACGCGGCTCCACCGGCTACGGCCAGCAGTTTATCGATGAGATCAACGGAGACTGGGGTGGTCGTCCCTTTACCGACCTCATGCTCGGCCTCGACTATGTCGAGCATAAGTACGAGTTCGTCGACCGCCAGCGCGAGTGCGCTCTCGGCGCCAGCTATGGCGGATACATGGCCAACTGGATTCTCGGCCACAGCGACCGCTTCAAGTGCATCGTCTCCCACGACGGCATGTTCAGTTCCGAAAGCGCCTACGGCACCACCGAGGAGCTATGGTTCAACGAGTGGGAGTTCAAGGGAACTCCGTGGTCCAATCGCGAGCTCTATCGCCGCTGGTCGCCCGCCCTGTCCGCACCCAACTTCAAAACGCCAACCCTCGTCATCCACGGCCAGCTCGACTACCGCCTCGATGTCAGCGAAGGCTTCCAGCTCTTCACCACCCTGCAGCGTCTCAAGGTCCCCAGCCGAATGCTCTACTTCCCCGACGAGGGACACTGGGTCCTCAAACCGCAAAACTCTCAGCTCTGGTACAAGACCGTCACCGACTGGGTCGACTGGTATATCGGAACCCCTGGCAAGCATCCCTATGACGCCCCACCCTCTGACGAGTAGGAGCCGTCGCGCAGAAGGAAATTCTTGCCGGTGCCCCATATGTGCAAGTCATTAACGAAACAGGCACCCATTCATGGGTGCCTGTTGTCTTTCTAGTAAATCCATGCGAACTTTGCGCAACCATTGCCTAAGGAGTAACTTTGTCGTTTCCAAACGATTACCTTATCGGCCAATGGTAGCTGCCTTTGCCTCCACCGGTTCCGGGGTCATCAGCGACAGTCTCTGCGCCGTCATCGAGTCCTGGGCCGACAGATGCGCTCCCGCCAGCAGCAGCAGACCCGAGAAAAATGCCCAGAAAATCAGCGTCACGGATACATAGAATGGCCCGTAGGCCTCATGAAAATCCAGCAATGGCAGGCACGCGACGAAGATCATCTTCGCAATCTCCCACGCCACGCCCGTAATGATCGCCGCTGGCAGAACCGCGTGATACGGCACTTTTCCATTCGGCAGCAGCCAGTAGATCAAAAAGAAAATCAGCACGCTGGCAATCATTCCAAATACCTTCAACGCAATGAATTGCATCGTCACATTGATCTTGTCCACCAGCGAATACACCACGCCGGTGCCAATGTGATTGCCAAGCCAGAACTGCGCCTCTGCTGCCGGAGCCCATACCCCCGCCGTCCCCGCAACGCTCAGCAGCGCCAGCACGCCGCAGCCCAGCGCCAGTCCCAGCGACACAACTTGGTTCATCAGGTAATTGCGCGACTTGAATCCCCACACCGAGTTCAGGGCCACTTCCAGCGGCTCAAACACACCCGTGCAACTGATGAACAGCATCACGATCGAGAACAGTTGAACCTTGTGCGTCGCCGACATGGCGTCCACGGTCGAGATGATGAAGCCCTGATTGCTCGGCAGATACGCCGCCAGCATCCGCTTGATCGCACCCACCATCGACGGCGAATGAAAGACGCGCCGGCTGATCGTCAGCAGCAGAACCGCCGCAGGAAAGAAAGAAAGAATTGCGTTTGCGGCCACGGAAAACGCATACGTGTGCACTTCGGTTGTGCCCAGGTACTTCAGCGTGGACATGCCGTTGCGCCGCAATGTTTGCAGCATCGAACTGCGCAGTTGTTGAATGGGATCGTCGCTGGTGGAAGAAACGCCGGTGGCCACGGCGGTCGCCGCGGCGGTAGATGTACTGTCGCTTGTCATGATGTCTCTTCCTATTGTAGCGAAATCAGCTCGCCTCGATCATTCCTTCCGCTTCCCAAAACTCTTGGAGCACGGGTTTTCGCGGCATATCCGGTGAGATCAGTCAAATTTCTCACCTTTTTGGGCAGTATTTCGTATAAATCTCTCATCCTCTCGCAACATTCACTTGCCAACCTGAGCAGGTTGCGATAAATATTCCATGCCTACTGAATTACCGATTTGGTGGGTGCATTGTTGCGGCGCAGTGAAGGAATAAGTGGATGTGCAGTCGGCAGTCAGCGCAACATTCAAATCCGGATTCCAGCATCTTTTCCGCATCTGCGGCTTACTGGCCGTCGAGCTCGAAAAGATGCTGGAATCCGGATTTGCGTGCTGGGCGGTTTCAGGCTGTAACGGAAGCTGAACGGTGTTCCGCGTACTGGGACGATGAATACTGTTTCTTTGCAAGATGTGAAAGGAGTAAGTCGTGAAAGAAAAGGGCACGGTCAAGTGGTTTAACGGCGCAAAGGGCTATGGCTTCATTCAGCGCAGCACGGGTGAAGATGTATTTGTGCATTATTCTGTCATTCAGGAAAACGGTTATCGCACTCTGAACGAAGGCGAAACAGTCGAGTTCGAATGCGTAAAGGGACCCAAAGGACTTCAGGCTCAGAACGTGAGCCGCGGTTAATCATCAATCTGTTTACTTATTTTCAAGAAGGCCCTTGTCCCGCAAGGGCCCTTTTCATTCTGTCCTCGGTTCTCCATTCACATCGTATCAATTTGCTTCCAGCGATACCAGGTCGCCCTGAAGATTTCCGCTTCGCTTGTAATTGATCGATACGGCGGCGTCGTGCCAGCCGCAGTCGAAGTGGTCCACTCCGATCAGAACGATCGTATTGCGGTCGGCCACGTGCATCTGCCAGGTGCGCCCGGCCGAGTTCACGCTGAGGATTGCGCCCGGCGCGACCCACACTCGACGCCGACGATGCGGCCCTTCATGATATTCGATTTTTCGCGTGTCCGGTGCCGCGCCTCAGGGCTCTTGCTCGGGCCTCGGCCTTCTCGTCTTCCGCAATGGCCTCCTGCAGATTGTCATATTTGCTGTGCTTCGCGTTGGGATCCGGAATGCATTCCCATGGCCTCCCATTGCTGTTGCCGCTTCTTCTGGCTTGCCGAGTTCGTCGAGTAATTCTCCGGCCTCGGCGGAAACAGCGGCATCGCCTCCTGCGCGCGCGTAGAGCATCAGGTTGCGCGCGGCATCCAGATTGCCCGCCGCCTCGTAAGCACGCGCCAGATTCAGGTAGTAACGGTCTGCTGCGCGGACACAGCGCCGAGGCGCGCTGAAGATTTGCCAGTGCCGCTTTCGTGTCGCCGCCGCTCAACTCCGCCAGTCCCAGCAACTCCAACGCAGCGGCGTAGTTCGGGTCGCGCTTCAGCGCAGCTTTCAACTCGGTGCCCATGCGGGCTTCCGCCGACTCGATGCGGATTCTGTCTTCCTCGCCCTGATTCACCCATCGCGCGTAGAGGTAGTGCATCGCAGGGTCGGAATCATCCAAGGCCAGCGCGCGGCGAATATGCTCCACCGCGTTCTCCATATCATTGCGCAGAAGAAAGGCCCAGGCGAGCGCGCGATGAACTGCCGCGTTCTCCTGGTTCTGGCGCATAAACGCGACCAGCTCGTTCAGCGTGCGATCCGCCTCGGGACCGAGAAGCGAGAGCTTCGCCTGGAGCACATGGGCATCGGCGGCGGAAATCTTCTGCGACTTGAAGCAGCTTGCTCTCGACGCGCGGCGCGGGCATCTCTTCATCGCTGAGACTGCTTGCCAGCGATTCGCGCACCTCCCGATCGAGATCGGTCGAAGCCCATGGAGAATGCCTCGGCCAGTGCTCGCTCCGGCGTCGCGCCGCGCGACTGCACGGCGTTCAAGTAGGCGCCCGCCTGCGCCAGTCGGCTGTTGTCGATCAACCATGCACCACCGCCCACGATTCAGCTTCGAAGGTTGCGCGTTGCGCGCTGGAAAGCTGCGAAAGCTCATTGATCTCAAAAGCTTTGCCACCGGAATCCATTCGCCGTGCGTCGACGGCAGAACCATTCCTGGCGGCGGCGCGCCAAGCTCCATCTGATCGCCGTTGAATCGCACTCCGGCCAGATAGCTGGCGATTCCGGAATCAAACCACGGCTGCGCGCGCGGATAATTATCTTCCAGGGTCAGCGTGGCGATGGATCTTCGCCGCTTGCGGCCACGATTCCGGCTGCGAAGGATCGACCGATCACGAAATTCGCGGCAGGCGTGCGAACCAAGCCGCGTGCCGTCCGCGAGCTTGCGTGATCGACGGCCGTTCAGCGGGTATGGCCGGCCAGCAGGCGCAGCGGCGGTGGAGAAGGTGATCTCCTTGCGATGAAAGATCTCTCCGAAGACGGCGATCAGTTGTTCGCCGCGCAGTGCGGCATCGCGGGCTCCCCGGTCATTGCCCTCGGAGATAGCTGATGAGGTGAGCGGTCTGAACCGAATACCACTGCTGCGCCGGCGAGGTGGACGTGCAACGCCACAGCAGCAGCAGCGCCAGAAACAACCATCGCGCACGCATGGCGAGTTTCCTCCTCGAAGCCGGACGGGACCGGCCTACTTCCTTTTGGATGCCGCTCGTCCGGCTCAGGCGTAACAGAGTTCAGAGAGCAGCAGCGCGCTGTTCGGCGGTGGGCTGCACAAATTGCAGTCCAACACGGAATCCCTGGCGGCGGGTGATGACGGCTTGCAGGCAGAGCACTGTGCCCAGTGCCGGGAATGCGCAAACAGAGCACGACTGCGGTTCCCGAAGGCAGTTGGCGGGTCAGCGTCAGCCCAGCGCCGCTGCGCGAAACATCGAAGGTGCGCGCGTGGACACTGATGACGCGCTCAGCCGGTGGACGCGTGCTCGCGCCACGAGTGCGAGACGCGCGCGCACATCGAGACGACGGCGGGAAAATAGCCGGCTGGCGTAGATCGACGGATCGGTCATGGAACGCGGCCGGCATCGGGTGTCGTCTCCAATCTTGCAATCGCCCAGCGGGCGTGTTCGGCTACCGCGGGATTTTCATGCTGCGCCAGCTCGCGCAGGCGCGGCAAGATGCTTTCGATCTCCGCTGTTGCCCATGGCAATGGCGGCGTTGCGCAACAGTCCGCTGAGTTTCGCGCGCTTCACGGGCGATCCGCGAAAGGTGCGCTCGGAACTCTTCGATTTCATACACGAAATCCACTCCAGAGAGGGATTGACGAGTTCGGTACGCGGCGCGAAGGCCGGGTCGGACGAGGCCGGTGCGCGGCGATTCCAAGGGCAAACGTCCTGGCAGATATCGCAGCCGAACAGATGCCGGCCCATCTTCTCGCGCAGCTCTTCCGGCGCCGGCCCGCGCTGCTCGATGGTGAGATAGGAGATGCAGCGGGTGGCGTCGAGCTGGCGCGGGGCAAGGAAAGCCTGGGTAGGGCAGGCGTCCAGACAACGCGTGCAGGAGCCGCAGCGGTCGGCGGCGGGAAGGTCGGGCGGCAGCGCGTGCGAGCTGAGAATCACTCCGAGAAAGAGCCACGAACCAAGCTGCTGATTGAGAATGCAGGTGTTCTTGCCGGTCCATCCAATGCCGGAGTGCTGGGCCAGCACGCGCTCCACGACCGGGCCGGTATCGACATAGCACCAGGTGCGTGGACTCGGCATGTGCCGTCGGCGACGATGCGCTCCACCATGCGCCTCTCGATGCGGCGCAGGCGCTTCAGCAGCAGTTCGTGATAGTCGGACTCGACGAAGGCATAGCGCGAAATCCATCCCCGCGCCGGGTCGGCGCACTGCGTGGAGTAGGGCGCGGCCGAGTTGTAGTTGGCGGCGCAGACCACCACCGAGCGAGCCCACGGAGCAACGTTTCCGAGTCGCCGCCCGCCGCAGCTCTCCTGCTTCGTTGGTCTTCGCCAGATATTCCATCTCGCCGTGGATATCCGGCCTCGATCCAGGCAGGGAAGTAGTCGAGCTCGCCGAAGCGGCGCGGCCGGGTGCAATCCCGGCGAGCGAGAAGCCCTCATCGAGCGCCGCCTGTTTGACGAATTCCGCAAGCAAAGACATCGTTTACCCCAGGGTCCGTTAGCAAAGTGTAACGATAGGGCGCGGAATTTGTCCGCGCAAATGATCTGGATCAGGCCGCCAGCTTCGGCTTCTACGATCGCCACGATGGTCGCGATCTCGGTGAGGGTAATGATTCCGGCCGAGGTGACGCACCAGATGCAGTAGGTCTCCAGGATTCGCGCCTCGATGTAGGTGAGATAGATGGAGAAGCCGACCGCTCCGGTCGTCAGCAGCAACACGATCCACCAGCGCCGCGCCAGGGCAAAGCCCGCGATTGCCGCGTAACCCAGGATTCCGAAGACAGCCACTGGAACATCGGCGATTTTTGCGATCGGGCTGTGCTTGATCATGCATTCAGACGCATTCGGGCTAACTCAAGGAAAGTATTCCGCCGAATTCGGCGAACGGGCTGTGGTTGACCACGCCGCAATCCCAGCGTTCGTTGATGCTGCACGGCGATGGCTCGGTGCGGAAGTGTTCGCGCAGGGCAAAGCAGGAAACCACAAGTCCGGCCAGGGCAAGAACAGCTACAAGATAGCGCATGAGTCCTCCGCTTCCAAAGCGTCCTGCATTGTCGGACGCCTTCGGGTATCAGGGCGGCAGATTTTCCGCTCTCCGGACCGCCTTCTGCGTCCAAAGCCACTGCCAGAGCATCGAATCGAAGTGTTACGATATACGTTTTAGCCGTGACTGCCCGGCGATGCTGCGGCAAGAGAGTTTTCGAATACCGAGGGACTGGAGGAAGAATGGCGAGCGATGGAATTCTGGAAGTAACCGACGCAAACTTCGATCAGGAGGTGCTCAAAAGTGAGCAGCCTGTGCTGATTGATTTCTGGGCCACCTGGTGCGGCCCCTGCCGCGCTCTTGCCCCAGTGGTGGATGAGATTGCGAAGTCTCTATCAAGGCAAGGTCAAGGTTGCCAAGATGGATGTGGACCGCAACACGGCGACCCCGCAGCGTTATGGTGTGCGCGGCATTCCAACCCTGCTTGTCTTCAAAGGCGGCCAGGTGCAGGAGCAGATCGTCGGCTTTGTCCCCAAGGAAACGATCGAAAAGGCGCTGGAAAAGCTTGCCTGAGTGGAGTCTGACCTGTGCATTCAGCCCGGCCATGGCCGGGCTTTTCTTCACGCACATCAGCGGCAGCGGCGAACGTAGCGCAGGTAGGAGAAGCGTTATGGGTAAAGCAATCGTCGTAGTCTTGGCCTGCGCCGGTATTTGTGCGGTTGCCGCTTTGGTTTACCTCAAAAAGTTCGCCAATGGCTTTAGCGCCAGCGCCCAGCCAACCATCTTGGAAGTAAAAGTAGCAGAGAGTGCGCGCGCCCTGGCCATGCCTGCCTCTGCCAAAATGATGAAGAACCCCGTTCCCGTCTCGGCCGAAGTTCTCGCCCAGAGTCGAGCCCACTTCGCCGATCACTGTGCCGTATGTCATGGCAATAACGGGAGTGGAAAGACGATGTTCGGTACGGGGATGTACCCCAAACCGCCCGACCTGCGCGCGGCGCACATCCAGAGCATGAGCGATGGCGAGCTGTTTTACGTAATCGAAAACGGCATTCGATTGTCAGGTATGCCGGCCTTTGGCGGACACGACTCGACCGACGCAAGTTGGAAGTTGGTGGATTTCATTCGGCACCTTCCGCAACTCTCCGCCCAAGAGGAACTCGATATGGAGAGGCTCAATCCCAAAGCGCCGGACGAAGTACGAGAGGAGATGGAGGAGCAGCAGTTCTTGAACGGCAACCCGCAAGCCGTGCCCCCGAAGCCCTCAATCGCGCATCAACATTAACAGAGGAAACCAGTCATGCGACAACTGCTGACACTCGCACTGACGTTGGCTCTGATGTCGAGTTTCGCTTATGCCCACGGCGGCATGGAGCACGTGATGGGAACCGTCGCCGGCATCAACGCGACCTCGATCACGGTGACCACGACGGATGGAAAGTCGCAAACCGTGCTCCTCACCGCAGACACGACGTATGCGAGGAACAACACAGCCATCACGTTGGGCGACATTAAAGTAGGCGATGCGGTTGTCATTCATGCCACCAGGAAGAACAATGCTTTAACGGCTGCAACCGTTAAGATCGGAGCCAGCCGCGGGCAAACTGCGCAACCACCTAAAGCAGTTCCACCAAAGTAGTTCTTTCAGTATTTTCGTAGCACCGCGACCACTCGTCCCTGCACCCGCACTGCGTCGGCGGGAACCATGATGGGCTGCATCGCGGCATTGGAGGGTTGCAGGCGAATCTGCTCACCGGCATGATAGAGGCGTTTCAGCGTAGTCTCCGAGCCGTTCACCAGTGCCACCACGATCTCGCCTTCGCGGGCGCTCTCGGTCTTCTCCACCAGAACGTAGTCGCCGTTCATGATGTGCTCGTCCTGCATGCTTTCGCCCACCACCTGGAGCACGAAGACATCTTTGGCGCGGGTGAAATCGGTGAGCGAGATTGTCTCCGGAGTCTCCACCTGCTCGATCGGTTTGCCGGCGGCGATGCGCCCCACCAGCGGCAGTTCGAAGGAATTAGCGGCCAGCGCGCGGGCGCGGGCCGGAATTCCGTCCGGAAGTGGCAGCACGTCAATCGAGCGGCTGCGGTTATAGTCGCGGCGCAACAACTTTTTCGTCTCCAGGTTGTTAATGTGTTTGTGCACGGTGGCCAGCGAGCTGAGACCCATCGCGGCGCCGATTTCCTCGAACGAAGGAGAGTAGCCGTTGCTCTGCACGAATTCAGCGATGAAGTCGTACATCTGACGTTGCCGCTTTGTCAAAGCCATGGCCGACCTTTCCTCCGCCCACAAAGTACCCAATAGTTTGGCGAATAAAAAGCGAAGTGTCAACTCGGGAGGTATCTGTCTAGCAGATACCCCTCGGTTACATTTCCCGGCTAACAAAACGTGCGCCGATCTGCATTGCAGCTTAAAATCGCTAAGCAACCATGAGTGACCCTGCCAAGCTGATCGAGCGCGCTGAAAAGCTCCTGGAAAAGGGCAAGCCCGAGCTTGCTCTGGCGGAGTTCCGCGCCGCCATCGAGTTGCAGCCGGAGAACGAAGACCTGCTGCAGAAGGCCGCCGACCTGAGTCTTTCCATCGGCCAGCTTGGCCTGGCGTCGGACTTGCTTCGCCGCCTCTTTGCCCTATTCATCGAGAGCAAGCAGCTCAGCAATGCTGCCGTGGTCTTCCGCAAACTGCAGCGGATGAAAGCCCTGGACCCGGAGATGGTGAGCCGCTACGCCGAACTGTGCGAGAGCACCAACCGCCGGGATGCCGCCGAAGCCTATCGCGTCGCCTTTCAGGAATTTCAACGCCTCGGCGATCCGCGCCGCGCGCTGCAGTGCATCACCCGATCGCTGGAACTCGACCCGCGGCTGGAGGATTACCGCGAGCAGGCGCGCATCTGCGGAAGCCCTGCATGAACCCGTCCTCGCCGCCGTGGCGCTGGTGCATCTTGGCATCATGCTGGAGCGGCTTGGCCAGGACGCCTCCGAGGCCTATGCGCGCGCCTATGCCAACGATCCTTCCAACATGGCGGCGCGCCTTGGGCATGGCCGCGCGCTGATTGCCAGCGGCCGTCCGGCCGAGGCGATTGAATTATTGCACCCGCTCGCCACCTATCCCTCCAGCCCGGAAGAGGCGCGCGAACCCTATGCGCTCGCCCTGCTGGCGGTGGGGCGCGTGGAAGAGGCCGAGCCCTTTGCCTGGGGACTGTTCGAGCGCAACCCCAGCGGAAATCTCGCCACCCTTCACTCCGTCATCGGCGGCTTGGTGGACTGTGACCGGGTGGATCGTGCCCTGGCCCTGGCCCGCCGTCTCGAGGAGTTTTATCGCAAGGCCGGACGCCGCAACGAGTTCATGGGGGACATGGCCCAGCTTGCCGAGAAGAGCAAGCCCAGCATTGCTTTCTTCGAATATCTCGCCGAACTCTACAACAGCGCCAATCGCGAGATTGAGTATTCCCAGGTACTCTCCCGTCTCTTCGACCTCTACTTTGCGGTGGGCAACTTCGCCAAGGCGATCGATGCGCTGGACCGCGCCGTCGATATCGATCCCTACGAGGCCGAACACAAGGATCGGATGCAGAAGCTCGCCGGCCATGCTCCGGAGGACCGTTTGCAGGAGGTGGCCAAGCGCCTCGGGGTCGATCCGCCCGAGCAGGTTACGGTTACACCCGAGGAAGAAAGACCAGCCGAGGACGCCCGCGCCCCGCGTCCTGGAAGATCTGATCCTGCAGGCTGAAATTTTTCTCCAGTACGGGATGCGCGACAAAGCGCTGCAGAAGATTGAGCAGCTCAAGCAATCCTTTGCGGCTGAGCTGGAGAGCAATCCGCGGGTGCGGCAGCTTTTCGTCAACGCCGGACTGGCGCTTCCCGCCGCGCGCGAAGAGCCGGTCGAGCAGAAACGCGCCGCCGATGGCATGGTGCGCGCCGCCGAGGTCAGCCGCCTCATTGCGCGCCAGACCGACCCGCGCTCCGTGCTGGTGACGGCCGTCAACCAGATTGGCGCGCGTTGGCAATACAGCCGCTGCCTTGCCGCGCTGGCCACTCCCGGCAAGCCGCCTTCGCTGGTGGTCGAGTACTGTTCGCCGGAGGTGCCCAAGTCCGAACGCACCGCCATGGTTCGCCTGCTCGCGCTCAGCCAGCGCCTCACCTCGATTGAGCCGGTCTTCCGCGCCGCCGACGTGCAGCTCTCCGAGCCGCTTTCGCCGATTCGCCAGGAGCTTGCCCGCCTGAACGTCCACTCGCTGGTCGTCCTGGCTCTGCTCAGCGAGGATCAGCCCATCGGATTGTTCATCGTGCAGCAGTGCGGAGTGCGCCGCCGCTGGTCCACCGACGATCTAGCGCTGCTGCGTTCGCTGGCCGATCAGGTCGCGCTCGCGGTTCACGGCGCGCGCTTGCGCTCGCTGGTTTCAACCCTCGGTGTCGCGGAGGAAAAGACCGGGCTGCTGAAGCGCTCCTCCTACCTCGATGCGGTGGTCGCCGAGCTCGACCGCCAGCGCGCCGGAGGCGAAATTCGCAGCACCCTCGCGCTGCTCCAGGTCGCCTCGCTCACCTCGGCGTCGCAGACCGAGCACGCAGTCGCCGAGCTGGTGCGCACCCTGCGCTCGGTTGCCCAGGATCAGGCGATGTCGTTCCGCTATGACCGCGACACCGTCGCGCTGCTGTTGCCCCAGCATGGAAGTATCCGGGACCGAGGCTCTGGTGGGGCAGTTGCGCGAGGCTCTCGAACCGATCGCGGTCACCATTACCGCCGGAATCGCACAGGCCGGCCCATTCGCCGGCTTTGAGCCCGAAGACGCCGCCACGGAATGGATCAACCGGGTTGCCCGCGCCCTGACCCTGGCCGCCACGCATCCCGAACGGCTCTGCACCCTGCCCCCGGCTCCAGCCTCCATCTCGTAGTACGGCGCTAGAAAAACGGGATAGCTAAGCAAAATCCGGGCCTGATTCGTTCCCCCGCTATCGATTCGCCACCGCGCTCAGCGCCTGTCCGGTGTAGCTCTTCTTCATCTTGGCCACTTGTTCCGGAGTTCCTTGCGCAACGATTCTTCCGCCCTCTTCGCCGCCCTCGGGGCCCAGGTCGATGATCCAGTCCGCATTGCGAATCACATCGAGGTTGTGCTCGATGATGATGATGCTGTTGCCGAGATCGGTGAGCCGGTGCAAAACCTCCAGCAAGCGGTTTACGTCCTCAAAGTGCAGGCCGGTGGTCGGCTCGTCCAGCAGGTACAGCGTGCGTCCGGTCTGCCGTTTGCTCAACTCGCGGGCCAGCTTGATGCGCTGCGCCTCGCCGCCGCTCAGGGTCACCGAAGATTGACCGAGGTGAATGTATCCCAGACCCACATCGACCAGCGTTTGCAGCTTCTGGCGCGCCTGGGGAATGTTCTCCAGCACGGTGAGCGCTTCGCTGATCGGCGTGTCGAGCAGGTCGGCGATGCTGTATCCCTTGTAGTGCACGGCCAGCGTTTCGCGGTTGTAGCGCTTGCCGCCGCAGACCTCGCAGAGCACGTACACGTCGGGCAGAAAATTCATTTCAATGCGCCGCTCGCCCTCGCCCTGGCAGGCTTCGCAGCGTCCGCCGGAGACGTTGAAGGAGAAGCGTCCCGCCTTGTAGCCGCGCTCACGCGACTCCGGCAGCATGGCGTACAACTCGCGAATCTGGGTAAACACGCCGGTGTAGGTCGCGGGATTCGAGCGCGGGGTGCGGCCAATCGGCGACTGGTCGATGCGGATCACCTTGTCGATCTCCTCGACTCCGCTGATCGACTTGTGCGCCCCCGGTTCCTGCCGCGATTTGTAAATCTTCTGCGCCAGCGCCGCGTACAGAATGTCATTCACAAGTGTCGATTTACCGGAGCCCGAGACGCCGGTCACCACCGTCATCACGCCCAGCGGGAAGCTCACGTCGATGTTCTTGAGATTGTTGGCGCGCGCCCCCAGCACCGCGATGGCGTGGCCGTTGACCTTGCGCCGCTCCTCGCGCACCGGAATCGTTTTGCGTCCGGAGATGTATTGCCCGGTCAGCGAATTGGGAACTGGCTGCGACCTCCGCCGGAGTGCCGGCGGCCACCAGCTCGTCCGCCCAGTTTGCCCGCGCCCGGTCCCAGATCGATCACGTAATCGGCGCGCCGGATCGTCTCCTCATCGTGCTCCACCACCAGCACGGTGTTGCCAAGGTCGCGCAGCGCTTCGAGCGATTGCAGCAGCTTCTCGTTGTCGCGCGCATGGAGGCCGATGGAAGGCTCGTCGAGCACGTACAGCACGCCGCGCAGCTTGGAGCCAATCTGCGTCGCCAGCCGGATGCGCTGGCCCTCGCCTCCGCTCAGGGTTGCCGCCGAGCGATCCAGCGACAGGTATCCCAGGCCGACATGGTTCAGGAAGCCGAGCCGCTCCCGGATCTCGCCGACAATGCGCCCCGCGATTTTTTCCTCGCGCCCGCTCAACTGAATCTTCGCCGCCGCCTCCGCCGCGCGCGCAGATGGGAAGCGCCGTAAACTCGGCGATGCTCATGCCGTTCACCTGCACGGCCAGGCTCTCCGGGCGCAGCCTGCGTCCCTGGCACGACCGGGCAGGGAGTGGCCGACATGTACTGCATCAGGTATTCGCGATATCCCTCGGTGGTCACCTCCTCCAGCGTCTGCTTGTGGAAGGCGAGGATGCCCTTGAAGCCCGAGCGTGCGCGCTTCGACGGCTCGCCGTAGAGCAGAAATTTCTGTTGCTCTTCGGGAAGTTGCTCGAATGGCGTGCCCAGGTTGATGCCTTTCTCTTCGGCCGCGCGCTTGACCATCGCCTGCAGAGAGGCCGAGCCCGCGCCAGGGCCCAGTCCGCCGTCCAGCAGCGGCTTGGACCAATCGACGATCACCTTTGCCGGGTCGAAGTCATACTTCGAGCCCAGCCCGTTGCACTCCGGGCAGGCGCCGTACATGCTGTTAAAGCTGAATGAGCGCGGCTCAAGCTGGGCCACGTTGACGCCGCACTCCGGGCAGGCCATGCGCGAGGAGTACATGTGCTCCTCGCCGCCCACCACGCTGACCACCAGCAGTCCCGAGCCCAGCTTCATGGCGACCTCAATCGAAGTTGCCAGCCGCCTCTCGATCCCTTCCTTCACCAGCAGGCGATCCACCACGACTTCAATCGTGTGGTTGCGCCGCTTGTCCAGCTTGATCTCTTCGTCGATCGGACGCAGTTCGCCGTCGATCCGCGCCCGGGTAAATCCGTGTGCCGCCAGCTTCTCCAACTCCTTGGTGAACTCGCCTTTGCGTCCGCGCACGATCGGCGCCAGCAGCATGACCCGCGGCTCGGCTCCCGCGCCGCTGCTTCCGGCCAGATCCATCACCCGCGCCGTAATCTGCTCCACCGACTGCCGGGTGATCTCCTTGCCGCAATTTGGGCAGTGGGGAATGCCGATGGAGCTGTAGAGCAGACGCAAATAGTCGTAAATCTCGGTGATCGTTCCGACCGTGGAGCGGGGGCTGCGCGAGGTAGTCTTTTGTTCGATGGAGATGGCTGGGCTCAGCCCGTCGATGGAGTCCACGTCGGGCCGCTCCATCTGGTCGAGAAACTGCCGCGCGTAAGCCGAGAGGGTTTCGACATAGCGCCGCTGTCCTTCGGCATAGATGGTGTCAAAGGCCAGCGACGATTTTCCCGACCCGCTCAGCCCGGTGATCACCGTCAGCGTGTTGCGCGGAATTTCAACGTCGATGTTTTTCAGGTTGTGCTGGCGCGCGCCGCGCACCGTGATGTTGCGGATGCCCATTTTGATCGGTTCCCGGTGAACCACTCATGCCGCCAGTCCGCGTTTGGTACAAGGCCGCTCGTAATTGGACGCGCCCCCACGGATGGGATAGAAAGGGCAAGAAGATAGTTCGACTCAGGTATCTTATTTGCCAATAGCGGTCCAGGTCAAACCGCCGCATATTGGGAGCAGTTGCAGCCTCATCCGGCGGGAGTGCCAAATGTCATCCGATTGCGAAAAAATTGTGAACTCGCGTTTTTTGCATCCAGAGTCACAGATTTCATGTTCGCAACAGAGTAACATGGAACTGACGTCGGCGTGACCGCCGGCGATCCTGGGCATGGAGCCCAGCATAAGAGTAGAAGGTATAAAGTGTTTTCACTTGTCATGTCGCTTGTATTGTCCGCCGTGATCGTTTTATCGCTAGCCGCCGGGGTTGGACTCGGCTATGCCATTATTTTTGGAATTCTTTACGTCTTTGACCGCAGCCGGCAGTCGATCAAAGCCGCTCCGGCACGGGTGCTCACTACCTCTGCGGGCAACGATTAGGCACCTGCCGCCACGCCCGCAATGATCCGCATTGACGTCCCGGCTTTGACGCGCTGCAACGAAAGCCCCGCGAATAGCCGAATAGCAATGAAATCAAAAATCCCCGCCAGTTTTTCCGGCGGGGATTTTTCATCGTGAAGTTTCCAACCGTCATTACGGTTGCGGCGCTTGCTTCGGCTGCTCCGTTTGTTGCAACTGTCGGAAGAGCTGCTCCGGGGTTCTGCGGCTGGATTGCGGCGGCGGCTGTTGCGGCGGCTGTGTCGGAGACGGTTGCTGCGCCTGGTCCGCTTCACCGCTCGGGGTTGGTTGTGCCGCTTCGGGAACAGAAGGTTCCGGCTGATCCTCCGGCACCGGGCGAACGATCGCCGGCCGATGCCCGGACCCCGACCCATCTTGCCCGGACCCGCTGCCGCCGGAGGAGGACTGCGTCAGCAACACCCGCGTTACCACGTCCGGCCTGCCCAGCGAGCCCAGGATTACATAATCGTAAGGTGTGCCGCGCAGCAAAGCAGAGATCACCTGCTCGGGATCGCCCGGGCCAAGCCGCACCGCAACCCGCTCGGTCGGCGACGCTCCTTCAATGGCTGCGCCGGTCGCCTTCTGAACCCCGCTCAGCACATCGCTCAAAGTAGAGTTCGGCGCATCGATCGTCAGCATCCCGCCCTCCATCGTCACCTGCGGCTCGACCGGAGCGCTGTTCATCAGGGTCGCCGGAACCGGCGGCATGTTTTGCGCCGGAATCGGCTGAGCGGGAGCTACGGCCGCCTGCTTTTTTTCGCGGCCGCCGTTTCTTTTTGTCCGGTGCACTTTGTTGTAACCCCGGGCTTTGCTGCGCCGGGCTTTGCTGCGCCGGGCTTTGCAACGCCGGGCTTTGCTGCGGCGCGGGGCCTTGTGCTGGCAGGCACTGCGGGTTGTTGGACTGCTGCGCCCAGACCCCGCCCGACATCATTGCCAGCACGCACGCTGTCGCGATCGTTCGTCTCATTGCAGGCTCCGCCTTGCAGTGCAACTCGTTTGGCCGATTCTAACCCGTTCCGCGCTCCGGATGCACCTGTTCCCGATCGCGGCCGGTTGTTCCCGATTGCGGATATGTTTTTCAGTCTGCGGAAGCGGCTGCGATTGTCCTTCGAGCCGGTATCCTGAGATAGTAATAGAGCGCTCCGTCTCGCTTCGGTTGAACCTCTGGGGCGAACATCTGTCCCCGCTCACCGGGCATCTATTCTGCCTGGAGCTCGGTTGTGGCGCAGATGGTATCAATTGGCGCAGCCCGGCAACGGACGTTTACCCGCGGAGAGACCATGTCTCGCAATTCCTACTCGGTGCACTTGATTCCGCGGCTTGCCTTCATCACCTGTCTGCTGATTATCGGCCACGGCTTTTGCCCAGGAGTGTTCCCAGGCCAGTGAAATTGACCCCTGCCACGCGTGCGTGCCATCGACAATGCAGCCACCCAGTATATCCAGTATGCGGCCCATGGCGATGTGCAGAGTCTCCGCCAGGCGTCGATTCCCGCTCTCGCCTCCTCCTTTGACGGTATTCAGGCAACCGTCACCCATGACAAAGGTCAGCTCGGAGACCAGGTCACGATTCGCCGCGAATACTTTCTCGACGCCTCGAAAGTCCACCGCCCAGCTGCCCCGCGCCGAGTTCTTCTGCGGCGTCTTCGGATCCGAACGGACACACGCCCTCCAGCGCCAGCTTTGCCATTCCCAATCTCGATCCAGGCCAGTATGCCTTGGTGCTGACCAATGCCACCGGGGGCAAGGTTCCCTACATGGTCACCGTCGTTCTGCAGAACGTGCAGAACCAATGGAAGTTGGCCGGCTACTATCCCAAGCCAACGCAAGTCTCCGGCCATGATGCCGTCTGGTATGTGCAGCAGGCACGCAAGTTCAAGCAGCAGGGCGAGTTACACAACGCCTGGTTCTACTATGTTCTGGCCTGGGAGATTTATTCTCCGGTGGACTTCATGAGCAGCCTGCAACTCGACAAGCTCTCCGACGAGATTCAGGCGGCGCGCCCCGCCGATGTTCCCGCCAACGAGCCCGTGCCTCTGGCGGCGGCCAACGGACACACCTACAACCTGACCCAGGCGTTTGCCGTCCCCGACGACCAAGGCCAGCTTTCGCTGGTGGTCAAATATCAGGCCGCCGACGTCAGCAATACCGCGCAGGCGTTTCAGGACAACACCGCCGTCATGAAAGCTCTGGTCGCCAAGTTTCCCGAACTGCGCCAGGCCTTTAGCGGAATTGTGGCTCGGGCCACCACTGCAAGCGGTCAGGATTACGGAACCCTGCTGGCGATGAAAGACATCCGGTAACACGGAAACTGAGGCTGTAACCAAGGAAATCGCGCCGAAGTGTAGGGCGACCCGGCACTAGATTCCGCGTTCTGCCAGTGCCCGGATTCCTGCTATTCCCCTCTTGACTTCCAGGACGGCCAAGCTAAAATACGCGCACCTACCGCTCCGGCGGAGTGATTTCCCTTATGCCTTCACCGCAACCGCAGCGCAACACCGCGCAGCCAATGAGTACTCCCATGAATCAGAAATGCCGCCACCCCCGCGTGCAGATCGTCGCCCGCGAAGAGGATTCGGAATTTGTTGAGTGTCTGGAATGCCGCGAAGTATTCGAGAGCAGCGAGTTCAAGGATATGGCTATCGAGGATTCCGCGCTCGGCGAAGCTTGATCCCGCGGCGGGAAAGTGATTGCTTTCGGAACTTCGCAGGGGTGTGCCCTCTTGCCGTGATCGCCAGGTAAGACATGACCTGCTCGGAAATGCTATACATAGAGGCGCGGTACATAGAGACACGGTACACCGAAGAACGGCACCAACTATGTCTACCCAGCCTCCCATTCCGAAGACGGCCTTGGTCGTGGATGACTCCATGCTCATACGCCACAGTGTCTGCCGCTTCCTCGAGGAGCGCGGTTTCATTGTGGAGTCGGCGACCAACGGCGTCGAGGCGCTGGAAGTTCTGAGCAATTTTGTCCCGGATATCATCATCACCGACCTTTCCATGCCGCGCATGGGCGGGGTTGAACTGGTTTCCAGAATCAGGCAACTCGAGGTCTTTGCAGATACCCCCATCCTGGTCCTGGCGGCGCGCCGCAGCGCCAGCGAATTGTTCAATGAACTGCCCAGCCGGAGCCGCTGCCGTCATCTTCAAAGACATCGATATCGAAGCGCAGCTCGGCCGTGCCCTCGCCACTACCCTCGCGTAAGCCCCGATCCGTCAGTTCAGCGCAACTCCAGGTTTGCCTCCGCCGACATGTCCAGTCCGGCGAACTCCCTCGACCTCCACTTTGAGTAGGCGGCGGCAGCGATCATGGCGGCGTTATCGGTGGACATCACGCGCGAAGGGAAGTGAACCTGCACGCCGCTGCGCGGACCGCGCTGCTCAAAGCTGGCCCGCAGAGCACTGTTGGCGGCCACTCCGCCGGTGACCAGCAGCGTTTGCACCCCGTACTCTTCGCAGGCCGCCATCGTCCGCTGCGTCAGATCGCCGACCACGGCCGCCTGGAAGCTGGCAACCAGGTCGAGGGTCTGGCGATCGCATAGGCGCTTGAAATCCTCATCGGTCGGCGCGGCGATCTGCAGCAGGGCTTGGCGGCGCTCGTCGATGGCGGCGAACATGTCGTGGGTCTCCACATAGCGCAGCACCGCCGTTTTGATTCCGCTGTAGCTGAAGTCGAAGCGCTTGCGATCCAGCTCGATTCTTCCCGCGCGCTTGGATTCGTTGCGCGCCTGATGCTTGAGCTGGGCGAAGGTGAACTTCACCGCCTTCGGGTCGCCGAACTTCGAGATGCGATCGATAATCGGCCCGCCGGGATAGCCCAAGCCCAAGCAACTTTGCGGTCTTGTCGAAGGCTTCGCCGGCGGCGTCGTCGCGCGTGTGCCCAATGTTTTCGTAGTGCCAGCCGTAGCCGCGTTGTTCGGCCAGAAACAGGTGGGTGTGTCCACCGCTGACCACCAGCGCGAGCACAGGAAATTCCAGGCCCCAGCGTCCGCGACCGGAGGGCCGTCCGTTGGCCCGTACCCAGCGCGAAGCCCAGCGTCCGCGACCGGAGGGCCGTCCGTTGGCCCGTACCCTGAGCGAAGCCCGGCGTTCCGGCGCTCCAGCAGCACGGCATGGATGTGGCCCTCGATGTGATTGACGGCGATCAGCGGCTTTTCCAGTGCCCAGGCCAGCGACTTGGCAAAGCTTACGCCGGTCAGCAGCGCGCCTGCCAGCCCGGGGCCGTTGGTCACGGCAATGGCGTCCATGTCCGCATAGGTCAGGCCGGCCTTGGCCAGCGCGGCGCGGGTCACTGGCACCAGGTTCCGCAGGTGCTCGCGGCTGGCCAGCTCCGGCACCACGCCGCCATAGGGCGAATGGGTCGCGATCTGCGAGGCGACCACGCTTGACACCAGTTCGTCGCCGCCGCGCACCATGGCCGCCGCCGTCTCGTCGCAGGAGCTCTCAATTCCAAGAATCAATGCACGCTTGTCCACCCTTAAAGAATACCGCCTCCGATCTACAATGTCCTGATGCATGGAGATATGCACCGAGATGCCGCACTGCAAGCGCTTCGCCTTCTTCGCCAGCACGGCCACCAGGCCCTGTGGGCAGGCGGATGCGTGCGCGACCTGCTGCTGGGCCGCGACCCCGCCGATTACGATGTTGCCACCTCGGCCACGCCCGATCGAGGTGATGCGCATCTTTCCCCAAACCTATGCCGTCGGCGCGCAGTTCGGAGTGGTGCTGGTGCCAGTCAAGGTCCTGGGTTACGCCGATGATAACGCCGAGGAACGCGGGCACATCGAGGTCGCCACCTTTCGCTCCGACGGAGCCTATCTCGACGGACGCCATCCCGACTCGGTGCGCTACACCACCTCGCCGCAGCATGACGTCGAGCGGCGCGACTTCACCATCAACGGACTGCTGCTCGATCCGCTCTCCGACGCACCCCAACACTCCGCACGGAGAGCTGCTGGACTACGTCGAAGGCCAACGCGACCTGGAGCGCGGAATTGTGCGCACCATCGGCGAGCCTGAGCAGCGCTTTGCTGAAGACAAGTTGCGGATGTTGCGCGCCGTGCGCTTTGCCGCGCGCTTCGGATACGCCATCGAGGCGCCACCGCGCAAGCCATCCGCAGCCTCGCCGCGCAGATCCACCAGGTCTCGTGCGAGCGAATCCGCGACGAGCTCTCCAAGATGCTGACCGAAGGCCAGGCGCAACGGGCCTTTCAGCTGTTGGACGAAACCGGACTGCTGCGCGAAGTGCTGCCGGAGATCACCCGCATGAAAGGCGTCGAGCAGCCTCCGCAATTTCATCCCGAGGGCGACGTCTTCGTTCACACTCTGCTGCTGTTGGAGGGCTTGCCGCCGGGATGCCCGCTGACCCTGGCCTGGGGCGCGTTGCTGCACGATGTCGGCAAGCCCGCCACCTTCCGCCGCGCCCCCGACCGCATTCGCTTCGACGGACACGTCGAGATCGGCGTGCGCATCGCCGACGATATCCTCGCCCGCCTGCGCTTCAGCAATCGCGACCGCGAGCAGATTCTCGCGCTGGTGGAAAACCACATGCGCTTTGCCGACGTGCGCAAGATGAAGGACTCCACCTTCAAGCGCTTCGTGCGCCTGCCCGATTTCGACGAGCATCTGGCCATGCATCGCCTGGACTGCCTTGCCAGCCACGCCAATCTCGAGCTCTACGACTACACCCGCGAGCGGCTGGCATCGATCCCCGCCGGAGCCGTGCGTCCCCCTCATCTCATCAACGGCCACGACCTGATCGCCGCCGGACTCCACCCCGGCCCGCGCTTCGCCGAAATTCTCGCCGCCGTCGAAGACGCGCAACTCGAAGGCACCATCGCAACCCGCGACGAGGCCATGGGATTCGTCGAGAGCAACTTTCCACTTCCCTAGGCCGCGGACGTGCGCCTCGTCGCTTCAAACCTAGTCCCCGCGAAAATTCATCTCCGTTATAATCGACCGATGGAGCGGGTTTCCAACACATTGCAGCGCATCATGGCCGAGGCCTTGCGGCGTCTGCCGCCGGAGCAACTTCCCGAAGCCGCATGGGACTTCGCCGCCGGAAAAGCGGTGGCCGAAAAAACCCGCGTCCTGGGCTGCAATCTGTGCGACGAGAAGCAAACCCTGGTCGTCGAGGTTCCCGACGCCACCTGGCGCGCGCAACTCTACGCCATGGCTCCGCAGTTTCTCGCGCGCCTCAACCAGTTCATCCGGATTGAGCGCATCGAATTCAAACTCGCGCCGACGCTGAGCGCCGAGAAGAAATAAATTTCATTTGCACTGGCAAGAAAAAGGAAGCTATGAAGGTCACCGAAAAAGACGTAGCCTACGTTGCCGACCTGGCGAATCTCGAACTCACGCCGGACGAGAGCACCCGCATGGTCGCCGATCTGAACTCCATCCTCGGCCACATCGACAAGCTGAATCGAGCTGGACACCAGCAACGTGGAGCCGCTCGCCGAAGTGGTCTCCGCCTTTGCCTCAGCCGAGCGCCACGGCAGCCAAAAGTTTGCCTACGCGCAACGCCCCGACGAGGTGAAACCCGGACTGAGCCGCGCCGTGGCTCTCTCCAATGCACCAGACACCGATGGAACCTGCTTCAAGGTTCCCAAGGTTATCGAGCGCTAGCCAGCGCCCGCAGCCGGAGCGGCCGGCGTCGGCGACCGGAGGGCCATCTGTTGCCCCGTACCCGTCGCTAAGCCGAGGGAGAAAAGAACGATGAATAGAAAATCGATGAACATCGATACACTGACGATCGACGCCGCGCGCTCAATGGTTGAGAGCCGCCGGCTTTCCGCGGTCGAA
Organism: uncultured Acidobacteriota bacterium; assembly: GCA_963838135.1. Taxonomy (GTDB): domain Bacteria; phylum Acidobacteriota; class Terriglobia; order Terriglobales; family Acidobacteriaceae; genus TOLSYN. The sequence continues at coordinate 398,127 of CAWIPV010000008.1, read as the reverse complement.
CTGGCCGAGGCGCACTACTCTGAAATCGCCAGTCGCGATGCGGCCATCGGCTCCTTCCTGACCCTGACCCGCGAGCGCGCTCTGGCGCAGGCCGAACGCATCGACCGCCTCGCCGAAAAAGGCGACCCGCTGCCGCCGCTGGCCGGAGTTCCCGTCGCCATCAAGGACGTGCTGATGACGCGTGGCGAGCGCACCACGGCCGGCTCGCGCTTCCTCGACAAATTCATTGCCCCCTACGATGCAACCGCGGTCGAACGCCTGGAAGCCGCAGGCGCCGTCTGCCTCGGCAAACTTAATTGCGATGAGTTCGCCATGGGCTCATCGAACGAGAACTCGGCGTTTTATCCGGTGCATAATCCGCGCGACACCACGCGCGTTCCCGGAGGCTCTTCCGGTGGCTCGGCCGCGGCGGTTGCCGCTGGTTTCGCCGTAGCAACCCTGGGTTCGGACACCGGCGGCTCCATCCGTCAGCCTGCGGCCTTCTGCGGTGTCGTGGGACTGATGCCCACCTACGGACGCGTTTCGCGCTACGGCCTGATCGCCTTTGCCAGTTCGCTCGATCACGTCGGACCGCTCACCCGCACGGTCAAGGATTCGGCGACGCTATTGGAAGTCATCGCCGGACGCGACCCGCACGATTCCACCTCGGCCGATGTGCCAGTGGGCAAATACTCATCGGAGTGCGGACGCGAAGTGAAGGGTCTGCGCATCGGAATTCCAAAGGAATATTTCGGCGAAGGATCTGGACCCGGAGATTCGCCAGGCCATCGAGCGCCGCATCGACGGCCTGCGCAAAGCCGGATGCGAAATCGTCAACGTTTCGCTACCCCACACCGAGTACGCCATTCCGGTCTACTACATCGTCGCCACCGCCGAGGCCTCGGCCAACCTGGCGCGCTTTGACGGCGTGCGTTACACCACGCGCTCGCCCCAGACAAAGACCTTGGCCGATATGTACCGGCGCAGCCGCGACGAAGGTTTCGGCGCTGAAGTAAAGCGCCGCATCATCCTCGGCACCTACGCCCTCAGCGCCGGATACTACGACGCTTATTACTTGAAAGCTCAGCAGGTCCGCACCCTGCTCACCCGCGACTTCCAGAATGCATTCACCAGTGTCGATGCAATCGTAACTCCGGTGACCCCCACGGTCGCCTTCAAACTCGGCGAGAAGACCGACGACCCGATGGCGATGTATCTGAACGACATCTACACCGTCACCGCAAACCTGGTCGGGGTGCCGGGCATCTCGCTGCCGTGCGGAAACAATCGCGAAGGTCTGCCGATTGGAATTCAGATCCTGGGCAAACACTTCGATGAAGCCACGGTGATCCGCCTCGCGCACGCCGTAGAGCAGGACCAAAAGTAGCGGGGACAGGCAGCGCAGGAGAGTGCGATGGACACCGACGGTCACGTGAATCGCAGCGATCCGCCCCACCCCAGCGGGATTCGGGGCACCATTCTCGGCTGGTCTTCGCTCTTCCTTGCTCTCGTGCAATCGCTCTGCGCCGCCGCAGTTGCGCTCAGCGGGGTTCGCGTGCTGCTGGGCCTGGGTTCGCTGATCGCCGCCACCGCCGCAGGTCCCGCGCAAGGCTTTCATCGCGAGGCATTGCGTGTCCCGATCCTGTGGGCTTCGGGACTGCTGGCCTCGCTTAATCTGCTGCTGCTCTGGAATGAAAACAGAATCCGCCGCAACCCATCGGCGCAGTGGCGGCTGCAGCCATTAACGCCCAAGCAGCGCCGTCAGCGCTGGATTCAACTTGCCACATCAATCGCCGCGCTCCTGCTGATTCTCGCCGAAGTCATAACCCACCCCTGGTTTCATCACGAACTGTAGCGCCCGCGCCTTCCATGCAATCTCTAGTGTGCCGCGCTCACCGCGCCTTTCTTTGCCGCGACCTTGCGCAGCAGGAAGACCATAGGAATGCAGGCGAAGCAGACCGCCGCGAGATACTGGAAGTCATCGACATAGGCCAGCAGCCGTGCCTGCTGCGACACCACCCCATTCAGGATTGCGTACGCCTGCAGCGGTGAGCCGCCGGTCTGTTGCGGTCAGCGCCGTCGCACCGTTCAGCATCTGCCGGAAAAGCGCGCTCGTACCGTTCAGGTGGGCGCCCAGTCTGACGTGGTGGACTTGCTCATGGCGGGCCACAACCGTGTTCACAATCGAGATTCCGATCGAGCCTCCCACGTTGCGCAGCAGGTTGAACAGTCCCGCCGCGTTGCCGATCTCCTCGTTGGGCAGCCCCGCCATGCTGGTGGTGGCCAAAGGAACGAAAACCATGCCGGCTCCAAAGCCGCTGATGATCACCGGCCAGAGCATGCTCCATGGCGAGAGACTAAGGTTGACGCGGGCAAACCACAGTCCGCAGAAGCCGAAGATTCCAAAGCCGGCCGCCAACAGGTAGCGGTTATCGATGCGGCTGCCGATCAGCCCGATCAGCGGCATGGCCACCATTGCGCCCAAGCCGCGTGGGCTCACCGCCATTCCTGCGTTAAACGCGTTGTAGCCGAGCAGTTCCTGGTAGAACAGCGGCAACAGCGTGATCAGGCCATAGATGACTCCGCCGAACATCCCAATCAGCAAGCAGCCCAGGCTGAAATTTCGGTTGAGAAAGACGCGCAGTTTCACCAAAGGGTCGTGATGCTTCAACTCCCAGATCAGGAACGCGACGAAGCACACGACCAGAATCACCACTGCCCAGCGAATCCATGTGGCGCCGAACCAGTCGTCTTCCTGCCCTTTGTCGAGCACGATCTGCAACGCGCCGAGCCAGATCGCCAGCAGCCCGAAGCCGATGGCGTCAAAGCGTCCCGGCTTGGCCTCGCGAATGTAAATCGGGATCGTGCACGTAGCGCATGATCATGAAAATCGCGATGATGCCGATCGGAATATTGATGTAGAAAGCCCAGCGCCACGAATAGGTTTCCGTCAGCCAGCCGCCCACGGTGGGGCCCAGCACCGGGGCCACCACCACGCCCAGTCCGAACAGGGCCATCGCCTGCCCGCGTTGGTGGGGCGGAAAGCTCTCCAGCAGGATGGCCTGCGAGAGAGGCTGCAACGCTCCGCCGCCCGCACCCTGTACCGCGCGCGCAATCAGAATCACGGCCAAGCTGTTGGCCGAGCCGCAACTGAATGACGAAACCGTGAAGATCACAATGCAGGTCAGCAGAAAACGCTTGCGTCCAAAGCGCTGCGAAAACCACGTGCTAGTGGGCAGGATAATAGCATTGGCCACCAGATAGCTGGTCAGAACCCAAGTGGCTTCATCGTTAGTGGCTGAAACCGATCCGGCAATATAGGGCAACGCAACCGAGGCAATCGAAGTGTCCAGAACCTCCATGAAGGTGGCCAGCATCACCGAGACAGCCACCAGCCACGGATTAGAGACGGGCACGTCAGTGGCCGGGGAGGATGCTGGGGGCGGATCACTCATCGGTCGAGACTCATTTCTCTTCTATGAAGTGGCGCGCGATGATCGCGGGGTTGCATATAGCGAATTGGATTGTGTTTCCCACCAATCGATTTAGTTCCTCGGCTGTCTATCTTCCGTCCGCGCAGAAATCCCAAATCGGTCAACAAGCACGCAAAAGTGGAGAGCTGGATGCAACCCTGGATGGACTACATAGTTACTTAGTGTAGGTACATCGTATGGTTGCACATGAAGCTACATAAGGTGGTTATACTAGGTACTCACATCGTGGTTGAGACCTGCTAGACGAGGCCAGAGCGTGCTGCGAACGATCCGCGAAGACATTCAATTCGTACTGAAGGAAGACCCGGCGGCAACCGGCTGGTTCTCCGTGCTGCTCAACTATGCAGGGCTGCACGCGGTGTGGGCGCATCGTATCAACCACTGGCTCTGGGTACATGGCTTCCGCCTGCTGGCGCGCTGGCTGTCGCAGGTCTCGCGCTTCTGGACCGGGGTCGAGATTCATCCCGGCGCCACCATCGGGCGACGGCTCTTTATCGATCACGGCATGGGCGTAGTGATCGGCGAGACGGCGATCATCGGCGACGACGTGACCCTCTACCACGGCGTGACCCTGGGCGGCACCAGCCTGATGAAGAAGAAGCGCCACCCCACGCTCGGCAACGGCGTAGCTGTCGGCAACACCTCCAGCATCCTGGGAGACATCGTGATTGGAGACAACTCGCGCGTCGGCGCCGGTTCGGTGGTGCTGCGCGATGTGCCTCCCAACTCGACCGTCGTGGGAGTGCCCGCACACATCGTCTATCGCGACGGCAAGCGGGTTCTCATCACCGATCCGCGCGAGATCAAGGACCCGCTCAGCGATGCCCTGATTGCACTGGCAAAAGACGTCAACGGACTGCACTCGCGCCTGGACAAACTGGCTCACTTGGAGACTGCAGCCGCGCCGGTGAATGGCACGGCGGGCGGGTTGGCCAATGAGGACAAGGAGCGCCTCGATTACCGCAGTGAGTTCGATAAGAGCGGGTTTGCCGATTACGGCGCGGGAATTTAGGCGGATCGGTGGCCGAATGATCTCCGAGTCCGAAGCATGTTTTTGAATGATATTCCCCTGAAAGTTGCGCTCAGCCCAGTCTCGCGATAGCATCTAACTCGAAGTCTCTGGCATTTCGGTGCGATGAGGCGCGGTGGCCAAGTGGTAAGGCAGAAGCCTGCAAAGCTTCCATCGGCGGTTCGACTCCGCCCCGCGCCTCCAAAATTCCTCCGCTGCAGCGTGCTCCGCCCTGAGCCAATTTTTCGTTTGACCTCGCCCGGCATCCGTCGTAATCTTTTCGAGTGAGCCTTGCAACCCCATTCTGCGCTGATTGCTCCTCCCGTCGATGGTGGTCCTACACCGTCGCGTGCTTCTAGTTCAGGCACGTTTCTCTTCGTTTCCCCTACAATGGAATGACAACACTTCTGCCGCAACGCATTGCGTTTTGCGCCGAATCTCAGGACGAACTAATGCAAGCAGTCTCCGCAAATTCATCGGCCGCACCCACCCTGGGAGAGTTTCTCCGTATGCTGCTGGCCGGGCGCGATCTCACCCGCCAAAAGGCCGCGCAACTGGTCGACGCCATGCTGGCTCCTGAAGCCCCCGACGCGCAGATTGCGGCGGCCTTGGCGCTGCTGGTCCGCCAAGGGTGAAAATCCGGAAGAACTGGCGGGCTTTGCCGACGCTCTCTACCAGCGCGTCCTCCCCGTCGAAATTCCGCCGCAGGTGCTGGACACGGCGGGAACCGGCGCCAGCGCGGTAAAAACTTTCAACGTTTCCTCCGCCGCCGCCTTCGTAATCGCCGCCGCCGGATGCCAGATTGCCAAGCACGGCGCGCGCGCCTCCACCAGCCGCAGTGGCAGCGCCGACGTGCTGACCGCCCTTGGCGTCCGCATCGACTGCGAATGCGCAGACCGCCGTCCGATGCCTGCGCGAGCTGGGAATCTGCTTCCTGTTTGCGCTCCAACTATCACCCTGCTTTGGCCCGTGTCGCCCCCATCCGCAAGGCGCTCGGCTTCCGCACTACATTCAACCTGGTGGGTCCGATGGTGAATCCATGCCGGGCGCAATACCGATTGCTTGGCGTAGCCGACCAGGCGCGCATGGCCGACGTTGCCGGCGCGCTCTCCCTCATTGGAGTCTCGCGGGCCTGGGTGCTTGCGCGGCGGCGATGGCCTGGACGAGATCACCACCGCCTGCGCCACGCGTGTGCTGGAGGTGCGTGAGGGCTCCCACAACGAGCTACTCTCGGTTTCCCCGTCCGACTTCGGACTTACCCAGCGACCCACCGATGCGGCCCGCGCCGGAGACGTAGAAGAGAATGCGGCAATCGTGCGCGCAGTGCTCTCCGGCCAGCGTACGGACGTGGCCGCGCGACCTGGTCGTGCTCAACGCCGCCGCCGCTCTGCACGTCCGCACCGGCGACGGGTTGCTCGACTGTGCCGCCCGTGCCCACCGCGCCATTGACGACGGTGCCGCCATGCACAAACTCGAAGCCCTGGCCGCTATGTCTCAGGTAGTCGAAGGAGCGGCTCAGTGAGCGCGGAATTCCTCCAACGCGTCATGGACGCCAAGCGCATCGAGATGAGTCTGCTCGGCGACGCCGTGCGCGAGAGCGTGCGCGATGCCGCGCTGGCGGCGCGCCAAGGCCGCAAGCCCCGCTTCCGCGAACGAATTGCTGGCGCACCCAACGGCGATCATCGCCGAGTTCAAGCGGCACTCGCCATCGGCGGGAGACATTCAGGCCGGAGCCGATCCCGCCGAGATCGCGCGCATCTATGAAGCCGGCGGAGCCGCGGCCATGTCGGTGCTGACCGAGCCGCAGCACTTCAAGGGCTCGCTCGACGATCTGCGCCGCGTCGCTGCCGCCGTGAAACTGCCGCTGCTGCGCAAGGACTTCGCCGTGGACCGTCACCAAGTCTATGAAGCCGCCATCGCTGGAGCCGAAGCCGTGCTGGTCATCGTCGCCGGATTGACGGATGCTGATGCCTTGAAACTGCTCGACGCCGCCCACAACGTTCATCTCGACGCGCTTGGTGGAAGTGCACACCGCCGAAGAACTGCACCGCGCCACGGCCCTGGGTGCAACCTTGATCGGGGTCAACAATCGCAATCTGAAAACTCTCAAGGTCGATCTCGAAACCTCTATGCGTCTGGCTGAACTGGCCCCGCCCAACGCAACGCTCGTAGCCGAGAGCGGCCTGCGTACGCGGGCCGATATCGAACGTCTCCAGTCCGCCGGATACAAGGCCTTCCTCATCGGTGAGACGCTGATGCGCTCGGGCGATCCGCTGACCGCCCTGCGCCAGTTGCAGGGCTTGGAGCAAACCCGATGAGCGGTGCAGTCAGTACCGTCGAGATCAAAATCTGCGGCATCACTCGCGTCGAAGACGCCCTTGCCGCCGTCGATGTCGGCGCGGCCATGCTCGGGCTGAACTTCTATGCCGCCAAGTCCGCGCTGCCTCACCCTGGCGCAAGCTCGGGAGGTCGCGTGCGCCGTTCACGGCGTCAGCGACCGGAGGGCCAGTTGTGGGCCCGTACCCATCGCGAAGCCCGGACGAGTGAAGCTGGTCGGTGTATTCGTAAATATGAATATATTGGAAGTGCTGCGCATCGCCCGGGCCGTGCCGCTCGATGCGGTGCAGTTGCATGGAGATGAATCGCCCCGTGATTGCGAGCTGGCCGCCGCAGGAGTTCGAAGTGATTCGCGCGCTCAAGGCGGATGCGGCGTTCACCGCGGAACGCGCTCGCCGAGTTCGCCTCCTGCCGCGGTCTGCTGCTGGACACTCCTTGCACGGCTCATGGCGGCTCAGGTGAAAGTTTTTGCTGGGCGAGCGTGCCGTGGGCCGAGCCTGCGCGCCTGCGTCCCCGGAGACGCAAGATATTTCTCGCCGGAGGCCTGCACGCGGGCAATGTCGCCGAGGCAATTGCCGCGGTGCATCCTGACGTGGTCGATGTTTGCAGCGGCGTCGAGTCGGCGAAAGGAATCAAGAGCTGTAAGCCAGATGCGAGAATTTGTGGCGGCCGTGCGGGCCGCGGAGAGGCAGAAGCAATGAAGGATGCAGCAACGAAGGACGCGGCAGTGTTGGAGAGCCTTCTGAGCGCCTCCGGCGAAGGTTACTTTGGCCATTACGGCGGACGCTTCGTGGCCGAAACGCTGGTCGAACCGCTTGGACGAGTTGAGCGCGGCTTTCGCCGAAGCCGGCAAGGATGCGGGATTTCAACGCGAGTTGAGCGGATTGCTCGCCGAGTTCAGCGGCAGGCCCACGCCTCTGTACTTTGCCGAGCGGCTCAGCGAATACGCCGGAGGCGCGCGAATCCTGCTCAAGCGCGAAGACCTTGGCCACACCGGTTCGCACAAGATCAACAACGCGCTCGGCCAGGTCCTGCTGGCGCGGCGCATGGGCAAGCGGCGCATCATCGCCGAAACCGGCGCCGGCCAGCACGGCGTCGCCACGGCCACGGTCTGCGCCCGCTTTGGCCTGGACTGCGTCGTCTACATGGGCGCCGAAGACATGAAGCGCCAGGCGCTCAACGTCTTCCGCATGCGCCTGATGGGAGCCGAGGTGCGCGGCGTCGAAGCCGGCTCCAAGACCCTGAAGGATGCCATTAACGAGGCCCTGCGCGACTGGGTCACCAACGTGCGCGACACCTATTATCTGCTGGGTTCGGCCCTGGGCCCGCATCCCTATCCGACCATGGTGCGCGAGTTCCAGCGCGTCATCGGCGACGAGGCTCGCGCGCAGGTGCTGGCCCGCGAAGGCCGCCTGCCGGATGCCGTGGTAGCCTGCGTCGGCGGCGGCTCCAACGCAATTGGCATCTTCACCGCATTTGTCGCCGACAAAGATGTGCGCCTGATTGGCGTCGAAGCCGGAGGCCGCGGCGAATCGCTCGGCGATCACGCCGCGCGCTTCCACGGCGGAGTGCCCGGAGTGTTGCAGGGAACCTACAGCTACGTGCTGCAGGATGACGATGGACAGATTGCGCCGACCCATTCGGTCAGCTGCCGGACTCGATTACGCCTCCGTCGGTCCCGAGCACGCGCATCTGCGCGAGTTCGGCCGCGCCGAGTACGTTTCCGCCGATGACGCCGAGGCTCTGGAGGCATTCGATCTGCTCTCGCGGCGCGAGGGAATCATTCCCGCCCTCGAGTCTGCGCACGCGATTGCCTATGCCGTAAAGCTGGCCAAGGAACTTGGCAAGAATGGATTGATAATTGTGAATCTATCAGGACGCGGCGACAAGGATGTGGATACGGTGGCCAAGCTGAAAGCCGAAGTGAACGAAGGCGGCGCACAATGACCACACGCCTGCAGCAGGCTTTCAAAACCCTGCACGAGACTGGGCGCAAGGGTGTGGTGCCCTACATCACGGCGGGCGATCCCGACCTTGCAGACCACTTACGAACTGCTGGTTGCCATGGCGCGCGGCGGAGCCACGGCCATCGAGGTGGGTATGCCTTTCAGCGATCCCGCAGCCGATGGCCCCGTGATTCAGCGTGCCTGCGAGCGCGCGCTGGCCCGCGGCGTCAAACTGAACGCCGTGCTTGAAATCGCAGCCCGCGCGGTGCAGACCTCCGGAGTTCCGATCGTGCTCTTCAGTTATCTCAATCCGCTGCTGCGCCACGGCCTCGAAAACGTGGCGCAGGATGCGGCCGAGGCGGGTCTTGCCGGAGTGCTGGTCACCGACCTTCCGGCAGAGTCGGCGCAGGGCTTTTCCCAGGCGCTGCAACGGCGCGGGCTCGACCTGGTTTCGCTCGTCGCGCCGACCTCGACCGAGCAGCGCATCGCCCAGATCGCGCAGCACGCCACAGGTTTTCTCTACGCCATCTCGGTCACCGGAGTCACCGGCACGCGCCAGCAGTTAAGCGCCGATGCCAGCGCATTGCTGCAGCGCATCCGGCGCGTTACCCATTTGCCGGTCGCGGTCGGATTCGGAATCAGCAATGCCGGAGCAGGCGCGCCAGGCATGGGCGCAGGGTGCCGACGCCGTGATCGTCGGCTCGGCCATCGTCAGCAAGATTGAAGAATTCGGAGCCAAGGCTCCCGTGGAAGTGGAACGCTTTGTGCGCGAGTTGCTGGCGTCACAGGCGGTGGAGGCGTAAGGTCAATGCTTGTATTGATGAATGTGAATGCAACCGAGGAACAGACGCAAGCTGTCTGCAAGCGCGTGGAAGAGCTAGGATACCGGCCTCATCCGCTGCCCGGCGCAACCCGCTGCGCCATCGGAATCACCGGCAACAAGGGCGCGGTAGAAGCCGATGCGCTCAGCCAGTTGCCAGGTGTGGCCGAGGTCATTGCGGTCACCAAGCCCTACAAACTCGTCAGCCGCGACATGAAGAGCGAGGACACGGTGGTGCGCTTCGAGGGCAGCGATGCGACCGTAGGCGGAACCGAGCTGGCGCTCATGGCCGGGCCGTGTTCGGTGGAGAGCCGCGATCAACTCTTCCGCGCCGCCGAAGCCGTGGCCAAAAGCGGCGCGCGATTCCTGCGCGGAGGCGCATTCAAGCCGCGAACCTCGCCCTACGCCTTCCAGGGAATGGGCGAGCAAGGATTGGAGATCATGGCTGCCGCGCGTGAAGCCTTCGGCTTGCTCGTCGTCACCGAGGCCATCGATCACGAATCGCTGGCGCTGGTCGATCAGTACGCCGACATGATTCAGATCGGCGCGCGCAACATGCAGAACTTCGCGCTGCTCAAACTCGCCGGACGCGCCAGCAAGCCGGTGCTGCTGAAGCGCGGCATGGCCGCCACCCTCGACGAGTTGCTGATGGCCGCCGAATACGTCATGAGCGAGGGCAACTACAATGTCGTGCTCTGCGAGCGCGGCATCCGCACCTTTGCCGATCACGCCCGCAACACGCTGGATGTCAGCATCGTTCCGGCGGTGAAGAAGTTGACCCACCTCCCCATCATCGTCGATCCCAGCCACGCCGCCGGCAAGCGCGACAAGGTGGTTCCGCTGGCGCGCGCCGGAGTCGCCGTCGGCGCCGACGGTCTCATCGTCGAGGTGCATTGCGATGCCGACCACGCCCTCTCCGATGGAGCGCAGTCGCTCTACCCGGATCAGTTCGCGGCCATGGTCGGCGACCTGCGCGGCATCGCCGAAATCGTTGGCCGTACCTTCTGCAGCCGCAGCCGCAAGAACCGGCCGCCTCCGGTGGTCTGGCAAAGTGACGGCCAGCTCGGAGTTCGCCGATTTCTGCCAGCTTGCCGCGTCTTCGGGCGGGCTTGGTGGCCGTCGCCGAAACGGTTTCCGCCGATCTGCTGACTCCGCTCTCGGCTTACCTGCGGATCGCCCAGGGCGCCGAACGTTCGTTCCTGCTGGAGTCCGTCGAAGGCGGCGAGCACCTGGCGCGCTATTCGTTTCTCGGAGCCGATCCCGCCATGGTGGTGCGCACCCGCAACGGCGTGACCACCGTGCAGGATGCCAACGGAGAACGCAGGAGCCGGGCACCGCCGTGGATATCCTGCGGCGCGAGTTCGCCCATCGCAAACTTGCCGCCGCCGAGAATATCGCGCCCATGGCCGGAGGCTGCGTGGGCTACCTCGGCTATGCCGCTTCGCGCTGGTTTGATCCGGCGATGCAGGCGGTTACCGGAGCTGGCGACGATGCCTGCTTCCTCATCTTCCGCACCGTGCTGGCCTTTGATCACGCCCGCCAGCAGATACAGATTCGCACCCTGGCCGAAGTGGAGCCCGGCGCCAGCGAAGCCGTGCTCAAGGAAAAGTTCTGCATACCGCCTCGGCCAAGAATCGCGAAGTGGTGCGCAAGCTCAGCGCCGCCGTCGAGCTTGCCGCTGAAGGCGATGGCGGTTTCCGGCGCGGGCGAGGCCGACTTCGACTCCAACTTTTCGCGCGTGCCGAATTTGAGAACGCCGTCGCCGAGGGCAAGGAACTGATCTTCGCCGGCGAGTGCTTCCAGATCGTCTTGTCGCAACGCTTCCGGCGCAAGACCAAGGCCAATGCGGTCGCGCTCTATCGCGCCTTGCGCGCCACCAATCCATCGCCATACATGTTCCTGCTGAACTTTGGCATCTGGGTTCCAATGGTGACGCCAACCGGCGGCGAGCGGGCCCTGATCGGCGCATCGCCGGAGATGCTGGTGCGCTGCCGCGACCGCGAGCTAACCTACCGCCCCATCGCTGGAACACGCAGCCGCGGCGCTAATGCCGACGAAGATGCGCCGCCTTGCCGAGGAGTTGCTGGCCGACGAAAAGGAGCGTGCCGAGCACATGATGCTGGTCGATCTCGGACGCAACGATCTCGGTCGCGTTGCCAGCTACGGCACGGTGAAAGTGAAAAAGCTGCTGACCGTGGAGAAGTACTCGCACGTGCAGCATCTTGTAACCGAACTGCAAGCCGAGTTGCGTCCCGACCTCGACCGCTTTCGATGCTCTCGGCGCCTGTTTTCCCGCAGGCACGGTGACCGGCGCGCCCAAGATTCGCGCCATGCAGGGCATTGCCGAACTGGAGCGCGGTGCGCGCGAGGCGTATTCCGGCGCGGTGCTCTATGCCGATTACGCCAACAATCTCGACTCCTGCATCACCATCCGCACCATGGAGTTGTCGGGCGATCGAGCTAAGCGTGCAGGCTGGCGCAGGAATCGTCGCCGACTCGGTGCCCACCCTGGAGTGGGAAGAGACGATCAACAAGTCACGCGCGCTGCGTCGTGCCGTGGCCCTGGCCGAATAGAGGGATAGCGCCGGAAGAATAACGCAGGTGGCCTATATCCGCCTTCTGTTGGCGAATGTGGGGCGTGCGAGAATCTACGCGGAGGCTTAGAACCATGCTGCTCGTCATCGATAACTACGATTCATTCACCTATAACCTCGTGCAGTTTCTGGGCGAGCTCGGAGCCGAGCCGGTGGTGCGCCGCAATGACCAGGTCACGGTGCGAGGAGATCGCCAACGGCGGCTATCGCGGCATCGTAATCTCCCCCGGACCGGGTGAGCCCAAGGGCGCGGGAATCTCCCTGGCGGCGCATCCGCGAACTCGGCGGGCAGCTCCCCATCCTCGGCGTCTGCCTCGGCCATCAGGCGATTGGCGAAGCTTTCGGCGGACGCATCGTGCGCGCTCCCCGTCCGATCCACGGAAAAGCCAGCCGCGTGAAGCACGACGGACGCGGCATCTTCGCCGGACTCCCCGAAGAAATCGAGGTCGCGCGCTATCACTCGCTGGTCATCGAGCCCAGTCCTGCCCCGACGTGCTGGAGGTCACGGCCACCACCGCCGACGGAATCATCATGGGCGTGCGCCATCGCAGCCTGCCCATTGAAGGCGTGCAGTTCCATCCCGAGTCCGTGCTCACCAGCAACGGAATGCAGATCCTCTCCAACTTCTGCGTCTCTGTGCAGCCGCCCCGCTTTGGCATGATTCGATAAACGTCTCGCGAATCCGGGCGCCGGAGACCGATGCAACTTTGCCCGGCGACTGCGTTCTACTCGTCAGAGGAGAGAACGGTATGAAGAACGCAACGCCTACCTCCTCATTCTTGCCTCTGTTGCTTGCCGTTGGTTGCCGGCATGCGCCCAGCACGCTCCGCCCAGCAAAACAATTTATCTTCCCGCCGCAGCCGCCCACAGCCCCCGGAGCACGGAAGCGATTCCCGCCTTGCCCGCACGCAAGCCCAAAAACGCGCCCGTCAGTGAGGAAGACCGCATCACGCACGAGGTGCGCCATGAACTGGTCATGCAGCCCTACTACACCATCTGGGATTGGCTGGCCTTCCGCGTCAACGGCAGCACCGTGGAGTTGCTGGGCGATGCCTACAGTGTCGGGCTGAAGCGCGATGCCGTGAACAGTGTCAAACACATCGAAGGCGTCGAGAAGGTGATCGACCACATCAACGAGTTGCCGCCTTCGCCGATGGATGACCGCATCCGCCATCAGGTAGCTCGTGCCATCTTCAACTGGGATGGATTGTCGCGTTACTCCTGGTCGGCGGTGCCCAGCATCCACATCATCGTGAACGGTGGCCGGGTGCGGCTGGAGGGATCGTGGACAGCCAGGCAGATAAAAACGTGGCAGGCCTGCGCGCCAATGGAGTCTCTGGCGTCTTCCAGGTAACCAACGACCTGCGCGTCATCAAAGAACTAGCAGTACCGGAAGTTCGGGTGCCCCACCTTCGCCGTGACGCCTTTGCGCGGCTAAGGTGGGAAGCAATAGCGCATCGATCAGCGCCCGCCTTCTACCGCTTTACTTCCAAAATCCGCCATAAATCGCGGCACGCCGCCGCGTTTGTGCTAGTCTTTGCATTTCCTTTGTTGGCCGAAGACGCTTATGCTTGCGATTCCCGGTTTCATTTCCAGACGGTTTTCTGTGGGGCGTGTCCACCTCCTCGCACCAATTTGAGGGAGGCAACACGCTGAACCAGTGGCATGACTGGGAGCGTGCAGGACGCATCCGCTCCGGCCACCGCCTAGCGGCGCTGGCCTGCGACTGGTGGCTCAACGCCGAGCGCGATCTCGAACTCTGCTCCGAGCTGGGACTGAACGCCATCCGCATCTCGCTGGAGTGGAGCCGCATGGAGCCGGCCTTCGCGCCACTGGAGCGACACCGCCGTCGTCCGCTACCGCGAGATCATTCGCGAAGCGCGCCGCCGCGGCATGAGGGTCTTTGTCTCCCTGCACCACTTCACCCATCCGCGCTGGTTTGAGGCGCGTGGCGGCTTCCTCGATTCGCCAGGCTCCCGAACTCTTCCGCCACTACGCCAAGCGCGCCGTGCGCTCGCTTGGGAGACCTGGTGACCGACTGGGTCACCTTCAACGAGCCCAATGTTTACGCCGCGTTCGGCTATCTCTTCGGCGAGTTTCCTCCCGGACGGCTGAATGAGTTGAACTCCACCCTCAGCGTCTTCGGCGCCATGATGCGCGCCCACGCCGCGGCCTATGATGTGCTGCATCGCGAGCAGGCCGAGGCCAACGTCGGCCTCGCGGTGAACTATGTAGTCTTCGAGCCCGCACGCGACAATGTTCTCGACCGCCAGCTTGCCTTGGCCTATGACGCGCTGTTCAACCGCTGCCGCGCTCAGCTATCTGCGGGGCGAGCCCTTGCCGCTGCCCTTTGCCATGATGGCGCCGCGTGTGCCTGAATGCGTCGGCAAGATCGACTTTGTCGGACTCAACGTCTACAACCGCCTGCACGTGCGCGCCCCGCTCGGAGAGAAGTTCGGACCCGGCGGGCTCCATGTCCCCAGGCATGTGCCGCAGGGAGACCGCGGCGTTGCCGCGCCCTACGGCGAGGCCTATCCCAAGGTGGTCTCGGCGGCCGTCGAAGCCTACTCCGCGCTGGGCCGCCCCATGTACGTGATGGAGAATGGAGTTCCCGACCGCACCGACCGCATCCGCCCCTGGCTGCTGGTCAACTCTCTGCGCGAGTTGCGCCGCATGTGGCAGCAAGGCTATGACGTGCGCGGATACTTCCACTGGAGCCTGGTGGACAACTTCGAATGGAGTGAGGGCTGGCAGTTGCGCTTCGGGCTCTACGCCCTCGACGAAGCCACCCAGCAGCGCATCGCCCGCCCCAGCGCCGAGATCTATCGCCAGATCATCGCCGACAACGGAATCCGCCGCGAGTTGCTGGAGCGTGGGAGAAAGCTCCGGTGTAAAAAGGAGTTTTCCGATGCTGGCGTCAGTAACTACTTCTGCGCCTCTCGAATGACCGAATTGGCTTTAACCCAGAATGAGAAACCGGTTTCATCCATCTCGCCCGGCGGCCAGGTCCCACATAGCAGTTACCGCGTCGGCCTCCGTTGCTTTTAGCTCCCACCCGTTGAGATCAAGAAAAGCGTAGGCGGCAAGAAACCCCGCGCGTTTATTTCCGGCCACAAATGGAAGATCGCGAACGATGCCGAAAGTATAGGCAGCGGCCAGATCGAATACCGACGGTGTCCCATAAATCTCCCGGTTTTGCGGGCGCGCCATGGCCGCTGACAGCAGGCTCGCATCACGGACTCCAGGGCTTCCGCCATGCTCGGCAATAAGTTCGTCGTGCATGGCACGGACAGCTCCTTCCAAGAGCCAGCGCCAAGGCATTATTTAGCAAGCTCACGCAGCGCATTCCGGTATCCGGTCATACCTCGTCGGGCTGCTTTGATTTGCGCCTCAAACCTCGGATTGTAGGGCGTTACATTGTAACCGTCGGGTGTCTCTGTCAAAAACACGCTGTCGCCCTTTTTGACTTTCAGGCGGCCCGCAACTTCCTTCGGCAGGATTATCCCAATTGAATTGCCAATCTGCGTTACGCTGGCACGCATAAACCCCTCCGAGTTACGAATATGTCATAACTTGGAGGGGCTTCCGTCAACAGCCTGAAAAATGTCCCGATAACCGGAATGTTTGCCGCTTCTTAGCAGCGCAAGCTCTCATAGCTTGCCAACGCGGACAGATTGGCTGGCGCAAAAAGGTCGCCAAGGTCGCCCACCGGCACCAGCTCAGCCTCGGACTTTGCAGTGCTTTCCGCCGCGGGCTCGTAGACGTACTTCATCCCCTCATACTGGCGAACCTGCACACCTTCTTCATCCACGCTGAGGTACGTCGGGTCGGCGTTCACCCAGCATCCGCTGTTGTAGTAGTCGACTCCGTGGCGGCTCTGGTGAGTGGCAACATGGGTGTGTCCGCAGAAGATGCGATCCACCTTTCCGGCGCGGGCGTACAGCAGCGCGCCCTCGGCCACTCTGGTTTCAAGCCTCAGCCAGCGCGTGTTCACCCGGTCGATGAAGCGCGAAATCCGCTTCCTGCTGCCGTCCATCTTTTGCAATTCGTAAAAAATGCGTTCGCCTATCCGGCCGAGAAACTCGTTCTTACTACAGAACGGATCGAACTGATGTCCATGCACCGCCACGTGGCGCTTGCCCTGGTAATCCCAAACGTAGCGTTGGTAAACCGGCACGCCCACCAGGTGCGACATGATTTTAGACAGCCCCTGATCGTGGTTGCCCTCAACCCACACCACTTCCACCTTGCGCTTCGGGTTGGAGAGTTTGCGGATGCGCGAGAGAAATTTCCAGTGTTCGCTGGTCAGGCGGCGGAAGTTCAGGTCGCTGAATATATCGCCCAACAGCACCAGCCGCCGGAAATTCATCTCCGACAGCAACTCGGTGGCTTCGCGGGCGCGGCTCACTTCGCTGCCCAGGTGCAAGTCGGAGAGAATCAGAGTGTCCATTGCCGGCTCTGTCATAACGCAATCAGTTTGACCCAGCGCCGTGAACCAGCAATAAACCGCTCGTGAATTTTGCATGAAATCTGGTGCAAGTAGCCGCGTCGTCACCTTGCGTGCAACCTCGGGACGTGCTGCGAATCAAACGAAGTAAGGTGAATGAGCTACGATGCCTGCCGCTCGGATTCTCTGTGTTGACGATGACCCCGGAGTTTTGATGACCCTTCCGTTGGTTCTCAAAGTTCATGGCTATGAGGTAACCACCGCTGCCTCGGTTCCGGAGGCACTGAACATCATCACCTCCGAGCAGCGATTCGATGTGCTCATATCCGACCTCAACATGGGTCATATTGCCGATGGATTCACCGTGGTTCACACCATGCGGAACGTGAATCCCCAATGCATCAATCTGATTCTGACCGGCTACCCTGCATTCGAAACAGCACTACAGGCGCTGCGCCAGCAAGTGGATGATTACCTGACCAAGCCATCCGATATTCCCAAGATGATGGAGATGATCGCCCGCAAACTGAAGGACCGAGTCCCCCGTCGCCCACCTCCGATGCAGCGGCTCGCGACAATCCTGCGGGAAAACATAGACACAATCCTGTCCCGCACCCTCGTCAACATGAAGGCAACGCCGGGGCTGGCCGCGCTGCATCTCTCGGATGAGGAACTACTTGACACGCTCGAAAGCATGATTCGAGAGCTTGCCAACCACCTCGACTCGGAACTGCCGAACGAAGGCAGTGAGGTTTTGCTGCGCTCTGCCACCCTTCGTGGGGTAGTACGGCACAAGCAGCAATATTCTCTCAAACTCATGGTGGCGAAACAGCGCATCATCGCACAGGTCATCAACAACTTGATTTACGAGAACCTGTTGGCGGTAAACCTCAGCTTTTTGCTGCTGGACCTGAACAAGTTGAACGATGCCATGCTGTTGCAACTTGAGCACTCTATCGAGTCCTATTTGCAAGCCGAGCGACTGAGCGCCTGAGTAGGTCTGCTCGTGCAGCAGACTCCAACCACAATCCACAGAATTCTTAATTCGCCCGCCCAGGGTTAGGGCCAACCCCGGCCTCAGGCTCAGTAGAAGAACTGACTGTTTTCTGATTCACCAAAGATTTACACTGGTGTCATGAGTCCGCAAGCTATCGCGGGCAGAATTGTAAACACTATGCCCCACGGCACAATGACCAACAACTCTCCAACTCCGTTTGCAAAGCTCGGGAAGCAGATTCCCTGGGCGCGTCCGTTTCTCCCCATCCGGCGTCTGGATCGCATCTATGCCGGTGCCCTGGCGCACACGGAAGGAACCGTCTTTGACGGCATTCTGCGCGAGATGGATGTCGAGTACTCGGTGCGCGACGGTGAGTTGAAGCATATCCCCCTGGCGGGCCCTGCCGTCGTCTTCGCCAATCATCCTTTCGGAATGTTGGATGGCATCCTGATGGCCTCGCTTCTGCTCCGCCTGCGCCCCGACGTAAAGCTGCTGGCCAACCAGTTGCTCGGCTGCATGGACGAGCTTTCGCAACACTGCATCCTGGTGGACAACATGATGGGCGAGGGCCACGAGACGGCCAACCGCCGCGGCATTCGCGAAGCTCTCGACTGGGTCAAGCAGGGACACATGCTCATCGTCTTCCCCGCCGGCGAAGTCGCCTCCTGGAGCCGTCATCACCGCCGTGTTCTTGACCCGCAGTGGAACCGCAACATGGCGCGCATCGCCCGCATGACCGGAGCCAAGAGCGTTCCCGCCTTCATCTCCGGAGCCAACAGCGTCGGCTTCCACCTGGCGGGAATGATCAATCCCCGCCTGCGCACTCTATTCCTGCCCCACGAGCTGCTCAACAAACGCGGCCGGCGCATGGAGATTCGCTTCGGCGCTCCGGTCGAGGGCGAAACTCTCAAAGCCATTCACGACGACGAAAAAGCGATCGATCTGCTGCGCTGGAACAGTTCGCTGCTCTCCCTGCGTGACCGCATCACCTCGCCCCGTACCCGTTTCTTCCCTGGCAACTGGTACCCCAAGCACGCCGTCGCCACCGCCGAAGATCCCACCGCGCTGGTGCGTGAGTTGCATGCGCTGCCCGTCAGCGCCTTGCTGGAGACGGTCGGCGAGATGCGCGTCTACGCCCTCACCTCGCGCCAGGCCCCGCGCATCGTGCGTGAGATTGGCCGTCTTCGCGAACTTACCTTCCGCGCCTCTGGAGAAGGCACTGGCAAAGCGCGCGACCTCGACCGCTTTGACGCCTACTACACCCATCTCGTGCTCTGGAATGACGAGCGCCAGGAGATTGCCGGCGCCTATCGTATCTGCAACGTGCAGAGCATCCTCCGCCGTTACGGCTTGCGCGGCCTCTACACCACCACTCTCTTCCGCTTCCAGCCCAAGTTCTTTGCCCAGGTGGGGCCGGCCTTGGAGCTCGGACGCTCCTTTGTGCACCTCGATTACCAGCGCCAGTACGCCCCCTTGCTCGTCCTCTGGAGAGGCATTGGAGCCTACCTGGTGCGCCATCCGGAAACTCCCGTGCTCTTCGGTGCCGTCAGCATCAGCGCCGACTATTCCATGGCTTCGCGCGAGGTGCTGACTAAATATCTCAGCGCCCACACCGTCGACGCCGAACTGCTCAAGATGTTGCGGCCCAAGAATCCCCCCCGGGAGACGGCTGGCAATGTGGACCAGCCCGAGATGTTCGCCCGCGTCTTCACCCTCGACGACATTTCCGATTGGATCAGCATGTTTGAGAGCGACGGCAAGGGTGTTCCCGTCCTGGTCAAGCACTACATGAAGCTCGGCGGCAAGTTCCTCGGCTTCAACGTCGATGCCAAATTCTCCAACGTCCTCGACGGTCTGCTGCTGGTCGACCTTCGCGAGGCGAAGCCGGAGTTGCTGGCGCGTTATCTCGGCAAGCCCGGCGCTACCGCTTTCCTCCGCCAGCACCGCGCCGCCGCTTCGCCCAACTAGCTTCTCTTTGTCGGATTCATAGGCGGAGTAACTAAGAACCGTTCTTGTCGGATTAATTAGGCGGATTAAGAACCGTCGGGTGCCCCACCTTCGGCGCGCGTCTTTTGCGCGGCTAAGGTGGGAAGCAATACCCTCCACCCCGCAAGCCTTTCGCGTTGTCTTTGTTTTCGACGCTACACTGTCCCCATGCCCTCCGCAAAGCGGCGCGATTTGCC
The DNA here is from genome assembly GCA_963838135.1 of uncultured Acidobacteriota bacterium. Lineage (GTDB taxonomy): Bacteria > Acidobacteriota > Terriglobia > Terriglobales > Acidobacteriaceae > TOLSYN. Next base: position 378,321 of record CAWIPV010000008.1, on the reverse strand, counting down.
CCAGCCTCCGCAAATAGCGTATCGTTTCGCCGTGGCTATGAACGCATGCGTCGTGAGCATACGGTTTCCCTCCTTTGCTCGCAAGGATGCCCTCCAGCAAGCAGCACGTGCACCTGTTGCGCACCGCCTTCGGCGGCTCCAAGTGTTGCTCGCGAACCGCAAACATTGATTCATGAGGTAGGCTAGACGAATGGCAACACTGGCAGCGGTGGATATCGGCGCCAACTCAGTCCGACTTAAGATTGCCCGCGTAGTGCGCAAGCGCCTTCAGGTGCTGCATGAGGATCGCGAAGTCGTGCGCTTGGGCGAGAGTGTCTTCCGCAACGGAACCCTCGACCCCGCCGCCATGGAGCAGACCGTGCGCGTCCTCCGACGCTTTCAGAAGGCAACCCAGCTTTACGGTGCCACCAAGATTCGCGTCGTTGCCACCAGCGCTCTGCGCGATTCCAACAACGCCGCCGCCTTTATTCAGTGGGTGCACTCCGCCGTGGGTTGGCAGGTCGAGGTCGTCAGCGGCGTGGAAGAAGGCCGCCTGATTCACCTCGGTGTTATGGCCAACACCCGCATCGGCGCCGGACGCCTGCTGCTGATCGACCTCGGCGGCGGAAGCTGCGAGCTCATCGTCTCCTACAAAGGGCAGATCGAGCATATCTACAGCCTGCCCCTGGGTGCCGTCCGCCTCACCCGCGAGTTTCTCGAGCACGATCCGCCTACGGAAACCGAACTGGACCAGATGCGCACCTACATCGCCGAAGAGGTCGGCCGGATTCGCCGCGAACTCACCAAGCACAAGATCAACCTCACCGTCGCCACCTCCGGAACCCCGGCCGCGCTCAGCGAACTCTGGGCCGCCGCGGAGGAAACCGTCGGCGCCACGGTACCGCGAGCCGGATTGCTTCGCCTCACCAAAAAGCTCTCCATCTCCACCGTCGAGCAGCGCCGCTCGCTCGACGGAATTGGCCCCCGCCGCGCTGAGATTATCGTCGCCGGAGCGCATGTGTTTTCCGAGCTTTGCACCGAGCTTGAACTCACCAGCTTTCGTTACCTGCCTTACGGATTGCGCGACGGCATTCTGGCGCAGATGGCTGACGACGATGAGGACATCGGCCTGCGCAAGCAACTGGCCAGCGAGCGCCACAACTCCGTTCTGAACCTTGCCGCCCACTACCACGTGGATATGCGTTTTGCCACTCGCGTCGCCGAGCACGTCCAGCGCCTCTTCAAGCTTCTGGCCCCGCTGCATCGCCTGCCGCCCGAGTGCGCCACACTGTTGAACGCAGCCGCCATGCTGCATGAAGTGGGTTCGTTCATCAGCCGCGCCGGACGCCGCCGTCACACCTGCTACATCCTGGCGCACTCCGAACTGCTGGGCTTCACTCTCTCGCAGCGCCGCTTCCTTGCGGCGATCACCCGCTATGTCGGCAAGTCGAAAATCATTGCGACCAGTCCGCCGGTTCGCGTGCTGGCGCCTGAAGACCGCCTCCTGTTGTCGCGTGCCGTGCTGCTGTTGCGGTTGGCCCGGGCGATCGAGCAGGGAAGGCGCGGTGCCGTGCTCAGCGTGCGCGCCAAAATCGAGCCCACCAGCGTGCGTCTCACCCTGGTCACCCGCCCCAGCGGAGCCGAGTTGGAGTTATGGTCTCTAGGAAGGGAACGGGATTACTTCTCCGAGGTCTTTGGCCGCGAGTTGACTTGTGCCGAAGTGTAGGCGCTCTTCACCAGACGCGGCGTGATCAACCAGTTCAGCGTGCTGTGCTTGGGGTCCACTGTCCACCTGGGCCACGCTGCCCTTTTTCATCTCGATCGCCCACTCGCTCGCCCCGCCGGTCACCAGCTGCGAGAGAAACTGGCTCATGCTGGGATTGTGCCCCACCACCATCGCCGCCTCCAGGCCGCTGATCCGATGCAGCAGTTTGCGGAAGCTCTCGTACGCTAGCTCCGGGTTGCAGCGCCGGAGCCAGTTCGATCTTCTGCTCATAGGCAATTTCGTTTCCCACCAAGGCAGCCGTCTGCGTCGCGCGCTTCAGTGGACTGGAGAGAATCAGGTCCACATGCGCGTCCATCGCGTTCAACCATCTCCCGACATAGCGGCACTGCTCAATGCCTTCTTTGTCGAGCGGCCGCTTGTCATCCAGAACCGGGTTCAGGCGGCTCTGTCCAGCACTTGCGTGGCGCAGAAAATATAAGATCATTTGCTTATTGCCTTGGCGCGCGGCTTAGCCTTGGCCCGCGCCTTCGCCGTGCGGCGCAACGGTCTGGCTGGCGCCACGGGAATCGCCGAAACATCGCGCTTGCCCTCGGCCAGGTCAATCAGGAATTCCTGCGAGCTGAAGGGCGCAACCTTGCCCTTCGGGTTCTCGCGTACGTAGCCACCCCCGCGCTGCAGAACGTGCGACTTCACGTTATCGGCCAGGTACGCCGCCAGAATTTCATTCCTCACCCGGTCGCGCAGCAGAGGATCGCGCAGTGGAAAAACCACTTCCACCCGCTCGTGCAAATTGCGCGGCATCCAGTCGGCGCTGCCCAGATAAATTTCCTCTTCGCCGCCGTTCTGGAAGTAGTAGATGCGGCTGTGCTCCAGAAAGCGGCCTACAATGCTGCGCACCCGGATGCGGTCGCTGATCCCGCGAAGCCCCGGATTCAGCGAGCAGATGCCGCGCACGATCAGGTCCACCTGCACTCCCGCCTGCGAGGCGCGATACAACTCCTGCACCACGTTCTTGTCCAGCAGCGAATTTACTTTGATGATGATGCGCGCCGGCTTGCCTGCGCGGGCGTGGTCGGCCTCGCGTGCAATCAGGTTCGCAATCCGTTCCGCAAGGTCCACCGGAGCCACCAGCAGCGGATTATAGTTCGGCTGCTCGGAGTAAGCCGTAAGAAAGTTGAACACATTGTGTACCGCAAGTGTCATCTCCGGATTCGCCGTCAGCAGGCTCAGATCCGTATAGAACGCTGCCGTCGTAGGGTTGTAGTTTCCCGTCCCCAAGTGGGCATAGCGGCGCATCGTCCCGTCCGAATCGCGGCGCACAATCAGGGTCAGCTTGCAATGTGTTTTCAGCCCCACCAGTCCGTGGAAGACCTGCACCCCTGCGTCTTCGAGCTCGCGTGCCCACTTGATATTGGAGGCTTCGTCGAAGCGCGCCTTCACCTCCACCACCACCGTGACCTCTTTCGTCGCCGCTGCCTGCACCAGCGCTTCCACAATCGGCGAATTGTCGTTCGTGCGGTACAGCGTCTGCTTGATCGAGAGCACCGATGGGTCCTGCGCCGCGGATTCAATAAACGACACCACACTGTTATAGCTGTCAAACGGATGGTGCAGCAGCACATCGCGCTGACGCAGTGTGCCCCAAATGTCCTTTGTCCCCTTCGGCAGCGACCACTCCCGCGCCTGAAAGTTTTTGAATTTCAGCTCCGGACGATTCACCGCCGTATACAAGTGCATCAACCGCGAAAGATTCACCGGCCCCGGCGTGCGATACACCTGCCAGTCCGCCAACTCAAAGACCGTCTGCAGCCGCGCGATAATGTCGGCGCTCGCGTCGGACTCAATCTCCAACCGCACCGCATCTCCCTTGCGGCGGTTATGCAACTCCGTTCGCACCGACTCCAGCACCGAGCGCGACTCTTCTTCCTGCAAATACAGATTGCTGTTGCGCGTGATCCGGAATGCGCCTTCGCTCAGAATCTCGTACCCGCGATACATCCGTCCCGCGTGCAGCCCCACCAGGTCGGCCAGCGCAATAAACGAGTCGCCCTCTGAGTCGGGCAATCTCACCAGCCTCGGCAGCGAGCGCGGCACCGTCACCACTCCCATGTAGTTAGTCGTGGTGCGCCGCCGCCGCCGCAGCAGCAGTGCCTGGCATAGCGCCTTGTGAATCACTCTCGGAAACGGATGCGCCGGATCGACCGTCACCGGAGTCAGCAGCGCGTCCAGTTCGTTGCGGCAGTAATCGTCCACTACCGCCCGTTGCTCATCGTCCAGGTCTCCCAGCGAATGCACCCGGATGCGATGTTCGGCCAGCGCCGGCAGCAGCTTCACATTCCAGCACTCATACTGCTCGCGTACGAATCTGTGCGTCGCATCGGCCACCAACTCCTGCTCCTCCAACGGAGTCAGCCCGTCGGGCCCCGGTTCTACCTGGCCCTCTTCCAGGTGTTGCAGCAGACCGGCGATCCGAATCTCGAAGAATTCGTCCAAATTGCTCGCCGTAATGGCCAGGTACTTAACCCGCTCCAGCAGCGGATTGCTCTCGTCTTCGGCCTCTTCAAGCACCCGGCGATTGAACGCGAGCCATGACAGGCTTCGATTGAGATATAACTCCGGAGTGGAAAGCGCGCGAGGCGGCATGGTTTCCTAGTGTACTGCCGAAAGGGAGCCAATCGCCATCACAGCCTAAGGAATGTACCTGAATTCAACGCCAGCATCCAAATTGCCTTGATTTTGCTTTTGAGTGTCATCCTGAGAGCGAAGCAGGTGCCCACATTTTGCTGTTGCTTTTCACTTTCAGTGCTTGGGATGTTCGTGCCGCAAGTAAGGCGAAGGATGCTTGTGCGGCACGCCGCCGTGCAGATGGCGATGCGAGTGAATCAGGTTCGCCGTCTCCAGCAGTCCCGTGTCTGCCAGCACTTCGGCCGGAGTCGCGTCCGCCACCACCGCGCCGTGTTGCAGCACCACCGCGCGTTCTGCGATCTCGCTCAAAATCTCCAACTGATGCGTCGCTGTAATGATCGTCTTCTGCCCGTTATTCCATGATTCCAGCAGCTCGATCACCTGGCTCTGGCTGCGCGGGTCCAGCGATTCGGTGGGCTCATCCAGCAGCAGCACATCGGGATCGAGCACGATCACCGAAGCAATCGCCACCCGTTTTTTTTCCCCGCCCGAGAGCCGATACGGCGCGCGATCTTTCAGGTGTTCGGCGCCAATCCACTCCAGCGTCCACCGCACCCGCTCCAGAATCTCCTCCCGACCCCAGCCCAGTTGCAGCGGCCCAAACGCCACTTCGTCAAACACCGTGGGATTAAAAAGCTGAACGTCCGGATTCTGAAAAACCATCCCCACCCGTCGCCGGAAATCCAGTGCGAAGCCGTCGTCCTCCATCGCCTTTTCGGTCAGTGCCGCGCCCCGGAAGCGCATCGTTCCCTGGCTCGCAAAGTGCAGCCCGTCCATCAAGCGCAGCAGCGTGCTCTTGCCGCTGCCGTTGGCTCCCAGCAGCGCAATCCGTTCGCCTGCGCGCACCCGCAGCGAAAGCCCCTGCAGGGCCGCAACCCGCTCATACTCATAGCGCACCCCTTCGGCTTCAAACTCCACTGCTGGTGGGGTAGCAGCGGACGGCCCACATCCGCCCGCTGTTGGCGAATGTGGGGTATGAGAATGTTCCACTCCCCCCGATGAACTTTCCGGCACTCGCTCGTCCTCTTTCATCGTCCCGCCATCGCCGCCGCCGTCACCGCCACCGCAAAGCCCGACATCGCCAGATAGTCCCACCCACGCAGCCGGAATTCGTGCAGCAATCGAACTTCGCCGCGAAATCCTCGCGCCAGCATCGCCAGGGAAACCTGGTTTCCCATCTCCAGCGTCTTGCTCAGCAGCACGCCGCCCGTGTTCACCATCAACCGCCTCTGCTCGTGCCCCTCAACCGGCCCACCACGCGGCTCTGCCTCGCCTCAAACATCGCGTTCGCCGTCTCCGTCAGCAGCACCACATAGCGATGGGTCATCGCCAGCAGCATAATCACCTCCACCGGAACCAGCAGCGTCCGCAGCGCCTTCAGCAGATGCATCCAAGGCGTAGTCAGCACCAGCAGCGTGCTCAATGTAACCGCAGTCTCCACCCGCGCCACCAGCACCAGAGCAGATCGCATCCCTTGCGCCGTAATCGCCAGCCAGCCGAATCTGTACACCGCCTCGCCGGGGGTCAGAAACAGCGCCGGTGCCGCGATCATAAACGTAAAGCTGAAAGCCACCAGCCACACCCGCTTCGCCAGCGACCACAAACTCAACCGCGAGGCCAACGCCAGCACAATGCCCAGCCCGAACAACCCGGCCATCACCGCGAGCCTCCTAGACAGTGCCGCCGCAACCACCAGCCCCAGCAGTCCCACCAGTTTCACCCGTGGGTCCAGCGCCTGCAGCAGGCCGCGCTGTCGTGCGTACCCCTCGGATTCCAGCGTCTACGCCAGCGCCTCGGTAAATCCCCGAACCGTCTTGCCGATCACGCCCACGCTCATCGTTCTCTCCGCTCCCCTGCCAGTCGCTCTGCGGATTTGCTCGCGGATGGCATTGCGATTTGCGCTAGCCGTTGCAGCAACCATGCCACCGCCAGTATCAGTCCCACCCCAAACATCGCCGACAGCAAATACCCAAAGCCCGCGCTCTTCACAAAGTGCGGCGCATAATCGGGCATTGGCGCGGTCCACAGATTCGCCAATCGCGCCAGCCCCACGGGCACCGCCGACGGTGGCGCCGCGCTTCGGCTTGCAACCGTAATCTGCGCTCGCCCTGCCGCATCACCAAAGTCCTTCGGCGCCCACTCGCCCCACGCCGCACCGCTCGCCATAATTCCCAATGGAGTCAACAGCAGCACCACCGCCAGCGCGCCCCACAGCACAGAGCCCGGTTGCGGTTGCCCCATCCTTGCCGGTTGTTGGCTAGAGTGACTTTGACTCTGACACCAGCAACCCCGGTTCATTCCGCCGCAGATAGCTGAACAGTCCCGCGCTCATCACCGCCTCGGCTGCGCCCGCAATCGTCAGGTGTCCGGCCATCATCGCCGGAATCGCGATGTGCAGCGGATACGGTGCATACAGCGGCGCTCCCGTCGCATCGTGAAACAGCATCGGCTGAATGCCGAATTCGATAGCCGCCAACAGTGCCGAAAGATTGATCGCCCCATAGCCTGCCAGCGCCGCCGCAACCACCCGCCGCCGCGACTCCGCCGCTGCCCCAAGGCTCACCAGTCGGTAAATGCCCCACGCCGCAAACGAGCCCGCGATCGCCATGTTGAAGCAGTTCGCGCCCAGTGTCGTAATTCCGCCATCGCCAAAAAACAGCGCCTGGATCGTCAGTGCCAGCGAGATCGCCAGCAACGAAGCCCATGGCCCCAGCACGATTGCCGCAATCCCCACTCCCACCGCGTGCCCCGTCGTCCCGCCCGGCAGCGGCAGGTTGAACAGCATGGTCACAAACGAGAAGGCGGCAAACAGCGACAGCAGCGGCAGCGTGCGTCCAAACAGCTTCCGCCGCGTCCGTCTTAGCGCCACCCACCAGCACGGAGCGCTCGCCGCATACATCACGGCGCAGGTCGAAGGGCTCAGATATCCGTCGGGAATATGCACCGGGCGCGGTTCCTCTTGCCTAGTGTACTGGATCGCGCAACCCGCCTTTGAAGGAGCCTCTTTTGAAATCTGCGTAACGGCGCATAGCGGAGCCCCACATCTGCCGGAGTTCGCAGATGTGGGGCTCCGCAGATGTGAGCCTTTCGCCCTCACGCAAAAAAACGCCTCCGTTTTCCGGAAGCGTTTTCCACCTCACCGATTGCCGGTCAGCATGGCCTCTGATTCACATCGTCTGAGTCTGATTGAAGTTTGATTAAATTGTCTAACTAACAAACTGTGTGACACGCACTGTCTGACGCACCCTGTCTGACGCACTAAGCTGCGTACGGCTCTTCCTCACCTGGGTCAGGAATACTCGAGGGCGGGTCGCTCGCCGGGAACGAGTCCGCCAGTGTCTTGTCGAGTGCTCTCTCCATATTCAGGCGGTGCCGATTGTTCTTCGCTATCTGTTGCGCTACGGCTTCCCTCCGTTGACGCGCTTCCCGGTCAAGTTCAAAATTGGCCTGCTCACGCTCATTCTGCGGATTGCTTGGCGTTCCCTGATTTTTCTCGTCTGCCATGGCTCCTCTTCTGCAATTCCAGCACACGATTTCAATCGCGGAATTTGCCAGCGTGCCATTCACGCCTTCGCTGAAATTGATACTCTGAGTGTTGGATGCGTACCGGAGGGCGGCGATGCAATTCTAAGTTAAGTCCTTACGATGCGCTCTCACGTCGCAATCTCGCAGTGCAATTCCCATTGGCGCAGCCTAATTCCGCCTTGCGGCAGGGATTCCCGGGGCATGACACCGCCGCCGCTACTCTTCGAAGAATCTCACCGGGGGGCATCGGCTTCGCCAATAATTCAAAGTGGAAGCCCTTTTCCTTGGCCTGGTGCAGTAAATCCAGAGTGCTGGCCTGTCCAGAGAACAGCAGCACGGCAGCCTCTGGCCGTGTTCTGCGGATCTCCATTGCCATGCTCACGCCATCCATTCCAGGCATCATCACGTCGCTCAAAACCAGGTCCGGTTGCAGTTCGCGTGCTGCTTCCAATCCAAGCAGTCCGTTGTAGGCCGTGAAAGCCTCATACCCCACGCCACGAAAGATCACCGCCAGCGTGTCGGCAATCGTTCGCTCGTCGTCCACAATTAAAATTCGCGTGGTCATCGTGGACCTATTCTATCCAGTTTCTCTGACCAGCGACACAAAAAATGCCATTGGCCAGGAACTCTCTTCATAACTTCCGCCCTATCCGTTACTTAGTCCCATTACAGACATAGCCCCCATGCTTGAGCACTATCCCCTATCCCCGTCTTCATGTTAGCCTGCGGCCATCTCACGCTCTGCCGGATTCTATGACTCTCTCGTCTTTGGATTGGCTAACCATCGCCGCCTACCTCGCCATCACCATCCTGCTCGGCTTCTGCTTCCGCAAGCGCTCCGCCAAAAGCGTAGACGACTACTTTGTCTCCGGACGCAACGTGAACTGGTGGCTGGCCGGAACCTCCATGGTCGCAACCACCTTTGCCGCCGACACTCCGCTCGTCGTCACCGGCCTCGTCTACGCCCAGGGCATCAGCGGAAACTGGCTCTGGTGGGGGTCTTTGCTCTCCGGCATGATGACCGTCTTTCTCTTCGCCCGCCTCTGGCGCCGCAGCGGATTGCTTACCGACGTACAGTTTGCCGAGATCCGATATAGCGGCAAGCCCGCTGCCTTTCTGCGCGGCTTCCGCGCCGTCTACCTCGGCCTGCTCATGAACTGCGTCATCCTCGGATGGGTCACCAAGGCCATGACCAGCATCGTCGCCACCACCCTCGGCGGCACTCCTCTGCTGCTCACCGTCGGCCGCTGGGTCGCACCTCTCGGCGGCGTCTGGGCCGGTCCCGAGGGTGCCGCGCTCGCCGTCTGCGTCCTCTTTCTCATCCCCTTCACCGGCCTCTACGTCTCGCTCGGCGGACTCTGGGGAGTCCTCTGGACCGATCTCTTCCAGTTCGTCCTCAAAATGTCCATCGTCATCGCCATCGCCTTCTACGCCGTGCGTGCCGTCGGCGGCATCTCCGCCCTCATCGCGCGCCTGGGGTCAATGCAAAGCGCCCATGCCAGACGCCCGCCACCGGCAATCCGCTCGCCTTCTTTCCCAGCCTCTCCGCCGGCCTCACCACCGAAATGCTCTGGACCATCCCGGTCGCAACCTTCCTCGTCAACATCGGCCTGCAGTGGTGGGCCTTCTGGTATCCCGGTGCCGAACCCGGTGGCGGCGGATACATCGCCCAGCGCATCTTCTCCGCCCGCGACGAGCGCCAGGGCCTGCTCAGTGTCCTCTGGTTCAACGTCGCTCACTACGCCATCCGCCCCTGGCCCTGGATTCTCACCGCCCTCTGCGTCATCGTCCTCTACCCCGGCCTCGCCCATCCCGAAACCGGCTACATGCTGGTGATGAACAACTACCTGCCTCACTCCATGCGCGGCCTCGCCATCGCCGGATTCCTCGCCGCCTTCATGTCCACCGTGGCCACCCAACTCAACTGGGGAGCCTCCTACCTGGTCTCCGATTTCTACCGCCGCTTCCTGCGCCCGCAGGCCAGCAACGCTCACTACGTGCCGGTCTCGCGCCTTGCCACCGTCCTGCTGGTCATTGCCTCCGCCTGGGTCTCGGTCCATCTTGAATCCATCGCCAGCGGCTGGCAGGTTGTCATGGAGGTCGGTGCCGGAACCGGTGCCGTCTATCTGCTGCGCTGGTATTGGTGGCGCATCAACGCCTGGTCGGAGATCTCGGCCATGGCCTGTTCCCTCGCCGTCACCGTCACCCTCAACGCGCTCCATCCCTTCCACGGAGCCTCGCCCGTACTCTTCGCCAAAACCGCCATGACCACCACGGCCATCACCACCCTGGTCTGGCTCGCCGTCACCCTCCTCACTCCCGCCGAGCCCCGCGCAACCCTCGAAGCCTTCTACCGCCTCGTCCGCCCCGACGTCCGTGGCTGGCAGCCCCATCGCCGCCCAAATCGAAGCCGAATCCCTCGCCACCGAATCCCGCCGACCATCGCCCCCACCCGCGACCTCGGAGCAACCTCACCGCCTGGATCCTCGGCTGCGCCATGGTCTACCTCTGCCTCTTCGGAACCGGCAAACTTCTCCTCCACCAACCCGCCCAGGGACTCACCCTGCTCACTCTCTCCGCCCTCAGCGCCATCGCCCTCTACCGCAGCTTCGTCACCGGCTTCACCAAGGAGCCCGACGTGACTGCCGCAGCCCCTCAGCCCAGCGCCGCGCACTCGCTGACGGAGTAGGCCAGTAGCCCACATCCGCCCGCAGTTGGCGAGGTGGGAGCTGCGCAGAACTTGCACCGTTAGAATCGGCTGGGAATGTCCATGGGGCCTGCGTCGCATGGGCCTTCGTCGTCGGCTAGGCGGCGGCATCGTCAGCCCATGGCCAAACATCCAACCACTGAACCAAAACAAGGAGAAATTTTGATGAAAGTCATGGTGATAGTTAAGGCGAACCCGGATTCAGAGGCAGGCGTTCTGCCGAACCGCGAGCTTCTTAGTGCGATGAGTAAGTTCAACGAAGAATTGGCCAAAGCTGGCGTGATGCTCGCCGCCGAGGGACTTCAATCCAGCTCCAAGGGCAAGCGCGTCAAGTTTTCTGGCGGGAAGCACGTCGTAACCGACGGACCGTTCGCCAACACCAAGGACTTGATCGCGGGATTCTGGCTCTGGCAGGTTCGCTCGATGGAAGACGCCATCGAGTGGCTTAAACGCAGCCCTTTTGGCGGTGGAACTGAGATCGAAGTTCGCCAGGTCTTTGAAGCAGAAGACTTCGGCACCGAGCTGACCCCGGAGCTCCGAAAGAGCGAGCAACGCATGCGCAACCTCGTCGAGAACAAAAAAGCGTCCTGACCGGCGCGTCCCCAACCGAGTTGGACGGGGGGCGTTCGACCTTCCTTTAGGCGGCGCGCCCCTGTTGCGCGTCTAACGTGGGAAGCAACACCTTCCCACTCATCGCGGGTGGCCCATTCAACCCTCTTTTGGTTGAGTGGGGCCGTTGACTTTGTTCGTGAATTTGCCGTTTTTTTGATGTCCTTACGGTTGTGCCGCGCCGCTAACCTTGCCCTTGCTCTTCCCCTTCGGCCCTTCCTCCGGCTCAAACACCGCGCGATGTTCCGGATCGGCCGCCATACTCCGGCAGACGTTGATAAACGCCACGCCCGCGTGCGACAGCGTTGCTCCCTTGCGAGTCACCAGCCGCAGCGTGCGCTCCAGCCTCAGCTCGTCCACCGAGATTGCCACCAGTTCGCCGCGCTGCAACTCGCCCTCCACGCACATCCTCGGCACCAGCGCCACCCCGTTGCCCATGCGCACAAATTCCTTGATGCTGGACAGCGTCGGCAGCTCCACGTCCATGATGCAGCGTGGTCCGCGTCTTCTTGAATGCCTCAATCACCTTGATCCGCATCGGCGAAGTCACGTTGTGCGCCACGAACGACTCCGCTCCCAGGTCGTGAATGCTCACCTTCTCCGCCGTCGCCAGCGAATGCCCCGGATACACCACGAACACCAGCTCGTCCCGGTAAAAAATCGTCGAACTCAACTGCTCGTCTTCCGGCTTGAACGACAGCACCCCGAACTCCACCTGGTGCATCAGGATCTGCCGCGGAACGTCTCCCGCCAGCGAGCGCTGCACCTGGATCTTGATCGACGGATGCATCCGGTGGTACAGGTGCAAAGCCGGCAGCAGGCACAACGAGGTGAATTCGTTGGCCGCCACCGTCAGCTTGCCTTCATGCAGACTGCGCAGCTCTCGTGATCGCCTCGCGCGCCCGTTCGCGCAGATTCAGCAGCTCTTCGGCATATTCCAGCAGCACTTCTCCCGCCGCCGTCAGCGTGCCATCGCGCGAGGAGCGTTCGAACACCTTCTCGCCCAACATATCCTCAAGCTTCCCGATGGTCTGGCTCACCGCCGACTGCGTGCGGTGCAACCGCAACGCCGCCCGCGAGAAGCTGTGCTCCTGCGCCACCGCCACAAAGGCTTCCAGTTGATAAAGATCCATAGATTAGTAGCCATCCGGGATTAGGAATAAGAACTGCTTATTAAATCACAATTCCTTATACATGTGAAAAGAAAAGTAGTTTGACTAATGTCGCGCGAACGCTCCAAAGTTAGATACATGGATACTGACGTAAGTACCCCATCCGAGCAAGTTCTGATCTTCGACACCACCCTGCGCGATGGCGAACAGTCTCCCGGCTGCAGCATGAACACCGATGAGAAGCTGGCCTTCGCCCACCAGCTCGAACGCCTTGGCGTGGACATCATCGAGGGTGGCTTTCCCAGTCGCCTCCCGGGTGATTTCGAAGCTGTCGAGCGCATCTCCGCCGAAGTTCGCCGACCCCGCATCGCCGCCCTGGCCCGTTGTGTCCGCAATGACATTGATACCGCTCGCCGAGGCCTTGAAGGACGCGGCTCGTCCCCGCATCCACACCTTCCTTGCCACCAGTGACATTCATCTCGCCTTCAAGCTCAAAATGTCCCGTCAGGACGCCCTGCGCACCGCCCGCGAGTGCGTCGCCCATGCCCGCTCGCTTTGCGATGACATTCGAGTTCTCGCCCGAGGACGCAACCCGCTCCGACCCCGACTTCCTCTGTGAGGTGCTGCAGGCGGTCGTCGACTCCGGCGCCACCACGCTCAATATTCCAGACACCGTCGGCTACACCATGCCTGAGGAGTACGCAAACCTCATCCGCAAGATTCGCCAGACCGTGAAAGGCGAAAACCTCGTCATCTCCTCCCACTGCCACAACGATCTCGGCATGGCCGTCGCCAACTCCCTGGCCGCCGTCGCCGCCGGAGCCCGTCAGGTCGAGTGCACCATCAACGGCATTGGCGAGCGTGCCGGAAATGCCGCCCTCGAAGAGCTGGTCATGGCCCTCCATGTCCGCGCCGACGTCTATCCCGTATTCCTGCGGCGTCGATCGCACCCAACTCTACGCCACCAGCCAGATGCTCTCCCGCACTCTCGGCTTCAACGTGCAGCCCAACAAGGCCATCGTCGGACGCAACGCCTTCGCCCACGAAGCCGGAATCCATCAGCACGGCGTCCTCAGCAACCCGCTCTGCTATGAGATCATGACCCCGGAATCGGTCGGCATGCCGCTGATCGCATCGTCCTCGGCAAGCACTCCGGACGCCACGCCCTCATGCATCGCTTCACGGAACTCGGCCTGAATGTCGCCGGCGATGAGCTCGATGCGCTCTACACCAAGTTCACCCACTTGGCTGACCGCAAGAAAAAGGTTTACGATCAAGACTTGATCTCGATGGTCCTCACCCATCGTGGTCCGCTCGGCAAATCGCCGAATCTGATGGCGGCGCAACAGTAATTTGGCGGTGACGTAACACAATGAAATTGAACATAGCTGTTCTTCCCGGGGATGGAGTTGGGCCGGAGGTTACGCGCGAAGCTGTGCGTGTCCTGCGTGCGGTCTCCGACTTCTGTGGTTACGATTTCCGCTTTGAAGAGTCTCCCATTGGTGGCGGAGCCTCGGTCGAGTTCGGCTCGCCTTTCCCGCCCCAGACCAGGGAGCGTTGCCTTGCCTCCAGCGCCGTGCTGCTCGGCGCCGTCGGTGGTCCGCAGTTTGATTCGCTTCCGGCGAGCTTGCGTCCCGAGACCGGCTTGCTCGCCCTGCGCCACGCCTGCGGATGCTTCGCCAATCTGCGTCCGGCCATTGCCTTTGAGTCCATTGCCGACTGCTCCCCGCTGCGTCCCGAGCGCATCCTCGGCGCAAACATTCTGCATCGTGCGCGAACTTCTCGGCGGCCTCTATTTCGGCGAACCCCGTGCCCTCGATGCCGCCGGCAAGAGCGCCTGGAACACCATGCGTTACAGCGAGCATGAGATCGAGCGTGTCGCCCGTGTCGCCTTCAAACTTGCCGAAGGCCGCAGCAAAAAACTGGTCTCCGTCGATAAGGCCAACGTGCTGGAAACCTCGCGCCTCTGGCGTCAGGTGGTCACCCGCGTCGCCGCCGAATTCCCCGCAGTCTCCCTCGAGCACGCGCTGGTCGATTCCTTCGCCATGAACGTCATCACCTACCCCACGCGCTACGATGTCGTGCTCACGGAAAATCTCTTCGGAGACATTCTCTCCGACGAGACCGCCGTCATCGCCGGTTCGCTCGGCATGTTGCCCTCGGCCAGCATCGGCGGCAAGGTCGATCTTTACGAGCCCATCCACGGCTCCGCCCCTGACATTGCAGGCAAGGGAATCGCCAATCCCATCGGCGCCATCGGCTCGGCCGCCATGTTGCTGCGCCACACCGCCAAACTCCATGCCGAAGCTGATAGCATTGAAGCTGCCATCGAACAGGTGCTCAAATCCGGCCTCCGCACCGCCGATCTGTTGCCGCCCGCCGAGCGCGCCCTCGCCCGCAGCACCGAAGAAATCGGCCAGCGCATCGCCGAATCCACCGTAGAAGCGCTTGAACTCGCGCATGGCATACTTCGCCGTCTAACTTTTTTCGCAACCCGCTCTGTTTCTCGCATGTGTTCCGATGGAAAAAAACGCCGGGCGGGTGGCCCAGAGTTGGCGCGGTTCCAACTCTGGGGCTCTTAGTCCGCTACCAAAAATATGTGGCATGACGCCAGAATTTTAGATTCCTGGCGAAACATCGCCAACTCGCTCACAACCTCACGTCGGCCACACCATCCCGGCTTCGCCCTTAGACCTTCAAAAAGATTTTCCGCCGATACAGCAGCCACGTAACAAACCAGCAAAACGCAGCGTAAAAGACTGCGTACCCCAGCGAAGACAATTGCGGCTGCGAGATGTTGGCGAAGCTGAACTCCCGGATCAGATCCTCGCTATTCACCAGCCTGCCGTCGAAGTGAAACTTGAAAGTCACCGAAGCGATTGCGGCAAACTCCGAGAACGCATACGCAAATATGCAATTGGTTCCGAAAACCAGCGGAATGACCGTCCAGCGCCCACGCCGCTTCTTTACGTCCAGCAGCCAGTAGCAAGCCGCCAGTGAAATCATCGCCAACCCCACGGTCAGCAGCACGTAGGAACTGGTCCACAACTTTTTGTTGAAGGGAAAGATCGCGCTCCATAACTCTCCGGCGGCCACGCACGCCAGCCCTGCGGCAACCAGCCATTGCAGCAGCTTCTCTGCATCGCCGCGAAGCCGCCGAATCCACTCTCCCGCCGCAACGCCGAACAGCGTGTTCGCAATTGCGGGCAAGGTACTCAGTAGCCCTTCCGGATCGCGCACGTGCTCGTAAAGGTGTCCCCACATCAGCCTGCGGTCCAGCCACGCAACCAGATTGCGATCCGGATCGAGCAGCGGAATGTCCACCCCCGGAACTCCCCCGCCGAGCGCTCCAAAGCCCGGCACCGGAACAAAGCGCATCAGCAGCCAATACCCCACAAGCAACCCGCCGATCACCGCCCAGCGCGTCCGCACCCCAGTCCACAAATACAGCACGGATCCCGCAAGGTAGCACAGCGCGATCCGCTGCAGCACTCCTGGAATCCGCCAGCTCGCCAGATGGTAGTGCGGAAACGCATTGATCAGCAGTCCGATGGCGAAGATGATGGCCGAGCGGCGCAGAATGTGCGGCAGCAGCTCCAGCCGCGACTCGTCGCCCTTCAATCGCGAGGAGAAAGAAAAGGTGAGCGAAACGCCGGTGATAAAGAGGAAAAACGGAAACACCAGGTCGGTCAGCGTCCAGCCATTCCAGGCTGAGTGCTGCAGTTGAGCGAACGAACCCTCGCCGCTGGCGTTGACCACGATCATCAGCAGGATGGTGAGCCCGCGAAACACGTCGAGCGACATCAGTCGCGTGTTCTCAGTGCCCCGAGATAGGCGCGTGCTTTCAGCGATTACAGGTTGGCTGGCGCTCATGCCGGAGTCCTAGCTCTTGCCCGAGCGATACGAGCCCAATACGCGCAGTTCCACCAGCCGCGGCGCGAGTTCGCCCACAGCCTTCACCATCCGAGGGTCCGAGGAGGAGGCGGCAACCTCGAGAAAAAAGCGATAGTGCCACGGTGCTCCGACCAGGGGCCGGCTGACCAGGCTCATCAGGTCGACGGAATTGTTGGCAAACGGCTCCAGCGAGCGAAACAGAGCCCCCGGTTGATTGGCAACGGTCAGCACGATGGTAGTGGCATCGGCGTCAGGGATGGCTTCGCCGGCAGCCGAGTGCGGTGCCAGCAGCGCGAAGCGCGTGAAGTTGCTGGGATCGTCCTCGACTGCCGAGGCCAGAATCTGCGCACCGTACTCGTGCGCCGCGAAATCGCTGGCGATGGCGGCCACCGTTATGTCTCCGGCATCCATGATTTGGCGCACGCTGCCCGCCGTGTCCTCAGCAATCGCCTTACCGATCCCTGGATGCGCGGCGAAAAAGCGTTCACACTGCGCCAGTGCCACAGGATGCGACTGGATGCGGCGAATCCCTTCCAGCGATGAACCGGGGCAGCCGATGACACAATGACTGATGCGTAGGATGACCTCGCCGATCATCGTAAGCGAGCCCTGGTAGAGCAGGTCATAGCAGCGCAGCACCGGGCCGGCGAGCGTGTTTTCCAGGGGTGCGAGAATGAAGTCGGCGCGCCCCTCGGCAACGGAACCGAACAGCGATTCGAAGGTGGGACAGGCGACGGTCTTAACGCCATTGCCCAGCAGTTTGCGTGCGGCAATCTGGCTGAAGGCTCCGCTCTCTCCCTGGAAAGCCACGCGCGCTGTATCTTCTAGTTTGTGCATGAACGATGGTACTGCAAGGCTCTGAAGGTTTCAAAGTTCAAGCTTATAATGTTCAAGCTTCTAATGTTTTAACGCCCCGCGCTCTTTGCCGCCACACCCACCACAAACGTGTCTCTTACTTCGAAGCCGCCCTTATCGTTCAAGCGGTACATCGTAGCCTTCACCGCCCCGTGTTCGCTCACAAACTTCACATAGTGATAATTCGGAAACGCGTCGTCCTGGAACAGGTCGCTGGCCGTGCGCTCGATCGGATACGGTTTTGCCCCCCCGCCGCCGCTCACCAGATACACCACGCCCCCGCGCTCAAAGCGCTCGTAGTTGTGAATATGTCCGGCCACCACGATGATCTTTGCCGATGTCTGCTTGGCCGCCGCCTCCAGTTGTTGCGCCAGCGCCGCTTCATTCGGACGCACATTGTGCGAGGAGTCGCCCAATATCCCATCCGCCACCGGAGGATGATGCAGCGAGATGAACACGTACTTGGTTCCTTTCGGCAGTTCCGCCAACTGCTTCGCCACCCAGGCCGACTGCTCTCCGCCCGCCTTCAAATCCAGATTGCTGTCCACCGTAATGAAATACACCTCGCCCATCTGTACCGAATACCACCGCCGCCCCCGCAACTCCGGAAACGCATTCCACCAGTTCTGCACTCCGCCGCCGTCCCGCAGTTCATGGTTGCCCATCGCCGGAAACACCTTTAGCCCAGTCGTCCGCCAAGCTGCCGTCTCCTCGCGATACACCGTGTAGTCGTTCACCACTCCTCCGCTCAGCGGCAAGTCGCCGCTCAGCAGCAGCGCATCCGGCTTCTCAGCCGCAATCCTAGCCACCAATGCCCGCCGCGCTGTCGGATTCGTATCCTTCGTATTGCCCGGATCGGTAAAGCGCATGTCGCCATAGGCAATCACCGTCCAGTCGCCCTGGGGAGCCGCAATCGTAAACGTCGCTCCTGGTCCGCTCAGCAGCCCTGCCGCCACGTCTGCGCCAGACTCCGGCAGCATTATGCAGCCCAGCAGCGCCAGCCCCACCCGCACCATTCGGAATCTCGCCAGCATCCTTATCGCCTCCCTTCACCTCACTCCGTCAATTCGCAGCGCGCTTTCTCCCATGGAATCTTTTCCGGTGGCCAGCTCAAAAAAAACAGTAAGCTCGATTCCCTCGACGGGTGGCCCAGAGTTGGCGTAGTTCCAACTCTGGGGCCCTTTGCAGGCGGGGCAGGCAGTCAGCAGATGTGGGTTTGCCGCGCCTTACGAATTCGCCGGGGTCTCATCCCCAGCCCCCAGCGCGCGCTGCATCAGAACCGAATCCACCCACCGCCCCAGTTTGAAGCCCACTGAACTCAGCGTCCCAACCTCCCGGAAGCCAAATCGCCGGTGCAACCCCACCGAGGCCGCGTTCCTGCTGTCGCCAATCACGGCGACCATCTGCCGCCACGGCCCTTGCTCGCACTGTTCGACCAGAGCCCCCAGCAGCGCCTGTCCGCAACCACGCCCCACATCGGTGGGAGCGATGTAGATCGAATCTTCCACCGTAAACCGGTATGCCGCCCGAGGCCGGTACGCGTTCGCGTAAGCATAGCCAACTACCCGTCCATCATCTTCCGCGGCCAGATACGGCAGTCCCACTTCCAGAATTGCCGAGCGTCGTCTCGCCATCTCCTCCCGCTCCGGCACGTCAATCTCAAACGTGGCGCAGGTATCCAGCACGTAATACCCGTAGATGCGCGTAATCGTGGCGATATCCTGCTCCGTCGCCGGCCGTACCACAATCGAACTCACCATTCGCCTCTGTCCTTGGGTGGAATAACGCGTTGAGTACTGCGCCGGGTAACGCGCGGAGCAGCTCCGCCGCAGTCGCTATACATATACAGCGCCTTGGGAAAGAAGCGGCGGCGCAGCCTGCCCCAGAGCCGGTGAAAGAAGTGATACCACTCCCATTGCAGCGCGCACGGCTTTCTTCCCGGATGCGAATTGAGTCCAAAGTCACTGCACATATGGCCTCCGCGCGGCCTATCTTACCCCGAATCCGCCTTTGCATGCCCCCAACATCTGCTCGGGCAGCAGGTCGCAGCGCATGACGGGCAGTTGCATCAGCGACTGCCCAATTTCACCGCCGCGCATAGACAGCCCCGCCGTGTGCCTTACTCTGCACCTTTGAATCCCAGCTCTTTCCAGCTATCCTGTACTTCGTGGCAGTCTCCATCACAGTTCTAGCCTCCGGCAGCGGAGGCAACAGCACCCTCTTGGCAACCTCGCAGACGCGCGTGCTCGTCGACTGTGGACTCTCCTGCCGCGAGATCTGCCGCCGCCTCGCTGCCCAGGGCATCGCGCCCGAGTCTCTCTCCGCCATCCTCATCACCCACGAGCACTCCGACCACGTTGCCGGCGTGCATGTCATGGCGAAAAAATTTCGCCTCCCCGTCTTCATGACCGCGCCCACCCACGGCGCCTGGCATCGCCAGTACAAGGATTCGGCGGGCAACCAGGTCCAGGCCGAGCGCCTCGAGATATTCTCGGCCGGCAAAACTTTCAGCGTCGGCGATATCGAGGTCATGCCCTTCACCATTCCGCACGATGCCGCCGACCCTGTCGGCTTCCGCTTCCTCGCCGAAGGCGTGCGCCTGGCCATTGCCACCGATCTCGGCTTCCTCCCGCGCAACGTCCGCGACCACCTTCGCGGCTGCGACGGCCTCATGCTGGAATCCAATCACGACCTCGAAATGCTTCGCGGCGGCCCCTATCCCTGGGCCGTCAAGCAGCGCGTCATGTCCCGCGTCGGCCATCTTTCCAACGAAGCTCTCGCGGAATTCCTTACAACGGACTATGATGGTGGTGCAGCGTTCCTGATTCTGGCTCACTTGTCGGAGCAGAACAATCATCCTGACTTGGCGCGCGTCGCTGCCGAGCGGGCTTTAGGGATGCGCCAGGGGCTGTGGGGCAACCGTCTGGTTCTCGCTTCCCAGGACGAACCTCTCTCGACCCTTACGCTATAAATTGATATGAGCCAATGCATCGATCCATTCGTCGGCAAAATCCTCGCCGGTTGGCGCTATGACATTACCGGCCTCGCGCCGGAGATGAGTGGCGACTACGAGGCGCACCTCGCCGAATGCACCTGCTGCCGCTCCCGGCAAAAGCTCCATCGCACCATCGATATGACTCTGATCGCGTTGGCGACGGTCTCGGCAATCGTCTTCGTCTTCGCCTTCGGTGTGATCCACCACTTCAGTCCGCCGCACGCTCTCTTGTTTGAGTTCGGTTCGCTCTGCGGCTTCATGTTCTCGGCCCTGGTCTGGCTCATCGTCGCCGTGGCCACCCCCGCCCCCCTGGTGGTCAAGGACGCGGCCATCTCCGGAGCACGCAACCTCCGTGACCGCCTGCCGGAAAATCTCCTCGACCGTCTTCCCGAAGAGCTGCGGGTAAAAATCTCAGGCGGCCACTGAGGCTCTTTGGTCTGAGGTTGTCATCTTCTCTGAGGGTGTCATTCTGAGCGCAGCGAAGAATCCCAGCCCAGCTCAACTTTTCCGTCTCGTCGCAAGCTTGTCAATCGGCAATCGATTCTTTTAGCTGCAACCATTTACCCCCGAGCCATCCTTCCACGCTACGGGGTAATCGATGGGGCAATCCTTTAATCTCCGCGCAAAGATTGGCGAATAGGTAACTTTTGGTTTTCCAACGATTATCAAGTACGTCAATCGTTGCCGCCCATCACCCCAGAATCAAACCGCCCCGTAATCCCGCTACGCTCTCGATCTTCTGCTCCAAACACCAGCGTCCAAGCTGGTTTACCAGCCTTTCGCAGGCTCTCGGATCCCAGAAGTTCGCCGTGCCCACTTCCACGGCGGTTGCGCCCGCCAGCAGAAATTCCACCACATCCTCCGGCGTGCTGATGCCGCCGATGCCGATCACCGGAATCTTCACCGCCTGCGAAGCTTCATAGACCATGCGCACCGCGATCGGCTTAATCGCCGGACCGCTCAGCCCCGCCGTAACATTGGAGATGCGCGGCCGCCGCGTCACCGGATCGATGGCCATGGCGAGAAACGTATTCACCAGCGAGACTGCGTCGGCGCCCGCGTCTTCAGCCGCCCGCGCCATCCGTGCGATGCTGGTCACGTTGGGCGACAGCTTCACGATCAGTGGACGCTTCGTCGCTGCCCGCGCCCCTGCCACCACATCGGCAAGCAGCGACGGGTCCTGTCCGAAAACCATTCCGCCATGGCTCACATTCGGGCAAGAGACGTTCAACTCATAAGCCGCAATGCCTTCGCCCTCGTTCAGAATGCGAATCGTCTGTTCGTACTCCTCCGTGCTGTATCCGTAAACATTGGCGATGACGACGGTGTCTTTGATCTTCCTTAGCTGTGGCAGTTTCTCCGAAACGAAGGCGCGCGCCCCAATGTTTTGCAGCCCGATTGCATTCAGCATTCCCGCTGCGGTTTCAAACAGACGCGGTGGAGGATTGCCTGCCATCGGTTCGCGCGACAGT
This sequence comes from uncultured Acidobacteriota bacterium, assembly GCA_963838135.1. Taxonomy (GTDB): domain Bacteria; phylum Acidobacteriota; class Terriglobia; order Terriglobales; family Acidobacteriaceae; genus TOLSYN. Next base: position 356,762 of record CAWIPV010000008.1, on the reverse strand, counting down.
CCCTTCACCACAAAGCCGCCCAGCTTGTCGAGCGAGACGATGTCCTCAAACTCCACCCCATAGCCGAACGTCCCAGACGCCGCCAGAATCGGATTCTTCAACCGGATGCCCGCGACGTTGACGCTCATGTCCAGAGTGAGCGGACCGCGCTGGTTCACACGTGAAGCATCGACTGACGCGGCACCCGGAGCGTGGCTCGGTGTCGTGGTGTTAGCGGGCGTTGAGTCAACGGCGGAAGCCTGCTTTTCAACCTCGCGTGCGGCCTTCACCCCTTGCTTCGAATTATTCAAGCTCATCCCCTCATTCTAATCGCGGTTCGCAATCGCCGCTGCGTTCTTGATATCCTTAGTTCTTATGCTTGATCTTGCATTTGTACGCGAGCACTTATCCGTAGTCGAAGAGAAGCTGCGCAGCCGTAACGCAAACCCCGAACAGGTGCTCGGCAATTTCCGCGAGATTGATACGCGGCGGCGCGCGCTGACCCATGAGTTGGAGACTGCGCTGGCCCGCCGCAACGAACTGAGCAAGAAGATCGGCCCGCTGATGGGCGCGGAGAAAAAAGGCTCGATCACTCCGGAGCAGAAGTCGGAACTGGAGTCGCTAAGCGCAGAGGTGCTCAAGCTGAAGGAAGGCATTCCGGCGCTGGAAGAGCAGGCCGAGGCCGCCGACAAAGAGCTGTACGACATTCTGGCGACGCTTCCGAACCTGCCGCACGACTCCGTTCCCGTCGGCAGGGACGAGAAGGCCAACGTGGAGGTAAAGCGCTGGGGCACGCAGCCCCGGACTTCGACTTCACGCCCAAGCCGCACTGGGAGCTGGGCGAGCAGTTGGGCATTCTCGACCTGGCGCGGGCGAGCAAAATTACCGGCGCCCGATTTGCCCTCTACTGGGACCTGGGCGCAAAGCTCGAACGCGCGCTGATGAACTTCATGCTCGACCTGCACACCCGCGAGCACGGCTACACCGAAGTTCTGCCGCCCTACCTGGTGAACTCCGAGTCGATGTACGGCACCGGGCAGTTGCCCAAGTTCGAGCAGGATCTGTTCAAGGTTCCGCAGGGCGAGCGCGACCTGTGGCTGATTCCTACCGCCGAGGTTCCGGTGACCAACATCTTCCGCGACGAGACGTTGGAGGCTTCGCGGCTGCCGCTTTCGCTCACGGCGCTATACTCCCTGCTGGCGCAGCGAGGCGGGATCGTACGGCAAGGATGTGCGCGGCATCATTCGCCAGCATCAGTTTCAAAAGGTGGAGCTGGTCAAGTTCACCAAGCCGGAGGAGAGCTACGAGGAGCACGAGAAGCTGACGCGCGCGGCCGAAACAGGTGCTGGAGCGGCTTGGTCTGCATTATCGCCGCATGCTGCTTTGCACCGGAGATATGGGTTTCGCTCGGCAAAGACGTACGATCTGGAGGTTTGGCTGCCGGGACAGGGATTGTTCCGCGAAATCTCCTCCTGCTCGAACTTTGAGAGCTTCCAGGCGCGGCGGGCCAACATCCGCTACAAGCCGGAAGGCAAGAAGGGAACGGAGCTGGTGCACACCCTCAATGGCAGCGGCCTTGCCGTGGGCCGCACCTGGGTGGCCATCGTCGAGAATTACCAGCAGAAGGACGGCAGCGTGGTGATTCCGGAGGCGCTGCGGCCTTATATCGGCGCGGAAAAGATCGAAGCGCGAAAGCTGTAACGCGACGCCGGATCGGATTGCGACGACAAGTTGCGTCGGCAACTAGCGCTCCGGCGCTCCGGCAATTGCAATAGACTGGATGTGCGATGAAAAAAGTGTGGGAAACAATCAAAGGCTATGTCTGGTGGACGTCATCCGCGGGATCGTTCCACTACGATGTGATGGTCACGCTGATTCTGCTGTTTATTTTCGTAACCCGCACTTTATCAACTACAAAGACAAACCGGCCGAACGCCTGCCGCGTCCCAACAGCGTGCTGGTGATGCCGGACGGAGATAACGGCCTGATCTTCCGGGTGGATGCGCGCGATGTGAAAGGCGTGACGCCGAGGAGACGCAGGCCGATCTCCAGCGCGTCATCGAGCCGATCAGCGGCTATGTGAAGATCAAGCACTGGGCGCCGGAGCAGGACACCAAGGGCAACCTGGTGGGATATCATGTGTGGGTTCAGCGGTAAGAATCGCTGGTCGGGAGCGTGATCCGGGATTGAAGAGAGATCGAATGAAAAAACTGATGCTGGTGATATTTAGTGGCGGCCCTGTTGGCCGCCTCCGCGTTTGGACAGGGTAAGCAAGGCAATCTGGAAGCAGGTGTTGAATCTGCTGGACAAAACCAGCGCGAGTTTCAGAAGCGTGCAGACTGATTTCGACTGGGACCAGTATCAGAAAGTGGTCGACGAGCACGATATACAGAAGGGCGTGATGTACTTCCGCCGCTCCGGCGCCGAGGTGGATGTGGCTGCCGACATTCAGGAACCTGCGCCCGGAAGTAAGTACTGCTCAACGAACGGTGAGTTGCAGGTGTATCGTACGCAAGACCGACCAGATAACGCATTACGACGCGCGCAAGAACCGCGGAGAGCTTTGAGAGCTTCCTGGCGCTGGGCTTCGGCGGACGTGGTCAGCGACCTGACGAAGAACTTCGATGTCAGCTACGCGGGCATCGGAGACGGTGGATGGCATGGCCGACCTACAAGCTGGAGTTGATGCCGAAAGTCGAAGCAAGGTGCAGAAATATGTTCAGCCTCATCACGCTTTGGATCGATCCCCAGAACCGGGATGAGTGTGCAGCAGAAGACTCGAGCAGGGCGAGCGGCGACTACCGCAGTGGCCAAGTATACGTCAATCGAGTCAACCGCCAAAGCTGCCCGACGACGCCTTCAAGCTGAAGACGACCAGAAGATAAAGTACGTCCGTCACCGTGCAGCCAAGGTTGATGGAGATCGTTCTTTTGCCTTAGTCCTGCAACCGCGAGCAGCACGCGCGCGTCTCATCCTACAGAGGTAGATCATGGTCAATAAGCTTCAAAGTGGTGATCATTCCGGCGCTGCCCGACCCGAGCGGACGGGACCGGATGCGCACGACGATCCAAGATACATGGAGGGGCAGCGCGTGCTGGTAGATGCCATGAGGTATCTTCTGCAGAGTGACCGCGATGCCAACCGGGAAGCCGCCGAATTGCTCAGCGAGCACGTGCGCACCATGTTCCGCATGAGTGACTCGCCATTTCAAAGCGGCCCAAGACCGTAGGAGCGGCGCTCAAGGTTTTCAGGGCCGGGGCCTAGGCTCCGGCCTTGCTTGCGTCAGTGCTGCGTCAAGTGATCGTGCTCAGGCTCTCGGCTGCGGCGCGTGCCACCACGCCAGAAATCCAGCAGCGAGCACCAATAACAAAGGGGAAGCACTCCAGTGTGTAGCGGTCCTCCGACTGGCCGGTGGTGGCGAGAAACAGCGAGCGCACGATCGGGTAGGTGAGCAGCAGGGCAAGATATCTTGATGCGACGCCGCATCAGCCACGCCCCGGCCACGGCGGCAGCCACGTAGGCAAAGTTGAGCACGGCCAGCGCGATGTCACACAATGGCATCGTGCGGGTCGTTGAGCGGATCTCCCAGAAGTGAGTGTCGAGCGGCATCATCTCGCTGCGCGGCCGGAACCACATGTCCAACATGCGGGCCGACCGGCAGCAGCAGATAATAGCGGACGGGATGGATGCGAATGTTTTCGTCGGCCAGCGCCGCAAATTGGCGGTCCATCTCCGGCGTCATACTCGAGTTGCGACGTTGTACTGGGCGATCAGCGAGTGGACGCGTGCGCGCTGGGCCTGCGAGGTGTAAGCGCGGTCAGGAATGTCGACCCATGTCGATGGGTTCGCCCGGGACGTGGAAGCCGAATCTTCGAGCTGGCGTAGTCGATGAGCCAGGTCTTGGACCAACGCTCCCAGCCCGTCGGCATGTACTCGCCGGGATCGGTGGCATGAGAGTTGACCAGCGGCTGAAAGACGTGGAAGACGCGCCAGTTGCGAATTGTCCATGGCACCAGCGGAGACAGTGAGACGGCGCCGAGCAGCAGAGTTGCCGTCAGCAGTTCGCGCCGTCGCGCCGGTTCGCGGAATACATCAGCAGCAGCATCGGCAGGCCGATGCAGCCCAGGATCAGCCCTCCGTCGGGACGAAGCAGGATGGCTCCGGCGCAGGCGACGCCGCAGAGCAGCCCACCAGCGCAGAAGGCGCGCTGTCCAGGGCGATCACCGCGCAATCGATGGCGGCGGTGATGAAGAAAATTTCCAGGCACTCGGTGAGCGGCGTGGCAACGTAGTTGATCAGAAACGGGCAGAACGCGGCCAGAATGAATGCCGAGCGTGCCGCCCGTTCGGAGAAGACACGCGCCGCGCAATGTCGGCTACCAAAAAGCAGGTCAGCACGTCAAAAACAAGCTGAAACAGCATCGCGCCGAAGTAGTGGTCCTGGCCGAAGATCAGGAACGTGAAGGCGAGAAAGAACGGATAGCCCGGCAGGCGGATCAGGGTCGGCTCCCATCCGGTGAGCCTTCTCCATGCCGAACATATGGTTGTTGATGAGGCACTTGGCAATGTCGCCGTAGACCAGCGAATCGCCGGCGATGACCGGCATCTTGAAGACGAAGAACAGGCGCAGCAGCACCGCCGCGATGGTTGTGGCAAGGAACCACCAGCGATGCCTGTTTATCAAGGTGAGCACGACCGAATATAGCAGAAGCCGGGCGGACTGGGGAGTGCGGGCGCCTCGGTGCTGGCCGGCGCGGCAGCCTCGAGCTTCGATTGACGGAGCGGAGTGCGAACCATACGATAGAGCTACGGCAATAACGAATGTCCAAGCCCATTTTCTTTGATCCTGACCGGCGGCGCTGGAAGCGGATCCGCAAATCGATTGATGTCATAGTCGTGGTACTCAGTCTGCTGATCGTGTTTTTTGCCCTCACCGTCGTGCGCAAGACAAACATTCCGGCCGTTCTGCTGGCCGATCAGAAGAAGAACTATCGCGCGCTAAAGCTGAATGAGCCAAAGAAGCCGCAGCGCAAAGGCACCCACCGCAAGACGCTGACCCCGGCTTCGCAGGTCGTGCTGAACTCCGGCGAAGGCATTCGCGGCGCGTTCTATGTGACCTGGGACGCGGCCAGCTATCAGTTCGCTGCGTGAGTACATTCACCAGATCGATTTCGTGTTTCCGGAATGGCTGCACGTACTGGGAGCCGACGGACATCTGCAGGCTGTCAACGAGAACAACACGCTCTACGACGTGATCAACAACGGCCACGTGGCGCACGATCGATCCCAAGCTGATGCCGATGATCAAGAGCACGAACGCGCAAGTGGAAGTGCTGCCGATGGTGAACAACTTCGATCCCATCGCCAACGAATGGCGCAGCGACATCGCGAAGATGCTGGATTCAAAGGATGGGCGCGAGCGACTTCCGGCAGGAAATAAGCACGTTTCTTGCGAGCGACAACTACAAAGGTTTAACGCTCGACATCGAGGGTTTCGCCCAGGAGGCGCAGCCCGGTTATCGTGCGTTGATCGCCGAACTTGCCGCCGACCTGCACCAGCGCAATCAAAAGCTCTACCTGAGCGTGCCCGGCCGCCAATCCTGATTTCGACTACGCGTATCATGTCGAAGCTGGCCGACGGACTGATTCTGATGAACTACGACCAGCACTATCCGGGAGGCGCGCCGGGCGCCATTGCCGGGCAGGACTGGTTCACGAAGAATCTGACCGAAGCGCTGAAGGTGATCCCTCGCGAAAAGATCATCTGCGCCATCGGCAACTACGGATACGACTGGACGACTGCCAAGAAGGGAAAGCCGGGCATGGCCGGGGTTCACAACGTCAGCGTGCAGGAGGCCTGGCTGGAGGCGCGCGATTCGGAGGCCGATATCGACTTCGACTCCGACATGCTGAATCCGCACTTCGACCTATCTGGATGGCGACAACAACCGTCATGACGTGTGGTATCTGGATGCGGTTACCGCGCTGAACCAGATGCGTGCGGCGCGCTCGCTGGGCATTTCGACCTTCGCATCTGTGGCGGCTGGGTTCAGAGGATCGCGCGCTGTGGAAGATCTGGGACTCGCCGCGCGACGCCGATGCCGTCGAGAAGTTGAAGGTGGTGGACCCAGGTCAGGATGTGGACATCGAAGGCGATGGCGACATTCTGCGCATCGAGAGCAAGCCGTCGCCGGGCACGCGCGATCTTACCGTGGATGCCAACGGTCTGATCACCGACGAAGTCTTTCAGCGAACTGCCCAGTCCCTACCGCGTCGACGCCTATGGAGCGCCTGGCAAGCGGGTTGTGATCAGTTTCGATGACGGCCCGGACCCGCAATGGACGCCGAAGATTCTCGACGTTCTGAAGCGCTACAACGTGAAGGCGACTTTTTTCATCATCGGGCTGGAGGCGGAAAAGTATCCCGGCCTGCTCAAGCGCGTCTATCGTGAAGGCCACGAGATCGGCAACCACACCTTCACCCATCCCGATATCAGCAACATCAGCGCGCAATACGCGCGGGTTGAGCTGAACCTGACCGAACGCCTGATGGCAGCCAAACTCGGCATTAAGCCAGTGCTCTTCCGTCCGCCGTATTCGGTTGACCAGGAGCCGGATACTGCCGATGAAGTGCGTCCGCTCGAATTGACCCAGAGCATGGGCTATATCACCGTCGGCGACAAGATCGATCCCGATGACTGGCGCGATGATCCGCGTCCGTCACCGGAGCAGATCACGCAAGTCGGTCATGGACCAGCTCGGACACGGCTCGATCATCCTGCTGCACGATGGCGGCGGCAACCGCGCCAACACCGTGAAAGCGCTGCCCATGATCATCGAGGGCTGCACGCGCGCGGCTACCAGATTGTCTCCGTACATGAGTTGCTGGGCAAGAGCTATGCCGACGTGATGCCGCCGATATCGAGGAACGAGCGAGTTGTGGGCGATGGTCGATTCGGCTGGCTTTCTGATCTTCGGAGCGGTGAACACCTTCATCGTTTTCGTCTTCTTCGTCGGCGACGTTCTGATGAGTGGACGCCTCGTGCTGCGTGGGAGCGGCGGCGATCTTCGACCGTCTGCGGCGTCACACCACGGAGATGGCCACGGGCGAATCCGCCTTCCAACCGTCGGTTGCGGTACTGATCCCCGCCTACAACGAAGAGAAGGTCATCAACCGCACCATTCGCAGCGTGCTCGAGTCCACTTATCCGAACCTGCATGTCGTGGTGATCGATGACGGCTCCAGCGGACCGTACCTACGAGGTGGCGCGCGAAGCAATTTGCCGATGAGATTGCGCGCGGCAGGGTAACCGTGCTGCGCCAGGAGAACGGCGGCAAGGCCAAGGCACTCAATTACGGCTTGCAATTTGTGAACGAGGAGATTTTCGTCGGCATCGATGCCGATACCCTGATTGCCGACGATGCGATCGCCTACCTGGTGCCTCACTTTCAGGATGCGCGAGTGGGCGCCATGGCGGGCAACGCCAAGGTTGGCAATCGAGTGAACCTGTGGACGCGCTGGCAGGCCCTGGAGTACATCACCAGCCAGAACTTTGACCGCCGCGCCCTGAATACTTTCAGCGCCGTGTGCGTGGTGCCGGGTGCCATCGGAGCATGGCGCACCGGGGCCGTGCGCGCCGCCGGCGGCTACAAAACCGACACCGTGGCCGAAGACGCCGATCTTACGATGGCGCTGCTGCAGAACGGCTACAAGGTGGAGTACGAAGATCGCGCGCTGGCTTACACCGAGGCTCCGACCACCGCCAATGGCTTGATGCGGCAACGCTTCCGCTGGTCGTTCGGAATTCTTCAGGCGGTTTGGAAGCATCGCTCGGCGTTTGCGCGCAAAGGTGCGCTGGGCTTTGTGGCGCTGCCGAATATCGTGATCTTCCAGATCCTGTTGCCTCTGGTTTCGCCGTTCATTGACATCATGTTCGTCGTGGGATCGCTCAAGTACCTGATCTGGGACAAGCACTTCCATCCCGAGACGGCAGACCCGGCGAGCTTCGATCAACTGTTGCTGTTCTTCCTGATGTTCCTGGTCATCGACTTCATCGCCTCCGTGATTGCATTCTCGCTGGAGCGGAGACATGGACGGGATCGCCGCGACTGGTGGCTGCTGGGACACGTCTGGCTGCAACGCTTTGCCTACCGGCAGCTGTTCTCCGTGGTGCTGATCAAGACGCTGCGGCGGGCCATCGATGGCCGTCACTTCTCCTGGGACAAACTGGAGCGCACGGCGACCGTGACGCAGCCCGAAGCGGCGGAGCGTGGACAGCACCTCGAGTAGGGCAGCGACCGGATACGGCGTCGGGAACCGACTTGCGTTGGGCCTGTCGCGGTGCGAATCTTAATGCAACGTGTCCCGGCAAATCTCAAATTCTGAGCAGGACGGTGCCGGAAAGGCCATCTCGGCCTCGGCGGCTAAGCTGCGCCTGCTCAAGAGCCTGAAGTGCACCACCAAGTTCGAAAAAGCGGCATGGGAGAGTGGCGCGCGACTGGTGGCAGGAGTGGATGAAGTGGGACGCGGTTCGCTGTTTGGTTGCGTGGTGGCCGGAGCCTGCATTCTCAATCCTGCCGATCGCATCCGCGGATTGCGCGACTCCAAACTGCTGCCGGAAGACGAGCGCGAAAAGCTGGCCGTGCGCATTCGCCAGCGTGCCATTGCCTGGGCGGTCGCCGAGGTCGACGTGGGCAGGATCGACCAGATCAACATCTACCACGCCAGCCTGCTGGCGATGAAGTTGGCGGTCGAGCGCCTCATCCCGCGTCCGGACTTTCTGCTGGTGGACGCCGCGGTATTGGACTTTGACTGCGCGCAGAAAAAAATCATTCATGGCGACGCGCTATCGGCTTCGATTGCGGCCGCATCCATCCTGGCAAAGGTGCACCGCGACGCCATTGTGCGCACCTGGGATGCCGTCTATCCCCAGTATGGCCTGGCCAGCAACAAGGGATACTCGACGCCGCAGCACAAGCGAGCGCTGCGCGAGCATGGCCCCTCCCCGATGCACCGGCAGAGCTACGCCCCGGTGGCCGCCGCCGGCAGATTTGCAGCCGGAATTCGAGTTTGTCTACGAGCAAGTGTACGAGGAAGCGAACGAGGAAAGTGAATGCTAAAGCTGCTCTGTGTCACCGCGCATCCCGATGATGAAGCGGGATGCTTTCGGTGGGATTCTGGCGAAATATTCCGAAGCTGGCGTGGCGTGCTCGGTGATCTGCCTTACCGCCGGAGAGCGGGCCGCCAATCGCGGCGGCATCGTCGAGGACGAAGCGCTGAAGGCGGTACGCCGCCTGGAATTTGCCGACTCCTGCCGACTCCTCGGCGTGGCTCACTGCGAGGTGCTGGACTACGCCGACGGCGCACTGGATCGCGAAAATTTTGACGAGGTCGATGGGCAGGCTGGTGCACTCCATCCGTAACCTTGCGTCCGCATGTGGTCGTCACCTTCGGAGCCGATGGCTATGTCACCGCCCATCCCGACCACGGCATGGCCGGACTATTCACCTCGGCTGCCTTCCAGTGGGCGGCGCGCAACAATCGCTACACCGCACAACTGGAAGAGGGGCTGACGCCCTGGCAGGCCAGAAAGCTTTACTACGTTACGGCGGAGTTCTCTTTGCGGGAGCGTCCGGTTGTCTCGCTGGCTCCGGTAACTGCGCGGATTTCCGTTGTGCCCTACCTCCATCGCAAGAATCGAGGCCTTCACCCTGCACAAAACGCAGCACCCGCTGTACAAGGTTTTCGAGCACGCGCAGCGGCAAGCAGGAGATCACGAGCTCTTTCATCTCGCCGCCACCGCCGAAATAACGCCGATGGAAATAGAGCACGACCTCTTCGCCGGAATCCGGGAGTTATAGCCCGCACCGACGGCGACCAAAACAAAAACGCCCTGACAATATCAGGGCGTTTTGCTGAATGGCTTTTACGAAACGACAAGGCCGTTTTACATCCCCGGCATTTTCATCCCCGCTAGGCGTCTGGCAAAGCTCGGCTTGGTCATCGACTTGAACATCTTGCGCATCTGCGCGTACTGGCGCAGCAGGTTGTTCACCTCGGGCACGCTGGTACCTGAGCCGCGTGCAATGCGCTTGCGGCGCGATCCGTTGATCGCCTCGTGATGCTCACGCTCGTACGCGGTCATCGAGTTGATGATCGCCTCCACGCGGGTCAACTGCTTCTCGTCCACCTTGTTGCTGGCCTGGTGCATCTGCGCGAACGGTCCGACCTTGGGCAGCATTCCGATGATTGACTGCAGCGAGCCCAGCTTCTTCATCTGGCGCAACTGGTCGCGGAAGTCTTCCAGCGAGAAGCCGTCGCCGCTCAACGCCTTCTTGGCGAAGGCTTCGGATTTCTTCTTGTCGAGCGTATCCTCCGCCTTTTCGATCAGCGAAAGGATGTCGCCCATGCCCATGATGCGGCCGACGATGCGGTCGGGATGGAAAGGCTCGATGGCATCGTATTTTTCGCCCACGCCCAGGAACTTGATTGGCTGGCCGGTCACGGAGCGGATCGAGAGTGCCGCGCCGCCGCGTGCGTCGCCGTCCATCTTGGTCAGCACCACGCCGGTCAGGGTCAGCTTGTCATGGAATTCCTTGGCGGAGTTGACCGCATCCTGGCCCGTCATGGCGTCGGCCACGAACAGCACTTCCTGCGGATTCAGCAGCGACTTGAGCGACTGCATCTCCTCCATCAACTGCTCGTCGATGTGCAGCCGTCCGGCGGTATCGACGATGAGCACGTCGCAGCCATTGATGATGGCGTCGCGCCGCGCTTCCTTGGCCAGCCGCACCACGCTCGCGGTATCGCTCTCCACGTCCGAACCTTCATACAGGTGTGCCCCGATGGCCTTGGCCACCACCTTCAACTGCTCGCGCGCCGCCGGGCGATAGACGTCGACCGAGACCAGCATCGGCCGGTGTCCGCCCTTTTTCAACCAGCCAGCCAGCTTGCCTGAGGTGGTCGTCTTACCCGAGCCCTGGAGGCCGGCCATCAGCACCACGGTCGGCGGTTGCGAGGCGAACTTGAATTTCGCCGTATCGCGTCCAAGGGTCTCCACCAGCTCGTCGCGCACCACCTTGATCACCATCTCGGTCGGGGAGAGCGAGGTCAGAACCTCGGTCCCAATCGCCTTGACGCGAATGTGATCAACCAGTTCCTTGACGACCTTGAAGTTTACGTCCGCCTCCAGCAGGGCAAGGCGGATTTCCTTCAAGGCTTCGTCCATATTCTCCTCGGTCAGGCTGCCCTGGCCGCGAAGGTTCTTAAATGCACGCTGAAGTTTGTCTGTTAAATTCTCGAACATCGGATAAGTCCGGGGAGCCGCGCAAGGCGGTCCATCTGTGAAGTTTTCTCAATTGCGACGGGCGAACCCGCCCAGCGTCGCAGCCGGAGCGGCCCGGCGTCCAGCGACCGGAGGGCTCATCTGTCGGCCCGTACCCGTCGCTATGCCGTTGCCGCATCCCCGGCTGTGAAGCTGCGAGGCCTCAGAATATCACGCCAGATGGGTGACGCGTCCGGGTTCGAGGAATGCGCCTGGGACTCCGCCGAGGCTGCGGCAGATCATCATTGCCCCAATCTGCCGGCCGGTGCGGTCGAGGACGGGAAAAGCCGTTGCCTCCACCGGAGAGATGGCTTGCTCCTGTCGCACCAGGAGGTTGACCCGGACCACTTTGCCCTCATAGGCCGCCTGCGCCAGCGGCAACTCCTGTGGGTCCAGCAAGCGTTCACCGTTGCAGTCGAAGATGCCCAGCGCCTCTGGGCAGTCATCCATGCTGTTCTTTTCCATGTCGATTTCGCCGAAGAGCGTGTTGGCTGCGAAATTGGCGTAAACCATCTGCCCGCATGCATCGCAGGCGATCACGGGATCGGTTATCAGAGCGGTGGCAGTCAAAAGCTGCTCGAATTCGTGGGAGACACTTTGCATGGCTAAACCTTTCCCCTCTCCGGGCTATGGCAAATCTCCCGATGTCGACATGTATCTATTTCGAATCTTTTCTAATCTTTACCACTGGGCGCCGCTACAGAACAACTCACCATCGCAGCAGAATCAGGACTGGCCTTTGCAGCTTGATCAGATATAGATGCTGTTCCAGCTCTGCACGCTGCACATGTTTTTTACGAGTGCGTCCCATTCTAACGGCAAGTTTGAGTTGCGCGCCAACAATCTGGCGGCCTTCCCCTTTATTATCCGAACACTTCCTTGGCCGCCAGGGCGGTGTTGGCATGGATGATCGCCGTGTCTTCCGGCTTCTCGGCATAGCCGCCGGCCAGAGTGGTCATGACCGGGAAGCCATGGTCGCGGGCAAAGTTGAATACCATGAGGTCGCGCTGTTTCAGTCCGTCAATAGTCATGGCCAGTCCGGCCAACTGGTCGCCCCGGTAAGGGTCGGCGCCGGAAACATAGCAGATCAGCTCAGGCTCAAAGCGCTTCTGTGCGTCCTTCAGTGCGATTTGCAGCCATTCCAAGTACTCGCTGTCCGTGGTGCCGTCTGGCAGATTCACGTCAATCGAGGACGCGGGCTTCCAGTGCGGATAGTTGCTCTCCTGGTGCAGCGAAAGCGTAAAGACGTCGCGGGCCTCACTGGTTTTCACGTTTACCTTGCGTTTGGGCGTCAGCATGGAGGCTGACCAGGAGGGAGGCGGAAACGGCTCCGGGCCGCCGGTGCCGAAGATCGCCGCCGTGCCGTTGCCCTGGTGGGCATCGCAGTCGATCACCATGGCGCGCGCAATCAGACCGTCGCGCTGCATACGGCGGATGGCGACCGCCACATCGTTGATCAGGCAAAAGCCTTCGCCATGATCGGCGAAGGCGTGGTGAAAGCCGCCTCCAATGTGAACGCAGCACTGATTCTGCAGCGCCTGCCGGGCTGCGGCAATCGATCCCCCGGTTATGTGCCAGAAGGCCTCCACCAGTTCTTTGCTGTAGGGCAGTTCCAGCTCCAGTTCCTCGCGAACGCTCAGCGTTCCCTGCTTTAACTTGTCCACCCATCGCTTGGTGTGGACCAGGAGAACATCGTCTTCCTCGCAGGGCGGAGCAGAGATAAAATCGCGCTCGGTGAAAGCTCCGTTGCGCAATAGGCGCTCGCGTACTTCACGGTATTTGCCCGCGTGGAAAAGGTGGTCGCCGATCGGCAACGTCTCTTTTTCCGAATAAACCAGCAGTAACGGAAGGGCGCTGTTCGAAGCTCTTTCCTGCTCGCCTTGCATGGCAACGTTCCCAGGGCTTGCTAACGCTAGTTCCAGGGCAGGATTGTAAAGCAAATTGCCGCTTGCATGCTCCTTCCTGTTCTCCTTTCTATGAGGCTAGCCGATGGACCAGCTTTACAACCCCTCTGCGCTGGCTATACTGTCCGCATCGTGCGATTCACCCTGGCCCCCGCCGTCGAACCTTCCCGACCCAAGGGCGTAGGCCTTTCGGCGTTGGCTTTGGGCGCGCTGACACTGATCGATCTCGTCAGAGGGTTGTTCTCACATGGCGGAGATCTCGTCTTCGAACCGCTCCTGCTTTGCTGCGGTCGCGGCCTGGTGTTGCTTCTCCTCTGGCATTACTGGAAGGGCCGGAACTGGGCTCGCATCCTCGTTCTCCTCTGGTCATTCGCGGTTGCCGCCAAAGAAATCTCCATCCTTATCGATCGCGAGGGCGATCTCCCTTCGCTGATGAGCCAACCCGTGCGCTTCAGTCATGCGGTTCTGGCGATTTTCCTGCTTTATTTTCTCAACACCCGTCCAGTGCGTGCGTGGTTCAAAAAAATGTCAGCCAGCGCCGCCGATCTCATCGCCGAACACCTTGTGGGCAAGCTTTGTATCGCGGTGGGGAAGCATCGTGACGGCCCCAGTGACGCTTGGCGTCTCGCGTTTGAACACGATGCCGAACTCACGCTCAACGGTCCGTGGCGAATTGTCATGGATGACAATCTCGCCTTCGCCAGCAACTCCACCAACGAATCAGCCGATGAGCAGCCTAGCCATCTCCTGGAGAATCTGCGCGTCAAAGCGGTGCGCGTGGCGCCACGCACCTCTGACCTTTTCGTCTCCTTCGAGATGGGGATCGAGCTCCAGAGCTGGACTACCGCCCCTCAATCGCAGCCTCCCCCGGTGCAGCAATGGAAGTATTCCGATCCGACGCTCGCCGTGCTTGCCGACTCCGTGGGAGTCAATCCGCAGGCGATTGCGGTCTCCATTCCCGGCGAAGACGCAGCTGAGAACGACTAGCCGCGCGCTCGTATGCTAGGATTTCAGAGTGCGGCATCTGCCGTGCACAGTCGGGGCGTAGCGCAGCCTGGTAGCGCACCTGCCTTGGGCGCAGGGGGTCGGAGGTTCGAATCCTCTCGCCCCGACCATTTTTTATCTTGGAATCTTTCGGCCAGAGCGGGGAAGACCGTATTGTCGCGGGCAATACGTTGCGCCTTTAGGGACTGTCTGAAGCTCCGATATTGACAATCCAGCTCACATCCCTCAGAATTCAGAGTCAATGGAGCGCCAGATCAAAAATCCGTACCCTCTACCGCGACCGTCGGTCCATGGCCAGCGTGCACGGAGAGAGCTCCTATATTCATAATCACAGAGCAATCATCTCCTGGCCCGCACGCAAAACCGCTGCGGGCCTTTTTCGTTGAGACATATACTATTCTGAGCCCGGCAGCATAGATTCCCGGCCGCCTGTTCCTCCGGCCGCCTGTACAGGATGAAAAAGGACCACCCATGAACTCATTCAGTGAAGAAGTCACTCTCGAAGGACACATTATCGATTCCTGGACGCTCCCACGCGCCTTTGACACCATCATGGACATGGGCGGCGCCTTTGACGTTCAGGAGATCCAGGTCGGCCGCGCCAAGGATGAGGTTTCCTTTGCCCGGCTCAAGGTTCGCGCCGATTCGGAGACCAAGCTGGAGGCTATCCTAACGGCGCTGCAGTCTTTCGGTGCGGTGCTTGCATCGCGCGACGACGTGGCTTTTGCGCCTGCTCCGGCCAACGGTGTTCTGCCGCCGGATTTCTACTCGACCACCCACCTGCCCACTCAGGTGCGACTGAACGGCCATTGGGTCGACGTGAAGAATACGGAGATGGATCTAGCCATCGTCGTCAGCCCCGCTCACTCGGAAGCTCACATGATTCCGTCTTCTGCCGTCTGCCAGGGTGAGCTGGTCGTAGTCGGCCATGATGGTATTCGAATCCTGCCGCCGCAACGCTCGCGTGAGCGCGAAATCTTCAGCTTCATGGGCAGCAATGTCTCCTCCGAGCATCCCAAGCGTCTCGTCATCGAAGAGATCGCCAAGCAGATGCGCGAGATTCGCGCCCACGGCGGCAAAGTCCTGGTCGTCGCCGGCCCGGCCATCGTCCACAGCGGCGCAGGAGCTCACTTGGCGAAGATGATTCGAGAGGGTTACGTCCAGGTTCTCTTCGGCGGCAACGCCATCTGCACCCACGATGTGGAGAGCGTGCTCTTCGGCACCTCGCTCGGCGTTGCCCTCCACAACGGCCGTCCCGTCCCAGGCGGACACCGCAACCACATGGCCGCCATCAACACCATCCGCTCGGCCGGTTCGCTGAGGAATGCCGTTGATCAGGGAATTCTGAAGGAAGGCATCATGTACGAGTGCATTAAGAACAACGTGGACCTCGTACTCGCCGGTTCGGTGCGCGACGACGGCCCCATGCCTGACGTCATCACCGATACCGCAATCGCCCAGGTCCGAATGCGCTCTGCGCTGGCCGGAGTTGAGATGGTGCTCATGATTGCCACCATGCTCCACTCCATCGCCACCGGAAATATGTTGAAAGCCTCGATGAAAGTGGTGGCCGTCGACATTAATCCCGCCGTCGTCACCAAACTTGCCGACCGCGGAACCTTTCAGGCTCTCGGCCTGGTCACCGACGCCGAGCTTTTCGTTCGTGAACTCGCAAGTGCCATCGCCGCCGGAGACAAACAAAAAGCCCCGGAATTCCCGGAGACCGAGACGCTCTAAAGCACGAATTGGTTTTGCTTGTTATGAGGCCGGGTGCCCCACCTTCGCCGCCGTTTTTGCGGCTAAGGTGGGAAGCAACACACCTCATCTCACGCGGTACTTGCCTTGTTTTTAACTTTGAAAACCTTGAAACCTCTGAAACTTTGAAACCTTTGCCTTTGTCTTATAATAGTTCTTTGCACTTACCGAGGAGCGCCCGAAACATGGCCGTCACAACTACTGAAAAAATCTGGCACAACGGAAAACTCATCGCCTGGGATGATGCCAAGATTCACGTCATGGCTCACGTCGTCAACTATGGCTCTGCCGTCTTTGAAGGCGTTCGCTGTTACGAACTGCCCACCGGCCCCGCGATCTTCCGCGCTCACGAACACGCACAGCGCCTGCTCGACTCTGCGAAAATCTACCGTATCCCCGTCGAATACACCCGCCAGCAGCTCGTCGATGCCATGGTTGAAACCATCAGCGCAAACGGCGTGTGGCCCTGCTATGTTCGCCCCCTCATCGTGCGCGGCTATGGCGAAATCGGCGTCAACCCGATCGGCGTTCCCACCGAGTGCTATGTCGCCAATTATCCCTGGGGTAAGTATCTTGGCGGCTCGGAAGATGTCGGAGTCGATGTCTGCGTCTCTTCGTGGACTCGGCTTGCGCCGAACACTTTGCCCTCCATGGCAAAGGCCGGCGCCAACTATATGAACTCGCAGCTCATCAAGATGGAAGCTGTGCTCAACGGCTATGTCGAAGGCATCGCGCTTGATGTCAACGGCTACGTCAGCGAAGGTTCGGGCGAAAATATCTTCCTCGTGCGCAATGGCAAAGTGTTCACCCCGCCGCTCGGCAACTCGGTGCTGTCCGGCATCACCCGCGATTCCGTGATGCACGTGGCGCAGGATATCGGCATTCCCATCATCGAGCAGGTCATTCCCCGCGAACTTCTCTACCTTGCCGACGAAGTCTTTTTCACCGGCACCGCTGCCGAAGTCACGCCGATCCGCTCGGTCGATAAGATCGCGGTTGGCAGCGACGGCAGTGTCGGTCCGGTCACCAAGGCGATCCGCAAGGAACTGTTCAGCATCTTTGACGGCAGCAAGCCCGACCGTTACAACTGGCTCACCCCGGTTCCAGTGCGCCAGAAAGTCGGCGCGTAGTACCTCCGAACACGCTCAAGCGCGGGCCTGCGGTTTAGCGGCCCGCGCTTTGACGCATCTGGAGTCATTTCCTGTTTATAGGTGAGATCATTCATTGCGCCTGCCCCGGCAACGTGGTAAGTTGCGGATTAATCCTTTATTAAAGAGATCGAGTCGATGACTATCGATGATCTATTGCGCATAGCGGTCGAGCGCAAAGCGAGCGACCTGCATCTCAAGGTCGGCAACTATCCCCATGTGCGCATTGACGGCGAACTTGTGCCGCTTACCGACCAACCTCGCGTCACCGGCGAGGACATGCTGAACATGGCTTTCAGCATGATGTCCAACCGCCAGAAGCAGAAGTTCAAGGAATGCGCCGAAATCGATTTGGCCTACGGCGCTGCCGGTCTCGGTCGTTTCCGCGTCAACGTATTTCAGCAGCGCGGCAATGTCGGCATCGTACTCCGCGTCATTCCCACCAAGATTCGCGCCCTTGAGGAGCTCTTTCTTCCCGCCGTCACCGAGCGAATCTGCGAAGAAGCGCGCGGTCTGGTGTTGGTCACCGGCGTTACCGGCTCGGGTAAGTCCACCACCCTTGCTGCCATGATTGACCGCATCAACTCGTCGCGTCCTGAACACATCATCACCATTGAAGACCCCATCGAGTTCCTTCATCGCGACAAGAAAGGCTTCGTCAATCAGCGCGAAGTGGAAGTCGATACGCCATCCTTTGGCAGTGCTCTGCGAGCCTGTCTCCGCCAGGACCCCGACGTGATCCTGGTCGGCGAAATGCGCGACCTTGAGACGATCTCAACCGCGCTCCATGCGGCGGAAACCGGCCATATGGTCTTCAGCACCCTGCATACGCTTGATGCCGTCGAGACCGTGAACCGCATCATCAGCGTCTTTCCGCCTCCGGAGCAGAAACAGATTCGTCTGCAGCTTGCAGCGACTCTGCGCGCCGTCATCAGCCAGCGCCTGGTCAAAAGATGCGATGGCACCGGCCGTGTGCCTGCGGTCGAAGTACTCATTTCCACCGCCTATATTCGCGAGTGCATCATCACCCCGGAGAAGACCCGCAACATCAAAGACGCGCTCCAGCAGGGAACCTCGCAGTACGGAATGCAAACCTTCGACCAGTCGCTTTACGACCTGCTGCAGAAGGGTTTGATCTCCTACGAGACTGCGGTTGAGAATGCCAGTAATCCGGATGATTTCAAGCTCCGTGTGCAGGGAATATCCGGTACTGCGGAATCCACTCGCGATCAGCTCTCGCAACAGTTGGGCCGCTTCTAGAGCGCGCCTCCGAACCAGCCAGGCCGGGTGCCCCACCTTCGCGTCGCGTCTTTCGACGCTAAGGTGGGAATCAGCAAACTTCATCTCTACGGCGGTTGCCCCACATCTGCCGTTTTTGGCTGATATGGGCCAGTCGATCTTGTACTTGCCGTTGTTCTTCCCCTCACCCCGGCTTGCTTAAATCCTCCATCGGTCTGAAACTGTTCTAGCCATGGCATGGAAGAAAAGCGCGGCCAGCAAAACCTACACGGAAAGCGCTCTGTACGAGTATGCGGTCGGCGCCTTGGGCCGCAGGATGCGGACGGTGGCCGAGTTGAAGCGCCTGATGCGCGCCCGCGCCGGACACCAACCCGATTGCGATGCCCTTGTCGAAGCCGTTACTGCGCGCCTCAAAGAGCAGCGTTATCTCAACGACACCAGCTATGCAACGTCCTACTCCGCGTATCGTCGCGACACCGAAAAGTTCGGCTCCATGCGCGTCGTGCAGGATCTGAAAGCCAAGGGCGTGCATCCGGACGTCATCGGCAAAGCCGTCGGCGAAACCTACAGCGAAGTCGATGAGCAGAAGCTTGCGGGCGAGTATGCCCGCCGCAAACGTCTCAAGCAGCCTCAGGATCAGAAGCAAGCCGCGCGCATTTTTCGCAGAATGGCGCGCGCCGGATTTTCCTCCCGTGTGATCGTCCAATTGCTGCGCAACTGGAATGTCGAAGACGAAACTCTCTCTGCCCTGGAGCAGGAGCGTGAGATGGCCGAATCGATTCCCTTGCATGAGGACGAATCATGAAGCCGCCGCCGCAGCAGCCGGAGTGGTCTACCGCTGTCGAACATCTCTCTGCTGCCGATACCAAACTCGCCGCGTTCATCACGCAGGTCGGCCCCTGCACCATTGAGATTCCGCACCACTTCAGCATCTTTTTTTCGCTGGCCCGTTCCATCGTTTATCAGCAGCTTGCCGGAGCTGCAGCCGCAGCCATCATGGGCCGGGTCGAGGCGCTTTTCCCCAAGGGGCGCATGACGCCCAAAAACCTGTTGAACACCTCGGACGCATCGCTCCGCGCCGCCGGACTGTCGCAGAACAAACTGGCTGCCCTGCGCGATCTTGCCGCCAAGTGCCTGGACGGCACCGTGCCCACCAAACGCGCGCTCGCTCGCATGGCCGACGAGGAGATCATCGAGCGCATCTCCCAGGTGCGCGGCATCGGCCGCTGGACCGTGGAGATGATGCTGATCTTCCGTCTTGGCCGTCCCAACGTGCTGCCCGTGGACGACTATGGGGTACGCAAGGGCATGCAGCGCCTCTACAAACTGCGCGAACTTCCCAACAAGGCTGCCATGCGCCGCCGCGCCCGTAAGTGGGAGCCCTGGTGTACCGTTGCCAGTTGGTACATGTGGCGCTGCGCCGAGCTTCCCGTCCGTAAACCCGCCGCGCCCAGCAAGAAAGCCGCAGCCAGGAAGCTCGCGGCTAATTCAGCAAAGAAGCAAGCCGCAAAGAAAAGGGCCGTCTAAGCGACGGCCTTGCCCACCGGTTGAGTTTATCCGCCGCTATTTCAACTGCACGTCAAACGTTGCGCGGCATTTTACGTCGGGCTTAAATTCCACCGTCTCCAGTTTGTCGTCCTTGCTGATGTAGATATACACCGGCTTCTTTGGAAAATCGGGCAGCTTGACGATCTTGGCTTGTCCGTCGGCGCTGGTGTAGGTCTCCAGGTCGAGCTTTTTTACCCCCATCCACCCATAGTGGACACGCGTAGCGACCTTTGCGCTGAACACCGGCTTGGAGTCCGCTCCGGTCACGTTGATCAATGCCCAGCAGTTACCCAAGTCCGCGGATATCTCCGTGGGGGCAACTTTGGCAGCCGCGCCGCTCTGGGCATTTCCCGGGGGCGAATATACGAAAAGCAAAAGGAGCATCAGCAGGGCGGAAGAGAATAGGTTGCGCATAGCTCCAAGCCTACCGCAACGCGGTCACTACTGCACGCTCTTTAGCGCGGACGTTAGCCGCTCCAGCGCATCGCTCAACCGTCCGATCATCTGCACGTCCACCAGGGTATGTTCGCTATCCAGCCGCTCCCGCAACGCCGCCACCAGTTGATGCAGTTTTTCCAACTGTGCCAGTGCTTTCATCTTGTTGGAGTTGGTTTCGTTGTAGTTCAGGGAGAACGTGCGCAGAAGGTTGTTCAGTTTTTCCTGACCATCCCAGCCCAGATCGCACCATTGCAGTCCCATGCCCACCGTCACGCGTGAGCTGCTCACCTCGGCCACGCCGTTGATCTGTACCCCGTTCACCACGAACTGTCCGCTGACGATGTCGCCCTTGGCCGCCGGGTTCACACACTGTACATAGCAACCGCCCGCGCTGATGTCGCGCAGCGTGCCCCAGATTGGCGTGCTGACGGCCGCCGCATGTACCGAGGCCGAGCCGTTGCAGGGATAGCGTTCATTGCCCCGGCGGTCGTCCCCCTTGGCCTGCTGCATCGTATCCCGCCACGGGCTCGTAGCCTTTTCCAGGCACTGCAATCCGACTTGGTAGGTGCCATCCCGGTTCGTGCCGATCCAGCTCACTTTGAACCGGCATTTATCGCCGCCGCTCTGTAGGCCCACAATATCGCCAGGGTTCAGCTTCGCCGTCAACCCGGTCACGCGAGCGCCGGACAAGCTGATATCGGCCGTCACCACGCCTTGGTGGAATGCCTTGCCGTTGGCGTCAATGCCCAGGATCCGGACATTCAGCGCAACAGGCATGCGCACCTCGCGGCGCTTCGGGAGCACTGGAACCTGGCTGCCGGGTTTGGCTGTGTTTTGCATCCTTTGCCTCGATATCAGGAGGATATTATGGCCTCCTGTCCTCGAATTGTCGCGGTATTTCAGCGCATCAAGAGGTAGTCCTTGTAGAATTGGGCAACTCACAATACAACAGTTCCATTTTTGGGCCCCGTTCCGAGGCTGTTTCCGGGGATGTTAGAATCGTCTTTTCGTCTCCCGCAGGGCGTTGGTCGCCGCGCATCAGGCGCGGCTTTTTGGCGGCCTTGGGATTCATCGAAAGTGACTCACTCCTATGCAAACCGGAAACGACGTTCGACGCATGTTCCTGGACTTTTTTGTCCAGAGGGGGCACCGCCAGGTGCACAGCTCCTCGCTGCTCCCCGCCAACGACCCCACCCTGCTGTTCACCAACGCAGGTATGAACCAGTTCAAGGACGTCTTTCTGGGCGCCGAAAAGCGCGACTACTCGCGTGCCACCAGTTCGCAGAAGTGTGTCCGCGCCGGGGGCAAGCACAACGACCTGGAAAATGTCGGCTTCACCAATCGCCATCACACCTTCTTTGAAATGCTCGGCAACTTCAGCTTTGGCGACTACTTCAAGCAGGATGCCATCGCTTATGCCTGGGAGCTAGTTACCTCGGACCAGTGGTTCAACATGCCGGCCGACAAGCTTTACGTAACCATCTTCCAGGGAGAGGGCGGCGTCCCACGCGACAGCGAGGCCTACGATTTCTGGATCAAGGCCGGAGTTCAGCCCAGCCGCATCTTCGAACTCGGCATGAAGGAAAACTTCTGGCAAATGGGCGACACTGGCCCCTGCGGTCCCTGCTCGGAGCTTCACTACGACATGGGCATCGCCTCCAGCGACAAGCATCTCCCCGAGTGCGCCGCCGGTGAGTGCAAATTCCCCTGCGAATGTGGCCGCTACGTCGAAATCTGGAACCTCGTCTTCATGCAGTTTGACCGCAGCGCCGACGGAGTCCTGAACCCGCTCCCTAAGCCCTCCATCGACACCGGGGCGGGCCTAGAGCGCGTCACCGCCGTCCTCCAAGGCGTCGTCAGCAACTACGACACCGACCTCTTTATCCCCCTCATCCACCGCGCCGCAGAGTTGACCGGTGTCGATGAGAAAAAGGTTGAGGAAGAAGAAGAGAAGTCTCACAGCGCCGCCTCCCTCCGCGTCATCGCCGACCACAGCCGCGCCGCCACCTTCCTCATTAGCGACGGCATTCTCCCGGCCAACGAAGGCCGCGGCTACGTGCTGCGCAAAATCATTCGTCGCGCCATCCGTCACGGACGCCTGCTCGGTCAGACCCAGCCTTTTCTCTACAAAATGGTCGAGGCCGTCGTCAAAGAAATGATCGGCGCCTATCCCGAACTCGGCGATTCCGCCCCACGCATCGCCAAGGTCATCGAGAGCGAAGAGACCCGCTTCGCAAATACGGTTGCCATAGGTCTCTCCAAACTCCAGGATCTTCTCGATCATGCCGAGAATAACGCGCTGCCGGGTCGCGAGGCTTTCAAACTCTACGACACCTTTGGCCTTCCGCTGGATTTCATGACCGATGCTGCCCACGATCAGGGTGTGATCTTCGATCAAGCTGGCTTTGACGCCGCAATGGAAGAACAGCGCACCACCGCTCGCGCCAGTTGGAAAGGCGGCTCGCAGAAGTCTGCCTCCCCGGTCTTTGCCGCACTGCCGCCGACCATTTTCGAGGGCTATACCCAGGAGCAGTCCTCCGGCTGCGAGGTCCTCGCCATCGTAGTGGACGGCCAGGGCGCGCAGCAATTGCTCCCCGGCCAGCACGCCGAGCTCGTCCTCGACCACACTCCCTTCTACGCCGAAAGCGGCGGCCAGGTCGGCGACAAAGGCTGGCTCTACTCCGCCGATCGCACCGTAGTCGTCGCCGAAGTCGAAGGCGTACACTCGCCGGTGCAGGGTGTCCGCGCCCACAAGGTCATTGCCCGCCAGCCCATTAGTGTCGGCGAAAGGCTCGTCGCCGTAGTCGACTCCGAGTTGCGCTCTGCCACCCGCCGCCATCACACCGCGACCCATCTGCTCCACGCCGCGCTGCGTCAGGTGCTGGGAACCCACGTCAAACAGGCTGGCTCGCTGGTCTCGCCCAACTATCTGCGCTTCGACTTCTCGCACTTCACCTCGGTGGCCGACGAAGAGTTGCAGGAGATCGAGGAGATCGCCAACCGCCAGGTCCTGCGCAACAACGCGGTACAAACCATCGTGGACGTGCCCATCGACGTTGCCGTAAACGAGTACCATGCCATGGCGCTCTTCGGCGAAAAGTATGGCGATAAGGTGCGAGTGCTCAAGATTGCCGACTTCTCCACCGAACTCTGCGGAGGCACCCACGTTGCCGCCACCGGCGAAATCGGGCTCATCAAGATACTGAAAGAGGGAAGTGTCTCCAGTGGCGTGCGCCGCGTAGAGGCCGTCTCGGGCGAACAATCCTTGCGTCGTTTCCGCCAGAATCACGAACTCGAAGGAATGGTTTCGACCCTCGTCGGCCGCAGCGAACTCAGCCCCGCCGAAGCTCTCAGGCACGAACTGGATCGCCGCGAGGAAGAGCTCAAAAAGCTTCGCAAGGAGCTCGATCAGGTGCGCATGAAGTCTGCCGCCTCCGCCGTGGCCTCTGCCGACGACAACGTAAAGGAAGTGAAGGGTGTAAAGGTTCTAGCCCACCGCGCCGACAACCTGGACCGCACGCAGTTGCGAACTTTGGTAGATAACTTCCGCAACAAGATCGGCTCCGGGGTCGTCATCATCGGCTCGGTTGCCGACGGCAAGGTTGCCGTCATCGTCGGCGTTACCAAAGACCTCACCGCAAAACTCCAGGCCGGCAAAATCGTCGGCCAGGTTGCACAAAAGGTCGGCGGCTCCGGCGGAGGCCGTCCCGACATGGCCGAAGCTGGCGGCAAGAATCCCGAGGCGCTCGACCAGGCCTTGCGCGAAAGCTATGCCACCGTCGAAGCCCTGCTCGGCTAGTCTGCGTTGATTGTGGATGCCCCGTTCAAGCCCTTTTTTGGCTTGGGCGGGGCAGTTGACTTTGCTTCGGATCGTATTTCTTACCCAGTTTCTCCATTCAGCCATGACCCCTCGTAACCGCCCATTCCAGCGATTAATGCTCTCTCATAGGTTTGTACGTGTTTTACCCAGTTCACTTCCTGGATTCCCTGTGTCTCAATGATTGCTGTGCACCTTTCTTCGGCCTTATAATCCAGTCACTCTGGAATAAAAAGCCATCGCGTCTGCACCGCTTGGATAGCAGGTTGGGTAGCCGAAGTTTATGAGCATCCATATGTGGACAATCCGAACCTCGGCGTACCTCGTCCGTTGGCTGGCATCGGCCTCGCTGGTGCTTGGGCTTGCCTCCTTGCTCTCTACACAGACGATGTCCGCCCAGGCGCTCCAGTCTGTTTCGCAAAATGGACACATCGTCTGGACCAACGACGCCCCCTTGCATCCCGTGAATGCCGATGCCGGTCCCCCCGCGCAGCAGCCGACCGGCCTGTTCTACTGGAGTAAAGTCGAACGCCGCTGGAAGCCGGTTCGTCCCGCATCCCCCAACGCCATGCGCTCCGCCCGCGCCATTGCCAGCCAGGTATCCAGCTACATTGAGTCCCGCCCCCCGCTGAATTCGGGTGCGAAGGTCAAAGGCAAGCTTGCCGAGCAGGACCCCAACTACTCCCGTGCCGCCGGCAATCGCTCCGTAAGTGCCGCCGAGATCGACCGCTATATCAATGAGGCGGCCGCGCGTCACCACGTGGACCCGAATCTGGTGCGAGCTCTGGTCAAGGTAGAGTCCAACTTCAATCCCAAGGCCCTCTCGCCCAAAGGCGCCATGGGCCTGATGCAGTTGATGCCCGAGACTGCTCGCATGTATGAAGTGCGCAATCCCTTTGACGCGGCGCAAAACGTCGACGCCGGGGTTCGCCATCTGAAAGGTCTGCTGCAAAATTTCGGCGGAAACGTTTCCCTCTCGCTGGCCGCTTACAATGCAGGGCAGGGAGCCGTCGAGCGCAACCGGGGTATCCCGCCATACACGGAAACTCGCAACTACGTGAAGCGCATCACTACTCTCATGGGCAGCAGCCCTGAACCGGTAGCCAGCGGCTCTGATTCTGACCATGCCGTCAGCAGTCTTTCGATTCCCATTCATGTCAGCCGCGATGCAAGCGGTAAACTGGTGATTACCAATACGAACTAGTTTTTTCGGCCAGCTTTGAGCCAGCTTCGAGGATGATGCAGTCGATGACGGGACCAATCTATACGCGCGGGTGGAAGCTCTGGCTGACCGCCGTCCTCGTGCTTACCCTGCTGGCTTCGCCCGCCTTCGCCGCCAGTCTCGCGGTCAAAAAGCAGCAGGCGCGCTCCCAGTTTGAGAACGCCGAGCGAATGCGCGAAGAGCTTAACGGACTTCCCCAGCATGAACGTTCGCGCCGCGAATACCAGCGCGTGATGGATGCCTATCGGCGCGTCTACTATTCCGCGCCCGGCAGCAGCAAGGCGGATGCCAGCGTCGTGGCCGTAGCCGAGTTGCTCGCCGAAAGCGGCCGCTCCTTCAACGACAAGCAGGCTCTGCGCGCCGCCATCTCGCAATACGAGTTCCTCCGCCGTGAGTATCCCGGCAGCAAGTACCGCTTTGACGCCCTATTCACCATCGGTCAGATATATAAGGATGATCTGGAGGAGAGCGATAAAGCGCGGGAAGCTTTCCAGGAAGTGATTCACCGCTACTCGCATCTCCAACTCGCCGCTGACGCGCGCGACGCCCTCGCCGAGATGGATCAGCAGGCGCACAAAAAGCCGTCCCGCACTCCGGAGGCAAAGCCACAGGAGACAAAGCCGCAGGAAGTCAGGTCGCAAGATACAAAGCCAAGTGAGGTCTCCGGCGATGCGCCGCGCAACGGCCTGCCGCTGGTCACCGGAATCCGTCACTGGTCCACCCCTGACTACACTCGCGTAGCCATTGATCTTGAGCAGGAAGTGAAGTACGAGGCCGGACGCGTCCCTAGTCCCGACCGCATTTTCTTTGACCTGCACGATACCAAGCTGGCTTCCACCCTGGTCGGAAAAACCTTTGAGGTCTCCGACGGTTTTCTCCGCCGGGTGCGCGTCGCCCAGTTTCAAAAGGGAATGGTCCGCGTAGTGCTTGAGGTCGATGACGTCTCGGATTACTCGGCTTTCTTGCTCCCCAACCCTTACCGGCTCATCGTCGATATCCACGGACGCAAGCCCAACGCTCCGCAAACCATGGTGGCGCGCGCCCAGCAGGAGGGTGAGAAGAGAGTCCCGTCTCCCTCGCAACCGCCGGATGCAAAGCCGGAGGATGCGCCTGCCTCCATTCTTTCAGCAACCAATTCAAAGCCAGTCAAGGTGGATACCGCCTCGCCTGCCGTCTCGAGCGTCTCCACGAGTAACCCTGTCGCCGAGTTCGGGCCAAGAATGGCCGATGGCAGCTTCTTCGCGCGTCGACCCCGGGTTGTGGAGACCGTCGCTGAGCGCGCCGCTGAGAATATCACCGCGACCAATCCAGCGGAGAGCGGAAAACCTCCGTCCCCAGAGGTGTCCACCTCGGTCCCACCGCGCACCGCCTCAACCGCGTCTGCGCCCGCTTCAGGGACGCCCCAGGAGTCCACCCAATCCGAAGTCGCCAATCTCAACGGTCCCGAACTGAAGGCCACGGACAAGCCCACCTCCCAGCCTACCGTGCAGGTCGTAGCTCCGCGTGGCCCAGAGAAAACCGCCGTCAAGAAGAATCAGCGCTATCCGGAGATTCGACAGGCGCAGCCCACCGCCGACGGCCAGCGCTCGCTCATCCGCGCCCTCGGTCTCAAGGTCGGCCGCATCGTCATCGACGCCGGACACGGCGGCCATGACACAGGAACCATCGGTCCCAACGGCCTGCTGGAAAAAGACCTCGTCCTCGATGTCTCGCTTCGCCTCGGCCAACTCTTGCAAGGCAAAATGGGCGCCGAGGTCATCTACACCCGCGACGACGATACCTTCGTCCCACTTGAGACTCGCACCGCCATCGCCAATCAGCAGCAGGCCGATCTCTTCATCTCCGTCCACGCCAACTCCAGCCAGGATGCTTCGGCGCGCGGCGTCGAAACCTACTATCTCAACTTCAATCCCTCACCCGACGCGCTGGAAGTCGCTGCCCGCGAAAACGCAGTCAGTGAAAAGTCGGTCCACGAACTCGGCGACCTGGTGAAGAAGATCGCATTGAAGGAGAAGGTCGAGGAATCGCGCGAGTTCGCCACCGATGTGCAGCACTCGCTCCACCAGGGCCTGGCCGGAAAAGACACCGCCATCCGCGACCGAGGCGTGAAGAAAGCTCCATTCATCGTGCTCATCGGCGCCAACATGCCCTCCATCCTCGCCGAGATCGCCTTCGTCTCCAATCCCGGCGACGAGCGCAAACTGCAAACCCCCGAGTACCGCCAGAAGATCGCCGAGTCTCTCTACAAGGGAGTCGCCCGCTACATCAACGGCCTCAGCGGCATCAAGGTCGCCAGCAAAGCCACCGTAACCGCAAGCCCGCAGTAAGCACAGGGCCTTGAGAGAAGGCAGGGTGGCCCAGAGTCGGCGTATTTCCAACTCTGGGGCTTTTGTAGCCGAGCAGTGTCATATACTCTGGACCCATGCCCGCAGGTCTTGTGCGCCTACAGCAGACCGGACACTCGCACTTCATCACCTTCACCTGTTACCGGAGGATGGCGCACTTGACGAACCCTCAGGCCTGCTCTGTTGTGCTGCGCGCGCTGGAGAACACGCGCAGACGGTACGGACTCCGCGTATTCGGCTTTGTTCTGATGCCCGACCATGTTCATCTTCTGCTAAGCGAACCGGAGCGCGGCACGCTTGCGCGCGCACTGCAATCGCTGAAGAGTGCATCGGCACGGATGGCGCGAGGCGCCCGTACGGAAACCGTGGGAACACGCACTCCCTTCTGGCAGGTGCGCTATTACGAAATCGAGTCAGAGTGGACAGCTCGTGCCAGCCCATTTCAAGTTCGATGACATGCACGCACAACTGCAGAGTTGGAACAGCGCCAACTCTGGGGCTCTTCTGGGCGTACGAGATACAGCTGTGATCGTCACGGAATTCGAAGCAAGCTATATTCTTGGCGATCTCGATGTAGTGGAAGGCGCACTGCGACGAGCAACCAGCCGACGAGAGGAATCCTGAAAGAACCATTGCGCCCAAACGCAATGGTTTTTAGAGCCAAACCGTAACCAGTCAGGCAATCCTTCCAGACTTCGCGCAACGATGTACTACCCGGTCACGGAGTGGGCTTCCAACGATTGACCAAAGTGCCAATCGTTCACCGCTCTTACGCCAGCACCGACTGATACTCTTCGTACGATCCTTTGAAGTCGGTGATGTTGTGATCGCTCTCAAAGTGCCAGATTCTGGTTGCGACCTCATCGATCAGATCGTGATCGTGCGTGGCAATCAGCACCGTCCCCGGATAACGCTGCAGCGCAATGTTCAAAGCGTTAATCGACTCCAGGTCGAGGTGGTTCGTCGGCTCATCCAGTACCAGCACGTTGGGCTTCTGCAGCATCAGCTTGCAGAAGAGCAGTCGCGCCGTCTCGCCGCCCGAGAGCACATCGGTGCGCTTGTTTCCTTCGTCGCGCTGGAACATCATCTGCCCCAGCAACCCGCGAATCTCTTCATCGCCCGCGCCCGGATCCCACAGATGCAGCCACTCGAAGGCCGACATGCCCGGAGTGATCAGCGCCCGATGATCCTGCGCAAAATATCCGATCGAAGCCTCGTGTCCCCAGATCACTTTCCCGGCGCTCAGGAACTCGCCTTCGTAGCCGCTGGTCTCGCGCAATTCCTTCATCGGCGTGGTCGGTGAGTTGGCCAGCACTGCATTGATCAGCGTGGTCTTTCCGGCGCCGTTGCGTCCCATCAGCCCGATCTTTTCTCCGCGAGTCACGCTCGCCGTGAAGCCGCGCACCACCGCAACATCTTCGTAAGACTTGCTGACGCCTTCCAACTCCAGAATGTGCTTTCCCGAGGCTCTCTTCTGCTCGAACTTCAGGTATGGCCGCTGAATGTTGGATCTCGCCAGATCCGTTACCTGCAACCGCTCCACCTCTTTGCGGCGGGATTGCACCTGGCTGGACCGTGTGCCGGCCGAAAAGCGCGCAATGAAATCGTTAAGCTGCGAGATCTTCTTTTCGCGCTGCGAGTTCTGCGCCTCAATCTGCGAGCGCACCTGCGTCTTGGCCAACACCATCTCGTCATAGGTTCCGGTGTAGGTGATGATGGTCTGGTAGTCGATGTCGGCGATATGGGTGCATATGCTGTTGAGGAAGTGGCGGTCGTGCGAGATCACGATCAGTGTCCCGTCGTAGTTGTTCAAAAAGCTCTGCAGCCAGTGGATCGAATCCAGATCGAGGTGGTTGGTCGGTTCGTCCAGCAGCAATGCGCCAGGATGCCCGAACAGCGCCTGCGCTAGCAGCACGCGAACCTTCTGTCCGCCCTGCAACTCGCCCATTTTGCGCTCATGCAGTTCGTCTGGCAGGTCGAGTCCCTGCAGCAGCAATGCGGCATCGGTGTCGGCGGAGTATCCGTCTTCCTCGCCCACGATGCCCTCTAGCTCGCCCAGTCTCATGCCGTCGTCGTCGGTCAGCTCTGCCTTGGCATAGATGACTTCGCGCTCTTCCATCGCTGCCCACAGGCGCCTGTTCCCCATGATCACCGTATCCAGCACGCGATAGGCGTCGAAGGCAAACTGGTCCTGGCTCAGTACGCCGAACTTGCGCGGGCGCACCACGGTGCCCTTTTGCGCCTCCAGTTCGCCGGTTAATAGCTTCATGAAGGTCGATTTACCGGCTCCGTTCGGACCCGTCAGACCGTACCGCTTGCCCGGCGTGAACGCCGTGGACACTTCGTCGAACAGAACTTTAGCGCCGTAGCGCATGGAAACACTGGAGACTGAGATCATAGTTTTTCTGGGTAGTGCTGGAACTGCCGAGGGGGCGGGACGCACTTCTGTCTCTTAGGATATCACGGCGTCGGCTCCCTCCGGAGTTCCTGTCGGAAACAACCGGCATGGCTGCGCAACTTCTCCGCGCCGACGTGGTCTAATAAATAGGGAAGCCCATGAAACCTCTGTACCGATCTCTGTGCGTCGCGCTGCTGGGAACGCTCTTCGCGGCATTTTTCGCACCCCCCGCCCTGTTTTCTCAGGCAAAGGCTCGCGTCGCGATTCTTCCTGACATCTTTGCCGGTTGGGAGCGCAGCGGCGCGTCCCAGCTCGGAACCGATCCGCGCAAAATCGACGATGCCTCTTCCAGCGTACTCAAGGAGGATCGCTTCACCGATTTTGAAATTGCCACCTACAAGCATGACGACCGCGTAATCACCGTGAAAGCAGCGCGGTTCGAAGATGCTGCTGGTGCCTACGCCGCCTTCACCTTCTATCGCCAGCCCCTCATGCGCGCGGAAGACATCGGAACATTGGCCGCATCGCTCAACGAGCGCGTGCTCTTCTTCTCCGGAAACATCCTCGTCGATGTGCAGTTCGATCACGTCACCGGAATGAGCGGAGCTCAATTGCGTGAACTCGCCGCACATCTGCCGCAGGCCAAGGGACCGATCGCGGTCCTGCCTTCGCTTCCCACTCACCTGCCGCGCAAGCCGCTGGTGGACGAGACCGCGCGTTACCTCATCGGCCCTGCGGCGTACTCTGCGCTCAACATCAATCTCAGCCCTGAACTCATCGACTTCAGCAAGAGTCCTCAGCTCCTCTGGGCGCGCATCAACGGAGAAGCTCCGGGCTCAGCCGAAATTTTGCTGGTCGAATATCCCACGCCTCACATTGCCATCGACAAGCTCGCCGCCTTCCAGCAACTGGCTCCGCCCTCCAATGGAGGTACCAGCGCGGCAAAACGCAGCGGTCCTATCATCTCGCTGGTTCGTGGCAACATTTCTCCAGGCGACGCCAACCGAATTCTTGCCAGCGTGAACTATGACGCCAACGTCACTTGGAACGAAAATGCCGGCCAAGGCAAGCGCGATAACATTGGCAACGTAGTCGTCGCCGCCCTCACCTTGGCAGCCATTCTTTTCCTCATCTCAGTCGGCGCCGGAGCCGTTTTTGGCTTTGGAAAGTTCTATCTGCCCCGATTTCGACGTAAAGGAGTAGGTGAAACACCCGACGACGGCAAGATGATCCGGCTCGACTTACGGTAGCGAAAAGGACCCGTAAGCTGTCCAAGCGCAACAGGTTAGATCAAAAAAGGAACATCAGTGACATATTTTGTCACTTAGGCAATCTTGGGCCAAAAATCTAAGTAATTGATTCTAAAGACATTTAATTCCGAGAATTCGCTTGACACCCTGTTTTAACGGCTCATAGTATTTGTTCAGAAAGTTTTGACGGTCTAGCCTCCGTTGGAACTATTCTCCCTTGAAGAAAAGGTCGCCCAGTTGCCGGGCGGCCTTTTCGTTTGCGTCACGCAAAGGAGCCGCAAACTTTGGATTTCTTGGAATGCCTCGCTTGCTCAGATGCGCACCCCGGCTGAGGTGAGCGGCCCTAGTGGGGCGCTGAGGAGTTGTGCACTAACTGGCCGGGCAAAACATATAGGTCGCATCCGTTTACGCTGCTTGAACCCATTTCAATAGTCGAGCAAATACACCTTGTTGCACTTCATCTTCTTCTTTTGCAAACAACCGGCGCACCTCACACCAGTGTTCAACGCTGTGTTCGTAGCCTGAGTCGTAGGTATTGATTTGTGGCTGCGCTTTCAAATCTGGCTTTCGTGGGAGCTTGCATGGCGATTCGTGCTTTGTCATAGCCGTTGTCTCCTTGTTCAAGCTAATTCTCGTGCCAGTGAGGTTTGGTATCCACCGACGTTACGCCGAAACAAAGTCGGCTTCAACGAACCTGTAAGTACGCGTCCGTGCCCTCGCGAACGACCTCACGTCAGGCAACCCGAAGTCGCACAATCGGCTTCGCAGTGAACGCCCCCAATACTCCAACGAATCAACACACATTTGCAGTTTCATTCCGAGTTAAGGAGTTGCTCGATGTTTACAAGAGTGGTCGAACTAAGAGCCAAACAGGGAAAGATCAATGAATTGGCCAGCACCGCGAGCGAAAAGGTGCTGCCTATTCTGAAAAAACAGCAAGGTTTTCAGGACGAGATCGTGCTCGTCTCCCACACTGATGCCAACCGAGTGCTGGCGCTAAGCTTCTGGGACAGCCGCGAAGACGCCGAGCGCTATCATCGCGAGCAGTTTACTCGGGTAACAGAGATGATTCGAAACTTCTGTGATGGTGACCCGATGGTTGCAACCTACGACGTGAATACATCCACGGTCCATCACATTACTTCAGGAAAAGCAGCGTAAGCGTGGAGAGGTACTGGGGGCGAAAGGCAAGCCTGGTGGCCTGCCTTTTTTTTTGGATCAAACTGCACTCGATCAATCGTTTCGGAAAAACTACCTCTGACCTACGCTACAAGGTGAACAGTTCGAAGACATTAGCGACGTGACCCCGCCCGGCAACGAGAGGTGACTGGTATCACTGACGAATGGTTCCATTCCGGGTTAAAAGCACGATAGATGCCCCAGAAGAGGTTTTCAGTAGAGTGAACTTTTCATTTGTGTACGACTGGAGTGCAAAAGCGAAGAGCAGGAAGTACTTCAGGTTAGACCGTGAGGGGACAGGATAGGAAGATGAACGCCAACGCTGGTACCGGGACTTGCACGGACATCCGGAACTTGGAACTTGCCGACATCATTGATGTCCAGATGATCCAGTCGTTAATGGAATGCTTTTATGAACTTGTCCACATTCCCACGGCAATCGTCGACAGTAAGGGCAAGTTACTGGTTGCCGTAGGGTGGCAGGACATCTGCACCAAATTCCATCGCGTCAACTCAGAGACCTGCAAGAACTGCTTGGAGAGCGACACGCAGCTTACGGCGGGTGTTCCTACCGGAGAATTCAAGCTGTACAAGTGCAAGAACAACATGTGGGACATCGTTACTCCCATCGTGGTAGATGACTGGCATTGCGGCAATCTTTTCTCAGGACAGTTCTTTTTTGATGGCGAGCCATTGGATTGTGAGCTTTTCCGAGCTCAAGCCAAGCAATATGGTTTCGACGAAGAAGCCTATCTCGCCGCATTTCGAACTGTGCCGCGACTGAGTCGGGAGGCAGTGGATAAGGGAATGGCTTTTATGATGAAGCTCGCCCACGTGCTCTCTCAGACGGGATATAACAATCTCAAATTGGCCCGGTCGGTTCGTCATACAAAGGAAGCTCAGGCGCTTGCGGCAGAGCGGGAGATATGGTTCCACACCCTGTTCAACACGATTCCGCTGAGTGCGGCTCTGATCGATACGCAGACGCTGGAGTTCTTGCAGTTCAACTATGCAGCGTCTGAAAACCTCGGTTACACGCGCGAAGAATTTGCCAAGCTTACGGTCTACGACATCGAAGGTGTCCATCACCCTCCGCAACTTGACGAACTGATTGCCCGGCGAGACTCTGCGGGTGGATTACGCCCTCCGCTCGAGACGAAGCACAGAACGAAGTCCGGCGAGTTGCGGGATGTAATTGTGTATAGCCGTTACATGTACATTGGCGAGCGCCAGGTTAATAACTGCGTGTGGGAGGACGTGACGGAGAAGAAGGCGGCGGAAGCCGCTCTCCTGCAAAGCGAGAAGCTTGCATCCGTTGGCCGGATGGCGGCGACGGTCGCTCACGAAATCAATAATCCGCTGGAATTGGTGATCAACTGTATCTATTTAGCTGCCAGCGATTCTAATCTTCCTCCGGAAGTGAAAGGACATCTGGCGAATGCCGATCGAGAACTTCACCGGGTAGCCCATATCGCCAAGCGCACGCTCGGCTTCTACCGGGAAAACACAAAGTCGGCGGCAGTCGATATTCGCACGCTGGTCAACGAGGTGGCAGAACTCTATGACCCGAAGTTCACCCACAAAGACATCCAGTTGAACGTTGAACACAACGGCCGCAGCAGTGGAATGATTGCCGTCGGTGGCGAAATTCGGCAGGTCATCGCGAACCTGCTGACCAATGCCATTGATGCCTCACGACCCAGGGGTATGGTCCGGATACGCACGGGCCCAGTTACTCTGAATGGTTGCAGCTACACCAGAGTGACCGTTGCTGACACGGGCGCTGGGATTTCGTTGGCGAATCAGAAGCGCGTTTTTGATGCCTTTTTTACCACCAAGATAGCGGTTGGCACCGGGCTCGGTCTATGGGTTTGCAGCGAAATCATCCAGAAGCACAAAGGACAAATCCGACTTCGCAGCGTGGAAGGAAAGGGAACTGTAATCTCGGTGTTTCTGCCCGAGCCGTAGGCGTCTTGACGCTGGTCCTCAACAGCCAGATAACGTATGCGCTCTGATCGAAGCTCTTTGACCTCCACTGCCTGCTATTCATATCCAGGGTCCTTGTATGCGGAGCGCGCACGGAATCGCAGCTTCGGGTCGCTAGTCGGAAGAATGCGTACCGAATGTTGCCCGCTTAATTGCGCCGGCAGTTCGTAGGTCAGCACGTATCCGCTGTGCAGATCTTCGACCACGGTGTGTAGAACTTCCTTAACATTCTGCCCCGGCGCAAAGCTAAGTCCGCCCGTGCTCCCTGCAAGATAGTCCAGCACTGCATCTCCTCTGCCCGGCCCGGATTTTCTGGAGCGAGAGTTAACCGAATAGATCGCCGACTGAAGATTCTGCGCAGCTTCCAGGACATCGGGCACACCATGCATACTGATCGTGTCCAAGCCATCGGAGAACAGGATCATCGCTGGCCGCGAATCGTCGTCACGAGTTTCTTTCAGTAGCTCCGAAGCCTCGAACAGCGCGTCATAGAGCGGCGTGAATCCATTAGCGTGCAGAGCGCTCAGCTTCACCGCCGCGCTTTCCTCCTTGCAGTTGCGGGCGCAAAGCAGTTCCGGTCGCAGTCCGCCGAAGGACAAAATTGAGACCCTGTCGCGCCCGCCCCAAACCGTGTCGCCGACAAAGTCTTTCACCGCGGCGATCTCTTCTGGTATCTGCAACTTTACCGAGTCGCTGGCGTCGAGCAGAATTACGATATCCAGGGGGTTCTCCGACACACGCCGGAAGCTGCGGAATTGGCGGATAATCGATCCATTGTCGGCTACCGCAATGTCGGCGGAGTGCAAGGCTTTCACGGCGTGGCCCTGCGGGTCGGTGACGGCGAAGGTGAGCCGCACCTCATTGGCGGTGGCCTGGAGCGTATAGCCAGACTGGTCTGCGGCATCGAGCGGAATACAAAACAGTACTGCCACAAGCAATGCAATCGGAAAGATTGCGATTCGGTTCCGGGTGGAAAGTTGCATTTGCGGACTCCCTCGTTCATCTCAGCAAACGGTTGTTGGGAGTCGCGCATACAGTTTGTGGTCGGGTTCGGCACGGCTATTTAAGCGAGGAAAACATTCCTCCACTTATGGTCGTCGATGCCGCCATGTTCTCGATGCAGGCGACGAATTTGCTTCAGAGTTGCCGCAGATAGTCCGGCAGGCTGGGGCGGACACACGATGGCTCCAACGAAATGGAAACACGCAAGCTCCGCGCCCAACGTCGAAGGCCGGTTCGGTGCCACAAGTGCCTGTTGATATGCAGCGATGCCGCGCACTATTTAAGCCACAACTGAGAGCCCAAACCGTCCGGTCATCGGAATTCACGTGGTGATGAGAGAATGCTGAGAAAGCCGCTATTTAGATGAACGAAGCCAGAATCCTCTGCCTTGATGACGAACCCTTCGGGCTTGACCTTCGTACGGCAGTGCTTCGCATTGCTGGGTATATACCGTGTTCGCGGCCTCGTCAGCCGAAGAAGCATTTCAGATTCTTGCCGACCAGCCCATCGATATTGTCATTGCCCCATTCAAGCCCTCTTTTGGCTTGAGTGGGTCGGGAATCTAATTTTCCGGCTCAGTATTCCTGAAGCTCAGCCTCGCTCGTGGCATGGCGGCGTAGCAGTTGCGGTAGATTTTGCGAAAACGCCGAGCGCGGTAGAACCATATCGCAACCCGCTTCCTGCGCCTTCACCTTCAGTTCGCCCTGCAAGTGCGAGAGGAAACCGATGATATTGGTCTCCTTCTTCAGCTTCGACTTCAGCTTTGGAATGATCGTCAGCGGCTTCACCGTGTGGTGGTTCAGGTCGATCATGATCAGCGAAGGCTTTTCTTCCCCTGCCGCAATCGACTCCAGAACTTCCTTGTCGCTCTTCACGAAGC
Organism: uncultured Acidobacteriota bacterium; assembly: GCA_963838135.1. Taxonomy (GTDB): domain Bacteria; phylum Acidobacteriota; class Terriglobia; order Terriglobales; family Acidobacteriaceae; genus TOLSYN. The sequence continues at coordinate 320,345 of CAWIPV010000008.1, read as the reverse complement.
TCACCTTCACGTTGAGCTTGCGCGCCGTTTCCTGGATCTTCGCCATGAAAAACAGGTCGTCGACGAAGGCGAAGATCGGCTTGGAAATGACGTTCTCCCCAACCGGCATCGCCTCATACCCAGGTCGGCCGGAATTGCCCTCGTGCTGCAAGCTCCGGTAGGAGTGGTCCATCGGCGCACTATAAATGCCTGCGTCGGGAGTTTTCTGATTTACTACCGAGCGGAATACGCGCTTGTTGACCGTGCCGGTCCCGTTGCCATTGGCGTCGGCGGCAAAAGGCTTCCGCGCCACAACCGGTTTTGGCTTGAATTGCCTTTTTACGAAAGGCTTCCCTTGCGCGACCGGCTTTCCTGGAGAAGCTTGTGACTGTGTCGGGTTAGGCTGTCCCGGTCCAGCTTGGGGTTGGCTTCCAGCCTGTGTTCCGGCCTGCGTTCCGGCTTGCGTTGCCGCAACCGCTCCCCCGCGACGCCCACGGCGTCGCTTGCGTCCTCTCCCGCCGTTGCTGGCAGGATGGTTCAATCCACTATTCATATTTTCAGGCTTCTCTTGTGTTTAGTAGCTGCTTGCGTATCCCTGCGGCGCACGGCCTGTTCTGCTGCCGGCCATGAACCCGCTCTGGATGTTGGTGTTACTTGCGGCCGCTTTGGATCAGCGCCGCGACCCCGAGATCATTATTCTGAATCCGGAAAGTGACCTGATACTACTCGACACTCCTTGCTCGGGCAACCTCAATGTTGCTCCAGGCTGTGGAGATCGGCTGATTTCAGAACACATCGCCAACCTTTGTTCAGATGCCAAAACTTCTCTGCGGGCCACTAACAAATTGCATTTGTTGCCCTTCTTCGATTCCAGAACCGAACCTTGCCGCCGACCTCAACCACTCTACCGGGGGACGGGAGTGGTGGGCGCTGTAGGATTCGAACCTACGACTTCCACCGTGTGAAGGTGACACTCTACCGCTGAGTTAAGCGCCCACTCTGTCTGCTCACCTGGATTGTAACAAACCCGCCCGATTTCTCCAATCTCCCGCCTGTTCTCTCCTGCTCTCCCATTCCGCCACTTTCCTGAGTCCTCCCGTCCACCTTCGGGCATAATAAGCACTGCATCATACGCACAGCATTGTTCCTATGATCTGGAAGCGCAAGAAGTCCGACAATCCGGAAACCACCGACACTGGCGCCGAATCTCCCGGTTCCGAGCCCGGTGCTGACTTCGGCGCTGAATCTGGCCTTGGTTCCGAAAACCTTGGCGCTGAATCCTGCCAACCTCCGCAACTTTCGCCCGTCGAGGGGGTTCCAAACGACATGACAAGTGTGGCCATTGGCGGTGCGTTCCCCGCCCCCAGTAGCGTCGCCGGCAGCCAGCAACTTCGCTTCAGCGATCCGCGAACTCTGGCTGCCATGGACGACGCCCAAGTCATGCTCCGGGTTCGCGATGGCGACGATACCGCTTTCAACTATCTGGTCGACCGCTATCGCCGGGCGATGATCGGATTCATGTACCGCATGGTGCACAACGCCGCCATCGCCGAAGAGCTCTCGCAGGAGGTTTTCCTGCGCGTCTATCGCTCCCGCGCCAGCTACTCGGCCGATGCCAAGTTCACCACCTGGCTCTACCGCATCGCTACCAATCTCGCCGTCAACCACGCTCGCGATAACAAAAACGAGCGTCCCGAGGTCAAGGCCAGCCTCGATGCGGCGGATGAAGAAACCGGGCTCTCCATCGACGTGGCTGACGACCGGCTCAATATCGAGCAGCAGATTCTCCGCCGCGAGCGTCTCCGCGCCATTCGCCAGCGCGTCGAGGCTCTGCCCGAACGCCAGCGCGTCGCCGTCATGATGCACAAGTATCAGGAACTGGATTACCGCCAGATCGCCGAGGTCTTGCACCTCAGCGAGTCTGCAACCAAGAGTTTGCTCTTCCGCGCCTATGAGACCCTGCGCGAAAGCTTGAAGGATTTCGTATAGAGGCCATTATGAATTGCCGGAATATTCACGAACTGTTGCCGGACGTCGCCCTGGGTATCACTCCAGCGGCGCCCGAGGTCGAAGTCCATCTCGCAGGGTGCCGCGACTGTACCGACGCCCTGCAAGCACTTCGTTCCACCATGAACCTGCTCGATGAATGGACCGCCCCCGAGCCGTCTGCCTTCTGGGATGTCCGAATGCAAGCACGTCTGCGGGAGGAGCAGCAAAAGGCGACCTCGTCGGGGTGGGTGCATTGGTTTCGCCGTCCCGCCCTCAGCTTGGCCGCCGCTTGCTGCCTCGTCGCCGGCATCGGTCTCTATCAAGTGGGACGCTTCCTGCACCAGGGCGACAATCCGCCCGAGATGACCATGTCGTTGCCGCACGCTCCCACCGGAACCGCGGTCTCCGACTTGCAATATCTGGACAAGAATTCGGACCTGCTGCAGAACTTTGACGCCCTTGACGACATGGACGGTGACGCCGATACCGACGCCAGCAACTAACTTTTGCCCCTCCGTCCGCGACCGCGTTCAGCAACTTTAGCGAGCGCTGAGGACTGTTTTACGAGTTGTTCTGAATCTTTCAGATTTTTTGGAATGTTTTTGGAATTGGTTTTTGGAATAACGATGCGAATTAACTACATCCCGGCGCTTCTGGCCACCCTGGTACTGGCCGCGCCGCTCTGCGCCGGTCAGCACGCGCCAGCCGGAGCAGCATCGCATCCCGCCGTCGCGTCACATCCCGCGCTCACCGCCAGGCAGCAGGCCGAGGCTCGCCAATCTGCTCCCGTGCGGCCCCAGCAGCCACCGCCCGCCATGCCGCGCCAGATCATTCGCGGACAAGGCCCGCACAACGGCGACTGGCTGCGCAACACCATGCGCCTGCCGCCCCAGGAGCAGCAACGAAGACTCGAGCAGGATCAGCACTTCCGGCAGCTTCCGCAGCAGCATCAGCAGCAGCTCAGAAGCCGTCTCCGGACCTTCAACTCCATGCCGCCGCAGCAGCAGCAGCGAGTGCTCAATCGCATGGAGATGTTCGAACACCTCCGCCCCGAGCAGCAGAGACAGGCAATCACACTCTTCGGCCAGTTCCGCGCCATGGACCCGCAACGCAAGGACGTGATGCGCCGCACCCTGCGCGAAATGCGCACCATGCCTCCCGACGCGCGCGAACACATGTTGAACTCGCCCGATACCCAAGCGCGCTACTCCCCGCAGGAGATCCAAATGCTGCGCGGCTTCAACGACATCGGCTTCGTCGGCCCCTAATCGCTAAGAATCGCCTCCAAGGAGGGCTTTTGAGCGACAACATCATTTCTTATCTTGAAATGTGCGCCCGAGAAGGCGCAAGCCTGCAAGCAGGAATGAACTTTGCCATGGGAGTGTCCCACTCCGTTATTCTGCTCTCCCTGCGCCCGAATGCCCCATATCACGATCGGATAGAGGACGGTGGCTTCACGCTGATTTATGAAGGACACGATCACCCTAAGTTCAGCGACTGCCCCGACCCAAAAGCGGTGGATCAACCGGAGTTTTACCGCTCAGGTACGCTCACGCAGAACGGAAAATTCCATCAGGCAGCTCAGTCTGCGAAGTCCGGGCAAAGAAGTCCTGAGCGCGTCCGTGCATACGAAAAGATAAAGGCAGGTATTTGGTCCTATAACGGCATGTTCCATCTCATTGATTCATGGCGGCAGAAAGTCGGAACTCGCTCTGTCTTCAAATTTCGGTTGGAAGCAGTCGAAGGGGAGGAAGACCTAACAATTCCGACTCCAACAGAGCCCGTCCGTCGTCGAATCATCCCAACAGCAATCAAGCTTGCGGTTTGGAAACGTGACGGAGGGCGTTGCGTAAGGTGCGGGGCAACTGACGAATTGCACTTTGATCACGACCTCCCGTGGTCGAAGGGTGGAACTTCATTCAGTGCCGATAATGTTCAGTTACTCTGTATGCGGCATAACCTAGCGAAGAGCGCACGCATCATTTAGATCCGCGCTGGCTATACGTAGGTTCTTGTTTCAAAAAGCAAGGCGCCCATCATTGCGCGCGTTTCTTTTCTCCGGGCGTTCTCAATTTCTTCTCAGATGTTTGTACAACTTCAAAACAGCAACTCTCATCCCAATTTACGTTTGGCCTGATTGTCGACACGACCACGTTGGCCATCGCCAATCACCGCGCTTCCGGCGATACAGTCGAGAGCGAGGGTGCGGGAGGGCGTTAGCGCGGTCTGGTTTTTCCGCCTAACTCGTGATTGCAGAAGAAGTTAAACCCTACAAACCTTTGAAGGGGAATTCCAGATGAGAGCTAAAGTTTTGGTTATCCTTCGCGCGCTGAATAACGATGAGTCCGGTCAGGATCTGATCGAGTACGCTCTGGTCGCGTCTTTGATTGCGCTGGGTTCGGTTGCTGCCTTGCAGGGCCTGTCCACCGCCATCAACACGGCTTTTACCAGCATCGATACCGCGTTGACTTCCGCGGGGTAGCGCGTAGAGTGCTCTTCGAGTTGCCGTATCCCACGACCGCGCAATCAGAAGAGGGCGCGATGACGGCGCCCTCGTGCTTCGTTGTTTTCGTTGCGCAAATGGCTTTTGAGCAAGCATGGATTCCCACCAGCTACCCCAACGCGGACGCTCGCCCTGCGGCCCGTGTTCTTCGCGCTGGGTACACCACTGGTGGGATTCGCTGCTAATCCACTCCAATAATCACGCTGCTCGCCTTAAACACCGCAAACGCCGCATCGCCTTCTTTCAATCCCAACGAGTGGCTGCTCTCACGGGTGATGATGGCCGTCAGTTCGTTGCCGCCGCCCAGCTTCAGCACAATTTCATTGTTGACCGCGCCTTCGTGCACTTTGGAAACCGTTCCCGGCAACACATTGCGCGCGCTGATCTTCTTCGCGTCCAACCCCTTGGCCAGAATCACCCAGCTAGACTTCAGGATCGCGTAGGCATGCGTGCCTTCCTTAATGCCAAGGTTGGCCACGCTATCGTTTGTGATAATGGCCACGACTTTATCGCCACCACTCAGGGTCAGGTCCACCTCGGAATTCACCGCGCCCTTGATCACCTTGGTCACGCTTCCAGCCAGCGTATTGCGCGCACTAATCTTCATCATCCACTCTCCCTTGCTTACGCCACTTCTTGCCACCCTACAGGTTAACCCCAATCACTATCCCTTGAAGAAATTTTTCATCAGGAAGAGTACGTTCGCCGGGCGCTCCGCAAGCCGCCGCATGAAATACGGATACCACTCCGTGCCGAACGGAATATAGCAGCGCACGCCCCAACCTTCTCTCGCCAGCCGCTCCTGCAAGTCGCGCCGCACCCCATACAGCATCTGGAACTCGAACCCCGTCCTCGGCATGCCCTCGCTCGCGGTCCAGCCCTTCATGGTCTCAATGATCTTTTCGTCGTGGGTAGCCAGCCCATGAAACACTCCGCTCCTTAGAATCTGCCTGGCAACTTTGATGTAGTTCGCGTCCACGTCCGCCTTGCGCGGATAAGCAATCGACGCCGGCTCGTTGTAGGCCCCCTTGCACAGCCGAATCCGAATTCCCTCGGCGCACAGCACCCGCGCGTCTTCCTCCGTGCGGTAAAGATATGCCTGCAGCACCGTGCCGATGTGTCCTGCTGCGTTGGGCCGCCGATGCAGTTCGCGCACTAAATCCAGCGTCCTCTGCGTGTACTGCGAGCCCTCCATGTCGATTCGGATGAAACCGTCGATACCGATGGCATGTTCAAGCAGCTCTTCCACCGTTTCGCGCGCCAGTCTCTCGTCTGCTTGTGAATGGAGGTCCAATCCCAGATGAGTCAGCTTCAAACTCACATTGGCATCCAGCCTGTGTCGTTCAATCTCATCCAGCAGCCGGTGATAGAGAGCTTTACTCTGCAGCACCTGTTCGCGATTGGTTACATTCTCGCCCAGGTTGTCCACCGTCGCCCGCACGCCCACCCGGTTCATCGCAACCGTGGCCGAGATCAGATCCTCTACCGTCAACCCTGCCACATACCGCCTGGAAACCTTCTGCCCCACCGCGGAATGTTCCGCAAGTGAACGAATGCCTTTACTCTCCGACAACGCAATCAATAAAGAGCGCAGCATCCCAAGCCCCTGTATACCAAAGCCGACAACCCGCCCTCAGTGCCCCAACCCTTCCAGATACTTCTCCACCTCCATCGCCGCCATGCATCCCGTCCCCGAGGCCGTGATCGCCTGCCGGTAGCGCCGGTCCGCCACATCGCCGCACGCATACACTCCCGGAATCCCCGTGTGCACATAGTCGCGCACCTTCAAGTACCCGTCCTCATCGCTCTCCAGCGTGCCGTGGAAGATCCCCGCATTCGGTATGTGTCCAATCCCCAAAAACATCGCCGATGTCGGGAAATCCCATACTTTTCCGGTCAGCACATTGCGCAACTTCAGCGCGGTTACTTCCTTGGCCGCCACGTCCATCACCTCGTCCACCACCGTGTCGGTCAAAAAGTGAACCTTCTCGTGAGCCCGTGCCCTATCCAGCATGATCTTGCTGGCCCGGAACGCGTTGCGCCGGTGAATCAGCGTCACCTTGCTTGCGAAGCGGGTCAAGAACAGCGCCTCTTCCATCGCCGAGTCGCCGCCGCCGATCACCGCAATCTCCTTGCCGCCAAAGAAAAATCCGTCGCAGGTTGCGCACGACGAAACTCCATGCCCGATCAGCGCCTTCTCGCTCGGCAGTCCCAGCCACCGCGCGCTCGCCCCGCTGGCGATGATCACCGTCCGCGTCTTGATCTGCTCCTTGCCCACCGTGAGCACAAACGGACGCACGGCTAGATCGGCCGCCGTCACATGCCCCGTGCGGAACTCCGTCCCGAAGCGTGCCGCCTGCTGCCGCATCTTCTCAATCAGCTCCGGCCCCTGAATTCCCTCCGGCCATCCCGGAAAATTTTCCACCAGCGTCGTCATCGAAAGCTGACCACCCGGCTCGTGTCCCTCCAGCAGCAGTGGCTTCAGGTTTGCCCGCCCCGCATAAATCGCTGCCGTCAGCCCCGAACAGCCCGACCCCATAATCACTACTTCACGAATTTCCTCTGCCATCGCTCTCTCTTTCGTCTCTCTTCTCTATCAATGAGTGCCCACTAAACCGCGCCCCGCCCCATCCTTGGTTTTCTTTCCGCTTCGGAGTTGAGCCCGGGTGCCCCCACCTTCGACGCGCGCTCTTTGCGCGGCTGAAGTGGGAGCCAGCCAAGTCCCCTAACGACGCGCTTTCGATTCCTTCCCTTTCGGCAAGTGAGCCAGCTCGGCCGGAACCACTGTCCTCACCGCCATCGCCGCACGGTACTGCTCCAGAATTCCACCTGCCGCCGCAAACAGTGGCTCGTAAGCCGACTGATCCACCGCCCCGCAGCGCGCCAGCACAATCGATCCCTTGCCGAAGCGCTCGATCCGTATCCGGTCCGGCGGAGTCACCGCCTTCACCACCTGCGCCGCGCTCCCGCTCACCGTGTCAGAGATCAAAATCTGCAGCACTTCCCCACTCTCGCGCAGATGCAGCGCCAGCGCCTCGCTGGCCGCATCGCCCTCCACAGACAGCGAATATTGCGCATCCCGCAGCAGCGCCTTTTCCGGAAACTCCTTGCGAATCCGCACCCACGACGACGGCCCGGCCGCGCTGCCCTCCGGCACTCCCACCGCCCGAGCCTCGGCCTCGGTCAACGTGGTCACCCCGCGCGAAATCTCAAAGTCGGTGCCAAACCGTGGCCTCTCCTTGACCCGCGCCAGCGCCCGCCCCATCACATCCAAATCGCCCTGCGCCGGACGGCAGGTATTCAAAAAATTCACCTGAATCTTCGGCTGCAACTCCGCCGAGTTCGACGCGCCCGAGTTGGACGGAGCTTCCTGCGCCCAAGCCGGCGCCGCCAGCAAGCCGCACAGCAGCGTCCCCACCGCCAGCCTCGTCAACACGAATGTCGACAGGTGGCCCATATTAGCCTGCATTTGGCTAATATGGGCCAGTTGATCCCGCTCTCGCCTTTGAAGTTTCCGCACCGCTGGATTGTAAATGACTCGCGCCGCAGCGTACATCTGCAGCGAAGAACAGCCCGGAGCAGCCCGAACGACGCGAGCCGTGAATACCCGACATCAGCCCGCAGGTGGCTAATGTGGAGCACTTGTCCCTGCTGTTGCCTTCTAGCGCCTGATGACTTCCATCAGCGCAGCGTCACCACCGCGTAGAAGCCGTGGCTTGCCGAGCTACTGTCTGTGTAGGTGCCTACCACGCCGACCTTATTGCGATTCCGGTTGCTGATTCCAGTCACGCTGGTCCCAGCCGAACCGGGATAAAGAATCGCGTGAAATGCTCCATCATGCCCCAGCAAGAAGCTGCCGCTTCCGCTCCATCCGATGACGTCGCCCGAGTCGTTGATCCCAGTCAGATTTCCGCCCGGAACCGTATCGAACCGCCGATATACTCCCTTGCTCAACGTGAAACTGTTGCTGCCGTTTTCGTCCACGTAAGTCCCAACGATCTCTCCCCGATTGTTGATACCGGCGGCAAAAGTCGCCACCGAGCCGGGAAACAGGATCGTGCTGAGATGCCCGTCTCTGAGCAGGAACCCGCGCCGATTGCAGCCCGCCACGTTTCCATCGCAACCCCAGTCCTGATAGTTGCCGACGATTTCGCCATCGTTATTGATCGCCTTGAACAGTGTCTCCTTCGGCCCGGGAACCACATACGGGACGATACTTGCGCCGGCCTTAGTGTTTTTCCTGCCGTTGAAGGCAAATCCGTACAATGGCGGATCGGCGGGCCGGTAGCAGAACTCCGGGCAATAGCTTCCCGCAACTGTGCCCATGTCGTTCACCGCCGCCGCAACTGAAAAGTTAGACGGGCTAGGTACGGATGGAACTGGAATATTGCTGAATTTTCCATTGCTGAGCAAAAACGGGTTGCCGTCCGAGTACGCCCCGACCATCTCCATCCCGCTCGCGCTTATGCCGCTGATGCTGTTGACGGTAGTTCCCGCAGGCGCGCCGATCGTTACGTACTTCACATCCTGGGCCGATAAGCACATCGGAAGAATGAGAAGAGTGCCCAGAAGCCATCTCACTTTCATTACGTTTTCTCCTCCACGGCTCCTCGCACCGCACGGCCCGTTTCCAGATAGCCGTTTCTGCTCTGGCGCGAGTAGCTCCTTGGCAGAGTAGGATGCGCCCTTTCCACCCACCGTGGCGATCTCTAGGTAGAAGTCGCTGAACTTTACGCACCGCGTTGTTATTCGTAAGTGTCACCCTGAGCAGAGCGAAGGGCCCCCGTTCCGCCCAAATCTCCAGTGCAGCCTCAAAGTCTCGATCCGGATATCACCTCCCGCAACGATTACCCAACCAGTAAACCGCGCCTTTCAAACGATTAACCCTCTCGCCAATGATTCCCAACAGATTGCATCTTATTCGGTGCAATCACCCGAAAACTAACCGCCCCCAAAACGCTCCTTTTGCACCTCGAAACCGCACCTTTCCGCCCCATCCGTACCCGTGTCAAGCGAACTTTCTTCCGCTTCCCTCCCAACCCACTGAATGCACACCACATACAGTTCTCCCCCAACTGAGGGTTTCCCCCTCCAATTTTGCTATTCTGGAATTAAGCCCGGAAGAACAGTGAGTTAACTCTCCTGTTATCAAATTTTTACCGGGAAATATAGAGGGGGTACCCACCGCGCCGAAAGCGCGGTTTTCCTATATGCGAAGACAAAAGAAAAGCTGCAACCACGTCCTCACCAACGGCGAAGTCTGCAACGCCATTCCCATGCGCGACTCCAACTTCTGCTACTGGCATCACAAAGCGCGCGCCCGCCGGCGTCGCTATGAACGCATCGGCGGACCCATCGCCATGGAAGCCAACTCCGGACTCGAGCTGCCCTTCCTCGAAGACGCCAACGCCGTCCAGGTCACCATTCAGGAGATCATGCAAGCCATCCTCGACCGCCGCATCGACAACAAACGCGCCGGACTCCTCCTCTACTCGCTCCAGCTCGCCAGCGCCAACATCCGCAACCTCACTCCGCTCCCCGCCGACAGCGCCCAGATCGTCCGCATGGGCTGCGACGACGAGCAAGCATTCAACGATTGCATCGGCAGCGACGACCGCGACGACTCCTGCCCCGACGAATGCCCCGACTGCGCCGAGCCCGACTGCCCCAACCGCACCGACGACGACGAAGCTCCCATTCCTCAGCCAGCTCCTCCGCCTGCAACAGCCGCCAAACTCCCGCCCGCCGCGTCCAATGAAAAACCCGCAGCCGAGCTGCGGGTTTCATAACCAAACCTCTCGCGCGGCTACGGAATGATCACGCCGCACGCGACGCGGTCACCGGCATTGCCCGCCGGATCGCTCATCATGTCATCGGCCTTGGCGTGGATCACGAGCGCGGTGCCGCCATTGGCGAATAGTGAGTTGGGCTTGCCGGCTTCGAGCGTGACGCGCTCATCCACAACCGTCTGAGTGCTGGTGCCATCGGCGGCAACGGTGATGTTTTCCATGTCTCCGGCGTGAGGATGCGGTACGGCCGGGTTGTTCAGACCGTGGTGGGCGTTGCCGGGGTTGAAGTGTCCGCCTGCGGATTTGAAGTCAGGCGCATCGCACTTGGCAACCTGATGAAAGTGGATGGCGTGCGGGCCGGGGGTGAGGTTTTTGAGGGCGAGATGGATCTCGACGCCTTGAGCTTTCTGTTCGATGGTTGCGGTTCCGACGCCTAAACCCTTGGCATCATTGAGGGTAACAGTCTTGGAAGGCGGGTTCTGACTGGTGCCAACTGCCGCGCTGAGCAAGATAGCCGCAAACGCCGCGGAGCAAACGCTCTGCCGATACATCCAAATGCGTCCGTACATGGCCGATCCTTTCTTTTCTTTTCACAGTTCACCCGAGAGCAGCGCCCGATATTGCGCCTCGGTCAAGGGCACAACCGAAAGGCGTCCCTGGCGCAGCAGTGGCGAATCGGTGAACAATGCACTCCCTTTGATGTCAGCCAGTGTCACCGGGTGGGCAATGGCCTTGTCGACGGCAATGGTTACGACGGGAACTTTAGGGTCGGAGGCGTCAACCGAGAGTACGTGGGCGGTACCTACGGCACGGCGCTCCTCGCCGGTGTGGTAAATGACAAGTTTCGCGCCCTTGTTCATCTCTCGTAAGTTCTTGACAGCCTGTGGGTTAGTGACTCCGTCCCAGACGGTCTCCTGGTCTTGCTGGAGCTGCTGGAAAGAATAGACGGCGGGCTCGGTCTTAAGCAGATAGTGCATAAAAATGACGCGGGCAGCGGCAAACAACGCCGCTCGGGCCACAGGCGCTCAAGCAGTCATTTGTAGCACAGCTTGGAATCTTTCGCATATTCATCTTCACTGCAAGGGAGTCTTGGGGGCGGAAATCTCCAGCATCAGGCACTGCACCTGTGGAACGAGAAGCTGAAGTTCGCGTTCGAGGCGCTTCCATTCGCGCTGAGTCTGGCGGGTGCGTTGGGCGTGAACAGCGCCCTCCAGTGCTTCCGCAGTGGAAGAAACCTGACCGGCCCCGAAGACGATCAGGCAGTTGCGCAGTTGCTGCAAGGCGCGTCCGGCGGCGAAGTGATTGCGTTCCTTGATGGCATTCCTCAGAGGCGCCATGCGCATGGGAAGTTCATGCAGAAAGCTGTCACAGAGCTGCATCAGCAGCTCTGTATCGCCACCGGCGTGAGTCAGGATGTGATCGCAGTCAAGCGTAATGTCTTCGGTGGGAACAGATACCGCTGAACTTTGCGTCGGCTTCGAAGATGGCTGATTCATGGCATATCCCATATAAGGCGCGCCGACGGTTCTCCCCGGAGGAGAGCCTGACATTTATGGCGGATGGCCTTCCCCTAAGTTATCGGCAGGTCGAGGGAAAATCTCAAGGAGATGGCTGAGGGCAGCTTGCGCCGGGCGTGAACAAAAAACTGGCCGGCATCTCTGCCGGCCAATGTCCTTTCAGGAGGCTACTGCATGCGTACTCTTCGGCTGCGCTGCTGCAACAGCGATGGCGGAAGTCCAAACTTGGCGCGAAAGAGATTGGAGAAGGTTGGGGCGCTGTGATATCCGACAGCGCGGCAGATTGCGGAAACCGGAGTGTCGGTGGTCTCCAGTAGTTTGTGCGCCATCTGCATGCGGCGGTCGGCCAGAGCGCGCAGGGGGGTGATTCCATAGACCTGGCTAAAAACGCGATGAAAATGATGGGGCGACATGCAGGCGACGCGGGCGATCTTTTCCAGGCAGAGCTCTTCGTTGTAGGCGTCCTGGATGCAGATGTAGGCGCGCTGGATGCGGCGATAGAGTTCGGCGCGGGTTCCGGGACGAACGCTGTCAATCGATTCGATCTGGCGGCTGGCGGCACTGTAGACGAGCACGACGCATTGGGTGACGGCGCGGAACTTGTCAGCGATGCTCTCGATGCTGTCACCGCGCAGACAGGCAGCGCTGAGTGCGCGCAACTTGGGGCCGATTTCAAAAGCAGTGTCATGCTGAATGCACTCGGGGAAGCGCACGACGATGCCATCCCGGTCCATATCGAGCGATGAAATCAAAGGCGCGCTGAAGCTGCGAGCGACATCGGACATGTACTTCTGCTCGAAGACGAGAGTAACAGCGCGAGGAGCGGCATTGGCTTCCACGGTAATGTCGCCACGCTGGCCTTCATTGAGCACCACGAAGGTTGTCGGAGAGACACTGTAATGGCCACGCTCGGTGCGGACCGTGTAGTGATCCTGCAACGAATAACGCAGCGACAGAGGGCTGACAAACGGCTGCGTACCTGGGCGAAGAAGACCACTAGCAAATAGATTCTTGCCCACCAGAGTTTGGTCGGTGACCTTGGTTGCTGCCGCGTGCTCATCGACATACACCATGCTCAGATCGTTCATACGCGACGCTTCAATCTCAAGTCCGTTCAGCATTCCGCAACTCCCAGGCTTATTGATCATTTCTCTCTACTTGTTGGATTGCCATCAGGGGCTGTCAAAGTTCCCGGAAGAATGGAACAAATGCGATTCTTTACAAAGCTTTACAAAAGCTTCATTGGCCGACGAAGCAAGAGACGGGGGAAACCGGAGGTGGTTGACGTGACGCGAGAGAGAATCTGCTTAGTGGCCCAGGTGCACGGCTCCGGGCTTCGGCTTGCGCGCGAGCAAAACCAACGGCATGACGAGTACGGTAAGGATTGCCATGTCCAGGATGACATCTTTGTAGCTGAGCACGGCAGCTTGTTGCTGCATCATTCCATAGACACTGCCGTAGGCGCGTTGCATCGCTTCGGGACCGGAGCCCAGACGCACCGCGTACCTGGAGCTCATGCCATGCAGCAAGCTCTGCATATGATTCGAGTTGGTGGTGTGGGCCGCAAGATTGGTCTGATGAACCTGCATGCGGCGGGCAAGAATGGTGGTGACAAATGAAATTCCAAAACTGCCGCCAAGATTGCGCATCAGGTTGATCATGGACGAGATCTGGTTATTCTGCTCCTGCGGCACACCGACGTAACAAAGCGTGTTAATGGGTACGAAGAGAAAGGCGAGCCCGATTGATTGGAAGATGCGATACATCATGGCGGTCTTGAAGTCGACCCCGAGATAGAGCGAGGACATGTGGAACATGGAGGCAGCCAGAGCAATGAAGCCAAAGGTGATCAGTTTTCTAGGATCGACGCGAGAGACCAAGACGCCTACGACCGGCATCATGGCCATCACGACGAGGCCTCCGGGGGAGAGCGCCATGCCCGCAAGCTGCGCGGTGTAACCCATCACCGTCTGGAGAAACTGCGGAATCAGTACGGTGGTTCCATAGAGCACGAAGCCAAGGGTGAACATGAGCACGTTGCTGACAGCAAAGTTGCGGTTCTTGAGTAAGCGCAGGTTCAGGATGGGATGCTGCTCACGCATCTCCCACACGACGAAACCGAGCAGAGCCACTACGGTGAGGAACGAGAAGATCTGAATGAAATGTGAAGCCAGCCAGTCTTCGCGCTGCCCCTTGTCCAGCACGACCTGTAAAGCTCCGAGACCGACGGCGATCAGACTCAGGCCCATGTAATCGACCGGCGAGTGTTTGGCTCGCTCGCGTGCATCGTCGATCCAAGGCGGGTCCTCGACCATGCGCGAGGTGAGAATGAGGGAGAGAATACCGACTGGCACATTGATGAAGAAGATCCAATGCCAGGAGTAGTTGTCGGTGAGGTAGCCGCCGAGGGTGGGACCAATGGCAGGCGCCAGCACGACGGCCATCCCATACATGGCAAAGCCCATTCCGCGCTGCTTGGGGGGAAACGTATCGGCCAGGATTGCTTGCTCGCTTGGTCCCAACCCGCCGCCTCCGGCACCTTGCAGGATGCGAAAGAAGATCAACATCGGCAGCGTGGTGGAAAGTCCACAGAGCAGCGAACTGAGAGTGAATAGAAAGACGCAAGTCATGTAGAAGCGCTTGCGGCCAAAGCGATCGCTCGCCCAGGCCGAGATGGGAAGCACGATGGCATTGGAGACCAGGTAGCTGGTCAAGACCCAGGTGGATTCATCCTGCCCCGCCGAAAGCGATCCTGCAATGTGCGGCAGAGCCACGTTCGCAATCGAAGTGTCGAGCACCTCCATGAAGGTGGCCAGAGTCACGGTCATGGCAACGGCCCATGGATTATGGCTCGGACTCCATCGTGGACTGACTGCGGCGGGTTGGGGGGCGCTCATCGAACCCTCACGTCCGGAACCACGGAAAGGCCGGGACGAAGTCTGCCATCTTGATTGAATCCGCTGCTCTCCCGGTCCTCAAAGTCGATGCGAACCGGAACCCGCTGCACAACTTTGACGTAGTTGCCGGTCGCGTTCTCTGGAGGCAGGAGACTGAACTTAGCTCCAGTGGCGCCGCCGATGCTGGTGACCTTGCCACGGAACTTCTGCCCGCCCAGCGCGTCCACCTTGATTTCCACGGACTGGCCCGAACGCATGTGCTCTAGCTGCGTCTCCTTGAAATTGGCTGTCACCCAGATGTCTTTGAGGGGCACGACGGAGAGCAATTCCTGGCCGACCTGGACGTTTTGTCCGACTTGCGCATTTCGGCTGCCAACCACGCCATCGACGGGTGCTACGATTTTGGTATAGCCGAGATTCAGTTCCGCCTGGTCGAGCGATGCTTGGGACTTGGCGGCCTGCGCCTCACCGGCGCGGGCACGCGCCTGGGTCACGGAGATCTGCTTGGGGGTAACCTCGGCATTGGCGAGCGCGGCCTGGGCTTGGCCAAGGCGCGCCCGGGTCTGCTTCACAATTTCCTGCGCGGAGCGGACACCGGCTTCTGCTGCGGTAACGGTGGCGTTGGCAGAGGTGGCGGCGGCAACGGCTTGATCGTACTGTTGCTGCGAGATTTCCTTCTTTCCGACAAGGGTTTCATAACGCACAAGATCAGCGTTGGCCGTCTTGGCGTTGGCTTGGGCCTGAATCAGCCGCGCGGCGGCTTCCTCGACCTGCTTGGTGGCTGCCGAGATTCCGGCTTCGGCATTGAGCACATCGGCTTGCGCGGAATGAATCTGGCTGCTCGAGCCTACCTGGGAGATCGGCACATTGAACTGTGCGGCCTGGGATGAGGCGAGCGCATCCATGAAATCAGCTTTGGCATGCTCGACGGCGACCTGGTAATCGCGGTTGTCGATTTCGACGAGCACGTCTCCGGCCTTGACGAACTGGCCTTCCTCGACATTGACCTTGACCACGTTTCCGGCGACACGGGCGCTGATGGGATAGATGTAGCCGTCGACTTGGGCATCATCGGTATCTTCAAACTTGCGGCTCTGCCACCAGAAAAGCGCGGCTACGATCACTGCGAGAACCACTAGCACCCGCAACAAGGTGGAAAGCCATGGCTTGCGCTCAAACAATCCCGATTGATGCTCGGCCGCGACCGGTTTCTTCTGTTCTGCTGCGTTCACCATTCCAGTTCTCCAATAGATTCTCAGACGATTCGCAATTCGATTTCTATTTCGCCGGTGCAGGATTTTCCTGCGGGGCGGCCGGGCTGTCGCCGAGAACCTGACGCAGCGTTTGCTCGGCGGCGCCGACGGCGCGCGCGAGCAGAACCTTGGCAATGTTGTGAGAGTAAAGGCTGCCGATGTATTGCTGGTTTGCCGTGGCCAGGGCTTCCTGCGCCTGTATGACCTCAATGTTATTGGTCACGCCGGCAGAGAAGCGGTCCTGAGACTGGGTGAGCGTCTGCTGCGCGTAGTCGAGGGTAGCCTTGGCCACCTCAACCTGCTCCGCAGCGGCGCTTGCGTCGAGGATGGCATCGGCGACGTCCTGCTCGATTCGTCCCTTGAGGTCATCGCGCTGCGCCTTGCGCTCCTGCAGGACCGCGTCGGCCTTACGGATGTCAGCCTCGATTTTGCCGCCCTGAAAGATGGGGATTTTTACCCCGGCATTGACAGTCCAAGTAGGGAATACGTTGTCGGGATGGGTTCCGAGCACACCGTAATCGCCACTGACTCCGAGGGTGGGCAGGCGCTCGGCTTCCGCAGCCTTCTTTTGCAGTTCGGCGGCTTTCACCTGCTGGTCGGCAGCCAAATAGTCGGGACGCGCGGCCAGCGCACGCTGCAAAGCGTCTTCTTCGGAGACTTTGGGCAGAGGCTTGTAGGGGACGCGGCTGACCAGATTGATCGGCTGATGCGCGGAGAGGCCGAGAACGCGCAATAGAGCGATGCGCTGCTTGGCGAGGTTGTTGTTGGCCTCGATGAGATTCTGGCGGCGCACCTGCAACTCAACTTGAGCACGGAGCGTATCGATATTGGGATTGAGTCCGGCGGCCTCACGATCCTGAGCGAGTTGTTGCAAGGCCTCGGCGGTTTTCAACTCGGCAGTCGCGGCCTCGACCTGACTTTCCGCGGCGATGACCAGGAGATAGCTGGCGGCAACGGCGAGGGTGACAGTCTCTTTGGCGGAGTTAAAGGTGAATCCGGCGGCGCGGACATTGGCAGTGGCGGCGCGGGTATTTTCGATGGCGTGCAGATCGACCAGGTTCTCTGTCATGGAGATCCGCGCGTCGGAATTGCTGACGCGGACAGCACTGCCGATGTTCAGGCCGGGAATTTTGAAGTTAAGGCCCTCGGCCGGGAGGCTGAGTTTGAGCTCACTCTCGCGCAAGCTGCCATTGAGCTGAGGCAGGATGTTGCTCAATTCTTTGAGACGCGCCGCCTTGGCCTGGGCTGTGGCCTGACCGCTAAGGACAATTCCTAGATTATATTTGAGGCCGCGATCGATGGCGTCGTCGACGCTGAGATCGAGAACGCCGGGGGTGAGCTTGGCGGAGGGAACACTGCCGGAAAATGGACTCTGAGTCCCCGCAGAGAGTAGCTGATCAAGCGATTGGGGAACATTGAGCGGAGCTGGGCCGCCGCTCAGTTGCTGGGCGCAGGCGGGAATGGCCAAGAGAGAGAGCAGCAGCCACCGGAAAACTTGTCGAACGTACATGTTTGAATCTCCACCCGGCTTCGGTTACTATTACTAAGAAATCATACGGTTGATTTATTTGTCAAACGATGAGCAGCGAAAAGTGAAAAAAATGACTAACCTAGCAAAAACAAAGTGCGCGGTTGGGAGGCCTGGTTGCCAGGACCGCAGCGAACGAACCCGCCAACGGTTGATCGAAGTGGCTGTAGAGGTTTTTTCCGAACTCGGCTTTGAGGGCGCGAGCACTCGAACGATCGTGGAACGGGCTCAGGCCAACTTGGTTTCGATTCCCTACTACTTCGGCAGCAAGCTGGGACTTTATCACGCAGCGGCCGAGTATATTGGCTCGAAGATCGCGGAGCGTTTTCGTCCGGCATGCGAGCGCGCAGGGCAGAGACTAACGGAATCCGGGCTGACCCACGATGAGACGCTGCGCGGGTTTACCGAGTTCATTGTGGAATTCGCGCACATCATGCTGGGCTCGGATACGCCGCGCTCTTGGGGACAGTTCATCTACCGCGAGCAGTTTGATCCGACCGAGGCTTTCGAGATTCTTCATACAAAGTTTGCGCCGATGCTGGAGCTTGGCTTCGAATATGTTTCGCGGCTAACAACGCGGCCGGCAGAGGCACCGGAGACGCGCATCCAATTCATGGCAATCCTTTCGATGATTAAGTTCACCCGTGTGGATCGCGCCTCTGTGCTGCGGTCGATGGGATGGAGGTCGATTGGCGAAGAAGAGAGTCGAATTGTGGAAAACATGTTGCGGCACAATATGTATGCGCTGTTTTCCCATTCGGACGGAGATTGCGGCTCTTCAATTCGAGAATTGCCAACCGGATGATGCATGCGCTCCGGGAAGGTTGCGAATCAGTTACGATATAGGCATAACGGAGGGTGGTCCGAAATGGCAGTTCCGGTCTCTCAAATGTGGGCGGTCAGTAGCTATGTGCTCAAGAACCGGCTCCAAGGGCGTAAGCGCTACCCGCTGGTGGTGATGCTGGAGGTGCTGTTCCGTTGCAATCTGGCCTGTGCCGGCTGCGGCAAGGTACAGTATCCGGCGCACGTGTTGAAGAGCCAGGTTACGCCGGAAGAATGCTTTCGCGCGGTGGAAGAGGCCGGCGCTCCGATTGTGAATATCCCAGGCGGAGAACCGCTGCTGCATCCCCAGATTGGCGAAATCGTTGCGGGGCTGATCGAGCGCGGCAAGTACGTGTACCTGTGCACCAACGCGCTGCTGCTGAAGGAAAAGATGCACCTGTTCAAGCCGAGCAAGTACTTTACGTTCACGGTGCATTTGGATGGGGAGCGCGAGCATCACGATTTTGCCGTCTGCCGTGAGGGCGTTTACGACATTGCTGTGGAGGCGATGAAGGAAGCAGTCGCCAAGGGCTTTCGGGTAACGACAAATTCAACCTTGTTCGACGGGGCAGACCCGGCCAGTGTACGCCACTTTTTTGACGACATGATGGAACTGGGCGTGGAGAGCATGATGGTCTCTCCCGGCTACAGCTACGACAAGGCTCCAGACCAGTCGCACTTTTTGGGAAAAGAACGTACCCGCGAGCTGTTCCGGAGAATTTTGAGCAACCGTAAGCGGAGTTGGAGATTTAACGCGACCCCGCTATTTTTTGAATTTCTGATGGGCCTGCGCAATTACGAATGCACCCCTTGGGGTATTCCGACCTACACCATGTTCGGATGGCAAAAGCCATGCTACCTGCTACAGGACGGTTATGCGGACAGCTTCAAGGAACTGATCGAAGAAACCAACTGGGACGGATACGGGGAAAAGAGCGGCAATCCGCACTGCGCCAACTGCATGGTGCACTGCGGCTTTGAACCTTCGGCGGTGAACCACACATTCGGCTCGCTGGACGGAATGTTTGCTACGGTTAAGGGTATGCTCTCCAGTTACGAGGATGCGGAAGCGCTGGCTGCCGTGAAGGCGCCGAGGCCGGAGGCGAAACAGCAGGGGCCGCTGGTGCGGATTGAATCGCAGAGCACATCCAAGGTTGAATCCCATGTAAACGCCGAAGCCACACCGCAGGCGACCCGATGAACTCACGGGAGACGGAGTCTGGGACACTCGAGATGTTAGGTCACGAGACGCTGAGCCGAGAAACGCTAGATCGAGAAACATTGCAGGGATGGGTTCCGGCGCTGGCTTCGGAAAGCGAGTTGCGCGCAGCACTGGAACAGGCATTCGACTATCGCGGCGACGTCACGATTACGCTGAAGAACGGTGAGACCTTCGTCGGCTACGTCTTCGATCGGCGCGTCGGCAAGACGCTTGCCGATTCCTACGTGCGTGTGTTGCCACAGGAGAATCCACAGAGACGCGACATCGCCTATGCAGATATTGCTGCGCTGGCGTTCACCGGGCGCGATACCGCAGCCGGCAAAAGCTGGGAGGCTTGGGTGAAGAAGTACTGGGAAAAGAAATCCGCCGGAGAAAGTAATATCGGGCTCCATCCCGACGAAGGCGAGTAGGACGGATTCGGAATGGTTCGGAGCGACACGCCCTATGCCTGATTTTGCGGAAAACAACTCCTGGCTTGCGCGACGTATGGAGAGGGCGTTCAAATCCGCGCTCGCACGCGCCTATGAGACCGTTCGGGTTGAACCGGAGGAGTATCTCATGCACCTTCGGATGGCGCACGGAGTTCCGGTTTCCAGCTACGATGGATTGTTCACGGTGCCCGTGGCAGAGCTTGATTCGATTGCCGAGCAGACCGTGCGCGGCGCCATGAAGATGGCGGGGGCCGAAGGCGCGGGCTTGGGGTTGGGCGGCTTTGTCACGATTGTGCCAGACTTGGGAATCCTTTCAGCCATCACCATGCGCATGGTACAGAAGTTGAGCCTGATCTACGGCTTTCAGTTCAACACCGACGACGAAGTTGCCGAGCTCTGGATCGCCGCTGCCACCGCCGCCGGTGTTGACATCACGAAAGATCTGCTGGAGAGGACCGTGATGAAGAATTTTGTGCAGCGCGTCATCGGACGGATCGCCGCGCGCTTCAGCACCGAATTCGCCGAAAAGGCAGTGGCCCGTGCAGTTCCCATCCTTAGCGCCGCCGTCGGTGCGATGCTCAATTATTACTTTGTGCGGGCGTGGGGAGATCGCGCTCTAGCGCACTTCCGGCAGCGCCATCTCGACGAGCGCAATCGCCGCATCGCATCGCCAATCCTGCTCGGCGCACCACCGGCCTCCAATCAATAAAACAGTTCGATTTTTAACCACATAACGCTTCTAACGCACGGCTTCCGGGCGCTCTTTCATCAACGCCCGGAAGCGCTCATCCTTGCGCACGGATCCAAATTCCTGGTCGCGATACACGTCGTCGATCTTGGGATAACCGTCTTCGAGGGCCGCGCGTAAAAAGTGCAAGGCGTGGTCCAAGTCTCCTTTGCTTGCAAAGAGCCGGGCCATGATAAACGAAAATTGTGCACGTTCCTGTGGCGAGTTCATGTGCGCGCTGACGCCGTTCTGCGACCGGTGCTCGAAGAACGAGGGGTCGATCTCGAAGGCTTTGCGATATTCCTCCATTCCGCGATCAAACTGCTGCGAATCCAGGTACGCGGCGGCGAGGTTATTGTGGAACGAGGCATAGTCGGGATTGAGCGAGACGGCACGCCGGTAGCCTTGAATCGCGAATTCGAACTGATTACGCATGTAGTAGCTCACGGCTAAGTTGTTCCAGGCTTCGGCCATGTACTTGTCCTTGCGCACAGCTTTTTTGGCGGCCTTTTCTGCCTCCACCGGACGCAGCAACAGCAGTTCGGAGATTGCGATCTTGTTGTAGTAGGCGGCGCTTGCATATTTGCGGATCGCCTGGCGGTAGCAGGCCACTGCCGCATGATAGTCCCGGGCTTGGCGCAACTGGTCGCCTATGTCCTCCAGTTGTGAGGCAGCCATGTCTCGCATTTCAGCAGGGGTTGGCGCGATGGGAGCGGGGGGCGCGGTGATCACTGCCGCTGGCGTCTCCGGAGCCTGAGCGGAAGTGGGATGTGAAGTCTGGGCGGGCGCCGCGCAGAGTGGGGTCGCAGCCAGCAGGGCAAAGCAGAAGGAGGCGATGATGGGTGAAAATAGAGCCATAACCACCCCTATGTGCTCTGTAATCTTGAGACGCACATTTGTGGATGCTACATCTATTTGGGGCTGGAATCGCTTCCGTCTTGGTCTTTATTTTTGTCCGGATCACCGTCGTCTTTGTGGAAAATCCCCACCACTTTTCCCCAGAATCCCTTCTTCTTTTCCTCCGCAGTGGGTTGGCCGGGCGCGGGTGGCTGCTGTCCGTTGGTCTGGCGTGGCTGGTTCGGCGGGAAGACTCGTGCAGGCTGGTTTACCGGCGGAGGCACGGGTGCAGGGCCGCCAAAGAGTTTCTGGAAGACGTTGCGCTGTTCGGCATGATCGCAGGTGTCCTTCGGCTCTGAGCCTTCCACGAAGGCTGAGTTGTATGCCTCCGGGCAGCTTGCGGTAGAGAGGAGATTGGTGGTCTTGTCCAAGGAGACTGTTACCACGCCGGATGGCGCAGCGAACTCCGCAGTGTTGCTGTACTGCGGCAGACGGACGGCCTGCTTCATAAACTCGGCCCAGATCGGTCCCGCCGTGGCTCCGCCGGCCAGTTTCAGGTCGCTGTAATCGTCATAGCCCACCCACACAATGCAGAGCAGGTTGCTGGTATAGCCGGCAAACCAGGCGTCATGCGAGGTGCCGGTCTTGCCGGCCGCCGGAGCCGTAAAGCCACGCGCCCGAACCGTGAAGCCGGTTCCGTGGTCGATCACGTTCTGCATCATGTTGGTGACGACGTAGGCGACGCGCGGGTCCAGCACCGGACGCTTGCTATTGTGGAAGTCTTCCACCACATCGCCGTTTGCCTCGCGAATGGAGTGGATCAGCAAGGGATCTACACGCATGCCACTATTGGCCAGCACCGTGTAGGCTCCGGCCATCTCGATGGGACTCGCGTCGTAGGCGCCCAAAGCCGCCGCAGGCGTGGCCTTTACACTGGCAATTCCAGCGTTCCTGGCCAGTTCGGCGACCTTGTCGTATCCGGCCATCTCGGCCATCCTGACGGTGGCGTTGTTGAGCGACATCTGCAGCGCGTAGCGAGCTGTCACCTGGCCGTGATACTCGTTCTTGTAGTTGCGCGGGTCGTACACCTTGCCGTCGAATTCAAAGGTGGTTGGCGAATCGTCAAGCAGCGAAACCTGCGTGAGCACTGGGTCGGTGCCCTGCGCCGTCAGCGCCGAATTCATCGCCGCGGCATAGACGAAGGGCTTGAAGATGGAGCCTGTTGGACGTTTGGCGATCGCATGATTTAACTGGCTGAAACCGTAGTTTCTGCCTCCTACCAGGGCCAGCACTTCGCCGGTATGCGGGTCCAGCGCCACCAACGCAACCTGGGGGACCGGACCGGCCACTTTGGTTTCCTGAACGGTTGCGTTCTTTCCCGTACCGGTCTTCACTCGCCGGGTACGCTGCTTTGCCACCTGGTCGTCCACCAACTTGATGCCTTCGGCGACGGCCTCGGCGGCGGCATGTTGCAACTCAGGGTCGAGGGTCGTGTAAATGCGATAGGCGTTTTCATTCAGGTCGGATTCGGAGTGCTCGCTTGCCAGAGTATCCTTCACCAAGTCGACAAAGTAGGGAGCATCGCTGCCTTCCACATTGGGCGCAGAGAGCTTGAGCGGAGTGGATTTGGCTGATTCACACTGCTCGCGGGTGATCGCGCCAGTCTCGACCATCGAGTCCAGCACGACGTTGCGCCTCTCCATTACCCTCTCCGGGCGCTTGTACGGATTCCACATATTCGGTGACTGAATGATGCCGGCGATCATGGCTGCCTCGGGCAGCGTGATCTCCTTAATATCCTTGCCGAAGTAGGAGCGCGCGGCCTCGCCGAATCCATTGATGGAAAACGACCCGCGCTGACCTAGATACACCTGGTTTGCGTAAAGCTCGAAGATCTGCTGCTTGTTAAACTTCTGTTCCAGTTCGACGGCAATCAGCATTTCGGTCAGTTTGCGGGTCACCGTTTTTTCCGGTGAGAGGAAGAAGCCGCGCGAGATCTGCATGGTGAGGGTCGATCCGCCACGACGCCTGCCTGCACCTCGAAGGTCGGTGATGAACGATCCGACCAGGCTGAGCCAGTTGATGCCGCCATGCTCGAAGAATTTGCGGTCCTCGATTGCCAGCACCGAATCCACCATCACCTTGGGCAGATCGTTGTAGGTCAGAATCTGCCGTTTGGTGCGATCTTGTCCCTGGAAGAGCGCGGTCACCAGCTCCGGTTCCAGTTCGTAGGAATCCAGCGTCTCGCCCTGGCCCGAGCCTACGCTGAGAATACGATCGACTCGTCCATCCGGGCCGGTTAGAATCTTCGCCCCATCA
Organism: uncultured Acidobacteriota bacterium; assembly: GCA_963838135.1. Classification (GTDB taxonomy): domain Bacteria; phylum Acidobacteriota; class Terriglobia; order Terriglobales; family Acidobacteriaceae; genus TOLSYN. Next base: position 296,532 of record CAWIPV010000008.1, on the reverse strand, counting down.
GTCGAGTGATAGGATTCAGGGCCGGGATGAACCTCGATTCCGCCCGGGATCATCCGGTAGGTGCCCATCGGCGCTTCTGCATTATTGTCGGCGTCGAGGTAGGCGGCGCGCCGCAGCCTGGAAGCAATCTGCGACGGCGAAAGCTTGTCTCCGGGATGCACCGTAACCGGCCGCGCGTAGATCTTTGCCGAAGTGGAAAAGATCTGTCCGCTCATTCGCTTACTGATGATGCGGTCGTAGCGGATGTAGAAGAAAGCAAAGGCTCCGAAGCAGCACAGCGCAAAGATGACGAAGACCGCGACGGCGGCGCGAAGAAGCGGGTTGCGCTCTCCAGAGGAAGAAACCGGAATTTTCAGTTTAATGGCCACGTTGATGCTGTTTGTATTGTAAGACACCGGAGTGGCGCACGGAAGCACTGAACGAAAGACCGGCGCCAGAATACCTCATTCGCGGGTACCTCAAAGCGAAGGGAACCGGTACAAGTCTCGCGATTAAGCAGCATGCCCGATGTCCCAAAGCTCTCGCGACACGGGAGCCATCTCCACTGCCGCTATTTCGCCATGACGTTCTTATTTTTGCTTGCGGTCTTAAAGTTCAAGTCCAGCGGGTAGAGCGGCAAATCCACATGGACCGAGTACTGAGCCGTAATAGTCAGGTCGCCAAGGCCGCGCTGCACAGTAACCTGCTCCGGCGTGAGTGGGACGTCAAGTTCGGTGGCTTTTTGCGCAACAGCCGTCGCAATATCCGACTCGCTCTTGGAGGTGTAGGTGTTGCTGAGCGCCTGATCCTCAAGCAACCGGCTCAGCTTGTAGTCGTCCCAATAAGCCGGAAAGACCTTGTAAAGCACAAAGCCTCCGACCAGGAGCAGCAGCAGCATAAAGATCGACTTCAATTCCTTCATGGATATCCCCTCGGCCCGCGGAGATCATGTCCCCTAAGCGCGCGGATCGTACAGAGTTCGCAAATGCGTCAGCGTCTCGGCCACGGCAACTTCCACCGAGTGCGCTTTTGCGCGCTCCACCACTTCCACCTTGCCTTCGGCCAGCTTCTTGCCAATGTTCACTCGATACGGAATGCCCACCAGGTCGGCGTCCTTGAACTTCACTCCTGGCCGCTCATCGCGGTCGTCGAGAAGCACATCATATCCCGCGTCTTCCAGCTCCGCTGCAATCTTTTCGGACGCCTCCACCAGGGCAGCGTCCTTCACATTCGTCGGCACAACCACTACCGTGAAGGGAGCAATCGACGGAGCCAGCCAGAAGCCGTTGTCGTCATGGTTCTGTTCGATGCAAGAGGTCAGGATGCGCTCTACGCCGATTCCGTAGCTGCCCATGATGAGGGTGACTTCCTTGCCATCCTTGTCCAAAACCTTCGCGCCCATCGACTCGGCGTATTTGGTTCCAAGCTTGAAGATGTGTCCGATCTCAACCGCCTTGCCCAGCTTCAGCGGTTCGCCGCAGCGCGGGCAGCCTTCGCCTTCCACTACGTTGCGAAGGTCGGCATATTCGGTCACGTCAAAGTCCACGCCCAGGTTCAGTCCGGTGAAATGATGATCGAGTTCGTTGGCTCCGCCCACCAGGTTCTTGCGCCCGCGCAGAGCTTCGTCCAACACCACCACAAAGTGATCGGCCTCGCCCACAAAACTAGCCGTGCCGTCGTTTTCGACCGATCGAACCTGCTTGAGTCCGACTGGTCCCAGATATCCGGCGGGGGAGCCAAAGTACTTCACGATCTCTTCTTCCACCATGGGACGGAAGTCGCGCCCGCCGATGGCCGACGAGAGCTTGGCTTCGTTCAGTTGATCGTTGCCGCGCATCAGCACAAGGAGGGGATGCAGCATAGCCGTGCCAGCTTTATTCGCACCATCGGTCAGCACATACGCCAGCGATTTCATATTGTTGTTCACCGGCGTTTGGAGGAAGGCCGCTACCTCGTCAATCGTCTTTGTCCCCGGCGTGTGAACCTTTTCGCGCGCTCCGCTGGCATTGGCCGCCAGCTCTTCCACCGGAGCCAGCCGTGAGGTCGCCTTTTCCAGATTCGCCGCGTAAGCGCACTTGGCGCAAGATGCCACAAGGTCCTCGCCCGCGTCGGTGTAGACCATGAACTCCTGGGACTGCGATCCGCCCATCGAACCCGAGTCGGCCTCGACGGCGACAAACTCCAGCCCGCATCGCGCAAAGATGCGGCGGTAGACCGCATCATGCAGGTCAAAGCTCTTGTCTAGTCCAGCGCGGTCGATGTCAAACGAGTAGGAGTCCTTCATGGTGAACTGGCGTACCCGCAGCAGCCCGCTCTTGGGACGCAGTTCATCGCGGAACTTGGTCTGAATCTGGTACCAGATCTGGGGAAGCTGCTTGTAACTGCGCAGTTCCTTGCGGGCAATGTCAGTCATGATCTCTTCGTGGGTCATACCCAGGCAGAGGTCTGCGCCCTTGCGGTCCTTGAGGCGGAACATGTTGTCGCCCATCACATCCCAACGGCCGCTGGCCTCCCAGACCTCACGCGGATTCAATGCCGGCAAGTACAACTCCTGCCCGATGGCGTCCATCTCCTGGCGCACAATGTCTGTAATTTTGAGGATGGTTCTCTGTGCCAGAAAGAGGTAGGAGTAAATTCCAGCCGCCAACTGGCGGACGTATCCGGAGCGCACCAGGAACTTGTGGCTGGCAACTTCAGCGTCAGCAGGCGCTTCACGGAGGGTGGGGATAAACAACTTGGACCAGCGTTGCATAGAATGAATGGCTTCCCGTCTGAAAATGGTGAAAGCTGATTGTAACAAGTCAGCCGCAAGCCGTCAGTCATGAGCTACCGGCAAGAGCTCTGCGGAAGTCGGCAGCAAGCCCGCTCGCACCCCTGAACTCCCCGTTCGCGGCCTTATGCTGCCCTCAGATAGGAAGTGGATTGTTCACCGGCTCTCTCGCGCTGTACACTTTATGTCAGCTGACCCTTGGAATTCTGGCTTGCGGCACCCTCTCCTGTCTAGGATCGTTGCGGGGTTAGTCTTAGGAGGCAATACATTGTCGTCACAAAACCGGTTTCTTTTCACGTCTGAGTCGGTGACCGAGGGGCATCCCGACAAAATCGCAGACCAGATCTCTGATGCAATCCTCGACGCCTGCCTGGAGCAGGATCCTTACAGCCGTGTGGCATGTGAAACTCTCACCTGCACCGGCTTGGTCGTGATTGCGGGCGAAATTACCACTAGCGCTTATGTCGATTTTCAGTCAATAGTGCGCGGCGTTGTCAGCTCCATCGGATACGACAATGCCCTTTATGGCTTCGACTCGAATACCTGCGCGGTAATTTCGAGCATCAACAAGCAGAGTGGCGATATCGCCATGGGCGTGGATACCGGCGGCGCCGGCGACCAGGGCATGATGTTCGGCTATGCCACCAATGAGACGCCCGAACTGATGCCGACCCCGATCTCGCTGGCCCACAAGCTGGCGCTCAGGCTCACCGAGGTGCGCAAGAACGGCAAGCTTCAGTATCTGCGTCCGGACGGCAAGAGCCAGGTCACGGTTGAATACGACGAGAGCGGCAAACCGCTGCGCATTGACGCCGTGGTGATCTCAACCCAGCACGCGGATACGGTAACCACCGAGCAGCTCCGTGCCGATATCCTCAAGTGTGTCATTCAGGCCACGCTTCCCGCCAGCTTGCTTGATGAAAACACCAAGTACCACATCAATCCGACGGGCCGCTTCGTGGTCGGCGGACCGATGGGCGACACCGGCTTGACCGGGCGCAAGATCATCGTGGATACCTACGGTGGCATGGGCCGTCACGGCGGTGGCGCGTTCAGCGGCAAAGATGCAACCAAGGTAGATCGTTCGGCCGCCTACATGGCGCGCTACATCGCCAAGAACATTGTCGCCGCCGGCCTTGCCGACCGCGCCGAGGTTCAGCTCGCTTACGCCATCGGCGTCGCCGAGCCGGTCAGTGTGCTGGTGGAGACCTTTGGCACCGGCAAGGTGGATCGCGAAATCCTTGGAGACTTGGTGCGTAAGAACTTTGCGCTGACCCCCAAGGGCATCATCGAGTCATTGAACCTGCGCCGCCCCATCTTCCAGAAGACCGCTGCCTACGGCCACTTTGGCCGCAGCGATGCGGACTTCACCTGGGAGAAGACGGATAAGGCCGAAGCTCTGCGAGACGGTGCCAAGGCCGCTCAAGCCGCCCAGGCAAAGTAGTTTGCAGTGTGAGTCTGCAAGAGAGGGCGCCGCTGCTGCGGCGCCCTCTCGATTATCTCCAAGTTTAATTAGCGTCCCGCAAGCAAGCCCGAGGAAGAGAGTCTAAGGCAAGCTCGCCAACGGTTCCGTTTCCTCAACGGTCTGCTCCTCGATATCGCCTACGATTTGCTTGGCGCGATCCAACGCGTGCTGAATGTTGCTGCAGATATTCTCGGCTCCAATCAGTTGCACAAAGACGGGCTGGTGGATCATCCGCGAGGGGTGTTCTTTGGCTCCGCACAAAAGCAGATGCCGGCCGGAAGCCTTCAGGCGACTGGCAACCTCCTCAATGGCGCCCAAACCCGTGGAGTCAATCGAACTCATGCCGCGCAAGCGCAGAATGACAACGGGCGGCAAGCTTTCCAGTCGATGAACGATGACCTCCAGCTTTTGTGCCGCGCCGAACATCAGCGCTCCCTGAACGCTGAAGACCTCAATGTAATTCGGAATGTGCTTGTCGTGCAGGACGTGAGCGCGCAAGGCGTGCATGTAATCCTCGGTCACGGGGGAAACTGAGGTGGTCTCGGCCACACTGCGTATGAAGGTGAGCGCGGCGAGGATCATGCCGAACTCAACGGCCGTCGTCAGGTCGGCCATCACCGTGAGGCCGAAGGTGACCAACCATACCGCTACCGCCGATTTGTTGAGGCGCAGCAGGCGCGCAGTTTCTCCCCACTGCCCCATGTTGTAGCTGACGACAAAGAGGATCGCGGCCAGAACGGACATCGGAATAAAGCGCGCCAGCGGGGCGGCGAATAACAGCACGGCCACCAAGGTGACGGCGTGGATTATTCCCGCAACCGGAGTGCGTCCGCCTGAGCGGATGTTTGTTGCAGTGCGCGCAATCGCGCCCGTCGCCGGTAGTCCGCCGAAGATCGGCGAGAGGATGTTAGCCACGCCCTGCGCCACCAACTCAACATTGGGATTGTGCTTGTCGCCTGTCATGTTGTCGGCCACTACGGCCGACATCAGGGACTCGATTGCGCCCAGCATCGCAATCGTGACCGCCGAGGAGATCAGCGGCAGAATCATACTGCCATGAAACTCAGGAACCTGGAGGTGGGGCAAGCCGGAGGGAATTCCCCCGAAGCGGCTACCAATCGTCTCCACCGGCAGATGCAGCAGCGCCGCTGCCGCGGTTCCCGCGACCAACGCTACGATGTATCCCGGAACGCGCTTAGTGATGCGCGGCGTAGCGAGGATAATCACCAGCGAGGCCACGCTAAGCGCGGCGGCTGGCAGCGAGACGGTGCCAGCATGCCCGATCAACTCCTTCATGCGCGCGAAGAATTCGCCCGGGTTGTGCTCCAGGCGCAGCCCGAAGAAGTCACGAATCTGGGTGCTGGCAATCAGCACCGCAATGCCGTTGGTGAAACCCATCACGACCGGACGCGGAATGAACTGCACCGCCTTGCCCAGGCCGGTAAGACCCATGACGACCAGCATCACGCCTGCCATCATCGTACATAGGAAGAGACCGTTAACTCCGTGCTTGGCGATGATACCGGCAATTACCACAACGAACGCGCCGGTCGGCCCGCCGATCTGCACCTTCGATCCGCCCAACAGCGAGATGATAAAGCCGGTGACCACCGCGCAGTAAATGCCTGCCTGCGGCGTCATTCCGCTGGCGATGGCGAAAGCCATGGCTAACGGCAGGGCAACCAGTCCCACGGTAACGCCCGCCGCAAGATCGGCGGCAAAGATGCGGGTGGAGTAGTCCTTTAGGCAGAGAATTGACTTCGGAAGGAACTGTTTCAAACGTGGCTTTGAAAAATCCATTGAACTTACATGATAACTCCGTTCCGGCACGACTACCATCTTAAAAGGCCGAGGGGTTTGAGGCGAATGGGAGTCGAAACAGCCTCAACGCCGCCCGCGAAGCTAGTATTCTTGGCAGGTTATGACACGCGTGCAAACCCGAATGAAAGCCAAGCCCGCCAAGAACCCTCCGAAAACAAGCATGTTCGCGGATATGTTGCGGCAGGTGCGCCGCGTGCCACGGGGTAAGGTTGCAACCTATGGCGACATTGCGTACGAAGCAGGCTATCCTGGCGCGGCGCGGCAAGTGGCGTGGGCCTTACATGCGGAGAGCGTGGGATTGCCGTGGCATCGCATTGTTGGCGCGGGCGGAACGATTCTGCTGACTGGCGAACAGGGCTTTGAACAGCGCATGCATCTGCAGGCTGAAGGCGTGGGATTCTTGGGACTAAAGGTGAACATGACAGCGCATCGCTACACATTCTCCGGCGACGTGGACTCCGGCAGCGGGGAAGTGAAGAGCGCGAACACATCTGCTACGAACACATCTGCTAAATGTGCGGGCGCGAAAGGAGCCGTGAAAAAGCCCTCGGGTAAGAGCGCGGCAACCGGTCGCCCTCGTCGCGAACCTTAGAAGCACTATATTCAGCGACCAGTTGCGGAAAGGGTCGCATGCACGTTCGGACTCAGGGTGAAAGCGTACCAGGCCAAAGCTCCCATCGCCGCCAATGAGATCCCAAGAACGGCGCACACGAATCCGAAGCAGGCTTTACCCCGCGGAGTCGTTATCACCTTCCAGAGGATTGCTCCCGACCAAGCACCATTGGCGGCGTGGTAGACGGTGCCGATTATTCCCACCAGCAAGAGAGCGGCGGCGATGGAATTGACTGCTGGCGAGTTCCAGGGCCGGAATGCGAAAGCTGTATGCGAAAACGCCATTCTGTCAGCCGATCCCACCGCAGTGCGCACGCCCTCCCAGTGACGCGTCAGTGGCAGCCATCCACGCATGTTTCCAATGTGAACGAGCAGGTAGGCCAATATCGCCAGGCCGCTCCAGCGCTGCAGAAAGAAGCGCAGTTTCCCGCCCCGGTCGCAGCGCTTGATATCGTATTGCATGCCTTCTTTGGCAGTTAAGTACAGGCCGCTCGCGGCTTGCAGCAAGACGGGAAGGAAAATCAGCAGGAGCACGGCTCCCGGAAGATAGGCAAGCCAGCGGTGCAGCAGGTTAACGGTGCCCTGGTATCGGCTCGGGTTGATCCCGGTCACGGCAATGGCCAGATGCAGGCTCATGAACAGGGTCAGCCACAACCCTACCAGCGCATGCAGCTTTCTAGGCGGACGCAACTTGCCGCACTTGCACCCCGGCTCCGGTTGATGGAGTTGAAGCGGGTTGTGAGCGCAGGCCTTCACAGCACCGTTAACGTCATCGTTCGCGACACTGTCAGCCACAGTGGGCGCTGCTTCGGCAGAATTTGCCGCGTTCGTCAACATGCGAAACCTCCGTCAAGACGGCGGGCCAGCCGAAACGCGAGCCTTTGCCGGTTTCTTTTAAGAGTGCGGGCATATGGTTTGCTGTACAAGACAAAGTTTTTTATGGATGCCATTCACAGAAGCATGGGGCAGCGGCGGGACGCATTCCATCTGGCAAATTTCAGCGACTCCCCTGTTTTTACAACAGAATCATGCGATATAGTAGAAGCGCTAGTCCCCAATATCCAAAGGTGGTGGGGAGCTACTTCACCGAGAAGCTCTGCTGCATCCACATTGCATTGGCAAAGATTTGATTCCCGAACACGCAAACCGTGGTGGTTCTCCCGTGGATCGAGTCTCGCGAGTTGCAAACGGTGATCGGACCTACCGCTAGTAGTTGACGGGCCAGACCCAGCGTCCGTGCTGGACATTTTATGGAGGTATTGAATTTTATGGAGTCAAAGTCGAATTTTAATCAGTCCAGACGCGATATGCTGAAATCCACATGCACTTTGGTTGGGGCGACGGCATTTGTAACAATCGGGGGCAGTCTGAAGGCCTTTGCGGAGCCTCAAAAGGATGCGCCGCAGGTGGGCGATGTGTTCGTCTTCACTGACGGTCCGAAGAAGGGCAGTGTCGTGATGGTAGACGATGTGGTCCTCGACGCAGCCCCGTTGACGGTGATGCCGAAGGATCCCAATGGAGCGGTTCGCGATGGCGATAACTTCACGACGCTGCTCTACCGGGTCGCGAAAGAAAAGGTTCCGGCCGACATGGCGAACGACACCGTCAACGGCGTGATGGCCTATTCGGCGGTGTGCACGCACCAGGGCTGCCTGATGACCGAATTGCACAAGCCCAACGATGTTACCAACGCTTTCGGTTTCATCTGCCCCTGCCATGACGCGATCTTCGATCCGCTGCAGGAGGGCAAGAACACCGCCGGCGCAACTTCGGCTACGCTGGCCTACTTCCCCATCAAGTCCGACGGCGGTAAGATCGTGGTCTCCGATTTGCCCAGCGCCCACGTGGGCGTTAAGAGGAACAGATAGCCTCTGGCCCTGCCAGCGCGTGACTAATGCGGCGGGCGGGTTCCTCAGGCTTTCGGGCTGGACGCGGGTTTCGCCGACGACAGACATGAAAATGGCGTCGGCGAACCGCCGCGGCAGCACGTGGCAGGTCGCTCCAGGTGCTGTTCCGGATGATTTGAAGGATGCCGCGGCGGAAGGGATTCTGGCTTACTCGGCTGTGTGCACCCATCTGGGCCGCATGCTGAGCGACTGGAAGGCGGATCTGAAGGTATTCGTCTGCACCTGTCGAGAAGCGTTCTTCGATTCCATGCAGGCTGGCAAGAACACCGACGGCGCGACTTCGCGCCCGCTCCCTTATCTTCCGATCAAGGCAGCGGGCGGCAAGATCGTCGTGGCGGACAAACTCGTCAGTACATCGGCATCAAGAGAGGCTAAGCTTAGCTTTCTGTGATTCCACATTTGCCTAAGGCAGATGTGAGATCACGGTCCCGCAGGAAGGCTAGGCGACCTTTCCAATTGTGCCGGCTGGCGTATCGCCCTGACTACCGGCTTGGCGCTCTGCCAATGGGCCGATGAACGGCAACATAACCTTTTCTCCCTGATAGCTCTTCCACATCATGTAGAGCCATACCATGAAGAATCCCAAACTCACCAGCAGGTGAAGGGAACTCATCAACATCCCCAGCGCAAAACTGATGGCGTGAAACATGAGCGACACCATGGTGACTCCGATGTGAACCACGATGACTGCTACGTTCAGGAAGATGGATTGGAAGGCGTGGAAGCGCACGCGCCTGTCCTGATTGTAGGGTGCCAGAACGAGGAAAATGATCCCCGTAACGAAGCCGAAGAGATAGCACAAAGCGGAAGCGCCGTTGACGCTTAGCGGCGGTGCACTCACGGCAGTGGCAGGCTGAGTGACTGTCGCGCCGGGCGCTGCGGCCGCAGGCGCCCCACAATTTGGACAAAACTGTCCTTCCATCTGCGTGCCGCAACTCGAACAAAAAGCCATTGTGCCCTCCTGGGGGGCGGGTACTGCCACCTCACCGCCAGATTGGAATCCGGCACTCGGCACAGGGTTGCACGATGAGAGCTCGTTTTGCAGGGGAGTTCATGACTGGCGCTGAGGTTTCGGAGTGAGCCTGCCGGGAGGGCGCTACTTCGGATTAAGTACAGTTGTCGGAGGGTTGCTCCGGTGCTGGTGGAAGACTCGTCTGTCTATGTCGGGCCAGAACTCGCCGAATAGTGCGCCGATTGTGCCTTCGGCAGTCACGGTGAAGGCACGCTGAAAGGTCAGCCCGACGCCACGGTCGTTGGACGGATAATAGAGATTTGCCAAACCGCCTGCAGCTATATTTCCGGCAAGATTCGCATAATTGGAACCCCAAGTGCCATTGTCGCTCTTCGACCAGAGGGTGGTAGACATCGCATAAAAAAGACGGCTTTTGAAACTGCCCTTACCCTTACGGAAGTAACGCGGATCCTCGTGCAGCAGTGTCGGAAAGACGGCGTTTCCCCAGAACAGACCGGAGAACTGATCCGTGTAAGCTGCCCCAACCCTTTTGCCGTATCCCTGCGCGCCTTGGCCATAGCCGGAAAAATTGTTTTCCGCCTGGCTGAGCGCCGCATCCAGACCGGCTGCGACGAACTGAAATGGATCAAGCGCGCTACGGAAAGCCAAACGGAATTTCTGGTCCGGCGAAAGCGGCGCTGCGTTCTGAAGGTCCGTGGTGTTGAAGTTGGGAACCACGCCCAAGATTCGCTGCTGCTCCTGCTGCTTCAATTCCTGTTCGGCCTTTTGGCGCTGCGACTCGGGGGACTGCGGTTGGGGTTGCTGCCGAGGAGCGGACTCAGAGTTGTTTTTTGCCCTGTCTGCCCCATTTGTCTGGGCATTTGTTTGCGCCGTGGCGGTTGCGGTTTGGGCAGGATCAGTGATGGTTTGCCCCGCCGCATGCGAGATAAGCAGAATTGCGAGTGCCGACACAGGTAGAACATGAAGACCAGATAGAGCGGTGTACAATCACAGACCTTCCTTGAAACTGAGCCAGCCTAAGCGTCAAACACTTGATTAGCGCCGGTGTTGAGGGGTTTCCTCACTCTTGGAGTTGAGCCGACTCCGGCCGGCGTTTTTCAACTTGCCTATACCAGTTCGACTCCCCAGAGGTCGTGGAGGTGGACGACGCCTTGGAGAAGGTTAGCTTCGTTGACGACCATGAGAGAGGTGATTTTTTTCTGCTCCATCAGGTCGAGGGCCTGGGCGGCGAAGGCTTCGGGCGAGATGGTGCGGGGATTGGCGGTCATACATTGAGATGCGGTGAGGTCGAGCACGTCTTTGCCGCGATGCTCGAGGAGGCGGCGGAGGTCGCCGTCGCTGATGATGCCAACGAGGATATCGCCCTGGGTGACGGCGGTAATGCCGAGTCCTTTACGCGACATCTCGTAGATGACCTCGATCATGGGAGTGGAGGGCGCGACGCGAGGGATGGCGCTGCCGCTATGCATAAGCTGGGAGACGCGGGCGAGGCGCTTGCCGAGTTTGCCGCCGGGATGGAGGTCGGCAAAGTCTTCGGCACGGAAGCCGCGGCGCTCGCTGAGGGCGACGGCCAGTGCATCGCCGAGTGCGAGCATGGTTGTGGTGGAGGCCGTGGGAGCCAAACCGAGCGAGCAGGCTTCCTTGTAGATGGAGCAGTCGAGGGCGACATCGGCGACCTGGGCGAGGGACGAGGGCGAGTGGCCATTGCGGGGATGGAGGCAGTCGCCGGTGAAACTGATGAGGCGCGCGCCGAGGCGCTTGATGGTGGGGAGCAGTTCGAGAATCTCGGTGGTTTCGCCAGAGGCCGAGAGCGCCAGCACGAGGTCGCCGCGCATAACCATGCCGAGATCGCCGTGCAAGGCTTCGGCGGGATGCAGGTAGAGAGCTGGGGTTCCGGTGGAGGCGAAGGTGGCCGCGAGTTTGCGACCGATCAGTCCGCTCTTGCCCATACCAGTGACGACGACACGTCCGGTGCAGCCGAGAATGAACTCGATGGCACGGGCGAAGTCGGCTGCCATGGGGCCGCCGATGCGGTCGGCGAGGCGGCGCAGCGCCTCGGCTTCAATGCGAACGACGTTTTCACCAATGGTCATATTGGATTGAGCGCAGGATCACGCAACGCTTGCGCTTTCAGTTGGCGTCCGTGAGAGTTTCCGCTGGTTATCGTACCATGTGGGGATGGAAAGATACTTGCGGGCTTGGGTCGTTGTCTTTTGCATGGCCACCGGATTGACGGCGCAGACAAATAGTGGCGCACGGTTGGCGCAGGGAAATCAGGAAGTGGGCCTTTGGGCCGCCTACTCGCCGGATTCAAATGTTGGGATTGGGCAGGCGCTGGACCGAAAGTTCTTCGAACTGGACGGACAGTATGCGGTGACCATGCTGGCCGGGCGGAGCGTGGCCTGGAAGTGGGTTGCAGAGGTGGTTCCGGTGGCGCTGCTCAATGAGCCAACCGAATATTACTTCAACCCGAAGCATCAATTGACGGGCATCCGCGCGGGGGCAACGACCTATGGGGGAGGAATTACGCCGCTGGGAATGCAGGTGAACTTCTGGAACGGACATCGGGTGCAGCCGTTCTTCGACGCGCACGGCGGAATGCTGTACTTTACGCGGCAGGAGCCGGTGCCAAATTCCTCACAGTACAATTTCACCTTTAACTTTGGCGCGGGCGTGCAGGTCTTTGCCGGGAAGCGCTCGTCACTGCTGCTTGGGTACAAGTACCACCACATCTCGAACGCCGATTCCGCGCCGCAGAATCCCGGGGTAGATAGCAGCGAGGTCTATGCAGGGTGGTTGTGGCGGTGGAGAGACGGACGGTAGCTGTTCGGCAACACCGGAGAGAATTGCGCTTGGCCTAGCTTGCGAGGGCTCTGCGGATGGCGAGCAACGGTTCGAGGGTTGACCTGAGGTTGGCTAGCGGGAGGGCATTGGCTCCGTCACTTTTGGCGGCAGAAGGGTTGTCGTGCACCTCCATGAAGAGGCCGTCGATACCAGCGGCAACGGCCGCGCGGCTGAGCAGGGGGATGAACTGAGGCTCTCCGCCGGACTGGGCGCCCTGGCTTGGAATTTGGACAGAATGGGTGGCGTCGAAGACGACGGGGGCGTACTCCCGCATGATGGCTAGCGCGCGCATGTCTACGACGAGGTTGTGGTAGCCGAAGCTGGCTCCGCGCTCGGTGAGGGAGACGCGGTCATTGCCGCTCTCGTGGAGCTTTCGGACGGCGTGTTGCATGTCCTGCGGGGCGACGAACTGGCCTTTTTTGACGTTGACGGCGCGGCCGGTCCGGGCGGCGGCGATGAGCAGGTCGGTTTGGCGGCAAAGGAATGCGGGGATTTGCAGGACATCGACGACCTCTCCGGCGGCGGTGGCCTGCACGGCTTCGTGAACATCGGTAAGGACGGGCACCTTAACCTCTTCGCGGACTTTGCGAAGGATGCGCAGACCTTCGGCGAGACCGGGGCCGCGGAAGCTGGTGATGGAGGTTCGATTGGCCTTGTCATAGCTGGCCTTGAAGATGTATGGAATGCCGAGTGAGCGGCAGATGGCGGCGATGGATGTGGCCATAAAGAGCGCGTGCTCTTCACTCTCGATCACGCAGGGACCGGCGATGAGAAACAGCTCGGGGCCGCCGATGGAGACATTCTGGACGGAAAATGGCATAGGGGGATTATAAGGTTTCAAGGGATGTGCGGTTTCAAAGTTTCAAAGTTTCACGCTTCGGGCGAGCGCGGGATTGGGCAGGCAGTGTAATCTAAGAGGTCCAAAGCTATGGACGTATTCTTGGAGGAAGAAGAAGCGATGAAGGGAAACGCGAAGGTTATTGCCGTGCTGAATGAGGCTCTGCAGGAAGAGCTGTTGGCTATCAACCAATATTTTCTACACTCGGAAATGTGCGAGAACTGGAAGTACGAAGCGCTGGCGAAGTTCATCAAGAAACAGTCCATCGACGAGATGAAGCACGCAGAAAAACTGATCGAGCGGATTCTGTTTTTGGACTCCACACCGTCGCTGACGGGACCGACGCAGTTGAAGATTGGCAAGAACGTGAAAGAGCAGCTGGCCAGCGATCTAGAACTGGAACTGGGTGCAGTGAAGATGTACAACGCCTCGATTAAAGTGGCGCGCGACGAGGGCGACAACGCCAGCGCGGAGTTTCTGAAGGGGCTTCTGGTCGACGAAGAAGAGCACGTGGACTGGCTGGAAGCACAACTGCACCTGATCGAGGACATGGGGTACGAGCAGTATCTGGCGCAGCAGCTCGGAAAATAGTAGCTGACGCTTCTTTGTGGATTCAGGTTGAATCGCAAGAGGCCCGGATGGCTCGGGCCTCTTTTTTATGCGCTTAGTGTTTACCTGCGCCTTCGGGGCGGAGGTACTGATGTTCAGCAGGCTCGGCTTGAGCGAGGCGTAAGGCGCGGTGCTCGTAGCTGGCGTGGACGAAGCTGAGGAAGAGTGGATGCGGCTCCAGTGGCTTCGACTTGAACTCGGGATGAAACTGACAGCCGAGAAAGTAGGGGTGATTGGGGAGTTCGACGATCTCGACGTAGGTTCCATCGGGTGAGCTTCCGGTGATGCGAAGTCCGGCGCCGGTGAGCAGTTGCTCGTACTCGCGGTTGAACTCGTAGCGATGGCGGTGGCGCTCACTGATTTCGCTCTGGCCGTAGGCTTGGAAGGCGTTGGAGCCGGCTTCGATCTTGCAATCCCAAGCACCGAGGCGCATGGTGCCGCCGAGTTCCTCAACGCCGCGCAACTCGCGAAGTTTGTAGATGACTCGATGCTGCGTTGCGGGATCGAACTCGCTGGAATTGGCCTCGTCGAGTCCGCAAACATTGCGGGCGAACTCAATACATGCAGTCTGCATGCCAAGACAGATTCCGAAGTAAGGGACGTTGTGTTCGCGGGCAAAGCGGATGCCGTTGAGCATTCCCGAGATGCCGCGCTTGCCAAAGCCGCCGGGGACGAGAATGCCGTCGAAGCCGGTGAGTTGCGACTCGTAGCTGCGATCATCTTTGTCCTTAGTTTCCAGGCCCTCGGCTTCGACCCACTGCAGGTTCAGCCTGAGGTTGTAATTCAATGCGGCGTGGACGAGCGCTTCCTTGAGCGATTTGTAGGAGTCTTCGTATTCGACGTACTTGCCGACAACACCGATAAGCACTTCATCCTTCGAATTGTAGGCGCGATGAACGAGGGTCTCCCACTGGCTCATGTCGGCATCCTTGGCATCGATGCGCAGATACTTGAGCACAAGCTTATCGACGCCTTCCTGGGCGAAGGCGAGGGGACACTCGTAGATGCTGGCTACGTCGCGAGCGGTGATCACGGCTTGCTCCTCGACGTTGCAGAAGAGAGCGATCTTGCCCTTCATCTCCTGGGGCAGGAAGCGGTCGGTGCGGCAGAGAAGGATGTCAGGCTGGATTCCAATGGAGAGCAGTTCCTTGACCGAGTGCTGGGTAGGCTTGGTTTTGAGCTCTCCGGCGGCGGCGATAAAGGGAACCAGGGTAACGTGGACGAACAGAGTGTTGTCGCGGCCATGCTCCTGCCGCATCTGGCGGATGGCTTCGAGAAAAGGGAGCGACTCGATATCGCCGACAGTGCCGCCGATTTCGCAGATGACGACATCGACATCGTGGGAAACCTTCTTCATTGCGGCTTTGATCTCGTTGGTCACGTGGGGAATGACCTGCACGGTTTTGCCGAGATAGTCGCCACGACGCTCTTTGGCGATGATCTGCTCGTAGATGCGGCCAGTGGTGAGGTTGTTGTCGCGGGTGAGGCGTGCGTGGGTGAAGCGCTCGTAGTGTCCGAGGTCGAGATCGGTCTCAGCGCCATCATCGGTGACGAAAACCTCGCCGTGCTGGAATGGAGACATGGTTCCGGGATCGACGTTGAGGTAGGGATCGAACTTTTGCAGATTGACCCGCAGGCCGCGACTCTCCAGCAGACAGCCGATGCTTGCAGCGGCCAGTCCCTTGCCGAGAGAAGACACGACGCCGCCGGTCACAAAGATGTACTTTGCCGACATATCGTCCTCGTAACCAGGATGTATTTAGATTGGTGAAATTGGCAGGGGTGCACAATCAATTTTGAACGAAAACCGGGCCGTGAGCAAGAAGCTGAGGGCGAGAAAACGGAAAACTTTTCGAAAGCGGAATCGGCGACAGGCATCCAAAGGGAGCAACGGTGCTATCTTGTGAGGCTATGAACCCGAGTATGTTGCGGACGATGAAGGGGTTGGCAGTGGCGACAGCGCTAGGGCTGCTGCTGGCGGGGAGCGCTGGCGCGCAGGTGGTAAAGCGGTTGATCCTGACCGACGGCAGCTACCAGACGGCGACGGAGTGGACGAAGAGCGGCGACCGGGTGAGATATTTCAGTGCGGAGCGGGCCGAATGGGAGGAACTTCCGGTTGCACTGGTGGACTGGAAGGCTACCGATGAGTGGAACACAGTGCGCGCCAAGAGCCAGGATCAAGAGATGAAGCAGGCGACAGCGGAAGAAGTTGTGTCCCGCAAGGAGGAGGAGCTAAACACGCCGCTGGTGGCTCCAGAACTGCGCCTGCCGGCCGACGGCGGAGTGTTTCTGCTGGAAGAAGTTGCAGGCAAGCCGGTGCTGCATAAGGTGGGTGGAAGCAAGACTCAGGAGAACGACCACGAGGCAGAAAATATCATGAAGCACTCAGTCATCCGCATTGCGGACCAAGTGCAGACGATTGAGCTGAAAGGTGCGACGGCCAAGGTGAGAGTGCACACGGCCGTTCCGTCTATTTTTGTGGACGTGGATGATCGTCAGGGCACGGTACCGGGCGAGAATTTCCGGATGGTGCGACTGGAGCAGAAGAAAAATCTCCGCGTGGTGTCGAAAAACAAGGTGGCGATTACCGGAGACCAGAGCCAGGCAGAGAAGTTTCTGCATTCGCGGGCAGAGAAGTTCAACGGCGACTGGTGGAAGTTGATTCCGCTGGAGGATCTGACGCCGGGCGAGTACGCGATTGTCGTTTCGGCTCCGGGAGACGACGGGAACGGGATAGTGTGGGACTTTGGAGTTGACAAGTAGAACGGTCCCCACCCGTGCAGGCTAGGGGATGACGCCGACGCCGCAGACGGCGATGGCGTCGCGGGAGGTGTTCTTGATGCTGTACATCATTTCGTCGGCGCGGCGAATGAGATCGTGGGCATTTTTTGCATCATCAGGGAAGCTGGCCACCCCCATGGAGGCACGGATGTTGAGATCGATGCCTTCGCCGAGATGGAAGGTAGTATTGCGGAGGATGTCGCGGATGCGGCGGGCGACGATCTGGGCGGAATGTTTGCCGGTTTGAGGAAGCAGAGCAACGAACTCATCGCCGCCATAGCGGAAGGCATAGTCGATGAGGCGGAGGCGGTTCTTGATGGTGCCGCCGATTTCAGCAAGCAGGCGGCTACCGATGAGATGACCGTAGCTGTCGTTGACCTGTTTAAAGCGATCGAGGTCGAGAAAAAGGATGCTGAACTCGTAGCCGAAGCGGGTGGAGCGGTAAACCTCGGCCTCGATGGAGTTGTAGAGGTGGCGGGCGTTGTAGAGTCCGGTGCAATCATCGGTGATGGTTAGCTCCTGGATCTTCTCGACCGCGCGGGCGTTGTCGATGGCGATGGCAGCGTAGTCGGCCATGGCCTGGAGGAGCATGAACTGATCATCTCCGAAGCTGGACATATCAACGTTGATGAGCTGAATGACACCGAGGATTTTGTTCTTGGAGGTGAGCGGGACGCAGAGAATGGAACGGGTCTCACAGCGGGTCAGCTGGTCGATGCGGGAGGCAAAACGCTCGTCCTTGGTGACGTCGGGGACGACCAGGGGCACGCCATGCTCGGCGACCCATCCGGCGATGCCTTCGCCGATGCGCAGGCGAACGGACTTGAGGGACTCGCTGGCGTCACCCACGGCAATGGCGAAGTAAAGCTCATGATGCTCCTCATCGGTCATGAGCAGGCTCCAGGTGTCAGGCCGGAAACAGGTAGCGACCTTTTCCATGATGGTCTGAAGTAGGGAGTCGAGGTTCAGGGAAGACGTGAGCGCCTTGGCTACGTCATGAAGCATGATCAGCTCTGGTTTCGACTGGCTGACTTGAGCTGGCGGTTGCGTCATCAGGGTTGCCCTAGTAGGACTGGCTCTACGAATACTGGATTCTAGCATTATACGAGCGTTTCCGACCTTGCAATCATTACCATGGGATCGCGCTGTGTGCAATCGGGGCGATCTTCCCGCTGGGTGCGCTGCTGGTTGTGATGGTAAAACAGTAGAGATATGTATTTGACTTGAGTTTGCGGCATTTCTATGATGAACGCAGAACTGCATCGACATTGATCGAGCAAATCGCGCAACACGCTGCCAATTAGGGGCAATCCTGTGCGGTCGACCGCAGGCGCAGTGTGCGACAGCACAGGGACAAGCGCTGCCGAAGAAAGTGCAGATTTCGAGAGTGGGTCATCGGACGAGGGCGAAAGACGTGGCATCGTTTGGAGAAAATCTGCGCCAGGCACGGGAGGCGCGCAACATTACGCTGCAGGAGATTGCAGCCTCGACCAAGATCAGTTCCAGAGCCCTGCAAGCTCTGGAGGACGAGCACTTCGAGAAATTGCCGGGCGGCGTCTTCAACAAGGGCTTTGTGCGCGCGTATGCACGCTGCGTAGGGCTCGACGAAGAGAAGACGATAGCCGAATACCTGGCCGCAGCCAAGGTGTCACCCTCGGAAATCGATATGGAGGTAATGTCCACGCAGGTTGCCGCCGCGGCCGGGACGCGCCAACCGTGGGCTCCGAACGCTGCGAGCGTGGTGGGCGTGCTGGCCGTGATTGTGGCGCTGGGGATGGGCGCGTTTTGGCTGCACGAACAGCGCAAGGAAAGCCGTGGGCTAACGACACAGCAAAAAGTGGAGAACGTGGCGGAGGCGCCTGCTCCGGCTACTCCGCCACCAACAACGGTGGTTACTAGTGAGGCGAACTCGCCAGTTCCCAGTGCGGAGCAGAACGCTAGTCAGGATGCAGGCAAGAGTGCGAACCAGGATTCGGCGACAAACTCTGGAGGGGGCGCGGCGTCATCTGTAACATCGTCTGTAGCCCCATCTGCGGCCCAGGCGGCGGCCTCGAAGACGCCCCAGAGCACAAGTCAGACCGGAAAGCCGGCGGTGGGAGTCTCTGCGGGGCCGATAGCGCCCGCCACCGTGGCATCGCGGACGGAAGCGCCGCACGCCAAAGGGCAAGCTCCTGTGGAGGTTTCGATCTCCGCAACCTCACGGGTATGGATCAGTGTAAGCAGCGACGGCAACAGGGTGGAGACTTTGACGCTTGATCCGGAGAAGCCGGAGACGCGCAGCAGGAGCTATTCGGCAAAAGAGAAGCTGCTGCTGGTGGTTGGGAATCCGGCGGGGCTGTCGGTGACCTACAATGGGAAGCCGGCCGGGGTACTGGGCCGCAGTGGGCAACGAGCGACGATCACGTTTACGCCGGAGGGAATCGAGAAGCAGTAGGCGCCGGACCGAAGACTGAGAAACGCTTGGGTGGTTTATTGCGTGCTCGGAAAACGATATGGGTGTGGGGCCGCGAGGAGATCGCGGCCTTTTTGCTTGCTGGGTGCGCCAGCCGAGGCGGGTAGCGGTAGAATTTGACGGGCCACAGGCGCTTGGGAGTTGCGATGAAGCAGATTGCCGATTGGGCGTTAGGGATGGCGGTGGCGCGGGGCGCAAGCCTTGCTGAGGCGCGGATTGTGAATGAGCGCACACGTTCGTTGGGTATGCGGAATGGGCGAGTAGCGGTGGCTTCCGAGGGCGAATCGCTGGGATTGGGCGTGCGGGTGCTGGCCGATGGCGGCTGGGGATTTGCCGCCACCCAGGAGCTGACGCGCGAGGGCGTTGAGCGCTGCGCCCGTCTGGCGGTGGAGATTGCACGGGCTTCGGCACGAGTGCAGCGCGAGCCGGTGCGACTGGTGGATGAGCCGGCTGCGGTGGCCGAATGGAGTTCGCCTTGCGTGATCGATCCCTTCGCGGTTGCGATAGAAGAGAACTTTGAGTTGCTGCGCCAGATCGACGCCACGCTGTCGGCGGTAGAAGGCGTTACGCTGGCCGAAACCAGCATGACCTTCCGGCGTTACGAGCAGTGGTTCTACAGCACGGAAGGTGCGGCGATCCACCAGACACGGACGATGACGGGCGCGGGATTTGCGGCTCACGCCTTTGAAGGCGACTCGATCCAGACTCGCTCGTATCCGAATTCTTTTGGCGGACAGTACCAGAATAAGGGGTACGAGCTGGTGGGCGAACTTCGACTGCTGGAGAACGCCGGGCGGGTGGCGCGGGAGTGCGTGGCGCTGCTGAAGGCTCCGCAGTGCCCCGAAGGGCGGCGTAACCTGGTGCTGGATTCGTCGCAACTTGGCTTGCAGATTCACGAGTCGATTGGGCATCCGATTGAGTTGGACCGGGTGCTGGGCTATGAGGCGAATTTCGCAGGCACCTCGTTCCTCACGCTCGACAAGTTGCACCGGCTGCGCTATGGGAGCGAGATGGTGAACGTAGTGGCCGACGCCCGTCCAGAACACGGGCCTGGGCTGGGAACATTCGCATACGACGATGAAGGCGTCGCGGCGCAGTGCGTGCCGATTATAACCAAGGGACAGTTCGAGGGATATTTGTCATCGCGCGATACGGCGGCGAGAATCGGGCGCGATCGCTCGGGTGGGCACATGCGGGCTGAGGGGTGGGCGCGGGTTCCGATTGTGCGTATGAGCAACGTGAGCATCCTGCCCGGAGAGCGGCCGCTGAGCTTCGATGAGCTGATCGGCTCGACCGACGACGGGATCTACATGGAGACCAACCGCTCGTGGTCGATCGACGACAAGCGCTACAACTTCCAGTTCGGCTGCGAGGCGGCGTGGGAGATCAAGGGGGGAAAGCTGGGACAGATGGTGCGCAATCCGTCGTACTCGGGGATCACCACGGAGTTCTGGAATTCGATGGATGCGATTTGCGACCGCAGGCACTGGACGCTGTGGGGGACTCCGAACTGCGGCAAAGGGCAACCCGAGCAGGGGATGGGGACCGGACATGGCGCGGCTCCGGCGAGGTTCGGGCAGGTGAAGGTGGGCGGAGCGTACGGGAGCTAGCAGGAAGCGTCAACATTCCCACCCTAAGCACGCAAGAAAACGGAGTGATAGGTGGTTGATCTGCCCAGGTGCAACGGTAGGTGTTTGAGGACGATCGATGAATGTAAATGTTGCGATGGATCAGGACCAGTGCTCGGTGATTTTTGAGCGAGTGCGGCGGGCTGCCGAGGCCACGGACGTTGAGGTCACGATAGAGGGCGGGCGCTCGGCGCTGACGCGCTTTGCCAACAATGCGATTACGCAGAACGTAAGCGAAGAGGGGTGCGAGGTTTCCGTGCGGGTGCAGATGGATGGACGCACCGCACGCGCGACCACAAACCGGCTTGATGACGAGAGCTTGCGGCGGGTAGTGCGGCAGGCGAAAGAGTTGGCGAGTGTGCAGGAGGAAGATACTGAGCTGTTGCCAATGTTGACGGCCCCTGAGCAGGGAAGCACGGTGGAACTCGACCGCCATTGCGAAGAGACGGCGGCGATGAGCGCGGGCGAGCGCGCCGAACAGGTTGCAGCGATGGTTGAAATCGCCGAGCGCGAGGGTTTAAATGCGGCGGGAATCTACTCCTGCGGGGAGAGCTTTGAGGCGCTGTTCAATTCGCATGGAGTAGCCAGATGGCACCAGCAGACGCTGGCCGAGGCCTCGATTACGATGCAGGCCGAGGACAGTTCCGGCTGGCAGAAGCAAAACTATACCAGCGTAAAACGGCTGGACGCCCGAGCGCTGGCCGAGATTGCGGCGCAGAAGGCGCTGCGTTCGGCACGACCAGTGGAACTGCCGCCGGGGAAGTACACGGTAATCCTGGAGCCCTCGGCGGTGGTCGATCTGATCGGCTTTCTGGCGGCGGACTTCAGCGGACTGGCGCTGTTGGAGCAGCGCTCCAGCCTGAACGGACGACTGGGGACGAAGCTTTTCGGAGAAAACATCTCGATTGCAGACGATGTGAGCCACTCCGAACAGACCGGGGCGAACTTTGACGGCGAAGGCGTAGCTCGGCAAGAGCTACGCCTAGTCACAGACGGCGTGGTGGGGGACGTTGCCATGTCACGTGGCACGGCGGCACGGATCAGGAGATCAGAGCTAGCGGAAAAGCTACCCGGTGCGTGTGCCACCGGCCACGGCTTCGGCTTGCCTAACGAGGTTGGAGAGTCGCCGGCGAACATCGTATTTAAAGTGGCAAACGGCACGGCGAAGACGGTGGCGGAGATGATTTCCGCCACTGGTCACGGCTTATTGGTTACCCGCTTGTGGTATATCCGGGAGGTGGATGCGTACGAAAAAATACTGACCGGAATGACTCGGGATGGAACTTTCGTGGTGGAAAACGGTAAGGTTGGGCGGGGGATACGGAATTTCCGGTTCAACCAGAGCGTGATCCAGATGCTGATGCAAGTGTTGGACTTAGGCGATCCGGTGCGGGCGTGCGGTGAGGAGGCTTTTGATATGGTGGCCCCGGCAATGCGAGTGGAAGGATTTCAGTTCACGGAGACCACGCGCTTTTAGGCGGACGACGCTGATGCGTGGCTAGAGTTCACACATAAGCACGAGTAAACCCAAAGGGCGCACTTTCGTAATTACCTCAATTTTGGACTAGGGTCTATCTTGGATAACGTGAAAACCGTGACCGCCAACGAGACGTCCACCGACCTGCGTTCCTCCGTCCGTTTCCCCCTGCGTTTGCCGGTTGTCTTGCACCAGCATGACAACTGGAGCGCGGAGACCCAGGATATTTCCGCAGGCGGAGTTCTGATCCATTGCGGAGTCGATTACCCCGTGGGCTCGACCATCCAGTTTTCGATTTGCATGCCGGCCCATACGCTGGGCGCGGATAAGGACGTACAGATGGAGTGCGTGGGGCGGGTTGTACGCTGCGCTCCGGCCGGTGACAAGATGGCAGTGGGCGCAATCATTGACGAATATCACATTGCCCGCTAAGCATTGACGAATAGCAGATCTCCCGCTAAGCTAAGCGAAACTAGAACTCTGAAGAGAGCGGGAACTCCTGATGGCCGAGGACGAGGCCAATCCAACGTTGGAAACAGAAGCAGAAGACGATTTATCGGTAGCAATCCGCTTGATTGTGGCTGACAGCGAGCCAATTTTCCGCGTAGGCGTGCGAAAAATTGTCGCGCTTGAGGACGACATACGGATTGTGTCGCAGGTGGAGTCGGCAGCAAACGCGCTCACAGCGATTGGCCGTTATCAGGCCGACCTGATTCTATTCGAATGCGGACTCAGTGCATCGCCACGTGAGACGGTGAGCAGTATGCTTGCCATGGCTCCGGCGTTGAAGATTGTGCTGGTGATGATTGAACCGACCGAAGAAGACACGGTCGAATTCCTGCGGCGAGGAGTCCGTGGCATCGTGACCCGCTCGATCGGGCCGGACCTGCTGGTGAAATGCATTCGCAAGGTGCATGCGGGCGAAACTTGGCTGGATAACAAGGGCGTGAACTGGGTGATCGAGGCCTACCGAGCCCAGGCTGCGCAATTGACCTCGCCGAGCAGCCGGATAAAGCTAAGCACGAAGGAACTTCAGATCATTGCCGGCGTGACGCAAGGCCTGCGAAATAAGGATATTGCGCAAGAGGTGGGCACCACGGAGCAAGTGGTTAAGAACTATCTGCGAAAGATTTACGACAAGCTGGGAGTCTCCGACCGACTTGAACTGGCGCTCTATTGCATGCACCATCGGTTGCTGGAAAACTATTCCAAACCGGATGGAGCGATCGCGTCTACTGCAGGGCAGGCAGCGATGGCTCCCGTTGATGGCGACGGGAGCACTTCCGAAGGTAAGGTCAGGCAGTAATCCACAAGCAGTTGTTGCATCCAGCGCATGAAGACAGGCTGCGTACGTTACAATGGAAAAGTTCGCGCAAGCGAATCCTGCCTACAAAGCGGAGAGATGGCCGAGTGGCTGAAGGCGCACGCTTGGAAAGCGTGTTTAGGGGAAACTCTAACGTGGGTTCGAATCCCACTCTCTCCGCCATACCTTTATTATCAATAACTTAGAGACAACTTGGTACACGGTGTACCAAAAAGTCGCCATTTTCTGCAAGCCATGTGCCCCCAAAACTCAGTATTAAGGTACTGAGCAGATGAGCGCAGTAGCACTGGTTCGCGAAGTAATCGTGAACGGGAAACGGAATCGACAGACCATAAACCTGGGGCGGGGACGCCGCCCGAAGAATCTCGCGGAAGGATCGTTCTATCTCCGGTACTACTGCCCCGTCAAAGGTAGGCGGGTCATCCAATCTGCCGGCCGCCCGGTACCAGGTCGCAGACTTCCCCACCATCTCAGCCGCTCGGGGGAGGCATCGAGAGCCGGCCCCGGCCGCCCCATCGCAGACTATGCAGCCAGTTCCCAGGCATCCCCACCAGCACCACCGATTGCCATGGACAGCGTCGCGATAGCTACATCTGAAACCAATCCCAAGGTACTCTGTGATCGACCACCGCGATCGATCACCCCTCGCCCGTGAGGAAACAAAAAACATTTTCGTCGCGAAGCACCTAGTCGTGCAACGAATGTGGCCTGCATCTCGGTCACTGCGTCGTCGATGGATACGCCGGAGCCTTCGTTCAGGATCTCGACGCCGAAGATCTTCATCGCGGTGGCCGCGCCCAGTTCGGAGGCTCCGGCCAGGGTGATGTCGAACGGCAGGATCTGATCGGAGTACCAGGGCTTGGCGAGCTGCTTCATGCCATCGACCGCAGTCATCGGCGTGTTCAGGGTGCCGTTCAGCGCGGTGATGGATGCACCGGCGGAGGGTTGACCTGCACCGCGGACCAGGGTGGAGTTGAAGATCGCGTTCTGCGACAGGTAGACGTTCTGGCTGGAGTTGAACTGGGGACGGACGTCATCGATGTTGGCGACGAACTGGCCACCCAGCTTCCAGACCAGATCCAGTAGAGCGTGACGGTCGAAGTTGACCCAGATGAGGCTGCCGGCGATGCCGCGCTTGTTGCGGGAGATAGGAATTGGCAGGTAGGTGGAGCTACATACTTTGGCGCGCCGATTGTTTTGTTAGGCTCTTTACATATCGACAGTATTACGTCGACACTAATGGCTCGTCGTTTGGGCCGAACATGGAGAGTGCCTAATGAAGCAGAATCGCCGCCGTCGTCACCTTCGCCCCCGCCCGACCCGTTCCCAAGTCAATCAGGAGCTTCAACGCGCCCGCTCCGCTATCCAGTTGTTTCAGCTCGAATGGGTTCTGGAGGCACGTAAGGCGCAGCCCAGCCTCGCCCGGCTTCAGCTGCTGTGCGCGGCCATTGGACAGATGAAGGATGAAATCCTGTCTCTGGAGCAGTTCTAGTGAAGCGCGCCGCGCTCTACATGCGCGTCTCGACTCTGGATCAGCACCCGGAGACCCAGATGTACGACCTGCGCGGCCCGGCCGCGCAGCGCGGTTTCGAGATCGTACATGAGTACATCAAAACAAATTGTAGTGGATCCAAGACAACTCAGAGCTGCAGAGTCAGCCGGATATTGTCTCACTTGTTTCAAATTGGCAGAAGCTCTTGCCGTTCACTTGATGACGATGTAATGGCCTTGGTTCAGCAGGCCGCGTTGCAGCGTGAACGGCGGCGCTCAAGCGCCGCCGTCGTTTGCAGGTTGCGGTTTAGTTAGAACAACAAGCGCAGACCAAGTTGAATCTGGCGCGTGCTGTATACGAAGTTGCTGTTGGTGCTGTTCGGACGACCGAACTCCGGGGACTGGCTGCCCGCCGCACCTTGGACAAACGATGTGTTTGGCGAGAGCACTGGATTGGTAATGGTGGAAGGTGGGGTGCCAGTTGCAGGCTTTAAGGTGCTGCCAGTATAAGCCGCAGTGGTTGCGATGCCGGTTAGGTTCTGGTGATTAAACAGGTTGAATCCATCGGCTGTAAACTCCAGGTGGTAGCGCTCGCCGAGCGCAACCTGCTTCGCAAGCCGCATATCGAACACGTAAGTGTTCGGCTGCTGCCAGGCGTTACGCCCCGATCCCGGAATCTGGTAGGAACCACCCGCACCCAGCATACCGTTGCTCACGCTCTGGTATTCCTGTGTGCCTTGGTACGCGACTGGGTAGAAGGAATAGGTCGTCGCAGAGTAAGGCAGACCGTTTTGGATCTGCACCACAGGTGACGCCTGCCATCCCTGAACGATGTAACTCTTCCAGCCCTGAGCACGCCACGGAGATTGCAGGATTGCATTGACCGTGAAGCGATTCGGCACGTTGTAGCTCGAGTTGCCATACTGGGCGTACTTGATGTTGTGGGGATCGACATAAGCCGGGTATGACGACGCTGACGTGCTTCCGTTCACACCGTAGTCCAGAGCGTCCGACCAGGTGTAATTGGCGGCGAACTGCACGTGATTGCTGAGGCGCTTTTCCAACTGAATGACCAGTGCGTTGTAGCTGGAGTTGACGTTGCTGACGTTCTCGACCACGGCACCATAAGCATAGTTCAGGCGCGAGGTGTAGAACGGCGTGGTAACGGCAAAGTTGCTGGACAACGGCAGGCCGCTGACGTTAGTTCCGCTAAGTTGGTTGGAGAGCGTATAGGCAACTGTGGAGGGCGGGGTGACCAGTTGCGTTCCGGACGGGCATGAGCCACCGCTCATGGCCCCACCTTGCGCACCAGTCGCTACACCTTTGCTCGCCGCTGATGTTATCCCGTACCGCAAAGTGTATGTCATACTTCCCCGGAGCGAGTTCGAGCGGCACATGCGTCGTACCGAAACGCCCCAGGAATTGTTTGTACCGGATAATGTAGCCGCTGCCGGAAAAATCTACGTAGTAATGGCAAGGGTTCTATTTGAATCGCCCGCGAAGAAGCGAGCCAGCCTCATCCACGGCAGTTACCATCAAGAGAATTACAATCAGAATTGCCGAAACTTCTTGGTACTGCATTAATCGCAAGGAACTCATCAGTTCAAAACCGATCCCGCCCGCACCAACCATGCCCATAACCGTGGACGCCCTGAAGTTGTATTCCCAGCGATAGAGCGTGACGTCTGCCATCTGCGGCAGCACCTGTGGCAGAATACCGTGCACTATAACTTGAAGCGGAGTGGCCCCGGAGGACTTGACCGCCTCTATCGGCCCATTGTCCGCGTGTTCGATGGTTTCAGCAAAAAACTTACCTACCATACCGACGGAGTGAAGGCCGAGAGCCAGCACCCCGGGCAGCGCGCCGAAGCCTACCGCGGCCACAAACAGAATACCCATGATCAGTTCCGGCACTGACCGCAAGCCGTTCAACAGTCCTCGCGCCATGATGTAAACGAATGGATGGGGCGAGGTGTTGCGCGCCCCGAGAATAGCCAGAGGTAGTGAGATTACGATCGCCAAGGCCGTCCCAGCGACGCTCATAGCCATGGTATCGACCAGGGGCTTGATCCAGTCGCGGGCGTCTCTGAAGTCCGGCGGTAGGCTTTCCCGGATCAGTCCTGCGATGCTCGGTATACCCTCGATAATTCTCTTAGAGTCCAGCAGTCCTGCGTACCAACAGCTGAGGGCAATCAAAACGATAATAATGAACACACGCCAACAGGAGCTTACCCATGTCCGTCGCTGTTGCTGGAACACAGAAGAATACGAGGCGTACATCGACGAGGTCTCCTGCATAACTAGATCTTCGAGAGATCCAGGTTAAGAATACGGGCAAGATCACGGATTGGATCATAGTCTTTGTCCGTAACTGGGCCGAACCCTTCAGCCTTGAATGGCGCAAGTACGGCCTTGTCGTTCAGGTCGAGGAATGCTTTGCGTATTTTCTCCTTCAGCGCGGGAGACAGATCCGAACGCATGCTCCAGGGGTATTCCGGATAGGGCTTTGACTCGGCGATAACCTTTACCTTGGCGGGGTCGATGATCTTGCGTTCAACGAGAGATTCAAAAATAGGCTTGCTCAGCCCTCCCGCCTGTGCCTTGCCATTTTGCACAGCGATGGCAACTGCGTCGTGGGAGCCTAGAAAGTGCTCCTGGTAGTTCTTCTTGGCCTGAAGCCCTTTTTCCAACAGCATCGATTTCGGGATGAGATGGCTCGAGGTCGAAGCTGGGTCGCCAAAGGCCATATCCTTGCCGGCGATGTCGGCGAGGGAATTAATTCCCGCTCCGGTATTGGCAATGATCACAGCCTGATACGTTGTGACTCCGTTCTTCTTGAGTGCTGCAAAGGCTTCGATGTTGCTCTTCGACCGCGCCAGTACGTAGGAAAGCGGCCCAAAGTAGGCCATCTCCAGCCGCCCGTGTCGCATAGCCTCGATCATCGAGGAATAGTCGGTCGTCACCACAAGTTCAACTTGCTTGCCAAGGCGGGATTCGAGGTACTGCTTCAGACCCTGATTATTTTTGATTACGGTGGAGGCACTTTCGTCGGGCAGGAGTGCCACCCTGAAAACCGACGGATCGGAAGTTTCGCCGAATGAGGCATTGAAGCCAATCAAGAGCGTAAGTAGCACTCCGGCCAGAAGTCTCTTTGACATTTCTTTTCTCCTTGCGATTAAGGCTGTGAAATGGCGAGGCCCGGAAACGAGTTTTCACGCCTGTCGGTAGGCGAGCCGGGTGGAACTGCATTCCGCGCGCTCGCATTGTCGTAAATGGTGTTGAGGATGTTATCGGTAAGTTCGTCTCTGCCACCCAGAAACACGACTCTGCCCGATGAGAGCCCGATGATTCGATCCGCAAACGTCTTTGCCATCTCCACTTGATGAAGGCTGACTATGGCTGAAATGTCATTTTCCTTGCAAACGTCGCGAAGCAAGCCAAGGATGCCTGTTGCCGATGCGGGATCCAGACTGGCGATGGGTTCATCCGCCAGAATGATCTGTGGCTTCTGCGCAAGAGCCCGTGCAATCCCCACTCGCTGCTGTTCTCCCCCGCTAAGCTTGTCCACACGTTCCATAGCTTTATGCAGTAGACCAACGCGCTCCAGGCACTCAATGCCAATGGCAATCTCCCGCTTTGGAAGGGGGAACAGCGTCCGCAATGAAGAGTGATAGCCCAACCGGCCAATGAGTACGTTGTCCAATGCACTCTGACGCATAAGTAGTTGGTGTTGCTGGAAGATCATCGCGGTGCGCCGCCGGTGCCGTCTGAGAATTTTGCCATTCTTAAGATTCGGGAACCCATCGGCAGCTACCTGCCCAGACGTGGGCTGGACCATGCCGTTCAGGCAGCGAAGCAGGGTGGATTTCCCAGAGCCAGATGGGCCCAATAGCACAGTAAAATCACCAGCAACAAAGGTCGCGGAGACCGAAGAAAGAGCGACGGCCCCTCCGGAGTAGACGACCGTAACGTCGTCTAAAAGTATGATTCGAGGACGTCCGCTCGTTACCACACGAACAGGCTGACCCGGGTCTCGTTCATCGCTCTGGCCTGACGATTCCACGCGGCTCCTTTCCGGAGAAAAAATCGAGGACGTTTTGCGCGGCTTGAAGTTCGATCGCAAGCCTTACGTCACGGACTGCGGAGCCGAGATGAGGACTGAAAACTGTACGTTCGGTTTGTTGCAACAGCTCTGAATTGATTGCTGACGGGCGATCAGATCGCGCCCAATCCTCAAATTCGAAAACATCCGCGGCGTATCCACCGAGATTTCCCGAACGCAAAGCCTGCGCCACCGCGGCTTCGTTCACTATGGAGCCGCGTGCCGGGTTAATGAGGTAAGCGCCCGGCTTCATCAAGCCCAGAACCTTTCGATCAATAAGGTGCTTGGTTTCCGTCGTGAGCGGAAGGGCGAGGATTACATACTCGGAACGCTCAAGCAGTTCTTCCCAACCCGCCGGGTGAATGCCGAGTTCGGCTTCCGATTCTGGGGTGAGCCAGTTACGATCCCAGTAGCGCATCGTGCAGCCGAACGGATTCAGCCTTTCGGCGATCGCACGCCCGACCAGGCCCATGCCCACCAAGCCTACGTTGGACCCGGCGATTCCGGAACCATAGAGGACGGGGCGCCAGCCGCCGAAATTCCTGCGCACCAGACGATCGCCGGCCATCAGGTTGCGGGCGAGCGAGATCGTCAAACCAACGGCCAACTCCGCAGTTGGAACGGTCAAGAGATCCTCGACAATGGTGACCGTGACACCCTTGCGCATACAGGCAGCAAGGTCGAAGTTGTCATAACCCTTCAGGGCGCACGAGATCAATCGCAGCTTCGGGCACTGTTCGAGAATGCCTTCGGTAAAGCAGTCTGGCATAAACGTGATAACGGCATCGGCCGTTCGGATTTTTCGTAGCCACACCTCGGGAGGCCAAGGCTCCTCGGTAGGATTTGCATCAACTGCGAACCGGTCTCCGAAACAGGCGACGACCTGCGGAAAAACACGATGCGTAATTGCTACGTTATGGGGGCTACTCATATTTGAGGGTCAATAAAATCTTACTGTGCAACTGTTTCAATTAGATTAAGGATGGATGAAAGATCTGAGATCAAAAGGCCAGCTCTTAGAATCAGATTGCGTCGTGGATGACGGGCAAGCCGGAAGTTATTCCGACGGTGCCATGAGTCGTTTCACAAACCGCTCCTTTTGGGCTACCTCAGGCTGCCGGATCCGGGGTAAGAATATACTTGACGAATCAAACTAATGGCGCTATTCTTTTCATGTGATGAGGCAGAACAGCATGAACGAACCGACGACATTACAAGAAGCGATCATCTACTTTGCCGATCCCGACAACTGCTTAAAGTATTTCGCTGCTCGCCGCTGGCCCGCTGGCGATGTGGTCTGTCCGACCTGCGGACGTGCTGATGTGAAGTTCCTGGCGAACCAGCGCAAATGGCAGTGTAAGAGCGTTCACCCTAAGCGTCAGTTCTCGGTGAAGGTTGGAACCATCTTTGAGGACTCACCGCTTGGCTTAGATAAATGGCTCACCGCAACATGGATGATCTGCGGCGATAAGAACGGTATTAGCTCCTACGAAATTGCCCGCGCTATTGGTGTGACACAGAAAAGCGCATGGTTCATGCTGCATCGTATCCGCACTGCCATGAAGACTGGATCGTTCATGAAGAAGATGGGCGGCCCCGGAAGCGAAGCGGAGGTTGACGAGACGTTCATCGGCGGCAAAGGAAAGTTCATGCACAAAAGCCGCAAGCTCCGCATTCAGCAAATTCGCAACGCTATGCCGAACTGGAAAGCAACAGATAACCACCCCGGCAAAACCGCTGTGATGGGAATCCTGGACCGCAGTGGTACGCACAGCAAGGTTCGCGCAAGCGTTGTGCCGAATGTGAAGCGCAAGACCTTGCAAGATGCGGTGATTGCGAATGTGGAGCCAGGAACGGCGCTCTATACCGACCAAGCCGTAGCCTATGACAAGCTGGCAGAGATTTACCTCCATGAGACGGTAAACCACATGGAAGAGTACGTCAGGGGCCGCGTGCACACGAACGGGTTGGAGAATTTCTGGTGCCTGCTCAAGCGAACTATCGGCGGAACATACGTTGGCGTGGAACCAGAACACTTGGAGAGGTATCTTGACGAACAGGTGTTCCGTTTTAATAATCGCGGCGGCAAGAAAAAAGAGAATCGGATCACCGATGCACAGCGGTTCAACATGGTGCTATCGCAAGTGACGGGCAACCGTTTGACATGGGCCGAACTGACAGGCAAGGATGGAGAAAGAACGCCCCTCTAACCCTTATCGACTAAAGCGCGGGCCGAAGCGGGCGAAATCTTAGCCCGCTTTTTCGCTGCCTTCAATTTCTTTTCCTCGTCCAGTATGGCCTTCAACTCTGCGTGAGGGACGGACATAAGAGCATCCATCACTCTGGTAACTCTCTCGAATTCGGGCGAACGCTGAGGCTTCATATGAGCATGATACCTCATAAGGTGCGATGTGGAATCAAATTCCATCGACCACAATATATTGTGGTCGGAATAAACGCTTGCCGTAGTCACATCTCTTTGTGCTATTATCTATCCACCTTGGAACTACAACAGGGGGAAAGATAATGTTTACACCGGAACAACTCGCGGCGATGGAACAAGAGATGGCCGAGGAGCACCGCAAAGACATAGAGGCTCTACAGCGCCTCAAGCGGTTTGCTCATCCATCTGCTAAAGCCACAAGGCCCGCTATACCGATTGCGGAAGCACCGACATTGTTCACCCCTCCTAAACCGCCCTCCGAACCAGGACCAGCCGAAGAACCTGCTGAAGAAATAGCAGAGGTAGAGGATGGGGGCAATGAAGGGGATATCAATCAGCCCACGATCATGAGCAAGATAGTGGAGGTACTCGGCTCCGAGCCAAACCGCCAATTTACGGTGTGGGAATTCATTAAGACCGCAGAGCGACAAGGCTATAAATTCGCCGCCAAGAAACCGGAGTCGAGCGTTAGTTTGGCGTTTGCCAAGTTGCTTCGGCGGGAGAAAATACGACGCATCCATAAGGGATCGGGCCGTAGTCCGCATATATATAAGGCCCTAAAGACGGAGGGAGTAGCGACTGTGGCACGATAAAACATCGCGTAGCGGTAACACACTATGAGAGCACTAGCCTTTGCTGATCGGAGCACTCACCGTCAGTGAAGGCAGAAACACGAAGGCCCGATTTCGCGAGTCTCTGGGCAGGGACGCTGTACGCGAGATCGGACCGTGGTGAGGTTCCTATTTACAGGAAGGTTTGTCTTGCTGATGCGCCTTCCTGCGTTTGCAGTACCACTGTATCACAACAGGGGCCAAAATGTGCCCCGGAAACGTGAGTATCAACAGTGGCATTACCTCAAGATGAACTCAATAAATTGTGGCGTCGTTCGGGTGGACGCTGTGAGTGTTCAAGCAATTGCCATACGCTTTTAGGCCAGTGCGGCAAGGAACTAAAGGCTGGCCAGTGGCATATCCATCACGTTCGTTCGGTTGCTGCTGGCGGCGCTGACACTGCGGCCAATACCTTGGCGCTGTGTATCCCTTGCCACGAAAAGACGCGCAGCTACGGAACTAACTTAACGCGGTAGCCACAAAGGATTCCAGCGCGAGGGTTGCTTGATTCAGAACCCTCGCGCTGAATCCGATCTTGGCTGTCGGCATACTGTTATTGAATACCTCTACGGCTCCCGTTGCCTCTATCCCCGCATTCCGCAGCGCTGGCAATAGCTCTCCAAACACCAGCCGACATACCTTATCCCAAGTGCCACACCAGAAATAGATATACGCATCACCATCTATTGACTCTTGGCAGCTTTGCAATGTTTCAAGTCCTTCGATGTGGCTTAGGCTGGTAATAATTCCAACCATTTCCCGATCTACCTTGGCGTTAACCTTAACCCACGATTGCTCGTGCCCTGTCACGGTACTTTCCATTTTCAGCCTCCGAATCTGATTCGTCAAGTATATTCTTACCGGATCCGGCAGCCTGTTTTCATGGGTTTGGCGGGGCGCTGGAATGCACCCTTTCGGGCTAGTAGCTTCGCGCGCTTCCTTGATCACGCGACTGACTGTTGCCCGGCTTATGCGATGAGCCCTGGCGATGTCGGTCAGGCTCATGCTGCGGTCACGGTCACGGAGAACGGCGGCTCGGTCGAAGTCGAGCGGGGTGCGACCGATATGCCGGCCTTCCAACCTGGTGCGGCGCATGCCGGCGCGCACTCGTTCGATGATCAGGTTGCGTTCCAGCTCAGCGATCGCGCCGATGATGACGACAATGGCCCGACCGCGCACAGCAGCTGAAGCCGGGCGAGGCTGGGCCGCGCCTTACGTGCCTCCAGAACCCATTCGAGCTGAAACAACTGGATAGCGGAGCGGGCGCGTTGAAGCTCCTGATTGACTTGGGAACGGGTCGGGCGGGGGCGAAGGTGACGACGGCGGCGATTCTGCTTCATTAGGCACTCTCCATGTTCGGCCCAAACGACGAGCCATTAGTATCGACGTAATACTGTCGATATGTAAAGAGCCTAACAAAACAATCGGCGCGCCAAAGTATGTAGCTCCACCTACCTGCCAATTCCTATCTCCCGCAACAAGCGCGGCATCGCCGGCAGCCTCATCTGGGTCAACTTCGACCGTCACGCTCTACTGGATCTGGTCTGGAAGCTGGGTGGCCAGTTCGTCGCCAACATCGATGACGTCCGTCCCCAGTTCAACTCCAGCCAGAACGTCTACCTGTCGCAGAACGCGATCTTCAACTCCACCCTGGTCCGCGGTGCAGGTCAACCCTCCGCCGGTGCATCCATCACCGCGCTGAACGGCACCCTGAACACGCCGATGACTGCGGTCGATGGCATGAAGCAGCTCGCCAAGCCCTGGTACTCCGATCAGATCCTGCCGTTCGACATCACCCTGGCCGGAGCCTCCGAACTGGGCGCGGCCACCGCGATGAAGATCTTCGGCGTCGAGATCCTGAACGAAGGCTCCGGCGTATCCGATCGCGGTGGTCGATCACAGAGTACCTTGGCGGAGAGCCTACATCGAGGGCCGGTTCTCGAAGGAAATGGCTTGGGGTGCGAATAGGGAGATGAAGATGACGAAGAAGATGAAGCTGATTGCCCGCCGGCCCCAGACGTTCTCGCTAACGGCAAACCAAACTCGCTGAAACGATATGACGCCCCGGGCACTGTCACGGATGTGATAGCTTCGTGGTGGAAGCTACCCTCCTGGGATCGGAGCGCCTGGAAAAATGGCAACAGGCTTCAAGGAACTCGTCCTGGTTCCGGCACTGAGCAAGCAGGGACTCAGCGTTCTCAAGGCAAGGGACGTCATCGACGCCGTCCTCGAATCCATCAAAGATGCGCTCGGTCGTCACGAGAGCGTCGAGCTGCCAATTGGAAACTTCACCGTGGTGGAGAATCCCGAAGAACGGGCTTGGAAGTTCGGGACGGTTGTACTCTTCGACAAGTACCGGGTTGACTTCCTGCCAAGTGATGAGCTGAATCTTGCTGCGGCCGCCGCTTCCCCTTCGCCGCCACCACCGAAGCGCAAGAAGCGCAGAAAGAAACGAGTCGGGAGCGAACTGACCATCGCTGCCGAACTCATCGTGGAGTTCATTCGTAAGAATGTCGCCGCCGACAAATGGGGCCAATTTTTCCACGAACTTAGAGCCAGCTCCTCGATTCAAGCAGTGTTCGAACGCAACAAGCCAAAGCTCCACGAACTCCGTCCACTGGATGAGGCTCTCATTGACGAATGTGCGCCGGAGGAGATGCCGGAAAATCCTTGGGATCACCTCAAAGTCTGTCTCGAATGGTTCGCCCGCTGGACTCAGCGCGTCATACCAGTCGCAGTCTACTCAGAGGCCATGCAACAAGCAAAGAAAACCTTAGCGCCGCAAGATCTCTTTCTCACCTTGGACGGCAGATAGCAGAGCCAAGCGTCATCCCGATTCTAACTTTCTAGAACTCGACTGCGGGACGTATCGCAGGTGAGATCGGCGTTTACCGTTAGTAATCCAGCATGCAAACCTGGCTGCATGCTAACAAATGGACAGGCCCTTCGAAGGCCGCTTCATGCGTCGCGAAGGAACTCTTCAGAAGTCGGCTCGCAAGCTGACCGGCCCTCCGTTGGGCCGACATAACCTGCTCTCGCGAATAGCATGGCCGCCGAGCATGAGAGAATGGCCACGCGGATGCGCGGAGACAAGTAGTCAGGCTATCTGATCCGGCCGTTACTCATGCAGCCATCTGGACAGAAGCTTCCTGCAGACAAGGGAGCGGAGACTATCCCGGCTGAACCTAATTCGCTGCAGGCTGGCTTTCTCTAGCAAGCCAGCAGCAAACATCCACCAAACCTGCTGAAGCCGAAGGATCGGACAAATTTCTTGGTAGAAAATGGCGCATGTGACGGGCGTCACTTGCCGATGTAAGGTTTCGGCGTTACGCTTATGCTACTGTTGTTGTCTCGGTATTCGAAATGACTCGCAGATTCAAACTCGTCGCCGCGGTGCTGGCTTTTGTAATTCTGGCAAGTTGCCTGTCAGCTTTCGCAACTTGCTTGCGCGGAGCCGTACCTACAACGCATAAGTGTTGCGGCCCGGCTTGCCCGATGCTCGTGAAAACGCCATCCGCCGGTAGCGAGTTACATTCAAAGTCCGAAAGTGGTCCTTGCTGCAATCTTTCGCCGGCGAAACCAGTTCCTGCATCAGAAGTGGCGCGAGAGCCAGATACCCGTTCACTCGTTGCGCCTCTTCTTGCGGTTGTGGAGCATGTCGCTTCTGAGCCTCCGCTTCCTGAGACGACATCGTTCGAAGAAACACCGCCTTTCAGAAGTTTCCCGCGTCTCTCTGTACTCTGCACCTTCCTCATCTAGTTCGATCCCTTGTAGCAGGCATTCTGTCGAAGAGGCACGTCTGTGCCCGATTGTCCCCTTGCTCAGCAAATTATTGGAAACCGTTCGCATACTGCTGACTTCCATTCTTGAGCAGGCGGATGCGGATGGCGGGACGGTCTTCGGGTCTCAGGTAGCGATCAGAACTAGTACGCTTTCTTGATCGGTACCCGAGCACAAGAAAACGAGAGAGAGACCATGAAAACTAGCGCAACTACCTTATTGCTTTCTGTTCTGCTGATGTACGGTGTGAGCAACGCGGAGCAACCACCGGCATCTTCGCAGATGAGCACGCAGGTTGGATCCGGGCAGGAGGCGGCCGCAACCGTGCAACCGGAGCGGCCTGCAAGCGAGATGACGCTGTCGCTCGATGAACTGACCAGCGAAGCATTGCGGAGGAATTCGGCGGTGCAGGGTGCGCTGCACGCATATCATGCGAAGCTGCATCGAGTGCCACAGGTAAAATCTTTGCCCGATCCCAAGGTGGGCTTTGGTTGGATGGGTAATATCGAGCCATTCAGCGTACAGGACGGCGATCCGTCCAGCTATCGCAGTGTACAGGCGATGCAGGAGATTCCATTTCCGGGCAAGCTCGGGCTGCGCGGCGACATAGCAGGCAAGGAAGCGCAAGCCGCTTGGTGGAACTATGAAGCGGCGCGGCGCCAGGTGGTCTCCGGAGCCAAGATAGCCTATTACCAGTATTACTTTCTCTCCAAGGCGATTGACATCACGCAGAAAAACAAAGACCTGCTGGAAAAACTTTCGCAGATTGCCGAGTCCCGCTATCGAGTTGGTAAAGGGATTCAGCAGGATGTGTTGAAATCGCAAACTGAGCTGTCGCTGCTGATGCAGAAGCTCATCGTACTTCAGCAGAACCGCGACACCGCAGAGGCGCGCATCAACACGCTGCTGGCTAGAAGTCCGGAAATACCCTTGCCGCCGCCAGCCGAAATCCTACCGGCAGCGCTCAATTACAAACTCGACGATCTATATCGGTTGGCGGCCAAGAACGACACCGGCTTGCAACGCGAGCAGCAAGCGGTCGAGCGCAATCAGGATGCTGCCAGCCTGGCGCACAAGGCCTATCTACCTGACTTCGGCATTGGTTACATGTACCAGCAGAGGCCACTCCTGCCGGACATGCATGGTTTCACCGTCACCGTGAACGTTCCGATTTTCTACAAGAGCAAGCAGCGTGAGGCGGAAGAGGAAGCAGCCGAAGAGGTGATCGTTGCAAAACGGGCACAGGATAACCGCCAGAACGAACTCAACTTCGACTTGAAGGAGCAGTACCTGGCTGCAAAAGCCTCCGGGGACCTACTGCAGTTGTATGAAAAAGCAGTCGTTCCGCAATCCAGCCTAGCGCTGGAAGCCTCGATGTCGTCCTATGAGGTCGGCAATGTCGATTTTCTTACGGTACTGGCAAACTTCAGCAATGTTCTGGAATACCAGATCGACTACTACCGCGAATTGGCAGCCCTTCAGACAGCTTTGGCACGCATTGAACCGCTGGTTGGTATCGAGTTGACTAACAACGGAAGTCAGAGCCTAGTTGTAACTCCGGAGTCGAAATGAAAGAGCCAAAAAGCATGCGCAAGTTCTTTACCGTCATCGCAATCGTGCTGGTTGTAAGCGTGCTTGCGGGATTAGGCGCGCGCTATCACGCGCACCTCGCCGCCCTCTTCCACCGGGCAACTGCTTCCTCCGGCGAGGTGAATGCCCGCAAGGTCTCGTACTGGTACGCGCCGATGAACCCGGCATATCACTTTGATCACCCCGGCAAATCGCCCATGGGAATGGATCTACTGCCGAAATATGCGGACGAACCGGGCCCTTCTGGGGAGCCATCAGGATCGCAGGAAAAGAAGATCCTGTACTGGTATGCGCCGATGAATCCGGCGTATCACTCCGACCACCCCGGAAAATCGCCCATGGGCATGGACCTGGTTCCCAAGTATGCCGAGGAGGCGACGGAAAAGATGCCGTCCGGCACCGTGAAAATCTCCCCGCAGCGCCAGCAGTTGATCGGCGTACGCACAACTACAGTTGAGCGTGCGCCGCTGACGCGTACCATTCGCACGACGGGATACCTGGTTGCGGACGAGACCAAGATTGCACACATACACGTCAAGATAAAGGGCTGGGTCGACAAGGTCTATGTAAATTTTGTTGGCCAGTTGGTGAAAAAGGGACAGCCGCTGTTCACCGTCTACAGTCCTGACCTGGTCTCGACGGAGCAAGACTATTTAATCGCGCTGCGCGGCAAGGCCTACCTGGGCAATGCGCCCTTTCGCGAAGTGTCCGAGGGCGCCAACGCATTGCTGGAAGCTACACGTGAGCGCCTGAAACTGTGGGACATCAGCGACGAACAGATCAAGGAACTGGAACGGACCGGCAAATTTGAAAAGACTATGACGTTCTATTCTCCGGTCACGGGCTTCGTGCTTAATCGTCAGGCGTTTCCCCAGTCTGAGGTTGGCCCCGACAAGGAGCTTTATCTGGTCGCTGATCTTTCCACCATCTGGGTGGACGCCGACGTATATGAGTATGAGCTTCCTTACGTTCGCCTAGGGCAGAAGGCAACGATGCAGCTCAGCTATTACCCGGGCAAGAGCTATGAGGGACGCATCGGCTATATCTACCCCACAGTCGATTCGCAGACCCGCACAGCAAAAGTTCGCGTGGAGTTTTCTAATCCCAAGTTTGAACTTAAGCCGCAGATGTTCGCCGATGTAGAACTGAATGTGAACTACGGCACGAATGTGCTGATTCCTGCCGAAGCGGTTCTTGACTCAGGCACCCGGCAGACGGTTTTCGTGGCGAAGGGCGATGGCTACTTCGAGCCGCGCGAGATCAAGGTTGGGCCTCGCGTGGACGACAAGTTCGTGGTGCTGAGCGGCTTGAAACCGGGCGAAATCATTGTGACTTCGGGCAACTTCCTGATCGATTCGGAGAGCCGCCTGAGCGCCGCCACCGGGGACATGTCCTCGCCGAAGAACTAACTGAGACAGCCGCTGGCCGCCATTGGGCGCGGTTAGCGGCGGGAGACTGGGTAGGTCATGATCGAGAGAATCATTGAGTGGAGCGCGAGAAACAAATTCCTGGTTTACCTGGCGACGTTCTTTGCTATCGCATCCGGGGTATGGGCGGTGTACAACACGCCGCTTGATGCTATTCCCGATCTTTCCGACGTACAGGTAATCGTTTACACCGATTGGAAAGGACAGAGCCCGGACCTAGTGGAAGACCAGGTCACGTACCCTATCGTTAACGCGCTTCTCTCTGCGCCCAAGGTGAAGGTCGTCCGCGGGTATTCCTTCTTCGGCTCTTCGTTTGTTTACATTATCTTTCAGGACGGTACGGACCTGTACTGGGCACGCTCGCGAGTATTGGAATACTTGCAGGGCTTGCAGGGCAATCTTCCCTCGGGTGTAACGCCCACCCTTGGCCCAGACGCGACCGGAGTTGGATGGGCATTCGAGTACGCGCTAGTGGACAGGACCGGCAAACACGATCTCTCTGAGTTGCGCAGCCTGCAGGATTGGCATGTGCGCTATTGGCTGGACAGCGTGCCCGGCGTGTCGGAAGTCGCCGGTGTTGGCGGCTACGTGAAGCAATACCAAGTGTCGATCGATCCCGACAAACTGAGTGGCTACGGGCTGTCGATCAACAAGGTGATCGACGCTATTCGCGAGAACAACAACGATGTTGGTGGGCGCGTGGTGGAATACACCGGACGCGAATACATGGTCCGCGGACTTGGCTACATAAAAACCCTCGACGATATTCGCAAGATCGCCGTTGGCAGCAAGAACGGAACACCGGTTTACGTGGGCGACGTTGCCAACGTGCAACTGGGGCCGGACATTCGTCGCGGCATTGCCGAACTGAACGGCCAGGGACAGGTTGTGGGCGGTATCGTTGTGGTCCGTTCCGGCGAGAACGCCTTGGCCGTGATTGACCGGGTGAAGAGCAAGATCGCCGAGATCAAGCGTTCTCTGCCTGACGGAGTCGAGCTGGTTCCGGTTTATGACCGTTCCGATCTGATCATCCGTTCAGTTGATAACCTCAAGCACAAGTTGATCGAAGAAATGTTGATCGTCAGCCTTGTGTGCATCGTCTTTCTCTTCCACTTCCGCAGTGCCCTGGTGATCATCATCACGATGCCAATTGCGATCCTGTTGGCGATGATCTCGATGAGGTACGTGGGGGTGAACTCCAACATCATGTCGCTCGGAGGCATTGCGATTGCCGTCGGCGCGATGGTCGATGCGTCCATCATCATGGTGGAAAACGCACACAAACATCTCGAACACTGGGAAGCCGACGGCAAGCCAGGGAGTAGAGACAGGGTGATCGTGGATGCCGCGAAAGAAGTCGGGCGTTCGATCTTCTTCGCCCTCCTAATCATCACCGTGTCATTCCTGCCTGTATTCACCCTGCAAGCGCAGGAAGGGCGTCTGTTCAAGCCGCTGGCCTACACCAAGACGTTCTCGATGTTCTGGGCAGCGGTGCTGGCCGTGACCCTGGGACCTGTGCTCATGCTGCTCTTCGTTCGTGGCAGGATTGCTCCGGAACACAAGAACCCTATTTCCCGGGCGCTCATTTGGGCCTATCAACCAGCGGTACATTTCGTCCTGAAGTATCGCAAAACGACTCTGGCAATTGCGCTGATTGCGATGCTCTCGACGGTTCCCGCTTTCATGAAATTGGGATCGGAGTTTATGCCTCCGCTGTACGAAGGCAGCCTGCTCTACATGCCGACCGGACTACCCGGAATGTCGATTACTCAGGCAGAGCAGCTGGTGCAGCTTCAGGACAAAATCATCAAGACCTTTCCGGAGGTGGAGAGCGTCTTCAATAAAGCCGGGCGCGCGCAGACAGCAACCGATCCGGCGCCTCTGGAGATGATGGAAGCCACCATCGTGCTCAAGCCTGAAAGCCAGTGGCGCCCGGGTATGACACCGGAAAAACTAGAGCAGCAAATGGACGCCGCGCTCCATATTCCGGGCATTAGCAATTCCTGGACGATGCCGATCAAGGGTCGCATTGACATGCTCTCCACAGGCATTCGTACGCCGGTGGGCATCAAGATCCTCGGCCCCGACTTGAATGTCATCCAGCAACTCGGCGAAAAGATAGAGGAAGCCGTAAAACAGGTGCCCGGCACGCGCAACGCCTTCGCTGAACGCGTGGTCAGCGGCTACTACTACGACTTCAAGGTCAACCGCGACGCCATCGCGCGATACGGCCTCAGTGTCGATAAGGTCGAGGATGTCATTCAGTCCGCGGTCGGAGGCAAGAACATCTCTACGACGGTAGAAGGCCGCGAGCGGTATCCGGTCAATGTGCGTTATATGCGCGACTTCCGCGACGATCCCGAGCAACTGCACCGGGTGCTGGTCAGCACGCCAGGCGGCGCGCAGGTTCCGTTGACCGAGTTGACGACGCTGCGGATCACTACCGGACCGCCGGTGATCAAGAGCGAAGACGGCGAGTTGGCCGGATACGTTTATGTCGATACTTCCGGCCGCGACCTCGGCGGCTATGTAAATGACGCCAAGCGCATCGTCGCCGAGAAGGTGCAACTGCCATCCGGGTATCACATCGTCTGGAGCGGTCAGTATGAGTACATGGTCCGCGCCAAGGAGCGGCTGAAGTATGTAATTCCGATTACCCTGCTGATCATTTTCGTTCTGCTCTACTTCAGCACGAAATCGTTCGTCAAGGTCATGCTGGTGTTCCTGGCGGTGCCGTTCTCGCTTGTGGGCGCGTTCTGGTTGCTCTATTTGCTCGGCTACAACCTCAGCACGGCCGTGGCTGTCGGCTTGATCGCGCTGGCCGGGGTGGATGCCGAGACCGGCGTCGTCATGCTTCTCTATCTCGACCTGGCATATCAGAAATGGAAGGATCAGGGCCGGATCAAAAGCGAGAAAGACTTAGAGGAGTCTGTCATCGACGGCGCTGTCAAACGGGTTCGCCCGAAAATGATGACGGTCATGGCCATCCTGTTAGGCCTGTTGCCGATCATGTGGTCTACAGGGCCTGGCGCCGATGTGATGAAGCGCATTGCCGCTCCGATGGTCGGAGGCATCGTCACCTCATTCCTGCTCGAGTTGCTCCTCTACCCGGTGATCTTCACGATGTGGAAGTGGAACTCCGAGGTGAAGCCTGCTCTGCAAAATGGAATCGCAACTCAACACCAAGAGCTGCCTGGCAACGGAGGCACAGGTGAATAGCGGAAAGCTGCTACTCGAATGGTTACTGACGCTGCTTCTCTTAACTGTACCAGCATGGGCGCAGACGGAGCGCTATTCGGCGCCTGCTGCCTCCGTGGAAGATACTTTTTCGGCTTACAACGAAATGCTGAGTGGTGCCGCTGACGGCCTCCTTGCGACCAAAGCCAAGCGCGAACCTGAATCGCAGCCGTTGAGCGCGCCGGTGAACACCCGTCGGGCTGATGACAATGCGTTGAGCGTTTTTTTCGATCGCTATTGGGGCGGAAAGGAAGACAACGTCCAGCGTGCGGTGGAGCGGGTCGCGCTGCTCAGGCCAACGCTGGACCCGATTTTGCGTGAGGAAGGTGTTCCTGTCGATGTCGCCGCTCTCGTGCTGGTCGAGAGCGGTGGCCGAGTCTCGGCTATATCGCCTAAGGGCGCGCTGGGTATTTGGCAGTTCATGCCGGCTACTGCGCGCCGATATGGCTTGGTCGTGACCCCCAACTTGGACGAACGGGTGGATGTCGTGAAATCGACGCACGCAGCGGCGCGCTATCTGCATGACCTGTACGCGCAGTTTGGCGATTGGAGGCTGGCGTTTGCCGCCTACAACGCTGGTGAACATGCAGTCCAGCATGCGTTGCAGCACGGAGCCGGCGACTTTGAATCTTTGAGTCGCGGCCACCAACTGCCGCAGGAAACGCGCAATTATGTCCCAGCAGTTCTCTCGGCCATGCACTTGCTGGGTGGGAACTCGCCAAAACAGGCACGGCCACTGGATGGTTCGAGCAGCGTACAGGTGATATACGCTGAGGCCACTCTAACAAATTGAGTTGATGCGGTATGAGATTCATGACGACATTCCGAAGATCCACGATCCGGGCGCTTGGCCGTGAGAACAAAGCCGGATTGCGGGCGCGGCAAATGTGGCTTTTGTGGATGATTTGCGGGGTGCTCGTTGCATTCATCTTGGTGGAGTTGGTTTTGGTGGTCCGAGAAGCCTTACCCCAGCAACAATGGACAGGTTATAGGCGGCACGTGCACTCAGCCGATGCATCGTTCGGACGAAAAAGGGCGCACGTTGGACCAGAAACAATGTGCATTAAATTCTCTTTCACATTCCGTGCATGACAACGAAGATGCCGGAAAACGTTAAACGATTTGCTGGTTCGCGAAATATCTCACTGTGGGAGCGTCTGCCTATTTAAGCTGATTCGGTGAACCGAAACCGGTAAACATTTGGTCACGCGGAAGCAGGTCTCGAGGCACGGCTTGTAAGCACGATTCAGAACAGCAATTGACCAGAGTTTGGCATCCGCTAGGCCTATATGAGGCGTCTTAAACTAACCTGCGAAATTGTTGAGAAGGACGATTCACCCCGAGCGGGCAAACGCAGAAAGGAGACCCCTATGCAAACATTTCAATCGGACTATTTCAGTGCCTATCACAATCTAAAGCTTACGCGAGATGCCGAAGGTGTGCTGGTTGCCGAGTTCCACAACAACGGCGGCCCGTTCATTATGAGCGCGCAAGCTCACACGGGGTTTGTCGATGCTTTCTACCGAATTGGGCAAGATCGAGCGAACAAGATCGTGATCCTGACTGGCGCGGGAGGGGAGTTCATTACGGATGTCGATTGGTCATCGTTCGGCGACGTCGCCGATCCCGGTGTTTGGAGCCAGGTTCACGACGAAGGTGTTCAGGTTTTGGAAAACATAGCCAACATCCGCGTGCCGGTCATCGCGGCTATCGAGGGGCGCGCTCATGTCCATTCTGACTACGCGCTACTCGCCAGTGTAATTGTGGCGGCCGAGAGTGCGACCTTCCAGGATGTGGCGCACTTCGCCGGGGGCGTCACGCCCGGCGATGGAATTTTTACGACGTGGAGTTATCGCGCTGGGGCAGGGCGAGCAGAGGCATTCCTGCTCAATCCACAGCCGCTGGCGGCGCGCACCGCTTACGAATGGGGAGTGGTTGCCGAAGTCGTGCCGAACGGTAAGGCGCTCAGTCGGGCACGCGAATTGGCGGAGTTGTACTTGAAGGCTCCGGAAGTGACTCGCCGCAACACACGCATTCACTTCATTCAACCGTTGAAGGAGCGCATCGTGCGGGAAGTTGGCTACGGATTGTCGCTCGAAGGAGCGTCGTCGGCCGATCTCGTCAAATCAATGCAAACCAATCGAGAGCCGGTCGCTCGGAAAGGAAAAGTGGCATGAAGATCACCCGCCCGAGGAATTCGATCCAGTTATCCGATGGCTTTGAGGAGCGATGATGAAACCGACGAGCTTTCAAGCGGACATTCGCCCACTTTTTACGGAGCGAGACATTCGTGGCATGAGCAAGGCGTTCAACCTGGGAAGTTATGATGACGTCAAGACGCACGCGGCCGCCATCTACGACCGCCTTCGGGGAATCGGTGGCTCGGTAATGCCGCCTCCGCCCCCGAGAGGGGAAGGTCCTTGGCCTCAGGCGCGCATTGAGCTATTCGCAAAGTGGATGGCGGACGGGTACCAACTTTAGGCGAAGTCATCTCAGAAATATCGTCTGCTCCACCCCCACCTCCAGACACATCCGACGCCGCTCAATGATGGTCTGATCCGAGGAGCAGAACGCAAAGCGTAATAACGATCGTATATTCTGCAAGATGCAATTCAAGATAGGTCCCCGCAAGTCGGCTTGTGGAAAGGTTTTTCTGAGGATTGGCACTGTTCCGGCCGGATCACGGCGATCCGGAAGTTGCCCCACTACCCCACGTCGGCGCCCTGAGGGCACCTATTTCAG
Source organism: uncultured Acidobacteriota bacterium (assembly GCA_963838135.1). GTDB lineage: Bacteria > Acidobacteriota > Terriglobia > Terriglobales > Acidobacteriaceae > TOLSYN. The sequence goes on along the minus strand of CAWIPV010000008.1, from coordinate 251,629 downwards.
GAACACAGATGGGACCGTCGACAGTATGGAGAGAATGTTGGAGCACGGCTCGTTCAACTGTGGGTATGAGGTCTCTGTATCTGGATGGTTCGGTGGTTGATTCTCCAGTTAAAGGAACAGCGGGATCCAACTGATCGCAGATCCTTTCGCGGGGTTAACTGGTTTTGCTGCTTTTGGAATGGAGTACCTCATTCGTAAACTGCCGGAGTCGGTCTGGGAGGAAACCAAGCCTGATTTTACGAATTCTTTACTCACTTTTCATGCGTTGTTAATCGTCGAAGCAATCTCAGAGTGAGCCGCATTTCGACTTCCCTCAGGAGAAACCACCATGAAAACGTTTGCGCGATTCCTTCCCTTGTTCCTCGCACTGCCAATGATTTCCAGTTCTCTGTATGCTTACGATAACGAAGGGCCGAAGATTCTGCACGTTCTGCTCATCAGCGTGGACGGCCTTCATGCCCTGGATCTCACAAACTACGTAACCAGCCACCCTAATTCGACGCTGGCTCAACTCAGCTCCCATGGCATTACCTACGACAACGCCTCCACCTCGCAGCCTTCGGACTCGTTTCCAGGGCTGACTGCATTAGTCACTGGCGGATCGCCCACCACCGCCGGGTTCTGGTATGACGTCACCTACAATCGCAAGACTTCGCCGCCGGTTGCGACCACTCCATACATCGCATACGTCGGCACCCCCTCCGGGCCGTGCCCCGGTCAGATTGGCGGGGTCGTTGAGTATGACGAAGCAGTCGATGCGGACCTAACCAAGCTCAACGGCGGAGGATCGATCAACCCTAATTTTCTTCCGCGCGATCCCTTCCATAACTGCGCGCCCATCTATCCGCACCAATATCTGCGGGTGAACACCATCTTCGAGGTCGTCAAAGCCCATAACGGCTACACAGCGTGGACGGACAAACATCCCTCGTACGAGTGGACAAACGGTCCCAGCGGCAAGGGCGTGGACGATTTCTTCGGCCCCGAGATCAACTCGATCCCAGTCGCTCTGCCTAAATTCCCCGGCATTCCGGCCACTGCGCCGTTTCCCACCTGCACGCCGGTGAACGCCGTCGATAATACTCCCGATGATGGCTGGACCACGGATCTTCTCAACATCCAGTGCTACGATGAAACTCACGTGCAGGCCGTTCTCAACGAAATCGCCGGCCTCACCCACGATGGCGCACAGAAGGCCCCCGTTCCGACGCTTTTCGGCACAAACTTCCAGGCTGTAAGCGTCGGTGAGAAGCTGAAGGGCAGCGGCTATGCTGACGTGCTCGGGACGCCATCCCCCGGATTAGGCAGCGAGTTGGATTTCGTGGACGCATCCCTCGGCCTCATGGTCGACGCATTGCAGAAGGCCGGGGTCTTCGACCAGACGCTTATCATCGTCGGGGCCAAGCACGGCCAGTCTCCCATAGACGTGACGAAGAAGGTTGCCATCGGCGGCGGCCAACCGGCCACTCTGATCAATACGTTTGATTCAGGAGAGGCGTTCGACATCTCCGACGACGGCTCGCTTATCTGGCTCAATAATTCCTCGCAGACCACCGACATTGTTACGATGCTGAGCTTGCCGGCGAACCAGGCGACCCTTGGCATTCAGGAGATCTTCGCCGGGCCCTCCCTGCAAACCAAGTTCAACAGCCCGCTCACCGATCCGCGCACGCCCGACATTATTTTGAAAACCAACACAGGCGTGATTTTCACCGGCGGATCGAAGATCGCCGAACACGGCGGCCTGAACGAGGATGATTTCCACGTCGCTTTACTCGTGTCCATTCCTGGCATCCAGGCCAAGCACGTCGTTACCTATGTCTTGAATCAGCAGATCGCGCCGACGATCATCAAGGCGCTCGGCATCGATCCATCTGAACTGGACGCGGTTCGCATCGAGGGCATTACGCCGCTGCCGTTCCTGTTCTAAAGATCGTTTCCCCTGCAACATCGCACCGGCGGCCCCACCATATGGGGGTCGCCTTTGTTTCTCCACAGCAAACTCCAGCGGTCCAGATTTGCGAGAAGAAACGAACGTGAAAAAGGGTCCTGACAGGCTCTCCCCCCTCAGACTCCAAGCTGCTGGAATCTGAGGGGGGGGCTGACCTCCGGCGGTACCGTCGCGTTTGCGGTACTCGCGCTGCTTCCCGTCGAACTGGTGCTCAACGTAGGTTCCGGTGCAGGATTCGCGATGGTCTTCTCCCTGCTGATTTCGGCGATCATATGGAACCTCGGTACCTGGTATCTGGGACTGCCGGCCTCCAGTTCGCATACCTTGATCGGAGCCATTCTGGGAGTTGGCTTCGCTAACTCGTGGCTTTCGGGCGCGCACACTTTCGGCGAAGGCGTTAACTGGTCCAACGCATCAGAAGTGGGTGCTTCTTATATGGGGTTTCTGGATATGGTTTCCTCTGGAGTAGAGGACTTGGTTTGGGTCGCAGGTAGGAAGTAGAAGATCAGATCTAATTCTCCGCCAGCCGCCGCCGCGCCCCTTCGGGGGCGCTCGCGAGGAACGGTCAGACTATAGAGGAAGGATCAGAATGGATGAGGGTGTAGGGAGGGAGGAGTGGCTCAGTAGGGTTTGCTGGGTGCTTTTGGTATCTGGAAATATATGGGCGGGCGTTTGAGGGCGTGGCTCTTTGGCGCCGGAGTCAGGCGTGATCAAGATCGCTCTTGCCGCCGCAGCCCGCGCCTGGTGTTTACAAGCCCCTGCGGCGTTTACCGTTACCGATCCAGGGTTAATCCCGTAACTTCCGGGTTGCCCGTCATCCATCCGCAATCGACGGCAAGTTTCTGGGGAGATCGCCGCTAGCATGGCATCAGCTCCCCCTTCGGCGCAATGCACGATAGCGTGGCTCACTGTGCGTCAGCGCCCTATTTCACATCCAGTGGATACTCCACTGACCCAATCTCTCCTGTGGAATTATCTCTCACCGCGAAGCGTATCTCGTACTTTCCTGGAGCCAACTCGAGCGACGGCTTAACACGTAGTCCCGACTTGCGCAGCAGATCTAACCGCTCCGGTTGCAGTTTGGCAGCTACGTGGAGCTCTGAATTCGCAGCGTACTTACCTTCGCGGTCAAAAGCCACCGCCATCAGCGTCAGATCAATCGCGTTCCCGTTCTCTACATCAACCATCACTGAATCGGCGGCAAACTCCACCGCGAATTCATGTTTAGACTTTCCCGCTGCAGCCGGCTTCACGCTGGCCTCCGGAGGCACTTCACGCACATTCAGACGTACCCCTGTAAACTCCACCGGCGAACGCATTGCATCGACCATCTGCCGCTGCAATGCTTCTGGTGTCTTTTCCTGCGGCTCGGGGATATAAAATCCCTCACGCGCTCGAACGTGCGCCCCAGTGGCCGTCACCTTCACTTTCAGCTTGCGTCAGCCTGGCTTTTGATCGTCGGGAGGCAGGTAGTAGCCAAGCAAATAATAGGAGCGCGAATCATCGATCGCGCGCGCAAAACACTTCTCGATATCGCCGGTGTTCGCACATGGAATTCCTTCCGTCGCATCCGCAAAGGCCTGCAGCGTCGCCTGCTTCTGTATCCCTTTGTCGTAGGGAATGAGCATCGAGGAGTTCGGATTTCCGCTGGGACGTCTCCCGGTCGCCGCACGCCGTGCATCAGCGTTTCCACTTGCAGTGAGCGAGCCCCCGCCGCCGAGTCCCGTCAGATCCACCGTATAGATCGCGATGTCTGCCGATACCAGCGCCCGCCAGGTCTCTTCGTATTTCTCCATCATATCGGAGCCCATGCGCGCAAACGACTGCGGATCGTCGATCATGAACGGAAACCCTCCGCTCGCCCAAATCATCGTCTTGCGCCCCGGAATCGCGCTGTAGGCGTGAGCAATCTGCGTCATCGCCGTCAGCGTGGTGCGAATCGATCTACGCTGCTGAGCAGCGTCCATGGTCGCTTGCTGGTCATTCATGAAATCAGAGATCAGCTGCGCCGTCTCGTCCGAAGAGTTCTGAGATAACATATCGGTCATGTCTTTCAGCGACGCGGCCGACTGCCCGTTCATCTCGTCCTGTCCTGCTTCTCCCTGCACTTTTCGCAGCGCGGCCAGCAGCACCGCGGTGTCGGTGGTAAACGGATGAAGCTGCTTCAGTCCGTTTTCTCGCAGTCCAAACAGCGCCGTCGGCTCCGCACTCCGCAAGGACCTCGATAGATACTGAATCAGTCGCCGCTTGCCCTCAGCCTGGTACAGATACGGCGTGTTCAGCATGTCCAGGACAACTACCGTCAGGCGCCAGTTCTTGGTGTCGTTAAATGCAAAATTCGAGCGCCCTTCCTCGGCCACAGCCGTCGGCGTCTTTGCAATCGGTGCGACCGTCTTCACCTCTTCGAAAATGGTCGCCTCGCGCACCTTTCCATGCTCTTCTACCTTGAACGCATCGCGCCCCAGTCCGCCAATATGCTCGCCGCTTTTATCCGTCACCATCACGGGCACCAGCACCAGTCGCGACTTGCTCGTGAACTTCGGAATCTCCGTCGCCGACGCCTGCTTCGCTTCGCTAGTCGTCGTCGCTTTTTCGACCGCAGCGTCTTGAGCCATTAGCGGCAGATAAGAGACAAGATCAAACAAAACCAGAACAGGTACCAGCCATGGCATCGAGCGTCCCATATCGAGCGCTTCCTTTCTAACTTGCCAGAGACATTGTCTTACCCATTGACGTAGGTGCTCGTTCCGTCGGTGTGCTTCAAGAGTTTGAAGTGATCGATCGGCTCACCTTCAATTGCATAGGAGTCATAAGTAAGCGTGTCGCCGTTCATCTCGATCACCTGAAAAGCCTGAGTATGGGCGAGCGTCTTGGCCCGCAGAGGCGCATACATGTCTGCGATCTCATACATCTTCGGTCCGCTTACTGAGATGGCATAGATTGTGCCGGACTGCGAAGCGCCAACAACCTTCCCGCCCGCAAGCTTGTGGGTGCGCGCATAAGTATGATCGTGGCCTTGCAGAACCAGATCGACATTGTACTTGTCGTACAACGGCAAAAGCGCCTCGCGCATTTCCACGTAATCGCGTCCCTTGGCAATCGGGTATATCGGCTGATGCTGAACCACGATAGTCCAGCGATTGGGATTATTTCTTAGTAGCTCTTCCAGCCACACCAACTGCATTTTGCCGACACGTTCTTTTGCGCTTTCCGAAAACGCCTCGTTGGAGTAGACGTTGACGTCGAGCGATATGAAGCGTACTCCCTGGTAGTCGATGGTGTAGGACTGCTCTCTGAGTTCATCCACGCCCTTAGGACCATTCGCAGGCAAAGCAAAGTGCTGTCTCCACAAGGAAGAAACGCTGAGCACCTCTTTAGAGCCCGCACCGCCGGGAACGCGATGCAGATCGTGATTCCCAGGGGTGGCCAAGCTGGGTATCTCCGCGCTGATGAAGCCCATGGCATCGCACCACTCGCCCCAGAGACGGTCATCGTAGCCTTCCTCGAGCAGGTCCCCGGCATGAACGATGAAGCGTGCATCTGGCGCCTTGCCGTAAGCATTCCGGATTGCTCGCGACCAGAGAGACTTTATGCTGTTCTGCTCATCGCCAAGGTAGAGAAAGCGGAATGCTTCCGGTTTATCGCTTGCAGTGCGGAATGAGTTCCACTCACTCCATGTGGTGCCGTCGCCGACGCGATAGCTGTAACGCGTATTTGGCATCAGACCGTCGAAGTAAGCGGCGTATTCACCAACGGCCCTACCTCCGCTGACCTCGGCCTTGGCTGCCGTTGCCGTTACGGTTGCTGACGCCTTTTCAAAAGTCGGATTCGCCGATGCGTGTGCGATTTGAGCTTGCGCGGCATCGAGTGCCTTCCCGGTTCGCCACGTCACCGTTTGGCTGTGGGCTGGGTCCGCCGTCAGACTAAGGATAATGCGCTCTGGAACGAGTTCGGGCTGTAGAAGGAGTTGTGCGTGGGGTGGTTCGGCGAGCAGTTCCTCAGGCAGGAGCGCGCTCCCAGCGGTGACCGCAACGCCAGCAAGGAATTGTCTGCGGGAGAATTCATCGACCTTCGTCATCGGGCTTTCCTTTTCTGTCTTGATCTAACTGAATTAGGACAAGAGCGGCGAAGCCATGGCCTCGCCGCTCTTGTCGCTCCAGACTGTTTTTTCAGCCCCAAAGCTATTGCTTACTTTTCGTTGTTGAAGGTATAGCGCAAACCGCCCGCGTAAGTCGGCTTGTAGTACTCGCGCTGCGTCACATACTGCGGGCTGCCATTGTAGAAGCCAAAGACCTCATTGTTCAGGTTTAGGCCGTAGGCGTACGCCTGCAGACCGTGAGGCAGTTTGTAGCTGGCCTGTGCGTCCAACTGGAAGTGCGAGTACAGGTAGTTATCGCCAGCTGGTCCCTTGATGCCCACGACTGGATCGGCACCGCTAATCCACTGATAGGCGTAGATCATCGTGCCGTTGTATGTCATACCAATACGCATTGAGAACTTTCTGGTATCGAAGGTCGGGCTGATGTTCCAGGTGTTCGGAGCCTGGCGAAGCATCGCCGGTTTGTCCGTGCGATACGCAAAACCGGTGACCGGGTCCGCAAAACCGCTGAGCTGCGACTGGGTGTAGCTGTAGTTGGCGGAAAGCCCCAGGAAGTGCATCGGTCCAGGCAGATAGGAAAGATGCTGCTGGAAGCCAATCTCGAGGCCTTGCACGTGCGCGCCGTTAGCGTTCTGCCACTGTTGGTACAGTCCGCCATAAAGCGGCGATGTGCTTGGGACATTGCTGACTGGGTACTCCACCTGGATCAGCGGGTCGGTGATCCACTTGTAGAAGTAGCCGGCCTGGATCATGCCGATGGGCTTCAGATAACGCTCATACAGCACGTCGAAGTTGTCGGAGTATTCCGCCTTCAGCTTCGTATTGCCAAGGGTGTAGATCTCCGCTCCGCCTAACGCATTTCCCGTGTCTGCCAACGCCGCGGTCACCATCTCCGGGTCCGGACGGCCAAGTCCACGGCCGTATACCACTCGCAGGTTTGATTCTTTGTCGAGCCCGATGCGCAGAGAGGCGCTCGGCAGAACGTCAAGATAAGAATTGTTGATCGTGGTTGGAATCAGATTCCCTGAGGTCACGTCGGTGCCGTAGCTCAGGGTGTTCAGGTACGTGTTCTCAAAGCGGAGACCTGTCACCAGCCGCATGCGGCTATTCAGGTCGATCGTGTTCATCACATAGCCGGCCGAGATGCGCTCGACCAAGTCGAAGTTGACGGAATTGAGTGTACCACCAGGAGAGTTGAGAGCGACGCCGTTAGTAGCGCAGGCGTTCGGAGCCGTCGAGCACCATCCAATGGGGAAGCCCGTCGCCGGATTGATGACGCTGACGCCTTGGGCCAATGCCCAGTCGCGCACCTTGCTGTAGTCTGTCAGATTGGTCCCGTGCGGATAGGTTCCACCGTAATAGTGGGGATCGCTGAAGTCACTCATCCACTCGGGATGGTTGGCAACGGGCTCATTGTTGAGCATATTCAGCGCCATGTCGTAGCTGTCGTCGAACTTGTGTGCGTTGCGAATCTTGCCGCCGAACTCAAAGGTCCCGAAGTGCGAACCCCAATGATAGTTCTTGGCATAGGAAGCCGAAGCCTGCAAATTGAGCTGGGCGCTGATGCCCTGGCCCGGCAGGTTGAACTCCGAAAGAGCATAGTTGTCGCCATTCATCGCGTTATCCGCGCCCGCTCCAAAGCAACCCGAACTCCAGCCTGGGCGATTCACGCTAGCGGCAAGGCTCTGGTCGTTATAGCAGGGGATATTCTTATCACCTGTCCATTTGTATTTAGCGTCACCATTGCCGGAGCCGCCTCCCAGCGAGCGCGAACGGCCCGCCGAAATGTTCCAGGCCAGCCACGAGCTCTTGAAGACATGCTTGCCTCCAGCCACCAGGTTGCCGATCGCCATGTTCGGACGCCGCCAATCCTGGCTGTACTTCGGAGCTCCCGTGCTGTAGCCGAGGGGGTCGTTGTTGTCCTGCAAGGTGAAGGTCCACTTGTTTCCCCAGTTGCGGAAGGTCGAGAACAAGCTGCGCAGGTAGAGACCGGATCCCTCCCCTAGCTTGTAATCCATGCTGCCCGCTGCTCCCCAGCGGGTGCGGTTGTAAACGTAGTCGCGCAGATCCATGCCGTCGTAGTGCGGGGTCGCGCTGTAGGCGGGGTATCCGCTGGCGTAGGTAGTCGGGCTGGGTTCAATGTCGTTGATGCCTCGGCCATTGTAATCGTAAGTGCCGCCGATCAAGATGCCGAGCTTCTGCTGCTTGCCAAAACGCTGGCCGATGGTGCCTCCGCTTTGTAGCACGCCACGGCCATTTTCCAGAATGGGCGTATAGCCACCGAGGCCGTAAAGGCCGATGGTCGGCACTTCGCCTGCGGTCTTGGTGCGAAGATTTACCGAACCGCCGATGCCATCGCCGTCGATGTTCGCTTGCAGCGTCTTATTGATTTCAACCGACTCGACCAAATCGCTGGCGATGGTATCCAACTTGATCTGGCGCACGCCGTTCTCAGGCGACGGAATGGTGATTCCGTCCACCATCACGTTGGTCAGGCGAGGCTCAGTGCCGCGAATCTGCACGTACTTGCCTTCGCCTTCGTCACGCTCCAGGGTGACACTGGGCATGCGACCCAGGGCATCGGCGATGTTGGCATTCGGAAGGCTGGTGATCACCTCGGCGGGAAGCACCTGCAGAATGTTGTCCGCTGCGCGGGTACGGTTAATAGCCTCGACTTCACCGCTCTGACGTCCGGAGTACACGGTAACTTCTTCCTGCTTCTGCGCAATCTTGATGACTGCCTTTAACTGCGTATTCTTGCTCGCGGTGATGCTTACTTCCTGCGTGAATGGCTCAAATCCTACGTAGGAAATCTGCACTGTGTATTTGCCCGGAGCAAGGTTGGTGATGGTGAACTCGCCCAGCTCATCAGTAGTCACAGTGCCGGTACGCGGCAGTAACTCAACCTGCGCACCTTGCAGCACGGCGTTCGCCTTATCCGTAACTCGCCCGCTGAGCGAGCCCTTACCAGATTGAGCTAATGCAAGGGTTGCAAAAAGACAGAAGAAGAAAAGATAGAACAGTGTCGATAACAAGGTCCGACGCATATTGTGTTCTCCATTCGCTCGCCGGATGGCGCGCAATAGCGGGAAAGCATACGGCTCCCAGCAGCAGAGAGGCCGCAGAATGAGTCTGGGTACAATATGATTTAAGCAACTATCGAATAAGCCCGTATCAAAGATGTGTGAACGTTGCGTAAATTCCTGAAGACAGCTTCTGAGGAACTCTCTCATGAGTGGCATGTGGCACACTCATAGGCAGCTTATTTGATAGGAGAATTCATGCGTTCAGTCCGCACTTTCTGTCTCGCCCTTCTCATGCTGGCGTTGGCTGGCGCGTTGCTTTTGGCACAGAACCCGTCCGGGTATAAGGTGTCCCGGCGCATCACACTGGGCGGCGATGGTGGATGGGATTACCTCACCCTCGATAGCGAAGCGCGCCGCCTTTACGTCGCTCGTGCCACGCGCGTCATGGTGGTTGATACCGACAGCGGCAAGCTTGTGGGCGAAATTCCAGACACCAATGGCGTGCATGGCGTGGCGCTGATCCATAAGTTAGGGAGGGGCATCACCAGCAACGGCAAGGCCGACACCGCGACACTCTTCGACATGAAAACGCTTGCGCCCATCGCCACCGTAAAGACTGGTGGCAAGCCCGACGCGATTCTCTTCGATACCTTCAGCGGCCTCGTGCTGACCTGCAACGGAAAGAGCGATGACACCACCCTGATCGATCCTGAGAAGGCCGTAACCGTCGGCACCATCGCACTGCCCGGCAGGCCGGAGACCGGCGTCTCAGATGGTAAGGGCAAGGTCTTCGTCAACTTGGAAGATAAGAACCAGATCGCCGTCATCGACGTGGCTGCGCGCAAGGTGGTGGCTTCCTGGCCCCTCGTTGGCTGCGAGGAGCCAACCGGACTCGCACTGGACATCGCCACCCACCGCCTCTTCTCCGGTTGCCATAACGGCACACTCGTTGTGGTGGATGCCGACTCAGGGCGGAACGTGCAGAAACTTGCCATTGGCAACGGAGTGGATGCCGTCAGCTACGACAAAGAAGCCCACCTCATCTTCACCTCCAACGGCGAGGGCAGCATCTCCGTCATCCGGCAGGAGAGTTCCGACAAGTACATCGGCTTTGCAAACGTACCCACGCAGAAGGGTGCCAAGACGATGGCGCTTGATACCGGCAAACACGTGGTGTACTCGGTGGCAAACGCCGTACCCGACGCCTCCGGCAAAGCAGGTGCGTTCGAGTTGATCGAGGTAGCAAAGTAGGATTTTAGTTCAGGCTGTAAAAAGGCGTCGCCATCTCAGCCGATGCGGCGCCTTTTTTCATTGCGAGTCACCACTGAGGCCGGAAGTCAGTGCATATTCCAAAAACGTCCGAGAGAGCGGTGTCGAGTTAATCCGGAAGTAACCCCGATTCCACGCTGCTCGGAAGCCAAAACCGTCAACGTGGCGCACAGCGATTAGACTGGCCTTGGACTTCAACTGATCAGGCCTTGCGCCGCTCAGCTGGGGTGGGGTGGGCGCCCTTGGGTTCCGCGAAGCCGGTTTCCGGGCGACTCTCCGGTGGGGCTTTAGTAATCGGGGAAAGTTAAACGCGCGGGCTGCGGATCGGGGTGTATCCTGTATGCAGAATGCAAAAAAACGACGCAGATGCGGTCTCCGGGAACACCGGTGCCATCTCCTCCCGGGCTCTGTACCAAGAGGTCGCTGGTAGGCTGCGCCATGCCATTTTCTCGCACGAATTCGAACCGGGCGGCTGGATCGACGAGCAAGCGCTCGCCAAGGCTTACGGCATCAGCCGTACTCCGATGCGCGAAGCTCTCAAGGTACTATCGGCAGAGGGGCTTGTCACGCTGATCCCGCGCCGGGGCTGCTACGTGGCCGAAATTCCCGAACGCGAGGTCGAGGAGATTTTTCCCGTGCTGGCGCTGCTAGAGGGCCGATCCGCGCATGAGGCCACGCTCAAGGCAAGTCCTGCAGACGTTCGCCATTTAGAGGAATTGCACGAGAAATTGGAGCGTTATGCGGCCCAAAAGAAGACCGAAAGTTTCTTCGAAGTGAATCAGGAGTTCCATCGGACGCTGCACGAGATTGGCGGAAATCGCTGGCTCTTGCAGTTCATCGATGAAATGCGGAAGGTGATGCGGCTCGTCCGTTTTCACTCTCTCGCCTCGGAGGGACGTGTAGAACAGTCAGTAGCGGAGCACCGCCAGATCATGGCCGCAATCCGTAAACGCGACGCCGAGGCTGCGGATAAACTGATGCGCGATCACCTGCTAAGCGGTCGCGATGCCTTCTCCAAGCCGCAGGCCGGGAGCGTACGGAAAAAGAGCCCCCGCCATCCGTAAGCGGATCTCATCAGCAAGCTCTCGTTCAATGCACGGTGCGAGCATCCACCTTTTCGCAACTTTGGCTAAATATGCGGCAACCGCGGCCTAACGAAAGCGTGCCGCTGACGAACCGATCTTTCGAACCGGACGATGAACTGGTACACGAGCTAGTGTTTCTCCAGTGAAGTACGGCAGCGTAGCTACAGCTCGCCTCGCGCCCCGTTGCCTTCTTTGCTCAGATCACCATGACTTCTTTGTACTCGCCGAAGACGATGCGCATGGCATCGCAGATTTCGCCGACGGTGGCATCGTTTTCCACTGCTTCCACGATGACCGGCATCAGGTTTCCTCCGTTGCGCGCAGTTTCCTCCACCCGACGAACGGCGCGGGCAGATTTTTCCGAGTCGCGTTTGGCGCGGAAGGCGCGCAAACGTTCCACCTGGCGGCGCTCCAGCCCAGGGTCAATCTTCTGTAGCACAACCGGTTGCTCCTGATCCACCTGGAACGCGTTCACGCCCACCAGCAACTGTTCCTTGCTGTCTACGGATTTCTGGAACTCGTAGGCGGCATTCTGAATCTCCTGCTGCACGAATCCGCGCTCGATCGCCTTCAGCATTCCGCCCATGGCATCGATCTTTCCAAGGTAATCGGTGGCGCGTTTTTCGATCTCATTGGTTAGCGTCTCGACGTAGTAGGAGCCGGCCAAAGGGTCGATTGCCGCCGTCACCCCGCTCTCGTATCCGATGATCTGCTGGGTGCGCAGAGCGATTCGCGCCGACTCTTCGGTCGGCAGCGCCAGGGCTTCATCGAAGGAGTTGGTGTGCAGCGACTGGGTTCCGCCCAGCACCGCCGCCATGGCCTGCAGCGAGGTGCGCACAATGTTATTCTGCGGCTGCTGCGCGGTCAGGGTGGAGCCGCCGGTCTGGGTGTGGAAGCGCAGCATCAGCGACTTGGGCGACTTCGCACCAAAGCTCTCGCGCATGATTCTGGCCCACATGCGGCGGGCGGCGCGGAATTTGGCAACCTCTTCCAGAAAATTGTTATGGCAGGCGAAGAAGAAGGAGAGTCGCGGCGCAAACTCATCCACGTCGAGTCCCGCCTGCACCGCCGCGCGCACGTAGGTGATGCCGTCGGCCAGGGTAAATGCCACCTCCTGCACCGCCGTCGAGCCGGCCTCGCGCATGTGATAGCCGCTGATCGAAATGGTGTTCCACTCCGGCACATTCTGGTTGCAATAGGCAAAGATATCGGTAATCAGCCGCATCGCCGAGGTGGGCGGATAAATGTAGGTGCCGCGCGCGATGTACTCCTTGAGTACGTCGTTCTGAATCGTGCCGCTCAGCTTCTTCGGGTCGAAGCCGTTGCGCCTGGCCACCGCGATGTAGAGCGACAGCAGCACCGCCGCCGATGCGTTGATCGTCATCGAAGTCGAAACCTTCTCCAAATCGATGCTGTCGAAGAGCCGCTGCATGTCTTCGATGGTGTCGATGGCGACTCCCACCTTGCCCACTTCGCCAAGCGCGAAGTCATTGTCGCTGTCATATCCGATCTGGGTCGGCAGGTCGAAGGCGACCGAGAGCCCATTGGTCCCCTGGCTGAGCAGAAACCGGTAACGCTTGTTGCTCTCTTCCGCATCGCCCATGCCGGCGTATTGCCGCATCGTCCACAACCGTCCCCGGTACATCGTCGGCTGCACGCCGCGGGTAAACGGGAAGCTTCCCGGAGCGTTCAACTCCTTTTCATAGCTGAAGCTGGACAGAGCCGCAGGTGAATAAAACGGATCGATCACGATGTGAGACGTGGTTTGGAATACTTTCTCGTTCTTCTTTGCCGCTCCTGCGTTGTCTGCCATTTGGCTCGACCTCTCTCGGCTTAGACTCTCGATCGCCTTCGGCGTGCACGCCCTTCGCTGCCACTTTTGCGGGGAAGTTGCTGTGCCAGGTGTTGTGTTCGTAGGTTTTCCAGCGTAAGTCCACATAGCGGTGGACCTCGATCAGCAACTCGGCGGGCACCGGTGGGTTGCTCTGGTACACAAACAGCGCGACGCTCAGTTACGTACAGCGTCGAAAGCAAGGAACGCGAACCAATCGGCAAGAACACGCCGGCGCAAATGTTTGCGCCGGCGTGTCGGCAGATTGCCCGGTCGTCCCAAGTCGTCAGACTTTTTGAGCCACACTCTTCTCGTAGCCGGATTTATCCCGGCCAACTCCGGTCCTAATGGCTGCTTATTTGACTTCCCTGGCGACTGCTTCAGCCACCGCCGCATTGAACACACCGGGAATAATGTAGTCCTCGCTCAATTCTTCTTCCGTGATCACATTTGCAATCGCATGGGCGGCGGCCAGCTTCATCTCTTCGTTGATGTCGGTCGCATGGCAATCGAGTGCGCCTCTGAAAATACCGGGGAAGCACAGAACGTTGTTAATCTGGTTCGGATAATCCGAGCGTCCGGTTGCCATGATGCGTACGTAGGGCGCCGCTTCTTCAGGCATAATTTCAGGAGTGGGGTTAGCCATCGCAAAAACAATGGCGTCCCGATTCATCTTTGCAAGGTCCTTCGCCTCGATCGTGCCGGGGCCGGACAATCCCATGTAAAGGTCCGCGCCTACGAGTGCTTCGGGAAGCGTTCCCTTGAACCCAGTCGGGTTGGTGTGTTCGGCGAACCAATGCTTCATGTAGTTCATACCTTCCGTGCGGCCTTTGTGAATCGCACCCGTACGGTCGAATCCAATGATGTTCCTGCCCCCTGCCGCCATAATCATCTTGGAACAGGCAACACCCGCTGCACCGACGCCGGTAACAACAACCTTCAGGTCCTTGATCTCTTTCTTGACAAGCTTCACCGCATTCAGCAAAGCGGCGAGAACGACCACGGCGGTTCCGTGCTGGTCGTCGTGGAAGACCGGAATATTGAGCTCCTTTTTCAACCTTTCTTCGATCTCAAAGCAACGCGGAGCCGAAATATCCTCCAGATTGATGCCACCGAATGCAGGAGCAATGTTCTTGACGGTTCTGATGATTTCTTCCGTATCCTTGGTCGCCAGGCAAATCGGAAAGGCATCGATTCTGCCGAATTCCTTGAACAGCATTGCTTTGCCTTCCATGACCGGCATCGCTGCTTCCGGGCCGATGTCGCCGAGGCCAAGCACTGCCGTACCGTCGCTCACAATGGCGACGGTGTTGCCTTTGATCGTGAGGTTGTACACCTTTTCAGGCTCGTCATGAATCGCCATGCAGACGCGTGCCACGCCTGGAGTGTAGGCCATGGAAAGGTCATCGCGGGTCTTCAGCGGAACCTTACTGGTGATTCGGATCTTGCCGCCCAGATGCATCAGAAAAGTACGGTCCGAGACATGAACCACTTCGACAACGTCAATCGTTTTCAATTCCTCAATGATGGCGTCTCCGTGCTCCTGGTCACGAACATTGACCGTGATGTCACGGATGATGTGATTCTTTCCGACTCCAGCGATATCAATCGCACCGATATCTCCGCCGAGATCGCCAATTCTCGACGTAACCATCCCCAGAGTACCTGGAACGTTGTTAATCTTCAGGCGCATGGTAATGCTGTAGCTTGCACTTGGTTTTGCGAGTGTTTTCATCATGGCTTCCTTTGTTGGAAATTAACTTCGGGCATGGCCCTTATTTATCAAGTTGCAACGGATCGTCTATGGGAACCGCAGTTACAACGAGAGCGCGACGAAGACGGTTCGATCTATTCGAAGCGGATGATGGTCTGGTCCACGGCCAGGCTTTCGCCCTGCTTCACCATTACTTCGGCCACCACGCAGTCCTGATCGGCCGAGAGAATGTTTTCCATTTTCATGGCCTCGATCACGACAAGCTTTTCTCCCGCTCTAACTTCCTGGCCGTTTTTCACCGCGACCTGGGTCAGCAGACCAGGCATCGGTGAGATAAGGAATTTCGAGAGATCCGGCGGCGGTTTGTAGGGCATCAGCGCAAGCAGCTCAGCGGATCGCGCGTCGAGCACCATCATTTCGCACTGCGTTCCGCGGTGGGCAACACGATATTTCACGCCAAGGCGCTCCAGTTCGAGACAGATGGGTTGGCCGTTCCAGGTTCCGCGAAAAAGGGGCTGGCCCAGCTTCCAGTCGGACTTGAGCTGATAGGTTCGATCGCCGTGCACGATGTCGTAGCCGCCCTCGATTGGCCTGAAGGTGAGCGGATACCTCCCCTTGCCGTTCAGTACCACCCAATCGGCGCCAACCTTGCGATCATGGCCGGGGAGCCGGCCATCGGTCATCACCGCACGAGTAATATATCGAAGGCGACCGAAGGCAGCCACCGATGCCAACAGCAACGGGTCGTCGTGGACCACGCTATGGAACACACTGTCCCGATGAAAGCCCTCCGGGAACTGCTGCGCGATGAACCCCGTATTGAAGTCCCCCGAGACAAACTTCGAGTGATACATCAGCGTCGATTGGAAGGCAACGTTGGTAGAGACACCGCGAATGACAAACGATTCCAGCGCGCCCCGCATGTTCGCAATCGCCTCATCGCGCGTGGCGCCATGGGTGATAAGCTTGGCGATCATCGAGTCGTAATACATCGAGATCTCGCCACCCTCGTAGACGCCGGTATCCACCCGTATGGCGTTATCCTTCTCCGCGGGAGGAATAAAGCGCACCAGCCGCCCGGTCGAAGGCATGAAGTTGCGGAAGGGATCTTCGGCGTTGATGCGGCACTCCATAGCCCAGCCGTTCAACTTTACCTCCTCCTGAGAGAAGGGCAGCTTTTCGCCAGCAGCGATGCGGATCATGAGTTCGACGAGATCGAGCCCCGTGATCATCTCCGTGATCGGATGCTCCACCTGGAGACGGGTATTCATCTCCAGGAAATAGAAGCTGCGGTCCCTGCCAACAACAAACTCGACCGTGCCGGCGGACTGATATTGGACAGCTCTAGCCAGTTTTACGGCTTGCTCGCCCATCGCCTTGCGAGTTTCGGCATCCAGGAATGGCGAGGGAGCCTCTTCGACCACTTTCTGGTGGCGGCGCTGGATGGAACACTCCCGCTCCCAGAGGTACACGATGTTGCCGCAGGCATCGCCCAGCACTTGAATTTCGATGTGGCGCGGCTCCTCGACAAACTTTTCGATGAATACGCGATCATCTCCAAAGGCATTGCGCGCTTCATTACGGCAAGATGCGAGACCCGCACGGCATTGCTCGTCATTGTAGGCCACTCTGAGGCCCTTGCCGCCTCCGCCCGCGCTCGCCTTCAGCATTACGGGATACCCGATGTCGCGCGCGATCTTCACGGCTTCGTCCGGATCCTCGATTGCTTGGTTCCAGCCGGGAATGGTGTTAACCCCGGCTTTCATCGCTAGCTTTTTCGACTCGATCTTGTCCCCCATCGCCGCGATGGAGTAGTGCTTCGGGCCGATGAAGACGATGCCTTCCTGCTCTAGACGTTCCGCGAAGCCCGCATTTTCCGAGAGGAAGCCATAGCCGGGATGCACGGCCTCTGCGCCGGTCTGTTTGCAGGCGGCGATGATTTTGTCGGCAAGCAAATAGGATTGCTTCGACGATGGCGGACCGATGCAGACGGCTTCATCGGCCATTTGGACGTGGCGGGATTCCTGGTCCGCCTCCGAGTACACAGCAACGGTCGCGATGCCCATCTTGCGTGCGGTCTTGATTACGCGACAGGCAATTTCTCCGCGATTTGCGATCAGAATCTTCTTAAACATTTTGGCCATCCGTTACAGGGGAATGTTGCCGTGCTTCCGCCAGGGATTTTCCAGCTTCTTTTTACTTAGAATCGCCAGCGAGCGGCAGATACGTTTGCGCGTCTCCTGGGGCATGATTACGTCATCAATAAATCCGCGGTGGCCGGCAATAAAGGGATTGGCGAACTTCTGCCGATACTCCTCGGTGCGCGCGGCGATCTTCTGTGGATCGTCGATCTCTTTGCGAAAGATGATCTCGACCGCGCCCTTTGGGCCCATCACGGCAATCTCGGCTGAAGGCCACGCGAAATTCACGTCGCCGCGCAGGTGCTTCGAGGCCATGACGTCATAAGCGCCACCGTAGGCTTTGCGCGTGATCACCGTTACTTTGGGCACCGTGCACTCGCAGTAAGCGTAGAGCAGCTTGGCTCCATGCTTAATGATGCCGCCGTATTCCTGGGTCGTTCCGGGCATGAAGCCGGGGACATCCACGAAGGTGAGGATTGGGATGTTGAACGCGTCGCAGAAGCGGACGAAGCGCGCGGCTTTGATGGAGGACTTGATGTCCAGGCATCCGGCCAGCACCAGCGGTTGGTTGGCGACAATTCCGACGGTCTGCCCTGACATGCGGGCAAAGCCAATCACGATGTTCTTGGCATATTCAGGCTGGATCTCGAAGAAATCGCCTTCGTCCACGATCTTCATGATCAGTTCTTTAATGTCGTAAGGCTTGTTGGGATTGCTGGGGGCCAAGCTGTCGAGCGACAATTCGATCCGGTCCGCCGGATCCTCGGTGGGCACCACGGGCGGCTTCTCGCGATTGTTGGAAGGCAACAGGCTGATCAACCGGCGCAGCATCAGTAGCGCCTCAACGTCGTTTTCAAAGGCGAGGTCCGCAACTCCAGACTTGCTGGTGTGAGTGATCGCGCCGCCCAGTTCTTCAGCCGTCACCTCTTCATGCGTGACGGTCTTCACGACGTCGGGCCCGGTCACGAACATGTACGACGAGTCCTTCACCATGAAAGTGAAGTCCGTCATGGCCGGAGAGTAAACGGCGCCGCCCGCACAGGGTCCCATGATCATGGAAATCTGCGGCACCACGCCCGAGGCGAGCATATTCGTTTGGAACACGTCGGCGTAGCCGCCAAGGGAATCAACTCCCTCCTGAATCCGGGCGCCGCCCGAATCGTTCAGCCCGACAACCGGCGCGCCGACCTTGATGGCATGTTCCATAATCTTGCAGATCTTCTGGGCATGCGACTCCGACAAGGAGCCACCCAAGACGGTGAAATCCTGGGAAAAAACAAAGAGGGGACGGCCATTCACCGTTCCGTAGCCGGTAACGACGCCATCACCGGGGACCTTCTGGTCGCCCATGCCGAAGTCGTTGCAGCGATGCTCCACGAACATGTCCCATTCCTCGAAGGAATCGGGGTCAAGCAGCAGTTCGATGCGCTCGCGCGCCATGAGCTTGCCTTTGGCGTGCTGCGCTTCGATGCGCTTCTGTCCGCCGCCCATGCGGGCTAACGCACGCTTCTGTTCGAGCTGCTGAATGATGGTTTCCATATAGACCTCCTTAGACTGCAGCGAGCGCCGGTGCGCCTCGCTGGGCGATCAACCAACGGCGTTTAAACGAACGTCAGAAGATGGTGAAAGCGACACCCGGAGCAGAACCGATACCCAAGCCATGCGGCCTGTGCGCGCCAACGCGCTATATCCATATCCTTCAGTGACCGCGAGTTTTGGCTGTAAACGATCAATTCTCAGGATCCAAGTACATGTTTCGATATTGCATTTTGTATTCAAAATCCATAATCATTGAAAAATGCGGGAATGTCAACGCCCACCCCGGATAATCTCGCCAGAGTAGGTTCTAAGTTGTTTTGAGTGACTACGGTCTCATCCGCACCTCGTGGGCTGAGGAGTCACTCACACAATCGCTGGAGAAGAACCGATAGGAGGCCTCGATGTTGGCCCTATCCTCGAAGGTCCACGGAAGTTTGCAGTGGATTCCAACCTTCGAGCCAGCACACACCCGAGCAGCACGATATGGAACGGGAGGCGTAAGTCGAACTACGAGTTACTCCGTAAGTGCCCCTTGCAAAATAAATGGACACTTGCAAAACCAACACTCAGCCGCACTGTTTCGCTTCCGTCCTATATCACATCCGACCAAGTTGTGGGCTTCGGACTGACCATGAGAAAACTGGTTCTCGCAGGTCAAATCGATGAGGTGGTGGACACGATCGAAACCAATATTCGAATCGATGCTGCGACTTGCGGTGGCGCGGCCTGAGTGCCTGACACGGGCCTTCGGAGGGATCAGTAGCCACCGATACCCTGGAGAAAATGGTATTCGCCATCAGTGACGCCGGAGGCCTGTGCGGCTTTGGCGGCCTCGGGAGCGCGGATGAACTCCTGGGCCTGCTCGACGCTGGCGATTTCAAAGAGGAAGAAAACGTTGCCGGGCTGATCAAGGCTGCGCCACAGATTGATGAGCCGAAGGCCAGCCTTGCGATGAGCCTCCTGATGAGAAGCGAAGATGGTCTTCCAGTGTTCGAAATCGGTTACGCGATTGCGACAGAGCAGGTAAGGCATCGCGACCTCCAAGATAGGCGAACCATGGGATTTTGTTGTCTCTGGAAATGCAGTTCCACGGCCCCTTGGCTTTGAGCGCTACCTTCCTTCGACACTTTTCGCGGCATCTTGCCTAGCCGGGAGGCCATTTGAGGTCGCGTCCGCCGAGGAGGTGGAGGTGGAGATGGAAGACCGACTGGCCGCTGCGGGGGCCGACGTTGAGGACGGTGCGGTATCCGTCTTCGATATTGCGCTCGCGTCCGAGTTTGGCGGCGATGAGATGGCAGTAGCCGATGATTTCGGCGTCGGCAGGGGTGGCCTCTTTGAGCCCAGCGAAGTGGCGCTTGGGCACGATGAGGACGTGAGTGGGCGCGGCGGGCTTGATGTCCTCGAAGACATAGACCTGCTCGTCTTCATAGATTTTCTTGGAGGGAATTTCTCCGGCGATGATTTTGCAGAAAAGACAGTCGCTCATAAAGCGCTCCTTGCGAAAGGCCAATGTAGCATAAGTCGCTAGTCGGTGGGGAACACGGCGTTTGTCTAATAAGTACGGAAAACATCCTCTTTTTTGGCAAGCAGCTGTTTAACGGTCCGGCTTCGGTATAGTGAGCGACTTGGCTGTCGCTAACGGTCCACAAATGCGATCGTTATTGATCGAATGTCCACCCCATATCTACACCTCGCCAAGATAACCGTGCGGCGGTACTAGCTGCTCCGCGCCTTGATGCTGATCCCGATGCAGTCATGGTTTGGCGCCTGCCTGCGACAATAAGGCTTTGACATCGGCCTCCGTTGCCGCACTCAGCGCGGTCGCGCCATTTTTATCCTTTGCATTGACATCGGCTCTTTTGGCGAGCAGCACCTGTACCACATTAACGTGGTCTAGTCCGGAGGCAAACGTCAGCGCAGTATCGCCGTCGTTATCCTTGGCATTCGAGCGACTTTGAGAATGTAATTGGCGAGAACAGGGCTAGTATCCACCAATGACTTTGGGACGGTGCGGAGATCTTGGCGGCGCGGGGGGCTTCGCGGCGCTTAGAATGACACCTTAAAAAACAACAGCGGTTCTAGTCAAAGCAGACCATGAAAACTGCGCTCTAGTCGAGGCGGACCATGAAGACTGCGCCCTCTTGGGCGTGGGTGTGGGCGTAGACTTCGCGGGTTTTTTCCTTGTCGTCCTGGGGGACTCGGATGCGGACCCAGTAGCCGGTGGGGCCTTTGAACTGGAGCACCTGCGAGTCGGGATAGCGTTGCAGGAGTTTGTCTTTCAAGTGCATTGCGGCGGTTTGGGTCTCGAATGCGCCGACCTGCACGCACCAGCGGCCACCGGTTTCGATGGGGTGCGGAGCTTCCAGGACATCGAGGCGGACCTGGGCGGTGCCGGGATAGTAGACGTTGACGGCCTTGGCGGCGGCAGCCGAGAGGTCGATGATGCGGTCGCCGACGAAGGGACCGCGATCGGTGATGCGGACAACGGTGGATTGCTTGCTCTTGAGATTGACGACGCGGACGATGGAGTTCAGCGGCAGGGTGTTGTGAGCGGCCGTCATTCCGTTCTGGTCATAGATTTCGCCGTTGGCGCCTTTTTTGTTGTGGTAGTTGGGACCGTACCAACTGGCGTATCCGATCTGAGTCCAGAGGATCGGGGAGTTGGGATCGACGTGGATACCGGAGACGGATGGTTGGGTGTCCGGTGGCTTGGTTGGAGACGGGGATGGGGTAGGGGGCGTGACAGCGGGGAGTGTAGGCGGGGGCGGAAGATCGCGCGCAGTTTGCTTTTTGGCGGCGCAGCCAGCGGCGGAGAGAAGGAGCGCGAGCAGGACGGCGTAAAGCAACGTGCGGTACGGGCAAGTGAACGCCGCCGCGTGGGCGGAAGACTGAGTTCGCGAGGGAAGTCGCGATGGTTGATTGAGGCGCGGCACGGCGGATTCCACGGCAATTCGATTGTGTGCTCTGAAGTGCGGGAGGTCAATAAGGTTGGACCTGAGGCGGCAACATCATGCTGGCAAAAGGGGTTGCTCGGGGTCCAGGGGCATGACGAACCAGAGGATGATGTAGACGACCAGGCCGCCGCAGGCAAGCAAGAGGCTGAGCACCCAGAGGGCGCGCACGAGGTTGGCATCGAGGTCGAAATAGCGGGCGACGCCAGCACAGACGCCGGCGATTTTCTTGTTGGTGCTGTAACGGGCAAAGGGGCGCTTGGGGAGTTGCGGTGCGAAGGTCGGGGGGGCGACACGGGTTCCGCAGAACTGACAGAATACTGACTGTGCACCGATGTCTTTGCCGCAATTTGAGCAATACATGGTTTCTCCTGCCTTAGCGGCATCGAAAGTGGCTCACGGGTCGTCCCGCCGCCTACAGAAAACATGATACGCGAGCCGATGTTGCCGACGCACTGTTGGCGGAGGTGGGCGCGGAGCAAAAAACGTCCGCCGGGTAAGGGCGGACATTGCTTCGGGAGGAGACGAAACACTACATGGGGTCTGGTCGAATGCCGTCGACTCAGCCATCTGATGGTATTCACCGTGGCAGGGATTTAGTTCCACTTCTTTTGCGAAAAGTTTCAGAATTCAGTGGGACGGCCCATCCGGTTATAGATTTGGTGAATTTGTGCGACGGCGGGAGGCATTGCCTCCGGGAAGGCGCGCTGAGTTCCTGGAATTACCGCTAAATGCGAGGAATTGCGATTCGCTGAAAAGGGGGCTCACCTAGGGCAGTGACGGATGCTACTGTTGGATGTGCGCTGAAATAGGCACACTATTTGTGTAGGGGAGTGTGATTGCTCCCACTAAATCCTACTGTTGAGCGGAGAGAGCCTTGAAGACCCCATTTGCATCGTCGAAGCGGCCGGACCTGAAGATATTGCAACCTGAGAAGACGCTGACCGGCGGACCGATTCAGCCATTGCAGAAGGGACTTCCGAAGACGACGACGTCGCTGTGTCCGGAGTGTGAGCCGACGACGAAGATTGAGGCGCGGATCTTTGAAGAAAATGGCCGCGTGATGATGGAGAAGACGTGTCCCGTGCACGGCGATTTCAAGGACTGCGTGTATTCGGACGCGGCGCTCTATTTGAAGATGGAAGAGTGGGAGTTTGGCGATAACACGGGGCTGAGCAATCCGGCAATCAACAAGGGCGCGGAAGCGGTTTGCCCGGACGACTGCGGATTGTGCTCGCTGCATACCTCGCACAGCGCGTTGGCGAATGTGGACCTGACCAACCGCTGCAACCTTACCTGCCCGGTGTGCTTTGCCAACGCGAATGCGGCAGGATATTTGTATGAGCCGGACCTGGACCAGATACGCACCATGCTGAACGCACTGCGCAACGAGCGTCCGGTGGATGGACGCGTGGTGCAGTTCTCGGGCGGCGAGCCGACAGTGCACCCGAAGTTCATCGAGATTCTGGAGATGGCGACGGAGATGGGCTTTACCCACTTGCAGGCGGCGACCAACGGAATCCTGATCGCGGCCAGCCTGGAGTTTGCGCAGAAGTGCAAGGCGGCGGGACTGGCAACCTTGTATCTGCAGTTTGACGGCATCAGCGACGAGATTTACATGAAGACGCGCGGCGAGGCACTGCTGGATGTGAAGATGCGATGCATCGAGAACTGCCGCAAGGCGGGAATGAAGATCGTGTTTGTGCCGACGATCGTGAAGGGACTCAACGATCATCAGCTTGGCGACATTCTGAAGGTTGCCATCGACAATGTGGACACGGTGAGCGGGATCAGCTTCCAACCGGTGGCGTTTACGGGACGCATCTCGAAGAAAGAGCTGGAGGAGAAGCGCTTCACCCTGACCGATCTGGCGTTTGGACTGAGCGACCAGACGGGAATGTTCGACAAGTACAACGACTGGTTCCCGCTGTCGGCGATTACGCCGTTCAGCAAGCTGATTGCGGCGGTGGAGCATCGCGGGGTTCCGACGATCTCCAGTCATCCGCACTGCTCGCTGGGAACGTATATGTTCGTGGACGAGAAGTCGCGCAAGGCGGTTCCTGTGACGCAGTTCGTGGACATTCCGGCGATGCTGCAGGATATCGAGTTGATGTCGCGCAAGTCTTTCGGCGGGGTGATGAAGTATTACAACGGCGCGAAGGGTTGGATGGAGATGAAGAAGCACTTCAAGACCGAACTGGCGCCGCCGGGACTGACCTTTGAGCGATTCCTCAACACAATCCAGGGGATGACGAACAAGAAGCTGGGCCGCGACGGCATGGACGGCACATTCACCTATCGCACGCTGCTGGTGGCCGGGATGCACTTCCAGGACAACTACAACTACGACATCGAGCGGGTGAAGCGCTGCGTGATTCACTATGCGGCGCCGGACGGGAAACTGTATCCGTTCTGCACGTATAACTCCGGGCCGACCTACCGCGAGAAGATCGAGAAGGAGTTCTCGATTCCATTTGAGGCGCAGTTGGATCGCTTTGAGTTCGTGGAGATCAAAAAGTAGCTTTAAGACCCGGCTTTAAGACATAGCATCAGGACGTAGTTGCGAAGCGAGATGAAAAGGAAGAGCCCGCCAAGAGATGGCGGGCTTTTTTACGTGTACCAAAACGGAGATTGCTACTTGGCGGGCCCGGACGGCTTGGCGGGAGCAGGCTTGGTGGCAGCAGGAGCAGGTGCCGGTGCGTTGGCGGCTGCCGGTTTTTCTTTGATCGAGAGCAGTTCGATTTCGAAGATGAGGGTTGAGTAGGGGGTGATGTCAGCACCAGCGGCGCGCCCTTTATAGGCGAGGTCGGCGGGGACAAAGATCTGATACTTGGAGCCGACGGGCATGAGTTGGAGGATTTCGGTCCATCCGGGGATGACTCCGGCGACGGGGAAGGATGCGGGCTTGTTGCGCTTGAAGGAGCTGTCAAATTCCTTGCCGTTGAGGAGGGTGCCGCGATAGTTGCACTCGACGGTGTCGCTGAGAGCCGGCTTGGGGCCGTCACCCTGCTTTTCAATCTTGTACTGCAAACCGCTGGGGAGGGTTATGACTCCCTCCTTGACCTTGTTGGCGGCAAGGAAAGCTTCGCCTTCCTGTTTGTTCTTGGCTTCCTGCTTTTCCTTCGATTCTTTCTGGAGGGCTGTGATGGCTGCCCGGGCCTCTTCGTCGGTCATTAGGGGCTTCTCTCCGGCGAGTCCGTCATTCATTCCTCGCAGAAGGATGGCGGTATCGACTTCGACGCCATCCCGCTTCATGCTTGCTGCGATGCTCATGCCGATGGCGTAGCTGGCTTTGTCCTTCGGGGTTTTGAGCTCGATGGCACTGGGGCTGCTGGCGGTCTGCTGGGCCGAAACACCGGCAACCAGCGTGATGCCGGCAGCAAGGAGAATTACGGCCGTGGTCAGTATTTTCTTCATATTTAGAATCAGAACATAAAGTGGCACAGACAGCAAAGCGAAATTGGAGCGAACGCGAGCAGGGCTGAGCCGGTGGGAGCGGTTCGCAGGGATTATGGGCAAGCCAGATACGGATTGCTACAATCGGCTCAGCGATGCCAGAGACAGATGAACAGAGCGAGTTGGTAGCGCTGCGGGCGGCGCTACTGAGTTGGTACAGGCGGCACCGGCGCAAGTTGCCTTGGCGGCAGGACCACGATGCTTACCGGGTGTGGGTCTCGGAGATTATGCTGCAGCAGACGAGGGTGGCGGCGGTGCTGGAGCATTACCGGCTCTTTCTGGAGGCGTTCCCCACGGTTGAGGCTCTGGCAGCGGCACCGGAAGAGCGGGTGCTGGCGCTGTGGAGTGGGCTGGGATATTACCGGCGCGCCCGCATGCTGCACCGGGCGGCAGGAGTGGTGGCAAGCGAGCTGGGCGGGATGATTCCGCGCGAGGCAGCCCTTTTGCGCGAACTGCCGGGAGTTGGGCGCTACACGGCTGCGGCGATTGCGAGTATTGCCTACGGCGAGCCGGTTGCCGTGGTGGATGGCAACGTGGAGCGGGTGCTGAGACGTTTAGACGGTACCCCAGCCGGTAGCTTAGACGGTACCCCAGACGGAATCCCGGACGGTGTGCGGGGCGCGGGCTCGATGGCGTGGCAGCGGGCTCAGGAACTGCTGGACCGGCGCCATGCCGGGGACTGGAATCAGGCGATGATGGAGCTGGGTGCGACAGTTTGCACACCGCAGAGTCCGAGGTGCGTGGCGTGTCCCGTACGGCGCTGGTGCGGCGCGCCGGGAGCCGAGACGCGCAAGGCTCAGGCGGTGCGCAAGCGAGTGCGGATGACGCGGGCCCTGATCGAGCGGAGCGATCGGGTGTACCTAGTGCAGCGCGGGGCCGATGCGGCAAAGATGGCCGGGATGTGGGAGCTTCCGGAGTGCGCGGAGGGCCAGGGCGCGCGAGAACTGTTCGTGGTGCGGCACTCGATTACCGACACCGATTACGAGGTGCAGGTGGTGAGCTCGGGGCTGAAGGCGCTGGGCACGAAGGCGGGCCGCTGGGTGGAGCGAGAGGAGATATTTGGGCTTCCGCTGACGGGGCTGACGCGGAAGATCTTGCGTAAGCATGGGCCGGGGTGAGAGTCGGCGGTGCGGATGGTGTGTGAAGCGAAGAACAACTGCAACTGCGAAGATCCGTGGAGGTGGAGGGGGATTGCTTCCCACCTTAGCCGCGCAAAAAAAACGCGCGTCGAAGGTGGGGCACCCGGCGTTTCTTTCGAGGGTCTGGACCGACGTTTCTTTGTTGTTTCGCTGACGTTTTTTATGTGCGCAATTGTGCTCCGTGGTTAGTGGCTGCGCTAAGGCTTGCGGCTGTGATAAAGTCGCAAGTCAGCTCCCAAGATCGATGAATTAAAAGGTTCGAGTCGGAATGTCTCCGTTGCCGTTTTTTGGACAGGCGAAATTGCGTGACGTGGCGAGCCAGTTCACGCTGAACCCCTATGTACCGCAACTCAGTTTGCAGGGGCTGGTTCCCGGGGTTGATAATCTGCGCTCCGATATTTTTCTCAGCGCGAAATTCACCGAGATCACCAGCATCCATCTAGCCAACCTGATTGAACAACATGGGAACGTGGAGCAGTTGACTCGCGTCCCCAAGGAAAATCCATTTGGCGATTCGCCGTATGGGCGCGCCCACATTAAAGACGATGCGCTGCCGGACCAGGAGGTCGATTATCCGGCGGAATTCAAGCGGTGTCTGAGGGAGTTGCAACTGGCATCGTTGGCGGCGGCGCGCGAAGCCGACGATCTGCAGTTGGATCTACTATTCCGGGTCGGGCTGGTGAAGTATCTGCGCACCGAGTTGGCGCAGCAGTTCACGCAGGTTCTGGAACGCTGCAAGGAGAACTTGAAAAAGCGGGACGAGCGGCGGCTGGAACTTCAGCAGATGGTGCTGCGGGACCGCTTCCTGCGCTTCCAGGTAAACAAGCGGCAGGTGTTGCGCAGCGTCTCCGAGGATGTGCTTGCCACGCTGGACGAGGTGGAGCGGGATACGGTTGCGAGCACGCGTCACTCTCTTTTCGGAGATCGTGAAGAGGCCGGCTACGGGGTTCTGAGCAACCGCCTTCTCTTTCCGAATTCGAGCAAGGACCCACTTTTGCGGGCGGAGCATTACGCACTGTTTGGAGGTGCGGATCGCGACCCCGACCTAATTTATCAGGTGGTGGTGCTTGCGAAGAGCTTTTTGAAGGATCTGGGCATGGCCCACGACGACCTGGAGGCGGAGGCACTGCTGAATGTGCCGGACAACGCCAAGATGCTGATGTTCAGCGGCCTGGCGGATGAATCGCCTCGCGGCAAGGCGCAGCGGACGATCACCACCGCCTGGATGGAGACGCTGGAAGAGGCCGGGGTGATGGACTACGTGGTTGCCGCCTACGAAACGGTTCCGATTCTGGGCGACTACGCCATGGTGGTCCCGCCGCAACAACTCAAGTGCGCGTTGATTCTGAAGAACGAACTGCGCCGGGTGGAGGAAATACTACAGACGCACGGAACTGCGTCGCTGGACAAACTGCACGCGGCGGTGCAACGCGTGCGGTCGGCGGGCAAGGCGGAGCGGATGAGATATGCGGCCCGCTACTTCATCGACCTGTCGCGCTTCCATCGCGACACGCGCAAGATGGAGGTTCTGGAGCAGGTGCTGGAGACGGTGAACGTGGTGAACAGCGCGCGGCTGCGGGAGCTCTCCGAGATCAATGGGACGCTTTATGAGTATCTGCTGCCGGAGGAGAAAAAACCGGCCGAGCAGCGTGTGAATGGCCATGTTGTGATCAAGGCCGATATTCGCGACTCCACGTTCTTGACGCGTTCGCTGATGGAACGCGGGCTGAATCCGGCATCGTTCTTCAGCCTCAACTTTTTTGAGCCGGTGAACAAGCTGCTGCCGAAATACGGCGCGGAAAAAGTCTTCATTGAAGGCGATGCGGTTATTTTGACCATGCTGGAAAACGAGGGACAGCGCAGCATGGGGGTGGCACGCACCTGTGTGCTGGCACGCGAGATGCTGAACATTGTGCGTGCCTATAACCACGCCTCGACCGAGAGCGGATTGCCTCCGCTGGAGATCGGAATCGGAATTGCGTATCAGAATTCCGCGCCGCTCTACCTGATGGATGGAGCGCACCGCATCATGATCTCTGAGGCCCTGAACCTGAGCGACCGGCTAAGCTCCTGCCACAAGCGGGCGCGGCGCCATGTGAAGGAGAGCAATCCGTACTTCAACGTCTTCGTCTTCCAGACGGCGGACGAAGAAGCGGCGGGTGCGCTGGAAGACTTTCTGCTGACCTACAACGCGGGGGGGATTCATCTGCCGCGGGCCGGCTTCGACAAATTGCGGGGCGAGATTTCACTGGAAGAGTTCGAGATGCAGTTGCCGATGCCGTGGGGGTTCGACAGCGTGAGACTGTACCGGGGTCTGGTTCCGGTGAGTCCCGGGGTCTTTCATCCCGTCCTGGTGCGCGAGGGAAGAGCCGCCCAGGTCGATGCGAGCGACTCCAGCTTTGTGCGCTGGGGCGAGCATATCTACTACGAAGTGTGCGCGAACCCGGAGCTGATCGCGAGGATGGAAAGCCACTTCGGAGCTACGTAGAGGGGCAGATCAATCACAAAGGCGGAATAAGACCGCGCTCCACGAACCGCGCGCCCGAGCCGAAAGCGTGCGGCGATTCGCCGACGGTGGCTTCCCAGGCTCAGCCGCGCGGGGTGCTGTTGGCAAGCCTGCGCTGGATGAACTCGACGTGAGCGGCCTCGAAGCTGGAAAGCTCGAGATAGAGGGCGCGACAGTCGTCGTTTTCCGTGGTTTTGGCCAGTTCAGCATAAAAGTCACGCGCCTGGTTCTCGGCCTGGAGCGCGACGCTGAGAGCGCGATATTGGAGAACCTCCGAAGTAGAGGAGTCGAATATCTCCTGGTCGGTCAGCTGCGGCAGTTCGATGGTCTCGATAATGTTGGCCTCGGTGAGGGCGCAGGCGCTCTGTCCGAATTGAGCGGTGTAGCGCTCCTGCAACAGTGTGCCGTGATGGCGCTCCTCGGCGGCCATGTCCCAGAGAACGGCGGCGATTTCAAGCGAAGATGAATCCTGAAAAGATGCGAACATCTCGGCGAAATGGTGGTAGATCTCGGCGTTTCGCTCCTCGATGAAGGCGGCCACGTGGAGGGCCTCTTGCGGCGAAAGGGAATCAAAGCTGTGCTTCTGAAGTGTCATAATTGCCACCTTGCCAGTGTTACATGCCGCATTGAAGCGGCGCAGTGAGAGGAACTCGACGATTTCGTCATGTCCGGCTGGGATGATCCCCATCCGGGGTTGAAGTTATGAAGCAGAGTTGGGCTCCAGAGTTGCTTCCAGCCGCGCGATGGTTGTTCGAAGCCAGTTTGCGAGCGCAATCTCCAGTCGGCGCGGATCGTTGTTCTCCATCAGTTCCGCGATGGTTTCACCCGATGCGGTCAGGCGAATGTAGTGGCAGGGGAATTCCTCGGTCTGCTTGTTCTCGGGAACGAACTGATGGAGGAGACATTCGCGGCAGGCGTGGGCCTGCAGCGGATCGCCAAAGTTGATGCAGGCGAAGGTGCCCAGGAAGGGAGATTGGGTTCCGAGCAATGCGCGGTCACGGTCAAAGCCTCCTTGCTCGAGGTAGTTCAACTCGAAGCGAAGCAATTGCAGCAATTCGCGCGGATCCTGGGGCATAAGAACTCTCCGAACCGTTACTGATTGAGTGTGGCTCAAAGGCCGCACCGGCGGCTGTGATTGAACTCACCTGGGCCAGTGACGGTGGCTAGAGACTCTGATTTTATCAAAGATGTGTGGAGTGATGCTCAACTGTATGTTGGATGAGGGAAAGGCTCGGCGCGATTTGCCGAATGCTTGAGCGATCACGACGAAGGGGCTTGAGAGGGCGCGGAAGATTTGAGCGGCGCCGGGATCTTTCGCTACGCTCAAGATGACACTTTAAGAGCAACGGCAAGGGCAAGGGCGAGGATGCAGCCGATCGTCACGTGGGGGTGTGACCGACTTCACTGTAAAAGCGGAAATTGCGGACTACGTTGATTGCGACCTTTTGCGAGCGACCGTCTCAGAAGAGCTGTCGGCCCGCCGGTTGAGGAGACGGGAGATGGATGGAAACAACACAAAGAGACGGCAGCCCGGGAGAGTCAGCGCGGAGCCGGGACTAAATCCGGTTCGTCTGGCTTTGAAAGGAGAACTGAACCATGTTACGACTGGCTTCCTTCAAAGTGGTGTCGGTAGCCGCTCTGATTGTTCTGTTCGCATCGATCATGGGGAGCGCCGGAGCGCTGGCGCCGGAATACGACAAGAGCGCCGAAGTTAAAGTAAAAGGCGTCATCGACGATGTGAGAACGGACGCGGATCACAGCATTCATCTCACGCTGAAAACCGACAAGGGGCCGGTGGAGGTGTTTGTTGCGCCGGAGAAATTCCTGAAGGAGATGGAAATCAGCTTTGCCAAGGGCGAGACGATTGAAGTAGTCGGCTCCCAATTTTCGATTGATGGCAACGCGATACTGCTGGCTCGCGAGGTAACGCGCAACGCCGATGTGGTGACGATTCGCGACGAACAAGGCAAACCGGTGTGGGTGGGCTGGATCAAGTAGACGCTGGCGGCGGCTTTGCGCGCTCGGGCGGCTACTTCTTTTTGCCGGGCGGAATTACTACCGGACGACGCAAGGGGACCAAGCCTTCCTTGGGCATGGCCTGGGTGGCGCGGGTCATTACTTCCTGCTGCACATACTTTACAAACTCCTGCATTTGGATCTGCATCTGCTCCATGCGCTCGCGCATGTTGAGGATGATGCCGATACCTGCGATGTTGACGCCAAGGTCGCGGGCGAGGGAAAGAATGAACTCCAGGCGCTTGAGATCTTCTTCAGTGTAGAGGCGGGTGTTGCCGTCGCTGCGCGAGGGCTTGAGCAGACCTTCGCGCTCATAGAGACGAAGGGTCTGCGGATGGATTTCATACATCTCGGCCACCACCGAGATCATGTACGCGCCTTTTCCTTTGCGTTTGGTCATGGTTGCGGTTACACCTTGCTCCAAAGGTCGGCCCGGGGATCGTCGGGATGCATCTTTTCGAGCTTGTGCCAGAGATCTTTTGCTTCGACGTTGGGGATCTCGGGGACGACGATTCGGATTTCAACAATCTGGTCTCCGATGACGCCGGGGCGGGTTGCGGAAGGCACGCCTTTTTCCCTCATGCGCAGTTTCTGTCCGGTCTGGGTGCCGGGAGGGATGCGGAGCACGGCGCGGCCGTCGATGGTGGGCACCTCGACTTTGGCTCCGAGCGCGGCCTCCCAGGGGAGGATGGGCAGGGTGAGGCTGATATCGTCGGCATCGCGGTGGAAGATGGGGTGCTCGCCGATGTGCACAATGATGTAGAGGTCGCCGGGCGGTCCGCCGCGGGTGCCGGGACTGCCTTTGCCGGCGAGGCGGATGCGCTGGCCATCGCGGGTTCCGGGCTTGATGCGGAAGGAAACGGGCTCCGGGGTCATGCGTCCCATGGCCCCCGGACGCTGGATATTGAGCTTCATCTCGCCGCCGCGAATCGCCTCCCAGAAGGGAACCTGCACGGTGTACTCGACATCGGAGCCGGCGGCATTGGCTGGCTCCTGGGCGACATTGCCACCACCGAACATGCCGGAGAAGATGTCTCGGAAGCTGCCGCTGCCGCCGCCACTGCGCCCGCCTTGCGGTTGCGCGCCGCCAAAATCAAAGTCGCGGAAGTCGAAGTCCACGCGCTGCTGGCCGCCTGGATTGCTGTAGCCGCCGAAGGGATTGCCACCGGCGGCGCCGGAGAAAGGATTGCCGCCGGGTTGAGCGCCACTGTTGGCGTAGGCCTCGGCGGTTTTGGCATCGATGTTGTCAGAGTAGAAGCCGAGCTGGTCATAGATTTTGCGCTTCTTGGGATCGCTCAAGACTTCGTTGGCTTCGGAAAGTTCTTTGAACTTCTCTTCCGATTTTTTATCGGGATTGACGTCAGGGTGGTATTTGCGCGCGAGTTTGCGAAAGGCTTTGCGCACATCGTCAGCCGTGGCCGTTTTCTTTAAGCCTAGGACGGCGTAATAGTCTTTCTTGTCAGTTGCGGCCATGGTTGTTCTTCTTCTCGCTCGCGGATCAAAAGCTAGTGTGCCCCCCAGCATACTTGCGGGTGAGCAACTCTGCCAAGCTTTTCGTTCATACCCTTCGCAAAAGCTTGCTGCCCCTGCGGCGATCCACTTTGCTGGCGGGCGCGGGCAGGGGCAGCGGTTGGGGAAACCGAAAGGGAGATGCTAGTTGGTTCGGGGTGCGCCGCCGCCACGCCATGAGGGATGCAGCGGAGCAGTCAGCAGCGCGCCGTCATTGTGTATCTCCACGAACTCGATGCCGTTGCGAGCGGGAGTCAGTAGACACCACTGCTCCACACGGCTATCGAAAGTGAGAAAGTACGGAATGCCGTTGACTTCAAAATTCATAGATCCCCCTTTTGCGGAGCCAGGGTGAGCCTAAAGTTGCGCTCACACACTGCCCGCCTGCGAAGCGGTCAGAGCACGGACGCTCCGACCGCGAGAATGAGCCAGGCTACCGCTTACTTCTTGTCCTCCACGTCAACGTACTCAGCGTCGATTACGCCATCATCTTTCTTGGCTTCTTCCTTGGGCTGGTCTTCGGTGTGTTGGGCACCGCCTTCAGGATTGGGCTGAGCGGCTTTATACATTGCCTCCGCCAATTTGTGAGATGCAGTTTGCAGACGGTCGCGCGCGGTTTGCATCGACTTGTGATCGCCGCTCTCCAGAGACTTCTTGGCGTCGCCGAGAGCGTTTTCGACTTCGCCGCGCTCGCCGCCCGAGATTTTGTCGCCGTTCTCTTTCATCATCTTCTCGACCTGATAGACCATGGCGTCGAGCTGGTTGCGGGTTTCGACCTCTTCGCGCTTCTGCTTGTCTTCAGCCGAGTGCGCCTCGGCCTCCTTGGCCATGCGCTCGACCTCTTCCTTGCTCAAGCCGCTGGAGGAGGTGATGGCGATCTTCTGATCCTTGCCGGTGGCAACATCCTTGGCGGTAACGTTGAGGATGCCGTTGGCGTCGATGTCAAAGGTGACCTCGATCTGAGGAACACCGCGTGGCGCCATGGGAATGCCGGAGAGGTGGAACTTGCCCAGAGTGCGGTTCTGGGCCGCCATGGGTCGCTCGCCCTGGAGGACGTGAATTTCGACCGAGGTTTGGTTGTCGGCCGCAGTGGAGAAATTCTCGCTCTTGCGGGTGGGGATGGTGGTGTTGCGCGGAATCATGGTGGTGGCCACGCCGCCAAAGGTTTCAATCGAAAGCGAGAGCGGGGTCACATCGAGCAGGAGCAGATCCTTGACCTCGCCCTGCAGGACGCCGCCTTGGATGGCTGCGCCGATGGCAACGACTTCATCGGGATTGACACCACGATGAGGCTCGCGTCCGAAGAACTCCTTGACCTTCTGCTGGATCATCGGCATGCGGGTCTGGCCGCCGACGAGCACGACTTCATCGATTTTGCTGGCGTCGATGCCTGCATCCTTGAGGGCCTGCACGCAGGGCTTGATCGAGTTGTCGATCAGGTCGCGCACCATGTCCTCAAGCTTGGCCCGAGTCAGGGTCTTGACCAGGTGCTTGGGGCCGGAGGCGTCGGCGGTGATGAAGGGCAGATTGATCTCGGTCTGCATGGTAGTCGATAGCTCGATTTTGGCGCGCTCGGCGGCGTCACGCAGCCGCTGCATCGCCATTTCATTACCCTTGCTGCGCAGGTCCAAGCCGTAATCCTTGCGGAATTCATCGGCCAGCCAACCGACCACCCGCTGGTCAATGTTGTCTCCGCCCAGGTGGGTGTCGCCGTTGGTGGACTTGACCTCGATTACACCCTCTCCAACTTCAAGAATCGAGATGTCGAAGGTGCCGCCGCCAAAGTCATAGACAGCGATTGTTTCATCCTTCTTTTTGTCGAGTCCGTAGGCTAGGGCCGCAGCGGTCGGCTCGTTGATGATGCGCTTGACGTCAAGGCCGGCGATCTTGCCAGCATCCTTGGTGGCCTGGCGCTGGGAGTCGTTGAAATAAGCGGGTACCGTGATGACGGCTTCGGTGACGGTCTCGCCAAGATAATCCTCGGCCGCCTTCTTCAGCTTTTGCAGGATCATGGCCGAAATCTGGGGCGGAGTGTATTCCTTGCCTTGGGCCTCGATGGCGACGTGATCGCCCGACTGCACGACCTTGTATGGCACCATCTTCATTTCTTCGCTGACTTCGTCAAAGCGGCGGCCCATGAAGCGCTTGATGGAGAAAATGGTGTTCTCCGGGTTGGTGATGGCCTGATTCTTGGCGACTTGGCCTACGGGCCGCTCGCCGGTCTTGGTGAAGCCGACGACGGATGGGGTGGTGCGTCCGCCTTCTTCGTTGGGGATTACCTTGGGCTCTCCGCCTTCCATGACGGCTACGACGGAGTTGGTGGTCCCCAGATCGATCCCGATAATTTTTGCCATTGCTCTATGCCTCCTGCGGATTCGCTGAATAAGGATGTTGAGGTTGGCACTCCCGCAGGAGTTACCGAACCCGATGCGACGCTAGTTGGACGCCTGACTGAAACCTAATACGATTGCGATGATAGAACCTGAGTCAGTTACTGTCAACCTGATAGATGAGTGGAGCTCTTCCGGGGATGCAACAAAAAATATCTGGGTGGATGGATCGGACGCCGGTTGACGTCGGTTTGGCGAATACTTCACCCAAGTAATTGAGTAACAGTAGGTTAGCGGAGATCCTGACCGAATTCCACGCTCAGGGTGAGCCGGGATGGGCTCACCCTTATGGATGGTTGGATGGAAGTTAGGCCGCTTTGTTAACGCTGATGTGGAAGGTTTCCGAGGCCGCCACATCGTAGCTATGGATGGTGGGTTCACCCTGGAGGAACGGTTGTACGCGGGTCGATGCTTGATGGAAAACTTCACGATGATAGCGCTCGGCTTCCTTTTGAGACTTCCAAAAGGAGAGGCCAGCGCCGGCGTTGGTGCCGTGCTCGAAGAGCAGAATTTCGTCGATGAACCCGCTCTGCTGTTTCAACAAGGGTAGAACATGACTGCTCCAAGCTTTAAGGAATTCGTCTTTTTTTCCGGGCTTGAGTGTACCGTCTATGCGTAGCATGTACATCGCAGGACTCCTTTGGGTGGACGGGAACGGCTGCGGAATTGCGGCTGATCTGGAGCCACCGCGGCACATGCTATGTGAGATTGTAAGGTGGTTCAACGAAGCTGAATTGCTGCTGAGAACAAAGGCGGAAAGGCGGCGGAAAACTCCGGGCGACGGCTTTCCATCCTTCGGGGTGCCCCTTAGAATTTAAGGCGGGAGAAAACGGACGGCATGAAACTTACTGGCAACACGATTCTGATTACGGGCGGCGGTTCGGGGATTGGGCGCGGATTGGCGGAGAGCTTCCACAGGCTGGGAAACGAGGTCATCCTAGCAGGGCGGCGACGGCAGGTCTTGGAGGAGACGACGCAGGCGAATCCGGGGATGAAGTCGGTTGTGCTGGATATTGAAGACACGGCGAGCATTGGCACGGTGGCGGCGCAGTTGGCGATGGAGTATCCGACGCTGAACGTGGTGATTAACAACGCCGGCATTATGCGAGTGGAAAATCTGCAGGCTCAACAGGACGATTTGGCTGACGCAGAGGCGATGGTGCGAATCAACCTGATGGGACCGATCCGGCTGACGGCGGCACTGCTGCGATTGCTGCAGAAGCAGGCGCAGTCGGCCATTGTCAACGTTTCCTCGGGGCTGGCGTTTTTGCCGCTGTCGATGACTCCGACGTATTGCGCGACCAAGGCGGCGTTGCACTCGTACACGCAGTCGCTGCGGTATCAACTGAAAGGGACGACGACGGAGGTGGTGGAGTTGATTCCGCCGTATGTTGCGACCGATCTGCTGAATGGGGCCTCGGACCCGCGGGCAATGCCACTGGATAAGTACATTGCCGAGGTGATGGAGATTTGGAAGGCGCATCCAGGGGCGGCGGAAATCTGCGTGGAGAATGTGAAGCGGCTGCGCTTTGCGGCCGAGAGCGGACAGTATGACGGCGTGTTCGTGGGGCTGAACGACGCGTTTGCGAAGGGGCCAGTGTAGGGGAGCAAGAGCGAAGTTAGAGTCTTAAAGAGTCAACGGCAAAGTCCACGGCCCCGCCCAACCGGAGGAAGGTTGAACGGGGCCGAATCTTGCGGAAATGCTATCTCGTTATTTTGTGAGCTCGTTGGTGAGCAGATTGGCCTTGACGGCGAGGTTGAAGGCGCGCTCGATGTCTCCTGATTGCAGCGCCTGGTTGGACTGGGCGATGTAGTTGTGCGCCTGCCGCAACATGCCCTGCTCGCTATCACTGAGGGAGCGATTGA
Organism: uncultured Acidobacteriota bacterium; assembly: GCA_963838135.1. GTDB lineage: Bacteria > Acidobacteriota > Terriglobia > Terriglobales > Acidobacteriaceae > TOLSYN. The sequence continues at coordinate 215,141 of CAWIPV010000008.1, read as the reverse complement.
TTCCGGCGAGCCTGCCTTGGGAGTTGCGCAGCAATTGCTCGGTCTCCTGCATTTGCGATTGCACGGCGGCGCGCGGAACGGCGGCAGTAATCTGCGCGGAGTTGCCGGGAGCAGGCTTGGCGGGCTCGGGCTTGGCGGGCTCGGCGGGGGTGGGCTGCACGGGCTTTTTGGGCGCGGGCTTGCGCGGCTTGGGCTTGGGCTTTTGCTCGTCGCTGGAAGGCGTAGTGGCGGGCGCGGGCTCGGGCGCTGGATTGGGGTTCTCGCTGGCGGCGGGCCGGGGCGGAGGCGCGGGTTGGGGCTCTGCTTCGATGGATGGGACCAAGACGGGAGGAGTGGTGTGCACCGGCCTCTTGTCGCAGGCTGTGGCGAGCAGGGCAAGGCAAAGAGCTACTGCGATAAGCGTGCGCGCCGGGATAAGAGCCTGGAAACGGGATGCGAACATGATTGCTTTCTGCGGGCCCTGCTTTAATTTATTGGACTGCGAGCCGGACTTCACGTTTTTATGCTGGGTGCTGGGCCTTTCGTAATGTTGCGAGCTTCTCCTTGATGCGGCGGCAAGGCCGGTTTAGGTGGGTGGACGGATCATGGGCTCATGAGGCGGCGGAATTGCGGGTTCGTCAGCCCTGAGCCTGGGCAACTGGGAAGCTCTCTCGGCGGGTAGATCATCTGCGGCATCCTCCGAGACCAAGTCCGGAGAGGCCAAGGGAAGCATGAAACGGAAAGTTGTGCCTTGTCGAGCTTGGGTATCCAAGTCAAGCGCACCATGATGCAACTGCATGGCGCGATAGGTCAAGGCGAGTCCGATTCCACTGCCGGACTTTTTGGTTGTGAAGTAGAGATTAAAAATCTTATCGCGAATCTCGGGCGAAATCCCCGGGCCAGTGTCTTGCACCTCTAACACGGCGGCCTGGGCGGAGGCATATGCGTGAAGAGTGAGGGTGCCTCCTTCGGGCATGGCCTGGACGCCGTTGAGGATGACGTTGAGCACGGCCTGCTTGATGAGGTCGCTATCGACGCGGATAGGGAGAGGCAGAGGGCCGAGATCCTGGACGAATTCGACGTTGTGGGAGCGGGCGTCGGGAGCGGCAAGAGCGACGACATCGGCGGCGAGGGAGCGCAGGTCGACGGGACAGAGTTTGAGCTCGACGGGGCGGGAGAAGTCGACCAGGGTTTTTACGACACGGTCCAGGCGATGGATTTCGGTACTGATGATGTCCATGTGGCGGCGGGTGCCGGGATCGAGTTGGAGGAGACGCTCGCGCAGGATTTCAAGGTGGATGACAATGGCGTTGATCGGATTCTTGACCTCGTGGGCGACGCCGGAGGTCAGGCGTCCGATGGCGGCGAGGCGGCGCGAGAGCTCGATCTCATTTTCAATGCGGCGGACGGACTCGGCATCACGGACGGTGAGCAGGGCTCCGATGGGAGCGCCGCGCTCGGAGATGAAATCCAGCGAGAGCTGAACCCGGCGACCGTGCTCCATTTCGATCTCGCGCGAGGAGACTTCCTGTTGGAGCGCGAAGGCGTCGAGCACGATTCGTCCGAGGCGGTTGGAGTCGTCGAAGACCTCCTCGACCATGCGGCCGAGCATCTCGCCGCGGGGACGGCCGATGAAGCGCTCGGCCGAGGCGCTGACGAGGACGATGCGGCCATCGCGGGTGAAGAGGATGAGTCCATCCTGGAGGGTGGACATGAGCTGGTCGAGGTTTTCCTTGAGGGCGGAGAAGACCTCGCGGACATCGTGAATCTGGCGTCCAAGGCGGTCGATGCGGGTGCTGACGGCGCCGAATTCGTCGGTGCGGCCGGGTTCGGGCTCGGGCCTTTCGGTCTCGGTGGTCATGGCGTCGAGGCGGCGGGCTATGACCTCCAGCGGACGCAGGGCGAGGTTGGAGAGGAAGGCGGAGGTGATGAGCGAGAGCAGAATTGCGATGCCGGCGAGCAGGAGAGCACGGTTGAACTGCGGCACCAGCTCCTGCTTGAGGAAAAGGGTGGAGAGGCCGACGCGAATCTCACCGAAGGGCGCTCCCTGGCGCTGCACCGGCAAGGTGACTTCATAGACGCGAGCGGGGCCGTAGACGGCGCGAAGCTGCTCGATGAAGCCGGTGTGACGTAGGGCAGCGAGCGGGGGACGGTGGGGCATGGGCTTGCCAACGGAATCGGCATCGGTGTCGATGAGGGCAACGCCGTTACGGTCGGCCAGGGCCGTGTCATAGACCTCGGCGTTGTAGCCGATGATGGACTCAAGCAGGGAGGCGACGGCCTCATCGTGCTGGAGGATTGTGGCGATGGCATCGCGAGCTTGCGTGGAATTGGCGGAGTCGAGCCGATTGGGCAGCTCGGTTTCCAGAGCCTGACGGGCGGCGTGGAAGACCTGGTGAGCGATGAAATCTGCGTTGTCGTAGCTTTGATTGATGCGCTGGCGAAAGATCTGGGAGACGTAGAGACAGGAGAGGGTGGCAACCAGAACGAAGACCATTCCGCTGATTGCGAGGACTAACTTAGTTTTGAGCCTAAGCCGCGGCATTGAAATTGGAGGCGAAGCTGTCAGGCCCGGGCATCAATCCGGCTTGGTGCCCGATGACTTCGCCGGAGGAACCTCTGCGCCTGCGCTCCGTACTCCTTCAACTTATTGTGCAACGTCTTGAGGCTGATGCCTAGGATTTCGGCGGCCCGGGTCTTGTTATTGTGAGTCGATTCCAAGGTTTTGACGATAAGCTGACGCTCCGCCTCGTCGACGGTGGTGCCCACGCCAAGGCGGATGCCGTTGGCGTCGCTGATATTGAAGCGCGCCGGGTTGATTCCGAAGGCTGGGGGGAGATGGCGCGGCTCAATTACGGTGGAGTCGCAGACGATTATGGCTCGCTCCAGAGTATTGCGCAGCTCGCGCACGTTGCCGGGCCAGGCAAATGCGTCAAACAGCTGCATGACAGAATCACTGACGGCGCGCACGTTGCGCTGATGCTTGGTGTTCATCTGCTGGATGAGGATTCGGTGAGTCCGGGAATGTCTTCCTTGTGGTCGCGCAGGGGCGGCATGTGGATGTTGAAGACGTTGAGCCGGTAGTAGAGATCGGTGCGCAACTGGCCGCGGGCGACGGCTTCTTCTGGAACCTTGTTGGTGGCGGCCAGAACGCGGACATCGACCGTGGTTTCCGACTTGCTGCCGAGACGGCGCAGTTTGCGGTCCTCGAGTACGCGGAGCAGCTTGGCCTGGGTTGCGATCGGCATCTCGCCGATTTCGTCGAGCAGCATGCTTCCGCTTTCAGCCAGTTCGAAGCAGCCGATGCGGCGCTCGAGGGCCCCAGTGAAAGCTCCCTTCTCGTGGCCGAAGATCTCGCTTTCGATCAGAGTCTCGGGAATCGCGGCACAGTTGATGGCGACAAAGGGTTTGTTTTTGCGGGGCGAAAGATCGTGAATGGTGCGTGCGACGAGCTCCTTGCCGGTGCCGCTCTCGCCGGTGATGAGGACCGATGCGGTGCTGGGGGCAACCAGTTCGATGAGGCGGAAGATCTCCTGCATCTTGCGCGAGGAGCCTTCGAGGGAGCCGAGCTTTCCAGTGTCACGCAGGAGGCGGCGGGTGACTTCGAGTTCGCGATCGGTGCCGCGCTGACGTGTTGCGTTCTGCAGAATGGTGCGCAGACGGGTGGCATTGACGGGCTTTTCGATGAAGTCGTAAGCACCTAGCTTCATGGCCGCCACGGCGGCATCGACCGAGCCCTGGGCAGTAAGGAGAATGAAAGAGATCTCGTGTGAGGTCTGGGCGACGCGCTGGAGCAACTCCATGCCGTTCATTCCGGGCATTCTGAGATCGCTGACCACAATGCCTGGGCCCCACGAGTTAATCTTCTCCAAACCCTCTTCGCCATCCTGCGCGGTTTCGGTGCTGTAACCCCAGGCGGAGATGAGCTCGGCCAAACCGAATCGTTCATGTTCTTCGTCTTCGACGATCAGTACTTTTTCCCAATCCATCTGGAACAGGCCCCTTGAACGATTTCATTCGCAACGGTGTGCGAGTCTGCGCAAACGACGATCACAGAGCGAACTAGGTAAGTTAGATGCAGGAGCTTGGCACAGTGTAACTTTTTCCCGGCTTTTATTTAATGGCAATTTTCTGGCAAAGCGGCAACGGTAGGGGTTTACCGATAAGGCGCATCCCGAATTGAAAATACGGGAATACGTTGACAGCCTAGGCTAGAATAAGTTACGTAGAACGGATTAGGGGACTTTTTTCTGGGTAACGTAGCGGCGCCTTCATTACGAAAGTCCGCCAGTTCGCGTGCTTGGTTCCTGCCGTCGCTAGCTAAATGTTTGGGAGGGGTTCAATGTCTTTGCGTCGCTTCTTACCGGTAATAGTTTCAGCGGCTGCACTCTGCGCACCGTCGTTGTTGTTCGGACAGGGCCAGAACGGGGTTGAGAAGGTCGATGTGTTCGGCGGATATTCCTGGTATCGCGCCGGATGCAACCTCCCAAGCGTCGTTGTCGACGGTCAGACATTCTCTGCGAGCACGGCACCGGATTTCCAAAAAGGCGGAGCTGGACAGTTCACCTACAATGTGAATCGATGGGCTGGGCTTGCCGTGGACGGCGCGGGTCATTCCAATGATTTCGGCCATGCCTACTCGGTCGCTGCCGGTCCGCAATTCAAAGTGCGCGGGGCCCATGTCACGTTGTTTGGCGAGGCACTGCTGGGAATGCAATCTTTTGCCCCGAAGCAATTTGCCGAACAGAATGCGGCGGCGTTGATCGTTGGCGGTGGAATCGACTACCGGGTCAGTTCGCACTTGTCGATTCGTCCCTTCCAGGGCGATTACGTAACTTCCTATTACAACAAGCTCTCGCCTCCAGCCACTACCAATGGGCTCGGCGGCGCTCGCTTTCAGGCCGGTCTGGTGCTGAAATTCGGTCTGCCCCCAGCCAACGTTGCGCCAGCGACCGCAGTATGCGCGGCGGAGCCGGAGGCTGTGCAGGAGGGCACTCCGGTCACGATTTCCGTGACGCCGAGCGGCTTTTTGCCGATGCGGAAGTTGAGCTACTCCTATGAGAGCAACGGCGGTAAAGTCTCCGGCAGCGGGACGACGGCGACGGTGGACACGACGGGGCTAACTCCGGGCCACTATACGGTGGGCGCGAAGGTTGCCGACGATGGCAAGGGCAAGCATCAGCAGACGGTAAGCTGCGATACCGGTTTCACGGTGAGGGAATTGCCGAAACATCCGCCGACTCTGTCGATCTCGGCTGCGCCTATCTCGGTGGTGGCAGGCGATATCTCGACGATCACGGCCAATGGCAGCAGCGCGGACAATCGTCCGCTGAGCTACGACTGCACAACGCGCGGCGGACAACTCAGCGGCAATGGGCCGCGCTACACACTGGAGACCGCCGGGGTTCCGGCGAGCACGATTGTGGTGAATTGCACGGTGAGCGACGACCGCAATCTGACCGCCTCGGCTAGCGTATCGGTGCAGGTAACCGCGAGGGTTGCACCGCCACCGGCGGCCCAGACAGTGGCAAAGAAGTACGGCACCATTGACTTCCAGCGCGACGCACGCCGCCCGACCCGGGTGGATAACGAGGCCAAGGGTGAACTCGACCGCTACGCCGATGCGTTGGCTGCAGCACCCGATGCCAAAGGGGTTGTGGTTGGATACGCCTCGGCCAAAGAAGCCAAGACGGCCCAGGGCAGCAAGAACTTTGCCGCCCAACGCGCGGTGAATACCAAGGACTATGTGACCAAGGAAAAGGGCATCGATCCGGCGCGGGTCGAAGCTCGCAGCGGGGGTGAGGGCCAGAAGGTTGAACTCTGGATTATACCGGCGGGCGCCAGCTTCCCGCAGGCCGACAGCACGGTTGTGGACGAAGTCAAGGTCAAGGCGGTTCCGCGAGTTGCCCGGAAGAGGAAGAAGGCGGCTCATCGGAAGGCGGAGCAGCAGGAACAGTAACAATTGAAGCGATGAAGAGGCATCGGGCGACCGCCGTCAAGCGTGGCGCCTGCGATTCCTGCTCCCGGCTGGATGGACCCCCGCAGCCGGGAGTTTTTTGTGCTCCCAGTTGCAGTGGTTTTCGGGCTATGATTCTGAAACGGGGACGACATCGGCAAGAATTTGATACGCAAGCTCTGCGGCAGATTACCGCCCGATGGCATTGCTCCGTGAGTTGTGGTTCCGCGAGTTGCGCGGTGAGGCTACCGATGTTGAAATGTTTGTCCGCGCTGATTTGCGCTCTGCTACTGCTTCCGGTTTCCGCATTGGCGCAGTGGCGCTCGCTGGGACCCTACGGCGGCAACGCACGCGCGCTCGCCTGTGATCCGAGGTATCCGGATCACGTTCTGCTGGGCTCGGGGGCCGGGACTTTGTTTGAATCCCTTGATGGCGGCCGACGGTGGAGACCCTTCGCACACCTGGGTCCGGGCGATGAACTGATGCTGGAGAGCGTGGCCTTTGATCGGATGCATTCGTCTACCATTTACGCGGCGGGGTGGAGCGTCTTGGGGTCGGGTGGAGGTTTTTTCGTGACCCGCGACGGGGGACGGAGCTGGAGCGAGCCGGCAGCGCTGAAAGGGAAGAGCATCCAGGCTCTGGCCTTGGCCGAGTCGGATTCGCGGATTCTGATCGCCGGGGCGCTCGACGGACTCTACCGCAGCCGCGACAGTGGAGAGAGCTGGGAGCGCATCACTCCAGAAGGACATCCCGATCTGAAGAACTTCGAGTCGGTGGCCATCGATCCGCGCAATCCGGAGATCATTTACGCCGGAACCTGGCACCTGCCCTGGAAGACGAACGATGGCGGAGCCACATGGAAGAACATCAAGCAAGGGGTGATCGACGACTCGGATGTGTTTTCGATCATTGTCGACCACTCGAAGCCGGAGACGATTTTTGCCAGCGCCTGCTCGGGCATTTATAAGAGCGAGGACGGCGGCAGGCTCTTCCATAAGGTTGCAGGGATTCCGGGCTCGGCTCGGCGCACCCGGGTTCTGCAGCAGGATCCGGTGGATGCCCGCACCGTGTATGCGGGAACCACCGAGGGACTGTTCAAGACCAGTGACGGCGGCACCACCTTCCAGCGCATCACGCCGCCGGATTTCATACTCAACGACGTGCTGGTGGACGCGCGCGACCCGCGGCGGGTGCTGATTGCGACCGATCGCGGCGGCGTCTTTGCCTCCGATGACGCGGGAGCCACCTTTGAACCCTCGAACGACGGCTTCTCCGAGCGTCAGATTGCGACCGTGGTGGCTGGGCCGAAAGTTGCAGGGTCGAAAGTAGCCGCCGATCTCTGGGCCGGAGTGCTGAACGATAAGGAGTTCGGCGGCGTCTTCCACGCCCATGACGGACGCTGGAAGCAGATGAGCAACGGGCTGGGAGGGGCCGACGTCTTCGACCTTGGCTGGTCTCACCGGGGACAACTGGGGGCGGCTACCAATCGCGGAATATTTCTCTTCGACGCGCTCTCCGGCAGTTGGAAGCCCAGTCGGAGCGTGCTGCTGACGAAGACGGTGTCCAGGCGTAAGGCAGCGTCGGGCAAGGCTGGTAAAACGGCGCCGACCGGGCCGCTGACCCACGTAATCTTCCAGGGCCGGGTCTCGGCCCTGTCGATGGGAAACCGACGCTGGTACGCGGCCACCCAGGCCGGCATCCTGCACAGCGACGACGAGGGCGCGAGCTGGATTGGGGGGGCTTTGGGGACGGAAAAGCCCTTCGTCTCGGTCTCGGCGCACGACGCGGCGGTGGTGGCGGCCTCGGTGCGCGAGGTATGGTACAGCGCCAACTATGGACAACGCTGGACTCGCCAGTCGCTTCCCTTCGAGGTGACGCGCGTCTACTCCGTAACCATTACCGGTGAGAACGAGGTTTGGGCCGCAACCGGGGAGGGCGCGCTGCGCTGGATTCGCAAATCGCTGGACCAAGGCAGCTGGGAGCATGTGACCAATGGCTTGCCCGCGCGCGAGGTGACTTCGATTCGCGAGCAAGACGGACTGCTGGTGGCCGCCGTGGCTGGCTCCAACTGCTGGTATGTGAGCCGCGACCGGGGGAAGAGCTGGAGGGCTTCGGCGCCCGCCGAGTTTGAGGTCAGCGGAGCGGTGATGCAGGGCGGTACGGTGTACGTCACAACCCGGCACCATGGTGTGATGGTACGGGAGCCGGAGGCCGAACTTGACCAAGAGCGACTGGACCGGGAGCGGCTGAAGCCGGAGAAGTTGAGCCAAGAGAGCGCGGCGGTGCGGTAGCTGCGTTTGGCAAGGCTTGGGCGATGGAATTTCTGTGGACCCTGGTTTCCGTTTTTTTGTTCTCCCTTTTCCGGAATCAATCCCAACCTGGCAACTCATTAGAAATAAGCAACTTGGCCTAGAAGCCGAGCGGATCGGTTCCGTTTCAGGAATCGGCGTGGCTGAGCCCGGCTGCTGCCGTGGAATGAGAAGTCCTTCTCCTGCAATCATTTGCGATTTCTAACCCAATATGGCACGTGTATTGCTTTAGGAAAAGGCATGAACTCTGAAATGAACACGGGTGAGACGGGCAATTCTGGAGCAATAGCCAAGCTGGGCAATGTCAGCTTGGGCAGTGTCATTCTCAATCAGGACAGAGCCAATTCAGGCGACATCAGTCTGGGTCGCGAGGGAGTGCAGATTATGCGGCATTCTCTGCATGAGCTGGCCAACGTTTTCACCGGGGTAATGATCGCCGGCGATTTGCTCTCGCTGCACCTAGCCGAGGGTTCGCTGCAGCATTATGCGGCCGAGATCTGTGTCGGCAGCGAGCGCGGCTGCGTTCTGGTGCGGGCAATCCGCCAACAGTTACTGGCCGCCTGCGGCGAAGTCGAGGGCCCCGGCGCGGGCACGGCTCCGGGAGCGTAAGAGTTTCATTACTAATGCAGGACTTCAACGGAACTTCGTACGGAACGACAGCAGACTTGGAGGCGGGAGTGATGACGGAGACAAGCAAGGCAACGGTAGGGAGAGCGATTCCCGGTCACAGTTCTGGAGTGTCTCAGGGCACACGGATGGGTGACGCAGGTACTTCAAACTCGGAGGTGGCGATTAGTACAATTCTAGGTGCGCTAGCCATGGAACCGACTCGAGACAAAGCGGAAGCCAATCTGTTGAATCTGCTCATCGTGGATGATGAGCGCTCGATCCGCGAGGGTTGCCGCGACGTGGCCCAGGGGATCGGCTACTCCAGCTATATTGCGGATAACGCGGAACATGCGTTCCGGGTGCTGGACAACACCAGCATCGACGTGGTGCTGCTGGATCTGCGCCTGCCCGGAGTGGGCGGGCTGGAAGTGCTGCGCGAGGTCAAGCGCCGTCGGCCTGAGACGGTGGTCATAGTTATGACCGGCTACGGCAGCGTGCAGTCGGCGGTGCAGGCGATGAAGCAGGGCGCCTACGACTACATGACCAAACCTTTTAACCTGGAGGAGCTTCGCCTCATCCTGGAGCGGGTGCTCGGTCATCTGCAGCTGTCGAGCGAAAACCGCATCCTCCGCCAGCAGGTGAAGAGCAAGGAAGGCTTTGGCGCCATCGTCGGCCGGTCGCCGGAGATGGAGAAGCTCTATCGCATCATCTCCAAGGCGGCACACAGCTCGCACCCGGTTCTGATTCTGGGCGAGAGCGGTACCGGCAAGGAACTGGTGGCGCGCTCGATTCACTTCTCCGGTCCCTATCGCGACAGACCGTTTGTGGCCATCGATTGCGGCTCGCTGGTGCCGTCGCTGATTGAAAGCGAGTTGTTCGGCTACGTCAAGGGCGCCTTTACCGGGGCGAACAAGAACAAGGATGGCCTGCTGCAGGCCGCCGACGGCGGGACCATTTTCCTCGATGAAATTGGCGAGTTGCCGATCGATCTGCAATCCAAGCTGCTGCGCGCCCTGCAGGAAAAGGAAGTGCGTCCGGTGGGCGGCACCAAGCCGATTGCAATCGACGTCCGGGTGCTGGCGGCCACCAACCGCGACTTGGAGCAGGCAGTCGCGCAAGGCGCATTCCGCAAGGATCTGTACTTCCGCTTGAATGTACTGAGTTTGCGCATTCCTCCCCTGCGCCAGCGCAAACAGGACATTCCGTTGCTGGTAGGGCACTTCCTGGAGCGGCTCTCGCGCTCGACCGGAGTGCAGCGCAATATCAGCGACGAGGCGCTCAAGCTGATGCTGAACTATGAATGGCCGGGCAACATCCGTGAACTGGAGAACTGTATCGAGCGCTCCTGCGCCCTGACCAGCGGCCCCACGATTCACATCGCCGATCTCCCCACCACAATTCAGAATTGGCGGGAGCAGGGCGGCGGCGAACCGACGGCCGAACGGGCGCTTCCTGGGCGCGGCATCATGCCGATTGCCGAGATGGAAAAACAGGCCATCCTGGGTGCCATCGAGATGCTGCACGGCGACAAACTGGAAGCCGCGCGACTGCTTGGCATCGGCAAGACTACCCTTTACCGCAAACTCAAAGAATACGGCGCGCTGCAGTAGCCCGGCAGTTGCCGGACTCCAGTGGTAGCTCGTGAGACGTGGACGAAGTTCTGCGCCCCGGCCCAGGCATGTTCAAAAAAGGGCTCCTATGAGGAGATTATGATTTTATTGGTGACATCAAGCAATCGCCGCCTGGAGTGCGGCACCGCGCTGGAACAGAGCATCGGCGAGTCGGTTGAGGTCTGTGAAACGGTTCGCAAAGCAGCTTCGATGCTGCGCAACAACGAGTATTCGTCGGTGATTCTGGACGATCCGATGGTGGAGGCCGAGGGTGAGGCGCTGGAGTCTCTGCTGAATAATATCGGCCTTGCGGTGCCGGTCTACGTCAACCTGGCGGTCAGCAATGCCGAGCGCATCGCGCGGGAGCTGCGGCTGGCGCTGCGGCGCAATCGGGAGTCGCGAATGATCGCCGTTCGCGCCGCCGAGTCGCAGCTGAGGAGCGAGATTCGCGACGCCGTGACCGGAATCCTGCTCTCGGCCCAGCTGGCGATGCAGACCCCGGAGATGCCGGCCGAAGCCATGGAAAAGCTGACTTCGGTGTGCCAGTTGGCCACCAATATCCGGAGCCGGCTGGAGAGCGTGAACTAAGGGCGCGCCGGGCGTGGCCGGAGCGCCCGGTTGCCGGGATGACGCCCGTCCCCGGCGTCCGATTCGGACACTCGACCCGTACACTAAAATGGCGCCGATGGTTGCTTCCGAGTGCTTTGACTGCAATCTTTTATTGCAATCGAGGCCAACTTGAGGCGAGCTGCTTCCTTCTTACCTGCTGGGCCGCAGTGCATGGCTACTGGAGGAAAACAACGTGATGTGGACCATCTTCGCCATTCTGCTGGTGCTTTGGTTGCTGGGCTGGGGTTTTCATATTGCGGGCGCTCTGATTCATTTGCTGCTGGTGATCGCACTGCTAATGGTGGCGGTGAGCCTGCTGGGCGGACGGCGTACCGTGTAGGACGGTGCGATTTTCGCCAACTTCCGACATTCCTGTGATGAGTGTGACTTACGAGGCATCCCGAGTAGATGGTGATGCCTCTAACCTTTGGCAGGCAGGATTGCAGGAATGAACTCCGCTGCCCAAGCGGAGCGAGGAAAACCATTGCAGAGCCTTCCATCCACTTACGCAGCTGATACTCCCGACAGGCTGGCGCAGCAGATCTCGGAGCTTGGGGATTGGTTCCACAACATGGATCTGCGTGGCATCCAGACGGCGCCCAATCACTTTCTCGGCGATTTTCCCAATGTGAAATGGCGGCATATTGCGCCCGCGCTTCCGCTGGACGTGAGCGGAGCTACGGTTCTCGATATTGGCTGCAATGGCGGCTTTTACTCGCTGCAGATGAAGATGCGGGGCGCCAGCCGGGTGCTTGGGATCGATATCTGCGACCGTTATCTCGACCAGGCGCGACTGGCCTCGCGAACCTTGGGGCTGGAGATCGAGTTGGAGAAGCGCAGCGTCTATGACGTCGAAGAGATCGCCGGAAAGTTCGATTTCGTCATCTTCATGGGTGTGCTCTATCACCTCCGCTACCCGCTCTACGCGTTGGACAAGGTGGTGACCAAGGTGGGCGGCAAGCTGCTGTTCCAGACCATGATTCGGGGCTCCGAGGAGATTAAGCCGTGGGAGCCGGATTACGACTTCTGGCGCAAGGATATGTTTGCCGATCCGAGCTGGCCGCAGGTGTACTTTGTCGAGCAGAGCTATTCCAACGACCAGACGAACTGGTGGATTCCCAACCGGGCGGCGGCCGAGGCCATGTTGCGCTCCTCCGGGCTGGAGATCGAGTCGCATCCGGAGAGCGAAACCTGGATCTGCACCCCCGATGCACGCTCACGCGAAGGGCGGTTTGTACATCAGATGGAGTTGGATGGGACGCTGTAGCGTTTTTCATTTTTGGTGCGCCGAAGAGGCGACGTGATTCGAGGTGCAGGTTCCGATGGTGGAAGCCATAATGCTGTGGAACGAGCCGAATAATCTCTCCCATTGGGACTTCAACTTCGATCCGGAGTGGAAGCAGTTTGCAGCGCTGGTTCATGCCGGATCGAAGGCGATTCGCGAGGTGAATCCGGACATAAAGATCGTGCTTGGCGGCATTTCGCCGATCGACGCACGGTTCATCGAACTGCTGGCGGGCTACGGCGTGCTGGAGTCGGTGGACATTGTCGCGGTACACGGCTTTCCGCTGGACTGGAATCACTGGCAAATCTCGGAGTGGCCGAAGAAGCTGGACGAGATCCGCGCCGTGGTGGGAGGAAAGTCAATCTGGGTAAGTGAGGCTGGGGCCTCGTCCTTTGGCGCCGAAGAGGTACAACTGTTTGGAATGCAGAGGACGGCCGAGCTGCTGCTGCCGCTGGTGGATCGGGTGCACTGGTACAGCCTCTTCGACCTGCCCGCGACTTGGACGGCCACCACCCGGCACAAGGAAGCCGAGGGTAGCTCGTACTACCGTCACTACTACATGGGGTTGTTCCGCGAGGATGGCACGCCGAAGCTGGCGGCGGCGAATTTCCCGGCGGGGATGGGGGTCTGTCAGTGGTTCCACTTTGAGGATCACCGCCTGGGGCCAGGGGTGGAGCGTCTGCGCGAGCTGGGAGTTCGGGCGGTGCGCACCGGCATTAGCTGGGCGGACTGGTTCCGTCCCGACTCGGAGGTGTGGTTCGACCGCCAGATGTCGGCGCTGGATGAATTCGATACCACGGTTACGTTGTGCTTTACGCCGGAGCACCTGGGTGTTACGCCACACTATGCCAGTCCGGCCAAGGATCCGGCCGACTTTGCGGAGTTCGCGCGCTGGGCGGCGCTGCGCTACGCGCCTCGCGGGCGCACCTCCGGGGTTAGCGCACCGCGGGAGCGCGCCGTTGTGATGGGAGCAGTGGGAGCGGAGAAGGTATGAGCAAGCGGATTCTGGTGACGGGCGGAGCCGGATTCGTGGGCTCGCATACGGTGGACGCGCTGCTGCGCCAGGGCCACCGGGTGCGGGTCTTCGACAATCTCGACGATCAGGTCCATCGCGGCACGATGCCTGGCTATCTTTCGCGCGAGGCGGAGTTTGTGCGCGGCGACGTGCGGGATCTGGATGCGCTGCGGGGGGCGCTGGCTGGGATCGACGTGGTCTATCACTTCGCTGCTGCGGTAGGCGTGGGGCAGTCGATGTACGAGATTGCGCGCTACATGGGGATCAATACCCAGGGAACGGCGAATCTTTTGCAGGTGCTGCTGGATCGGGGAGACCGGGTCGAAAAGCTGATTGTTGCCTCGTCGATGTCGATTTATGGCGAGGGGCAATACCGCTGCGAGGAGCACGGGATGGTTGCGCCGGGGCCGCGCGGGGCGGCGCAGTTGAGGGCCAAGCAGTGGCAGGTGGGGTGTCCGCAGTGCGGGCGGAGGCTGGAGGCGGTGGCGACGGCCGAGGACAAGCCGCTGCAGTGCAGCTCGATTTATGCGCTGGGCAAGAAAGATCAGGAAGAGATGTGCCTGCTGTTTGGGCGCACCTATGGGGTTCCGGTGGTGGCGCTGCGGTACTTCAATATCTACGGCACCCGGCAGGCGCTCTCGAATCCGTACACAGGGGTGGCGGCGATCTTTGCCTCGAGGCTGCTGAACCGGCGCGCGCCGCTGATTTTCGAAGATGGAGAGCAGTTGCGCGACTTCGTCAGCGTACATGACGTGGTCGAGGCGAATCTGCTGGCGATGCAGCGCAGCGAGGCCGACGGGTGTGCCCTGAACATCGGCTCCGGGCAGTCGGTAACGATCCGGCAGATTGCAGAGACGCTGGGGGCGACGCTGGGAGTGCGGATGCAGGCCGAAGTTACCGGCAAGTTTCGCGCCGGCGATATCCGGCATTGCTTTGGCGACATCGCGCTGGCGCGGCGGCTGCTGGGCTATGGCCCACGCCATCAGTTACAGAGCGCGGTGGGCGAGTTGGTGGAGTGGCTGCATTCGCAGAGTGCGGTGGATGGGGTCGAGGCGGCATCGAGCAAACTGGCCGCATTTGGCCTGACGGCCTGAAAGAGGTTGCTGTTCTCCCGGTGGCTTATCGGCCGAAAGGGAGACAGAGGCGCAGGTACGGAGCTGAACCAAGCTCATCGCCCGCGCCAAGTTTTGAGCTTGCGGCCGGATACGTGGCGGAAGATGCCGCTCCGGCTGCAGGCGCTTGATTGGAGCAGAATGCACGTCCTGGTGACAGCGGATACGGTGGGCGGCGTGTGGACTTACACGCGCGAACTGGTCACGGGACTGGCGATGCGCGGGGTTCGGGTCACTCTGGTCAGCTTTGGAGGGTTTCCCGCGCGGCCGCAAAGCGCGTGGTTGGAGAAGCTTTCCGGGGTGACGTATTTCCCGACGGGCTTCCGCTTGGAGTGGATGCAGGATGCGGATCGCGACATCGCCGATTCGATGAACTATCTGGCCGGCATTATCGAGGAGCGCAATCCCGACCTGCTGCACTTGAGCCAGTTCTGCTACGGCGCACTGGAGGTGGCGCGGCCAAAACTGGTGGTGGCGCACAGCGACGTGATGAGTTGGAGTCAGACGGTACGCGGTGTGCGTCCCGATGATGCGTGGGCACAGTGGTACCAGGCAACGGTGGCGCAGGGCTTGGCAGGAGCGACCCTGCTGGTTGCGCCTTCACGCTGGATGCTGGATTGCCTCGAAGGCTGTTACGGACGGCAGCGGCGCTCATGCGTGGTCTACAACGGACGAACCCCGGCACTGTTCAACCCCTATGTAAGCAAGCAAAATTACGCGGCCAGCGTTGGACGCTTGTGGGATGAAGGCAAGCAATCGCAATTACTGATGCAGCTCACCGCCCCGCCTCTCCCCATTGTTTTGGCTGGCGCCACGACTCTGACCTGCGAGGGCGATGAGCCAGTCAATCTCGAGCGGGAGAGGGCGCGAACTCGAAGCCCAAAGGACGAGGATTTTGTAGGACCGGCGGCGCGGGTTGAGCTGCGGGGAGAACTTTCCGAAGGCGAGATCAGAGAGTTGCTGAGCCGGGCCGCCATCTACGTTGCGACCTCGAAATACGAGCCCTTTGGCCTTGCGCCGCTGGAGGCCGCGCTGTCGCGCTGCGCCATTGTAGCCAACGATATACCGGCGTTACACGAGATATGGGAGGATGCGGCGCTCTACTTCCAGAGTAATGACGCGGCGTCGCTTGAAAGGGCGCTCGAACTGCTGCATGACAATCGCGAGCTTCGTGCGCGCTACGCCAATCGCGCCTATGAGCGCGCCCGTCAACATTACACGGCAGCCCGGATGGTGGAGGAATACATACAGCTTTACCAGGCTCTGGTGGAGCACCGAGTGTGGGCCGCGTGAATCAATCCCTGCGCATACGCTTCTTCGCGCACTCGTGGATCAGCGACTGGAACCACGGTAACGCGCATTTTCTGCGCGGGTTGACGCGCGAGCTGGTGCGTTTGGGGCACGAGGTTCGCTGCTATGAGGAGATCGGGGCGTGGTCGCTGAGCAACCTGATTCGGGAGGGTGAAGCGGGCGAGCGCTCGATCGACGGTTTTCGCGCCACGTATCCCGAGCTCGATGTGCGCTTCTACCGCCGCGATGAAAGTCTGCCGGGGTTTCTCAACCACGAACTTGCGGGCGCCGACCTGGTGCTGATTCATGAATGGAACGAGCCGGATGTGGTGCATGAAATTCTGGCACGCAAGAAACGTCTCGGCTTCCGAGCGCTCTTCCATGACACCCATCATCGCGCCTACAGCAATGCGAGTCAGATTTTGCGGTTTCAACTTCACCTCTTCGACGGCGTGCTTGCATTTGGCGAGGCGATCCGAAGGATTTACAGGGATGGTTTTGGAGTGGGGCGGGTCTGGACGTTTCACGAGGCGGCCGATGTCAGCGTCTTTCATCCCATGGAGCAGGCAAAGCAAAACGACGTGGTGTGGATTGGGAACTGGGGCGATGAAGAGCGCACGCAGGAGTTAACGGAATTCCTGGTTTCGAGTGGACGGCATCTGACGGCCGGAAAGCGGCGGGTTCTGGTGCATGGGGTTCGATATCCGGAAGAGGCTCGGGAGACGTTGCGGGATGCGGGAATCGAGTATGAGGGCTATCTGGCGAACCTGAGTTCCCCGGAGGTCTATGCACGCAGCAGGCTGGCGCTGCACGTGCCGCGCCGGCAGTATGCCAACGGACTGAGCGGGGTGCCGACGATTCGCGTCTTTGAAGTTCTGGCCTGCGGCATTCCGCTGGTGTGCGCGCCATGGACGGATACGGAAGAACTGTTCCGCCCCGGCCAGGATTACGTGCTGGCGCGCGACGGGGCGGAGATGAAGGCGCTGCTGGGCGAATTGTTGGAGGACGAAGCCATGCGTCAGCAAATTGCTTCGAGTGGACTGGAGACGATCCGGCAGCATCATACCTGCAGGCACCGCGCCGGACAGTTGATGGAAATTTTCGGAGAAATCGGGCGATGAGAGTTTTCGTATTTGGATCCAGCATTACCTCCAGCTACTGGAATGGGGCCGCGACCTACTATCGAGGCATTTACAGCGGCCTTGCCGCGCTGGGTCACGAAATAACTTTTGCCGAGCCTGACATTTACAATCGCCAGCAGAATCGCGATCTCAGCGAGGTGGAGTACGCCAAGGTCATCGTTTACCAGACCCCGCGCGATATTGACGATTTGATTACGTTGGCGTCCTCGGCCGATCTGGTGATCAAGCACAGCGGCGTGGGCAGTGAGGATGAGCAGCTGGAGCGCCGAGTTCTGGATTGCCGCGTTCTGCATAACCACTCGGGGCACACGCAGGTGGCGTTCTGGGATGTGGATGCGCCGGCGACGCTGCAAAGAGTGGAGCAGGACCCATACGATCCATTCCGCCGCTGCATTCCGCAGTACGATTTTGTTTTTACCTACGGCGGCGGGCCGGAGGTGGTGCGGCGCTATTGTGAGCTGGGCGCGCGCAACTGCCATCCGATTTACAACGGGCTCGATCCGGAGACGCATCATCCCGAGGTGGCAGATCCGGCGCTGGCATGCGACTTGGTGTTTGTGGGCAATCGCCTGCCGGATCGCGAGCGGAGAGTGGAGCAGTTCTTCCTCGGCGCCGCTGAATTGGCGCCAGAGATGAGTTTTCTCTTGGGCGGCGAAGGCTGGGGCGGCAAGGCCCTGCCGCCGAACGTGCGCTGGATTGGGCACGTCGGCACCGGCATTCACAACCGCGTCAACGCGTCGGCGCGGATGGCGCTGAACATCAATCGCGAATCGATGGCCGACGTTGGCTTTTCGCCTCCTACACGCGTCTTTGAAGCGGCGGGCGCGGGAAGTTGCCTGATCACGGACAAGTGGCGCGGCATCGAAAAGTTCTTTGAACCGGGGCGGGAGATTTTGGTGGCCGAAAGCGCCGAGGAGATTGTCGGGTATCTGCGCGGCAAGTCGGCGGCGGAGGCGCACGCGATTGGCGAGGCGATGCGGCGGCGAGCGCTTGCCGAACACACCTATACACAGCGCGCGGCCGAGGCGGAGAAGATTCTGTTGAATGGGCGCACCGACCGTCACCCGAGCGCCTTGGACCCGGCGGTGCTAGAGACGGCGGAGAGGGGCGCGTTGTGAGTTTGGATGTGGCTGAGCTTGGACTCGGCTGAGCTTGAACTCGGCTGAAACTGGACTCGGTTGAGTCTGGAGAGGCAAGGAAATAGCATTGAAGATCGTTATCTTCGGCTTGTCAATCACGTCTTCCTGGGGCAACGGCCACGCGACAACGTTTCGCGCGCTGGCGCGGGCGCTGCATGGGCGCGGTCACAGCGTTGTGTTCTTCGAGAAGGACGTGGAGTGGTACGCGTCCAATCGCGATCTGCCCGAGCCGGGATTTTGCGAACTGAGACTCTACACGCGGTGGGCGGATGTGCTGCCGGTGGTGCGGCGCGAACTGGCATCGGCCGACGTTGCGATGGTGGGCTCGTACTTTCCGGACGGCATTGCGGCGATGGAGGCGATGCTGGATTCAAAGGCGACGGTGCGCACATTCTACGATATCGACACGCCGATTACGGTGGCCACGCTGCGCGAACGTGGCGCGACCGACTACGTCCGCGCCGATCAACTTCCGGCATTGGATGTGTACTTCAGCTTCACCGGAGGGCCGATGCTGGGCGAACTCGAGAGTCAATTTGGGGTTCGGCGAGCGGCGCCACTGTATTGTAGCTTCGACCCCGAGCGCTATCGGGCGTATCCGCGGTCGCCGCGATTTGGGTGCGCGATGAGTTACATGGGGACCTATGCTCCCGACCGGCAAGCGAAGCTGGAAGAGTTTTTCTTCGGTGCTGCCGCGGCGCTGCCTGAAGAGCGGTTCATTGTGGCCGGGCCGCAATATCCGCGCCAGGTGCGATGGCCGCGCAATGTGCGGCATATCGTTCATCTGAATCCGCGCTGGCATCCGCACCTGTACTCGTCTTCGCGATTGGTACTCAACGTGACCCGCCGCGATATGGTGCTGGCAGGCTACTCGCCTTCGGTGCGGCTGTTTGAGGCTGCCGCGTGCGGAGCAACTATTGTCAGCGATAATTGGCCGGGACTGGACGCGTTCTTTGAGCCCGGGCGCGAGATATTGCTGCCGGCGAGCGCGGGCGAAATCGTGCGCTACCTTGTCGAACTAGATGAGTGCGAATTGCGTGCAATCGGGCTGGCGGCGCAGCGGCGAGTGTTGGCGGCACACACCAGTCAGCAACGCGCCAAGGAGTTCGAAGGCGAAGTGGAGGCGGCGCGGCGAGGCGAACGCGCCGCCCTTGCAGTTCGTTAAAGCAGTTCAGTGAAGAAGGTGCAGCTTACCTTGCAGAGCTGCCGTTGCAGTGCTGCCATTGCAAAGCTGCCGCGATAACCCTCACGTCTGCGGTCAGCATCTAAGCGAACAATGCGCGGTTGAACCGCTCTGCTTTCATCCCCAAGACCCTCGAGAGTATTGATGCGCATCGCTTTGATCGCTTCGCCGTTTATCAGTGTTCCGCCGAAAAGATATGGCGGCACGGAATTGTTTATCGCTCAACTTGCCGAAGGGCTGACGCGGCTCGGGATCGATGTGGTGGTGTATGCGAACGGGGAGAGCGCGGTAGGAGCGGAGCTTCGCTGGCTCTATGCGAAAGACGATTGGCCGATTGAGGGCGAATTGTATTCCAGCCTGAAGGACTTGAATCACACCTCGTGGGCGGTAAGCGACTGCTGGCGGGACGCCGATATCATTCACTTGAACAACGCGCCGGGGCTGGCGTTTTCGCGGATGCGCGGCCCACGCCTGGTTTATACCGTGCATCACCCGCGGATGCCGCATCTTTCCACGTTCTACGCCGGATTTCCTGAGGTGGAGTTTGTTTGCATCAGCAACTTCCAGAAAAAGCACGAGCCGCTGAAGCGAATCCGCACGATTCATCATGGCATCGATCTCGATTCGTACCGCCTTCAAACGAAGAAGGCCGGCTACCTCAGCTTTCTGGGACGAATTGCTCCGGTGAAGGGAATTCATAACGCAATCGAGATTGCGAAGCGGAGCGGAATCCCGCTGAAGATTGCGGGCGAGGTGCAACCGGTGTTTCGCGAATACTTTGAATCCTGCATTCGGCCTCACCTGGACGGCAAGCTCATCGAATACGTTGGCGAAGCCGACCTTGCGCTCAAAAATGAGCTGCTCGGCAATTCTATGGCGATGCTGTTTCCCATCGAATGGGACGAGCCGTTCGGTCTGGTGATGGTGGAGGCAATGGCAACCGGAACGCCGGTAATTGCATTTGCCGGCGGCTCGGTTGCGGAGATCGTGTGCGATGGCGTCAGTGGGATCATCTGCTCCGGCGTAGAGGATGCGGTGGCACGTGTGCGAGAGGTGGAGGCGCTGAAGCCGACCGGGGTGCGCGCCTACGCCCAGCAAAAGTTTTCGGTGGAGCGCATGGTGCGGGACTACCTTACTCTGTACCACGAGATGTGTGACGAGGCAGCGCTGGTGAAGGAGAACGGCGACTTAGGGGAGCAGGCGGTGGCATGAGCGTGTCGGGAATTTTGTATCTTGAACAACTGGTGCCGATCGACTCTCCGCACATGGAGCCGCGACTGGCGCACCAGGGACATGAGCCTCGCAAGGTCAATAATCTTACCTTGATCGAAGGCAAGACGTTTCTGGCTACCAGCATCGCCGGCGACATTGTGCCGCCGGGCGCGCCGGACGTTGGATTTTTTCACGAAGACACGCGCTTCCTCTCGCATCTTGAATTCAAACTCGATGGGCATCGCTCAGCGGTGCTGTCGAGCAGCACGGAGAAGACGTTTGTCTCGCAGATTGAACTGACGACGGGAAACATTACACTGCGCGATTCCTTCGATTTGCCGGAGAACACGGTTCACATCCGGCGCGAAC
This sequence comes from uncultured Acidobacteriota bacterium, assembly GCA_963838135.1. Taxonomy (GTDB): domain Bacteria; phylum Acidobacteriota; class Terriglobia; order Terriglobales; family Acidobacteriaceae; genus TOLSYN. Next base: position 194,322 of record CAWIPV010000008.1, on the reverse strand, counting down.
AGTTGCTGGCTTCGGAGATTTTGTTCGACCGCTTCACCTTCGAAAATTTCAATCGCTGCGAAGTGGCGTTTACGGTAGAGCTCTCCTACGACGCGGATTTTGTAGACGTGTTTCAGGTTCGAGGGGTGGCGCGCGCCGACCACGGGCAGTATTACAAGCCTGTAATCGAAAGCGACGGGCTGATCTTCAGCTATCGCGGACGGGACAACGTTCTTCGTCAGACGGTGATTCGCATGAGTCCGGCTCCGGTTGACGTCAGCGGGAACACGGCGCGCTGGGAACTTCGCCTGGAACCGCTGCGCAAGACCATGCTGGAGATTACGCTGACACCACGCGTGGAGGATAAGGAGAGCCGCGCCACGCTCTTCGATTACGACGCGCAACTGCAGGCGCGGAGGGTTGCGTTCCATGAGTTTGATTCGGCGTCGACGAGGTTTTCCAGCTCCAATTCCGTGTTTGACGATTTGCTGCGCAATGCCTTGGGAGATTTTCACGCGCTGCGCATTCCGGTTGGGGATGAGCACGTCATCGCCGCAGGCATTCCTTGGTTTGCGACGCTCTTTGGACGCGATTCGATCATTGCCGCTTACCAGACTCTCTCACTGAATCCTGAACTTGCGAAAGATACGTTGCGTGTTCTTGCCCGACATCAATCCAGCGAGGTGGACGACTGGCGCGATGCACAGCCGGGCAAAATTCTGCACGAGTCCAGAGAAGGCGAGATGACGAAATGCGGCGAGATGCCCTTCGGGCCCTACTATGGCTCGGTGGATGCGACGCCGCTGTGGCTGGTGCTGCTGAGCGAGACATTCAACTGGACTTGCGACGAGGCGCTGGTGCGCGAGATGCTTCCGCACGCCTATCGGGCGCTGGATTGGATTGATCAGTACGGCGATTTCGATGGCGATGGATTTGTCGAGTACCTGCGCCGGTCGCCGCGCGGACTTGTCAATCAAGGCTGGAAGGATTCGTGGGACGCCAACATGCACAGCGATGGGCGGGTTGCCAGCCCTCCGATTGCGCTCTGCGAAGTGCAGGGATACGTCTATGACGCCAAGTACCGCATGGCATCGCTATTGCGGACGTTTGGCGATCCGGAGCGGGCGGATAAACTCCGCCGCGAGGCCAATGAGCTGGCGCGACGCTTTGAAAAATCGTACTGGAATCCGTCGCGCTGCTTTTATGCGATGGCTCTGGATGCGGAGAAGCAGCCGCTGGAAGTAGTGTCCTCCAATCCAGGCCATCTTCTGTGGAGCCGCATCATCAACCGCGAGCGCTCCCGCACGGTTACCCAACGCATGATGCAGGAGGATATGTTCAGTGGTTGGGGATGGCGCACCATGTCGCAGCAGGAGCAGGTGTTCAATCCGCTCAGCTATCATCGCGGTTCGGTTTGGCCGCATGACAATTCGCTGATTGCGCATGGAATGGCACTGAACGAATTTCGCGAGCCGGCGCTGACTGTTCTGGGCGCGCTGTTCCAGGCGGCTTTGGAATTTCGCGATCGCTTGCCGGAATTGTTTTGCGGACTACAGCGGCGGCCGTTTGATGAACCGGTGCACTATCCGGTTTCGTGTTCTCCGCAGGCATGGGCCTCGGGAGCGCTGTTCCTGATTCTGACGTCGGTGCTGGGAATTCGCCCGTCGGCGCAGCGGAGGGAACTCAACATCATCAATCCGCAACTGCCGGAGTGGCTGGGTTATTTGCATATCCGGAACTTGAAGATCGGAAACTCGCGCGTGGGGTTGGACTTTACGCGGCAGGACCAGCGCACCTTCTGCAATGTCGTCGAAATCACGGGCGACAAACTGCTGGTCAACGTCGCGTTCAGAAACTGAGAACAGATGTGCGGCGCTGAGAAGTGAGCGATCGTTTTTAATTTGGAGGAAGAATGGCGAAAGTGAAAATCACGGTTCGTGCCAACGGGCCGTATCGGGTGGAAGATCCAGAAGGCTTGATTGAATTGGTGGACGCAGCCGGGACCGCCTACGACTTAACCGGCAAACCAGTTTATGCGCTGTGCCGCTGCGGAGGCAGCGTCATTAAACCTTTCTGCGACGGCACGCACTCGAAGATGGGATTCCAGGCCGCAGAAGCTGCGGTGCGCGTGGAAGAAAACAAGTAGCTCAAGAAGAGTTGCGGAAGACGTACGGCGAGGAGCTCAGCGCCGCCGGGTAATGCCCGCGAGTTGGTTGCCCAGAGATGGCAGAAAGTTTCCAGGCATCTCGCTTCGGCGAGTGTATCGGTCAGTGTATGGTCTTGGTCTTGTTGCTCATGTAATCCATGAGCAGGTACTGGCCGAGGGTGTACGGCGTGGTGAAGTACGCCTTGCCGCGGCACATCTCAGTTACTTTTCGCACGAACTGTACCAGGCCGTGGTCGGAGGCGAGCATGAAGGTGTTGATCATCACTGCGGCGCGCTTGCAGTTGGCGACTTCCTCCAGAGTCTGGCTCACTACCATGGGGTCCAAGCCGAAGGCGTTTTTGTAAATTCGCCCGTCGGGCAGGGTGATGGCCGAGGGCTTGCCGTCGGTGATCATGATGATCTGCTTCATGTCCTTGCGCTGGCGTAGCAGGATGCGTTGCGCGAGGCGCAGACCTTCGCGGGTGTTGGTGTAGTAGGGACCGACGCGGACTCGGGCCAGTTGCGAGACCGGCAACTCTTCGGCCGAGTCGTGGAACAACACCAGCGAGAGAGTGTCGCCGGGATACTGGGTGCGAATCAGTTGCGAGAGCGCCATGGCAACCTTTTTCGCGGGGGTAAAGCGATCCTCGCCGTAGAGAATCATGGAGTGCGAGCAGTCGAGCATGAGCACGGTGGCACAGGAGGATTGATACTCGCATTGGTGCACGTGCAGGTCGCTGTACTCGATGGAGAGCGGCAGGGTTAGGCCGTCGCGCTGGATCGCGGAGCAGAGAGTTTGGTTGATGTCGAGATTCATGGTGTCGCCGAACTCATAGAGCTTGCTCGATCCACTGGTCTCAATGCCGGTTGCAGTGTCGCGGGTGTCGTGGCGTCCAAAGCTGGCGCGGCCGAGCGAGCCGAGCAGGTCGCGGAGGGCGCGGTAGCCGAGAAAATCCAGGCCCTTGTCGGTGACTTCGAATTTTGTCGGCTGCTGGTGCGACTGGTCCTGGCCCACGCTTCCGACGGTGCTCGACATGCGAGTTGGATCATGCGGGGGAGAGATGCTCACGAACCCCTCCTGTTCCATTCGGCCCAATACTTCATCGATGAGTCGATCTATCTCCTGACCCTGCATCTGCCGCATCTGTTCGCGCAGCTCTTCGTCAAGCAGAGGAGAGTTCAAGAGCGCGTCGCGGATGGCTTGCCGGAGCGCCTCCAGTTCATCGTCCAAATTCTTGGGGCCGCCGATGTACCGCCCGAACTGGTTTTCGAATCCGCTCTCCAGGAGAAAGTCGGAGAGCGCGTCCATCAGATCGTCGAGGCTGACTTCCTCGGCCAGGTTCGGGATGTACTTGCTGTATTTGACCCGCTTCATTGTGCTGCTCCAGCGAACGGAAAGGCCGCTAATTAAATGGGCTGCGGTTCTTTCGGTGCTGCTCCCATTCGGATTCAGCGTCTTCCTGTGTCTCCTCGTGCCCGGTGCGTCGCGTCTGCTTTTCGCCGGAGGTGAATACGCGATCTTCGGTGCGGCCGATGCGTTTGTGGGCGTGCAATCCCTCGAGAATGAATTCGGCTGCCGAGACGATGGACTCGGCAGGTTCGCCCTCGCCGACGCCAACCTTTTCTGACTTCTCCAGCAAGCCCTGTATTTTCTCCATGCTCTTGAGTCCATCGCGGGTGGTGGTTTTGTCGGTCAGGGTGATCTGGCCGCCGAGTTCAAACCACTGCACCACCTGCTTGAGATCGTTGGAGCCAAAGTAGCGGTCAAAGGTCTTGGCCACGGCGGACTGAATGATCTCGCGCGCAACGGTATCGGCGCCCTTGATCTCGCCTTCGTATTCCAACTCGATCTTGCCGGTGATGGAGGGCATGGCGGCATAGATATCGGAGATGCGCGGCACCGCGATGGCGGCGCCTTCGAAGACGGCGCGGCGCTCGGCGTTTGAGATCACGTTCTCCAGAACGGAGATGGGCAGGCGCTGGCTGACGCCGCTGCGTTTGTCCACGCGCTTGTCGGCGCGGGCGATGAAGGCGATCTGCTCCGCGGTCTCGCGAATGTAGGCAGGAACGATGAGCCCAACTCCCCCGCGCTCGCACCATGATTCCTGCTCGGTGATGGCCATGGCCTCTTCGATGGTGGCCGGGTAATGAGTGCGGATTTCGCTGCCGATGCGATCCTTGAGGGGAGTCACTATCTTGCCGCGGGCGGTGTAATCGTCGGGGTTGGCAGTGAAGACCAGAGCCACGTCCAACGGCAGGCGCACGGGGAAGCCTTTGATCTGCACATCGCCTTCCTGCATGATGTTGAAGAGTCCGACCTGGATCTTTCCGGCGAGGTCGGGGAGTTCGTTGACGGCGAAGATGCCACGGTTGGCGCGTGGCAGGAGGCCGTAGTGAATGACCAGTTCGCTGCCTAGTTCGTGGCCGCCACGGGCCGCCTTGATGGGGTCGATATCGCCGATCAGATCGGCGATGGTCACGTCGGGGGTTGCGAGTTTCTCGACATAGCGCTCGCTGCGCTTCATCCAGGCAATCGGAGTGCGGTCGCTTTCACGGGCCAGCAGGTCTTTGCAGCGGCGGCAGAGCGGAGCGTAGGGATTATCACGAATCTCGCAGCCGGCGATGTAGGGCGATTGCTCATCGAGCAGCGAAGTGAGGCCGCGCAGGATACGGCTCTTGGCTTGTCCGCGAAGGCCGAGCAGGATGAAGTTATGGCGCGAGAGCACGGCGTTGACCAACTGCGGAATCACGGTATCGTCATAGCCGACAATTCCCGGGAAGACGGGTCCGGTTGCCTTCAGGCGTTCGAGCAGGTTTTCCCTCAGCTCATCCTTTACGCCGCGCCGCAACAGGCGCTGCTCGTTGAATTGGCTGTTGCGAAGCTCACCCAGGGTATGGGGAATGGTCATTGCCGCCTCCAACCTCTGCCAGCGCCCACTCTGGATTTTGCGCCTAAGGTCAGCGCCGTTGTCACAAGGTTGCCAATTTGACGCGAAAATCAGCTCCAACGTTGCGTAGATATTTTCGCTAGGGCATACGCGTGCTTGACTTTTAGTTGTAGCGCCAATAAAAGTTCGGCATGAGCATTCCGGGGAAAGTCGTGGTAGTGACAGGCGCCTCGATGGGGATCGGCGAGGCCATCGTTCATCGTTTTCTGCGTGAGAGTGCATCGGTCGTGCTCGCCTCGCGGGATCTGGTGCGGGTGGAGGCTGCCCGCCAACGCACGGGAGCGCTGGAGCGCACGCTCGCCGTGGCTTGCGACGTGACAGTGCGGGCACAGATTGACGTTCTGCTGGCGGCGTCGATCGAACGCTTTGGACGGGTCGATGTGTGGGTGAACAACGCCGGTTTCGGGCTGGTGGATTCGGTGGAACACATGGACATGGCGGCCTGCCGCCGCATGTTCGACACCAACCTTTTCGGCGCCATCGAGTGTATGCAGGTGGTTTCGCCTCTATTGAAACAGCAGCGCTCTGGGGCGATCATCAACATTTCCAGTTTGGCTGGAATCGTTAGCGTGCCATATATGGCCGCCTATGGAGCGACCAAGCACGCGATGAATTGCATTGGGCGCGCGGCACGCATGGAGTTGGCTCCCTACGGGGTTCACGTCAACACGGTCTGCCCAGGATATGTGCAAACCGATTTCAATCTGAATGCGGTGCGGGGAGCCGAGGGGCTGCGCATAGCCGGGAATCGCCGACACGGAGTGACCGCCGAGCGAGTTGCGAACGCCGTCTGGAGAGCGTATCGCGGCAACCGGCGCGAGGTTGTGGTGCCGTGGAGCGGCAATCTGTTAGTCGGAATGTATCGTGTGCTGCCCGGCGTTTTTAACTGGGGAATGCAGAGAATGCTGCGCCGGATGGAGCGGCCAGAGAAGCACTAAGCTTCCAACTCCTCGAGCAGTTCTTGCATTTCGCTCTCCGCATGCCGATTGCCGACCCGATGCGCACAGGCTATGCCATCGCGCAACCAGGCGATGGCTTCCTCGATTCGGTCTGCGCGGTGCAACGCCTGCGCTCCCATGAAGAAGGCGTTGGCGTAGTTTGCATCCACTCCGAGAAGGGTGCGAAATTCCTGCAAGGCCAATTCGAGGTGGCCGGCGGAGCTATACTCCATGCCGAGCGCGTAGCGGGCGAAGGTATTGTTGGGTTCCTGGGCGAGGATTGATTTCAGTTGTTCCGAGCGCTCGACGGCCATGAACAGAACATACCACAGGCCGCGGTGGCTGAGAAACAGCTTACGATCGGAGTAGAATTGCTGGCAAGGAGCCTGTGCAAAGTGGCTTGTCCGTACTTCATTCCGGCCGAAGTCCACGAGCGCGAGCTCTGGCCGCATCGCGAGCGGTTGCCGCTGGGAGATGGCTTCGCCGGGCGCTGCGGAGCGCATTGCGGAACCGAAGCGACGGATGCGCGCTGCGACGATGAAACGCTGCGCCTGCATTGCAACCTGGGCTATGCGAGCTTGGGTGATGCGGGACGGAATGCCGCGTGTGCGCATCTTCCTGCCGGGGGTGCGTTCGATGCGGTCCGCTTCCGGGTGCGGCGCGAGCGGCCGGCGGTACTGCGGGTGCAATTCGCCTGCGAGCGCGAGCATCAGCCCGCGCTGTGCGGAGAGCTGCGCTATGATCAAAGCCTAAAGATGTGGCTGGAGCCGCCCGATGCGCGACTTCTCCAGCTTGCCGAGGCTGCGGTTCGGGCCTGGAGCGCGAGGAATGCGAGCGGTTCGAGGGATTGACGCGGGGCGTTGAATGCGACCAAATCGATGCAACCGATTGTATTCTGCAGAAGTCAAAAACAGTGAACCGCCGGCCAGCCGAGTGGTGCACCGGAGCACAATGAGGAACGAGGAACATGGAGCCATCGGAAAACCTGAACCCACGTCCAGTCGCCGACTCGATCTCCGAGATGGTGGAGCTAGTTCTGCCCAATGACGCCAATCCGCTGGGCTCTTTGCTGGGCGGACGGTTGATGCACTGGATCGATCTTGCGGGCGCGCTAGCGGCACATCGTCACTCGCGCAGCTATGTGGTGACGGCTTCGACCGACCATCTCGATTTTTTGATTCCGGTGCGGGTTGGCGATTTGGTGATCTTTAAATCTTCGGTGAACCGGGTCTATCGCACGTCGATGGAAGTTGGAATCAAGGTTTGGGTGGAGAGCTACTTCACCGGCGAGCGCCACCACGTCAGCTCCGCCTATCTTACCTTTGTCGCCGTGGACCGCCATGGCCGGAAGTTGCGGGTTGCGCCGGTGATTCCGCAGACGGCAGAGGAGATTCGCCGCGCCGAGGATGCGGATCGGCGTCGTGAACTGCGCCGGGCAGAAGCCGAACGCAAGGCCAACGTAAGCGACCGAGTTACCCTCGACTGAATTTGGAAAATGCTAATGGGTGGTTCTGGGTCGCATCCTGTGCGAATCCAGAACCACTCCTACTGGCTGGGATTGGGTGGGCAGGATTGGAGTCCTGCCGATTATTTTTAGGCAGCATCTTCTTTCTTGCGCTCTACCCTCTGTTTATTCCCCTGTTCCGGTTGCTTGCTGCGATCCAGTGCGTCGCGTCCGGCGTCTTTCGCCTTTCCCCAGGCATTTTGAATCTTGCCCTTAGCTTGTTCGGCGGCGCCTTCCGCTTGGGTCTTTGCGTCGCCCGTCCACTCTCCGACTTGGCGCTTGACGCGACCTTTTACGTCTTTCAGTTTTCCTTCAATGCGATCTTTATCCATGGTTTGCTCCCATTACTTCTACTTCGCTGCCATTTGGTTCTCAAACGGTTGGTCTGCGTCCTGTGATCAGCTGAAAGGCCAGCGCCACTACTGCCAACACCAGCAGTATGTGGATGAATCCTCCTAGCGTGTAGCTGCTTACAACGCCCACGAGCCAGAGCACTAGCAGCACGACAAACAGCGTCCAAAGCATATTGGTTCCTTCGGCCCGAACATCGATGCGGGCACTGCATTATTTGGGTGCCTGCGAGGGGAGGAAGGTTGGCGCAAATCGGGAGCTGCCTTTCCTGTGCGTCCCGCTTGTGGCGGCGCCGTTTCGAGACGGGGCCCGCACGGCTTTTCGCTCCTCGGTGTGAATCCTTCTTGCCTCACCGCTCGGACAGGGGCTACAATCCGGCCCGTTTGTACTTTTGCCGATCGCCGGGATTTTAGTGTCTCGGGGTGAAGGCGGAGCAGGCGGGAGGGCTGCTGCCGCTTCCGGCGCCAGGGCACAGAGGACAACTTCCGATGTATTAATAAGATAGCGGAAGGCGAATCTTTACCTATAATAGAGTCATCAAAGTTGAGTACATCAGACTCAAGGAGTGTTATGGCGAACGAAACGCGCAATATTGAAGGGATTCCCATTGCGAACGATGTCCGCGTTGTGCGCAATCTCCCGGTTTTGCCGGTCCGAGATACGGTGCTGTTCCCCCATGCGGTGCTTCCGCTGACGGTGGGGCGCGAAAGTTCGGTTCAGCTGATCAATTCGCTGGGTGAAGACAAGACGATTGTGGTGATTGCGCAGCGCGAGGCGCGGGTGGATTCGCCGCAGCCGGTCGATCTGTATCCCATCGGAACCCTGGCCACGGTTCACAAAGTGGTCAAGATGCCGAACCAGAGCTTGTTTGTCTTTGCCGAGGGGCTGGAACGGGTCAGGGTGGTTGAGTACACGCAGCTGGCTCCTTATATGAAGGCGACCGTCGATACGGTTGCCGAGGTCGTTCCTGAGCAGAACGCCGAGTTGGAGGCGCTGCAGCGCAACATTCTGACTCTATTCCAGCAGATTGTTGCTGGCTCGCCCACGCTCTCCGACGAGCTTTCTACGGTTGCGATGAACATTGAGGAGCCGAGCCGCCTGGTGGACTTTGTCGCCAGTTCGCTGCCCTCGCTCTCGACGCGCGACAAGCAGGATGTGTTGGAGACCTACGACGTGCGCTTGCGGCTGGACAAGATCAACCAGCACCTGGCTAAGGAACTGGAAGTTCAGCAACTGCGCAATAAGATTCAGAGCGAAGTGCAGGACCGGGTGCAGCAGACGCAGCGCGAGTACTACCTGCGCGAGCAGCTCAAGGCGATTCAGAAGGAGCTTGGCGAACAGGACGACGCGACGCGCGATGTCGAGGAGTTCAAGGAAAAGATAGACCAGAGCGGGATGCCGGAAGACGTGAAGAAGGAGGCGCTGAAGGAATTGAACCGCCTCTCGCGCATGTCTCCCATGGCGGCCGACTATTCGGTGACGCGCAACTATCTGGAGTGGCTGGTGGTACTGCCGTGGGTGAAGTCGAGTGGCGCAGAAGTGGACATCAATAAGGCCAAGGAAGTTCTCGACGAAGATCACTACGATCTGCAGAAGGTGAAGGACCGCATTCTGGACTATCTCTCGGTGCGGCACCTGAACCCGAAGATGAAGGGGCCGATTCTGTGCTTCTTTGGACCTCCGGGAGTGGGTAAGACTTCGCTGGGCAAGTCGATTGCGCGGGCTTTGGGGCGCAAGTTCGTTCGCATGTCGCTGGGTGGCATCCATGACGAGGCCGAGATTCGTGGTCATCGCCGCACCTACATCGGAGCCATGCCGGGGCAGATCATTCAAGGCATCCGCCGCGCGGAAGCCAACGACCCGGTTTTCATGCTGGATGAGATCGACAAGGTGGGACGCGATTATCGCGGCGATCCTACGGCGGCGCTGCTGGAGGCGCTTGATCCGGAGCAAAACGCGACCTTCCGCGACAATTATCTGGACGTGATGTTCGATCTGTCCAGGGTGCTGTTCATCACCACGGCCAATCAGTTGGATACGATTCCCGATCCACTGCGCGACCGCATGGAGATCATTGACCTGCACGGTTACACGGAAGAGGACAAGCAGCACATCACCTATCAGTACCTGATCCGGCGGCAGATCGAGGAGAACGGTTTGAATGCGGAGCAGATTGAGTTTACAGCGGACTCGGTCAGCTTCCTGATTCGCCACTACACGCGCGAGGCCGGAGTGCGCAGCCTGGAGCGGCAGATCGGCACCATTTGCCGCAAGCAGGCGCGGCGCATTGTAGAGGGCAAGACCGAAAAACTGGTCGTGACGCGCGAGGTGGTTCAGGAGATGCTCGGCGGCATCAAGGTTCGGGTGGATACCGAGATTGCGGCCCGCACCAAGCATCCCGGAGTTGTGGTGGGACTGGCATGGACTCCGACGGGCGGTGACATTCTGTTCATCGAAGCGATGAAGATGAAGGGCAAGGGCGAATTCCGTATCACCGGGCAGATCCAGGATGTCATGCGGGAGTCGATGCAGGCGGCCCACAGTTGGGTGCGGGCGCACGCGGAGCAGTTGAAGATCGATGAGGACGTCTTCACCAAGTACGACCTTCACATTCACGTGCCCGCCGGAGCCATCCCAAAGGATGGTCCGTCGGCTGGGGTTACGATCGTAACCGCGTTGGTGTCACTTCTTACCGATAAGCAGGTGCGTCCGAAGATGGCAATGACCGGGGAAATCACCTTAAGCGGCAACGTGCTACCTATAGGTGGAGTCAAGGAGAAGTTCCTGGCCGCCAAGCGGGCCGGCGTCGTTGACATCATCTTCCCTGGGGAAAACCGGATGAACGTGGAGGAGGATGTGCTGCCGGAACAGATGGAAGGGGTCAAGGTACACTACGTCGAGAGCATCGAGGAAGTGCTTGAAATCGCATTGCCACAGAACCCGGACGAAGCCCGCAAGGACGCTGAAACCCGCGAACAGGTTCTGGCCGACGCACAAAACTAAGCCGCCTGACAGCGATTTTTTCATCAAGGCCAGCCCCACCCGGGGTTGGCCTTTTTTCTTGCCGATGCCGACTCGCCCGCGCCCGCGTTGGAGTTGTGACACCTCAAAGCGGCTCGGGTGGTGCACGTCTAAGCAATAGGAGAACCCACCTACGCGCAGCTAGTTCCGATACTTACACACCATTTTGTGTCCAAAGGTTCAAGCACTAGGGTATCAAGTTCACCAATGCGAATTCACTTGAATTGCAGAGTTGATGTTGCGAAGATTGAGCAACATTCCTTACCAGGAGACTGCAACAGATGGTGCGCCGCGCATTGGTTGTGCTGTGTTTGGGTTTGACGACGTTAATACTGGCCAATTGCGGCCAGACCTATGAGTTGCAGTCGATCACGATTGCGCCTGACACCGGCTACGACCTTGAGGGACTCGCAAAAAGTGGGCAGCTCACGGTCACAGCGCATTACTCGAACTCAAAGACCGACGACGTGACGAGCAAAAGCACGTATGAGGTTTCTGGCTCGCAGGATCCGAGGGCGCCACTGGGCGGGGTAACCGTCAACAATTCCGGACTGGTGCAGAACAGCGCTAGCCTTGGAGTCTGCACCTGGTACGCCGAGCCAACCGGCTCCGCTGTCGGAAACACAAGCTTTGGCTATTCCACCTATCCCTACACCGTGACCGTGACCTATTCCGGCCATACGGCACAGACGCAGATCAGCGTCAATTCGGTGGCGGACTGTTATGACGCCGCTAATCCGGCTCCAGCCGGCTATCCCGGGACCGGCACGAGCGGGTATTAGCCGTCTGCTATGGACCTTGGACTCGGAGCGCGAACGGCGGCTCCGACTTTGAAATGTTTTTGCGCGAATTGCGAAGAGCCGACGCTCTTCGCATTCGGATTCGTAGTTGCTTTTCTGATTGCTGCACTTGAGGCCCGAACATGAAGCTGAAGTTCTTCACCGCTCTGCTGACCGTCGCCACCATCGTTGCTCCGCTTTCTGTCATGGCCGAAAAGGCTCAGGACCTCGCCGCAGCCAAGCGCACGGCGGCGGCTAAGTACGGCGAATTGCCGCTTAGCTTTGAGCCCACGCGAAATTCCGCGCGCTTTTTGGCGCGTAGCGGCGGGTACGCGGTGTCGGTTGGCGCCAGTGAATCTTCGGTGGCTGTCAGCGACGCCAAGTCGGGCAAGCATCAGACGCTTCACTTCGCATTCGAGAATGCCAATCGGGCCGCGTCGCTGGAGGCGTTGGAGCCGCAGGCTGGCGTGACCAACTACTATCGTGGCGAGGACGCGAGCAAGTGGCGAATTGGGGTCAAGAGCTACGGGAAGCTTCGCGCCCAGGAAGTTTATCCCGGCGTGGACGTGATCTATTACGGCGATCATCGCCGCCTGGAATTTGATTTCGTGATCGCGCCCAAGGTCGACCCAGGCGTGATCGCACTATCGTTTTCCGGCATGGAAAAGTTGTCCAGGGATAGCAGCGGCGATTTGATTGCGGAGGTCGGGGGGCAGCCCGTGCGCTTCGCCAAGCCCTATGCGTATCAGAAGTTGGGCGGCGTCTCCAAGGCCGTGGCGGCGGATTATGAATTGTCCGCGGACGGCAAGGTTCATCTGCATCTCGGCGATTATGACCGCAACGAAGCGCTGGTGGTCGATCCGGTCGTCAGCTACGCCACTTTCCTTGGCGGCAGCGCGGGCGATATCGGCAACGGCATCGCCGTGGACAACTTTGGACACGCGTATGTGACCGGGCAGACCTGCTCCAGTGACTTTTTCGAGACGAACGTTTACGGCGACATGCCCGGTGGCGGCGAAAGTTGCGATGCCTTCGTCACCGAGTACACCGCTGACGGTACAGGGTATATCTACACCACGATCCTAGGTGGTTCGAACCCGGCCAATGCCGCTGCTGCCGGATACGGAATCGCTCTGGACTCCACATACCAGGCCTACGTGGTGGGCACCACCAATATTGAGAACATGCCCGGCAACGTGGGCGGCAGCAAGAACAAGTACCAAGGAGGTGACAGCGACGCGTTTATAGCGATTCTGTCGGCAACAACCGGAACACTGGTGCGGAGCTCCTACCTTGGAGGCGGCAGCGCGGATGCCGGTTACGCAATCGCGGTAGACACGGTGTCCCCTCCGACCGGGCCCAACGTGATCGTCGTCGGCCAGACCTGTTCCGACAATTTTCCTGCGTACAACGCATTCGCGACTAAAGTTGAGGCTTGCGTCGCGTTCGTCACTAAGCTCGACAATGCTCTGGATATCCCCGTGCCATTGGCTGCCAACGCCTCGGCTCTAACGCCTCCACCCGTGGTAGCCGGTAAAACATACTACTTCTCGGAATTCTTCGGCGGCCAACCAGTTGCGCCCTATATTACCGGCGTCTGGGCTGGAGCTACGTATTTCGTTCCGGGTGCGATTATTTATGACAACACCAGTCCCACCCCGAACATTGAAATTACCTGGGGCGGCGGCACCAGCGGTGCGGGCGAGCCGACTTGGGCCCTCACCGAGCTGAGCCCTACCCTGGATGGCACCATCACCTGGGAGAATCTGGGGCCAACCGCGATTCCTCCTACTGCCTTCACCGAAGCCTACGGAGTCGCAATCGATCCTCCGGGTGACGTTTTTCTCGCAGGCGGAAGCAATTCGGGATCCCTTGCCAGCACCCTTTGGCCGTGCAGTCCGGAGAATGGCACAGGAGCCTGGGTTATTAAGGTCAGTGGCAAGACCGGAAATTGCATATATGCATGGACGCTGGAGTCGAACAAGACCGATCTGACCGCGACGATTGACACGGCGCGGGCGATTGCAGTCGATTCAGAGGGCCAAGCCTACGTGACCGGAACCACAAGCGGCAGCATGTACACGACCGGCAATGCCTACAGTTCGACGATCCATGGCGGCACGGACGCTTTCCTCACCAGAATAAACAAGCTTGGTTCCGGTATTGATTATTCGACCTACCTGGGTGGTACCGGGAATGACCAGGGACTGGGCGTGGCGGTGGATGGCAGCTTCCAGCCATACGTCACCGGTGGCACCAAGTCGGTGGACTTTCCGACGATAAATCCGCTGACCAATCCCAACACAGGCGATCCGATTCCACTTAATGGGAGCGAGGGTGGATTCATTACCAAGTTCACTTCCGATGGTTCGGCGCTGATTTTCTCCGCGTTCTTGGGAGGCTCGGAAGCCGATCAGGCAAACGCCATCGCCGTCGTCGCCGACCCCCACACCCCGAGCTTTACCGACATGTTTGTGGCGGGCAATACAACCTCGCCGGATTTTGAGAGCACGCTCCTTCTTCTTGGTGCGGGGCCATCTCCGTGCGGTACATTGCCTGCGCCCTATCAACCGCCGCAGCCGTGCTACGGCGGAAACGGCGACGCGTTTGTGGCCATGATTCCCGGTGCAAGCATACCGACGGTCACGGTGATGCCGGGCAGTTTGGCCTTCGCCTATCAAAACGTAGGTACGACCAGCGGCGCTCAGGCGGTTACGTACCGCAACACCAACAGCCTGTCGCCGGTGCTGATCTATACAATCTCGTTCGCCAGTACCGGCAATGGCACTGAGTTTCAAAAGACTGCAGGCAGTGGCGTTCCGCCCGATTGCAGCCAGGGGATGTCAGTGCCCCCTCTCACTACCTGTCAGATCATGGTTACCTTTACCCCGTCGGCGGAGACCCTGCAGAACGGCACGCTAACCATTACGGATGACGCCAGCAGCGCGGCCCACGTCGTCAACCTGAGTGGCGAGGGTGCCCAGCCCGCCGACAGCTTTTCGCCATCGAACCTGGCGTTTTTGACCCAGGGCCTGAACACCCAGTCTGCCCCGAAAACGGTGACCTTGACGAATACCAGCGGCACCGGCACGCTGTTGGTTAGCAGTATTGTCGTCGCCGGCAGCAACCCCGGAGACTTTCAAGAGTCCGACAACTGCCAGGCGCCGGTCGTGCCATCGGGAAGCTGTACGATCAGCGTGACCTTCACGCCGGCGGCAGTGGGCCAGCGCAGCGGCAACCTAACCATCACCGACAACGCGGCTGGAGGCACTCATCTGATTAACCTGGTCGGCACCGGTGCGCTGGTCGCCAGCACAGTCTCGCCCAACACCTGGACCTATCCCCAGCAGGCAATTAACGTGTCCAGCGCTCCACAGACCTTCACGGTTACGAACACCGATCCGGTGCAAAGCCTGGTCGTGAGCGCCCTTGCGACCACCGGTGACTTCCAGGTGAGCACCAACACCTGCACCACAGCCATTCTTCCTGGGGCCTGGTGCACGGTCCAGATTGTCTTCGATCCAATCCTTCCGGGCACCCGTACTGGAACGCTGGTCGTCAGCGGCAACGGCACTGTCATGCCGTTTACCGTCTCGCTGAGCGGAAGCGCAGGCGCGACGGCGACGCTTTGCGCGGGAGCATTGCCATGCGCTCCTCCCCCAGCGCCCCAAGCGGCCTTAACCTTTGCGGGCACCAACGTTAACACCACGAGTGCTGCCAGCGCGGTTAAGCTATGGAACAGCAGCAACTTCGCACTTAACGTACACAGCGTTGCGATTGGTGGCGTTGCGGCCAGCGAGTTCTCGCAGACTAACAATTGTGGCACCAGTATTTCGGCCAACGGCAACTGCACCGTCAACGTGAGCTTTACGCCAAGCGTAACCGGTAACCAAAATGCCGTTCTCACGGTCACTAGCGATGCAGCCGCTTCACCGCAGAGCGTCAACATCGTCGGAAACGGCACCGCTCCATTGGTTACGCTTGTGCCGCCGATGAACTCCACCGTGAACCTCGGGAATCAGCCGCTGAACACTGCTTCGCCAGCGGCTTCGATCACCTTGACCAACACGGGCACAGGGCCGCTGAACATTCCGGCTGGAGCCTTCACGATTACGGGTACGGCGGCCAGCGACTTCAGCCAGAGCAACACCTGCGGTACGCAGGTTGCGCCGACATTGAGTTGCACGATCAGCGTGATCTTTACCCCTTCGGCGCCCTACAGTCGCAGCGCGACCCTGAACATCGCCGACGACGCCATCCCGGGCCCGCAGACCATCTCGCTGGTGGGCACGGGAGTGCAACCTCCCACGTTCTCCCCGTCGAGCCTGAACTTCCCGAATCAGCCATTGACCCTGGCTAGCGCGGCGCAAACGGTTACGATCAAGAACTCCAACCCGAGCTATATTCTGGCTTTGAGCGTCCCGGCCATCACAGGAGACTTCCAGGTGGTAGCGCAGCCGGGAAGTTGCGGCGCGTTCTTGGCGGCGAACAGCACGTGCGTGATCGGCGTAACGTTTACGCCCACGGCCTCGGGGACGCGTACAGGCACGCTGACTGTAGCCGTCAACGGCTCCTCGCCCCTTACCGTGCCGTTGACAGGAACGGGCGGCGCTGCCGCATCGGCCAAACCGCTATCGCTCAACTTGGGCAGTACGGCCGTTGGTGGGAGCAGCGCAGCGCAGTCGGTGACCCTGACCGACAGCAGCACGTTCCCGGTAAACATTACTGGCGTGTCGATAAGCGGTGTCTCGGCCAGCCAATTTGTGGCGACCAACAACTGCGGTGCGACGGTGCCGGCCTCCGGCAATTGCACTGTGAGTGTGATCTTCAATCCCACGGCACCCGGCATCCAGAGCGCGACCATGATCATTGCCAGCGACGCCGCAACGCCGTTCGCCCCAATTACGTTGACCGGAACAGGAACAACCCTGATCCAGCTCAGCCCGGCAAGCCTGACCTTCGGCAATCAGCAGGTGGGCACAACCAGCACGGCGCAGACGGTAACGCTGACCAACCTGTCGTCTGCTTTTCCGGTCACTATCGGCAACATTGCAGTTTCGGGCGCCTACGCCAGCGCTTTCAACAGCAGCACCACGGCCTGCCCGTGGGGTCCCTCGACGCTGGCGGCGAACGCCAGTTGCACCATCACGGTGTACTTTACGCCGAGCGCAGCCGTTGTCGAGAATGCAACCTTAACGGTGACCTCCGCTTATACGAACTCGCCATCGGTCGCATTAAGCGGGACCGGAACGCCCCCCGCAACGATCGCGCCTCCGTTTACCGTGACTCCACAATCGACAGGGGTCTCCGTTACCGAAGGCGGCACGGCTACTTACACTTTGGCTGTGGCTCCGTTGAACGGCTTTAACGCCTCGGTCAATTTCACGTGCCTGGGGCCGGACGGCTCGAGTTGTTCGATCTCGCCGAACCCACTGCCGATGGACGGGACCACTACTAAAAATGCCACGCTCACGGTGAACACCACGGGCGGTAACGGCACGACCGCGAAATCGCAGGTTGGCTCGAGGTCGATCTTCCTTGCTTTGCTTCCGTTCTCCATAATGGGGATGCTGCTCATCGGCAAGCGGCGCGCCAGTTGGCTCGTGCTTCTGCTATTGCTGGCGTTGTGTCTGTTCCTGGGGTTGACGGGTTGCGGCGCGGGCGCGGCTAGTACTAGCGCGAGCTCCAGCAGCGGTCTGGCTCCGAGCTCCAGCCCCTACACGATCAACGTTACCGCGGCCTCAAGCACAAGCGCCTCGCAGTCGCAGAGCTTTGCCTTGAGCCTGATGGTCAACCCGAAGTAATGTGATTCATGCGTCTCTGCGGCACGCTCCTTTCCTGTGCTGCGGAGACGCATGAGTTCGGTCCGCCGAATTGCCTGCGGGAACTGCTATTCTTTTCTCATGCGACTTCGAGTCCTCTGCTTTGGCCGCCTGCGTGAGCTGATTGCCGCGGAAAGCGTTGCCGAGCTTTCCTCTCCCGCCGACGTTGACGATCTCCTGCGCTCTTTGCGCGAGCAGCATCCTGCTCTGGCTGCCTACGATGGAGCATTGGCCATCGCCGTCAATCACACTTTTGCTTCGTCTTCAACGCCGCTGGCCGAGGGGGACGAGGTTGCGCTTTTGCCGCCGGTGAGCGGAGGCCTGCCGGAGCCGGAGCTGCCGCTGGTTTCCGCGCATGCCTGCCTGCAGCGTGAGCCGATTGATGTTGCCGAGCTGCTGGCCGCGGTCAAAGAGGACGAAGATGGCGCGGTATGTCTGTTTGACGGGATCGTGCGCAATCACAGCCGCAACCGCCGCACCCTTTATCTGGAATACGACGCTTATCCCGCCATGGCGCTGGCCGGGATGGAGACGCTGGCACAGGAGGCGCTTGCGGGCTTTCCGATTCGCGATCTCCGCATCGTTCATCGCGTCGGACGCCTGGAAATCGGCGAGAGCAGCGTGTTGATCGCCGTCGCCAGCGCTCATCGCGCCGCCGCCTTCGACGCCTGCCGCTGGGTGATCGACACGCTCAAGCGAACCGTGCCGGTATGGAAGAAAGAATTCTTTGAAGGCGGAGCAATCTGGGCTGACGGCGAACCATTCCCGCCGGAGCTGATTGTATAGAAGTAGCTTGCTTCCGAGGCAAGTTCGGAAGCCGCGCCATTCGACTTTCCCTATAATGGCAGTCTCATGCTCGCCCGCCTCGCACTCTCGCTTCTGTCGGTGCTAGTGGCTTCCGCCTTGGCGCAGGAAGCGCCTACCACAACTCCTGATATGTCCAAGGTTCCCTGGTCTCCGGTGCGCCGCAATCCCGCACCGGCGCAGTCCTCTCCAGCGATTTCGGTGAATGTGAAGCTGGTAAATGTTTTCGCCAGCGTCGCCGATGGAGACGGTGCCCCTTACGCGGGACTGCGGAAAGAGGACTTCCGCATCTACGAAGACGGCGTCGAGCAGAAGCTCTCGATCTTTGAACGCGAGTCTGGATTGCCGCTCTCCATCGCCATGGCGCTTGATACCAGCCTGAGCACCCGCAAGGATCTGGCACTTGAGACCGCCTCGGCGCGTAAGTTTGCGCACGTCATCCTGCGTCCGGTCGATTCCATCTCGCTCTACGAGTTCTCCACCTACGTCTCGCAGGCTTTGTCCTATACCAACGACGAGCGCCGTCTGGACGCGGCCTTGAATCATCTGCGCACCGGAGCGGCCACGGCAGTCTACGACGCCATCTATCTCAGCGCTCTATCGCTGCAGAAGCGGCAGGGGCGCAGGATCATCGTTCTCATCAGTGATGGCGGCGACACCGCCAGCAAGGCCGACTACCCGGAGGCGCTGCGTGCGGCGCAGATCGCAGAGGCCATCATCTATCCGATTATCATGGTGCCGATCGAGGCCGACGCGGGGCGAGACACGGGCGGGGAACATGCGCTAATTCAGCTCTCGCGCGATACCGGGGGCAAGTTCTACTACGCCACCTCGTTGGCCCAGCTCGACGATGCCTTCCGCCAGATCAGCGACGAGTTGCGTACCCAGTATCTGCTGGCCTATTACCCGATCAGCCGGGTGGGAGGCGAATTCCGTCGCATCACCGTGGATTTGACTGCCGAAGCCAAGCAGCGCGCCCAGCGCGAGCTTTATGTCCGCCACCGGGCCGGGTACTATAACAGCAAAATCGAGTAGAAACTTTCACCCGCTAGCTAATTTATTTAAAGTTTCATATTCCCAAGCAGGAATATTCCTTGTATGGTGGTCTGGACCAGTCTTGGGCCTTAGTTTCCGTGGCCCTACGTTTGGCGCGTTTGCGCCTTAGCTGGGGGATTAATGTTTACAAAGTTAATAATGCCCAATTTTGGGGCAACGGCGCGGCACTATTCTGCACTAACACATCCGTACTTTGTTTCGCTTTTGCCACTTCGATCTGTAAGGGAGAGTCGAATGTCAGAGAGTGAGAGTTCTTCCATCCGTGGAATGTCTTCGATCCGAAAAAATCAAACAAATCACAAGTTCCTATTGTGCTGGCTCCTGACAGTGGCGCTCGTGTTGTTGACCGCAGCACCGCTCTTTGGCCAGTTGGAGGCCGGTAAGATTGCCGGTACCGTCCGTGACAGCACCGGCGCGGTCATCCCCGGTGCCACCGTGACGGCCAAGAGTGCTGCGACGGGAGCCGAGCGAAGCGTGAAAACGGGAGAGATTGGCCAGTACTTACTTCCCGCCCTAACGCCCGGGATCTACCAGGTAACAGTCACGGCTCCTGAGTTTAAAAGCTACCGGACGACGGTGGAAGTCACCGTCGGCGGGAGTGCGACCATGGACGCCCAGTTGCAGGTTGGCCAGAGTTCGGTTGTGGTTGAGGTAGTTGGGGGAGCGGCGACCGAAATCAATACTAGTTCCCAGGAGATGTCCCAACTCATCGACACGCAGCAGATGGCGCAACTGCCCAGCCTGACGCGCAACCCTTACGATTTTGTAGCGCTTTCCGGCAACGTCAGCAGCGGCGATTCCACCACGGCCAACGGCACGGGCGGCAATGGTCAGGGGAGTCAGAATTTGGAAGGCCGCGGCGTGAACTTCAGCCTCAATGGGCAGCGCGAATCGGGAACCGAGATTCTGCTGGACGGCGTGGAGAACGTTAACCTCTTCAGTGTTTACCCAGGCCAGGACGTGCCGATCGACTCGGTGCAGGAATATAGCATTGTCACTAACAACTTCTCGGCTGAGTATGGTCGCGCCGCTGGCGGAGTGGTCAATGTGACCACCAAGGCGGGAACCAATCAGTTCCATGGCTCCCTCTGGGAGTTCAACCGCCTCTCGGCGTACACGGCCAACACCTACAACAACGACGCCAACGATATTCCAAAGGGCGGATACACGCGAAATCAATTTGGCTACCTGATCGGCGGCCCCATTGTCAAAAATAAGCTGTTCATCTCTCAAAGCACCGAGTGGACGCGCGTACGCAGTAACTCCAGCCAGATAGCCGAAATCTTCGACCCAGGCTTCGTGAAGATGTTGCCCGCAAACACACAAGCCTATTTCAATGCCTTTGGAAACACTCCATATTCCCCCTCTGGCTATACCACTGCCGGGGAACTAGCGGCGAATTCAAACGGCGGTCCGGTGGGCCCCATCAATGGGGTCACTGCGGTTCCAGCTTCTCAGCGTGTCCTTGATCAGGTCCCCTTTCACGCGCCATTCAATGCCGGCGGCGGCCTTCCCGGCAACCAGTACACTCTGGTCGGACGTCTCGACTACAACTTTAGCGACAAGACTCAGATGTTCTTCCGTGCAGCCAGGGAGAACAACAACCAGGTTGCAGGCACGGATTTCTACAGCGTGTACCCGCAGTATGATGTGGGTACCGATTATGCGAACCAGAGCTATCTCTATTCGCTGACCCACACGTTCAACAGCAGGCTGGTCAACAATAGCAAGCTCAGCTTCACCCGTTTCATCACCCTTAACACCTTCAACTCGGCGTACACCAACGTTCCGAACCTGATGTTCGTCTCGCCGGTGGATCCGGTGACCCAGGGTCTCATTCAGATGCCCGGCCTGATAAATTTATCAGAACCCGGCGCCGGTGGCCTGCCCTATGGTGGACCGCAGAACACCATACAGTTCGCTGACGATCTGTCCTTTACGAAGGGCAAGCACAACCTCAAGGTCGGCGGGACGCTTCTCTACATTCAAATCAACCAGGCTTACGGCGCTTACGCCCAAGCCGTAGAACAACTTGGTGGCACCTATCAAGACAGCATGAATGACCTCACGAACGTTGCCGGCAATCCGAATGGCAGCCAACTCATCGGATTCACGGGTAGAGTTGACCCGCAGGGCAAGCTTCCCTGCGTCGCCAACCCCGGGTATTGGCAGAGCAGTGCCAATAGCGATCTGATTGCGAACGCAGGCTGCGACGTGACGACGCCGCTCAGTCCCGCTAACTACTCGCGCAGCTATCGCTATAAGGATTGGGCATTTTATGGCCAGGACAGCTTCAGGTTCACTCCGAGACTGACTTTGAACTATGGTCTGCGCTACGAGCACTATGGCGTACAACACAACAACAACCAAAGCGAGGATTCTAACTTCTATTTCGGTTCCGGCTCCAACCTTGAGGCGCAGATCCGAACCGGCCAGGTCTTTCTTACCCAAAAGAGTCCGGTCGGCCAATTCTGGGCTCCGAGGTGGGGAACCCTCGCACCGAGGGTCGGCTTCGCCTATGATCTCTTCGGCAATGGCAAGAGCAGTTTGCGAGGCGGCTTCGGCATCAGCTATGAACGTAACTTCGGCAACGTAACCTATAACGCTAGCTTCAATCCTCCCGCCAGCGAGGTGCTCACCCAAACCTGTTTACCCTCAAGCGCGAGTTGTACGGTGAACGTGGGCAATAGTGGTCTTGGACCGCTGGGAGCAACCGGGACTACATTACCTCTTCCGCCTGCCGAACTGCGTGTGCCCAACCCGCACATCAACGTGGCGCAGACCCAGTTCTGGAGCTTCGCGCTCCAGCAGCAGGTGGCCCACAATGCGATTGTAGAGTTGAGCTACAGCGGTGCCCACGGGGTCCACCTCTACGATCTCAATGATGTCAACTTGATCGGATCTGGCCAGTTTTTCCTCAATGATCCTTTAACATTTGCACAGTCCCCCGACTGCGTCTCTCCGTGTCTCAACCGGGCAAACGATCAATACGGTCCCATGGGTCTGCGCGGCAGCAGTGGCGTCAGCAGCTACAACGCAATGAACCTCAAGTTCCAAACCCAGAACCTGCACGGCACGGGTCTGAGCCTTGTAGCCAACTACACTTGGTCGCACTCGCTGGATGAACTAAGCTCAGCCTTCTCCGATAGCAACCAGGGCGGCTCCGGATTTGTCGGTCCCCTCGGCTACACCGACCCGACCAACCCAAAGCTCGACTGGGGAAGCTCGGACTATGATATCCGGCAGCGCTTCATCATCTCTCCAATCTGGGAGACTCCGTGGTACAAGGGCAGCAGGGGGCTAACTTCCCAGACGCTCGGAGGATGGTCGCTGGTCGGTGTATTTACCGCACGCACCGGCACTCCATTCTCCGTATTTGACGCCAGCAACCTATATAACGCGCCCTTTCTCGACACCCCGCGCTTAACGCCGGCTACGCCGATTACTCAATACAAGGTCGGCTCGCCTGTAGCTGTGGGACCGAACAATTTCACTGTCCTGAATTTGCCGCCTCCCGCGAGTTTCGCACCTCTCGATCCGACTTTGGGAATTTCGGACTTCGGGCCTTATCCCGCCAATATGACGCATCGGAACGCATTCCGTGGTCCCGGAGCGTGGAACTTCGATATGGCCGCGGGTAAGAAGTTCAAAGTTACCGAGCGCGTCGGTCTCGAGTTCCGCGCCGAAGGCTTTAACCTCCTCAACCACCACAACTTCTATGTGAATGAGACTACCCTGCAATACAGCGGCACGGTGGCTCATCCGCAGGGACCGATATCGGTCACGGAACTCAAAGGCGGCCTCGGGTCGCTCAACCCAATTGGCCAGAACTTCGACGAGCGCCGGTTTGGTCAGTTCTCGCTTCGCGCGAGCTTCTGATAATTTGTCCGAGGGCTTTCGAGCTCTCTCACCTCAGACCGGGGAGTAGCCACTCCCCGGTTTCTTTATGTCTTTGCCAATTCGTTCCCCGCCTGTCTCGCAACTTCGGATAGAATCAGCGCATGGCTTTCCGTCCAACAACCAAAAGCAAAACGCCTCCGCCGGAGGAGACGTTTGAAGAAGCCGCGTACCTCAAGGCGCTTGGGGAAAAGCAGAAACTGGTCAGCATCAAGTTGCAGGGTGGTGAGGTCGTTCGCGGCTGGATCGAGTACTACGACCGCGACATGCTCCGCCTGACCCGTGAGGGCGCGCCCAATCTTTTCATCTTCAAGTCGGAGATTTTGTACATCGCCGAAGGTGAAATCAAGGCTCCGCGTGTGCGCCGCACCAAGATCACGACGCTGCCGCCGCCGGAATCTGCCGAGTAGTGAGCCAAGATGATCGCTTTCGACGCCGCCAGTTTTCTACCGCAAGCCACGGCCATTGCCGTGGAAGCCGGCAAACTGCTGATGCCGTACTTCGAGCGCCGCATCAAGTTTGAGTACAAGGGTGACGCCGATCTGGTCACCGATGCCGATCGCGCCAGCGAGCAGTTCATCGTCTCGCGGTTGCGCACCACTTGGCCGGAGCATGACATCGTCGCAGAAGAGGGAACGCGCGACAGCCACGGCGGCGGCTTCCGCTGGTATGTGGACCCGCTGGACGGTACTACCAACTTTGCTCACGGCTACCCGGTCTTCTGCGTCTCCATGGGCCTGGAATGGGAGGGGCAACTCGTTGCCGGCATTATTTATGATCCCACCCGCGATGAGTTGTTTGCCGCCGGGAAGGGAAGCGGCGCGACGCTGAACCGGCGACCTATCCACGTCTCGACCACCACCACCCTCGCCGAATCCATCCTCGGCACCGGCTTCCCCAGCTTCAAGCGCCACCAGAATCCGAACATCCACTTCTATCACCAGATTACGTTGCGCTCGCATGGCATCCGTCGCGCGGGCTCGGCAGCGCTGGACCTGGCCAACGTCGCCGCCGGCCGCTACGACGGCTATTGGGAGTTCAACCTGAACCCTTGGGATACGTCTGCCGGAGTGCTGCTGGTGCAGGAAGCAGGCGGCACCGTGAGTCGCTTCGATGGCTCGCCATTTGACATCGACAGCCGCGAGACTTTGGCCTCGAACACGCTCATCCATCAGGAACTGCTGGAGAATTTCCGCGAAATCTTTGCCGGGCGCGGCCTCGAAGCGCTTCCTCCGGTTCGCGGTTGCTAGCAGGGGAAACTGGAAGTACTGATACCCGCCATCCCCGTCGTGTTTGCTACAATCAAAGGTTTGGAGGCGGTTGCTTCCCGAAATCGTAAGGAGAGGGTTTCCGAATTTATGGCATATGTGATCGCAGAACCCTGTATCGGAACCAAGGACACTGCTTGCGTGGATGCATGTCCGGTGGATTGCATTCATCCCAAGAAGGACGAGGCCACCCACGCCGGTGCGGAGATGCTGTACATCGATCCGGTCGAGTGCATTGACTGTGGCGCTTGCGTCCCTGTCTGTCCCGTCTCGGCCATCTTTGCAGTAGACGACTTGCCGGAAAAGTGGAAGGAATTTACCGAGCGCAATGCCAAGTACTTTGGCCGGTAGCCGCCTCCGGCGGCCTTAAGCTTTGGCTTGGAAAACGTGAAGGCGCACCCACGTGGTGCGCCTTCACGTTTTCTGTTTTCAACTCTCCTGCCAACCGGAGCTCCTCATAACGCATCTCTGGATTTGTCTGCCCTCATGGTCCGACACACACCGGCATGCCCCATCGTCTCATTCCGCCGCTTGAGCCGCTTCCGCTTCCGGAGAAGCATCGCCGACGGTACGCCTTCGTGCGTGGGGTGGTGGCTGGGGCCGCCGATCTTGACCCGGCTGCGGTACTTACCGCGACCGTCGCTGGGGCGACCTTCGGATACAGCGTGGGTTGGGTCGTGCTGTTCTCCATCCCGGTGCTGTGGAGCGTTCTTTCGGTTTCCTCGCGGATCGGCCGCGACTCCCGCAAGGGGCTGGTGGAGCTGGTTCGCGAGGAGTACGGACGCAAGGTAGCTCTCATGCTTGCTCTGGGCGTCTTCGGCGTGAACTTCGTCATGATCATCGGAGACCTGGTCGCGGTTAGCGATGCGCTCTCCATCGTCACCAGCCAATGGCGCGCATTCTTTCTGGTGCCATTGGCCTTCGTGGTCTGGTACATGCTTATCGTGGGCAACGCGCGCAAGAGCATGGAGCGGCTGGGCATGCTCTCGCTCTTCCTCATCGCCTATGTGGTCGCCGCCTGCTATACCGTGCATTCTCCGCTTCGAGTCGCACACGCAATCCTGCTGCCGCACATCGAGGCGACCGCAGCCTACTCCATGGCGGTTATTGCCGTCTTCGGATCGCTGCTCACGCCCGACGTTATTGTCTGGCAGACTAGCTCCAAGCGCGACGTTCCTCGTAGCCCCGACCCCGCTCAGGACACCGAGTCGCACGCCGGAACTTTTGTCGCTACGCTGATTTCACTCTCGGCCATTGTGGTTGCGGCCAGCTTCCACGTCTCGGATCCCTCGCTGATGACCACGCGCTCGGCCTCGCAATCGCTGGCGTTCCTCGGCTCGGCCGGTCCGCTTCTGTTTGCGCTCGGCATTCTTGGTTCGGGCATGGTGGCTCTGCCACTGCTGGCCGCCTCGCTTGCGTTCAGCATCTCGGAAGCCAGCGGCTGGGAGTCGGGCCTGAACATGGAGGTCTGGGAGGCTCGCTATTTCTACATCGTGATCTCCAGCATTCTCGTCCTCTCGGTCATCATCTCCCTGTTTGGAATCAACACCGTCCAGCTCCTCTACTGGTCGCAGGTTGGCGCCGGAGCCCTGGTAGTTCCCATCCTGGGGTTCCTCCTGTTGCTGGGTCACCGTCGCGGAGTGGTTCGCTCCTACAACCGGCCCCTCGATGATTTTTGCCTCGGCTTCGCACTTGTCGCCATGTTCATCGCCAATATCTTCTTCGTTTGGACAGAATGGATTGTCCCCCATCACTGAGGTCTGCGGCCTTGCGCCCGAAGTGATCTTCCGTCGGTCCTTTGTTTTCGCGAGCTTGGCCGAGCGGTTGATCGGCCCATTCGCTGCGTGGTAGCTTTCATCTGTTTGGATTTCTGCGGCGGAGCTGGTTCAACCAGCTCTTCGCGGGCTTCCACATCGCCCGCGCACCAATCAAGTTTTCCGGGTGAGGACGCGATATTCTTAATTAGGAGATAAAGCTATGCCTCTGGTTTCGATGCGGCAGTTGCTGGATGAAGCCGCCAAGGGCGGTTACGGCGTTGGCGCCTTCAACGTAAACAACATGGAACAGATCCAGTCCATCATGGAGGCGGCGCGCGAAACCCAGTCGCCGGTCATCATTCAGGCTTCGCGCGGCGCGCGCGCTTACTCGCAGGACAAGTTCCTGTATTACCTGATGTTGGCCGCCGCCGAACTTTATCCTGAGATTCCTCTGGTGATGCACCTGGACCACGGCAACAGCTTTGAAACCTGCAAGTCCGCCATCGACCTTGGCTTTACCTCGGTGATGATGGACGGCTCGCTGTTGGAAGACGGCAAGACGCCCTCGACCTTTGAGCAGAACGTCGCAGTAACCCGCCGCGTAGTGGAGATTGCGCACGAAAAGGGTGTGACCGTGGAAGGCGAAATCGGCGTACTCGGTGGCATTGAAGACGGGCACGGCGCCGGCGGTAGCGGCCTCGACCACGTCACCGATCCCGACCAAGCAGTGGAGTTTGTCGAGAAGACCGGCGTGGACGCGCTGGCCATCGCCATCGGCACCAGTCATGGCGCGTACAAGTTCAGCAGCAAGCCGGATGGATCGGTGCTGAAGATGGACGTGCTGATTGCGATCCACAAGCGCCTGCCCGACGTTCATCTGGTGATGCACGGCTCCTCCAGCGTGCCCAGGGAACTGCAGGACGTCATCAACCAGTACGGCGGAAAGCTGAAGCCAACCTGGGGGGTTCCGGTGGAAGAGATTCAACTCGGCATCCGCAACGGCGTACGCAAGATCAACGTGGATACCGACAACCGCTTGGCCATTACCGGCGCCATCCGCAAGGTCTTCGCCGAGACGCCGGAGAAGTTCGATCCGCGCGATTACATGAAGCCGGCCCGCGAGGCAATGAAGAAAGTTGTTGCGCAGCGCATGACCCAGTTCGGCCAGGCGGGCCATGCTGGCGACTACGCGCCCATCTCGATCGCAGAGATGAAGAAGCGCTACGCCGCAGCAGCCGTCGCGGCGAAGTAGTTCGAAAACAATCGGCGGAGGAGCGAGGACTCTCCTTCGCCGATCAGCTTACAAATCCGTAGGCTTGCTCGTGCGAGCCAAAGTCCAGGAACATCACCGCTCCGGGTGAGAACAGGGCGACACGGTCGCCGGGCCGGATGACCGCTCTCGACGGACGGTGCGCTCTCCGGTTAACGAAAATAACTCCGACCTCTTCTTCCGGGATATCGAGCTGAGCTAACAGGGCCATCGCCGGGGTTTCGCCTTCCACGGGAAAACGGCACGGGTTGGCCCATCCTCTCTGGCGGAAGGTGTCGCGCAGTAGCATATTCCCGTAAAGCTCAATTGTGTTGGTCATCGTTTCTCCTTCGAGGCCATCGTGACCCAGAGCTCCTCTTAAAGCTCTGTTCGCCACCTTAATCTTTATCGAGGGAGAAGAGATTGCCGATGACTTAAGTCACGGGCAAGAGGAAAAGTAACACCGTTCCGAGAAAATGTTTACGTATAGAAAACGGCGCGGACTGTGGCCCGCGCCGCATCGAGAATCGCGCTTACACGCCGTAGATTGGATACCAGGGCGAAGCCGCTTTCAGTCCCGCGTTTACGTTTTCGATATTCTTTACGCCTTCTACTTCCAGCCATTCGCGGAAGGCCGCAAGACCTTTTTCGGCGAAGATGGGTACGCCGTCAGCCCATGTCGCGCGGCCGCAGAGGACGCCGTTGTACTTCACGCCACTCTCGCCTACGAGTTCAAGGGTCTCAGAGAACTCCGCGTTGCTGACTCCCGCCGAGAGAAAGATGTAGGGCTTGTTTGTGGCTTGGCCGGACTTGCGGAACAACTCCATGGCCTCGGCTTTGGTGTAAGCCTTCTCGCCCTTGAAGCTCTCGGTGCCTTCGACGAATTTCATGTTGATGGGTACCTCGAGCTTTAGCACGTCCACGTTGTACTTTGGCTTGCTGAACTCGCGCATGTAAGCCTGCACGATCTCCGGCTTTTTCTTTGCATAAGCGAGACTTTTTTCGTCGAGTCCATCTTCGTAGCCGATGATCTCGAGAAAAAATGGAATGTCATTCGAGACGCACTCATCGCCGATGCGCTCGGTCCATGCGTGCTTGTGCTCGTTGATGGGCTTGGGATCGGAAGGCGCGTAGTAGAGCAGGATTTTAATGCAGTCGGCGCCTGCTTCCTTCAGCCGGCGCACGCTCCACAGGTCGAGCAGATCTGGCAGGCGCCCGGGAACTACTTTGTCGTAGCCAGTCTTTTCGTAGGCCAGCAACAGGCCGGCCCTGGAGTTGCGTGCGTCCGCGGCGGGCAGGCCCCACTCAGGGTCGAGCAGAATTGCGCTGGCGTAACGGGTGAGCACCTCGCTGACAGCGATCTTGAAATCGATCAAGTCCTGTTCGCTTGCTTTGGGGCCGAGCGCCTTTTTGAGCGAGCCGCGCTGATCCATCGCGGCGGCGGCAATCACGCCGCGCTCGTTTGAGACCGCCTTTAATCGAGACAATTTTCCGGGAGTAAGTTCCACGTTCATCCTCCTGTAACTCAGATGCGAATCCTACACGGAACGCGCGGGTGTTTGACTGTTACCGCTTTGGCGTTACAACTTGACGTTACAACTTGGACCATATGGCTCAAGGCTGTAACTTAAAGTTACACAACTTACGTTATAACTTAATTCCGGCGGACGAGAGCACCTCGCGCTGCCGCGCCGCCAGTTCGGCAATGCCTTTGCGAGCCAAGGCCGTCATCTGCGCGAGCTGCTCATCGCTGAAGGGTTCGTGCTCGGCCGTGGCCTGAATCTCAATGAACTTGTCGGCGCCGGTGAGCACGTAGTTCATATCCACTTGGGCGCGCGAGTCTTCTTCGTAGGCGAGGTCGAGCATTGCCGCGCCATCTACAATTCCAACGCTGATGGCGGCGACCGTGTCCTTGAGCGGGAGCCGCTTGAGAGTTCCGCAAGCGACCAGTTTCTGCATCGCCAGGGCCATGGCTACAAAGCCTCCGGTGATGGATGCGGTGCGGGTTCCGCCATCGGCCTGGATCACGTCGCAGTCGATCCAGAGGGTGCGCTCGCCGAGCTTGGCCATATCGACAACGGCTCGCATGGAGCGGCCAATCAGGCGCTGGATCTCATGAGTGCGCCCGCCCTGCTTGCCCTTGGTGGATTCGCGCGCGGTGCGGGTGAGGGTGGCGCGCGGCAGCATTCCGTACTCGCTGGTGATCCATCCCTTGCCCTGGTTGCGCATCCATCCGGGAACGCTATCTTCGATGGTGGCGGTGCAGATGACCCGCGTGTTTCCTATCTCAATCAGGCACGAGCCTTCGGCGGTGCGAATGAATTCGGGAGTCAACTTGAGTGCGCGCATCTGGTCGAGCGAGCGATTGTCGGAGCGAAAAATCATCTTGGTTTCCTTACTATTGCAGCCGGCTTTGGATTGCCGTGCCGAGTCTAGTTTGTGGCAACGATTCACTTCTATGCTAATGGTTGAAAGGGGAGATGTAACTTGAAAGATAATCGTTGCGCACAATGCCAACGATTAACCCTCTGTGCACGCTTGCGCTTGCTGGGTTAACGGTGACGGCAATCGTTGGCGGGTTGTGTGTCTCACTCCCGAGCTTCAGCGTATTCCATCGAGGTCGGCACGCTCCACGGCTTGGGCGGCAAAAGTCTGGGCGGCAAAGCCGAGGAAGAGGGGAGCTTGTTTGCGGAACTTCTCCACCGAGTCGGTGACGAAGAACCTGTAGCCCGGCTCGCCGGCCGTGAGGTCGTGGCCATCGAGATAGTGCAGCAGCGCACGCGCCGTGGCCTCGGCGGAATCGACGATCTGAATGCGCTGGGGAACCACGCGCCGCAGCAACGGACGCAGCAAAGGATAATGAGTACAACCGAGCACCAATACATCGACATTTGTCGATGCGGTGCGTAGAGCCTCGATGGTGTAGATGCGCGCCACCTGCTCAGCCACCGGGGTGTCCACCCATCCCTCTTCGACCAGGGGCACCAGCAGCGGGCAGGCTTTCTCGTGGGTGGCAAAGCCGCGGCGGGCCAAGGCTCGCTGATAGGCATGGCTGGCGCAGGTGGCCTCGGTGGCAAAGACCAAGGCCTCGCGAGTTTGAGAGATGGCGGCGGCGGCATCGGCTCCCGGTTCGATGACGCCGATGACGGGGAGATCGACCGCCGACTTCATGTCGTAGAGCGCCAGAGCAGAAGCCGTGTTGCAACCGATGACCAGCAGGTCGATGCCGCGCGCAGCCAAGAAGCGCGCCGCCGCCGAGGAGTAGCGGGCGACGAACTCCTGCGACTTGGTTCCGTAGGGAAGGCGGGCGGTGTCGCCAAAGAAAACGTAGTCGGCATTGGGGACGAGACGGGCAATGGCTGCAAGGACGGTAAGCCCTCCGACGCCGGAGTCAAAGACTCCGATGGTGGGACGATGTGAGTTGGCAGTCACCTGAACCAATGTAGCGCAAAAGCGGGACGGGCGGGGAGAGACGATCCGCCGCATCCTCTACGCCGGGTTGAGAATTTAGTTTTTCTGCAAGGAGAAAACCAGGGAAAGCTGCCGGGCAACTTACCCGCATGAAAACTCGAATTGTTTTTTGCCTGCCCATCCTGATCACCACAATCGCTCTAGCGCAGTCGACGCCTGTCTCGGGCGACGCGACCAGTACCGCTCCTCGGTCTGAGGCGGAGAACGATTCTCCAGAGCTGCCAAACAGCCCACTCCCAAACAGCATGTCCGCGCCAGAGGCCAAAGCGAACCCTGCACCTTTCATTCGAAGTACGATTCCGGTTGCCCCGATTCCAAAAGGCGGGCATAGCGGATTCTTCGATAAACGCAACCTGGAACTGTTCGGATTGAATGCCGTGTCGCAGACCGAAGCGCTGCTCGCCATTCAATCCCATGGCAAGGTGCTGGAAAGTCGCGGACGCACACTCGACCCATTCGAGAAACATTTCGAGTCATGGGGCTACGGCTGGGGCTCTGTTTACCGCTACGGGGGAGGCGTCGGGCTGAATATGTTCGTGGCCTTTATGTTCCACGATACCGGGCACCATAGGCTTGAACGTATCGTACCGTTCATCGCAATTGCACATGCGCTGGCCTCCACCGGATATGCTCTGACCGGCTCGAAGCAAGGTTGCTGCGGCTGGTAGGAAGCCAATTTCCTGCTCTGGGATATTTAATCCGACCAAAATAATCGCCATTTATTAACTATCTTGTATCTAATGGGATAGATAATATTTGTTTGAGGCGGTCTGTTGCTTTTTTTGGATTGCTGCATCTATACTTCTATTGGCGACTGAAAAGGTCGGAGATACACGGAGAGACCTGCTTCCATGCTGAAGCTTACCAAGAAAGCCGATTACGGATTGATCGCGGTGCGGCACCTGGCCGAGCACGCCGAAATGGGAGCATGCAGCGCCAAGGATCTGGCGGAGGTGTACGGGATTCCGCAGGAGGCGCTGGCGAAGATTCTGCAGCAGCTGGTACGGAGCAAGCTGCTGATTTCGCAGCACGGAACCAACGGCGGGTATGTGCTGTCGCGCGACCCGCGCGAGATTTCGGCGCTGGAAGTGATCCGGGCGATTGAAGGGCCGCTGTTCATAACGTCCTGCAAGTCGGACAAGGGATGCAATACGAGTTTGAAGTGCACGGTGCGGGAACCGTTGCAGAAGGTGAGCCGCACGATTGAAGACGTTCTGAGCCGACTGACGGTTTGGGAGCTGCGCGAGAGCACGGAAGAATCTACCGCTGGGACTTCGAAACATATAGCCGCCGAGGGCGAGCTGGTGACGATCGAAGTTGCTGGAGGGGGCTTTGCTGAAAAAGGCGTTTCGGGAGGGAACTATGGGAAATAACGGTGCCGTAAAACTGCCAATTTATATGGATAACCATGCCACGACGCGGACCGATCCGCGGGTGCTGGAAGCAATGCTGCCCTACTTTAGCGAGATCTTTGGCAATGCGGCCAGCCGCAACCATGAGTTCGGCTGGATCGCCGAGAAGGCAGTGGACAATGCGCGCGAGCAGGTCGCCAAGCTGATTGGCGCCAGCGGCAAAGAGATCGTGCTTACCTCCGGGGCGACCGAGAGCAATAACCTTGCGATCAAGGGCGTAGCGGAGATGTATCGCGAGAAGGGCAACCACATCATCACCGAGGTGACCGAGCACAAGTGCGTGCTGGATACCTGCAAGCGGCTGGAGAAGCATGGCTACCGCGTCACCTATCTGCCGGTGCAGAAGGATGGGCTGATCGATCTGAATCAGTTGAAGGACGCGATGACGGACGAGACGATTCTGGTCTCGATTATGACGGCGAATAACGAGATCGGAATTCTGCAGCCGGTTCGCGAGATTGGAAAGCTCTGCCATGAGAAGGGCGTGCTCTTCCACAGCGACGCGGTGCAGGCGGTGGGTAAGGTTCCGTTCAATGTGATCGAAGACAACGTGGATCTGGTTTCGATTTCGGCGCATAAGATTTATGGGCCGAAGGGTGTGGGTGCGCTGTATGTTCGGCGGCGCAATCCGCGGGTGCAACTTGTGGCGCAGATGGACGGAGGCGGGCACGAGCGCGGGATGCGTAGCGGAACGCTGAACGTTCCGGGCATTGTGGGGCTGGGCAAGGCTTGCGAGCTTGCGCAGCAGGAGATGGCCGAGGAGTCGGTGCGGTTGCTGGCGTTGCGTGAGAGCTTGCGTGAGCAGATTATGTCGCAGCTCGACGAGTGTTATATCAACGGCAGCATGGAGCATCGCCTGCCGGGAAGTCTGAACATCAGCTTCGCTTATGTAGAAGGCGAGTCGCTGCTGATGGGGATCAACGATATTGCGGTTTCCAGCGGTTCGGCCTGCACGTCGGCAACGCTTGAGCCGAGCTACGTGCTGAAGGCTTTGGGCGCGGGCGACGACCTGGCACATAGTTCGATCCGCTTTGGGCTTGGACGCTTTAACACCCAGGCCGAGGTGGATTATGTGGCGGCAAAGGTGGTGGACGTGGTGAATCGTCTGCGCGAGCTTTCGCCGCTGTACGAGATGCACAAGGAAGGCGTGGACCTTTCGAAGGTGAAGTGGGCGGCTGAACCAGCAGCGCACTAAAACTTCGGCGAATCCCACATTTGCCAAAAGAAGGCAAATATGGGCCACCCGAGAACAGTTGCAGAAGGATTTCGCGAATCGCGAATGTGGAAGAAGGAGAATAGGAATGGCATACAGCGAGAAGGTACTGGATCACTACACGCATCCGCGCAACGTTGGCACCATGGACAAGAACGCTGGAGAGGTAGGCACCGGGCTGGTTGGCGCTCCGGAGTGCGGCGACGTAATGAAGCTGCAGATCCGGGTGAACCCGGAGACCAAGATCATCGAGGATGCGAAGTTCAAGACGTTCGGCTGCGGCTCGGCGATTGCTTCATCGTCTCTGGCGACGGAGTGGGTGAAGGGCAAGACGGTGGATGAGGCTCTGCAGATCAAGAACACCGATATTGTGAAAGAGCTCTCGCTGCCGCCGGTGAAGATTCACTGCTCGGTGCTGGCCGAAGACGCGATTCGCGCCGCCATCTCCGATTGGAAGAAGAAGAATGTTTAGAATGAACGAAGCTGAACGACTGAACAGGAGGCACCGATGACGACAGAGCAAGCACCTGCAACGCAGGGAATCAACATTACCGAGAAGGCACTGGAGCACATTCGGGGAGTGATGCAGAAGGAAGGCATGTCGGCCGAGGCGGGCGGACTGCGGCTTGGCGTTCAGGGTGGCGGATGCTCGGGGCTGTCCTACAACGTTCGCTTTGACACGCAACCGCGCGAGCGCGACCGCATCTTCGAATACGGCGAGATCCGCGTGTTCGTTGATCCGAAATCGTTCATTTACCTGAACGGCATGACGGTGGATTGGGAAGAGACGCTGATGCATCGCGGTTTCGTCTTCCAGAACCCGAATGCAAAGAAGAGCTGCGGCTGCGGCAGCAGCTTCTCTTAAGCGGAAGGGAATTGGAGACGAATTGAGCGACTCACGGAACTCAGATGCTGCTCTGCAGGTAACGAACGGGGAGCATCAGCATCATCGGAACCATCGGTGCTGGTCTTGCGGCGACATGCGCGCGGAACATTTTTGCGCCGAATGCGGGCATGTGCAGCCGGCACAACCGACGGACTTCTTTTCGTTCTTCGGACTGCCGCGACGGCTGGAACTGGAAGAGGCGGAGCTGGAACGCGAGTTCTACGCACTGAGCCGGAAGTTGCATCCGGATGTGTACTCGCGCGCAAGTGCGCGAGAGCAGGCGTGGAGCCTGGAGAAAACTTCGCAGCTTAACGACGCGTATCGAACCTTGAAGGACCCGATCTCGCGCACCGAATACCTGCTGATGCTAGAAGGCATTCAACTAGATGAGCAGAGTAAGACGGCAACCGAGAAGGCGCGCGCCTCAGGCGTCGACAAGAAACAGACGGTTCCGGCGGAGTTGCTGGAAGAGGCGTTTGAGTTAAATATGCTGCTGGAAGAAGCGAAGATGGGCAGCATTGACGACGACTTGCGCGGGCAACTGGATACGACTCGGGAGCAACTGACGGCGCGTCTGAATGCGATGCAGGATGAACTGCGTGCGGCATGGAAGAGATGGGATGACGGAGATTCTGAAGCTACGGTGCAGATGGTGGATTTGCTGAACCGTCGCAGCTATCTGCGCAACCTTGTACGCGATATCAATGAAGTACTGAATACATCGGCCCAAATAATATAAAAATGGCAGAAGACAGAGTTGTAGGAATCGATCTCGGGACTACTAATTCGCTGGTTGCCCATATGGGCTCCGGGCCAACGCTTGCGCACCCGGATGCGCCGGGCGCGGGCGTGTTCATCATTCCGGGCGAAGACGGGTTGAATCTTGTTCCTTCGGTGGTGGCGTCGGATCACGATGGCCGAATGCTGGTGGGCAACGCCGCGCGCGAAGTATTGCTGAAGTCGCCCGAGCGCGCCGTTTACAGCGTAAAACGGTTGATGGGACGCGGGTTGGAGGACGTGCACGAAGAGCTCAAACTGTTTCCCTTCCATCTTGCTGAAGACCTTGCGGCGGGCGAAGTGCTGCGCATACGCCTTGGCGAGCGCACGTATACGCCGCCGGAGATTTCGGCGCAGATTCTGCGCCAGCTTAAGCGCAATGCCGAGCGCTTTTTCGGTGGCCCGGTCAAGCAGGCGGTGATCACGGTGCCGGCGTATTTCAACGATGCGCAACGGCAGGCGACCAAGGACGCGGGACGCATCGCGGGGCTGGAAGTGCTGCGGCTGGTGAACGAGCCGACGGCAGCTTCACTTGCCTATGGTCTGGACCGGAAACAGAACGGCACCATTGCGGTGTATGACTTCGGCGGCGGAACTTTCGATGTTTCCATTCTTAAGTTGAAGGATGGAATCTTTGAGGTGATTGCCACCAATGGCGACACACATCTTGGCGGGGACGACATCGACAACCTGCTGATTGCGGTTGCGCTCGACGACATTGCCGGCGACCTGAAGGTGGATGTGCGCAAGCATCCGGATGCGGTTCAGCGACTGCGCCGGGCGGTGATCGATGCCAAGATCGCACTCTCCTCGCAGGATGCGGCCGAGATTGAAGTGGAGCTGCCGGATGGCAGAACGTACCAGCGCAAGATCACGCGCGAGATGTTTGAACAGATGGTGCAGCCGATTGTGAATCGCACCCTGGGCCCGTGCCGGCAGGCGCTGAAAGACGCGGAGCTGACGGCCGAGCAGGTGGACGAAGTGGTGCTGGTGGGCGGATCGACGCGGATTCCGCTGGTGCGTCGGCTGGTGGAAGAGCTGTTTGGGCGCAAGCCTCACACGGAGCTGAATCCCGACGAGGTGGTGGCGCTGGGAGCAGCCGTGCAGGCCAAAATTCTGGCGGGCGGTTCGGCCGAGACCGAGGACATGCTGCTGCTGGACGTGACCCCGCTGTCGCTGGGCATTGAAGCGCTGGGCGGAGTTACGGCAAAGATCATTCATCGCAACTCGACGATTCCGGCGAGTGCGACCGAGCAGTTTACGACCGGAGTGGAGGGGCAAGTTTCGGTTGCGATCCACGTGCTGCAGGGCGAGCGCGAACTGGCCAAGGACTGTCGCTCGTTGGCGCGCTTCGACCTGCGAGGAATTCCTCCGATGCCGGCGGGGCTGCCGCGCATCGAGGTGCGTTTTCTGATCGACGCCAACGGGATTCTGCACGTCTCGGCACGCGAGCAACGCAGCGGCAAGGAAGCCGAAATCCAGGTGCAGCCGAGCTACGGATTGACCGACGAGCAGGTGGAGGGCATGATCCTGGACTCGTTCGACAACGCCGAAAAGGATTTGGCCGAGCGCCAGTTGATCGAGGCACGCAATGAGGCGGAGACGATTCTGGCTGCGCTGCTGAAGGGACACAGCAACCCGGCGTGGGAGATGCTGAGCCGGAGCGAGCAACTGCAGGTGGACGAGCTTGAGCACAAGCTGCGGCAGGCAATGACGGGAGAGGATTATCAGGCAATCAGAGGCTCGATCGATGAATTGAATCAGGCGACGATGCACCTTGCGGAGTTGATGATGGATGCCGCCGTCGGAGGCGCGCTACGCGGCAAAAATATGGACTCGACGGATATGGGCGAGGGACCAGCGGCGCCGCATCCGATTGGCAAGGCAGAGTTCAGCTAGGCGAAGATCGATATATATCGATGTGTAGAATAGGACGCGACAATGTTGCAGACAAAGATCGATCCGGCGGAGAAGAGCAGTGAGCTGGGGCCGAACGAGATACGTCTTACCATCCTGCCCAGTGGGCAGAGCGTGGAATTCGAAGCGGGCAAATTGCCCTACCAGGAGCACGGTAAGCCGCAATCGATATTGGACGTGGCGCTTAATTTTGGAGTGCACCTGGAACACGCCTGCGGCGGGAATTGCGCCTGCACGACCTGCCACGTGGTGGTGAAAAAGGGTAAGGAACTGCTGAGCGAATGCAGTGAAGAAGAGGCGGACCGGTTGGACACGGCCGCGGACTTGCAACTGAACTCAAGGCTAGGCTGTATGGCAATTATTGAGAAGCCCGGCGAGGTAGTGGTGGAGATTCCTTCGTGGAATCGCAACTACATCTGCGAGGGTGGCGGCAGCACGCTGTAGGAGTGGCCGCTGAAGCGGCGGGTGTCGGCGATTGCGGAGGTACGATGAACGAACTGCATTGGGGCGACGCCGATGACATCGGAATCGAACTCTATGAAAAGTTTCCCGAGACCGATCCACTTACGATCCGCTTTACGGAATTGCGCCAACGGGTGAGCGAGCTGAAAAGCTTTGTCGACGACCCACAGGCCTCGAACGAAGCCAAGCTGGAGGCGATCCAGATGGCATGGTACGAGGAGTGGAAAGATAATCAGGAATAGGTCTAGCAGCATCCATTCCATACAAGATGAAGTTTAGTTGGTGTGCACAAACTGTACGCAGCCGACAGCCAAACCGTGCCAACTTACACACCTTCAGAACCCCGGGTTACTCCTGGAATATCCCTCTGACTTTGGTTTCTGAGAGCCCCGCCCGAAATTCGTGTTGTGCCTAATACTTTCGTACTCTTGAATAAGTGAAGCAGGACAGAGACACTGCTTTACTGTCTCTGTGATTTTAGGGTGAGGCGACTAGAAATCGCTATTCATGATGGTTAGGTAGTTCTGGATTCATATCGTTTCAGCAGTGATTGTTCATATTCCAACGCAGGAGATGGATATGTCTGGAAGACGCTGGTCTTATATTGCAGTCATAGTCATGTGTGCTTTCGTGCTGATGCCAATGGCGTGTGTGGCTGATACGCCCACCTCGGAAAAGGGCATCGTGGTGGTCGATCCGATGAAGGCGAAGTCGCTGATGGACGGCGGGGTGCCGATTTTCGATGTCCGAGTGGCCAACGAGTACGTCGAGGCCCATATTAAAGGCGCAAAGAGCATTCCGTACAAGGAAAAGAGTGTAAAGGCGCGTGAGTTTGATGCCTCAGTGGACAGTTTTGACCTCACCAAGTTACCTGCGGACAAGATGGCTCCGGTCATCTTTTACTGCAATGGCACCGAATGTTGGAAGAGCTATAAGGCGTCGGTGACGTCAGTCAAGGCTGGCTACAAGAAGATCTACTGGCTGCGTACCGGAATCCCTGACTGGATATCAAAGGGTCTGCCCACCGAGTAAGTCCCGTTTCACCAGCCTCGGCGTTAGGAACGGAAGCGACCATGAAGAGCATGAAGAGCGTCAGCGGCAGAGTTCTGCTATTGGTGGGGGCTGCGATCACGGCAATGGTCTTGCTTACTGCCGTGAATATCTACAGCGTTGAAAGTGGAATCCAGACCCTCTCCTCGGTGTACGAGAACCGAGTGCAACCCGTGGCCGCAATCCAGGAGATCGACGGCGACCTCAAGGAAGTTCGCTTCCGCATGGCCGCTGTGCTGCTGGACCAGATGCCGATGGTAGGCTCGAAAATTCAATTGCAGGAGGCTGTGAGCAACATCCCAGCGCAGTGGGGACGCTTCAAGGAAAAGACAGAAGGCAACCAGATGTCGCCGGAATCCCGAAGCGCTGATCGCCAAGATCGACGCCGGAATCCCATCCTTTCTGGCGTTTTCCGAGAAGTTGTCGACCGCCTACACGAATTCGGATACAGATGCCATCCGCACCCTGCTCGAGGAAGATTGGCCGGGAATTCATACCGAGCTGCTGAAGCCCGTCGGGCAACTGATTACGCAGCAGGAGGACTCGGTAAAAACGACTTACGAGACGAGCAGAAAGACCGGCCGCCAGCTCCTGCTGCTCGGCATGCTCGCGTTCGTTGCGACTACGATCCTGATTTGGGTGATCGGGCGTCGCACCGTACGGGAGATTACAACGCCGCTGGCGCAGCTCATCGGGGTTGCGCGCAGCATCGGCGAATCTGGCGATTTGAATCAGCAGATCCAAGTAGAGCGCGAGGACGAACTGGGTGAACTGGGGCGCACCTTTGCCGAAATGGTGGCCTATCTGAAAGAGATGGCCAACGTTAGCGAAGCAATTGCGCGCGGAGAACTCGTTGTCGAAGTCGAGCCCCGATCCAACCTCGACACTTTGGGCCATGCATTCAGGAATATGATCCAGGGATTGCGCGACCTGGTGGGCTCGGTGCGGGACTCGGCGGCGCAGGTAGCTGCCGGTTCCAATCAGGTCGCCGACGCCTCGGAGGATTCCGCGAAGGTCAGCGTACAGGCCGCCTCAGCCATCGATGAGGTTACCAGCACCATGCACGAGATGAGCGTTAACGTGCAGAACATGGTGAAGAACACGCAGATGCAGGCATCGAGCGTCAGCCAGACCTCATCTTCCATCGACCAGATGGTTGCCAGCATTCAGCGTGTGGCCGACACCGCCAAGGTGCTGCTGGACATTTCCAGCCGCTCCCGCGACGAAGTGCAGATCGGCATCGGCACCATGCAGAAGACCACCGACGGCCTCAACCGCATCAATAACTCCATCGGTTCATCGTCTGGCATCATCACCATTCTAGGCGAGCGTGTCGATAACATCGGCAAGATCGTCGAGGTCATCGACGACATCTCTGAACAGACCAACCTGCTGGCGCTGAATGCTGCCATTGAAGCGGCTCGCGCCGGTGAACATGGCCTCGGCTTTGCCGTCGTCGCCGACGAAGTCCGCAAACTCGCCGAAAAGTCCGCCACCTCCACCAAGGAGATCAGCGAGCTGATCAGCAGCATCCAGAGCGAAGCCCGCAAAGCCGTGGACAACATGGAGAAGAGCACGCTGATCGTCAACGAGGGGCTGAACCTTGGCAACGATCTGAGTCTCGCCCTGCGCAAAATATCTGATGTCGTCACCGAGGTCTTCAAGTTCTCTCAGGAGATTGGCGCCGCTACCAACGAGCAGTCTCACGGCTCATCGCAAATTGCCAAGGCCACCTCGCGCCTGAACGAAATCACCCATGAAATCAATTCCTCGGTAGAAGAGCAGGCCGGCGGCGCACAAGCCGTCGTCCGCGCCATGGAGCGCATGCGCGAGATGGTCCAGATGTCCACCTCGAGTTCCACCGAGCTGGCTGCCTCGGCCGAACAGATGTCAAGAATGGCGGGTAACCTCATGGAGTCCATGGGACGCTTCGCGATCGATGAGGACCGCCATCATGCGGGACTCTCGGGTGCAGGTCAACCCAGAGCTCTGGCATCCAGTTACGCGGCAGGAAAGCGAACGTAACAGTCAACCCATTGCTGTTTTTTGCAGGAGCGTAGATTCGCGTGGTGGCTCGTGGATTGCCGGCGGCTCTGGCGCGATCCTTTCCGGGATCGCTTCCATATCGATGAGCTATAACCTTTCGTAATCTGAAATAAGTTTATTTGTTTGGACAGCCATACTCAGCTTCGCGCAGTATGTCAGGCGTCGCTTTGCCGGTTCTTTTTTCGCGCTCGTTGCGTGCTCCATGCTCGCGACAACAGCTTTCATCTTTATATATCCAGAATTCGTGGATTGGGAATCGGACGGCGACGATACGGAATTCAGGAGAGAGTCGTCATGCACTCGTCCAAGCTCTTCATAGCCGTTCTAGCGCTCGCGTTCGCCTGTTCTATTGGGTTTTCGCAGACGCCCGCCAAGCTGGACACTAATCCCGCTGATAAATCGGCAACACAACCAAGCCCCAAGCCCGCCGAGGACAAAGAGCAAGATAAGAAGCCGCGCACACTCCAAGGCTATGTAGAGCAGGAGAAAGATTTTTTCCATGTTCTGATGGCCTCGCACCCGATGTTCCAGTATGAAAAAGAAGGTCGAATGGTTGGGAAGTATCACATCTCCGACCGCGAAGAGGAGTTCACCGAGGAAGGTGGCGGCAAGGCCTATGCCAAGGAGAATAATCAGCAGGTCTCGATGACCTATCGTTTAGGAGCCGAGTCAATCCTGGACCTTCCCAATAACTATGTCGGAGCTAAGAAGTGCGGTGAGTGCCATCCGGCGCAGTACCAGAAATGGCAAAAATCTCGTCACGCAAAGGTCATTCGCTTTCCCGACCAGATGGATGAGATTCCGAATAAGGACCTGAACAAGCCGCTCTATGGTTCACAAGCGGCAGTGCTTCCCGAGGGCATCACAAAAGACGATGTCTATGCGATCATCGGCACGCCACGTACAAAGTATGGGTTCGTGGATAGCTACCTGGTTCGTGGCACCTACCACATCGAGGGTGGGATGTTGAAGGACCGGACCGGCACCATGGTTGCTGGCGGCAATCAGCATTCCCACCACTGGGCGGAGTCACTTACTCCCGATATGGCGAAGAAGATTGCCGAGTTCGTGCCGGGCTTCCCAACCAAGATCGAGGATTTCGGCGACAACGGTTCCAAGGTCTGGGGAATGACTTCGTACGGGGCAAAAAATCGCAAAATGATGCTCTTCCAGCCTGCGACCTCCTACTGCGAAGTCTGCCACACCTTCAAATTCGACTTTAAGAATGAGGGTGAACTCGTGGCCGCCCTGGGTAACCCTGAGGTGCTGCGCGAACACACTGTCAGCAAGGGCATCACCTGCGAAGAGTGTCACGGCGCCGGCGGTCACCTCTACGGAGCGCGCGGTACCGGCATGCCTTCCAACTGCGAACGCTGCCACCAGCGCTTTGCCTGGAACGCTGATGAGGCCAAGGCCAATCCGGACAAGCCCTTCAGCTCGTTCTTCAAGACCAAATGTCCATCCTGCGGAACCGAAGGGTCACAGGCTTACAACACTGCCCACTATGAGAAAGGCATGCGCTGTGGAACCTGTCACGATCCCCATGAAGTGACCCAGAACGATTGGCGCGATAGCTATACCAAGCCGGGTCTGAAGAAGAACTGCCAGGACTGCCATACCGAACAGGCCTCGTTCTTCAAGGAAAATAACATCCACGGCCGCAACGACTGCACCAGTTGCCACATGCCGGTGATGATGAGCTGCGAAAACTTCGGCACCATTCAATTTCCTGACCATGGCGGCTTTGACGCGACTCGCGCTGCCCATATCTGGAAGATCAACGTGGATCCGGAAGAGAAATCTCTCAACCCGCCTCCGGGCAAAGATCGCAACTTTAAAGATGGAGCTTGGCGTTTAGCCAAGAAGAACGGCAAGCCTTATATCGATCTGATGTGGTCGTGCGGCCGCACCAGCTTCTCAGACGGCAATGTTCTGGGAGCCGGTGGTTGCCACAGTCCTGCCCAGAGCGCCCAGCCCAAGGAACTTCAGTTCACCAACCAGAGGATGATCTATGACAAGGTTATGGTCTGGCAAAAGCCGGTAAAAGAGGGCGTGATCGAAGTGAAGACTTCTTTGCAGATCGCGAACTCACGACTGCTGAGCGCCAAGCTTTCGGATCAACAAAAGGCCCAAGTGCAACTGATGATCAATCAGGCGGAGGCAATCATCGAATCGGTTAAGAAGGACGGTTCGTGGGGAGTCCACGCCCCTGACTACACGCTGCAAAAAGTGAAAGAGGCGAAGTTGCTCGCAGATGGCGCGAAGGCAACTCTGCTGGCTGGGAACAAGCAGCTAGCGAAGAAGTAATCTGTTGGGCGGAGTGGTGCCGGCCAAGGGCTTTCATCACTCCGCGTTTTTCATTAAGAAGGATGAAGGCTCATGCGCAACCTCGCCATCATTTTTATGGCGGTAGTATTCGCGACGCAAGTTCTCGGTTCCACTCCGGTGGAGGGCGAGAAGTATTCGCTGGTAAGTCTTCGGGAGGCGCGCGACCTGCGTGGCCAGGCGGGTGTGTTCTTCGTTGATGTCAACGAGCCAGAAGTCTACGAACGCTATCACATTCCCGGCGCAACTCCGGTTACAAGCGAACACCTCAGGCAGTTTCTGCCAAAAGACAAGCAGAGCACGATTGTATTTTATTGCGCCGAGCGACGCTGCTACGCCTCGGAAGCGGCCGCGCGAGAGGCGGTTAAATTCGGTTACACTCGCGTCCTTGTTATGCCAGAGGGAATATTTGGCTGGGTGAACGCCGGGCTGCCTACCGAGAAAGGCGCACCGAGCAAGCGGCGTACAGAGCGATGAAACAGCTATGTACGATCCACCCCGTATGGCCGGCGACTCGGGAGCAGTCGGCTGAGCTGCTTCTGTTAGCGAGACCTCTCGTAAATTTCGTAACATTCATACTCAGATACTCTGCCCATCCAAAATTGCGCTCCGCAAAACTCGCGCCTTCTTAGGAAGCGCCTCTTTGCGAGCTGCACTCTCGCGAACTCGGACTTTGCACGGTTGAGGGTAGTCGCGCCGCCAGTAGGGACCACGATAATCGCATTGTAGGGCGGGGACTCGTAGAGTATTCGATTTGATTCAGAAGCCCTTCGAGTTGACCAGGTCCAGAACGCCGTAGGCCAGTCGACGAAGATGTTCCTCTCG
Organism: uncultured Acidobacteriota bacterium; assembly: GCA_963838135.1. Classification (GTDB taxonomy): domain Bacteria; phylum Acidobacteriota; class Terriglobia; order Terriglobales; family Acidobacteriaceae; genus TOLSYN. The sequence continues at coordinate 150,419 of CAWIPV010000008.1, read as the reverse complement.
TAATATGCCTGCACCCCTGTTCCATAGAAATTCACGCTGTAAATAGGCCTGCTGCCCACGTACGGACGAAGAAACTCGGCAGTCGCTTTTGCGCCTGAGTATGTGCCTTGCACTTCATCGCGCACGGTTACCGCGGTGGATGGCAACTGGAAGACCAGCAACACAGCCAGCGAGGCTGCCAGAATTCGTGTTGGAGATTCGAACTCAGGCGAATGCCCAACTGGCCACGCTGCCCATACTGAAATCAGAAATGCAGTCAGAGCCATTCCGTAATGCCATGGCCTGGACCAAACCATGCCCATGGCAAGCACGGTAAAGATGAACGGAAGAGCACAAGGTAGCTGCTTTACTGCAAAAAACCAGGAGAGCACTAGAATCAGCAAAACCAAAGCTCCACCGATTTCGACGGAAGTGACATTTCCTCTACGGGCCATGTACGCCAGGTAAGCCACGACCAAGGTAGCTATCGACGGTAGTACGAAAGCGCGTTTCTTTGCGGCGATCGCCCAGATTATGAAGAGGAGCAGCAGGCTTAGTCCCCAAGTCATGTTAAGGCCGAGTGCGACACCCAATTTCGGAAGGCCGCCCAATCCCTTGGCAATGCTCTCTAACGCGGTTTCCTTTTTAAGTTGGATCGCTGCCTTGAAACTACAGTCTGGAAATGGCGTTGCGAGAGACTTGGCAACTGCCACAGAAACCAAAACGAAAATACCGGCAATGCCGGTCTGCAGAATCTGGCGCCGCGAAGGATGTTGTTTGCGGAAGCCGCTAATGCATTCCCAGGCAAACGCGCAGGCAATTCCTGCAGCGATCATGAATCCGTGCATGTTGGTTTGTGCCAGCAACGCGACAACCAACCCAAAGGGAATCACGCGGACTGGCTTGGCTCTCCAGAGCGCAACAGCCGCAAACGCGAGGAAGATCGACAATGCGTAACTTCGAGCCACAACTGCGTATTGATACTGGTAATAAAAGGCGAATGGAAGCAGCAATCGGACGGGCGCAGGAAGTGGACTCCAGCGCAGCCAGATATACATCGCAGCCGCCATCAGTGTAAGGGCGACGGCTCCCAGCGCCGCATAAGGCAGGTGCAGGCGAATCAGTACCCAGAGCAGAAGGTGCCAGAGCGGCGGACTGCCTTCGTACCCCATCTGATGCAGAATTCCGGGAATGCCAAGGTCGCGAGCGATAAGCCAAGCTTGCGCCTCATCCGACCAAGGCTCGTGAAACCAGACTGCCACGGCTGCAATCGTCGTAAATGCGAGCAATACCAGGCAGTCAGCCGAGGACAGCCCAGCGAGCTGGCAGTCCAAGAGCTTCGCGTTCCGTTGGCGCTTCGGTTCGATCACAATCGTAGGGAGGACTCCCGGGAATTCAGTTCGAGTGCCTGCAGTTTCCAGAACTGAAAGTAGCACACACGGGATTCGCTAGCGAGACTCCGATTGATCTGCAGGCAAAGAGGAACCGAACGTGCGAATCGGCCGGAGCTAAGAACTTTTTTTCAGCAGTGGGTTCATACTCCCAACCGGGATGGATCTCTTCGCCTCAGGAGGCGGGAAATGCCTCGAACAAAGCTGTTGTGCGCGGCCGTTGCGCTACTGCTGTTGCTGTCCTCCACCTCCGTACCCGTCTTCGCACGGAAACACGACAAAAAGCAGTCACCGCCTTCCGCCATCCAGAGGATGGACGAGCGTGAGCGGGCGATTCATGCGCTGAGCCGGCTGACGTTTGGGCCGCGGCCAGGCGATGTGGAGCGGGTGCTGGCCGTGGGCGTGGATAAGTGGATTGAACAGCAGCTCAGCCCGGCCAAGATAGACGATTCGGCGATGGAGGCGCGGCTTGCGCCTTATCGCACGCTGCAGATGTCTGCGGCGGAGATGGTGGAGAACTTTCCTCCGCCACAGGTTTTGAAGGCTGTGGCGGAGGGCAAGATGGCGATGCCTTCCGATCCACAGCTCAAGGCGGTGTACACGGCGGGATTGGCGCGGCAGAACGACAAGCGGGTGAAGAATGAAAAGGCGGTGCAGAGTGCCGATCTGCTGGAGATGAGCCCCGACGAGATGTCGGTGGAGATGAAGGAGCAGCGGCAGAGTGCTCGGGAGCACGCCCGCTCGCGGGCGCTGGACCTGATGGAACTGCCGCCGGAGACGCGCACCAACAATCTGGCCGCGATGGATGCCGATGAGCGGCGCGGCTTCTGGAGGGCGCTGTCGCAGGACGACCGCGAAAAGCTGACGGCGGATATGACTCCGCGGCAGAAGGAGCTGCTGCTCTCGCTGGAAAATCCGGTGGCGGTAGTCAATGGCGAGCTGATGCAGTCCAAACTGCTGCGCGCGACTTACAGCGAGCGGCAACTGCAGGAGGTGATGACCGACTTCTGGTTCAATCACTTCAACGTATTCCTCGGCAAGGGTGCGGACCGCTATTTGGTTACGAGCTATGAGCGGGATGTTATACGCCCGCACGCGCTCGGTAAATTCCTCGATTTACTGCAGGCCACGGCGAAGAGTCCGGCGATGCTCTGGTACCTGGACAACTGGCAGAGCATGGGCCCGAACTCGGTGGCTGCGGGACGCGGGAAAAACAACGGAAAGCCCGCGCAGGGACTGAACGAGAACTATGCGCGCGAGGTGATGGAGTTGCACACTCTCGGCGTCAACGGCGGCTACACGCAGCAGGATGTGACCGAACTGGCGCGGGTGCTGACCGGGTGGACGCTGGAGGAGCCGAGGCGCGGCGGAGGCTATGTCTTTCGGCCACTGCGGCATGATCCCGGCGACAAGACGGTGCTGGGACACGTCTTTCGTCAAGGCGGCGAGCGGGAGGGCGAAGCGGCGCTGGCGATGCTGGCCGGTGAGCCAGCCACAGCACGGTTTATCTCCAACAAGCTGGCGCAGCGCTTTGTGAGCGATACCCCGCCAGCCGCGCTGGTGGACGCAATGGCGGAGACCTTTACGGAAAGCGATGGCGACATCCGGGCAGTGCTGCGCACGATGCTGGCCGCACCTGAGTTTTGGGATCCGAAGGAATATCGCGCAAAGGTGAAGACGCCGCTGGAATTTACAGTCTCGGCGCTGCGCGCCACCGGGGCCGAGATTACGCGCACGCAGAGTGTGGCCGAGGCGTTGAACCGCATGGGAATGCCGCTGTATGGCGCACAGCCGCCCACCGGCTACTCGATGCGTGCCGAGAGCTGGGTGAACTCCGGAGCCCTGCTGAGCAGGATGAACTTTGCACTGGCACTGGCGACAGGAAAGCTGGCGGGGATTCGCGTGGACGCCGAGAAGTTGGCGGGCGCAAGCACGGATGCGGAGGAAACTCTGCGGACATTGGAGCAGACGCTGATGGCAGGGGGAGTTTCGGCGCAAACGCATCAGACGATTGCAGGGCAGTTGAACGATCCGGTGATGACGGGACGAAAACTGGACGATCCACCGAAGCCGGTAAACCAGGGAGCTCTGGCCGGATTGATTCTGGGTTCGCCGGAGTTTCAGCGGCGCTAGCAGTTGGTGCGGTATCAGCCAAGGACGCAGGAGAAGTTGCGATGGGAATCACGCGGCGGATCTTTATGAAGGGCGGCGCCATGACCGTGGTGGGAATGGCTGCGGTGCCCGAGTTTTTGGCCCGCGCGGCGATGGCCGCCGAGGCTGGGCAGGGGCATAAACGGCTGGTGGTAATTTTTCAGCGGGGCGCGGCCGACGGACTGAACATAGTGGTGCCGCACGGCGAAGCGGCTTACTACACGCTGCGTCCTACGATTGCCATTCCGCGAAGCCAGGTGATCGATCTGGACGGTTTCTTCGGGCTGCATCCGGCGATGAGCGCGCTGTTGCCCCTGTGGAAGGCCGGGCACCTGGCGATCGTTCACGCCGCTGGTTCGCCCGACGCGACGCGCTCGCACTTTGACGCGCAGGATTTCATGGAGAGCGGCACTCCGGGGGTGAAGACCACCGAAGACGGCTGGCTGAATCGTGCGCTGCTGGCGTCGGCGGCCAGGGCGGAGGCAGAACGAAAGAACGAGGCATTTCGCGCCGTGGCCCTAGGCACTTCGCTGCCGCGCATCTTGAGTGGAAGAGCTCCGGCGCTGGCGGTGGGCAACGTGAATGACTTTGGCGTGGCACCGCGCAATCCGCAGGCGCAGCCGCTGGCCAATACCTTTGAGTCGATGTACGAGGGGAGTTTGGACGCGGTGTTGCACGGCACGGCGCAGGAGACCTTTGACGCGGTGAAAATGCTGAAGGCCGCCAATCCCGCGAACTATCGCCCGGCCGCAGGAGTGAGCTACCCCAAGGGACACTTTGCCGACGCGCTAAAGCAGACCGCACAGTTGGTGAAGGCCGACCTGGGAGTGCAGGTGGCGTTTACCGACATCGGCGGCTGGGATAACCATGTAAACGAAGGCGCGGGCGAGGGACAACTGGCAAATTTGCTGAAGGAATTTAGCGGCTCGCTGGCCGCCTTCTGGCAGGACCTTGGGCCGCTGGCCGAGGATACGGTGGTGGTGACGATGACCGAATTTGGCCGCACCGCGCGCGAGAACGGAGACCGGGGCACCGACCACGGCCACGCCAGCGTGATGTTCGTGATGGGCGGCGCTGTGCGCGGAGGCAAGATGTACGGACACTGGCCGGGACTGGCCAACGAGCAGCTCTACGAGCAGCGCGACCTGGCGCTGACCACGGATTTTCGCCAAGTTGTCGCCGAGGCGGTGGCCAAGCAGTTGGGAAATCCAAAAATCGACAGTGTCTTTCCCGGCTTCCGCGATCCCGGATTTCTGCATCTGCTGGGCTGAGCCGGGGGTGCACGGGCGAGTTGTGCTGGCATCACGAATGAGTCTTAAAAAGATCCACGATCGCGGGTTTGGTCACCTTGCCCATAGCATTTCGTGGAAGTGCGTCGACGATCAGAAGTCGCGAAGGGATTTTATGCGACGCGAGACGTTCCTTCGCCCAACTGCGAAGGCAATCGAGGTCAAGCGTCTGGCCCTCGACTGGCCCGCCCTCGCGCAGGACTCCCTCGCAGAGGATTTCCTCACGTAGAACCACCGCGGCGGCGATGCGTTCACCCCACTCGGATCGGGAATGCCGACGACCGCACATTCGGCAATGGCTGGGTGCTCGCGGAGCTGCTCTTCCACCTCCAGCGCCGACACCTTGTGGCCGCCGGTCTTGAGAATGTCAATGTTCATGCGCCCCAGAATGCGATAGCGGCCTTTTTCAAGCACCGCAACGTCGCCGGTTCGAAACCACCCGAGGCGGAAACTCTGTCGTGTCGCCTCCGGCTTGCCCCAGTATTCCTTGAAGACGCTTGGGCCGCGAACTTCGATCTCTCCTGGAGTGCCGGTTGCAACCGTTTCACCGTTTTCGTCCACCAGTTGCACATCGACTCCGGGCAGCGGAGTGCCGACGCTGCCGGGCACTCGCTCGCCTTCGAGAGGGTTCGACAACGCCATGCCAATCTCGGTCATGCCGTAGCGCTCAAGCAGGGTATGGCCGCTGATCTGTTTCCAACGGCTCAAGGTTGATACGGGCAGCGCCGCCGAGCCTGACACCATCAGGCGCAACCGGGCGCAGGATTGGCTGAGAACAGCTCTGCGCTGCGGCGAGGCCGCTTCCCATGCCGAGATGAGTTTTATGTAAATGGTGGGAACTGCCATGAACAGGGTCAGGCTGCCGCTGGCGATACGCTCCCAGACGGCGTTGGCATCGAAGCGGGGCAGCATCTCGCAGACGGCACCCGACCACAGCGCACACGAAACCACGTTCACGATTCCATGAACGTGGTGCAGCGGCAGGCAGAGCAGAATTCGGTCATCGGCCGACCATCGCCAGGCGTCGACCAGGGTTGTGACCTGGGCCGAGATGTTTTCGTGGGTGGTCACCACGCCCTTGGGACGGCTGGTGGTGCCGCTGGTGTACAGGATCATTGCGCGCCGCTGGCGATGGACCGCGGGTAACGGCGCAACCTTGCAGGCTAAGGCGTCGTCACAGCGCAGCAGGCGAAGTCCGCGCGCCGCCGCAACCGGCGCAAGCACTGGTCCACCGTCAGCATCCGCGACCAGCGCCGCTGCCTGCGTATCGTCGATAAAGTATTCGAGTTCAGCGGTTGGAGAACCGAGCGGGAGCGGCACCGCTATGCCTCCCGCCCGCCAGATACCCCACTGCACTGCCACCCACGAAAACCCCGGCGTGACCAGGAAGAGAACACGTTGTTCGTTGAGATCGTCGCGCCCGTCCAGCAACGCCGATGCGACCTGCGCGGAGGCATCGAGAAGATGCTGGTAGGTGTAGGTTCCCTCGGCATCGAGGATGGCGGTGCGACTGGCATGAAGTTCGGCCCGCGCAACCAGCGGCGGGTGAGCAATGGAATCTTTCATCTTCCTCCGCGCGACGTAGTACGAGCACCTTTGCGTATGCAGGATTCGAAGTCGAGCAACTTCACCCATCGCTCTCGCATCTCTGGCAGTCGCAACTCTTCACCCCAGAGGAGTCTTTGTGGCCGAGCTGGCAATCCCGTTTCCCGCATCACCAAAGCTTCCCACCAAACTCACGCGCGATCAAATCACTGGATTCTGGGCAGCCTGGACGGGTTGGACCCTGGACGGCATGGATTCGGTTATCTATGCTCTCGTGCTCAGTCCGGCTCTCACCGAGCTTCTGCCAAGGTCGGGTATCTCCAATGCTCCGGCCAACGTCGCCTTTGCCGGGTCTATTCTCTTCGCGCTGTTCCTGATCGGATGGGGACTGGCATTCATCTGGGGACCCATTGCGGACAGATTCGGCCGGACGCGGGTGCTGGCCGCCACCATTCTCGTCTTTGCCGTATTCACCGGGGCGGCGGCGCTGTCGCAAAACGTCTGGCAGCTCGCAGTTTTTCGGCTTCTGGCGGGAATGGGAATCGGCGGCGAATGGGCGCTTGCAGGAACCTACGTCGCCGAGGCTTGGCCCGAAGACCGGCGCAAGATGGGAGCCGGTTATCTGCAAACAGGCTACTACGCCGGATTCTTTCTGGCCGCCACGCTCAATTTCACCGTAGGCGCGCACTTTGGCTGGCGAGCTATGTTCCTGTGCGGACTCGCCCCCGTCATCCTCTCCCTCATGATCATCCTGCGAGTCAAGGAACCGGAACGCTGGAAGCGCTCGGCACAAGTTGCGCCGATTCGTCGCCGCTCTCCTTTGAGCGAGATTTTTCGCGATCAGTACCGGAGTCGTACGCTGGTGAACACGGGATTGTTGACGGTAGCCATCATCGGGCTGTGGGCTGCCGCCGTCTATGAGCCGACGGCGATTATTACGCTGGCGCGAAAGGCAGGCGCGTCGCTCCCGGCGGCGGTACGAATGGCTTCGTTTGGCACCGGCATCTTGTCGATCGGCACTATCCTCGGTTGCCTGGCATTGCCGCCACTCGCCGAGCGCTTTGGACGAAAGCGTACCCTGGCGTTCTACTTCGCGGGCATGGGAAGCACGATTCTCCTCACCTTCGGATGGGCTTTCTATCTGCCGCATGGATTGCATCCGTTTATCGCCTTGCTGTTCGTTCTCGGCTTCTTCGGCGGCAATTTCACTATGTTCAGCTTATGGCTGCCCGAGCAGTACGCCACTTCGGTTCGTGCGACTGCCTTTGCATTCGCCACTTCGTTCGGCCGCTTCATCGGCGCCGGAGTGAACTTTCTGTTGGGTGCTCTCGTGCATAACATGGGAACGCTGGGCAAACCGGTTGCTCTTACCGCGATTGCATTCGGCATCGGGCTGCTGTTGATCCCCTTCAGCGTGGAAACGCGCGGCAGGCCACTGCCGGATTAGTTTTCCCCAACGAGGGTTGCAATCGCTCGCAGCACAACGCCGGCGGCCTCGGGGCCAACGGAATTGATCTCGCCATAATACGGTTGAGGACTGTTTTGAAGCCAAGGGGGACGCTCGTCCCACTCCGCCTTGGGGATGAGGTATCCGAGTTCGTCATTCGCCAGCCCTAGTACGAACTGGTATTTGGTGCGAAGGATTGTTCGTACCGGTGTTTCCAACGGAGCGTCGGGGTAATCGGCTCCGGGGTAGCGAGTAATGCCGCCGTTGACTATCTCCGGAAATGCTTCGCCCGGTATGGTAACAATCTCTGCGACCGGGCGGGCGCCTGCGTTCAGGGTGATGTAGTCAACTTCGCTTTGCAGATCGTGGCCGGTCGATGCATCCGGCCGTCCATCGGTAAATAGCGGCTTCCGCCCAGCCAGAATGCCGGCGGCTTCCGCCACGCGAAAGCGACTGTTCGACAAGGGAATAAAAAACACAGAGGATCGGAAGATCAGTGCGTCAGGAGAAATTGCTTCCGCGTGCTTGAGCGCCCGCTCGGCAAGCTGGCCGAGCATGGTTCCCAGCAACTCGGCTTTGCGCCATGTTCCGTCTTCCGCCACCCTGCCGGTTTGCGGGTCAAGAAGCGCAACCTGAGCTCCTAAAGCGGAAATCTTTCCTACCGCGCCGTTGAAGAACAGGGCCGTACCGCCGCCATGCTCCTCCAGGTATTGGCAGATCCAGTGCGGATAATCCGCGGTGATCTGAGAGTTCTTCCGGTTCAGTATCTCCGGATGGTCGCTCCAGTTCACAAGCGTTGCAATGGTTTTTCCGTTCACTGCTCCAGTCACTCGCATGACGAAGAGAAACGGGTCTTTGACGTAGGGAGGGCGATCGACACTCTGAAGTTCCGCCAGTAGGGGATGGTCGTCGCGAGCTAGTTGGATACGAGCCGGTTGCATTGCGTGCATGGCTTCAATCGCAGTGGTCGCGATGCGTTCTTCGACCCAAGCGAGATACTTCGAATCCAGGCCGCTTTCGGTCGCCGTAGGCCCCCACAAGCCGAGCGTGTCTGGACCTTCGTGTGTGTGGGTGCAGGCAACCACGAGGTGCGAACCCGTCGGAGTTTGTTTTTGAAAGGTGCGGCGAATTTCTTGAACATCGTCGTAAAACAATCCGATCAGATCCACCGAACAGAGGACGAGGGTGTTGCCGTTTATCTGCAGTGCCAGGCAGCGAACATACAGAGGATCATGTACGGCCGTCGCGATCCGATCATGGCCGAAGCCTGCGAGATAGACCGTACGGGCCGCTAGTTCCGGTGTAATGGTGTTGCTGGCCGCACCAGCGAGAACCGCTTCGGATGAGGCCATTCCGAGTGATTGAATGCACACCAGAAATCCAAACAACAGGACGGTGGTTTTCAAGGAGAGTTTGATGCAGGCTCCATGGCGAGATGCCGGCCAACTTCCGAATGGTTTCAATGTTAAGTCCAAGGAGGAACGCATGGTGTACAAAAAACCGACCTCGGCATCCTCGATGGTTCTGCTGGCAGAACTCCTCGGCGGAAAAGCAGCTTAAAACCAATCTGCCGCCATCAGAGCAAAGTATTGCCGTGCACCGCATGGAGATTGGAATGGAAGAAGCCGTGGTGCCGTCGCCCCGTCGCCTGCTGATTTTCTCGGCATTTGCGATGCTGCTTGCCGGCTTCTGGCTGGAAGTGCAGTCGCTGCCGCTGGAGCGCGTACTTCCGGGTCGGCTGGCCCCCGCCTTTGCCGGGTTCGCGTTGCTGCTGGCGCCGCTGTGGTTCTTTGCCTTCGGAGCCGGTCCGCGTCTGCGTGCGGTGTTGCAGACGCGCTGGTTGCGGATCGCAGCTCCGGCTGTGCTGGTTGTGCCGTACCTTCTGTACGCGCTGCCGCTGCACGAGTTCCAGTGGCGGTTTGCTTTCGCGCTGGCGCTCACGCCGGTAGTTCTGGGCGGAGTCCTTGAACTGGCACCTAAGGCACAAAGGCTCCTCTGGCAGGACGCGGTTGTGTTGTTTGTGCTGGCGCTTACGCTTGAACTGCGCCTGTTCAGCGGCGCATGGCCGCATCCTGGGCTGGGCAGCCTGCCCAAGCTCTATCTCTGCGATGTTGCGCTGTATCTCTATCTGGTGGTGAGAGGCGTTGAAGGTGCAGGCTACTCGTTCACGCCGAACGCGAGCGCCTTCGCGATTGGCGCGCGCGAGTGGCTCTATTTCACTCCGTTTGCCTTTGGACTGGGCTTTGCTTTGCACTTCATAAGTTTCTACCCGCGCGTGCAGTCGGCGGCACATATTGCGGCGGGGATGCTTGTCACCTTTCTGCTTACCGCCGTGCCGGAGGAGTTCTTCTACCGGGGCCTGCTGCAGAACCTGCTGGAGCCGCATCTTGGACGCCTGCGCGCGCTGGCCACGGCGAGCGTGCTCTTCGGCCTCTCGCATTTCCACAAAGGCGCGGCCTTTAACTGGCGCTACGTTCTGCTGGCCACCGTTGCCGGAGTCTTTTACGGACGCGCCTGGCGGGCTCGGCGGCAATTGCTGGCTTCCAGCATTACGCACACCCTGGTGGATGTGGTGTGGTCGCTGTGGTTCAGGTAGCAGAGCGGAAATTTATCGAGATGCTTCGGTACTATTCGAGCAGGATCGCGGCTTCTGTCTGCCTGCGGGTCGTTAGCGTGACGGCGGCCGCTACGATCAGCCCACCGCCCACCCATGCGAAGGGTCCCAGGTGGTCGCCCAGTAGCCGCACGCCGAGGATCGATCCCATAGCCGGCTCCAGGTTTAAGAAGACTCCGGCGCGCGAGGCGGGCACGCGATGAATGCCCCAGTTCCACAGTAGAGTCGTGGAGGCGGTACACAATATACCGCTGGCCGCCAGAGCCAGCCACGCCCGTCCGCTCACTCCGTGGAGCGGAGGCGCGCCCCGCGCCACCAGTACCACTGCCGCCAGCATGGCCGTGCCGCTCAGCAGCCCATAGGAGGTCACCACCACCGGCGGATGCCGCCGCATGAGCTTCTTGTTCAGCAAGACCCATGCCAGTGCGATCACCAGCGAGAGCACTACCAGCAGATCGCCCGCGATGCTCGCACCCCGTACGTTGGAGATGACCGGGGTCCCGCCTAGCACGATGAGCGCCACGCCCGCGGTCGAGCCCACCAGCGCCAGCCAGCCCACTGTATCCAGCCGCTCGTGAGCAAACAGCGAGGCCGCCACCGCCAACAGCACCGGCATGGTGCCCACCATCAGCGCGGCATGAGAGACGGTGGTCAGCGACAAGCCGTAAAACTGCACCAGGAACTGGACCGGCACACCCAGAAACGAGGCCAGCAGCAGCACTCGCCACTCGGCCGCCGTGAGCCGTGCCGGATGCCGCCACACCAGCGGCGCCAGCACCGCGCAGGCAAACAGGAAGCGGTAGAGCACCATGTGCGCCACGGACATCTCGGCCAGCGCGATCTTGCCGAAAAAGAATCCCGTGCCCCACAGAGATCCGGCCAGCGCGCAGGCGCCGTACCCCAGGCGCTTCCGCGTTGCAATCGCCGTCCGCGTCATTCCTTTACTTTCGCATCACTGCCGCAGCTTGATCTGTCTTTTCGGCCAGCTATTTTTTGCTGAAAAAAGTCGCGTCAAATCCTTGTCGCTGGCCCGAGTTCTCATGCTATCATCGGCCCTATTTCAAATACCTTTTATTCGGTCACCATAGAAGGAGTCCCGACCAATGAAACGCCGTTCAATTGCCTTTCTACTTGTCTTTCTTCTCTCCATTTGTGCTTGTTGTGCCTTTGGTCAGACTTTTCGAGGAAGTATTCAGGGGACGGTGACCGATGTTTCCGGCGCCGCCGTCGTTGGGGCCGAGGTAAGAGTCTTCAGCCCTGGCACTGGAATGTCGCGCAACATAACCACCAATGACCAAGGCGAATATCAGGCCTCCGAATTGCCGTTGGGCACCTACAGCGTTTCCATTGCGAAGACGGGATTCCAGACCACCACGCTGAACCAGATTCCAGTAAGCGTGGGATCGCCGGCGCGCGCCGATGCCAGACTTACCGCCGGCCAGGTGAAGGAACAGGTTGAGGTCAACGCCGATGTGCCGCTGGTGGAAACCGTCTCCGACACCACGGGTGGCACCATCGATGCCTCCGAGGCAGCCGACTTGCCGATCAACGGCCGCGACTTTACCAAGCTGCTGGAACTGGTTCCCGGTACGTCGAGCGATCCCGTGGGTTCGACCGAATCGGCGGGCTCCTACGGGCTGTTCAGCCTGAACGGCAACCGCGGCCGCTCCAATAACTACCTGCTGGACGGCACGGACATGAATGACGGCTACCGCAACCTGCCTTCGGTCAACCAGGCCGGTGTGTGGGGCTGTCCTGGCACCATCCTTCCGGTCGATGCGCTGGCCGAGGTTCCGATCACGGGTAGTCCGGCAGCAGAGTTTGGCCGCAGCTCTGGCGCGACGGTCAACATCGTCACCAAGTCAGGCGCGAACCGGGTTCACGGCAGCCTCTTCGAATACTTCCGCGATGACGCAATGGGCGCGCGCAATTTTTTCAACACTGCGGATCAGCCGAAAAACTCCTTTACCAACCACCAGTTCGGCGGCTCAGTAGGCGGCCCGATTGTGAAAGACAAATCGTTCTGGTTCTTGTCCTATGAGGGCCAGCGCGAAAACGGCGGCCTGCCACAGGCGGGAACCGTGCCGACGCAGGCCGACATTACCGCAAGCACGCCTGTAGGCGGGATCAATCCGGTCATCCAGAGACTTCTTTCGCTTCGCAACGGTCAAGGGCCGTGGGGCGTGCTTCCGCTATCGGGCAGTGGCGACGAGACGTTCACTACGCCGTTTCAAAACAATAGCGACAATTTGATCTTGAAGATCGATCAGCACCTGCACCTGTTCAGCCAGGGAGACCTGCTGACCGCGCGCTATTTCTACAGCCATGGCATCCAGAGCTTCCCGCTGGGAATGCTCAACACCGGCGGCAGCGCTCCGGGGTACAACACCACAACGCCGACGCACGTCAATATCGCGTCGCTGTCCTATACCTCGGTGCCGAAGTCCAATGTGATTGTCGAACTGCGCGCCGGCTACAACCGTTTTCTGCAGGACTTTCTCCCGCAGGACATCAGCTTCGATCCCTTAAGCATTGGCCTCAACACTCTACCGCCGGGCTTTAGCTCCTCGCGCGACTTCGGCCTTCCGACGGTCAGCGTCAGCGGATTTAGCCCCATCGGGACAACCGGCAGCGACGCACGCGGACGTATCGACACCAACTATCAGCTCTTCGGAAACGTTTCCGTGACCAAGGGCAAGCACAACTTCAAGATGGGCTATGAGTGGCGGCGTACGTTCATCAATAGCTTCATCGACTCCGGACATCGCGGCAGTCTGGACTTTGACTCGTTGAGCGACTTCCTGAGCGGCACCATCGACGGTGGCGGTTCGGCGGCGGGCTACGGCACGCGCTACAGCTACCAGAACAGCGATGGCGTGTACCTCCAGGACTCCTGGCGCTTGACCAACCGGGTGACCGCGAATTACGGCATGCGCTGGGATTATTTTGGCGTGATCGGCGAACAGAACCATCAGTTCAGCCTGTTCAGCCCCGTAACGGATGCGCTGCAGCAGGTGGGCGTCAATGGCGGTCCCAGCCAGCTTTATCCCAAGGATTGGAGAAACTTTTCGCCGCGCTTGAGCCTGGTGGACGATCTCCTCGGGAACGGCAAACTGGTCGCCCGTGCCGGTGTGGGAATCTACTATGACGGCGCATCGCAGGACTTCTTTGTCGGCAACACGCCGGACTGGAACACGAATCCGGCAGAAGCTGGCCCGGCATTTAACAACATCGGCATTGCGGGAACGGTTGCCCCGAAGATTGTCTCGGGCCAGCCGATTTTCAGCGATTACAGTGCGAGCAGCGCGTTCACGGTTTCACAGAATCTGGTTACGCCAAGGTATCTCTCCTACAACCTGAACATCGAGTCCCAGGTGGCCAAAGGCGTGGCGGTTCAGATTGGATATGTGGGCTCGCAGGGACGTCACCTCTTCCACTTTGTCGACCTCAACCAGGTCAACAATGTGGCGGGCAGCACGGATAGCTGCGGCAACGGCACCACGGTTGGGTATGGCTCCGCATGCTTCGCAAACTTTACCTACATCAACCAGATTCAAACCAGCGCAATTTCCAATTACAACTCACTGCAGGCTAGCCTGAAACTAAAGAGCTACCATGGGCTGACTTCCACTTTGAACTACACCTGGGCGCACTCGATTGATACGGCCAGCGACGGCCTGGATTTCGTCCCCAACGCCGCACAGCCGGATAACAGCTTTAATCCACGGGGTGAACGCGCCAGTTCGAACTTCGATGTACGGCAGCGCATGCAGTGGTACTGGACCTACAGCCTGCCAAAGTTCACGACTGCGAAATGGCTGAGCAATGGTTGGGCTCTGGACGGCATGTTTAACTTCGCAACCGGCCAGCCCTACACGGTCAACTATCTCTATGAAGGCGACTTCAATGGCACCGGCGAATTCTTCGGACGTCCGGATATCATTGGCAATCCGCAGGCTGCTCATAGCATCGACCCAAACAACCATGGCCTCGACCTGTTGAACGCGGCAGCTTTCGCCGCACCATGCTCTTGGGATACCACGCTGAATGCGGGATCGGGCGGCTGTACACCCGGAACCCAGCATCCAGGCAACGAGGGCCGCAACGCCTTCAATGCAACCAACTATACAAACTTTGACTTCTCGCTCACCAAGCTCTCACATTTGAGCGAGGGGGTCACCATGCAGCTTCGCGCTGATCTCTTTAACATTTTCAACCACGTGAACTTCAGCAATCCGTTGCTGCCCGGCTTCTCTCTTGACGCCTTCGGCAGCAGCCACGTCGTCGGAAATCGGCTCTTGGGTGGCGCGGACCCGAACGCGATGAACAATGGCGTAGTCAACGGACCTCAATTCGTGCAAACCCTGGCCACGCCCGACGTAGGCAGCGGCAATCCGTACCTGGGCGGAGGCGGTCCGCGCACCATGCAACTGGCGGTTCGCTTCGCCTTCTAACCTGCATCAAGCTAGCTCGTTGCAATCGAGAGGCCGCCTTCAAGCGGCCTCTCGCATTTGATGCCGACGGGCGCTCATTTTGGGCGCCAGAGCCTAAGGGGGTGTTCGGTGCGGTGGTTGCGCTGCTCCCGCCCTGACCTTCTGATTGAAGTCAGCAGACTTTCCGCGCGGCACGGTCGGAGACTTCCATTGAGAGTACTGGAAGTGCTTCGCCAAGAAAACAATTTGCCCGCAGTGATAGGCGTAGTGGGCAATCTGCCGGTTGACGGCCTGCATCACCGAGTGCGCCTCACCCCGTATGAAGACCGTGCGCGTCATGTCCTCCGGAGAGAGAGGATCGAGCGCCGAGAACACGCAGTTCCAGCCAGACTCCCACAGCGCCATTACTTCTTCGCGGCTCGCGGGCGGCTCCGCGAACTCGGCATCGCGGTTGCGATCCGGTTTCTCACCGTCGCTGGATAGAAAGTCCGTCCAGCGAGATCGCATATTTCCTGCCAGGTGTTTGACGATCAGCGCGATGGAGTTCATCTCAGGGTCGAGGACAACGAAGAGTTGCTCGTCGGTCACCTGCGCCATTGCCGCCTCCGCCAATCTCTTGTAATAGCGGAAGACGGACAGAGAGTCTGCAAGATAGGAGGTCGTGAACTTCAAGGCCATAGTGTCCCGGTGTAGTTGTCAGCGTTTGCCTACGTGGCCGCGCCCATCACGCACCTCATTGCCTTTAAAGTGGGGAATCTTATCGAGACGCCTTGTAGGCTCAGGTCTCTCGCCACGGGCTGGCATTGGACCTCGATAGCCGCGATGAAAATCAAAGCGTCTATCTACGTGGCCGTGAAAGTTGGCAGGGCCATGAAACCACGGGCCGGCGCCAATGAAGACGCCACCCGCAAACCACTCCGGGCCGTAGTAACCGTAAGGGGCGCACTCATACGGAGGAACGTCATAGTAACCGTAAGGACAGACCGGCGGGGCTCCAATTTCGACGCCGATGCCCACCTGTGCCTGTGTTGCGGGAGTGCTTACCATGAAGCAGATTCCAGCAACAATCGTTAGTGCGAGAAACTTGAAGCTGTTCACAAAACTATTCTCCTCATCGCAAATTGCTGTTGTTAACGTAGTGGTCTCGGTTTTTGGGTGCGCCTCTTCCCAGCCGGGTTGTCCCCACGCGGCAGCAGTGGCAACGCAGCGACTCCGATGTACATCCTTAACTCTCGGTGTCCTCATGAGAATCCTAAAGCCTTGCGAATGTCTGAGATGCTTTTTCCGCCTATCCCTTGTTTCGCCGTGGGCGATTGCGCTGGTCTTGTGTGTTTTGCTGGCAGGATGCGGTTCTGGCAACAATACGAGCGGCGGAGGTGGAAGCGGGAATAGCGGCAACGGCAGCAGCGGCAGCGGCGGAACGGGAACACCGAGTGGCAGCGGTTCAAGCCAGAGCAGCCCGGTTGTTTATGTATCGGAGACGAGTCAGAGTTTCAGCAGCGGAAATGCCGGCGGCACTTTTTCCGGGGTGATCGATGCTTTTGCTCTGGATGTTAAGTCAGGCGTTCTCAGTCGCATTGCAGGATCACCGTTTTCGACGAATTACTCAACCGGCGGCGATATGGCGCTGGCCCCACAAGGCGGGTTCGCCTACGTTCTAGCCCAGAGTTATCCGGCTGGCACGTGTTGCGTTGGCACTACATCCCTTCTGGTTTTCTCCCTCGACTCTGCAACCGGCGCACCTACGTTCAAGCAGGCATTGGCAACCGATGCCTCGCAGGTAAGTACGATCGCGGTGCATCCCTCAGGCCATTTCATTTACGTCTCGCCTTACAGCGATAGCTCGGGCAATACTGGAATTGGCGTCTTTTCGGTTCAGAGCGACAACACGGTCGCGTTCAGCGCTTTTACCCAAGTTCAAACTGACGGTGGTGTTTCTATCACCCCCAACGGCTCATTCCTCTATACCAACTCGGATGGCGCACCGGCGGGCAATGCCGCGTGCGGTCTGGCTAATAGCGACTTATGGGCGTTTGGTATCAACTCCACTACCGGTGCGCTGACCGCTGTAGCCGGCAGTCCATTTGTCTTTCAACGCCAGATATGCGAGGTTGGCAACGCACCGCAATACATTACCAAGCAAATCGTTCCTTCCGGACAGCAGTTGTATGTGGTCGATGCCAGCAATGCCACGGTAACAGTGTTTGCGATTAATGCCACCACCGGCGCATTGAGCGTGTTGCCGGGAACCAGCAACGATGGCTCGGTAGGCGGTTTCTACTCCTCGGTTATCGATCCGACGGGGCATTTTCTCTATATCGGCTCGGACGTGTACTCGTTCACGGGATTTTTGCTGACGGCAAATACAACCAGCGGAATTCTACCCATGCTGCCGGGAATGCCGGTACAGGTCGCTCCCGCGCCGACGTTCAACGAGGCCAGCACTACTATGGCAATTGATTCGTCCGGCGCTTACTTGCTCTCCAACGAAAACGAATTCACCAGCGCCTTTAGCTGTTGCGGCCCTGACGCTCTGGTGGAATTCCAGATCAACTCCGATACGGGCTTATTGACGCAAATACCTTCAACTCCGATCATGCTCACCGGATCAGCTTCAAAGATAGTGACCGCTCCTCCGCAGTAAGCACCGGATGCCCTCGCAAGATGTTATCGGTTCATAGATGAACTTACCCACCTGCTTGTGAGTGGTCAATCAACTCGGCAAGCTTTTGCAGTTGCTCAAGGTAACGGCTTCCGGCAACCTGCGCCAGGTTATTGTGGCCAGCTTTGTCCACCCAACAGGAGAGCTTTGGTTCGTTGGCGGCGGCAAACAGCGTTTGGCCATGATAGAAGCTGATGATACCGTCTCTCCTGCCGTGGATCACGAGCACCGGACAACCGATTTTGCGGATCTTTTCGAGATTGGGAAACTTATCGAATGGCAGCAATGCGAATCTCGTCAGAACCCGAAATGCGCTGGTGAACGCACTCTCCATGATGAGCCCGCCGACCGGATGCCTTGCGGCAAGATCAACGGCTGCGGCTCCTCCCAACGAGCGGCCCCAGGAGATGATTCGGCTCGATGGAATATGCAGATTATTTACCAGATAAGAGTAGGCCGCCTCGCTGTCTTCGTAGGCGTGTTGCTCGGATGGCTTGCCTTCGCTGGTTCCATAGCCGTGGTAGTCGTAGGCGAAGACTGAGAATCCTGCATCGCGGATGGCTTGAAGAAACGGAGCGTCGTAGCCCATGTCCTCCGCATTTCCGTGGCTAAAGAGGAGCGTGAATGTTGCGTTCGGGTTGGGGAAGTACATGGCCGATATTCTTACGCCGTCGGCGGTGGTGAGCTTCAGGACGGACGCATCATCTCGATAGCCCGGCGAAGGAGGCTGAAAGATGATGATGTCGGTAAAGAAGACGCCAAAAAACATGAATGCCAGGTAGGCTCCGACGATTGCCAGTATGAGTCCCCGAAGCATACTTGCGTTCCAATCACTGCGATAAAGGTCTGTTCGCGCCGAAGAAATAATAGTGCACCTGGCTCGGTCGCGGGTATATAGTCTTGGGCTGTTGAAAGCTTTAAGAGGAAAACCAGGCTTAAAGGAAAACCGACAATGGCTAGCAGAAAAGCAACCGCAGCGGATGCAGACCTCTGCATGAAGCTTTACGATTTGCGCCGGGAAGCAGAGATGCGCAAGGCGCGCGACTTCGTCAACTTTCAATTCCAGCCTCGCAGCATCGATGACATCCTGAACGTTATGCAGGCGATGGGGACCAAGGAAAACGCCTGGGCACGGCAGGTATTTTCTTTCTGGGAGAATGCGGCCTCGCTGCTCCTGAATGGAGTCGTCCACCCCGCTCTATTCTTTGTATGGAATGGCGAGATGGTTTTTGTTTACGCCAAATTCAAGCCTTTTCTGAAGGAATTGCGCGAAAAAACGGACAACCCCGGTTTTATGGCCGGCGTCGAGAAGGCCGTCACCAGCTCGCCGGAGATGCGCAAGCGAGTGGAGACCATCCAGAAGCGGATCGCTAAGATGGCCGAGAAGGCTCAGGCTGCCAAATCGAAATAATAGTTGTTTAACTATCCCACGGCTGGTGCGATCAACTCGTAGGCGGTAATGATTTCACGCCATTGCTGTGGAATCACGATGGAAGTTTTGGCCTCATAGTCGTAGGCGACCATGGTGGTGAGTCCGCGTGCGCGCACGCATCTGCCGAGTCTCGCTCCAAACCTCGTACACAAAGTCGAATGACTTGCTTCCCATCCTCGAGATGCGGCACCCGATTGCCACCTCCTCACGAAAGTCGATAGGCTGCTCATACTCGAACGTCAACTGCGCAAGAATGTTCCCCTTTGACCCGTTCAGCGGCTCCCCGATCACCTCGCCGAAGTAGGTACAGCGAACCGTCTCCGCCCAGACAATGTAGGAGGCATGGTTCACATGCTGCATCATATCCACGTCGCAGAACGGGACACGGAAGCGCATCGTGCATCGAAAGTCAGCCATTGCCATTCTCTTGCTCCATCGAACTACGCTGTTATCCGGCTGGCGTAGCGTGAATGTGTATGCCTTGTTCACTCCCTTGCTGCACTGGGAGTAATACACGTGATTTCACCGCAAGCGCGCTCATTGTTATCCGTGACGCCGGAAGTCGGGTCTGCCTTTAGCATTGTGGGACTATCAACGGTGTGACTGACGTAAGCCTCAATGGGGAACACTGGCGGGGTTCCTCCGGCATTGTTCCCGGAGGAATGTACAAGACGTGTACTATCCGTAACGATTGATAATAAACAGTAAATATATGGTGGAGGCGAGGGGAGTTGAACCCCTGTCCGAAAGCGCTGAAAGCGAGGAGACTACATGCTTATTCGATTCCAGCCGTGGTCATTAACCACAACGTTCACCAACTACGCTAAGAATCGGCAAGAAACCTAGTTGGCTAGCCTGTTGATCTCGCTCCAACCCCCAGACGTAGAGTTATGAGCCAGCCTACTGTGCGACGTTCTGACCGCAGCCCGTAGGCGAAGCCGCGGAGAACGGCAACTTAATTAATTAAGCTGCGTAAGCCAGTTCTGTGTTGGCAACTGTGTTTTTTTCACACGATTAAGGGTGCGTGAACCCCTGCATGCCTCCTGGCCGCAACCGTTTCCGTCGAAGCCGTGACGCCCCCAAAAAACCGTACCCAGCCGAGACCCCAGTTTTTGAGTCCCGGTCGGGCTCCGCGTGCCGCGCCAGTTTCGGTCTGCGGCTGCGCGGAAATCTTCTGCGTCGTGGCAGCTCCGGGCCGAATTCAATCGGTGGAGCTACCGGCCTGGTTCGCTGCAATTTCACCGCGAACCTGAAAGGTCATTGACCATTCTCAAAGAGCTGCTTCTACTCTACACGCTTGCAGATGTGGAAGCTACCGTAGAAGTTACGTTACTTTCTTATAGATGCGGCAAAGATCCTGAAAGATGCAACCAGCTTGCCTCTTCCGTTACAGAAATTCCAGCTCCGGTACCTGCTCAATCACGCCGCACTCGGCTGCCAGTTGAAAGTACAACGCCAGTCCCTTTTTGCATTCCGCGTCCAGCGTGTAGTGGATGTTCTGGCGCAGATAGCTCGCAATCGAGGCCTCGCTCAGACCCATCCGCGGCGACCATTCTTTGGCTGCGGCCGCCACGTTTTCCGGCAGCAGCCCGTGGTCGCGCGAGCGCTGGAAGATTCCAGCCAGGTCCACTCCCGCCCGCATCTGGGCCAGTGCCGCCCGGCGCACCGTCCACACCGCAAACACAAATGGCAGTCCGGTCTTGGCCCGCCAAATCTCGGCCAGGTCGTACGCATACAGGCCGTCGGTTTTTACCACCATCGCCGGGTCGCCGATCAGCAATCCAGCGTCGCAACTCTCCAGCATCGGCCCCAGCTCGGGAGCCATCGGGGTCAACTCGCGGGCTCCGCCAAAGAACTTCGTCAGCAGCACCTGCACCAGTCCCACCGAGGTCCGCGATGAAGTATCCACGGCCACCGTGCGAATCTCCTCGATCGGCTTCTTGCTCACCAACTGAATCGACCACACCTTGTCCAGCGCGGCGATCGCAACTTCAGGCAGCACCACCAGCCCCGGAATCTGCGCTGTCGTAATCACCGGAATGATGCCAATATCCGCCGTGCCCTCGCGCAGCGCCCGCGCGCACATCGAAGGCACGGTGTAGGCGACCTCAAAGTTCTCGCGAATCTCGCACGAGGGCGCGTGTTCAAAGTCCCACATCAGCGGAACCGTATTCAAAAACGAGATTGCCGAAACCTTCAGTGCACGCATGGAGTCTATTCCCCTACGATTACAGATTGTGCTCTCCCTGCGCAAGTTGGTAGTCGTGTGCACCGTCATTTTTCCGTGACGCGCGCCCCGCACTCAGCTACACTCGGCTCCATCAATCTCTTACTGCCGGACTCTTATGCCCCAAGCAACGGTTCCATCCGTCTCCGCGCGCGACCGCGAAATGCTCGCACTCTCTTGCACGCCGCAGCTTGGCCCCACCCGCGTCCGCAGGCTCTTCGAGCGCATTCCCCTGGTCGAGGATATCTTTCGCGCCTCGCTCACCGAGCTTGAGGCCACTGGTCTGCCTGCCGTCAGCGCCCAGTCCATCGCCCTCGGCAACTCGCTGCGCCTGGCCGACGAAGAGCTGAAAAAGCTGGCCAAAGCTCCCGGCGTTTCGTTAGTGGCAATGGGTTCCGATTGTTACCCCGAGCATCTTGCCGAGATCTACGATCCCCCGCTCGTGCTCTACGTCCGCGGCGATGTCCGGCTTCTGCTTGAGGTGGGAATCGCCATCATCGGCACCCGCCACCCCACCCCGTACGGGCTCGGCATGGCCGAGCGTCTCTCGCAAGACCTCGCCAACTGTGGCCTCGTCATCATCAGCGGCATGGCCCGTGGCATCGATTCCATCGCGCACAAGGGAGCGGTGCAGGCGCGTGGACGCACCATTGCCGTCTTCGGCACCGGCGTCGACATCATCTACCCGCGCGAAAATCGCAAGCTCTCCGAGCAGATTCTCGAGATGGGAGGCGCGCTGGTCAGCGAATTTCCGCTCGCCACCGGCCCCAATCCGCACAACTTTCCCTTGCGCAATCGAATCATCAGCGGACTGTCGCGCGGTGTCCTCGTGGTCGAGGCGGGCGAGTTCAGCGGCACCCGCATCACCTCCCGCTGCGCCCTGGAACAGTGCCGCGAGGTCTTCGCCGTCCCCGGCAACGTCACCAACAAACAGGCCTGGACTCCCAACACTCTCATCAAGCAGGGAGCCAAACTCGTCGCCACCTGGGAGGATGTCTTCGAGGAACTGCCCACCGAAATCCGCCTCAAACTCCAGCAGAGCCAGTCCGAGCTTCCCGCCCCGCAAGCCGCATCGCTGTTCGATCCGCCGCCCGCTGCCGCGCTCCCCGCCGAACAGCAGAAGGTGTTTTCCGCCATCAAGGCCGACGAATCTATCCACATCGACGAGCTGATCGAGAAATTCGAATCCGCACTCTCCAGCTCGGAGATCTTCACTGCCCTCTTTGAACTGGAGATGAGCAACAAAATCCGCTGTCTCCCCGGCAAAAACTACGTCCGGGTCTTCTAGCCCGCTGGCAACGGCGTGATCCCCTCGACCGTAGCTTGGGCCACAAGGATGCGATCGATGCCGGCAGGTCCACGCACCGCTCAAAACCTCCCGCGCGGCTCCCGAGACTTTTCAACCAGATCGCTTCCGCCTTCCGTCTCAACCAGCAGAGCTGCACAAGCATTTCGGCCAATCCGCACCCCTGTTGCTGAGCCGTCCTCTGTTACGAAAGTGAACATTGCTGCATCGCCCTTATCCGTCAATAACTTAGCGCGCTATGCGACCTCTCCCGAGGGCTTTTCCACCTCTCCCCGGTTTTGCCATGCGCCTCCCTTCGTGCTAGGTTACGATCCAGTTTCCATAGATTTAGAAGAGGTTCCAGTTGGCTAAAGGTTTAGTTATCGTCGAGTCGCCCGCCAAGGCCAAGACGATTCAGAAGTATCTTGGCGCCGGTTACGATGTCGAAGCGTCGCTCGGCCATATTAAGGATCTGCCCAAGAAGGGTCTCGGGGTCGATGTCGACAACGATTTCTCCACCGAGTATGAGGTTATTCCCGGCAAAGAGAAGGTGGTCGCGCACCTCAGAAAGCTGGCCCGCAGCGCAAACGCCATCTATCTCGCGCCTGACCCGGATCGTGAAGGTGAAGCGATTGCCGCCCATCTTGCCGAAGAGCTCGGCAGCAACACCGATGGAGGACGCAGCCACAAGAAAGAGGCAAAGCCCGTCCACCGTGTCACCTTCAACGAAATCACCAAGAAGGCCGTGCTGGAGGCGTTTGCGAATCCCCGGGAGATCGACTGGAACCTGGTCGATGCCCAGCAGACCCGCCGCATCCTCGACCGCCTGGTCGGCTTCCAGGTATCGCCTCTTCTGTGGGACAAAGTTCGCCGTGGTCTCTCCGCCGGACGCGTCCAGACCGTAGCTCTCCGCCTCATCGTCGAGCGCGAGCGCGAGATCCAGAAGTTCGAGAAAAAGGAATACTGGACCCTCGACGCCCGTCTCCACGCCGCCAAAGCTCCCGTCTTCGACGCTCGTTTTCTCGGCGTCAACGGCGAAAAGCAGGAGATCAATAACGAGGAGGAGTCCAAGCGCATCCTCGAAGCTTTGGATGCCGCCACCTGGGCCGTCAACACCGTCAAGCGCACCGAACGCCGCCGCAATCCCATGCCGCCGTTCACTACCTCCAAATTCCAGCAGGACGCATCGCGCAAACTTGGCATGACCGTCAAGCGCGCCATGATGGTCGCCCAGCGTCTTTATGAAGGCGTCGAACTCGGCTCCGAGGGCACCGTCGGCCTCATCACCTACATGCGTACCGACTCGGTCCGCGTCTCCAACGACGCCCTCACCGAGGTCCGCACCCTCATCGACCGCGACTTCGGCAAGCCCTTCATGCCCGAGCAGCCCACCGTCTACAAGACCAAGGCGCAGAACGCGCAGGAAGCTCACGAAGCCATCCGTCCCAGCTCCGCCCTGCGCACTCCCGACGACGTGCGTCCCTACCTGCAGGACGATGAATTCAAGGTCTACAAGCTCATCTGGCAGCGCTTCGTAGCCAGCCAGATGTCCGCCGCCGTCTTCGACCAGACCACCGTCGACATCGATGCCACACCGGCGCCTGCGGCCGGCAGCGTAGCGATACCCGTCTCCTCGGTCCGCTACAACTTCCGCGTCACCGGATCGGTCCTCAAGTTCGAAGGTTTCCTCAAAGTTTACGAAGAAGCCAAAGACACCAAGGATGAAGAGGACGAGTCGCTCAAGCACAAGCTTCCGCCGTTGGAAGAGGGACAGACGCTGCGTCTCGAGGAACTCAAGCCCGAGCAGCATTTCACCGAACCGCCGCCGCGCTTCAATGAAGCCTCGTTGGTCAAGGAACTGGAGGAGCGCGGCATTGGCCGTCCCTCCACCTACGCCGCCATCATGAGCACCATCGTCGATCGCGGCTATGTGCAGAAGACTCCCGGCCGTGGCGGAAAATTCTTCCCCACCGAGATCGGCTTCGTCGTCACCGAATTGCTGGTCGAAAATCTCAAGGACATCTTCGACTTCGAGTTCACCGCCCGCATGGAGGAGGAACTCGACGAGATCGAGACCGGCACCATCAAGTGGACCACTGCGCTCCACGAGTTCTACGGCAAGTTCGAGCAGGATCTCGAATACGCCGGCGAGCACATGGAGAACGTCAAGCGCATGGAGAAGGCCACCGATCAGAAGTGTGAGCGCTGTGGCTCGCCTCTGGTCCTCAAGTGGGGCAAGCACGGATCGTTCTTTGCCTGCTCTACCTTTGACAAGAAGGACCCCAACTCCTGTTCCTTCACCAAGGAAAATCCCATCAACCTCACCGACCTCGGCGACGCTGAAATCTCCTCCAACAACGAGGAAGAGTTCTGCGAAAACTGTGGCAAGCCCATGGTCTTAAAGCGCGGCCGCTTCGGCACCTTCATGGCATGCACCGGCTATCCCGAGTGCAAAACCACCCGTCGCCTGGACTCGGTGCAGAAGAAGCCCGACACGCCGCTGGAAGAGAAATGTCCCGAGTGCGACCGCAACCTCGTGCTGCGCAACGGCCGCTTCGGCGAGTTCGTCTCCTGCTCCGGCTACCCCGAGTGCAAATACATCAAGCAGAACCTCATCGGCGTAAAGTGCCCCGAGTGCAAGACCGGCGAAATCGTCGAGAAGAAAGCCCGCCGCGGCAACTTCTTCTACGGCTGCGCCAGCTACCCCAAGTGCGACTTCACCGCCCCCACCAAGCCGGTGGCCGAAACCTGTCCCGACTGCGGCAGTCCCTACCTGTTGGAGAAAGTGACCAAGGAAGGAACCTTCCTCATCTGCCCCAATAGCAAAGCGCCCGCCAAGTCCAAAACGGCGGCCAAATCCGCCAAGTCTAAGACCGCGAAAACCAAGGCGAAGCCCGCAGCCGTCCCGACTGTCGAGCCCGGCTCCTGTGGCTTCTCCAAGAAGATCGCCGAACCCCAACCCGAGGCCGAGCCCACCGTAGCCTAAGATAGCGCGCCGCGCAGCAGACTTCAGGGTGCCCCGTTCAAGCCGCTTCTGGCTTGGGCGGGGTTTTTGACTTTGCTCTTGCCATCATCCTTGCGGACTTGCGTTATACAATCCCCTCCATGCCCCTCAAGCAATCCGAGGCGATCATCCTCCGCACCTACCCGCTCCGTGAGGCCGATCTTCTCGTCACTCTCTTCACCCGCGCCGAAGGCAAGGTGAAGGGTGTCGCCAAGTCTGCCAAGCGTTCGCAAAAGCGCTTCGGCGGAGCCCTCGAACCCCTCACCTGCGTCCGCGCCTATTGGCAGGACCGCGGGGGAAGCGAACTTGCCCGCCTCGAATCCTGTGACGTTCTTCTGTCTCCCCTCTCGACCGCCATCGACTATCCCCGCTGTGTCGCTCTCGCCCACGTCGCCGAAATGCTCGACGAACTCCTCCCCGACCGCGAAGCCAACGACGGTATCTTCCGCCTCGCCTGGGCCGTCCTCCAGAGCCTGGAAACCGCCTCCATCTGGCTGCCCATCACCTACTTCGATCTCTGGATGTTGCGCCTGATGGGTTTTCTTCCTCCGCTCGACGTGTGCATCGAGTGTGGCGAGCCTCTCGCCGGCCAGCCCGCCTTTTTCCACGCCCTGCGCGACGGCCTTGTCTGCCGGAATCACCGCCGCATTGCCAGCTCGGAGATGTCTCTGGAATCCCGCGAAATCGCCGCCCGCATCTTCCGCAATCCCGTCGATCGCCTGGCCGCCGAACCTTGCCCCGCATCCCGCCTCGCCGATCTGCGCAAGTTCCTCATGCAGATCCTCGCCCGTCATCTCGACCGCAAACTCCAAACTTCCACTCAGCTCGAACGCCTCGACTGAGCCCAATCCGGTGGCGAATGTGGGTTGCTGCTGTTCTTGGAGACCTTGCGGGATTGAGGAATCGCAGATATAGTCAAGCTGGTTTTGAACGCTTGTTCGTTACTTTTGTAAGGGAGCGCGGAAATAATGAAGCTGGATAACGCCATAAAGACAGCCCTGGAGCACGAAGCCGGTGTCCACAAAGCATATCTTGACGCGGTGAAGAAATGCTCGGATGAATCCGGGAAACGCATCTTTAGAGCCCTGGCAGACGAAGAAATGGGCCACATCAAGTATCTGCAGGACCGCCTAGACGAGTGGCAGACGACGGGCAAGATTCATGTGAAGTCGCTGGGGACCTCGGTTCCCGCCAAAGAAGCAATCAACAAGAGCCTGGAGGATGTGCGCAAAACCGTAAAGCCACACAAGCACACCAAACTGGTTCCCGAGCTTGAACTGCTGAAGCAAGCCCTGGTAGCCGAGCGCAAGGTCAGCGAGTTCTACAAGGAAATGGTTGCCAAACTCGATGGCGAAGGCCAAAAGCTTTTCCAGCGTTTCGTAGAGATTGAAGAGGGACATGAAGCCATCGTAGAGGCCGAAATTGATTCTGTAAGCGGCTCCGGCATCTTCCTCGGTTCCATCGAGTTCGGGCTGGAAGTCGGTTAGCTATTTCGTTGCTCCGTAACCCTGAACTGTCACTCTGAACACCACCGGGCTCCCCACCTGTGCGCCGTCTCCTCGGCACCCGGGTGGGGAACAATGCAGTTGCTCTTGCCCGTGCTCCTGCCTGCTCTTGCCCGTGCCCTTGGGGTGTCATCCTGAGCGCAGCGAAGGATCCCCGCACCGCTCAAATCTCTCATTCCATTTCCGGGCCACTTCAACCAGCGATTTCCTCCTTGTTCCCCCAACGAATCTATGTTCTCCTTCCGCCATGCGAAACCGCTTCTGGGTTTACATCATGTCCAGCCAAAGCGGAACCCTCTACGCAGGCGTGACCAACAGCCTCGACCGCCGCGTCTTCGAGCACAAGCACCATCGCTTCCCAGGTTTTACAGCAAGATACAATTGCACCCGCCTCGTCTGGTTCGAGGAGCATTCCGACGTTCGCATTGCGATTGCACGTGAAAAACAGATCAAATGCTGGCTGCGAGCGAAAAAGATTGCCTTGATCGAATCGCTTAATCCCCGCTGGACCGACCTCGCGGAACATTGGGGAGCGGAACTCTGCCTGAAGGTCGGCATCATGCCTTCTGAAGGCAAATGCGGGAGTGGCCAAGGCCCGTTGAAGTGAACCCAGAAGCGATATCGGTGATTCGGGCGGCGCGGGGATCCTTCGCTTGGCTCAGGATGACTCAGAAGCATGACTACGGGGCTGAAGCAACCTCTTTCCCCCCGCCCCTGCAGCGTTTACAATTATTCTCCAGATCGGATTTTCATTCATGACTGCGAAACCTCTAACGTTTCAGGAACTCATCCTCAAGCTGCAGGACTTCTGGGCTGGCCAGGGCTGCGTTTTGCAGCAGCCGCTCGATGTCGAAGTCGGTGCGGGCACCATGTCGCCGGATACTTTTCTCCGCGTCCTCGGACCCAAGCCCTACCGTGTCGCCTACGTGCAGCCCTCGCGCCGTCCCGCCGACGGCCGTTACGGCGAGAATCCCAATCGTCTCTATAAGCACACCCAGTATCAGGTCATCCTCAAAGCTCCGCCGGAGAACGTGCAGGAGCTATACCTCGAGTCGCTTCAGGCCATCGGCATCGACCTTGCCCGCCACGACATCAAGTTTGAAGAGGATAACTGGGAGGCGCCCACCCTGGCCGCCTGGGGCGTCGGCTGGCAGGTCATGCTCGATGGCCTTGAGATCACCCAGTTCACCTACTTCCAGCAGTGCGGCGGCATTGACCTCGATCCCATGTGCGCCGAGCTCACCTATGGACTGGAGCGCATCGCGGCCTTCCTCCAGGATGTCGATTCCATCTACGACATCGTCTGGGTTCATGGCCCTCACGGGGATGTCACCTACGGCGATATCCGCCTTCCCGACGAGGAGCAGTTTTCGGTCTACAACTTTGAAAAGGCCGACGTGGACAAGCTCTGGCAGCACCTCAACGCCTACGAGGCCGAGTGTCAGGCTCTGGTCGGAGAATATGCCGCCGCCACCGCCGAGCCCAGGAAGAACGAATCGAAGCAGAAGGCCAAGGGCGCAGCACTGGACGCAGCCAATGCCGCAGCCCAGGCCGCACCTGTGATAAAGTTCACCCCCGAGGAGCGCCGACGTTTTCCGCTGCTTCCGGCCTACGATCTCTGCCTAAAGTGCTCGCACCTGTTCAACCTGCTTGACGCTCGCGGCGCCATCAGCGTTACCGAGCGTGTTGGCGTAATCGCGCGCGTGCGCAATCTGGCCGTGGCCGTGGCTCGCGCCTGGGTCGACCAGCAGTCCGGGCGGGAAGCAACCGCCAGCGCCGCTCAGGTTTAATGCAGTTTTCTTCGGTTGATACAGAAAGGCCGGGTGCCCCACCTTCGACGCGCGCTCTTTGCGCGGCTAAGGTGGGAAGCGAACCGCTTCACCCGGACGCAAAACAGAAACACGCTGCAAGCGATATTGTGATCCGGCCCGCACCTGCAGCAAGCAATCGGGCTCAAAATTGGTTAGGCGCTCAAAATTAGAAGGAAAGCTTTCGACCTCATGTCAGATTTTCTGTTAGAGATCGGTACCGAAGAAATTCCCGCGCGCATGATTGCCTCGGCCACCGAGGAGTTGCAGCGCCGCATCGGCGACCTTGTCACCCGCGAGCGTCTGGCGCCCGCAGCCGGCAGCGCAGCGATACCCGGCGCAGCTCCCGCGTCGGAAGCCTTTGCCTCGCCGCGCCGCATCGCCGTACTCGTCCGTGGCCTGGCCGCATCGCAGCCCGACGTTGCCGAGCAACTTCTCGGTCCCGCCGCCGCCCACGCTTACAAGGACGGCCAGCCCACCCAGGCCGCCATCGCCTTCGCCAAAAAAGCCGGAGTCCCGCTCGCCGAACTCACCACGGCCACCACCCCCAAGGGTGAGTACCTGGCCGCCAACGTGCTCCGCAAAGGCCGCCCCGCGCTCGACCTTCTCACCGAACTCGTCCCCAAGGAAATCGCCGCTCTCTACTGGGCCAAGAATATGTACTGGCGTCCCGGCAAGCCTGAGCGCTTCGTGCGTCCCGTGCGCTGGCTGGTTGCATTGCTCGATCATGACATTGTCCCCATTGAGTTCGGCGGCATCACTGCTGGCCGCACCTCGCGCGGACATCGCATCCTCGCCCCCGCGCCAGTCCCGCTGGCCTCGCCCGCCGAGTATGCCGAAAAGCTCCGCGCCGCCAGTGTCCTGCCCAGCTACTCCGAGCGCGAGCACAAGATCCGCAAAGCCCTCGACGCCGCAGTTAGAAAGCTCCCCGGCGCGCGCTGGCGTGAAGACAAAGAGCTGCTCGATACGGTCGTCAACCTCACCGAAGCCCCTTCGGTCATCCTCGGCAACTTCGACGCCGAGTTCCTTGCCCTACCCGAGGAAGTCCTCGTCACCGTCATGCGCGACCACCAGAAGTACTTCGCCGTGGAAGACGCCAACGGCAAGCTCGCGCCGCACTTCCTCGCCGTGCTCAACACCGTCACCGATGCCGAAGGCGAAGCCATCGTGCGCCACGGCAACGAGCGCGTCTTGCGCGCCCGCTTCAACGATGCTCGCTTCTTCTGGAACACCGATCAAAAGCTCACCCTCAAGAATCGCGTAGTCATGCTCAAGTCGGTCACCTTCCAGAAGGAACTCGGCAGCTACTACGACAAAGCGACCCGCACTCAGCACCTGGGCAGCCTCATCAGTGCCGCCGTCACCGACTTTCATCCCGGACACCGTCCCGGCGTGGTCTACAAAGCCGCGCTCATGGCCAAGTGCGATCTCACCACCGAACTGGTAAAGGAGTTCACCGAACTCCAGGGCATCATCGGCGGCCTCTACCTCATCCATCAGGCCGAGCGCATGGATCTCCCCGCAGGCTCGGCCCAGGCCATCGGCGAGGCCATCTACGATCAGTACAAGCCCGCCTCGATGGAGGATGCGGTGCCGCGATCGCTGGAAGGCGCCGTCCTGGCCATCGCCGACAAGGCCGATACCATCGCCGGAATGTTTGCCCTCGGCATGATCCCTTCCGGCTCCAAGGATCCTTTCGCTCTGCGCCGCGCCGCCAATGGAATCGTGCGCACTCTCATCGAGCACAACATTCCCATCAGCCTCAGCCAGCTCATGGCCGATGCTCTACTCCAGTACAAGGGCAGCGAAGCCGAGTCCCGCTTTAGCGCCGTGGCCCAATATGAGCAGAACGTCACCGCATTTTTCCGCGAGCGTCTCGAGTTTTACCTGCGCGAGGCCCGCGGCTTCGCCTACGATGTCACCAATGCCGTGCTCGCCTCCGGAGCGGATAATGTCGTCGACGCCGTAACCCGCGCCGAGGCCGTTGCCAAGGTGCGCGGCAGTGATGATTTCACCGCCATCGCAGCCTCGGTCAAGCGCATCAAGAACATCCTTCGCCAGGCCACCGAAGCAGGCAAGTGGCCGATGGTCGCCGAGGGTCACAGCGCTGCCATCGCCAGAGAGCGATGTCGAGCGCATTTTGTCCGTGCGCGCCGGGGAGCTATTTTCCAGCACCGCGGAGCTCTGCGCACAGAAGCAATACGATGAAGCTCTCGCCGGGCTGGCCACCATTCGCCGCCCGCTCGATGACTTCTTCGACAAGGTAATGGTTATGGTGGACGATGAAGCGGTGAGAAACTCCCGTCTGGGTCTACTCCAGATGGTAGCCACCACCTTCCAGTCCATCGCAGATTTCAGCGAGGTCGTCACCGGAGGAAAGCCTTCCTAATCGAAAATCGGGTGGCCCATATTCGCCTTCTGTTGGCGAATGTGGGGACCGGAGCTGAGCGTTGGTTCTGAGCAAGAGTTTGTTTTTGGTTTTTGTTCTTTTTACAACGGAATCATAGGCAGCCCGCTTTTTTGGCTGCAGGTAGAAATAAGTTCGTTATCTCTTAAACACTCAGGAAGTGAGGCTATGGCAACTACCACAGTCAGTCCAGTGAAATATGTCTATTCCTTCGGCGGTGGCAAGGCCGAGGGCAACGGCAAGATGAAGGATACCCTTGGTGGCAAGGGTGCCGGTCTTGCGGAGATGACCAACGCAGGTCTCCCGGTTCCTCCGGGATTCACCATTCAGACCGAAGCCTGCCGCGAGTACATGCGCGGCAAGGTCAGCGATAACGTTGACAACGAAATGAACGCCGCCCTCGCGCAGCTCGAAAAGCTCCAGGGCCAGAAGCTCGGCGCCGGCGACAACCCTCTGCTCGTCTCGGTCCGCTCCGGCGCAAAGTTCTCCATGCCCGGCATGATGGATACGATCCTGAACCTCGGCCTCAACGATGAGAGCGTCAAGGCTCTTGCCGCGCGCACCCAGAATCCGCGCTTTGCCTATGACTCCTACCGCCGCCTCATTCAGATGTTCGGCAACGTCGTCCTCGACATCGAAAAGTCCCACTTCGAAGAGGTCTTCGACGGCAAGAAGAAGCAGAAGAAGGCCAAGCTTGATACCGACCTCAACGCCGCCGCTCTGCAGGAAGTCATCGCCGAGTACAAGAAGGTCGTCAAGAAGCACGCCAAGATCGACTTCCCGCAGAATCCCTACGATCAGCTCGTCATGGCCCGCGACGCCGTTTTCCGCTCCTGGCAGAATGATCGCGCCAAGCACTATCGCCGCATGAACAACATCGACGACATGCTTGGCACCGCCGTCAACGTGCAGGCCATGGTCTTCGGCAACCTCGGCGACACCTCCGGCACCGGCGTCGGCTTCACCCGCA
Source organism: uncultured Acidobacteriota bacterium (assembly GCA_963838135.1). Classification (GTDB taxonomy): domain Bacteria; phylum Acidobacteriota; class Terriglobia; order Terriglobales; family Acidobacteriaceae; genus TOLSYN. Next base: position 118,270 of record CAWIPV010000008.1, on the reverse strand, counting down.
ATCCCGCCAACGGCGCCAAAGAGTTCTACGGTGAGTTTCTGCTCAACGCTCAGGGCGAGGATGTCGTCTCCGGCGTGCGAACCCCGCAGCACATCACCGAGCTGGAAAAGGTGATGCCCGAGGTTTACAACCAGCTTCGCGACATCACCTCGCGCATGGAAAAGCACTACCGTGACATGCAGGACTTCGAGTTCACCATTCAGGATGCCAAGCTCTACATGCTGCAGACCCGCAACGGCAAGCGTACTGGTCTGGCCGCGGTAAAGGTTGCCATTGATATGGTCGAGGAAGGCCTCATCACCAAGGAAGAAGCGGTCTTCCGGGTCGAACCCAACCAGCTTTATGACTTCCTCGTTCCCCGTCTCGATGAGAAGGGAAGCAAGGTCGAGGTTCTCACCAAGGGTCTGCCCGCATCCCCCGGCGCCGCTGTCGGCCAAATCGTCTTCACCGCCAATGATGCCGTCGCCGTCCATCAGAAGGGCAAGATCAAGTCCATCATCCTCGTCCGTGGCGAGACCACGCCGGAAGATATTCACGGCATGGAAGTCGCATCCGGCATTCTCACCTCGCGTGGCGGCATGACCTCCCACGCTGCCGTCGTCACTCGCGGCATGGGCAAGTGCTGCGTCGCCGGAGCCGGTGAAATCGTCGTCGACGAAAAGAAAAAAGAGATGCGCGTTAAGGGTCAGACCTTCAAGGAAGGCGATTGGCTCTCGCTCGACGGCACCACCGGACGCGTCATCAAGGGCAAGCTCAACACCCTTGACGCCTCGCCCGATGACCCGACCCTGGTCAAGTTCATGGCCTGGGCCGACCCGCATCGCCGCCTCCGCGTCCGCGCCAATGCCGACATTCCCCGCGACGCTAAAACCGCCATCGCCTTCGGAGCCGAAGGCATCGGCCTCTGCCGCACCGAGCACATGTTCTTCGCCGAGGATCGCCTTCCCTTCATGCGCGCCATGATTATGGCCAGCACTGAGAAGGACCGTCGCGCCGCGCTCAAGAAGTTGCTCCCCATGCAGCGCGCCGACTTCGCCGGACTCTTCAAGGCCATGAAAGGGTTCCCGGTCACCATCCGCACCCTGGACCCGCCGCTGCACGAGTTCCTGCCCAAGCGCGAAGATCTCCTGGTCGAGATCAAGGAGCTTGAACTCACCAAGCCCCGCTCGCCCAAGCTCAAGGAACTTCGCGTCATGCTCGCCCGCGTCGAGGAACTGCATGAGACCAACCCCATGCTCGGCCACCGTGGCTGCCGTCTCGGCATCACCTATCCGGAGATCACCGAGATGCAGGCGCGCGCCATCATCGAGGCTGCTCTCCAACTCAAGAAGCAGAAGATCGAGGTCATCCCCGAGATCATGATTCCTCTCACCAGCACCCTCAAGGAGATGAAGAATCAGGCCGACATCGTCCGCCGCGTCGCCGAACAAGTCTTCGCCGAAAAGGGCGACCGCGTCGAATACCTCGTCGGAACCATGATCGAACTGCCCCGCGCCGCTCTGGTCGCCGACCAGATCGCCGAGGAGGCCGAGTTCTTCAGCTTCGGCACCAACGACCTCACCCAGACCACCTTCGGCTTCTCCCGCGATGACATCAACCGCTTCCTGCCCGACTACATGAGGGAGGGAATCCTCAAGCAGGATCCCTTCGCCTCGCTCGATCAGGACGGCGTGGGACAACTGGTCGAGATGGCAACCGCCAAAGGCCGCAAAGCCCGTCCCAACCTCAAGGTCGGAATCTGCGGCGAACACGGCGGCGATCCCGAGTCGGTCAAGTTCTGCCACCGCACCGGCCTCAACTATGTCTCCTGCTCTCCCTTCCGTGTCCTGACCGCGCGCCTGGCCGCCGCTCAGGCCGCACTGGAAGAGAAAGGCGCCACCGGCGGGGCCACCAAGTAACCTAATTCACACATCGACAAGTGTCGATGTAGCAGTCACGTATTCAAAAGCCCCATCCAAGCTTGCTCTTGGATGGGGTTTTTGCTTTTTTGTCCTCGCAAAACTTTGGAACCTCGCTCTCCCCACCTGCTACCATATCCACATACCCTTTTTTATTCGGATTCGCACTGTGTCCTGGAACTCGACTCGCTCGCTTGCCGCGCGCTTCTATCACCCCGAACTCGACGTCCTCCGCTTCTTCGCTTTTTTCATGGTCTTTCTCCACCATGCATTGCCGCACGATCCCGCCTTCTACGCGAAGCTGGGAGTCGCACCCTCGCCCATGCTTGCATCCGTGCTGGCCGCCATCGGAGCCACCGGAGCCTTCGGCGTCAATCTCTTCTTCCTGCTCAGCTCCTATCTCATCACCGAGCTTCTCATCCGCGAGCGTGCCCGCTTCGGCCACGTCGATCTCAAATCCTTCTACGTTCGCCGCATCCTGCGCATCTGGCCGCTTTACTTTGCCTTCCTGGGCCTCGCCTGGATCATGCAGTGGTACGTTCCTGGCCAGCACATCGGATGGCGCGCTGGCCTCGCCTTCAGCTTGCTCAGCGGCAACTGGTGGCTGGTCTTCGTCGGCTTTCCCTCGTCGGTCATCTTTCCGCTATGGAGCGTCTCCATCGAGGAGCAGTTCTACATCTTCTGGCCTGCCACCATGCGCAAGCTCTCCGAGCGCGGCCTGCTCACGGCCGCCGCGCTCATGATTGTCGTGGCCAATCTCACCCGCTGGTATCTGGCCTCGCGCCACACCTGGGAATCCAAAATCTGGGGCAACACCTTCGTCCAGCTCGATTCCATCGCCCTCGGCATCGTGCTCGCCGTCCTCCTTGCCGGAGCCGCACCGCGAATCGCTCCGCTGCCCCGCATTGCGCTCTTCACCGGAGGCTTGGCCTGCCTCGTCCTTGCGGGCAATTACTTCCAGATCAAAGGCGATCCGCTCACCGTCTCCCGCGTCATGCTCGGCTACCCCGTCATGGCCATCGGAGCCGTTGCTCTCTTTCTGGCCAGCCTCCGCGACCAACCCGATGGCAGCGGAAATGTATCGGCCGGCCCGCCCGCGGTTGGCGAAAGCGGGGTCGAGACTTCCGCCTGCAGTTGGCGCATATCCGAACCCTTCGTCTACCTCGGCCGCATCTCATATGGCCTTTACGTCTTCCACGTTCTCGGACTGATGATCAGCGACTACACGGTCCTCCATCAGGGCTCCAGCCTTGGCCGTTTCCTTTTCCGCGACACGGTAGGCTTTGCCTTCACCGTGGCACTGTCGGCCATCAGCTACCGCTGGCTGGAGACGCCTTTCCTCACCCTCAAGCAGCGCTTCACCCACGTCCTCTCCCGTCCCGGCGGATAGAGCAACATCGCTCCCGACGCGGCTAACAGGCGCTCACGCTCTCCTCCACCTTTGACACTTCCTCCCGGCGACACCTACTATGTCTTGCATGAAAACTTTGCTCCTGCTTACTCTCGCTCTTGGCGCTTCCCTCACCGCCCTGGCGCAGACGCAAACCTTCTCAACCTCCGCCGGAGAGGTCACGATCACTCCGCTCTTCCATGCCAGCTTACTCATCCAGGCTGCCGGCAAAGCCATCTACGTCGATCCCGCCAAGCCCGCAAAGCTGGCTGGGCTCCCCAAAGCCGACCTCATTCTCGTCACTCACGTTCATCCGGATCACTTCGATATCGAGTCCATTTTCACCCTCCGCCATCGCTCAACCGAGGTCATTGCACCCCCCACGGTCGTCAGCAGCCTTCCCTCTGCCAAACTCATCGTCAACGGTCAAACCAAGCAGTGGGAGGCATGGACGATTGAAGCTGTCCCCGCCTACAACATAACCCGCGGGCCTGCCCCCGGACAGGCTTTCCATGCCAGGGGGCGCGACAACGGCTACGTCCTCACCTACGGAGGCAAGCGCTTCTACTTCTCCGGAGACACGGAAGGCACGCCGGAAATGCGTGCCCTCAAGAACATCGACGTTGCCTTCGTCTGCATGAACCTGCCTTACACCATGCCGCCGGAAGAAGCCGCCGACGCCGTCAAAGCCTTTCACCCCAAAGTCGTCATCCCCTACCACTACCGCGGCTCTGACCTCACCCTCTTCCAGAAGCGGCTCGCCGGAACCGGCATCGAAGTCCGCCTGCTCGACTGGTACCCAAAGTAGAAGATTTGTCGGGAGTTGAAGCGGAGGCTAGCAGCACTGCAATGTGGCTGCCGAGTTAGTGCCCCCACATCTGCCAACGTTAGCAGTTAGCAGATGGGGGGCTTGAGTTAGAGCACGTTACTTCTGAAGCGCGATAACTTACTTTCCAGCCTCTACGGATTGCGCTCTTGCGCCCCTGACTGCGGCCAGGAACGGTCGGGCTATGGGAGTTGGTTGAACCTGACCCATCAGTACGGCTCGGGTCGTGACATCATGTCCGTACACGGCGTGCATGGAATCCTCGTCAGGGCGAACCGAAGCACCGTTCAAGGTAATTCCGGCGAACGCTCCCTTCGCGCGCGAGTAAGTGAGAATCTCCGTGTTCAGCTTCCAATCGGTGTCGGCCGAAGCGTGACGTCCTACCGGTCCTGCTGCCGCCGAGGCATCGGCTCCAACTTGAAACTTGCTTTGAAGCAATCGTTCCATGCCTTTGTCATTCTGGATGATCATGACCAGGTCGATGCCTTCGACGCCGATCTGCAATCCCCAGCTACCGCCGGTGATCGCAAAGAACGCGGGTGCGCTCCATCCTTTGGCGGTCCGGCACGTCGCTACACCTTTGCCGTTTTCCGCACCAAAGACGAGGCCGCCCTTCACTAGGTGTGGTACTACGGCAATGCACTTTGCGTGATCCAGTACCTCTTCCGGAATGCCCTTATCCGGCGCGCCCATAATCTCCCCAAGCACTTTGCCGGCATTTTCCAAACGATCGGTGGCTGCATTGAGCTTTGCGTCATCGGCCCAGCCCAAGCAACTTAGACTGAGTACCGCAACTAACATCAACATTACTTTCTTCATATCTTCCACCCCTTTTTCAGTCACATTCGTAGCGGCACGTCCTCATATTACGAATACATTGCCAGCGCTCGGGATGCCCCACTTTACTTGGGTGAGCTCAGTCGACCTTGCTCTTGCCCTGGGTTGGTGGCGGCAGCCCTGGGTTTGCTCCTGTCCTGGCCCTGCGTTCAACTCGCTTTTTTATGCGTCTGCGTCTCGCTCCTGAGTTTCGTGGCCAGTTGTTGCAGCGAGGTTTTTAGCTTGTTCATCTCCGCGTCCAGCTCTGTCCTGACCTGCTGTGCCTTTACTTCGCCCGCGGTCTTCAGCTCCCGATGCTTTTTCTCGATATCCTGCCGCATGGTCTGCAAATGGTTGATGGTTTCAATCTCCGCCCGCGTCATCGTACTCTTGGCGCTGCTTTCGAACTCTTCCAGTTGTGACTTGGCCTGCTGCAGTTGAGCTCTGAATTTCTCTTCGAATGCTTTGAGCGTTTCACTCTGTGGATTCATGTTGTCTCCCTTCTCTAGAGTTGATTGGTTCAACGACTCGCAATCACGGCTTGCGAATTAAGTTTCACGAACTAAGTTTCACGAACTAAGTTTCACGAACTAAGTTTCGCGAACTAAGCTTCGCTAACTAAGTCTCGCTAACTAAGTCTCGCGGACTAACTCTCGTACGCTACGCAGCCTTGCGAAAGTCATCATGTTCGACAATGCTGATGCTGCTCCGTATCATTCCGGCAATCATGATTCGAGAGATCCCGTTCATAAGCACGGAGACGCCGACCAGCGTTCCGATTGCCCAAATCGAACTGGCCGGCCATCCGTCCAGAATGAGTATTCCCACCAAGAGACTGGCGGCGGCGTTAAACAGGAACCATCCCCAGCCTTTGGTCGGTCGTAACTGCAAGGCCGCCACGGTTTCAACTCCCGCAAAAAACAGAAGCATCGTTCCAAGCAGCACCGTCAGCGCCGCCACGCTTGCAATGGGAAAGAACGCTATGCCAATCCCGGCGGCGCCATACAGCACGCTCAACAGAACATTCAGGATGAAGTTTCCAATCGACCGTGAGTACAGAGCGAAGAGAAACTGGGCGACGCCAACCAAGATCAACATGCAACCCAACAGAAGAGTCGCGATTGTAGCTGTGAACATTGGGTAGGCAATCAGGAAGACACCCAGTAAGGCGGTTACGGCACCCATGCAAACGCTCCAAGTGGTGTGCCTTTTGATTTCGTCGGTAAAGTTCAGGGTAGACATTGGGCCCTCCTTCATCACGTTTTTGCAGCGAGGTCCTGTCACCTCACTACGCCTGTTCAGGTTCAACAACCCGGGAGGTCGCTGAGTGTGTCGCGTCACGCTCTTGGCCTTAGCCTTGCGCTCTCCACGGCCTGACGTCTGTCTTGGGTTGTAGCAGTTGAATCTCTATCGTGAATGCGGGTTGGCTGACATTTTCCAGCAGCTTGGTTTTCGCCCGATCTACATGGGCGGGCTCCGCTTTTTGCCCGTCACGCGTGCTGGCGAGCTCCGGCGATTGTTCAAGTGGTTACCGAATGCCGCAAACCATTGGCGGAGGAGCCAATCGTTTCGAAGTCGCGCAAGGATTCATCATCCCGCCACTCCCCACCCCTGAAACCATTAAAAGAAAAGGCAATCGCTACAGCAAAACGAAGGAGACGGCCTGAGGCCGGCTCCTTCGTTTTAGTCCGGCAGTTCTACTGCACCTCCTGCAACCGCGCAATCAGCTTTTGCGCAAGGTTTTCCTCGCTCTCCGACCACAGCACGCGCCCCGTCGTATTGCAGTTGTGCTCCACCCGATGCGTGAACTCGATCAGCGCCGCCACGTTCGCCTTCACCCGCAGCGCGTCGTCCGCGCTCAAATCCACGCCCTCATGCAGAAACGGAAAATCCAGCCCGAAGTCGATCAGAATGTGCCCGCTCGCGGCGAACGCTCCTTCGTCGAACTCCAGTCCCTGCGCGGTGAAAATCACTTTCTCCGGACGGAGCACCCACTCCTTGCTTTCGGCGTCCAGCATCCACAAATCCCAGTATGCCTCCAGGCTCAGCGCAAAGTCTGCCTGCGCATACTCACGCAGCGCCTCGGCCGCTTCCTCGCCTGTCACCGCCGGCGAGAAGCTCTCCTCGAACAGGGTAGGCTCGGCCCAATTCACCGGCTGCACCGACGCATACTGCACGCCGCCGCGGCTCTCGGAGAAAGGGAAGTGTCGTAACACTTCCACCATCCGGGGCAGCATCAGCTCCGCATCAAAGCCAGGAAACCAGAGGCTGAGGTTCAATGTATCTGCCATAAGTAGCACTCCTCAGGGCTGCGCTCATCTCGTCGTAGTGATTGCATCTGCAACCGTCCTATACGGAACGTACCCGCCTCTTATGCTAACGTACCGCACGGGTAGTCGCGAGTACCTCTGCGCTCGCTGCTGACGTGCGCGTGCAGCGCCTATTTCCACAGAGCTAGCCCGCTCCGCTTTGACACGCTGCCGCCCGGTTGCTAGTATGAATCAGGTCGTACAACCCTGCCTAGCTGCGTCCCCGTCGTCTAGCCCGGCCTAGGACACCGCCCTTTCACGGCGATAACGCGGGTTCGAATCCCGCCGGGGACGCCAAAAGAATCAATTAGTTCCAAGATTCTTTGATTAAGCAAAAAGTCAAAATGTCGAGTTACACAAATAAGGCACGGTGGAGACTCACATTTTGACTCAGTAGCCGTAGTCAGCCGTGAGCCTACTGCTCCCCACACCCGAAATCAGCCCGAACCCCAAGGCGGGGGCGCATTCCTGAATCCCCGTGGAATCCAAGATGAAATTGGGGTATACCCCTATAACGTAGTCGCCTGTCGGTACGGAGGTGGCCGCGAAGGTTATCGCAAAAGCGAATGAGATTTGAGTCATAAGAAGAACTCTTAGTCCACCGGCTTTCGCATATGCTCGCCTGTCACTAAATTTGCATCCTGCTTCAATCTGAGTCACTTTCGCTTCAGCGCCAATCGGCACTGAAGCAACGGGCATCGTGACCAAGACATTCTTTTCTCGCAGCCGTTATGATCGTAGGTGGAACTTGAGATTGACTGTAAGCGAGGCCCGCTCATGCCACTTTCTGCAAGCCGTATTTGGCGACAATTGCCGAATGAGATTAGAGTCTCCGCCAGCAAAGTATTTTGGGCGGAGCCAACGAAAGAACAGAAACAGTTCCTCTTTGTCGCTCTCGCGAAAGCAAAAAACGTTCGTGAGATCAGTGTCCGCCGAGCCCCGCTTGAGCGCCTGGTCAGCTGGACGGCAGCAACTCTGTCTCTTCCTGATCAGATCGTGAATAATCTGCTGCAGGACTATCTGCTCCACGATCATCGTGCGACGATTGTGAGCTACCTTGATTTGCTGGGGATTCCTCATTCCGAAGGAATGATCGAGGAGAGCTTTGACCTCGACTCCCTGCCGAAAGAGCGCGTCCAGGATGCTGCTCGAACCCTCCTCGCGTCCACAGCTCGCCCAGCAGCCGAACTTTACCTGAAGTATCTCGTGGTTCAAGGTGGGCCCTGGTCGGTGATTGAAGAAGTCCTCCCAACCGGGGACTCCTAAACACTTGCGGCGTCGGAGGCGGCCATTAACAAATTGAGAGAGCCTTCATCCTACCCAGGCTTCATACTGTAGTGCGAATATTGGTCGGTAATCTCCTAACCGTATCGCTGGCCGCACTGGCGCTCATAGCGCTAGTACGGATCACCGTGGTTGGTTTCGGAAATGACGGCTAAGAATCGAAGTTAGGCTTTTAAATCAGCATCGATTTCCCGAACGGCTCACGGCAAAGATCGTGAGCCGCTTTGTTTTGTGAAAAGTTCAAATACGAAGCGGGAGAATATATTGCGGATGGCGCAGAATTGTGGAGGGCACGAGAGAGCAGCTGATTGGACTCACTTTCGTACGCGTGTTCGGGTGGATGGAACAGCCTTTTGGATACTTGAGGGCCGATGGGTTCCGCCATCTCGACTTGTCCGTTTTGCATCAAGTTGCTTGGCAGTAAGTCCTAATCTCCTGGTCCGAGAATGGCTGAAAAACATCCCTGCGGGACTACCAGTCGCACCCGCAGGTCGAGGTAACGAAGGAACAACGTTTCGTTTCGCACTGGCCAAAGGGTAGACGGAAGCCGAAGGTTGGAGGCTGTCCTCAGTTCGTGGAATGAGATCGCCGTCTACTTCGGCACACCGCTGAACGGCTTCGGGCGATGAGAGGCAACCCAGCATGGCAGACAAGGCAGACTTCAAAACAAACGAAGACGCGCTGGTAAATTTCTCGAGGCGCAACTTCATTAAAGGGGTCATCACCAGCGGCGTGGCAGTATCCTCGGCGAGCTACCTGTTTCGCGCCTCGTCTCTCCTGCAGGGCCAGCAGTCGACTGCCGGCGTAGGCGAGCGGCTGATCACCCTCAACGTCAACGGTCAGCAGCGGCGCGTAGACGTTATGAAGCAAGAGACGCTGGTGTCAACGCTGCGCTACAAACTGGGTCTCACCGGCACCAAGCTGGGATGCGACCGCGCTGAATGCGGATCTTGCACTGTCCTTATCGATGACATTCCGTACTATTCATGTTCGGTGCTCACTCACACGGTGCGCGGCCGAAAAATTGTGACCATCGAAGGCCTGGCCAGCGCCGACGGAACCTTACATCCGGTACAGCAGGGCGTCATTGACGAACAGGGATTTCAATGTGCCTTCTGTATGCCCGGCTTCATTATGACAACAGTGGGATACCTGAAAACCAATCCCAATCCCACCCGCCAGGAGTTGGCGCAGGGCATCTCGGGAAACCTGTGCCGCTGCCAGGACTACGACAAGATTCTGACGGCGATGATGCGCGGCGCCGAGAATTTGCGGAGCGCGAAGCTTGGATAACAAAAAGGTTGTGACTACACAAGGCTCTGAGCGCCAGTACGGAGCTGGCTACAAGCTGATCGGCAAGAACTATACGACGCCAGATCTATATGCGAAGGTTACCGGCCAAGCGAAATATGCCGAGGACTTTCGAGCAGAAGGCATGCTGCATTGCAAGCTGCTGCTCAGCCCACTCCCGCATGCTCGGGTAAAGCGCATCCATGCGAACACGGCGCTCGCAATGCCTGGGGTCAAAGCCATTCTCACTGCTGATGATCTCCCCGCTCCAGCCGATACCCTTACAGACAATGGAACAGTGATCAAGGCCAGCAAGTGGGGTGAACGCGGCCTTACCAATGAGCCGATTTATCAGGGCGAACCGATTCTTGCCGTGGCCGCGATCGACGAACTCGCCGCTGCGGAAGCCATCGAGAAAATTCAGATCGATTTTGAACCACTTCCGTTCGTGGTCGATCCGCTCGACACCCTGCGACCGGGCAGTCCTAACCCACGAACGGATGGTAACGTCTGGGTCCGTCCTGCAACGCCCGCGTCGCCACAAAATCCAGGTGCACCCGTAGTCACGGAACTCAAGTGGACTGCGGCAGACTTTACGGAGGAAAAGTATGGCCGTCTACCGATGGGCAAGACCCTCGAAGAATGGTCGTATGGCGATCTCGATTCCGGCTTCAAGAATGCGGCGCTCGTTCTTGACGAGACCTTCGTCACGCCGGACACCAGCCATCAGACTCTCGAGACGCGTAGTGCGATGGCTTACTGGCAGAACGGTAAGGTCTACATTCACACGGGCACTCAAAGCACCGCGCAAACGCTGCCCGCTATAGCTCGATGGTTGAACATCGATGCGGATAAAGTAGTTTTTATCAGCGAATACACCGGAGGAGGGTTCGGCAGCAAGATCACCGGCGGGGTGTCGATGATTATACCCGCGCTTTTGGCAAAGAAAACGAATGCTCCAGTAATGATGCGCATCAGCCGCGAGGAGGAGACGTTCATTGGACGTGCACGGCCCGGTTTTCAGGGACGGATGAAAGTCGGATTCTCGAACGAGGGGCGGATCACAGCTCTCGACATGTTCGTTATTTGCGACAACGGTCCCTATGATGCAGTGGGCGATGCCCCCTCATCAGGTCGCATCGTATCTCTGTTGTACCAGCCGCAAGCCATGCGCTGGCGCGGGGTGACGGTGCTGACGAACACGCCTCCCCGCAGTGCTCAGAGTTCCCCGGGTGGATTGCAGGGGATTGTCATCATCGAGCCGATCATCGCAAAAGCTGCGCGCAAACTCGGAGTTGACCAGGTGGCTATTCGCCGCATTAATTGCCCCGAAGGTAAGGCACCGTTCGGACCAGCAGTGCAGGGGGTACGGCAGCATGCCACAAGTGCATTCCTCAAGGAAGCGCTCGACCGCGGCGCGGAACAGTTCAGATGGCATGAGCGGGTTGCACGCAGTCCGAAAAGGATGGGCACGAAAGTTCGCGGCGTCGGCGTATCGCTGAGCTCTTACGTCGGCGGCACCATTGGATTCGACGGGCTTCTGGTTATCAAGCCGGATGGCCGGATCACCTTCCAGTCTGGAATCGGCAATCTGGGAACGGAGTCGGTGATCGATGTTCACCGCGCAGGCGCTGAAGTTCTCGGTGTGCCATGGGAGAGATGCGAGGTAGTGTGGGGTAACACGGCAAAAAACCTTCCTTTCACCTGCGTCTCTGGCGGCAGCCAGACGACCCACGCGATGACGCGGGCGGCGCATGCGGCGGCAATGGACGCCAAGAAAAAGCTTCAGGAAATTGCGGCGAAGAAACTCGGCGGCAAACCAGAGCAATACGAGGTCGCCAACGAGCGCGTCTTCCGCAAAGGCGGCGCCGGGATGACCTTGGCGCAGGCCGCGAAATACGCGATTCAGCTGGGTGGCATCTACGACGGCCACGAGGCGCCTGCTGATGTCCACAAATTGACCAAAGCGTCCGTGGCAGCCTTTGCGGGCCAAGGCTTGGTGGCGGCGGCCAAGGACACCTACCCACGCGATGGCACGACGTTTTCCTACGTCGCGAGCTTCGCCGAGGTCGAAGTCGATGTCGAAACCGGGAAGTACTACATCGTGGATTTTCTTGCCTCTGGCGATGTTGGAACAGTGATACATCCCCGTGCGCTGGGCGGGCAGATGCTTGGCCGTTCGACGCTGGGCATGGGCCATGCGATTGGTCAGAAATGGGTGTTTGATCCGCATTACGGCGAGATGGTTTCCAAGCGATTCCACCACAGCAAACCGCCGACGATTCTGGACGTACCCGTCGACATGCAATGGACGGCCTTGGATATTCCGGACCCGGAGACGCCGGTTGGCGCTCGCGGTGTCGGCGAGCCGCCCGTTGGAGGTGGATGTGCTTCCATCTTGAACGCGCTCTCGGATGCGCTCGGGGACGAGATCTTCCGGCGGGCGCCGGTGAACGCGGACACGATCCTAACGTCGCTCGAAGCAGGCCGGCCGATGCAACATCCTCTGATGGCCCACATCTGAAGGGGATTGTGAAGGAGAGTTATGGCAATCATACGGGACGTGATGGCCGCATTCGAGCTTTTTCAGCCGAGTTCCGTTGCCGATGCGCAGAGGCTTCTCGAACAGCACGGCCGCGATGCCTGGGTGCTGGCCGGAGGGCTCGACAGCTTCGACTGGCTTAAGGATCGAATCAAGAAGCCGAAGGTTGTGGTCGATCTGAGCGGAATAGAGGAACTGCGGGGAGTTCGCACGACGGGCGATGGCATTGAGATCGGCGCTATGACCACGGTCACTGAAATAGTCAGTCATCCCATCATCAAGCAGAAGTATGATCTGCTGGCGCAGGCCGCGGAAGTGGTGGCGTCACCGCAAATCCGCAACCAGGGAACCATCGGCGGCAATGTTTCGCAGGACACTCGCTGCTGGTATTACCGCGGCGGTTGGCCGTGCTATCGAGCCGGCGGTAATATCTGTTATGCCGATACGCCTGAGGGCCGCAACCGCGAGCATGCCATTCTGCACGCGAGCCGTTGTGTGGCGGTCAATCCGTCCGACTCAGCCCCGGCCCTGATTGCACTGGACGCGAAGTTCGTGATGCGTACGCCCAAGGGTGAGCGCGTGGTGGACGCAGAGGATTACTTCATTGGTCCAGACATTGATATCACCCGGCTGCACATCCTGCGGCCCGGGGATCTGCTTACGGCCATTCGTATTCCATCCATGTGGGCGGGCGCGCAATTCTATTTTGAAAAAGTGCGAGACAGGAACGTTTGGGACTTCCCCTTAATGAACGTGGCCTCTGCGATGGTGCTGTCCAGCGGCGCGATTGAGCGCGTCCGAATCGCTGTGAATGGTGCCGCCGCGCGTCCTTTACGCTTAAAGGTGGTGGAAGATGCAGTTCGCGGCAAGCCGCGGAACCCTGCGACTGGTGAGATGGCGGGGAGACTGGCCGTGCAAGGAGCGGTTCCACTTCAGTTCAATGCTTACAAGATCCCGCTGATGAGAAATCTGGTGAAACGCGCCATCAGCGGAGTAGAGGAAGCGACATGGACTTCGTAGAGTGGGCCACGAACCCGTGGGGGCAGAGTGTCCCGATCCATATTGCCTGGTTCTTAATTTGGGTTGCAGTGATCGCGGGGTTGCTGTTCCTGATCGTCCACGCCACCTGGTTGAGGTATTTCGCCAAGGAAAAGGAATTTGCGAACGATGCTTCCCCAGATGCCGTTCCCATAATTCCCAAGCACGTTCCCCGGCATTCGCTGGTGGCACGGCTGTTTCACTGGATTATGGCAGCCTCGATGTTCACGCTTTTGTTTACGGCCTTCCTGCCGAGGGTAGGCATCCAGTTTCCCTGGATCACCTATCATTGGATCGCCGGCGCCGTGTTGACGGCATCAATCGTGTTCCATATCATTCACGCCTCTTTCTGGATGGATTTTGGGGCGATCTGGCCCGATAAAACGGATATGGAAGATGCATGGAAGAGAGTTCGCCGGTTTGCCGGAATCGCTGCGCCACCGCCGCGAAAGTTTGCAAAATATCCCCTGGAGAACAAGCTCTACCACGGCGCTATCATCGTGGCCGGTCTGTCAGCGATCGTAACTGGCGTTTTCATGATGTTTCGCGTTCGTACAATTTTTTTCCCCCGGAATCCATATCTATTCAGCGACATGACTTGGGGCCTTATGTACGTGCTGCACGGGCTGGCTGGCGTGGGACTGATTGCGCTGATAATGATGCACGTCTACTTCGGGCTCCGGCCGGAGAAGCGCGCGATTACGAAATCGATGATCTTCGGCTGGATGGACCGCGACTTTTATTTGAAGGAGCATGATCCCAAGCGATGGGTGATCGACACTGCTTCTTCGTCGTCGACCTCTGACAGGGTGGAAGATCGAGGGCTAACCGATGCCGACTGAGATCTGGAGTCGTTGTGATGCTGTGGAAGAGTGCTACGAGTTCCTGCTGGCCTACGCAGCCCAGGGACTTCCCAGTGACCAAGGCAGCAAATCCGGTGGACAGGTCCGTGAGTTTCTGCGGCGCGCCGTGAGAGCCTTGACCGGGCTGGCCCAGATTTGTGCGATGGCCGTCAAAGAGGAAGGCCTCGAGCCAGCCGACAAATACTTGGCGTTCTTTGCGGTGGTTGATCGCGATGCTCGCGATTCTCTTGCTGCCATTGAACTGGTTCTTGCCCAACCCGCGATCAGTTCCCAGTTGATTGACAATCTGAATGCTTCCATCCATCTCCGCGCGCTGCTCACAGACTTGTTTCTGGTGGGCGAGATCATGAGGAAGCAAGACAAACCGGCGGGCCAAGTGGTCACGGGCGGGGGCGAATGATGAAGCGGCACGGGAATTTTCGGTGAGTGAAGCTAGCTCCGGATCGGGCAGAGTGACACGTGGATCTATTTGAAGAGATCGTGCGGATGAGGCGGGCAGGGCAGCGAGGGGCTCTGGCTACAATCGTGTACACAAACGGCTCGATCCCTAGCTATGAGAGCTCGCGAATGCTCGTGCGCGAAGATGGTTCAATTGAGGGAACAATCGGCGGCGGATGCGTGGAAGCCGACGTTTGGGCGGCGGCGAAAGAAGTGATGAGCAAGGAGGCGCCACGTAAGATGGTATTCAATCTAAATAACGAAGCGAGCTACGATAACGGCCTAATTTGTGGCGGCACGCTCGAAGTGTTTGTGGAACCAATTCTTCCTCAGCCAGTGGTCTATCTTTTTGGTGGTGGCCATATTTCCATCGCTGTAGCCAAAGCGGCAAGCGCAGTGGGATTCAACTCGGCGGTGGTGGATGACCGCGACGCATTTGCGAATGCCGATCGCTTTCCGATGGCGCAGGACATTTTCACAAGCTACGAAGAAGCATTCGAGAAAATAAAACCAAACGCGGCAAGCTATCTGGTAATCGTTACGCGGGGACATAAGGAAGATATGCGTGTCCTGGCATGGGCTGTGCGCACGGAGGCACGGTATGTGGGGATGATTGGGAGTAAGCGAAAAGTCCTGTCTGTGTATAAAGCACTGGAGAACGAGGGCTACCGGTCTGAGGAGTTCGAGCGCGTGTATGCACCGATAGGTATGGAAATCGGCGCCCTGGCACCCGAAGAGATTGCCATCAGTATCGTCGCGGAGTTGATTGCAGTACGCAGGAACGCCGGATTGCCGGCGCATAAGAGATTGAGAGTAGAGTCGCGCTTTGCAAGAGTCGGGTAGAGCAGGTGCGCTCAATTGAGGAGTTATGCTTGCCGCGGTGATCCTCTCTGGAGGGGCATCCCATCGGATGGGCTCGCCCAAAGCGCTGCTTTCCTATCGTGGGCGTTCCTTCCTCGGTCACCTTATGAAGGTGACAATCCAGCCGCAAATCGGCGCACGGCGCGTTGTATTAGGAGCCCATGCCGAACGGATCTCCAAGGCGATACATCTTCCTGCCGACGAAGTCGTTATCAATGAAGAGTGGGAAAGAGGTCAACTGAGTTCACTCCAAGCGGCGCTGCGGAGCCTGCCCGCGGGGACCGAAGGTATCCTGCTGTGTTTGGTCGATCATCCGCTGATAAGCGCAGGGTTGGTCTGCGATCTGATTGACCGCTTCTATTCCGTAAGAAAGTCAATTGTTTTGCCCTCCTATCAGGGGCGCCGGGGACATCCGGTGATCTTTTCCTCCTCTTTATATGAAGAGCTACTGCGAGCGCCGCTAGAGACGGGAGCGCGGGCTGTGGTGTGGTCCCACGCCGATGAGGTGGAGGAGCTTCTGACGAATGAAGAGGGTTGCGTGCTGAATATAAATGATCCGGATGCGTTGCAGAAGGCGTTGCACTACGCCAATTAGCGGGAAGCTGGCAAGAGCTTCGAAAGGAGTGCTGCGAGCGCCTCAGCCGCGAGCTGCGCGCCGTGAAGCGTGGCTGCGGGCAGTTCCCCGAGTGCCGCTGAAAGAGAAGCTTGTGTGAGACTCTGCGCTTCCGCGAGCGTGCGCCCGGAGATTTGCTCGGCGAGAAAGGAGGCGCAGGCAATCGAGGTGGTACAGCCTCGACAAAGAAAACGGGCCTCGAGGATGCGTCCATTTTCGACGCGCGCCGCGAGCTTGAGAATGTCTCCACAGACGGGGTTGCTGACTTCAACGCTAGCTGTCGCGTCGGCGAGGTGACCGGCATTGCGCGGATTACTGAAGTGATCGAGGACGGTCTTGCTGAACATTTCCAACCGGCTTCCGTAGGCGCCCTACATTCTACGACTCAAGTCAATCCGAATCACGCATTATGGGCCTAAATTTGAGGCGTTCCTGGCTGGATCCGAGGATTGCCTCGCCGTCGCAAGGCCAAATGCCGCTGTTGTCTCCGGTTTCCCAAGGAAATCTCGAAATTGGACTCACACTGTACTGGTGATGGAGATACGGTCTCCGCTGCCGCAAGCAGCGAACGCATTCGACGCAGAGCCCTGCGGCTCTGGCGTAAACTCGATTGATCGTGCCAAGCGAGACGAGTGCCGACGGAGCCGCGTTGGCAGCACTGCTCATCGTGCTGGGCGGAGAAAACAGCACGACAAGAAGTTAAACACATTGAACACGCAATAGAGGATTACGACAAACAGCTCAAAAATCTTCTCGATGCAGCCGGCGGCACTTACGCCGTCGGCTGCATCGCATAAACGTCATTTCGCCGAATCGAGTCAGAGTTCAATCGGCGCCACAGCGTCCGCTGCCCTGGGCTGGCAGTCAAACAGGACTCGTCCTGCAGCACTGTTTCCTCGCGGTTTAAGGCTGAGCGAGCAGAGGACACTGAATGCAACGAGCGCGGATAAACGCTTGAAAAGGCCCTTCACTATGTTTGGCGACGCAACATCTCAACTGCTCGCCGTGGTGGTTCTGCCCGTTGCCGCTGGGCTGATTTGTATATTTTTCGTTCTCCCGCAAAACACTGAACAACCGGCTGCGAATTCATCCGAGAAATTCGGCGTTTTCTCGATTGCAGATGCATACAATACCGAGAGTTGCGCTTTATGGGAAAACCAGATTCTTGTCCTGCAACGCATCAAGGCGCGAGCATCGGTCCCGGAGCTTCTGGAACTGTGGAACCGGTATGTTCATTTTTATCCGGAGCTATATGAGGAAATCAGCTTGTGGAAATGGCTTAGATATCTTGAGAAGTGCAAACTGGTCGAGCCCCATGGAAACGGGGTGCAACTGACGGACTACGGCTGCGAATTTCTTGGCTATCTGGTCGGCAATGTAAAAACAGAGGAACATCGCGCCCAACGGCCGTGAACAAAGTGAGTATGCCTGGAATCTGTTGACGGAATTTACGCAATCAGGGAGCTTGCGAAAGCATGCGCTTGCCGTGGAGGCCTGCATGAGAGCCTATTCCCGCGAATTCCCGCCCCTCGGGCACGGTGAAAAAAACGGCCAGCCACCACCGTGTGCCGCAGCCCGTCGCGCTCCGCCCTCACCGCGGTTTTCGTTTTCATCTGCTACGTTCGATGCTCGACTCTCATCGATCGCCGCAATCATTGCTGCCGGTTCGCTCTTGTTGGTGCCACAGTTTGGCCGGTGCGAACAGCGTGATCATTTGTATGATCGGGCCGAAAACGGCACAAGTCAGCTTTATCCCTGCGAACGTCTTTTGTCTGGGCATATACGGCTATAACCTGGTGAATTGGCGAGCACGGAGGCGGAATAATTCTTCGTCTCGTGCATCTGATGAGATGCTGATGCCTATGCGCCCGGGTGTTTTTCGGGATTTCTGCCGGCAAGCGCACTGCTGGGCGAAAGACCATGAAGGATCAACCCGATATAGCCATCGAGTTCGACCACGTCCATTACAGCGTTAACGGAACTCGCGCCCTCATCTCTGAC
This sequence comes from uncultured Acidobacteriota bacterium, assembly GCA_963838135.1. Taxonomy (GTDB): domain Bacteria; phylum Acidobacteriota; class Terriglobia; order Terriglobales; family Acidobacteriaceae; genus TOLSYN. Next base: position 100,101 of record CAWIPV010000008.1, on the reverse strand, counting down.
CTGAATCTGGCAATTCGTTCCCATGAAATTCTGATCCTGCTAGGCAGAAGCGGCTCCGGCAAGTCAACAACCCTCAAACTCATAAACCGGCTTCTTTCTCCGACCCAGGGAGAAGTGCGCGTAAAAGACCGTGCCACGGATCAGTGGGATCCCATTCAGTTGCGCCGAAGTATGGGATATGCGGTTCAGGAGGTTGGCCTCTTTCCCCACTACACGGTAGCAGGGAACGTTGCGCTGATCCCGAGGGCCGAAGGCTGGGATAGGAAACATATCGACGGACGAGTAAAGGAGATACTTTCGCTGGTTGGATTACCCCACGAGCAGTTTGCGCGACGCTACCCGCATGAGCTTTCGGGCGGTCAGCGACAGCGGGTTGGGCTGGCTCGTGCACTTGCGGCGAACCCGCCAATCCTGCTCATGGATGAGCCCTTCGGGGCGCTTGATCCCCTGACCCGCGCCGCCCTGCAACGGGAGTTCAAGCTGTTACAGAAACGTCTTGGCAAGACAGTTGTGTTTGTCACGCATGACGTAACCGAGGCTCTATTGCTTGGCGATCGCATCGCTCTCATGGATAGCGGAGCATCCGTTGGAGTGTTTAGGCCGGAAGAGTTTCTCCGGTCCTCGAACGAACACGTAAAGGCCTACGTCGAGATCTTTCGATCGAATTTCCGGCGGTTAGACGAGTAAACCATGTCATTTTTAGACTTTGTCCTCAAGCATCGCATCGAAATCATTACGCTGTCCCTGGAGCATATTCGCCTGGTGCTCTGGTCCATGATGTTTTCGCTTTTGATCGGCATCCCGCTCGGCGTGCTGTTGGCGAGGCATCCCAAATTGCGAGCGGGTGTACTCGGGACGACTAGCGTGATTCAGACGATCCCAAGTTTGGCGCTCTTCGGGCTGCTCTTGCCGATGCCTTGGCTCGGCGGCCGGGCGGACCGGTTGACCATCACAGCTCTGACGCTGTATGCCCTCTTGCCAATCGTGCGCAATACCTACACCGGCATCAGTGGGGTTGACCCGTCGGTACTGGAAGTTGCAACCGGTATGGGACTGACAGAGCGGCAGATTCTATGGCATATACAGATTCCTCTAGCCTCTCCCGTTATTCTCGGCGGGGTACGAGTCGCGGTCGTAATCATGATCGGGGTGGCGACCATCGCGGCAGCAATCGGTGCCGGAGGTCTGGGCGAGTTTATCTTTCGGGGCCTGGCCATGGTGGACAATCATGTCATTCTGGCGGGTGCGATTCCGGCAGCGTTGATGGCGCTCGCCGCGGATGGAGCGATCGGAGTGCTGCAGTGGGCGTCACGAAGGGGGCGCCGTTAAGATGAATCGTCGAGCGTTTGTAACCGGCATGGCTGCACTGTTGCTTGCAGGCTGCAATCGTCGCGAGCGCCACGTAACCGTCGGTGCCAAGAATTTTACCGAACAACTCGTGCTCGGAGAACTCGTGGCTCAGGTTCTGGAGAATCGCATAAAAGTTCCGGTCGAGCGCCGCTTCTATTTGGCGGGGACATATATTTGCCAGCAGGCCATTCTCGCCGGTCGAATTGATATCTACGTTGAATACACCGGCACGGCGCTCGCAGCGATACTCAAGGAACCAGCAACGTCAGATTCGCAAGCTGTGTTTGAGATTGTACGAGATGAATATCAGCGCCGGTTCAATCTCACCGTCGTGCCTCCGCTGGGATTCAATAACACCTTTGCCATCGCGATGCGCGGCCATGATGCGAGAGCCGCAGGGATCGCGAAATTGTCAGATCTTGCCGCAAGCGCGCCGAAGATGCGCATCGGCGTGGGATATGAATTTCTGGAGCGTCCGGATGGTTTCGCGGGATTGGCGAGGACCTATGGACTGCGATTTGCCGCGCCGCCGATCGTCATGGATCTGGGGTTGCTGTATCGGGCGCTTCAGGCAAAGCAGGTAGATGTTGTGGCGGGATCCAATACAGATGGAATGATCGCCGCCCTTGGCTTAAAGGTGCTGGAAGACGACAAACGTTACTTTCCGCCCTATGACGCCGTTCCGATTGTCAGGGAGTCGGTTCTACACCAGATCGACGGGATGCGAAGCGCGCTGGAGCAACTTAACGGACTCATTTCAATCCACGACATGCGTCGGATGAATTACGCGGTGGATGCCGAGAAGCGTGACGTCTCTGATGTCGTACACGAGTTCCTTGGAGCGCTTTGAATATTCGAAAGTTGATCTGGAGGAACGAATTACGCATTGAATCAAGCGCACCGTTGCCGGTTGCTCTTGTTGTCCGAAGCAAGCGAATGAAGAACTCGGGTGCCCTTCGGAACCATCAGCCACGCAACTGCAGAGCTTGCTAAGGACAGACCAGCACAAATCAACATGATCGATCGGAATCCGAATACAAAAGCGTCCTGGACCGATTCTTTAATGGCGGCTCTCGTGTCCGAATTGAGACCGGCAGGCACCTGTAACCCGGCGAGTTTAATTTCCTGCAGTTGAACTTCCTCTAAAATTCCGGGCGGTAGCCAGAGGTGAGCCAGTCTGTGATTCAGGTGAAAACTAAATGCGTAAACCATCACCATTCCGAGCACTGCGATAGCAAGCACGCCCGCCACCCGGGCGACCGCGTTGTTGATCCCGGAAGCAGCGCCGACCTGGTCTTGACCCACTGAATTCATCACCACGGTTGTGAGGGGAGCAACGGTGACCGCCAGCCCGAAGCCAAGAACGAGCAGCGCAGGAAAATACGCCTTCCAGTAGCCACTTCCAATGGCAGGCAAAGCGAATAGAGCGAAACCTAGCGCGACAATGAGAGGGCCAATGATCAGGGGACGTCTTGGCCCGAAGCGGGCGACGAGTCCGCCAGACCAGCGCGAGAGAAGGAAGATCAGCAATATCATTGGGAGGATGGCGGCGCCAGATGCGCTTGCGGAATATCCCTGGATTTGAATCAGATTTATGGGAAGCAGGAAAAAGAAAATCCCGATGGCGGCATATAAGAACAGCGTGAGCAGGTTCGCTCCAGTAAAGCTGCGGGATTCGAAGAGCGTCAGGGGTACCATCGGCGAAGTGATGCTGCGCTCGACCAGCACGAACACAGCAATACATCCGAAGCCAAGGATCGAACTGCCGATAACTAGAGGATGCCTCCAACCCAGGGTGGCAGATTCGATGAATCCGTAAACCGATCCGGCTAAACCGAGGCTGGCAAACAGAGCGCCCGCCCAGTCGATGCGAGCTGCTGTGAGATGATGACTTTCCGGAATTCGCCAAACCGAAATGGCTACCACGGCTGCCGCAATCGGAAGATTGATGAAGAACGCGCATCGCCAGGAACCATGCTCAACTAGAAATCCGCCAAGGGCCGGTCCAACTGCCGTGGTGATCGCTGTAAATCCAGACCAGGTGCCAATAGCCGCGCCACGGCTCTTCTCATCAAAAGAGGTGCTGATGATCGCCAGACTACCAGGCACGAGAAGTGCAGCTCCCAAACCTTGAATGCTCCTCGCTATGATTAGCTGATGAATGTTCATGGCAACGCCGCAACCCGCGGAAGCCGCGGTGAAAACTGCCACGCCCAGCACGAAAATCAGACGTCGGCCAAGCAGGTCGCCTAGCGAGCCTCCGACCAGAATCAACGCACTCAGGAAGAGACCGTAAGCCTCTATAACCCATTGCATATCCACCACGGTTGCCTGAAAGCTGACTTGAAGCGCAGGCAGAGCAACGTTGACGACCGTGCTGTCGATAAAAGCCATGCTGGAGGCGAGAATGGTGGCAGCGAGTATCCACGCTTTGTCTTCGGAGCCACATGGAACTCCGCTTCCCATCGTTCGGATTATGGCTTCATCGCAGGGCGGTCTCATGGATAGCTGTGGATGCATTTAGTGCGGATTAGGTTCTTGACATGGCTGAAGCAGAGTGCGATTCGGTCATATCGCTGACTGCCCATGAGGTTTCCCGCGCTGGCGTTTACGTCGCTGGAATTCTCAAAGCTCTCTATGATCATCTCCACCCATGTTGAACGCGTGCTAGTATGTGGCGCGTGTTCCGGTCTGCTTTTGCCGTGCTTGCCTTCTCCAGTAGCAGCCGAGCTTTGCAATGCGTCTTCGTCGGCTTTTGTCCCTTGCATCTAATGGAAGGCTGATGTTTACGTGCTTTGCGGACAGCATTGGAAAAACGCGATGAAGGCAGTTGTGCTGCATGAGTATGGCGGCCCTGAGAAGCTGGAGTTCGAAGACAACGTTTCCCGATCCGCAGTTAAGCGGAGATACGGTGTTGATCGCGACGGCGGCTCGGATCCGATCGACTGGAAGGTTCGTTCGGGCGCGATGCAGAAGGATTTCCCCTTGACGTTTCCGGCAATTCTTGGCCGCGATGTGAGTGGTGTCGTGCGTGCTGTGTGCGCGAGTGTGAAGCACTTCAAGCCCAGTGATCGCGTACTTGCGCTGTCAAATGCCACCTATGCCGAACTGGCGGCAGTGCCCGACTCAAATATGACGCACTGCCGCATCGCCGTTTCAGGAGACAATCCGAAAAGAATTGAGACATGAGAGGGAGAGACTGGCCAGCATATCCGGTTGCTAGAAGGGTTTCGGAGCTCATTTATCCGCGCTTTCTGCGCGGGTTGGCGCAGAGAGATAAGCGGTCGCACTCGCCGCAGCATCCCGAGATCGCTGACATCGAGGCAATGATCGACGCAGCATTTTGGGCTAGCCTCCGGCGAGAGGAAGGCTATATCTCGACCATCTCCGCCGCCCTCCTTGATCCGAATGGAGCTTGCGATCCGCTGCGGTTCGAGCAGCCACTCCCATTTGCTCCCGATGCACTCGCGCGGCTTGCGCCAGCCGTGGAGCGGCCAGGCGTGCACCTCGGTGTGTGGCGGCGCTCGGGGGAATTGCAAGTGTGGGGAACTGCCACAAGGATTCCGAAGCACTGCTTCGTACTCGAGGTCACCGCGCCCGGGCTGCTGGTGATCAAGGAGAGCCGTGGCGAAGAAACAGGCAAGTTCGCAAACGTTGCAGTGCTCGAAGGTGATCTGATCAAGGTACTCAGTGAAGACGCTATGAATTTGCCGGACTGTCTGCCAATGGTGCGGTCTCTGCTCGGTTTTGGGCTGGCAGGATCCCCGGCTGATGATTTGAATGTATTGTTGCAACTCGCGGTATCGATGCGTCGTCATGGCCGTGGTGGCTCGTTGTTGGTTGTGCCGAGCGCGAGCGAGAGGTGGCGCCAATCCATTGTCTCGCCGATCGCCTATTCGGTGTCGCCCCCGTATCTTGGGCTGCCAGACCTGCTCGACAACGGCGTAGTTACCCAAGACCCAACCTGGAAAAACGAGCTACGCCGAACTATCGATGTTATCGCCGGCCTGACAGCCGTTGACGGCGCTACTGTAATGCGCGACTCGTATCAACTGATCGCTTTCGGCGCGAAGATTGGGCGGTCCCAGGAAGGTACCCGAGTGGAACAGGTGGTTGTTACCGAGCCGGTAGCGGGTTCGTTGGCTGAAATCGTTCATCCGACACACCTCGGTGGTACTCGCCACCTGTCGGCAGCACAGTTTGCGCAAGACCAACCAGACTCGATGGCGCTGGTAGCCTCACAAGACGGGCGGTTTACGATTTTTGCGTGGTCCCCATGTGAAAAGATGGTTCACGCGCGTCGCATTGAGGCTCTTCTGCGGTAGTCGCTCTCGCTGCGTTTATGAAGCTTGAGAAGGCTCTCGTGCGCATCGTCGCCTGCACATATGCCACACCGGGAGATTTCACCTGCACTGCTCATGCTGTGTGACGGAATGTGACAGGATGAAGGGGATTCCGATCACATTCACTCTTCACTTTCGTCACACTCTGAGCACTGCAAGCTGATCTACTGCACGCTCACGGATACGGTGGCAGTGGTACGTCCGTACTGATTGGTGGCGGTGAGGGTGTAGGTTGCGCTCTGGGTAGGTGCAAGTGTCACGCTATCGCCACGCACCGGCCCCACAACAGGTGAGATGTACAGATATGATGCACCCGACACGTTCCAAGTGAGTGTGACCGGGGTACCTTGGGAAACGGATGCGGCAGAGGTGCTCAGGCTGCTGATGCTGGGAGCGGCGCCTTGCGGCAGGTTCGATGATGTGTACACCGTACCCATGGTTACGACTTCGAAGTCGGAAGCCGTCACCTGTTCTAACGTATGCAGATCATCGTTATTCCATCGGCTGTCCGGCGTGCCGGTCACGTAGATCGCGCTGCCGTTATCGGCCAGAATAAGGCCGTATTTCTTCATCGCATTCAGGATGACCTGGTTGGCCGCGGAGTATCCGGAAACGTCAAAGCCGGCCTTCAGCCGTACCCGCATTCCCATAGGAATTGGCGACGCACTGTTGGTTGCAGCCCAGTGCGTGGCGGGAGGTATGAAGGCGGCCTCGGTGTCGGGCACTGTAAATCGAATCGCATGATTGATGGCGCCGGACGCAACCTCGTCGTAGCGGATTAGACCAGGAAAGATCGGCAGTCCCGCTGCATCGGCAGAGGTCCATGTGTAGGGACGATTCTCACCGTTCTGCAGATCCCAGATTGCCGATGACCATGCCGACCAGCTTCCGTCGCTGTAGGCTCCTTGATATAGGTCGTACTCAAAGCAGTTGCTCTTGTCCAATACGAGTACGTGGTTGTCTCCGGGATTCGGGTACCCTTCGATCGGTGCGTCGGAAGGAATTGGCATCGGGAGAATGTCGCTCTCGTCGGGGGCACCAGTAACGGCGACGGTGGCGACAGCCTGGGTCGAGTCAACGATCACGTAGGGGATACCCATGGTTGATCCATCATAGGTTCCGGCGCCGAAATCCGGATGCAAGCCTACGCCGGAGCCGATGTAGCTGATGATTGCATCGGAGCTTGGATCGACGGCGGCGGTTGATATGTCCTGATTCCATGCACTGCTTGCCGGAAACGGGCGTACCCCATTCAGACTCGCTCCCTGACCAAGCGACATGGGAGCGCAGGAGAGCTGGGAGACCGATGCTACCACCGTTACGGCTGCTGAAGCAGTCCTAGTGTTATCTGCTGCGCTGGTAGCGGTAACGACGTAGGCGCCTGCTGTGGACGGCGCTGTAAATGTTGCTGTGTCGCCTGTGGCGAAGAGTGTTCCCCCTGTCGTGCTCCATTGGACAGAGGTGTTGGCGGTTCCCGCGACACTGGCAATGAAAGTTTGCGTGGCTCCGGTGGTGAGTGACGCAATTTGAGGGGTAATCGAGATTGTTGCCTGTGCAGCGTCGGTTACAGTAATCGTGGCCGAGCCGGATTTGCTTCCATCCTCTGCACTTGTCGCCGTGACAGTGTAGGTGCCTGGGGTGGCGGGTGCGGTGTAGGTGGCAGAGTTCCCCGTACTGGCAATGGTGCCACCCGTGGAACTCCATGTGACTGCCGTGCTCGAGGTTCCAGAGACGGTTGCGGTCAGGCCTTGATTGGCATTGATAGAGATCGTTGCGCTCATCGGGGATACAGAAACTGAGGTTGGAGCTGTGGCTGTGGATGTGGGTGCAGAATGAGAACAGGCGTTAGAGATGAGGAGTGAAGCCAAGAAAAGGATACTTGTCAGAGTTGGATGCGCGCGTCGCAAGGAACAGTGGGTCATTGTCTGGGGTTCATCCATAAGAATTTGGAATTCACGAGCCACTGAGCGCTCAGCCGGAGGGAAGGTCAGCATCCCGCTAGAGACCTGTATGCAGTTGTCGTCAGCTATGTGTAGGCAGTCCGGCTGCCATCGAGCAGAGTGCCTGTTATCAGTGGCTTTGCTGCGGTAGGGGAATAGCGCCATGCAAGAATGACGCAAGAGCAGTAGAATCTCTTCTTAGTACACCTTAGGTAGCTTCTCGGCGAAATTCCCTAGGTGCCGATTATTTCCCGGGCGAATGTCGACAAGAGCTTTCCATGCCCCGTCCCATCCAGGAACTCAGGTCAGTTGAAATTGCTAGTCCGTAGAGGAATCTTGCCGCGAACGGCATCTTACGTTGTAAGTTGCTGGACGGAGGAGTGGAGATGAGGGGCTGGATTTGCGCAGCATTTATGGTTGGGGCGATGCTGGGCATCTGCCGCGCAGAAGCGATTCACCTGAATAACGGCACCACGATCTCTGCCGAGAAGGTCACGGAGAAAGACGGGCAGATTCAGTACACCGTTGGCAGCACCCAATACTCCGTCCCGAAGTCATCGGTCAGCAGCATCGATCACGGCACCACGTTCAGCATCTCGATTGGCACCTCCAAAAGCGGATTGATCGCCCCGCCTGTGGTCCCCGCCTCCAGCCTCCCTGCCAGCAGAGCCGATCACCTTGTTTCGCACACAGAACTTGCCTCGGCTCTGCCGCAGGCTCCGCAACTGCACGGCGTGGACTCCGCCGCTTTGCTCTCCCAGATTGTGAGCTTCAGCCAAGTCAATGAAAGAGCGCTTTACGACATCGAGTCCGAAGGTAGCCCCTTAAAGTCAGCCGCAGCCTACTTCATCGCCGCGCGGTATGCCTACGAACACGGCGAGGGTGAGGCGGCGCGAAAGTACATGCAGCGCTGCGTCGAGTTTGAGCCCGAACAGGCCAGTTTGCGGCAGTGGTATTCCATCGTGCTGCTGGACGCGGGACAATACCAAGAGGCGGTGACGCAAGCCGAGCATGCCGTGCAAAGGGCACCTCAGTCCGCCGAAGCTCTGCAGGTACTTGGGCTGGCCTATTACGATTCGGGACGGTTTGTCGAGGCCATCGAGAACTGGAAGCGGGCCCAGGAACTGCACCCCACCGCGACCGTAGCCAACTACTTGGCGAAGGCAGGACGCGAAGCCGCAGTGGAGGAGAATTTCAGCGAACGTGAGGGCGCGCACTTCGTCCTGCGTTATGAAGGGAGACAGACGGGCTTCCACTTCGCATCTGAGTTGCTGTCCATCCTCGACCGTCAATATGGCGAACTCCAGCGCGAACTTGGTTTCGCGCCAGACAGCACCATCACGGTCATCCTTTATACCGACCAGCAGTTCTCTGAAGTAACCCAGGCTCCTTCGTGGGCCGATGGATTAAACGATGGCAAGGTGCGCATCCCAGTGCGTGATTTTTCGGGGGTTACGCCGCGACTTGAATCCGTGCTCAGGCACGAGATGACGCACTCGTTTATTCACTCGCTCACGCACGGACGCTGTCCGCAATGGCTTAACGAGGGAATTGCGCAGATGGAGGAGCCTCGCAGTTCCAGTGCGTTCGCAGCTCCTCTGGCGCAACTGTTTAGTGAAAACAAAGAGGTGCCTCTGCGCTACCTGGAGGGTTCGTTCACCCGCTTCTCGCCCGCGCAGGCGCAACTGGCTTATGCCGAGTCACTGGCCGCCACCGAATACCTGCGTTCCACATACGGCATGTATGCGCTTCGCCGCATGTTGGAACTGCTGAACGATGGTGAAGTGCCGGAAACCGCGTTGAGTCACGCCGTTCAAGCGAATTACTCGGAGTTCGAACGCGGCCTTGGATCATATCTGTCTAAGAGCGCAGAGTGAGCCGGCCTCTTGACAGCACGTGGACCCGAGTCGCTTATTTCGAAATACTGTGAGGAACGTCTAGGCAGAGGCGGACGCGGATCTTGCGCTCCGTACTGTTGCCAGAGGTACAAGTCGCTCGGGTTTTATTTTTTTATCGAAGCCTTTCTCAAGGCAAGTGACCTTCAGCAGAGTACGTAGCTTCACGCGCGCCTTGCAAAGCTGCGATTTACTGTTGCCTATAGAACAACCCAGCACCTCGGCAATCTCGTTGTGCTCGTATCCTTCCATGTCGTGCAGTACGAAAATGATGCGACATCCGGGAGAAAGGCTTTCAATGGCACGTTCTATATTTACCCGGTCGATGGAACCAGCAAGAACCTGATCCTCGGAGCCGAATTCCTTCCGGGCACCACCGTCTTCAATGGGCTCTAGAGTCTCTTCGAGCGAAACCTCGGGAACTTCCTTCTTGCGGAGGTGCATGAGAACAACGTTTACGGCAAGGCGATGCAGCCACGTGGATAATGCGGACTCTCCACGAAAGCTCGCGATCTTCCGATAGAGTTGGAGAAAGGCTTCCTGCGTCAAATCTTCAGCCGCTTCAACATTGCCAATCATGCGGAGACAGAGTGAGTAAACACGCCCTTTTTGAAAGTCGTATAGAGCTTCGAAGCACTTGCCATCGCCTTGTTTAGCGCCTTCGATAGCCTCGGATTCTGACATCGCAGATGCCAGTCTTCGTGAGGTGGTCAACCGAGGCCTCCCTGGAACGCACTTATTTGTGTTGCTCTTCATCATCCGCTGTTACGAAGGAGGACGGATGTTAGCTACTCGAAGGACTTGTCGCGGTGACAGAAACTACTCGTGGCAGTGATAGTAGTCACTAGCCAACGTGACTCGGCCAGTTCACATACATGTGTGTAAGCCCAGTCGAGGCCCAAATTACATATGAGTAACGTAGCGACCCACGACAAGTATCCCTCCGAGTATATGCTGCAACACTCTGGTAACACTTAGGCGGTTACTGCTGATTGATAGTGCGAGTACAGACGTCCTCATCAGTACCTTACTCCAGCATCTAAATCGAGATGGCGGCATTATCAACGCCGGGAGCTGAGAGTGTCGAATGCCTAAAGAGAATGGGCCTTTCCATGTGAAAAGAGGCGGGATTCATGACCTCGAAAACTGTTGGACCGAATCCAATCGTAACCAATAATCTCGCAGCAAAGCTGACTCACGAGCTTTCACGGCTGGAGAAAAGCGATTGGGAACTATGGTTAGTTGTTGCCATGAGCGGCATCGTGGGTGGATGCACGCTGCTATGTATTCTCTTTCCGTCCACGTTTCTCCAGACGGGTGAAGTCCATCTGGAGATTACAATTTCCAGACGGCTATTCTTCGTGGTGCTTACTCTCTTAATCTTACTGAATACATACGTTGCAACTCGGCGAGCAGAATTCCGTCAAGTACGGCGTAACGTGGTTGCCACTACGATCCAGGGAGAATTAGTGAGATTGCAGTCCTTTACCGATCCCTTGACGGAAGTCTTTAACCGTCGATCACTCGATGATATGGCCGCCAGATTTATTAGCCGTGCGAGACGCTCGAAGGAGCCGCTCACCTTTCTGATGGTAGATGTTGACCGCTTCAAGGAGGTAAATACCCAGTTTGGACATATCACTGGCGATTTCGTTCTTTCTGAGGTGGCAGGGTTGCTTCGAAATTCGACCCGGGGTTCCGATGCCGTTGTCCGGTACGGCGGCGATGAGTTCCTCATCATTCTCGCCGACACATCGCAAGAGAGGGCTGGCACCGTTGTGCAGAGAATTTCAGACTATCTGAGACGCTGGAACGGAAACAGACATTTGGAAGGTTTTCCACTAACCCTTAGTATTGGAATGGCAGGGTGGTCAGACGGACAAACCTTGGACGACGTTCTCGATGTCGCCGACCAAGACATGTATGCATCCAAGCGCGCTACGCATAGGAATACAAAATCCTGTTCCTGAAGCCGGTTGTTGTGGCCACTCGCGTTTAGCCGTTTCTTCTCTTCTTATTTCGTTTTCTGCCGCATTAAAGCGCTAACAGAGTCTGCTACTGCTTGGTTTACGATGGGCTCCTCTCCTGGGAGGAGATATTCCCCGCTGAAGCCCAATGGTTTATCTGCTGCAATGCTGGCATTCTGTGAGCTGGAAATAAATGGCAAGAGTGTGCATTGCTCCTCCCCAGACAATATCGAAACCCTTTCGGCTATGGCGTTCCGTAGATTAAGCTGAACGGAAGATGCAACCATACTTGCGCCTGCGATACTATGCGGCCGCGCGGAGGAATCAGTGAACTCGAGCAGATCGACATCGCGAAAAATCGAATGGGGACCTTTGATCGTAGTTTTAGGCGGTGCTCTGCTGTTTCTGCTTGGTGTTGGGCGGTTCATCCTTGCACATCGCTTTAGTCTAAGTGACGCGCTGCATTGCTGTCTGGCTGTGATCCCAGCAGGGATACTGCTTCTGGTTATTGCTTACGTAGTTCAGCACGCAGTCCTGGCGTCGATTGTTCCTCTTGGCGCTGCCGGAGTGCTGGTCTTCGTGTCTCCCGTTTTTGATATCGCGATTGGATTAGTGCTGATGGGAATGATAGCGGAGAGTGTAATGAGTGAAAGAAAATGCGAAGAGGCTCTGCGCAAATACAACGACGTCGTTGGCGGCGAGAATAAAGATCCCAGGTAGCTAGCGGGAATAACTTCACCGGCTCTACCACACCCGGCAGGCCGGAATGTGGACCATAGGCGCGTCAGGCTTGCAGGAGAACGCTTTCTGGAACTCCGGCAGATTAGAGACGACGCCGTTGGTGCGATATCGCTCAGGCGCATGAGGGTCGGTGGCCGCGCTCATGCGCTGAAGCTCCGGGCGCTGGTTGCTGCACCAGCCCTGTGCGTAGGCTACAAAGAAGCGTTGCGGGGGAGAAAGTTCGTCAATGGGTTTCAGCTTGGTATCGCGCACTGATTCTTTCCACGCGCTGTAGGCCAGCAATAGCCCACCGAGGTCGGCAATGTTCTCTCCCAACGTCAGGTCGCCGTTGACTTTTACGTCATCCATCACGGTGTAGGCGGAATACTGCTTGGCGACGCACGCGGTACGCTGCTTGAATTCCTTGGCGTCGGAGGCGGTCCACCAATCGCGCAGATTGCCCTGGCCATCGAACTGGCGGCCTTCGTCGTCGAAGCCGTGAGTCAGTTCGTGTCCGATGGTGGCACCGGTCTGCCCGAAGTTGGCCGCGTCATCGGCTTGTGGGTCGAACAGAGGAGGTTGCAGCACTCCGGCAGGGAAATTGATGTCGTTCATTTGCGCGTTGTAGTTGGCGTTGACCGAGGGCGGAGTGAGGTACCACTCGCCACGCACCAAAGGCTTGCCTATCTTGGCGAGCTGGCGGCGAAACTCGAAGCTGTTGGAGCGCTCGGCGTTGCCGAGGGCGTCTCCGCGAACAATGGTCAGGGTCGAGTAATCGCGCCATGTGTCGGGATAGCCGATCTTGTTGACCACGGCCTTGAGCTTGGCGAGAGCCTGCTGCTTTGTGGCGTCTGACATCCACGGCAATTGGTGTAGGTCTCGGTCCATGGCGGCCTCGATGCTCAACACCATTTTGAGCGCGCGCTGTTTGGCGTCGCCGCTGAAGTAATGCGCCACATAGGCCTGTCCGACGGCCTCGCCGAGGGCGCGATCCTCGAAGCGCACGCAACGCTTCCAGCGTGGCGGCAACTCGCGTGCTCCGGTCAGCTTGCGGCCGTAGAAGGCGAAGTCCTCCTGCACGAAGGCTGCAGGCAGCCAGCGCGCCTGGGCATGAAGCTGGTGCCAGCGCAGATACGTTTTCCACGCGGACAGGTCCTCGCTCTTTAGCAGAGCTTCCATTGCCTTGAAGAACTCTGGTGCGGCCACGTTGAGCGAGGCCACATGGGAGAGGCCGAGACCCGCGAAGTAGCTCTCCCAAGGAAACGAGGGCGCAAGATCGGCAAGTTCCACGCGGGTCATGCGGTGATAGATGGCTGCGGGGTCGCGGCGCGCCACGGACGTCATCTCACCCTTGGCAAGCGCTGTCTCGATGCGCACGACGACCTGCGCGCTGGCGGCGGCCGCCTCGGGCGTGTTGCCCAGCAACTGGAACATCTTTTGCACATGGGCGGCGTAGTCCTTGCGCATCTGTTCGGAGCGCGTATCAGCCTTCAGGTAATAGTCGCGTTCAGGAAGCCCTAGCCCGCCTTGGTCCACGGCGGCAATGGTCTCGGTGGAGTTCTTTGCGTCTTGTTCGGCGTCGAAAGAGAACAGCGCCGACTGACCGAAGTAGATGCTGAGATCCTGGGGATGGAGGCGCGCGAGAAAGTCGGCCAAATCCTCCATTGTGGCGATGTCGTCAATGCGCTTGAGGTTGGCGCGAAGAGGCTCCAGCCCCGCAGCCTCGATCGCCCTCTCGTCCATGCACGAAGCGTAGTAGTCGCCGATCTTCTGATCGATGACGTTGCGCGTGGTGTCGGGCACGGCAGCGGCTTCCAGAATCTTGCGGACATTCGCCCGGTTCTGCTCCTGGAGTTTGGAGTACACACTCCAAGCGGCTTGGACGGCTGGAATGGGATTGCTCTTTATCCAGCCGTTGCAGGAGTAGGCATAGAAATCTACACAGGGATCAACGGACTTGTCTATGGACGCGGGATCTATGACATGCCAACTGGGGATTGATTGTGACTGTGCCAGCACCGCGCACGACAGCAGAGCGATCACACAGATTGCCGCGGGAGTACGCATAGGCTCCTAACCCAGGAAACAGCAACAACCATAGGAGTCGGAATCCCCTTTTTGAGATTCTGCCTCAATCGCATTGTACTGTTCTGGGCCCATTTTGGGATGAATCACGTACAATCTCCGGCTGCTTACAACATGTGTCTCTCTTCCTGCGTCTCACTCCAACGGTAGTTCGTCTGCCTTGCGCACGCGTGAACTCGGCCTGCGGATTGCTGGTCTTCGCCCGTCAGAAAGTCCGATCAAAATTCCGATCCATTTTTAGGAGTGTCCAGCGCAAAGGAGCATTCAAATGCTATTTAGGACTCGCTTCGGATATGTTCGCCCGGCAGTTGCTGTTCACCTCTCAACTCTGCTAAGTATCTTCGTCTGTCTTCTGGTAATAGCGTCGCCATTGTCAGCCCAAGTGACCTCTACACCCGGTGACGCGATCTTCAGCGCGCCGGGCACGATAGGGACTTTTTCTATTACAGTCCCGTCCGGCACCACTCTAGGAGGCATCTCAGTCTTGACTCTGGGGGCGCCGAATCTTGATTTCCTTTTGACGAGTGGCACTACCTGCCCCACCGTGACCGCCGGCACCTGCACAATTATGGTCCAGTTTGAGCCAACGGCCCCTGGCAGACGGCAAGGAATGATTGTGCTCACCGATCCGAGCGGCAATACACTGGCAACCGTTTCACTCGACGGCACCGGTCCTGGAGCATTGGCAGCCTTTGGCCCAGGTACGATTTCGACATCTGTGGACACCAGCACGCAACTGGCGACTCCCACGGGCGTCGCGCTTGATGGATTTGGCAATCTCTACATCGCTTACCAGAACGGCAACCAAGTTCTTAAGGTGACTCCGGCCGGGATCGTCTCGGTGTTTGCGGGTAACGGCACTCCGGGCTATGGTGGCGACGGCAATCCCGCCACCAGTGCTCAACTTAACGGTCCAATGGCCGTTCTGGTGGATGGAGCCGGGGAAGTCTTCATTGCGGACACAGGGAACAACGTAATTCGTATGGTGAACCAGGCCGGGATTATCTCGACGTATGCGGGGCAGTATTATCTGACCGGCACCACTCCCCCGCCAGTATGCGCAACGGCGACTGACCCCGTTGGCGATGGCTGCCCTGCCACTCAAATTGTACTGAATACACCCGTTGACCTCGCAATGTGTCATGTCCAAAATCTTCACATCGCGGACAAGTTGAACAATAGGATTCGTACGGTGATCAGGTTGCAATCGTCGCCGCTGACCATGACACAGGTGGGCACCGGCACGGCTGGCTATAATGGCGACGGGGAAGGGAATACAAGCGCTGAACTTAACGGCCCTACGGGTATCGATATGGATGCCGCAAACAACATCTATGTCGCAGACTCGGGCAATCACATCATTCGCAAGACTCTGCTGACCGGGACTACACCGAATCCTATCTTCACGGTTGCAGGCACGCCCGGCACGGCCGGCTATCTTGGCGATGGCGGGGTTGCCACCAGCGCTGAACTTAATAGCCCACGTGGCGTGAAAGTGGATCCCGCCGGCGATATCTATATCTCCGACTACGGTAGCCACGTAATCCGTGCGGTGAATGCGGCGAGCGGAATTATCTCGACCATCGCTGGCACCGGCACGGCTGGCTACAGTGGCGACAGCGATCCTGCCACCAGCGCGCAATTGAATGCTCCGTCCGGCATAGTGTTGGATAGAAATGGCAATCTCTATGTCGCCGACTCCCAGAACTTTGTGGTTCGCAAGGTGGACGTCTCTGATGCGCCTTCGCTTAGCTTTGCTAACACCCCGGTGGGTGGCGCTAGCGCTTCGCGGGATGTCACCGTGCTGAATATGGGTAACACGGCGTTGGTTATCAGCGGGATCAGCACGGCAGCGAACTTCTCACTCGGAGGCTCCGACACCTCATGCAACTCGTCGAGCGGCCAGACGTTGAACCCGGCGGCGAGTTGCGTTCTCGGCATCGAGTTCACTCCGACAGGGGTTGGGAGCGTCAGCGGCAGCGTTGTTCTAACCGACAACGCGAACTCAACATCATCCCAGACAATCGCATTGAGTGGCACAGCGAGTGCGCTTACGCAGACGATCACCTTCCCGAATCCGGGACCCCAAGTCTACGGTGCGGCTCCGATCATGCTGACGGCCTCGGCGTCTTCGAAGCTTCCGGTCAGCTATGCAGTGACCTCCGGCCCCGCAACGCTAAACGGCAGTACGCTCACGATCACCGGCGCTGGATCAGTGACGGTACAGGCATCCCAGTCTGGCAATGCCACGTACTCTGCCGCGATTCCAGTTAGCGTGACCTTCACAGTAAGTGAACTTACGCAGACGATCACCTTCCCGAATCCTGGAACCCAAGTCTACGGTGCGGCTCCGATCGTGCTGACGGCCTCGGCGTCTTCGAAGCTTCCGGTCAGCTATGCAGTGACCTCCGGCCCGGCAACGGTAAATGGCAGTAAGCTTACGATTACCGGCGCTGGATCAGTGACGCTACAGGCATCACAGACCGGCAACGCCACGTACTCTGCCGCGATCCCAGTCAGCGTGACCTTCACGGTGAATCAAGAAGTGGAGGCTTACACGCTTACCGCTAACGCGCCCACGGTTTCCATGACCGCTGGGAGCAGCGGCACAGCGACACTCACCCTGAACTCAAGCAGTTACGCAGGAACAGTTTCCTTTGTAACTAGCGTCAGTTCGACTGCAGGCACGGCTGCAAATGTAACCGCCTCGGCCAGCTCGGTCACGCTAACACCGGGAGGTACCGGGACTTGCACTGTCACGATTACAGCCAACGCAAATGCAGCGAATCACACTCCGTCGGCTCCATGGAAGAGCAGCGGCACGTTGATGTTTTGCGCAGTTCTGCTAGGGGCGCCTTTTGCCCTCCGCCGGAGGCGAACGATTGCGGTATTGCTCTCGGCACTGTCGATTTCGCTTGCGGGCTTCCTGATTGCCTGTGGCGCGGGAAGTAGCCCGACGAAGACGACGACACAGACACCGACACAGACGGCGGCACGGACGTACATCGTCACCGTGACTCCGACCGCGAGTGCGGCGGCCTCGGTCACGGTGACGAATCCAGTTCCAGTAAGCATCACGGTGACGGTTCCGTAAACATATGTAGAGTGGCTACGTCTTTGGGCGTAGCCACTCTGGTATACGGAAACGCGCTGATACGGTCGAAACATCACGCGAATAGTAAGATCGATGGCAAGCGTGGCAGACAGAAAAAACTGCCTGCAACTTGAAAGTTGAGATTGAAATAATGAAGAGACTTCTGCTCGTTGTGATCTTCTGCTGCTGTGCCGCTTTGGCCAGCGCACAGGAAATCGTCGTCGCTGCTGCCGCCGATCTATCCTCCGTTTTTCCTGAGGTGGCCTCCAGATTCGAAAAGGAGACAGGCAGGAAAGTAAAACTGAACTTTGGCTCCTCCGGCCAGTTCCTATTGCAGATCGAAAACGGTGCGCCCTTCGATGTCTTCTTCTCAGCCGACGTGCAGTACCCGCAGCGCCTCGAAACTGAGGGCCTCGTTCAGCCCGGCACTCTCTATAAGTACGCCATTGGCAAACTCGTTTTGTATGTACCCAACAACTCGACACTAGATCTCTCAAAGGGCTTGCATGCACTGCTGTCGCCGGAGGCGAAGCGTATCGCAATCGCCAATCCGCAGCACGCTCCCTATGGCCGTGCGGCCGTCGAGTCTCTCAAGAAAGAGGGGCTCTACGATTCGCTGCAGAGCAAGTTTGTGATGGGAGAAAACATCTCCCAGACTGCGCAGTTTGTGCAGTCCGGCTCCGCCGATGCAGGCATTCTTGCGCACTCGCTGGTTCTTAGCCCTCAGATGAAAAATGCTGGGCACTTTGTCGAAATCCCGGATTCCGACCACGCGCCTCTCGAACAGGCCGCAGTCATTCTGAAGAGTTCCAAGGACCAGGCGACTGCCGCTCTCTTTCTAGACTTCGTCCGCAAGCCGGAGATCGTCAGCCTGATGTCGCAATACGGATTCACGCTTCCGGGTGGCAAGTCAAAGTAGTTCGCTCTGCCGCGGCGAGGGGAGTGTCGGTGAAGCTGACAATCATCGTTGAACGGCACGCCTCTTCTCGGCATCAAGCCCTATGTTCCGGAGTTCGATTGTTTCGAGGTAAAGCGCGTGGGACTGGCCCGGCACCCTAAGCACATTGAAAACTTGCAGTGTTTTGGGGTCCCCCATGCGCGGCTTGCGGGTCTTTGCGAAGACTCAGGGATCTACTCGCTCTCTCGGGCGAAGCCCAGGTCGCCTTCTCGCATACTGATCGGGTCGCGCGCCGAACCCAGCTCCGCCAGCCACCCGTCCCGAATCTCCTCGGTGAGCACACAGACCCCGCTGTCCCTTCGCTCGGACGCCCACGCTTGATGAGCATTCACTCATTGCAATCTGTATCTCATAGCCGGCCGCTCGGGCCAGACGAATTCAAGCACGGTGGCGTCGATTGATCTCATGATTCCCGTAGTCGCTCCCTCTCTTCGCCGACATATAGTTTTCGCCTCATCCCTTATCCCCTGTGGATAACGTTGCCGGTGGCGATGCAAAGCGCAACAGTGTTGCGAAATTTCTCGACTGTCTTTGTCTTGTTCCTAAGCTATTGATTCGATGTGCGGACGGGGATGTGTGATAGAGATGAGTTGCTGCTTTGGTGTTGTGATTCACAACTGAGGCGGGCGTTGCGAATTCTCACGAAAAGCTGGCCAACCGCTTTTAACCGCTGTGTTTTCGTGGTGTTAGATAATCTGTCGTGCAATGGCCAGCAGAGTGCATTTACAGAGTGCGTACGCGGCAAGCCAAGAAGAAGCTTGAAGCCGCGAAATTCCAACAGAGCCCCACCAAAAGGGGCGGAGGATCAGACAATGACGGTTATCCTAGTTCTCGCACTCTTCGTAAGCTGCCTGATAGTGGAACGCTTCACCAACAAGTCGACTCCCGAGTACGTCCTTCAGACCGCACCCTATGCCGAAGCCGAAGCACGTAAAGCTCAGCCCATCGTGGCGGGCTATGAGATTCCTGAACACCTCCGCTTCCACCAGGGGCATGCTTGGGCTCTGGGCGAGAGCCCGAATCTTGTTCGCGCCGGAATCGATGATTTCGCCGCCAAGTTGATCGGCGAGGCCGAAGAAGTCAACCTGCCACAACGCGGCCAGTGGATTCGCCAGGGACAGAAGGTATGGAGCTTCCGAGTCAACGGTGAGTTGGTGGAGATGGTTTCCCCAATCGAAGGCACCGTCAACGACGTGAACGATGAAGTGGTTCGCCACCCCGAGACCCTGACCGCAGACCCATACGGTAATGGTTGGCTGATGACGGTCGAGAGCCCGGACGCAAAGACTAACTACAACAACCTGCTCAGCGGCAACATGGCTCGCAACCTGGTCGCCGACAGCGCCAAGAAGTTGGCCGCTTACATCCCGGCCACCTCTGGGAACATGGCGCTGGCGCAGGACGGCGGCAAGGCTCACGGCGAAATCGCCAAGCACCTGCCGAAGGGCAAGTACATCGAGATCACCAAAGAGTTCTTCTTGGCTTAAACCACTGCTCTCTAAACACTGCTCTCTCGAAACCGCAGGGAGTCCTGAGCAACTCACCGGGGGATCAAACCCCCCGGTTTTCTTGGTTAAATCACAAGCGCTAACGACCTTGACAGTACCCGAGACACGAAACCGGGCGCAGTCGATGACCACGCCCGGTCGAAATAAGGAGGCTATCAAGCGCCGTGTGAGGGCACGGCAGCTAGGCTGAATACTGGTGCGATTTCACTGGTTGTCGTCGCTACGATACCCTCCTTCACCCGCTTGTGGGTTTCTGAAAAAGTCCTCGCGCCTCGACAGTACCCTCATCTAGTTCTGGCACGAGAGCGTGCTGTACGCTCTCATTAAACGCCGTTCGAGAATTGTTGCAAGCAGAAAAATGCCTGAGATGTGTGACCGCAGTAATGGCCGTACTCTCACCACTTGAAATCGATATTCCCCTGACCAAACCGGAGCAGAGCTTTGTCATAAATCTGATTGGCCCAGCCGATGCCATCTTCGACGGCGTTTGACCACCCAGTCAGTCTGACACCCAGCCATCAGGTCATGCGCCAGCCGCAAGCCCATGATGATGGCAGCGGCCAAGACGAGTTTTTCCGTCCTTCAAAGCGCAAGTTTAGCGAGCAGAGGCCATCGATTGCGCTTCACCTGGCTGAACGAACCTTAAGAAATTATCTAAATGAATACCGTTGTTCGGCTCACTTCTCTTGGATGGTCGAGAAGAGCCTCCACCTGCTGAAGGAACTCAACTGTATGCGGCAGTTTTGCGTGCTCTTCGAACGAAGCTTCGTCCACCCAATGTGAGTGAAGGTAAAAGAGCCGAGGGTCACGGACTGAGCAAAAACCGTGAACTTCCAAGCACCCCGCTTCCTCGCGGGTCGCAATAACGACATTTCGCATCGCCTCACCGAGTGCGTCTTCACATCCCTCGCGGGCGTGGAATCGACCAAAGATGAATAGTTCCACTGTCTGCGCTCCGTTCCTATTCAAATGAGAATGCGGAATGATGCGTTGTGACGTCTCAGAGATTGGAATACTGAATGCTTCTGCAATTGGACGCACTGGAGCACGACCCGGCCACGTTGAGACTCCGGAAGCCGAGACGCTCACCGGCCCCTATTCCTCGCGCATCATAGAGCGGGGCGGCGCGCTCGTAGAAGCCGCGATTTACCATGTCTTTGAACGCCCAGCACTGCTTCATGCCGATTGGCGGAGCCCTGCCTTGCGGTTGCCAGTAGCAAACTGTCGTTCCGCCAACTCGCGCAAGACCAGCCGTGCCGAGGCGACCATTAGGTTGCGATGTTCTGGGAGAATTTGCTCCCACGAAATGCAGCCTTCGCTGCTCTGGAATCCGAAATCGGAGGCCAGCTCGTCTCGGTAGCGATGGAACAATTGTGCCAATTCCTCAGCGGAAATATTCTGCGGGGTCTGCATAAATTCTCCTTCTTCGTCTTTGAACTACTCGCAAAAGCAAAACGGCTCACGATCATGCCGTGAGCCGTTCGGGAAATCGATGCTAACTCAAGCCTAACTTCGCTTATTAGCCGCCCTTTCCGAATCGACCACGGTGACCCGTACCTTCGCTACGAGCGCGTGTACGGCCATCGATACGGTTAGGAGACTAGCGACCAACATGCCGGCTAGACTACCAGCGCTCAGTCCGGGAGGTCAAGCGAAACATTCTGATTCGGCGATCAGAGATGCTTATGTTAGCGCGGCGTGGTGATCGCCAATTGCCGTTTGCGGCTTTTGCTCGCCGGACACTCAGAAGAGCACCTGAGCTGCACTCTGCACAATCTGCAGAACTAGAACCCCAACGCCTTCGTCGCGACAATCTGCAGAACTAGAACCCCAACGCCTTCGTCGCGAACTCCACCATCGTCCAGCGGCGAACTTCTTCATGAATGTCGGACCGCAGCCCTGCACCTTAGTCAGCGCCAATGAAACATCAATGAACTGCTGGGAGCAGACTGCTTAGTCCCAACTTATATTGAGGTTCTTCGAGAACCGTCTGTCTTGATGCGTGAGTTTTATGCCCGTAGCCGTCTTCGACGGCTTGGAAGGTTCTTTTCGCCGCTCCTTCAGGGCTAGCACGAAGTCTCTCCCCGTACCAACGTGGCTCGGGTTCACACATCTCTTGCCCATAGTGCAGCCCGGCATCCGGCAGCCCCTTTTGTGTCGGAGCCAAACCAGAGAGTGTCGAATCCGCGCTGCCACAGTGCATAGCCAGCGATTTCCCGCGAACCGCCGTCTCGTCATTGCACGGTCTTAATTCGCCCCAGAGTGTCACGCACTTTGCGCGCAAGCGTCGAGAAGCTAAACGGCTTCTGCAAGAAAGTTGCATTCATAACTTGGATACCATTGCGCAAAACGGAATCATCTGTGTAGCCGGACATGTAGATCGTCTTTAGGCCAGGGCTAAGAGACTTTAGCGTTTCCGATAACTCTCTCCCACTCATTTTCGGCATGACGACATCTGTAATCAAAAGATCTATCCGCTTTTCTTGACTCGCTACCGAAAGCGCCTGATGCCCGGAACTTGCGGCCAGAACCGTGTATCCCAAGCTATGCAAATAACCACAGATCGCCCCCCGCAGAGCTTCTTCATCTTCGGCCACCAGTAATGTCTCCAATCCTTGTAGTGGCTCGTCGGGCGTCGCTAACGTATTGGGAGCGATCATCCCATTTGCACTAGGCAGGCAGACCGTGAAACATGAACCCACCCCAAGCTCGCTATCGACCCATACATAGCCGCCACTTTGTTTCACGATGCCATAAACCATAGCAAGTCCCAATCCCGTTCCCTTGCTGACCTCCTTGGTCGTAAAGAAGGGTTCGAATATATGCCCCTGCTCTTCCTTGAGTATGCCCGTTCCGGTATCGGTAACTGAAATCTTCACGTACTTCCCCGGTACCACGAATGGGTGACCGTCAATCCCCCCTTGCTCGGCGTTGATATTGTCGGTCGCGATTGTAAGGATGCCGCCGTGCGGCATTGCATCCCGGGAATTTACGCAGAGGTTCATCAAAATCTGGCCAATCTGATCCGAGTCGGCCTCAATCGTCCACAGTAACTCCGCGAGGTCTAAACGGACTTCAATATCTTCACCGATGACGCGCTTTAACATCTTCGCAGTCTCATTGATCACCACATTGAGGTCGAGCAAAAGCGGGGAGGTAATTTGCTTGCGGCTGAAAGCCAGCATCTGGCGTGTGAGGCTGGCTGCACGGTCGGCTGCTTTCAAAACCTGCTCCGTGTTTGTTCGTAAACTATCATGGGCAGGGAGACTGTCTTGCAGCAACTCCGTGTAGCTTTGTATGACCATGAGAAGGTTGTTGAAATCATGGGCAATGCCGCCTGCAAGGCGGCCTACAGCTTCCATCTTCTGTGCCTGTTGAAGCTGTTGCTCAAGCGTGTGCCTTTCGGCCTCTTTCTGCTTGCGCTCGGTTATGTCTCGGAGAAACACAAGAGCACCGTCACGTCCTTCAAAGATGAACGGTACGGCGGTAATCTCCCCGTCGACAACAGTCCCATCCACGCGGAGTACCCGTTCCTCCATGAAAGGTACGGCCTTCTTTTGTTCTCTCACTACACGGGCGCGCTCAGCAACAGAAGCACGGCAGTCCGGGTGCATTATTTCTAGGTAGCCTCGACCGACGACTTGGTCGGCGCTTCCTGCACCGAGGATGGCAAGGGCTGCGGGATTGAAATAACGATGGATTCCATCGGTCTGGATGAATATACCCACTGGCGCACCCTCGACCACACGACGGAAACGTTCCTCGCTCTCGCGCAGCGTTCGCTCAGCTATCTTGCGTTCGGTGATGTCGCGCAGAAAACAGAAAAACCGCCCACCGCTAAAAGTTTGGAAGTTGACACTCGTCTCGATGTTGATGATCTGCCCGTTTTTGCGACGGTGCCGCGACTCAAATCGGTCTGTTCCCTGTCGGATGATAAGTTCGATATGCGCCGCGACGTCCTGCTCGCTCTCGGCGCATTCCACATCAGCAACCCGCATTTGAAGCAGTTCTTCGCGGGTGTAGCCAGACATTGTGCAATATGCGTCATTAACTTGCAGCAGCCTTCCTTGCGTGTCTACAAGATAGAAGCCGTCCAACCCACTCTTCAAAACCGACCGAAGCAGTTGCTTACCATCGTTCAAGACGTCTTCTACTTCTGCTTCCCGGCGCAGTACCACTATGCTTACTACAAATGCGGAGATGGTAATAAACAGGATCGTATGAATGTGCGATCCCCAGATCGGAATGTGCGAACTGATGGTCTGCTTTGTAGTCTCAAATACGAGAGCACTCACCATGGCCAGGAACGCAATGCGTGTGGCCTTTGTGATGCGATTCTGCATATAACCTCTGTAGACTCAAACAGCTACCACACGTTTCCTGCGGTCATTATCATTCTTCGGGTTTGATGGTTTAAACGCAATCTGTATCTTGACTGGTCCATGACCAAGGTAACGCCACCATTTCCTGCACCGAATCCCTTGGGACTAGTCAGGCAGCAGGTCGTTGCTGACCATGGATCGCCGTCTTGCAAGCGTCGTTCGAGCCGCACAACTTTTGCGACGCGCTTCAGCCAGTCCGCATCTCCTTTTCGACAGGAGACGTCTTCATTATGCCGAAAGCCATCCGTTTCAACCAGCTTGGTGGTCCCGAAGTCCTACACGTCGAAGATCTGCCCCAACGCCAGTCCGGTCTCGGAGAAGTTCTGCTCAAGGTGGAAGCAGTGGGCCTGAATCGGGCCGAAAGCATGTACTATCACGGCTTGTACTTGGAAGATGTGAACCTGCCCTCCGGCCTCGGATACGAGGCGTTCGGAAAGGTCATCGCCGTTGGTCCCGAGGTCGATCCCACTCTCATTGGGGCGCGCTTCGGCACTATTCCGGGGTATTCGATGAACCAGTACCCAGTGCTTGCGGAAGAGGCCGTCGTTCCCGCCAGCGTTCTCCCAGCCGCTCCAGGCTCCTTCTCTGCGGTCGAGGGTGCCGCTGTCTGGATGCAATACTGCACCGCCTATGGCGCCCTGGTGCCCTTCGGCAAAGTGGCTGCCGGCGACTTCGTCATCATCACCGCTCTGGCGAGATTCGCTTCCGGGTATGGCGAGATGACAACATCGACCAAAGGACCTCGCCGAGCGCGCCCACGGCCGAGCAGTAGCAGAGTTCACTGCTGACGCTGTCGCGGTCCACAATCAAGTGGTCCTCGTCGAGGACTCGCCAGGGGCGCACTGGGGCGGAAGCAGTTCGTTTCTTATGCATGATTCCCCACGCTCCTGTTGGGGTGGACGCTGCTATTCAGCCAAGAGCTTTTCGATCCGCTCTTTCGAGCCGCCGCAGTTTAGCCGCACTGGTCCAATGCTCCACCTGTTCGCTATCAGAAGAGAACCAGGGGCACACTTCCATCCACCTGCGCTCGTTCTCGTGGGGCGCACGGAGCGCAGACTCAAGTGCTTCGGACATCGCCCTATGCATTCGAGTAGGTGCTGGTTCCGTCGGCGTGCTTCAACAGTTGGAAGCGATCGATTTGTTCGCCTTCGACCGCGTAGGCGTTATAAGTAAGTTTGTCACCTTCCATTTCGACCACTTGAAAAGCCTGGGTATGAGCGATGGTCTTGGCTCGGAGAGGTGCAAACTTGTCAGCGATCTCATACATCTTGGGGCCGCTTACAGAGATGGCATAGACGGTGCCCGGCTGCGAAGGCGAGACCACTTTGCCGGCCGCCAGCTTGTGGGTTCGCGCGTAAGTATGATCGTGTCCTTGCAGCACGAGATCAACGCGGTACTTGTCAAACACGGGCAAAAGCGCCTCGCGCATTTCCACGTAATCACGTCCTTTCGCAATTGGATACATCGGCTGATGTTGAACCACTATGGTCCAACGGTTGGGATTGTTTCTTAGCACCTCTTCCAACCACGCCAACTGCATTTTGCCAATACGCTGTTTTGCACTTGCCGCAAACGCTTCATTGGAGTACACGTTCACGTCGAGCGATATGAAGCGAACTCCCTGGTAGTCGATGTAGTAGGACTGCTCCTTGAGTTCGTCTACACCCTTCGGGCCATTTGTCGGCAACGCGAAATGATGTCTCCATAAGGGCGAAACGCTCAGCACCTCTTTGTTGTCAGCGCTCCCGGGGATTCGATGAAGATCGTGATTTCCGGGGGTGGCGAGGCTGGGGATTTCCGCGCTGATGAAGCCCATGGCATCGCACCACTCGCCCCAGAGCCGGTCATCGTAGCCCTCCTCGAGCAGGTCTCCGGCGTGAACGATGAAACGCGCATCGGGTGCCTTGCTATAGGCACTCCGGATCGAGCGTGACCAAAGAGACTTGATACTGTTCTGCTCATCGCCCAGGTAGAGGAAGCGGAATGGTTCCGGTTTATCGCTGGCGGTGCGGAACGAGTTCCACTCGCTCCACGTTGTGCCATCGCCGACGCGATAGCTGTATTTTGTATTTGGCGTCATACCGGTGAAGTAAGCGGCATATTCTCCGGCGGTTTTGCCGCTGGCGACCTCGGCTTTGGCGACTGTTGCGGTTACCGTTGCCGCCGCCTTCGCGAAATCCGGATTTGCAGATGCTTGCGCGATTTGAGCTTGCGCGATATTGAGTGCTTTTTCGGTTCGCCATGTTACTGCCTGGCTGTGGGCTGGGTCCGCCGTCAGGCTGAGAATAATGCGCTCTGGGACGAGCTCGGGCTGCAACGGGAGTTGTGCATGGGGTGGCTCCGCAAGGAGTCCGTCAGGAATGAGCACGCTTCCGGCGGTAACTGCAACGCCAGCAAGAAATTGTCTGCGGGAAAATTCATCGAGCTTCGTCATCGGGCATCCTCTTTTATTCGCGCTAACTGAATCAGGACAAAAGCAGCGAAGCCGTGGCCTCGCCGCTCCTGTTGCTCCCGGACTGGGATGGTTTGCCCAGCCGGTACCACTTACCGCTCACCAAAGTTATAACGCAGACCGCCCGCGTAGGTTGGCTTGTAGTATTCGCGCTGCACTACATACTGCGGGCTGCCGTTGTTCGTTGTTCAGATCGGGGCCGTAGGCATAAGCCTGAAGGCTGTGCCTCACCTTGTGAGATACCTGCACGTCGATCTGATAGCGCGGGTACAGGCAGTTGTCACCCGCCGGACCTTTGACGCCAAGCGAGTCCGGACCGGGAGGTGTGATGTCCGTCCACTGGTAGGCGTAGATCATCGCGCCGTTGTAGGTCATTCCGACGCGCATCGAGAACTTCCTGGTGTCAAAGGTCGGGCTGAAGTTCCAGGTGTTCGGTGCTTGGCGGAGAAGGGCCAGGTGATCCGTGCGGCCACTGAGGCCGGTGATCTGAGACTCGGTGTAGCTGTAGTCGGCGGAGATGCCCAGGAAGTGCATCGGTCCCGGCAGATAGGAAAGATGCTGCTGGTATCCGACTTCCAGTCCTTTAACGTGTGCGCCGCTGGCATTGACCGTCTGGATAGATACGCCGCCAGCGTCGGGGTCCGACGCGATGATCGGAGAGATGTCCTGGACGATTGGGCTGCTAATCGCCTTGTAGAAGTATCCGGCTTGCATTTCGTGTTTCTCCATTCGCACGCCGGATGGTGCGATACCGAAAGGCATGCGGCTCCCGGAAGTGGAAGGGTCGCCGAATATGGCTGAGCGCAATATAATTTCAGCACTTTTCGGATTAGCTCGAGTCAAAGCTGGATGAAAGTTCCGTGAATAGTCGAATACTAAGACGTGCCAAAAGGCGCTTTCACGCCCGCACGGCCGGTTATCCAGGTATAACGGCCATTGGTGGACTCGGCCGCTGGCCATGGGAACACATCAATTGTACAAAGTCCATTCTGCAGAAGCACGAATAAGTGAGCCAAGTGTCGCGCATCAGTAACGACGAAGATCGTCAATTTGACGCAATTGCAAAAGCCGCCCCAAATAACGGCTATCAACCCGCTTTTCGTCGTCGGCTCTGACAGCGCGCCGTAGAAGTTAAACAGCTCCAGAACCACCGTCCACGAATAACTCCGCGCCTGCCACGTAGCTCGAGTCCTCCGACGCAAGGAACACGGCCACTCTACCGATCTCCCTGGCATCGCCGACACGGCCGAGCGGAACCATGCTGGTAATGAACTTGTGCACCTCCTCGTTTGCGAACATTGCCGCACTGCCGGCCGTCAGGATCGGCCCGGGACTGAGGACATTCACGCGCGGACCTGTCCCCTTCAGTTCGGCTGTGAATGTCCGCGCAAAGCTTCGAACGGCGGCTTTCGTCGCCCCGTAGACGGACATCCCAGGAAATCCGCTACTGCCGACGACGGACCCGTTCAGGATGATTGAACCGTTTTTGTCCATTAGCGGAAGTGCCTTTTGAATCGTGAAGTAAACACCCTTGGTATTGATATCCATGCAGGAATCGTAGAACTCCTCGGTCACCTTGTCGTGCGGCATCTGCTCGTAAATACCTGCGTTGGCAAAAACGATGTCCAGCTTGCCCTTCATCCTTTTGATCTCGGCGTACATCTGGTCAAGCTCAGGCAGCTTCCCGGCATCGGCCTGAATGCCGAAAGAATTCTCGCCCAACTTCGTTACGGCCTCTTCGAGCTTTGGCTTTCTGCGGCCGGTGATGAAGACAAATGCGCCCTCGTTAATGAATTCCTGGGCGGTGCTGAAGCCCATGCCTTCGCTTCCGCCCGTGATCAATGCGATTTTTCCTGTTAACTTTCCCATCTGAAGCTCCCTTGTATTCTCTTTTAAATCGGTCCATTGATGGATCTGAGGGCTTGCGCCGGTCAGGGTCGTGGTCAATTAGACGTTCGCCGCCAAGTGCCTGCTATTGCCAGCCGCCACCTAAGGCCTGGTAGAGCTGAACCAGAGCGATGAGTTCGTTCGTCTGGGCCTGTGCAAGACCTAGCTCAGCGGAGAAGGAATTCGTCTCGTTGGTCAATACCTCCAGGTAGTCGGTGGTTCCGGCCTTGAAACGCACTTCTGAGAGCCGCGCAGCATCCTGGGCTGACGCGAGCAAGTGTTCCTGCTGAACCCGGAACTCACGATTTTTGCGATAAGCCACCAGTCCATTTGAGACATCTCGAAATGCGCCCTGGATGGTTTGCTTGTAAGTCAAAAGCATCTGCTGGCGTTGCGCCTCGGCAAGGCGCACCCCGGATTTCAGTTTTCCGCCTTCGAATATTGGCTGAGTAAAAGATCCGGCAAGGCTCCATAGACCCGCAGGTCCAGTAAAGAGATTCGTAAGCGCAGGACTCTCGAACCCAGCAGCTCCAGTCAGCGAGATCTGGGGAAAATACGCCGCACGGGCAACTCCGATCTGCGCGTTGGCGGCAATTAGGTTTTGCTCGGCTTGTCGTACGTCCGCACGCCGCTCCAGCAGCGAGGAAGGAAGTCCGACCGGAACTTCGGGAGCATGCGGTTGCTCGGTAAGTTTGAGCCCGCGCGGAACATCGCCGGGGTTGTTTCCCAACAGGATGCTGATGGCGTTTTCCTGCTGCGCAATCTGCCGCTGAAAATCCGGAATTTCGGTAGCAGCGGTGTAAACCAGTTGCTCAGACTGGCGTACATCCAGTAACGAATTGATGCCATGCTGCTCCAGGGTTTTCGTAAGTTGCAGGGATTGCGTGCGCGAGTTAAATGTCCGCTGCGAGATTTCCAATTCGAGATCCAATTCGCGGAGCTGAAAATAAGCAGTCGCCAGGTTCGCTACGAGAGTCGCCCTCACTTCTCTTTGGGCCCACTCGTTGGCAAGAAGAGTTGCTCTGGCAGCTTCGGTGGCGCGGCGATACTTGCCCCAAAAATCCAGATTCCATGCGGCGGTCGCAGTTAGCTGTCCCTGCGTGATTTCGTAAGCAGGAATCGGACCGATCTGGGGACTATTCTGGCTCGTGATATTGCCGCCCGCTCCGAGAGAGGGATACTGATCGGCGCGCGTGATTCCGAGTTGTGCCTGGGCTTGCAAAACCCTGGCGGCTGCAATGCGAACGTCATAGTTGTTCTTGAGAGCTATGCGGATCAGGCCCTGGAGATCGGGGTCTTGAAAGACCTTCGACCAGTCCTCGTCGCCTAACGATCCGGCTGATGTGTTGCCTGTCGCGGATTCTCCGGTCGTTGATCCTCGATATGCATCTGGAACATTCACTGCGGGCCGCCTGTAGTTTGGTCCGACGGCGCATCCGGTCAGCGAGGCCATGGCGAGGCCAAGAGCCAGCAATGGGAAAAGATTGTGCCGCAGGCTTCGAGTCATGGGATTAGTCTCCAGTTCCTTCCTGTAGCCCATAGGCCGGAGTTGACAGTTCGCGCTTCGATCGGAAGAAGGGAATCCGATCCAGCACCTTCTCCTGAAATTCTTCAAGATAGAGATAGATCGCAGGTGTAACGAATAACGTGATGAACTGTGAGACGACAAGACCGCCGACGACCACCAAGCCGAGTGGTCTGCGCGAGGCTCCATCTGCCCCATAGCCCAGCGCAATCGGCATGGCGCCCAGGAGGGCCGCCATCGTCGTCATCATGATGGGGCGGAAGCGTTCCATGCTGGCATCGTGAATGGCTTGCTCGTCGGCGATCCCCTGACGCACTCGCTGTTCCGCGAAATCAACGATCATGATTCCGTTCTTCTTCACGATGCCCATCAGCATGAACATGCCGATATAGGCATAGAGCGAGGCCTCCTCGTCGAACAGCCATAGCGTGAGCAGGCCGCCAAGCAGTGCCACGGGCAACGACGAAAGCACCGTGAGCGGGTGCAGGTAACTCTCGTAGAGAATCGCCAGGATCACGTACATGACGAACACCGCGACGAGCATCAACACCGCGAGATCTCCGACCATGTTGCGAAAGGTGAGCGCCTCGCCCTGCAGCTCTCCAATCACTCCAGACGGCAGAATCTGCTTCGCCGTATCTTCCACGAATTGAGTGGCTGGACCGATGGCGTAGCCGGGCTTTAGATTGAAAAACATGGTTACGCTGGTGAATTGGTTGATGTGGTTGACCGCCTGCGGTCCGAGAAGGGGATGCCAACTCGTAAGCGCGTTCAACGGAACCATCCGCTGACCGTCGTCGCTCTTGATATAGAGCTTTCCCAGGTCCTCGGGCGCGGAACGTTTATCGTCTGCTACTTCCAGAATCACCTGATACTGGTCGGTTGGTTTCTTGATCAGATAGCTGTAGTTCTGCGAATAGGCGTCGTGCAGAAGAGTAAGGATGCGGCTCTCCGAGACGCCATACACCTTGGCCTGCTCACGCAGAATGTCAACCTGCAGGTTCGGCGTGTGATTGTAGAGATCGGAATTTACGAAGAGGAAGCCGGGATATCCTTGCATCTTAGCCATCATCTTGGCTGCTGTGCCGTAGACCTCATTGGCATCGATGCCGGAAAGCGCATACGCGAATTGCCCTTGCGAATTGGCGGTAGCGCCGGTACTGATTTCGAGGGCGGGATTGGGCTGCAGAAAAGCGATCGCGCCGGGTATCGCGTTGCCGATCCCGCCCATCAACTGCCCCGCGACTTGCGCAATGGGCGGGCGCTGCGACGGCGGTTTCAGAAACGCAATCAGAAACGCCTGATTCGATCCCATGAACTGTCCATTCCCGCTCATGGTAAAGGTGCTCCGCACTGCCGGATTCGCCTTCATGATCTTTTCCGCCTGCGTCTGGTACGCGTGCATTTGATCGGGCGAGGAGCCCTCCTCAGCGACCAGCACGCCGCGGATGAACGAACTGTCACCTACCGGCAGGAACGATTTCGGGACCACAGAAAAGAGGTACACGGTGCCGATCAGGCAGACCACCCAGGTCAGCGCCGAGATCCAGCGATTGCGAAGAAAGAACCACAGCGAGCGCCCGTAGACATCCAGGACGCGATGCTCAAAGGCACCAAAGACGCGCTCCATCCACGTCTTCTTTACGTCCGCGCCGCGCCGGCCAAGAAGCCTGGAGGTCATCAAAGGCGTGAGGGTAAGCGAAACAACTCCGCTTGCCAGAATCGAGATCACGATAGTGATCGAGAACTCGCGGAAGATGCGGCCCATGAGGCCGCTCATGAATACCAGAGGAATGAAGACCGCGGCCAATGAAAGCGTCATGGCCAAAATGGTGAAGCTGATTTCCTTAGCCGAGTTCAAGGATGCTTCGAAAGCGTTCTGACCTTGCTCCATCAGGCGGACGGTGTTTTCGAGAAAGACGATGGCATCGTCTACGAGAAACCCGATCGCCAGGGTAAGAGCCATCAACGAAAGATTATCCAGGCTGTAGCCCAAGAGATGCATCGCTATGAATGTCAAGAATAGCGAGAGCGGCAGCGCCACCGCGGGAATCAGTGTGTCGGTAGCTCTGCCAAGGAAGATGAAAATGACTGTGACCACTAGGACGAATGCGATCCAGAGCGTAGCCTGCACATCTTTTATGCTGCTCACGATGGTTTGGGAGCGATCATACGCAGGCACAAGTAGAACGGAAGATGGAAGCTGCGACTGAATGGTGGGTATTAAGTCTCCCACCGACTTGGCCACGTCAACCGCGTTCGCGCCTGCCCGCCGAAACACCGCGACGACCACAGTCGCTCCGGGCTGAGGATATCCACGCACCCAGAACCGCATGTCGATTCGCTCATCCTGAACGGATTGCCTGGCGTTGGCAACGTCTTTCAGATATACGGGTGAGCCGCTGCTTTGTCCTACGATAAGTTGGTTGTATTCGTCCGCAGTGGCCAGTTGACCTTGCGGCTGCAGCAGGAAGCTGCGATGAGGTCCATCGATCTGGCCTGCACCGGTGTACGCAGTTCCATTCTTGATCGCGGTGGTCAGATCTTCCAGAGTGATGTTACGGACCGCCATCGCCGATGGGTCGGCCTTGATCCGAACAGCCGATTGCGTTCCGTAAACCGCAACCTGACTGACACCCGACAGAATGCTGATGCGCTCGCCCACTTGTGTGTTGGCGTAATCGTAGAGTTGTCCTTCCGTCGCCGTATCGCTCACCAGCGCAATGTACTCGATCGGCTGATCGTTGGGATTCGTCTTGGTGAA
Organism: uncultured Acidobacteriota bacterium; assembly: GCA_963838135.1. GTDB lineage: Bacteria > Acidobacteriota > Terriglobia > Terriglobales > Acidobacteriaceae > TOLSYN. Next base: position 67,231 of record CAWIPV010000008.1, on the reverse strand, counting down.
CGTGGGAGGGCTGGGCAGGTCTACGGGAAGCTGTCCCTGCGCGCGCGTGATGGCGGCCTGCACATCCGTTGCCGCTGCATCGAGGCTCTTGGACAGATCGAACTGCAGGACAAAGCTAGAGTGTCCCTGACCGTTGTTGGACGTGACCAGTTCCAGCCCAGAAATCTGCATGAACTGACGCTCGAGCGGCGTGGCCACGTTGTTGGCCATCGTTTCCGGCGTGGCTCCTGGATAGTTGACTTGCACCTGGATCACCGGATAATCAACGGCTGGAAGATCGCTGACGGGGAGATGCGTGTAAGCCAACACTCCGAACAGAATGACTGAGACAGTGAGCGCAATCGTCATCACCGGACGACGGATGAAAGCTTCCGAGAGATTCATGATTGGCCTGCTTTCTTACCGCTTGGAGCGTCGCCATTCGAAGGCGCAGTACTCGGAGTATTGGAATCGACCCGCACTTTCGCACCGGGGCGGACCAGCATTTGTCCGGCGAGCACGATGCGTTCGTTCGGGGCCAGCCCTTCGGTCACGACGACACTGTTGCCCTGGCGCTGTCCTAACTTCACGGGCCGGAGTTCCGCCGTATCGTCCGGCTTCACCACATAGACGAAGGGCCCTTGCTGACTGATTTGTGCTGCTTCATTCGGAATGAGCACGGCCTGCTTCGCGGTATTGAGCACCAGTCTTACGTCTACAAATTGGCCTGGCCAGAAGTGATGGTCGGGGTTGCTCAGGGTGGCACGCAGATTGACCGTCCCGCTGCCGTTCTGCACCTCGTTATCGAGGAACTCGATACATCCGGACTTGGCCGCATCCTCCGCATCGGAAGGGAGCCGCACCGCCGCTCTTAGCAAGCCTCGCGACATTTGGCGTTGAACTTCAGGAAGATCGCTCTCGGTAACAGTGAAGGTCGCATAGATCGGATCGAGACGTTGGATTGAAAGCAAAGCTGTGGAGTTTGCTTGCACCACGTTGCCCACATCCACCAGGCGCGCTCCCGCTCTGCCATCGATTGGAGAGTGAATGTAGCAGTACTCAAGATTAAGCTTTGCAGTTTCGAGAGCTGCTTCCGCGACTTCTACCTGCGCCTGGTCCACGTCGACCGTATTCTTTTTAGTGTCGTAGTCTTGTTTGGAGATCGCTCGGGTCCCGATGATCTCCTCGTCACGTGCAAATTCAATCTTGGCGAGATCGAGGGCAGCCTTTGTCTGCGCAAGGCTCGCCGTCGCGGAGTCGAGCTGTGCTTTGTAGGGGCGAGGGTCGATGACAAACAGCAACTGCCCTTTTCTGAGATTTTCGCCATCGCTGAAATGCCGTTCGACAATACGTCCTGCGAGTTGCGGTGTAACGGTGACGGACTCAAAGGCTGCGTTCCTGCCGATTTCGTCCAGATACTTAGGGACATCCCGGGCGGTCGCATTCACCACGGTCACCAACGGTGCTGGCATTGCCGGTGCGGCCTGAACATTGCTTTTGCTGCAGCCCACCGTCGCCAGCATCAACAGCAGCACTGCGGCAGATGGAATCGATCCGTAGAGTAGCCCTGGAGTGCTATGTGTCTTATTCATTGCCATCCTCATACTGAATACGCGCGTACTTACGCCGAAGTCGCCAAGTGAATGGTTAGTGGCTCAATTGCTGAGTCGCTGAGCTTATGCGCTGTTATCTCTGTACCAACATTTGGGTGCAAGTCTGCTTTTCCGGTCTGCTGCAGTGCACGACTTCGAGCGGTTACGATGTCTTGCCTTGCGCAGCCCAAAAAGACAGCGCAATGCTGATCGGAATAGCGCTCAAGAACCGACATCACGTATACAAAGCGATCAAACGGTTCGAGTTCCAGAATCGCGGCAAACGGTCGCTGCTCCGTGGAGAGCGTATTGAGCAACGCGGGGTTCGAACCGCCAGTCCCCTCCATCGGCCGCGGGTTCATGGCCCGCACGGCGTTCAATATGATCATTCGCCTAGCCCAGGATCGTGCCCATTCCTTGAAGACGGGATTCCCTTTGGTTGCGTCCCTCAAGCCTGAGATGAAACACTGCTCAGCCTTCTCGCTATCCCCGGTCAACAAGAGCGAGAGCAGGTGCAAACTATTCATGTCCTCGTCGAAGATGCGTTGAAAATCGACGACGCTCGCATAGGGATTGGTTTTCGTGATGTGCTTCGTCTCCGACATAGCCACCTCCGCGGTGATCGGCTTGTTCATTCGTGCAATGAATTCGGGTTCGCGTCATCCCTAGGCTTGCCATGGCAATTCCTCGCCAGACGCTTCAAAACGTACCGAGTGAGGACGCCACAGCAGGAAAACTTTGCTCCGTCTTTCATCAGGGTTACGATAGCGTCTTCGCCCTCGCGACTGATTACCGTAAGGCTGCTTACGTCGATCACTAATTTGCGGCCTTCGAGGTTCAGGCTCGCGCTTTTCCAACTGGCGAGAAGCTCATCCACCCAGGGGGCCATGAGCCTTCCTTCCACCACTAGCCGGCGTTTGTTTCGGGTATCGATCGTAGATATTTTGAACATGTCGGTGTTTCCAACGCTTCAGTACAGTGCAAGACGTCTGCCAACGCGGCACGCCCGAATTGTTCACGTAAAGCGATGAAACCATTGCCGGGAAATAACACCGCTCTCGTTTGGTGTCCAATAATGTCAATGTCAAAATTGACACTGTCAAAGTGGATGACAAAGTACATGCGGAAACGCGTGGTGAAAACTAGAGGCGAAGAAGGCGAGTCTTAGCTGCTCCTTCGCACCAATTCATTCAGTGTAAAGACGCGCAGGAGCCCCGCTTAAGGCAGGTTGTGGTGAGTTCGAAAGTTATCGAAAAGTTACGTCGATATTCGTCGCGGGTCGATGCCGAGCTTCTTCATGCGCGCGATGAGTGTGGTGCGTTTGATGCCCATCCGGACTGCGGCGCCGTCGGCACCTGCTACTCGCCCGTGGGTAAGTTTCAGTGTGCGAACGATCTCATCCCGATCATTGGCATCGCGTGTGCCCACTGCCGGAGCGCTCCGGCCATTGCCGGCCAGTTCACTGACCGGAACTTGCAGCGCCGGGCCGTGGGTGAGGATCACGGAACGCTCGATGAAATTCTCCAGCTCACGAATATTCCCCGGCCAGTGCGAGCTCGAGAGCTTCTTCATGGCATCGGCGGGGATGGATTCGATTTGCTTCTCCATGCGCCGCCCATACTTCTGTGTGAAGTAGCGGACCAACAGCGGAATATCCTCTGGGCGTTCGCGTAAAGGGGGGATGCGGATGGGAAACACGTTCAGGCGGTAGTACAAGTCGCTACGGAACTCCCGATCCTCGATCATTCTCTCGAGGTCGCGGTTGGTGGCTGCCACCAGTCGTATATCGACCTTCTGGGTTCGAGTGCTTCCCAGCCGTTCAAACTCACGCTCCTGCAAAGCTCGCAGCAATTTGGGCTGGATGTCGAGGGGAATGTCTCCGACCTCGTCCAGGAACAGAGATCCCTGGTCGGCGAGTTCCAATCGACCGACCTTCTGTGAAATTGCACCAGTGAAAGCGCCGCGTTCGTGTCCAAACAGCTCACTCTCGAGCAGTCCGGTCGGAATGGCCGCGCAGTTGAGCTTTACGAAGGTCCGGTCTTTGCGACGGCTGCGTTCATGGATCGCGCGCGCGATCAACTCTTTTCCGGTTCCAGTTTCGCCAAGCAGCAGCACCGTGGAATCACTGGGAGCCACGGTGTCCACGAGATTTAATACATGGCGGAGAGCCGAACTTTGTCCAACGATCCCCTCAAAGTCCATCTCGCCGCGGATTTCCTCTTCCAGATACAGCTTTTCCTGAGCGAGTTTGTCTTTGAGATCGGCGATTTCTCCGTACGCCAGCGCATTCTCCACCGCGATCGCCACCTGCCTTGCGACCTGCAGCAGAAAAGCGATCTCCCCTTCGTTAAACGCATTCTCCTCCCGGCTCGCCACAGCCAGCACCCCGAGCATGCGGTCTCGGCTCACCAGCGGCACATCGCAGAACGACTTCATCCCCTCACCCGCCGCTTTGGTATAGAACTCAGAGGGGACCGACGCTGGATCAAGCCTGTTCAAAACCCACGGCTTTCCGCTCCGATAAGTTTGACCTGGGGTTGTGCCCTCAATTGGGATAATTAATGCTTCAGTGAAAAATCCCTTACTATCTGGAAAATCGAGGGCATGAACCCGCAAGTCCTTGCCGTTGGGCTCGGGCAGCATAATCGCTGCGGCGTCGCATTGCATCACTTGGCGAACGCTGGCTGAGATGGATCGCAAGAGGTCGTGAAAATCCAGGTTGGAGACAACTTGATTCGTGAGGTCAAGGATCGTGGTCAGCCGATCTCGAGCCTGACGCGACAAGTAGAAATTCACCGCCGCGTCGATCGATAATGCAATCTGACCGGCTACTAGGGATAGGAACCGGACCTCGTCAGAGGAATAGGCGTTGGGCCGCGAAGTGCCAATGCTCAACACGCCTAGATGGCGGTGGCCTCTCGCCAGCGGCAGAGAGCAGGTCGAGACAATCCCTCGTTCATTGAGCGACTCGCCATATTTCGCAAACCGGGTCTCTTCTCTCCAGTCCATGGTGACGAGGATTTGTTGAGAGTTGTGCACCAACTCGGCTGGGGTGTTTTCCACCACAACCTCTGCCAGAGGTAAATCCAGCTTTCTTCCATTCGAATAGAGCAGATGCCATTCGACAGTCTCGCTTCCTGGCTCAAATGCGACAAGATGCAGGTAGTCAAAGCGAACAACTTCGAGTAGCGCGTTGAGGAGCACATCTCCAGCCCTGTCGCAATCGTCGCACGAGGAGATCGCATGAGTTGCGCGCAACAGCGCCTCATAACGATCCGTATACGACTCTGAGATCGTTATCGATGCAGCACTCATACGCTCTCGCGCGTCAAAGTGGAACTCGGCAGATCCATCAGTACTCATCGTCGGGCCCATCAGTCTCTTTGATCTGATGTAATGATAAGGCCGAAAGCTTCGGCAATACGGTTCGGGAACTTACTCGAACCAAGTTCTTCCAAGCCGCGCAATGGAGTCGGCTGGCCAGCGCAACATCGCCGCCCGTCGCGGTAATGAGACGCCCCCAGGAAAGACGCAGTCCCCTCGTGGGCAGATGAGCAAAGATGGCGGATGAATCCTAAGCTTGCCGGTGCGTTACAAGGCTATGATGAAGCCGTTCGGCTGTATCCCAGCGATACAGAAACTACCTGTACCCTGCAACAGTCGCTGCAGGGGTTCTATCTGCGAAGACAACGGTGGGCAAGAAGCTGGACAAGAAGACCGGACTGACGGTTGAGGTCGAGAAAACTATCTACTTAGATCGAAAGAAAAAACAGGTGAGCGTTTCGACTTCCAAAGGCGAAGAACTCGAAGACCGCACAAACGGCTTCGCGTTACTAACGTGAATACCACCCTGAATCTGTACACTCAGACAGATTCAGCCGAGCTGCAGACCGCCCAAAGCAGGATGCTGGACGCGATTTTTAGCGTAGAAAATGGGCACGTCCAATAGCCTTGGGTGGATGACTAGGTAAATTCTAGGGATTTCGATGATGCCGATTGGCTGTAACTATAAGAAAATAAATGGTAGGCACGAGGAGACTCGAACTCCTGACCTCTACCGTGTCAAGGTAGCGCTCTAACCAACTGAGCTACGCGCCTACATCACTGATTACATGTAGCTTACCAGCGATTTTGCTTTGACGCAACCTACTCGAAATACCCGTTCATTTACCCGTTGCAACCCTACATCCCTATTGCCTTCAAGTACTTCTGCTGTGCTTCCTTCTGTTTGGCACTGACCGCATGAGTGTAAAAGTCAGCCGTAGTACTCATCTTCTTGTGCCGCAGAATGGATTGCGTCACTGACAAGTGTACATCATTGGCCGACAGGAACGTGGCCAGCGAGTGACGCATATTGTGCCAGCCAAACCGTCCTGCATACCCTTCTGGAATTACACCTGCCTTGACTGCGGCCGGGCGCAGATACGACTGGCTGCAGATCGACGCCGAACGTGGAATCGTTCCCTTCTTCTTAATGCTGGGGAAGAGCCAGTCGGATGGTTCCCGGTACAGAGTCAGACCGCGCCAGCGCTTGAGGGCTTCGGCCAGGACCGGCGACATGATCACTTGCGTCATGCTGTTCCGGTTCTTGCCCGCCGTCAGCTCACCCTTGGACCAGGCACGCTGGATGTTGATCTGCCCGTTCTTCCAATCCACGTCCTGCCACTGCAAGCCAAACGTCTCCTCCGGACGCAGTGCGGTTGCTGCATGGAGCAGAGCGACCATCCACTCACATTGCGTCTCAGGCACGTTGAGTTCATTGAGGATGGTGATCATCTGTTCAGGAGTCACGACCACCGCTTCGTATTGGCTCGACTCGGGGCACCGGCTGAGCGTTACAGGATTCTCAGCTTTGTTGCCGGGGAGTAGGCCATGCCGATAGCCGTGGTTGAACACCTGAGACATCGCAGAGCGAATCTTGGAGATCGTCTTCCATGCCAGCTCCGCGCTCAATGATTCGTACCATGCTTCCAGTGCGAGAGGCTTGATATCCAGCGCCAGGGTTGTGCCCCAGCGCGGGATGCAATGTTTGTTGATGTTGTGCTTATCACGGGTGATCGTCTCGGTTGCCTTCCTGCCGATCCTGCCCTCGCTCTTATTGAGTTCATGATCGATGAAATGCGTCGCCAAAACATCAAACGTGAGCTGTGCTGCTGTTGGTGTTGCGGACAGCTTCGTCAACCCCAGCCGCTCGGCTTCCTGCCAAGCGGCCTTCTCGGTCTTGAGCACGGAGATCAAGCCGATGGTCTTCATCAGCTCGATCTTCTTGCCGTCTGAGATCCGGGTCGTGCAAAACCTGTACATAAAGCGTCCGTTCTTCTTGCTGATCCAACCGTTATTCGTCATGCCGTTTCCTGTCAGCGTGACTACTGGTTGGGCTGCCAGAGCGAACATTAACACGACGGGCAGCGATGTGACCGGTTATTTCAGATATCCGGAATACCCAGACATGTCTCTTCCGGCCTGTCAGTGGATGGGCTGGCAGATCACCCGCCCTGACCATTTGCAAGACCTGACGACGGGTAGTACCAAGAAATTCGGCTACTTTTTCAGCCGAAACGAAAGATTCAAGCTGTTCCAACATAGTTTGCCCTGCCTCCTAATTTGCATGAGTACCGCGTTGCTGCCACCGGATAACCTCGAAGTACCACAGGACCGCTCCAAGGCCCGACCAGAAAACCAGAGAAAGCAAAAGAGCTACCGCAATTGCTCTTGCCGGCATTTGCCCATCGAACTGTTCGTCTTTTTCACTTGCGTGATTCAGAGGGCACCTCCGGAGCGATCAAATTGCAATTTCCTGGTGTGCACCGCTGCGCGTGCGACAACGACCATTCCGGAGTAAATGCGCGAAAGAAATCTACGCCCTTTCCTCGCGCCTTTTTGTTGGTGACGAGAAGAGGCTGAACCGTGGTCTCGAACTCCTCAATCGCTTCACGAAATGCGAGATACGCCCGATAAGCGTCGAGGAGCGCCTCACACTCGTTACAGCCGCCCTTGATGCCCCCTTGCTCGTCCTTCACTGGGTTGTATGCGGGATGCCGGGAACATCGACCCTTGATGCGATATACAACCCGAAATGCCATCTTGAACATATAGCTCCTCCCGGTCCGCACAAAATCATATCATACATAGTTACAATATTAAGAGTATTATATCTTGAGAAACAGGTCGCACGAGAGGGGCGAGGTTGAACGGCTGATCGAGGCGACCAAGGGGAGCCGGAACGAGGCCCGCGACCGTTGCCTGTTGCTCCTGATGTTCCGGCATGGCTTGCGCGTCTCGGAAGCCTGCCGGATGAAACTTGACCAGGTGGACACCGAAAGCCGCGTGTTGCATGTCGCCCGGTTGAAGGGCGGGCTATCGACGACGCAGCCGTTACGCGGCGACGAGCTGCGGGCCATCAGCGCATGGCTGAAAGAACGCGCCCGGATGAAGCCGACCGGCAAGACGTTCTTTGTCAGCGAGCAGCGGAAGCCGTTGCACCGATCCACCGTGAACCTGGCCCTGCGAAAATACAGCGCCGCCGCTTCCCTGCCCCTGCTCGCCCATCCTCACATGCTGCGCCACGCTTGCGGCTTCGCCCTTGCCGACCAGGGCGCGGATACGCGGCTCATTCAGGATTATCTCGGACACCGGAACATTCAGCACACCGTCAGGTACACCGCCACCAACCCGGCCCGGTTCGAAAAGCTCTGGCGGTAGGAAGCCCCGCCGAGCACAGCCTATAATCTCTACCATGAATCAGCGCAACGACAACGACCACAACGGCTTCGAGAAACCGGCTTCCGAGACTTCGAAAGCGCGCCCTTCGGTTAGCTCCATCCTGACAGGCGTAGCCGCAGCGGCAACAATTTTAACGACTTTCAAAGATTGGACTAAGAACAGTCCGCAGACTAGCAGGGCACTCGTCGGCTGTGCCCTTGCCCTTGTGCTCACGATTGTTTACCCGGAAATCAGCAGGCACGTTCTCGAATGGAAAAGGCGACGCGTCCAACGAAAGCGGGCCCAACTCATCCAACAGGATCAAGCTGCATTCGTCGAACAGTGGCAGGCCAAATTTGACGAGCTGCAACTGCTGGAAAAACTTAACCAATTCGCGAGTTCCACGGGCGAGCTATCGATTATTTCTATAGTAAATTCTAGTGGTTCATACGACGGACCATTCGCAAGTTTTGTTTTCGATCCGGTCTACCTTGGGAAATGGCTCCCCTGCTTCACTGAGAGACCTCGCGTCCCTACAAGCGACATTCGTTCCTTTATAGCTCGGTGCGAAGAATTCATTGTCATCGTTGACGGGTTTTATCAGGACTACGCGTTGAAGGGGAAAGAGAAACTTGAGAATCTTGTGAATATTCAGGGTCGGCAAGCACTTTCGAAGAAGGGATGCGAGAGGTTCGAGATATTTCAGAGTAAGTTAAATTTCTATCTGCAACAAGTTGAGGATTGGAGGGCTGGACTTGAGAAAGGACGGAACAAGGTTGCAGGTAATGATCAATTCTCCAAGATGAAGCTACAGACGTTGTCTTCTTATCAAGTGGGTTCGCTCAGGCAGAATTCCGCCGAGCAACTCTCCCTAAAACCCGCAAGGGCAGATTCTGATTGAGGCGCGCATGATGTCTGAACAAACCTACACTGCGAAGTTGAAGGACAGAGATGTCAAGATCACGAGCCGGGACTTAGCGGTGTTTCGGGATATATATGTCGCAACATCCGATCTTGCCTCCCGGATGTCGGAGCTAATCTGGCTCGACATTTACATTCTCGACGCAGTGTTCGGTGTCAGTCCGCACGATATCCTTAGCGCTATTAGGGAGATCGAACAGGGCGACCTGCCGTCAGGTATCAAACCTGCGACTCAGTTCAAGAAAATGCCTCTGAAAGGGCTATGGCATAGGCATTATTTTTCGGCTCATTTCCTGGTGAATAACATCCTTCTTGGACTCGGCAAGAACGGGGTTCAAAAGCTCGTCAACGAGGTGATGGACCCTGCCAAATCGGACGTGATCACCCAGGAGATGATCGACGAGCTAACGCACCGCGTCATTCACGACCCCGTGGAGACGAGGGAAGCCAGCAAAAAGCTAACCGGAGAATGGATCATCTATCTGCGACATGAAGGGAAAAATTACTATCTCTGCTGCAACACCCATGATGCTGGCGATCAGTTTATTTATGACCGCATCATGGTGAACTGTGTGCGGGACTTCCCAGACCTTCCGGCACGGTTGAAAGCCGAACAAACCTGATAAGCGAATCTCCTAATTCCTGCTCAGAGCAGGCCGCTACAATAGGGCCTCTTGATTTTCATCGGGAATTTTAGCGGCGGACCTCACGCTCCAGGGCAAGAGCTGCAATGCTTGGCTAGTAAATAGCGCGCAACTCCGCGAACGACAGGGCTGCCTGAAGCGCGGCGTCGCGCCGCATTCGCAGTAGAGCTATGCAGCAGCCATGGGAATCACCTCGCCGAACGGAGCCGGATGATCCCTGGTGGCCGCCCACAGGACTGGGTGGTTTGGTGCAGCGTCCGGAAAAGAGCCCTCAAGGTCGGTGAAGACCACGAGAGCCTGCGGCTGGATCGACTGCTCCTCGATGTATTCGAAGCAAGGACAGAAGCTGGTCCCGCCGCCGCCTACTGGATCGAGCGTAATAGGCTCGCCCTGTTCGAAGATCGCTGCGTTATGAACCTGTGTGTCGAAATAGAGCACATGCACCCGCTGGGGCCTCCGCTCCGAGATGATGGAATTCAGTTCATCCTGGAACAGTCCAAGCTGGCGGCGGTTGATCGAGCCGGAGCAGTCCACGCCGACTACAATTTCACCCACGCCGTCCTTGCGAATGCTTGGCAGGTATAGGCCCGAGTCAATGTGGCGCCGATTGGGAAACGCCCAGGAGTAGTCCTCGGGAAACGCAGCGGCGAATGAATTCCGGAGCGCTGCCCTCCAGTCCACAGTTGCCCGGTCCGCCGCTTGCATAGCGCGGCGCGCGCCGCCCGGGGCTTTGCCAGCCATGCGAGCGACAACTTCGGCCTGTTGAACAGCTCCGGTCCAGCTCATCTGCTGCTTTTCGATTTGGTCGCCGGTCGCCGGTGCCCCTTCCTTGTCGGGGTCCGGCGCATCGATGACCTGGCCAAATCCTCCGTCTGTCGCTGGAACCTTGGGCGCGGCAGTTTCCATCTTGTTTCCCTGAGCCGAAGGATTTCCGGACCCGGAATTCGAGGAGCCGTCGCCACTGCCGCTGCCAGAGTCGCCATCTCTGTCCTCGGCAATTAGGTTGTAGATCCGCTCCGCGCTCAGGTTCCGAAACGCCGGATCATAGAGTGCCCCAGCAGGGAGAGCGAGGCTCGCATCCCGAATGAGCGGGTTGATGGCGAAGTCGCAGGCGATATTCCAGCGTTTCGGCGAGCGTGTCCCCCGCCGGGTGTGGTGTTGCAACGCCGGATGCATGACTTCGTGCGCCAGGCAGCCAAGCAATTCAGGCGGCGTCAGCTTCGCAACAAATTCAGGGTTATAGAACAGGGAGATTCCATCGGTCGCCATGGTGTCGATCGATGGAGTTTCAACATCCTTAAGCCGCAGGATAAGAATCCCGAAAAATGGGAAATCGAGCAGCAATTTCGTCCGACCCTGCTTGAGCCGGACGGCCGGGGAGAGTGTCCTTACGGTCATAAATTGGCCACCTCTACAACCATAAATTGGCCGCGAATGCCGACTTTCGGCAGAGCCCACGCGCCGTGCCGCGGTCTCCGCAAGGATAACGTGGCCGCGAGTCCTACTTTCCAACCATAACTTGGCCACGGGTGCCGTTTTGCTCTTCGCAATGTGCTTATCATTTTGATTCCTTTACGAATTGTGATTTCTGCGTAGGGCGGATGAATATAGGGTGTCAGACTCTGTTTTCAATGCCGTCCGCCAGCAAGTCAGGAAGGCGGCTCATCTTATTTGACATTGGTTTGGCATTGTCAAGCGCACGGACAAAGGCCATACGACCCAGCAGATAGCTTTTGCTTCGCGTGATTTGCCAGGCGGCAGAGAGTTCGAGTGGCACTCGCTGCCGTTACTCGTTCGGTTCAAGGAGATCGGGGTTTAATGCCAAAGACGGATCGTGTGGTGCATCACGCTGGTCACTCGAGAAAGCGCGGCTCTCGGATTCTAGCGTATCTGGATCGATGATCCATCTTTCAATGTGCTCGTAGTCGAGGCATGGTCTGCCTTGAAGGTAGGCTTTCCCGGTGCGCTTGTCTGGCCAATACACGGCAAATGGAGCTGATTGCATATATTGATAAACTTTTACAAGTTGCGGTGCACCGCCAATCGTCTCCGAGTGATTCCTATCACGGAGCATGTCGCGAACTACCTCGAACGGTTCCTTACCAATGCCTGCCAGGCCATTCGACGTTCGGTGGGATGCAGTTAACCTCGCACAAACAAGCTGACGTGCTTTCGGCCCTGGTCACCGGCGAACGCAATTCGGCCGATAGCATTCTCTCGCTTACGTGCTTTGCTCAACAGAACTCGCTTTGCACCTTCGGAGTAGTAGGCCCACCGAGCGGGCGTGGCTACAAATCGCTTCTCAGATTTAGAGAAATCAATGGACCAAAGCTCAAATTGCTTCTTTACCCAAGAGTAGCCTCCGAACAGAAAGCTGGCTTCAGGATCTACATCTTGATTAACTGAGACCATCTTTGAGCTTCGAATCGAACCTGCCATGCTGTCGAACACTTTGAGCGCATGTTTTCTGATCGCAGCAATCTCAATAGACCGTGAACGCGCTGGCGTGTGTGCGTCAATAGCGAGACCAAGCTGGAGCATCATCGGGAACGCGTGTCCGGTGTACCCCGCGAACGCGATCGCGCAATCGCTGCGAGGCAGAGTCAGAATCTTCGGACAGTAATCGAACGTTCGACCATCACCGGATAATCGACTATCTGAAACGAAAATCAGCTCCTCGCAATCATGAATCCTGCGGACCCACGCAACGGCGACAGTCATTGGGCGCTCTCCGTCTATCCCCTACCCGCGCACGGAATTGATAACGTTCGCGATTTGTTTGACATTGTTACGTATTCATTGACGCGAGGCAAGATGACCTGAGCCACCCGTCGAGGCATTGGAGGCGGCCTCATTTCACTGCATTAACCGGCTTCACTGGTGGCGGCGGACATTATAGTAGGCAGATTGATGCATTCAGTCCCGATTTTGCAACCATAAATCGGCCACTACCCACTACAGGCATAAATTGGCCGCTCTGGCCAACTTATGCTTGTAGTGTCAGAGAGGTTTGTCATGATGCCATTAGCTCCATGAAATCCTGCATGCGCGCAACGATTTGGTCAGCCTCAGGTGCTGGCGCGGGTTGGGGTGCCGGATCGGTTGGCTTCGGATCAGACATCTGGACCACCACGGCGGCCACTGCTTCCGCTGTTCCGGAATCATGGCCGATGGCGGCAGACTCATCCGTGGTGTCATAGCCACGATCTTTCATCGCGTGCTTTATCTTGGCTGCGAGATCGTTTGCAATTCCCGCCGCCCGAGCGCGCGCCGCTGGATGCTCAGCAAGGTCCTGGCGGGTAAAGCCGGCGAGCTGCGAGTTTGTCTCCCGCGCAAGCGCCGTCAGCTCTTCGTCGTTGGTTACGTTCAACCGCGGAACGAGATCGGCAATCTCCGTCACATTGCGCAGAGTAGACGTATGCAAACGAGCTTTCGGCCGCTCCAATTGCGCAGCGAGGTGGGCGACCGACTGCATAAGACGCAACCATAGCTCAGATGTGGCGCGCGTGAGGGACTGCTTTACCTGCTGGTCGATCTCGCGTGCGACTCGAGCTTTCTCCTCTGTACCAAGCGTGACGCGGAAATCCTCTCCACACGGTATGGGAAGAATGTCGGTCGTCAGATCGAACTTCTCAGTGAGCTTCGACCAGTCCGGGTAATCGCTGTCGCGGTACAGAAGGCCAAGGCTGCTGCGGGCCTGTTCGCGATAGGTAGGATACGCGTCGAGAAACTCTCGCACCAGCTGTTCGTACCCGGTCTTGAATTCGCTCATTTGCTTGGTGAACTCGAAATAGAGGTGTGAGGGCAGCAGCCGGTAGCCCTCGTCCGACCACGGCAGAGTGACCTTGTAGAAGTACTGGCGGATCTGGCCGGCGAGCGAGCGCAGTTCCTCCAGCTTTTCGGCCTGATCGAGCAGATGCTTGTTGTAGCGGCCGGCATTCGTGTTTGCTTCGTGGGACTGTGCTACTTCCTCGGACACACGCTTGTCGTGCTTGCGTGCGGTCCACATCATGATATGGAGACAGATCAACATGGCTTTGTCGGAAATCATTTAGTTTCATGCTCCAGGCGCAGCCCCGGATTGACCAGGGCTACGCTAGTAAATCGCTGTGCGTGACAGCGATTGAATTCAAAGGGCGGTGATTCACAACTGGCGGGAAGCCGCGCCATCGTCGGGCGTGAAGGTCTGGGCGCTTAGTTTCTCGCTGTGAGACCGCAGGTTCGGTTCTGCGCACATCAAGGGATACGTATTAGCGAGGTCCCAGCACATGCTTACTGAAAGGACTCCCTGAAACGGGCGGTGTCCCGGAGAGATTAAGTCTCTTCTTGCAGACTGCCATCTTGACGAGCAGAATTGATACCATTGCGAGCTCAGATGAGTGGATTGCAAAAGGTGACTTACAGACCATGGAGAATTGGTTGAGGAATATGTTCGGAAGAGATCCGAAGGCCGCCCCGCAAGCTGCCCCGGTCCCAGAAGTGCGCAAGACTCGGATTGAGAAGGAAGACGCGAGACCTGCCGAGGAAGCAGCCGTTCACAGCGAGCCTCAATATTCCAGATTTCCTCTGGGTCCGGCTGCAAGCGATTGGGCGCCAGGTCAGGAGTTGCTGGGTGATTTTGTCATCGAGAAGACGCTCGGCGAAGGAGGCATGGGAAAGGTGTATCTGGTGCGAAGCCGCTCCACCTCCTCGCGGTTCGCCGTCAAGCGCGCCAAAGTCTTCTCGGGGGCTAGCCGGAGAAGCTTTCTCGCTGAACTGCAAACGTGGATCGACCTGCCCGAGCACCCCAACCTTGTTCCCTGTCGCTTCTTTCGCACAGTGGGGGACGAAGTTTTGATTTTTGCTGAGTATGTTGAGGGGGCAGCCTGGAGGGGTGGATTGACTCGCGGCGGCTATACGAGGGTGGTCCGCGTTTGGCGCTCGAGCGCATGCTGGATATTGCTATCCAATTTGCTTGGGGTCTGCATTGTCTGCATGAACTAAATTTGATTCATCAGGATGTGAAACCGGGAAATGTGTTGGTAAGCACGGAGAGAGAGACAGTGCCCAAGGGAGTGCGGCCGCGGGTGACCGATTTTGGCTTGGTTCGTGCCAGGGCCGCGGGAAGCGAAGCCGCAGCCAGCGATCCGCGACGCAGCATACTCGTAAGCACCTCTGGGGGCACACCGTCTTACTGGTCGCCGGAGCAGGCGGCGCGGCTGAAGCTGACGCGCAGGACGGACATCTGGTCCTGGGGAGTGTCGGTGCTGGAACTTTTCACAGGCGGAGTCGCGTGGAACTCCGGACTAGAGGCACCTGCGACCTTGGAGCAGCTTTTGCGGCACGGGGCGCGTGACCATTCGATCCCAGCCATGCCGGACCGCTTGGCAGATTTGCTGCGTTTGTGCTTCCGTCAAGATCCGGCACAGCGATTGGGAAGCCTCAGCGAAGCCGTGAGTTGGCTCAAGGCGATTTACCAGCACACGGCAAGCGCCAGCTATAACGGTACTTTGGAGGGAATCGAGCGAGCGTCTTCACCAAATACTGGTATCGAGGAGCGCCGCAGCCTATATGGCGCCGCGTGGACAGACCCTCGGCGGTGGCTGGAAATGGGATTGCTTGCAGCGGGGCGCGATCCAGCGGAAGCGGTCGTGATGCTGGGACAGCACGGAGCGAGCCGGCGGGGCGAGCTAGTGGCGGAGGTGGCGGCCTACGACGAAGCCAAACGGCTGTATGTGCACCTGGTTAAGAAAGGGCACAGGGAATTAGAGCCTGATCTATCTGGGCTGTGTATGGAAAAGGCTTTAGTCCATATTGCGGCGGCAGACCAGAACGGGGCAATCCATGAGTACGATCAGGCGATTGCGATTCGCGAGCGGCTGGTCAACCAGGAAGGCCGTCGTGAACTTGCCAACGACTTGGCGGCAGCTTACGTGAACAAGGCCGACTCAAAGAGCGCACTTGGCGACAGTCGCAGGGCTATGGTTCTGTGCGATCAGGCGATTGAGATCCGCGAGCAGCTCGTCAACCGCGAAGGCCGTTATGAATTTGCCAACGACTTGGCTCAGGCGTACATGACTATGGCCGGCTTGACAAGCGCACTTGGCGACAATCGGAGGGCGGTGGCTCTCTGTGATCAGGCGATTGCGATTCGCGAGCAACTAGTTAACCAGGAGGGCAGGCATGAACTTGCCAACGACTTGGCGACAGCTTACCTGAACAAGGCTAACTCAGTGAGCTATCTGGGTGACGATCGGGGTGCAGTGATCCTCTATGATCAGGCGATTGCGATTCGGGAGCGGCTGATCAATCAGGAAGGCAGGCATGAACTTGCTAACGACTTGGCAATGACATACATGAATAAGGCCGTCTCGGTGAGGACTCTGGGTGACAGTCGTAGTGCGGCGGCACTCTTTGATCAGGCGATTGCGATTCGGGAGCGGCTGGTCAACCAGGAAGGCCGTCGTGAACTTGCCAACGACTTGGCAATGGATTACATGGGCAAGGCCATCACCATGAGGGCGTTAGGGGACAATTGCGGGGCTGTGGTGCTATACAAGCAGGCAATTGCAATTCAAGAGCGGCTCGTCAACCAGGAAGGCCGTCGTGAACTTGCCAACGACTTGGCGAGGACGTACATGAACCAAGCTGTCGCGATGATTGCAATGGGAGACAATTCCGGTGCGATGTTCCTTCTCGACCAGGCGATAGCGATTCGGGAGCGGCTGGTCAACCAGGAAGGCCGTCGTGAACTTGCCAATGTTCTGGCAACGGCTTACGTGAATAAAGCCGCCACGAAGATTGCACTTGGGGATAACCGTGGTGCTGTGGCTCTCTTCGATCTGGCGATAGCAATTCGGGAGCGGCTGGTCAATCAAGAGGGTCACCGTGAGCTAGTCGGAGACTTGGCTGAGGTGAGGCGCTATCGCGCCGCGGCTCTGATTCAACTTGGTGAATAGGCGCGCACATTGTAGGGGGTGCGCTCCATCAATCGCTAATGGCTCAAGCACGATGTGACTATTTGATCTCTTCTTGATTCTCCTCGATTGCTCTTAAGAGCCCAGATTTTCCACCCTTCATATAGGCGTCGAACAGCTTTTTCACAATTTCCTGGCTTGGCCACGCATCGCTCAGCTGCGGCATATGCTTTTGTTCGTATTCTCTGAGAGATCTAAATACGCGATTGATGCTATCGAGGGCATGTGCGCCTTGCGCCTTGATCGACTCGGCGAAGAACTGGTCAAGAAAGTCTGCTGCTTGTATTGGCGTAGACTTGAACTTGATCAGTTTCGAATTCATTGACAACGATGCAGACTTGATCACGCGCATCCCTATGTGCGTTGAGCTGTCATCTGTATAGCCTAATCCCTCGATGTAGACGTTCATCTGTTTAGGAATCTCCGCTCTCACAAATGGCTTTCCGGAAGCATACCACTCGTGGCACTCACCTCGAAAGCTGGGCACTGTAGCGGAAACCGACGGGCAGTGGGGCCGTGCAGCACAGCAACACCGAAGCGACTTACAAGGAACACCGGGGTAAAGCCTCGGCAACCTCCCGCGCAAGGCGGCAAAGGCCCCTACTGACATCATCCGAAAATGCGCAAGGACCTCGCTCTCCGGGTAAACCGAACTTCGCATCCGCGACTGAGACCGGAAAAGATCGGAGAAAGTGCATCTGCTTAACACGCCTCGGTTGCTACGCCAGCAGATCGCCGTGCGTGACTGCAAAATGGGTGAATTCCGGGGTAGTTGCGATAGCCCGGTCGCGAAGCAGAGCGTCGCGCATGGACAGGACCTGCAGCTCATCCGGAAGACGCTCAAGGTAGAGCTTCGCCTTCGCAATCGAGCTATCGGTGATGCGGCGGCCGAGTGCAGTGGCAATTGCGATCTGGGCGGAAGGATCGCTGGGTAAGGGCGCGCCAGTGGGGTTCAGGAGAATCTCGTCAATGGAAGGCAGCGAATGGAACAGGTTGAGAAAGCCGATGAACTCCGCGGCCACTCCGTCACCCACGGCACCTTGAATGAGGTGCATGAGCAGCATCTCGTAGACGTCTGCAGTGATGTTGGCCTTCCGGGCGTCGATTCCGTCCATCGCCCTGGATACCATCTCCCAGGAGCGCGGCGTCGGCCAGGCATTGACACCCGACCGCACGGCCGAATCGTGCAACAACTCCGTGCGGAAGCGTAGAAATGCAATGATTTCCGACCTGATGCCGGCCTTGCCAGCCCAGATGCACCATTCGCCAAGATCCGGTTCCAGCGTGAGATGCAGGAAGCGATTGAGCAGCGGACGGGGCATGGAGTAGCTGACGCCGCGCTCGGAGGCGGGATTGCCGGCTGCAAGCACTGACCATCCGTCTGGCAGCCGGTAATCGCCGAGTGCACGATCCAGAACGAGCTGATAGCAGGCGGCCTGCGTCATCGGAGGTGCAGAGGTCAGTTCATCGAGAAAGAGAATGCCCTCGCCCTTACTGGGGAGGAAATTCGGCGTGATCCATTCCGTGCGGTCCTCCTTAATGCGTGGCAGACCACGGAAGTCGACGGGATCGAGCTGGACGGCGCGGACGTCGATAAACTCGCGCTTCAAATGCTGCGCGACCTGCTTGACGAGTTGGGATTTTCCGACGCCACAGGCGCCCCAGATATGGAGCGGGACGTTTTGAGGCACAGCAGTGATCAGCGCCTCAACGAGGTGCGATGGTTTCATGAGTTTTGTCCTTTGAGCGAAATGTGGGGGTGGCGGCTTTGCGCGGCACCGAAACGTAAAGCGCGATCTTTGTGGCTCAGCGAATCCGGTCGGAGGGAGTGGTGAGGCTCTGGCGATGAATGACGCCAGTCTGTTTGGCAACCAGCGTTTGCAGCCGATGTATCTCTTCTCCCTGCCTCAGCCAATCCGCGATCAGGGCTTCTAGCGGCTTGCGGGCGATGATTACCTCGGGAGAACCGTCAGCGGAAGCAGAGATGTCCAGCAGGATCAACAGCAGGAAGTTCATGCGACACTCTGGGAAGAGCCGGGCAGGCGCTTCGAGCCCTTGAGTAGGTTGCAGAGCCGATGCGCCGCCTGGATGTTGTCTGGGTGGTCATCGCGCCATGCGGCTCCCATACCCTTGGGCTCGATGTGGTCGGGGACAATCTCATTGCAGTCGGTAAACGGCAAGTGACAGATTCCGCAGTTTCCGTGTTGCGCAGAGATTTTCTGGGTCAGCACTTTCCGCAATTCTGCCGGTGAACGAAGTTCCCGGTATCCTCTAGGATGATTCGGATCGTCGATGCGCTCGACGCCCTTCGTCTGGCGTCCGGCCTTGAACGCTTCTTCGCGGCCGCAGCAGAAACGGGAGTGATGGATGGGACAATATTGGTTTCGGTGAAGTTTCATGGAAGTGCCTTTGTGTGTTTTCGTGCCAGGCGCTCGCTGCGGAGCTCACGCGAATGCGCCTCGATGCGGATGGAGCCAGGCATTGTCGGAAGGAATGTGTCAGCTTCAGATCGTGCTAGAGTGTGGACGCTTCTTCTACCTCAAGGCGGGAAAGCTCCTAACACGGTTCGTAGTTAAGTCCTCCGGTGGTGGGTCTCTGTGACAAAATCGATGAAGGCTACAGCCACGGCGACCGCTAGACGCGCATGGCGCGGTTCCAGCCCCCGGTGCTTTCCGTCACGTCCATGGCCGGAACCGTAAAGGCCACGAAGTTCTGCCAGATATTTTGTAAGTGCGGACAGATTGCGGAGTATCAGACGGATCGTCTCTGACCCCTTGGCTTCGTCGGAGATGCCTTCCGGGACAAGCCTTAGCTCCTTCGTCAAGCACTTGGTAAGTTCCGGCAAATCAGCTTTGGGCGAAATTTCGACGCCACGCTTCGTCAAGATACTCTTACAGCATGTCTCAACAAGATCCTTGGCCGTGCCAATCGCAAGTGCAGGATCGCGATCGACAGCGTTCTCTAGGCGCTCGATCTCCTTCTGCATCCATCCAGCGTCCAGCGCGTCGGCGACAGTGCGTGCACGCGATACTGACCGACCGGCAGCGAGTTGGACGCGCTGCGCCACGAAGCGCGAACGTCCACCGATTTTTTCCTCTTCGACGAGGTGCCAACCTTCGCGGCGCAACTGGTCATTAAACTCCCGGACCAGCTTAAGTGTTTCGTTCCGGTCCGAACGCACGACCGGATGAACTACCTCGCACAGGAATCGGAGAAATGTGTCCGTTGGACCGTGCAAAAGGTTGAATCGCGCATCCTCGTAGATCCAATCGTCAGTCCAGTCAGTTGGATTATTCACACGATGTTGCCAAATGTCATCGGCCGCATTCTTATACCGTGTGTCATAGGAGGGTAGCGATTCAAGGTCGTAAAGTCGCTGAAGGAACTCGACATCCTCTAAGCGGCCTTGCCAAGCGACTCGGTTAATTTTCAATCCGTCGACAATGTTTCGCCTTGTGGTGTACGAGAGATCACCCTTTGTATGTCTCCAATCTGTGCGAGGGAGAACTTTGGGTGCGATTGTCACCCCGTACCAGTCACTCGTGAACTGATCGAGGATGGGCTTTAACCTAGTATTGATGCGCTCTTCCAAAATCTTGCGTTTGGCGCCGAGCTGCGCATAGAAGGCGGGATCGACAAGTAGATAGATGGTCCAAACCGTGGTTCCACCATTCCAATTGTCGTAGCCAGTTTCCTCTATTTTGGGCGTTGAAGTGCGTAAGATGTCGGCAGCGTCGGCCATTCCTTCAGCCGTTAGCATCTCCGACGCCGTGGCCAGATAACCTTCGATTTCGTCTGCTACACATTTCATCGGATGTTCCCCTCTCCAGATCACAAAGCAGTTCAACGAGCAGCGTCAGAGTCGGCTGAAATGACCTTCACAGAACTGCTCGCTCAAGCTTCTGTTTCCTTTGTTCCCAGTCAGGCATCCGGAGTTTGAGCATTCGAAAGAAAGCCGGGCCGTGATTTCTATACAGCGTGTGGCAGAGCTCATGCACGATCACATATTCAATACAGAGTCGCGGTGCTTGAATCAACTGTGCATTCAGTGTCATTAGGCCTCGTTCGGACAAACTCCCCCAGCGTCCGCGCATTTCGCGGACCGCAATTCGAGGTGCTGCGGGGATGCGCCGCCCGAATGCACCAACTGACTCCAACAACACACGCTGATAGAGCTCCCTTGCGCGCTCGAGATACCAACCTCGCAACAGCTCCCGTATCTTTGCTCTTAAGAGTTTTCTCGGTCCGGATATGATCAACTCTCCCCGCATTAGTTTCACTGTCGGCTTCGGTATCTCCACGCGTACAACCAGGCGCAGCCTATACTGGCGTCCCAAATATCGGTGACTCTCGCCGGCGAGATATTGACGAGGCGTGGTGCGCGGCTCATAACTCTTGAACGTCCTGAGCTGACGGCTGATCCAGCGCGCGCGATGCCGCATCTTGTCCTCTATCGTTATCTCGTCGCAATTACTAGGAGCGAGCACGAGCACCTTTCCGTCGGGATGTACCTCTATTCCTAAAGTTCTTCGCTTCGGGCGGGTGATTACTTCGTATCGAATTTCTTCACGGCCGTACTGAACACTTCTCGGGGCCATACCTAGTTCACCATCCGATGCCTTGCCACCTGCATTGCGCGTTCGATTATTCCGTCCATCTCAACCGTTGTCAGCGCCAGCCCCTGGTTGTCCTTGATCTCGTCATAGAGGTAGTCGTCTATATCGTTCATCGTCCGGCGCTGCGCGTCCAAATCTTCCCAGTAGCCCACCTTTCGATTACGTTCAATGATTGACCATATGTCGACGGCAGCCTGAGCTGCCAGATCATTTGTAGCCGAATTCCCATCAGAGTGAACCGTAATGAATGGTTCCAACACTCCGAACAATGCGACCGCGTCTTCATTGCCTTGCAGTGGCTTAGGTAGTTCATCAAATCTGCGATTCACCACAGCGGACCTGATTTCTGAAGCCTTGGTCAGATATTCCAGATCCGACAATCGCTTGGAGCGAAAGTCGTCTATCGCTTTCTGAATGAGCTTCGAGAACTTCTCATAGAACGCAGGATCCTGCCCAAGTCGCTCCGAAATTGCCTTCTTCGTCGAGTGGGCAATCATGTCGGCTTTCGCTGCGGTTGACTTGGAGTCACCGCTATCTTCGACGATCTGCTTAAACGCGTTGTCGTCGAAGATGTTCACCGGTTCGTTTAACCTGATCACCTCGCTGGCGGTGATATGAGTATCCAACAGCTTTTTGATCTTCGGTTCGAAGTCTCTGTAATCAATCGACTCCGCGTACCGCATCTTCACGGAGGCGCGCAGGTTGGTGAAGCGCTTCAGATCGCTCTTGTAACCCTGCACCTTTTTCTCTGGAGTGGTAGTTACGAATTGCTCCGATGACATTGCGATCGCCAATGTTTTAGCATATGCAGTCAGTCTCTCGTAGAAATCATTTCGCAACTGCTCATCGGCAAGAAGTTGCTCGCAGGCCTCCTCATCGTGTTTGTTCTTGAGCTCTTTAAAAATGTCCAAAAGATCAGCGTGTTGCTGTGACAGTTTCCCAATTTCTTCATTGATACCGTGCAGGGCATTCTGCAAGTCCTGTTCCTCGTAGCCCTCCAGCGCCCGGTATGAAGTTAACGCGCGATCCAACTCGCCTAGCACGCCCGCATAGTCAACGATGAATCCGAACTCTTTGGGTTTCCTGCCCTCCTCATCATCGTAGAGGCGGTTCACGCGGGCGATCGCCTGCAATAGTGTGTGTTCCTTCAGCGCCCGGGTTAGATAGAGGACAGTATTGCGGGGAGCATCGAAGCCGGTGAGCAGTTTGTCTACGACGATGAGGATCTCAACGTCTTCGCCATACTTGAACTGGTTGACGATCTGCTTGTTGTATTCCTCCTCGGAGCCATAGCGCTTCATCATTTGTTCCCAGAACGCCACAACCTCCTCAGGGCCAGCATCAACCTCTTCGTTCCCCTCGCGAGTATCCGGGGCAGAGATCACAACTTCGGAACTCACATGCCCGATTTCATCGAGACACTCTTTGTACTTCAGCGCGGCGGCTTTGCTCGGGGCGACTAGCTGGGCCTTGAAGCCCGTGTTTTGCCACGACTCACGATAGTGTTCGCTGATGTCGAAGGCGCGCATGTAGATGACCTGGTCCGCTTTGTTGAGCGTTTCGGCGTGGCTATACTTTTTCTTAAGGTCCGCTCTCTGTGCGTCGGTCAGCCCCTTTGTGTGTCGCTCAAACCATGTGTCGATGGCCTGTTTGTTCTGCTCGATCTCAACCAAGCGAGCCTCATAAAGTAACGGCACCACGGCCTTATCCTTTACCGCCTGATCGATTGAATACGTGTCCACCATCCCGCCGAACTTCACGAAGCTGTTCTTCTCAGACTTCATTAATGGGGTGCCAGTAAATCCGATGTAGCAGGCCTGCGGGAACATTTGACGCATGCGGGCAGCAAATCCACCGA
The DNA here is from genome assembly GCA_963838135.1 of uncultured Acidobacteriota bacterium. Lineage (GTDB taxonomy): Bacteria > Acidobacteriota > Terriglobia > Terriglobales > Acidobacteriaceae > TOLSYN. Next base: position 43,963 of record CAWIPV010000008.1, on the reverse strand, counting down.
AGTTCGTCCGGTGGCTCTCGTCCACAAGGACGAACACATCCGACGATTCCACGACATGCTTCTGGATCGAGAAGGCCCGGGCAAACTTGTGAATCAGCGTGGTAATGATGTGTGTTTGATTCTTCGAAACCAGTGCCAGCAGATGCCGCGCACTGTCGGCGCGTTCGGGCGAAAGGCCGCAGGCGGCAAAGGTGTTGCCCAACTGCTTATCCAGGTCGACGCGATCAGTCACGAGGACGATCCGAGGGTTACGAATTGAAGGATCGAGTGCCAGAGCCCGGGCCAGCATCACCATCGTGAGCGATTTTCCGGAACCCTGGGTGTGCCAGACAATCCCGCCACGTCTGCGTCCGCCCTCGTATTTGTTCACTCTTTCAAGCAGGCGCAGCACGGCAAAGAACTGCTGGTATCGGGCTATCTTGCGAATACCGCCATCAAACACTGTGAACCGCCACGCCAGGTCGAGCAGTCGTTCTGGCCGGCACAAGCTGTACAGAGCCTTGTCCTGCTCCGTCACTTGGCGGTCGCCCCCGGCCTCCAAGGCGTCGAAAGCTTCACGTGCTTTGCAGAAATCCCCCGAGAACAGCGCATCCTTGTCAGATTCCGTAAGCGCTTTGTTCACCGCCGCTGCAACCTGGCCGGGATGGTCGTCTCGCTCACGCCACACCGCCCAAAACTTTGCGGGTGTGCCCGTTGTGGCGTACTTTGCTTCATTCTTGCTGACTGCTACAACCATCTGAACAAAGGAGAACAGGCGCGGAATGTATTCGTCCCGCTGATTGCGAATTGTTTGCGAAACCGCCTCGGAAACTTCCACGTGCGGGGCCTTGCATTCTATTACCGCAAACGGAATCCCGTTGACGAACAGCACGATGTCCGGCCGCACGGTTTCAGTACTGCGACTGCGTTCTACTGGGAACTCCGCGGTGACGTGGAAGTCATTGTTGGCTGGATTCTTCCAGTCGACGTAGTTCATCGAAAAACTTCTGTTGTCACCCTCGACGTTCTGTTCCAGCGACACGCCCAGCGTCAATAGGTCATAGACCGCCTCGTTTGTTTTGAGCAGCCCGTCGTACTTCACAGTCTTCAGTCTCTGGACTGCCGCCTGGATGTTCTCTTCGGAGAACAGGAATGTTCCGCCCTTGTGCTGAATGCGGTTGTTCTTTTTGAGCCGGTCCCGAAGGATGCCCTCCAGCAGAATAACGTTGGGTTTGCCCCCCCGAAGACGAAGCGCATTCTCCGGTGGAAGATACGTGAATCCGAGATTAATCAGCACCTGCAGCGCTGGAATTTGCGAGAGATACTTTTCGCTAAAAGGGAAGTTTTCGATCATACTGCTACCCCCTTCTCGTCTTCTCCCAACTTGCCAGTGAGCAACTCTTGCATGAGGCCGCGTTTTTGCTGCTTCAGTGCTTCCAGACGTCGATTCTCCAGAGATAGTTCTTCGTCCATGTGAGTGAGAATCGATGCAATTGCAAGTTGCTCGTCCAGATGCGGAATACGAACTTGGATTTGACTAAAATGCCGAAATTTTAGGTTCCACGTATCTGAGGTCAAGCCTTGCGAGTGTTTATAGAACAGGTGGATGGTGGCAGGCAGTTTGAACAAGTAGGACGCAAACTTTCCATTTATCGCCCCACTGGGAGTGCAGACAGTGTACGCTGGACTTACTATTCCTTCATGTGCTGACAGTCCGGACACTCCCTGCCACATCCTCATGGTGTTGTAGCCGATATCTCCGGGGCAAATTCGCAGGTATTTTGATTTATCTTCATTAGACGAGTCTCTTCGATTGAGTTCTTCTCGAAGCACGACTCCATCTTGGTTTGTGATTGCAAGAAGAGGCAGATCAGGTCGATTAGGCTCGTTCCTCTCAGAGAACAGGGTGCCCAGCCGGTAGCACGACCAGGGTTTACAGTAGCCGTTCACACGCTTTTTCCCGGCCAGTAGTTCGGAGAGAATAGCTTCTTTTCTCAACTTTTTCGCCGCGCACAGCTCTTCTGTCTTTTGGATCGCAGTATCCCACATGCAGAGGAGCTGACCGATGCGTTGTTGCTCCAAGAGCGGCGGGATGGGTATCGCGATGGACCTGATCAGAGTGGCGTTGAGGTTTTGCTGCCCGCTGCTATTGCTGAGAAGACGTATTTGCGCATATCGGAATAGCAACTGCTGAAAAACATAATAGCGATCCGCTTTGCCGTTCAGGATGAGTGCAGCACAATTCTGATTAACTGCGGCGTCAGCGTCTAAAAGAGCAACCTGCCCGCGCGTCTTCCCTTGCCCTACCATTGCCAAAAGAATTGCTCCCTTCGACACTAGCTTTGCAGACGAGTGGCGCAGTCCTTCTTCGGTTATCGTCTCATCGATGTCGCATGCTCGAATGACTGAATTCTGAACGAGCGAGGTCTTTACCCATGGTATGTTACCTCCCCAATACCCTGGAACGCTTCTGTCAGGGGTACCGCCAGAAGTGACCACCCCAATACTGGAGATGGGAGCCAGTTTCTGGTGCCCCGTCATACACCAAGCTCCTCAAGGTGCTGTTTCATCTTTGCCCGAACTTCGACCAATTCGGATTCCAGCTGTTCGATTCTTTCTTGCACAGCTGCAATGTCGATGCTTTCCTCTTTTTCGTATGTATCAACATAACGAGGAATGTTTAGATTGAAGTCGTTCTCAACTACGTCCTTGAGGCTCGCAATGTGGGAGTATTTGGCAACATCTTGCCGACTCTCGAACGTCGATACAACCTTATTGAACTGCTCATCGGAGAGGCTGTTTTGATTTTTTCCCTGAATAAATTCACGACCAGCATCAATGAAAAGAATGTCTTTCTCGGTTTCTCGCTGCCCACCTTTCTCTCGGGATTTGTCAAATACCAGAATCGCTACCGGAATGGACGTTGTCGGAAATAGGTTGCCCGGCAATCCAATCACCGCATCAAGCAGATTCTCCTCGATGAGCCTTTGGCGGATCCGGCCTTCCGCACCTGCACGGAAAAGCACGCCATGGGGAACAACCACTGCAATGCGTCCCTCCTGCGGCAGGGCAATTTCAATCATGTGTGTGATGAATGCGTAGTCGCCTTTGGATTTTGGCGGCACACCACGCCAGAAACGCTTGAACTGATCATTCTCTGCGTGCTCGGCTCCCCATTTATCGAGAGAGAAAGGAGGATTCGCAACGACAACATTGAATTTCATTAGTCGGTCGGCCTCGACGAGGGCAGGGCTGTTGAGCGTGTCGCACCATTCGATCCTGCTACCGTCCTTACGGTGCAGGAACATATTCATCCGAGCAAGTGCCCATGTGCTTCCATTGACCTCCTGGCCAAACAACGCGAAGTTGTCGCTACCAGTCTTCTCGATCTGCGCCCCCGCCTCAATCAAGAGGCCTCCGGAACCGCACGCTGGATCACAGATGCGATCTCCAGCTTTCGGTCTGACCAGATGGGCAAGCAGCCTCGACACCTGAGTAGGGGTGTAGAACTCGCCTGCCTTTTTGCCGGCGTCCGACGCAAAGCGCTCGATCAAGTAGATATAGGTATTGCCGATCACATCCTCTGATACGCGGGAAGGGCTCAGATCAAGCTTGGCAAAGTCTTCTAGCAGGTTCTTAAGGCGACGATTGCGGTCTTTAGTTTTTCCTAGGTTGGACTCTGAGTTGAAATCGATATTGCGGAAGACACTATCGAGCTTGGCCTTGTTCGCTTCCTCTATGTGGTCGAGCACAATATTGATCAGCTCGCCGAGGTTAGATTCGTTCCTGCGCTCGAAGAGATTATTAAAGTCGGCGACAAAACGGTCAGTCACTGCGCCGCTGGCCTCGTCCTTAAGCTCGACGTAAGGCAGGAGGAACCGTTCTCGCTCGAGTTTGCGCCGAATGCGTTGTTCGTCATGGCCGTATTGCTTCTGATATTCGAGGTAGTGCTCGTTCCACTGGTCGCTGATGTACTTCAGGAAGAGCATCACGAGGATGTAGTCTTTATATTGGGCGGGATCGACAACCCCGCGGAAGGTGTCGCAGGCGGCCCATGCGGTGGAACTGATTTCCTGTTGCGTGATGTTGTCAGTCATTCCTCATCCTCAATTCCGTGAGCCCTGTAGCTTCCTGGGCTCTACACATCAAAATCTGCTCTGTAAGTGTCTTGCGAAGACTTGCCAGTTCGGCAGCCAGGCACGACTCCTCTGTCGCGAGCCGGGCGATTTCGATAATTTGTCTCTGAATCTCTATCGGTGGCAACTCAACGGGTAACTTCTCTAACACGGCCTTGCTGATCATCTTTACTGCGCTGCCCATGGACATGGATGTCAGCTGCTTCTGGGTGCTGGGGTGGTTAATGAACCATTGCAGGTAAGCGGGGTCAACGGCGCCGTGTTTTGGACGGATGACCAGCATAGGAGCAGAGAGCACCGTGCACCCGAGATCTGTGGCCACAAGCGCGGCAGTGTTTGATATGCCGCGCGAACGGAAAAGGAGATCTCCAGGCTGCACCAAGTGCCTCGCCCCGAGTTCCGGGAGGTCTACCCGCAGCAGGCCTTCTGAATGCAGGAGGTTAGAGTCGTCAATGTCCTTCATTTGGATCACCGTGAGTGATCCATTGTTGGCACTGTGGAGTTTCTTCCTAAAGGAATACCCCATCTGAACTTCAGCGATCCGTGCCAGCGCTGTTTGCATAGTAGAAAACTCATTCCTACGAATTTGACATAAAGATATCCCTGCTACTCTCCCTCAGTCAACTGTAAAAATTGCGTTTTTACATATTGTTAATTGATTTGCAGAAATTCAATTTCTGCGTTATTGTTGCAAAGTGCTTAGGGCAGTGACTGTGGCGCGACTAGGTCAGCGGCCCAGGAGAGATGCATGAACGCTTTTTCAGAGCTTGAGAATCAGATTCGCGAGTGTTTCGGTCGTGTCGTTTACACCCATAAGACGCACGAAAAGATGGCTGAAGGGTGCACAAAGGCGATGCGTCGTTATAAGTGGGCCCAGATCGGAGTCTCAGCCCTAACCGCCTCAGGCGCCCTGTCGGTTGTTTTCTTGGATAAACCACAGCTCAAACTCGCTACCGCAATCACCTCCATTCTCACCCTCCTGATTTCCGGGGCGATGAGGAACTTTGATCCGGGCGGGACGGCGCAGAAACACCGCGACGCGGCAGCAAGTTTGTGGCCTGTGCGCGAGTCGTACCTTTCTCTGTTAACAGATCTTCGCATGGGTTCGATCCAGACTGACGAAGCAGTAAGACGCCGAGAAGACCTGCAAAAAAAGTTGGCAGCAATCTACAAGGGCGCTCCGCAAACGAACTCAAGAGCGTACACGGAGGCACAGACAGCTTTGAAGAAGAACGAGGAATATACATTTTCCGATGCCGAGATCGACAAGTTCTTGCCGAGTTGCTTGCGGAAGGAGAAGCAATGCTGAAAACGACCAAAACGGCAGAGGGACTTCTTTCGGACTTGGCGGAGTTGTTGGAGATCCCTCCTGAACGATATGAGTCCGCCGATCGAAGCTACAAATCCGTATGTGCCTGGCTCGAGAGACCAGAATCACGGTTTTCGAAGTACGGCATCAATGTCTACACCCAAGGGTCTTTTCGGCTGGGTACACCAACTCGACCGATCAATGGCGACGAGCACTACGACCTAGACATCGTCTGCGAATTTTCCATCGCCAAGCTGAGCCGGACCCAGAAGGCACTTCTGGATGACTTAGGCTATGAGCTCTCACTGTACGCAAAAGCGAAAGGCATGGACAAGCCAGACCGGTGGCAGCGGTGTTGGACCCTAAACTATGCGGACAGCGCTCAATTTCACATGGACGTACTGCCGTGTATTCCGGACGCGCAAGATCAGCGTTCCATGCGAAAAGCGGCGTCTCTGCCGATGGAGTTCGTAGAAAAGTCAGTTGCCATAACTGATAGCAAGCACGTCAATTATGAACGTATTTCCGTGGACTGGCCTGTGAGCAATCCAAACGGCTATGCAGAATGGTTTTATTTGCGGATGAAACTGATCTTCGAAAAGCGCCGTCAAGCAATGATGATAAAGGACGCGAAGGCTGATGTTTCTGAGATTCCAGAGTTCAGAGTCAAGACCCCGCTGCAGTCTGCGATTCAAATCCTTAAGCGTCACCGTGACTTCATGTTCTCTGCGGACGAAACCGGACGTCCATCCTCTATTGTGATCACAACCTTGGCCGCTCATGCATACGAGCAGCAAACGAGCATAGTTGATGCGTTATTCGCAATTCTGTCCGGGATGAGTTCCTACATACAAGAGAGAGGTGGGCGGCATTGGATACCTAACCCTTCAAATCCTCGGGAGAACTTCGCCGATGCTTGGAACGATGATCCCAAACTAAGGGAGGGGTTCGATCGCTGGCTCGAAACGGCGCAAACAGATTTCCGCCTAGCTGCCGAGCAAGACAGCGTCGAAGAAATTGTCGAGACTCTGGCTCCGCGGTTAGGGCGGCCTCTCGTCAAGGATGCTGCGCAGAAACGGCGCCGCACTGTTCCGGAAATACTCTCGCCGATGAAGAAGGAGAGCACGTCCCTGCAGCGCGTCCTTGACGCGCCACATCGTCGACCGATGCCGTGGGCCTTTCTTCAATCAGGTTCTGTACGGTTAACGACTGCCACTGCGGAGCAAAACGGATTCAGACCGATGACGATTGTAAGTGATGGCTCACCGCTGGCAGCCCATCTGAAGTTGCGTTTCGTTGCACAGACCGACATACCGCGGCCCTTCAGAGTCTTCTGGCAGGTAGTGAACACCGGAGCAGCCGCCAAGGCTGCACAACAGCTCCGAGGAAACTTCGAGGAAGTCACGCTTGAAGAAGGGGGGCTTGTGAAGAAAGAGAGCACCCTCTACACGGGGTCTCACAGCATTCAGTGCTTCATTGTGAAGAACGGTAGCTGCTTGGCTAAAACCGACCCATTCATTGTCGTAGTCAAGTAACCGCCGTGTTGGTATACAAGTCTAAAATGAAAGAGGGTAAATAATAGTGGGCTCATTGCCGTGTAATCACAAGAATATGCAAGAAATACTAACCACTGAAGGCGTAACATCCCGTTGCCCTGACTGCGGTATAACTGAGTCTGCCTCGACTGAAGAGGTGGCCGAAATCACGCAAGAAGTGTTGGAGGATATCGATCAAGGGGGCGAGCAAAAGCTGTAATCGCAGCTCTACGATTGCGACAGAATCGTCACAATGTATTCGAAGTATTCGAACTTTCATAGTTACGATATTTGCGACGATCAAGCTTGCATAACAAACCAGGGTTTGCCATAATGCTGTTGCTGTTGGAATCAAAACAATGATTCCTCCAGCGGGCATAACTCAGACGGAATCTAAACCCGACGAGATCGATACCCGACGAACCCCATACCCGACGGTTGTAAAAAATCGAATAGAAGTGGAGAGGCCGTAGCAACACAGGAGACGGCCTCTATGATTTTTGAGAGCAATTTTCGATTTCCCTTCCGACATCATTCATCAATCCGCCAATTGATCTACTGCTGCCACTGCTGCCATAGAAGCAGAATGCCGATGTTGACGCCTTTTCGTTCTTCGGTGAGATCGGTGAGATCAGTTATGCGGCAGCGTGTCTGCCGCGCGCCGCGCGCTTGAGAGTGCTTGTTTCTTCGCAGCCCTCCGCATCCTGGCAAACTGGCCTGGATCAACTGGAAGCGCCGCCATGCGCCCGGTCTCGGCGTTATAAAAGCCGCCGTGATATGAGATTTGCCCGTACCGCAGCAATCGAGCAAGCATGGCGAGCGAACTGACGGCCAGGGTCTGATTGATGAATGGCTCCTGCCGGTCCAGCGCCTCCACGGCCGAACAACTTGGAAGCGGACTTTCCCCGATCGTGATGTCGGCAATCTCTGGATAGAGCTCGAAAACAGTCGGAAGGCGTGTCTCCTGTGCGCGTGCGGAGACCGTCACATCCCGGGGCTGGCCAAGGACATACTGCCCGCTGGAGGCGTTGTTGCCGAGATCGAGATGATATGCCGGCGCGCGGAACTTCTTGAACGACTGGAAATCAGATGGCGGGCCTTCCTGGTATCGACGCAACTGATCAGTAGATCGCACTCCGGCGCCGCAGCCGGACTGTCCCCAAAGTAGCGTGCGGAATCGCCTTCCAGGCGAAGCCCCAGAACATGTTGATGCGGCCGACCAGGCACATGGCCTTGTTCGATCCGATATCGACATGGGAGAAGGGCTGACGCACGACGTTCACCTCGGACACAGTATCTGGGTCCATGACAGTGACGGCGAGTCCTGGTTGGCCCCAGGCGCGCAGAGCTTGCTCCAGAAATGGGAGTTGGAGCAAGACCGCACTCCCGCTCCCGCCGGCGCCAACGAGCAGGACGCGCAGCGGGCGGGTGCTGCCCATCAGGCGAGGATGAAGGTGATGAACGGATTGCATGGTGTTCTGCTCCTTTCGCTATTTCTGGCAGCGGCGTATGAACTGCAGGAGGGTCTCGTGTGCGGTGAACGAGGTACTGATCCGGAAAAGCATCTCTGCCGAGAACGCTCGTCCACATCGGGATGATGCCACCTTTATATGAGGTCAGCCGCACGGCACCGGCGGGGTGGGTGAAGGCGCTTTCAAAGAACCCTCGTTCCCACTCCGCCGTGACCGAAGACGACACCTCCGCGGTTGGCACACGCATGCTGCCAGTGCAGACTGAGCCGTCCTCGTAGGTGTTCCAGTACGGTGCACTCAACAAGGGAGTGCCGCTGGTGGGCCTTTCATTCCTGGGCAATGCCCGGACCGAGAGCTGTCTCTCTGTGGCGACGAACACCAGGGCAGGGTGCGGAAACATCCCGCCAGACAGCGCGTTCGCTTCTTTGTCCGTGGCCGATTCGAAGAACATGGGGCGCACTGCAGCCGGACACCACCAGGCGACCAAATCGTCCGTGAGACACAGAACATTGCTCGGCAGAACCTCGATCTCACGGACCGCCTTCTGGTTCAAGAGTTCACAGAGGCTTTTCACGAACTCTGCGCTGAGAGCTTCCGGCGGGCCATAGTGGGGCCTGCCCTGCTCGTCGCGCAGCACATCGTGCACGGTGACGTACGCATGGGTTCCCGTGTAGATCATCACGGCCTTACGCAGCTCGACCGCTGAGTTGCCCCCGATTTCGATGTCGGTGTTCATTCTTCTTCTCCTCGGCTTCGGTCCACAGCCTCCATGTTCTCCGCCAGGCTGGCCAGCTCCAACGCGATCTCAAAGTTGATCCTGAGAATCCTCCACGCCTCGCGCATCTCCTGGGGCTGGGAGGAATCAACCTTCAGGTCCACCACGGGCGGCGAAGAGCACTGGCTCCAGTTCTCAAGCTCTTCGTTCACCGTGGCGACAATGGCGTCCTGTTCGTCAAACGACAGAACCGCAACGGGAACAGGTCGCAGATAGTCGTATCCCTCCTCCTCCGGATCTTGCTTGAGGCGTTTATCGATGGGAATGCGAGTCAGCGCATACATGCGGAGAAGCGACCTGATCCACACCCCAAACCGGCCGCCGGCGTGCGCACGGAGAATGCGCAGGCTGTGCCGGATCGAAACGTGCTTCTTGCGCGCTTCCGCGATGAATGCTGGAGTGCAGCCATCGAGGTCGGGGATTTCGAACTCATCCCCTGCCCCGCCCTCCTCCTCACGAGATTCACTGGCCCACTCCTTCATCTGTTCCACGCTGGCCGCCGCATCGTCGAGATCCCATGATCCAAGTGAGCGAACCAGCGTGTAGGCAAGGAGTTGGTAAAACGCTGCACCCAGGCCCGTCGCCTGCCCTTCGAGCGCCGTCAGCGGAGCCCGGCAAACGAGCTGGCCAAGGTGCCAGTGCTGCACCGAAATGTGGAGCTTTTGGTCGTCCGCACCCCGGATCGCAACTGAGAAGTCGCTGAACTCTTCCTCAATCCGCGAGAGGCCGTGCAGAAAGCACCAGCGCCGCAGGGATTCGTCAACGAACGCAAGTGGATCGGCTTTGCTCTTCTCCCAGCTTCGGGTCGTAGCCAGCCCTTCCTCCACCAGGTTCTGGCAGAGCTTAAAGAGGAGCTTCTTCCCGGTGTAGAAGCTGTATTGGCTGTGAACCTCGTCTAACGGAGGAAGCGAGGCAGGGCCGCCGGGAGCGAGCAGCCCTACGCGAGTGGCAGGAGAAACTCTGGCGGTGGCGGCAGCATTCGGGAGGTCTGCCGCTGATTTTGAACGACGGCTGTGTACACCCCCTTGGACAACTGCTGACTTGTTGCGCATTTGCAGAACCTCGCGAAAGCATGACTCTCCGCGCTCTCGTTGAGACCGCTCTGCTTTGCGCGTAACGCATCGCAGAGCGGCTGACGGCTGCGCAGACGGTCACTTCTGGGCGCTAACCGGGGGCGCATTGGCTTAGCCTTTGCTTCCGATGGATCGCTGAATGGTGTAGCGGAGATAGCGGCCGGTTGTCTCGGGTCCAACGATGGTGGCCGTCGACATCTCCGGATACTGGAAGGTCAGGAACTCGCGGACGGCTTCCGGCGTGAGCTCCGGATTTGGATCGTGGATAACTCGGCCTGCGAATTCGAAACGTCTTTCCATTTGCGCGACTTCGATGGGCATAAGAATAGATTTCTCCTGAACTGCTCCCTCACTGAAGAGGTCACAGAGAAGTGGAATGTTTGTGGGCTGTTTGGCCAGGAAGGAAAGGTGGGCGCTCGATTACGAGGCTGCGCCCACTTCGAGCGATGGCGCCGCATGAGCCGAGTCGGGCCGCTGGCAACTGAATCATCTTCTTCTGTCTCCGCCTGGTTCTCCGCTGCAGGAGCAGCGTCGAAGAGGCTCGGCGGCGCAGGGGCTTCGGACTTCTTTTCCTCTGCCGGCGCTGCCGTGGCCGTAGTTGGCTTGCTGCCAGTTGTGGCCTGGCCGGACTTCTTCTTCGCGGCTGCGACTGCAGCTTTGGCAGCTTCCTTGGCTTCTTCTTCGGCGGCCTTCACCGTCTTCACCATCTCATTGATCGAGCCTTCGATCGTGAGCTGGCTACCGACATACTGCAAAAGTGCCTGGTGCAGTCCTGCGTCCAGCTCTTCGGCGCTCTGTGCCTTGAGCGTCAGAGCGCCAGAGAGGGCCTTGACCGCCGCTTCCTTGATAGAGCCGAACTCTTCGGCTTTCTCGTCAGTGACTTTCGGCATGATGGTGAGAACGATGGAGTCGCCGTTGGCGGGCACGGCAACGCTCAGAGAGACGGTGCGATTTCGTAACAGCGGTAGCAGTTCAACGAACATCTGTGGACGCTCCTTTGTGCAAGCGAAGTTATGCCCCCGGGCCGAACACAAGAGCAGCTGGGTGGAGGGCGGGCTGAAGCTTAAATGACGGACAAGAGGCGATAAATCTAGGCGGCGTACGCTGAAGGCCGGGCATCAGCCGGGAACCCGCCTTCGTAGAGGTAATCATGACAGTCACTTGCATCGCGAGTGCGCAATGACTTCTTATTTAAGCAATGAGCGGAGAAACGATATCTAATGTGTTCGAATATCTTCTGCCCGGCGCGTGTGACGCTGGTATTCCGAGGTGGCCTGCGGATGTATTTTGTCTCTGCGCGGCAGTTTTGAGCCGTTCTGGTGCATACGCATGCGTCGTTGACGACAGAGCACCTCATTTGAGTAGGACCTCTTCTGCAGGACGCGCGCAGATGCTTGAGCGTGTGGGAGAGGCCTGGAGAGCCAAGGCCATCGGGAAAGCCCCTCTCCCGGGAGAGCTTACTAGGTGGTGGCGCGTGATATCTGCGAATTTCAATCGTGAGTTAAGTCGTATCATCGTTTCGCGATCCTGCTGCGCAGCTCTTATCAACCTAATGGCGGCTGCTGACGAGGCCTGTTATGGCGTGGGCATTGGGCCGATTAACACTACCGGCTCCGGAAATAAAAACGCATTCTTGGAAGAAGCAGAAGGCCTCTTGTTGGAGACCATAACGATCGGATCGACCCTTTGCAGAGAAATCCACCCGAGCCGTGCAAGAGTTCTTCCCAAGATGCACACTCCGCAGAGTGGACTCACGATTAGGTCGCTGTCCCATTACTTGGCGTACTGCCCAGCTGGCGATGTGGTCCCTAATTGGTTGAGTTCAGGTGTAGATACTCAGCATCACTCGCTTAATTTATTAGTGGTGCCATGGCCACGCCAATTGCAACCAATCCAATTCCAAGAATCCAAGAAAGTGAATCTCACAGACGTTGTGGGTGAAGGCGGATATGGCCTGTTCACGTTCGATGCTAGACGTGGCCCCCAGGCGGGATATCTGAACAGGCTTGTCGATCGTGCGACGAAGCAAGTCGGGCCGGTGGATGGTATTGTTTTTCCCGAATTGTCGATGTCAAGCATGGAATGCAAGAAGCTTGCCCGCTCAGTCGTTACGCAGAAGCGTTTTCTTGTCGCTGGCGTTGGAACAAAATCTCTGAGCGCTGATCAGTGTGGGGAAAACCAGGTAGCAATGTATGTACAGCTACCCGACAGCGACCTAGTTGTGAAATTTTCCCAAAACAAACATCATCGATGGAAACTGACAAAGTCTCAGGTCATGCAGTACGGGATTGGAGCCAACCTTCACCCAGAAGCAAATTGGTGGGAGCACATTTCAGTCAAGAACAGATCGCTGGCATTCGTAACGCTGCGCCCGTGGCTCACCGTGAGCCTTCTGATCTGTGAAGACCTAGCGCGGCCGGATCCGGTGGCAGATCTCGTAAGAGCAGTGGGGCCGAATTTGGTTGTGTGTCTCCTAATGGATGGGCCGCAACTGACCCGACGCTGGCCAGGGCGCTATGCCGGGTCGTTGGCGGATGATCCAGGGTCCTCGGTGTTAACAGTAACAAGTTTAGGGATGTCTGAACTTTCGACTCCGGCAACAGGTGAGCGCCGCTCCTCTGTTGTCGCGCTGTGGCGTGATGCGATGGGACGTAGCAAGGAGATTGACTTGCCGACCAACGCCGATGCCCTTCTCTTAAATCTGTCCGTGGAATATCATGAGGAGTGGACGGCTGATGGACGCGGTGACGGCGGATCGAGCGGCTATCCGATTTTGGCCGGCGTGCATCCAATTATCTTGGATGATAAGTGAACCGGAGGTACACTCTCTGTATGACAACGATCCCTGCTAAGGATGCGGCCGTTCTTGCGTATTTGGCGCGTCACAAGAACGCGAATCCTGCTCGTACAAAGCGGCTCACCTCAAAGATGACCGGGCGGGCACTCGCGATCGCTAAGGCTCTCACAGGCGAACGTGCTACCAAACCTGCGTCGCGGGCTGCCAAAGGGCTGAGTCTTTGGGTCGCTGATAATGAAAAGATAGCAAAAAGGTCGTTCCGCCGCGTGAAGTAGCGGTCGCATATCAGAGCGGTTCCGCACCGATCAATTCCGCTGATCTGACTTTCTATTTTCAATAGTTTACGAGGAACACTGCGAACAGCTTTTTGAGGCAGTTCCGGAGGTCTTCGTGGCCTACGCGGCCAACTGCGCTGCATCGTAAAGGTCAGAGCTCTTACGAGCCATGGGAATCGGTTCCTGAGAATGTGAAGAGAGTGAAGAGCGAAACGGGGTGTCCTGTGGCGGGAGAAAGCACAAGACACCCCGTTGCCGTGAGATTCATCCCAAGGGAAGAACCTCAAACCGGGAACATGCATGCTCTTCTATGCCGCGAAGAGCGGGAGCTGCCCGCTGTCAATGGGCTCAGACGACTTCTTCTTCCGTTTTGAAACGGCGGTCATTGCAAAGCCGATGAATGACGGCTGGGCGCTGGCCGCGGGAGCGGCCACTACGGGAGGAACCTCTGGTGCCACCATGGCGGCCACCAGGAGTCGTTCGTCTTCGGCGGGCATTTCCATCGGATCAGCGTGTAGCACTGGAGCGCGTTGCGCAGAGCCAAATTGCGCCTGACGCTGCTGGTTGACTTGCCGCCAAACATCGTCGGCAGTCTCTCCGACGCCTCCCTGCTCGACCAGCTCGCGAGCCATGGCACTCATCATGTCGGTATCCTCCTCGATACCGGCCAGGCCTTCACCGCTGAACTTGCCCTCCATCATCATCGAGACAAGAACCTTCCGGCCCATGAGGCGAATGCAGTTGGACTGCATGGTGTTCGCATAGGAGAAGAACTTCACGCGCACATCGCGCCGCTGGCCAATTCGCCAGGAACGGCGGCTGGCCTGGCGCAACGTGTAGGTGGAATATCCAGTTTCGTAAAAATAGATAGTTGGGAAGGAGAGGAGATCTAGACCAGTCTCCACCAACCGTGGATGACAAATGACGACATCCACGCCCTGCGACAACTGGCGTTCGTACCACGCTTCGCGCTTGTCTGTTGCAACCGTTGGGCGGAGCACGGCAACGCGGAAGCCGGCGCCGCGCAATACCGTGTCGAGCCGGCCTACCACGTCGTGCTTTCCGGTGTAGGTAGCAAAGACCTGGCACTTGCGTCCCTGCGCCAGCTCGCCGCGAATGTCATCGATCAGTTCCCGCTCTTTCGGATAGATGACTTCGCGATCAAGAATCGCGGGTTCCGCGACCTTGATGATCGTGTACTCGCGCGCCTTTCGGTCCCACATCTTCCGGTAGATCGTCTCGAAGCCGAAGGGGTGGTCGGGGTAGCAGAGCAGCGTATTCAACATGATGCTCCTCAGACCCTTGTCCTTCGGATGCTGGTTGATGGTCTTTTTGATCTGTTCCGCGAGATCGTCGTAGGCGTCCCGCAATGTGTCGCCGGCAGCCACCTCGATGACAGTCTCGCTGTAAGGCGGGAGTGCATTGGCGATGTCCTCCAGGGAAACAAAAGCCGTGGAGTCCATCAGGTGGTTGCCAAACAGCATCGGCGAACAGCCAGGGCGCCGCAGAATCTGAATCGACTTCTTGGGATTGCGGGAGCAGGCGTTCTCGCTCTCCGTGATTCTCTCCACGGTCTCGATCACGCCATACTTGCGCTGAAACATCTCGCGTCCGGCGCCGCCCCACTCGAACCCCTCGCGAACCATCTGTGGAGCATCGATGCGATAGAGCACGTTGTAAAGGTCGTCGGCGTAGCCACCCATCATCGTGCCCGTAAGCGTGATGACCTTCTTCGCGATCCTAGCCAATACGGCAAGACCGTTGCCCTGTGCGGTATCGCCAGCAAGCTGGTGAACCTCGTCGGCTATGGCGAAGTCGAACCAGTCCAGCATGTACCTACCCATAAAGTCCATGGGAGCCATGCGCTGGATTCGTGACCGGTCTGCAGACCAGAGAGGCGAATACAATTTCGTCCCGCCTTTGCTGAGTTCTACCGTCTCCGAGTATTTCCGGCGCTCTTCAAAGTCGTCTTCGGTGAGGACGCCGTTGTTCGCCTTCGCGACAGGTTGGGCCGTATCGATGTTGACGACACTGCCTGCGTGCTCCCTGCTGCTTCGCCCAGCTTTGCCATAAACGTGCTTCCAGTAGTAGCCGAGCTTGCCCTTCTCTTTTCCCACGATGAAGTAGGTTGGATAGGGATGCTGCTGGAGCCACGCACGCCGGCCGATGGCCCGCAATTCCGGAAGAGAGGTCGCGAGGCCGCGACGGCGCATGATGCCACTGGTGTACTGAATTTCCACTACGCCGTGAGGCTTCTTCTGGTCGCCGCCGTTGCGCAGATCCTCGATGATGTAGGTTCTTGCGCTGGGCACTGTGATCAGAATTTCACGTGCCCACTTTTCGGTGAGGTGCGGCGGGCACATGACTATCGTGGAGAATGGCTTGGAATGAGCTGCCACGTATGCCACGCCTGCTCCGGCCATGAAAGTCTTTCCTGTCCCGCATTCGCCCACGATTTTGACCGCATCGTGATCTGCGACGTACTTCACGCACCCCATGATGGCGAGCTCCTGGGCAGGCAGTGGCTTGCGCATCAGGCGTGAAAGCTCCGGAGCGGGAGGATCGTTAAGCGCATGCAGTGGGGGATAGGTCTCAACGATTCGGCGCCCGAGTTCGCGGGGACCGTAGATGCGGAGGTAGTCATAGAGGGTCTTCATTTCCATGGCAGGTCTCGCTCTGTAGTAAGAGTGGGCGGTGAGATTGTTGCCCCGCCTGTCGTGCAGTGTCTTGGTCGTCGGTTTGTGGGTTGTGGTCTAACTGGATTGAAGTGCTGGTGCCAACATCGGAATGCTCCAAGCGAAATCAGTTCGTGCAAGTGTCAAAATAGACCCCTTCTTGCCGGAAAGGTGGTGCACTATACGATCCAATGCCCCCGGTCCGCCAGCGTCGTCGCCAGCCGACGCCGTGTTCCACTCGGTGCTCGCACCAGAGCACAGCGTGCCTGTTGGCAACAACGATGCGGCTCTTCCATCAGGCGCCAAATTGGATTAATGTGCTTGCATTCAATTTCTTGGATTCCTGCCGACGGACCGGAGGCGACAGTGGACTACACTCCCTCTCAGAAGAGAGCCATAAACTCGATAAATCACAACTTGCAGATAATCGCTTGCGCTGGCTCCGGAAAGACACAAGTCATTTCACACCGCATCGTGAAGATCCTCGATGCGAAGAAGAAGGATAGTATAACCCCGGCCAACATCGTCGCTTTCACCTTCACCGAAAAAGCTGCGGCAGAGCTGAAGGATCGAATTCAACGCCTCTGCGTCGAGCACTTAGGAACCGACAACGGACTCTCCGAAATGTACGTTGGGACGATCCACGCGTACTGCCTGAATCTCCTTCAGCAGCCGCCAGTTTATAGCTTTCTTAAATTCTCTGTGCTGACCGAAGTTCAACAGAGGCTGCTGATCGACCGCTATAGCAAGAGGAGCGGATTGACTGAGGTCCCGCTCCAAGATGGGAGGTACCTCACGCGCTGGGTGGATTCCAGGCTCTATCAAACTCTGCTTGGCGTGCTCGAGGAGGGAGGGGTCCGACCTAGGGACATTCCTGCCGAGATCGCTGATGCAACAGGAAAATATCACGCCTTGCTCGATGAGTTAAAGTACCTGGACTATTCCGGAATGCTCCGGCGCGCGGTTGATGAGCTCTCCTCGAACCGCGCCCTGCGGTCTTCGATCAAGAAGACAATCCGCT
Organism: uncultured Acidobacteriota bacterium; assembly: GCA_963838135.1. Lineage (GTDB taxonomy): Bacteria > Acidobacteriota > Terriglobia > Terriglobales > Acidobacteriaceae > TOLSYN. The sequence goes on along the minus strand of CAWIPV010000008.1, from coordinate 26,916 downwards.
ATTTGATTGTTGACGAATACCAGGATATTAACCCGCTGCAAGAGAAGCTAATACGGCAACATTCAGCGCTCGGGGCGAATGTCTGTGTCGTCGGCGACGACGATCAGACTATCTATCAGTGGAGGGGTAGCGACGTTGACAATATCATCACCTTTGCAAAACGCTACCCAGGTGTAAAGACAGAGCATCTAAACGAAAACTTTAGAAGTAGCCGCGCGGTTGTCCTTACAGCTCGACGGATCATCGAGCAGAACCCAGAGCGCCTTCCCAAGAAGATGGAAAGCACTGACGCCCAGCCCTTCGAGCGCGGCGACCTTCTGGCACTTCAGTTTGGCGACGTTGAAGCTGAAGCCGATTGGATAGCGATAAAGGTCCAGCATCTCAGGGGTTCTGAGTACAATGATCGGCCAACGAAACCTAGTCGCGGATTGACCTATTCCGACATGGCTATACTAGTGCGAGCCTGGAAAGACGTTCCTCCAATAGCAGAGGCATTGCGAAAGGCCGGGGTGCCATACCTGGGTGGCGGAATGAACTCGCTTCTGGATACGCCGGAGGCACAAGCGGCACGGGACATCTTCTATTATCTAGCTGATCATCCCGTCGGTGATTCTGCACTTCCGGCTGATGTTGCCCTTCGAAGCTCCTTGCAAAATGGGCTGCCTGGCCTGACAAAGAAGAACATCACAGCAGGCCTCGAGTACCTTCAAGGAATCAAGCTGCGCATCCCGCTAGGCAGTGACAATCAGCTCTTCTTGCAACGAGTCTACTTGGATGCCCTTGAAGTGATGGCTGTCCGGGAGGAGCGCATTGGAAATGCTGTTCGCTCTGGCGAAGTGATCTTCTTCAATCTCGGGAAGTTCAGCCAGCTGATCTCTGATTACGAGCACATTCACTTCCACAGTAGTCCAGTGTCGCTGTATCAGGGCTTTGCCGGATTCTTGGAGCACCAAGCCGCTGACTATTACCCGGAAGAAACAGAAGAAACTGCTCATGCCAAGCCAGACGCTGTACGGATCATGACAGTCCATCAGGCAAAAGGGATGCAGTGGCCCGTGGTTTTCGTGCCGTGCTTGCGCGCAAATCGGTTTCCGTCAAGAAGGCAAGGAGGCCGGTCCATATGGCACGTAATCCAGGAGAAGACGGTTCCCAATGCTGAGCGCTACAAGGGAACCACTGAGGACGAAAGGCGACTCTTTTATGTCGCGCTTACGCGCGCCGAAAAGTACCTGTATTGTTCGTGGGCGCCGGCTAATCGCCAGCAGCAACGAGCCAGCGCGTTCTTTACCGAGTTTACTGAGAGCGAGTGGGTTCTTGGGGCCGATACCCGCAAGAAGCCACGCCGCCTCACGCCGCAGGCACGAACCGAAGAGAAGCCGATCCCTCTGACATTCAGTGAACTTCGCTATTATTTTCAGTGCCCGTACGAATTCAAGCTCAGATTCTTGTACGGCTTTGATTCGCCGCTCACTCGCGCGCTGGGATTTGGCAAATCTCTGCACGACGCCCTCTGCGAAATACACTCGAAATCGATCCTCGGTGAGGTCCCTACCGTTGGCGATGTGCCCCAGCTTGTGAAGGATCACCTGCACCTACCTTTTGCAAACGATGAAATCCGAGAGAATGCGGTCCGGAGCGCTGAAAAGGCTTTGAAGCAATATATCGATAAACATGGAGCGCATCTTACGCGGCTCGAACATGCCGAGAAGCTCATTGAGCTGAAGCTAGCCGATGGCATCGTGGTCAAAGGGCGGATTGACTTGATCCGGAGAACTGACACCAACGAGACTTCGATCGTTGATTTCAAGTCCGGAGACGACACGCAGCCGAAGGAGATGACGATTCTCCAACTTCACGTCTATGCCGCCGGGTTTAAAAAGGCGACCGGCAGGGCCGCGGATCTTATCGAGATACATAACCTCGAGGTTGGCCACATACACCGGGAAGAAGTGAACGAGTCGTCAATTGAGCAGACGCTCGAACGCGTCGGCGAAGCTGGCAGACGTATTCGGGATGGGGCTCTTGACCGGCGAGAAAAGTGGACCGGGCAGTGCGTGAAGTGCGATATGGCGGGGATTTGTCGCTCGAAACCTGCCGGTGCCAGAGTCTAGTACAGCTATTTACGGCTTGCTGAAGAGCCGAGCCAATTTGGAGGAGATACTATGCTGAGAAACACCTTCATTCACATTCCTGGTATCGGCCCCGCCACGGAGCAGAAGATATGGGCGAGCGGCATTCGCACGTGGGAAGATGCGAGGGACCTGCTGGGTGGTTCCCCAGCCCGGGCTGTTCCCAGCCGCGCCAAGCTTAATCTTCACGTCCCCGGGTCTATCAGAGCACTCGAAAAGGGCGATGCAGGGTTTTTCTCTCGTCTGGCGCATTTTGGAGAGACGTGGCGATGCTACAGCGAGTTTCGGAGTCAGTGCGTCTTTCTTGATATCGAAACAACTGGACTGACGCCAAGCTACGACGAGGTCACTGTGGTCGGGACATACGATGGAAAGAGTTACAAGAGCTTCGTCAAGGGCCGCAATCTAAGCGAACTCGCCAAAGAGCTGCAAAAGCACGCGGTTGTTGTCACGTTCAATGGTAGCGGGTTTGATCTTCCCTTCCTGCGGCCGAAGTTCGCGGCGGCGTTGCCAGAGATCCACATCGACTTGCGTTGGACTTCATACAAGCTCGGCTATCACGGAGGACTGAAGGAGATTGAACCCAAGTTTGGGGTTCATCGCCCTAAACGACTGTCTGGGATGGACGGCTTTGACGCGGTTGTTCTTTGGGATCGGTATCGCGCCGGCAATGTCGGCGCCCTGGATCGTTTAATCGACTACAACCGGGCGGACGTAGTGGGACTCAAGACGATCATGGAACAGTGTTACGACCATCTATTTGAAGAGCGCACTCGTCCCCTTCCGAAGGGCCACGCACGATCCGCCCACGCGTAGCGACGATTAGACGAGAGCCGCAAGGTGTGCAACGACCGGAGCGGCTGGCATTCCTTGCGGATGCTTCGCAAAATCAACACTTGACGGTATGCCTGGCACAATGAGCCCCTGATGGTGGCAATAGTAGAAAGCTGACTGCCCGCAGAGCTTAAAGCGAGACTTGAGATGGTTTAGCCGGCTATCATCGCCGCCCCACGCTATTACAATCATGGCTTTCTGTTTTTCGGTAGCGCATCGGGGAGAGTCTGGCAGCTTCTCCAAGACCGTGCACGCATGGTGCAGATCTGGGTCGCGTAGATAAAACAAGTTCCATACCTGCACGTAGGCGTTATGGGGGATGGGCTTTCTTGCCATTCTGAAAGCGCTAACAAAGCGATTGCGGACACTCGGCAGCATCTTGTCACCGTTCAGCGGAATCGGAGCCAATACGCCGTATACGCCGGGGACAGCTGATCCAGGATTTTTGCCGATGACCGCGCCGATGCAGATGCCGTTCGACAAGTCGGGTTGTTCATTCCGAAGATATATCCGGGTATCAAATCGGAAGTCGTTTGGTCCCTGTTGTTCGAAGCGCGCGTAGTAGACCATCGAGAGCCTCCGTACCTATGTGGCAATCAGTCCGACGTGCGACGCGCCGTCGACGGGAACAGCGGGACCACGATGCACTCAGGATCAGGATATCTTTGTGCTTCCGGAGTGCATATTCTACGTCGACTATCAACGCGAAGGAAGTTAGACCGCGGAAAACGCGGCCTGAAAATAGTCGCCAACGGTGAAGTTCGGCCATTGCACTGGGCCATTCGCATCAGGGAAACGAAGGTCCGCGCTCCGGACGCCCTGGCTGAGAATGTTGAGCAGTTCGTCGCGTGTCGCCCGGATACTATACGGATTGCAGCCGAATCCGGTCAGCGAAGAGATCCGGTGCTGCAAATCCAGTTGGCCGATAACCCAAGGCCCCCACTCCGGTCGCGCCGGCAGCCCCATGACTGACGCCATCAAGGCCCAAGCCACGTAAGGGGAGTAGTTCAGGAGATACGTACTCCCGTCGATTCCGTTCTGGCGAAGCGCCTGGGAAACTACGACCAGATGCCGGACGGGATGACTCATCCCGGGAATCAGGATCGTGCCGCGCATGTTCGCAGCGTTCTCCCCCATGCGAACGCAAAGGCTGGTCTCCCCATCCTCGCCGGGGAATTTCAGCGAGAAGGCCGAATTGCCCGCGAATGCGGCGGAGATAGCAGCGATTTCAGTGTCCCCGCCAAAGATCGAGAGGAGAAGGCCTTGCTCCTCCTCTCCCATGTAGCAGTCGCAGTGTACGCGGAGCGTGGTGCTGATCTTGTCTGTGGACTGGCGAAACTCTAGTTGCCCAAGGCGAAGGTGTGCGTTTTCCAAAGGGATATCTCCAGAGTGGCGCCGAACTGGGCGATGCTATGCAGCTCGCCCGTCCGCGGCGCCGGCGTCGGTTAATGGTGGTTTTTCCCCGAGGACCAGGGTGCGGCCGTCCTCGAACAGCAGGGTCACGTCATTGCTGAACCGTTCTGTGTGCCGCTTTACGAAGACGTTTTCGCCGGTCTCCTCATTCGTCTCGATTTCCTCGGTAGTGGTGACGTTTTTGGTGGAACGCCAGCGAACCAAGTGACGATCGGGACCCTCGCCAAAGACTCCGTTCAGCAGTCCCGCAGTACACAAGAGACCAACGTGTCCAGCGTGAAGAGGCGTCAACGGGCGTCCCCTGCTCACGGTGGGAGCCGGAAGGAAGAACTGCTGCACGGCCTGCTGATAGGCATAGGAGCGCGCCAACATGTCCTCGATTTCGTCCAACGGCAGACCGGTACAGGTGAGAGTCGCTCCCGGCGAAGACGGCACCGCATACTGGCGCTCATTGCCTGCCAGCGTGGGCATGCTGATGTAGCCCTTGCAGTAGTTGATAAGCGCGTGCTTCGAGTCACGCACCGTTGAACCGGTTACGCGCTTTCGGATGGCAAAGACCGCGATCTGCCCGAAGCGCTGCGACTCAGGATCAGCGAGCAGATACGGTCTGACGTCTGTGAAGTGCGCTGACAGCACATCAACACACGTGATGAGGCGCTCGAACGGAATCACCAGCACGAGCACGCCGCCGATGCGCAGCCAGCGAAAGGTGTGGCCGAGGAAGAGCTCTTCCATGCGCCGGTTCGAGAGACTGCCAATCTCTGAGTCGTATGGCGGATTGAGGTAGAGCAGGGAGAATCGCTCGACCTTGCTGTGTGTATCGAATGTGCTTCCATGAACGGTGGTGATGCTCGCGGCAGCGGCCGCAGCGGCGCGCGCGGCATCAAGCTCGATTCCATACAGACGGCAGTTGCCGCCCCTGGTGATCTGTTGCAGTGCGGCGCCGGTGCCAACGCAGGGATCAATCACGCTCGCAGGCTCGGTGCCGAACTGGAGAAGGTTGCGGATCTTGTCGCCCTCGGCGGGCGGAAGCGGGTAGTAGCCAAGCTTCTTTCGAGCGGCCAGGCGCATGGATTTCCTCTGATTTTTTGAGTTTTGTTGACCTACACTGAGGGTTTGAGGCGTTGTTGTGTACAGCCGAGGATCCGAGGATGGTTCGGACGCACTCGCAGATTTCAAGCGCCAGAACGAGTAGTGATTCACTGGGCGCTATATCATCCACAATCCGCCGCGACAATTCTGTTGACAGCAGACTACCTATTTCTGTAATTTCTGTCATGAGAGAAATATGCCATCGTTAAGCCCAGCCAAGAAGCAGTTCGTCCTCCACTGGGGAGAGATGGGAACTCGCTGGGGAATTAACCGGACCGTTGCCCAGATCCACGCCCTACTGCATGTTTCCGCAGCGCCTCTCACCGCCGAGGAGATTGCCGGTGCCTTGAGCGTTGCCCGCTCGAACGTAAGTACCAGTATGCGAGAGTTGCAGGGCTGGGGCCTAGTTCGTCCTGTGCACGTTTTAGGAGACCGGCGTCAGCACTTTGAATCCATCAAGGACGTCTGGGAGATGTTCCGTATCATCATTGACCAGCGTAAGCGTCGCGAAATTGATCCAACGCTGGAAGTTTTGCGCCTGTGTATCACTGAGCTTGAGAAGAACGATCCGAAGGACAATTACACGAAAGAGCGCTTGCAGGAGATCCACGACTTCTTCGCCGATGTTGATGTGCTCTATGCGGATATTCGCCAGTTTCCGGTGGCGACCCTTCGGGGAATCGTGAAGGCGCGCGGCACAGTACGGAAACTGCTGTCATTAAAGGCAAAGCGGTAATTTTTTTGTCCGGTAATTTCAGTACCGTCAGAAATTACAGATATAGCAACGAAAGGAATCCCGATGACCTCTTCTGTGAACTCCTCCCCGGCTACCACCAGCATCGTGACAGGAGCATTTGGGTTTAGTGGCCAAAAGATCGCGAAGCGGTTGCTGCTCCGCGGTGAAACAGTCCGCACGCTGACTAATCATCCTCAGCCTGGATTGCCGCTCTTTGATCAGGTACAGGTGTTTCCGCTTGATTTTGGCGATCCCGACCAGTTGACCGAGTCCATGCGGGGAGCCAACGTCTTATACAACACCTACTGGGTACGCTTCTCCCACGGCAGGGCCAGCCACGAGCTGGCCGTAAACAATACGGAAGCCCTGATCCGTGCTGCCGAGGCGGCTGGGGTGAGGAGGATTGTTCATGTTAGCATCACCAACCCGTCCCTCGACTCCCCATTGCCATATTTCAGGGGCAAGGCCGAACTAGAACGGGCGATTCAGTCATCGTCCCTGTCGTACGCAATTCTGCGCCCGGCCGTACTGTTTGGAGAGGGCGACATTCTGATCAACAACATTGCTTTTATGCTTAGACGGTTTCCGGTGTTTGCTATCCCCGGCAAGGGCGAATACCACCTCCAGCCGGTGTTCGTGGACGATCTCGCCGAGCTAGCGGTCCACAGTGGAATGCAGTCAGAGAGCTTCACGGTGGACGCCATCGGCCCGGAGCGCTATACCTACACGGAGCTGGTGACGATGATCAAAACCATGGTGGGTAGCAAGTCGCTACTAGTAAATGCGCCCGCTGGGATAGTGAAACTCGCCGCCGGAGTGCTGGGTGCATTCTTAAAGGACGTTGTTCTCACAGGAGATGAGATTGCAGGACTGATGGCTGACCTGCTTATCTCCCGTCAAGCGGCGACTGGGCAGACCAGTCTGAAGGCTTGGATCTCTTCCCACTCCCAGACCGTCGGGAGGAGCTATGCGTCTGAACTCTCGCGCCACTATCGTTGAAGCCCGTTCGGCCCCATCTCGTGTTTGATCAAGGGACGTGTGAAGGAACGAGGCGACGGTGGGCGTCAACGCGGAACCACAAGCCGTCAAGGCAAGCATGGTGTTCGCCTTGTTGCTCTATGCGACAGCCGACGCAGACGAGGGGACCGATGTCATCATAGTTGTCCCGGTAATTGAGGGCGCAGGAATACTTGAGTGGGATGACGATTCGACCAGAGGAATCGGCGTAGCCCCACATGCCGTCACGACTGATGCGGACGAGACCGTGGTGGAAGTCATCAGGGCCGTTATCTATAAACGCAACGTCGCGGATAACGATGCGACCAGAGCGGTTGATGTAAACGGCGCCGAAGGAATCGATGCAAACGCAGAGAGCCCATAACGATTGAATGCAGGGTGCATCCAGTATTTCTTGGGGATAAAGAGAGCGCCATTGCGGGACTGAACGACGCAAGCGGGCATAGTGGGGGTATCAATGTCCTCGACGACACAAGGCGCTTTGCGCGGAGCTTCGGCCGTCCTTGTGCTCTGGCCGTTTGCCTGTGCGCTGAACTGAACGGATGCCAATACGGCCCAAACAACATAGGTGGAGACCTTCACAGTATCTTCTCCAATGTCGCGCTATTGAATCGCAGCGGTTTACGGCTGCAAGAGTAGCTAAACCCATCCGATTGTTCAAGGTAAACGCAGACGGAAGGATGGGTCAAACTGCGGCGGCACTGCGTGTGCGTGCAGACCGCGCTATGCGGCCTGCACGTCGTACAAAGGGATGGGGTCGGTGCCGCCGGTGAATTCCGCGTACGCCGGGTCGTCGGAGTGCAGTTGATTGCCGCCGGACTTCCATGAGCTGTTGCGTGCCGCGGGAATGAGCGGTTCCGCGTGTACCTGGCGTCTGCCATCCGGCCCTGCGCAGGAGACCACGCGGAACATCGTCGAGGTAGCAACGGCCCTCAAGGCCGGGGGCGTTGCGTATTTAGGGTTCAGGAGCAGCCCCGTGCGCCTGCGGGCACCCTGCTCAGGGCTCGCGAGTACAGAGGCCGTAATGAGAATGGGCGGCATGTTGAGTCACCGCGCGGCTACACGGCCACGGCCGCCGTTGCAGCAAGGATGCAGGGCGCGCTCGCACTCTTCGGCGGCGGCGAGAGAGCGTGGACGGACACTGGACTGGGCACGGAGAGTTCACCCGGCCGGGGAACGCTCAGCGCGGAGGCCGGTGGCTCCGGACGTGGATCGTCCGGAGAAGGAAATTGCAGCAGTTTGCACATGGAGATGTACCTCAGGATTCGAGTAGTTTCGTGTACCGCAGGGTTGATGATGGAAGCAGGAGCACCGCTGGAACGATGCTCCTCGGGAACCAATCAGGCAGCGGTTGTGCCGTGCTGGCGCTCCTGCTCTGCCTGGTAGATGGTGGTGACCGTGCGGCTCACAGCCTTGAGATCGCCGAAGGTCTGGAGATCGGAAAGCGACTTTGCCGAGTGTGTGTGCAGGATGCTGGGCAGGGTGTTGTCGCTCGGTAACATGGGCTCCATGGTGTTGATCTGGTCGATCAGGTCCACGGCCCTGTCCAGGTTGAAGAAGACATCGTTGACGAGATTTCCCGCCATGCGCCCGTTGGCATACAGCTCGGACAGCCCCGTGAGCACCGATGTGATCAATGGCTTGGAGAATTGGCCGAGGTAGCCGGCGAGGCGTTGCTTCGCCTCGGGAGTCCGCAGCAGTGCGAGCTGTGCCTCGATGGCGTTCGCTGGAGTGGAATTCCTCGAGGCGCTTGACGCAGATGGTTGTGCTGTTCGAACCGCCTGGCCACTCCCGGCCGAAGCGGTCGGCGCGTGTGCAGCGGACTTGCGGGACGACTTCGCGGCCCGGGCGCGTACTTCGCGCGCTTCGGCGAGTTCCGCCGGGTGAATGGCGCAATCCGGCAGAACCGAGAAGTGCGGACGCTTGAAATAGCCCTTCGCATTCACCGGAACCTTGCAACTCCAGCCTTCCAGCTCGCGGAGGTACCGGCCCAGTCCGAACTCCGCGCAGGCGCGACGAAAGGCCTGGGCCTGAGCGCGTGTGGTACCGTTTTCATCATCGGCCCAGCCCTCGCCAGTGCTGGAGCGGGTGCCGAAGCCTTCGATGGTGATGGTACTGGTGACGACGATCTTGCCGGTGGTGATCATCACGTGGGCCTTGTTGACCTTCTTCGAGCGCTGAACGTTGCTCACCGTCGTCATGGAGAAGGATTGGGTCCAACCTCCGGGGCCGAACAGGGTGTCGAGACGCCTCATGTAGGCTTCGCGGTAGGCATATGGGATGATGCGGGCTTCCCCCTCGCTCTTCTCGCCATCCCCGAGAACTCGCCACGAAAGCTCTGCGGCACGGAAAGGGAGTTCGAGCAGAATTTTGATTTCCTCAGTGGTGTGCTTGTGATTGGGAGCGGTTTCAGAAAACATATAGTTCTTCCCTCTTCAGATTTCAGATCAAAAGAAAGCCCCCAGCAGAGTCGGCGTGCCGGAGGCGTGCAACATCTTGTTGGAGTGCGCGCGATTCTTCCCTAGAACGGGAACGGATCGGCGGAGTCGGCGCTGGCGAACTCGGGCTCGTCGCCGGGAATGTTCTGATCGCTGTCGCTCTCGCGCGGGGATCTGCCGGCGTTTTCGCCTCGCTCGCCGCCGAGCAGGACCAGGTCGGTGGCGCTGACGTAGGTCTGGTACCGCTTCTGGCCGCTCTTATCGTCCCAGCTATGCGTGCGCAGGCTGCCCTCGACGTAAACGGCCCGGCCTTTCTTGAGGTACTCGCTGGCAATCTCCGCCAGGCGCGCCCAGCAGGTGATGTTGTGCCACTCGGTGCGGTCCTGCCAGTTGCCGTCCTTGTCTTTGTAGCGCTCGTTGGTTGCCAGCGTGAAGTTGGCCACGGCGGCGCCGCCGCTGGTGTGTTTCAGCTCCGGGTCTCTGCCCAGGTGCCCAATCAGTGTCGCGCGATTTACGCTCTTTGCCATGGTTGAGAAGTGTCCTTACTGCCGTCCCTCGGGCGGCTGGTTTGATGGTGGAGTTGGTAGCTCGCCGCGTTCGGGCGAAAGAATGGCCGCGCCCGAAGGCACGGCCGGGGGAAGTCTCTAGACGGAGGCAACTACTGGATGACGATGTTGTCTGGCCGGTTCCACATCTCCGTGAACTTCTTTTCGAATGCCTGAACTTCGTCGGCATCGGAGGACAGGGCAATGGCACACTTGTTTGCCCACGGTGAGTACCAGTTTCAGGGGGCTGCGGTGCGTGTCATCTGCCAAAATGCGGGGCCGCTAATCACAGAGCTTGAAGGACCGCCCGCTCTTAATTGTGGTACATTGATCAACCTCACCACAGATATCCAAGTTTGCATTGCAAAGGTCTCGGGCTGATCGGAACGAACACATGGATATGCATCTGTTCTTTGAAGGCAATATCGGAAGAGAAATAATGAGTTCAGCACTCTTGGCGACAGTGCTGGAGCAGTTCCCAAATGAGCGAAGCGCGTTTTTCGAGCTATTGAGAGATGGCGAGTCGAGTTCCTTGATTGATGCCCTCAAGTGCTGTCCCGCTTGGAATGTTGCGGTTGAGCACGAGCAAATCGACATTCACCTCGCCTCTCAAGAACAGAGCCCCCGCAACGTTGTGCTCATCGAGAACAAAATCGCGGCGAGCGCAAAGCAGAAAGGACAATTGCTCCGGTATTACGCCGAGCAAAAGAAGGCGGTGCCCGGAGCGCAAGTTTTGGCGGTTTATCTAGCGCCCGGAGGAGTAGGAAGGAGCGAGGTTGAGCTCGTTAAGGAGCAACTCCAAGCCGGGGATGCGGCAGTCCACATTTCATGGGAAGAAGTGTTGGACAAGCTCTGCAATTTTGGAGAGAACGTCTTCGTAAACAATGGACTGGAGCAGATCAGGAAGGTCATACAGCGGTACCAGCAAGAAGAGCGCCATCCACTCGTAGCAGGGCGCGAGCGCATCGCGGAGGTTGTCAGCAACGTGCGAGCCCTCATATTGAGGCAGGAGCCGACACTTGCAATTATGCTTAGCTCGCCGTGGCGGGACCATGACATGTTCATAGTGGGAACCCAAGCAACGAACATGACTGTTTGGCTCCGTTTTAGGTTCGAAGTGGAGCCCAACACCGATCGTCCGTTGAATCCCTATGGCCAGGACATGACACTGAGATTCCAATCTATGTTCAAGCTCAGCGGCGAGACTCGGGGCCCAGAACTGAAGGCCCGATGGAGAGGACTGGAGAACAAGAAAGAGCTGAACGTGGATGGCGTCGGCCTGCACAAGCTCGAGGGGCGCTGGTTCTCCTTCGAAAAAGAACTCACGGCGCCGCCTTCCCAGCTTGAAAAAGAGTTCGCCAAACTCGCCTGGCAGGTACTGAGGTTCGCCGAGAGCTGGGGCTTCCGAGAGAGCAAGGGGAAGGAAGCCAAGGCCGTTGGAGGTGATTCCTAATGCCTCCGACCTATTCGTTGACAGGGTGGCAGCACGGCAAAGTCGATCGAGCCAGGGAGCATTTTGAACTCAGGTTTGGATCAGCGAATGACGAGGACTGGAACGACTGGCCCACTGTCGCCCTCATTGGCCCACCAGCCGCGGGTGTGGCGCCGGTTCAATTTCTAATTGAACCCAACAATGCCGCAAACACCGAAATGATTGCGGCCGTTTCACGGGAGATTCATTTTTATTTGGTTGAGTTGGAGAAAGGCAATCCTTGGGGCTACGCGGTATATCACTGCGGCACTGCGTCGAACATGTACTCAAACGTGCACTGGGGATACTTCAGGGACGAAACGGCCAAGAACGACGACATCTCGGATGAAGAGTTGGAAGGCCTCTACGACAAGATCGACGGGCAGGTCGCAGAACATGGATTGCCGGCCGACGCCGAACTGCATGCCGAGATTGACAAGCTGAACAGTGACGTAGTTGATGAAAAGGGAAAACAGGAGTGACGACTCATCAGAAACAGTTTGGTGAGAGTGGGGGCCCACTCGCTGTTCCTTTCGGCGAGTGGTCCCGCACTAACTTCCGCCTCAGCCCCTTCTCCAACAACCTCCCCCACGAGCTACTACCTCCGCTTCTAGCCGACCGCATAAACGCAAGCCAGACTGAGTTGAAAGACTCGGGAACCTTCCGCGATGGGGATCGGGGGGTCTCCTAGTGCTTCCTGAAGTACAAGGCACGCGGATGCCCGAAGGCATTGCGAATGTCATCCGTGGAACAGCCAGCGTGACAATGGTAGTAGCCGTGGCGGGGACCGTGCGGTTTCGCAACGCCAAGGTTGTCTTTGCTTGTGTCGCGGCCCCCGAGGCTACATGACGGGCACTGCACGAAATAGTCCTTGCCGCCAATTGGCCGCTTGTTCAACAACGATACGTGCTCGTAAATGTCGAAAGGCTTCTTCCCTCCGCTCCCGTTTCCGGTGAAACTTCGCGAGGTTGAGGTCGGCGGCGGATTGTCGAATGCCTCCCATTGTGGCGGAGGCGGCAGGTGGTGCGTCAGATCGTTCAGTTGCGTGTCTGTCAGTTTCGGAAGCGCGCAGAGCGCATCGATTTGGGCTTGGAGCGTCAACTGGCCGATGTCCACAAACCAGTAGCGGTTGTCGTTCTTCCGATGGATGCCCAGCGGCGCGCGAATGCCGTTGCCGAGTGCGCCTGGTGCAAGCGAATCCTGCTTCGGGAAGATCTCGATCCCCTCTTCAGAGAACCCTGAACCCTTGATGGGCACGCCCAGCCGAAGTGCAAGGTTATAGACGAAAAAGCGGCACTGCCGGGCCGGCAGCGGATCTTTGCAGAAGATCCACAAATGCCCGCCTCGCCGGGAATACTCCTGAACGGCGTGCACGCTCTCCACCAGCAGCTCTTTGCGGAGCCTGGCCAGGTCCCGCTTCGCCTGTTCCGTTTCGTAATCTGCGTCAATTGCGACCCATTTACAGCACTGGGTTTCCGGATTGATCGCATACAGGTTGATCGTGACCTCCCCGGCGAGGTGCTGCTCGACGATCTTCTCGGTCAGGCTGCGGTACGGACTAGGGAGTCTGCGCTCCTTCACAAGTTCAAAGTAAATCTCGTTGGCCCGCTCAACGTGGAGCAGGCTGCCCCACTTCTGGCCGGGCATCTCCATTGCGGCTCGCCGGCCGGCGAGAGTTTTGAGCTCAGGGTGCTTAGGGCGGTGGTAGCGATGGTCCCCGTACGGGGATTGTTCGCAGTAGGACAGCCGATTCACGAAGAGCTTCATGTACGTCTTCGCCAATCCAGGTGCGACCGGAAGCAGCCGCGGAGGAGCCGGTTCCGGCTCCCATCCGGACTTGGCCTGATTGAACATCGATCAGTCTCCTTATATATGTGACGTGTGTTTCGTTCATGGCCGTACTCGGCCTGTACGCGGCAGGACGGATCGCATCCCAACCGCGCTTCGGGGGTGGCGCTTCCTCTTCCGTCCACGTCGGCGGTACTGATCGCGCGTTGCCGGGCAGACGCCCGGAGCAAGCGCGAGATCGAGCGAGAAGGCCTCGACCAGAACATCGAACTCCTCGGCCTCGAAGTCGTCGTCGCGGCCAGCCCAGTCGAGCATGAAGATCGCCCGTCGAACCGAACTGTAGAAGTAGATGGCCCCTGAGTGCGCGTGGCCGGGAATGGAGGCGATGAAGAGCAACCCGGTGGACAGCTCCCGGAGCCGGCTGATGATGGCGCCGTCGGAAGCGGCAAGGAACGTTTCCAGAACATCCCAACGGGACGAGCCAACGGTAATGCCGGCAAGAGCGGTGGACGAAAAGAGATAACCAAAAGTTGGAGAGGGAACGGTCGAAGTGGACACAGTAGATCCTCCGCGTCGGTCGAGACGCAAGCAAAAGCCCCGACTGGCGGGGCTGAGCGCAAAGCAAATCCCCCTGCCAGGCGCGGCAGGGGGAGCGGATGAAAGGATTTGAACCGCTCAAATCAGGTCGGCTTCCGAGGCCATGTAGGCCTCGCCAACGGAAAGGTCGGGAACAGCGGAGTGAACCGCAAGGGCCTTGAACAGTGACCCGCCGCCGGGATTCGCGCGGAGACCTCGCAGGATAAACCAGCAGACAAGGAGAAGCCCTGCAAACGGCGTCAGCCCGCTGAACAGCCAGCCAACGGCCGAGAGCGCAGCGAGAATCGCGCCGAAAAGCAGGAAACCACGGAAGCTGGTGAAAGCTAGGTAGACCAGCACGCAGGCCAGGATCACCCCCGCGGGAATGAGCACATATATAAGGTTGGGCATTCGGAAAAGGCCGTAACGGTGAAACGCCCAGCTCTCCCCAACGCATGTGCCAATGACCGCCGCCGAGACCAGCAGACCACGGAGAGCGACGACGGCATGGCGAGTGAGAACACAGGCGACGGCTACGGCAGCAACAACAAGAATCCAGACGATGGTCGGCATTCGGCGTAATCCTTTCTTCTGGAACAGGGATGGAATGGACGGTTGTGTGTCTGCGCTGCTATCTGCGCTTTCCGGATATGATCGTCCTGGAGGTTACCGACGGCAGCGATGCGGATGGTTGAGTATGCGGACGCAAGCCCGGAGGTTCGGGATGTCTATGACGACATCATGACGACCCGCAAGGTGGATGCGGTCAACAACTTCTGGAAGGTGATCGCAAACGATCCCACGGCACTGAAGCGAACATGGGAAAGCCTCAAACAGGTCATGCAGCCGGGAGCACTTGATCCCCTCGCCAAGGAGCTGATCTATATTGCCGTCAGCGTTTCAAACGGCTGTGGGTACTGCACCGCCTCCCACACGGCCGCAGCCCGGAAGCGCGGCATGACGGAAGAGATGTTCCACGAGCTGATGGCTGTAATCGGAATGGCCAGCGAGACAAACCGACTCGCAACGGGGTATCAGGTGGAGATCGACCCGAGTCTGAAATGACGGTTGAAGAACTGAAAGGCTGCGCCTGGTTAGCCGAGCACGGGCAACGGCCGGGGAGCCCTCGGGCCGTGATCGCTAAACGCTCGCCGACTCGCCGGTACCAAATGGCTGTGACGAAGTGCATACCGATTGGACCGTAAACCAGCCCCGACGTCCAACGGCCTTAATTCTGATATGATTCCCGGCGGCACCATTTATGATGAAGGCTATACCACCCGTATCTGTTTGAATATATTATGACGGCTTTCCATTCGCTGCCGTCGATTGATGCCCTGTGAATACAGAGAAACCAGCTGGGAAATTACGAAAGCTTAATCCGGTCAGCGGCGCGGAGGGACCAACGCAGGTTGGTTCTGGGATGAACTTCCCCGTTTCCAAACTGATTGAATTGCTGGAGCCAGCGCAATGGGAAGAATTCACAGAAGAATGGGCCTCCTCGCTAAAGTCCTACAAAGAGGTCGAGCGCTGGGCCGGTGCCGGCGATATGGGGCGCGATATCGTCGCCTTCACAACCGACAAGAAATTTGCTGGCCCATGGGATAACTATCAATGCAAGCGCTACGCCCTCAAGCTCGCACCGAGCGATGTTTGGGTCGAGCTTGGGAAGGTCATCTATTACACATTCAAGGGCGAGTTCCCGCCGCCCACAAATTACTACTTCGCGGCGTCCAAAGGTGTGGGACTCAAGCTCCAACGCTTGCTTGCTGATCCGGCGAAGCTTCGGGATGAACTGATCGAAAATTGGGACAGTCACTGCAAGAAGGAGATCACCGATACCGCAGAGATCCCGCTTGAGGGCGCGCTCCTCGATCACCTGAAGCAATTCAACTTCGCCATTTTCAGGCACAAAACAGTCGTGGAGCTGGTGACCGGACACGCAAAAACACTCTTCCACGCGCGTAGGTTCGGAACTGCAATGTTTCCAGAACGGCCGCAAGTTGAAACCCCTCCGGACGTCATACAAAAGAAGGAGAGTCGCTACGTTGAACAGCTCTTCGAGGTGTATTCGGAGAAGCTCGCCAAGCAACTCAACGGCCTTGATCAGCTCGCCGAGCATCCCGAGTTGGAGAAGCATTTTAACCGGTCGCGCGAAGTGTTTTATTATGCAGAGTCGCTACGGAATTTCCCTCGTGACAGCGTTGATCCAGGCGCGTTTGATGAGATCCGCGAAGAGATTTACCACGGCGTTGTCAACACGTATGAAATGGACTATGCCAACGGTTACAACCGCATGGCCAATACGTTACAGCAGTCGGGCAACATATCGCCGAATTGCAACGCGCTGTGCATCCGCGTGCAGACGCAGGACAAACATGGCATCTGCCACCATTTGGCCAACGACGATCGCTTTGTATGGGTGAAGAAAAATGGCTGACGCAGTCGTCCAGACTTTCAATAGTCCAATCGAGACGGGGATGCGTGCCCTCATCCTCCTGGCCGAATCATATCCTGCGCAGATCGACCTGCAGCGATTGCTCGAGTACGACTACATAATGGTCCATACTGGAGATGTGGACGGACCGCCCAGCATCCACCCCGCGCTTCCGCTTCGTTCTGGCGAACTTCTAGTTCGCCGCCAGCTGATCGAGCGCGGCCTCATGCTGATGATCAGCCGCGGCCTCGTAGGCCGGCATGCAACGCCAAATGGGTTCATGTATCAGGCTGAAGACGATGCCGGTCCATTCCTCGATGTACTAACGGCGGAGTACCTTAGGAACCTTAAGGACCGTGCAACATGGGTTGTCGATCGTTTCCGAGATATGAGCGACCAGGAAATCCGGGTCATGCTGACGAGGGTATATGACCAGTGGTCGCGTGAGTTTCAGATTCTGGATCAGCCGGGGCTATTCTGATGCCTTTCAATCCGCTCCAGTTACGCTTTATTCGCTTCCTCGGTCCTAGGAAGGAGACGATTGAATTCCCCTTTAAACCGGGCTTCAACATTCTCTATGGATCGAGCGATACCGGCAAAACGTTCCTGGTCGAAGCCATCGATTTCATGCTGGGCGCAGGTGAAGACCTGCGAGACATCCCTGAACGAGCCGGTTACGACAGCATCCTGCTAGGATTTACCGCGCTCGACAAGGACTACACGATCCAACGCAGCGTGAATAAGGGAGCCTTCCGCCTTTATTCCGGACTGTTGACCCAAGTTCCCGACGATCGTAATGCCGGAACAAAGCTGTCCGCGGGCCATAACGGCAAGAACTACGACAACCTTTCGAATTGGCTGCTGCAGAAGATCGGCCTTGATCAGAAGGAAATACTGTACAGCAAGGAGAAGGGCACGCTTAAATCGCTTGGCTTCCGGGCGCTCGCGCATCTGTCCGTGATCGCATATCCACGCATCACCAGCAACAAGAGCCCAATCCTCACAGGTAACTGGACCGAAGCAACTCGCGAATACGGTGTGTTTCGGCTTTTGCTTACCGGATTGGACGATTCATCGGTAGCGCCCGAAACGGAAGTGCCCAGCGATCCCAGGCCCGTCGCCGTGCGGCAGACTCTTAGCCCTGACGCCATCGCACAGATGATCAGCGACTACGAAGATGAACTAACCAAACTGACGGATAACCCAGAGGCTCTGGACAAAGAAGAAGAGGCCATCGACGCCGAGATTGATGCGCTGCAAACCACGATCCGTGCGATGGAAGGAACGTTAAATTCCACCACGAAACAACGGCGTGAGACCTATGAAATCTACTCTCGCATGTTCGCAAGGCATAACGAGATCGTCGAACTGCTCGACCGGTTCAAGTTGCTTGATCAGCAATACAGCAACGACTTGAAGCGCCTCGCGGCCATCCAGCAATCTGGCCAATTCTTCGTGCTCCGTGATCCAATGCAGTGCCCCCTGTGCGGCGCACCTGCCGAAGGGCAACGCCATGACGCCACCTGCGATGGCAATGTCGGTGCCGTCACCCTGGCTGCCGCGGCAGAAATTGCGAAGATCACGCTGTTACAGGGCGAGCTTTATGAAACCGTAAGTACGCTTTCAAGCGAGGATGCGGATGTTGTTAAGGGCGTTGCGCAATTAGTGGCAGAACTTAAGGTCTATCAACAACAGATAGATAGTGCTCTGTCGCCCGATTTTGCTCAAGCCCGCGAGCAATCCACGAAGTTGATCGAAAGGCGCGCCGCCGTCCTTCAGGCCATCACTCTTAGAAATCGGATAAAAGTCATGCAGCGCCGCCTCGACGAGCCCACTACGCCAGCCAAGAAAACTGAGCCCGTTATGGAAGAAAAGTCGCCGGAAGTTGCGCAATACATTTCGACGTCCGTTCTACGAGATTTCTCTATCACGGTTGGAGAGATTCTGCAGCGATGGCATTTCCCCGGCGCAACAGATGTCTACTTCGACGAGAAGACCAAGGATGTGGTCATAGGCGGCAGACAGCGGGGAAGCCGCGGCGCCGGTCTATGCGCTATCACTTATTCCGCTTTCACTCTTGCGCTCTTCGAGTATTGCCGCTCACGGAGCATGCCACATCCGGGGTTTGTGATCCTCGACTCGCCCCTGCTCGCGTACAAAGAGCCCATGCCTGATGACGAGGATATATCCGCCTCGGATTTAAAGCTGCGTTTCTATGAGGATTTGGAGAAGTTCGCCGGCTCGCAGCAGGTGTTCGTGATCGACAACACCGATCCGCCGGCCGAATACGCCGCCAAAGGCATTCATTTTACCGCGAATGAAAAGTATGGACGGTACGGTCTGTTACCGCCTGTTAAGAAGTCCGTAAGGAAGTGATCTCTGCTTTCTTCGTTACAGCAGTGCTCCCTCGGGAATCTACTGTTACGTCGGTGGATTCCAAGAACTACTCTCTATAAACGCCGATAGAAACAGTTTGCCGGTACACCCGGGCCCTTCCAGGGCTCTTTTATGCAGACTCGCGCAGCCTGACGGCCTCGTTAACCCGCGAGTGCTAACACGCCAAGCTGGTCTCGCACCGACATCAGGACCTCTCCAAGGTGGTTACGGCCTGGCACCAAGCATGAGAATCTCCGTCCGTATTTGCCCGGTTGGGTATCGCAGGTGCAGCAGCCCCAGAACTGTTCGTGCCAGTTGTTCTCCGCAACGATCTGCTCATCGCATGTCGCCAGAAGCAGCGGAGCGGAGCTTCGGGGAGCGGCGAGAATTTATCGAGAGTGATCTGCCGCATGATCTCAAGCGACAGTGCCGGCGTCCAGTCATGGCGCTGCTGGAGCTTCTTCGCAAGTTGGCGTGCCCGCCACATAGGAAGAACCGGATTGCGGAACATGGAACGGAAATATGCGGAGTCGAACTGCGCGGCCAGAAATGCCGCCTCCGCCGAGTTGTAGAGTTCGCCGTCGTATTCTGCCAGGCAGTAGTACGCCGGATCGAGGAATTCGTACTGCCCTTTGAACTGGGTGATCAAGGAGACCCTCCGAGAAGAGTGCGTGCCGGCGGCCAGCCAAGTCCATGGCCAGGCCGCCAGTGTGCGCGGATCAGAATGTCGGTTTGGTGTGGTCGAAGCGGATGAGGTTCGACGGCAGGTTGGTGGCCGAGCGACTGCAATAGCCGGAGTTTAGCTGGGCGAGGCGTCACCCGAGATGCGCTCGCATTGGCCGTTCACTTCCCATTGGTTGCCGATGCTCAGTCGCTGTTCAGAGCAACCGAGATTGCCAACGCAGCCAATCCGAGCGTCAGCAGCCAACCTCCACGGCGCACATTCGCCGCCGAAACGGCACGCACTGTGAGGCGGCGAAGTTCTCCAATCGCCGGGATCTCCGCCTCAACCAGCGACGGATCCAGCCGCCAGCAGGCGCAGTAATTACGTACCTGCTCCGTGGCCTGCCGATGCAATAAGGAATAGACCGGTGCTCCCGCGGGCACGCCGCGCGCCCGTTCGAGACGTGCGGAGTCGAGCAGCGTTGTCAGGTGAGCGTCGAGGGTGAGGCGGTCAAGATAGTTGCGAACTCCGTCGCTGCGGACATGAGTCGCCTGGGCGGCAGGATCTTCGGTTGTGGTGTTCGTAGGTTAGCTCCCTTCAAATGAGATTGAGAATCGCGGCGCCGGCAGGGCGCTAAATTGGTCGAAAAAAGGTTGGAAACTGGGTCGCCGTCCACCAGCCGGCAGCCCACGAGATACCACACAAGCTGGCAGCGCGATGGACAAACCGCGTGCGCAAACAACCCGTCGCTGAAGCCCGCGGCAACACGCAGGAAAGCCGGAACTGCCACCTGGCCGACGACAAATAAGCCTCGACCAGACGGGCTGCAACTGGCACATGAGCGGGAGCAAAGACGGAGAAGCGAGACACTCACCCCTTGGCCAGCACGCGTCCACGAAACGGCGGAATGCACCGGCGTCACATGCAAGAGGCAGACGAACATGCGCCAGATGGCCGAACACCTGCGCCTCAAACCCGGCAGCCAGAAGACACCGACAGTAGCACACGACCGCCGCCACGGGAGGACGCAACGCGCCACGACGCCGCCACAGCTGCACAGGACTCCGCACCAAAGACGGCGCCAGCGCGACAGAAGAGAGGAGCAACAGGTCACCGAAGCCGCGCACAAAGAGCAGCACAGACGACTCCACCGACAGGCAAAAGCTCACCTCGACGGGCTACCAGAAGCATGGCCACCCACGCTCACAGAGCGCCCAAAGCGGCCACCAGCACCAACTGGCGCCAACCGGCCTACGAAGCCCCGGAAGGCACAAAGAGCCTGGAAAAGGCCTCGGACCAGTCGAACACAGGGGGTAGTTGGCAGCAAACCGCTGGGGGACGGGGGTTTGCAGGCGCCCAAAATCCCGGAAAATCCCGTTGACTTCCGATAACTTCCGAAAAATCCCGCTAATTGCGATCAATCCGCGCTGAAGGCTCAACCAGCGCCAGTACAAAGAGTGATCACTCCCGTTAACTTCCGATAACTTTTGAACAATCCCGCTCAAAGCGCAGAAAGGCACTTCATTACCTGGCAATTTGTACGACACTTTCGGCCCAGACACGCAGCCAGCCATGCACAGCACGCGAACAAAGATGCGCGAATAAAAAGGCGAAGCTCGCGTAGAGCCTCGCCTGATGCCGTAAGTCGATCACGAACTTCGCTGGTCAAAGCGGGTGCTTCAGCAGCGTCAGATACTGCCGGAGCGTGCACACCCGGAAGCCGTCTCCGGAGAGATAGGCGACATTTGCATCCAGAGTCTGCTGCTTTAGAACGCCGGAAGCGGTGACGCAAAGCGGAGTTTTCTGGCACCGGATGGCGTCGCCGAGACGCGTAACCATATCGGTCGATGCGGCGATGTAGAGCACGCAGCAAAGCTTTGTTTCAGTATCAATCGTCGCGGTTATCTCCTCGTATCGGCGGGCATCTTTGTACGTCCGCTCGTACTCGATCCCAATCATAAATTTCTTGCCATCGCGATCTTCAAGTTCCAGGAGTGCGTCATAGTCCTTCGCAAATGGCGTGAAGTGGGGATTGGTATTGCTCGCCTTAATCTCCGGATCGGAGTGCCACTTCGCGCGGGAGAGAACCTTATCAGCCGAGAAAGAAAGGCGCACCTCGTTGAGGTCCAGAAAGTGCCTCGCCTGCAACGTGGACGGAAGTTTTGCCGTCTCGGACGACATCGATCCGAGACCAATGCCGAAGGATTCGAGCACCTCCAAGCCGGCGTGCGTGATCTGATATACCGCGCCACGGTAGGGTGGAACGGGCGGAATCACCCGCACGAGACCGTATTCAAGATAGCGGATGATTCGCTTCCGAACCGAGTCGGGATGGGCCTTGATCTTGAAGCGCACCCCCATTGTGACCAGTTGATCCTGAGATATAAACGTGGCATTCCGGACTATGGCGAGGAGGCACCCATCGCCGTCGGTGTCGAACCTGACGCGGCGTGCGCGCGGGGATTGTCTCTTGCGCCCAGGCGGGAGGGGCGTTATCGGCTGGGCAGTTATTGGTGTTCCAGTATCCATGATGGCTCCAATCTTCCGAAGGTAGTTGTGACCAGGGCGCTACAGGGAACGTCAGTACTGCCCGTTGCCTGCGCCATGAAAAACATAACATAGATAGTGTATATAGTGATCATATTATCTGGAGAAGCAAAAAAGGGGGGCTGCACCGGAGGGCGCAGAACTTGTGATGTCACAATTCTGATAGTTGGATAGCGGAGGACGTGCTGCCCGGAGAGGTGGCAGGGGTTGTTTAGGCGGGGATGATGGCGAACTTCTTCACCTGGGCAACGGCGGCGAATTTGTTCTGAACCGCGTAGTAGGCGACCAGAATTCGCAGGGCTTCACTTCTATTGTTTGAGCTGAAGAGATGCTTTGCGAAGATGAGGAGCAGCGCATTCTCCTCGGGAGTCCAGTCGACGATCAACTGCGAGAAGCGCTCGTCGTTCTCGATGGCAAGGTTGCTCCAGACCTCCTGGTGAAACTTCGTGACCTCCGCCAGCTTGATCTTCTTCTGCACGGCGAAGTCCACGATCATCTTCAGGGCGCTCGCCTTGGATACCTGGAATTCACGCCGAATCTTCTCAAGCAGCGTCAGCGTACGGTCATCCAGAGAGAGACATGCCCTGACAAGGGCAGGTGCGTCGGGAGCTTTGATTCGTGGCATAGATGCGCTTCCTTGTCGGGGTATTCCCCGGAATATTATCTATTATATGACTACTAGTTTCGTAAGGAATACGGTCATCGAATCGGGGCAACGATACGCATCCCTTTAAAGTGTCGAACTAATTGCGCTCGGCTTCGAGGTGGTCGCCCCGATACTCGAAGGCCAGTAGTCGGTGGCGGTGGCGACAACTGGGTCCTCGGAAATGCAAGAATCAAACAAAGGGTCAATCCACTCTGATCACTGGTCCGGAACAGATGCAGAACTTGCCACGCGGGACGCGATCGGCATCTTCCCTGTTGGAGGCTGGTGGAGGCAGTATCCAGGACGCGAGCCTTGGCAGAGCTCGGCTCGAGGCGGCAGAAACCAGCTCTCGCAGTGGCCTGAGAAATGGCAAGCCGCCCACAATCAGCTCGCGATAGCTTCGGAAGCCGCCGGCTTGACCTCGGCGATTAGGCTTCGAAGCGTACTGAGTATCTCCGGAAAGTGCTTCTCAAGATGCTTTTCGATTCTTCGGTTCTGGAGCACACGTTGCATGTACCCGCAGGCCACAGTTAGCGCCAGAATGTCCGTGCCGTACGAAGCTTCCGCATCTTTCAAATCACGAACGATCGAGTCTGTTTCCTCCCTGAGTAATGCCTGGTCTTCGGCCGGCTTGTCCTTGAACTTGCGGCTATGAGGCGCGTCAACAAGAAGCTCCGGAGGCGTCATTGCCAGCAAGGCGGTCGCAAATGACATCGTATATTTCGCAGACGCGACCATATGTTCGGCAGCTTCAATCTGCCGGAATGGTTTCATCTTCCTGAGGACTCCGAAGCCAGAAGCGGGCAGGTCCTTTTCCCGCAGGATGTCGATTACCTCCGGACAGATGCCATCCAGCATGGTGGTCGTTCTGCGTATTGCATCAATCTTCACGTCCAAGGCATCCGCGAGGCGCTGCTCTGTTAGGCCCTTTGAAAGCGCCTTGCGCAGCATGTAGTGTTGGGCGACTGGCGGGAGGTGATTCACCCTCTTGTTGTACGTGTATGCCTCATCATCCGTTGCAACGATGCAGTCGACCTCCGTCCATCCCAGATTCAGGATGACATCTAGCCGAAGATGCCCATCCAGCAATAGATACTGATCGACCCCCTTGGGAAAGACGATAAGGGCCTGGATTAGGCCGACTTCTTTTACGGAAGCCGTGATCTGTTTGTAGGTCAAGCTGGCGCGCATTGCGGGTGAAAGTTCTCTCTGCGGCACAATGCTGGCGACTGGAACGGTGAGTACCTTGAGCTCAAATGCGTCTTTTACCGATTTTGCCATACTTCCCCCTACCTGACTCTCTGGGCCAATTGTTCCGGCATATCAGCGAGTCCCTCGTTGTGCAGCAGCGTAACAAATAGCTCGTCCGCCAACAGGCTCTTCATCGCAGACGACATGAGCAGCAGCCGGTCCCGCGTCATTGCAGCCTTCCGTATCAAGGCTTTCTGTTCTCGCACCTGTTGTTGATAATCACGGACGAGACTATCCTTGGTGACCTCGCGTTTCAAACGCGGGACTCTGCCCGTCTCTTGTTGTTTAGCAGCACGTTTAGCGACGAGATTCCGAGCCGCCTTGAGCCGCGCTCCTCGCAACTCGCCGCGCTCATATGCTTCGGACAGCGCCCGTTGCATGCTGTGAGTCGTGCCCATAGCGATCTCGATAGCAACAGTCACCGGGAGACGCTCAGCCTCGACGGCGGCAACCAGAGAATCCTCCCCATGCTCGATCAATCGAACCACACCAAACACGTAGGTGCGATGGAGGCCGAGCTTCTGGGAAATCTCATCCGCCGTGTATCCACGATCCTTCAGAGCCCGCACCTCGTGAAGGAGACCGAGATTGGATGGCGGGCGGCGGGCGATGTTTTCGACAAGGCTCATCAGGTACTGGTCTTCGAGGGACGCTGCCAAGATAACTGCTGGGATTGACTTCTCCCCCAACTTGATAAAAGCCTCGAGTCGTCCTTGCCCGCAAACCAAATCATACGAAGTTCCGTCTCGGGCGGGATCTCTCCTGGCCACGGTAATCGGTCGCTTCAATCCAACCGCCGCAATGCTCGTAACTATCGCTTCGAATCGAACTTTATTACGCGAGCGTGGATTAACAACGCGGATTTCTGAGATTGGGATTCGGACAATTTCCTGATCGTTCATGCGGCCTCTTCAATGTGGCTGCGCCGGGCCAAGGACAAAAAGAAGCTGAGATTCTCGAAGCGATATACATCGAGAACTACCGCATTCTCAGGCGCGAGACGTAGCTTTCGCGCCAGGACATCGACGGCCGGCAGAAGATAATAGTCAAGGATGTTCTCGTTGTCCGGAAGAAGGCGCACGGCCACCGTGACATCGGGCTTCAGTGATCTTTCGAGCCGAAGCAGCCAGCGACAGCTTCCGGTATAGCTCTCGTGGCATCTCGCCACTACAACCGATGCGGTGAAATCACCATTGATGGTCAGAATGCCGGAACGCTCATCCTGCTGAATCTGAGCACCGAGTGATCTCAGGTCATGATTGATGGACTCGCATATCGCCCGATGACGTTCGCGCAAAGCCTGGTTGATTTCGAGGTAGCGGTAGTCCCGAGAAGGCGTATATCCAACGAGGGAGTACGCTCGCATCAGACTTCCGAATCGAGATCGATAGCAGGCTGGAGACGGCATGTCTCGGGCCTCGTCGATCAGAATGCCGGACAACGTTCCTTCTCGGTCGAAAAGCTCTCGAAGTCGCTTCAGTAGGTCTTCATCGGAAAGGCGGCTATGCCGGCTCTCTATCAGTGAGGCCGCGGCGCCGAATTGATCGAGAGTCACAATCGGGGTGAAAGCACCATTGCGCCGAATCCACATCTCGGGAGGGTTCCGTACATGCTTTTGCTTGAGCTTGAAGGAGGTGCGATTGAAGACATTGTCGCCGATGTACTTGGGATTCTTTAGAACCTGTTGGATGGTTGAGCGCGTCCATTCTCGGTCCAGGTCTGTCCGAACTCCTCGGTTGTTGAGTAGATCCGCAATCTGCTGTTCCGTCTTGTTTTCCCGAGTGAAGAGATCGTAGATTTCTCGGACAATCGCAATCTCGGTTTCGGGCCCAGGCACCAGAATGACTCGATCGGTCTGCAGGCTCTTTCTTTGGCCACGTGCGAGGAGCTCCTTGGCCGCACAATCCTGGTCAACTAATAGCCGGCGCAGCCCATATCCGGCCGCCCCGCCTTGTCGAAACCCCAACTCGATCAGATGTCCTTGGCCTTGAAATACCTTCACCGACAGTTCACGGCTGTATTCCCCAGCCATCACGCGTTTTACTGTTTTGAGGACTGCCGTCGACATGCTGCCATCGTTTTCGAACTGCTCGGCACAATAGTGCACGCTGACATTGGCGCGGCGACACACGAACTCGTAGTACGCGCTCTCATCGGCATCCTGGAAGCGCCCCCACCTGCTCACGTCATACACAAGCACCGAGCTGAAATCGTTCTCCCCTGCCTCGATGTCTCTGAGTAGAGCTCGCAGACCTTTCCTGCCTTCAAGGTTCAAGCCGGTTTTGCCGTCATCCGCGTACGTGCGCACAATTTCAAAGCCGCGTGCCTCGGCATAGCGGCGAATGGTTTCGGATTGATTTTCCGTGGAGTAGCGCTGATGTTCTGTGGACATGCGCACGTATTGCGCAGCGCAGTTCGCTCGTGTCGGAGATGCCACAATCTGCTTCTGCACAGTCACCCCAACCAGACGCAATGACAGATGCTCATGCGAGCGACGAGCAGGTCATGGGAACCGATCGACGAAAAGGCCACGGCGACCACACCAGGCACATATGAGCAACGGCGGGAGTTGGGTGAAAGTCTCGGTGAGCCCAACTTGGAAAGCAGTTTGCGCCGTTCTCGCCTCGCACGAAGGCATTCTGCCCGATGAGGCGGGTGAGACGGAACCTTTATCCGTCACCAGCCAGACCGGAGTCGGCAGCGCCTTCGGTATTCCCGCTGACGGTCACGATGATCTTCTCTGCCTTCGCGGCTTTGCTGGTGACGGCGGTTGGCACGGCGCCGTTGCGCTCGACGCGCCTGCATACGGCACGTCAGGTTGCAATAACGCTGACCTCGATCACAATGGGGACAGATCCAGAACACCGAGTAGCACTGGCCGCAAACCCGTTGCCGGAGGGCAGACTTCTTCTCGGGCGGCAACCCTGCATCGGTAGTACTGTTTGCCATCAAGGAA
>CAWIPV010000007.1:0-27241 GCA_963838135.1 uncultured Acidobacteriota bacterium | reverse complement strand
TAAAGATTTGCTAGCTAAAGACTTGCTAACCGGAGATTCGCAAAGCGTCGAGGCCGCACCATCTAAGCCTCGACGCTTTTTTGTCGCCACTGAGCCGAGATAGTCCGAAGATTTCACTGCACCCGCTGCAGGCGGTTGATGAGCTTCTGCGCCAGATTTTCCTCAGACTCTGACCACAGCAAGCGCCCCGTGGCGCCGGCATTCTTTTCGACCTGAGCCGTGAACTCCACCAGTTTCTGGACGTTGCTGCGGATGTTCTGTTCCGCTTCGGTGGTGAATTCGAGTTCTTCGTGCAAGAACGAGGTGTCTAAGCCGAAGTCAATTTGAATATGCCCGGTTTCTTCCGCGGCGCTCTCTTCAAATTCCAAGCCGTGCGCAGTCAGACGTACCAGCGCGGGCTCGAGCGCCCATTTCTCGGCGTCCTGCGGAGGAGTCCACAAATCCCAGTACGCCTCGAACACGTAGGCATAATCGTCGTGCACAAATTCGGCGATTTCCGCGGCGGCTTCTTCCGGCGTAACGCCTGGGCGAAAGCGGCGCTCGAGAATAGTGGGCTCGCTCCAGGAGACGGGTTGGATCGCGGTGTAGGTTACACCCGGTCGCGCCGACGAAAACGGAATCTGCCGCAGCACACTAATCGTGCGCGGTAGAATTTCGGGTTCATCGAAGCTGGGAAACCATAGGCTCAAATATAGAGAGTCGGCCATGAACATATTTTAAACGGCAGGCGGGTGCAATTCGAGGTCTTGGGGATGAGGCGGCTTTTGACGCGAGAAAAGTGCCCTGTTAATATGGGTGTTCGGCGGCAAATAATCATCTCATCAAGAAACGTCCCCGTCGTCTAGCCTGGCCTAGGACATCGCCCTTTCACGGCGGTAACACGGGTTCAAATCCCGTCGGGGACGCCAACCTTATCAACCACTTGCAAATCCCCTCCAGAATTTTGTACGTCCGTTAACGTCCGATAAGCCTCGGTGCTTGGTTTTTCTTCGTTTTTGTCGAGCAACAAGCTCACAACTCGGCTCTGCGCATCTCGCTTGGTTTGCGTGATCGCCTGCGCGTAAATGTTCAGAGTGACCGAGATGTTTGCGTGCCGCATTAGCTCCTGCACAACCTTCACGTCTTCGCCGTTCCCTTTGAGGAGCGTCGCGTACGTGTGCCGGAATGTGTGCCAACCGAAATGGCCCACGATTCCGATTTCCTTGGCCGCCGGTTCCAAGTGCGCCTTGTAGAGCGAACCTGGCCAGTACGGCAATTTGCCCTTGCTGTGTGGACTGGCGAATACCCAGTCCTCGTCGATTGGGTATGGACTCTGCAGTCGCCAGTTCCACAGGACCTTAGACAATCGCAAATCGAGCGGAACCGGTTTGCGAGAGGCTTCGGTTTTACAGTCGCCCACGTGTTGCATGACGATCGAGCGGATGACATGGACCTCCATCTTCTGAAAATCGATATCCTTCCACTTGAGGCCTAGCAACTCCCCAACCCGAAGGCCCGTGAACACGGCGAGGAATACCATCGTGCGCGTAGGCTCCTTCAGGATTCGAAGCAGTGCCGCGATCTGCTCGATGGAAAGCACAATGGGCATCCTGGTCCGCTTGGCGCTTTGACGCACCATGCGTATGGGATTCACATCGAGCCATTCCCACCTGACAGCGTGATTGAAAACGGCACTCATGATGTTTCGAGCTTTGGCTTTGCTTCCATTCGCATACTTGAGCGAACGAAGCCACTGCTCCACAGCGACTGCTTTGACCTCGGTTACGTGATAGCTTCCCCAACTGAGGCAGAATCCACTTTCGGAAATAGCCCTACGTAGGTGACCTGCGTCTTCCGCGTTTTGGTGCAGTTCGCGCCCAGTTCCTTTTCCCGGTAGTGTTCGATAAGCGTTTGAACACTGATCGGAGTCAAGCTGGTGCGCGGATTCTCAGCGTTGATGTCTGCCCGAAGTGCGGCGACGGCCTTCTGAGCCGACGTCTCGTTCGGATATTGTTCGAGCGATCCAACCATCAGATTGCGTCGCGTCCGGCTAGCCATCCGCCTGGAGTTCGTACCATCGGTACTCCCAAGCTTTCCGGCCGCCGGCACGCTTCACGATCTGAAGGCTGCCTTGCTGAAATCTCGTCCGTCTCATCACGATCCTCCGTGGTTAGGGACGGTACGGATAGCTGGCTAACTTTAACCTCAAATGCACCCACGCGTCGAGATCGGATGTGCGAAAGCGCCACAATTTTCCGATCCGCATGGCGCGTATCTCCCCCTTGCGGGCGAGTCGTTGAAGTGTTTTCGGGTGGATCTGCAGCAAGGCTGCCGCCTCGCGCGAATCGACTAACCTCTCGAAATGAGGGAACGGCTGGCTGACTGGCGTTACTTCGTGCATCTCGCTCATAAAATCTCCTGCAGCGAGAGTCGAGACCGGGCTGAAATCACCGCGTCGTCTGAAGGTCGGCTTTGGCGTCCGACTTCGTTCGACAGATTTCGAGCCCATTCACTACTCGGCTGGCGTTAGTCTTCGCGTCATGGGCGGACGAGAACATTATTCGTATAGAAACCGTACAAGACGCATTTGTTGCTTCCGCTCAAAGAATCTTTTTTCTTTTTGACTTCGAACAAACTTCTCAACAATTGCTTAAAGTGCCTAAAGCGCCTAAAAGTGCTTTTAGGTACGTTTGGGGAATCCACGGGAACAGAGCAATGGCCGCACTCAACCAGCCACCTCTTTAGCGAGGTGGTTCCATAGATTCAGGCGAAATTTTGCCCTCTATGTATGTAAGGAACATGTAGCAGGGAAAAGGTATCGAAAATATTTTATTGGGGACGCGGTCGTGACAAGAGATCGATTCGCCCGCGCTCAAGAAGCAGCTTGTATCCGGCCCATCCCGCCAGGCTCATTGTGAATACAGCTGCGATGGCAACGGCTTGCACCAGAAATGTAGGTACGATGAACATCATGAACGTCGCAACCAGCATGATGATAAGGAGGACCAACGCAAAGCCAAAAAACAGAATTGTTTGCCAGTTGATCTGCCTTGTATCGTTTGACCCGGAGGAAAAATGCCCAGCGACGATGACCGGCTGAAGAGCCATCAGGATGAGAACGACATCTAAACCTATTCCGCTGCCATACTCGAACGAGTAACCAAGGCGACGAGCCAAGCCCGCGGCATAAATGATCGCGAGAGGCGCCCAGGTCGACGCGCGTATCAGATTCGTCTTTAGCATCACGCGCGAGATCTCCCCATAGCCGATGGGGAAACAGGCATAAGCAGGAAGAACGAAACCGGACGCAAAGGGGCCCTTGAAGCCGGGCCATGAGCCGCCTAGGATCGGAGCACTCACGAAGCCAGCAACGACCATCGGCAAGAAGAAAAGCCAGGACGGTAGTGACGGCGTAGCCAAAGTGAGAGCCACACCTGCCCCCGTCACTATCGCCGCAGTCCGCCATTTCTTAGACCAAGTGCCAAGATCATCCACCAGCATGAATTCCGCAACCACTTTCTGTCTGTCGGTCAGCGACGCCGCGACTATTCGCTCGATCCATCCCAAACGGGTCCAATCAGCACCTTTCAATTCACGAACCAACGGAATGTCCGCCGGCCACGGTTGCCCAGTTCCGCTTGGTTCTGCCATTGGCGGCTGTTCTTGATCGTCACTTGAAGCTGGAACAAAGACCGCGTCGAACGCGCTGTCAGGCGACGCAAGTTCGGAGGCAAGTCGGAATCGAAGCCTACGCAGCGCAAGAGGCAGAGCCGCCGACAGGATGAAGGCCGGAATGAACCAAAAACTTTCGGCGCTGTCCGCACTACCGACCATAGCGGCAAAGCCATGGGCGACCCATCCAGCGGGTGTAATCAGCGTGGCAGACCAAAGGAACCGCAGAGCGTCTTCTGGCAGATACAGGCATACAATCATCAAGCCGTAAAACGGAAAAATCGCTGAGGTCCGAATCCACTTCGGCCTATAGGCGAGCACCGCCGTTCCGATGGAAAGCCCGGAGAGTGTTTGAAGCACCGCTGCAACCAGTATGGCCCCCAAATCATTCCAGAGATTTCCGTAAACAATCGCATATGCGCCATAGGCCAAAACGAAGACTGCAAAAGCACCTACCCACGATCGGAAGAAACGGCGCGACTCGTGTCGCAGATAATCATCATCCAGAATAGGTAAGGCGATGAGCACAGCGCGGTCGTAGCCGCGAAGTGCGCGCGCGTAGTAGTTTGCGCAGCGAAACAGCGCAGTCCCAGACGCGTATAGCGCGACAACGCACAACAACGCGAGGGCTCTGCCGGAGCGTACGGCAACAAGAAATAAGATCGCGAGAATATAAACAGATCCGAGAGCAGCTCGGAAGTTTCGATTTCGCCTCCACCATCGCGTTCGGTGCTGTCGATATTCTTTCCAGAGCAAACGGGATTCCCGCAGTTCTCTGCGTGCTTGCGCTCGGACTCCACGCTCGACAGCCGGCGCGCTTAGTTTCACTGTGGGGTACTCCGCAGTTGTTGAAATAATTGCTCAAGTACGCTGCTCCCATCATGACCCGTGGTAGCCCCCTGAAGCTCACCCAGAGGAGCGTAGTAGCGAACCTGGCCACGCTCTATTATCAGCAGCCGGTCGGAGAGAGTTTCGGCGATGTCGAGTATCTGAGTTGAATAAAGGACCGTGTTGCCCCTAGCTGCTGCCGCTCTTGCCTCGCGCTTCAAAAATGTGATTCCATTTGGGTCCATGCCCGATGCAAACGGTTCGTCCAGCAACAGAAGCTCCGCATTAACTGCCAAAAGAGCAGCCAGTGCGGCCTTGTACGCTTGACCGCGTGAGAGTTTGGACATCGGCGTGTCGATCAAGGGCAACAGATCGAAGCCCCTCAAGAGCTCTAAGACACGTGGTTCGACAGCCGAATCGTCTGCTTCATATAGTCGCAGGACCATCCCAATATGACGCAGAACAGTGTGGTGCGGAAAGGCAATTGGAAAATCGGGAAGGAATGCGATCTTTCGGCGCAGGTTCATGCTTCCACGGGTGAACCTCTCACCGTCGTACGAGATGCTCCCAGAGCCCGCAACTACGCCGCTGAAGCAGCGAAGCAGTGTTGTTTTTCCAGCTCCGTTGACGCCCAGGACTGCCAGTATCTGTCCGGGTTCGATTGTGAACGAGACACCGTCCAGCGCGCGCACTCCGCCGTACCGCTTTGAGAGCGACTCGACCGTTATTCTCATATAGACGCCGAATCTAACGTGTCTCGGCGAGAACTGCAACCTGAGGCTGGGATACGAGTTGAGCGGAATTTACGAATCCCCATTTCGGCGTTTCCATGCTAACCCATTAGGTCTGGAGGGCGCCCCTTTCCAGTGTGTTTCCCGTAGCGGCATTCCCCACTGAGGTAGCATGGCCGCGGCGCGGCTTGTGTCAAGGCTCACGACCGCTTTCGCGGCGCAAAACACGCGGCCTTGACACAAGCCTTTCCCCCCGGCCCATTTCTCCGCCATGTGGGGAATGTGCAGGTGTGGCTCTCCGCGAGACCTCAAAGCCCGAGACCAAGACTGGGGCCACCGAGGTCATGTTCCACGCCGACATGGGGAGTCTTTTCCGGTTCCGGTGTGTGAGTTGGTACGGAAGGATGCTGCTCTCCGATCTGCTGGCCAGCTTGCCGGTTCACCCCAGTCATCAGGTCAACACGGTGGCCCTTTTCCGGATCGTATGCGGATAGCTGTTTTCGAGCCAGTTCAATCGCAGACTGCCGCATCGTGGATACGCCGACGGATTCACGAAGTTGCTCGCGGTCGCTGGTGACAACAGCGATCTGGCTCCGACCCCGGCTGGCGGCGACATAGAACAGTTCCTTTTTCATGGCGTCTGCCGAGATGATCACGGTGTCTACGGTTTTGCCCTGGCTTCGATGGGCGGTGACCGCATATCCGTGGGTGAATTCGTGATAGTTCGCAGGAAGTGTTCTTCCGTCTTCGAGATGAATGGCTCCGCCATCCAGGGACTTCACTTTGACCAGCTCTCCGTTAGTCGCCCGGAGTTCCGGCCCTCGACGGTTTGCTGTGAGCATGAGACTGTCGCCAGGGGCAACTTCAATGGGCTGACGCTCATAAACGGAGAATGCCCGCGTTTGTTTCGGCGAGATGGCCACCTCTTCTCCGGTTTCTTTTCGCGCGACCAGAGATTCCGGGCCAGCGCGCACGACTTCCAGCGACTCATGTCGTTTTGCAAGTTTCGTGTCTCTGTGAAACTGCAGAATCTGCCCCTCTTGGTAGTTGGACAGTTCCTGTTTCTGGGCTGTTGTCCACTGGAGTGAGACGTACCGATCAAAAGAATGGCCGACTCCCAGTTCACCGTGTTCTTTCCGATCCTGGCGAATCGCGTCAGTGAGTTGGGAAATCTCAGCATGAGTACCGGCAACTACAAGCGTATCGCGCCCTTCGGCTCGGAACCCACGATGCAACTCCGCCACAATCTGGCCTCGGTCGAAGATTGATATCTCGCGAATGGCACCGAGCCTTTCCAATTGTGCGAACCCTTCCTCGGGTGAATGCCTCATGGTCTTTACGGCTTCACGATAGAGGGAGTTTGTCTGCCGCTGTACTTCAGTAAGGGAAACACTCTTCAGTTCAGACTCCCGCTCCAAGATACGCAACGCATCCGAGGCCTCGACGCTCGGAATTTGTCGCGTGTCACCGGAAAAGACGATTCTGGCTCCCTGATCCTCGGCGAGGTGCAGCAAGCTTTGCATTTGCCGGCCCGAAACCATGCCTGCTTCATCAACAATCAAGACCCTCCCGCGCAGCGCACCCTGTGGTTCCTGAGCCTCCAGAAGTCGGGAGACAGTCATCGCATCACGGAAGCCAACTTTTTCCAGTTCGTCCACCGCACTTCGGGTGGGAGCCACTGCAAGAACCTCGTGTCCGGCGTCTCTGAGACCGCGGTCAATCTCACGCAGCGTGGCAGTCTTGCCAGTACCTGCAGCGCCTCGAACGTTTATCGCGAAATCGCGAGAATCGAGCACCGCCTCGACGGCGTGCCGCTGTTCGGGACGGAGATGTTCCGAAACCTCAAAGCCGCGGCCCTTTCCGAGGCCGTCGTAGCGATCCACTCCGCGGTTAACGACCGCAATCATGTCACGCTCGCGTTCGAGGCTCGCGTGTGTCGCAATTTCATCCCCAGAGGAGATGAGAGTTCCTTTTGCGCGTTCAAGGGAGAGAGAGCCCTGAAGGTCGCTGAGTTCGACGTTGCCGCGCCCGTGACGAAGAGCCTCGGTAAGAACCTCATGCTCTCTGGCAACCGAAAGACGCTCGAAAATGTGCTCCTGAGAGTATGCAAGTGAGGCCTCGTGCATACCAGGACTGATTCGAGGTGAATAGGATTGTGTCTGAGCTTCGTTCAAAACCTCACGAAGTGTCTGCCTCTCATCCACTGACAGTCGTTCTTGCTGAAGGCTGCGGACTCGCTCGGTCGATATCTCTTGAAGCTTGTCGGGCCGCGTTTCCCGGACCAGTATCGCAACCTCGTTGTCTGTTGGCGCACGGCCACGTGAGTGGGTGAATTCTTGGATTGCTGCATCCCGCTGGGCGCTGCGTTGACTGTACTTGTCGAGGAGGTCCTGGGAGAATCCTGCGATCTCGAATCCCTTGTCACGACCACGAACATCGTGACGGTTTTCAACCTCGTAGCCAAGGGCGCGTACTTCGCGAGCCAGGGTATTGCGATAGACCTCGGTCAGGTAGCTGCGACGCTCGTACAGACCGGAAGCCTGGAGCGCCTTCCAACGTCCCTCAGTCCCATCGTAGGTGAGATTGGCGGCGACGGCATGAGTGTGGAGCTGAGGATCTAGCTGACGACTCGTGTCGTGAGTGTAGGAAGCTACGATCCAGTTTCCGGTGGCTCGATTTTCGTTCAGGCCGGCGAGGCGAACCCTAGTGGCCGAGTATTTTTCCGCTTCCTCCAGGGCCTCGCGCACGGCAGTTGTGTGCGCGGCGACCAGTCTCTCATCACCGGCAACAACCGCCATGACAGAGACAGACTTCGGCGCTGAAAATGTCATGTCATAGAGGGACCGGGCCTTACTCTGTTCCGCGCCATTGCTGGCAATGCGATCCGCGCTGTGGCGCTGCCGGAGGAACTCTCCAGTTTGCGGGTCGAGACCTTGCCGTACTGCTTCAAAATCCTCGGATGTTACCTCTCCTTTAAGCCCAAGCAATTCAGCGCCGCGGCCGCACCACCGGCCTTCGACAGTCCGATTCTGGTCGTAATAATCGCTCTGCCGAAGATGACGCTGGGCGTAGCCCTCACCGCTGGTCATGGCACGAATCGTCAGCACAGCCCGACGCTAGCTCTGTTCGAGATTGGAGATCAACCCCGGTCAACCTGTGGTGGGACACACATCTGGCACGCAGATGAGTCTCGGGTGAACTCGACAGTCAGCCGTCCGGACGACCACATCGTCTACAATGCGGCAACAGAGGTGTCGTGTGGGTGCAGGGAGGGCAGGGTGCCAGGCACGCGCCTTGAATACTGGGGGCCTAAACTTGCCCGCAACGAGCAACGGGACCAAGCGGTGCAATCGGCCTTGGAAGAGCAGGGGTGGCAGTTTCTGGTCGTGTGGGAGTGCGAGTTGAAAGACACCACTGCCGCGTTAAAAGCAGTTAAACGGTTTCTCGGAAGACCGGCAACATAAATGGCGGACGAAGCAAAGATCGGAACGAATTGGCAGGATGACGAGCTCGACGCTATCGTCGCCGACTATTTCGCCATGCTCGCGGCCGATCTCTCCGGACAGCCCTATGTTAAATCCAGACACAGCTCGGCCCTCATGGCGCAGATTGGCCGGACGCACCGCTCGGTTGAATTCAAGCACCAGAATATTTCGGCGGTGCTGGATGAGCTCGGGATGCCCTGGATTCCCGGCTACAAGCCGAAACGTAACTACCAGAATGCCATCTTCGATGCGATAGATCGCTACCTCACCACGCATCCAGCTATTCTCGAACCTGTCCCAGTGCAGCCCGCGCTGGCCTTGCCTTCCGAAATCTTTGTCCCTCCGCCAGCAGTACCGGCGCAGCTGGTTCCTGAACGTTTGCGGCGGCTCGTCCAGAAGTTTGATCCGGTGGAACGGGACCATTGCAACCATTTGCTCGGCAAAGCCGGGGAGGGATTTGTTGTTGAGCTTGAGAGGCGGCAGCTAACAGATGCAGACCGCCCAGACCTGGCCCGCAAAGTCCGGTGGGTCTCCGCTGAAGATGGAGATGGAGCAGGCTACGATGTTCTTTCCTTCAACCGGGGAGGGGACGAGCGATTGATCGAAGTCAAAACCACGAACGGGTCGGCCAGGACACCCTTTTTCCTGACCCGGAACGAATGTGATCTCGCGTCAGAGCGCCCGGCAGATTGGCGTATCTACCGCGTTCATCTTTTCGCAAAGACTCCCCGGATATTTACTATCGCGCCGCCATTGGAGAACACGGTCAGGCTCACTCCCGAGACTTGGCGGGCCTTCTTTTGACTCTCAGGTTTGTCTTACGATAACGGAAACACAGTGAATAGATAATGAAACCGGACATCATTGCGAAGCTCGCGGAAGAATTGAAAGAGCCAGTCAGCTCGGAACGCCAAGTGGTTTATTTCATGGTGGAACTCAGAAAGCTTATTGAGCTAAACGGTGATGGCGCAAACTATCCAGCGCTCAAGTTTCATTGTGATTGGATTGCTCACCCAATACTGCAGGGGCAGGCTGCCCAAGAGGTTGTTCGGCTATTCGATCATTACCAGAGGGTAATGGAGGAGGGCGCCCAAGGGGAGCATCAACAAGCCCCAGATATGAGTTTCATGGGAAAGCTGGGTCCAACACTGACGATGACAAATTTTCGAAACCAGCTTAATACTTATCTAAGATCGCAGGGTTTAGATCCCAGCATCCCGAACAACAACGAGAAGTGGGCCAACTTCTTAACCTATTACGCGGGAGTCATTGAAGATTGCCCGCTCCGGTGTGTCAGCCAGGGATTGAAATACACGGACGAGGTTGTCCTAAAGGTTCTCGATATTGCCCCTGAGAATTCTGAGACTTGCGGTGCCTTCCGCTTGACTATCGAATGGAGATGGGTTTCGAAAAACACTGGCCTGTCCAATGAAAACCAGCAGGCCTACTGACTCATATTCCGGGACTGCTGAGGATGTCGAAGCGCACGAAAAACTCCTTGGGCCCCTTGGCGATCTTGAACTCTTCCGCGAGGGTCTCCGGGACCGGAACAAAAATCCGGTTCTTCGTTATCAACGTCGTGGTACGGAACATCCCGCCACTTGCCTTCGCGTGATTGATGGGTTCTCGCAGCTCAATGTCGTAGTAGAGATTGAGTCTTCCTGTCGCTTCGGTAAAAATATAGACCACACGATGGCCGCCCCAAAGAATCCGCGTGGTATGGGGTGCGTGAAAGAATTCTGCTTCTGTCCGCACCAAGCGGTCCGAGAGCCCTAGCAGCATGGTGAAGCCATTCAGCTGCGGGTACTTCTGCGATGTCGTCAGAATCTTCATGTCTGAAGACACCGAATCGCGGATGATCGGCGGGGCCGGCGCGAATTCCATGCCCTCCTCGACGATCTGTGTCACCGGCGAGTCCACGACTCCGGGCACTTCGTTCTCGACAGAACCTACTTGATGTTGAGCAACGGTCTGCGTCTGCGGGCGAGCTCTGGAATGCGCCTGCTGCAACACCTGGCTAAAGCTCATACTTCCGGCCAAGTATTCTCCCAGTATCCCCTCAAAGTCCCCCATCTCTGTTTCTTCGTAGCGATACAGCTCCCGGTTTCTTTCAAGAATCTTCCGCAATGCCTCCACGCCATCACGCGTCGAGGATGGTACGAACTGCGTAATACGTGAATAGATGTGGACCCTCACAAAATCCTTCATGAACTGCGTAAAAAGGTCGTAGGCCCGGTCATAGAACTCCAGCAGCGGCGGCAACAAAGGGCTCGATCTTGCGATGTAAATCGTCAGTTGATCTCCGGCTTTGACCGGGTAAACCTGGACGTTGTGCGAGATATCAGCCAGTATCGGCTCGACATCGGGGATCAAGTAGTCTTCCCGTAAGATGGACGCGATCTTCAGCAGAACAGATGCTTCCCGAGCAGTCAGGTCCGTTGACTTGTATTTGCGCGTGATCTGCACAGAGTCCGGCACCTGTGCGATTCTTAGAATGTGGGTCAGGTAGTGAAGCTGGACCGCGCGGCGGGGATTACCCTGCACAACATGCAGGAGGCACGTTCCCTCATTCGCAAAGGTCTTCATGATGTGATGATCTGTCCCCGTGTAGTAGTGGGCAGTTCGGCTTCCCACGTGCGCCATGACGGCACCCATCGGAACGTCCTCGTCCTCCGGCAGAAACCGAATCGCGACCTTTTTGGCGAGCGTGAATTGGTTGTGCGTCGTAATCCATTGCAGGAATGCATTGTTTTTGTCAGCCAGGTCGCTTTCCGCAAGTAGCTGGGAGGCGGCCCACTCGGCGATACCAACCAGCCGAGTTGTCTGATCGATGCTCTCCCGGCTCAATGCTTCACGTCCGGCAGTCGGCTGCAGGAAGGACAAGTTCGCAACTCCGCCGAGCTGGTAGGTTCCAATCGCCGGAATCGGAGCCAAGCCGAAGTAAGAGCGAAGCCCCATGAGCTGGCCGCCATTCTGCAAAAGGGCCATACTGCCTTCAATGGCATTGCCCCCCAGAGTCACGTTGGTTACATAGATTAAGATCTGACCATTGGTGTCAGCCCGTACATCGAAAGTTCCAGCGCACAGATCGTCCTTCATCGACCGCACGCCCAGCTGCGAAAACTGCCGTCCGGCAAGAGGGAGTTGGGAGTCGAGAGCCTGCCCGCTAATCAGCTCTTCGTTCAGATAGACGGGCACCTTAAGCATTCCCACGTAAGGAAGTAAATATCGCTTTGCCTGATCGGCGGAAATGGGATTTTCATTGTCCAGGGTGGCGGTTACTGTGGTCCCAACGCCCTTATCTGAGGCGATGCGCTCCAGGGAAATGCACTCCTCGGCTATCTTGAGCTTGTCGCGTTCTGCCACGCTACGCAGTACTTCAGAGCTGCCGTCAGCTCTCGTCTCCACCATTAGGCGCGTGCAGACTCCAAAATTCGCCATTGCCCCGATGCCGAAGGTTCCGACTACCCCTGCTTTGCGCGCGCTGTCAGAGTGTTTACCGCTTGATCCGGCCTTCCAGAAATTTTCACGAAGAACGGACTCACTCATGCCAACGCCATTATCCGCGATTGAGACCTCGCCATTTCCCACTCGGATGTCGATTCGGCCGCCCTCGCTTAGAGTCCCCGAACTGGCGAATCTCATACGGATCGCGTCATATGCGTTCTGCAGGTTCTCCCGAAGCAGAGCCAGCGGCGAGTCGTATATCTCACGCGCCAGGATTTGAATGACCCGCGTCGTCTCTACCTGAAATACAATTCCACTGCTCATCCGAGTCGCCTTTCCTGAATTCGACGTGATATGTCCTGGACGCTCGCATCCGTGCTGGAGGATACGAGCGGCAGGCGAACAAAAGCCTCTGCTTCCTCCCGCGTGCCGCCATCAAGGATCGCGCCACCAATCGTTACAGCCTCAGGGATCGTCAGCGGCGGCCACAGCATAGTGATAGTGCGTCGTGAGTCACTCAACTCCGCAAGCGCTCTAGCAAGAAAGGGCCGGGCAGCCGGGAGGTCTTTAACCTCTTCCAGCACATCCAGTGCATTGCTCCATTGACACGCCCCGAGATGCTTGTCCGCCCGATCGAGTGTGATCTGTACATCCAGCTGAGGGGGTCTCGTCGAAAGTGGTTCGCACAACTTAAAGTCAAAGTACGAGTTGTTGCTGCTCGTGAAGTGGCCGGGGCCCCACACGGGTAGATTGAACAACATATTGACCATTTGCCGCTGGTGCACACGGCCGGTCCACTCCTTTGTATCCAGTTCGACAATGTTGTAACTGCGCGGGACTCCAGGCTTGAGATTGCGCGGCTCTGCGCATAATGTGCTCGCGCTAACGATTGTTATCTTCCGCGGACTGGGCCCGATACGGTAGCGCTCATCGAAACATTCCGGCAGGTGCTGATGCCCATGAAAGCCGAGCGACACGCCTGCATCTATGAGCAACTGGAGAAATTGAGAATCGAGATAATCGTCCGATGAGGGACCACCGGCCATATTGTGATGCCAGGCGGCTGCCATCAACCACCCCGCCCGCTGTGTTTCGCGCAAAGTCCGGCACGCATCCGTCAATGCTGTGGGATGAAATGCGCCCGCCCGGCGCAGGGGATCATTATTAAAGCAGCTGTTAAGCGCGGCCACACAGAAGCCAAGCTCGGGAAAATCGAATATTCCATATTGTTCTTCGGCCCGGGATGGAAATGTACGCTGATGCTGATAAAAGCGCTCGTAGGTCGCTGCGAAGTATTGCAGGCGGCTGCCATATCGGGCCTCATCCACAATCCGGTAGAAGCATAGCTCTCGCCAAGACCATCTGAGCCGGGAGTTCGGGCTGAATAGCTCCGCGACCATCTGAGCCTTTTTGTCAGGATCAGACGGTATGTCGATTTTCAGGCAGCTTCCCATGACCTCTTCATAGGAAACATCATGGTTACCAGGCAGAATCACAATCCTTTCGCGCTTTCCGTCAAAAAACCGATCCGCTAAGCCGACGAGAAACTCCTCCGCTTGCACATACTGCCGATTCTGCTCTTTTGTCCCATCTGGCGTACCTGGCTTGACGCCGTATATCAGGTCACCACTCACAATGCATAGGGACGGCCTGATAATTTGCGGTGTCTGTTTCCCAAATTGATTGAAGTCATTCTCCAGAGAATCCAGCAGCCACTTGTTATTGATTTCATCGCTCAGGTCGCGATGGAGATCCGAGATATGGAGAATTGAGAAATGCATATCCCTGCGCAATCAACTTTGAAAACTCTGCTTCTATTTTCTCGAATCGCGAAAATGGTCACCGCTATCCTACCTTAAAGGGGATAGCGGTCAGGCAAGTGCTATATGGCTGGAATCCCTTCGCCTCAATATTTCACATGAAATGTCGGCTATCCTCTGGCTTCCTGTCACGCTGGTCGTAGAGGTGGGTAGGCCCAAACCCAACATTTTTGTTGACAGAGGCAAAGTAGCCGGAAACGGTTGGTGGGCCTTCATTGCATGAACTCGATTACAACGTGATTGTTCGAGGGTCACCGAAACACGTTGTGTGCATGGTACTCCAGATTCTCCAATGAAGGCTTCGCCCATGCCTCGTTTGGCTCTCGGAACACCTGCCCTTGGAGCTTGTAGTAATCCTTCCCGTTCTCGAATTCCTCTCTGATCCTTTTGCTCACGACAACACAGCGATCCTTCGGGTCAACGGTCAGATAGCTTCGTCAAAGAGTCTGTGCAGGTCACTCCTCATAAGCATACCGTTCGAGAGTTCATGGCGTTTCACCAGCGAGTACGGCTTGATGTGCGCCGCTTCCAGGACTGGCAGTGTGCGCTCTCCCGTCATCGCACATCTTCGCGAGTATGCGTCGGTGACAAGAATGCGAAACAGGCCCTGACCGAGCCGGGGGAGTACGATTTGTGGTTTGCCGAATCCGCGAGTCTCAATCGCTGCAACTGTAGCCGTTCCCGGCTCCAGAACTGCCGCACTACCTTGTGTTAGTCGTTCCGACACTGCGTCCCAGAGCTCCTTGCCTGTTCCGGCTTCTGAATCGTAACCTTTGCCTGTGACGGTGTTCAGCTTGAAGTCTGTGGGACAAAGAATCCAATGTGCCCGATTCCAAAAAAACGGTTCAGCCAGCATAATGCAACCAATCGTGGGGTTCTCCTTGTCCGCAATGGGGCGGCGTCGGTAGTATGCGATTCGCTCCCGCATTTCGGATTGTGATCGCACGCCGTTAGCCTCCCCGAATGTATCCCACACCAGATTCACCGGAAGCTGAAGGAACCGCGTGAAGAAGCCGCCACCGGCGATGAAGTTATCGGGTGAGTGCAGCTTGAAAAGCAATAGTTCGCCCGGTTGTAGGGCCTTGAACGTGGCATCTGGCGACGGACGCCAAAAGTTCACTTCCTCGACTTCCGGCTTCGAAGCGTGGAGAGCAAACCAGTCTTTGTCTGTAACGGCGACGTAAAGGCGCATTGGAGCACTACAGAAAAAGAGGACTATACGCTAAGCCCTCCGTAATGACCACGAGTTGCTTCCGCGCATCAGTTCCGCAAAATCCTGTTTGTCCCTCCCAACGCTTCTTGGCCTTACCCTTAGTACGTGATAATGGCGCCAATTCCCAGCGTCTTAGCTGGCCTCACTTCTCCGCGTCTTGCTTCAGCCAGGATTCTAAGTCAGCGATCCGCAGCTCTGTCAGACGATTCGCTTCCCTGGCCCAGAGCAGCGGCCTGATCGTTCCTCCCCGGTTTAGATACGTCTGAAATTCGCAATGAGCCTTGCGGTAGGATAGCCACTTTTCCTGAGTATCTCTGAGATTCCGGAGCCAAGTTTCATCAGTGCCCGGTGTCTTGATGCCCGCGTGCTTGCTGTCTACCTCCTCCACTCTCGCTTCCGCGACAGCAAACAGCCGGTTCATTTCATCCTCCGTTTTTTTCAAATCCTGGCCTGCCGCGATATTCATGTCCGTCTGTGTGAGCGGCACACGCCCGAACCTCTCCAGCGTCAGAACCTCGTGCAAAGCCTTGGCAAGCTGAACAGCCCTATCTAGGAACTCGTCGATCTCGCTTGCTTGGTAAACAGATTTTCGGGGTGCTTCATGGCAGAGAATGTGCCTGATCTCAAACAGACGAGCAAGAGAGCGGGCCAGCGCTTCATAATCGGTAATTATGGGCCCCGTGGACGTTTTCATAACTTCGGTGTCCCATCGGTCCATCGCGACCTCAAGCATTGGGCGCAGGGGCTTTCCAAGAAGTGTCTCGAAATAGCCCACCGTTTGACCGAACGAGTTTACGGGTACGCTGTGGGCCAGAATATCGCCGAGCGTTATCGCGCGTCCCTGAACATCGCGAATCAGGGCGAAGTCTATCTTGACGTGCTTTGATAAATCGATGGCCCTGTCGGTAAAGCGTCTGTCGTGATCAATCAGGTCAGCGAGATTCCGTCGCGTGAACACTTCCAGCAGGGTCACGGTTCGAATCACATAAAAGTCTGGCTCACATGCCTCATTCTGGCGGTTTTTCAGCCACTCGCGCCGTAGAGTCTCAAGTCCATACGAGCCGAACCATATCCATCGGGCGTCCCGTTGCTTAACATCGAGGATTTCCTGCGTACGGTCTCGGTTGCTCATATTCTGATTCACTTCTGATTCATCTGTTAGAAATCGCTCTGCAGGCGGATTTCACGTTGAGGCTCTCTCACCAAGCCGAAGATATGCTCCCACAACACCACCAATTCAGGAAGCCGCGCGCGATAGTAGTCGAATTTCTTCTCCCCGCTCGTTTCCTCTAAGAATCGCTCAAATACTCTTCGCTTGTCGTTTATCGAGCCCTGATATTGGCGCGCAGCATGGAGATAGTTGTTCCAAATAACAGGAGTCAGAGTGCCGTCTTCCGTTGAGAGATTGTGCCGTCCCAGGAACAGCTCCATACTGGCGGCCTTGCCGTTAACATCGATCTTGTGTTCCCCCTGCGGCCCAATCGTCGGATAAGAGCGGGCGAGCTCAATGTCGGGCAACCTTGTCACCTTAATGTTGGCAGGCAGCGGAGGGCTGGATGCCAGATTGAAGGCGTCGAGGCCAACAGCGTCATTGTCGAAAATCGCAATGATATTGGTGTTTATGCGTGCGGCCGCAAAGGCCCGCAGGAACTTGACCAGGTAGCTCGTTCCCCCATCAACATGGGGCGCTTCATAGTCGAAAAATGCAAAATAATCCATCAGATACGGGTAAAGCCTCTGAAGGGATCTTTTGAGTACGGTTATATCTGTGCTTC
Organism: uncultured Acidobacteriota bacterium; assembly: GCA_963838135.1. GTDB lineage: Bacteria > Acidobacteriota > Terriglobia > Terriglobales > Acidobacteriaceae > TOLSYN. The sequence goes on along the minus strand of CAWIPV010000007.1, from coordinate 10,291 downwards.
CCTCAGCCAGGATAACAGTCGGCTGCAGATCGGACCGCGTTTGCAGATCCGGCGTTCTTCTTGCCTCGCAAAGTTTCTCATTGGCGTCGATGTAGCCACCGCCGACAAGAGCGCCAATATCGAGCGCCACTTCGCGGACTTCCGGAAATACCTCCAGCAGCGAACGAATGATGGGCAGGACACTCGCATCATAAAATAACCAATCATCCTGCAAATCGCGCATCCGTCGCTCGATCTCATCCTTGTATTCATCCCTCGGGCGAGTGAAATCGTACCGCGTCAAAAGAACATCCCTGGCTTTCGACAGCCATTCTTCATAGGTAAGGCTCCGCAACGCCTCCGACGTCTCAGCCGCCCATTTTCCGCCTTCGTCCTCTTCGTACTCGCGGTAGGTTTCACGCTCTTGTTCAAGCCATTTCTGAAAATGATGCCGGGCGTAGTCGATCGTGTATCCGAGCAAATCAAGCCTCTGACGCACAACCTCAGGTGGGGCAAAATAACCGATAGTGACTGATTCCTCTTCTGTTCCCGGCAATTCGCGGCGGTCACTTTCCTGGAAGAGGCAGACGAATTCGTCCGGCACGTAGGACTTCTGGCTGAGGAGCGATATTGCGTCGAATTTCAGCTCGCATGAACTTCCCATGCCTTCACCCCCTCACTGCCCATTCGGCAATATAGCCTCAGACGAAGCATCTGCAATCTCCAAGAGTTCGTTCCCCGCCATGGAGGTGGGCCAGCGATGAGTTGCAGGGCTCTGCATAGCCAAGGTATCGCGGGGCCTTTTATTTGATTCGTGAGTAGGTTCGTCCAGCCAGCACACGTTGAATCTGACCCTCGTCGATTGCTCCCACCTTTTTCCTGATCTCTTCGGGGCTACCGCCGAGCGCGGCAAGATAGCGAATCTCGCGGACCTGGTCAGCTCCCAGGCGATTCTCTCGTCCGCAGATAACTGCTTCTGCATACTTTGGATCACTCCATTTTGCCGCGATGGCGGGCTTCGCTTCGCCGAGTTGCGATTTGCCCTTAAGAAATTGATCGACGACTATCTCCCGCTCCTCGGTTTCTACTGGCTCCTTATCCTTTGCGGCAAACAATCTGTGCAAGGCCGCTATACCTTCCCGCCCGCCCGGAATCATGTTAAGCCCGCGTGGATGTTTGGACGAGAGACTGTATTTCTCCACCAGGTATTCTTCGATATCCATCGCAGAGTCTTTGCTCAACCCGACACCGGAGAGCGCCGAAACGATCCCGGCCAGCCTAGGGCGGTTTTCAGCGCCACCGGATAACTGCGCTACGCGCGCCTCGACCAGCTCATTTAGCCTCCGGGGGAATAATCTGTGGGACTTTTGCGCGACCGCCGCCTTGGCATGCTCGGAAAAGCGGGTATTCCATCCACGCTTGGTAATTCCGTAGTAGACGAATTCCGTTCTGTCATCCGCCAAGAGAGCATGAAGGTACACCGAATAAGTATCCCGCAAGGACGGCCCGCCCTTCATTACGGCACGCAGGGGGATTTCCAGGCGCATCGGAACGTCGAGCGAGAGTGAATGCATGCTGATGAGCAGCACGGGCGCGCTTTCTTTTTCATCCTTCTTTTCGAGCAAGGCCGCAGTCCAGAGCGTTCGTTTATCTGCGCCCATCGATTGCGTCAAATCGACGATGAATCGCCCTCGATCCGGGAAGCAGAGTGGCTCGTTGGCACTACCCCCTTTTACATTCCACGCGACTATCTGATCGGGAATGCCGGTTTTTTCATTGAAGGCAGTCAGCACTCCATCAAGAACGTCGGCGCATCTCTGCAGATTCAGCGACAACCCGCTCATCAGGTACTGCATGTCCGGAAAACTGACGTATTTGAAGTCTTTGTTCAACGAATCCGCCTGTTGATCCTAGAGGGCAGTGGTCTGCTGCGCGTCTGAGTCTTCAATACTTTGCGTGAAATGTCGGGCTTCCTCTTGCTTGCTGTCACGCCGGTCGTAGAGGCGGGTAGTGGAGACATCGGCGTGCCCGAACCACTCACGCACCTTGGCAATACCCGCGTTATTGGATGGCGCATTAGTCGCTGCAGTCGCACGCATCGAATGCACGCATACCCGACTGCTTCAGCACTAATGCCGCTGCCCTGAGCATACTTGATAACCATGTTTCTGTAGATCGGGGTCGAGATGCTTATCCAGAGTGCCCGCGCGGTTGTTTGCCACACAGGGCGGAAGAGGGGACCATCCAGTTTCAGACCATCCTGTCCCCCACCGTGCTTCCCTCGCGCCGCCAGGTATTCCTCAATGAGCCTTTGCGCTAGCGGGTGATTGGCACATAGCGGACTAATGGGCACACAACTGGCCATACTTCAAACCATAAACAGTCGCTATTCATGCGGTCCTTCCTTACCAGCGGACTGATCGGCCGTCAGTCGTCCTAATGCTGCCCGATTTGTCAAACATCGGCCCCAGTGCGCAATCGGTCATCTTGTCACTGGCCGAATGGGTTACGTACGGGGGAGGTAGAGACACCATCCCTAAGCCTTCGGCTTAGGTCGGCGCAGGCCGTCCAAAGACTAGCGAACGATGCTCGCAAGAAGTCGAACACCATTCGAGTCCGTTCGAATTGCGTCCGATTCTCATTCGAACGGATATGAGTAATCTGAATTGCGACTTTAGATTGTTTAACGCCCGCCGCAACCAACCCGGTTCCTTTAGCAGTTGACACGCTTACGCAATATGCGTAATAATGTACGCAATATGCGTAACTCTTCCGTGCTGACTGCGTTGTTCCCACAGGTACGGCAGGGCGTACTCGCGGCTACGCTCAGCCAGCCAGAAAAGTGGTGGTATCTTTCGGAACTCGCCGGCCGTTTGGGCACGAGCCCGTCGAGCCTTCAGCGAGAGTTATCATCTCTCGTGGCAAGCGGAATACTGGTGCATCGTCGGGAAGGCACAAGGGCCTATTTCAAGGCGGAGACCCACTCCCCGGTGTTCCGAGACCTGCAGCAGTTGTTCGAAAAAACTGCAGGGCTGGCTCCGATCTTGGAGCAGATGCTAAAACCGTTTGGGAACAAGATCCAGAGTGCTTTTATCTATGGTTCAGTGGCACGAAGCCGGGAACATGCGATGAGTGACGTGGATGTGATGGTCATTGGCAGAGCAGGTCTCGCTGGCCTATCTCCAGCGCTCCGCAAGGCGGAGGCGCGGCTGGGAAGAGAGGTCAACGTCACGGCCTATTCCCCAGAGGAGTTTCGGGAGAAAATCAAATCGGACGACCATTTCCTTGCCGCCGTTTTACGAGGACGGAAACAGTTCGTGAAAGGAGGCCAGAGTGACTTGGACGAGCTTGTTGGCAAATAAGGAAGCCCAGAAACACAAAACCTCCAAGAAGGAATTAGACAATATGCGGGCCCTGATCGCTCGCGACCTCGCAGACGCGAGTCTTACTGGCCTTTCAGCAGATCGGAGATTTGCCACCGCCTACAACGCTGCGCTCCAGGCTGCGAATATGGCCATAGCCTGTGCGGGATATCGGATCATGAGCAAGGTTGGACATCACCGGGTGTCGTTAGAGAGCACGAAACTTGTGTTGGGTAAAGCCGCGCACAAGTACGCCGACTATTTTGAGACGTGTCGACGGAAGCGAAATACTATCGACTACACTTTTTCCAACGTTGCGACCGACACAGAAGCAAAAGAGATCCTCATCCAGGCATCCCAGTTTTACAGCGAAGTCGAAGGCTGGATCACGAAAAATCACCCTTCACTGAAGAAGTAGAAAGAAGTAGGAACGGCCACTGTTTGGACCGGGCGAACCCTCACGCACAGAAGTAAGTCCTCTCCCGTGCTACTATTCGCGTAAATCTTGTGCTCGACGGTTGACATATGCGATCTGCCCAACGCATTCGTTTGCTGGCCATTCTGCTCGTCGCAATCTCGACGCGTCTTCTCGCGAGTTCCGCGCCTCTCCGGGTCAACGAATCGGAGATGAGCGCTGTCATTTCCGAACGGGAAATCTCTTTGATCGCACCCGTTTCGAACGAGTCCGAAACAGCCGTCTCCGGGACTCTTTACGTTGATCTCCTCGATCCCAAAGACGCGGTCGTAGCATCATCCAAAACTACCGAGCGCCTCAAACCCGGTCGCAGTTTAATCAAGTTGTCCTTGCCACGACCGGCAGTTTCCGTGGTGGCCGAAAATGATCCGGTGCTTTGGTATCGCGTGAAGTACCGGCTTCTGTTGGATGACAAGGAAGCCACCGGTGGCGTCGTTGCCCTCGGAGCTATCGCCCCCGACATGTTCGAACTCCGCATCGCGCACGCTGACAAAGCCCTGCCTGACCAGTCCTATCGCGTGCGAATACACGCAGCCAACCCGGTTACGCGGAAGCCAGTGAGCGGCGTGGAGGTTCGAGGCGAGCTAGAATTCGATTCGGTCGACAAGCGCGCCGTCATAACGCACACTACGAACTCATCTGGCGATGCTGTTCTTCTCTTCCGTATCCCAGGAGCAGTCACTGACGGTGGCTCAATCAACGTTGAGGCTCGGAAACGCGATCAAACGAGGAAGGAGGATTTCGACTTCGAGCTCGACCCGCGGGCTCGCATCATCATCAATACGGACAAACTGCTTTATCAACCCGGACAATCACTACATGCCCGCGCAATTGTGCTCAGTGTGGACAAGCACGCCGTCGCAAACGAAGACGCTGAGTTCAAGCTCGTCGATCCAGAGTCGAATACCGTGTTTAGCGGCACGGCAAAAACAAACGCCTTCGGCATTGCCAGCATCGACTGGGAGCTCCCCGACTCAACAGAACTCGGACCTTATGGGCTCCAGGTCTCGCTCTCAAACAGCGATCGATACGGCAGCGCCCAGGAGATGACGAACGTTCGCGTCAGCCGCTACGATCTCCCTAACTTTACAGTCGCAGCCCAGCCGGATCGCTCCTACTATTTGCCTGGTCAGAACGCATCGGTTGCGATATCCGCCAAGTACCTGTTTGGGAAAGAACTGACCCACGGGGTGGTGAAACTGGTTCGTGAAGAGCAGGGCCACTGGGACTCCGCACAACACAAATGGGTAGTTGACGAAGCTGATCGTCAGTCGGGAGAACTCGACCATTCTGGACGAGCGACGTTTACGCTTGACTTTACGCAGCTGCACGGCGAGCTCGCAGAGGAGACGTACAGACGATTCAAAGACCTCAACTATGCCGCATATGTGACCGATCCCAGCACGGGGAAGACCGAGCAGCGCCGATTCCAGGTCCGTCTCAGTCACCAGCCGATCCACGTCTATGTTTCTGGCATGAATCTCAGTGGTGATCGGGCCTCCTTCTACGTGTCCACCTATTATCCGGACGGCACTCCAGCGGAGTGCCATGTCAATGTCAGCGAAGATCGGAACCACTACAGAAACTACGGCGAGGAGAACTCGTCCGGTGTCAGGGATTTTCTTCACGCCATCAAGACCAACCGATTCGGCGTGGCCAAAGTTTCCGATCTACAGCTGTTGACTGAAGGCGACGACGACTCTAACCGCAACCGCGGCTATCAGCTTGTCTTCGACGTTCACGACAAGACCGGGGCTACCGTTTCTTATGACGAGGTGTTTTGGAGCGACTCCGACAGGCTGATTCAAGTCACAACGGACAAGTCTCTGTATCAGGCAAAAGATCAGATTACAGTCTCTGTTCGCGCTCCCAGCACTCTCTCCGGACACGTTATTGTCGACCTCTCACGCGACGGGGCCGTCCTGTGGACCGGTGGGATAGGTCTGCACAATCATCGAGGGTTCACGGTCATCCCGTACGCCCCCGAGTTCAAAGGCGACCTGACGCTTGCAGCGTATTCACTGGAAACAGACAGTGAAGAGCGCTATGAAATCCCCTCTGGTGCCCGCGCCATTCTGTTTCCGAGCCCGTCAACCCTGACTGTGAAAGTCAAGACTGACCGTAGCACCTACAAGCCAGGGGATAACGTATCAGCCGCTCTCAACGTCAGCCTGCCATCTGGCTCGACTTCGGCCAGCGCCCTGGGAGTCGTCGTGGTCGACAAGGCGGTAGAAGAACGTATTCGCACCGACCAAGAGTTTGGGGAAGGGCACTACGGTTTCTGGGACTGGAGTTGGTGGTATCCACCTGAGTCCGTCGGCGGAATCACATTCAAGGACCTTGATGGACTGGACCTGTCTAAGCCACTCCCCGACGGCATGGATCTTGTCGCCGAGATGCTTTTGCACGGACGCAGTTACTACTCGGTCGGACTGCCAGAAATCGAAGGCAACAACTACGGATATGAAACCCGCGTGCTGTTCTCTGAGAAGATGCGGAGTGAACTTGAACCCTTTCGCAAAGCTCTTCTAAACGAAGACGTGATCGGGTGGAAGTTCGCGACGAACAATGATGAAGTGGCGTCCGTCCTGCGAAAAGCGGGGATTGACCCTGGAAGTATCGTCGATCCCTGGGGGACGCCTTATCACTACAATTTCGGGATCGATTACCGTAACCGAACGCTGAATGTTGTATCCGCCGGTCCTGACAAGCAGTTGGGAACGGCGGATGACGTTGAGGCGCTCACGGTGAGCTGGCCATATTTCCAGCCGGTCGGTAAAATCATCGACCGAGTTGTTAAAGAGACCTACGCATCTTCTGGCGCGTACATCCGCGACTTTGATGCCCTTAGCGCTGCTGTGCTTTCGCGTGGACTCGATCTCAAAACGCTTCGGGATCCCTGGGGTAATCCGTACGCGTTCAGTTTCCAGCCCAGCGACTCGCTCTATCAGGTCATTGTCCAGAGCACTGGCCACAACATACCGCGTGAATTCTACGCACCGTTCGCGATATGGACCAGCGCAATTGACTATTTTGAGCAAGCTCGCGGGAAGATCGATTCCGCGATTTACAAACTCTCTCGCTCCACGGGGGCATTTCCTCAGGACGATGATACGTTCGACAAAGCGATGGTTGATAGCGGCGTCAACTTCCGCCAGCTTGTTGATCCTTGGGGGCATCCGTATTACGTCAAATACAGCTTCGAGTCGGAATACGGCGATGCCACGCGGATCACGTATCAGCCTGACGCAAGGGTCCAAACCGGCACTCCCGTGACTCGGAAGCTCGCGTGGGTTCGCATCATGAGTCCTGGTCCAGACGGTCAACTGAACACCCCGGATGATTTTCCCGTAGCCAGCTTCTCCCGCGACATCGCCGAGCAAAGCGGTAAAGACCTCATTCCTCAGTCCGTTAGTTCCGAGCCTCTAAACGGCAACACAGGTGCTATCAACGGCGTTGTTACAGATCCGACAGGCGCTGTAGTTTCGAACGCCAGTGTGGTTGCAACGCTCCGCCAGACAGGCCAGAAATTCTCTGGGATCACGGGCTCCGACGGCGCCTACATCATTCGTAACATCCCGCCTGGTACATATGACATGAGCATTTCTGCTCCTGGATTCCGAGCGACACAGATACGCACTGTGCCAGTTCACTCAACGAGCATGACGGCTGTGAATGCGATGCTCAATGTTGGCTCGGTGTCTGAGACAGTCGAGGTTTCAGCAGCGGTAGCCAACGTCGAGACAACGAGCTCATCCGTGGCGGTTAGCAAGTCCGCCGAAGGAACTAAGGTTCAGGTTCACGAAGAGACATTTACGCCGAGGCTGCGTGACTACTTTCCCGAAACCCTGTTCTGGTCGCCTTCCATAATCACCGATGCCAACGGTCGTGCACGGCTAAAATTCAAACTTGCAGACAACATCACAACTTGGAAGATGACTGTGCTGGCGTCAACGAAAACTGGCGAGATCGGTGTCGCAGACCGCGAAATCCAAGCCTTCCAGCCGTTTTTTCTTGAGCACGACCCTCCAAAGGTTCTCACTATTGGCGACTTGATCGACCTTCCGGTTGTGGTCCGCAACTATCTTCCACAAGCCCAGCAACTCAGCGTGGAAATGAAGCCTGCGAATTGGTTCGAGCTGGAGCATCCCGGCAAACAGGAGATCTCCGTCGGAGCTGGAGAATCCACGACTGCGATATTCCCGTTCCTCGCAACTGCGATGGTGAAGGCCGGCAAGCAGCAGGTCTATGGCGCCAACCGAACCACTGGCGATGCTGTTGAGAAGACAGTCACCGTTCACCCCAACGGCCGAGACCAAAGCTCAACCGTAGCAGGCATTCTCCACGGCGACTCTACGCTCTCGCTGAACATACCGGCCGATTTAATTCCGGGCAGCGTGCGGGCACGGCTGAAGATATACCCCAACCTGTTGGCGCATGTCACGGAGAGCATCGAGGCCGGACTTGAGCGTCCTTACGGTTGCGGTGAGCAAACTTTATCTTCGACATATCCCAGTGTCATGTTGCTGAAATACTACAAAGCCGCCGGCGTCACGAGTGCTCCGATGCAGGGCAAGGCCAGTCGCTACGTCAGCATCGGCTACCACCGTTTGCTTAACTACCGCGAGTCTGGCGGCGGGTTCAGTTATTGGGGCCACGGTTCGCCGGATGCAGCGCTCACTGCCTATGCCGTGCGCTTCCTGTCGGACGTCTCAGCTTTCACCGATGTTGATCCCGAGCTCATCAACGGTGCCGAGAAATGGCTCGTTGGACAACAGGATAAGGATGGCCACTGGCAGCCGAAGTATGGATACGATGACAGCGGGCTTACCGCTTACATCACCGTCACTCTGGCGGAATCCGTCAATAAGACGAACGACCCACTGAAGAAGATTCTTCATGAGTCGGTCTCACGCGCTCTCGCTTACTTGTCCGATCCTCATCGTGATCTGAGTGAACCGTATACGCTCGCAGAGTTTGCCATCGCAACTTCTAGGTTCGGCGATAAACAACACGCCTCTGACGCAATTTCGAAAATTATCAAACTGGCAACTCCGGAACATGGTGGCATGTACTGGGTGCTTGAACACAACACTCCGTTCTACGGCTGGGGACATGCAGGCCGCGTCGAGAGTACCGCGATGGCAGTCTTAGCGCTGGCGACCGTCGACCCAACTATCGAGACCCGCCGCCTCGTGGATGCCGGTACGCTGTGGTTGCTGCAGCAGAAAGATCGCTACGGAGTGTGGTACTCCGGTCAGGCGACCGTAGATGTTCTATCTGCGCTACTCAAAGGGATCGACACTAACCCTTCCAGAAGCCCCGACGCAAGACTCGCAGCTGTAGTTAATGGCAAGACCGTACCGATAGGTGGGGACTGGTCTCCGACCTCAGACGCTCCGGCAATTATCGACATCTCGGACTTAATCCGTCCAGGCGATAACACCATAGTTGTCCAGAACGGAAGCACGCTCTCGACGGCTAGTACCCAGGCTGTCGCCGAGTATTACATCCCTTGGACTGGCGCCGCCGTCAGCGAGGCGACACGCCCCAGCGATTCTGACGCCCTCCGGCTTGCGGTTAGGTTTGACAAGACGGAAGCCCGCGCCGGAGAGGACGTTCGTTGCTCTATCGAGGCCGAACGAATTGGAAGCCGTGGATGGGGCATGATGATTGCCGAAATTGGCCTACCACCCGGTGCCGACGTTGACCGCCGCGTGCTGGACGACGTAGTCAACAACTCAGGCTGGACTGTGTCGCACTACGACATTCTCCCCGACCGTCTTGTGCTTTATCTTTGGCCCAACGCCGGTGGTACCAAGCTGACGTTCAAGTTTCGTCCTCGATACGGGCTGAAAGCTCGAACCGCTCCCTCGGTCCTGTATGACTACTACAATCCCGAGGCACTGGTCGCACTGCCACCAGCTGATTTCAACGTCAAAGCGATTCCACATTCAGAGCCGGTGAAAACGGTCGCGGCAAAATAGCAACCGGGCCGTGTCACGTTGACTATTCGACGTCCGGCGAGGCGTTTTGTTCGCTTCGAACCTTTGCTCTCGCTGTCATCAGTCCGCTAATTTCATCATAGTGCCATGGACGGAAGTCATGTGTGTCGACACCAACGTCCATCGATAGCAAAGTCGGCGGTTCCGGTAGTCGCCCATGTGAATGCCCGTACAAATGCCACGATCCGTGATGTGACCGATTCCAGACGCGCATGGCATAGTGGCAGAGCACGATCGGTTGGCCATGTATGGAGATTTCTGCAAGGTTGTTGAGCCAAGAAAACTCTTCAGTCAACTTGCGAGCTTCTTTGTCGTGATTGCCGGCGAGCGCAAAGATCTTCCTGCAACGAATGTGCTTGCGGTGCTCCAGCACCCGCGCCTTGCTTCCGATGCAGAAATCTCCCAGGAAATAGAGAGTGTCATTCGGCTTTACCGAAGCATTCAGACGTTCAAGGATCGTCTGATCCATC
>CAWIPV010000006.1:0-37441 GCA_963838135.1 uncultured Acidobacteriota bacterium | reverse complement strand
AGACCACATACTGCGACCACTGCGTTCCGGAGGACCTTCCAAATACGTGAGAGCGTGGGCAATTTCATTTTGCGAACTCCTTATGGATGAGCTAGAACTTGCTGGATCTGGTTGAAAAGGTTCTGCGTGGTTGTGGCGCTGTGCTTGAGCGTCGCATTCTGGTGCGCGAGTTTCGTTGCTTCCTGGCGCAGTTGCGCGGCCAGCATTTTCGCGAGCTGCGCCTGAGTCACAAGATCGGCGACGCGGGCTTGCGCGGTCACCATAGACGCCGACCCAGGAGCCGCAGTCATCGCCTGCTGTTCGAGAGAATCGGCGAGAGTCAGCATCCCCTGAGTCGTTTGGTCGGAGACCATGGAAGTCTTTAGCGAATCCATGGCCATTGCATCGTCGATGTCCATGAGGTTGCGCTGGCCCGGCTGAGCAATTCCAGCCAACGCGACCGGCTGGTAGACCTGCGTGTATAGCGAGGGAATCTGCCCGATGGACCCCGACTGGGCGCCTCGGAACATCGACTCCAACTGCATGGGGAGAGCAAGGGTCGCGCTGTTGTTCTTGAGGCCTTCAATCTGAGACATCAGGCCGGTGTAATGCGCCCGGGTTGCACTGACAAACGATCTCGTCTGGTTGATCAGGGCCAAAGGCCAGATGATCTGCTGGCGAAAGTTGTTGACCGCCGCACTCACCTTCCGCATTTCGCTCAATGCGTCACCAATCGGGCCCTGGAGCGTGCTTGTGATGGTATGAAGCAGCAGCAGAATGTCTCCGATTCCCTGAGCTCGCGTGTTCGAGGGAATCAAGCACAAGGTGATCACTGCTACGAACAGCCATCGCCTGCTGCGGTTGAATCTGTGTTGAAAGTTGCGAAGGAGCTCCAAAGTTTTCATCTTCATATGCGTGTACCTCTTGCGACTTCTCCTGAGATTTCTTCCGGAAGTGGATCGACATCCGCCAGGCCTGCAGGGAACTTTTCGGCCAGTTCGCGATAGGCTTCAATCAAAGGTGCGGCCCTCCGCTGCTCCAGCCACCACGACCGATACACACGTTCCCGCGCATAGGTCGTCATGATCCAGTATTCGACGGTTGTCGGTGACATGCGGATCGTGTGCGTGGTTTCGGCCTTCTCGCCAATCACGATGAGCGCGTCGGCGCTCTTGCCCTTGATGGGAGCGCTGAAGTGTTTGATCTGGTTCAAAGCGGTCTCGTTCAGGTGCAGGTGCTCCCGCAGGGCGGTCATGTCTCCCGGTTGCTGGCCGATGATCTTGGTCGTTGAGTTCTTCACGATGCCCGCGCCATGCGGCCTGGGCTTCGATTCGGTCCCGACAAAATCTTCCGCTGTCTGGCTCATCCCCCAGACGCTGGCGTTACGCTTGCGCGCCGTACGAAACAGTTGGACCACCTCGGGCGCCAGCACCGGAGAATCAAGCAGGAACCAGCACTCATCAAGAACCGTGATGCTCCTTCTGCCGGCCTTGCCTGCTGCCCGTTGCGCGGTGGCGTGAGCAATGAGAAGGCTCATTGCGGTTTCCAGCCGCCGGTCATCGCTCAATTGCTCCACGTTGAAGAACAACCACGGATTGTCGAGTGATATCGTTGTGGGCCGGTCGAACAGCTTCGAATACACTCCTTTTTCGCCGGTCCAGCTGCGCAGCTTGATCGCTGCCAGATGGGCTTCGTCCATAACACGCTGGTTCTTTTCTTCGTCACGCCACTGTGAGAGTTCGTCGCGAAGGTCGGAAAAGGTTGGAATGGGAGTCGATGGCCGGATTCCCGCCCTCTTATAAGTCCGCAGAATGGCCTCCGTGATGAGGTTCTCAAGCAGTTGCGTGTCTTCGGCCCCGCCCTCACCGAGCATATGGCGCGTCAGATTTTTCAGAAACGCGACTTGATCCTTGCTCGGCTCTTTGTCGCCTTCGGGCAGGTCCCAGGGATTGATCGTTTGGTCGCTATCGAGCGACATGGTGATCATCCGTCCGCCCATCAGCTCAACCAGCGAACGATACGAGTCGCCACGCTCAAGGATCGAAATCAGCGGGTTGCTTCTGGCGGCCATCAGAAGAAACTGCTGCACCATCACGGTCTTTCCGCCGCCTGTCTTGGCCATCACCAGCATGTTCGCGTCACTCAAGCCGGGGTCAAACGGCGAGAAGGGAATGAGTTGGCGGTAGGGAGTTTCAAGCAGGAACAGTGGTGACCGCGGTGTTCCGCGCCATGGTGTCTCTACTGGCACAAGATCCGCCGCATTCGAGGTGAGCAAGTCTTGGTCTCGCTTGTCGGGCTCCGCCATTGCCGGAAGTGAACTAAAAAACAGGCGCTTTTTAGCCAACGACTCAGCCACCGCCTTCGCGCCGTTCATGCGGGAAATCGCGTATAGAAGCTGTTGGCGCCGGTTGTCGATGGTTCGCTCGGATTGCTCCAGTTCCGCAGTCGTTATCGCTGGGCGTGAAGTGCGCGTTCCGATGACCAGGCTCAGCTTGGCCGTCTTGACCGAACTCGAAATGATGTCCTGTTGCACCCTGACCAACTGGGACTCGGCAACCTGGGCTTCCACGTTTGTTCGAAATCCGCCGTTCGAGTCCCGTTGCACGGCCTGCATCTTGCGCAATCGGCTCTTATAGCCTTTGAGCACTTTCGCCTGGTCAGGAATGGTGATCTGCGCAGTAATAATGAGTGGGAAATCGAGACCGACCAACTCTCTCAGGATTCCGGGGAAAGTAGCGTCCGGGAGTTCTTTCAGACTCACAAAGGAATAGAGGATTCCACCAACATTCAAATAGGAGTCCGTCTCATCGGCGATGCTTGTGTCAACGATCTGCTCGCGGGCGCTCCTGTATTCCAGTTGCTCGTCACCCCGCCGGTATGGCCGATGATCCGGAAACAATGGATTGAGAGCTCGTTTTGCCTCAAGAAACAGATCCTCGTCGGTCAGCCGGCGCGCGCCGAGTTCCGCTGCTTCGAGCGTCGTTTCCAACCCGCGCAGCAGACTCTCGAATTCTGCCAGCAGCTGCCGATGCTCCTGATAACTGCGCTCAATACACTTGCGCGCCGATAAGCTGAAGGTTTTGCCCGTCGGCCTGAGCGGCTTACCGGCAATACGGCGATGAACGACCGAGTCCCAGATGAAGTAAACGTGCAAGAGAGGCCGCATGTAGTGGCCGTTCGCCTTTTTCATGCGCCATCGATCGACGCGCAGCTCATCGAGTGCAATTACCTCTACGCGTTCCGATTGCTGCGCTTCGCCATACCGCTCAAGTAGGTCTCCGAGGTCCTCCACTACTTCGTAACGGAACTGCACTCTCATGCTCTGTTCCGGCAGAGAGCGCAGGAGCGCCTCCAGCATCAACTTCCCCCGGTCTCGGCCTTCGTCGCTCGCAAAATACGATGCCAAACCCTTCAACTCGTAGCCCGCAACAAAGGCGCCATTGGTGCGGACGACAACGTTGTCCAGGTAGTCGCGAACGGGAAGTTGCTCGCACAATGCCGGATCGTGAAGTTTTCGTTCGTGTTGTTCAAGCGTTACCGGCACTATTTATTCCTCCCTCAGATACGCCGACCGGATTTCGCTGTCTCGTGCTATCGCGCAGTAGGCATGCGGTTTCGTGTACCAGAAAGCGAGATCACGGACGTAGCCGCGCGGTTTGCCATACTTGAAGGCCATCAGCACCGGCACCATCAGCAATGGCACTCCGTACTGGAGGACAATGCTCATCGGCATTCCTGCGACCTCACCTCCCACGAAATGACCAACCACGTTCATGATGGCTGCCGCGCCAAGCACGATGAAAAGGTCCTCCAATTCCAGAAGCATGAATGTCACTCGCGTTTGTAAATTGCGGTTCACCGGTGTCACCTGCAATGGCATCTCGTAACTCCTTCCTAGCGCACTCCGGCCGTGCCGTGTTGAATCCAGAATTCTCCTAAGCGCAACAATCCCGACAGTCCGAAACAGCACATTGCGGCAACAAGATTTCTTACCCAGGCCTCGCCAATCGTCATGCGCTCCAACAACCCCGCGAAGTGCATGACCGCGAGCACTACCTGGCCAGCCCCGTACAGTGGCAGGAGAACGTTCCCGACCCAGTTCACAAGTGTGAGGATTGAGATCCAGTAGCGGTCTGGATTGTTCCAGGATGCTTGATTGCTGAACGATTCCATCGCGCGCAACAACCCAGAGCACATCAGAGAGGCGAGTGCCGCATAACCGAGGTGCTGGTACGGGTGCGCCTTGCTGAAGCGGTAAATCGCGGCAGCGGCGAACAAACCTGCCATGGTCGGCATGATGACGTTGCCCAGCCAGTTCGTCAGGTTGAGCAAACCGTTTGAAAGATTCACAGGATCACCTCCAATCCCCATCAGCCGGCCATGGCCTGGACCAGCTTCCAAATGGCCGAAACACTCAAGAACGCAAGACCCGATCCCACCAGCGGCATGAATGGCCGGTGGCGCGCGTAATTGAAAATCGCTCCCACTATTGCCAATCCCGCCGCTTCCGGCAGGATCGTCCCGGCGAGAAAGTTCCAGGCCGCGGTCAGCATGTCCGTGGTTGCGAACTGTGACCCGCTGTTCCAACTCTGGAAGAGCTGGACTGTGCCTGACGCAGACAGCAGAAAAATGGCGGAGACGATGGACCCGAGCGGGCTGTACCCCTCGGCCGCATCGAGCGCCGCTTTCAGCACGCAGAAAGCCGCGAGCACGGGAGTCAACCGTGCAACCACAACGTTCGAAACAAAACCGCTGAAGCTCGTTTGCAAGCTCGCGACCCAAGAACTGCTGATGCCTCCGCCTTGCGCAGGCATGGCGATACCCTGCGCCGCGAACCAGGAAAGCAACTGCGGAAGCGTCAAGAGAATTACCGACCACAGGGCCCATCTCTGGAACCTTCCGCCCGCCTGGAAGTTCACGCCGCCTTCCTGCCGCAATGCGATTCCCGCCAGCACCATCGTGCAGACGGCAGCCGGAACCGCCATGTCGAATAGCAGTGTCAACAGATCGACGATGATTTGGGGCAGCGTCATTGCCTGAGCACTCCGCAGTGAGCGCTCCTACTGCACGCCCGCCGTACCGTTCTGAATCCAGAACTCGATCAGGCGCGTGAGGCCTGAGATCACCAGCAGTCCGGCCGCGGTCACCGCCCACCGCGCGACACCGCGCCCCTGGGAATAGGAGACGACTGCCATGACCACCGCCAGCGCCGCTCCGACAGGAGAGATCACATTGCCGACCCAGTTCACGAGATTGAGTACGGTTCCCTCAGGCTGGGCAGCGGTTTGTCCCTGTACGGCTTGGCCAGTCTGTGGCGACTGCCCAAGGTTCTGGGCATGTGACACCAACGGATACAACTGGAATGAACAAATCGCCACGACATAGACGAGAGCGAGGCGAAGGCGGGTGTTTCTCCCATCTGACACTTTCATATGCTCCTCTTTTGCGATCACGTTGGAATCGCGCTTGAGTTTGATTTCCGCGTTGCAGGGGAGAACATACGGGCACTTCAGATTTCGGGCAAATCGGGACTGCCGTTCGGAACTGTTTTAAGAACTGTGTCGCGAACCTGAAGTTTGCCGAATAGCGATTCGAATCTCCGAGAGGATTGTGATGCCCATTGATTTCAAAAGCCGAAGTTCGCAACGTGCGCGTGGGAGCAGAAGAATTGTGAGATGAACAAATGTTTGAGTTTGGTGCATCTCACAAGCACGATTGGGCCTGAATCAAGCGATTCGAGTCAGTCGAATTCTCGGTTCCAGGGCCGAGCTTACAATGTGAACGACCACCGACGGAGTTACATCCCCTGGGTCGCTAAAATGGGCGGGCGAGAAAGTGCTAAAACGGTTCGTAGGCGTCAGCTACGTCGGAGGAATGAGAATCCCGAAGCGTGGCGTCGGATGCGCTCGGGACAGAAGCGGCGCTATTACCGACAATCTCAGAATAACGACCGCCGCAAGGGACGGCGGTGGACGCCTACCGAAGACGCGAGAATTACCGCTGAGAGTCGCCCGTCCGACCGGAGGCTCAGTAAATCGCTGGGCTGCTCGATGCAGGCCATTCAGCAGCGCAGGGCACGGCTCTCGTGACGCATCAAGTCATCACCGTGAGTGGGTGGAAGTCGCGGAGGTTGACTAAGGTTTCGATGTATCGGAATGGGTAAAAAATGGGTAATGGAATTTGGGTAAAAAACTCATCAAGCATTGCAGCCATTCAGCCACGTTTTCTGGGCGGCTTCTTTCTACTGGCCTTCCGCGTTGACACCTTATAGGCATTCCTCGTGATGCCGGTCTTACCAGCGGGTTTCTTGCCAACCTTCTTACCCACGCGCTTCGTGTTCGGCCCTTTGCTGGGCCGGGCTGGCATGCCACTGCTAACATGATCGGGCCTGATGAAATCCGGGGCGTTTTCCAGTTCGCTTTCCCGCGCCCACAAGCGCGTTGCGAAGTCCAGCCCCAGCTGAATCGAATACATGGGTTCGCCAGCGCCTTCACGGATTTCTTCTATCGTCCGTGTCTCATTGTGGCCGATGCGCCGCACGCGGTCGCGCAATCTGAAGTTTGCCATGCCGGATTCTACCATCGGCCTAAAGACCAGTCACAGCTTTTGACGGGGCAGCGCCAGTTTGAACCGGCGGGTACGGCAGGATGAATGCTGTTATCAACCGGCTCATAGCGATGGATGAGGGTACATTCCAACCGGTAGGCTTCGCGTGGGCTGGAACAGCGGTAGATTTGCACCTTCCGGTCGTATCGCATGGTACCCGAGCGATGCGAACGAATCACCCGTGTCAGGAAATTGGAATCACCACGGCCAACGTAAACGATGTGGCCCTTGCGCCTGAATACATAAACGCCACAGCCAGCCTTTTGACTTTTCCGAATCATTTCCGACCGGGTGGCGGTTTCTTTCTGCCCTTTTTCTTTCGCTTCGGGGCTGGATTGTCTCGCAGCTCTTCGCGCACCCTAATATAGCCGTCAACGTGTTGGGGTTGGGGTTGGTGTTGCTTCTTTTCCTCTTCTGCTTCTTCTTTTGTTGCAAACGTTCCAGCAGACACAGGCATGGTATAGAACTTATGAGGGTTGTCTTCGTCCACCCACTCCTCAATAAGAACAAATCCCATGCCCCGGATTCTACCACTCGTACTTGCTACAATCCTGCTATTCCATGCACGCATTCCTTCATTACATTTCCGCAGCAGGCGCGTTCACCGCGCTGATCTTTGTCTATCGCTGGTTTCTACTCAAGACAGATGTGGAAGTGGCTTACAACTGGAGTTGGCAGGGGATTAACTTTTATCCTAACTTCGATTTACGAAACCGCTCCGGGTCGAAAACATACGTGCTTGCCAATATTGCGTACACAAGAAACAAAGGCAAAGAAATAATCACCTTCGATAACAAATCACTTTGGGGCCGGGAGCTCAAACCGGGCACGATAACGCTTCCTGAGCAGGTTGCCCCGGTGCCCAAAGTGAATTCGATGGCGGCGTGTTTAGAGGTAGAGGTGACGATTCGCCTGCAAAGTGGCAGGGAGTTCAAGGGGCAGGGGCCGGGGCAATTGCGCACGGGCTGGCTCAAATACGCATACGCACTGCGGCATCGAATCGACAAATCGTCGTTGCCGCTGCCCAGCTAACTCCTAGCCTTCGCGCCAACTACACCCAGCGCATTAGCTGCTGCGCACCCAGCTATGAAGATTCGGCGCGAGCGTGCGCTGGCTGGGAACCGCTCGTCTACTGCGCTGGTTGGTTGCTTGCCGACGGTTGGTTCAGCTCTTGCTGCAATTGCAACAACTGGCGCAGTTGCTCAACATTGGCGGAGTTGGATGTTGGAACGCTCCGCGCACTTGGTTGCAGGGAACCCTGATTGGACTTGGGTGTCTGCTCGAGGACCACGTAGATCGGAGTATCCGCCGAAATCGTCACCACGATGTGCTGGGTGATCGCTAATCGGGAAACCTCCTCATCACCAGCCTCGCCGACATTGTTGCTGACGCGCTCCCGCATTAGGTCCGACTCGCTCAGCGGTTGGTTCAGACTGCCTTGTCCCACCAACATCGAGCCAGCTTGGCCGATTCCTGACAGCGATCTGACCAGGACGTTCTTTCCCGTGTTCTTACCCTCAACTTTTCCTTTGAGCGGCCGCAAGTCCAAACCCGTGGCGGCGGCCTCGATGGGAACGACGGCACCATCCGGCATCAGCAGAGAATCGAACTGGACGTCAACGTAACCTGAACGATCTCCGTTCCGGATGTGGCCAACCGCTTTTGCTCCCGCAGGGACGATAATTTCTCCGTCCCGCTCGTAGTTGTACTCGATCACCGCCAGGACCGGTGTTCGCACTGCCGTGCTGGCCGCTGATTCCAGGCGTGCACGCAATCGCGTACCCGTGGCCAGACCCAATCCCAGTTCTGGTGCTGGAACATTGATTTCGCGGGCCTGAGCACTGCCCGAGTTGGCAGAGACGTTTCGCACGTAGATTAGCGAAGACTTCTCCATGGCCTCGCGCTCTGCTTTACCCAAGTCTGGAGTCTCGGCGCCGGTGCCCGAGCCTGGCTGATAGGGCGGCGCTTGCCAGGGCTGCTGGTCTCCGAAAGGCGGTATCGACCCCAGAGTTCCCGCTCCGCTCGCCACCGTCGTTCCCGCTGCCGGCTTGGTTGCAGTTCGTTGTAGATCTCGTTCGTTTAAGAAGCCTTCGTGAGTTTCTTTTGTGACGGGCCGGCCAGAATCGGTGATCGGAAATAGGCTCTTGTCGTTGCTCGCGGTGCCGCTCTCCAAGGCCAAGTCTTCAGTAGCAGTGGCGCCACGACTCTTCACTTTCTGTGGCGCGCCCCGATGGGGCATAGACGTAGCAACGAAGATCAGCAGCGCGATGACGATCGCTCCCGCCCCGATGATTACAAAGCGGTTCTGTTGGATCTGCTGCCGGGCTCTCTGTTTTGCTCTAGTTGCGAGCCCAGGCATTGGGGCGGTTGCGTCCGGAGGGAGTGGCAGGTCGTTGTTGCGAGCTTCATTTTCCTCTAGCTCCTGAATGACTGCAGCGTTGCCGTTGTCGTTGTGTCCGTTTGGATGAATCACTTTGCACCTCCCGAGACCGGAGCCACAAACGCAATCGGCGCCAGGACCGGACGGTCGACCTCTTCCGCTTGGGCAACCGCCAGCAAGAGCCGTTCCCGGGATTCCTTGAAGGTAGGCCGGTCGAACACAACGATGCCATCGGCCCTGGCGCCAGGCGCGAGTCTACGCGAGGTAATCCAGTAGTCTTTGATCGCGACCGGCTCGGCCTTGATCGCCTTTCGATGCTTGTCTTTCGATGTCCCCGCAAGCTGTACTTGCGGCGGCAGTACTTCAATGGTCCGTGCAGAAGAGTTCAGAACGGCGAACGGCACGGCCATCTGTTGCTCTTTCTCTATCGCCTGTCCTACCGCAACCTGCAGTTGCTTGCCTTCCCAATGTGGATTCTCAATCCGTTCTGCCCTGAGCAAATCCTGCTCTTGTCTGCCAGGCTTCTCTGGGGCAGTGCTGGTTGGCTGATTTTCTGTAGCAACGTTTCTTGTTTCGCCAACCACAAACACGGGATGAGTCGACGCAATCAGAAAGCTGCGCGGGCGCTCACAGTTGAGGACATAGTCCACGGGCTCACTACGGTCTGACTTGCCTTGGCTCACCAGGCTCAGCGAGATCTCATGGCCTCCTCTGGTGGTAATCAGGGCGTTGGTTTGCGCAGGTTTTACGCTGGTTGCTTTGAAAAACACCAACTGCGGCTCGGCTTCGGAGTGGTCGGCCTTAAAAGCCCCCGGATCGCCCAGTACGACCGAGCTCACCTCCTCCAGCACCCGCACCGAACTGACGTATCCTGGCCGCAAGTGCAAGACCACAACCTGTTCTGGGTCAACATTCAAGCTCACGATTCGCGCCTGTGGAAGATCGGACTTGCGCTGAAGCTATGTGCAGCAGCAGGAGACTGATCGTTGTCAGATGCACCAAACTCAAACAAATTTTCATCTCACATCTCTTTCCGAACTGGTGTTCGTAGTTCTTGGTTTAATTCCGGCTTGGCGGAGGTAAGTTGTTCTAATTCTTGCCACGTAGGCAATTACGTCGGGATTTCGATAGGCGAGGTCTCGTTTGCCGATTACGTCTTCGCCGGCATAATAAGCGGCAGCCACGAGCCTGAAATCGTTATGAAACTGTTGCATCAGCCATGCGAGGTAGCGCACGCCCCCGGAAACGTTTTGATCGACATTGCACCGGTCTCTCACCCCGAGTCGCTGAGCGGTTAGGGGCATTAACTGCATTAGTCCTGCAGCGCCTTTGGGAGAGACCGCGCATGCTTGCCAGTGCGACTCGCGTTCGACAATGGCGCGTACCAGCGCGACGGGCACCCGATAATGTTGGGCGTAGGCTACGACGTAGTATTCGGCTTCGAGCCGTGCCTGTGGTTTGGGCGATTGCGCCCAGCAGATCGAGATTGCACAAAGCGCTTGCGCCAAAATGAGTACTGGCTTCATGCCGCGCTCCCTCGCAGAGCCTCGGCGCTGTACTGCTGCGCGTCAAAGATCAAGCTGGCAAACCCATCCCGCAAGAGCAGCTTGCGTCGATCGGCCTCGGTTTTGGCCAGCAAGGGCAGGAGAATGTCTCTCATCTCCGCCGTAATTTGTTCAGTTCCCAGAACTTTGAGTGCCTGCGCGAGATCGAGAATCTCTGAGACAGAGGGTGGTTTCTCCATGCTCCAGCCGCGCAAAGCCTTGGCGAGTCCCGCCATACCGGCATGGAATTCGTGGCTGGAATCCGGCGTTCTCAGCGCCACAATCTCTGCTTCTCGCTCCGCGGTGGGGTGTTCAACACGAAGATAAAAACTGCGCCGGCGCAGGGGATCGCCGATGCGCCTCTCTTCATTCGATGTCAACACGACGAACGGAATGCTCCTGGCTTTGATGGTGCCCAGCTTCGGAATGCTCAACTGCCACACGCTGAGCAATTCCAGCAACAAGGCCTCAAATGCGTGGTCCACCTTGTCCAGTTCGTCGATCAGCAGGACGCAAGGCTTTTCGTACTGCAGCGCGCGCAGAAGCGGCCCGGCACTGAAAAACTGCTGGCCGTGCAATTCGGTCTGCAGGGATTCCCAATCAACGCTGGCGGACTTGGACTTCAATTCGACGCAAAGCCTTTGCAGCGGTTCATCGAACTTGCCGATGGCCTTCTCTTCGTTGATTCCCTCGTAGCACTGCAGGCGCTCGACGCATCGTGCCCGCTGCCTCTGCAACCGCATATGCCAATTGCGTCTTTCCGCTGCCGGCTGGCCCTTCCAGTAGCATCGGCTTATGCAGTTTCGCCGCCAGGTACACCGTTGTGGTGGCTACCGAATCCGCGATGTAGCCGGTGGCGCGAAGGCCTCACCGACTTGTTCGGGTGATGAAAACACATCTGACTCCTAAGCCCGTGATGGTTCTTCCATCCTGAGCATCAGGAACCTAATCCCGAACAAGATTTCGGTCAAATCGGGTTTGTTTCCACCAGCCTTTGAGAGTGGCTTGATCGTTATGGCCGGCTTTGCTCGAAAAATCACCTTGAGGTAAAACGCATCGAGCAAACGCATCTGGCCGAAGCACCGGGAGTGAAACATGTCAGCCAGCCAAAATTCACAGCTTTCAATCGTCCCGAGCCCCCGTCCGCCCCAGACGCCGGACCAGAGCCTCGAGCCTCCTATGAGCGTGAAAGAAGCCGCGAAATTTCTTGGAGTCAGTCCGCAGACTGTGTATCTTTGGGTGGAACGAAAGCAGATTCCCCATCTCCGCGTCATGGGTCGAAACATCCGGTTTCTCAAATCGGATCTCGAGCCGTTTCGCGCTTCATTTCGACAGGAGATGGTGAATGTCTAAACCACAAAAGCAGGACGGGATAGTCTATTCCCGCAACGATGGAAAGATTCTCTGGATGCGTTACCGTGATCGAAACGGTAGACGCTGCAGAGAATCCACCGGCACTGAGGACTGGCAGGAAGCCAACCGCAAGCTTCGGGAGCGGCTGCAGGCCAGAGACGGCAATCTCTTAGAGGCAATTCGGAAAGGAGAGGCGCTCGGTTTTGAACAGTGGGTGGATTCTTTTCTCGAGAATTATTCGAGTCCGCCCATACGGGCCGCGAAGACTCATGAAGCGAACCTGCGCTGTGCCGCCCACCTGAAGGCTGCATTCTCGGGCAGAAAACTGGTGGATATCGAAGCCGACGCGATCGAAGACTATCTTCGCACGCCGTCTTCGCCAGCGAGTTCGCGTCAAGCTGGCTAAGGGGTACCGGGAAAAAGGTATCCTGAAGTCGAGCACGGTGCACCAGGAGTTTCGGGTGCTCCGTCGCATGTTGAACGTGGCGGTCCGGAAAAAACTGCTCCCGGCGAATCCTTGTGCCGGGGTGGAGTTTCCGGTGGCGGTGAAAGGCTTGTTCCGGCCGCACTACGTAACCTGGTCGGAACAACGAATCATCGAAGCCCATGCTCCCGAGTATTTGCGCAACATTGTGAAGATCATTACCGAAACAGGGTTGCGCGTCTATAAGGAGCTTATGCCGATGAAGAAGGAGCAGCTTGACCTCGCGAACGCGATGGCTTGGATTCCGGATTCCAAGACTCCGAACGGAGTGGCCGAGGTACCGTTGACACCTTTGGCCCTCGAAGCGTTCCGCGATCAGATGCGATTATCGCCATGCAGTCCGTATCTGTTTCCGAGCGATGAGAACCCGAGCGGACATCAACGAACTTTGAAAACCGCCTGGCATGCCACCTTGCGGCGTGCCAAGGTACCGTACTTTCGCATTTACGATCTTCGTTCGACCTATGCCACCCGGCTGAGTGCCGGAGGGGTAGCGGACGAGTGGGTGACACAAATGCTTCGCCAGGGAAACGCGCAAGTCCTCAAGAAGTATTCGCAGATGAAATTGCAGATGAAGCGCGAAGCGCTGGAGAAGCTCAACCGCCGTGCCAATGAGACGCCTGCTGAAAAAGCAGGTGCGCATTTTGGCACGGTCACCGTGCAGTGAACGCGATAATGGCACGGTTTTGACACGGTCGAGGCCAGAAATCCTGGTTGGGAGTGGCAACAAAGTTGGGAAGTACTTTAGAATCAACTCTGCCCACAACGCGGGCGGTTAGCTCAGCTGGTTAGAGCGCCTGCCTTACAAGCAGGAGGTCGCAGGTTCGAGTCCTGCACTGCCCACCAATTAACTTATGGGCAATCAATTTTAATAGAGGCGCATCCCTGCTGGCGATCGGAAACTGCGAATTCTCGACCCACCCTAACGATCTGCAACCGAAGCCAGTATCTATCTTTTGCCGATTGTGAAATACTGCTGTCATGATTCGTGACAACCTTACGCAAGCACGGCGTAAGGATCTTAAGGATGAACTGTCACGCCTGTGGGAGCTGCACACTAGTGCGACCCGAGACGCGGGATATGGCGGGATGTCGAAGGAAGAAAGCCTTGCCCACGACCAGCGCCGCGACCGCATGCAAGAGATTTTAGCCCTGCTCGAAGCCCAGTAGCTACTGGCTGGTTTCTTCGGAATTCTCGGTCGGCGGATTATCCTTCATCTTCATCAGGTAGCACTCTTCGTGAACTGCCTCACCTTCATCGTCGGTCTTGGCGATGCGCAAGTCTACCGGCTCTCTACAGATAGTGCAGAGTGGGAATCGAGACCTAATCATCAAAGCACCTCCGCCCTGGTGTCCCGCCTCAGCTGGAAATGGAGAAAGCGTTCGTCCGTTAAGATAGCGGAGCGAACGTATGAAAAAAGAGCGCAAGCACTACACTGCTGAGAAAAAGGTGGCCATTCTACGGCGCCATCTTTTAGACAAGGTCCCGGTTTCCGATCTGTGTGAGGAACTGGGCTTGCAGCCGACGGTGTTCTACCGCTGGCAAAAAGAGTTCTTCGAGAACGGAGCGGCCGCCTTCCAAACGACGGAACGCCCTCGCCGCCAAGCGGAGGAAAAACAGAAACGGATTGAGTTCTTGGAGAAGAAGGTGCAGACCAAGGACGAGGTCCTGGCCGAGCTGATGGCGGAGCACATCGCGTTAAAAAAAAGCCTTGGGGACCTCTGACCGCGACCTGGGTGCCGCACGATGTGCGGGATCAGGTGGTCGATTTCGTCCGACGCTGGTCGGAGAAGGCCGAGATCAGCGTCGGGCGATTCATTTCGTGGCTGGGCGTAACCGTGAGCAAGTTCTACAACTGGCGGCAGCGCTATGGGCGAGTGAATGAGCACAACGGTTGGGTACCCCGCGATTTCTGGTTGGAGACGTGGGAGAAAGAAGCCATCATCGGCTTCCATGGGAACAATCCGTTGGAAGGCTATCGGCGACTTACGTTCATGATGTTAGATCACGATGTAGTGGCAGTGAGTCCGGCGAGCGTATGGCGAGTGCTGAAACAAGCGGGCCTCCTATCGCGCTGGAAAGCGAAGCCGTCGCGCAAGGGCACAGGCTTCGAACAACCGCTGCAGCCGCACCAGCACTGGCATGTCGATGTTTCCTATATCAACTTGTCGGGCACGTTCTATTACCTGTGCAGCGTGCTGGATGGATGCAGTCGTTTTCTGGTGCATTGGGATCTGCGGGAGTCGATGAAAGAAGCAGACATTGAGATGATTCTGGAACGAGCCAAAGAGAAGTACCCGGAAGCCAAGCCGCGGATCATCTCCGACAACGGACCGCAGTTCATGGCCCGGGACTTCAAGGAGTTCATTCGTATCTCGGGGATGACGCACGTGCGTACCTCGCCGTTTTACCCGCAGTCGAACGGGAAGATCGAACGCTGGCATAAGTCGCTCAAACGGGAATGTATCCGGCCCCTGACCCCATTGACGCTGGACGATGCACGCCGCTTGATTCAAATCTACGTGGATCACTACAACGCGGTGCGCCTGCACAGCGCGATCGGCTATGTGACGCCGCAGGACAGGCTCGCCGGACGACAGGCCGAGATCCACGCGGCTCGCGATCACAAGTTAGAAGCAGCTCGTAGCCAGCGGCAACTTCGCCGGCAGCAGACAACGTCTTCGAGGTTTGCGCGGTTCTGCAATCCAGCTAAAATGACTTCGCCAAGTGAAACGGAAGCGGGCTCTGCGGGGACGCAACCATGCTGAGGGATAACTTGGCGGGGCTCATCGAGCCGATGCTCAGCAGCGCGGGAGCCAACCCTCTCGCGCTGTGCACTGCAAGGAAAAAGCCATCGGACGATAGACCCCAAGATGCCTTGAAAATCCCCGCCCCGAAGGGGCGGAATCTTACACTAACGGAGAACGCCCCTTCTCCATTTCACGCTGAGCCAAGACACTGGAACATATGGCTGCACAAGCTGTGCCAAACCAACTGTGGATATGTCTGTACCTTAGTAGCTGGCAGCAAACTCGTTAGGTGCAGCGCTGTTCTTCGGACTTGCCATTCGGGCAGAAATTGTACTCTTGGAGGGTCCGGGATTTCCTACAGTATTTCCGGTAGGAACGGGACGCCATCGCAGGGTTACGCGGCACGAGCCTCGCGCGACTGGGTTTCAGTATCGGGAAACGAGCCCACTTCTCTAATCGGGGTATGTTTGCAAAGCCAGAATAAGAAAGCCAGCACGACGATCCCAACCGAGAGCCACCCCATCAGAAACAATCTAAGGAGAGACATACTCATCACCTCGCGCAGAGCGCTCGAAGCGAGTTTAAGGCGGCACCATTATATAGCAGGTGCGGATACTTGAGTGGTGAGAAGGAGTCGAACTTTTCTTCAGCGCCTTGTTCGCCAACCCAGCAATATACCTAAACCGATCCCCGCCAGCACCGCTCCGGTCAACTTCTTTCGGTCGGTGATCGGAACGAAACTGGTCTGATGGTCACTGATCTCTATCACGCCTACAGGAATAGCGCGTACTCCCCCTCCGCCGCCTCCGCCTTCGCCCCGAGCACTCGCGTCGCCCACGCCGCCAGTGCCAGCGCCGGCACCGTAGCCATACATTATTTTCGCGACCGGCACGACTGTCTTTCCGTGGGCTGAGATAGGCTCGCCGTAGATGGCCTTCACGCTCGCTTGACTGAGGACACTTTCCTTCAGTGATTGAAGAACCGCCAGGGTGCTCATTTCAGAACTCCTTTGAAGATAGTACGAAGATTGTACCGTGTGCTGCCATGTTAAATGTTCGCAAATCGCGTCGGGCGTACTTCGTGACAAACAAGCGGGACTGCCCACTTCGAACAACACGCTTTCAATCGCAGCCTTGTAAACCCGCAAAAAGTTAGATCGAACTGAGCGTTTTTGATCAGACTTAAAACTCCCGAGATGAGAAAGTTCATTACGGAACCATTTGCGAGCGAGGCGTGTGCAGTACGTTTCGTCCGGAAATGGGCCTCTCCATCCACGCAACCCGCAGCAGTAGAGCACCACCGGGCAAGCCTAAGGATGAACCGGCCAAAGGATTGCACAATGCGTATCACCCATTCCATTCGTTCGCTGTTGTTCGCGTTCGTAATGCTGGCCATCTCGGCGGCATCGTTCGCGCAAATCGGTGTATCCATTTCAGTTGGTCCGCCCGCGCTGCCGGTGTACGAGCAGCCGCCCGTCCCCGCCCAAGGTTATCTCTGGACGCCTGGCTACTGGGCTAACGGCAACGACGGTTATTTCTTCGTGCCAGGTACCTGGGTCATGGCTCCGCAACCCGGCTTCCTCTGGACCCCAGGCTATTGGGGCTGGGGTGGCAGCGGATTTGCTTTCAATGAAGGCTACTGGGGTCCTCAAGTCGGTTTCTATGGCGGGATCAATTATGGCTTCGGTTACGGCGGCGAAGGTTATCAAGGTGGCCGCTGGAACAACGGGCAGTTCCAATACAACACTGCGGTGAATAACGTGAACGTCACCAACATTCACAATACTTACAACACCACGGTGATCAACAATACGACAGTGAACCGCGTCAGTTATAACGGTGGCGAAGGTGGGATCACCGCGCGTCCAACGGCTCAAGATGAGGCCGCTGCCCACGAGAAACATGTCGGCCCGGTTGCCGCTCAAACCCAACAGGTGGCGGCTGCCCGCGCTAACCCAGAACAACGAGCTTCGGTGAATCAAGGAAAGCCGCCAGTCGCAGCAACGTCCAAGCCAGGAGCATTTACCGGCAAGGGTGCGGTAGCGGCCAAAGAGGCGGGAGCACCTTACAAGGCGGCCGAAAGTAAGGCGGCTGAGAACAAAGCGACTGAAAACAAGGCGGCCGAAAATAAAGCCACCGAGAACAAAGCGGCTCAGAACAAGGCGGCTGAAAACAAGGCGGCCGAAAACAAGGCGACCGAAAGTAAAGCCACCGAGAACAAAGCGGCTGAAAACAAGGCGGCCGAAAATAAAGCCACCGAGAACAAAGCGGCTCAGAACAAGGCGGCTGAAAGTAAGGCCACCGAGAACAAAGCGGCTCAGAACAAGGCAGCCGAGAATAAGGCAGCTGCAACCCGCACGAGTGAGAACAAGGCAGCCGAGAATAAGGCAGCCGCAACCCGCACGAATGAGAACAAGGCAGCCGAGAATAAGGCAGCTGCAACCCGCACCAATGAGAACAAGGCAACTGCGAATAAGGCAGCTGCAACCCGCACCAATGAAAACAAGGCAGCCGAGAATAAGGCAGCTGCAACCCGCACGAGTGAGAACAAGGCAACTGCGAATAAGGCAGCTGCAACCCGCACGGGTGAGAACAAGGCAGCCGAGAATAAGGCAGCCGCAACCCGCACGAATGAGAACAAGGCAACTGCGAATAAGGCAGCTGCAACCCGCACGAATGAGAACAAGACAACTGCAACTAAGGCAGCTGCAACTCACACCAATGAGAACAAGGCAGCCGAGAATAAGGCAAAGCCTGCAAGCAAGCCTAGTCCGGAGACCGCCAAGGCGAGCACGCCAAAACCACAGAATGCAACGCACGCAAAGGCTGCTCCGAAGAAGGCAGCTCCGAGTCAAGAGAACAAACCTAAAGTGGTAGCAGCGGCTCAACCCGAGAAGGCGCCTCACGCTCAACCTCAGGCTCGTCAGGAGGCTGCTGCCCGACCTGAGGCTCAGTCCCATCCGGCGGAGAAAGAGTCTCATCCCGAAGAACGACGACCTTAGTAGACAAACCAGTACTTTCACGGCTCGTAGCAGATGCTGCGAGCCACTCTTTTTTGGTCTCGCCGCTCGATCCCACGATAACCGACTCAAATTGGAGCTTTGCAGAGCAGCTATGACGATGCCGCCAGTCGGGACCGCGAAATGTTGGGATATCCGATCGCCACCGATTGGTTTACTGCGGGATGGACAGTTAAGATGGTTAAAAGAGATGGATGCCAACTACTGCAGCGAATTGCATAGTGTCTCAGCTTGTTGGCTGGAATCGTAAAACCTCGATGCGGCCGAGCCCGACGAATGTGAGCGATTCCCGTCCGATCGAAGGTCCTCCTTCGCAACCCTCGTTGGCCGATTCCAGCAACCCGTCGGGTGTTCGCCTCCGCCATCGGCATTTTCACGCTGGGATCATTTCTATGCGGCATCTCGAGCAACATCCATTTGCTGGTTGCCTGCCGTATCCTGCAGGGCTGCGGCGGCGCAATGATGGTACCCGTCGGCCGCCTCACCATGGTGAGGACGTTCGCAAAATCCGAACTGGTTCGAGCCATGAGTTTCGTCGCCATTCCCAGCTTGATCGGCCCCATGCTGGGACCGATCACCGGCGGCCTGATCGTCGCGTACTTTCACTGGCGGCTTATTTTCTTCGTGAATATTCCGATTGGTCTCGTCGGCCTGTGCCTCGTCTATTTCCACCTGCCGGACTACCGCGAGCACACCGATCCTTTGGACGTGGCCGGGCTGATTCTGTTCGGATCCGGCGTCGCGCTGCTTTCGTACGTGCTGGAGGTGTTTGGCGAACATACGTTGAGCGCACGCGAAATTCTGGGAGCCCTGGCGGTTTCCATCCTCCTGCTCACGGGTTACGGACTTCACGCGACCAGGACCGCTTACCCCATGCTGCGACTCGTCCTGTTTCGTATCCGCACGTTTCGCGCAGCCGTTAGCGGCAGCTTCCTGACTCGCCTTGGCATTGGCGGCATTCCATTTCTCTTTCCACTGTTGTATCAGGTCGGGCTCGGGTTCACGCCGGTTCAATCGGGCCTGCTCATGATGCCGCAGGCCATCGCTGCCATGAGCCTGAAGATGACCATGCCGCGAATCCTTGCGCGCTTTGGATATCGTGCCGTACTGGTTTCCAATACACTGATCATCGGCTTGATGATCTTGCTTTTTGCCACGATCGGAAGGGGCACGCCGGTGTGGCTGATCGTGATTGAAGTCTTCTTTTACGGCTTTTTCACTTCGCTGCAATATACGAGCATGAACACCCTTGTCTATGCCGATGTCACGGAAGAACAGGCGAGCAGTGCAAGCTCCATCGCGAGCACTATGCAGCAGATGGCCATCAGTTTCGGCGTCGCGTCGGCATCGTTAGTAACTGCTTTCTTTCTTCCCGATCGCTACCGTTCCAATCCGCTGCAATTCATCCACGGTATCCACCGGGCGTTCTTCGTGCTGGGCGGGATGACTATCCTTTCCACAATCGTTTTTCGCGAATTGAAAAGAGGAGACGGCGACGCCGTGAGCCAGGGAAATCAGCTACACGCTGAGTGAAATGGCCGGATGGCCGTGCGGGGCGCAGCGACTTGAGTTGGGAATCGTGTGGTTGAGACTTTGTCCGAGTTTGCAGCTTTCCTGATGAGCCCCTGGGGACTGACCAAATTGGGTTGATGTGTTGGTCACTCTAGCGAATCGGAGGTCGTGTCGTCCAATGACTTCTTAAGCGAGGGTTATTTTGTCAGGTTATAATTCCGGACTTTCCCATTGTCACGAGAAGCTGTTAGGATATTTCTGTGCCGAAGATTGCTCAATTTTCGGCGGCGGTTCGGACAGGAATCGCGCTCTTTTGGGGCAACCAAGGCAACTCGATGCACGGTATGCAAATCGCGCAAAGCCGCATGAACACTCGCGATTGTGCATCTCGTTGATTTGGCGAGTGGGGACGTAGTTCAGTTGGTTAGAACGCTGCCCTGTCACGGCAGAGGCCGCGGGTTCGAGTCCCGTCGTCCCCGCCATTCTTTTGAATGGTTTACGAAGAACCCCGAAAACCGATCTGGGTCCGTTTGGGTCCAATAAGCGTTTCCCATCTGCCGATTCGCTGTTTCGCCCCATCCAAATAGGCCGAAGAAACGAACTTCTCGGGCTAGTGGATCAAGGTTGATTTGCTTCCCGACAGCACGCCCCCTGGCAGAATGGCATCCACGAGCTTCCCCTGCGCGAGGCGTTTGCTTTTTGTCGTTGCCTGGAGATACTTGTTGGTCACGTGCAGATCGCTGTGACGCAAGTAGTCTCGGATCATCAATTGGTGTTCGCCCATCTCTGCCAGCATGGTTCCCACCGTGTGCCGAAAGGTGTGCCAGCCTACGCCGCTGATGCCGATTCTCTTGAAGGCCGGCTGGATCTTCTTCTTCAACACCGAAGCCAAATCGAGCGGTTTCTTTCCCTTTAGTCTTTCTGATGGAAAGACGAAATCGCCCGGCTGGTTGTAGAGACTTAGCGATCTCCACTCCAGCAAGGCCAGCTTCAGACTCGGATGCATCGGCAATAACTTTGCCGACGCTTCCGTTTTTGTGCTCTTCAGGTGCCCACCCCGACGCCAGTAGTAGGAATGCTGCACGCTGAAGTTCATATTGTTGAAATCGCAGTCCAGCCAATGCAGTGCCCCGAGTTCCCCTTGCCGAATTCCTAAGGCACCGTCCAGAAACACGAGAATCTGATCGCGAAATTCCAGTTGTGCAAGACCGAGTATGACCTCTTCCGGTGAAAGGACGAGCGGAGATTTCTGACGCTTCGCACTGACGCGCACGCCCGTGCTTGGCCCTCTCTGCCCCCCCGTTCCAACTGGTATTCCCGATGAAATTGGATTGTGACCACAGAACTCCCAGCGAACCGCATGCGAGAACACAGCCGACATAACACACTTGATCTTGGCTTTGGTCCCGTCCGCAACTTCTGCTGCTCGTAGCCAGCGTTCTACCTCGATGGTCTTGATGTCCTCCAAAAGGAGGTTTCCCCATCGAGGAAGAATCCACTTTTTCCCATATACCAGATACGCATCTTGCGTGGATATCTCTTTGAGAGGCAGCTCCTCTCGACAGTAGTGCTCCCAAAGAGTGTTCACGGTTGTTTTCTGCAGGTTCTTTCGCCTGGATTGATTGTTGATTGTTAACCGAAGAGCGTCTGCTGCCGCACATGCCGCTGATTCGTTTGGATATCGGTCCAAACATCCCAGCTGCACCTTGCGTCGTATTGGCTTTCCCGTGATGTCGTTCTCCCACCACCGGTACACCCATACTGCGGAACCTCTCTTCCGCTCTTCGAGCCTCAGACTTCCTTGTTGGTAGCGTGTCCGTCTAAACAAAATTCCTCCTTTGTTTAAACGGCACTGACAGCCCAATCCAGAATAGTCCAGGACTGCACATGGGTCGAGAGAGATTTTATCGGCACGCTAGCTCCTCAACTTGCGATCCCATCCAGCCACTCGTTGAGTGCCGAAGGCCGAAATCGCCAGAGTCTGCCTACGTGAACGCCCGGAATGATTCCTCGGCGCGCTTTGTTACGCAGGGTTTTGGGGTGAATTCTCAAAAGCTTGGCTGCTTCCGCCACATCCAACAGTGACTCAAAATTGGATTCGCCTTGGGCTCGCCCCGCTTGCTTCTTGTTCGTTGACCTGATTTCGAGGGTTGGCGGATCGGTTTGCGGTTGCATTGAATTCACTCCTCACTGGAGAAACTCCTTCGGGGAAGCTTTCCGCAATCAACCACGCTGCCTGCTGCGCACATCCAGATGTACCAAGCAGCGCCCTTGACAATACCCTAGAAGTGTACATATAGTCAAGTCGTAACGTTACACTTTTATTGATTGTAGTCATCCAAGAAAGGACTTCATGGCAGAGAAGGAAGCGATACCACAGCAACCGGTCATCTCCATTCGCATCTCCGATGCTCTGCGCTTAAGGCTCGAGACCTTGAGGAAGATCATTTCCCTCAAGAGCGGCCAAACGGTCTCGACGTCAGAGGCGGCAAAGCAGCTTCTTGAGTCTGCCCGAGACGACCGTCTCGAGTTGGTAAACCTGCTGCAGTGAGCCGACCGATTCCCTGATGAGAATTCGCGGGAAGGCAGACTCAGGGCTACCGCTTTCGCAGGCGGAATGGACCATAGTGGCCCATTACTGTGCGGTGGGAGCGGAGTCATTTATGAACACCGCTCAAGGCCAGATTTCATACGAGACGCTGGCCGAAATCCTGGAGGCATTCCTTGCGGCTTACGTCATCGTCCGCAAATCGAAGAATTCCCGACTGGACTTTGTATACCTGATGACTCTTCCAGGGGACAAACAGGTGGAAGCAAAGGAAGCTAATGATGTTGGAAACGAAGACGTTCGCCGGGTGGTGACACGCACCATTCAGATGCTGAGAAACCCGGCTCAAAAGCGGCGCAAACCGATCCTCGCCGTGCGGAATCTCTATCGACTTCTTGATGAGGAACAATTCCCGAATATCGAGAAGCTTAACGATGCACTTTGGAAGCATTGGACGGCCCTGTGGAAGGTGTGCGCGCGCGGCCACTATTCCGCTCACCGAAAGCCCCTGAGAGAGAAGGCGCCTGCGGAGACAGACGACGAGGATTTTGAGCTTGCGGTTCAGCCGGCATTGCCCTCCTTGGAAGAAGGCGGATACCGCCTCGATCTGGTGCGGGAAGAGGGGAATGAATTCTCCCCTCGTTTGCAGTTTCCCGGAACCCTTACCCCGCGGTATCCGGTGGTTGGATACCCGAGGATTGCGGAGTTCCGAAGGCTGCTGGAGGAGCTCGATTTGGAGCGGGACCTTTGCCAATGGCAAGGCTACTACTTCTACGCGCACACGGCGATCGTGGAAAACGAGCAGAGGGGCGTATTTTTCTTTGCTCGGGAGAACGGAATCGCTTTCCGATTCCCGAGGGAGCACTGGCAGTCGATTCGGAATCTGTTTCGCCGCGCCTGGCAAGCCCCCGAGGTGATCCATACGTGGGAGGCTCAGATGCTGGAATATGGCGAGTTGTAAAAACGCGGTGCTTCGCACCGGAAGAAGGGTGGACACGTCACCCCCAAGTTGGGAACTGCGGAGCGCCAGACAGCGCTTC
This sequence comes from uncultured Acidobacteriota bacterium, assembly GCA_963838135.1. Classification (GTDB taxonomy): domain Bacteria; phylum Acidobacteriota; class Terriglobia; order Terriglobales; family Acidobacteriaceae; genus TOLSYN. Next base: position 14,225 of record CAWIPV010000006.1, on the reverse strand, counting down.
GATGTTTACGCAGGTTAACTTTCGCTGCGTCAACAAAATTCGTCTCCGCTCGCTGACTGCGGTATCAAACGATGATGTTTGTTTGCGACAGGTAGCTACAGGGCGTCGAATCGCGTAAACGCGTTGAAGCGCAAGAGCTTCCTGTGAACCGGCGATTTTGCTGCTTGATGTAAGAGAAGTCGGACAGGACATCGGTGACAAGGCGGTTCGTCCAATGAGTAGTCCCCGCGTTCAAGCTAATCCGCAGTCCAGTTTGCCGTTCGGAGAAGAAGCGAAGCCCGGCTTCCGCACCAAGACCGCGGCCACGCGACTGACTCCCGAAGAACTAGGAGAAATAGAAGCTGCCGCCGAAAGCGCGGGACAGGCTCTCTCCGAGTGGCTGCGCGGGACCGCTTTGCGCGCCGCGCGACAGCGGCCCGCCGATCCCAGCGAACTGGTATTGGCAGAACTCTGGGCGGTGCGTTATGCGCTGCTGAATCTCTTCCATGCAGCCGCCAAGGCCGCAGCGGAGAATAGACAATTGTTGCCCGATTCCGTCCTCAAGATCCGCGACCAAGCCGATACACGAAAGCTTCAGCAGGCGCGCAAACTGCTTGATGACTTCTTCGCCCGCGAGGGCAAGGAAAGAGCTCGTATGCCATGAGTGCCATGCCTTTTCCCAGAAGCTTCTCGCTCTTGACGCCTTTGCTTTGGGTAGCCGCGATGCTCCTTTTGCTACTGGCTGTCCGGAGCGTGTTGCAGAACAGGTCCCCACGTAAATGGCGGAATAGGGAGACGCTCGAATGGGGCCCACCTCGGCCAAGTTTGATCCAGAGATGGAGGATAAAGATGGGCAGAATCCGATTTAGACTGCCGAGATTTTCGCGGCGGCAGATGCCAGAGATCGCGCCGAAACCAGCGCCACCAGTGCCCGCTGATGTTCCTGTCGATCCGCTCAATAAGCCTGCCCCGCCGATGCTCGGGCTCTTTGGTTCGAACATCGGTGCGCCCGAGACCAAACCCAAAGCGGCATTCGCCTGGGAGAAAACTAAGGAAATCGACTGAGAGGCAAATTACCAAGAACACGACTTCACTCTTGAGGAACGTCCGGTATGCTCACGATCTCGAAACCGCTGTCAGCCAGCCAGGCGCAGACCTACCATGTGCGCGAGTTCGCCTCGCAGGAACAGAATTACTGGAGCCGCGATCAGCAGGGTCACAGTGAGTGGCAGGGCAGACTCGCCGAGCAGTGGGGGTTGCAAGGTGGCGTTGGTTCCGAACACTTTGCGCGACTGAGTGAAGGCCAACATCCGCACACCGAAGAGCAACTCGTACGGCATCAAGTTTCGAGAACCTATGAAGGAAAATTTGGCAGAGAGGTGACCAGCGCCGAGCATCGCGCCGGGTGGGACGCCACCTTCTCTGCGCCGAAGTCGGTATCGCTTACCGCTCTCGTGGGCGGCGACGATCGGGTGCGGGAAGCCCATCGGGAGAGTGTACGCGCGGCACTTCAGGAACTTGAACGATACACGCAGGCGCGAATCGGCAATGTCCATGCCCCGGAGACGACCGGAAAATTCATCGCCGCAACTTTCGAGCACGACACCGCGCGGCCCGTCGATGGCTACGCCGCGCCTCAGCTTCATACCCATGCCGTACTCTTCAACATGACGGAGCGGGAGAGCAGTCCCGAAAACGGGAAACAGATGCGAGCTTTGCAGCCGCATGAGATGTTCGTGTCACAGCGCTACATCACCGCAGTCTACCGATCCGAGTTGGCTTTGCGTCTGGAAAAGCTGGGCTACGAACTGGAGCGCGGCAAGCATGGACAGCCGGAAATAAAAGGCTACACGAAAGAATATCTGGAGGCCTCCAGTCCGCGACGTGAACAGATTAAAGACCATCTCCGGGAACAAGGAATTGACGGAGCCGCGGCGGCGCAGATCGCGGCCCACCATACCCGCGACCGCAAGGAACTGCTGTCGCCTGGAGAAGTCTTACAGCGGCACCGCGAGTTGGCCGGACAGTACGGGCATCAGGCGGACCGCGTCGTGGCACAGGCGCGGCAACATGGGCAATACCAGATGCCGGACCCAGAGATGCAGGCGCAGCGGGCCGTGACATGGGCGCGCGATCATGTCTTCGAGAGATCGGCTGTAGAAGACCGCCGCGCGATTCTTGAAACAGCGCTGGTGCGCGGCATGGGAGAAACTACCTATGCCCAGGTCCGGCAGGAGTTTGAGCGCCGGATCGAGGCCGGGGAGTTCCGCGAAGTCTCGCACGCTGGTGCTGGCAGACAGTACACAACCGCCGTGATGGTACGCATGGAGCGTGAGATCGTTGGCCGAATGCAGGAAGGCAATCGGCGCGACTACAGCGATCCCATGCTGGTTTCGCCGCAAGTGCGCATCGCCACGGAAGACCGCCACCCGGAGTTGAATGCGTCCCAGCGCCAAGCAGTAGACGAAATCTTTCTTTCGCGGGAGAAGATTGTCGGTTTAGATGGCATCGCAGGCGCGGGCAAGACGACAACTCTGTCCGTGATCCGCGAAGGCGCAGAGACCGAGGGCTACAGGGTGGAAGGTTTCGCGCCAACGTCCCGCGCGGCGCAGAGGCTCGGGGAAGCAGGCATGGATACATCCACACTACAGAAGCATCTGGTACGTGGACAGCAGCCGGATAGCGGGGAGAAACGGATCTATGTACTCGACGAATCCTCTCTGGCATCGACCAGGCAGGTGCATGAGTTTGTGAACCGGCTCCATGCGAATGACCGCGTGTTGCTCGTCGGCGACCGTCGGCAACATGAGGCGGTTGAGGCCGGGCGGCCCTTCGCGCAGCTCCAGGACGCCGGTATGAAAACGGTGAAGCTCGAAGAGATCGTCCGCCAGAAAGACCCAGAACTGAAACAGGTAGTCGAGCAGCTTGCACGCGGCGAAGTGCGCGAGGCGATACAGAATCTTGACCGGCAGGGCCGCGTCCATGAGATTCAAGGCCACGACGAGCGCATCGCCGCTATCGCGAAGGAGTACGCAAAATCGCCGGAGAACACGCTGGTGATTTCTCCCGATAATCGCTCTCGCATCGAGATCAACGAGCGCATCCGTGCGGAATTGCAGCGGGGCGGCCTCGTCAGCAATGAGGAGCACCACATTAGGACGCTGGTGCCGCGCCAAGACCTCACCGGCGCAGACCGCACATGGGCCGAGCGCTATGAGGTGGGCGATGTGCTGCGCTATTCGCGCGGATCGAAGGAGACCGGCATCGGAAAAGGCGCGTACGCACAGGTGAAGAGCATCGACGCGGCGAAGAACCGGCTGACAGTCGAGCTGCAGGATGGCACGCAGAGCACTTACGATCCACGGAGGCAGCAGGGAGTCTCGGTCTTTCGGCAGGAGATGCGGAGTTTCTCTGTGGGCGACCGCATTCAGTTCACCGCGCCGGCCAACGAACTCAAAATTGCAAACCGCGAATTGGGACTAATCCAGGGCATCGATGAAGCTGGGCGATTGAGCCTGGAGATGGATTCTGGCCGCCGCCTCCGAATCAATCCTGACCGCCATCCACATCTCGATTACGGCTATGCAATGACCAGCCACTCCAGCCAGGGACAAACTGCCCATCGTGTGCTGATTCATGTTGACACCGGATTAGCCGCCAAGGATCTGCTCAATAACCGTATGGCTTACGTGTCCGTTTCGCGTGGAGTGTTCGACGCGCAACTCTTCACCAACGACCGCGAGAAGCTGCCCGCAGTTCTCGGTCACGATGTTTCAGGACAAAGTGCGCATACGCCCGAAATCAATCACGAGCCCACGATTGCCGCGCAGCAAGAAGTCTCCAAGGAGTCGCACCAGCACAACGTAGGTCTCGGACTCGGACTTTAGAATCCTGTCTGCCCCGGATAGTGGCAGCGTAGCGCGGGCGCAAACTCTGTCAAGGCCGACCGAGGGTCGCCGCTGTCGCGGGCACGCGCCTTGACAGAGTTTGCTCGACCCGCGCCAAAATCTTTCCGCCATTCCGGGACAGGCAATTAAAGGGCACTCCAACTGATTCCAGGCGTGACAGCATGCCGAGCAACACACCGATTTCGTGGTCCAGGGAGGGATTCTCTACCGCGAAACTGGAGGGGAAATGAACCGATGGCCCGACAGCGCATCCCGGATCGCAGGGATAAGGTCCATCGCCAGACGAGACTTGGTGACATATCCCAAAGCACCTTCCGCGAGGCAAGCGCGGACAAACTCAACACGTGTCTGCACAGTCAAGAACACAATCTTGGCTGTTGAACCGAGGCTGCGCAATTCATGTGCTGCTTCGATACCGGAGAGTTCAGGCATAGAGATATCGAGGACAATGACGTCTGGTTGAAGCCTTGCAGATTCGAGAAGCAACTCTTTACCATTGGTCACAGCACCAACAACCTCGAAGCTGGGCTGCAATAGCTCGCTGACTCGTTCAGTGACGGAACTATGGTCATCGGCAAGCAGTATACGGGGCCGATTCAATTAACGCCTCCGATCTTCGGATTGGCGCAGCGTCTCCAGCTAATCCAAGCGATATCTATCCGCAGCGTAACGGCGATTTCCGCGAAGCCACATGCTACTAGAGACGTTGAGGCAGGACCACTAGGAAAACTCCTAGGTGCAGACTGAAAAACAGATATCGTTTTCCCAGTGATTGGATTCAAAGATATGACGACGTCACCGACGATGTCGAAATCAATCCGTGCTTGAGCGCCAAAAGCACCAACTCGGCATTGTTTTTGATATTGTGAGATCTCATGATCTCGTACTTGTGGAACATGACCGTCTTGTCGCTCACGCTCAGAATGTCGGCGATTTCTTTCATCGGCCGTCCTTCCGCGAGTAGCTGCAGGACCTCTCGCTGGCGCTGCGTCAGTTCCTTCTGGAACTGTTTTGCCCGTGATTCCTGCACTTGCCAATTTTCAGGCTTGAGTCGCGCTGCAATAAAGGCCTTTCCTCGCAATACTTGCGCGATGGCGGTCAACAGTTCGGAGGCTGCGGAATGCTTCAGCACGAAACCTATCGGTCCCAATTGAAGAGCCGCCGCGGCCAGGTTGGGGTCGGCCTGCATCGTCAGAAACACAAGCTTTACCTTGGGAAGAATCTCCCCGATCTCCTTGCCAGCATCTAGGCCGTTCAACAATGGCATCGCCACGTCCAGCACAATGACATCCGGTCGCAACCGAATCGCTTCGGCGATCAGGGCGCGCCCATCCATCGCAATCCCGATTACATCGTAGTGCTTCTCAAGTAGGCCACGAATACCTTCTAGTACCACCTCGTGGTCATCGGCGAGCAAAATGCGTGTGCGCGGTGCGGGCTGCGTTTGGGCGGACATATTGATCACTCCTTTAGAATGCGCTAGGCCCCCGCACTATGGTTCGTGCGAGCAGGCTGCTGCATTTCTTTGCAAGGTAAGAGTACGTTCAGGGTTGTACCTTGATTATTCTGCGAAACAATGTCAATCCGCCCGCCGAGGAGCCGCAGTCGTTCTTCCATGCTGCGAATTCCGAGTCCGGGATGAGTCGACCGCTGCTGATTATCAAAGCCGACGCCTGCATCGGATACCGACAGATATAGCTGGTCGTCTTCCGCGCGCAAACAGACCTCGGCACGATTCGCGCCGCTGTGCTTCTTGACGTTGCGAAGCGCCTCCTGGACAATCCGGAAAACACAAAGAGCAACATCGGGGTTAATTCCGCGAGATATATTTTCGTGTGCGAAATCGACCTGAATGCCTTGCTGCTCAGTGAACTCGTGGCAAAGCGAGCTGAGCCCGAGAATCAGTCCCAGGCTCTCCAGGGTCGAAGAATGCAAACGGTGCGACAAAGAGTGCAGATCGTCCCCCAGTTCAGCCGCGCGATTCCACAGGTCCCGTAACCGCTCTTTAGCATCGAGAGGCGAATCGGCGATCATTTGCGAAGCGCGTTCCAGATCTACAGCCAACATCGCGAGTCGCTGATTAAAATCGTCGTGAAGCTCACGTGCAAGACGGCTTCTCTCTTCCTCCTGAGCATGAATTAACTGGCCGCTCAACGTGAGTCGCTCTCGTTCTTCCTGCTTCCGCTGCGTAATATCCGTGTGCGCCACCACGCAACCTGGCTGGATGCTCAGAGGCGTCACGGTCATGAGCGAGTACCTCGAACTCGACCCGTCGGACCAATCCCATTCCATGGAGAACTGAGCTTTCTCACCCGCCAAGATAGCTTCGATTCCCAGCAATCCCTGGTTTGCTGATTGATTTCCCTCTTGCACGGCGGTTCGGCACGCCTCGAGATAATTCACTCCAACCCCCAGTTCGGCGGTGAATCCACCTCCACCGGTCTTCACAAATTCGGCCCACCGTGGATTCGAGCTAACGATGGTTCCGTGTCCATCCAGCACGACGACTCCGCTGCTCAGCGAATTGAGGACGGCGCGTTTTAGAAGTTCGCTACTCACCCGAGCCTGGTCTGCGCTCTTTCGTACCAGCGCATTGGCAAAAATGGTTCCCACCGTAGGCAGTTGGTGGATAAGGCGCTCCGACCAGATTCTCTCTTCGGCAACTGTCACGAATGAAAGGGAGCCCAGAATTGTGCGTTCTGATTGTATTGGTACAAAGGCATTTGATTTCATCCCGAAGCTTGCCAATACCTTTCCGTCCACCGTTGCTTCAGCAGGCAATTCGTTCAAGTTCCTGAAAAAAAGAGGTTGGCCCTTCAAGAGATTCGAGAAATACCAGGGACAAAGACTCGCATTCAGAGCTTCAGGGGCAAGCATCCCCGTTCCAGAACTGTAGTGTGTTCGAAGCACTTCTGCCCGTTCGGCAGAAAATTCGTACATGGTGACACGATCCACGCTCAGGAAAGCGCGGAGCCGGTTCAGTGCTTCGTCAATTCCAGCGTCTATCTTGTCCGCTGGCAGATCAATAAAGTAGGTTGACAACTCAGAAATCAGCTGCTCAAACACGAAACTGGATTGCAGTGAGACTTCTGCCTGTTTTCGCCGTCGTCTTTCAAATAGAAGATAGCCACTCAGAAGAACTAAGGCGAGCATAACCAGGGCGTAACCAATGATTCGCGTCTTGTAGAGCTCCCAGGCCCCGAGCTGCCGATATAGCACGGCACTGCCAGCCGGAAGTTTTTTCTCGTCGAGCTGCCATCTCTGCATAGCGCGCCAGTCAAACATATAGGCATTGGTGCCTGTCACGATTGGAATGTCCGCCGGCTTCGCACCGTCCAGGATTTCGCCGATCATGCCGGCTGCCACATCTCCTTGTGCCGCATAACTGCTTAGGCGCCCTCCTACAATGCCCTGGCCTATGAGAGTGTCCGCCAAGCCGTAGACAGGGGCGATAGCGGCTTGCGCGACCATCGGAACAGATTGCGTGGCGTTGATAAAACCCTGTCCCTTGGCGTCGACCGAGAGAGACGTGTAGAACACGATGGAATGCTCGGGCAGATCTTTGACGCGACTGAGCAGAGTCGGCATATCCAGATCGAAGAGATATTCAAAACTCAGCGTCGATTCGTAGCTGCGCAATGCTGTCCTCACAAATGATTCCACTCCGCGATCAAACGGAGCGATACCTCCGACAACCACCACGTGCTTCGTGTCAGGCTGCAGTCGTAGCGCTGCCTCGAGTGTCTTCGCCGGATCGGCCGCCATCCACGCACCCGTGAAGTGGGAGTCAAGCTTTGGGTGTTCCGCTTGTCCCGGCGTGCTTCCGCAGAACACGATCGGAACGTCCGGGAAAAATGTTGCACGAGACTCCGCCAAGAATTTGATGGGTGCGGGTCCGAGAGCGACTATGATATCTGGCTTCTTGTCCCGGTATTTATGGACGTACGAAGCCCAAATTTCCTCTTGCGATGTTTTTTCCGGAAATAGCGACGTGTCCAGGGATTCGTCGAACAAATCGACTTTATATTCTGACTGCTTAGAGAGCGAAGAACGAATCTCCGACAAAATCAAGGCGACACCAGGAACGTACGATCCGAACTCATTGAATACCAAAACCCGCTTGGTTGGTTTAATTTGTTGGGAAGGTCGGACTACTTCCGACGGAGCCTTGTCGATCGCGATCAGACCTAACATCTGCACGCCGCCCCAGCGCTTCACGTGATGGGCCGACTCGGCTGATCCCGCGTTGGCGAGAGCGAGCAGCAGAATGACAACAATCTCAACCGACTTCCTAAACCTGGTCGAAACCGCGAAACCTGGAGTCGACATTGGAGTAGGCTGAATCACGTCAATTGTCTCCATGCCCGCAACTCGTTACCAATTAAAAAGCAAGCAGCCTGACTGGCATGCAGCGGCGAAACTCCGCCGCGCCTGCAGGAGGGCACAATTATGCGCCAAAACCCCATATAAATCCTCTGTCAATCGTCCAGCGGGGACCACTGTCAGAATGCACAGTGTCCCTCGTCGGATTCCGGTCCTATCAGCCACAACATGTCGAGTCACTAACGGGTGCGCTCGCCGTTTCCCAAAAGGAATTGACCACCTAGGAATTTTCCCAGTTGTATGAACTCCGCAGTCGGGGCTAGGTTTGCTTCGTCAGTGGATAGTTGCGGATGTTACGTCATGGTCGAGGCAGAGGCCTATCGCCCTCCGTTCGGCGACCCGACGTGCGAACTGGGGTCCTCCGTCGAGTTTTGTGGAGATTTCTTTGAGCTCAGTAACACACTTCGAGATCTACGCCAGCGAGCCTGGGAAGCTGGCAGACTTCTACCGCGCACTGTTTGGTTGGCAGTTGGAAAAGGCACCCGGAATCGATTACTGGCGGATTCAAACCGAACCGAGCAACACAAACTCTTTCAACGGCGGATTGACCTACCGCCCGATCCCCGAGCCGCGCAGTTGGGTGCACTACGTCAATGTCGAGTCGCTCGATGCGGCCATTGAGCAATTGCAACGTCTAGGGGGGGCGGTGTTGCGTCCGAAGACGGCGGTGCCGAAAACAGCCTGGTATGCAGTCGTCCAAGACCCCGAAGGAAACATTTTCGCAATCTGGCAGCCTGACCCGACGGCGTTTCCGCCACCGGAACCGGATTGAGGGGAGAGGCGATGGACGCTATTGGAACACTCTGTGCGTAAAGGCTCACGTAAAGACTAGAACGGGTAAATCCAATCCTAAAGGAGAATGTATGTATTACACCGACAATTCAATACTTCCCGAATATATGGCGCCGCTCATCATCACGTCGGCGCCGTTTGGTCCTCAATGGTTGCCTGGGGATGCCGACATCCCTGTCACTTGGGACGAGCAAGTCCAAACGGCGGTGGATTGTTACAACGCGGGCGCCACGGTGCTGCACGTCCATGTACGAAATCCTGCCACCGGAAGGGTTCAACCGACTTCGATCAATACAACCATTTCTTGGGTCTTCTGAAAAAGGCTGTGCCGAAGATGATCCTCCAGGTAGGAGGCTCGATCTCTTTCTCACCGAAGACTGAAGAGGCGAAAGCCAAGTGGCTGAGCTACGACACTCGCCACATGCTGACGGAATTGGATCCGAAACCGGAGTTCGTCACGGTTGCGGTCGGCACGGCGCAGTGGGACATCATCTCAATGATGGGCCCGGGGGATGTCGAGGGGACCCACCTTGCCGATCCCAAGGTGCAAGCCGCCTGGGCGGGGATGGTGGTCGACGCAACCCCAGCCTTCTACCTGGAGCACCTGAAGCGGCTTAAAGCGCACGGAATTCAACCCTACTTCGTTCCAGCGCATGTCCACCAGCTTGAGATCATCGAGCGGCTGATTCGCGCAGGCGTTTATATGGGACCGCTGAACATGTGCCTGGCAGGCTATGGTGGTGGCACGCTTGGCCGCAATCCGTTCCACTGGATGGAGTTTCTTCGTCAGGTTCCGCAAGGCGCAGTCACGACATTCTGGTCCAGTATGCGTGGATTGATCTCGATATCTGGCTTGGCCCTCGTTCTCGGCCAGCACATACGAGTCGGCAACGAAGACAACATCTGGGGAGCCGATCGAAAACGCGCTACTTCCGTCAAGCAGATCGAGGGAGTTGTCCGCATAGCCAAAGAATTCGGCCGCAAGATCGCGACGGCTGAGGAGGCGCGCAAGATCATGAAGGTGGGTGTCTGGTACAACAGCGTCGAAGAGACGCTGAAGCACCTGGGCCTGCCTCCGAACCCCACGGAATACGACCCCGGCTTCCTGCTCTGGGAGACGGACGGAAAACTGAAGACCGGAGTGGTGGGAAGCGATTCGCATCCCATTGCTTACTGCATGGTGCCGCCGGACCTCAGCGTACCCAGAAAACGAACAGCGCTAACTCAACTTCGCAATGTCCCGCCTCGAAAGGGGCGGGACGCTGCAGACTTTCTGTTGTGAATTGCGCAAGAAATACAGGAGGAAAATCATGAGCAACGAAACGAAGGAATATAACGAAAACGCGGGTGGGGTGACAGCTCCGCCTGCGGGTCCTTGGGATTCTGCCTTGGGCACGCTGCGCGAGTGGGATCCGAAGTGGGCCGAACTTTGCTTCAGGATGAGCACCAACCCATGGGCCCACTCCGTTCTTCCCCGCAAGTTTATCGAACTGGTCAGCGTTAGCTTGAATGCCGCCTGCACCAATCTAAATCCGGAGGGAACGCGCCACCATATTCGGGCCGCGCTTGAAGCAGGCGCGACTCGCGAGGAGATTTTATTCGCTCTTAAGTGTGGATCGGTCTTGTCCATTCATTCATGCAGCCAGGCCGCTCCCATCGTCCTGGAAGAAGCAAAGGCTGCCAACGTCCAAATGACTCCGAGAGCCAGCACGGAGCCGACCCCGGCCTGTGACGCGATGCGCAAGATCGGACAGTGGAACACAGCGTGGGACTCGTTCTTCGAACTCGATCCGGCATTTACCGACGAATTCATGGCAATGGCCGCGGGCATGTACAGGAGTGGAGTCATGTCGCCCAAGGAAGTCGAACTCCTCAGCATCGCCCTCGATGCTTCGGTCACGCACATGTATGCCCCCGGCACCCGCCGGCACATTAAGAACGCGCTCAAAGCGGGCGCGACGTTGGAGGAGGTCATGGAAGTGCTGAAACTCTGCGTCGTTCAAGGAGTTCAGACTTTCAATCTGGGCCTGCCGATCCTAGCAGAGGAACTGGAACACTATTCATCAAATAAGAAGGTAGCGTGATATATGGCGAACTATGTAGAGGTTGCGAATCTTGAGCAACTTCCTCCTGGGAGAGGTACGGTTGCCACAATCGAGGGCAAGGACATTGCGCTCTTCAACGTCGATGGAACGGTCTACGCGATCGACGATGGTTGCCTTCACCATGGAGTATCACTCGGAACCTCGGAGTGCGACGGCAAGATCGTCACCTGCCGCGGGCACGGCTGGAAGTATGACGTCACCACCGGGAGCACGTTGAACGTTCCCGGCTATGGAGTCTCTGCCTATCCGGTGAAAGTTGTCGACGGAAAGATCATGGTCGCAACGGATGAGACCCTGAACCCGGCTGCTTGAAAAAAGATGGTAGCCGTATCGCTACTATCTCCATATGGGCAATGAGTGGAGATATGGAAGAGTACCTCAGACGAGTGTGGGCAGAGCTTGTGGGACGCGTCCACGGACCGATGATGTTTCGGTTCGTCCTTCAACCACTAACAGCCGCCATCCTTGCGACTCGGGCCGCTATGAGAGACGCGCGGGAAGGCCGTCCCGCCTATGGTTGGGCGCTCGTAACAGACGCGCCTCGACGGCGTGCTCTGCTGCGGGAGGGCTGGAAAGAAGTAGCCAAGGTCTTTGTTGCGGCGGTGATCATCGACTTGATCTACGAAGTTATCGTTTTTCACAGGATCTATCCGGGGCAATCCCTGATCGTCGCGGCGGTCCTGGCCTTGCTGCCGTATCCGTTGATCCGTGGTTCGGTGAACCGTATCCTGAGGCTCCGCCTCCGAGGCAGGAACGCAGCAGAACCGGACGATGCGCCGAGCCAAAAACCCGCAGCCTAGCCACATCTCCGGAAGGATTCGTGATCGTATGCCCGACCTGGCAAAGCGCACGACCACCCTCGACACCTCAACGCGATTGGCATTTGATCGTACTCGCGTTGCCTATGACCGCACCATGATGGCGTGGATCAGGACGGCGACCTCGCTCATCACTTTCGGCTTCGGCATCTACAAATTCTTTCAGCTTGAACTGGGGCGAGGGCGGCAAGACGATCGCCTGATCGGGACGCGAGGATTCTCCCTGATAATGGTGGGCGCTGGCTTGTTGGCGCTCATCCTTGGTACCCACGAACATTGGCAAAATATGCGGACGCTAAGAGAGGAATATCCTGATATGCCTCGCTCGCGGGCAGGTGTAATCGCCGGCCTCATCTCGATCCTCGGAGTGCTGGCATTCATCGCCATGATCTTCCGGCAGTAGATACACGCAGATGAAATATCGGCCTGACCTGGCCGCAGTTGAAAAACTAGTTTTGGCTAACGAAATGTGGGGTGCTGTCGGTAGACAGAGGAAGAAAGTCCCGCCGAGAGAACCCGGACAAGGTGTGTCGGAAACTGTTAAATCATCGACGGTCGGAAGACTGGGTTTTGCAAGCTGATAACCGACCGCACGACGGGAATGATCTTAGGCTGCCAGCTCGTGGGAGAGCGCGCCGTCGTGATCGTTCAGGTGGTCGCGATCGGAATTGCCGCAGGGATGAGCGTGGACAACATGGCCGAGGTTCCGCTCTCGTTTTCCACCTATGCCGGGATCCTCGGACGGGCAGCATACCGTGCTGCCCAGCAGATCTACCCAGAGTTTCAGCGGGCTTCCAGGCATTTTTTTCAAGGCCTTCGGCCCGCAAGATCGCTTCGGATCACGCCCAAGTATTCACGGGCGGATTCGAGAGCTTGTTCAGCATCATGGTGAGAAACAAATCCGGTGTCATCATAAAGGGCGGTATTGCGCTTCCGACGGAGACGATCAAAGACGACCAGCAGACCAGCATGTTTCTTGTCGATACGTAACCGCACGAAATCGATGATGGCGATGTGGTGGCCGGGCTGACTTCTCGCACGGAATCCGTGGCTAAACATGAACCCGAGAGAAGCTTTGAGCATTGCTTCGTAGGCTTGCTGAAGGCAAGCCTCTTCGTCAAAGGCGAGAATTTTGTGAGCTGAGGCGAGCTTCTTGTCCGCACTCGCGAGGAAACGGTCGATTTGTGCCCAGTCAACCGCGTGCGGTTTTAGCTTCTTCATTCGGACCTACGAGCGAGACACGCTTATTGTGCCAGACGCTTTCCAGAAACGCATCCTTCCGAGCGCGGCGCGACCCGAATTCCTTTGGTGTTAGCACGGTATAGTTGATCTCGCGACCTAGTTGCCGCTCAAGCCTTCCCACGGCCTGTGCTAAGTCTTTCTCGCGAGGGGACCCAATCACGAGCACGTCTATATCGCTGGCAGCGTCTTGCTGATTGCTTGCAAACGAGCCGTAAAGATAAGCCTCGTCTATTCCCTCAATTCGCCTGAGGGACTGCGCGATCAGCGGTGCCGCACCGATCGTTTTTGCAACGATCTTGCGCACTTCATTAAAAAGCGGATACTCGCGGTTCAGTTGAAAATACTTTTGGCGGCCACTCATTTCGGACCGAAATAAACCTTCACTTTCCAGGCGTCCCAACTCTTTCGACAGGTTAGACGGATCGATGCTCAACCTCTCCGCCACGTCCCGCAGGTGGTGACGGGCCGTCGGGTTTGTGAAGTAATAAGCCAGCAGTTGCTGGCGCGCCTTAGAGCGAAGGTCAAGCATTGTGGTAGAAATATACCACAAATGTGGTAATAGATGACAACGATAAGATGAGGGGCTTGTTCGCCAATGTCGAGGTGAAACCGCTCGTTGTGGGGCTTTCCGCGCCTATTTTCGAACCCACGATTTCAACCCACGATTCGCATGTCTCTCACGACTTCTCAAGGACTTAGGCGGCCACCCAGAGTCACGTAAGTCGTTCAAACTACAACATAAACAAGCCCTGAAAAAGCTGCACTCCGGCGTTGCGGCAGGAACACCCGCCGGAGCGTGGGTCCGACGGCGATCCAATCGCGGTGCTCTGGAGTCTTTCCAATGACTCTGTGCCGTCCTCGGGTTCGTTGAGAAAGGCCAATTTGGGTCTGATCTGGGTCCGATGAGCCGGCCAAAGAGTTCCCTTGAGTTCCCTTAGAGGATTAAGAACGGGCTGTCAGTACCGTTAAGTTCCAATAAGTTACGTCGGCCAGCGACT
>CAWIPV010000005.1:0-156635 GCA_963838135.1 uncultured Acidobacteriota bacterium | reverse complement strand
GCAGGCTGACTTTGTATTTGTCGCCGTGGAACAGGTTGTCATGGCCCACGGACATGTCGAAGAGGCTCCGATGTGCGATGCGCGGGGGCTTATGGTCGTCGTTCTCAGTACCTGGTGGAGGTACGTTTATGAGCGCAGAGCCGAACGCCGCTGCGGGGCAGTTGTAAGGTCAGGGCTCGTCGGGGTTGCGCGGACGCCGCTACAAGTGAACCAGGCTTCAGCCTCTTGATCAGCTGAAAGCGGCACCTGGCCCACGTTGGCAGCCATCATGCTCACGTTCGGCACGCCCGCCGATGAGGACTGATTGCGGGCAATCGTTGCTTGCATTGACCCCGTAGCACGGAGTTGCCCCTGCCACCAGTCAGTTGTCATACCTCCAGTTGAAGCCCATCCAGGGTCCGCGTTTCCAGGGTTGGTACTGGAAGTGGGTCGTCTGGTTGAACCTCTCATCGTGGTCAATGCGAATAGTGCCGGCGCCCCCACTGTCGCGCCCGCTCCGGCGATCTGCGGCGGGAAGAAACGGGCCGCCACGCTGGAGAAGACCATGAGTGCCGAGAATCCGTGGACTTCAGGCACACTCACGCGCCCGGCATATCCAGGAATTTTCGAGTTGTGCCACTCAATGGGGTAAGTGATCGGCGTGTTGCCGAGCACGCTGAAATCGTAGCCCTTTGCGTGTACTTCGAGATCTACTCCCCGGAAACGACCAGATACTTCTAGAAAGCTTGTTCCAGGCCGGCGTGGAATTCGTTGCGAGAGCCAGCGACTCAAAAGATTAGTGGCCGACGAAGAACAGAGAAGCAGAGGATTTTAGGACAGCGTTGCCGCATCCGTTGTGGAGAGGATGAAGTTCTCGTTGAAAGGAGATTCCAGGATACGGGCGTAGGAAACCCGCAGAATCGTGTTGGTCTTCTTGAAGTTGTAAGCCACCCCAACCCGAGGCTCGGCTTGACGCAAGTGGTGATCCCGTTGTAGAGATCGCCGCGAAGGCCGAGGTTCAAGGACCAGTTCTACGGTGATGTTGTCCCGCACGTACAGGGCGAGTTCCTTGATATCGGTATGGCCAATGAAAACGTAAAGGCTTCCGCCGCGAGTCAAATCGTAGGGAAAAAGGATCGGATTGTAATAGGATAAAGAGCAGAGCCTGGCGCATTCGGGTTCGCCGCAGTGTTGGGCTGGTTGCCGCCGGTGCATTGGGAAGGATCGGTGAAACCCGGCGCGGCAACATATTGTGCTGATCCGCGGCAAAGGTGATGCAGGGTGCGTTATAGGCAGGATCCACGATGCCCAAAGAATCGTTTTCGTTAAGAAACGTCTGTGCATAGTTGATCCCGCCTTGACGTTGTTGATCCCTTCTACATAGGACAAATCAGATCGAAGTCCGGCGTTAGTCAGGGTCCGATTCTGACCGACGGACTCTCTCTGCAGGCTGGGCGGCCCAGGTCCGCGAAAGGGTTGCCGCTGGGATAGTAGTTATAGTCATCGCGGCGCACGAATGCCCCGAGCGTAAATACCGCTTTGGTACCGATCAGGTGGGTCCACGATGGGGCGATGTTGAAGGTATTGATTTGGAACGCTGATCCGTGGCACCCACAGGCTGCCCTTGGGATCGAGCCCGCTGTAGTCTTCAACCGCCGGATCCACTCCATCCAGACCAGACCATGCGGTCGCATTTTCAGCGTCAAAGGAATTCGGCGTTTGGAACCAGCTCCGACTGTAGCCGAAATTCAGGTGGATCGCGTCATTGGTTGAAAATTGGTAGTCGACCCGGTCGAAGGTTTTCTTCATTGCCCTTGTCGTGCGAGGCGGTGAATTCAGGAGGATCGAGAAAGCGGCCGGTATTCATGCCACTGAGGAGATGAAATTGCCCCACTTTTTGCCCCCGTAGGCGAGGTCGATCACATTGGATGTCCCAAACGAACCGTACGAGGTGGTAATAGATCCATGTGGCGTGGTCATGCCCAGGCCCGAACGGGTGGTGATGTTGATCACCACGCTAGTTTTGTCGCCATATTCCGCCGGCGGAGCACCGGAAATGACCTCCATCGATTCAATCGAATCCATGGGAATCTGGTTGGAAAATACTTTGCTCTGCTGGTCGGTGATGGGCTGGCCGTCGACCGAGAACGAATTCTCGGCGTGATCCCCCAGACCGTGAAAAAGCCCATTGGAATCGGCAGCGATTCCGGGCGTGGCCAGCGTCACCAACGAACTTACAGACGAAGACTGGCTTTCCAGGGGAAGCTTGTCGAATAGGTTTTTATCCACGTCTGTATGGAAGGTTGGATCGTTTTCCAGCAGATCCTCCGCTCCTCCCTCAACCGTCACCGTTTCTGAGGAACTACTAATCGCCAGACTCACATTCACATTCAACGGGACGACTGAGCGGGCGTCGACATCCTGGATGTGAGGAGCGAAACCTTTGGCCGTTACGCTAAGGTGATAAGGATTGAACGGGACGTTCGGGATGGTAAACCTTCCCGCCTTTCGGTCGTGGTGGTACGGTCAAAGCCGCTTACTGGGTTTTGAATTTCGACGGTCGCGTTAGGAATACTGCTCCGGTTGGGTCTGCACGGTACCGACAATCGAGGTTGAACTTCCGGACGCGCGCGGCGGCTAAGCCGCCCAAAATGGAATAAAACGAACAGAAAAGCTGCGAGACGCAGCTTCTGGTAAGAAGCCAGCATAATTCCTCCATCAGAATTTGGTCGAAAAGATCAAAGAAAGAAAAGGTTCGTCGGAAACGAACCGAGGCCTGTACAAAGGGCTGAACTTTGATCTTTAGACGCCTAGGAGGTGGGCGGACAGACAGGGCGAAGGCTATCAGGCGTTGTTTGGCAGCAGCTGCACTGCGACCGGAATGTGACGACGCGACGGAATACTGGTTTGGGCGTGGGAGCGGTGCTTGTTGGCGACGCTGAATGCGCCGCAATGCAAACCTGGCAAGTAGAGGACTCATCCTGGGTCGAATGGTGATGCACGGAAAACGCTAACGCTGACCACAAGGTCAACATTAGAGAAAGCCACGCTATCCGCTTGGGGATTCAGCGCATGCCCATTACCCCACGATGCGTTTCTGAGAATTTACACCGAAACGAGAACAGAATGCAACGAGAGAGTATCTAGCCCAGCAACTGGAGAACGGCGCTTCGGCGGTTCGCAAGATATCAACCGTGCCGATAAGCAAACCACTCGCAGAAGCACGGAAATCGACTTGCTATGAGGAGCTCTTCTCAGCAGCAGTCGCAAGGTCTGCCTCGTATTGCCTGCCAGCTTTCGCGCAGAACCAGTGGGATTCTGCTGGGTAAAGACTTCAGGCAACCGGATCGGCCCATGGCATGTGCCAAATCACATGAACAGCCAATCCCATCAAAGCGATGAGCGAAAGATCGGCGCATAGTGCGGACTGTGTTGCGTCCGCTCTCAACGCTGCACTGCCTGTGGCTGCTGACAGACGGCGCTTCTCCTTCGCAAACCACGGCATGACTGCTAGGGCGGCAACCAGAATGGCTATCCCCGCCAATGTGGGTCTGGGTTCGCTGTACCCCCGCAGGCTCCAGGCCGAATTAACTGCTACATAGGCAGCAAGTGCGAACAGCAAGGCTCCCGCGACGCGGGCAGCCCTCCTTTCGACGTCCTCGCGAGCAGCAGCGGCGCGGAAATTCCACAGCACAACCACCGCTGAAAAGAGTTCGATGGCACTGTCTCCGCCGAACGCGAGCAGGGCTGGGCTGCGTGCCTTTCCACGATGCAAACAGCGACACCACAGCCTCCACGGTCATCCAAGCAATGGTGAGTACTTGAACCCGCCGAATGCGATGGATAGCTTCTGGGGTGAGCAATCTGCAGCACGGAAGCCATTTGGGTGAGTATTATCGCACGACGGAAGTTGACGGACGATCACGTCGTTTCTTCCTTCTCTTCGCCTTATTTTTGGTGTTTTCGCGGACGAAACGTACCGCGGAGCAGGCAAGGAAGATCACGAATGCAAGCCACAGCACGGAGTCCGTTAAAAGCTTCGCGGCGGCTCCAAATAAATTTCACGGACCGTTCTTCGGAAGTCGCAACAACACTGCATGGACATTGCGAGGTGGACCGGCTGTCGGAACAAGTTTCACCCCTGCTTACTTTGGAATCGCAGAGGCCGTGATGGCTTTGTTCGGCTGCGAGAGACCTACCTTGCCGTCCATACCCATCTTCCCCGCAATATCTTCGGCAATGCGAATGTGGTCCTGAATGGTGGGCAGAACTTTTTCGGCGTACGCCTTCACTGCAGGATCCTTGCCGTGTTCGATTTCATTTTCAAACGCAGCGATCGCGCCGTCGTGCCCCTGCAACATATGGCGAACATAGTCTTGGTCAAATTGCTCACCACTCATCTGCGAGAGTTGAGCGTCGAGACCAAGGTCTGCTTTTGCAGGCTGTGCCGGTAGCGTCACATTCCGCTCGGAGGCCAATTGCTTCAGCTCATTCTCCGCTTTACTGTGGTCGCTCACCATGAGCTTACCGAATTGCTTCACCGCATCGTTATTTCCTTTCTGTTGGGCCAATTTCCCCAGTTCGATTTCACCGAGGTTGATTTCTGCTGCTTTGTTAATGAATGCCTTGCCCGTGGGCATGTTCTGATCTGGCTTGTTTTCCTGCGCAAATCCAACTGCCACGAACAGAAGCACCGCAAATGCAACCAGTGCCGTTCGCAACCGATATTTCATTTGTTCTTCTCCTTTCGGTCTGTTTCCGTCGCTCGCTCAAGCACCTACGCAATACGGATCGAGGCGATACAGACAACAGCGCCATACCACGACAGCGGTCGCTCGCGTATCAGTGGTCGTCTTTCTAATTTCATTATTGCGACATCCGTCGTGTGCCCGGGGGTTGCCTCCGTCCCTGACATCAGAAGGTCAAATATGGTGTTGCAAAAGAAACTAAGAGTCCACGGCAGCAGACAATCGATATCGGCATTGCGTGTTGAACGAACGGACCTGCTTGGCGGACAAGGTTTTCAAGAAAAGAGTTCTCTACTAGTAAAGGAAAAGATTCTGGCCAGGGTTGTCGATGAACGAGGGGAGCAGGATTGCCTGATGTCTTCGACAGTGCATCGACCCAAAGAGAGTAGCAGAAGCAAGGCTCGCCTCTCTGGTGGTGCGAAGTCGACAGTAGCCGTGCGTTGCAACCGCATGCAACTCTTTACCGCATTTTGAGTTCTATTTTCTGGTAGATTGCTTTTGGTTCACATGTCGTGATGGGTCTGCCGAGCACTTCGCAAAGCGCAAACGTCCTGGAGAACAATGGAGACCACGGTGTTGCAAAAGCGCCTACTCCTAAACACTCTTTGACCATAGTGTCTGAATCCGAACTAGCCGATCGGCTCAACCGATTGCAGCTCTTGCTGGACGTGAACAACGCGCTCGTGTCAAATCTCGACTTACATCCTCTACTGAGCGCCGTTTCGGCCAGCATTCGCCGGGTTATGGCGCATGATTACTCGAGCCTGAGCCTGTACGATCCTGAGCTACGCCAGTTTAGGCTCCACGCGCTCGATTTTCCGAAAAGCAATGGGCTCATCCATGAGGAAATCGTTTTTCCAATCGGACAGTCACCTCATGGGAGAGCCTTCACCAGCCGCAAGCCGTTGCTGGTCAGCCAACTCAAACGACAACAGTTTCCCTGCGATATTACGGAATGGTTGGTCTCGGAAGGCATCCGGTCGGCCTGCTGGCTACCCCTCGTGCGAGGTGAGAGAGCGATCGGTGTATTGAATATCGCCAGCCTACGAGAGGATGCGTTCAGTCGCTCCCAGGTTGAACTGCTTAGCCAAGTTGCCAGTCAGGTTAGCATCGCGGTCGAGAATGCTCTGGCGTTCCGGCAGATTACCGAACTCAAAAATCGCTTAGCAGAAGAAAAGATCTATCTCGAAGATGAGCTTCGCACCGAGCACAGTTATGACGAGATCGTAGGCGAGAGCCCCGCTTGGAGAAATGTTCTCCAACAGGTTGAAATTGTCGCACCCACCGACTCTGCGGTACTGATTCTGGGCGAGACCGGCACAGGCAAGGAACTCATCGCCCGTGCAATCCATGAGTGTAGCCACCGGCGCGACCACACGTTTGTGAAAACGAGCTGCGCCGCGGTGCCGGCGGGATTGGTCGAGAGTGAGTTATTCGGTCACGAAAGAGGCGCATTCACGGGTGCGCTCGCGCGGCAGATCGGTCGCTTCGAATTGGCCAACCGCGGCAGCCTGTTTCTCGACGAAGTGGGAGACATACCGCTGGAATTGCAACCCAAACTGCTGCGCGCACTACAGGAACGGGAATTCGAGCGTCTGGGCAGCGTACAGACGCTGAAGGCGGATGTTCGTGTAATCGCCGCTACCAACCGTGACCTAGCTGGCATGGTTGCGCAGCGCGAGTTTCGCGATGATTTGTATTACCGGCTGAACGTGTTTCCGATTCTACTGCCGCCATTGCGAGACCGACCGGCTGACATTCCCCTGCTAGTTCGCTACTTTGTCCACCGGCATGCCGGACGTATCCATAGGAAGATTGACACCGTACCGGCGGAGGCAATGGAAGCGCTCATCCGTTGGCATTGGCCTGGCAATGTCCGTGAGCTGGAAAATTTTATCGAGCGAGCCGTGATCCTGTCGCGCGGAAATGTGCTCCAGGTACCGATAAGCGAACTAAAGTCCCCACCTGAGTTGTCTCAAACCGAACCAGTCACCCTTCGGGATGCCGAGCGTGTTCTTATCCTGCGCGTGCTTCGTGAGTGCCATGGCCTCGTTGGTGGCCCCAGCGGGGCCGCCGTTCGACTCGGTATCAACCGGAGCACGCTGAACTCAAGAATGCGGCGGTTAGGGATCTCGCGCAAAGACAGCTGGTGACGTTTCACCGCTGTGGCGAACTGTCGACACACAGACTCACCTCTTACCGTTCTCGGCGGACACGCCGCACGTTCTCCTACAACATAACTTATTCCTCGTTCAAGATCTTATGGCCAATGAGTACTGGGGTTTTGTATGGTCTTTCACGTGCATCTCAGCGGACAGATACGAACGAGGTCGGCGGCCACATTTGGGAGCCCGCCGTGCGAAGAACGGCACGATTCAGATGCGTTGTGTCCTGTGTCAACACGATGAGTCCCTCGTAAAGAAACTTCTGTGCGAGCCTTGTCTGGAGATGATTGGACGGCTGCAAGAGATAACGGAACTGATTAACGCGGAGCCGATGAAACGCAAAGCGGCAGCAGCTAAAGTAGAGTACGGAACGGAAAACTAAAACCTGCAATGCCGTACTTAGTGAACGATCAGAAAGAGGCAGTAGCGTCTGGACATCTTGAACGATCACGTCGTCGAGGTGAAGCATGTTACGGTGAACGTCAGCGTGGGATGTTACTACCGACGTGAGGAGGATGACTGTTATGCTGCGGGTCACAGTCGAACACTTCGAGACACATGTCACGCTGAAGATTGAGGGAAGGCTGAAGGGATCCTGGGTGGACGAATTGGAGCGGTGTTGGTTAACTCTAACCCGTACTGTACCGAATAAACCAGTACGAGTGGAGCTCGATGATGTCAGCTTTGTTGCGCCGGAAGGTAGAAAGCTGATTGGCAAGATGGCTGCTGCCGGGGTCGAGCTGATCGCGTCCGGGCCGATGGTGAAAGCGATCGTCGACGAGGTTTGTGCAGAAAATAAGAGTGCGGAACCTTCGAAGTCCGCTGCGTAATGTACGAGACACCCGTGGCCGTGAGCGTTGCACTTTAGAGAGCGTGGCACTACAAAGTGACGGTGTTAGTTCGTGTTTGGGTGTAAATCTGAGGTGGTCACAGTGGTAGCCGAGTTCGGCGACCAAGAATAGGTACTCGACCAAGCGGGAGACATCAGGGTCGCCCTATTACATGAATTCGTATTGATTGGAATACCCCATGCTTGCTGATGACAAGTCTCTGCTGCTCGCTGTATTTGTTCTGCCTATTGTCGCAGGGGTTATCTGCTGGTGTTTGGTGGTACTACGAGCCCCAACGCGAAGTCAGAATCATTTGCGCACACTGGCGGTTTGTGAGAATTCTAGCGACACTCTTGGTGTCCTTTCTATCGCGGATGCGTATGACCCTGAACGAAGTGTTCTTTGGGAAAACCAGGTTTTTGCTCTCCAACGCATTGGCGAGTGCATAACAATCCCGGAGCTCTCTGCTTTATGGGAACGTTACCTGCGTTTCTACCCGGAACTATATGAACAAACCAGCTTCGGGGTCTGGATTGCATCCCTCCAGAACTGCAACCTGGTGGAATCTTGCGGCAACGTGGTCCGATTGACGGCGAACGGCCGCGATTTCCTGAACCTTTTGGTGCGCGACGCCGACCTATTACGCTCGAATCGAGCGGTCCACTAAGGCAAAGGGAGCAGAACCGGTATCGTTTTCGCGGCTGCTGCTACAACTCGATGCGGGGGGCGACGCGAACGATCAAGATTCTCTGCATGAGGCGTAGTCGTCCCCGACGCAGGTCCGTCCGCACACTCTGGGGATCCAGTGCAAGACACGTGATGACATTTCAACACTCTGTTGAAGTACCGACTCACAGGTCGCCACTTGAGGACCTCGCAAAAACTATCTTGCTGTTTCACCTGCATACTCGCCGGTTTGCCAACAACTTAAGATGATTGCTTCACGTTTAGCTTTGGTCTGAAACTTGCTCATGCATAGGCGAACGCTCGCCGGTTCGCAAAACTTAAGCGGGCGGGGTGTAATAGAAGGAGGTTGCTACCGTGGCTGATCTTCAATCTAACGAGATTGCAGTTGCTGCGAGCGAAGCCCAAATTGCGGTCCACTGGAAAGAGGAGAGCTTCCTCTATCCCTCATCCAAATTCATTGGTCAGGCCAATCTCACCGATCCTACGGTGATGGAGAGATTCAGCGAAAGCAACTTCCCCGAATGTTTCAGGGAATATGCCGACATGCTGACCTGGGACAAATATTGGGATACGACGCTGGATGCCAGTAATCCGCCGTTCTGGAAGTGGTTCGTCGGCGGAAGGCTCAACGTCTGTTACAACTGCGTCGATCGTCATCTCGATAAGCACAAAAACAAAGCAGCGCTGATCTGTGTTCCGGAGCCGGAGTCACAGGCCCCGATAACAATCACTTACCAGGAACTCTACGTCCGCGTCAACGAATTGGCCGCTCTGCTTCGCGACTTTGCCGGGCTGAAGACCGGCGATCGCGTCACGCTGCACATGCCCATGATTCCGGAGTTGCCGATCACGATGCTGGCCTGTGCGCGCCTGGGCATCATTCACTCGGTGGTATTCGGTGGATTCAGCGGCGAAGCCTGCGGTAGAAGAATTTCCGACTCCGGAAGCCGAGTGCTTATCACCGCTGACGGATACTATCGCAACGGAGAACTGGTCGATCATAAATCTGCCACTGTGGAGACGGCAGTTGAAATTGCAAAGAGCGAGGGTCAGGAGGTAGATAAGGTCCTAGTCTGGCGTCGGGAGCCAGGGAAGTACGCGTCCAAGTCCGCAATGGTACAGGGACGTGATTACTTTGTAGACGAGGTTTTGAAGAACTTCGCCGGCAGAAGAGTGAATCCCGTGTCCATGGATGCGGAGTCGCCACTCTTTCTCATGTACACGAGCGGCACCACCGGTAAGCCGAAAGGATGCCAGCACAGAACCGGCGGCTACTTGGCCTATGTAACCGGTACCTCAAAGTACATTCAGGACATCCATCCCGAGGACGTGTACTGGTGCATGGCTGACATTGGCTGGATTACGGGACACTCGTACATCGTTTATGGACCCCTTGCCTTAGCTGCAACCAGCGTGATCTACGAAGGCGTTCCTACCTATCCCGACGCTGGGCGGCCCTGGCGAATTGCCGAACGGCTTGGAGTCAATATTTTTCACACCTCACCTACCGCGATCCGAATGCTTCGTAAAGTTGGCGCGGACCAACCCACCAAATACAACTACCATTTCAAGCACATGACCACGGTGGGTGAGCCGATCGAACCGCAGGTGTGGCATTGGTATCACGATGTCGTAGGCAAAGGAGAGGCCGTGATTGTCGACACGTGGTGGCAGACCGAGAATGGCGGTTTTCTCTGCAGCACAAAACCTGCATTGGATCCCATGAAGCCCGGAAGCGCTGGCCCGGGTGTTCCGGGGATCTATCCTGTCATCTTCGACGAGAACGGAAACGAGGTTTCAGCCGGTTCCGGAGTGGCAGGAAACATCTGTATCAAGAATCCCTGGCCTGGAATCATGCAAACCGTCTGGGGAGATCCCGATCGATTTGTAAGGGGATACTACTCGAAGTACTGCAAGAATCCGGCGAGCAAGGATTGGCATGACTGGCCGTACTTCGCGAACGATGGTGCCGTGCTGGCTGCCGACGGATATTTTCGTATTCTGGGCCGGGTGGACGACGTGATCAATGTCGCAGGCCACCGGCTTGGCACCAAGGAACTTGAATCGGCCTGTCTCACGATTCCAGAAGTTGCCGAAGCGGCAGTTGTGCCCGTAATGGACGAAGTCAAGGGGCGTATGCCGGAGATATACGTCGCTTTGAAACCCGGCCTCGAGCCGAGTAAGGAGATAGAGTCAAAGGTCGTTGCCGCGATTGAAACTCAGATCGGCAAGGTGGCGCGACCAAAAAACGTTTATATTGTGCCCGATATGCCGAAGACTCGCTCGGGTAAGCTCATGCGCCGTGTGCTGGCCTCAATCTCAAACCAGCGCGACACTGGCGACATCAGTACCTTGGCTAATCCGGGTGTCGTGACTTTGATTCAGGAACAGATTCACGGCAAAAAGGCGGCATAGTCTTTCGGCCCGTACTCCTCCGTGCATCGCTGGGCCTGTCCGGAGAGAGAACAGATAGCAGCCTTCATCCTGCTTCTTGGGGATCGGATGCAAGTTGTGGTGGATGTCGGGCTGGATTTGGCTCAACACTTAAGGAGTATCGACATGTCTACGTATCGTAATATCAGGCCTGAGCTAACCGTCGCTCCGCAGCCGCTTCTCAAGATCGCAAATCCAGCGCCACTGGGTCTGGTGGGGTTCGGCTTGACGACAGTGTTGCTGAGCTGCGTGAATGCAGGTCTCATCCCGGCGGCCGGCGCCAATGCAGTGGTGCCGATGGCGTTTGCGTTCGGCGGACTGGCACAGATCATCGCTGGAATTCTCGAGTATTTGAACGGGAACACTTTCGGCATGGTTGCGTTTACCTCGTATGGAGCCTTCTGGTGGTGGTACGCATTGATGGGCTGGACCGTCGGAGCAGGGTGGATCAAAGCCCCCGCACCGGTCGCCGTCGCCGTCGCACTTGGGCTCTGGGGCGTTTTCACCCTGTACATGTGGGTTTCAACGTTCCGAGCAAATAAGGGACTTTGGACGGTGTTTCTTCTCTTGTGGATCACCTTCTTCCTGCTCTCGGCAGGCGAGTTTAGCGTAGCAGGTGCAAAAGTTCTTGGAGGGTATGTCGGCATCCTGACCGGAGTTGCGGCGCTTTACGTATCATTCGCAGAGGTGACGAACGGCGCTTTTGGCCGAGCCATCATCCCGCTGGGTACACCGATTGTGAAAGAGCAGTTGAAAGAGCCGCCGGACCAGATCGCCGGAGAGAGCGGCATCCGGGCAGCATAGGTGGCGCAAACAAGTCCAATCGTTAGATGTCGACACTCAGTGCAGACAGGCCGAGCAGTACTGTGAAAAGAATGAAGCCTGAGTGTCAAGGACAGTCGAGCGGCCTCACAGTTACGATTCTATTTTCCATCCCGCGCCGCTGGATGGCTGGTACTGGGGGAATGAGGCAGAATCAAAAATGGCTCGTACGAACAGGCCAGGCCGGCTTTGGTAATCGAACATTAGCGGTGGCGACGAAAACGGGATCTTTAGCGAATGCATCGAGGGGGACGGGAGGACTCCCATGAGTACCGCCGAGAGAATTACATTTCTGGTTCCGCGGTTAGCTTTCCGCACGGTAATGCTCGCAATAGATCGCGCGCCTGTGCCCCGGCGGTCATTTCAGTTTGCCTCGGAGATCGCGCGCCGATTCGCGGCCACCCTCCTGATCGCGCACATTGTACCTGCAGGGCAACTGGTTGATTATCCGCGTGATGTGGAGGCATTTGAAGAAAAGCTTGGCAAGGGTCTATTGGAAAGCGCGGGTGGAACACTTCCTGACGTCCGACATGAGGTTCTGATCCAACACGGCGCCGTTTGTCCGTTACTACTCAGATACGCAGTTCAACACAGCGCAGATCTTATTGTTCTGGGAACTCGCGATCGGGCTGGGCTAGAAAAACTCATCGAAGGCTCTTTAGCCGAGGAGATGGCGTATCGAGCCACAGTACCTGTTCTTGCCATCGGACCAAACGTATCCAAGGAGCCAGAGTTCAAGAAGGTACTATACCTTTCCGACTTTTCCTCCACCTCCACCCGCGCGATACCCTATGCAGTGTCGTTTGCGGAGAATTGCGGAGCATCCCTTGAACTGCTCCACGTGGATGATCCGGACACTAGTGAATCCCCTCATGAAGCAGCCAGAAGAATGAAACAGTTTATTCGGGAGGAAATCGACAATCGTGGCTTCGGTGAAGGATTCGGTCGTCCGAACATCCAGTTCGGGCAACGCATAGAGCGCATTGTTGAATTCGCTTCTGATCGAAAAATCGATGTCCTCGTGATGGGACAGAAACGCACTTCGGCTATTCGAGCGCGAATCGCTGCTCACCTAGCCGGCGGGATGGCATACAAGTTAATGGCACTCGCGCCTTGTGCAGTGTTGACCGTTTCTGATTCTGCATAGACTGCAAGGCCTTCGTCCGGAAACAGGGATCTCCGCTGATCCGGTAACCCTTCGATTCCGTACGGCCGCCTATTCCGAGTCAGGTAGGCGCCCTTGGAACCTAGATTTGGCAGGCGATCGACGACATCCTGCACCAGGTGGAAGCGTCCAAGTCGTTCCCCACCCTCATTTCAAAGGGTGTTGCGAGCCGTCCCCGCTGCTGTTCCGGGGATTGCTTTCTCGTCGGGTGGGCAATCCGGTGAGCTGGCCTCGGCCCGCTTGAATGCCGTGAATGTCAGATTCAAGTCGCAACTGCCTTGGGCGCTAGCGTTTTCATTTGCCCACGCTATCCAGCGACCGTCGTTGGAGATTTGGCATGGCAAGCAGGACAACCTGTCGGCGTCACAGCAAGCTCTACATCATCGAGCGCAGTGCAACCGGGTTGCGCGCCGAGGCGAATACAATGCCGCACTCGATACGTATGGTCGGGAGAGTGTTCACATCATGGATCGTCTCAAAAGCGCTTAGGCACCCAATTAAACCTGGCAGGAGCCAGTAACTGGATGATGAGGCTAGGGCGTTGGTAGGTGGCATGGCAACTAGCCGAAACCCACGAACCCTGCGGCACAGCGATGCCAAAGGAGAACGCGTTATGAAGCTCAATGCGGACCAGCTCAAAGATCCCGAATCGAAGCCGGGATCGAAGCCCGATTCCAAGGACGATCTAAAATCCCTGCCGCTGCCGGAGGTGGAGAAACGATTGACTTCTTCACCAAAGGGCCTCAGCCAAGCCGAGGCGCAGAAGCGACTGGCGCAATATGGACCGAACGAGATCAAAGAAAAGAAAGACAATGCGCTTCTAAAATTTCTCACTTATTTCTGGGGCCCCATCCCGTGGATGATTGAAGGCGCAGTTATTCTGTCGGGAATTGTGCGGCACTGGCTGGATTTCTTCATCATTCTCTTTCTGCTTTTTTCCAACGCTGTGGTCGCATTTTGGGAGGAACACCAGGCGGGCAACGAAATTGCCGCGTTGCGGGCCAAGCTGGCGACCAAGGCCCGCGCTTTGCGAGATGGAAAGTGGGCGACCCCGAAGGTATCTGAATTGGTGCCTGGCGACGTCATCCGCCTGCGACTGGGAGACATTGTGCCGGCGGATGCGCGTTTGTTGGAGGGCGATCCGGTGCAAGTGGATCAGTCCGCATTGACAGGCGAATCCTTGCCCGCGACGCGAAAGCCTAGCGAGGCCGTGTTTTCGGGTTCGATTATCAAGCGGGGCGAATCCGACGCGATGGTGTACGCCACCGGTACCAAGACCTTCTTCGGCAAGACTGCGGAGTTGGTACAGGACGTTCACACCGTCAGCCACTTCCAGCGTGCTGTGCTCAAAATTGGTGATTACCTGATCATCCTCGCGGTGACGCTCGTGGCAGTGATTGTCACCTTCGCGCTCTTCCGTCACGATCCGGTTCTCGATACGCTGGAATTCGCCCTGGTACTTCTGGTGGCTGCGATTCCTGTGGCAATGCCAACGGTGCTGTCGGTCACCATGGCGGTCGGTGCGCGGCTGCTCGCAAAAAAACAAGCGATTGTGACCAAGTTGTCGGCGATCGAAGAACTGGCTGGCGTGGATGTGCTGTGCTCGGACAAAACCGGCACCCTGACCCAGAACAAGCTAACCTTGGGCGATCCTTTCACCGTGAACAATGTTCCCGCGGATCAGGTGATTCTGTGGGCCGCGCTGGCTTCGCGTGCGGAAGATAAGGACACGATCGACCTGGCCGTGATCGGCGGTGTGAAGGACAGTAAAGCTCTACAGTCCTATCAGGTACTTCATTTCCAGCCATTCGACCCGGTGCATAAGCGCACAGAGGCCACCGTCAAAGGCGGCGACGGAAAGCAGTTTTTTGTGGCCAAGGGAGCGCCGCAGGTCATTTTGCAGATGGCAACAAATATCGCAGAAGTAAAGCCCGCGGTTGAGAAAGCGGTCAATGACTTTGCGGCACGCGGCTTCCGTTCCTTGGGTGTGGCCCGGGCGGATGAGGAAGGCAAGTGGCAGTTTGCCGGCTTGTTGCCAATGTTCGATCCGCCACGCGAGCAGGCCAAAGCAACCATCGCGAGCGCCGGGCAGATGGGCGTGAAAGTAAAGATGGTTACCGGCGATCAATTGGCCATTGCCCAGGAAACTTCCCGTCAACTGGGCATGGGTACCAACATCCTTGACGCCACCGTATTGCGCGATTCGAAAAATCAACAGTCGGCGCAGTCCATCGAAGAAGCGGACGGTTTCGCCCAGGTATTCCCCGAAGACAAATACAACATTGTCGACGTACTACAAAAGCGTGGCCACATTGTGGGCATGACCGGCGACGGAGTGAACGACGCTCCAGCGCTCAAGAAAGCGGACTGCGGCATCGCGGTTTCCGGCGCAACGGACGCGGCTCGTGCGGCGGCGTCCATCGTGCTGCTGGCATCTGGCCTCTCGGTGATTATCGACGCGATCAAGGAGAGCCGTCGCATTTTCCAGCGGATGAACAGCTATGCCATATACCGCATCGCCGAAACCCTGCGGGTGCTTTTCTTCATGACGCTGGCGATCCTGGTATTTAACTTCTACCCCGTGACCGCGGTGATGATCGTGATGCTCGCCGTGCTCAACGACGGAGCAATCCTGTCCATCGCCTATGACAACGTTCATTATAAGGACGAGCCCGAGGCCTGGAACATGCGACTGGTGCTGGGGATTTCCACCGTGCTGGGCGTCATCGGGGTCGTGGCCGCGTTTGGGCTGTTCTATCTTGGCGAGCGCGTCTTTCACCTCGACCATGCGCGCATCCAGACACTGATGTACCTGAAGCTGTCCGTGGCTGGACATTTGACAATTTTCCTGACGCGCACGCGCGGTCCGTTCTGGTCCATACGCCCGGCGAGGATTCTGTGGGTAGCCGTGCTCGGTACACAAATTGTGGCGACCCTGATTGCGGTTTATGGTTTGTTCATGTCGCCGCTCGGCTGGGGCTGGGCAGGGTTCGTTTGGGGCTATGCGCTGGTTTGGTTCCTCGTGAATGACCGCGTGAAGCTGCTCGCCTATCGGATTTTCGGTACTGCCACAGCTAAGGCTAAACCTGAAGCCAAACCTGAAGCAAAGACCGAACCCGAAGCCAAAGCCGAGCCGAAGCCCGCCGCCAAGACTGACCAGCCGAAGCCTGATACCAAAGCTGACGAGCGGAAGCCTGATGCTAAGACTGACCAGGCGAAGCCTGAGGCTAAAACCGAAGAGCCG
Source organism: uncultured Acidobacteriota bacterium (assembly GCA_963838135.1). Lineage (GTDB taxonomy): Bacteria > Acidobacteriota > Terriglobia > Terriglobales > Acidobacteriaceae > TOLSYN. The sequence continues at coordinate 140,562 of CAWIPV010000005.1, read as the reverse complement.
AAGCCTGAAGCCAAACCCGAGCCCGCGCCGGAGACCAGATCCCCGTCCGATTTGACGCCACAGATCGCGAAACGAGCCTATGAACTCTACGAGGAGCGAGGCCGCAAGGGAAATTTGGCAGATGAGGACTGGGCGCAGGCGAAACGGGAGATCGGAATAGATGGGCCCAAAGCTGAGCCTAAGCCTGAAGCAACGGTTGAGCTCAAGGCGGGAGTTAAAGCTGAATCTAAAGCCAAAGTCGAATCGATACCAGAAGCGAGTGCCGGTCTTAAGCCAGAGTTAAACGACGAGCCAAAACCCGAAGCCAACGCCGAATCTAACGACGAAGCCAACACTGACGCAAAACCCGAAGCCAAAGCCGAACCGAACCGCGATTTGACACCGCAGCTCGTCAAGCGAGTCCATGAGCTCTACGAGGAGCTTGGGCGCGAGGAGGCCCGAGCAGTTGAGAAGTTGGAGAAGGCAGATCGGGAGATCCGGAAAGATGGGACAAACAAGTGAACCGCGTGAACAACGCGGCTGACGTGTCGAATGGAGAAAGATGAAAATCGATTCGAAGGATTTCCGAGTGCCTCATGGAAAAAAGGTCAAGCTTACAGAATGGCCGACGGTTGTAAAGCCGATTTGCAAATCAAAGGAGGAGTATCAAGAGCTCCTGGAAAAACACGTTGAGGAGTTGAGCTCACTACAACAACTTCACTACGCATCTCACCGATATGCGCTGCTGCTGACCTTTCAAGGGATGGATTCTGCAGGCAAGGATGGCGCCATACGGCACGTCATGTCCGGAGTAAATCCAGAAGGCTGCGAGGTTTTCAGCTTCAAACAGCCGAGCGCAGAGGAACTGGAACATGATTTTCTCTGGCGCACCACGTGCCGCCTTCCTGAACGCGGACGGATCGGGATCTTCAATCGCTCCTATTATGAAGACGTGCTTGTCGTTCGAGTCCATCCGGAGATTCTTCGCAGCCAAGGGCTTCCTGTTGAATTACGCGACGAGAAAAGCATCTGGGACGATCGGTACCGCTCCATCGTGGACATGGAGAGACACCTTTACTGCAACGCAACACGGATTATCAAAATATTTCTCCACCTTTCAAACAACGAACAAAGAAAGCGCTTTCTTGAGCGGATCGATGAGCCGGAAAAAAACTGGAAGTTCAGCCTCTCGGACATTCACGAGCGGAAATATTGGAAGCATTACATGGAGGCCTATGAGACTTGCTTGAGCGTGACAAGCACCCATCACGCGCCTTGGTACATCGTTCCTGCCGACGACAAGGAGAATGCCCGTTTGATCGTTTCCCAAATTGTTCTTGATGCGCTCAATGGACTCAAAATGGCATATCCCAAGACCACAGCGAAGCGCCGGCTGGAATTGCAAGCGATCGGCAAACAGCTAACGAAAGAAAAGTAGACACCTCGCGGGGTTTTCGCGAATCCCTCGTAGCTAATCGTTCGATTGCTGTATGCTTTTGCAGCACATATTGGCTTCCTCATCGGTGAAAACGAGGCATCAGTATGAACGCGGATCTACCATCCAACCGGGAGCCTGGCAACAAGGGAACGCCAGGACTGACACGCAATGTGATTAGTCTGCTCGGAGCTATCCTGGCGGCGATTAGTCTCGCCAACATCGTCCTTCTGTTCCTGATGGCGCTTGTCTCTAAGACTGCAAGTCCCTACCTTGGCGTTCTTACCTACATGGTCCTTCCGGCGTTCCTGATCCTCGGGTTGCTGTTGATCCCAGTTGGCATGTGGCGCGAGCGACGGCGACGACGCACGGCCGCACCGTGGGAGATCCCGCGCCTACCCAGGATTGACCTGAATGTCGCGGCACAGCGCAGTGCATTTGTGCTTTTTGTGGCGTTCTCAGTCTTTTTCATCATGCTGAGCGCTGCAGGCAGCTACCGGGCTTACCAGTTCACCGAATCAGTGCGGTTCTGCGGCCAGCTATGTCACACCGTCATGGAGCCCGAGTACACGGCCTACCTGCAATCTCCGCATGCTCGCGTGGCCTGTGTGGACTGTCATGTCGGCCCAGGTGCCAGTTGGTACGTGCGCTCCAAGCTATCCGGTTCCTACCAGCTATACGCAGTTATCTTTCACAAATATCCGCAACCGATTCCCAGCCCGGTCGAGAACTTGCGCCCCGCGCAGCAGACTTGCGAGCAGTGCCACTGGCCTCGGAAGTTCTACGGAGCCCAGTTGAAAGTCTTCTATCACTACGCGGAGGACGAGAAGAACTCTCCGCGACAAATTCGGATGTTGATCAACACTGGCGGAGCGGAGCCTCGTACCGGCTTGCCCTCCGGTATCCACTGGCACATGAACATTGCCAATAAGATCACCTATTACGCCAGCGACGCTCAGCGCCAAGTGATCCCCTGGGTCCAGGCCGAAGACATGCAAGGCAGAGTAACGGTGTACAAGGCCAAGACCTCCAGTTTGACTGCAGCGCAGATAGACAACGCCCCCAAACGCCGGATGGACTGCATCGACTGTCACGACCGGCCGAGTCACAAATTTACCGCGCCGGACGAGTCGGTTGACGACTCCCTGCTTGCTGGCCGAATCGACCTCTCTCTGCCGTTTATCAAGCAACAGGCAGTAGCCGTACTTACTAAAACTTACAACACGAATAGCGAGGCGCTTGACGGCATCAGCGGCGACATACAAAAGTTCTACAGCGCCAAGTACCCCGCCGTGTATGCGAGCAGGCGGCAGGCGGTCCAAACCGCCATCGTTGACCTGCAGCACATCTACCGATCCACCATCTTTCCTTACATGAAGGTGGACTGGCGGACCCATCCCAACAACATCGGGCATCTGTATTCTCCCGGCTGCTTCCGCTGTCACGATGGCCAGCACACTAGCGCGGACGGCCGAGTCATTCCCAAGGCTTGCGACACTTGTCACACGGTCCTAGCAGAGGTTCAGAGTGGAGCACCGTTGATGAGCCACGAGCAGGGTGTGCCATTCCAGCACCCGGTAGACATTGGCGACCTAACGCAGGTGACCTGCAGCGATTGCCATACCGGCGGCGTCGGACCATAGGTATCGAGGACGAGTATGAAAGCGCAAATCAAGCTGGGAACTGTGTTCGGTGTTGAGTTGGGGCTGCACTATAGCTGGTTCGTCATTGCGCTGCTGATCATGTTCTCGCTGGTGTCACAGTTCCATGCGGTGAATCGCGACTGGAGCGAAGCCGTGGTCTGGAGTGCCGCCATCCTGACCTCTATCCTATTTTTTGTCGGTCTGTTTGCGCACGAGCTGTCTCATGCTTTGGTCGCCAGAGCGCGAGGTTTGCCGATCCACAAAATCACACTGTTTCTGTTAGGCGGCATGGCACAGATGGAAGAAGAACCGAGCGATGCCACTACCGAGTTCTGGATGGCCATCGCGGGGCCAATCGCCAGCGGAGCAATCGGATTCATACTGCTTGCCCTCGCCAAAGCTTCGGGCTGGATTCCATGGAGGCCCGCCCAAACGCCGGGAGTCGCCATACTGGTCTGGCTGGGGTATATCAATCTTGTACTGGGCGCCTTCAACATGATTCCCGGATTTCCTCTGGACGGAGGTCGTGTCCTGCGTGCCATCATCTGGTGGGGCACAGGCAACGCGGACCGCTCTACGAAGATTGCAGCACAGACCGGCCAGTTGATTGGCGCGGGATTCATCGCCTACGGCGTCGTTAGCTTCTTTGGACGCGGCGGAGTGGGCGGTCTTTGGTTCGCCTTCATCGGCTATTTTGTGATTCAGGCCGCCGGCGCCAGCCTCAAGCAGTCGCAGGTTGGCTCAGTTTTGCGGGGGCTGCGCGTAAGGGATGTCATGTCCCAGGATTCTCCTTCGGTGGATGGCAGCATGGGGCTCCAAGAATTTGTGGACGAACAGCTGCTGAAGAGCGGACGACGTTGCTTCCTGGTAACCGATGATCACCGAGTCGCGGGATTGATCACCCCACATGAAGTCCGGGACATTGAGCGTTCACGATGGCCCCTCGTAACAGTGCGCGAAGCAATGCGGCCAGTGGGTGCAATTCATTCGCTATCCCCAGATGCGCCCGCCATGCAAGCTTTGGAGATAATGGGGCGCGAAGACGTGAACCAGCTTCCAATCGTAGTGGATGGACGGCTGTTGGGGATTGTCTCCCGCGGTCACTTGCTCCAAGTGATTCATTCACGGTCTGAATTGCTCCGTCGCTGAGACCAGGCGATTGTAATCGCGGGTCACAAGTGGACAGGGTACCCCCTGCTCTTGGATTCTCAGGGTTATCGAGAGATACTTCGCAGAGGTCGCTGATGATATTTCACCACTGTGTTGATACACCGACGCCCAATTGGCCACTTCACTCTTCGTAACAGTCCATCCTGCTGTTTTGACCGCATAACTCGCTAGTTGCGCAACGACTTAAAGATGATCGATGAGTGCTTACCTTTGGTGCGAAACGTGCGTATAGCGTAAGCAATAACCTCGCACGCTGGGCAATGTGATCAACTCAGAGATGCAGAGCGAGGGCAGAGAGAAAGAGAGGAACCGTGAAAAAGCTTATGTTGTTCGTTGCTTTGTTCAGTCTGACGACTCTGGGCTGGGCGGAGTCCCGGGGGGAAGCAACTGATCGGCTAAATGCTGCTTCCACAGTGCTGCACGAGATCATGTCTGCTCCGGATAAAGGCATTCCGGAAGAGGTACTGGACCACGCAAAGTGCATAGCCGTTGTTCCGCACATGATTAAGGGCGGCTTCGTCTTCGGCGCGGAGAACGGCAGGGGTGTTGCTACTTGCCGGACAGCCAGGGGATGGAGTGCACCGGATTTCTTTGCAATCACAGGCGGCAGCTGGGGATTGCAGATCGGTGTCGAAGGCGTGGACCTCGTCATGATCATCCAGAATGACAAGGGAATGCAGCGATTGCTTTCGAGCAACTTCCAACTTGGAGCCGATGCATCGGCAGCAGCGGGACCGGTGGGACGTCATGCTTCCGCCGACACCGATTGGAAGCTGAATACAGAGATACTGACCTACTCTCGCGCCAAAGGCGCCTTTGCTGGACTCACCTTGTCGGGAGCTTCGATTCGCCGCGACGACGATTCCATGCGGGCCTTTTACGGGCGCCATGTCACGACCCAGGCCGTCCTGACTGGAAAAGTACCAACACCAGTCGCAGCACAATCGTTCCTGGCCGCTGTTAGAAGCGCCAAATCGCAGGCCATAGAGGCTGAAAGGTAGCAATACGGTTGAAATTGAAATGCACGTGTGCACGCGAGGAAAACTATGCTTTGGACGATCTTCGTGATCATGTTGATTCTGTGGCTTCTCGGCTTCAGCCTTCACATCGGCGGCGGGCTGATCCACATTCTTCTGGTTGTGGCAGTGGTGGTCCTGATCTACAACCTTGTGACTGGAAGCAGACGTGTAGTGTGAAGCGGTAATGCGAGGAGATATAGATGGCGTCTCAGGAGAGTGCATCGCCAAGCGGAGCATTGTTGCGGCTGAAAGGAACTCCCATACAGAGTTGGCTAAGGGATGATCGATCGGCGTAATCGAGCGTTAGCATGCGCTTGATTGAAACGGTGGTCACGAACCTGCGTGCGTTTCTCGAAAATCGCCCAGTCAACATCGTAAATTAGTCGACGCCAATTAGGTCGACGCCTGATCCCGCGCTTCTCTAATGCTTTCTATATTCGCGGTCAGGTCTATGGGTTTGGATTTGGTGTTGCTGGTCGGAGGGCGGTGTTCCGGGATTAGGAGGTAGCCGGGAAGGCCACGCGTTGAACCCGGATAGGTGGATAAACGCCGTTCTCCAACCGCGACGAGGTCCCGAAGTCACATTCTGGGACAGCAAGGTTTTCTTCCAGTGCGGGTCACAGAATGATGAGGCCTTCCTTGTATCCGCGGCTCACGGCTTCGGTGCGCGTGGCTGCGCCGAGCTTGGCGAGAATCGAGCTGACATGAAACTTGACGGTATGCTCCGAGATGCGGAGTCTCGAAGCAATCTCCTTGTTGCCTGCACCATTGGCCAAAAGCGAGAGTATCTCGCTTTCGCGCGCAGTCAGCGGTTCACCAAGTGGCGCGTCGTCAACTGTGGCGGCTTCAGCGGGTGCTGGCAGCAGTGAGTCAAGCACCTCCGGGGAGACAACAGCAAGGCCGGCGGCCGCAGCTTCGAGCGCGCCGATTATCTCGCGCGGCGTCGAGTCCGCGAGCAGAATGGCACGTACTCCGGCCTGCAACGTGCGACGCAGTTCTGCGCGAACCTGGTTCGCGATGAGCAGCACAACAGCCGGCGCGCCCGGCTGTTGCAGTATGGCTTGCAAGTTCTGTGGAAGCGCGGCCGAAGGTGAGTCGAGCAGTAGGACTTCGGGGATGTACTCGCGGAAGGCGCGAAGAACGTCTCCATCACGATAACCCTCTCCGACGAGTGCAAACCGAGCGTCGCCGCGCACGAGGGTTTCCAGTCCTGCACGCGTGACCGCCGACTTCGCCTCCACTAAAACTCGAATCAAACCGCCTCCGCGAGATGCACCCGGGCCAAGAAGCTCTCGACGGTATCGCTCGTGATGGCGCATCCAAATCCGCCGACAACCATACTGTTAATGCCGATCACATTGCCTTCTGCATCCGCGAGCGGACCACCCGAGTTTCCAGGCGCAAGCCGGATGTCCGCGATCAGCAAGGGTGCGTTGCCAACTGCGTGATGCACGATTCCGGTGCTCACTGCTCGAACTCCATCCCACGGATTGCCAATGGCGATCACCATCTCTCCCGCGCGCAACGTTCGCGTGCTGCGAAGTGAAGCGGCGGGAAGCTTTGTGGAACTCACCGCCAGCGCCGCAATATCCCGCTTGCGATCGCGCGCAACGAGCCACCCCTGCAAGCGCCTGCCGTCGATCAATTCGATCTCGTGCACTTCGGAGTCGGCGACATGCGCGTTGGTTACAATCAAGCCTTCGGAGCGCCAGATGACGCCGGAACCCTGTGCTCCGTGTGAGCCGCTCACGCGAACCGTGATCTGCCGCAGCCACTCGGCCACGGCGCCCACCCCATTACCGATAGTGATGCCGGCTGTCGTGCTTGGATTCACTGCCGCAGACATCTTCAACTCTCCTGCTTTTCGCCGACGGTAATAGGTAACTTGAGCATCTTGCCGCCGCGAACAATGTCGAGCGTGATAGACCTGCCGACGTTCTCCGTGTCCAGTGAGGATTGCAGGCTGCGCACTCCAAGCACGGGCGAGCCCTCGATGGTGACGATAATGTCGCCGAGCAGCAGACCGGAACTCTCTGCGGGGCTGCCGGGCGCAATCGTAACGACGAGCAGTCCACGGTCACCGCTGATGTTGAGCGACTGACGCATGGCCTCGGGAAAGGCCACCGGTTGCACGCCAATTCCGAGATAGCCGCGAGCCACGCGTCCATGTTGGAGAACTTGATTCACCACGCCTTCTACAGTTGAGACGGGAATGGTCACTACCGAGCGCCGAGGACCGGAGATCGCCATGCCGAGAACTTCTCCGCGTGCGTTGACGATGGGGCCGCCGGAGAACCCGGTGAATGGGTTGAGATCGAGCCGAAGCCAGCGATCCACGCGTGCGCCCTGCCAGGTTCGCCACGGGCCTCCAATCGCGCTGATAACGCCGTAGGTGGCGGCCAGTCCATCCGAGCCGCGCCTACCTATCGAGAGAACAATCTCGCCGACGCGTGATCGCGACTCATCTGCAAGCGAGGCTGAGCCGGTCTGCTGCGCAAGTTTGAGCACGGCGATATCTGTTCCGTGATCGCGGCCTGCGACCTTGGCCTTTGACTTATCGCCAGTGGGAAGAACAACTGTGACCTCGTCGTGGCCGCGAATGGTGTGCGCTGCGGTAACAGCGATGCCGTCACGCCAAAGGGTTCCACTCACACCTTCGCGCCCGCCCTCCGGCACCGCGACGACGGAGCCTCCGACGTGCTCCACGGCGTCGGCGAGGTCGTTGGAGAATTGAACTAGAGAACTTGCCATGCGTTACTCCTGCCGGCTGATTGCCGGTATCCGATAGATTGCAACGCATTCGGCACCAGCACATCCGCCGCATGGGTGGGAGGGACCTAGCCCGTTGGGCAGGAGACCAGCCGGGTTTCAATTCGCAAATTCAGGGCGGCATGGCCACCTGCGGCGTACTGGATATTCCGTCAATAGTGCTCACAAACGGCCCTGCCCAGAAGCCGGTCGGAGGACCCAAGCCCACCTCCCATTACTAAAATATGGAAAGCTCGATCACTTCGGGGTTGTCGGCCGCAGCCCAGAGCACCCTCGGTTCGCCGGAAAAAGCCCAGTGATGTGAGCCACAAATACGTCATGGCGAGGGTTGCTCCCAATCTCCACCTTGGTTCAACTTTTCCCGAAGCAGCTCGTCAACATCTCCAATCTTATCGGTTAGCAGATTCAGCTTGTGCGCCAGTCCTTGGATCTCGGCTTCGGCCCGACGATTCACGTCGTAGTCCAGCTCACTGCGCAGGCGGTCTTTTGTGTCCTGGCGATTTTGGCTCATCATAATTACTGGCGCCTGGATGGCTGCGAGCATGGACAGGAAAAGGTTCAGCAGGATAAACGGGTATGGATCCCAAGCCCTTGCCGCCAGTGCTACGTTCAGCCCTGAGTAGATCACCAGCACGATGCCAAACAGGATGATGAACGTCCATGATCCACCGAAGCGGGCGACCGAGTCGGCGATGCGGTCGCCCCGAGTCCATTCCTGCTCGATCACTTCGTTGGCATTGCGGCTGGCCCGGAGCCGCACCAATTGCTGGGAAGAATGGAACTGACGGCCAAGCACAGTCAACATGTCCATGCCTGCCATCGGCTTTTGTTGCAGAAGAACGGCTATGTCGTCACGACTCACCTCAAGGCAGACCGTTTCTTCGATAGCCATGGCGTTGGTCTGGTGAGGCGTCTGCTCCAGCATCGAGGCGAAACCGAAAAAATCGCCGTGTCCCGGTTCATCGACCACGACGTCCTGATGGTCTTCGTCCACAGTTGTGACCTGGACGGTCCCCGACATCATGACGTAGGCGTGTTGGCCGGGATCACCCATCTTGTAGATGCGTTGTCGTGCGGCAAACCTCTTGAGTTCGACCTGCGAGGCCAGGACGGCAGCTTCTTCGTCATCGAGCAGCTCGAATAGTGGAACGTGTTTCAATTCTTTCGGGTCGCACGCCATCGTTTCACCTCGTTCGTCATGGATGATACCCGATCCAAGTTGATCGCTCGTTCAACGGGCGCGCATATCGGTCAGCAGTTACGAGGGGCGTCCTTTGGATTCGTACTGATAAACGCCGATCCGGCCGGAGATCGGAAGCACACGAGGGGAGGTGGAATCCCGAACGCTAGCCGACAATCAGAACTAGTCCGGATAGAGTCTTTAACATGCAGACTATAAAACATTTACATTGTCTATCGCCCAGTTACTTGTATTGAGACACCCGTTTCCCGCGGGTGTAAAATCTGTCGACCAGCACACCGTAACGCTGCCAGCAGAAGCTTCAGGGCAACGTACTATCGTTTACGCCGAAGGCGTATGGGACTATCCATTAACTGGTAACTGCCGAGTCGCCCGTGATCTGCACGAAACCGGCGGTGACTGCTCGCATCCGCGATTACATTGTGAGGACGGCGCGGAAGCGGGCCTTGCCCTCCGCAACGCGCTCGTAGGCCTTCGGTGCCTCCGCCAATGGGTACGTCTCGACGATCGTTTTGACTTTTCCTTGCGCTACGAAATCAAGGGCTTCGTAGAGATATTCGGGGCCGTTTTGCTGGCTGCCGATGATCCGAATGCGCTTCAGAATAAGATCCATCAGCGAAACTGAAAGCGGCTCTTCGTCAGCGCCCATAGCGACAAGTCGGCCGTCCGGCCGCAAACCCTGAATGCTGTCTATCATCGACCGGGTTGAATTGGAGGTGCTAAGGATCACATCCGCGCCACCTGCCGCGGCCAGGCTCTTGCCGTCGCGGACAACCTCATCCGCGCCGAGATCCCGGATCATTTTGTCTTTATCGGGGGAGTGAGAAATGGCGATAGTCTCGAAGCCCGAAGCTTTCGCGTATTGCACTGCCAGGTGCCCAAGTCCGCCGATCCCGAGCACGGCGACGCGCTCGTGCGGCTTGGGATCGGCCCAGCGGAGCCCGCTGTAGACGGTGTAACCGGCGCAGAAGATCGGGGCTGCTTGCTCGTAAGAAACCTTATCGGGAATCAGATAGGTGGCGTCGGCATTCATCAGCATGTACTCGGCGTGACCGCCCTGTACATCGAGGCCCGTGCCCTTCAGATAAGGGCAGAACATCCTGCGGCCACGTTGGCACCATTCGCAGCGTCCACATGTGGATTGAATCCAGGCCGTGCCCACGCGGTCGCCCACTTTTCGCGTGGTGACATCGGGAGCCAGCGCCACGATCTCGCCAACCGGCTCGTGGCCCAGGATTCGGGGAAATTGTCCTGGAATGTGTCCGAGCGTTTCGTGCACGTCGGTGTAGCAGATGCCGCTTGCATGCATCTTCACCAGCACTTGATTGGTTCCGGGTTGAGGTTGCGGAACGTCTTTGATCTGCCACGAACTGCTCACCGCGGGAACGACTGCAGCTTTCATAACACTTCCTCCTAGCACGATCCGACGCGAGTGCTTTTGCGGTCGGTGCATGATTTTGGATGCTCGACCTGCTCCTTCGCAGCCTGCAGATTTAGAAATGCGGTTCGTAGGTCGTAATCGACGGCGTTGACCGGACCGCGTATTCGAGGAAGTAAAACGTCAGGGCGAAGACCCAAGCGATGATGAAGCCTCGTGTTCGAGCTCGCTCCTGATCACGTTGGTCGGGGAAACTGGTTATGACGGCGGCTCTAGGCCGGGTTGCATTCGAGGGATTGGGTGCACTCGAGGCCATGCAAAATGCTCGAGCAATCCGCCGGCCAAAGGAGACGCGTTTAAAGAACACGCAAGCATCGGAAACACCTGAGGCTGTTTATCGATGACCGCAGTAGGTCAACCCAGTGAAGTGCTAACAGCTTGGCAAGCGGTAACCCGCTGGCACTACTCCCTGGTATGCGCGCGGATTGTGTGGTGCTCTCTTCTATGTTTCGCAGGCGTTTTCCATTACTGCGAAACGTTACCGAAAGGCGGCCATCGTTGCCTGCAAGAGTATCTGGAGAGGGTTCGCCAGACCGAACTCGAACGCGTCCGCCGACGCCAGCTCAGCTTTCGTCCTGAGCAGCAAGATGCCATCGAGGAACTAACCGTAGGTGACCAGAATCTTGCATGTGTTGGACCTTGTACAAGCATCTGGACCTCGGTCTTCTTTTTGCGTTCGCACTACGGTCAAGCTGGCGGTCACTGCCAATGGCTTGGCAAGCGGTAATGCGCTGGCACCAGCCCGCTTGGCACAAATGAGCAGATTGCGTGGTGCTCTCATCTATGTATCTCAGCCTCAAGTGTTTTCCACTCTGCGAAAACCTTCATGGAAAATGGCATCCGCCGTGCTCCAATCCCGCTGTCAACCGCGCCGCCGGTTCCGAGGCAACCGAGATATGAATCCATTGCAGGTGCGCGATTCGGCGGTTTGGCGGCAAGCCAAAGCGCTCAGGAAAACACCTGCGAAGGTGCGGCTGATTGACGGCACGAACGCCTGAGAGCCCAGGCAGTTTGCAATTCACGAGGTGACACGATGAAAGCGACACAACTGCTTCACACCGAGGGCCAGAGTCTCTGGCTCGACAATATTACCCGCGACCTGCTGGACAGCGGCACACTCAAACAATACATCGATGAGCTGTCAATCACCGGACTCACCTCGAATCCGACGATCTTCGACCATGCGATCAAGAATAGCGCTACGTATGACTCGGCAATCACTAAGAAGATGAAGACAAGGCGTATCGGTTGAGGCGCTCTTCTTCGAGTTGGCCCTGGAGGACCTTACCCGTGCCGCGGATCTATTTCGGCCCATTCACGAAAAGACGAATGGGGTGGACGGGTGGGTCTCGCTGGAAGTGTCACCCCTGCTTGCGTACGACCCGGCCAGCACTCTCGCCGCCGCTAAAGAATTGTTTGCGAGAGCGCAACGCCCCAATTTGTTAATCAAGATTCCAGGCACCAAGCAAGGCCTCCCCGCAATCGAGGAGGCAATCTTTGCCGGCATTCCCGTCAACGTTACTCTCCTGTTCTCACGTGAGCATTACTTGGCGGCGGCCGAGGCATTCCTCCGCGGTGTCGAGCGCCGCATCGAGGCCGGCCTCAATCCCAATGTCGGCTCCGTGGCATCGGTGTTTGTCAGTCGCTGGGATGCCGCTGTGGCCAGCAAGGTGCCGGAGAAACTGCACAACCAACTTGGCATCGCCATCGCAAAACGCACATACAAGGCTGCCAGCGCGCTGCTTAGCTCGCCGCGCTGGCAACGTATTTACAACCTCGGCGGCCGTCCGCAACGTCTGTTGTGGGCCAGCACTGGGACCAAAGATCCCAAAGCTTCCGACATTCTCTACATCAAGGCCCTGGCAGCGCCTTTCACGGTGAACACTATGCCTGAGGCTACATTGAAAGCCCTGGCCACTCACACTGAATTGGACGAGTTGCTGCCGGTGGACGGCGGGAATAGCGAGAAGGTTTTGGCACAGTTCGCGAAAGCTGGTGTTGATGTCGATGCTTTGGCTGTGCAACTTCAAAGTGAAGGAGCCGAGTCTTTTGTTAAGTCATGGAATGACCTGATGGCCGTAATTTCTTCAAAGAGTGCGTTGCTTGACCCAAGCATCACACTCAAGGCAGCCAGTTAATACGAAGACAGGCCAGAAACGTCTCTGAGCGCTTGAAGATGAAGGGAGCATGAGCATGGCAACGCACGTTCAACCATTGACAAAGCAGGCCACAACCGGGCACTCGGCATGGAGCGCGCTCGCGTCGCACTACAACAGTGCCTCGAAGCTGCACCTACGGCGATTGTTTGCGGACGATCCCAAGCGTGGTGAGCGCATGGCGATCGATGCCGTGGGCTTGTATCTCGATTACTCCAAGAATCGTGTCACCGACGAAACACTCAAGCTACTTCTTCAACTCGCCGAAGAATCGGGTTTGCGAGCGCGGATCGACGCCATGTTCAGCGGGGAGAAGATCAATATCACGGAGAAGCGTGCAGTTTTGCACGTTGCCCGTCGTGCGCCGAGGGACGCTTCCATTCTCGTCGACGGGAAGAACGTGGTGCCTGAGGTTCATGCCGAACTCGACAAGATGGCGGAGTTCTCGGACCGCGTGCGGAGCGGCGCGTGGAAAGGTCAAACCGGTAAGCGCATTCGTAACGTAGTCAACATCGGCATTGGCGGCTCTGATCTCGGACCGGTCATGGCCTATGAAGCACTCAAGCACTATAGCCAGCGAGATATGAACTTCCGGTTTGTTTCCAACATTGATGGCACCGACTTCGCGGAAGCGGTGCGAGATTTCGATCCAACGGAAACGCTGTTTATTGTATCTTCAAAAACCTTTACGACACTCGAGACCATGACGAACGCCCAGGCGGCCCGCGCGTGGTCGCTCGCCGGACTGGATGGCGATGAGCGGTCGGTCGCAAAGCATTTTGTCGCGGTGTCAACAAACGCAGCGGAAGTGACGAAGTTCGGTATCGACACCGCGAACATGTTCGGATTCTGGGATTGGGTCGGTGGGCGCTACTCGATGGATTCGGCGATCGGTCTTTCGACTATGGTTGCCATTGGGCCGGAGAACTTCCGCGCCATGCTCGATGGCTTTCACCAGATGGACGAGCATTTCCGCACCACCGCGTTCGAAGTCAACCTGCCGGTTCTTATGGCCCTGCTCGCTGTCTGGTACAACGACTTCTTCGGCGCACAGGTACCTGGCGGTAGCTCTCACCATGAGGATGTGTGTGATACCAGTACAGTCCCGGCGGCATCGTCTTCGGAATGGCGACGCGGTAGTCAAGGCTCTGCCCCGGCATCGCCAACATCGTCAGTACGTCATCCTGCGGCGCAATTGGCGACACATGCAATCCGTGGAAGTGCAGGTTAGTCATGTCCATGCAGGGCGTTAGCACGCACTCCTCATCATTCCGCTCGGGAAGGTCGTTGACGTAATGAATCCGGATCTCCTCTCCGGGGCTCGCGCGGATCACCGGGGCGGCCTCCTGCCCGGCATAATAAAACGACATCCGTCCGGTCTGGCTTGATCGCACCGCCGTCAATTGCAGTGGCCCACGAACCTGCGGCAGATCCGCAATCGTGTTGGACTGTCCGAATGTAGACACCTGCACAGACATCACCACAAAGCACAGGATCAATAAGAAAAGTCCTTGATGCAGATCGATAGAAGTCGCCCGACATCCCCGACGCTTTTCGCATCTCGATATCATGCGACGATACCCCCACTGATTCGGGCTTGCAGCCACTCCCGGAGCAGGTTGCGCTTGCAAGAAACACTCCGGATGAATAACCGCCACTGCGCGGTCTTATCGTGAGGACAATTAGATGCCGCGGCGGTGATCGACGGTAGGCCGGAGCCGGAAGTAGATATCAAATCGCTCCTCATCGGTCTGGAGCCGAATGCCTCTCCCGCAAGGTGCACGACTTCCTGACGGCCACGGAAAGTATGGTTCACGTGCTCGGCTTCGAGAGTTCTTTCGGGTTCACGCAGCCGTCCAGCGCCTTTTCGTTTACGCCAAACACGTAGCGCCATTTGTGTTCCTTCGGAATCGAGCCAGAAAGCCTTGAAATTCGGCACTGGCCTGCTCAGTCCTTTTTCTGGTCGGTGAAACCACCTTGCCCTCCGCGGCCATGCCATCGCACTTCAAGGATGTTGGCCTCGCGCTTTCTCGCGCAACTTGAGCAGGCGCTCACCGGCAGCAGCCAGCGTCGCGGGGCGCTTGGCAAAGTGGAAGCGAATCAGGTTGCGCACCGGCTCGCGGAAGAAACTCGAACCGGGAACGGCTGCAACTCCCACCTCGCGCGCAAGCCACTCGCAGAACTCGACATCGTCTTTCCATCCGAACTCGGAGATATCGACCATCACATAATAGGCGCCCTGGGGACGGCTGTAGGTCAGTCCGGCATTATCGAGGTAGCCGAGAAACAGGTCACGCAACTCCGTGTACTCGGCAAGCAAGCCGGCGTAATAGCTGTCAGGGAACTCCAGCGCGGTGACGGCGGCGGCCTGCAATGGCGCGGCTGCGCCCACGGTCAGGAAGTCGTGCACCTTGCGGGCCTCGTTGACAATCACCGGCGGCGCGATCACGTATCCCAAGCGCCATCCGGTGATCGAGTAGGTCTTGGAGAGCGAACTGCAGGAGATGGTGCGTTCGAACATTCCCGGCAGCGAGGCGAAATAGGTGTGGTGATGCGGGGAATAAACGATGTGCTCGTACACCTCGTCGGTCAAAACAAATGTGTCGAACTCCTCGGCCAGAGATGCGATGTACAGCAGCTCTTCACGCGTGAACACCTTGCCGCAAGGATTGGATGGATTGCACAGAACCAGCGCTTTGGGCCGCTGTTCAAAGGCGCGGCGTAACTCGGCAGAATCGAAGCTGAAGTCGGGCGGATGCAACGGCACGTAAATCGGCTCTGCACCGGAAAGGATCGCGTCAGCGACGTAGTTCTCGTAAAACGGAGAAAAAACGATGACCTTGTCGCCCGGATTGCAGGCGGTCATCATGGCCACCATCATGGCTTCGGTGCTGCCGCAGGTGACGACAAAGTTTTCGTTCGCATCCAGCGGCAGGCCCATGAAGCGCGATTGTTTTTTCGCCAGCGCGACGCGAAAATCCTGCGCTCCCCAGGTAACGGCGTACTGATGCGGACCCTCGCGCGCGGTGCGCTCGGCGGCTTTGAGCAGGGACTCGGGCGGATCGAAATCCGGAAAGCCCTGGGAAAGATTAATCGCTCCGTGTTGCGTGGCCACCCGCGTCATGCGGCGGATGACCGACTCGGTAAAAGTACTGGTACGATAACTCGTCTTTGGCATGGTTCTCTTCTCTAAATCCCCGCGCCTTTCAGCGTGTCGGCGATTTCTCGCGCGTCCACAAGGAGCTTTGCTTTATGCGTTGCACGAGGAAGGACCCCGTCTTCTAAAATCTTAACGCGGCTGGGCCGCACGCCGGTGCGCAACTTGATCTGCTGGACAATCTGGGCGGAAAGCGAGATGCCGATGAACACCACGAATCCGGCCGCGCTGCGAAATGTCGGCAGCAGTGCGATCCCGTAAGGAATGTAAATAGTGGGAGGCACAGGCGAGGCAAAACGCGCAAAGGGTGAAAACATTCGGTTCAAGGCCGGCGTTGTTCCGACCAACAGCCCCCACACCACTCCCGTCGAGATCGCCAAAGCGAGGCTCAAGAGAATCAAAAAAGAATAGCCTGTGCCGAGCAGCAGTTGGGATTCGGTGGCGTGAAAACAAGTGCTGCGAAAACCATCAGTGGGAGTATTTCACTGAACATCCATACGGCCGGCTCACCGTCACTGCCACTGGCTTACCCGCCATCGACTCCTCAAGCGCCGCAGTCACATAATTGGTCGCCCCTGCGATGTCGGACTGCTCGGGTGTGGGCTTGTTATCGATTGCGCCATCATAGATCAGTTGGCCTTGCGGGCTGATTACGAACATATGGGGGGTAGTCTTGGCGCCGTAGAGATGCCCGAGGTCACCGCTGGAATCAAGCAGCACCGCCGTTGGCGCGGCGCCCATTCGCTTGACGTAGTCGTTCTCTTGCGCAGCGGTCACATAGCCCTGCTCGCCGGGAGCCGAGGAGATCACCGTGAACCAGACCACCCCTTTGCCCGTCCAAAGCTTCTGGAGCTTCTGCATGTTCCCGCTGTCATAATGCTTGATTGTGTACGGGCATCCCTGGTTGTGCCATTCCAAGACGACAAACTTTCCCTTGTACTCGGCGAGGCTGTGCTGATGACCATAGGAGTCAGTCGCCGTGAAGTTGGGTGCGGCTTCGCCGACCCGAACGGCGGCGACAACTGGCAGTGCAAGCAGGAATGCGAGCATGAACGCGAGCTTTGTTTTCATCTCTGACGACTCCCCTTTTGAGTGGCCGAACTGTGAATCGATGCATCGAGAAGATAGGAATCCCGTCCATTCAGGACAAGTACTCCCCGTAGATGCTGGGGCTCCTGGCGGAGGTAGTCCGATTTCTTTAGAGTCAGGCTGACCTTGTCAGCGTGGCTTACCAATTCCTGTGGTGCTCCGTTGTCAATCTGTGCTTCATCACTTGGGAAGAAATCAGCCCGCGTGACGGGCTGGTTTGAAACCAAAGTCAACCGAAAGCTATCCCGCAAACTTACCGCCTCAGGCCGGTACTTGGCGGGCATCGGCGTCGGAAGACGCTCGGCAGCGGATTGGAGCAACTGGCGCGCCGAGTCATTGACGCTCGCGGCGATGGCAATTCGGATGGGCGCTTCCAGATGCGTGCTTTGCGGAACACAGATGTCGTGGCAGACCAGCCAGCGCAGTTCACCGCCTACGGTGATCGTGCCGGACTGCATTATCGTTGGAACTTGCAGCGAGGAGAGCAACACGGTCGTGCCTTGATAGCCGAAGTCGGTGCCTGCGCTTGTGGTCAGGCGCATGGGCGTCGGCCACTCCAGTTCTCCGGCTGTCACCCCGGCGGGAAGCTGCCACTGAATCCGGGGCGGCTCACCCGAGTCACCGGGATTCTGCCAGTAGATGTGCCATCCGCTTTCGCTGACGATCTGAATCCCGACATTCACCTTTGAACCCGGTGGGGTCGCCGACTGCTCAATAATCAACGAGGCGCTTGCATGCGCGGTCTGCTTCTCGCCGGAACGTGCACACCCAGACATGAGCACAAGAAGACAAACGCAACTGGCCAGCAATCGAGCCATAGAGCTAGGGAAGATTATATTCTCCGGCTCCGGGACGGAAAACCAACTAAGCACTACTCACCCAGGTCACCGCGTTCGCCGTCGATCCCAAGGTGGGCAGAGATGCGTCTATCAGAGGTGTCTTTTTTCGCAACATCATCCTTATGTCTGGCATCAGACAAATAGTAAAGTCGAGCCGCGCTTCAGAAAACGTCTGTTAGGAGCTGAAGCCACCGCCTCTTGCGCCCGTTGGTTGCGACGACGCGACTCTTTTTACCTCGGTGGCTTTCATGAGTGTTTCACGATTACCGTTCCCTGCTCCCGCTTGGATTGCATCCAATTTCCGCGCTCTTCTGGACGCCGCGCCGGATGCGATGCTGGTTGTAGACGACCACGGTGCCATTGTCTTTGCAAACCTCGAGACCGAGCATCTTTTCGGCTATTCAGGTTCAGAACTGTTGGGTCGGAACGTGGAAGTCCTCGTTCGATCTCGTTTTTGCGCCAAACACTCTGGCTATCGGGCGGGATACCTTGCACGGAATCCAAGTGTTAACCCCATCGAGGAGACGCTCGACCTGTACGGTAGCCGTAAGGATGGAAGCGAGTTCTCCGCTGAGACCAGTTTCAGGCCAATTCAGACGCCAGACGGGACAATGGTGATCAGCGTCATCCGTGATGTGTCCAAACGTAAGCAGGCTGAGGCGCAGGTCAGAAGACTGAACGATGAACTGGAACACGCCCTTCGTCGCTCGGACAAACTCGCTGTCACGGGACGTCAAGTGGCGACCTTTGCGCATGAAATCAACAACCCACTCGAATCGCTCACGAATTTGCTCCACCTTCTGGGGTCTAGTTCGACGCTTGATGAGGGGGCGATGGACCTGGTAGAGGCCGCTAAACAGGAGGTTGGGCGATTGTCCAACCTGAGCCGCCAGACACTGGCGCCACACCGTGAAACCCAACTCCCCGTGGTCACAAAAATCTCAGAGTTGCTGGATGACGTTTTGGCCACGTTCGATCACAGATTGGAATTGGCACGGATAAAAGTTCGGCGCGAGTATCAGACCCAAGGGATCGTGACAATCTATCCCAGCGAGTTGCGGCAGGTGTTCACGAACTTGATCACCAACGCCGTGGATGCCATGGCCGAATGTGGCGAACTAAGTCTGTCAGTCGAGACGATGTCCGACCGTGGGGTTGCGGTCAGGATTGCTGACACAGGGTGCGGAATTCCCGCCGAGAATCTCGGTAACATCTTCAAACCATTCTTTACGACCAAAGGCGAGCAAGGTACTGGAATCGGCCTATGGGTGACCAAAAGCATTGTCGAAAAGCTTGGCGGCACCATTGAAGTCGCGAGTTCAACCATGGGTAAGAAAGAAACATGCTTCAGTATCTTCCTTCCGGCAACCAATGGGGGGACTCATGCGCCAGCCGGTGATGTCGAATCGGTTGAACGTAAGCGAGCGTAGAAGCCTCGGCGAAATTGCGATGGGAACATTTCTGAGTGTAGACGAGACGCAGCGGTTGTTAGTGCTGCAATTCGAAGGCAACGTAGACGATGAGGTGTTCCTGAGCCGCTATCAACAGGCGCTGGAGTGGAACGCCATCCACAGATATCCCTCGCTGATTTGCGCATTGACAGGGACAGCGTTCATCAATGTAACTGCGGATGCCATCCGAGAAGCGGCGAATCGTCCTCCGGTAATTCCCGAAGATATTCGACGGATTGCCGTTGTAATCGCGCCCGACGATCTAACCTTTGGATTATCTCGAATGTTTGAAATGTTGGGCCGCCGAACCCGTGAAACGTTTCACGTTGCGCGAAGCATGGCGGAGGCGTACCAAGTAATGGGCGTAAAGTCACTTGACCTTAAATCTGTCATTGATTGGTAGCTGCGCGGAGGCTGGTTTCGGCCTAACTCCGCGCAAGAGGTGTGGCGTGAAGCAGCCAAGCGAGAGCGGCGAGGAGCGTGGCGTAATACAGTTGCACCGCGACCGAGCCATCGGCTGGAATTGGCTTGCGGTAGAGTTGCCAGGCAAAGCCCGCAGCCAGCAAAAGCAACGTCGCTTGCCCGCTCCACCAGAAGAGCAGAACACTGAAGACGAGCAGGCTGATGCGTCCCATTCTGTCGAGCGGCTGAATTGCCCCTGAGCCATCCAGCATCCACACGGGAGTGAGATTGAGCAGATTGAGCCAGGCCCCGGTGTGGGCCAGCGCAGCCCATATAGGATTTCCGGTCTGCCAGAAAAGTGCCGCGGCGATTAGAGCCGCCAGCAATCCGGCGGCGGGTCCGGCGAGCGCGACAAGAGCGCGCACCTCAACCGAGATGCCCAGCGCCTGCCATTTGACGTAGGCTCCGAGGCCGGGAAGAAACACCGGCATTTCGGCGGGCAGACCGCGACGCTTGACCTCCACGAAATGTCCCATCTCGTGGAGCAGGATCATGATCGCAAAGCCGATGCCGAACCAGGCGCCATAAAGCGCCCAGTAAATTCCAAGAAAGGCCGCAAAGCTGAAGAGGAACTTGAGCTTGAACAGCGCGAACAGGAGCGTCTTTGCCTTGGCCAGTAGCAGCGCCAGAGGCGCCAGCGGGCCGAGGCGCTTGGCCCATGGATGCGGCGCCTTGCCCGGAGGCGGCGCGGGATTCTGCTCAGGCTGCTGCACTGTGTCCAAGAGTTAGTTCATTCCGCAGCCACCGCCGCCGCAGGAACCGGGGGCCATGCCGCAGGGCAGCTTGGGAGCAGAGCCGGAGGACTTCTCAGTGCCATGCGCGGCGAAGGTAGAGAGCTGCTGTTCCAGCTCCGTACTTTTGCAGGCAGGGCACTCGGATTGCTTGGAACCGTAAACGATGGCTTCGAACTTTTTACCGCAACCCTTGCAGATGTATTCAAAAATCGGCATCCCAACCTCCAGAACAGCGCCGCGCGATTGGCAGAGGCTACCCGCGACGGCAAAACTGATACATTCATTATACGGGTGCAACCGCCCACCAACGCACATGTCCAGCCCGGATATCATCTCCCATCCCTTTGCATCGGTAGCTAACGACTTTGTGCCGCGCCGTTTTTTGCACGGAGGCCATGCGCAGACGATTGCGGGAAACTTTCTGAAGCGCGCCAGCCGCCTGCCACCACCTGAGGAACGCCTCTTCCAGATTGAACCGGAGGTACAGATTCTGTGCCACTGCCACTGGCAAGCGGAGCGGCAGAAGCGGCTGACGCTGATGATCGTGCACGGCCTGGAAGGATCAAGCAACTCGCAATACGTGATTGGAACCGGTAGCCGCGCCTGGGTGCACGGCTGGAACGTGGTGCGGATGAACATCCGGGGCTGCGGCGGCACCGAGCATCTCTCCTCAACGCTTTATCACTCCGGTCTCTCGCAGGACGTGGAAAAGCTGGTGGCCGAGATGATTGCGAGCGATGGATTGCAGCGCGTTGCGTTGGCAGGTTTCTCGATGGGCGGCAACCAGGTGCTGCGCGCCGTCGGACGCTGGGGCACGAATGCCCCGGCGGAGTTGATCGCCGCCGCCGCGGTTTCGCCGGTCTGCGATCTGGCGATTTCAGCGGATCAGCTTCACAAACTGGCGAATACACTCTACGAGTGGTGGTTTCTCGTCTCGCTGCGCAAGAGCTTTCGCCGCAAATCCGAACTGTGGCCGGGGCGATACGATCCTGGGCTGTTGAAGAACGTGCACTCCGTACGTGATTTCGATGAGCACATCACGGCGCGCTACATGGGCTTTACCGGCGCGGCCGATTACTACGACAAGGCTAGTTCCTCGCATGTACTCGACCGCATCGCCGTGCCCACGCTGGTGATCCACTCCGACGACGACCCGTTCATTGTGATGTCGGCGGAGAGTCAACGCAAGCTCACGGAAAATCCCAACGTAACGTTTCTCCGAACCTGCCACGGCGGACACTGCGCCTTCGTCGGGGAGCCGGACGCCGCTGACCACGATGATGGCCGCTGGGCCGAACGCAAGATGGTGGAATTCCTGGCGCAAGTGGAAGCCTCGGCGGTTCGCTGATATGGATGCGGATTACAGCCTCGAACTCGGCCCTCTGGCGCCAGCGCTGGAGATTCCATGGCAGGATCCAGAGGGTCGATTGCATTACGTGGAGTTGCGCAGGGATTCCGATTCGACGGAGCGCGACGTATTGATGGGTGCTCTGCGCATGAACATCGCGCGCATACCAGAAGCACAGCAATTCCCTGCCCTCGCCCGCTTTCTCATTGCGGTGAACTTGCCGCCAAGCCACTGGCAGACGGTGAAATGCGACATCTGGCCGGATGAAGCCGAGCCAGTCGAGAACCTCTACGAGGCAGAATTCCAGCAGAACTGTTATGTGGACTTCGTCTTGGCCGGAGAGGCAGCGGCGTTGCACCCCAGCCTGGAAGTTCACCAACGCCTGGCCCGAGAGCTGGCTCAGTTACTGGAAATGAATGCGACACTCGAAGCAACGGCCGATATCGTGGTGCGCCGCTGTTATTTCCACCACATCGGAGAAGCCGAGGAGTCCGATGCCGGATATTGCCTTACTCTTTTCCTAACTGCCTATGGGAGTTCGCCAACCGAGGCTGCCGAATGTTGGGAGCGTGCTATGAACTTTGCCGCCGAATGTGTACTGAAATTGCACCCGCACGAAGGCTGCGCCAACGCGCAAGAACCTGGCCAATGCGAATAGGACAATGCTTGGCTAGTCCACGAACTTGGGTTAGCCGCTCTGCTCTGAGAGTGGCATCTCAGAGGCTTTTGAGCGAATCATACTGACGTCAACACTGCTGCATTCGGTGCCTCATTGCGGGACTTGCTTGAAAGATAGGCTAATCGGTACGCGACAGAACAACGCGACCCTGAACATTTCCGGGCTAAGCTGAGAATAAAACAGAGTAAGTCTTCACCTGAATTCAAACCCAGCACGAAACTCCAAACCAAGGTAAAAAGCGAGGACAAAAGTATGTTTGATATGAACTCTCTGAAGAAGCTCACTGACGCTGTTCCTGAGGACATGAAAGAGGAACTGAAAAACAGTGCAATGGAAAAGCTCGGATTGTCCAACTCTGGCAGCGGAAAGAGTTCGGAAGAGGCAGCGACACCTTCTGTGCAGGCGGTGGACCAAGCCCAATCCGATGCCACATCGGATGTGCAGGCGAACGACTCCGAGCAGTCAGAAGCGACAGATGAAGACAAGGCAGACGCGGCTTAGTCGCAAGCAGAGTAAGTTGAGCAAACGCCCCGCCCAAGCATAGGAAACGCTTGAGCGGGGTTGCCGCTACTTAGCTTTGGTGGCGGCTGCGGCGGATGTCGAGGTGGTGCTTGCTGTGGTGGTGGCGGGCTTGGGTGCATGGGCGATGATTTTGTCAGAAATTTTTGCGTAGGTAGCCTGGTTAACAATCTTCTGGGTGAGCAGGTCGCGCTTGGTTTTGTAAGGTCGGCTGGCGATGATTTTGGCGGATATCGCGTCACCGATGCCATCGAGTTTCATCAGTTCCGCTTTGCTGGCGCTATTGATATCGATTTTGTCGGAAGCAGCGACGGTGCCGCTCTTGGTAGCGGGAGGCGTGCTCGTGGCAGCGTTCGTAGTGGTGGGAGCTGTTGATTTGGCTGCGGTTTGGCCGAGGGCGGGAAGCGCGACCAAGGCAAGCAGGATTGTGAGTACTGCGAGTTGCTTCTTCATTCGAAGTCTCCTAAGAGAAGTGTGGATCAAAAATGGGATGCAGATATTTGCGGCTATGCTGCCCGGTGCTGCTGCGGTTCGGCCAATCAGAACTTGTGCTATTGCCGTAAATGCTAAACAATGCGTACTGCACAATTGCCGTCCTCATCGCTGAGGCAAACGTCCGTGCCTTATCCGTTTGCTGCTTGCTGAACTGAGAGGCTCTCATGACGACAACCGACTCATCTTCTTTTCCGGAAGCACCGGCGAAGCGGGTATTGTGGCGCTACGCAGTCGGACTCGTCGCGGCTTTGTTGCTGCCGTTCGTATTCTGGCCCTCACTTATAACCAAAGCTACCTCGTCGAATTTCCTCGCGCATCGCTTTTGCTACTTCAACAACCCACAACTGGTGTGGGCGAATGTCGTTTCGGACACGGTGATTGCACTTTCTTACCTCGCGATCTCGGCAACATTGGCGATGCTGGTAAACCGGACAAGACGGGATATATCGTTCTCGTGGGTGTTTCTGGCCTTCGGCCTTTTTATTGTTGCTTGCGGCGGCACCCACTTGATGGAAGCCGTGACGGTGTGGGTACCGCTGTACTGGCTCTCGGCTGACGTAAAGATTGTCACGGCATTGGCTTCGTTGGCGACCGCAATCGCTCTTCCGAGCCTCGTGCCGAAGATGCTCTCCTTGCTTGCTGCCTCCAAAATCGCTGCTGAAAGAAAGCTCCAATTAGAGGAGGCAAATGTTCAGCTCCTTAGGTTGACTCAAGATGCTACGGCCCGACTGGCCGCTATCGTGGAGGGCTCGGAAGACGCGATCATAGGTTACAAGCTGGACGGCGTTATCACCGACTGGAACCAAGCAGCTACACGGCTATACGGGTATTCTGCCGAGGAGGCGATTGAGCACTATCTCTCAATCACCGTGCCTCCGGGCCGCATAGACGAGACAAAAGAGCTTCTGAAAGCTGTGGCTTCCGGCGAGCGAATCCAGCAATTTGAAACGGTCCGGCGACGGAAAGACGGCAGCGTGATGGACGTCTCATTTACCGTCTCTCCCATTCGGGGGCCGGACGGAACAATCATCGGCGGCTCAACCATCGTACGTGACATCAGCAGCCGCAAACGAATGGAAGTGAAACTGCAGCAAAGCGAAGAGCGATTCCAGTTGGTGGCGCAAGCTACCAAAGATGCTATCTGGGACTTGGACATCAGGAGTGGAGGGATATGGCGTAGCGAGACCTTCTGGGAAAAGTTCAGGTATCCGCCGAGAGACACGGAACCCGATTTAGCAGGTTGGAAAAACCTGCTTCACCCAGAAGATCGAGATCGCGTTTGGAATGGATTTCAGGCTGCACTATCACGACGGTCTGATTCTTATGAGGTTGAGTATCGCTTTCGACGGGCGGATGACTCCTACGCTGTAGTCTTAGATCGCGCATACATCGTTTATAACGAAACCAGACAACCGATACGCGCAATCGGTGCCGTTACAGACCTGAGTGATCGCCGCGAATTGGAGGAGCAGTTTCGGCAAGCGCAGAAAATGGAAGCTGTGGGGCGGCTTGCGGGAGGTGTCGCTCATGATTTCAACAATCTTCTGATGATCATCAGTGGTTACGCCGACATGATGCGGGAGCAACTTGGCCCCGAAGACAAACACCGCAAGCACCTAGATCAGATTCTTAAGGCCTCCGATAGGGCTGCTGCCCTGACCCTGCAATTACTGGCATTCAGCCGCAAACAAGTACTCTCTCCGCGCATCATCGCCCTGAATTCCATAGTCGAAGACAGTTTGAAGATGATCCAGCGTTTGATAGGAGAAGATATTGAGTTGAACGTTTTCCTCGGCGAGCCGTTGGCCGCTGTGAAGGCTGATCCGGGGCAGATCGTTCAGGTCTTGATGAATCTATGTGTGAACGCCCGTGATGCGATGCGCAACGGTGGCGTGTTGACCATCAGAGCCGAGAATGTCTCTTTGGATGTTGAAGAAGCAAAGAAACGGGACGGTCTTGTTCCGGGCGAATATGTTGCTCTCATTGTGAGCGACACAGGGACGGGGATGACGAAGGAAGTTCAATCCCACCTCTTCGAGCCGTTCTACACTACCAAGGAATCAGGAAGAGGGACCGGGCTCGGACTATCGACAGTGTTCGGGATCGTCAAGCAGAGCGGCGGATACATTTGGTTCGATAGCGAACTCGGACAAGGCAGCTCTTTCAGCCTCTATTTTCCTGCCGTCGATGCTCCCTTGACGACGACCATCACGCCGGCACTCAAAGAGGCCGAGGGGCAGGGCGAGATCATCCTGATTGTTGAGGATGAAGAAGCGCTGCGCGAGTCGCTCTCCATTTACCTTGTTCTGCATGGATACAAAGTGCTGGGGGCATCCAATGGTGCTCAAGCAGTGGACATCGCGAACCAGTATGAAGGAGCGATTCGAGTGCTCATAACTGACATGATTCTGCCAAAACTCAGTGGCGCAGAAGTCGCTCGTGAAGTCGCCAGAACGTCTCCACATGCGGTAACTCTCTTCATGTCTGGATATACCGACCGCGCACTGACTGATTATGACGAGGCAACTTCAACAGCGAGATTTCTACAGAAGCCCTTTGGTCTCCAAACTCTCTTGCAAAAACTACGCGAGATGATTGTGAAGCGAGAATGACAGGTTCGCACAAACCGCTGCGATGTCCGCGTGTTGAGTTAGATCACTGCTTCTCGAACTGAAAAGTACACGAACGACCCTCGATGCGGGTTCCGGTTCCCGTTGATCCCTCGAATTTCGCATCGATATTGTAGCCGTACTCAGTCCCTTTCGGGGTATCACGTCCGGGCACGAATTCCTTCGACCCGGTGCGGCCATTCGCATAAAGCTTGCCAATACCGTCGACCCCGATCCTGCCATCGATTTGCAGGAAACCCGGCTCGCCCGCAGTGCCGTGCAGACCATGAAAGACGCCATCTTTCACGGTGCTAACGAAGCGGAAGGAATAGCCCAGCGCGTCTCTCGCCGCCGTGCACGAGACAGTCGTCTGCCACGCACCGTCGAAACGCTGTGTATCCGCAGCTAAGGCCACACTCGGCAAGAGCATCAGTCCCAGAGCTATCAGAAGTCTCTTCAAATTCAGCACTATATCCCCCTCATCCGTTGAACCACGACGGCTGTTACCGAGGCTTCTTCATTTCCTGAGGTCGATGGAAGACATGCTCCGTCTTTGAACGTTACAATATCGTTGATCAGTCTGACTTGGCAGGTTAGGGAATAGTCAGGGCAAAATATAGCAAAGTAGTTTATCATTCACTTGCCAAAGTGAATTGAAAACAAAGACGTTACCCCGTGGGAGCGTAGCTCAGTTGGATAGAGCATCTGCCTTCTAAGCAGAGGGTCGCAGGTTCGAGTCCTGCCGCTCCTACCATTGTTATAAATCAGTTAGCGCGCTTAGTTCCCGTGACTCCCGCCAGTTCATCCATTCCAAAGTGACCTTACCGCGCCGCCATCTTTGCCATGGTTCCGCCTGACCATCCTACGATCTTGGCAGTGATCGGCAGAGGCACGCGGGCGGCAATCATTCGGCTGACGTTGCATCAAAAAGGAGAAGCCTTTCTAGCCGCACCTATTCACCACAATCGGTCGGTTAGATGGCACCTTGATCCAGATATCGTGATGCGCGTCGTGACAAAGTCAGGATCTTGCCCCGGTACAATGTACCAATGGGACAGGTAGTCGAGGTGAGTTTCTTGACACGTCTCAGGCGGTTTGCAGGGATAGGAATCCGCATAAGTAAAAAGGGCCGGCATAATGCCGGCCCTTTCAGTTAATGCGACCCAGTTTAGTGCGGCGAAGAGGGCGCGGTGCCGGTCTGCGGAATCGAGTAACCCGGAGGTCCCCAGGCGGTCGGAATGCCAGGGAAGCTGATCGGCGCATTGAACACCGGACTGCCGGCTGCAATGGTGAAGTTCCAGCCGGAAATCTGCGGATTGGTGCCGGTTACATCGCCGCTGGAGCCGCCGTCATTGATTGAGCCACCGCCGTAGTTGTAGACGAAATTGTCCCGTATCGTCAGCGGGTTGGTCGGGGTGTAGTTCATGTATCCACCCGATGACGATCCGCTGATGATGATGTTGTTCTGGAGGACGTTATTCTCCATGCAGGTGCTGGCGGTGCAGTCTCCGGAGTTTTGATACTCGGCAATCGACTGCCCATCGTTTGACAAGTCGCAAATGTTGCCGGTGACGTTGATGCCGTTGCCGCCGTGGTAGTTAAAGCACACGGAGCCGTGTCCGGTGATGACGTTCTGCTTTACCGTCACACCGCTGGTGTCATCGTCCAGGTAAACACCGCGAGCGGAGTTGCTGGTCGACCCGTAATCGCGGATGTAGTTGTCTTCGATGGTGGCGTTGAGAGCGGTCGCGCCGCAAGCGCCCATGTAGGCATAGATTGCGCCCACATCTTCATTCTGGCTGTTGAGGTTATACAGGGCGTTGTAGCTCACGGTGAGGCCGGTGATGTTGTCGCCACTCTGGTAGCAATCGGCGCGGACACCCATGCCGGAGACATCATGGACAATGTTGTGGGTGACGGTCAGGTTTGGAACCTGTCCATCAGCCATAATCGCGCCAAGAACCGTGCCGGTGGAAATCGAATCGGAACATCCGCTCGGGATGGGGTAGACGTCATAGATGTTGGTGACCAGGTTGTTCTCGATGACGTCGTTGTTCGCGGCAGGTTGGCCCTGCGTCGGGAAGAAGGAGCCATAGTAAGAGGTTCCAGCGTGCAGCAGGATTGCGCTGCCGGTGTAATTCTCAAAAGCCAACCCGTTGATGGTGATGTTGCTGCCACCTTCAATCCAGAAGCCGTAAGTGAGCCCACTGGAGTTCATGCATCCTTCGGTCGCACGCCCATTGATGATGGCCGTGTCATAGCCGTCGGCAGGATAGTACGACCAGGTTTCACCGTTATCGGCGGAGGTCAGGTAGAGGGCTGCGGTGGTCGGCGCCGACGGCCCTGATACCGCAGAGGGGGTATACGTGCCGGCGCGAACGTAGGTGGTCTTGATCGAGGTCGCACGCATCTCGCTCTGCGCTTTGGTGAAGGTGGCGAACGGCGCGGCGAGCGTACCAGCGTTAGAATCGCTGCCGGTCGGAGAAACGTAGTAACCGGTTGTCGTCGGAGGCGGAGCGACCGAACTTGGGCCAGCAGCAAATGGAGTAGTTGTCGACGCACCCGCACCCGACGAGCCGCTACCGCAGCCTGTCAGAATAGCGCTGCAAAGAAGAAGGATGAACACTGCGAGTAGTTGTTTCATGGAATCCAAGATACGATTCCGGCTTCCCTGCTCACATCGGCGAATACTCCGACTCACTAAGACAATTGCACCGGACGAAAGTCTAGGTATGCTGCGATAGTCAATGCATTATCAATAACTTTACCCTAAGGTTTTTTGAGAGTCTCTGGATACAGCAAAGGTCAGCAACTAAGGCGTAAGTCTCTGCTTTGCTTAGTGTCACTTTGTTTGAAGATCGCGCGTGCATCGACGTGGCTGGGGATGACCGAGAAGCTCCGCCAATTGCAATCTATTCGGCGTCCCTGCGACGCGGGTTATTCCTCAATGAGGAGCGTCTTGAAGCGCGGGGGCACGTCGTCGTGCTTCGGCGCCGAGTTGCGTCTGCCCAGTCGCGTCATATAGCTCAGCAAGCCTGTTCCATCTGCTCACGACCGACGGAGTTCTCTGAGTCGCTTCCTGTTGGAACGCAATTGCGTCATTCCACTGTCCGAGATGTCTGTACGCTTCGGCCCTGCCTTCAGCAATCTCGGCGTAGAGTTCGGGGGAAAGCGATTCGCCACCGTTGCGAAATGGGCTGTGTGTCTCCGCCTCGGCAAATGCTTCCAGTGCCTGCTCGGGATGATTCATTCCAATTTGCAATTTCCCGAGAGTCATGTACATGTCGGTCGGCAGCATGGATTCTCTAGCCGCGCGCTGTATGGCTTCGACCGCCTCGGCGTTACGGCCCTCGTTAACATAGAGCAATCCGAGAGCGTACAAGACTGAGTTGTTGTGATTGAGTTCAAGCGAAGTGAGGTATTCTTGCTCAGCTTCGCGGTAATGATCCTTACGCCAAAACAACGACGCGAGTAGTGAATGGACATTCGGATCTTCGGGATAGAGCGCGGAAGCGCGGCGCAGTGACGCCTCCGACTCCTCGGGGCGTTGCAATTCGAAGAACAGTGCTCCCGAATTCAGACAGAAATCGTAAAGCGCCGAACGTGAAGCAGCGGCAGGCGGAGTGAGCTGCTGGGTGCGGCAGTCGATTTGCAAACGGTCGATCCATGGACGATTCTCTGGTGTGTTGCGCAGAAATACCAGCGACACATCATCCATATAAACTGGACGCCAAGCTACACTCTGACAAAACGCCAACGGAGCCATCCCCTGCAACCCGCGAAAACCGGATGTTGGAAGCAGTAAAATATTCAGATTCCAGCGGTTGGCATCCGCCTGCCACAATTGTGACTCTGGGCCCTCGCCGTAGAGTTTGTTTTGCTCGGCGCTGAGATCAGGGCTAATGCCACGTCCATCGATAAAGTCGGGATACTGCGGACCGAGGCTCCAGGCCGTATACCCACCCAGCACATAATCCTCGAAAATGTTCTTCGGCAGCTGTTCCCGCCGAATGAAAGCCGCAGCGCGGGCTGGAAACCAGGACGATTCGCCTGCACCAAACCTCCAATCCGTTTGGAAAACAATGTATGTGCGGCTCGAAACAAAGTCGGCAATATGCAGTAGCGCGACACCACAGAACACAACCGTCACAAGGACGGCCACTGCCCCGGACACCCAGATTTGCGATCGCGGACCTTTTCGAGTCTCGGCGGTTGAATTCGCAACGAAGATCTCGCTCAGCAAGGGACCACCAAGAGTGGCAATGGCGATGACAAATAGCCCGATGTAGCGCGCATGCGCCAGTCCGGAATAGAGCGCAGCCGCGGCGATGACCGCAGCCCCCAGCTGCCGCTTCCAGAGGAACAGCCCAACGAGAACGACCGCCACCAATAGCAACCAGGTGAACCCATTCTCCATGTGCCTGAACTCGATGAGTTGGTTCAGCAAACGCGACGAAATCGGTACGCCCTGGAGCTCGTCGACGAAACTTCCGCCGTTGAGTTCTCCATGGGCTGGCGCTCCGAGTCCCGACAAGGTGAGTACGGAATCATAAATTTTTGGACCCCAGGGGTTCACCAGAGTCGCAACCCCGCAAGCCGCGAGCCAGGGCCAGACTTTCTTTAGCCGATCAAGCACAGCCTGACGTCGTCCTGCAAATGGGAGATCCGCGATTTCAGTCAGCAGGTAGGCGCAGATGGCCCCAAGGCCCGCGACAAAGCCAGGGTGGAGATTAACCCAAAACAGCATGACCACGGGTAACAGCCAAGGACGTGAAGGCGCTCCCCGATGGTAGGCCCAGAGTTCGCCAAGAAATAACGCAAAGAAGACCGTACTAAAGAGGTCGGCGCGAGGAACCGTCCGGGCGGCAATGGACTGAACCGCAAGCATCGCAAGGAGCGCGCTGCCGATGTCTCCGCGGCGAACGAGGTAGGCCACAACTGCCAGACATGCCAGTGCACAAAACCAACTCAGCCCGGCATAGCCGAACGCGGAATACGTCAGGTAAAGCAGTACGCCGGCAAAAGGCGGATAAGCCCACGGCTTCCCCGCTGAAGTAAATGATAGAACGTCGGTGCGGGGAATCTGGTGGTGCTGAACTACGTAGCGTCCAGTCGCAAGGTGCCAGCCCATGTCATAGTCGGAGACTGTATGCAAGCCGGCGCACAAAGCGCTAATCAGCACCAGCAAAATGAAGATCAACTTGACGACGGGATAGGCCTTCTTAACGGAAAACCCCATAAGCGGATGATGATTCTGGCTGATATTCATGTTTTTGAGTGCCTGTACCAACAGGTTGCGTCAGCAGGAATAGCTTCCCAGGTATTCAACCGAAATGGTAGACGCGTTCCTGACACAATGAGCTACTCTGGAAGAGTGGTACTGTACTTTACCACACCCGCATCGTCAGTCGAAACGTGATCCGGAACACCCAAGCTGCCGAAGCTCGGTCGATTCGCGATACCCTTTCCCTGCTTCAAGCCAGGTTCTGAAGCCTCACCTTGAACTGCTATCTCAGGCACCTTCCCTCACATTTTTTGACAGCATCTGCAGTTCGAGATTCGTACTTCTCGATGCGCCACCTCGGCGAGTGCCGCATCGAGCAGTACCTGCCGCTTTACCAGTCGAGTTGTTGCGGGAAAGCTCCCGGAGCGGGAATGAATCGCGGTGGCTATCCCAATATTCACCGCCAGGGTCGATTCGCAACGGAGTACCTTACATCTGCGGTCGTGAGGCATACGACTTCTGATGTTCAGTCCAACGTTACAGTAAGTACTAAAAACGACACTACGAACTCATCACCTATTGGCTAGAGCCTTATGATAATCAAGGATGTCTGTCCCGCAGTGGAGTTGCCGTACGGCTACTCCCTGAGCGAGAACACGGAGGGTAAGCGCGACGGAGATCATCGCGCATTCGTGCAGCACATTCTATTAGCCATCGACTTCAGCCTCATTTGCATCAGCGCATTGGCAGCGTGGTATTTTCGATTCGTCTTCCACGTCCCGGCGGTCTCGGTCTGGAGTTTGAGTTCTCGTGAGCTCTTTGAACACGACATGGCATTTCTCCTTCTCTATGCCGTCCTGTTCGTACTGTTCGCATACGCCCGCAGGTTGTACACATATTCTCAAACCGTGCCGCGTCGACGCACCGTTTTCGACGTGCTGAAATCTTCCGGTTCCGCTGCACTGATTGTGACTTCGTTTATCTATTTATCCGGCAACAAGCTGATTTCTCGTGAGGTCATCGGCGCGACGGTCTTGCTCAGTGCGGCCACCCTCGCCATAAGGCGCCTGACCTTTCCTGGCCGCTCCTCCGCGGTACGCCGCAATGTGGTAATCGTTGGTGCAGGTCGGGTCGGACAAGCGCTCAGCCGGTACTTGTCGACGAATCCGCTACTCGGTTATACGTTCATCGGATACATCGACAGGCATAGAGCCGACCGTTGTTCCGGTCGCGAAGACTTGGACGACACCGAGGTTTTGGGGAGCATCGAGGATCTGGAAGTCATCGGCAAGACCTACTTCATCGACGAAATACTGGTGACTTTGTCTGGTGACCGCAACTTGGTGAAGTATGTGGCTCTGTATGCCAAAGGCGCGGGCATTGATATGCGCGTCGTTCCCGACCTTTACGACGGTCTCGCCTATGGCGTCCCGGTCGAGTTCATTGGGCAATTTCCACTGCTGGCGGTCCACCAGGAGCGGATTCCGACGCTGCAATTGTTTCTCAAGCGTGTATTCGACGAAGTCGTCTCGGCTTCAGCGTTGCTGTCTTTCCTGCCGCTGTTTGCAGTGGTTGCTCTGGCCATCAAGCTGGATTCCCGAGGCCCGGTGTTTCATCATTCAAATCGCGTCGGCAAAAAGGGTCGCATCTTCCCTTGTCACAAGTTTCGCACCATGGTGGTGGATGCCGAGCGACAGCAGAAGGATCTCGCTCACCTGAATGAGCGAAATGGGGTGCTGTTCAAAATCGACAAGGATCCTCGTATAACGTCACTGGGTCGGCTCTTGCGCAAATACAGCATCGATGAATTACCGCAGCTGTGGAATGTACTCAAAGGAGAAATGAGCCTGGTCGGCCCTCGTCCCCCGCTTCCTGGTGAGTACAAACAGTATGCAATCGGCCATTTACGCCGCCTTGAGGTTGTGCCTGGGATTACGGGCCTGTGGCAGGTAGAGGCCCGGCAGAGCCCCTCGTTTGATGACTACATCAATCGCGATCTTGAGTACGTCGAGAATTGGAGTATTTGGCTCGACTTCAATCTACTGTTACGCACAGTGCTTGTGGTTCTGGCAGGCACCGGCAGTTAGAACTTCAATCTTTTGCCGATTCTCTCGGGGATGTGCCGGATCACCATCATGACCCAGCGCCAGTGGCTTGGGACGTAAAGGATATCCCTGTTGCCGGCCTCGATCTCGCGATAAATTGTGCGGGCCACCGCCTGCGGGTTGGCGAACTTCTGGCTCCCTGGCAGTTCCGCAGTCATAGGCGTAAGCACCGGCCCAGGTTTGATCGTCAGGACCCGAACCCCCGCGGAAAAGAGCTTGGCACGCAGTCCCTGCGCGAACAGAGCCAAGGCGCCTTTGGCCGTCCCGTAGACGTAGTTCGAGCGCCGCCCACGATCACCGGCAACCGACGTGATTACCGCGATGCACCCGATGCGGCGCTGCTCAAGCACCGCAGAGAGCCGCGTGAGAAGTGACACGGCGCTGGTGAAATTCGTGGCTATCTCGCTGAGCGCATACTCGGCTGAATCTTCCGCCCGCGCCTGCTCGCCGAGCGTGCCATAGGCCAGCAGGACGGTATCGAAGTTCGGCATCTTCGCTAAGAGCTCGTCGACCAGCGCAGGATGAGAGGCAACGTCCGCAAGGTCAGCCGGGACCCAATGCACGACCGCTGCACCACGGGCCGCCAAGTCTCCCGCGATCGTTGCCAGGCGCTCTGCACGACGGCCTACCAGCAGAATTTCCTTCCGGTCTGCCGCCGCGAGGCGGGCAATTTCCTGAGCAATCTTGGACGTTGCCCCCAGCACTACGATTCGCTGGCTCACTGTTTCTCCTCTGCCTGAACCCGACGCCAGAATCCGGATGAAAGGTGCGGATCCACGAATCTCCGGAAACGTTCCAGGTTGGGGTACGATGCCTCGAACATGTCGCGGCTCATGCGCGCATCCTTGGCTGGGTAAAGCGCCCCATGTGCGCTCAGCACGATGCGATCAAGGTGGTCAAACAATCGTAGAGTGCGCTCGCCGCGAAATGGAAAATCCAGCGCCAGCGTCAGCCCCGGTCGGGGGAACGACAGGATGCCCGGCGACGCAATGTTGCCGAACTTCTTGATCACCCCAAGAAACGAGCCTTCGCCAGAGTCGGAAATTACACGCAGGATTTCTTGAAACGCCTCCGATTCGCCATCAGGAACCACACACTGATATTGCGTCAGTCCGCGCCGGCCATAAATCAGGCTCCAGTCGCGGACTGCATCCAGCGGATAGAAAAACGGATCGTAATCAATATTCTCTGTTTTCTTCTTCCCTGCCTTGAGCGCGTACAGCGTATTGAATGCTTTTACGGTAACCCGGTTGAGCGCAAACTCGGGAAGCGCGAACGGCACCCTGGGCCCGCTGGCGTTGGCCCCTGTGGCCACCAGACCTCCTGTATCCGCATGTTTGCCGCTGTAAAAGATACCGCGCGCATTTCGGCCGGAAAGGCAATCGATCCACGCGACCGTGTAGTCGAAGCCGTCTCGTTCGCTCTCCCTGGTGATGTCCAGGAATTCGCTGAGACTTCGGAAGGCGGTGGTGTCGACGGTAATCTTACTGGATAGAATCTTCTTAAGTTGTATCTCCGCCCACACGATGATGCCGGTCAGTCCCAGCCCGCCGATGGTGGCCGCATACCACTCCGGGTTTTGCTCGGGCGAGCAAAGGAACCGGCTGCCATCGCTGCGCATTAATTCAAACTGCGTCACATGGCACCCAATCGTTCCCGCGCAGTGATGGTTCTTGCCGTGCACGTCGTTGGCTATGGCACCGGCAATCGTCACAAACTTTGTTCCCGGAGTTACCGGCAAAAACCAACCCCGCGGAACCGCCACCTGCAGGATGCTGGCCAGCGACACCCCGGCGGCGCAGCGGATGCGGCCCGTGCCCGTATCAAACGATAGGACGTGATCCAATGCAGAAGTGTCGATCAGATATCCCCCGTCATTCAGACAGGAGTCGCCATAGCTGCGGCCAAGTCCGAACGCGAGCACAGGAGCGTCGGCATCATCAAATCGGCCGAGTTCGTCCGCCCAGCTTGGCCGGTAAATGCCTCGGTGTGCGGCCAGGGGATAGCGTCCCCATGAATAATAGGAAGTGACCGGATGCGGTAACGGGAGTTGTGCGCCTGGTGTGACGTTCGAGTTGAGATTAGGCATTCAAGTACCGCTTACCCGTGATTTCCGATGATTTTTGAAATGCACTAAAACTTGATTGATGAAGCCACCATGATCGCCAGCCCAGCTGCGCCGATGCAGTAGCTGACCGGATCGCTTAGCGCGAGGTTAACGGGATCTTCATTCAGTTCACCGCGGTGGGCCTTGAGCCAGATGCGGCATGTCCAGTACAGTGTCAGCGGACAGGCGAGCAGTAGCAGTCCAGGCCGCGCATACAGCGCCATGACCTCGCTGCTGTGCACATAGAGGCTCAGAATCACGATCGCCGAGAAGCAGCTCGCCATGCCAATGACCATGAGCAGTTCTCGATCGCTGGCACGATAGCTGCGGCCCGAATTACCGCTGTCGGCCAACTCTGCCGCGTGTACCAACTCCGAGTATCTCTTTGCCATCGCCAGACTCAGAAAGAAGAATAGCGAAAATCCCATGAACCATTGCGAAAGTGGAACGTCAGTGATCAGAGCGCCTGCCCAGATTCGAAACGTGTAGAAACTGGACAGAACAAACACGTCCAGGATTGCGATTCGTTTCAGCCGCATTGAGTACAAGATTGCAGTGACAGCGTAGAGCGCAAGCGCACCGGCGAAGCGTCCGTTCAATGCCAGAGCACCCAACCCGAGTGAGGCGCCCAGCAGAAACAATGACGTCATCACACCCGAGGCTATCGAGAGCTGCCCGGAAGCAAACGGCCTTCCGTTGTTCCAAGGGTGCGCGCGGTCGGAGTGTAAATCAAGCAAGTCGTTGAGAATGTAAATTCCAGAGGAACACAAACCAAACAGAACCACCCCTGCCAGTGTCTTTAGCAGCGAATGCAAGGTGAGCCGATGCGCCAGCAGTAAAGGAGTCAGCATCAGCAGGTTCTTGCTCCAGTGACGGATGCGGATGGCTCTGGACCAGCACGTGAGATTACCACTCTGGCGTGGAAACCAACGGAGCACTTCAGTAACGGAAGCAGCCTTATCCGCGGTCGCTTTGCTACCCACTACATACCCAGCGCTTGCCACCCTCCAAACGTGCATGTCGGCAGAGGAATCTCCCGCGTATTCGAATCCGCGGTTCCCGAACGTGGCACAAAGAAAATCTGCTTTTGCGCGCCCCTTCAGGTTCTTGCCGTCACGAGTAGCGTAAACCCGGTCGAACACACCGGTGTGAGCGGCAATACTTTCCGCAAGTTGCTGGTCTGCAGCTGTGGCCAGGACGATCTTACGTCCACGTTCATGTTCCGTTCGCAAAAACTCGAGCAGTTCACGGTTGTACAGTATTTTCTCTGGCTCCAACAGGGCCCGGCGTGCAACCTGGAGCTTAAGATTCGGCCGTCCCCCGGTCAACAACCAGAACGGCACCAGCAACAAGGAGAAGGGATTGCACTTAAGAAGAAGAACGATACATTCCCACAGCAGATTGCTATGAATCAATGTCCCATCGAGATCCACGCATAGCGGCACGCTTGTCCGGTCGCGGCGACCAGAATCAACGCGGACCACATCATTGTCTTGGGGCGAAATCATAACAAGGAATCTCTGGGAAGTAGCTAAGCGTTTGATAACAGTAACATAGCTTAAAAGATCAGAATGTGACCTCGATCACCTCACCGGATTTGACGTGTGTCGATAACGATTGTCACATTCGCCCTATCCAGCATCATCCTTATCTAGCGTCATCGGCTAAGTCCCTTCCGACCAAAGAGACGCAAACAGGGGTTGAATGTTGTTATCTACAGTAGCAGTAAGCTGCGCTCTGGTTCATCTCCGAAAGCTGCGCAATAACCACAAAATCAGCGAGAGCAATACGCTGAGCAGGATGGACGTGGCCAGGGGAAAATAGACCTGCGTATGGCCGCTGCGGCTTCGCCAATGCAGGTCTCCGGGCAGACGGCCAAAGGGAATTCCGAAGCGCGCCGCGAACAGCATAGCCGTGCCCAGGGCGACGAGCAACAGGCCGAGTCCAAGAAATGTTTTGCCTAACTGCCCCATGGTGCGATTTTAGCAAAGGGCCTGAATGCCCCTTCTCACCTTCTATGACGCAGGTATCAGTGGGCCATGGAAGCTAGCGTTTTACGAAATCGCGCGGACTTGGTGGCCTCGCCCACTCCCGGCAGTTCGCGGCGGTAGGTCTCATATACGGCCTCGAAGACCGCGTCCCACGAGGCGCGCTCGGCGCGCTGGCGGGCAGCTATGGCCATGTCGCGCTGCAACGAACGGCTCGAGATCAAGCGCAGGACAGAGGCGGTGAACTCCTCATCGCTGCTGCAGACAAAGCCGCAGCGCTCGTGCTCGACGATGAACTTGGGCCCGCCCTTATCAGTGACCACGGCCGGAACGCCGGAGGCCAGTGCCTCCAGCACCACATTGCCGAAGGTATCGGTTTCGGAGAAGAAGGCGAACAGGTTCATATTGGCGTAAGCCCGGCTGAGGGCTGGTCCGCGCAGCACTCCCGTCAATTCGGCATCGGGGATGTGCTGGCGCAGCCACTCTTCTTCGCCGCCTTGTCCGACGAATACAAACTTCACATGGTCGTGACCGGCATTCTTAACAGCCCGTGCCAGCGCGGCGAAGCTGCGCACCTTTTTTTCCGTCGAGAGGCGGCCCACGTACCCGATGACGAACTGGCCTTCATCGTCGCGGTCGCGATGGGTAGGGCTGAACTCGGCCAGATCGACGCCACGCTCCATCAGCACGCATGGCTTGTGGGTTGCGCGGTGCAGTTTATCGATGAGTTCCTGATTGGGTGCGAAGTGGAAGCGCGCGACCTGAAAAAAATAAGCGGCGAGATGGAAGGTGACGTCCTCAATGGTTTGCAGCAGCCAGGCGCGTCTGCCGCCCGAGATCCATTGCGGCAGGATCCGGTCCGAGCGGCGCGCCGCGTACTCGTGCACATTGGTGTGCCATGAGGCGGCAAGAGGGATGCCGACCTCGTGTGCAGCGGCCGCGCCAAGCATTCCAAAGTCGTTGGGGCCGGTGATATGAACCACGTCGGGTTTGAATTCGCGCAGTGCATCCACCACACGCCGATAGTAGCGACAGAGCGCCAAGTCGTAGCGAAGATCCTTTTCGAGAGCGAACGAAATCGGGCCACGCTGCAGATCCAGGCGCGTTATGCTGCCATCCTGGGTCAGGCTGGGGCGGTCATTGGCGCTCACCAGCAGCATGGGAGAGCCGGTGCGCTGAGCATAGGCAACAAAGTTGCGGCAGGTGTTCGCCACACCGTTGACCTCATTCAGCGAATCGGGAAAGAGCGCAACACGTACAGGTTGTGCGAGCATCAGGCACCTTCTTCCTGATCGAAATTTCGGGTGTTCTGGACGCAAGCGATCCGGCGGAGCTGCGGAACTTGCTCAGCAGTTGAGTGCTTTCGGCGAGCCGGGCAGCGTTGAGGACCGTCTGAAGAAACAGCGGGACGCGAGCCCAGAGCAAGCTCAGCGGCTGCAACGACCCGTCGCGGCCGGGATGATATGTGCGCTGATCCCAGCGCGAAGCGCCATCGGAATGATCGGGATAATGGGCCACCGCATCGAGAAAAGTCTGGTAAAAACGGGCTGCACGCGAGTCACGATACTGCGGCATGAAGAGCACTTGGCTCCTGCGTTCCCGGCGCAACTCCTGCACCCATTCGTCAAAGCTGGCGGCGTTGGTCAGGTTGAGGTTGGCATTCGGTTCGCATCCGTGGCGGTCGCCGCCCGAGACCACAATCTGCTGCCAGCGCGCGGCCAGTGCTGCGACTTGACGATTTTCTTCCCTGCGCCGTAGGCCGTTCAATTCCAGTGCATGCAGGTGGCCGCTGTTGAGAGCGAGAAAGTCCTCGAGGTTGCGCGCAAACTCAGCGGCAGGACTGGCATACAGATTCCATAGCGGATGATTGAAGACCACCAGCACCTCGGGAATCGCGTGCAGCGTCCTCAGAAGGTCGCAGACCCTCTCCGTGCTGGGCTGGGCGGTACAGGCTTTCAACTCGTCCACCAGCTTCTGGGCCCGCGCGCCTGGCAGGTTGTGTACGCCGATGTGGAATTTGGCGCTCTGAAAAGG
Organism: uncultured Acidobacteriota bacterium; assembly: GCA_963838135.1. Lineage (GTDB taxonomy): Bacteria > Acidobacteriota > Terriglobia > Terriglobales > Acidobacteriaceae > TOLSYN. The sequence continues at coordinate 100,912 of CAWIPV010000005.1, read as the reverse complement.
GACCGTCCATTCCAATGAGATTGGGGCGTCATGCATTGCGGGAACGACGCGCAACAACAGCGGAGCTTCGATGCAATCGTGATCGGTAAGCGAGACTAGGGATTGCATTCCAAGGGTTTGCTCGATCTGATTCTTCTCCACCTCATAAGCTGAGCGTGGGCAAAGCGGCGGATTCCAATAGCCTTGAGCGAAATCGATCGGTAATCCACGCTTGTCTGCCGCCTTCTCCTGCGCACGAATAAAAGTACTCAGCAGGGGGTGGGATTCGAAGATTCGTTCTATGAAATCGAGGCCTTCCCTGGAGCGGCTGGTATGACTATGGATGGAGACGCCGGTACTGAACTGACGAATCAGCGCTTGGTCCCTATCAAACCATGCTTCCTGTGCTTGCAAGAGTCTCCTCCTAAATGCGCTGTCTGTGCCGCGTCTCGCATATCCAGAATTTGCAAATCTCTTTAGCAGCAGTATGGAAGAAAAAAGTGACGGTCCGGTTACGGAAAGGACAATGTGAGATGAAATTAAATTCGACACGCGAGATGCCTGCCGGGCGGCAGTATTCACAGAAGTTTGACAAACTCGCGAGGCAGTTCTTACGGCCTGCTGCAGTATCCTGTTGTATATGAACCAGTGCAGTGGTGAAGGCGCTCCGGCGCAGCCCAATTCTGTCTCTGTCGGGCAAGCCCTGCTGGCTCTCCTGCGGAATCCCTGGCAGCACCTCGTCCTACGCTGGAACGGCAAGGCCGCGCTGCTGAGCGCGATCTTCCGCGCAATCATTTTTCTGGTGTCCTCCATAAAGTCGCATCACACCGGACGCTCTAGCGGGGTACTGGCCGAGGCCTTATTTGGCGCGCTTAGCGCTGGGTTCTTCGGAACCTTGACGCAGTGGCTACGCTTTGCCGAGCCACAATGGGCTGCCGGGTTACTCCTCGCCGGCGTCTTTCCCCTGCTATTTCAGATCGGCGATCTTTCCTTTCATGCCGCACTGGGCACGCAGGTCTTCCACACAGGAATGATTGCCTCGGCGGTGTTTACCGCTCTTGCGGCTGTCTTCAATCTTTACATCATGCGTAGGGGCGCGATGCTGGTGGGAGAAGAAGGACGCCCGTTCATGCAAGATCTGAATGCGATGCCGCGACTGATATTCCTCTTCGTACTCGCCGGAGCGCTCAGTCCGTGGCGCTTTGCCGTGGAGGTCGTAAACCGGCGAACGGCCCGCGTTTCTTCCTAGCCGACTGACCCGTCAGCGTCCGGACGAGATTGCAAAATTTGGGTGGGCGGCGAGCTATTTTTGCATCCAAAAATCTGGGAGTTCGGGTATGGCAGCGCCGCGACGCAACCTGTGGCGTCCTGCCTGCATGAAACATCGTTTGGGAGTAACATGCTAGTCACTCGCGACTGTCGCGCTCGGATTGGCTTGGCATTTCCGCTCGGTGACAACAGAGGGCGTGTAATGAACGGTCAGCTTCGGAGTTCCATCCTGGTTTGTATAGCGGCCGCCTTGGCGTTCCTCTTGGCGGCTCTGCCGTCCTTTGGAGCGGACCCGGCGGCGAATGTAACCAGCAGCGCACCCGGGACGGGGTTGAGCGTGGAAGAGATCGTTACTCGGCTGAACCAGAACAATGAGCGGCGCGCCGCTACCTTACATGCCTATGATGGAAAGCGCTCCTATTTTCTGAGCTATCGCGGCTTTCCGTCGAACCACGATGCCGAGATGGAAGTGGTGGCACACTACGTGCCTCCAGGAAGCAAGACCTTCGATGTGATCTCCGGTAGCGGCTCGAAGATCTTTCAGTCCAAGGTCTTTTCAAAACTGCTGGAGAGTGAGCGTGAGGCCGCCGATGCCGAGGGTCAGCGCCAGACCGCGCTCTCGCCGGAAAACTACACGTTCACCCTGCTGGGCTCCCGTCCCAGCCCTTATGGCGGCTGCTATCGCCTGGAGGTGGAACCGCGCCACGACTACAAGTTTCTCTACCGCGGAGAGATCTGCGTAAACGCTGCAGATTTCGCGGTGGAAACCATTGATGCTGATTTAGCCAAAAATCCTTCCTTCTGGATAAAGAAGACGCGCATCGAACATCGCTACCAGAAGATCGGACAGTTCTGGCTTCCGGCGTCCAACCAGACCATCAGCAGCATCCGGCTGGGCGGCACGGCAACGCTAAGCATTTCGTATTCAGGATACAAGCTGCGCTGAGTTCCGTGTTGGCGGCACAAGTGCTGGCCGCATGACGAAAAGGCCGGAGCATTTCGCTCCGGCCTTTCAATGATCCAACACGTCTAAAAGTGGTACACCAATTCCGCCGAAGGTTCCGCCACATTCGTTTTCAGTCCGGTTCCGAAGGAGCTGGCCAGCTTGAAGTCAGGATCGCTGCGCACCAAGCCACGATATTGCAAGCGTATGGTCCAATGCTCGGAGGCCTTGAAGTCAGTTCCAAATCCGTAGGCGAAAGCGGGTTTGGTCTCTGTCGAAGGTGTCAGGCCAGTGGTGAAATTGTTGTTCGGAGAAAAGCGAACCAAGCCTCCGCCGAGCAGTGCATAGGGTTTCACCTTTTCATTCGAGGGAAGGCGGAAAATGTAGCTTCCGATCAGCTCGGCGTTATTGGTCTGCACGCGGGAAAGGTTCTGGTTCGGATCTTCAAAGATTTCAGAATTGCGATTGAGCGTGACGGAGAAATCCAACGCGCTGTGGTGGCCGAAGTCATAGCGCGCGTCGGCGACAACGCCTATCGACTTCGTGGTGTCCTGAGTGCTCGCGCTGGTCGAGCTGACTTCCGCCGCGGACTTGGTGAACGTTGCCGCTGGGAAGATTCCCTGAAAGCCTGCACCGACTGAAAAATTAGACAGAACGCCCTGCGCTTGAGCCATACCGCCAAACGCCAGCACGGTAATAAATAACAGTTTAAGTTTCAAAAGTCTCTCCTTTTACTTAGGGACAACCGCGACGAAAGTGGGGACCAGTTCAATCGGGATTGACATGTCTTCCGTGAGCAAACCATCCAGAAGATTGCCGGTTGTGGCCTTCCCAGTTGATAGATCGAAGCGATGCAGTGTTGCCGTGCCTGCCGTGCTGTCATAGCTTCCGACGTACAGCTTGCGGCCATCGCTGAGTACACCCCCGCTAAGCGGGACGATCGACGTCCCAGACACGGTGGTGATGGAAGGTGTTATCGCGTGCGTCGCCAGGGAGTAGCCGTGAATGACGTTATCCGTGGTCGTGCAAGAAGGATTCACTCCGGTGATAAATTCCGCTTCCAGCCTCGGTGAAAAAGTAACCTGCGTCGCGGCGCATGGCAACGAAACCGCCGTAGTGACCGGCGCATTGACCGTGACCGTAGATAGACAGACATCGCCTGGCCCAGTAAACGTCAGGTCGCTGAGCAATGGCACCGTTTGAGCAGGAACCTGCGCCGTGGTGGTCACCGAATAGTCTAGCCACTCACTTCCCGACAGACCCACCACCTCGGGCACCCCACCAATTGAAATCGCATCCATATTAATGGGTCCCGTCGTGCTTGGTGCAAGCTGTGGCTTCGTGTTGTTGCAGGTGGAATAGTTGTACACCTGATCGCCGCTGGCAAAGTACGATTGTCCATCCGGCATCCACGCCAGCGCCTTCACGTCCGTGCTGAGGCCGGCATCGGCGGGAGTATTGTTGCTAATCGGCACGAATGCATCCGAGTTGAATACATACACTCCTGCAGTGCCACCAAGCCATATATTGGAGCCATCGGCGGCAAAGGTCACCGCGTTGATACCGCCAATCGTATAACGCGTCGCGACCTTGGTTCCCGTGGTATCGATCAGGAAGACATAGGTCCCGTCGGACAGCACTACGTAGCGGCTGTCCGCTGACACGCCCAGCACGTTGCCGGTCACCACGTCGGTGCTGATTCCACCAAGGATCGGGTAAGTCTGCAGCGATGCCTGGTAGGTGGTCAGGTTCACCACCATCAGACCGCCGCTGCTGCCCACGTAGGCCGTGGCGCCATTGGGAGCAACCACCAGAGAGTTCGGCAGGTTAGCCAATTCCACCACATGGGTGTTGGCCAGCGACTCGGTGTCATACACATCCATGCGATGGATCGGAGCGCCCGTGGCGGCAAATTGCGTCCCGGTTACCAGCACCGAACTGCCGGTGAAGCCCTGCACGGTCACGCCGATCACATTGCTGTAAATCGGATAGCCGAAGCCAGCCGTCTGACCCGAAGTAGGCGTGGTTGCGCCGGGAATGATGAAGTCGGCAACCGAGGCGTTGCAAGTGGACGGCTCGCAGGAGGCGACCACGCTGAAGCGCCCCGAAGTATTAGCCGTCAGCTTCGAGGTCAGCGGCAGCACCGTGCTGAAGCTGCCGGTAAGCGGGTCCGAGGTGATGTAGTTCAGCGGCGAAGTGACCAGGGTATTGCCGTTTTTGTCCACCATGGTTGCCGTCATGTACTCTTCGGCGCCCTTTGTGAGAGTGTCCAAATCGGTCGTCGAGTATGGCCCTATTGGTGTCCCGCCCGTGTACGTGGACGAAGCCAGTACGATCGATGTGGGCGGGCAGGTGACAAACGTCAGCGGTACGCTTTCGGTTCCGTTCAGGGTCGCATAGACGTTGGTCACGCCAGGATTGCGCCCAACCACCTGACCAACGGTGCTTACTGCGGCCACGTTGGAGTCGCCGACCGTCCATGTGTAGTCGGTGGCAAACACATTGCTCACGGTAGAGAGAATGGGGTTACCGCTCGCATCGAGAGGCGTAGCAACGTACTGCACCTGCTTGTTCTGCGAGATGCACGTCAGTCCTCCCCAATTCGAAGTCAGACTTATGCTGGCAGCGCGCTCATGGACTGATACCAGTGTCGTCGCGCTGACGTTGCGCGTAGCGTCGAAGGCCGTGAGGGTCACATACCCGGTAGGAAGGTTCGGCTGCCCGGCATTGGCATTGGGCAATCCAGTAGTTGGATTGGTGGCGGGAAACACCGTCGGCGTACAGGTCAGGTAGCGGACATCCCATTGTCCTGCGCAAACTTCCCCGGCGGGAGAAATCGTGATTCGCGAGTCCGAGGAATAGAACTTGATCGTCGGCTGTGGCGAAACCGGCCTGGGTGCACCGTTTTCAAAAGTCACGTCGACCGTTGCCGTAATCGAAGCCCAGTCCCCGGCATTCAACGTAAAGTACGGCGAGGGCGACACCACCATCGAATACGCGTAGTTGGTGGCGGGCTGAGTGCTGCTTGTGACCGAGTTGCCGCAGCTTGCCAGCAATCCGGCAAGCCCAATGAGAGCGAGGGTGAGCAACCGATTCATGTGCCGCACCTAGTCCTGTTGGATCGTGATCCAGGTCGGATTGCTGGTCGCGCTTTCAGCGCCAACCGAAGCCGGATTCAGCGGCCGTACCTGGCCGGTGCTCTGGTTAATCGCAAACTGGAAGATCTTGCCCGTGGGCGCATCAAGCAAGTACAGCGCATTGTTCGCCTTGGCAACGCTGAGAAACGAGGGCGTGGAGCAACCTGAGCCGCAATCAAACGGAGACGCGGTTGACACCTGGATGCCATTGACCGTGCTCAGCGAACCCAGAACCTCGGTCGGTTCGCCCGAAGTGGTGGAGATCTTGAAGACGGAGATGTTGTGCGAGCCTTGATTGGCGACGAACAAATAGCGCGAGTCGTTCGAGGTCGAGCCCGCAATCGGACCCTGGGGGTAGAGGCCCGTGATCAAATCCGCGTTTTCGTTGAACACATTGCCGCCGCCAACGCTGGCGCCTGCCATCGGCGACAGAGCGGTACCGCTCACGTTGTAGCCGAAGATGTCAGGGCTGCAGTTCGAGTTCGCAGTCGTCGTCGTCGCGCAGACTATGCTCGGATTGCTCCCGATGGCGGTTGTTTCGGTGTGGTCCAACACATACAGGTAAGAGCCGTTTGCGGACAAAACTATGTACACAGGGTCGATACCGACGCCGGTAGAACCCGCGAAAGTGGCAACGCCGGAGGTAGAGTTCAAACTCCAGGCCAATACCGCCTGCGCACTGGGCGAGACACCGAAGAGAGCACCGCCGCTGGGCGCCATCACCAGTTGCGTCATCGGGGAGCCGACCTGAAGGTTGCTGCCCACCTGCGAAAGAATGCCGGTCGAGGGGTCAATCGAGAAGACGGCAAGCGCGCCGCCCAGCGTATTCGGCAGAGACACGTAGAGGAAGGAGCTGTTGGGAGAGACCACCAACGAATTGGCCCCGGGGCCTACGGGATAGCTGTTAATCAAGGTCGTGAACGTGCCGTTGCCGGCGCGGGTGTAGGCGTAGATATTATCGCCGGCTGCGTCCAGAAAGTAAGCCCATTTGCCGTTAGGTGCAAACTGGAGAACCCTGGGTGGCGCAGGGGTGCTCTGTGGTGAAATGTCGGACACCGTCAGAGTTCCATCCGTATTCACGGTGTAAACAGTAAAACCCGAGCCCGTGGAATTGCTGATATAGGCCAGCGTACCGGTGCTCGTAACTCCACCACAGCCGACCGTGACTGCCCAAAGGCAAAGTGCGGCCATATAGCCGATCAAGCGCTTCATGCAAGCTCCCAGAGCGAGGAAAGTGCCCGCCCGTTATTTTCGAAAATCGATCTCATCCAATCATACTTGGAGCAGAGCGGAAATTACCCTTAGGTTAGCCAGGAATTCAGGTAAATGTTCCTATCTCGGATTGAGAGATTCTACTCTACTCAGCACTTTTTCGCCTCTACGAACAAAGCCGGGCCTGCTCGCGCCACCTCTCCGGCGAGTTCGGCATGCGACTTTGTGCCGCCTTTGGCTTCCGGTGTTTGCCCCACCGGCTTGCTCGGCCGGGGCTGGGAGTGCAGAATACATCGACTGAAGGGAGATACCTTTGGAGTTTGATCTGGACGCGGTAGAGAAACGAGTACTGGGCTCGCTGATGGAAAAAGACATGACCACCCCGGAGTACTATCCGCTGACGCTCAACGCGCTGCTGGCGGCCTGCAATCAGAAGTCGAATCGCGAACCGGTCATGGAAGTCGATGAAACGGCGGTGCGCTCGGCGCTGCGTACGCTGTACGAAAAGGGCCTGGCAGGGGAGGCCCGTGCCGAGGGCCGGGTCGCCCGTTTCGAGCATCGCATGGGCGAGGCCCTGAATCTTGGCCGTCGTGAGAGCGCCCTGCTCTGCACTCTTTTGTTGCGCGGAGCCCAGACGCCGGGCGAGTTGCGCGGGCGAAGCGAGCGCATGCATCGCCTGGAGGATCTCGACGAAGTGCAACTGGTTCTGCAAAAGCTCATCGAGCACGATCCGCCGCTGGTGAGCGTTCTGCCCCGGCAGCCGGGAACCAAGGAGGCGCGCTACGTCGATCTTTTCTCCTTGGTCGAGAGCGGCGATGACGCGCCGGCCGTCGACGCAAGCCGCCTCGCCTCGCCCTCACGCGAGGATCGCATCGCTACGCTCGAAGCCGAAATCGCCCAACTGCGCGCCGAGTTTGAAGCTCTGCGGCTACAATTTGCAAATTTCCGCAGCCAATTCGAATCCTGAGGCTTTCGAATCGTCGGCCAGCGGCGTAGCATCAAGTGAGGCAAGCCATTGGGAACTGCTAGTGTCGGGAAAGGGAAGATGAGCACAATCAGCGAAAATCAAATCCATTGTATTAAGACTTCGATTCATCCACCCAAACGCCTGCTTTACGGACCGGGGCCAAGTCAGGTCTATCCGCGCATCTACCAAGCGATGGCCCAGCCCGTCGTCGGCCATCTCGATCCATATTTCTTTCAAGTGTCGCAAGGCGTGCAAAAGGGCCTGCGCGAGGTTTTCGGTACGGCCAACGAACTGACCTTGCCGATCTCGGCTACCGGCTCGGGCGGAATGGAAACGGCGGTCTCCAACTTCATTGAGCCCGGCACCAAATTGGCGCTCTTTGCCGGCGGATTCTTCGCCGACCGAATCGGCGAGATGGCCAAGCGCCATGGCGCCGAGATCGTGCGCCTGGAAAAGCCATGGGGCGAAGCCGCCAGCGACGATGAGGCCACCGATTTCATCCGGCGCGAGCGCCCCCAGGTAGTCGCCTTCGTGCAGGCGGAAACCTCAACCGGCGTCTTCCAGCAGAGCAAGGCGCTCTGCGCTGCCTCCCATGAAGTCGACGCCATCGTAATCGCCGACTGCGTCACCTCACTGGGCGCAATGCCGGTAGACGTGGATGCCAACGGCATCGACGTAGCCTATAGCTGCACCCAGAAGGGACTCAGCGCGCCTCCGGGACTCAGTCCGGTGACCGTCTCGCCCCGCGCGCAGGAGCGGCTCCGTCAGCGCAAGCAGGCCAACCGCAGCTGGTACTTCGACCTCGCCCTGATTCAGGATTACCTGAACGTCTCACACCGTTATCATCACACCGCTTCGGCAACGCTTTTCTACGCCCTGCATGAGGCACTGGCCATCATCGAGGAAGAGGGACTGGCACTACGCCAGCAACGCCACTACCGTGCGCACCAACGCTTTGTCGCCGGAATCGAGCGCCTCGGCCTGACCATGCACGTCGCCGAAGGGCAGCGCATCTGGAACCTCAACACCCCACGCGTTCCCGAGGGCGTCAATGACGCCAAGGTGCGCGCCTATCTGCTGGAAAAGCACGGCATCGAAATCGCCGGAGGCTTCGGCCCGCTGGCGGGAAAGATCTTCCGCATCGGTATCATGGGACCACTGGCGACCGACGACGGCGTGGACCGCTTCCTGGCAAAGTTCGACGAAGCAATGAAGGAAACGGCTTAGCTTTCAAAGTTTCAAGCTGAAGAGAACAGTGGAAGATTTCAGCATTACAAAAGGGTGCCGATCCTGGCACCCTTGATCTTTGCAGTTTAGAAAGCGCAAATAACATCTTCGCGGAGAACTTACTCCCCCCGCATCCGATCGTCGATCGGTCTGCGTCCGGCATAGCCTTCCTCGGTCCCGTGCCAGTGCGAGATGGTTGGTTCGCCCATCTTCCAGCACAGCAGCACGATATCGCCGTCCACTTTGCATGGAAAATCCAGCAATCCGATGTCGAGGTCTTTCACCTGCACCCCGATGGCGTTGATCTCCGACAGCGTATCCTTGGCGACCTGGATGGCTTTATCGCGCTCTCCCCGGCGAACGGCGCAGGCGCGCACATCCACCAGCGTTCCGCCGTTCAAAAAAATGCGCTCGCTCAGCGCATTGAATTCCTGATCGATTTCTTCGATCAGTGTCTTTGATTCAATCGACTTGCGCAGCAAGCTCTCCAGAATCGGCAGCATCGACTGTGCTTCGCGCACGGTAAAGGTTCGCATAGTTTATTTCCATTTTAGCGGACATCTGCTGCTGCGTTTTATCAAAATCCCACTCCGGCATTCCTAATCTTTCTTTGCAGAACCGGCAGCTTGCCTTATGATTCCGATTCAGTAACTTTCAAAACTGCGTACTCGGCCTCGGCTGGGGCAGATTTCGTTCTAGCTCCAGAAAGGGTCGTTCCATTGAAGACACAACTGCGGCTCCTCGTTCTCCCAGCCTCTGCTCTGCTATTCGTCCTCTTGCTTGCGAATTGTGGCGGCAGTGCAGCGACCACCGCAGCGACGCCGACTTCAACACCAACACCCACACCGACACCAACACCCACGCCCACGCCCACGCCGACATCTTCAAGTTTTGCCTACCTGCAAGACCACGATCTCAAGGTCCAAAGTCCTGTAAGCGATGTCGTTGCAGATCCCCACCCCTCGGCACAGCGGTCCCGCTCGCGTCCGTCGCTGGAGACTCGCACTAACACCCCGCATCCCCGGGTTTCCAGCGCCGTTAACATTGCCACTGGCACCGTAGACGCCTATGTCATCGATACCAGCACCGGCGCCATTGCCAAGCTCAATTCACAGAGTGGTCAATATAACGGCATTCAACTCTCTCCCGACGGTACCAAGGTACTCTTCACCGCCAGCGACAGCGCCGAATACAGCCAGATTTTCCTAGCCGACATCGGCAACTTCAATAATCCGACCCAGCTCACCTCGAACGATACGGAAAATCACTTCGCGGCGACGTTCTCTCCGGACGGAAACACGATTACCTCGTCCGTTTTTAACGCCTTAGCCGACAAATACCCATGGGCCATAAGCACGCTTCCGGCGGCTGGTGGGACCGAAACCGTGATTACAAACCCCTCCACACTGGAGGCATTGACTTCCGCTTTCACTCCAGACGGCAAGAAGATCATCTTCGCCAACACAGGCCGCGCCGCTGGCCTCTACATCGCGAGCCTCGACGGCTCCGGCCTCACCCAACTGACCAACCTGAACGCGAACCCAGACGAGGAGGACCAGTACCCGTCCGTATCACCGGATGGAACCAAAGTCGCCTTCGTGCGCGGACTATTTAACGCCAGCGGCGACTCCTGGACGTACAACATCTACGTGGTCGGTATCGGGGGCGAAAGCACCGCAAATCCCGCCACCCAGCTAACTGCGGACGGCCATAGCTGGGGCTCCAATGTACGTGGGAGATTCCATCGTCTTTCTCAGTCCGAAAAATAATCTCGAGACAACGAAAACCGACGATATCTACAGGATGAACCCGGACGGCTCGAACCTGGTGCAACTCACCAAAACGGGCCAGGAAAACTTCCTCACCTGGAATGGCGGAAGCTAGCAGGGCGTGTTTCCCCGGCAAGCGGTCGCCAACAAGCAGTCCGCCCGGAAGTATTTTTATTCCGGGCGCTACTCCGCCATTCAGCCCTTAATCTGCAGCATCCGGTCCAGGGCAACCTTGGCCCAGTGCTTCACCGCCGGCCGCACTTTGATCTGGTTGACCACCGTACCTTCCACTAGGTTCTCTAGAGACCATGCCAAATGCTGCGGCGAAATGCGGTACATCGTGGTACAGAGGCAGCCCGAATCATTCAGCGTCACCACCGTCTTGTCAGGATGCTGCTTGGCAAGCCGGTTGACCAGGTGAATCTCGGTTCCGATAGCAAACTTCGCCCCCGCCGGAGCCTCGGCCACCAGGCGGCGCAACTTGTCGGTGGAACCCGTGTCGTCGGCCTTCTGGCAAACCTCCCAGCGGCACTCGGGATGCACGATGACCTGAATTCCAGGATGGCGCTCGCGGATGCGGTCCACGTGCTCGGGCAAAAAGCGCAGGTGCACCGAGCAGTGTCCCTTCCACAGAATCACCTTGGCTCTGCGCAGCGCTGCCGCCGACTGCCCACCCTGCAGTTGATAGGGATCCCACACCACCATCTCGTCCAAGGCAATGCCCATGTCGTAGCCGGTGTTGCGCCCCAGATGCTGGTCGGGAAGGAAGAAGATTTTCTCATTGCGTGCGAATGCCCATTCCATGGCTGCGCGCGCGTTGCTGCTAGTGCACACTGCCCCGCCGCGCTCGCCCACAAAAGCCTTGATCGCCGCCGCCGAATTCATGTAGGTCAGCGGCGTAATGCCGCCTCCGGCGTCGGTGGTCAACCCCAGGCGCACAAACTGCTCCCAGGCGTCTTCCACCTGCGAGATCTCAGCCATATCGGCCATCGAGCAACCGGCGTTCAAATCCGGCAGAATTACCTGCTGCTCGGGCCGCGCCAGAATATCGGCCGACTCGGCCATGAAGTGCACGCCGCAGAAGACAATGTAGCGCCCCTTGGCCTGCGAGGCCAGCTCCGAGAGCCGCCAACTGTCACCCTGATAATCGGAAAATTGGATCACTTCGTCGCGCTGATAGTGATGCCCCAGCACGACACACTGCTCGCCGAGAATCTCGCGCGCGGCGCGAATGCGAGCGTCCATGGTGTGGTCCGGCAGGACGAGATAATTGTCCAGGGAGCACGTAGAGTTCGTAACCACTGCTGTAACCAAATGATTGTCTGCCTTCAGTTTTCGCCCCAATCGAGCGCGCGAAAACGGGGATGTTGAAAGCGCTACCTCCGGCTCCAGCGGATGCACATATCTCGAAAGACCCCACCCGCGGGGATGTTGAAGCCGTAGTTCGTACTATTGTTAATAGTGCATGAATGTAGGGTAAGGAAGCAAGCTTTATGTAGAAAACGGAAAGCAAAATCCGCTTACGGAACCGCTCGCCGCCTCACCCGCCGATATGCACCATCGTCCTGCCCGGCGGCATAAATCCGGGCTCGCCGATATGGTGACGTTCCTCCTTGTTGGCCACCGCGTATTCAATCAACCGCACCAACTCCTCGTCTCCGCCGCCGGCGCGCAGCGCGCCCAGCAGGTCGTGCTCGCGCTGCGAGAACAAGCAGGTGCGAATCTTGCCATCGCTGGTCAGGCGTATGCGAGAGCAAGCCCCACAGAAAGGCAGCGTCACCGGCGCGATCACGCCGAACTCGGCGCTCTCATCGTCAAAGCGATAGCGCCGCGAGGTCGAACTCGGCTCATGCGCAATCTCATGGAAGGGCGCAAAGCCCGCCATACGCTGCAAAATCTCCGCCAGCGGAACCACCACCGCAGGCGTCCAGACACGCCCCTCTTCCAGCGGCATAAACTCGATGAAGCGGACCGAAACCTGCTCTTCCTGCGCGAAGCGGCCAAAGGCCTCGATCTGATCCTCGTTGAAGCCGCGCAGCAAAACGCAGTTCACCTTCACCGGTCCAAGTCCGGCCCGCCGCGCCGCCCTCAAACCCGCCAAAACGCTAGCGTAACCATTCTGCACTCGCGTTATACGTGCAAAGCGCTCCGGTTCCACCGCGTCCATGCTCACCGTCACCCGGTCCAGCCCCGCCGCTTTGAGCGGCTCGGCGATCTCGGCCAGCAGATGCCCGTTGGTGGTGATGGCCAGCTCCGGGGCTTTGCCCTCAGGGGTGCGCAGGGCGGCCAGTTCGCGAACCAGTTCGATGATGTCGCGCCGTATCAGAGGCTCGCCTCCAGTCAGGCGAATCTTCGTAATGCCCAGCGAAACAAACACGCGCGCCATGCGAACGTAATCCGCCAGCGGAAGCTCGGCGAACTGCGCCCCTTGGTTGCCGGTCCGGCAGTAAACGCAGCGGTAGTTGCAACGGTCAGTAATCGAAATGCGAAGATCGTGCATGCTGCGTCCGAATTTATCCTCTAACGACATGAAATTAATGGGCCGGACTAAGTCTCTAGGCTAAGTTATAGATGCTCGCCGAATGGCAACGACTCATCGATCCGATTTAGACCCCACCTGCATCGAATCTACACGGAAAAGGACGAACCATGTCGGAGGAATTCAAAGTTCCGAAGTTCAAGAACAAGTCCGAAGAAGCTCAATGGTGGAATTCGCAGGGTAAAAAAATCACCCGCGCCTTCGAGCAAGCCGCCGCAGGGCACCTCGGCAGCGGCACCGCCAAGCGCAAGGGAGCAACTCCCACTACCACCATTCGTCTCGAACCCGAGGACATCGCGCGCGCCCGTGCCCAAGCCGAGCGCAAAGGACTGCACTACCAGACCTACCTCAAGATGCTGCTCCGCGAAACGCTGCTGAAAGAAGAAAAGAAGTTGGCCGCTCGTGCGGCGCGCCCAATTCCCCCGCGCAATTAGCCTTTACCGGCCAACTTACATCCCCTCGTAATTCGGCCCGCCACCGCCTTCCGGTGGAACCCAGGTGATGATCTGGTAGGGATCCATGATGTCGCAGGTCTTGCAGTGCACGCAGTTGGACGGGTTCAGGTGGATGCGCTTCTTCCGCGGCTCCTCAGGCGAGTCCTCCATCTCATAAACGTTGGCTGGGCAGAAGAACTGACAGGGATTGCCATACTCGCGGGTGCAGCGATTGCTGCACACATCCGTGTCGTGAATGATCAGGTGCGCGGGCTGATCCTCCTCATGCCGCGTTCCCGAGTGATACAGGTCGGTCAGCTTGTCAAAGCTCAACTTGCCGTCGCCCTTGGCCCAGCCACGCAGTTGTCCCCGCTCTCCCGGTTGCCCCATCACGTCCCAGAGCGGCATCATGCGTTCGTGTCCCGCGTGCGCGGGATAGCGATTGCGCAGCCCATATCCGCCGGTTGCCATCAGCAACACGGTGTTCAACATTCCGCTCACAAAGCCGTGCTCAAAACCCTGGTGAAAGTTCCGTACCGGATAGAGCTCCTCTTTGATCCAACTCGCCTCCACCTTGCCCTGAAACTTTCCTAACTCCCTGGCGCTGTTGTCGCCTGCCATCCACGCTTCAAAAGCGGTCTCGGCGGCCAGCATTCCACTTTTGATCGCCAGATGAATCCCTTTGAGGCGCTGCGAGTTCAAAAAGCCCGCCGAGTCGCCCACGATCATCCATCCATCGCCGCCCAGCGGAGGCATCGACCACCAGCCCCCATAGGGCATGGTCTTGGCGCCGTAACGCACCATTTTGCCGCCCTCCAGCAGCTTGGCCGCAAACGGATGCTGCTTGAAAGATTGCAGTACATGCTGCGGATCGGTGCGCGGATCGGGATAGTCGAGTCCCGTGACAAAGCCCAGCGAAACCATGTTGTCCTTGCAGCCGTATATCCACGCACCGCCGTACTCCATCGTGGTCAGCGGGTAGCCCATGGTGTAGATCACCTCGCCGGGCCGGATGCGTCCTGGAGGCAACTCCCAAAGTTCTTTCACCCCCACGCCATAGGTCATCGGATTGCGGTCCTTCATCAGTCCGAACCGTTCGATGAGCTGCTTGGTCAGCGAGCCGCGCGACCCTTCAGCCAGAATCGTCACCTTCGCTTTCAGATCGTATCCCGGCTCAAAATTCGCCTTCGGCTGGTTGCTCCGGTCCACTCCTTTGTCGTCGGTGCGCACCCCGGCCACGGCGTTACCTTCCCCGCCTTCACCTTCAAAGATCAACTGGCTCCCGGCAAAGCCGCTGAAGATCGTAATCCCGGTCTCCTCCACCTTTGCCCCGAGCCACTTCACGAAGCGATTGATGCTGATCACATAGTTGCCATGGTCCTGCATCGGAGGCGGCGTCAGCGGAGCCTTGAACGCAGATTTTCTGGTCAGAAAATAGAGACTGTCGCTCGCGACCTCGGCCTCGATGGGCGCATCCTTCCGCCAGTCCGGCAGCAACTCATCCATTGAACGCGGGTCCAGCAAAGCTCCCGAGAGACAGTGCTGCCCGATCTCGCGCGCCTTCTCCAATACGTAAATATTTTCCTTAGAGAGCTGCGCCTCGGGATGCTCCGCATTGTGCGCATCGATGAGTTGCGAAAGCCGCAGCGCGCAAGCCATCCCCGCCGGCCCGCCGCCAACAATCACAACGTCGGCTTCCATCTTCGGATGTTCGATTCCTTCAAGCGGTGTGCGGAAGATCATGCGCTCTCCATGCAAGTTTCAAGGTCGAAAACCTACGCCTTCGCCTTCTTAACTTCCTCCGTAAGAACCGGCACAATATCAAAAAGATTTCCCACCACCGCCACATCGGCAATCTCAAAGATCGGAGCATCCGCGTCCTTGTTGATCGCAATAATCGTGCGCGAGCCCTTCATGCCGACCAGATGCTGAATCGCGCCGCTGATGCCGAGCGCGAGATAGAGCTTCGGGCTCACGGTCTGTCCGCTCGATCCCACCTGCCGCTCCATCGGCAGCCAGCCCGCGTCGCAGATCGGCCGCGATGCCGCAAGCTCTCCGCCCAAGGCATCGGCCAGAGCCTTGGCGATCTCGATGTTCTTCTGCTCTTTAATCCCACGCCCCACCGAAACAATAATCTCGGCCTGCGTCAGATCCACCGCCTGCTTAGCCTCGCGGAACGGAGCCTCGGGCCGCGTGCGAATCTCGCCCGTGCTCGCGCTCACCGTCTCCACCCCAGCCTCACCGGCCTCCACCTGATCGCCGCGAAACGCTCCTGTCTGGAAGCTCGCAAACCACGGCCCATCGCCTGCCAGCGAGATGTCGGCAGCGAATTTTCCCTGGAACATTTGTCGCGTAAACAACAGCTTTCCACCCTCGAACCGGCAGCCCACAGCGTCGCTCACCAACACTGCACCCAGCGCCGCCGCCAGCCTGGGCGCAAAGTCGCGCACCTGATAGGTGTGCGGCAGCAGCACCAGCTTCGGCTTGTTGATTTCGATGAACGCCTTCAGCGCGCTCACAAAACCATCCGGAGTGTATTGTTCCAGCGCCTTGTCTTCGATGGCCCAAACCTTTGCCACCGCCGTCTTCGCGAGCTCGGCGGCCACCGGCGCAACGTTGCTGCCCACCACGGCGACTTCCACCATCCAACCCGTCTGCTTGGCCAGCGCCTGCGTCCCCGCCAACGTCTCCAATGAGACTCGGTTCAACTTGCCTTCGCGCTGCTCTGCCACCACCAGAATCTTCTCTGCCATCTCGTCTATCCTCGCGTCGCCTGTCCTGACTAGCCCAATGCACGTTTCCGCTTAACGCAGCGTGCGCAACCGCTGCCATCCCACCCACAGCAGCCCCGCCCCGCTTGCCGCAAACAGCCCCGCCAGCACTCCCAGCGTCCAGTGCCCCCACGGCGTCTCCGCCTGGTGGAAGAAGTAAAGCAGCAGCGCCACCACCAACAAAAGCCCGCCGATAATGCGCAGCACGTTGCCCCTCTCGTGCACCTGCTCTCGGTCTTCCTGCCTTGCCATCTCTGCTGCCATGTCGATTGCTCCTTCTTACAGCACGCGCACTTCGTCGCGCAGCTTGGCCACTAGCTTCTTCGCCACTTCCTGCGGTGAGCCCTGAATGACTTCGGTCTGCTTGGTCTTCACCGGAACGTAGAGCCGCTCGATGGTCAACTGGTTCGGCTTCAGCGCCGCGGAAACTTCATCAAAACTCACCTTGCGCAGCGGCTTGTTCTTCGCCTGCTTAATGCCGATCAGCGTGGCATAGCGAAGTTTGTTGATGCCCGACTGAATCGTCAGCACCGAGGGTAGCGGCATCTCCACATACTGAAAAAATCCGCTCTCCAACTCGCGCTTCACGCGGATGCCCTCCGCCTTGGCCTCAATCTGCATGATGATCGTCGCATGCGCCCAGCCCAGTAACTCCGCCAGCAGCACTCCTGTCTGCGCATAGCCGAAATCGTCCGATTGCAGCCCGGTGAAGATCAGGTCGAAGGATTCATCTTTAATCGCGGCGGCAAATGCGCGCGCAATGTTGCAGGCGTCCAAGGTAACAAAGCGCTCGTCTTCCAGATGAATGGCGCGATCGGCCCCCTTGGCCAGAGCCTCGCGCAGAACCTGTTGCGCCCGCGCCGGACCCGCCGTGATTACCACCACCTCGCCGCCGTTTTTTTCCCGCTGCCGCAGCGCCTCTTCCAGCGCATACGCGTCGGGCTCATTCACCTCGTAGCCCACGTCCTCACGAACCCAGGTTGCGCGCTCATTCAGCTTCAGCGGCGCGTCTTTCTGCGGTACCTGCTTCATACAAACCAGGATCTTCACCCAGCACCTCGACCGAAGTTTTTGATTCGAAACTGCAACCAAGCGAAAAGCCTCTTCCAGCTTCAACTCTGGTGCAGACAGCAGCTAAGATGCCGCTGCAAGACCGGCAAGTATATCTCTCCCGCCATAAAAACTGAATGGCCGTTCAATTCAACTCTGTACGGTTGTTTGCGAAGCAGATTCAAGCCAGTCGAAAGCAGCCACGCCAAAGAGGGACGCCCGTGCGTGAGCGTCCCTCTCGATTCCGATCAGCAGCGCGCTTAGAGAAACGCCACCGTCTGGATGCCGGCAATTTCAAAGCGTTTGCGGCAGCGCACATTCTTGCAGGCCAGCAGATCGTCCTTGCGCACCATGTAGCTCTGCGCCTTGGCAAACTTTGCCCGATCGCGCTCGTCGGCCCGAGGTGGCAACGACTTCTTTTTCATGCGCACAATCCACCCGACCTCGTACTCGCCCTCCTGCCGACAGTGCGGGCAGACCAGCATGTGCTTCTTCGTCTCTTGCCGCTCGTCGTAATATTCCCGTTCTTCCATAGCGAACCATTATAGGCGCGGATGCCCAGCCCCGACCCATTTTTACGGCCCATAATTCGTTTTCTTCGACCCGCATGACATCGATGAGGGATTCGTCGGGGGAGAGGCAATTCCAGCCGTGCTGCTCCTCCTTTGCCGGAGAGAACCTTCAGTACCGAAACGGTCCGTCCCGGTGCTCCATGCAAGATCGCTGCTTCTTAAACTCGCATCTAAGTTGAAATTGCGCGGCGTAGGCCGTATCGTATTGGCTTGTCCGGGAGACGCGAACTTCCCCGCCGGACAGGGTTCAACCCGCCCGATCGAGGCGGTGCTTGTGGATTTCTGACTGTTCTACTTGAAGGAGAAAGCGACCGATGGAAAGCAAGCCGACACAGAACATACAAGATTCGTTCCTTAACACTGCCAGGAAAGATAAGTCTGTCATCACCATCTATCTGTTGAGCGGCGTCAAATTATCAGGCCGCATCCGCTCCTTCGATAAGTATTCCGTCGTGCTCGAAACCAACAACCAGGAACAACTGATTTTCAAGCACGCTATTTCCACCGTCGTCATGGCGCGTGCGCCGCATCTTGAGCGTCCCGCCCACGCATCCTCACCTGCGGCCTCCCCGGTGGCGGCGGTAGCGCCCATCGCATCCACGCAGCAGCAGGGGTGAGCTATCGCTGAGCGCCGCCTGCCCGGCACCCTGGAGATCGCTGCCGCCGCAGCCGAGCAGCCCCGTTTGCCGGGCGAGGCTGAGCGCGCGTTTCTCGTCGGAGTTGAATTCCGCAGCCGCCCGCACGCCCGTCCCGCGAGCGGAGCCGAGACCGCCGACGATCCCGCACGCAAACCTGCCCGCATTCCGCCCCAAGCCCTCCAGGCCAAGTCGGCCTCCAAAAGCGTGCGCCTGGAGGCCGATGACCATGCCGTGCCCTTCAATGCCGAGGAGTCACTTGCCGAGCTGCGCGAACTTACTTTAAGCGCCGGTGCCGTGGTGGTGGGAGAAGTGCTTCAGCGCCGCGATCGCCCCGATGCTGCGACTCTGATCGGCCGCGGCAAGGTCGAAGAGATTGCCGCAGCCGCCAAAATGGCCGACGCCGGCGTGCTCATCTTCGACCACGAACTCTCCTCTTCCCAACTGCGTAATCTCGAACGCGAATTTCACTGCCGCGTCGTCGACCGCACTCAGTTAATCCTGGACATTTTTGCCCGTCACGCGCGCACCCGTGAAGGCCAGCTCCAAGTTGAACTGGCGCAGCTTGAGTACATGCTTCCCCGCCTCGCCGGGCGGGGATCGGAGATGTCGCAGCTCGGCGGCGGCATTGGCACCCGCGGACCGGGTGAAACCCAGCTTGAAACCGACCGCCGCAAAATTCATCGCCGCATCAAGCACGTCAAGCAGCAGATTGAGGACGTGCGCCGCATCCGTTCCCAGCAACGCCAGCGCCGCGAAGCCGTCCCCGTTCCCGTGGTGGCGCTGGTCGGCTACACCAACGCCGGCAAATCCACTCTCTTCAACGCCCTCACCCGCGCCGGAGTCGTCGAAAGCTCGCGCATGTTTGCCACCCTGGACCCGACCCTGCGCACCGTCACCCTGCCCTCGCGCCGCGACGTGCTTCTCTCCGATACGGTCGGCTTCATCCGCAACCTGCCCACTACGCTCGTCTCCGCCTTCCGGGCCACGCTCGAAGAGGTACAGCGCGCCACCATCCTGCTCCAGATCACCGACGCCACCAGCCCCACCGCCGCCGAACAGATGGCCCAGGTCGACTCCGTCCTGCGCGAGTTGGAGGCTTCCGACAAGCCGCAGATTCACGTCCTCAACAAGATCGACCTCTTCGATGAGCAAACCCGGGCCACCCTCAAGGACACCCCGGACAGCGTACACATCTCCGCCGCCCGCGCTCTCCATCTGGAGCGCCTTCTCGCCGCCATCGACGCGCATCTGGATCAGGACCCGATTGAGCGCGCACGTCTGAGGGTTCCGCAGTCGGAGGGCAAAGCTCTGGCGCTGCTTGAGTCGCGCAGCGTCGTTCTCTCCCGCCAATATGGAGAGAATGAGATGGTGGAACTTGAAGTAGATGCCCCCGAATCGCTGCTGCGCCGCCTGCGTAGATTTGTCGTGACCCCGCCACGCCGCCCCGCCGTCCGCCGCCCCAGTGCCCGCAAGAAAAAGCCGCTGGCCGGGCAATCATAAACATCGGCGTATGTGCCACCCGCTCCTATGACGTGGCGCTGGACTCCGCCGGAGACATCTACATCGCCGATACAGGCAACAACATCATTCAGATGGACACCATTCCGCAGTAGCAGTACAGGGCTGGTGTCCCATATTCGCCTTCTTTCGGCGAATATTGAGCACAGGTGTCCCAATCTAAGAAGATTTTTCTTGCAATTGAGCGCAGAAGAAAATTAAATGGGCCTGTCGGTGAGGAGCGGTGACACTTTCCTCAGCCACAGGCCCACTTCGATCCGGTTTGGATCGGAGGCGATGAGTGCATATTAGCTCCATCGCGCCGTTAGTCAAGAAAGATCGAGAGCAGCATCCGCGGATTTACCCCATTTTTTGACCGAAATGGATCACCTTAGCTATCGAATAGGCAAACTTGACAGTGCCTCTCCCTGCGTGGTATCTTCGTTTATCCTTTAGATACTTACACTTCTGGGCTATTGCACTCACGATATTGAAATGGAACAAACCCTCAAGCAACTAGGTGAATTACTGCTCGGCGCCATCCCCACCATGGTGCTACTACTCTCGCTCTATGGCCTGTATCACGTCATCGTGCACAAGCCGCTGGAGGCCGTATTGGCCGAGCGCCGCAAGCGGACCCAAGGAGCGGTCGAGCAGGCGCGCGCTGATATCGCCGTCGCCGCACAGCGCGCCAAGGAATATGAGACGCGACTGCGCGAAGCGCAGTTGGCCATCTTTAAAGCCTTGGACAACCGCCGCAAGCAGGCGATTGAAGCTCGTGCCGCCGCCGTTGCCCAGGCCCGCGAACGCGCCCAGCAGCAGATTGCGCAAGCCAAGGCCAAGGTCGAGCAGGAGGCCGCTGCCGCCCGCGCAACTCTCGAACTGAGAGCGACCGCATCGCAAATCAGATCATCGGAACCATCCTTCAAGCCGCCGGCTCCGGCCCGGTTGCAGTCGTGGGCGGACGTTGATGTCAAAACATATCCGCATCTGTCTTCTCGCCGCGGGGCTGTTGCTCGCCTCTGGCCTCTCGTTTTCGCAAGCCACGCCGCAAGCCCAGCCATCGGCCAATGTAGCATCGCATGCCCCTGACCTCACTCAGCTCAACAAGGAAGCGGAGCGCGATCTTCGCAAAGCTTCCGAGCAAGCCGGAGAAGGCCACCCTGCCGAGAGTAAGGAAGAAGAGGAAGAGAACGCACAGTTCAAGTACAATTCCTCGGTTAAAGCCGTAGCGGCTAAGACCGGGCTCTCGAAAGAGGCTGTGTACTGGGTCTTCCTCGTCATCAACTTTGCCATCCTCTTCGGCATTGGAGCCTGGATCGTGCGCAAAGCGCTTCCCAACGGCTTCGCTCCCCGCACCGCTGAAATTCAAAAAGGCATTGAAGAGGCTCGCAAGGCCAGCGCCGAAGCCAACGCGCGTCTCAGTGAGATTGAAGGCCGTCTCGCCCGGCTTGACACCGAGATCGCCGCCATTCGCACCGCCGCCGAGGCTGATTTCAGCATCGAGGAGCAGCGCATCAAGGCTGCCGCCGAGCAAGATGCCAAGAACGTCATCGCCGCCGCCGAGCAGGAGATCAACGCCGCCACCCGAATCGCGCAGCGCGAACTGAAGTCCTTCGTCGCCGACCTCGCCGTGGGCCTGGCGGAAAAGAAAATCAAAGTGGATGACGCTACCGATCAGGCGCTGGTTCGTGGCTTCGCCGCCCAGCTCGGAAAGGATGGTCAATAATGGCAGCCGTATCCAGCCGTTACGCCCGCGCTCTGGCCGATGTCATTGCCGACGCCAAGCTGGACGCCGCCAAGGCCGTCGCTCAGTTGCATTCGCTGGTCGCCGCCTTCGAGGAAAGCCGCGAACTGCGCGAAGTATGGGAGTCGCCCGCAATCCCGGTCGAGCAGAAGCACAAGGTTCTGGATGCGCTCGCCGCCAGGCTCGGCGTCACCGACCGTCCCCTTCGCAACTTCATCGCCGTGCTCATCGATCAGGATCGTATTTCGCTGCTGGCTGAGATTGCCAAGCATGTTGGAGACTCGAACTCAACAGCCGCGGCGGACGCGTCGACGCTGAAATCGTCAGTGCCCGCGAGCTTGCTCCCGAGCAGCGCATCCACGCTGCTTGCCGAGCTTTCCCGCATGACCGGCAAGATCGTCCTGCCGCACTATGCCACCGATGCGAAGTTGATCGGCGGCGTTACGGTTCGGGTTGGCAGCACAATTTATGACGGCTCCGTGCGCGGCCAGTTGCAGCGCATTCGCCAGCAGTTGGTCGAGAACTAGATTTTTATTTTAATTTAAGTGCCCTGCCGGCGGATAGCCGGCAGCGGTAGCTGAGAGCAAACATGGCCCAGATTAAAGCAGACGAGATTACACAGCTCATTCGTGAGCAGATCGAAAACTACGAAAACAAGATCACCGTCGATGAAGTTGGCACCGTGATCTCCGTTGGCGACGGCATCGCCCGCATTCATGGCCTGGACAAGGTCATGGCTGGCGAACTGCTCTCCTTCCCCCACGGCATCGCGGGCCTGGCCATGAACCTCGAAGAGGATCAGGTCGGCTCCGTGCTTCTCGGTGAAGCCACCGAGATCAAGGAAGGCGACGAGGTCAAGCGCACCGGAACCATCATGAGCGTGCCCGTCGGCGACGCCATCATTGGCCGCGTCGTCAACGCGCTCGGTCAGCCCATCGATGACAAGGGTCCCATCGTCACCACCGAGTTCAATCCGGTCGAGCGCATCGCCCCCGGCGTCATTGACCGTCAGCCGGTGCGCGAGCCCATGGCCACCGGCATCAAGTCCATCGATGCCATGATTCCCATCGGCCGCGGCCAGCGCGAACTGCTCATCGGCGACCGCCAGACCGGCAAGACCGCCATCGCCCTTGACACCATCATCAACAACAAGGGCGGCGATCTCATCTGCGTCTACGTCGCCATCGGCCAGAAGCGCTCCACCGTCGCCCAGGTCGTCAAGACCCTGGAAGAAGCTGGCGCCATGGCCTACACCGTCGTGGTCGTGGCTTCGGCCTCCGACCCGGCGCCGCATGCAGTACATCGCGCCTTACTCCGGCACGGCCATCGCCGAATACTTCCGCGACACCAAGCGCCACGCCCTGGTCATCTACGACGATCTTTCCAAGCACGCCGTCGGCCTATCGCGAAATCTCCCTGCTGCTCCGCCGTCCGCCGGGTCGCGAAGCCTATCCGGGCGACGTCTTCTATCTTCACTCCCGTCTGCTGGAGCGCTCCAGCAAGCTCAATGACAAGCTCGGCGGCGGTTCGATCACCTCGCTGCCCATCATTGAGACTCAGGCGGGCGACGTCTCGGCCTACATTCCGACCAACGTCATCTCCATCACCGACGGTCAGATCTTCCTCGAAGCCGATCTGTTCAACTCCGGTGTGCGTCCGGCCGTCAACGTCGGCATCTCGGTTTCGCGCGTCGGATTCTCGGCCGCCGTCAAGGCCATGAAGCAGGTCGGTTCCAGCCTCAAGCTGGAACTGGCGCAGTACCGCGAACTGGCGGCCTTCGCGCAGTTCGGCTCCGATCTCGACAAGGCCACGCAGGCCCAGTTGAATCGCGGCGCGCGCCTGGTCGAACTGCTCAAGCAAGGCCAGTTCGAGCCGCTTCCCTTCACCCATCAGGTTCTGTCGATCTATGCCGGCACCAACGGCTTCCTCGATGACCTTGCGGTGGAAGATGTGCGTCCCTTCGAGAAGGCTCTGTATGCCTACGTCGAGACCTCCAATCCCGCCCTGTTCAGAAACATCGCGGAAAAGAAGGCTCTCACCGACGACATCAAGGCCGATATCGCCAAGACCATTAAGGAAGCAAAGGAACGCTTCCTTGCCGAGCGCCACGCACCCGTGGCTGCTCACTAAGGGCAACTG
Organism: uncultured Acidobacteriota bacterium; assembly: GCA_963838135.1. Taxonomy (GTDB): domain Bacteria; phylum Acidobacteriota; class Terriglobia; order Terriglobales; family Acidobacteriaceae; genus TOLSYN. The sequence continues at coordinate 77,022 of CAWIPV010000005.1, read as the reverse complement.
CCAGAGTGAACGAATATGCCTAACGTTCTGGACATCCGGCGTCGTATCCGCAGCGTGAAGAGCACGCGGCAGATTACCAAGGCCATGAAGATGGTCTCTGCCGCCAAGCTCCGCCGCGCTCAGGAACGCGCCCTGGCCGCCCGCCCCTATGCGCAGATGCTGACCAACGTGCTCCGCTCGCTGGTCAGCGCGCCGACGTCATCGATCCCGACACCGGCAAGGCCAAGCATCCCCTGCTGGAGACCCGCGAGGAGCGCAACATCGTCCTCGTCGTCGTCACCGGCGATCGTGGCTTGGCCGGGGGCTTCAACTCCAACCTGCTCAAGGCTGCTCAGCGCTTTCTTGACACCAAGTCCGACATCAACGTGGATTTCGAGTGCATCGGCCGCAAGGGCCGCGACTACTTCCGCCGCCGCTATCCCGCGCAGGCCTCCGGTGAAGTCGCGCACCTCGGCGGTGCGCGTCACCGGCGAGCACCTCGGCATTCTCAAGGCGCCGCAATTCAGCCACGTCTCGCCGATCGCCGAAGACATCATCGAGCGCTATACCGATGGCGAAATCGATGCCGTCTATGTGCGTCTTCAATGAGTTCAAGTCGGTCATCGCCCAGCGCCTGGTCGTCGAGCAGGTTCTGCCCATCGGCTCCATTGGCGAGCGCGACATCGAGCAGGCTATCGAGCTCTCCGTCGAAGAGCGCGAGCGCGCTGGCGAAGCCGCAACCACCGCCGGCGTTTCCCTGCGCGCGCAGGACACCAGCGAGATCGACCGTCACGCCGCCGGCTTTGCCGTCTCGCCGGTGGACTACATTTACGAGCAGCCCGCCGCCCAATTGTTCCGCGAGCTGCTTCCCAAGTACGTCATCGCGCAGATGTATCGCGCCATGCTGGAGTCGGTGGCCGCCGAACACGCCGCGCGCATGACCGCGATGGATTCGGCCACCAATAACGCTGGTGAACTGATCGACTCGCTCACGCTCACGATGAACCGCGCCCGTCAGGCCGCGATCACCAAGGAAATCATCGAGATCGTCAGCGGTGCCGCAGCGCTGTAAAAACAAGCTCGTGCGCGCCATCGGCTGCTATGCCGAATTCAGACTCAAACGGTTTCATCTTCAAGGTTCCGCTAGCCTGGAAGCTTTGAAGCCTTGAAACTTTGAAACTAGGTCTGATATATGCCTGAAAACATTGGACACGTCATTCAGATCGCCGGACCCGCCGTGGACGTGCAGTTCACCGAGTCGGCCATCCCGCTCATCTACACCGCCCTTCGCGTCGTCAGCGATGGCTTCAAGGTTCCCAAGCCCATCGACGTCATCCTCGAGGTGCAGCAGCACCTTGGCGAAGGCCGCGTTCGCTGCGTCGCCATGCAGCCCACCGAGGGCATGGTTCGCGGCATGAAGGCCATCGACCTCGGCGGCCCCATCAGCGTTCCCGTCGGCCGCCAGACCCTGGGCCGCGTGATGAACGTCATCGGCGAGCCGGTCGATAACCTCGGCCCCATCACACTCCGAAAAGCGCATGCCGATTCATCGTCTGGCTCCGGCCTTCGACGAGCAGTCCACCCGCGCCGAGATGTTCGAGACCGGCATCAAGGTCATCGATCTCATCCAGCCCTTCCTCAAGGGCGGCAAGATCGGACTCTTCGGTGGCGCCGGCGTCGGCAAGACGGTCGTCATTCAGGAGCTCATCAACAACGTCGCCAAGCAGCATGGCGGCTACTCGGTCTTCGCCGGAGTCGGCGAGCGCACCCGCGAAGGCAATGATCTCTGGCTCGAATTCCAGGAGTCGGGCGTCATCGAGGCTGGCGATCCCGCCAAGTCCAAGGCCGCGCTAATCTACGGCCAGATGACCGAGCCTCCAGGGGCGCGTCTCCGCGTCGCCCTCACCGGCCTCACCGTCGCCGAGAGCTTCCGCGACGACGAGGGCGCCGACACGCTGCTGTTCATCGACAACATCTTCCGCTTTACCCAGGCGGGCTCGGAGGTTTCCACCCTCCTCGGCCGTATGCCGTCGGCCGTGGGCTACCAGCCCAACCTGGCCAGCGAAATGGGCGAGTTGCAGGAGCGCATCACCTCGACCAAGAAGGGTTCGGTCACCTCGGTGCAGGCCATCTACGTGCCCGCCGACGATTTAACCGATCCGGCTCCGGCCACCACCTTTGCCCACCTCGATGCCACCACGGTGCTCAACCGCGCCCTGACCGAAATCGGCATCTACCCGGCCGTCGATCCCTTGGCCTCCACCTCGCGCATTCTCGATCCGCGCATCGTCGGCCAGGATCACTACGATGTGGCGCAGAGCGTCAAGCGCACCCTGCAGACCTACAAGGATCTGCAGGACATCATCGCCATTCTCGGCATCGACGAACTTTCGGAAGACCAGAAGCTCACCGTGTCGCGCGCCCGTAAGGTTCAGCGCTTCCTCTCGCAGCCCTTCCACGTCGCCGAGCAGTTCACCGGCTTCCCCGGCAAGTACGTCAAGGTCGAGGACACCGTCCGCAGCTTCAAGGAAATCATCGACGGCAAGCACGACGCCATCCCCGAGCAGGCCTTCTACATGAAGGGCTCCATCGATGAAGTTCTGGAAGCCGCCGAGCAGATGAAGGCGAAGGCGTAAGACGAGTGCACGGAGGGCACGTCGGCCCGTCGTCGCGGGCCGTCGTATTGCGTCGCACGTCGAGCGCGGCGAGGCCCAGGACATCCTCATGGCAGACACTATCGAACTCGAAATCGTCACCCCGGAGCGCCTGGTCGTAAAGGAGCCGCGCCGAAGAAATTCAGATTCCGGGACGCAACGGCTATCTCGGAATTCTTCCCGGCCACGCACCGCTCATCACCGAGCTCGCCGTCGGCGAAATCTCCTACACCAACGCCGGCGTCTCCACCCGCCTCTCCGTAGCCTGGGGCTTTGCCGAGGTTCTTGGCGACAAGGTCACCATCCTCGCCGAGACCGCCGAACTCGCCGAAGACATCGACGTGCCTCGCGCCGAAGCTGCCCGCGAACGTGCTCAGCAGCACATCGAAGCAGGCCGACGACGCCGCCGCCTACGAGGACGCCGCCGCCGCCCTGGCTCGCGCCGAAGCCCGCCTCGCGGTCGCCAAAAAGCAGTAGCAGTCACAGCATTCGCAGCGAAACACAAGCCCCGGAGCAATCCGGGGCTTTTTTTTTGAGAGCAGTGCCATTCGACTTAGTCCAGTCGCAGAGCTAGCTCTTCTTCACAGGAGCATCTTTGGCTTTGTCTTGGCCGGTTTCTTGACTTCACGTTTTGGAGCGTTCTTGTTTGCCATGCCTATACGCTTCTACGCTGTATTGACCAGCGTTCGATCCGCCTGTGCAAAATCAACGTTCGCATCTCCACCTGAGACTTTGCAACCTTGAAACCTCGACTCGCCTCTGATACACTCATCCGTTCGCCTGCCGCACTTCGCGAAGGCGCATACGGAGCACCCCATGACTATCGAAACCATCGGCGTCGTCGGCGCCGGAACCATGGGCAACGGAATCGCCCACGTCTGCGCCAAGGCCGGATTCAGCGTCATCCTCGTCGATGTGGAGCAGCGTTTTCTGGATCGCGGCCTCGCCACCATCGCCAAAAATATGGCGCGCGAAGTGGAGAAATCCAAGCTCACGCTCCGCCGAACGCGACGCCGCGCTCGCCCGCATTCACGGCACCCTCTCGCGCGACGAGCTCGCCGCCTGCCAGCTCGTCATCGAAGCCGCCAGCGAGCGCTTTGAGATCAAGCAGCAACTCTTCCAGCAGCTCGATCAGCTCTGTCCCGCCGGAAACCATCCTCGCCTCCAACACCTCGTCCATCTCCATCACCAAGCTGGCGGCACAAACCAAGCGCCCCGACCGCGTCATCGGCATGCACTTCTTCAATCCTGTCCCGGTCATTGAACGTGGTCGAGGTGATCCGCGGCCTGGCCACCAGCGATGAAACCTACGCCATCGTCAAGGCCACCGCCGAGCGCCTCGGCAAAACCGCCGTCGAAGTCAACGATGCTCCCGGCTTCGTCAGCAATCGCATTCTTCATGCCCATGATCAACGAGGCGATTTACGCCGTAATGGAAGGCGTCGCCACCGCCTGAGGCCGTCGATGAAGTCTTCAAACTGGGCATGGCGCACCCCATGGGCCCGCTCACCCTCGCCGACTTCATCGGCCTCGACGTCTGCCTCGATATCCTGCACGTGCTGCACAGCGGACTTGGGCGATTCCAAATACCGCCCCTGCCCGCTGCTCATCAAAATGGTCGATGCCGGCTGGCTCGGCCGCAAGTCCGGCCGCGGCTTTTACAAGTACGAGTAACTACCAACACGATTCAGTGCTGAAAGAGGAGTCTGTTCTCAGAAATGCTGGTGAGAGGCATGGGTTTTCCGATTGGAATAATCGGCCTTCAGATTGAGGAATGCACTGCGGTTGTCCGCAGTGCGACTGAGTGGGTAGAATCGCTGCGCAAGGAAAATGCTCTTTCATGACCTCATCCAATCCCGAACGCTTCCCGCTCGCCTTCTGGCTCTTCGCCCTCCTGCTCGGCGTCGGCTTGCGGCGCGCTCCACGTGCTGGTGGAAACCATGGCCGAGCCCGACCCTTTGCTCTCCGCCCTGGCCGTCACCGCCGTCACCATGCTGCTCGGCGTCCTGCGCCCCGCGCGCCCCTGGCGATGGGTTCTGTGCGTCGGCATACCTGTTCCGCTGGCGATTCTGCTTGCCAGCTACTGTCATTCCCACTGCACACTTCACCCGCGCCAGCATCGCCGGCTCCGTTCTGTCTCCCTGCCCGGATGTGCCGGCGCCTTTGGCGGATCGATCTTGCGCCGCAAGATCTCGAATCTTCTTCGAAGACAAGCCGTAGCCCTGCTCCATGAGAATGCCCTCGCAACGGCGAGAGCATGTAACATTGCGCCTGCAACGTTTCCAGTCCGTGCAAACTAGCTCTCCTGAGTTTGTTGTTCCAGCTCTCCGCGCTCCAGCTTTTCCTGGCAAGCTGATGCAATGCCGAGCCCACGGAACCGCCTCCAGGCGCCGCTCGTTGATCTCATTGCCACACTGTTCGCATTCGCCGTAGCTGCCTTCCGACAATGTTGGAGAGCGCGTGTTCCACCATCTGCAGAAACTGCCTGTCGTTGTTGCTGCGCGCAAACAGAAACTCCTTCTGATAAGAGCTTGACGCGCGGTCGGCAATGTCCTGCGCCGAATCCGTCGTCCTGCGCGGCGCGGCCATCTTCCTCGGTGCGGGCAACGCTTTCGCGCAGTTGAGCCGCCTGGTTTCCAGCAGCTTCCTGTAGTGTTCAAGTTTTTGTCTTTCCATAGCTTCAGTCCACTTCTGCAGGAGTCTTCACCTGACGCGGCCTGCGACAAACCGAAAATAATATTCGCAACCTGTGCAGCGGTCAATCTCTACATTGCAATTCCGACTCTTCCATCGCCTGCTCTTGCAATCCAACGCGCTATCGCAATATTCCGCTCCGCGAACATCTAGGATGCGTCGCGGCGGCAATTCGTAATCAACCATCCGGAAACCGCATCGTCAACTCCATCAAAAAAGCGACCCGGTTAGAGGTCGCTTTCTGAAAGAGGCAAGGGAGGGGGGATCGATAGGCAGGAGAGAATTTAGACGCTGCTCCTGTGAGCCGGAGCAGTCGAGAGAAGTCGGTACTTCTTGTGAGGGACTTTCATTGAATGTACGGCCTCTTTGTTACTTACTTGGATGCACGTTCCGGGCCAGCGAAGCAGAATTTTTGTTAAGGTCGCACAAAAAACTCTAAACTGTTCACCTACAGGAGGGATTCAACTGAAATGGAGGCAGTTCCACTCACAAGCTTTGATCTTTAAGTTGTATGTAATATCATCACAGTTGGTATTCAATTACCACTATTTGGCAATGATATGTCTTCTTGTTGGCGTGATCGCTGCTCTTCCATCAACTTCATCTTGTTAAGAAGAGCCTTATAACTCACCTTCAAAATCTTTGCCGCCTGCCGCCGGTTCCACCGCGTCTCATTCAGTACCCGCTCGATCGCTCCCCGTTCCGCCGCCATGGCGGCACGGCGCCCGATTTCAAGCAGAGAGAGCGAGAGTCTCCGGCTCAATCCTGGCGGACGATTCAGACGGCAACTGCTCCGGACGTGAGTTGCCTCCGGAGCATGCTGTTCCCTTTTGGTTCCCAAACCGGGTTGGCATTCCCGCTTAGGGACGAAATTACCGGCTTGTGGGTGGAAAGTTCACGGATGATCTGCGACTCGTTGCCCACGATCACGTAGCGCTTCACCAGGTTCTCCAGCTCGCGAATGTTGCCCGGCCAGCTGTACTCCATCATCCGGCTCACCGCGTATTCGGTGAACGGCGGCGGCTGCTTGCCGTAATATTCGCTGTACTTGCGCAGCAAAAAATCGAGGAAGATGGGAATCTCCTCTTGCCGCTCGCGCAGCGGAGGAATGTGAATCGTCACCACATTCAAGCGGTAGAACAGATCCTCGCGGAACGTGCCTTCTTCCACCGCGCGTTCCAGCTGTTTGTTGGTCGCCGCCAGCACCCGCACATCGACCGCAATATCGCGCTTTCCGCCCAGCCGCGAGAATTGACCATCCTGCAATACGTGCAGCAGCTTGGCCTGCAGCGCCGGATGCATCTCGCTGATTTCGTCGAGGAAAATCGTGCCCGCCGTGGGCCAGGTCGAACTTGCCCAGCTTCTGGCGGTTGGCTCCGGTAAATGCCCCCGGTTCGTAGCCAAACAGCTCGCTCTCCAGCAACTCGTGCGGAATCGCCGCGCAGTTCACCTTCACAAACGGCTTATCGCGGCGCAGCGAGCGCGAAAACACCATCCGCGCCACCACTTCCTTGCCGGTCCCGCTCTCGCCCCGGATCAGCACCGTGACATTGGTGTCGGCCACCTGCTCGATGGTGTTCTTCACGTCCTCCATCTTGGGACTGGTGCCGAACAACATGCTGAAGTCGCTTCTGCCGCCGAACCTGGTCGCGCAGCTGGGTCACCTCGCTGGTCAGCCGCTGACCGTCCAGCAGGCGGGTGATGCGCTGATCCAGAGCAGCCAGGTCCATAGGCTTGGCCAGGAAAGTCATCGGCTCCCAGCTTGGAGGCGCGAAAGATCATCTCCGGTGCGCCGCTGCTGGCAGTCATAATCACGGAAACCTCCGGCTTCATCTGCTTCAGCCGCTCCAGGGTCTCCATCCCCTCCATGCCGCGCGCGTCCGCATCCAGCAGCACCAGCGCAGGGTCAAAGACCCGGAACATCCGGATCGCTTCTTCCCCGGTCGCCGCCGAACTCACGTCAAAGCCGCGCCGAGTCAGGTGCGCGCTCAGGAAATTTGACTGGGCACGGTCGTCGTCCACAATCAAAACTCTCGTCCTGCCCGCGTTTTCGGAACTCTGTTTCACGCTATTCCTCTGCCCGCTGTGCAGCCTCAATAACTCACGTCTGCAGTATTCTCAGGTGCCATAGAAGTTCTCACCTGCAAGACGCGCTCTAGTTAAGAACCCGCAGTCCGGAAAACGGTTGCCCCCAGACTTCCACGCGATGCTTGTTCTGGGTCTCGCGCACCATGAAAATGGCGTTGCAATACCCAGCCTAGGGTCGCCAAACTGCTTAGAGATGGTACACAACTATTCATTATGTGTAAACGGATTCCATTCGTCGGCTCTGCATTCCGGCGAGAAATGGATCGGGGCCTGCGCGCAAATGGAGTGGGCCAGCAGATTTGCCGGCCCACTCCATGTTTTGATATTCCTAAGGAAACTTAGTTATTGCACAACAGTGCGGACTTTGCCCGGTCCGGGCATGAAGTGATACGGCGGCCAAGGGCCGGTCAGCGAGATCTCCACATCTTTGAACTGGCGCAGCGCGCTCGAATACCGGTTCTGGTACTTCTCCACCCCGGCCGAGTCGATCAGGTGCGCAATGTCCAGCACCATTCCCGTATCCACTTTCTTGCAGGAAACCTCCTCCTGCAACGGATTCAGCAACTTGCTCACCTGGACGGAAAGTGCGCGGGCGCGCGACTGGCGCTCGCGATCGCGGCTGGCCTGCTCTTTCAGTCTGGTCAGGTACTCGCCGCCGGCCTTATGCGGCAGTACTCGACAGCACCTCGGCGATCGCGGTTCCCTCGCGAACCGTGACCTTGATATGCATTTCGCTCTTGCCGCGGAGTTTGGCAATCGAATCCGCAAAGGTTTTCTTGTTGTTTCGGACCGCATGACGCAGGGCTTCGTCGGATTCAAAAACCGTGCCGAACTTGAATGGCAGCAGCGTTGCCACCTTGAAGCATTCGCTTACGATTCGCGCATGTTGCATGGCAGACTGTTGGGTCAGGGACGGTCTCCGTGTTCGATTTCGCTTACGATCACGACAAACTCGCCGCACGGAAATCCCCGCACCGGATTCGCGTTCACGCCTTTAAGAGACTCGATGAGAAACGGGCGGCGAACCCGGCCTTGCTGAAAGTTCGCCTGTTCGCTGATGCAGTATGCGTACCACGCCATCTTCGCTCTCCAACGCTTCCCGGCGGGAGATAGCTCCGGGGAATCAGACACAGCTTTAACTGAATTGGAAACTCTTGGCAATGCTTCTATGGGGGAAGGCGGTTCATCGACCATCCTGAACTTCGCTGTTGCTCTGCGGCCACGAACCTGCTTCGGTTCTGTTCGAGAACATTCTGCTCTCCGCGGCCAGTTCATTGAGGAATGCTTTCTGGAACAACCTAGCTGAGCGTAATTACAGCCGAATTAAGGTGGTTCCTACCATTTCAATCCTAAGCTGAAATGCTCAATTTAGCAACTGAGAGTAGAAAAATAGTCATTGAACCGGAATCGAACGGGATCCGGCGAAACCAATCGCGCTCTGCCCGTACAGCGGCAATCTCGCGGAATGCATCCAACTCGAAGGTTTGGCATCATCCTTCAGAGCTGTCTAAGTCGAGCCGTCTTACTACACCGAGCCGTCTTATTGCGAAGGTCCAATGGCGTACCCATCCCTTCTTCCGAACCCGAGCCGCTGGAGCGTTGGGCCGTCGAGGTTTTCTCGGAGTTGAGCGAGGAGACCATCGCGCGTCGCATCCCGCGAAGTCAACGTGCTGCTCCGCATGAGTATGCTGGCTGGCCTGGAAATGGAGCTCGCCTCCACCCTCAACCTGATCTGCGATATGGCCGGCGAGATTGTCAGCTTCATCCGCGGCGCGGTCTACTTCTGGGAGGAAGATGGCGAGGCCATGCACCTGCGTGTCACCCGCAATATGCCCGATCGCGGACCAGGAGAAGCTTCGCCCGCGCCAATGTACTCAATTACTGGGCGGCAAACTGGCGCGCCCCCTGCTGCTCACCCGCCACGGCCAGCCCGAGGCCGACGCGCTGCTGCGCGCCATGAATGCCGCCAGCGTCCTCGTGGTGCCCTTGTTTGTGCGCAATCGAGTCATGGGCTCACTGCAGCTGTTCGGCGAGCGTACAGACAGCTTCTCGCGCGAAGACGCCCAACTCCTTTGGATCCTCTCCCTGATCGCCGAAAGCATGCTGGCCCGCGACTACTCCAATGAGTCGCTGCTGCGCTTTGCCTTCACCGACTTCCTCACCGGACTCAAGACCCGCGGCTACTTCGAGCAGCAGCTCGACCTGGAAATGGCGCGCGCCGAACGCCGCGGAACTCCCCTGGCCGTGCTCATGATCGACATCGATCACTTCAAGCGCCTCAATGACACGCTTTGGCCACCACGTCGGCGACATCGTGCTGCGCGACCTTGCCGCCATCCTCACCCGCGAGCTGCGCGAGATCGATACCGCCGCGCGCTATGGCGGCGAGGAGTTCATCCTCCTGCTCCCCGAAACCAACCTCCAGGGCGCACAACTCGTGGCTCAGCGTCTGCGTTCGGCCGTCGAGCAGGCCAACTTTTTTACCGCCGCCGGCCAGAAAGCCGAGCACGTGACCATCAGCATCGGCGTCGCCCTCTTCCCCGAAGAGGCCCGCTTCAAACCCGACCTGCTCGAAGCTGCCGATACCGCCCTCTACGAAGCCAAAGCCCAAGGACGCAACCGCGTCGTCCTCTTCGCCGACCTGAAGAGCCACAAAGAAGCCTCTTAGCCCAACCCGCCTGCACTCCTCGAAAGTTCTCCACCCGTCGCCGTCACGAAAATGCAGGGTGCCCCACCTTCGCCGCGCCGCTCTTGCGTGGCTAAGGTGGAAGGCCGCGATCTCCATCCCACCCGCCTCTGACTTTAGAGATTTTCTTAACGCTTCTTCGCGGCCGCCTTGCGTACCGGCTTGGCCGCAACTTTCACCGCGACCTTCCCGGCTTTCACTGGTGCAGCGGCTGCCTTTCCCGGAGCGGCTTTCCCGGCAGCAGCCTTCGCGGAAGCGGCTTTCACCGGCGCCGCCGTCACCGGAGTAGCCTTCTTGGCCTTGCCAGAAGCTTTCTGCGTCGCTTTGCCGGCAACCTCTGCCGATTTACTCTCTGCAGCTCCGTCATCGACTTTCGCCGCAGCCCCTTCCTCTTCGTCGGCGCCCGACGCGGTATTGGCGCTGGGAGGTCTATTCTTCGGTGCAACCACCAGCGGAATCGCCGCCGAGTTCTCCGCCCCCACCGCTCCCAACTGGCGCAGCAGAACCTGCCGCATCACGTCGATCGGCGCCGGTTTTCCGGTCCAGATTTCAAACTGCCGCGCCGCCTGGTGGACGAACATCTCTGCTCCGCTGATCGTACCGCAGCCCTTTGACTGCGCCATCTTCAGCAACGGGGTTTCGATCGGGTTGTACACCGAGTCGAAGACCCATAGTGCGTTCAGCTCGTTTTCTTCCAGCGGCGAGTGCTTATCCCCGCCCATCCCCACCGGCGTCGCATTGAAAATCATCTCGAATCCGAGCTTCGGCAGTTCGCTGCGCTTCACCACCTTCGAGCCCGACTCCTTGGCCAGTGCCTGCGCCGTGGCCAGCGTGCGATTCAGGATGAAGACTTCCGCGCCCTTGGCCCGCAACCCGAAGACGGCAGCCCGCGCCGCACCCCCTGCGCCCAGCACCAGCACCCGCGCCCCCTGCAGTGCAACCCGTGGCTCAATCGCGGCAACGATGCCGTAAATGTCCGTATTGAATCCGAACAACCGCCCGTCCTTGCCGCGTACGATGGTGTTGCAGGCCCCGGTCTTTTGGGTCAGCACGTCGCTGTTGTCCAGATGCTCCACCACCGCCTGCTTGTAGGGCATGGTCACGCTCATCCCATCCAGCGGCAGGTCGGTCGTCGTCGAGAGCAGATCCTCCATGCTCTTGGCATGCAGCGGCAAGTAGACGGCGTTTACGTTCTCCCGCCGGAAGGCCGCGTTCATCACCCAGGGTGACATCGAGTGCGAAACCGGGTCGCCCGCAATGCCATAAACCTTGGTCACCGACTCAATCTGCTCGATGCGGTAGAAATCCCGCAATTCACGATAGGTCGGTTGCCCCGGAGCCGTCTCCTTGCCATGTCCGGCCGAGCCGAAGGTGAACGCCGTCCCAGCGCGAATCCCTAGAATGCGGCTCAGCAAACCTTGCTCGCCCATGCAAGCGCCCACCATCGGGTACTCGGAGCTGTGCCGCTCCAGAAAGCGGTTCATCACCACGTTGTCGTGCAGGCACGTCGCCGTGCCGATCACCTTGTAGAAATCGGCGGTAAACGAGCGCATCCGCGCAAACGTCTCTTCCAGCTTGGTGGTGCCCTTAAAGTCGTGGCTGGAGAGCACGATGGCCGCGCGCGGGCGAAGGTCTTCCCAATCCGCGGCCGTCATCGCCTCGGCGCTCTCGATCGGCACGTCCATGGCCGGGCAGCCAGCTTCGGCCACCTTGCGCAGCACCTCCAACTCCTCTGCCAGCGAGCCGTGGAACTTGCCTCCGGCCACGGTGCGGCGGCAGGTGGCGATGATGATGGCGTCGGGCCGCATTTCCATCAGTCGCCGCAGCTTTGGCATCGCTGACAGCGGAGTCTTCAGGTAATCGAGCCGAAGCTCAAGGAGCGCATTTTCGCGTAAGACCGTCTCGGCCTTTTCCAGTAACTCGGCGGCCTCTGCCCCCGTAATCGAGACGCAGATTCGCGGAATGCGAAGGCGCAGGGAACGTGCAGCGTAATTCATCGGCGGAACAATCATTTGTGGGCACATGGTAATGATGCGCTCGTCCGGTTGCAATGGCTGAATGCACTTTTCGATGATAATAATCCAGAAACCGGCTGGTGTGCCCTTTCAGTCAATGCCTTTGTTCGGCGCACTTTGTCCAACGTCACTTGACCGTGGCTTTCGCCTTTGTTAGCTTGCGTATCATAATCATGTGCACAGCTTTATTTCTTGGGCAAGCGCCGCTCTGCGGCTGAAATCGAGAGCACGGAATGAAATATCTGATGGTTGCAATCACCCTGCTGTCCGGAACCCTGCTGGCCCAGTCTGGTCCTCCGCCTGCCCCCGCGCCAACGGTTCCGCCAGGCTCCTCGCCAGCCTACACTCCCAGCTACAGCCAGCTCTATTGCTCCGGCTTTGTCACCAGGAAAGCCGTTCCCCGCACCAATTTCGTCCTCGGCTCCAAAGAGATTCCGCACGAAGACAGTTTTCCAGGCCACGTCAGGCTCTTTCTCGGAGGTCCAGCCCTGGTCGAAGGCGAGCGTTACAGCATCTTGCGCCAGATCAAGGACCCCGACCGGGAAACCTCTTCTCCCGAGCAGCGTGCCCGCTTTGAAAAGATCGGTGCCCTCTACGCAGATAGTCGGCTGGGTCACGGTTCATTCCGTCAAACAGCGGTGTCACCATCGCCAGCTTTGATTTCTCCTGCGACGCCGCGCTTCGTGGCGATATCGTCGTGCCCTATCAGGAAAAGCCTCCCATCGCCTTCCGCACCATTGACGACCCTGTCGAGTCCTTCCGCGAAAGCCCCAGCGAGGTTCAGGGACACATCCTCGCCTCCAAGGACTTCGTGGGCCTTCTCGGCACCGGCAACATCGTCTACACCGACTTCGGCAGCGCCAAGGGAGCCCAGCCCGGAGACTATCTCTTCATCCTGCGCGGCTACGCCCCCGCGGACCTGAACAAGATCGACCGCGCCTCCGAGACGCTGCCCAAGGGCGCCGACAACGACTTCTACGCCGTCAAGCCCGCCCACGTCAAACCTGACGCCGACTCCCGTATCCCGCAACACGTCCTGGGCGAAATGCTGGTGCTCCACGCCACCCCTGAATCCTCCACCGCCATCATCACCCGCAGCTTCGCCGAAATGGAGCTCGGAGATGTCATCGAGGCGGAAGACACTCGCCCCGAAGGCGCCGAAGCCGCCGCGCCGCCCGCCAAGGATTGCCGTCTCACCTCCCGCCTCCACCAACTCCTGCTCCTCCACCGCCACCCCTGCCGGGATGCCAAAGCACCCCCAACTGAGTAGCACTACTGACGCCCCATATCCGCAAGGGCCGGCAACTGGTCGCGACGGCCCAGCGCCACGGAGCCACACCTGAAGCCTCCACGCAAGATAGGACTCCTCGCCCTGGTCGCGGCCACTTACGCCATGGTCGCCGGCGGACCCTTCGGCCTCGAACAGATCGTCGCTGACAACGGATACCGCGGCGCGCTCCTGATTCTCTGCGTCACCCCGGTCCTCTGGGCTCTGCCCACCACGCTCATGGTCAGCGAGTTAGCCTCAGCCATACCGCAAACCGGAGGCTTTTACATCTGGGTTCGCCGCGCCCTCGGCCCCTTCTGGGGATTTCAGGAATCCTGGCTCACCTTTGCCGGCAGCATCTTCGATATGGCGATCTACCCCATTCTCTTCTCCGCCTATCTCGCCCATCTTCTGCCCGCGCTCGGCCAAGGTTACCTCCCCATCCTCATCGGAGTCCTGATGATCGCCCTCTGCGTCGTCATGAATCTCTTCGGAACCCGCTGTGTCGGAGAAGGATCGATCTTCTTCGTCCTCCTTCTCCTCGCCCCCTTCGGATTCCTCCTCTGGTACGGCCTCGCGCTCCAGCATCCCAATCTCGCGCTTCTCCATCCCAACCCCGCGCCAACCCTGACCAAAACAGATATTCTCGGCGGCATCCTCATCGCCATGTGGAATTACATGGGCTGGGACAACGCTTCCACCATCGCCGGAGACGTCAAAGACGCGCCCCGCACCTACAGCCGCGCGATGTTTGTCTGCCTGATTGTCGTGGTCTTGACCTACCTCGCGCCCATCCTCGCCGTGGCGCACGTCGGTCTGCCGTCGTCGGCCTGGGAAACCGGCTCCTGGGTTACCATCGCCGCTCGTCTCGGCGGCAATCGCCTTGCCTTATTCATGGCCGCCGCCGGAGTCTTGGCCGCGCTCAGCACCTTCAACGCGCTAGTTCTCTCCCTCTCGCGTCTCCCGTACGCCATGGCCCGCGACGGCTTCTTGCCCCAGGCGTTTGCAAAACAAAATCGCTGTGGAGCCCCCTGGGTCGCCATCCTCGTCTGCGCTATTTTCTGGGCTTTGGCCACCGGCCTGGGATTCGAAAAGACGGTGATGCTCGACGTCCTGCTCACCGGTCTGAGCATTCTCCTTGAATTCGCCGCGCTCATCGCCCTGCGCATCAAGGAACCCGCTCTCCCGCGTCCGTTCCGTGTCGCTGGAGGCTTCGCGGGCCTCGTGCTTCTAGTCGCCCCACCCGCCCTGCTGATCGTGATCGCGTGCACCCGCAATCATGCCGAGCGCATCGGCTCCTTCAACGCTCTCAGCGTTGGCCTCGCCATCGTCCTGCTCGGAGTGATTGTCTATTTCCTCGGTCCACGCCGTCGCACAAGTTCAATCCCTTAAACTCTCCCCCGGCTCTGCCTCGCCAAACACCTCTGCCGTAAACGCCTCCAGCTTCGCCCCTTTTTTCCAGCTATCCGCAGCCAGTCCGGCCTTGCGGCAAGTCTGTGCCAGAAAGGTCTCGCGATCCCAGCCCCACTCCGGAGCCACCTGAGGCAACAGCAGTCCGCGTCGATTGCCATAGCTCACCATCAATCCGTGCCGCCCTACCACCACATCTTCCGGCGCAATCTCAAACATCGGAGACAGCACGCTGATCTCCACCTTCAGCCTTTCCAACTCTGCCTCCGTCACCGGCGAAAAGCGTGGGTCTTCCAGCGCGGCGGCCCGAGCCATCTCGCAAATCGTCTCATCCAGCGGCTTCATCGCCATCACCATTCCAATGCATCCGCGCAGTTTTCCGTCTTCGTGCAGAGTGGTGAACGCGCCTCGCGCCTCGCGCAGATGCGGGGTAGCCTCCACTTTTCGCATTTGCCTTCCGGCACACCGCCGCAGCGAATGCTCTGATGCGCCAACCGCAGCAGCCAGCGGCGTTCTTCATCGGAGTATTCGGGAGAGAAGTCTTTCATAGGAATCCGTCCAACGCCTCTGCTAAGCGCGTTTATCGCCCGGCCGTGGCAGCACGAACGGCAGCGGGCTGCGGCGCTCTCTGCTCTGCGCCAATGCCGCGGCCAAAAACGCGCGAAAGTAGACCAACGCCGAAAGCAGCGACACGGCCAGCATCACCCATATCGCGCCGATTGCGATCCTCTCCCCCGGCAGCATCTGCCGCCCACCGGCCACATTTGGCCACGCATGCGCCATCAGCACGGCCACCACCGAAACCACCTGCACTACAGTTTTGAACTTGCCAATGTCGCGAACCCTGAGCTTCATGCCTCTCCTGCGCCGCAACCGAGCGCAGCCCGGTCACCAGGAATTCCCGTCCCACAATCAGCACCGCAATCCAGGCGGAAACCATCCCCGGAGCAAAGCGCACCAGCGCAATGTAGGCAGTGGCCACCAGCAGTTTGTCGGCCAGCGGAGAAAGCAGCATCCCCAGCGTCGTCACCTGTTGCATCCGGCGCGCCAGGTAGCCATCCACCCCGTCGGTCGAGCGAGGCCAGCAGAAACACCGCCGCTGCCAGCAGTTCCTGTCTGCCGTGCACCCCATGGAGGCCGGCGCCGGAAAGAATCCAGAGAAACAGCGGTACGCACCCGATGCGTGCCAGCGTGATGGAGTTAGGCAGATTCACAGGGGAAAAACACGTTAGCGGACTCGCCGCCTTATGCTTCGATTCAGACATCAACGATTCAGCGCTAACGACCCAACGCCAGCGCGCCTCAATATTATGACGCCGGATACGACGCGCCACACTGTCCGGCTCAGTTCTCCGGCTTGGCCCGCCGGCAGACTCAACCGAACCCGCGCGCCACCGCTTGCGGCTTTTCGCTGTCGTGGTTCACCATGTCCTTCAGCTCTTTGCTGGGCTTGAAGAACGGAATCTTCTTCGGAGGAACCTCGACCCGGTCGCCGGTCTTCGGATTGCGGCCAACCCGTGGCTTGCGCTGCCGGGTGCGGAAGCTGCCAAAACCACGAATTTCGATCTTGTCTCCCGTGCGCAGAGCGCGCACCACGCTGTCGAAGATCGTCTCCACAATGACTTCGCTGTCCTTGCGGGTCAACTCGGCCAGTCGCGAGACTTCTTCGATGAGATCGGCTTTCGTCATGTTCCTGTCTCTCCGTGTGAGCGGATTTTAACTCCCGTCGCCGGGCATCGCAACCGAAGGTTAAAACATTGGCAAATGGGAGTTTACCATGCCTAAAGCCAAAAAAGTAGAGGAGACTTTATGCGAGAAATTCAATCCCGTCCCCGGTCACCCCCGCTCTCGACCTTAGTCACTGAACAGCCCGTCCCAGAAATTTGCGCAAGCGGTGCAGCACTTCCTTCCTTTTTGGCCGCAGCCTTGGCCTCTGCCGCCGGCCCGCTCACTTGCGGAAGCAGCGCCAGGGCCAGCTTCGAGTTGTCGGTCGAAAGCGAGAGCCGGGCCACCGCGCCGTAATAATCCTGCACCGCCTGCATCACCTCGGTAAACGAAAGTGCCGTCCATCTCCAGGTGAGCCACGGATGCCCTGCAAGGTGATCTGCGTTGCTCTCCGCTCCCGCCGCTGTCTTTCGGGCTCTGCCGCCGCTTTCTCCGGGCCCGCCGGAGCGCGCAGCCTGCGCCACCATCATCTCCTGCTTCATCTCCGGGCAGCCGCAAGCAGCAGGCGCCTCCGTCGCTCCTGAAATCTTTCCCGCCCGGAACATCACGCTCTTTCCCGGCGAGAGCTGATAGGAATCCGTGCCCATCGTTTCCGAGATGAACACCGACGCATCATTGCCCGCCAGCGAGCGCAGGCAAGTATCCCCGGCAGGAGCAACCGAGATCGCAAAGTGGAATGTGCCCGGGCTGATCAGTTGCAGCCGGAAGTCCGGCGTCATCAGCATATCAGCCGCGCTGGTGCAGCGAGTAATCCAACTCCATCGCGCCCGCGTTCAGCCCCAGCACCAGTGCCTTGCCCGCCGGGTCCGCGCTCAACGATACATTCGTCTTAGGGCAGATGCGCAACTCGCCGCCGCGCTCCAGTTTCAGCAACGCCGTCCCCTCGCCGGCCGTTACCTGCGATCCGCTGAGCACATGCGTGCCCCGCCCGGATAAAAAAACCGAGCCGCGCACGCTCGCGTCGCCGGAAAATACCTCGCCGACCGCATTCTGCGCATGGGCCGCCGGTGCAGCAGCCAGCGCGATGCCGAGCAGAACAGATGCTTCTTCACGATCACGTTATTGAATCACAGAGTCGCCGCCGCGTCATCGTCGGCGGCCAAATTCATGCGTCTTCGTCGGCCACAAACTCGTAGCTCTCAATCGCGGCGGCAACGGCGAACTTCTCGTCGCCCTCTTTTCTTCCACCCGGACCACCTTGCCGCGGCACTGCACGCTGATCGCCTCCGTCATCGTGACCTCGGTTGGCAGCGTCACCGTAAACTCAATCACGGAGCCAATCTCCATCGGCGCCGTCGCAATAAAAGCAGATCCCATGCGAGCTTACGTCGCGCGTCTCCGCCGCCGCCTGCAGCACCTCGCCCGGTCCCCCTACCGCGTTCACCGTCACCGGGAGTTGAAGCGCAAACCGCCGGATCGCCCGCTTGTCTGATTCGGTCCCATCTGCCATCGCTCGACTCCTTTTTACATATTCAGCTTACGTTTCCAGTCCGAAAGTGTCAAGCCAGTAGTTCATGCCGGAGCAGCAAATAGTAACCTCGCCGTCTCCCATCAGGGAATGCCGTGTCAGAGAGGAACCGTCTTATCGCCCGCCATTTCGCCTGAATTTGCCTCGCCGTGCCGCGCTCCGGGCGAACAACTTTAATCCATTGCGCCGGCTTTGTCACCAGCTACTCTGCTCGGCCGACTCAACCTTGGGCGTTGAGCCACGACCATTGCTGGCATATACTCTCCTAACTCTCCTCTGCTGCCATACTGGAGCCTTTGGAGCCACTCTTCGCGCGCGCTATAGCTGGAGATTTTGCTCTCGAACGAGTCCGGAAGGGACGCATGCAAATCAGATTCTGGGGAGTTCGCGGCTCCACTCCCACACCGCAGATTGAAGAACATGCGGTATGGCGGGAACACCCCCTGCGTCGAAGTGCGGGTCAACGACCACATCTACATCTTCGATTGCGGCACCGGATTCCGTAATCTCGGCAAGAGCCTCATGGCCGAGTACGCCACCAATCCCATCTACGCCCACGTCTTCCTCTCTCACTTCCACTGGGATCACATCCAGGGCATCCCCTTCTTTCAGCCCTTGTATGAAAACCCCGACAACTATTTCTTCTTTCACTCCTCCAGTCGCGCCCGCGGACTGCAGCGCGCCATCGAGGAGCAGATGGCCGACTCCCTATTTCCCCGTCGACATGACCGAGATGGCGGCGCATTGCAATTTTTATGACATCGAAGAGGAGCGCGTCGCCTTCGACGATTGCACCGTGCAATCCATGTGGCTCAATCACCCCCAGGGCTGCCTCGGCTTCCGCCTGGAAACCGACAACCATGTCTTCGTCTACGCCACCGATACCGAGCCCGGCCATCCCGTCTACGACCGCAACGTGCGCAAACTCGCCGAAGGCGCCGACGTGCTCATCTACGACGCCCAATATCTCCCCGACGAATACGAGGCCAAGCACCGCGGCTGGGGACACAGCCACTGGCGCGAAGCCGTCGACATCGTCGCCGCCAGCGGCGCCAAGGAACTGGTCCTCTTCCACCACGACCCCGACCGCGACGACGCCTGCGTCGACGCCATCGTAAAGTCCGCCTCCGCCCACTGCCCCCGCGTCCGCGCCGCCCGCGAAGGCGACATCATCAAACTCTAGCCCCGCCGCGCCACGCTAATTCCCGATTTTGGATAGTGAGCTACTAGGCCTGTAGTCGCCAACAATAGTGGAATTCCGAAGTTGTTCAGCGTAAAGTGCTGGAGAGAAACAACTCTGAAAAGATGGGCGGGTGGCCCAGAGTTGGCGCTGTTCCAACTCTGGGGCTCTCAGTTCGCCACCAGAAATGTGCGGCAGTAACTGCCTCCAACTCCGATTCCAGCAACGCACCTGTACCGGCCACCAAAACTGAATCCCCCGCTCCTCCCCTGTGATAAATTTAAGTGTTTACCCGCGATTGCAGTTTTGCGCAGCGAACATCCGCGCGCAGGAGTATCGTTCTTGGAAAACCGCAGTGCACAGCACCACAAGGATCGCCTCGTCGAGGCGATCAAGGAAGAACTCGTCATCATCGTTACCGGAGAGCTTTCCGATCCGCGCATCGGCCTGGTCTCGGTCAATGAAGTCATCATGGCGCCCGGCGGAAAAGCCATGCGCGTCTATGTCGCCGTCGAAGGCGACGACCGCGAACAGAACGAGTGTGTCGCCGCTCTCAACGACGCCGTCGGCTTCATCCGCCATCAACTCGCCGAGACCCTCAGCCTCCGCCTCGCACCCGATCTCCACTTCGTCCTCGACAACTCCAACAAGTACGGCTCGCGCATCGACGAGCTTCTCCATCGCATCGACAAGCGCAGCAAGAAAAAGGCTCCATGAACTCCCTCGCCGAGGTGCTGGCCGCGCTGCGCTCGCGCCCGCGCTGGGTGGTCACCTCCCATGCCCGCCCCGATGGCGATGCCGTCGGCAGCGTCCTCGCCTGCGTTCAAATTCTGCGCGCCATGGGCAAGCAGGCCGATGGCTACCTGGCCGATGGCGTACCTTTCCTCTATCGCCGTCTGCCCGGCGCCGCCGAGTTGCGCCCCGGCCCAGTCGATGCCGCTGCCTATGACGGCGTAGTCGTCCTCGAGTGCAACAACCTCGGGCGCACCAATCTGGAGGGTCTCACCGGCCTCTTCTCGGTCAGCATCGACCACCATGAAACCTTCACCGAGTACGCTGACGTCAACTATGTCGTCCCCACCGCCGCGGCCACCGCCGAGTTGCTCTATCACCTCGCCCAGTTTGCCGCCGTCCGCCATCACTCCCGACATTGCAACCTGCCTTTACACCGCCATGCTCACCGACACCGGATCGTTCTGCTACTCCTGCACCAACGCCGAAACCTTCGCCTTCGCCCGTGAAATGGTCCTGGCCGGAGCCGATCCCGCCGCCGTCGCGCAGCAGGTATATTTCTCCAACCCCGCCTCCAAAATGCACCTGCTTGGCCGCGCGCTCTCCCACCTTCATTGCCAGGAGTCCATCTCGTGGATGCATGTCTCGCAGGCCGACATGCTTGCCAGCGGAGCCACCGAGCAGGACTGCGAGGGCCTGGTCAATTGGGCCTTGAGCATCCACGGCATCGAGGCCACCGCCTTTTTCCGCCAGATCGACGGCGGACGCTATCGCGTCAGCCTGCGCAGCAAGGGCCGCATTGATGTCTCCGGCATCGCCCAAACCTTCGGCGGCGGCGGCCACGCCTGCGCCAGCGGCCATGACATCGCCGGACCTCTGGAAGCCGCCACCAGCCGCGTCCTCGCCGCCCTATGCCACGCCCTCGACCTCACCCTCCGCGGCCAAACCAACCGACACAGTTGATCCGCTCGCTCTAGTCATTGCTCTTGCCCCTGGCTTTTCAGTATTGTTCTGCTCTTTTTTTTGATTTCAAGTGTCATCCTGAACGCAGTGAAGGACCCCCGCACGCCTCAAATCGCCCACGCCATCTCAGGCCTCTTCAACCAGCAATCGAATTTCCTGGTTAGTGTCGGCTGCCTTTTTGGATTGACATTCCATGTCGTTTCAGAGATGCTGGTTCGCTTTAATCCAGGTGCTCTGCACCCTTTTTTCAGTCCAGCCGTAGGCATTCTTAACAGTTAGGTTTTCGGTGAGTTGCAGTCCCAATGCTTCTTAGTTTTCGCTGCTTTTGCGAGTCAAGGAGAGTGTGTCGCTATGAACCGTCTGAACCAAATTGCCCTGATCTGCTCATTAGCAATGTTAGTTTTCGTACTTAGCTGCGGCCATTCGACGCAATTGACGTCGATGACCATCAATCCTCCAACCGCCTCGGTCGGCCCAGTCGGAGCCGTCATCCCTGTCCAGTACACTGCCTACGGAACATTCATCCACCCACCGAGTACGGTCGATGTGACCAAGCAAGTGACTTGGAGCTCAAGTGTCGCCGATGTCGCGACCGTCAGCAGCAGCGGACTCGTCACTCCTACCGGCATTGCCTGCGGCACCACCAACATTACGGCGACCGCAGCCAAGGGCCTCATCGGGCCTGGCTCGTCCGATGTCATCGTGACCGCGACCGCAGCTTTTACGGTCACTGAACCCAACGTAGCGGCCTGTCAGTAGCGCGACCACCGCCGCGCATTCTTCGCTCAGCGCCCGCAGCCGGAGCGGCATTCTCGTGCCGCGTTCCCGGCTGCGAAGCGCATGCCTCTACTCCGGGTCTTCCACGATCTCAATCAAAAATCCAAAGCCATTTTCCGCCCGCGATTTCGGATGCACGAAGAACACCGTGGTTCCCCGCGAACCCGGACGCGGGGCTGCGTCGATGATATTAAATCCCTGCGCCTTCATGCCGTCGAACGCCTGTTGCGCGCTCTTCACCCGGAATGCAACATGGGCAAAGCCGCCGCGTCCACCGTTCTTTTCCATCAGCTTCTGCACCGGACTCTCGGGCGAGAGCGGTTCCAGCAACTGGATCAGGTTCGGCCCACCGCCAATCTGCAGCAGCGCCTCGCGAACCATGTCCTTGCCGTGTACTTCCTCGCGGTGAATCTCGCGAAAGCCCAAAAGTTCATAGGCAGCGACCTGTCCATCCAACTGCCCTTGCGGCACCGAAATCGCAACGTGGTCGATAAACAGCAATCCCGGCACTTCCTTCAGCTCCGCTGCCATCATCTTGTCTTCCGACCCTGTATTCATCCACGCTCTCCCCAAGTACCCAACCTGTTACGGAACCGTCACCGCAATCGTCAGCGGCTGGGGATTCGTCACGTTGAGCGGGTTTCCCATCGCAGTCACCGTCACCAGGTACGTCCGTGCCGACGGCCCCTGCGGTGTCGATGGCGAACCGCCGCTGCTGCTGCCGCTACTGCCGCATGACATCATAAAACCAGCCGCCGAGATCGTCAGCGCCGCCAGCAGCACCGCCAGCAACCGCCTCCGCCGCAGCGTGAACGGCGTACCCAGCAGCACCGCCAACACCACCACTCCCCCGCTCTTCCCGCCCTTCCAGGGAGCCGCCGGGGCATGCTTTACCGCACTCGAACTCGCCGAAATCATCAGCGTCGTGCTCGCCGTCCCGTTACTGGCCAACGTCACCGCAGGCGCGCCCGCCATTACCGCGTTCGTGATCACTCCGTCCAGCGTAACCAAGGTGGCAAATGTAATGTTCCCCGCATAGCCGTTCGAGGCCAGATTGAGGGTCACCCTTGCGCCGCCTCCCTGATCGGCCGAAACCGCGAGTGAACTCGCCGTCAGCGTATAGCTCGTCGAACCCGACACGCCGCCCCCCGTCATCGTTACCGCTACACTGGGGGAAGTAGACCCAGCAACGCTGCCACTGCCCAAAAACCTTGCCGCAATCGAGTTGGAACCTGTCTGCAGTTGGGAGCCGTTCACCTTCAGCGTGCAACTTCCGCCGCTTAGCGAGCAGCTGCCCAGCGCCGTAGAACCGGAGCCCAGAAAGTTCACCGAACCGCTCGCCACCGGCGTCGTCCCGCTCGTCACCGTCGCGGTCAGCGTCGTGGATTGGCTCGACGTAATCGTCGTCGGCGAGGCCGTCAGCGTTGTAGTGCTGCTCTGGGTTGTCGTCGTCGACCCAATCCAGTTGGCAATCAGGTTGGCGACGTTTACCGTGCCGATGCCGGTGACCTCGTCATAACCCGGCGTCGAGTTGTAAGCCACCGCCAGCGAACTGGTGCCGGTCGTGGACAGCATGCCGAAGGGTTCAGAGCTGTTCACATAGCAGTTGGTCGACCCCGCAGCGCAGGGAACGTCATTGTTGCTGCTCGTAACGTCGTTAAAAATGCAGCCCTCAACTGGGAGGCTGCTGGTAACCGCCGTGTTTGATGTCTGACCATTCGAGTAGCACGATGCCGCCGTCGCCGCCGCCGTGAACTGCGCCTTGGCCAGCGCGTACAGCTCCGTATTCAGCAGTCCCTGCCGGCTTACGGTGGAGCTGACAATCAGCCCAGCGACGCCTGCCATCGTCGGCGCAACAAACGACGTTCCCCCAGCCTCCCCGAAATCGCTGAGCGAAGTGCAGGGAAATTGTCCTTGATAGGAATCGCACATGATCAGCGCATGCCCCCAGCTTCCGTCGGCGGCAAAGCCCGCAATATCCGGCAGCGCCCGCATCGAGCCCGAGAAGCCGGTAATGCCCAATTGATACGACGGCGCCGTATAGTGCTTGCTGAAACCACCCGAGCCCCCGATCACTGCGTCCAGATAGTTGAATGGGGTAGTGGGGGCAGTGGCGCAGTAGCCCGCGCCCGAATAACCGGCATACGCGGCACGGATGCTGCTGGCGCAGCTGTCATTCCACGCAGTTTCCGGAACGTAGCCCAGCGCGTTCTCAAAGGTGGCCGAGTTGCTAGCGCCCCAGTAGGTGCTCTGCGGACGCCCTCCTTTCAAGGAGTCATACGCGTCGGCAAAGTCGGTCCCGCCCGCAACCGTTATATTGGGGGACGATCCCAGAGCATTGACGTTGATCCCCGATGTGGCCGTGCCCCCCATGTCCTGATCGTTCATATCCGAGCCCGAGTCGCCCGCGGATACAAAGAAAGACTGTCCCTGCCCAGCCGCCTGCGAATACAAGGTGTCTTGATACAAGTAATCCGACGTAGTGAAGAGGAGTTCGCTCGTCCCATAGCTCATGCTCAGGACGTCGGCCTTCAGAATCGTATCGTTATCAATCAGCGCCATCATCGCGGTGTCGATGCCCTGATCCGGCTTCTGATCGCACGACATGAAGATCAAATTTGCCGCCGGAGCCAGTGCATTGGCCCATTCTGCGTCCAGTGCCGCCTCGCCCTCTTCGCCGGTGCCATCCGGGTCGATGCCAGGGTCATTGCAGGTGACGCTCCCATAGCCGTGATAGACGTGCATGTTCAAGGCGCCGAGCACGCCGAACTTACTGCGAAAGGTGGCAACGTCGCCGCCGCTGGCCGCCCCGGTCGTCGGGTCAACCGTGCCGTACTCAAAGTCGCTCTGTTCGATCACCGCAACCGTCGCGCCCGCGCCCAGATTGCCCCCGTCGAATACCGAGTTGACGTTGTAAATCACGTAGTAGTCCTGCGGCGTCACGTCGTACTCGCCTCCGCCCGCGGTGTCGGCTGGCGTCGCACCTGCCTTCCCTGCTGGGGCACCTGTTGCGCTGCCTGCGGCGCTCCCCGCCGTATCCAGCCTGTGCCAGCGGTGCGTCTCCGGGTCGTAGGACGATCGCCGAACCTTGGTATGGTGGCTCTGGCGGGGAATCTTGCTGAGACCCTTGATCCCGGCCACAACCGGCGACAGCGCCGCCGGAATCATCGGATCCTGCGCATTGGCAGCGTACTTGCCGCCCTGAACGTTGTAGTAGTGCAACTGTGTGTGGAAGACCTCGCGAACCTGCCGCGCAGTGGCCGAGAAATCGATGAACATGGCGTTGTTCATCACCCCGTTCACATGCATGCCCTGTGCTTCCAGCCATGCCGAAATCTTCGCAATCTCGGTCGGCGATGCGCCGAAGCGCTCCCCGAATTCCTGCGGCGTCAGCCACTTATGATATTCCGGCGCGCCCGGCTGCTGCTGCCGTGCCAGCAGGTTATCCAGTGCCGCCTGCTGTTCAGCGCTGCGCTGCAACACGAAATAGAGACGCAACCCCAGACTGTCTTCCACCGCCCCCAGGTCACGGTCGGCCGTCAGGTCCGCGCGAACATTGCCGTGCAACGCAACCACCTGTGTGTTATCGATCGGCTGAGTGATCCGGTCGGGGCGCGGCGTGCTCGGAGAGGCCGTACTCTGAGAAAACAGTGACGCCGCCATAGCCAGAACCACCGCGCACACCGCAATCCACCTCTGGTTGATTGCGCTTCGCGGCTTCAATCCATCATTCACTCTCATTGCAACGGTCCCCTCAGAAAATTGCGAACGGAATCCCAGCGCTGCTCCGGCGTTTCCCCCCGGAGCCACCACCGATGACATTACCGCGCCGGGTCACGGAAAGCCAAGCGCCAATTTGAGGAGGAATAAACCAAAGACACAACGGGAACACCTTACCTATGTGCCCTCTTTTGGAATCCGCTGCAGACAAAGAAAAACCGCGCCCTCTCAGGCACGGCCAAGCTCTGCAACTTTCCTACTGTAGGTCGGGCGACCGCCTGCACTGCCCATACAGCGAGCACGATTCATTCGTGCACTTGGTCATGTGATCGCGTGTCTGCTTCAGTGCCGTCAGCTCGTCGCACATCATGCTCATCACTTGCATGCACAGCTCCGGCCGCTGCCGCAGAATCTCGTTCACCGTTCCCCTAGGCAAAAACACCGCTTCCAACGTCTCCAGCGCCTCTACGTCAAACTGGTAGCGGCTGGCGCACAGTGCCGAAGGCAGGCCCAGCACCGAACCGGCTCCCGCCGTGCTGCACACCAGCTCGCCTCCCGCCTCGCCCGGAAGCGACGCCCGCGCAGTCCCCTTCACAATCAGATACACTCCCTCGGCCGCATCGCCAAAGGAAAACAAGCGCTCTCCACGCTCCAGCCTGCGGCTCTCGCCCGCCGGAGTCAGCACCCGCGCCAGTTCGTCGGCTACCCGGTATGGCCAAGCAGCATCTCCACTCCCGTCAACCCGCAACACTGCATTCATTTCGGTGCGCCCCCTAACTTTTCAGTTCTATCAACCTCTCAAACATCGCGGCGTGACGCGCATCACGCTCCTCTGTGATAACCATGGCCAACCTCCCGCTTCGAAAACCGGTCCTCTGCCTTGTAACTTGTACCCGAACCCGCAAGCGTCTACCCTGTTTCTGGGATGATCCGCTTCTTCCGTCTGCTCGCCCAAATTCTCGTGCTCATCATCGTCGCGCTCGCCTCCGCCCTGGTCAGCATGCGATTTGCCATCCATGGCCGCGAGGTCGCCGTGCCGGACCTGCGTGGCATGGCGCCCGCCCAAGCCGAGCGGGCTGCCTTCGAGCGTGGCCTGGAGCTCGCCCGCAGCGACCATTTCTATTCCGCCGCCATTCCCGCCGGACGCATTGTCTCCCAACAGCCCGAGCCCGGAACCCACGTCCGCCGCGGCTGGCGCGTCCAGGCCGCCGAAAGCCTCGGCCCTCAACTCATTGAAATCCCCGCCGTCGTCGGCCTCAGCCCCCGCGCCGCCGAGATCAACGTCCGCCGTCGCGGCCTAGAGGTGGGAGTGGCCGCCGAACTCCCCACCGACGCCGCCTCCACCCAATCCGTCATCGCCCAAACCCCAGCGCCCGGAGCCACCGGCGTCGCTTCCCCCCGCATCAGTCTCCTCTACGCCGCCCCGCCGCCACCGCCCGCCTACGCCATGCCCGATCTCACCGGAATGACCCTCGATGAGGCCACCAGCCTCGTCACCTCATCGGGATTGAAGACCGCAACCGTCACCACCGTCGGCGGCGCTCCTTCCGACAACTTGCACCCCATCACCCCGACCGTCATCGGCCAGACTCCCGCCCCCGGCACGCGCGTCACCCCCGAAACCAGCGTCTCGCTCGAGGTAACTCGCTCGTCGTTGTACAAACCATCAATTGTTGGGGGATACAATTCACCGGATGGTATCTTCGCGCGGCTAACGCGTTATCCAGTCAGGCAATCCTTTGAAACTCGCCAAACGATTACTCAAAGAGTAACTTCGGTCCCGCCAACGATTCACCTTTCCGTCAATCGTTGGCCCGTTGCAGCACCGCCGCAAAGAACCCCTCGCAGGGGTGAATTCCCGGCAGGGTCCGCAAGAACTCTCCGCGCACTAGCCCCTTCGGCTCCGCCCACGCCAGGTCGCCCGAGCCTTTCAACTCCTGCAGAACGCTCTCGCAAGGAAGCACCGAAAGTGCACTTTCCCCGCATAGAACCTGCTCCACAACGCCTTCGCCCTCTTCCGCTTCAAGCGAGCAGGTGGAGTAAACCAGCCTACCTCCCGGAGCCAGCGCGGCCGCGGCTGAGCGCAAGATCGACATTTGTAAATCCTTCAGCCCGCCCAAATCCTCCGCCTTCAGCCGCCACTTGATCTCCGGATTGCCCGCCAGCGTTCCCGTGCCGCTGCACGGCACATCGGCCAGCACGCGGTCGAACTTTTCGGCAAACTCCATCCCCGCGACGTTGCCGGTCACAACCTTCACGTTCATCGCCGCAACCCGCTCTTTCAGCCCTCTTGCGCGATGTTCGTGCAACTCCACCGCGGTGATCTGCGCCCCCGGATTGCGCGCCGCAATCGCCGCCGTCTTTCCTCCCGGCGCCGCGCAGCAATCCAGTATCCGCTCGCCTTTTCCCACCAGCGCCGCCACCAGTTGCGACCCTTCGTCCTGCACCGCTACGTGATGATCGCGAAACGGAATGCTGTGCGCCAGATCGCCCGACAGCAGCCGCCGTGCCCCCGTCAGCAGCGCTCCGGGCGCAATCCGTATTCCGGCCTCGTTCAGCTCTTCCTCCGCATCGCCGGTACAGAGCCGCAGCGCCGAGCCGGGCGCGTGCTGATTGGCCGCGCAAATCGTGCGCGCCGTGTCATATCCATACATGTCGATCCATCGCGCGACCATCCACTCCGGATGCGCGAACTCCACCGCCAACTCCCGCAGGCTTCCGACCTCCGCACCCACCACTGGAGCCTTCGCATTCGCCGCCAGCTTACGCAGCACCGCGTTGGCGTAGGGCACGGCTGAACGCTTCCCCGACTGCTTCACCAGTTCCACGCTCTCATGCACCGCAGCGTGCGCCGGGATGCGCTCCAGGTGAGTAAGTTGGCATGCGCCCAACCGCAGCGCAACCCTCACCTCTCCATCCAGTCGCGAAACCTTCTGCGACGAGTACTTCGCGATTCGCGCATCCAGCTCGGACTGCCATCGCAGCGTGCTCATCACCAGTTCGTAGGTAAGCGCTCGATCCTCGCGCGACAGCGTATCCATACGCGGCGCGTTCAGCAACTCGGAGGCATAAGAACCATCGCGCTCCACCCGAATCAGAATGTCGTAAGCAAAGTTTCGTGCCGGAGAGACCGCCAATTTAATTTCCCATCTTCTCGCCCGCAGCGCCTGCGGCCGGCAGCGTAGCGTTACCCGTCGAGTACATCATATTAATTTCCCATCTTCTCGCCAGCCTTGGGCTGGTATCCGTTGATGAATTCGCGCGCGCACATGCGGCGCTTGCCTTCCAGTTGCAACTCGCCGATCGCAATCGCCGTGCCTGCGCCGCAACCGACCAGCAGTTGCTCGCCTGCCACTGCAATCTCTCCGGCCGTCAGCGCAGGCGTGCCAGCTATGGCCGAGATCGCACGCAGAGAATGAAGAGTAAGTTGCTTGCCACGAAACCCAGTGAACGCTCCAGGCCACGGCTGAAAGCCGCGATGGCGATTGCAGATCGTCTGCGCCGTGTCGCGTGCAAAGTTGATGCGTCCATCCTCGCGCGTCAGAATCGGCGCCAGCGTCGCGTGCGCATGATCCTGCGGCCTGGCCTGTAGCCTCTGCTCTCCCAGCGCTCGCAAGGTCTCCACCAGCAGTTCGGCTCCCATCGCCGACAGTCGCGGAGCCAGCGTAACGCTGGTGTCCTCCGGGCAGAATCTCCATCTCTTCCTGCAGCAGAATCTCTCCGGTGTCCAGTCCTTCATCAATGCGCATGGTAGTGTTGCCGGTCACCTGTTCGCCCGAGGCAATCGCCCACTGGATCGGCGCGGCGCCGCGATACTTCGGCAGCAGCGAGGCATGCAGGTTGATGTTGCCATGTGCGGGCAGGTCGAGCATCCAGCGCGGAATGATGCGCCCATAGCCGACGATCACGATGCACTCCGGCGCAATCGCCTCAAGTTGCGCGCGGAACTCAACGTTGTTCTTGATCTTCTCCGGCTGCACGACTGGCAGCCCAAGTTCGCCGGCCTTCTGCTTCACCGGCGAAAGCGCCAGTTCCATTCCGCGCCCCTTCGGACGATCCGGTTGCGTCACCACCAGCGACACCTCATGACCGGCGCGCACCAGCGCCTCCAGCGGAGGAACGGCAAACATGGGAGTACCGCAATAAACAAGTTTCACAGACTTGATTGTAGCGGCCACAGCAAACTGCGTGGGCGAGAATTCCTACCACTCGCCCTGACGATCAGGCGCCTGATCTTCCGCCGCATCATGTCGCGCTTCAGCGAGGAGAGATGGTGGATGTAGAGCGTTCCGTTGAGATGATCGATCTCATGCTGGAAGGCGCGCGCCAGCAGATCTTCGCCGGTCTTCTCGTACCAGTTGCCGCTTGCGTCCTGCGCCCGCATGGTCACCTTTTTGCCGCGTGCAAGATTCTCGCGGAAGTCGGGCAGCGAAAGGCATCCTTCGCCGCCGGTCTGCTTACCCTCCACCTTGATGATCTGCGGATTGGCCAGCACCAGCCGTGCCTCGGGATCTTCCTTGAATGAAGTATCGATGACCGACAAGTGCAGCGAAATTCCGATCTGCGGCGCGGCCAGTCCCACGCCCTGCGCCTCATACATCGACTCGAACATGTCTTCGACAAGCTTCTTCAGCTTGTCGTCGAACTCAGTCACCGGCGCCGCCGGAGTCTCCAGCACGGGGTCGCCGTATTTCACAATTGGATAGATCATCGTTCGTTCCGCTTCACCCTATTCGCGTCAAAAGCTGCGAAGCTGCTCGCAATATCCCTCGTAATTTCGGCGAAGCTCGACCAGCGAATCGCCTCCGAATTTCTCCAGCGCCGCCGCGGCCAGCACCAGCGCCACCATGGCTTCGCCCACCACGCCTCCCGCCGGCACCGCACACACATCGGAGCGCTCGTAGGCCGCCTTCACCGGCTCGCGGCTGGCGAAGTCGATCGAGCCCAGCGGGCGGCGCAACGTGGAGATCGGCTTCAGATGCCCGCGAACCACGATGTCGCAACCATTCGAGATGCCGCCTTCCATGCCACCGGCATGATTGCCCGCACGGGTGAAATCCGTGAACTTTGAATGCAGCGTTCCTGCCGCTCTCGCCTGTCGCTCGCGCGCATAGCCAATCTCGTCCTGCGCCTTGCGAGCCATGACGATGCCGCCGCCAGCACGCCGTCTCCAATCTCCACGGCCTTCACCGCTTGAATCGACATCACCGCTGCGGCCAACTTCCCATCCAGGCGCTCGTCCCAGTTGGCATAGGTGCCAAGTCCAGGCGGCACGTTATGCGCCACCACTTCGAAGATTCCCCCGACCGTATCGCCATTCGCGCAGACCTCGTCCACCTCGGCCTTCATGCGCTGCTCGGATTCCTCATCGGCACAGTTCAGCAGAACTTCATCCTTCGCCGCCAGCCCCCGCAGCTCGTCAAACGAAACCGCGCGCGACAACCGTGCGCCGCCCACCTGGATCACATGGCTGAGCACCTCAATGTCCAGCGCCGCCAGCACCTGCTTTGCCACTGCTCCGGCGGCCACGCGCGCCGCGGTTTCACGGGCGCTGGCGCGCTCCAGAATATAGCGAGCCTCGGGCAGGTTGTACTTCAGCGCTCCTGCCAGATCGGCATGTCCGGGGCGCGGAGACTTCACCGCCTTGTGTTTCTCCGGGTCACCCTCGCCCACCGGCAGCGACTTCCTTCCAGTTCTGCCAGTCGCGATTTTCAATCAGCATCGCGATCGGAGATCCAATGCTGTGGCCATGCCGCACTCCGCTAAGAATGCGCGCGTGATCGTGCTCAATCTTCATGCGTCCGCCACGGCCAAAGCCCTGCTGACGCCGCCAGAGTTCGCGATCAATATACGCCTCGGTGACGCGGATGCCGGCGGGCAAACCTGAGATGTTGGCAACCAGCGCTTCGCCATGCGACTCGCCTGCGGTAAAGAAACGGAGCATTACTGGATTGTAACGGAAGGCGCGCCGTTTGCCCTTAACGTGCCCGCCGGATTTGCGAGGACAAAAAAGAACTAGCCCGCGGGTTAAGGTAAAGGTCATAGAAAATTTTACATCGGTTAATGATATCGAGTATATTAGGGAAAGAGAATGCGCAAATTACCTAGGAAAAACGGGTTAAAATGTCCTCCATTCGCACGCGGGGAATGCGATACTAAGTGAATCGGCTAGTTACTTAGATCTACATACAAAGCTGCACGTCCTTCTCGCATCTAAGGAGTTATGGTGTCGACCGTGTTGCCCATCCAGGATTCGGCTCGAGAGTTGATTCTTGAGGCGACCAACGCTCTGCAGCCGCATTTTGCAGAGATGACGGCTGCCTGGCGCCAGCGCATGTTTGAGGAGTTCCAGTTCGAAGGGCGCGCCATGGTGGCACTGGAAAGGCTGAATCTCGGCGTAGGCTTCATGCTCTTCAGCCACTCGGATTTCAGCCAGTTTACCGAGAATCTTTACTACTACGGCAGCGCCTGGCCAAGCTTGCGCGTCGATACCCGCCAGGTGGCGCGATCGCTGGAGATTTACCAGAAGACTGCCGCTCCATACATTGCGCAGGCATTTGGCGATCGCCGTTTCCAGGTGATTGCAGCTCTGGAGACGCTGACCTCGGCAAGCTTTGTCGCGGTTTCCGGGGCCTATTTTGACGTGCAGCAGAACGCCAGTGACGCCTTGCTGAAGGTTTTGGACGCCGAGCTTTCGGCCACCAACCTGACCGCACTGCTGGAGCGCGTGCTGGTGGTAACCGAAGGCATTTTTGGTGCCAACGTCGGAGTCGTTCTGCTGGCCGATCCCGAGAGCAACAAGCTGCGCGTGCGCAGCGCCACGGGACTGCCTCCGGATTTTGGCGAGGACGTTGCGATCGGCCCTGGGCAAGGCTTTACCGGCCAGATCTTTGAAACCGGCGAGCCGACATGCTTCCCGACCTGTCTCTGTCGTCGGGAGTGCTCAATCCGGAGTTGCGCGAGCAGGGCAAACGCGCTCTGGGGCGTGCCGCTGAAGATCAACGACCGCGTGATCGGGGTTCTGATCATTGGGTTTGAGAAGCCTTATCCACTGGCTGCCCACGGAGTCGGAATTGTTCCGCGCCAGTCGCCGATCGTTCGGCTCTGGCGATTGATCGCGCCCGTATGACCGACGCGCTTGCGCGAGCGCGAGATGCGCATCGTCGAGTTGAGCGGACATCTCTTGAAGGCCCAGGAGGAGGAGCGGAAGCGCATCAGCCGCGAACTGCACGACGAAACCGGGCAGGCGCTGATGGTAATTCGTCTTTACCTGGGAATGCTTGATGGAACGGTGAAGACACGTCAGGGCAAGGCGAAAATCGGCGAACTGCTGGCGGTGGTGGACCGCACGATCGAAGGCATCCGCCGCATCATCGGGCGGCTTTCGCCGCTGGTGCTGCAGGAGCTGGGCCTGATCTCGGCGATTCGCAAAGAAGCCAAGGATTTGGCCAAGACCGCGGGCGTGCAGTCGCGAGTTGCCATCGGCGACGACGTGGGCAGGCTCGATCCCGTGATCGAAACCGCCATTTACCGGGTCGTGCAGGAGAGCCTGCACAACGTTGCCAAGCACGCGCAGGCGCAGAACGTGAACATCCAGATGGAGCGCGAGGGCGAGACTCTCAAGTTGGTAATCGAAGACGACGGCATGGGCATTCGCGCCGTTACCAATCCTCTCCGGCCTTCCTTCGGAATGGCTGGAATGCAGGAACGTATCCTCACCCTTGGCGGCCAGATGAGAGTGGTCTCGCGCAAGGGAGAGGGAACCAAAATTTCCGTGACCGTGCCGCTCCCGCCGCGCCCTGAAGTGGCGGAACTCAACCGCAAAGCGCAAGGCGGACCGGCATTGATGGGCACGGGTTGACCGAAAGGCCAGGGAAGTTGAGGTTGCTTAAATGGGAAAGATTCTGCGGAGTGGAGCTATGCAACTGAGAGCAAGGAGCGGGCGCAATGCCGAAGATTAAATGTCTGCTGGTGGATGACCATACGCTGTTCCGGCAGGGCGTTCGCCGCCTGCTTGAGAGCGAGAGCGATTGTGAAGTGGTGGGCGAATCGCCCGATGCCGGTGATGCCGTGGAAAAGGCGCGCGAGCTACGCCCTGACATTGTGTTGATGGACATCGGTATGCCGGGGCTCTCCTCGTTTGAGGCGGCGCGGCACATCCGTAAAACCCGGCCCGAGACCAAAGTGTTGTTCCTCACCATGTATGAAGACGAGGACTACCTGGTGCAGTGCCTGGAAGTCGGCGCCTCGGGATACGTCCTCAAAGACACTCCGGCGCAGCAACTGGTCACCGCCGTGCGCGATGTCTACAAGGGCGGAAAGTATCTGAGTTCGCAGGTGCTGGGAAAACTGGTGGAAGACTTCCGCGCGCGCGTTCGCGATTCCAAAATGCGGCCGCGAATTTCCACTCTTACACCGCGCGAGCGCGAGATCCTGAAGTTGCTGGCCGAGGGCAATTCAGTCAAAGAAATCGCGGTCCTGCTCGGCTTAAGCGTAAAGACCGTGGAAGCCCACAAGTTCAACCTGATGCGCAAACTGGACATCCACAACAAGGCCCAGTTAGTGACGTACGCAATTCAGAAAAAGATCATCAAGATTCCGGTCAATCAGTAAGCGCTGGCGATCGCTTACTGCCGGCTCACATCGCTTCCGACGATGAGCCGGGCAGATTGAGCCGAAGCGTTGCCTCGATTACTCTGATCATTCTCGACACTGCCGCAAGGTGCGAAAAGCCCGGCTTAGTCCGGGCTTTTCGCTGCACTCGCGCATTATTCCGTCTGCGTCGTAACGGCCGCTGCTTCCACTTCCGCCGCTTCCATGCATTTCAGAAACTTCTGCGTGTTCAGCAGCGGGCGCCCCAGCGCGGAGTTGTACCCGGTCCACGGCGATTCCAACTCGGCATCGCGCTCGAATTGCGCCCGCATGGCTTCCATCTTCGAATCAAGATCGTCCAGGTAGTGCAACATCAGCGCCTCGGGAAACATCGGCAGCTTGGGAGACCCAAACTCATATTGGCCGTGATGGCTGATGATGAGGTGCTCGACCAGAATCTTGAGTTGCGGAGGAAAGCCGGGAAGCTGCGCCAGCTTTGCGTGCAGCATTTCCAGCTCGATGATCATGTGGCCGAGCAATTGGCCTTCGGTGGTGTAGCCGAAGGAGCGCGCATAACTAAGCTCGTGAACTTTGCCGATGTCATGCAGGAACGCGCCGGTAAGCAGCAGGTCGCGGTTGATCATCGGGTAGTTGCGTGCAACCAGGTCGCAGGAGCGGAAGAGCGAAACCACGTGGTCCAGCAGGCCGCCGATAAAGGCATGGTGCATGGTCTTGGCTGCCGGCGCATTGCGGTAGGCGCGGGCGATCTCCGGATCGGCCATGAACAGCTCCAGCAACCGGCGCAGATAAGGCTCGCCAATCGAGGCGACAAACTCACCAAGCGCATGCCAGAGCTCATCGATATTCTTCGATGTCTTGGGAAGGTAATCGGAGAAGTCGATGTCGGCCTCATCCATTTTGCGAATCTTGTGAATCGTGAGTTGCCAGCGCTGGTTGTACTTGTTGATCAGTCCCTTGATCTTTACGATGTCATCCTGCTCAAAGGTGTAGGCGCACTCCTCGACGTTGTCCCACATCTTGGCCTGAATGGTTCCGGTGCGATCCATCAGGGTGAGATCCAGGTACGGCTCGCCGCTCTTTTTCGACTTTATCTGCTTATTGCTGACCACGAAGCTGGTGGTGACGACCTTGTTTTCCTGCTGCGCCGCGTCTCGAATATAAAACTCTTTCATGAATGCGCCATCCTTGCCCTGATGGGCGAAGGATTTATGGTATCGCGGAAAGTCGACGGCGGATAGCAAGAACCACGCAACAGCCCAAGCGGGACTGACCAGCCTAAGCCGAATCGCGCGGCAAGCGCAGCGTGACGGTAGCGCCGCGGCCTTCGCCTTCGCTGCTGGCGTAGGCGCTGCCGCCATGGCGCCGCGCGATGCCGCGCACGATGAACAGTCCCAGGCCGGTGCCCTGGACGCGCTGGCGCAGCCGCTCATTGACACGATAGAAGCGGCGGAAGATCCGCTTCAGTTCACCCTGCGGGATTCCCTGGCCCTTGTCGGTGACTCGCACCAGCAGATCGGATGCTTCGTCGAGAATTTCAACCGTGATCGCAATCTTGCCGGGAGAGTACTTGACCGCATTCTCCAGCAAATTATGAACTGCCGACCGCAGTTCTTCGGGATCTCCCTGCACGAATGGCGGTGACAAGTGTGTAGTCGACGAAGCGGATATTGTCCGGGGAAAGGTGATGGCGGGTTTGGGCCAGCGAGGCGCAGTCGCGCACGATCTCGGCAATATCGAGGCGCTGAAAATTTTTCGGGCTTTTCTGTCCCAGATGCCCGGCTCGCAACACCTGCTCCACGGTATTGATCAGGCGGTCGGTGTCCTCCAGCATGATGCCGTAGAAACGCTTGCGCTGCGCCTCAGTGAGCTCGCGCGACTGCAGCGTCTCCAGATAAAGGCGGATGGAGGCGATCGGCGTCTTCAACTCATGCGTGACCGCGTT
Organism: uncultured Acidobacteriota bacterium; assembly: GCA_963838135.1. GTDB lineage: Bacteria > Acidobacteriota > Terriglobia > Terriglobales > Acidobacteriaceae > TOLSYN. Next base: position 41,109 of record CAWIPV010000005.1, on the reverse strand, counting down.
GATGAAGCTGTCATGCTGTTCGCTGCGGCGCATCTCGCGCACCAGGAAAATGGTGTTCAAGGTGACTCCGGTGATGATGAAACCGAAGAAAATAATGCCGAGAACGATCATCCCAACTTCACGCCAGCGAATCAACCACGTGATGTTCAGCGCCAGCGCGAAGGCAACCGAACAGGCTCCGAGCACGATGAAGAACGCGATAGCCTTGTTGCGTGAGGTGATCGGCATAAGTCAGCTAGATAGTAGTGAGGCGGCGAGAGTTAGTCAAAGAGGAGTCGAAAACCGCACAAATCACGAGATCCGGTGCGATGCTGCGCGACGTTGGGCGCCGGGCAAAAAGCAAGCCCCGACAATCAAGTCAGGGCTCGCCCAATGCTTCTAACTTCTTGCTTGCGAGAAACTAATCGCCGGCGGCAACCTGTTCGATTTCGCGGCGAACGGCGCCGGCTTCCGCTGCAAGTCGGCTCCGGAGCCGAATTCTTCGGGCGGAGTCTCTTTGATGCGGCTGTCGGCCCTGCGGAAGCTTAACGTCGTGCGCCAGTCCTACGGCGCGCAGCGCGGAGATCACATACCAGTTGGTATCGATCTCCCACCAGCGCAGGCCGTGGCGTGCAGAGCTGGGATGCGCATGGTGATTGTTGTGCCAGCCTTCGCCGAAGGTGAGCAGCGCGATCAAGAAATTGTTGGTGGAATCGTCGCCGGTCGCCCAGCGTTGCGAGCCCCAGAGGTGGGTGGCGGAATTCACCAGCCAAGTGGCGTGCAGGCCGATCACTGTACGAAGGAAAACGCCCCAGAGCACCATGTTCCATCCGCCGAAGTAGAACACGGCAGGCCCGACCACGACCTGGGTGATCCAATGATATCGGCTGAGCCAGAAGATAGAACTTGTCGCGGCGCAGATCGGGAACGTAGGGAGCCAGCAGCTCCGTCTGGTGGTGAAGCGATCGCCCGGACAGGATCCATCCCATGTGCGACCACCACTTGCCGTCGCGCGGAGAGTGCGGATCACCTTCGCGGTCGGTCAATTGATGATGGATGCGGTGAATGCCGACCCAGAAGATCGGGCCGCCCTCAAGCGCAAGCGTGCCGCAGATGGCGAAGAAATACTCCAGCAACTTGGGACAGCGAAAGCCGCGATGGGTAAGCAGACGATGATAACCAACGCCGATGCCGAGCGATCCGGAGATCCACCACAGCCCGGCGGCAACGGCCACTCCCTTCCACGAGAAATGGAAGAGAGCAACGACCGCCAGAACGTGATAGATGACCATCACGATGGCAGTAAGCCAATTGATTTTGTACTTGTCCTTGGTTGCTACCACCCAATGCCATCCTTCCGTGGTCTTCGATGCGCGCCGCGGATGCGGCAGGGAGGGGGAAGGCCACGCCACTGTTATTTCTAAGATAGCAATCGCAGAGCGCAAGCATTGTAAGATTTCTGTAAGTCCAAAAAGGCTCAAACTGCGGCTGTATCGCAAAGAGCCGAATCGCTGCAAATTGTTACATTTCGCTTACACATTCACGATACTGTCAACCAGTTCCGTGCCAGAGCGTCTATACTTTGAAGTGAGTCATAGTGAGGAGGCAAAATGCGATTGAAAGTATCTGGCGGCAATAGCGGTGCTGGCGGCCGGCCTCGGCAGCACGGCGATGGCACAGGATGCTCCGCCTCCAGGGCAGGATGGGACACGCGGCGGACGGCGCATGCAGGCGCGAACTTCCCCGGCGTCGGCGGTCAGATCACGGCCATTGAGGGATCAACGCTCACCCTGCAAACCTTCCGCGGCGAAACCGCGAAAGTCAACATCACTTCCTCGACGCGACTCACCAAGGACCGCAACGAGGCGAAGCTCAGCGACTTCAAGGTGGGCGACCGCGTCTTTGCCGCAGGCGAGCAGGGCAAGGACGGCGTGTGGACCGCGCGGATGCTGGCACAGCGCAGCGGCGGCGGTCTCCGCGGTGGAATGGCGCAGCAAAAGCCGGAGGATAATGGCAAGACCTACATCCTCGGCGAGGTTGCCAAGATCGACGGGACCAAGCTGACCATCAAAAAGCCCGACAACAGCGAACAGGTCATTGAAGTGGACGACGACACGTCATTCCGCAATGAGCGCCGCGAGAGCGTGACCCTTGCGGAGATGAAGGTGGGGGATTTCGTGCGCGGGCAGGGGAGCACTGAAGAACGGGGTATTTGTGCCGAAAGAGTTGAATGCCGGTAGACCTCGCGGGGCACGTCAAGCAGCAGCTCCGCCCGGCGGCGCATCGCAAGCCCGAGCCAGACTGCACCGCCCGCCAACGACCAGAAACCATAGGAACAGGAAACTTGATGAGCCTTCGCACGACTGTAGCGGGAGTGCTGTTCGGGCTGAGTTTGGTGGCCGTTGCGGCATGGGCGCACCCGTCCGCGCTGGGGCATGAGCCCAACTGCGCAGACGGGCACAGCCACGGAGAGTGCGCCGCCTGCGGCAGCCGCGAATCCGAAGTTGCGACTCCAAGATTTTCAATTCATGGCGTGGTTCGCTCCGGAAGCACAAAGCTGCCCGGCGTAAGCATTACGGCGGCGCACTCGCTGACCGGCCGCAAGGTCATTACATCGACTGATGTCGATGGATACTTTCATCTCGATTTGCCTTCCAAAGGACGCTGGGTACTGCGGGCAGAATTTTCCGCCTTCGCCGTCCAGACGGCGGAAGTGGTATTGACGCCTGAGCAGGCCGATGCTGCCCATGACTTCGAACTGGTCTTGTTGTCACGCGTGCCGAAGACCACGAACAGCGCCGAGGAAGCCGACGGGAACGGCAGCGGGAGGCAGCGGGCCGCGGGTTCTCCGGCGGCGGCCGGTAGCGCACCATACGGGTGGCATACAACGCGGCGCGCAACGATTGACGCTAAGCACGGATGACGACGCACTGGCGCAGTCTGCAATCCCCGGCGAGGCAGACACGGCCTCGGCCAGTGCAAGTGGGCTGGCGGCCAGCGCGGATGCAACCAATCAGTCGGTCTCCGTTAGCGGCCGCATGGGCAATGCACAGGACTTCGGCCTGCAGAACATGGATGAACTGCGTGACCGCGTCGAACAGATGCGCGCGCGCGGGCAGTTGGGCGCCGGCGGCTTCGATAATGGAGGCGGCTCAGGCGGAGGTGGCTTTGGCATGGGCGGTTTCGGCGGTGGCGGCGCTGGTGGTGGTGGCCGCATGCGCATGGGTTCGCTCAACCGCCCGCACGGGCAGATCTACTACACTGCGAGCAACGCCGCGCTTGACGCTGCACCTTATTCGCTAAGCGGGCCGGCAGAAAAGCCTGCGTATGGCTCCAACAAGTTCGGCGCCATGCTCGGCGGTCCGCTGAAGATTCCTCATGTCTTCGATGATGGCGGCAAGACGTTTGTGTTTCTCAATTATTCCGGGATACGCAGTTCAACTCCCTACGATGTGTTTTCGCACGTGCCGACGATGGACGAGCGCTCGGGTGATTTCAGCCAAACACTCGTAAAGGGCAGCCCCGTGCAGTTATTCAATCCCCAAACTGGATCGCCTTATGCGAACAACTGTGTCGGAGCCATCAACTCACAGGGACAATGCGTTGGCAGCATCAGTCCGCAGGCGGCAGCGCTCTTGAACTACATTCCGCTCCCAAATGTATTGAATGACCCGCAGCGAAACTTCCACTTCAGTTCGGCGGCTGCGGCCGACCAGGACATCTTCGCACTGCGGCTGACGCACAACTTCGGGGCCCCTAACCGGAGCAGCGCGGAACCCGCGGAGCAGGCGGCGGCCGTCCGCGCAACAACCTCAGCTTCGGACTGAACTATCAGCGCAATGAGTCGGACAATCTCCAGCCGTTCCCAACCGTTTTTGGCATCACCCATACCAACGGATTCAACGCCAACGTGGGCTGGGCCGTCAGCAAGGGCAAGCTGAGCAATCAGCTTCGCTTTACTTGGAATCGCAGCCGCTCCCACGCCAACAGCCACTTCGCTGGGATGACTGATGTTGCGGGAGGTGCGGGCATCAACTACCCGGCACCCATCGTTCCAGCGCTAACTCCCGTGATCTGGGGCTTGCCGGGGCTTGCGTTCACCGACTACACCAGCCTCAACGATCTAGCCCCGTCGCAGAAGGATTCGCAGACCTTCTCCTTGAGCGAAAGTCTCGGATGGGTGCGCGGCAAACATCATCTTCACTTCGGCGGAGACTACCGCTGGATCGACAACAAGGCGTATGCAAGTTCCAACCCGCGCGGATCGTTCACCTTCACGGGTTCTAGTACGGCAGCGTACGCAATCAATCCAACAACGGGACTGCCCACGCCGGTTACTGGAACAGGCTATGACTTTGCAGACTTTCTGCTGGGCTACGCACAACAAACTTCGCTCGCCTATTCCCAGGTACACGATCAATATCTTGGAGACAGCTACGACCTGTTCGCGCAGGACGATTGGCGCCTTCGCGGCAATCTGACGCTAAACTTCGGGCTGCGCTACGAGTTCATCTCACCCTTCCATGAAGCTCACAATCAGTTGGAGAATCTCATTACGCAGTTCGACGCCAACGGCAACTTTGTAACTGCAACAGCCGTCGCTCCCGAGTGAGGTCTTACGGACGAGCGTTGTTAAATCCGCAGCGTAACAACTTCGCCCCGCGCGTCGGCATCGCATGGAAGCCATTCGGCGCCAAGACAGTGGTCCGCGCCGGCTACGGCATCAATTACAACCTGGGGCAGTACACGTCGATTGTGCAGAATCTGGCCGCGCATCCGCCCTGCGCGAGTACGACCTCTTCCACGCAACCGCTATGCGCCATCACAGAGACAAACGGAATTAGCACGCCCACCGCGCCGAGCACTCTGACCCTCACAAACGGATTCCCTTCAGCGCCAGTTGCGGTCCCCAACAACTACGGCATCGATCCCAACTATCGCGTCGCCTACGTGCAGATGTGGAACCTGAACGTGCAGCACGAACTAACTCCAACCCTGCTCTTGAATGTGGGCTACACGGGAAGCAAAGGAAGTGCGCTGGATATGCTGCGTGCGCCCAATCGCGGACCCGACGGAGTGATAAATCCGACCGTTGCGCCGTTCAACTGGGAGACATCGCAGGGATCGTCGATCCTGCACGCAGGTTCGCTGCGCCTGCGCAAGCGAATGACGAAAGGAGTTGCGGTGGGTGGAACCTACACCTACGCAAAGTCGATCGACAATGCGTCATCGATCGGCGGAGGCACGCAGGTTGTTGCCCAGGACGATAAGAATCTGCGCGCCGAACGCGGGCTTTCCAGCTTTGATCAGCGGCACAAACTCACTGGCGACTGGACGCTGGAGTTACCCTGGGGAGAAGGACGCAAGTGGCTCACCAAGCCCGGCATCGCACAAAAAGCGTTGGGTGACTGGCTTATGCAGAGCAGCTTTACCGTGGCTTCCGGGACGCCTTTCACCGCGCACGTGCTCGGCAACTACTCCAATGTGGCGGGCGGAACCAATGGATCATTGCGCGCCGACTACAACGGCGAGCCCATCCAGATTGGCGACCGCAGCATTACACGCTGGTTCAATACAGCGGCGTTTTCCTTGCCGCCCACCGGAACCTACGGCACCTCCGGCAGAAACACAATTATCGGGCCGGGCAGTTGGTTATTCAATCTAGTGCTGTCGAAGAACTTCCCGCTGAAAGATTCAATGGGTCTGGAGATGCGCGCCGAAGCCGATAACGTATTCAACCATCCTAACTATTCAGGCATCGATACTACTTTGAGTTCGCCAACCTACGGAGAAGTAACCAGCGTGGCATCCATGCGCAAGATGATACTGTCCTTGCATTACAGGTTCTAAGCATTACGGGTTTGTAACGTGGAGCTACTCGGATCAAGACGTTCAGTGACGCGTGCCGTAAGAATCATAGGAGTATGGCGATGATGACCTGGAGAAACAAATTCGTTCGCCAAGCGTTTGCCCTGCTGGTGTGCTGCTCGATGATGCCTCCCCAGGCGGCGATGGCGCAGCAGTCGCGCTCGGGCGATAACGGCTTCACCTTCAAAGTAACGAGCGAACTTGTACTGGTAAGCGTTACCGTGCGCGACAAGAAAGGTGCGCTCGTCCGCGGACTCAAGCAGAGCGACTTCACTGTACTGGAAGACGGCAAGCCCCAGCACATCCAGAGCTTCGACATCGAAGACGTTGACAACTACGTACCATCTGCTCCGCAGGGAGGCCCCGCACAGGCCGAAACGGCGGCCCAGACGGACCTATTCACCAGTAAAAAAGCTCCAACTCACGAAGCGCTGAGGGATCGCAGGTTAATCGTTCTCTTTCTCGATCTAAGTTCCCTGGAAAGCGATGACAGTGACCGCGCGGTGGAGAGCGCAAAGACATTTGTATTAAAGCAGATGTCGCCCGCTGATCTGGTCAGTATCGTCAGCTTCGACACTGCGCTCAAGGTGGTGCAGGACTTCAGCAGCGACAAAAAGCTCATATTGACGGCGCTCAATCGCATCGCCGGAAACGAAGGCACCGGCCAGGAGGCAGGCACGACCGGTTCCGCTGAGGGTACGCCCGATGACGCCGGTTCATTCGTGGCAGACGATACCGACTACAACATCTTCAACACCGACCTGCGCCTCCAGGCATTGTCTACGCTCGCCAAGAACCTCGCGGGCATTGATCAGAAGAAATCGATCTTATACTTCACCAGCGGCATGACTAAGACCGGCGTGGAAAATCAGGCGCAGTTGCGTGCGGCAATCAACGCCGCGGTGCGCTCCAATGTATCGATTTACGCTGTGGATTCGCGCGGGCTGCAAGCGCTGCCGCCGGGCGGTGTCGCAACCTCGGCGAGTTTGCGCGGAGTCTCCTCCTACAGCGGCGCGGCGGTGCAGAACGATCTCGACTCCAACTTCGCCAGCCAGGAGACGCTAGTGACCATTGCCAACGACACAGGCGGCAAGGCGTTCCTGGACACCAACGACTTCAGCAAGGCTTATGCAAAGGTTCAGGCTGACAGCGAAACGTATTATGTACTCGGCTACCGCAGTTCGAATCCGAATCAAGATGGCCGTTTCCGCCGCATTCAGGTAAAGCTCAACCGCAGTGACGTTAAGCTGGAATATCGCATGGGATACTACGGACCAAGAGATTTCCAGCACTTCACCAAAGAAGACCGCGAAGAGCAGTTGCGCGACGAACTAATGGCTGAGTTGCCGAACACCGATCTGCCCGTGTACCTCGCCTCGGGTTACTTCCGCACTCACGACGGCAAGTTCTACGTGCCAGTTTCCATCGTCGTGCCGGCCTCGGCGTTGGTCGTTCAACGCGACATGCCGCGCGATAAAGACAAGGCTTCGCTCGATGTCTTGGGTGTAGTGCGCGACAAAGAAACTAAGTTTCCCGTGGGCAACATTCGCGACAACATCAAACTCACGGTGGAGCAGACGCAAAGCGTGACGGCCCTCGGCAGCGTGCCCGGTAATGTTGCGGTCGGGCCGCAACCGGGCTCCGGAGCGAATGCACAAGTCGCCGCGCCCAGGCGTAAGAATGTTCAGTACAACACCGGCTTCCTGCTTCCGCCAGGGCGTTATCACCTGAAATTCGTAGTGCGCGAAAACCAGAACGGACGAGTGGGAACCTTCGAGACCGATTTAGTAGTTCCGGATCAGCGCAAAGAAAAAATGAAGATGAGTTCCGTCATGCTTTCCAGTCAGAAAGTCCCAGCCGGAAAGAAGTCGCAATCCAATCCGTTGGTGAGCGATGGCCAGGAGATCATTCCCAACATCGCGCACGTCTTCACCCCAGAGCAGTCCATGACGTTGTACTACGAGGTCTACGATCCGGCAAAGTCGCCGGACAAGAAAGATTCAATCCACTTGCTGACCAGCATCGAATTCTTCCGCGGCAAAGTGAAAGTCTACGAGACACCGCTGGTCGAGACACAACAGTTGAACGCCGCCGACCGCAAAGCTGCGTCGTTTCAATTCGAGGTGCCCTTGAAAGCCCTGACTCCGGGCTGGTACACCTGCCAGGTAAACGTGATCGACGACGCCGGCGCTGCCTTCGCGTTTCCGCGCACGCAGTTGCTGGTGAGGCAGTAACAGGGTTTCGAGGCCTCCAATGACGCATTTATATTTGAGTATTATTTTTGCGGCTCTTCTGCTCTGTACAGGAGGCGGTACAGCACAGCAGAATGGAGGAGTGAAGAAGTTCAACTATCCTTCCCCGCCAATCAGCGAGCAAGTGGACGACTACCACGGTACCAAGGTGGCCGACCCTTACCGCTCTCTTGAAGATCCAGATTCGGCCTCGACGCGCGCCTGGGTGGAGGCCGAGAACAAGCTGACATTTGGCTATCTTGAGCAGATTCCAGCGCGCGAAAGAATTCGTGCGCGCATGAAAGCGCTGTTGAGTTACGAGCGTTTCTCCGTCCCGGAGAAACACGGCTCCCGCTATTTTTATTCACGCAACAGCGGATTGCAGAACCAGAGCGTGTTGTACTTGCTCCCCGCGCTGGATGCGGAGCCGCAAGTGTTGCTAGACCCTAACACACTCTCCGCCGAGGGCACGGTGGCGCTAAGTGGCACTGCCATTAGCGACGACGGAGAGTTATTGGCCTACAGCCTGTCTTCATCCGGTTCGGATTGGCAGGAGTGGCATGTGCGCGAGATCGCAACGGGAAAGGATCTGCCGGACCTGATCAAGTGGTCAAAATTCTCCGGCGCCTCCTTCGGCAAGGACGGCAAAGGGTTCTTCTATAGCCGCTACGACGAACCGAAGGAATCGATGCTGCGCGAGGCCAACTACTACCAGAAACTCTATTACCACAAACTAGGCACGCCGCAGTCTGAGGATACCCTGATCTACAAACGCGACGACCAAAAGGAATGGGGTTTTAGTGGTTCGGTTACCGATGACGGCAAGTACCTGATCATCTACATCAGCGAAGGCACTGACCCGAAGAATCGCATTTACTACAAGGATTTGACGAGACCCGACAGCGCAGTGGTCGCGCTGTTAGACGAAAAGGACGCAGTTTATAACTTCATCGACAACCATGGTCCGGTGTTCTGGTTTGTCACCAACCTGAGCGCGCCGTTAAGCCGCGTCATCGCGATTGACATTCGCAATCCGGGGCGCGATCACTGGAAGACCATTGTTCCCGAGTCCAACGAAACGTTGCTAAGTGCGGCGATGCTCGACAATAAGTTTGTAGCCAGCTACTTAAAAGATGCGCACAGTGAAGTGAAGGTATTCGACGTGCACGGCAACTATCTGCGCAGCGTGTCAACGCCTGGGTTGGGCACGGTTGCTGGCTTTGGCGGTAAGCGCGCGGACAAGGAAACCTTTTATTCCTATACAAGTTACTCCATTCCCGCAACCATCTACCGTTATGACTTTACCCGCGGTGAGAGCACGGTATTCCGCAAGCCCGCCGTGGAGTTCAATCCGCAGGATTATGAGACAAAGCAAATTTTCTACACCAGCAAGGATGGAACGCGAGTCCCCATGTTCATCACCTCTAAAAAGGATCTGAAGCTGGATGGCAACAATCCAACGTTGCTCTATGGCTATGGAGGCTTTGACATCCCGTTGACGCCGGCCTTCAGCGTCGGGAACCTGGTGTGGATGGAGATGGGCGGAGTCTACGTTCAGGCAAATCTTCGGGGCGGCGGCGAGTACGGCGAGCCATGGCATCTGGCTGGAACTAAGTTGCTGAAGCAGAATGTATTTGACGATTTCATCTCGGCCGCCGAGTGGCTTATTGCCAACAAGTACACGCAACCGAAGAAGCTCGCCATTAGCGGGCGCAGCAACGGCGGATTGCTGGTGGGTGCGTGCATGACGCAGCGGCCGGAGCTATTCGGAGCGGCTCTGCCCGGCGTTGGCGTGATGGATATGTTGCGCTTCCACAAGTTCACAATTGGCTGGGCTTGGATGTCAGATTACGGCTCGCCCGATAACGCCGAGGAGTTCAAAGCAATCTACAAGTATTCCCCCTTACACAACCTGAAGCCGGGCACTCAGTATCCGCCGACCCTGATCGTGACCGCCGATCACGATGATCGCGTAGTTCCGGCGCACAGCTTCAAGTTCGCCGCTGCCTTGCAGTCGGCGCAGGCAGGCCAATCTCCCGTTCTGATTCGCATTGAAACCAAAGCGGGCCACGGCGCAGGTAAACCAATCTCCAAGGCCATTGAGGAGATTACCGACGAGTGGAGTTTTCTGGTGAAGAACCTTGAGATGAAAGACGATCCCTGGGCCAAGTAGCGCACCAATTACTCATACACCGATGCCACCTCATCGTGAGGTGGCATCAGTGTATGAGTGCGTTAATCTGCCAGGCGGAAGTGTGTTATCAGCGCAGCATGACACCCAACACGGTCGCCACCACTCCCCCGAGCCCAAACAATATCCCTGCCAACCAATAAGTACGTCGCTTGGTGAGCAGCGTAATGGAACAGATAACCAGTCCCACCTCCGACAGGGTTTCGCCTAAGTCGAAGTGATTGGCGCGATGCGTGCAAAGTTCCACCTCGGCCTCCAGCCCCTTTGCTTCCTCCTGAATCTTTTCCTGGTCTCCCTTATGCTTCTCGATCGTCGCTTCGTTCTTCTTGAGCAGCGCTTCGGCGCCCGCGGCATCCTTCAGTGGCATAACCTTCAGGAGTTCGTCCACCTGCTCCATTGTGTTGCGGCGAATGTTCTTCGCCTGGTAATAGTTCCAGGTGTCGGTAGCTTTGTCTTGCTTAAGAATCTCTTCTGTGTGGGCACGATGGCCCAACAGAGCGGCCACCGCCACCAGCACGGCGAGGATTGCCATGGTGAAGCTGACCGGAGCCAGCGTCGACTGTTCGCGGCCGTGCTCGGCGGCCTCCTGCAACTCTTCCATCTCGTGTTCTGTGCTCATCGAGTTCCCCCGTGTCGTCCACTTTAATGTGAGAATGGTCACCGGCGCCAGCGGCCGGCAGAGTGGAACCATGAGCTTACCGATCTCATTGCTTTCCCGTCTTGCCCTTGCCTTCAAGTTCTCGTCGTGCCGCCGCCAAAGCACGCCGCTTGTCGTCGCTCACTTCAGGATAGCTCAGCTTCATTTCTTCCAGAGAATGAGCGATCACCGAGGAGACAACCAGACGCGCGAACCACTTGTTATCCGCCGGAACCACAATCCACGGAGCATGTTTGCTCGATGTGTGCTGGATCATCTCCTCATAGCTATGCTGATAGTCGTCCCAGTAACGGCGCTCGCGTATATCGGCCGCGGAGAACTTCCAGTTCTTTTCCGGCTCGTCCAGGCGCGCTAGAAAGCGACGCTTCTGCTCCTCTTTGCTCAGGTTCAAAAAAAACTTGCGAATCGCGATCCCGTTGCGGGTAGCGTAGCGCTCAAAAGCGGAAATATCCTCGAAGCGCTCCTTCCAGAGTTTGCCATTCACGCAGATCTTCGGAAGACGTTCAGCCGCCATCATCTCCGGGTGCACGCGCACCACCAGCACTTCTTCGTAGTAGGAGCGATTGAAGATCCCGATCTTGCCCCGCCCTGGCGTGCACTTGGATGTACGCCACAGATAGCCGTGAGCCAGTTCTTCCGCCGAAGGCGTTTTAAAGGAGAACACCTCGCAGCCCTCCGGATTCACTCCGCTCATCACATGCTTGATCGTGCCGTCCTTGCCCGCCGCGTCCATCCCCTGAAAGATCAGCAGCAACCCCCAACGATCCTGCGCGTAAAGCTTGTCCTGCATCTCGGCCAGCAGCTGTGTAGAGTGCTGCAACAACTGTTCGGATTCCTCCTTGCTCTTCTTGGAAAGCCCGCCCGTATCGCCCGGATCAAAATCCTTCAGACGGAACTTCTTGCCTTGATCGATTCGGTAGCGTGTGGCCAACGAGTGCAGTATCTTCTCGTGCTTCATGCAGCAGTTCTCCTAAGATGCCTTTTTCGCGCAAGAAGCAGCACGCTATACGCATCATCGAATGCCAGATTAACCCAGACTCGCCTCCCGCCCTACTCGCGCCCCTGATCGCGCAAGATTTGCTCCACCCGTTGCAGGTCGGCCTCCGTGTCCACGCCAACCGTGTCGAACGGTGTTTCAGCGGCATAGATGTCCACGCCATGATCGAGAAAGCGAAGCTGCTCCAAGCGCTCGCTGCGCTCCAGCTCCGACTCCGGCCACTGACAGAACTGCTCCAGCGCCTTCGGCGTGTACGCATAAAATCCCAGATGCTTGAAGTACCGTACATCGCTGTGCAGATCGCCGCGACGCTCGCGATCGAACGGTATGGTTGCGCGCGAGAAATAAAGCGCCCGCCCATTCAGCGCGGTTACGATCTTCACCGCGTTCGGATTACCCACGTCCTCGGCCGGACACGGCGTATAGACGGTCCCAACCTCCACCCCCGGCTTCATCACCGAAAGCAACGCGTCCAGATGCTCGGGGCGTGCCAGCGGCTCATCTCCCTGAACATTCACGTAGATATCGGCCTTCACGCTTTGTGCAACCTCGCGCACCCGGTCGGTACCGCTACGGCACTCCTCCGAGGTCATGCGAGCCTTCCATCCGTGCTGCTGGCAGAGCGCGAAAATCTCATCCGAATCGGTGGCGACGATAACGTCGCTCAATCCCCGGCAGGCGCACGCTGCTTCATAGACGCGTTGAATCATCGGCTTTCCGAGTATCTCGCGAAGTGGTTTGCGCGGCAGCCGGGTGGAGGCGATACGGGAGGGAATAATCGCGACAGCGTTCATCGACACAGTTTCAAGTTTCGCGCCGGAACTTTCAAGTGCAAAGAAAAGGCGGAGGCTAGCCGCGCCCCCCTCACCACTCTTTTTGCCCCGTACCTCAACGTTGCTCGGGGCTGTTCGCCGCAGGCGCCGGCTGCTCTGGCTCGGAAGAAGCAGGCGCTGCCATAGCAGCGGGAGGTGCGGGCGCGGCCATCGTTCCAGGGTTGCCATTTTGTTCCGTCGATGGCTGTTGCGCCTGCTTGACGCCCTCCTCGGCAGCCTTTCGGTCTGCCGCCAGTTGCTCGTCCGCCTTCCTGCGGATGCTCAACACGCGTGCGTCCTCGGCAACCTCGGTGGCGCCCCGTGCAGCCGTACCCACCTCCCATGCAGACCGGTCTTTCCGAAACTCTTCGTCGCCCTCATTCAGCAGTTGCTTCGCATGGGCCAGCACGTCCGGCGCATACTTCTGGGCTCCGCTCGCCTGTGCGATCGCCACCGCATTACGCGCTTCAAGCAGGGCCAGCGGAATCTTCGTCCTCTCCTCAGCGCTCGTTTTTTCCGCTGGCAGCTGATTGCGGGACAGGTCCACGGTGTACTCGCCCTTTTCCGTTGCGTTATACCGGGCGTTTATCAGTTGTTCCCACCCCCTGGCCTCTGGTCGCATTGAGTTTTCCAGTACGGTCATATTGCTCGGGACAGTCGCCGCGAAATACGGCTCGGCGGTCACCATCAGTCCAAAGGCTTGCAACTTCGAGGTAACGTGAATGTGAAACTCATGCCGCGAATTCGGTATGATCTCGCCCAGGTTCACCGGACGACCCTCGGGCGTCACCGCCCAGAGAACGTAAGTCAGGTACTCCGGCCCATAGGAGTTTGCATTCAGCAAATTTCTAAAATCTGCTTTGATCTCCAGACGCCCCGCTTTGCTCTCAATGGTGGCCTCGCCTGAACCGTCCGGCATCAAACTGGTTCCCAGGAAATTAACCTCCGTCGGACCATTGCGATGACTGTAGCTGATCGCCTTCACCGTGCGGGACACCGCTTTGACCCGGTACACGGGAGTCTCACCGCCAGCCGTGACATTGCCTGGTTTACCCTCTTGTGCAGCTAGCGCGAGAGTACAAAGCGAAAGCCCCGTGGTCAGTACAATCCTGCGTACGTCAGTGGTCATAGCCTAACCTCTCGGCCATCCGTGTCTCTCATTAGAAGTGAATAGCCTTCGACCCGTTGCCCTAATCCTGGTAGGGAGTACGATTCCTGCCCTGCAATCCCCACCAGCTCTCTTTCGTAGCAGGTATTCATGCCCTGCTATTCATCTGATGCTGCGTGGAACCATCCGGCGCGCAAGCCGCATCTGATAACTGGCCCTTTGTCTGGCAATGCCTGGGAGGGTGGAGGATTTCGGCTTGGCAACCATCACGTCATTTAGCGCCCCAGTCTGTTCTAGAGCAGCTCTCCTACAGCAATTTCAGCAGGTGCGTTCCACAACCTTGCGTCTTGCCGACCCTTTGTCCGCAGAGGACGCCATGGTCCAGTCGATGCCGGACGCAAGTCCGGCCAAGTGGCACCTTGCACACACAACTTGGTTTTTTGAAACCTTCATCCTCAGCGAACAGCTCGCCCATTATCACCTCTTCAATCCCGACTATCGTCTGTTATTCAACTCCTATTACAAAACCCTCGGAGGCCATCCCGCGCGTCAACAGCGCGGAACTTTTTCGCGCCCATCCTGGAGCGATGTTCTCCGCTACCGCGAGCATGTGGACGAAGCCATGCATCGCCTGCTCGCCGCCGCGCCATCGCCCGAGACGCTGGCCCTCGTCGAACTCGGCATTCACCACGAGCAGCAGCATCAGGAGTTGATCCTCACCGATATCCTGCACGCTTTCTGGACCCAGCCGCTGCGCCCCGCCTACGCTCCTGTCTCAGACGCTCCTACCGATCCGGAGCACGGCGCGCCCGTGCCAGCGCCGCTGCGATGGGTCGAGCATCCCGGCGGCACGGTAGCGATTGGTGCCTCCGGCGAGGGCTTCGCCTTTGACAATGAGCGCCCCCGGCACGCCGCTCTGCTTTTGCCTTTCCGCCTGGCATCGCGGCTGGTCACCAACGCCGAGTATCTCGACTTCATCCACGACGACGGTTATCAGCGCCCGGAGCTATGGCTTTCCGATGGGTGGGACACCGTCTGCCGTGAGGGTTGGCAAGCGCCTCTCTACTGGGAGAGAACCGATGAGGGCTGGCGTGAATTCACGTTGCGCGGCATCCAGCCGCTGAATCCCGCAGCCCCCGTCGGCCACGTCAGCTACTACGAGGCTGATGCCTTCGCCCGCTGGTCCGGTGCGCGGCTTCCGTTGGAAAGCGAATGGGAACAGGCGGCCAAAGATCGCACTATCGCCGGGAACCTGCTTGAGAGCTGGACGCTTGAGCCGCGGCCGTCCGTCACAGCCTCTGAAACCGCAGCCTCCGCAACCCACCCCCGAACCGAAGAAGATCAACTGTTCGGTGATTGCTGGGAGTGGACCGCCAGCGCCTATCTCGCGTATCCGGGCTTCCGTCCCGCACCGGGAGCCGTCGGCGAGTACAACGGAAAATTCATGTGCAATCAGTTTGTCCTGCGCGGAGGATCGTTCGCCACCTCTGCCTCGCATCTTCGCGCAACCTACCGCAACTTCTTTCCGCCCCATGTGCGCTGGCAATTCATGGGCATCCGGCTGGCGGCTTATGAACGGTAAACGCCAGGAAGTCAGGCCATAAGAAAGTAACGCCATGATCACTAACTCCACGAACTCCATGAACGTGAATTCGCTGCCGCTTCCGCTAAACGGAAATGCCCGCGAGGTCTTCTACGGGCTTACCTCAAGGCCCAAGCACTTGCCGCCGAAGTTGTTTTATGACGCCGCCGGTTCGGCACTCTTCGAGCAGATTACCGAACTGCCCGAGTACTACCTCACCGCAACCGAGCAGTCCATCTTCGAGCATTACGCGTCTGATATGGTTCAAGCCGCCGGCGACGCTTCCACCATCATCGAACTCGGCGCCGGAACCGCTAAGAAGACCATGCTGGTTCTACGTGCCGCGCTAGCTCGCCATGGTGCAAATAAATGTGGTGCAAGTAAATGTAGCGCGGATCAGCTTGGCGCGATTAGATTCATACCCGTCGATGTTTCCGCATTCGCCCTGGAAGCAGCGCAACGTCGTGTGCGCACCGAATTGCCGCAAATTGCAGTGCATCCGCTGGTGTTGGACTACACCGAGCACGTCCCCGCGCTGGCCCAGTTCCCCGGACGCAGGCTTGTTCTCTACATTGGCTCCAGTATTGGAAACTTTGAACCCATGGCGGCCAGTGCCCTGCTACGCCGGTTGCGCGCCTGGCTCTCCACCGGAGACTCTCTTCTGCTCGGCACCGACATGCGCAAGCCAGCCAACGTGTTACTCCCAGCCTACGACGACGCCGCCGGAGTTACCGCGCAATTCAACCTCAATGTTCTGGCGCGCATCAACCGCGAGTTTGATGCTGACTTTGATCTCGACCGCTTCGGTCACTGTGTTATTTGGAACGAGCGCCACTCCCGTATCGAAATGCACTTAATGAGCCGCACTCATCAGTTCGTCAACATCAGAGCCTTGGACATTTCGATTCCATTCGTCTCGGGAGAGACGATCCATACCGAGAACAGTTACAAGTTCACTCTCCCGATGATTGAAGCGATGGCCTCAAACGGCGGCTTCCAAATCGAGCAAAGTTGGAGCGACGAGCGCCAGTGGTTCACCGTCACTTTACTTCGTGCCGGAGGGCCGACGCGCGCATGATTTTGCGGGGAGGATACTACCATTACCCAACTCGCCAACCAGTCAGCCTCACCTTTGCTCGGTCGCGCAATGGTTCAAAAAACTCGCGCAACCATTTGCCGATCAGTAAACCCGGCATCGGAAACGATTGCCCTTGCAGTCAATCGTTGGCCATGGCGATTCCGGCGATCAATCCCTCTGATTACCCGGATGCTTCGTCTTCCAGAGGATCTGACGCATCATTCCGAGCCAGAGCTCAGCATCGCTTTTCTCCAGGTTCAAGCGCCGCAGCAAGCGACGAATCTTCTCCAGGGCCGCTGCCTCTCCCAGCGCTGGCACGTATCCGCTGATGCACAGCGCTTCGAGCAGTACCTGCGTGATGCGCTCTATTTCCGCGGCGTCGGCCGCACTCTGCCCGCTCACCGGCGGCAGCGTCGCCGCACCGCGCGCCAGCTCGTAAAGGCATACCGCAACCGCCTGACCCAGGTTCATCGAGATATGTTCGTCGCGGGTAGGAATACGTAAAAGCCAATGGCAGTGGCTCAAATCTTCGTTCGACAATCCGAATTTCTCTGAGCCGAACAGCAGCGCAACCGGAGCCGCCGCAAGTCCCTCGCGCATCAACTCCGCGCCCTGCTCCAGCACGCGCAGAGGATGTTGCAGTTCGCGTTCGCCCACCGCGGAAGTACCCACCACCAGGCTGCAGTCAGCAACGGCTTCGGCCACACTGCCGAACACCTCCGCATCCAGCAGCACCTGCGAGGCCCCAACCGCCGAGCGCGCACCCAGGTAGGAAGGCTCCCACGGAGTAACCAGCCGCAGATTCCGGAAACCAAAGTTACTCATCGCGCGCGCCGCCGCGCCGATGTTCAGCGGATTGCGCGAGCGCACCAGCACTACGCGCAATCGATCAAACCATGGCCTTATAACCAGCGTTGCAGGCGCCTTGTCCAGAACAGCCTCACTCGTATGCAGTGGCAATAGAAGATTGTAGCCCGAGGCCGGCCGTTGATTGCGTACGCAATCGCAAACGAGAAAAAGGGAGGCCCGGATGGACCTCCCTCGACATTCCGCGTCTCAGCGAAACTATCGTTTATGCCCGCCACCACCACCGTGCGAAGCGTGTCCGCCGCCGCCTGGGTGTCCACCGCCCGGATGTCCACCACCACCCGGATGTCCGCCGCCAGCGCTCGGGTGACCACCGCCGGTCGATCCCCGCGACACACCGCCCGCACGTGCCGCCGCAGGACGGTTCATTGCTCCGCCGGAACGTCCAGCAGCGCCACCGGGACGTCCGTAGTTGCCGCCGGGTCTGCCCGCTCCGCGGTTCATGCTTCCAGCCCCTCGGTTGAATCCACCACCGGGACGTCCGTAAGCTCCTCGCGCTCCAAAGCCGCGCCCCGGGCCACCCGGACGGTTGAATCCATGGTTGATCACAGTCGAGCTGCGCGTTATGTAAGCACCGTGGTTAAAGAATACGGCGTGGCTACCCCAGCCCATTCCCCAGTGGCCCCATCCCCATCCAAAGCCACCCCACAGACCGATACCGATCCCGATTCCAAAGCCGATTCCCACTCCGCCCCAGAAGATCCCCGGAGGCGGACCCCAGAAGAAGCCCGGATAAACGACGAGTGGTGCACCATAAACCGCCCAAGGGTTATAGACCGGAACGTAAACCACCGACGGATTTGCTGGCGCAATCACAATTTGGCCGTTATCGCTGGCTACGGTCTGCTGCGGCGTATTGCGCAACTGCCCCGCGGCCTGCGCCTTCTGTCGCATCGCCTGCACGGAATCCATCACGTCCTGCGGTTGGTTGTAATAGGCGTTGCCCAGATCGGTTGTCCACTGAAGGTTGCGGTCCATCTGCTCCAGCACGGTCGGAAACGCAGTGAGCGCCTTCACGCTGGCATCCCAGTTTTTGGAATTTGCTCCGGCGGCAATCTGCGCTGCCGGGGCGCCGCCCTGTGACTTCAACCAGCGATTTGCTTCCACCACTTGGGTGGGATAGGTAGCGGCTGCAAGAACCTGCGCCACCAGTGCATCGGGATAGAGCGCGATTGGCGCCACTAACTGGTCAAGTTGGTCGGCCGCCAGGGGTTGTGCCTGCGGAGCTGCTGGACCGCTGTCAGCGGCCGGAGGAGCGCTATCTGCGACTGGCGGAGCCGACTGTTGTACGTCGCCGGGCATTGGCGCGGATTGCGCAAACGCCGTACCCTGTCCCATGGGAACCATGATCATCAGTGCGCTGAGTACGACCGCCAGCCCCTGGCGAACCAGTTGCCCAATTTTCCGTTCCGTCGCCGTTGGAACCTGCTCCGGTCGAAGAATGCCGTGCAGGATCTCTCTGAAACGTCCGGTACTTCTTGTACCTATAGCGAATTTCATGAATTTCACTCCTCAAAACGCAGCCTAAGTCTACCAAGCTGCACGTTTCCCGACACAGACGGGTCTTTGGTGCAAACCCAATCCCGAGCACGTAGTTTCGCGGAGGCAACTGAACCTTTTATATCCGGAGGTCAAAGAACACCGAATTCGCCAGCTAATCGCCTTCTGCACTCCAAAAAGGGAGATTTTCAATTTGTCTTGGGGAGATAGCCACGAGGGGGAAAACAGCCGATGGAGCGCAAGACAACCTTGTCGCGGCGGCGCCTTAGCACGATTCGGGGCTACTTGCCCGGTGAAATCGAATCTTGGTCGGGACGCTCCTGAACCAGCTCAGCAGCCGAGCAAATTGACAAGGCCATACCGGCGAGCACCACGAGAACCCCGATGAGCGGCTGAACCGCTAACCCGAACAAGCCGGCAATCAGCGCTGAATAGCCAACCAGTAACATTCCCACGCTGACCGACTTCCTGCGGTTCAAACTCATTGGGCCATCCCGATACTTATGATTCGTTCCACTGAAGAAAGTTCTGTGGGTGCCGTGGGCACGACCTACACCTCTGCCCTTCCGGTTCGTCGATCTACCTACAAAACTAGCTTTCGAGAACCCTACAGCACTCACGGTCCGAGCGGAAATTGAAAGTATTTATGATGGCGATCAAACCTGATTATGCAGCGCCGCGAATCGGATTTCGGCAGACCCCGGATGGCCCCATCGGCTCCAGCCAGAGACATCCCAGAAACAAACAATTTTTGCTGCACTGCAGTACAATTCGCAGCAATCAGCCTATAATGGACATTGGGAAGTCACAATAGTCGGCTTCAGGATCGTCTTGCTCCGACCCCGAACTGATTCCTTAGTTTGGAACGCGAGAGCGTGAATGAAAAAGAGAAAGGACTGACCGATGGACAATTTACTCTGTCACTTAGGACGTACCTTCACCCTCGACGAGTGTGAAGATCACGCCGAAGCCGTGCGGAAGAGCATGACTCGCAAACTGACCGAGGTGCTGTCCGTCTCTGACATTAACCTGAGTCCTGTATCAGACCCGCAGGAACTGGAGTTTCTGGCGGGGTTATTGCCGTTCTACCGCATTCCAAACAGGCTTCTGTTCAAACTCGTTAGAGTTGCGACGGGTTTTGAAGTTAACGACAGGTGGGTTGCTGTTCGAGCCATCATAGCTAAGCGCATCCCAATCCCTGTGCCGAAGCCTCTCACAGAGGTTCGCGCGGCCCATCATGACTTCAATTGCAGTCACGACGGGCTTTGGCTGTACCGAAGACTCTGATTTCAACCGAAATACGTAGGGGTATTACTGTTATGGCGAAAAGACGTGGCAATCCTAATTGGGGCAAACCGGAGCCGAATGGCCCGGTGATTCCAACCATCACTGAATTCGAGAAAGTTACTCACGAATTTGATCTGCAACCTGATCAGTACATTCGATCAACCCGTCTTCGTGAATGGGCGAGTCGCAACAAGAAC
The DNA here is from genome assembly GCA_963838135.1 of uncultured Acidobacteriota bacterium. Taxonomy (GTDB): domain Bacteria; phylum Acidobacteriota; class Terriglobia; order Terriglobales; family Acidobacteriaceae; genus TOLSYN. Next base: position 20,754 of record CAWIPV010000005.1, on the reverse strand, counting down.
TCCAAATTCATTCCCGAACCTCTTCTTGAGGAGTGGGGTTTCGAGGTCGAATCCTCGCTGTAGAGTAACTCGCTATCTCGGTTCTGCTGCAATCAAAGCTGGGGTGATTTCCAAGGGCGGCGCTGGTCAGTTTGGTTGGCAAAATCTTCGGCATTTCCTGGCGACGTTCGTGTCGGTTAATGATGTAAACTTGGCGTCAAAGCGGTCCATTCTGCGGCACGAGAAGATGAGCGGTACGGTTGTTTTTTCACTCATTTGGTGAGTGCCAAGCAGAACGAAGCAGCGCGGAAGTTCTTGACAGCAATAGGGATGTAGGGGATGCGGCGGGTGCAAATGCAGGGGCTGTGCTGAGGTTGCACTCGAGTCAAATCGCTGTTAAGCTAAATGTAATCAGTGATGTAGGCGCGTAGCTCAGTTGGTTAGAGCGCTACCTTGACACAGCATAACCACTAATAGAATCAATAACTTGCAGTGGCCATGGTGGGCTGCCAACCACCTCTAAGTCATTGAATTATTTATTGAAGCAAAAGAGCACCGGGTAAATTAACGGGTACGCCGAAACTGGCAAGAAAGCCTCACGTCGAGTGAGGTTTTTCTGCATCAAAGTCCCTTCTCGGCCGCCACCCCATTGTCCTTTCAGGACGCTCTTGCGAAATACGTAAGTCCCGGGCGGCTTGGCGACATCCAACTCCAGCCGGGATTTTCCATCCCATATCGGAGGCGCACTCGGGCAGGGAGGCGTCCGTGCCCGGCTGGTTCATCACCTAGCGATATCACGCAACGGGAATTGCTAGGCTCGCGCCGAAATAAAGGGAAGGACAAGGGGAGTTTACGAAACTGCCAATTTATTAACCTTGGGTATATGAATTCGAAGATTCTTAAACTGGCCCTTATTCGAGAACAGGGTTCAGGCTTCGCTGGCCTCGCACCTCAAGCACTGGTAAATATTGAGCACGATTCTGACAGCGCACGGATTCACTTTAAGGGCAGGTGGGAGGACCAAACGCTTACCAACAGAGTTCGTGAAGGCAGGTTCATGATCCAAGTTTGATCGATGTAAGACTTCTGCTAGCCACGTCGGAGCTCATCCCCCATGCGGCGATGCCGAAATAATCCGCCAGCGGGTCGGAGCCGAAAATTGGGTTTTTCATATAAAGTTGCGAAATCCCCACCACCACCAATGCGACCAAAAGAAGGACATAGAGGAGAGGCCGCGCAACCCAAAGGGTTCCCTCGGCGCGAACTTGGTCTGACATGCCAGTAATCCAGCTGATCAGAAGCACATAAGGCGCAGGCTTAGCGGGGCCAGTCGTGGTGGCAACTGCGGCCGTTTGCGCCTTCGCTGCGAAGGCGACCGCTGACCGGTAGGCAGTGGCCACTTGTGGTGCTGCTCCCTGCGGGACGGCCAGAGCACGGACCGCGGCATCGATTTGCTGTATTTGCGCAGCGGCGTTGACATCCTGTCCCTGCGAAATGAGATTCCTGGCCTCTTGGATGCTCTGTACGATGGCCGGCACGCCTGGGTTCCCATTGTATAGAGCGAGCGTGGCCTCAACCTGTCGTAGATGGCACAGCACGCTCCAGCGGTTTTGTAGCGTGTCTAAGTCGGCTTTCGCTCCATCCAATTCCATATCGTAGATTCGCACTTTGACCGCGGCCATTGCAGTTTGAAGCAATTGCGCGTCGGCAGGCTGTCGTGACATGCGAGCGTCCAGTTGGTAGTAACGCAGCAACAGGTCCGATTGCGGGCCTCCTTTGTCCTTCATATATTTCAGTAAACGGCCTACCAGGATGCCGCTAATTAATACAACAAGCGGCCAGAGTGGACCGGATCGCACGTCCACTTCTGTAGGAATTTTGATCGGTGCTTCGTTATGGGGTGGGTTGAGCTGTACGATCCCGCTATAGCGATCCGGAAGTAGCCTAGTGACCTGCGCGCCCCCTTGAGCTTCGATACGCAGAGTGTAAATTGGCTTCGGCGCTACCGTTGCTTGAGTGGGTATCTGCAGTACTTCGCTCAAGGGCCTGTGAGTCGTTTCACCCTGACCAGTGGCGGATAGGACCACGTTATACTCGTTCAGGCCGTTGTTATCGAAGTCAACTGGATATGCCCCGTTGGAAGCTGAAGGCTGTAGCGTCCGCGCGAGCCAGCAGCCCACGCGCCAACAATCGATCAGTTGAATCTTCAAAGTGTCCCCGGATTTGCGCAACACCAAAGAGGGAAATACTTGTGCGGTAACTTCAATCGGCACGGTGATTACCGGTGTAAAGCCCTTACCCGGTTGCAAAAATAATAAGTTACCTTTGTAAGTTCCGGGAATCTTGACCCCGGCAATCTTGATCTCGATAATTTTGGGAGTGTTCTGCGGAAGTTCAATTTTCGCAGGGCTCGTCACGGCTATCTGCGACGACGCAATTACGGCACCTGCACTGTCGGTCAGATCACCAGGAAACAAGGTCAGTTCCGGCACGGCCTCCTTGGGTGCAAGCAGTGTAATCCGCTTGATGAACGTGGAATCGTCGCCAACTTTGCCGCTGATTGTAATAGGCGAATCGCCTGGCGCAACTTGTAGGTCGACTCCGGCGGCCGAGGCCGCAAGCACAAGGGCAAAGCAGACGCAAGCGCTAGATCTGCCAAATACCGCTAAATATTTCGCCATACTTGCCTCGCCACATTTGCCGCCGGGCTTGGTGGATTCTTGGCTACTGACGATTTTGGGGCTTTAGTACAGGGTGCACTTGAGTTCACTGAGAACCGTATCAATTGGACACGCATATGTCTGGACACCGTTACCAGCATATAAGATGCCCAGCACCTTGCCATCCGCCCTTACAATGGCGGATCCTGAATCACCATGATCACTGAACATGGTCCCGTTGTCCCCTTCAATTGTCATAGAATTCCGAAACCAGCATGGGCCAGGGGTGTAGCCAATCGGCCCAACCACCGTGGCTGTATCAACAATCTCGCCGTACGTGAGGCCGGTGGTCCTTCCGACCTTGAAGACCTTATCACCTACACTCGGGGTTGCCGCTCCAGTGGGTGAAGTAAGAGAACGAGACGGGAGATAGTACTTAGAAAATTTCAAACCTGTTTCTAGTTCAGCGATGCCCGCGTCTACATCGTTAAACGAGACGTTTCCGGCGATGATCGTTGCTCCGTTCGGGCTTATCTGAAGCTTGACAAAGTCTGTGAGCTTAGCGACGAGCTGTTTGTTATCGAAAGTGGAATTTCCACTCTGAAGTATGCGATCACCCGCCACGCCTCTATTCTCACCGGCTACGACGTGATTATTCGACAATATGGCTGTAGAACCGCTGGTGCGCTTGACAAAGCAACCCAACGTTCCCACGATAATGTACCCTTTAGGTATGACTCCACTCCGAGTATCGTCGTCGAAGTTCTGAATTTGGAGCCCCGCACAGAGTGGGCGCTGATCGTTTTGCTCCTGGATTAAACTGGAACTTCCGGGCGAACCCGGACCTGTATGTGGCACTTTCACGTGCGCCTCAACCTCGTGCGGCGTGTCGACATAACTTAGCGGAATCCCGTTTATCTTGCTCAGAGTTGGTCTCGCTGCAAGAGGAACAATCTGGGCGGAGTTACGCACAACCCGAAACCCGAAGCCGGTGCCGTATCGTCCTACTCCCAACGAACGAACCCGGGGGTCTTCGAATACGCTTCCAGCCGCATCTAGCACTGACTCTTTGGCTCTCGCAAACTCAACTCCCGACTGTATTCTCTTAGGCTCCATCTCAGCATCTCCCACTGAACTCGCCTCCTAAAACTTTGTTTTCACGAGGATCGCTCTATTCGAGGAAGACACACTTTGCTTCAAAAGTTTCCCCCTCGAAAGACGGCTAGTAACGACAGCGTAATCAATTAGATAGACAAACCTGCCCGAGTCCGGTTCGCGCAGAACACGTTGACTTTGGCGCAATGTGATGTTCTCGGGCGTGAAAGAGTTGTGTCGCGATAACCGACAAATCGCCGAACATCCAATTTGGAAAAAGGGTTATCATAACGAGTATGAATGTGGATCGACTTTCAGCGTTGGTGACGAACCCCGAACTCCATCGACAGGTACTCCGCGACTACAGCGGTCCTTATGCGCTCGGGGTTACTCGGCTTCGCAATGACGACGCCCAAGGCGCTCTTCGCTTGCGGGTCGAGCAGAAAGCTCCTGTCGACTTTCCGAGATCGGTTGAGATCGAAGGTGAACAAATTCCTGTCATTATCGATAGGAGTTGGAAAGTTCCTAGGCCGCAGGAAGGAATGCCTGCGCTGAAGAAATCAGCGTACCTTTAGGCAGATTGGAAGTACTGGTTCTGAACTTTTTACTTCCGGTTACTTCCGGCGAGTCAGAGCACTGGTCGAGCAGCGCTTTGGCAAGTCCTTCCCTTTCGTTGTGCACGTAAGTTGCGAAAGCATGCTGACTCACTGCGATATCTTCCATCGCTAGCGCCGAAACTGCCTTCGGAGTGCAAGTAGAAACAACGCAAATAACGAGGACGTCAGCAACGTCTCCGCGATTGCCAGTACGCGTCCCAATGGATACGCCGGAGCATACTCAGCACCCTTCTGAAACGTGGCCGTATCCACCGCCATCAGCAAGCTCCTTCCCACCAGGCCTATCTCCCGCCGGATACTCTGCTGCGCAGAACTGCCGGCTCTCCACACGGATGTGTAGGTCTCTCGGGTACGGGTTTCGCTCCGTTCCAAACCTGCCCTCGGCATCGGAAAAAGTAGTGCAAACAGTAGCAGGAAACCGAGCAGCCAAATCATCGGCCTCCAGTAGCTGTTCCCGTAGTCACTCGCCCATCGGTAGAGGGCCACTGGGCTCAGCCACGGGTGCATCCGGCGCCGCAATCCCAGCAGCCGCCCTTGCGTCGGTAAAGCCCGCCGCTTCATCTCCATCTCGCCGAAGTGAAACTGGTTCGCCGTCCAGTAATCCAGCCGCGTATCGTAGTTCTTCTTCAACTGTTGATAGATCTGCGCAATCGCCCTGTAGTCCCGCTCGCTGTTACTGTCTAATTTTTTCGCGTAATTGAGAGGAATCGTCTCTTCGAAAATCTGAAATTCACGGTTTCCGCCCTCCCCTCGCCACCGCGCGGAGGATGTAAAGCGGACCTCACCCACATCGCAATTGTGGAACAGCGCGCGACCGAGATCCACATCGTCGAAGGTAACCCTGCCAGGCTTTTCGAAATGCGCCAGAGCAAAAACCGCGCTCGGCGCGCCAGCGACTTTCTGGAGAAACTTTGTACTCCGAAATTCGACGTTTTCTAGAAACTGGCTTCCCGCCCACACGGCTGTTCCAAAAAATTTGGTTTCTATGAAGCTTGCCGCTTGGGCGAAAGTCGCCACACCGAAGTCCGCGCCCTGCGTGCCCGCGAAGGTCGCTGCGCTGAAGTAGGCGCGCTTCGTGAAGGTCGCTTCGGTGAAGTCCGCGCGCTTCATGAAGGTTGCTTTGCCGAAGTGCGCGTTTTGCGTGAAGGTCGCTGCGATGAAGTTTGCGTCCATCGTGAAGGTCACTTCCCTGAAGTTCGCGTTTTGCGTGAAGGTCGCTTCCCTGAAGTTCGCGTCCCGCGTGAAGGTCGTTCTCCTGAAATTCGCGTACTGTGTGAAGGTCGCTTCGGTGAAGTTTGCGCCCTGCTCGAAGGTCACTCGGTTGAAGTCCGCGTCCTGCTTAAAGATCGCTTCGGTGAAACGGCAGACCGCTTGGATGTTCTTTCCACTCAAGTCGAGTTTAGGGAATACGAAGCTGTGGAAGTTTGCCGGGCCTTCGGCGGCAGTTGTTAGAATCGCTTCGAACTCCCGCCAGAACTCGTTGAAGAGCGGCCCAGTCTGCTTCGCCGGATCGTTCGAGTGCATCAGGCATACGGGCGTGCCGTCCACTTCTTCGGGCGCATAATGCAGAGGCCGCGCGCATACCGGCTCCGTAGGTCCGCAGCCCATCGCAACGGGGCAGCCCGCGTCGCTGGTCATCATGGGCAATACGCGGCTTCCTCCAGAATCCATCTCATACGCCTCCAGATTTGCGTCACACGCATTCTTTGATAGCGGGATCATAGGGGCAGGCTGCCCGAGGAAGAGCAGCCCGTCGTTTGTTCGAAGCGAATAGAAATATGGATTTCCGACAGATCGGACCGCTGAACATAAGGAGAAGAGCAATCAAGTGCGGGTATTACGGCTGTACTTTGCGGTATTGACCGTTAAAACCCGTATACGCCGCGGCCATGTGGCACTTTGCTCGTAGCATCATGCTGAGCACGAATGGAGGGCCGATATTCGCCGCCTTGTACACTGCCGTGGCTCGCAAGCTAATGTATGTAGTTGAATGTCTACCCTCGTGGATCAAGTACAATCTCAGGGTTTGACCCCGCAGGCTGCGGAATCAACTGTAACTGCATTCGTTGTCACTCGACTGGCTGACTGTCGAACAGTCCCTACGGCGGACTCCCAACGGGGACCTCTTGAAGGAAAAACGCGATCGAGCGCTTCTGTCCGTATTGCTCGCGTGCGACCTAGCCGGCATGGGTTCGGCCGAAGTTACCTGGCATCTGTAGACCCAAAAGACCTTTTTGCAACCCGAGGAATGTTCTCACAACGCCACAGCGCCTTGGCCTTGGCCTCGACCTGTCCGGCGAAAGGCCAGCCGCCACTCTCCCAAAGTGGGACTCAAATACACCGAAACGAGTTAACAATGCAACTCTGGATGAACGACCGCAATCCCATAAAGGACGCAATCCTTTGTCTACTGAATCGGATTGATAGGTTAACGGTTCCGTCATTGGGCGCCACTGATTGGCTGCTTTAGCGCGGATACACTTGTAATAGAGGAGCTAGCGTGCCTTTGTTGAATTTTCCCATCCAACAGCAATGCGGCAAGGATTGGTGTTGGATCACCGTAGCAGTGTGCACCGACCACTATTACGATCCGACAAGCCCTTGGCTGCAAGGCACCCTGGCGAACGCTTTGATTCCAAACCTCACTGCAGACTGTTCGGTGACACCATGTACTCAGCCGTTACCCGGCAACTGTGATACTGCGGGCCAAATCAATCATTCGCTCGGGTATGTGCAGCGGCTCCGCACCTCCGTGTCCACGCCCATCCTATTCGGTGACATTAAGTTGGAGATAGATGCCGCCGACCCTGTGGGTCACCCCGTTTGCGCAGGAATCCAATGGATGGACATGAGTATCGGGCACGCGGTGGTAATTTGCGGATACGACGATTCTGACGGAAGCGAATGGATAACCGTTGCCGATCCAGGCGACGGTCAGACCCGTAATCTGCCTTTCCTGTCCTTCTTGAAAAACTATGAAGGAAAGGGCACTTGGACTAACACCTACTATACTCAAAAGTGAGAAGAAACAATGCCGCTTAACTTCAAAGAACCCCCAAAGGAGTTTCGCGAAGCATTTGCGAAGGGACTAACCGAAGGTGCCCGGATTTACCGACGGCACAAACCGGATCACCCGATGGGAGGCGAGTTCTCTCCCGACCGGACGGAAAGGCCTCTGGAAATCTTCTCTATCACGGTTACCGCCCTGAGATCCGGTGCGGGGCTGCCGGATGCGACTTCGGAAGGCTGGAGGGCGTTTCTTCAGGAGCGTCAGCCCTTGCGAACCGTCGATGTAGTCAGGTCGGATGAGGGCTTGGTATTCCTCGGAATTTCCACCGGTCCCCAAGACGACTACACCCGTACGCTGCTGGACGAAATGTGCGTTGCTTCCGAGTTTGAAGCCGACGATTTTATCCCTCGACTTTTTCGCGTGAAGCCCTTGAACCTCGCGGCTCTCTGGCTAGCCTCTGAAGACCCGCGCAAAGACATGCTGATTCCGTTACCGCCTGTGTCGAAGCCTTTTGTTGAGGGCCAGCAATACGGAGCAAAGGAATTCGATCGGCTGTTGAAAGACGCGGCCAACGCAAAAGCTCCCAACTCTCAAGTCTTTTTCGCCACGAACAAATAGGATCGGTCGCTCTTGTCAATTCTCAAGCGAAACGCTGACCAAGGTTCCGCGAACGACGTAAGCAGGAGGACGTATTGAGGGAAGACTTTCTGAAGACGCGAGGTCTGCTGCTTTACTTTAATAACAATGGAGTTTTTCAGGTAATCCTTTTATGCCTTTGTCTTATTACGGCGCTGCGTGGTCAGGACGCCAAAGATAAGATTACATTCGTTAATGGCGACGTTTCATCCGGCACGGTTCAGGATATGGATGCTGGTCATGTTGTCTTCCTTGGGCAGTTAACCGGGAGACTGACCTACAGCTGGCAAGATATCAAGTCGCTGGATCTAGCGTCATCGTCAGGGCGCACAACGTTTGCGAATAAAAAGTTTGATTCAGCCATCTCTACAAAGATCATTCACCACGGCGTGCGCAGTGCACCAGTAGTGGCGACCGACGCAACGTCATCACCGTCGGATGGGAGTGTAGTCTCACATTGGTCCGGGACGTTATCCTCCCAGGACGCGGTAACGCGTGCCACACAGGACACCTACCAAGTAGGTGGCTCTCTTCATCTTGCTTACGAGACTACTGCACAAAACGGTTGGGGAAATCAGATCATACAGCTTGATTCCAAAGCGACCTTCGGGGAAGCGAGCAAGGCAAAGTCTTCGCCAGTCAGGACCGCGCTTTTTGAAGGAACCTTGTCCTATAGTCTGTATACCGTCAAGAGCTTTCTAGCCGAGAATTCTCCTAACGCCTACAACTCAAACTCCTTCACGGCGATCGCTGATGGCTATCACAATCTGTCGCTTGGTATTGATACACAGCAGTCATACGGGACAGGCTGGGCCTGGAGCCGAACCGTCAAGGGAAAGGCAAATAAGAACGGCGATCAGCTTGAACAAAGGTTGTCCCTTCAGGGTGACATCCGATATTCGCAGTTGCGACTCTACGCGCCCGGAATGACCTCGAATCTTGCGGGCGCCGGCGTTAAGGAGAGCTACGCACTTTCTGCTCCACTGCCCTTTGGGACCAAGAAAATGGGGTTTTCAGAGGGCATCCTCGTCATACCGTACTTCAACGATCCGCGCTCGTTGCAGATACGGGGCATGACGAATTTGATGATCGCCCTTACTAAGGACCAGCGATTGCAACTGGGCCCCCAGGTCTTTGACGATTTTTTTCGCAATGCTCCGTTGGGCTCTAAGGAAAACTATCTACAGCCATCACTGGTCTTGACTTACTGCTTCAATCCGGCCTCCGCGTGCAAATAGAGGCCTTATGGATTCCAGATACCTGAGAGGAGACCTATTGAATGGACAGTAGAGAGTTGTACAAGCAAAGTGGCCGTATTCCCGCAACCAAAACAAAGAAAGAGTTACAGAAACTCCGCAAGACAGCGGCTGCCGCTATTGCGGCAGGCGGTGTCGGCAACGGAGGACCCGTTGCCTGCTGGTTTAAAGACCCTGATGGATCAGACCAGTGCGTAGGCTACCCGGATTCTGATAGTTGTACGGCGGCAGGCGGTGTGCCGGTCGCTGGTAACTGCCCAGACGATTGAGTAGCAGACGACCTAACCGGAGCTCCTCAGCTTCCACCTGTGCTGTTCTTGTGGGTGAACTGACCAACGTCGAGTACGAGAAGCACGAACCGGCCGGCGGGGGCGGCGGTGATAAATTTTGTTTCTCGGACCGAGATCAGGGCCAACGATAAGCTTGGAATTTGGGTGTTGTGGTGCTGGAGGATCGACAGAAATGGCCGCGAAAAAGATGGTTTCTATTTCCGGTAGCCAGAAAGAACCGCTAAAGGGCGCGCACGTCGTCGCGCCCGCTCCGTCCGATGAGCGGCTTGAGGTTACAGTACGTATTCGTCCCAAGAATAATCTACCTAACACACAAGACATGTTGAAGTATTCGGGAGCTCCCTTGGAGCAGTTAACGCATGATCAATACGACGAGAGATATGCCGCCAATGTCAAAGATCTCGCTTTGGTGAGGAAATTTGCCAAGGAGCACAATCTTAACGTGGTTAGAGAAAGTGCCACGCGACGTAGCGTCATCCTTGCAGGGACCGTCAATGACTTCAACCAGGCCTTCGGTGTATCCCTCAAAACCTATGCTTATCCAGAGGGGACATACCGGGGTCGAACGGGGCCCGTTCGCGTTCCTGCCGAACTCGCGACAGTGATCGAAGGAGTTTTTGGTCTCGACAACCGTCCCGTTGCAAAGCGGCATAGTCCCCCTCGTTCCACGGCAGCTGCGGACGCCCATCCGTTCACGGCAGCAGAACTCGCTAAAATCTATAATTTCCCTCAAGGGTTTGACGGCTCCGGTCAGACAATCGGGATTATCGAGTTAGGCGGCGGTTATCGACCCTCCGATCTGGACGCGTATTTCTCCAATCTGGGTCTTCCCACGCCCACGGTGATCCCAGTCTCCGTCGATGGTGGCACAAACGCGCCCAGCAGTGCCAATAGTGATGATGCCGAGGTAGTCCTCGACATCCAGGTAGCCGGCGCCGCGGCCCCAGGCGCCAAGTTCGTTGTATATTTTGCGCCAAACAACGCATCATCAAGTGGTTTTCTGGACGCACTCACGAAGGCAATTCACGATACCGAAAACAACCCTTCGGTAATCTCCATAAGCTGGGGTGGACCGGAAAACATTTCGACCAACAACTTCCAATCGCAGTTTGATAAGGCGTTGCAAGCGGCGGCTTTGTTGGGAATTACGGTTTGTGTCGCGGCTGGAGACAACGGCGCGGCCGATGTTGGACCGAAGGCTTGGGATGGAGAAGCGCACGTCGATTTTCCGTCAGCAAGTCCTTTTGCGCTTTCGTGTGGTGGAACCAGTCTCATAACCGCGAATAACGCCATCTCAGCCGAGTCCGTCTGGAACCAGAACCAGGCAGACCTTTCACCTGATGCTGGCCCAGACGGGTCGTTCGGATCAGGTGGTGGCGGCGTGAGCGGCGCATTTCCGCTACCCGGTTATCAGCAACAGGCTAATGTGCCTGGCTCTCTCAATCCAACTGGGTTCAAGGGTCGCGGTGTCCCAGATGTTACCGGCGACGGTGACCCCAATACAGGCTATGACATTCTTGTTGATGGGAATAAAGTACAGGAGGGCGGCACAAGTGCAGTAGCTCCCCTTTGGGCAGCACTAGTAGCCATAATTAACCAGAAGCTGAACGGGCGAGTCGGGTTCGTGAATCCGCAGCTTTATGCGCTACCTGCGGGTTCTGGTGCGTTTCACGATATTTCCGTGGGCAACAATCGCGTCAGCTTTCAACAATTCGAAAACGTAGGCTATGATGCGGGACCTGGATGGGACGCCGCTAGCGGACTTGGCTCTCCGGATGGTACTGCACTTTCCAACGTTCTAAAGACGGGCACGTCGGCGACCGCTTCCGCTTCGCGCGCAACTCAAGTCAAGAAGGCAAGGCTCCCCAGTCGTCAAAAGGTTGCGAGTTCCGCAGTTTCGGCTCAATCCAAGCGCAACTGAAAGTAAAAACCACGACACGGATGCTCTTTTCGCCGATCCGGAACGGACAGATAAGTCTTGGATCATTCCCCCGCACACAGTTTCAGTTCGGATGGTTCTCATATGGACTCAGAGTCGAAAATGGATGAAGTCGAGCGGAAGCGAATAGATCAAGAGCTTCAAATTTTCAATGAAAGAAGCCGTTACTTCTGGTCGTGGTTTAAGGGCGAGCGTTCCTATGCGCGCCTTCATCGAGATTGTCGCGTGTTTTGGGTCGATTTGCGGCATCTAGAGGAGACGGGCGGTATGGGCAGTCAGCCTTGGCTTTCAGCTGCGTATAGAGATCTCGCAAACGCCGCTGCATTCCTTAAGAAGAGAGACGTAGAAGGTGGATGGACCTGCCTTCATGCGGCACAGCGCTACGCGATCTACGGCTTAAGTCCGCAACAACTGCAGAATCGCGCCACGCTCTTGAGGGGTGAGCGAGATAAGCTGTCGGAATGGAGGTCCAAGGCGGTGGAGGACTTGCTCCATGACGCTCAGCTTCTAACGGCTGATCGCATGATTGAGGCGACACGATTGAGGGATGAACACGATGCAAATCAATACCATAAGATCTGGCTGACTGCTGACCAACTTGGGATTCTCACCATATCGTCGGCGATCGGCTTGCTTTTTCTTCTTCCCCTTGTCTGTTATCACCACTACCAGCAATTTGAACACAGCAGCACAGGAATGATGCAACCCCCACCTTCCCCCTGGGGCTATTCGATGGTTGCAGCCGTGCTCGTGCTCGGCATGTTTGGAGGCGCTTTTAGTGTTGCGCAATCCATCATCACGGACACCAGCGGAGCAAAGATTCCAGAGCGCGTAGCAAATCACTGGGTGACCTTCATTCGGGCACTATTCGGATCCGTTGCGGGCCTGGCCGGCTACTCCTTCTATCGCTCAAAGATCATCAACATCACTATTGGCAATGACGGAGACACGGTAGCTGTCGCTCTCGCGGTGGCCTTTCTTTTTGGATATGCCGGCGAACGGCTAATCGCTAAAGTTGCCGATTCGGTTGGAGTAGCCTCACAATCGAGACCCAGCAAGCGCTAAGGTCGCGGCTCGCTCACGGCAAATCAACTTAGGTCCGGCCAAAATTCCATCCGATGGAGCAAAGCAAGGCGCGAGCAGGGATATCGATTTCTCAAGCCTTCAGATTAATGTAGAACGCTCGATTTCTATGCAGACTGTCGGAAATTGCAAGACAACTACATCGCGGATACCTGTGCCTTTGGACATTAATGTTGCTGCTGATCTTTGGTTTGGGGGCGAGAGCAGCAAGTTGATTTCGCTAATCTGATCTGGCCCACTTGTGCGCGTCTGATTTGGCCCACCTTCGCTCACTAATTGGCTACTCTGTCGGCGCAGCCGACAGGGAGGCCGATGGACAGGAGAACGAAGGTGGAGCTGTTTGAGGAGATCAGACGGGAGTACACACACGGGGCTGGGACGATCCAGGGCGTATCGAGGAAACTGGGCGTTCATCGGCGGATGGTTCGGCAGGCGTTGGTAAGCGCGGTTCCGCCGGAGCGGAAGCAACCGGTTCGGAGCCATCCGAGTTTGGGGCCGGTGATGGAGTTTATCGACGAGATCTTGACCGCCGACGAGCTGGCACCGAAGAAGCGGCGGCACACGGCGCGGCGGATCTGGCAGCGGATTCGGCGGGAGCGCCCGCAGGCAAGCGTCAGCGAGGCCACGGTACGCCGGTACGTGCAGCACCGGAGGCAGGAGCTGGGGCAGGTGCGGCGGGAGACTTTCATTTCGCAGGTTTACGACTGGGGCGTGGAAGCGCAGGTGGATTTCCATGAGCCGGTGGCACCGTGTCAAGTTCTTTTCGAAGAGTATCCGTTTTCCGTCCCTTGACTCACGACCCGACTTCCATTCGCATTCGTTCCGGTCATTCGGTGACCGGATGCATGAGGGGGTCCGACAAAATGAGTCGGTGCTGCCAACTGGTACACGGCCTTGATGGCCTAATCGACACTCCGCAGTCACCGGGACTCGATCTCAAATTAACAAAAAGCGCTCGTTCAACGATACTGACTTAAGCTGCACTACCGACAACATCGGGAAATGGACAGTATGGCTGCTGCGTCACCCAGATCCGATGGAGCAAGATGGATAGCTTTCGAGCAACTGCGATAATTGCTCTTCGTTTTGCGCCCTTGCCTCCCCTGCCGGCCAGCGATAGTCCCCACTTTCGAATAGCAGAATCGGGTGCAAAGGGGCCGAGAATGTATTGCGCGCACTGCACCAGTGTTTTTCTTAAATAGGTGTCGGCTGCACCGATGCGGCAGCGGTGCGTCATCTGCTGGTCTTTGGAGAGCTGGCTCATGCGCCGGTGGAACGCCTTGCTTTGGGCGGGCTGGAACGCTACGAGCGCCCGCTGCCGGTGATGAGCGACTACGATCTTCTGCTCGACGAAGTGGCGGAGGTGGCGCGATGAAGCAAGCCACCGAAGCTCTGGAACACGCCAGCGTAAAGCAGTATTGCAAAGCACTGCGCGTCCCGGTAATCGGCGCTAACTTTATTCCGCTGGCGGAACAGGCAGTCAAGGAGAAGCGCAACCACATCGGCTATCTGGAGGCACTGCTAGCGATGTCAGCAGAAGAACGCGACCGGCACGCCGTACAGGCGCGTATTCACGATGCACGGCTTCCGCGGATGAAGACGCTGGAGGAGTTTGACTTCAACCAGGCGCCACACATCCCAGCTGCTAAGATCCGCGAACTGGCCGAGGGCGGCTACATCGAACGCGCCGAACCGGTGGTGCTGATGGGCGAATGCGGCACTGGCAAGACGCACTTGGCTACCGAGTTATGTGTGGCAGCCTGCCGACAGAAACGGCGGGTGCGCTTCACCACCGCCGCTAATCTCATCAACGAGTTGGTCGAGGCACAACAACAGAACGGGGTGCGACGGGTGCTGGCACGATGGATGCGCTACGACGTGATCGCTCTGGATGAAGTCGGCTATGTTCCATTGGCCGAGATCGGCGCTGAGTTTCTGTTCCAGGTCATCGCTGAGCGGGCAGAACGCGCATCGCTGATCGTGACGACCAACCTGCCATTCTCGGAGTGGACGCAGGTGTTTCCGAACCCAAGGCTGTGCAAGGCGCTGCTAGACCGGATCACCGACCGCGCCCACATCATCGAGACTGGCACGGACTCATACCGATTCCGGCGAACCTTGGAGGTGCGCAAGAAGAAAGGAAGCAGAGGCGGCGACAGCGTCGTTACTGCCTCCGCTACGACCTAAACGCGCTGTCCTCCGGACAGCGCAGGTCTCCGCTCCGGCAGTAACGACGCTCACCCATTGCCGAGCAGAGAATCATCAACTGAGGGTGGGCCAAATGAGATGAGCACAGGTGGGCCAAGTCAGGTTGTCAAAAGCACAAGTATCGCTCGGCAATGGCACGATGATGGCCCAGGGTCGAGTCAAGCTTCAAACGATGAGCCCCGTGTCATCTCCTGACATCAAGCTGAGAATTTTCGCCACTACCGGCTTCGTCTCAACAGTGTTGCAAAAGCGACCTGGACAAATTGCATTTACGCGAACAGAGTAGTGAGCCAGCTCTAGAGCTTGATACAGAGTAAGCATGTTCAGAGCAGACTTGGATGCGGCATAATAGGACTGCCCGACTTCCGGGTATGCATACAATGCAGACATGCTGGATACATTGACGATGCAACGATTCCAGCGTTGATTTTCTTCCCGCTGATCCCGCCAGAATCCAGAGAAGATCGCAGACGACAACAGCATCGGGGCAACGCAATTAATATCCAGCTGAGGAATTGCATACGGATCTGATTGCCACAACTCTGTCACTTTGCCATGAAACTGTATATCCGAGGCAGCATTGATAAGGACGTCGATCCGTCCGAATCGAGCCAAAGATACCTCAACCAGTCTGCGAATATCTTCCCGTTTGGTTAGGTCCGCCTGAATGCAGAACACTTCCTCCAAATCATCCGGGGACCGCAGCCACCTTTGGAGTTGAGAAGACACGGAAGGCTGGTTTCGATTGTAAGCAGCAATCACATGACAGTTTGCCGCCAAAGAGACGCACAGAGCGTTACCGAGTCTCCCCGACGCTCCAGTGATCAGGCAAACTCGCTTCATACATTTTTACCTCTTCGGTTGATCGCTCTCGGCCCCCAGCGGTCCTCGGCAGACTGAACTTCACAGTGGAGCCAAAGAATGAGGCTATTGCGAACACGTCCGGGATTAGAGACAAAGCGGTGATAGGAGTGCGGGCTGCACTCGAATAGGATCAACCTATTGTTTATAGGCGCCACCAGGAGTGTTTGTGTATTTTGACTTTCCCGCCCGCTACCGTAAAACCCAGTTTCTCCTCCATCGCCTTGCGTCCAATTGTCGTTACACAGATAAAAGATAAGAGTTGCTGCGCGGATGTATTCGGCGGGTTTAGCGCCTGCGGTTCTTGGAGTTCCTTCAAAATAATGGCATCTGGTTCGGTCTGGGAACAAGATTCCTGTGCCACTGTATCGGCTCTCGTCAAACCATCCCGAACAGAAATCAGTATGTATCCATCCTGAGCGGCTATTCTGCGGGCTAGAGTGCAGAGCAGCGTCGATTCGCGGGATGTACGGTATCTTGACCAGGCCGCAGAGTGAGCTCAGCCAGCTTTCGGAAAAGAATGGATGGAATCGATCCATATTCTGTTCCGTGATTGGAAGCATCCGTGCATCGTAGTTGCGATCCGATTTAATGAGTTGGATTCCGCCTTGGGCGCGTCCTTCTGTCACATCTAGCAGACGCTGAAATTCGGCTTCAATCGCTCTGTACTGTTCGTTCGGAAGAACTTCGGATGCCTGGAAGTGGCGAAAGGGATCGCGAACCTCGCACCACTTCCCATATTGCGATACTCCAATCATTAACTCACTTCCTTTTAGGGAGGATAGGCTTCACTCCCGGCGCAAATCGCGGGCTCGCCGGCATAGGAGTTGGTCTGATGATCACCCGTTCCTGGTCCTCTCCTCCACGTTCTTCTCCCTCAGGCCCGGGGTCTGGTCCAGGCCCAGGCTCGGGTCCAGGTCCAGGCTCAGGCTCGGGTCCCGGTCCAGGCTCAGGTCCAGGCTGGGGTTGAGGCTCGGGTTGAGGTTCGGGTTGAGGCTGCGGCTCCGGTCCTGGGCCAGGCTGGGGTTGAGGCTCAGGTTCCGGCTCGGGCTCAGGTTCGGGTTGCGGTTCAGGCTCGGGTCCTGGTCCGGGTTGTGGTTGAGGCTCTGGTTCTGGTTCTGGTTCGGGTTGCGGTTCGGGTTCTGGTCCGGGTCCGGGAACATCACCACTCTGTGCTGGCATGGCACACGCTCCGGAGTTGTCAACCACAAGGTCGTTCCCGCTCACTGAAACTTCCGCAGTGTCTACATCCATACTCGGAGCCGCATCGAGGCTGGCGATAAACTGTGCCGCATCAGGTGCGGTCCCGACAGCAATACCTACAACGGCCAACGCTGCACCGACTGGACCCGGAATAGCCAGCCCGGCAATGCCAAGAGCACCACCTACTGTGTGGGCACCTGATACCCATTTATCTGCCTCGGGCGAAATCGCCTGCGTTTGAACGACTAGCTTGGCCTGTGCTTTGTCGGCGGCAGCATTGGTAGCTACAGGCGTTGAATAAGGATCGGAGAAGCTCTGGGTCGAAAGAACTTTCATCGTTCCCGCAATGCTTGATCCAGTGGCGAGCGCGGCGGTCTCTGGTCCATCGGTCTTCAGCCACCCGATATCCGATTGAGCAACCAGGAGAAGTATCTTCTTCGAGAAGTCATAGAACACGACTGGATCGATGTCTGAGGAGGCGACGTTGATGCTCGTGTTCTGCTGCCATGACTGCATGCCGCGAGTGATTCTTGGGTCGTCGTTCAAATTCGTGACTTGGTCGTACATTGAGAGAAATACTGATTCCAAACCAACAAACGAACCAGCATCATCCACGAAATCAAGAAGCGAGTCGTAGAGCTCGTTGAACATCGCAGGGAAGTATCGAGCCGTGCCGATCAAGCTCAGGACAGCAGTTCTAAACAGAGCGGAGCGGGCGGCCCGCAGGTCAGCAGTTTCATGAGCTCCTGGAAAAGCGAAGCGGCTAAGGCGAGACCACGAAGTCTGATCGTCGAAGAAAAACAGGCGAACTTTATTTGTTGTTTCAGAGCTAGTGGGCGACACGACTCCTCCAGTGGCTTCTCTAATCAATGCCTCGGAACCGCTAGCTAGCATGTGCGGAGGCGCGATGTTAGTTGTCGCCGGAGTACCGGCGGATTACATCTCGATAGATCGTATAGTGGTCATCCAGGTGGACACCGATGCTTTGAAGGAAATCGATTATTCCTGCTAGGTTCGTCTTTCATCTTTAATGCGAGATCCCGAAGCTGATTGTTCACCTTGGCATTTGCTACGAGGTCTCCGTCGTCCCTTTGTGGATACACTTGTTGCCACACGTCGTAGTACCTGCGGACCGATCCCTCTAAGGTCTTGATGAGTTGGTAATAGTCACCGGGCAGATTCTTCAGGTCTTCGCCGCGAAGCACACGCACAGTTCTGCCGTGCGGATCGGCTACTTACTCCCTAGTTGCACAAGAGAACTGAATGGTTGCCTCAAGCAATCGCGCCGCGAAGCGGCGAAGTCAGAACCGCGCCAATCAAAGATTGTTTCGCACTTAGCTCTGTCGCAGTCGTCAAGAAAACAACAATCAATTGCTCAGTGCCGCTCTTGCGCATGCTCGACGGAATGGGTTAACCGCATTGACGCTGGAGTCGAAGTCATCGCGTGTGCTGATCCGGATGTCGCGGTGGGGTACGATCTAGATTATGGCCCAATTACATGCGGTCAACATCTCCACCGTCGGCGACAATGAGCTATTCTCTGCGATTGAGAATTTTGTGGGAGAGGTGCTTCGCCGGATGTGGCCCCCGAGGATGTGATTCGTTTGGAAACCCATAGTAAGAGCGGCTTCACACGCTCTTTCCACGGTCTCCGCTACAGCCCGGCAATGGTTTTCATTACGGCTCGAACGATGAATCGCGCTTCGCGATCCCGGTCTTCGCCGGAGATGTTCATGTGATCAAGAACCATCTCGACCCATTTGCTGTCTTCATATCCAAACATCCGTCTCAGCGCCGCTATTGTGCGCTCGATGGCTGGTTCTGTTTTGCCAGACTCCAGGCTCTGCCTGATTCAGATCAGGGTCCTCCGAGTAGCGGCAGTAATAGTAAATGTCGTATGGGTCTTTGGGCTTCTCTCGGAAGCGGCAGACTGCGGTCTTCAGGATCAGGAAGCCGGCCGCATCGGGAACCAGAAACTCGCTGCTCCTCGTACGCTCTCTGTCCCGCCAGTCGATTCGAATCGGCTCGACGTGGCCGCCCAGCTCTTCGCCGCCGTCAATCAGGCACAGGTCCAGCGAACTGGAGATGCCCTGAAACTTCATGACGGCCTGATTTTCTTGAACGCGCGGGACGTCCGCCATGAGGTCCAGTTGAACGATGTTTCCATCCACGTCTTTCTCGTAGCGGAAGCTTGAATCTCGGTCACGCCGAAATGCGAGTGTCTCCGCGAGCAGCAGGCTCACTCGATCGATGCTCTCTCGCTCACGGGCCGCCGCCCGGAGCACGAGATCGATGTCCAGGCTCATGCTGTGGGCAGTATGGCGCTGTCTGGCGAGTTCTTTGAGGAACGGAACCCAACCGCCGCAGATGACGAAACTGATGCCCGCATCCTGCAGGCCGGTGACTACGCGCAGCAGTTCAAGAAGAACCGCGCGTTCGCGAGAGGGCGGAAAATCCTTCGTGATTTCGATGACGTTCGGCATCATTCGCGGAAGCCCAATGCATGTTCAATCAAGAACTCCGCCTGCTCCTCGCCGCGACCGCTTTGCAGGCTGAAGTCCGCGAACAACTGCACCAGGTTCACTCCCGTGAGACCGCTGGTGAGTTTGCGTGGGAGGTAGAACACTCCACCGGCGTTGGTGTTGTCCGTCTCCGGCGGCGTCATCAAGAGAACGTTGGCGCCTTTCCCAACCGCTTCCAGGCGAAGCGCATCCCTGATTTCTCCGGCAGACACGCCAATGTAGGCCGCAGTCAGGTCTTCTCGAAGATTCCGCTCGTGTGGTTCAAGTCCACTCGTCAGAGTGAACGCGCACGGTATGCCCTTCTGCTCGCATAAAGTGCTCAGGTGGTCCGCCACTTCGCGCAATGGTCGTTTCAGAGAATCCGTGGAAGATTTGCCGATTCTCCTGATAGTCGCTTCGCAATTCTTTGGCGAAGAGCCTGAGCAGTTGGCGAGGCTTGGTAAGGACTCGTCCTTCGGACGTGCGCTCCAGAAGCGCGTCTTCCAGCAGGCGCTTCGTAACCTGAAAAGCCTGCCCCACGCTGAGCTCGGCTTCCGACGCCAGTTCTTCCAGGCGAAACGGCTTGAACGGGTTCGCCAGCAGCACCCGAATGATCCGGCGTGACCGGCCGGCGAAGATCCGTTTCACACCCTGGGGATGCTTGAAGACGGTTGCCGGACGGGCCACATCGACGTATACACCTTGATGCGCCAGCAGGAAGTTGCCGTTCAGGTCGATGTACCCGACGCCCAGTTCCTTGCAACGCTTCTGTACCGAATCGGAGAGGTAGGGTGCCGCGATCATCGGGTACAGGTCACCGTACTCCGCGACGCTGCGCAGTTCGTTGCGGATTCGCAGTACCTGATGCACTGCCCCTTCCAATGCCAGCGGCGTCAGCCGAGACTTGAATTCAATGGCGGCTCGGATGGGCTTCTGCGCCCGATCCGCTACGCTGAACTCCACGATGGCATCGACTTCAATCTTGCGGTCGGCGACCTGGACCACCTGATCTGAGGCAAGAATCTCGGCGCGCACCGTGGCCGGCAGAAGTGTGCCGTCCTTCAGGCCGTCGCAGAGCTGGCGAAATGGATTATTTGCAAGCATATGGATCGCGAAGGACTGTAGATCAATGCCTTGCGTATATATGATGTCATATAAAATGGCTAAAATGATAAAAATATTCTTCATCCGGATTCGACGCTCAACTAGCGACCGTGTTCTTCGCCATGAGTGTGAATCGGTCCTTCCGCAATTCACATTGCGGAGGGACGCTGCTCCGATCGACTCAATCGTTGTTCCATTTCATGAGGGCGCAATAGTGCAGTCGCGCCCCTCGGCGGACTCAGCCGTCCGATGAGCTTCCTTGATGGCAAACAGTACTACCGACGCAGGGTTGCCGCCCGAGAAGAAGTCTGC
>CAWIPV010000004.1:0-30570 GCA_963838135.1 uncultured Acidobacteriota bacterium | reverse complement strand
ACTCCTTATGGATGAGCTAGAACTTGCTGGATCTGGTTGAAAAGATTCTGCGTGGTTGTGGCGCTGTGCTTGAGCGTCGCATTCTGGTGCGCGAGTTTCGTTGCTTCCTGGCGCAGTTGAGCGGCAAGCATTTTCGCGAGCTGCGCCTGAGTCACAAGATCGGCGACGCGGGCCTGGGCAGTGACCATGGACGCCGACCCAGGAGCCGCAGTCATCGCCTGCTGTTCGAGAGAATCGGCGAGAGTTAGCATCCCCTGAGTCGTTTGGTCGGAGACCATGGAAGTCTTCAGCGAATCCATGGCCATCGCATCGTCGATGTCCATGAGGTTGCGCTGCCCCGGCTGGGCAATTCCAGCCAGCGCAACCGGCTGGTAGACCTGCGTGTATATCGAGGGAATCTGGCCGATGGACCCCGACTGGGCGCCTCGGAACATCGACTCCAGCTGCATGGGAAGAGCAAGAGTCGCGCTGTTGTTCTTGAGGCCTTCAATCTGGGACATCAGGCCGGTGTAGTGCGCCCGCGTTGCACTGACAAATGATCTCGTCTGGTTGATCAGGGCCAAGGGCCAGATGATCTGCTGGCGAAAATTGTTGACTGCGGCACTCACCTTCCGCATTTCGCTCAACGCGTCACCAATCGGGCCCTGGAGGGTGCTTGTGATGGTATGAAGCAGCAACAGCAAGTCTCCGATTCCTTGAGCCCGCGTGCTTGAGGGAATCAGACACAAGGCGATTACTGTCACGAACAGCCATCGCCTGCTGCGGCTGAGTCTGTGTTGAAGGTTGCGAAGGAGCTCCAAAGTTTTCATCTTCATATGCGTGTACCTCTTGCGACTTCTCCTGAGATTTCTTCCGGAAGTGGATCGATATCGGCCAGCCCTGCCGGGAACCTTTCGGCCAGTTCGCGATAGGCTTCGATCAAAGGCGCGGCTTTCCGCTGCTCCAACCACCACGACCGATACACACGTTCCCGCGCATAGGTCGTCATGATCCAGTAGTCGACCGTTGTCGGTGACATGCGGATCGTGTGCGTGGTGTCGGCTTTCTCCCCGATCACGATGAGCGCGTCGGCGCTCTTGCCCTTGATGGGAGCGCTGAAATGCTTGATCTGGTTCAAAGCGGTATCGTTCAGGTGCAGGTGCTCCCGCAGGGCGGTCATATCTCCCGGTTGCTGGCCGATGATCTTGGTGGTCGAGTTCTTCACGATGCCCGCCCCGTGCGGCCTGGGCTTCGATTCCGTCCCCACAAAATCTTCCGCTGTTTGGCTCATTCCCCAGACGCTGGCGTTACGTTTGCGCGCCGTACGAAACAGTTGGACCACTTCGGGCGCCAGCACCGGAGAATCAAGCAGGAACCAGCACTCATCAAGAACCGTGATGCTCCGTCTGCCCGCCTTGCCTGCTGCCCGTTGCGCGGTGGCGTGAGCAATGAGAAGGCTCATTGCCGTTTCCAGCCGCCGGTCATCGCTCAATTGCTCCACGTTGAAGAACAACCAGGGATTGTCGAGTGAGATCGTTGTGGGCCGGTCGAACAGCTTCGAATACACTCCTTTTTCGCCGGTCCAGCTGCGCAGCTTGATCGCCGCCAGGTGGGCTTCGTCCATCACGCGCTGGTTCTTTTCCTCGTCACGCCATTGGGACAGTTCGTCGCGAAGGTCGGAGAATGTTGGAATGGGAGTCGAGGGCCGGATTGCCGCCCTCTTATAAGTTCGAAGAATGGCCTCGGTGATGAGGTTGTCAAGAAGTTGCGTGTCTTCGGCCCCGCCCTCACCGAGCATATGGCGCGTCAGATTTTTCAGAAACGCGACCTGATCCTTGCTCGGCTCTTTTTCTCCTTCCGGCAAATCCCACGGGTTGATCGTTTGTTCGCTATCGAGCGACATGGTGATCATCCGTCCGCCCATCAACTCAACCAGTGGACGATACGAATCGCCACGCTCAAGAATCGAAATCAGCGGGTTGCTCCTGGCGGCCATCAGAAGGAACTGCTGCACCATGACGGTCTTTCCGCCGCCTGTTTTGGCCATCACCAGCATGTTCGCGTCGCTCAAGCCGGGATCGAAGGGCGAGAAAGGAATGAGCTGGCGGTACGGAGTTTCAAGCAGGAACAGTGGTGACCGGGGTGTTCCGCGCCAAGGTGTCTCTACCGGCACGAGATCCGCCGCATTCGAGGTGAGCAAGTCCTGGTCTCGCTTGTCGGGCTCCGCCATGGCCGGAAGTGAACTGAAAAACAAGCGCTTCTTCGCCAACGACTCAGCCACCGCCTTCGCGCCGTTCATGCGGGAAATCGCGTAGAGAAGCTGTTGGCGCTGGTTGTCGATGATTCGCTCTGATTGCTCCAGTTCCGCGGTCGTGATTGCTGGGCGTGAAGTGCGCGTTCCGATGACCAGGCTCAGCTTGGCCGTCTTGACCGAACTCGAAATGATGTCCTGTTGCACCCTGACCAGTTGGGACTCGGCAACCTGCGCTTCCACGTTGGTCCGAAATCCTCCGTTCGAGTCCCGTTGCACAGCCTGCATCTTGCGCAATCGGCTCTTATAGCCCTTGAGCACTTTCGCCTGATCAGGAATGGTGATCTGCGCATTGACAATGAGTGGGAAATCAAGACCGACCAGTTCTCTCAGGATTCCGGGGAAAGTAGCATCCGGGAGTTCTTTCAGACTTACAAAGGAATAGAGGATTCCACCGACATTCAGATAGGAGTCCGTCTCATCGGCGATGCTTGTGTCAACGATCTGCTCGCGGGCGCTCCTGTATTCCAGTTGCTCCTCACCCCGCCTGTATGGCCGATGATCCGGAGACAAGGGATTGAGAGCTCGTTTTGCCTCAAGAAACAAATCATCGTCGGTCAGCCGGCGCGCGCCGAGTTCTGCTGCTTCGAGCGTCGTTTCGAGGCCACGCAGCAGACTCTCGAATTCCGCCAGCAATTGCTGATGCTCCTGATGACTGCGCTCAATGCATTTCCGGGCCGATAAGCTGAAGAGTATTGCCCGTCGGCTTGAGCGGCTTACCGGCAATACGGCGATGAACGACCGGATCCCAGATGAAGTACACGTGTAAGAGAGGCCGCATGTAGTGGCCGTTCGCCTCTTTCATTCGCCATCGTTCGACGCGCACCTCGTCGAGTGCAATTACCTCTGCCCGTTCCGATTGCTGGGCTTCGCCATAACTGCTCAAGCAGGTCTCCCAGATCCTCCACTACTTCGTAGCGGAACTGCACTCTCATGCTCTGTTCCGGCAGAGAGCGCAGGAGCGCCTCCAGCATCAACTTCCCCCGGTCCCGGCCTTCGTCGCTCGCGAAATACGATGCCAAACCCTTCAACTCGTAGCCCGCAACAAAGGCGCCATTGGTGCGGACGACAATGTTGTCCAGGTAGTCGCGGACCGGCAGTTGCTCGCACAATGCCGGATCGTGGAGTTTTCGCTCGTGTTGTTCAAGCGTTAGCGGCACTGCTATTCCTCCCTCAGATACGCCGACCGGATTTCGCGGTCGCGTGCCACGCGCGCAGTAGGCGTGCGGTTTCATGTACCAGAAGGCAAGATCGCGAACGTAGCCTCGGGGCTTGCCATACTTGAAGGCCATCAGCACCGGCACCATCAGTAGCGGCACGCCGTACTGGAGGACGATATTCGTGGGCATTCCAGCGATCTCACCACCCACAAAATGACCAAGGACGTTCATGACCGCCGCGGCGCCCAGCACGATAAAGAGATCCTCCATCTCAAGCAGCATGAACGTCACTCGCGTCTGTAAGTTGCGATTCACGGGTGTCACTTGCAATGGCATCTCGTAACTCCTTCCTAGCGCACTCCGGCCGTTCCGTGTTGAATCCAGAATTCTCCTAAGCGCAACAACCCCGACAGTCCGAAACAGCACATCGCGGCGACCAGGTTGCGTACCCAGGCCTCGCCAATCGTCATGCGTTCCAGCAACCCAGCGAAGTGCACCACCGCAAGCACTACCTGGCCAGCCCCGTACAGTGGCAGCAGAACGTTCCCGACCCAGTTCACAAGTGTCAGGACGGAGATCCAGTAGCGGTCTGGATTGTTCCAGGATGCTTGGTTGCTGAACGACTCCATGGCGCGCAAGAGCCCGGAGCACATCAGAGAAGCCAGTGCTGCGTAACCGAGATGTGAGTACGGGTGCGCCTTGCTGAAGCGGTAAATCGCAGCGGCGGCGAACAAACCTGCCATGGTCGGCATGATGACGTTGCCCAGCCAGTTCGTCAGGTTGAGCAAACCGTTTGAAAGATTCACAGGATCACCTCCAATCCTCATCAGCCGGCCATGGCCTGGACCAGCTTCCAAATGGCCGAAACACTCAAGAACGCAAGACCCGATCCCACCAGCGGCATGAATGGCCGATGGCGCGCGTAATTGAAGATCGCTCCCACAATCGCCAATCCTGCTGCTTCCGGCAGAATCGTCCCAGCGAGAAAGTTCCAGGCTGCAGTCAGCATGTCCGTGGTTGCGAACTGTGACCCGCTGTTCCAACTCTGGAAAAGCTGGACTGTGCCGGACGCAGACATTAGAAAAATGGCGGAGACGATGGACCCCAGCGGGCTGTACCCCTCCGCCGCATCGAGCGCCGCTTTCAGCACGCAGAAAGCGGCGAGCACGGGAGTCAACCGGGCAACCACGACGTTCGAAACAAAACCGCTGAAGCTCGTCTGCAAACTCGCGACCCACGAACTGCTGATGCCTCCGCCTTGCGCAGGCATGGCGATACCCTGCGCCGCAAACCAGGAGAGCAACTGCGGAAGCGTCAAGAGAATTACCGACCACAGGGCCCATCTCTGGAACCTTCCGCCCGCCTGGAAGTTCACGCCGCCTTCCTGCCGCAATGCGATTCCAGCCAGCACCATCGTGCAGATGGCGGCCGGAACTGCCATGTCGAATAGCAGTGTCAACAGATCGACGACGATTTGAGGCAGCGTCATTGCCTGAGCACTCCGTAGTGAGCGTTCCTACTGCACGCCCGCCGTACCGTTCTGAATCCAGAACTCGATCAGGCGAGTGAGGCCTGAGATCACCAGCAATCCGGCCGCTGTTACCGCCCATCGCGCGACACCGCGTCCTTGGGAATAAGAGATGACTGCCATGACCACCGCCAGCGCCGCTCCGACAGGAGAGATCACATTGCCGACCCAGTTCACGAGATTGAGAACGGTTCCCTCGGGTTGGGCCGCGGTTTGACCCTGTACGGCTTGGCCCGTCTGTGGCGGCTGCGTCCCAGGTTCTGGGCATGAGACACCAGCGGATACAACTGGAATGAACAAATCGCCAGCACATAGACGAGGGCAAGGCGAAGGCGGGTGTTTCTCCAATCTGACAATCTCATATGCTCCTCTTCTGCGATCGCATTGGAATCGCGCTTGAGTTTGATTTCCGCGTTGCAGGCGAGAACATACGGGCATTTCAGATTTCGGGCAAATCAGGACGGCCGCTTGGAGCTCCTTCAGAACCGTGCCGCGAACCTGCAGTTTGCCGAATAGCGATTCGAATCTTCGAGAGCATTGTGATGCCTATTGATTTCAAAAGCCGAAGTTCGCAACGTGCGCGTGGGAGCAGAAGAATTGTGAGATGAACAAATGTTTGAGTTTGGTGCATCTCACAGCGGAATTCCTTTCAAGGGAGACGTATTGTTGTCGGGCTGCTGCAACGATCTTAAGTGAGATGAACAAATGTTTGAGTTTGGTGCATCTCACAAGCACGGTTGGACCCAATCAAACAATCCAAGTGAGTCAACTTCCCGGCTCCTAAGACACCAAGATGTAACCCCGATTCGGGTGGCACCAAATCGTTCTCGGGTCGTCTGACACCCACTGCGGCAGCACTGTGTTATGGATTGAACGCGAGAACCGCCCTCGACTGTCCAGTAACTAAAGCACGGCGGATCAGCAGTCCGGCGGCCTAACGTCAGCCAAGGCTTTCCGGTCAGACTGCGGAGTCGATGTGTGTCAAATGACGATTAAGCCCGAATCGACGGCTCTGGCCCTTCAGGGCTATGTCACCGATGCGTTTGCACGACTCTGTTGGAGCCTCTAGAATCGGATAGTCCCAAGGGCCTCGTCAATGACTACTGCAACTAAGGGGAGGCTTCCATGCAAGGAAGTGAAGTATACGATGTCTTGAAGAACCTCAAGGCGGCACATCCGGTACACCTTCACCACGCGAACACGGTGGGTACGAGCTGCACTTTTCTAGAGCAAGGGGGAATGCTCTCGCGTGAATTTGTCGACAGTCATAAACTCTTCCAAACGGCGCAGTCCTCCGACGAGGTCGATAAGAAATATGGTGTCTGGGATCGCATCTTTCTAGATCACGTTGACATACACGAGCGAGGAGGCCGGGCAAGGGGCGCAAACTATTACGGTCCGGTCTTGTTCGTGTTCGATCTCGAAATTCTTCTAGGGCTACCTGCAGGCACTGAGATTCTCGTTGCCAAGGAGAATCCAGTGGATTGGAAGGAGAACCAGCCCAACTCGGAGCGATGGTTCGAAACAGTTGAAGAACTGTCAGCAAGCCTGCACTTCGGCGATTTTAAGAAAATGTTAATGATCAAGACTCCGCAAGGACGCCTCGACTTTCCAAACCATGCTGCAAACATCATTCTTGATGATCCGCAGCGAAAGCTATCATCTGGCGAAGACGCCTACACAAATGCCCTGAACCGGCTCAACGCAGCGGCAGGCGTAGGGCATATCAACGCGGCCGTCACACGTCGTGTGTGCCAGCAGGGTTGTGCTGGCATTCAAAAATATGCAGCCCGTACTGTGCAGTACATGGATATGTTCTTCGGCTGATCTCTGATGTTCTTAAAAACTCCAAAGGCGTCCACTGATCAGCGAGTCCGATCCCTGTTGCAGAAAGCTGCACGACGGGGCTATACGCAAGTCGTCGATCTGGCGGTAGCCCGGCTCGATAGGAGCGGGGACAAGACCTGGCTGCGATCGCGGGCCATTGTCATAACTTTCGAGGAGTGCTGGCCCCTCGCTGCATCTCTTTCCATCGACCGGGATCTCTCCAGCAAGCGGAATGCTCTGCTCAGCGTTACCAAGGCCGCAAAACAGAAGGACGCTGCAGGATTGGGCGCACTCGCTCATGCCTATCGAGAAGGCGATCAGTCGATGTTGGATTGCGTTCCAGACCGGTACACTCTGAGGATTGTGTCGGGAGCACTCGAACGGCCAAAAGGATTTTTCGAATGGGTAACCACCCAGACCAGAACGGAACTAGCGATAGAAATAATTAAGTCGTCCGAGCGATATCTCGCCGCAGCAACCTGGCCTTGGGACAAGGCCTGCATCCTAGCGGGCGCACTCCTAGCCACGATCGGCGAAATGCCCAATGTGGAGTCCGCTGACACACCACTCGGAGAGTTCCCCTATTGGGTAGCTCTCGACAAGCACACACCAGAAGGCAAAG
Source organism: uncultured Acidobacteriota bacterium (assembly GCA_963838135.1). GTDB lineage: Bacteria > Acidobacteriota > Terriglobia > Terriglobales > Acidobacteriaceae > TOLSYN. The sequence continues at coordinate 23,143 of CAWIPV010000004.1, read as the reverse complement.
ACGTACTAACCGAAGTTGCCAAAGAAGTGAACTCATCGTACAGGCGACTTATATGGGCGAGCTTCTATTGTGAAAGTACGCGTGTGAATCGCCTAGTACCGTCACCATGGTGGGATGCCGAGAAGACCTGGCGTCTTCGGCGAGCAGGTCTGTCGTGGGATACAGCGGAGGCATTATGGTCGCGCGCTCGACCTCTCGTCCGCGAACGCCTTGAGGACAAGGCGGCGTCTCTTAAGGATTTCGTCGAAACAATTCCCACCTCAGACTCGCCCCCTAAACTATGGTCTACTCCCCCCTGAAAGAATCCATCACGGGACCATAGGTCGTGTCAAACCCCTCCTGGCAAGCCTTTCCCAGCCGCGCTGTTGAGCCGATGAAGACGCTGAAACGAATCGAGCAACTTTTTGCGAGCTATATGCTGCGGATTATCGAAAAATCTCTTTGGTCGGAGCGGGCGCAGTTTGGGCACAGTCACCGCAAAAACCGCGTCCACCATAGCTTTTCAGAGCGCGCACCGGATGACCATTCCGGGGTGCAGTAACACATGACAAGGGTTTTCCAGCAGCTCCTGCAGATAGTTGACGTTCAGCAGGCAATTACACTCACAACCCGGACCGGCTACCTTTTACGATCCAGAAAAGTCGGTTTCCCAAGTTGGAAATTGCGTTGGCGCTGGGCGCCGACTGCGGGCGAGTCACGGCCGACTCGTGAGCTGCGTTGCGGGGAGCACGCCTGGGCGAGATGCAGCCGACGCATGCTCGCGCCGAATCCTCATAGCTGAGAACCACTCGTCTACTGCGCTGGTTGGTTGCTCGTGGACGATTGGTTCAGCTCTTGCTGCAACTGCAACAGTTGGCGCAGTTGCTCAACATTGGCGGAGTTGGATGTTGGAACGCTCCTCGCACTTGGTTGCTGAGAACCCTGATTGGTCTTGGGTGTCTGCTCGAGGACCACGTAGATCGGAGTATCCGCCGAAATCGTCACCACGATGTGCTGGGTGATCGCTAATCGGGAAACCTCCTCATCTCCAGCCTCGCCGACATTGTTGCTGACGCGCTCCCGCATTAGGTCCGACTCGCTCAGCGGCTGGTTCAGACTGCCTTGTCCCACCAACATCGAGCCAGCTTGGCCGATTCCTGACAGCGATCTGACCAGGACGTTCTTTCCCGTGTTCTTGCCCTCAACTTTTCCTTTGAGCGGCCGCAAGTCCAAACCCGTGGCGGCGGCCTCGATGGGAACGACCGCACCATCCGGCATCAGCAGAGAATCGAACTGGATGTCAACGTAACCTGAACGATCTCCGTTCCGGATGTGCCCAACCGCTTTTGCTCCCGCAGGGACGATAATTTCTCCGTCCCGCTCATAGTTGTACTCGATCACCGCCAGGACCGGAGTTCGCACTGCCGTGCTGGCCGCTGATTCCAGGCGTGCACGCAATCGCGTACCCGTGGCCAGACCCAATCCCAGTTCCGGTGCTTGATTATTGAAGAGTTCGCGGGCCTGAGCACTGGCCGAACTGGCAGAGGCGTTTCGCACGTAGATTAGGGAAGACTTCTCCATGGCCTCGCGCTCTGCTTTACCCAAGTCTGGAGTCTCGGCGCCGGCGCCCGAGCCTGGCTGATAGGGCGGCGCTTGCCAGGGCTGCTGGTCTCCGAAAGGCGGTATCGACCCCAAAGTTCCCGCTCCGCTCGCCACCTTTGTCCCCGCTGCCGGCTTGGTCGCAGTTCGTTGTAGATCTCGTTCGTTTAAGAAGCCTTCGTGAGATTCTTTTGTGACGGGCCGGCCAGAATCAGTGATCGGAAATAGGCTCTTGTCGTTGCTCGTGGTGCCGCTCTCCAAGGCCAAGTCTTCAGAAGTAGTGGCACCACGACTCTTCACTTTCTGTGGCGTGCCCCGATGGGGCATAGACGTAGCAACGAAGATCAGCAGTGCGATGACGATCGCTCCCGCCCCGATGATTACAAAGCGGTTCTGTTGGATCTGCTGCCTGGTTCTCTGTTTTGCTCTGGTTGCGAGCTCGGGCATTGGGGCGTTAGCGTCCGGAGGAAGAGGCAGGTCGTTGTTGCGAGCTTCATTTTCCTCTAGCTCCTGAATGACTGCAGCGTTGCCGTTGTCGTTGTGTCCGTTTGGATGAATCACTTTGCACCTCCCGAGACCGGAGCCACAAACGCAATCGGCGCCAGGATCGGACGGTCGACCTCTTCCGCTTGGGCAACCGCGAGCAAGAGCCGTTCCCTGGATTCCTTGAAAGTAGGACGGTCGAACACAACGATGCCGTCGGCTCTGGCGCCGGGCGCGAGTCTACGCGAGGTGATCCAGTAGTCTTTGATCGCAACCGGCTCGGCCTTGATCGCCTTTCGATGCTTGTCTTTCGATGTCCCCGCAAGCTGTATTTGCGGCGGCAGTACTTCAATGGTCCGTGCAGAAGAGTTCAGAACGGCGAACGGCACGGCCATCTGTTGCTCTTTCTCTATCGCCTGTCCTACCGCAACCTGCAGTTGCTTTCCTTCCCAATGTGGATTCTCAATCCGTTCCGCCCTGAGCAAATCCTGCTCTTGTCTGCCAGGCTTCTCTGGGGCAGTGCTGGTTGGCTGATTTTCTGTAGCAACGCTTTTTGTTTCGCCAACCACAAACACGGGATGAGTCGACGCAATCAGAAAGCTGCGCGGGCGCTCACAATTGAGGACATAGTCGACCGGCTCACTTCGGTCTGACTTGCCTTGGCTCACCAGGCTCAGCGAGATCTCATGGCCTCCTCTGGTGGTAATCAGGGCGTTGGTTTGCGCAGGTTTTGCGCTGGTTGCTTTGAAAAACACCAACTGCGGCTCGGCTTCGGAGTGGTCGGCCTTGAAAGCTCCCGGATCGCCCAGTACGACCGAGCTCACCTCCTCCAGCACCCGCACCGAACTGACGTATCCTGGCCGCAAGTGCAAGACCACAACCTGTTCTGGGTCAATACTCAAGTTCACGATTCGTGCCTGCGGCAACTCGGTTTGCGCCGAGGCCATGTGGAAAGGCAGGAAACAGATCGTTATCAGATGCACCAAACTCAAACATTTGTTCATCTCACATCTCTTTTCGCAGTGGTATTTTTACTTTCTGATTCAATCCCCGCTTCGCGAAGGTAAGTTGTTCTAATTGCTCGGACGTATGCAACGACATCTAAATTTCGGTAAGCAAGGCCTCGCCTGCCGATCGCGTCTTCACCGACGTAATAAGCGGCAGCTACGAGCCTGAGATCGTTATGAAACCGTCGCATCAACCAAGCGAGATAGCGCACGCCACCTGAGACGTTGTGATCGAGATTGCAGCGGTCGGTCACGCCCAACCGCTTGGCAGTCGCGGGCATCAACTGCATTAGCCCCACAGCGCCTTTGGGAGAGATCACGCAGGGCTGCCAATTGGATTCGCGCACGACAATGAGCCCGCGCCAGCGCAACGGGCACTCGGTAGTGTTGCGCGTAGGCCGTGACGTAGTATTCAGCTTCAATTCGTGCTTGGTGCCCTACCCGATTGCGCCCAGCAGATCGAGATCGCAGCAAAGCACTTGCGCCAAGATGAGTACTGGCTTCATGCCGCGCTCCCTCGCAGAGCCTCGGCGCTGTACTGCTGCGCGTCATAGATCAAGCTGGCAAATCCATCCCGCAAGAGCAGCTTGCGTCGATCGGCCTCGGTTTTGGCCAGCAAGGGCAGGAGAATGTCTCTCATTTCCGCCGTAATTTGTTCAGTTCCCAGAACTTTGAGTGCCTGCGCGAGATCGAGAATCTCTGAGACAGAGGGTGGTTTCTCCATGCTCCAGCCACGCAAAGCCTTGGCGAGTCCCGCCATACCGGCATGGAATTCGTGGCTGGAATCCGGCGTTCTCAGCGCCACAATCTCTGCTTCTCGCTCCGCGGTGGGGTGTTCAACACGAAGATAAAAACTGCGCCGGCGCAGGGGATCGCCGATGCGCCTCTCTTCATTCGATGTCAACACAACGAACGGAATGCTCCTGGCTTTGATGGTGCCCAGCTTCGGAATGCTCAACTGCCACACGCTCAGCAGTTCCAGCAACAAGGCCTCAAATGCGTGGTCCACCTTGTCCAGTTCGTCGATCAGCAAGACACAAGGCTTTTCGCACTGCAACGCGCGCAGAAGCGGCCCGGCGCCGAAAAACTGCTGGCTGTGCAACTCCGTCCGCAGGGATTCCCAATCGACGCTGACGGACTTGGCTTTGAGTTCAACGCAAAGCCTTTGCAGGGGTTCATCGAATTTGCCGATGGCCTTCTCTTCGTTGATGCCCTCGTAGCACTGCAAGCGTTCGACTACGGTGTCCGCTGCATCCGCGACTGCGTACGCCAACTGAGTCTTTCCGCTGCCGGCGGGGCCTTCCAGCAGCAATGGCTTCTGCAGTCTCGCCGCCAAATACACGGTTGTGGCGGCAACCGAATCGGCGATGTAGCCCGTGGCCCTCAGCCGTTGACCAACTTCTTCAAGAGATGAAAACACGGTTGGCTCCTTGCCCGAGACGGATTTCTCGGTCGCGAGCGTCTGAAACGTAGACCGGAACGAGATTTCGGTCAAATCCCGAACGATTCGGGGTGCATTGACTGAATCATGAACCTCTACTACAACGCCAATGACAGGGCCGCGGTTGGAAGGGACAACCTGCAGGTGGCGGGTTCCTCTCAATAATGATTGGCCTAACCAGGGAATACCATGAATACCCGATCATCCTTAGCAGTCGAGCTTGAAAAAATGCCGCACGCGTTGCGAGCGTCGGAACTCGCAAAGATCCTTTCGACGAGCAAGATGACCATCTATCGCCTTGTGGAACAAGGCGCGATTCCTCACTTCAGGGTTGGTGGGCTCATCCGTTTTGACCCGCAAGCGATTGCCGATTGGCTTCGCCGGAAGATGCCGTTGAACCAAACGGCCGCCTAGGCATGTGCATCGTCGGACTCGGATGTTCGTCTTCGGGAGAGGAAACGTGAGCATTGACCTTCCGCAGTGCTTCCTTGTCTCGGGCGGGTTTGAGATAGCGCATCGTCGACTCCAAGTCTTTGTGTCCCATCCACGTTTGAACCGTTGTCAAATCCACTCCGGCGCGAAGATGCATGGTGGCGAATGTCGCCCGGAACTTATGCAGAAACCAGTTTTGGCAATATGGTCCTTTGGCGCAATGCCCTTCCCCGGTGTCGCACAGGCCGCAATTCAGGCCGGCACGCCACGCTAAACTTTTGCATTGACGTAGAAAGTTGTGCACGACCCTGCCATTGCTGGTCGCGAAAACCAGCGCATGATTTGCGGATGCTGAGGCTTTGTGATGGCGCAAGCTGTTCAAGAGGCGGTCGGGAATCGGAACCTCGCGTTCTTCCCAATCCTTCGGAATAAATCCCAGCTTTGGCTTTGCCTTCACCCGAACAACGTGATTACCGAAGTCAATGTCGGGCCACGTTACGTGCATTACCTCGCCTTCGCGAAAACCAGTCATCCAGAAGAATTCAAAGAGTACTCGCTTCCAAGAGTTGCATTGGGCGAGAAACGTTTCGATCTCCTCACCGGTGTAGACCTCGGGTTCCGTTTCCGTGTAGCGTGGCCAGTCGCGCTTGCGGATCAATTTAGTAATTCCGTTCGCCTTGAGCATTGAGACGACAACCTGCACCTTAGTCCAGATCGTGCGGCGGGCAAGGCCTCTGTCGGACAAAAAGCCCATGAAACTCATGACGTCAGATCGTTCGACACTGCAAAGCGGTTTTTCACGACACGATTGGCGGAAATATTCGAGAGCGGTCTTGTACTGGCTGTACGTTTTCGGCCTGTGGTGTTGGCGGGTTTCCTCGAGGAACTCGCGGCAAGCTTCAGCCAGGGTCGCTCCGGTCTGCTTGTCTTCGCCGACGATTTCGATTCCGAGCGCCTGGTTCTTGAGAACTTGCGCTTTGCGCTCTGCAACGGCAAACGCCTCGCTTGGATTCTTGCCCACTGACTCTCGATATCGTCTGCCATCGAGATACCACTCGATGTAGTAGGCGCCTTCTTTGTGCAGCTCGGGCCTGCCATCGATCAAGACGTAGTCTGGCCGAATTCGGCCATTGCCTGTGCGGACGACTGGACAGAAGCGCCACTTCTCAGACGCGGCACCGCCCAGTTTCACGTACTTTGTGAGATTGACGCGCCCCGCGTGGGAGTTGCCGGTTCGCATCATATGACCTCCAAATCAGGCTTGGAGAAATTAGGTCCAAACGGAAATTCGGTCAAATTCTTTAGGCTTCGGGTCAAGCTGGCAAGTCGCCGAGAGAGAGTGGTGAGTGAAGATGAGACGCTTGAAGGGAGCTGGAAGCACGACGCAGCGCTTATTTGCTTGTGCGACGCGAGCGTCGGCTCACCGTATGGCGAGTTCGTTCCTGGAGTGTAAAGATCGCTGAATTTCATCACATACCGTCCGTGGAATGGGTTTTACGGTATGGACGACGGTATGGATGGCACTTAACTCGTTGAAAGCAAAAGAACCTTATAACGTAGTTTCAATAACATAGAGAACGCGGCGGGCACAGTATAAGCGATAGAAGACCATGGAAGGTAGTGCTAACGGATCACAAAACGGATCACGGTCAGCGATGTCAGTCATGAACATGATGCGTTTCCCCTTGAGACGCAGGTCGTATCTGTAGGACCCTGCCTTTTGTTTGCACTTCTGGAGTTCTTTGGGCATTCAGCCCGTCACCACATTTGTTCCTACGACAGCACCTCTCCAGTTCGCGGATGCGGGAGAAATTCAGGAGGTCTGCCTCTTGCTGCATGATCGGTCGCGCGTAGGCGCCCGGTCGACGTTGGGGAATCTGTATTCCCATTTGGTGTTGGCGCTGTGGTTGAGGTACATCGTGAGTCGAAGCCATTCCCAGATTCCGGCGAGTCCGATCTTCATTTTAGCCTTTCGCCTTCAGACGACGGGCCGCTCCGACCAACTCGCTGTAGACCTCGGGATGCTCCGCATGGAAAACCAAGAACTGGTCGTGAAGTGTTGTGAAGCCTTTGTTCATGCCCTACAGATACTCGGCAGAATTGCGAGAGCTTTATTTCGGGGAATTTTATTTTTGGCAAGCAAAGAGCCTTGGATGTGCATGCCTGAGGGAATTCACCCCTCTCAATCCACGGCTCTCACAATCCGGAAGGGATTCCGGTCGTGTTGTTATAAATACTCATACGGCACAAACACCCAGTTACTTTCATCTTGCGGTAGAGGATGGCATTTGATACTATGCGGGCCTTCCCTGGGGTCGGTCATCCAATATCACAATAAGGAGTCCTGCAATGCGATATCTGGCCGTGGGTTTGATTCTTTGCCTACCGTTTCTGGCGTCTGCTCAGAATGTTTCGGACTGCAACGCCGCGCTTGTGATGTCAACTTATAACCGCCTCGACACGTCTCACACAGATTGGCGAGTGGCATCGCTCGTCACAGAAAAAGAATGGGACGAAATCAACAACCAATTCCACGGAAACGCCACGATTTATGGGATACCCATGGGGGCGTCCTATCAGGACTATCACAATAGAGTCACGGATAAGCTCAACTCCTACAACGAGTCGCTCACGCAGGACGAATTAGTAAACGTAGCATGGACCGGGCTGGATCCCAACGGCACAAATGGATACGTAAAATGCCTTGAAACCGTTGAAAGCAAGCAAGGCTTGAAAATGATTGTGACCCGTGCAACAGAGGAGGAAGTTTCCGTCCGAATAGCATGGCAGCCAACGGGCATCCACCAGCCGACGACGGCAACTCCGACTTGGGACTGGAATGCCGATGGGAAGTCCAAACTTCCGAAAACTGTCGTTTCAGGAGCCAAATCCTTTACTTTGCCAAGACCCAACAAGCGCCGGATCCTCACGGCCAACTTCGATGGGCAGGAAGCTGTCCTTGTAATTACCCCATATCCGCCACCGCCTACACCAAACACGACGATCACCTATGCGTCATGCGTCGAAACTTATGAATCACGAGCGGCAGACGGCTGGGGAAGCAATTGGTCGTCTCCGGTTTTGTTCTGTACGCCTGACAAGCCGGAGGGCTGGCAAATAACAAAGCTGGTGGAGTTCAGTACGACCGATGGAGGGTCCGGACGATCTTGCAGTTATTATGGTCAATGCACCGGATCGGAGAACGATTCACCCAAGCGAATCTGTCGAACGCTTACCGTGCAAGGACATAACGAACCCAACCACTCCAATGGTCACGGCTGGCTGGTCGGTAAGATGATCGTGGACTGGAGGCAGCCAGTCAAACAGGGTGAAGATCCCACGAAGTCTTGCAATACTTCAAAGCAGATTGTGCGGGACCTTGAGTCGGGAAGCCAACTCGATACTGGCAATTAAAAGTACCCATAACAGGAGAGTGCAGTATCCGTCTGCTACTTCTGTTCTGCCACACGCAGTAACTGTCGGCCCTTGTCCGTCTCCATGCACAAGGTTTCCGAGAAAGCTTAAATGTGTCGCTCGACACTCAAACACTAACGAATAACACATTGGAGAAAACCAAATGGCTAAAGGAGCAGGACAAGGTACGAAAGAATTTATATCGCGTCTACGCGCGGGATCAGTTCGCCCGCCGGTGACGTTAATTGGGATCGTCAAGCCTAGTGAAGAGTCAGACCACTCGCTAATGTTCTCTTCGGGTGGCTGTGAGGATTGGGTTGAAATACCCGAGAACGCAATTGCAGAAATTCAAACGCTAGGATTGGCTCCCTGCAAGGACCACAAACATCCTCGTGTCCGCATTGAACTGGCGCAATCTGATGACCCCATGATCACTGCGTTATCAGCAGTGTTAACACACGTCGTAAGCAGCAGGCAGTCAGAGGCAGTTTCGGGGCAACGCTCACATGCCCAACCACACTTGGTTATGGCGGGACAGCAACCTGCTGTTTCCGGCCAACGACAATATTTTCGGCTGACGAGCGGCGGCGCGGTCTGCCCAAGTGCCCACCCTAACTGTTATGGGGGCATAAGCAATTGCCAATACGGGTGTGCCTGCTGCGATGGCGGAGGCGAGTGTTTCTGTTCGACGTGTTGTATCAGCTAAAGGGCGTTAGGGTTGTCAGCACAGGCCCAAACCGGGGTCACCAATCACTCTGCAACAGTAGGTAGATTCGTGACCCCGGCTAGCCGCTATCGTGCGGCTTTAATAGGGCTGCCCTTTAACATCTGTAGGCGGCATGGGTTTACCACCATCCTTAGCCTTGACCTCTCGCTTCGGTCGCTGCACGACCCACACCTTCATGTTAACTTCGCAGCCTCGATCCCAGGGCGGGCCGCAATATAAGGTCATTCGAAACACTTGTTGCCCAGCACCGCCAGAAAATGGACCCATTTCGAAGTTAACGGTATCCCACGCCAACATCGGTTCTCGAGCAGAATAGTATTCGGCCCCGCCGATCTCCACGTAGAACCCGGCTGGAATCTGTTCAATTCTTAATGGCGAAGTTGCTCCGCCCGCACAGCAATGAAACCGTGGCCCACGCCGTTCATTGCTTTGGTGATAGTCAGTGTCAATCTCCATTCCGGGGTCCAATTGCACTGGCACCGACATAGCTTGCGTCCACCCACCTTGCTTGGGGGTGCGCCAAAATTGCTTTATACCCAGGAATCGGAATCGATCATCCGAAAATCCAGTGGGGTCCGTCGGGCGACGAGTAGGAGCCGGTGGCGGAGGAGGTGGCGGCGGTGGTGTATTAACGTCGTTAGCAGTCACATCTCCCAGTATCGATCCGATACACGCACCGCCCCAAGGATTCGTTATCGTCCATGACTCTCCGGGACCTAGTTCTTTTGGCCCAAAAGCTCCCCACTGAACGCGAATCCTCCTCGAACCCCTATTCCGAACGGTGTGACAGCTGCCATTGACACTAAATTGAAGATCGCCACACGCATTCCCTTGGCACGCGAAAGCAGTACCCGCCAGCAATGCCAGCGTCAACGCCATGCGCACGTAGTAGCTTACCCTCATCGTCCCTCCTATAGAGACACGAAATCCTGCGGACCTTTGCCAATGGACAAAGCAGCTCGCACCATACTCAGAAATGTGAAGGGAACTGTTGCGTTTAAGGCTCGGGTTCTACAAAGCGGGGGACACTTCTTACTGAGGCCGACAACCTGAGAGTGATCATCGTTGGCACCTCGGACGTTCTTTCAATTCGATGCATAAGTATGCAAAACGGTGCCCGTTGGGCAAAGATTATAATTGCTTTGTTTTCTGATGATTATGGACTGCACCACGGGTTACACCGACCAGTCGGTCGGTAATACGTTCCGAAGTGATGGAAATTTTATAGCCTGACGGCATTCTCAAATCTCAGCAACTTTTTGTTTGGCATTTCCCAGAGATGCGGACGAGGCTGGGGAACATCACCCGCTACCCTGTTCCGTTTCGCACTCTGCTCGTTGATTCTGCCACTCGCCGTCGCTCACACCACAGCAGGGTCGCAGGCAAGTCGTCTCAAGTGTGCGTGCGGCGCGTGGCGGCCAACCTGGTGAAGGAAGGTGAGGACTGTCGGAATGCTTGGGTGTTTAACTGGCTCGACGAAGGGACAAGATCATTAAGCGGCGGCTCCGGCCACGTCCTTGGACTATACAGTCAACAATCACTGTGCTCTCACCGAGCAAGTTCTTGAGGTCGATGAGCGACTGTTCTCCAACCAGCTCGAAAGTATAAGTTGCATGTGGTACTGAATCCCCTCGAATAACGCGAAGACGGCCTGTTCTGGAATCAAGATCTAACTCGCGAATCTGTCCGCCCAGAGTTACCGTGGGCTCTTCCGCCGATGGTAACGCCGCAACCGGAGCTGCCGCAAGCATCGCCGCGCCACCTTGTCTTGTCTCTCGGGAAAGACGACGCAACGTTGTATTCATCCGTCGCACTTCGTCATGGCTTAATGGAGGGCTTGGAAGCTCGTATTCAATTTTGACTTCGGAAGAATCAGTCTTGATCTTCACGGACCTTAGTCTGTTGTGGTCGAGTTCCGAAAGGATTTTCACAGTTGCCTCCAGATCCTTCAGAGACTTTTCTGGTATCGGCAGTTCTCCGTTGTCATCTCCCACCACGATGGCATCGCCATTCTCGACTCTGTCGACATGGGCACTTTTGTTTTGCCGCCAGAACTTACGGAATCGTTCTGCAAGGTTCAGTGTCTCGTTGGCGTGTTTAACGATGTCAGTTATAGGAACAGCCTGAATGATCGGAGCTGCTTTCTCACTTACGAGCTCGACGACCCTGAGGACGAGGTCTTGAACATATGACCCCGGACGTGGAAATCCGGCGTCCACTTCGATGTGAACTTCTTCCACGGTCGGCGACATAATGTAGATTGCCGAATCCCGCAAGATCGCGGTCGTGTTGAGCAATATTGAGGTGACGGCTAGCAGTGGATATGTTTGAGAAACGGCCGGTCCCTCAATGATAACTGTGAACCTTGCCGCTGCACTTACCTGTTCTTCGGGCATAAGTTGGCTCGGGGAATATCAACGGGTCGGATTGTAGCATGTCAGTAATGAGCTTCTACTTCTTCAACAAGTGCTTCAAATGGCGTTAGGAGACCTGCTTCTCAATCTTCGATGCGGTTGATGACCAGGCGAGCGTCATCTCCGCCGTCTGAAGATTAGCTCTCCTTCCTCGCCGATGATGTTGCTCCGATTATGCGAGTCCTATTCCGAGACTATGACCTTGCTCCTCTTCGGAGGGCCGTCCCCCTCGCTGGCTAAACGATTCGGCCTTCGGCGCAGCCGGCTGCTGTTCCACTTCGGTTGCTGTACGTTGCGAACTTTCGCGACTGAGACTACGGGAAAGCTTGCTTCCGTCATTTGTGTAGATGTGGGCGTCGTGTTGAGCCCGCGAAACGGATACGTACGCGAAGCGGTTGTTGACCAACAGCTCGCTTTTCTCGGTGTCCACGTGGATCAGCACTCGATCCGCGGTTTGCCCCTGGCTGCTGTGGCTGGTCACTGCGTAACCGTAGTCAAGGTGCGGGTGCTCGCGGACGTTGAATCGGACTTCCTGGCCTGAGTCCATCCGGATTCTAAGGTCACCGTTAGAGTTGACGTGTTCGACAGTGCCGAGATCTCGATTAGCAACGTGCAGTTCGCGTGATGGCGCGGTGAACTGAACGCGGTCTCCCTGTGAGAATTCGCGTTCGGCTTCGCGGTGTACCGAGACACCTGAGAGGCGTCGCGGATCGTAGGTTTGCAGAGTGCCCGCCTCGCGTTCGACCGTTAGCCGGTTCTCTTTCGCGTCCACGCCGGTGACCCGTGCGTATTCACCCGGCTTGATGCCCTCAGTTTTGCTGCCACGCGAGTATCGAAGCACGTCTCCAGGCTCGTATTGTCCGGCCCACTGCCGGTCTGCTCCCGTCATCTCCTGACGCGATTCCAGCACTCGAAGTTTGTGCTCGTCTTTGCTCACGTCTCCACGATTCTGCAGCTCGCGATGAATCAGCGAATTCAATTCGCGTCGAGATTCGTTATCGGGCGAAATAACTAGCGTCCCTCGTGGGTTTCGTGAATACTCGCGGGCTATCGAATTAAACCGTTCTTGGGAATTAACGATCTCGTGCACGCGGCCCTGCTGTTCGAGACTTGCAATCCCTCCGTGAACATCTCCGCGCGCAAGCTGCTCTACCGCCTCCTTCAGAGCCGGGTCCTTCTGTCGCACAATCTCACTCAACTTGGCCGTTTCCATCCCCGCTTCCTGTAGCTGCTTGTATGGCCGGCCAGATTCCACCGCCTCATGTTGGCGCGTATCGCCAACCAAAAGAACCCGGTCTGATGTGTGCAGACGGTGAAAAAATTCGTTCATTTGTTTCGTGCTTGCAAGGCTCGATTCATCGATAACGAATAACCGTTTCTGTCCTTCATTGGGTGCTTCATTTCGAATGAGCTGGCGTTGCAATGTGTGCGACTCAATTCCCGATTCACCCAGTTTGTGAGCGGCGCGCGATGTGGGAGCGAGTCCGACCACCTGGTACCCTTCGCGTTCTGCGGCCTCGCGGACAGCAGTCAACGAGGTAGTCTTGCCGGCGCCTGCTACCCCCTCAAGACCGATGATTTTGTCCTGAGTTGTCAGAATCTGCTCTACGGCTGCTCGCTGGCTTGTGCTCAGGTGCGTATGGTTCTGCTGGACAGACTGCCATGCTTCGGGACTCACCAAAGGACCGTGTTGGCCTTGGCCCTTTCGCATTTCAGTCACGTTGTCGCGTTCATACTGGATCATCCTTTCGGTGGTGAACGCGCGGGCCGGCGACTTGCTTTCGACTTCGATCAGGTGAGCCTGACTCTATTCGCTTTTCGAATCTCTCTCGAACCTCTCCGAAGCCAGCTTCTCCCATTGAGCGCTTCAGCGCATCTCGCATCAGCTCGCGCTCGTCAGTCACAGCGTGCCTTTCGAGATTTTTGTCCTGGGCATACGTAAGCGCCGATTCGAGATGCTGGCGATTCGGAACATTTCTCCCGACTTCGTGAGAATGAGCCGCGCGGATTATCTGCTCTGGTTGGTTTCCAAATCGCTCGGCCATTTCCTTATGCATTCTCTGCATTTCCGCGTGCGTGATCGCCGGCAACTTGTCGTCGCGCGTCTGGTGCGCTGCGATCTGCGCCGCACCAGCGCCTTTCACGCCCTGTTGTTCGAGGTAGGCCTGAATTTGCTGACTTCTGGGGCTGGAGGCATCAAGGTACTCGCGCGTGTAGCCGGCGATTTCCGGCTGGCCACTTTTGCCCCTTTCGATCTCGTAGCCCTGACCTTTGAGGCGGAGCGCCAGCTCTGAACGATATATGGCCGTTGCGTACTGTTGAGATCGGTAGAGTTCATGCGGTTGCAAGGCTCGTGCTTCGCCATTCTTTGTTTCAGTGAGATTGAAGAACACAACGTGAGTGTGCAATTGCGGTGCGGCGTATCCATTCACCGGGCGCGCGCTGTCATGCTCGAAGCTTGTTGCGATCCACTTGCCAGTCGTTTCCGGGAGGCGATTGCCTCCCATGCGCGCTTGGACGAACCGCTCCATCTCGTTCAATGCGACTTTGACGCTGTCCCTATGGGCCTGCCGAACGGCTTCGTCCCCACCCACGAGAGCGGTCAAAGACACGCTCTTGGGAGCCGAGAACGTCGCGTCCCAAGCGGCACGGTGCTCCATCGTGCTCACCGTCTCGCCTCGTGCATTGACGTATTCGCGCGCGGTTTGATGCCGTACGAGTTGTTCACCGGTTAGAGGATGCTGCCCATTGGCGAGACGCTGAAAGTGCTCCTCCTGCACCTCGCCCCGAAGACCCCATTCCTCTGCGAGTTTGCCGTTCCATTCGCCGCGTATGCGGTCACCCTCGGAGTAGTAGTTCTCCTGGGCGTTGGCGAACTCTTCCTTGTGATATGTCTGGGCCTGGCCGGCGCTCAGCGGTTTGGAAATGGTGAGCATAATTCACTCACTCGAAGTACGGTTCCTGGCCGGCAGCAATCCCCTTCGGGCTTTCTTCCAATCCATTCGGACTGGTCTCTTGGCCGGCCGGAACTACAGTTGGCTCAGATGACCTCTTTCCGATTTCGATCACCCGAGGTGAGCTTGCTCTGGGGATGAATCCCTGTTGAGACTTCAGCGGCGCTGTGTAGGGAAAACCAAACGGCACGACCATATTGCCGACTTTGAGAAACGCATGAAGACGTTCGAGGCCACTGATTTCGGACGGCAGCACGAGCGGCTCCGTTCGTCTTTCAGGTGATAGCTCCTGGATTTGGTGAGTTTAAGAGGATGCGTGTTCACCGTCTCCTTCATGCGTTCCATCTCAACTTCGCCAATCGTGTCTGAGATCCACTTCGCAGCACGGGGCTCGCTCGTATGCAAGAAGATCTTGGTGGCCGGCTGCGACAGCATTGATTCGGCTTCATGCCCGTAGCGCACTTCGAGTTGGCTTCGGCCTTGGAAACCGATCACAACGGGATTTCCTGATTTCCGGTTCTCGGTCAGGGCAGTGTGCAATTGTGGCAATCGCTGCAGGCTCGCAAGCTCATCGAGCACAAACCATGCGTGACGCACAGCAGGATCGCCTTGGTTCATCAAGCGAAGTACTAGCGTGTCGAGCCAAAGGCTGGTGAGCGGCAATAAACGCTCGCGAAATCTCGGAGTGGAAGTTAAGAACAGCCAACCGGTCTTTTTTCGCGCCCATTCCTCAGTAGTCCAGCGTTGCTTCGCGTCGCTCTCTCGCGGCAGGAGCTTCAGACTCCCCGCAACCATGTTGAGCGCACCAAGAACACCTCCACGCTGTGGACCGGCTCCGCGATACACAAATGCTTCCAACTCGGTGCCCCTTACCTGCCGGTCCAACTCCTCTTCATGACTCATCCACCGGACCAGTTCGTCAGGTGTTGGCTTCAACGTAAGCAAGTGGGCGAAGATCTTTCTGGGACCTTCGACGAAGAACGTATTCTCATGAGGCTTTTCCGGGAAGAGTGACGTTGCCAGGGTTAGGGCTTCAGCATCGTGGATCACTTCATCCGAAGGCGACCAGTACGGACACCTTGCATCGAGAGGATTGAGAATGACGTCGCCGCGATCTGCATTGAAGAACTGAGGTGTGTACTCGAGCGCTGGATCGTACACGATTGCCGTCTCCCCACGCTCCGCAACCTGGGTGAGGATGCGTCTCTGCAAAACACTCTTTCCGGCACCCGTGTCACCCATGATCATGATGTGACTACTCTCCAGGGCGCGCGGGATAGATAGCGACTTCTTCTCAGTAGTCAGGAAGTCGATGCCGTCCGCGGCACCGCGACGATTGAATTCTTTAACCGTGACCATTTCTGGTCCTTTTAGCCTTGTTCCTTCATCTTTGTGGCGGCGCCGATGGACACGGCCCCGGAGGATGACGAACAGTAGACCTACTACGAAGAACCCTAGCGCACCGACCGAACTTGGACGTAGTAAATCATTGGTCGATTGGCCAGCGAAAATCTGTTCACGGAGAATCTGCTCCATCTGAGCACTGCTGTAGTGAACTGTTTCAAGATTCAGCTGAACGGCACCTTGCTGCCGTGCCTGTTGGGACAGCTCAAACGGGAATAAATTATGCCGTCCTCGGAAGTCGGGAACCACGTCGCTGTTGCTGGCAACACTGTGGTGCCCCGCCCGGTCAGTTTTCGTTAGCAACCAGTAGTTTCCGTGTTGGGTTGGGAAATTATGCGCCAACGAATACTCATTGAAGTACCACCGTTGCAGGGGAGTCCAGATTTGATACTCCTGATACGTGAAGACTGCAATTCCCACCACCCCAGCCATCAGTGCCACCCCGACGCTCAATAGTGGCCATCGGATTCCCCCGTAACCGGCGCGATGCGTTCTTGTCACGGCTCACCCCACTCCAAACCGAACCCACTTCCCTTAGCTTTGTTTCGGATGTGTTGTCTGCTCCAGGCGCTCGCGCGCCTTCTTGAACTTGTCCGAATCTGCCCGGTTGATCAGTTTCTGCATTTCCTCGGTCGTCAGCCGTTCCCCGTTCGCTTGCTTGAAAAGGACGTTTAGGAGGATGGCCCGGAGGGCAACGACCTCAGCCATGACCGCTTCGGCTCCAGCCTCTCCTCGGCTCCCGTTCGCCGGCTGGCCGTTCGCGCTGCCTAGCATCACCTCGCGGCACCATTCCCCTAATGTCTTCGAGGCCTTCTGGGCGGCTTGCTCCAGCCGGGCGAATTCCTCTTCGGTAACCTTTGTTCCTATGGACTTGGTGCGCAGATTCGGCTTGACCATGAACTCGCCTTCCTAAACGTCACCACGACGCAATCGCTGTCTTTTCAAATAGTTCGCGTACGGTAACCGAAAGTTAGCCTGCAGCTCCCATTCTGGGGTGACGTGTCATTCTTCAGCCGCTGCGAAGCAGCGTTTTCGAACCTTACCGGAAACCCGATCTGTATTGAACCCCAGTAAGCCTGACTCAGGCGCCGTCGGAAGCCTGAACCCGGCTATCCATGAACCGGCGAAACTCATCTAGAACCCCTGGGGGCGGTGCCACCTTATAGTCCTCACTGCCGGGGCTCATCAGCATTCCATCGACGAACACGTTATGGGCGTCACCGTCGTCCGGCTCCATGAGCGCAAACAGGATCATTGCCTGGTCCCGTTCAGAAACGTATGCCCGGCGATCTCGCCTATCCAGCAGCAGGCAGTGGCAGGTTGGCAGCTCAGCTCCGCCTCTCATGATCTGTTCAAGCGGGGGCCGTTCGCTTCCGGAGGGGAACTTCCCATACAGGGTGGGATATCGGCTTTCGGGCAGGTACGGGGCTACCGCTGGGTGGTGAAGAAACCAAGACCACAGGCTACCGTCCGAAGGCAAATCGTCGCCGCCATCGCTGTACCCAAATTGAGGGGAACCGGCTGTGTACCCGAACTGTACGAACCGTAGATTTCCCTTGTAACCGAAAGCAGCCTCGAACGAGTCGGGTACCGGAAACGGGAGTGGGATAGCGCCGACAAGCGTTGGCGAAATGTCGTCCTCAGGAACCTGCCAGCCCAGTTTTTGGACGGTGCGCCGCGCCTCCTTCACAAGATGCCGATGGACCTTCGACGCCGCCAACCGGGTCCGATGTATTCCGCCCACAGATTTCATTGCGCCATCCTCTGCCGGCAAGGCCGTTGAGTTGTCGATTGCACATCGGCAAAGACTTCCCTGAGCTCCTCGGGTTTCCCGGCCCGTATGTAGGCATCGTAGGCGTCATTCATGCTGGACAGCGCTTCCTCCTCCCTGCCTGCGGATTTCAGCGCGAAGCTGTACAAAAGCCAAAGTCTCGGATCGGATCTATCGGATTCGAGAGCCTGGGCGCAGCACTCAAGCTCCTTCTCGTACATGGCAAGCATGTGGTAGGCGAACGACATTCCTGTCCATGCCCTGATGTTCTTGCCGTTGTTGTCCGGGTCGAGTTGTAGCGCACGATCGAAAGCCTGCACTGCGGATTGCAGACGCGCTCGATTCATTTCCTCTGGGTCATTGGCTCGGTAAAGGGCTGCGCGCCGAAGTGCGAAACCGAGATTGAGCCACGCTCCAGCACTCAGAGGACTGGTCCGATGTTGCAGGAGGGCTAAGCGCGAGTACCTCGGGAGCAGAGGCGGAGAGGTTCGTCGGAACAACCGCTCCGTCTTCGTACATTCCTCCCAAGAATCGCCCGGCAAACTCGGCCATACTTTCGCTGGCTGGGACCCTGGATTGTCCATCTGCATACCAATGGAGCACTTCCTTGATCTCGCCGGGCATATTCTCGAGAAATTGGTTTTCAGCGTCTGTCGCGGTCGTCACGTACCCTCGCAAATCAAGCTGGCGTTCGCTGGTTCTCGATCTGGACCAATTCTGCCTTCGCATTTTTCCCTGCGCCCAAATCGACCTCTTTTCCTTTGGCGTAGATAGGCTGCCGGCCATGCATCCGTTTCCATTCGGCCAAGCTCGCGGTCTGGTGCAAGTGCTCCACGATCTTTCGCCAACGACCTCCGTTGTATGCACAGAAGGTGATTTCGCCTTCTTGGGTTGCCACGGGAGTCTTTGAATCGGACATCGTTGCGAAGTCGTAGTTGTTGAGATCCTGGAAGCTCATCGGGGTAATCATCACGAGTTTCCAAGAACCTGCGTACGAGTAGGCCCGCTCCGACCAACTTTGACCGCTGCCGGCAACTCGATAAAAACAGTCCGAGAGCAATCTGCGAAGCTGGTCTAAGTCCAAAATCGGCGGGAGCCTTGGTCCGATTAAAGTTGCGTACGGCTGAGAGCGCAACCATTGCTTTGGTGATCGCGGGTCCTCTCCCGAGGTCTGTGATCTCCACAACGTCACGCAAGAATTGCTCGCACGTCGAAGAACTTTGCTACGGGGACAATTTCTCGCGTGCGGGAGTTGATGAGTATCGGGGAGAACATTCCTTGATTGGGATGGATATCGCAAAAGAGGCTCCCTAATACTGCCTCAGGATGAAGCACATCGCACAAATTGGCGAAGACCGCGTAGGCAGAGACGGGAAACCAGTCGCGCATCGGTTCCCACCCGAATGAAGTTTGAGCCTGCAAATCGTAGGCGATTTGTGAAACCGGATACCGCCTCGCGTAACGCTCGTCAGCGGAAATGTCTTCATCCCGGCCGGAGAACATGACCGGTTGAAAGATAATCCCGTGGATCTTCTCGACATGATCTGCCACAAACCGAATGATGTCGCCAACACCGTCATTATTCAGTCCGTTCTCGACAGTCACCTGCAGCGTGGTTTTCATTCCCGCGGCGGCGATATTGTCGAGGGCGCGTCGCTTCACCTCCATGTAGTTGCCGATCCCGCGATGACTGTTCTTCTCTTCGGTAACGCCATCGAACTGGAGATATACGGCATGGAGTCCAGCCGCCTTTGCCTTGACCGCAAAATCCTTCTCTTGGGCAAAGCGAATTCCATTGGTGGCGACATGTAGGCGATGGAAGCCCTTGCTCTTCGCATGCCGGACCGCGTCCAGGAATATCGGTGAGAGCGTCGCTTCTCCTCCAGAGAACAGAACGTTAATCTCTCGCTGAGGTTTGAAGGACGTTGCTCTTTCAAACAGAGCCGTCACATCCTGCATATCCAATTCGTGGACGTAGCTGGCGGCGTTGGCGTCCATGTAGCAAGGCGAACAGAACATGTTGCAGCGGTTGGTGAGGTCGACGATCAAATACGTACCGCGCCCTGTCTTGATGCTGTTTGCGCCATGATTGTGAACCATTTCGTCGCCGGCACAATTGAAGTCCTTGCCAAACCCGAGGTTCTCCATCCGTTTGAAGAATTCCGGATGATTCGAAAGCACGTCTTCAAACGGACCATGCTTCTCGCAGGCTTTGCGCATAAGGATGCGCCCTGCTTCCTCCACGATCTCCGCCTCGATGATTCCAGGCCTGTCCCGGAAGTCTGCGACGCTCGTCTCACCCCTAATCACAGTGTCCACAGCTTCTCGATTGCACTCGGGGCAGAGTGACAGGGTTCGCCTTGGAACGCCGGTCGCCATTGGGACTCTCTCCCAGCTTCTGGGAAGCGGGCTGGGCGCCCATGACGGCTGCGACAGTTTGCCGTGCGGCAAGATCGAATTGATGTTTCTAGCAAAGGACCATGCGGCATTCGATAATGATCTGGTGAAACTTACTGGCTGGGCAGACATAGGACGGAACCTCCTGTGGGGATTCGCTCAAAGGCGGGATTACAGAAAACTGCGACAGCATGGGGAACCCTGCAGAGAAGTGGTGGGTCTATTCTACATTTGGAGTCAACCCGCGCTAGAGGAATTTGTTGCTCCGACACCGCATATGGCTTCATCCAGGGACCATCATGCCGCTACCTCGGGACTTTTGCCTTTTTGAGGCTTCACATCCGCCAGAAGCGTGCGAAGTTCGCCCAGAATGTCGGAATGATGCTTATCGAGGTGCTTCTCAACCCGAGAGTTCGAGAGCAAACGCTCAACATAGCCACACGCTATGGAGAGCGTGAGCATGTCTGTTCCGTAGGATTCCTCCACAGCTTTGAGTTCGCGAATCAATAGGTCGGTTTCCTGCTCAAGCATCGCCTGAGCCGCTCGCGAGGTCGCTTCAATCGTTGGTTTGCGCTTTGAGGGCACTTCCACGAGCATTTCAGGACGAGTCACTTCGAGTAGTGCTTTTGCAAAGCGAACCGTATGGGTACCGGTGGCACGCATGTGTTCAGCGGCTTCGATCTGCCGAATCGGCTTCATTTTCTTAAGGTAAGCAAAGACGGCAGGAGACACGTCGCGATTTCGTAAGATTTCAACTGCCTCCTTGCAAATTCCGTCGAGCATGTTTCGACGTTGTCTGATGGCCGAAACGCTAACATTCAACACTTGAGCTAATCGCTCTTCGGTTACACCGTGGGAAAGCGCTTTCTGCATCATGAAGTACTCGGCAACAGGCGGGGCATGGTTCACTTTCTTGTTATATGTGTATGCCTCGTCGTCCATAGCAAAGATTGTGCGTACCTCTGTCACACCGCGCTGCTTGAGAATGTCCAAACGAGCGTGGCCGTCGAGCAACAGGTAATCTCTCGGCCCGCGCGGATACACAACGAGAGGTTCAATTAGACCAACATGTTCCAGGGAAGCGCTGATTCGCTTGTAGGTTGTGCTCTTTCGAAATTCAAGAGACAACTCCTTCTGGGGAACAATGGTTTCAATCGGAAGGACAACAACTTGCTGGTTGAATGCAGGTTTCACCTTTGAGTTTGCCACGTGTGAGCTCCTTTCTATGTGAGGCGAGCCGCGAGCTGTTCAGGCATATCGACCAGATTCTCGGCTCGCAAAAGCGTAGTGAAGTGTTCGTCCTGCATAAGGCGACGTATAGCGCTGGTGAGTAGCAGTAGCCGTTCCTTGGTGAGGTTTGCTTTCTGAACAAGGTGGCGCTGTTCTCGCATGCGGTCCTTGTATTCGCGAACAAGCGCGTCGCCCGTGAGTTTGCGACGAGTCTGGGCCAGCTTGCCCGCACTTTGCAGCTTTGCAATTCGCTGAGAAATTACGCGCCTGGCACTCTTCAGCTTGTCTCCTCTGAGGTCACCTTTCTCATAAGCCTCAGCCAAGGCCTGTTGCACTTCGTGGTCATTGCCGGTCGCAATCTGGACTGCGACGCTGATCGGCAAACGCCCAGCTTCAACCGCTTGCGCCAGCCCTTCCTCCCCCTTTTCCAACAGATGGATGATGCCGTTAATGTATGCACGATCAAGGCCGAGTTTTTGAGCAATTTCCTCGACCTTATACTTCCGCTCCCGGAGGCTCCGAACTTCCCTAAGCAGATCGCGATTTGATGGTCCCCTCCTGGCAAAATTCTCGACGAGGCTCATCACCATCTGTTCTTCCCGAGGAGCATCGGTCACGACTGCCGGGATTGTGGCCTCACCGAGAGCATGGCAGGCCTCCATTCGTCCTTGCCCGCAGACCAGATCGAACCTTGTGCCATCAGGCTCAAGCTCGCGCCGAGATACTGTGATTGGCCGCTTGAGGCCGACCGCAGCAATGCTCGCGACGATCTCTTGAAATCTTCCTTTGCTCCGAGTGCGTGGGTTCGTTACTCGAATTTCAGAAATAGGAATGTTTTCAATGTCAGTCTTGTTCACGGTATCTCCTCAATTGAGGTGCGGCGTGCCATGCTCAAAAAGAAATCCAGATTGTCAAAGCGATAGGAATCCAACCTGATGCCGTTTTCTCCAGTGAGTCTGAGCTGGGCGGTCAACGTCTCGATCTTCGGGAAGATGTAGTAGTCAAGAATGTTCTCGTTCGTTGGCGTGAGGCGGGCAGCAATCGTGATGTCGGGATCGAGAGTGTTTTCAAGCCTAATGAGCCAGCGATGTCTCCCGGTTAAGGTTTCGCGGCAGCGGGAGATCACGACAGAAGCCGTGAATTCTTGATTAACCTCTACCAGACCATTCTTCCCCTCGCAAATTTCGGCACCCTGGTTCTTCAACTCCTTCATAATTCGAGAACACTGATCTTTGTGATATTCGCGCATTGCACGGTTGATCTCTATGTATCTGAGGTCTCGCAGCGGTGTGTAGCCGATCATGGCATATGCTCGTGCCAAGCCGCCGAACCGTCGTTGGTAGACCGCACTAGATGGCATGTCCTCCGCTTCATCAATTGTGACGCCTGACACCTCGCCAATTCGGGCGAGAAGACTCCGTAGGCGTTCAAGCAATTGCTCATCCGTCAGGTGTGTGTGCCGGCTCTCGATGATCGCAAGCGCTTGCTTGAACTGTTCAACCGGAACGATGGGAGTAAAAGCGTCATCGCACCTGATCCACATCTCGGGTGGGTTGACGACTCGTTTCCGCTTGAGTTTGAATGATCTGCGGTTATAGATGTTAGCGCCACCGTACTTGGGATTCGTAAGGATCTGGTGTACTGTCCCGCGCGTCCACGGACGCCCTAGATCAGTTACCAGACCGCGTCCATTAAGCCACGCAGCGATTTCCCTCTCTGTTGAAGGCCCTTGCGTGAAACGATCATAAATTTGCCGCACAACCTGAACTTCAGCCTCCGGCCCTGGAACAAGGATGACGCGATCAGTCTGAATGCTCTTATGAACGCCTCGGGCTAAAATCTCTTTGGGATTTCTGTCCTGATCGACTAATTGCCTGCGCAGCCCGTATCC
>CAWIPV010000003.1:0-20537 GCA_963838135.1 uncultured Acidobacteriota bacterium | reverse complement strand
CGGCGCACATTTCGCAGCGCATTGCCAGTGCGCTGGCCAGGGAATGCGGGAAATACCCGACCGCACCAGCCAGGACATGATGACCGTTGCCGTGCAGCGCCTGTTTCAGTTAGACAAATCCGACCTGGTTGAAACCGGGCAGGAAAATTGACAGTAAAGCAATCTTAGAAGTATCAGGAATATGCCTATATTAGCGCAAGAAAACAAAACCAACACCAATCTTGGATTTACCAGTGTGCAAGCCTATACGCTGGCCGTAATTACGCTGATTATCGGAATTGCTGTCGGGTACTTTGCTCGCGGCTCGGCTCCGACAGCCTCCCCGCCGGAGGCGGCCCAGACGGCCGCTGGCGCCGCTCCGGCACAAATGGGCGGACAAGCGCCGCTACGTTACACCAAACTGCCGGGCATCGGCACCCAGCAACAGGCTGGAGCCACCCCTGAAATGCTGGCGCAGGCTGCACAGCCGCTGCTGGCCAAGCTGCAGGCCAATCCCAAGGACTTCGAGACCCTGCGGCAACTAGGAAATCTTTACTACGACGGTCAGGCCTTCCCCCAAGCGATTGACTACTACAACCAGGCGCTGGCGCTTGACCCTAAGAACCCCGACGTCCTCACTGACCTGGGAACGGCGTACTGGTACACCGGAGATGCTGACAAGGCGTTGGCGGAGTTCGATAAATCGCTCGCCATTCGTCCCAATCATCCGGGGACGCTGTTCAATGTGGGAATCGTGAAGTGGCAAGGGAAGAAAGATCCGAAAGGCGCAGTGGTGGCATGGGAGCAGTTACTCAAAACCAATCCCGACTACGCCCAGAAGGACCAAGTACAGATGCTGATTGAGCGCGCGAAAATGCACGGAGCCGGCGCAACTAAAGGCTAACTTCGTGAGGTATGGAGCGTAGGCTCCTGCTTTCGCACTTGCTCACCCCGGGACGATGCCCGCGCAGAGCGCGTCCCGGGGCTTTAAACTTTGTAGCGAAATGAAAAAGCCGAGGAAATTATCCTCGGCATTGTCAATTCTGCGTCGATCTAATTACAGGCGGATTTTGCGGCGGATCACGCCGACGGCCCCAAGCAAACCGCTGCCGAACAGCAACAAACTGCCGGGCTCTGGCGTTGAAGTGCCGTTCAGATCGAGCTTGACGATGGTGCTGGTGTCAAAGGGCAGCAGGTGCCAATCAACCTGTATCTCGCTGCCGGTGAAGTACAGGTAACTCGATGCGAAGCCGACCATGTTGGTGGCGGGATCGATAGTTACCGAGGTAATGGTGGGAGCCCCAGTGAACATGAGGTCGATCCCGTTGTAGATGTCTGGCGAAAGCGACAGCACCGAGTCAGCCCAAGTGGCGCTTCCGTACGAGTCAACTGAGTAGTCGAAGGTGACGTAATTCGACCCGGCGATGATGTTGAAGTAACTGTTATCGGCAATGTCGATAAAGGTACCGCCCACCATGCCGTTAACGGTGAACGAACCGCTGCTTTCTACCCCGGCGTAGGGGCCGCCGTAGGCGTAATACTGCCAGCTTACGGTGGAGCCGGTGAAACTGCTTGCCAGCGCGGTTCCTGAACAGCCGGCCGCGATCAGCAAAAGCAGTGAGAAAAGGGTAATCTTCTTCACTTCGCTATCCTCCAAAGCAATATCGGGTCGCAGAGGACAGAGAGACCGAGACACGTGTCAAGAGTTTCGTGTTCAGCCACGACCAGGCGAGCACTATACACCCGTTTGGCCTCTCCGCAGACACATTTTTTTCACGCATCGTTGCGTGCGTTTCTGGATTGACGCGTGGCGCCACTTATGAAGTTCCGGAGTCCCGCCTCAGCGGCCCAGATCAATGACCTGGGGCCTTGTGAAGTGGGTAGGTGATGGTGAACTTCTCGAGAAAAGCCCATTGGCCGAGAGCAACTGCTTCAGGACCAATCGAGATTTGGTTTGCAGTCACGATTACCTGACCGGCGTCGCTAGGATAGAGCAAGTCAAGCGAAGATATTCCCGAGGCATTCCACGTGGCGCCGACAAAGTATCCACTACTATTTGGATCTGTGGTGAGAAACCCGGCAGTTAGTGGGGGACCATAGGCCGGATTCAGATATTCCAGCGTCGCGGAAAAATCGATGAGATCGGTCACCTGACCCGGTCGGTCGGCGGCCGGCTCCTTGAACATGATGACGGCTGTCGCATTGCAGTTGGAGCCTTCAGCGTCGTTCACAAACTGAAAAGAGTAGAAACTGACGGCCGGATTCGATGGCGACATGGGACGGTTCCTTTCGGAAGTGCTGGAAATACGGCATTCCGCCGTGCCCAGCTCGTGGGTATAAGCGTTTCTGGTTTAGAACCCGAGGCTCAGCGACCGAATCGCTCACCAACAAATCCGCCAGCGACGCAGGCTTAAGTCGAAGCCACCGGGATTCCCGTGTTCGCCCCAAGAAAAATGTCTGCGCAGTTTATATCGAATGGGGGAATCGCCAGCGTAACGATGAGTTAAGTTTTGTTGCACTTCCTATGGCACTTGGGGAGTTCACCAAAGAGCTGATCGGCCGGGCGAGGCACACGATGCTGCGGAAAGAGGCGGAAAAGCAGATTCTCCGTGAGCCGAAGCCCACGGGGAACGAGACCAGGCACAGGGGAGCCCCTGCGGCCTGCTGCAGCCGTGCCCCTTCAAATCGGCTTTCGATCGACTGACTAGTAGTTGAATTACGCGTGCGTTGGCGTCTTGGCCATGGCCTCATCCATCGCGGCTTTCATTTCTTCGGGGGTCCGGTCCTTGATGTGGGTCGCAATCGACCAGCGGTGGCCGAACGGATCCTCGACTGTTCCATAGCGATCGCCCCAGAACTGGTCCTCCAACGGCATGATTACCTTCGCCCCAGCAGCCACAGCTGAGGCGAAAACCTTGTCCGCATCTTCCACGTACATGTGCAGCGTGACGCAGGTGCTGGCCTTGGTGGATGTCGGTGACAATACGCCCGCCTGGGGAACTTCGTCGTTGAACATCAGGATGGAGTCGCCGATCTTAACCTCGGCGTGGATGATTTTGCCGTCTGGCGCCTCGGCCATGCCACGGACTTCTGCTCCGAAGGCCTTCTGATAGAACTCGGCGGCTTTCTTGGCGTTACTGACGAAAATATGCGGGGTGATGGTGTGATAGCCCGGGGGAATGGGTGAAACCTTTGCACTCATAGTATCTCCTTAGGTTTTGAAATTGCGACGAGGAAGCAGACGACGAGGGCCCGTTCAGCCTGAAGCGATAACTAGTGTACGGTCGCCGATTCTACCGCATTTTTGTCTAACGGAGGCGGGCCGCCTCCGCTGGTTGTGATGAGTTGCATGAAAAGCTGGTGACAGCGGTCGCCAGCTCTGTGAATTCCACTTACTGCGGTCTCGCT
This sequence comes from uncultured Acidobacteriota bacterium, assembly GCA_963838135.1. Classification (GTDB taxonomy): domain Bacteria; phylum Acidobacteriota; class Terriglobia; order Terriglobales; family Acidobacteriaceae; genus TOLSYN. The sequence goes on along the minus strand of CAWIPV010000003.1, from coordinate 17,150 downwards.
ACTCTGTTCGCAAGGCCTTCATGGGGTCAAGCGAGGCTGCGCGCCGGGCCGGAAAGAGGCAGGCTATGAGCGCAATCGCCGCTAAAATCATGGCCACGGCGAGCAATGTCAGCGGATCACGCGAACTGCTCAGCACCCAGTGCGAGACAACTTTATTGAGCGCGATGCTGGCCACGAGTCCGACAATGATTCCGATGCCAACGGTCGCAGCCACCGAGCGCAAGACCAGCCCGATGATATCGAGGCGCTGTGCGCCCAGCGCCATGCGAATGCCCATCTCCTGGTTTCTCTGGCTGACGGAGTACGACACCACGCTATACAGCCCCGTCGCGGCCAGCACCAGCCCCAGCAGCGAGAAGATCCCGAACAGCGCGGCGATGAAGCGTTGCTGCCCCCAGATCATGGTGTCCATGTACCAGGTCAGAGGATGTTGATCGACCACAGCAATCTCCGGATCGAGTGCCTGAACGTTCTGTTCCGCAGAGTGAATGGCTGAAGCAGCATCCCCTTTGGTTCGTACGAGGAAGCTCATGAAATGCGACATCACTATGGTGTGCGGCACAAAAAAGGCCGGCTCTGCCGGCAGTCCCTTTCCGTTGCGAGAACTGACGGCCGTCGCATCTTCTCCGCCATCGCGGAACCCGGCATTGTTGCGCGCGTCGGCGACCACACCGATGATTTCGAACCAGCCTTCGTTGTCGTCTCCGAAGACAAAATCCTGCTGATCGAACTTCAGCATGGGGCTTTTCACATGATTGCCAAGGGGATCGCCGTTACCCAGGTACTTGCGCACGAATGCCTGATTCACTAGGGCGACGTGCGCCCCGCGCATCACCTCCGACTCGGTGAAATTGCGACCTTGAACCAGAGGAATGCCGAGCGTGGCGAACATCTCTGGGGACGTCAACACTACTTGCGATTGAATTCCGGTCAGCTCCTGTTTGCCTTCGATTTCGGTTTTGACGTTGTACGCCTGCATCGGCGGCAACCAGGTTGTGGATATGGTCACCTGCTCGACGCCCGGCGCCGACGCAATCGCCTGGCGAACCGATTCGTATTTATTGGCCCGCTCCGTCCAGCCCGGATAGGATTTGCGAGGCAAAACGAGATTAAGCATGGTGACCTTGTCGACATCGAATCCCAGCGGCACTCGAAACGCAGTGAGGAATGCCCGCGTGGCCGCTCCTGCGATGGTCAACAAAACCAGCGTCAAGGCCACTTGTCCGCCGATCAACATGCGATGGGTCTTGCGATCGCTCCCTCCGCCGGAATGTCGAGTCGAGCCGGACTGGATCAATTCGCTCAAATTCGGGCGCGATAGCTGCAGGGCCGGAGACATCCCGAACAGAATGCCGGTAATCACGGCTATCAAGACGGAGAAAGCCAAGACCGGAATACTGACATGAATCGCAGCTTCGTGCGGGAACGAGTAGTAAGGCATAGCGGCCGCGATCCACTTCACCGCGCCAAACGCCAGCAGCACTCCGATCACGGCGCCGGTCAACGATAGCAGCACCGACTCGGTCAGCAGTTGCCGCATGATGCGCCAGCGTGATGCGCCTACAGAAGAACGCAAGGCGAGTTCGTGCATGCGGGCCGCGCCGCGAGCAAGCATCAAGATAGAAACGTTGGCGCAGCCGATGACCAGCAGCAGTACCACCGCGCCAAACAGCAGCATCAGCGTCCCCGAAAACTGGCCCAGCACCTGCTCGTTCAGTGTCACGGTCTTGGTGCGGACAACCGGCGCATAACCCTTGGGGTCGCGGTCTTTGAAGCTGAGAACAATCGGTTGCAATTCGGCATTGGCGGCTTCCAAGTTAACCCCCGGCTTCAGCTTGATGAAGCTGTTGCGGTAGTCCTTCGGATCGCCCGTCGGAGTGTAAGGGACGTATACGTCCGAGTCGCCCCAAGTGAAGCGCGGAGCAGCCACACCGATGATGGTGTATAGCTTGTGGTCGAGCTCGATGGTTTTGCCCAGAACGTCACGGCTGGCATTAAACTGTTTCTTCCAGAACAGATAACTCAGTACCGCAACCGGTGACGCTTTGCCGTCGGTGATGTCGGCCGAGTTGAACTGCCGTCCCAAGAGCGGCGGCACTCCCATATACTCGAAGACGTTCAGTGTGTACTCGCCCAACTGTACCGAGACGGGAATCTGGCCACTACCCGTCATGGTCACGGTGTTGCCGCCCTGCATGAAGATTTCGTCGACGCACTTGGCCTGCTTCAGGTCGTTCAATTCTGCCCCGGTGTTGAACACCAGTCCCATCTGGCGCCCGTCTTTGTCGAACAATTCCACGTGCACCATGCGTTTCGCATCTTTGTAGGGATAGGGGTCGATCAGCACGCCGTAGACGACGCTGAAAACCGCGGTGGCGGCGCCGATCCCGAGAGCGAGCGAGAGGACAGCGGTCAGGGTGAAGCTTTTGTTCTTCAGTAATTGCCGAGTGGTGAAGCGTAGATCCTGCAGCAAAGATTCCATAGAAGCTACTCCTGCGGGCCGAGTCCCATATGAATGCCAGCAATCTAACCGCCGACGGAAGTCGCTGAATATAGACACCGCCGCCGACTTAGCTGGCTAGCGAGTGTCCAAAACCCAATACGGGTGTTCGCGGCCGGACATCTCACCGAAAAGTCGCAAACCGCCAGACATGCCACTTCCCGGACAGCGTAGTAAGCTAGTGGTACGTAATGCCTTCGGAAAAGGTTCTCATCGTTGACGACGAGAAGCTGGTTCGTTGGTCACTCCGGCAAAAGTGCGAAGAGTGGGGATATCGCGTTCTGGAGGCTGACAACGGCTCGGCTGCGCTTCGCGTAGCGCATAACGAGTGCCCTGATCTCGTGCTGCTCGACGTGCGCCTGCCCGACGCCAGCGGTATCGACATCCTCGAACAGATCAAGAAAAACAACGACGCGCGCGCGGTCATCATGATCACCGCTGACCCGCAACTGGACGACGTAAAGACCGCCCTCAAGCTCGGCGCTTACGACTTCGTCGGCAAGCCACTTGATTTCGACGAGCTCGCGGTCGCCGTCAAGAACGCTCTGGAAACGACACGCCTGCGCACCGAGGTCGAGTCGCTGCGCGGCGAAGTACGCCGTCGCGCCGGCTACCACAACGTTGTCGGTGTTTCGGCAAAGATGTCGGAGCTATTGGGCTTCGTCAACAAGGTCGCGGTCAGTGAGGCCACGACGATCCTCATCCAAGGCGAGAGCGGCACCGGCAAAGACCTGATCGCCAAGACGATCCACTACCAAAGCCGTCGCCAAGACAAGCCGTTCGTGGCCATTAACTGTTCTGCCATTCCGGAAACGCTGATGGAAGCCGAACTCTTCGGCCATGAGCGTGGTGCCTTTACCGACGCCAAGACCATGAAGAAGGGCCTGTTCGAAGTCGCTGACGGAGGCACGCTCTTCCTCGATGAAATCGGCGAGCTGTCGCCGCTCTTGCAGGCCAAGCTGTTGCGTGTGCTCGAGGACCAGATCATCCGCCGCGTGGGTGGCGTGCGTGACATGCAGGTCGACGTTCGCGTGATCGCCGCATCCAATCGCGACCTGGAACGCGGTGTTCGCGAAAACAGCTTTCGCCAGGACCTCTACTATCGTCTTGCCATCATCTCCATTTTTCTCCCTCCGCTGCGGGATCGCAAAGAAGACGTCCTGCCGCTGGTGGAATACTTCATCGACCGTTACAACCGCAAATTCCGCAAGTCAGTGCAGGGCATTACGGACGACACGCGCAAGCTACTGCTCAAGTACGACTGGCCGGGAAATGTCCGTGAGTTGAAGAATGCGGTTGAACGCGCGATGATCCTGGAAGACAGCGACGTGCTGCGTCCTGACTATCTGCCTTTTGCCGTGGCCCAGCAACAAGCAGCCTATACCGCCTTCGAAATGTCTTCGGGTGGGAGCAACGGCGGCGGCGGCGAGACCCTTCCCGACGGTCGCAGTCTGCCTAAACTTTTTATTCCCGAAGGCGGCACGTCTCTGGAAGAAGTGGAACGCGCGCTGGTCGAGCTGGCCATGTCACAGGCGAACAACAATCAGACGCACGCCGCCCGCCTGCTGGATATCAGCCGCGACGCGCTGCGCTACAAACTGAAGAAATTCGGCCTGATGCACGCCGAAGAAGACGAGCCTTCGAACGCGCCCTCATAAAACCAGCGCCCCTTCACAAAGCAGCCTAAGCGTGTCACTATGTCCCGCAATGCTGTTTGTCAGCAGCGTTTCGCGTCACAGAAACCCAAGAGTTGGCCAGGTAACTTCGCCCCCCGAAAGTGCATAGCCTGCGCCGCGACGTCTGAAATGATGCATCTGCGACCCCTGAGCGGGTTTCTAATTTCTGTAAGCGACCGCTCGTAACCCCGGATTGCCCGGGCCAAACGTACCGGAACAGGAGCCGTTATGCGCAAGCTGGTAATTGCCGTCGTCGCCGTCGTTGTACTTTTCGTACTGGTGATGTTGCTGTTGCCGCACATCATCGACATTAACCAGTACCGCGGGGAAATCCAGTCTCAGTTGCAGAACCGGCTGCATCGCCCAGTGCAATTCGGCGCCATGTCGCTCGCGGTTTTCCCGCTTCGCGTGGAAGTGCATGACGTGAACATCGGCGAAGACCCCCGTTACCGCAGCAGTCTGCCTTTCGCGCAGGTCGGTGAGATGGACATCAGCGTGAAGCTGTTACCTCTACTCAGCAAGACAATTGCAATCAGTAGTCTGACTCTGAAGCAGCCCAAGATCGAGTTGATCAAGGACGCAGCAGGAGTATGGAATTTCGCAAGCCTCGGCGAGGGCCCTACGGTGCCTAATTCGAGCGCGCCTGCCCCGGCGCAAGCTCCGGCCGCACCGTCGAGTTCGAGCGGCAGTTTCTCACTCGATGAGCTCAAGATCGCCGACGGTCAGGTGGCTATTACTGACCTGCAAAAGCACCAGCCGCGCGAGGTGTACGACCATATTGATCTCAAGGTCGATGACTTCGCACCCGACAAGCAGTTTTCCATCGACCTGGCAGCACATGTTCCCGGTAAAGGAGCTGAAACACTCTCTCTGGAAGGAAAGGTCGGGCCTATCAACCAAGCGCAAATGTTGAGCACTCCCTTTGACGGCAAGCTCAAGTTGAACGAGGTCTCGGTCGCCGGCGCGCAGAAATTTCTCAACACCGCCGCGCTGGAAGGCACCGACGCGATGATCTCCGGCTCGACCGACCTGGTCAATTCCGGCGGGAACATGGCAGCCAAGGGCTCGCTAAAGATCAACGATGCCGTCGTCCACAACGTGCAGGTCGGATATCCCATCGATGCCGACTTCGACGTCAGCGACGACCTGAAGAACGACATCCTCAGTATCTTCCGCGGCGACGTGAGGCTCGGCTCCACACCCCTGAAGGTCGGGGGCACCCTCAGCACCCGCAATGCGCCCAGCATCGCCAACCTGAACCTCATGGCCACGGACGCCTCCATTGAAGACGCGGCCCGGCTCGCCGCTGCATTCGGTGTGGCTTTCAGCCCGAACGCAAAAATCACCGGACAACTGAGCGCCAACGTTCGCGCGCAGGGTGCGATGAACAACCTCGCGCTGAACGGAACCGTGAACGGCCGCAACCTGGAAATCACCGGCAAGGACATTCCGCAGGCCGTGAAAGTCCCCGCGCTCGATTTGACCATGACTCCGCAGGACATCCGCTCCAACCCATTCACCGCAACCTCGGGTGCAACCACGTTGAATGGGCAGATGGCAATTGCGCAATACACCACGCCATCTCCGACGGTCGATGCGACCATCAAGACCGTGAATGCCAAGGTCGATGAGCTACTAAGCATCGCAAAGGCCTACGGAGTGAGTGCGGTCGAAGGCATGAGCGGCACTGGCGCCATTACGCTCGACTTGCACGCCACCGGGCCCATCAAGAACACCGACGCCATGAACTTCAGCGGCAGCGGCGCCATCCGGGATGCGACGCTGAAGACCCCTTCGCTCACCCAGCCGGTCACCGTTCGCAACGTCAACCTGCAGTTCACGCAGAACTCCGTCAACCTGACCAACATTAACGCCGCGGTAGGTTCCACCAACGCAACCGGCAACCTCAGCATGACCAACTTCCAGGCGCCTCGTCTGACCTTTGCCCTAGCGGCCGACAAGATAAATGTCCTTGAGTTGCAGAAGCTGATGCCACCGAGCAAGCCTGCACCAGCGAAGAAAGCTTCGGCGTCATGGAGCCTCGTGCCTACAGCCGAGGCTGCACCAGCGCCACAACCGAGCTTCCTCGACACCGCAACCGGCACTGGAACGATTGTCGTCGGCTCGCTGATTTACGACCGTACGCAACTGACCAACGTGCACTCCGGCGTCAATCTCAATCACGGCGTGGTGCAATTGAACCCTCTAACCGGCCAGATTTATGGCGGACAGATCAACGGCAGCATCACCGCTGACCTGCGTCAGGTGACCTCTATCTTCGCCGTCAACGCCAAACTCAATGGCGCCGACGCCAACCAGTTGCTGACCGCAGTTGGCAATATGAAAGACACGCTCACTGGGACCCTGAACGCCAATGTGAACCAAACGTTCGCGACTCCCGCTTCAGGCGACGTCACGCAGACGCTCAACGGTCCTTTCTCGTTCACCCTCACCAACGGCAAGCTCATGAAGATCGATCTGCTGAATGAGCTCGGCAAGATCGCCAAGTTTGGCGGCGGCTCAAAAGGATATACCGCGATCTCCAGCATGAGCGGCACGTTCGACGTCCACAACGGCGTTGCCAATACTAACGACTTGAAGGCTGCGCTCGACGTTGGCAGCATGGCCGCGACCGGCACCATCAACCTGGTAAACGAGGCGCTGGCGCTGCACATGACGGCGGTGCTGGACAAAGCATTCAGCCAGTCCGTGGGCGGCACAGGCGTCGGCGGCTACCTGAACACGGCACTGGGCAACAAGAACGGCGAACTGGTGCTGCCGGTGATTATCGGCGGGACCATGAGCCATCCGTCCGTGACTCCGGACATGCAGAAGATCGCGCAGATGAAGCTCAATAACATCGTTCCGAATGCTGGAGGCATTGTTGGATCGCTTCTCGGAGGGCACGGTCAAACTCAGGGCCAGCCGGCCGGCAAAACCGCCCAGCCCTCTCAACAGCAGCAACTGCAGGATGCGCTCGGCGGACTGCTCGGAGGCAGCAAGAAGAAGCCGCCGCAATAGCGCTCTCTGGATGTTGCTAGAAAGTCAAAGCCGCCCCGTGGGGCGGCTTTTCTAGCAAGAAAGAGAGCTGGGCGGCCTATGTTCCCGTCGCCTCAAGCAGACCCTGTTCCACCTTTTCCTGGCACGCAATGCAGTGGCGCGTCCACGGAACAGCTTCCAGACGCTTGGGGTTGATCTCTTCACCGCACGAGATGCACTCGCCGAACGAGCCTTCACGAATGCGGTTGAGAGCACCTTCCACCATTTGCAGGATCTGGCGTTCGCTGCTGCTCTGGCTGAAGAGAAATTCCTTGGTGTAGGAGTTCGCTGCTCGATCGGCAATGTCCTGCGCCGATTCCAGGTCAGCCTCGCGCCCATCCTGCGCCGTGCGGCTGACGTTTTGCCGAAGTTCGCGCTGTCGTTCTTCCAGCCGCTTCTTGAAAGCGTCCAACTTCTTTTTGTCCATAAGTACGTACTCCACGCCTACCTACCCGGAACTCGCCCTGAGCTAAAATTTCGGCATGGCGAATCACAGATAATATGCCCGCCACTAGAACGCGTCAACATTGCGCCCAGTCTTTTTCGTCCTGTACTTAATTCCTTCCCTGGATGGGACCGGTTCCCAGAAGCGAAGTACCTTCAGGAATCAGGTGCTCGCGCGTGCGATGTCAGGCACACAAAAAGTAAGGCGGCCTCTCGGCCGCCGGAATGCTTGCAGTAGATAGTTGCCCTGCGACGCTAGTTTCCGCCGGAAACCGTCCGCAGTTTGCCGGGCATGAAGTGATACGGGGGCCACGGTCCGCTGATCGTCACCTGGCAGTCTTTGAAGTGCCGGGTGGCGGCCGAATAACGATTTTGATATTTGGCTACAGTATTGTTGTCGATCAGGTGGGCGAAATCGATGGCCATGTTGCCGCCGTCGGTGCGCTTGCAGACAACGTCTTCTTCCAGTGGGCAGAAGAGTTTGTGCACTTGCATCGAGAGCGCCCGGGCTTTGGTCTGGCGCTCGCGTTCGCGGCTTGCCTGGTCACGCAGTTTGCGCAGGTATTCGCCACCAACCCCAGCCGGAATATCGCTGATCGCTTCTTCGATGGTTCCGTCTTTGACCACGATCTTGACATGCATTTCCGATTTGCCGCGTAACCGCGACACACTCTCCAGAAATGCCTTGCGATTGGCGCGTACCGCGCGGCGCAGAGCATCGTCCGATTCAAAAATAGTGCCGAACCGGAAAGGCAATACGGTCACGGTACGGAAGCACTCACTGATGACCCGTGCGTGCTCGACGATAGATTGCTGGGTGAGAGGTTTTGCGGAGGAATGGTCGCTGACGATTACTGCGAACTCTCCGCTGGGGTAAGCAAAAACCGGGGTTTCGTTAACTCCCTTGAGGTTCTCCAGTGCAAATGGTCGCCTTGCGCGGCTGCCATTTTGGAGGCTCGCTTGTTCAGTAATACAGTACGCGTACCACGCCATCTCCGTCTTCTCCTGGGATGCTCGCACACAGCTCTACCATCCGTGCGTGAGGGCTTTTCGACTTCGAACGTGGGGCTAGTTCTGATATTTTTGGCGAAGGCGGGAGAGTGCCGCCTCCGTTTTCATCCTAAGCCTATCTGCATTGAAACTGCAACAAAGAACCGCGTGCATCGCCTTTTTTTTCGCGGTCGGCAGGATAGGACTGCGCCAAAACCCGCACTGGACGGCATTTTCCAGCCATCACCGTTTCGGGACTTACATTGTGGGACATACGAAATGGCACGAGAATTGCTTCTCGACGTTCCGGTGAACTAGCGCTTGACTGGCTTTTTGGCCGCTTTTTTCGCGGGTTTCGGCTTCGCGGCTTTCGCTTTCGTTTTGCCCTGCGCCGTTGGCGCTTTCTTGGCGATGATGGGCTTCGCGGCGGGCTTGGGCGGCGCGGGCTTAGCCGCAGGCTTTGCACCGTTGCCAGCGGGAGCGCTGACGGCCAATGGCTGTTCTTCCGGAGGGCTCATCCTCTCCAGGGCCTTGCTCACCACAAAGCTCATTTCGGCAATGGGCGACGGCTTGCCCGTCCAGATTTCGAATTGGCGGGCGCCCTGTTGCACGAACATTTCCAGCCCCGGTATGACCTCGATGTTCTTCGCCCGTGCCATCCGGGTGAGCTTGGTCTCGGCGGGAACGTAAACCAGATCAAACAGATACTTCGTGTTCAGTTCTTTGTCTTCCAGCGGAGACTGCCGATTCGTCCCCATGCCCACCGGTGTGGCATTAATAATGACGTCGAAGCTTGATTTGGCCACGTCGGCGCGCTTCATGTACTTGGCCTTCGCTTGCCGCGCCATAGCCTGCCCCTTTTCCGCAGTACGGTTGGTAATGAAAACCTCCGCACCTTTGTTCTTCAGCCCAAACACCGCCGCTCGTGCGACTCCACCAGCGCCCAGCACCAGCACTCTTGCTCCGTTCAGCGTCAGCCGCTGCTCCAGCGGGGTTACGATGCCGGCCACGTCAGTATTAAACCCGTAGAGTTTGCCGTCCTGGGCGCGCACCACTGTGTTGCAGGCGCCTATTTGCCTCGTTAGCGCGTCGGAATTCGACAGCAGTGCAACGATGTCCTGTTTATACGGCATCGTGATACTCAGGCCGCGCAGCGGAATTTCGTTGATGCACGCCATCAGATCCTTCAGCGACTTGGCATGAAGCGCAAGGTAAACCGCGTTGACCGTCTCCCGCCGAAAGGCAGTGTTCATCATGATCGGCGACATCGAATGCGACACCGGATCGCCCGCGACGCCGTACACCTGCGTGGCCGCATCCACCATGTCGATGCGGTAGGTGTCGCGCAACTCGCCTGCAGTCACCTGCCCGGCGGCGGTCTCTTCCCCGCGTGCGGCCGAACCGAAGGTGAACACGCTGCCCGCGCGCACTCCCAGCACCCGGCTGATGATTCCCTGCTCGCCCATACAAAGTCCGACCATCTCGTACTGGGCAGAGTGTGCCTGCAGGAATTTCATCATCTGCACGTTGTCGTGCAAACTGGTAGCCGTCGAAACCACTTTGTAGAAGTCCGCCGGATAGCGTTTCATGTCGGCGAAAGTGTCTTCCAGTTTCTTGGTGGCTTTGAAATCGTGAACCGAGAGGATGACTCCTACACGGTCCTTAAGTCCTGCCAGCTCAGCAGGTTTCAGAATCTGTGCGCTTTGTAGCTCGATATCAACCAGTTGGAAGCCAGTGGCCGCCGCCCTGGTCAGTATGTCTAGCTGGGCCGCGGCGCTACCCTTGAATTTCCCGCCATTTACAGCCCGTCGGCAGGTGGCGATCACCGTCGCCTCGGGATGCATGTCGAGGAAATGCTTGAGCTTCGGAAGCCCAGCTGCGGGGTTCGAAAGGTAGTCTAACCTGAACTCCATGAAGGGGTTATCGCGAACCAGGGACTCCGCGCGCTCAAGAATATTGGCAGGGTCTTCCCCCACCACGGCGACACACACCCGGGGGAGCCGAAAGCGTTGGATACGAGAGGCGTAAACGGTTGAAACTGCGTGCATAGGGCGTCCCGATAGTACAGATGCACAACGTTTGTTGCAACCGTCTTGTTATGGAATTGTGAACTGAATGCCGAATTAGCACGAAAAGGCGACGTCTAAGCCTCGTCCGAGGCCATCTCGGAACCGGAACCCGCAAAGTATTCGTCGCCGAAAACCTCTGCCGTAAAGGCTTTTATTTCAGTATCATGCATCCAACAGTCGGTAGGCAAACCGGCTTTCAAGCAAGTCTGTGAGAGGAAAGTCTCGCGGTCCCAGCCCCATTCCACGGGAACCTGTGGGAGCAATAGCCCGCGACGTGCGCCTTTGGTCACGACCAAGCCGTGAAGCCCGACAACGACCTCTTCCGGCTGAATCGACTGTAAGGGCGACAAGACGCTGATTTCGACGGTAAGTGAGGGGGCTTCCTCGGCCGTTACGGGAACAAATCGCGGATCGTCGAAGGCAGCGGCCTGCGCGGTTTCTGCAACCGTTTGAAAAAGCGAGTGCTTAGGAAGGACGTAGCCGATACAACCACGAAGTTTTCCCTGCAGATGAAGTGTCGTAAAGGCGCCACGCGGCTCCGCCAAATGACGAGTTGGAGGAGTCAAGTCCAGCTTTTGGACAGCAAGCGCAGCGCTGATCGCGTGGTGCGCCAGGTGCAGCAGAAGCCGGCGTTCTTCCTGCGAAAATTCGGAAGTTATAACAGAAGTTATAACGGGTTTCGCGTCAGATGGCGGGGACATCGTTGCGCTTCCTGCGCCGGCTCAAAACGAACGAGCGCCGACGGCGACGCTTCTCCGAACGGCGATCAATCTTGTTCCAGAAGGCGACAAAGTAATCGACGGCCGAAACCAAAGATAAGCACACCATGATCCAGATCGACGCCAGTGCGATGGGATGAACGGGCAGCCCGAGAAAATACCAGGGAAGGTACGCCCAGTGATGATCGATGATGGCCGCCACCACCGACACAATCTGCACCACCATCTTCATTTTGCCCAGGTCGCTGGCCTCAATGGTGAAGCCTTCCGACGCCGCGATGGAGCGCAGCCCGCTCACCAGGAACTCGCGGCCGATGATGATGACTGCCATCCATGCCGGCACGGTACGCGGATTGAACTGCACCAGGGTGATGAACGCGGCAGCGATCAGCAGTTTGTCGGCCACCGGATCGAGCAGCATGCCCATGGTGGTGACCTGCGCCCGGCGGCGCGCCAGGTATCCATCGATAGCGTCGGTCAGAGAAGCCGCGATAAAAACAGCTGAGGCGAGGAGCTCGCGCTCGCCGTTGGCCGAACTGAAATGATTGCTCGACAGGATCCAGATCAGCACAGGGATGCTGAGGATCCGGGTCAGCGTGATGTACGTCGGAAGGTTCACATGAGCGGACGAATGCGGCGCCGCCGTGTCGCCACTGCCAAGCTGATTATCGTCCACCGCTTGCTATGAAAGCAACCGCACAAATACTGCGCTTGGAAGTCAGTCGTCGTGGTGTACTGCGATCTCGTCCAACATACTGGGTGCGTGGTATTGCACCCAGTAGGTGTAGCCGATGGGGATGCCCTTTACCCAATCCATCACGCTCATCCAGAGGCGTACAGCGGAGTGAAACTTTGTTTTGAAGGAGGTAATGGGATGTAGCAGGGTAGTGCAGGCGATGACCAGTACGATCACTGGAAAACACACCGCTACTGCAAGCATACGGAGGGATATGCGTAGGCGTTGCATGCTGTCTTGGGTTTGGGCTGTCCCCACGGCCACTTCCTTGCCATGTATTATGCCCCCGAAATCGGGGTAGTGGGAGCCGAGGTTCGGTAAATTTTTGTAATTTTTTCTAGCCGACAAATTCTTGCAAAGAAAAGCGGCTCCGTTTCCGGAGCCGCATCCAATTAAATCTTCGTTCTTGACCGTCTACGCGTAAATCCCGCGCTGGCGTATCGTAAATGCCACCCGATCGATAGCCAGCATATACGCCGCGATGCGGTTGTTCACGCGGTGCTTCTCCGCGTAGCTCACGACGGATTCGAACGACTCAACCATGATGTCCTTGAGTTGCTCGTTGACCACCGACTCCTTCCAGAAGTAGCCCTGCCGGTCCTGCACCCACTCGAAATATGAGGCAGTCACGCCGCCCGCGTTGGCCAGGATGTCGGGCATCACGAACACATGCTTGTCGGCCAGGATATCGTCGGCCGCAGCACTGGTCGGCCCATTCGCACCTTCAACCAGGATCCTTGCTTTCACCTTGTCGGCGTTGAGCGAGGTTATGACGTTCTCCGTGGCTGCCGGCACGAGCACGTCGCAGTCGGTGATCAGCAGTTCTTCGGTGATCGCGCGCTCCGCGCCTTTGAAGCCGTGGATGGTGCCTTCCTTCTGGCGATATTCGGTAAGAGCGGCGATGTCGATGCCGTTGCTGTTGTAAAGACCGCCGTCCCATTCACCGATGCCGACGACCTTGTAGCCTGCCTGGTACATCAGCAGTGCCGCATTTGAGCCCACGTTGCCAAATCCCTGGATTATGACGCGGGTGTCTTCCTTCCTCATGCCCAGGTGCTTGATGGACTCGTCGGCAATGATCATCACGCCGCGTCCTGTGGCCTCGCGGCGACCGCGCGATCCGCCCATATTCAGCGGCTTGCCCGTGACCACGGCCGTAACCGTCTGCCGCATGTGCATGGAATAGGTGTCCATCATCCACGCCATGGTTTGTTCGTTGGTATTTACGTCGGGAGCAGGAACGTCTTTCTCCGGCCCGATGAACTCAATCAGCTCCGAGGTGTAACGGCGCGTCATGCGCTCCAGTTCGCCGCGCGACATGCTCTTGGGGTCGCAAATAATGCCGCCCTTGGCGCCGCCAAAGGGAATGTTTACGACGGCGCACTTCCAGGTCATCCAACTGGCCAGCGCGCGTACTTCATCGAGCGTGACGTCGGGCGCGTAACGCACGCCGCCCTTGGCCGGCCCGCGGGCGATGGAATGCTGAACGCGGTAGCCGGTGAACACCTCGAGTTGCTGGTTGTCCATCATGACGGGAATATGGACGATGATTTCGCGGTTGGGCTGCTGCAGCACTCGCCACAAACCTGGATCCAGCTTCAGTTTTTCGGCGGCAATGTTGAATCGCGCTGCTTGCGATTCCCAGGGATTTTTTTCTTGCTCGAGCGTGAGTGAAGTTTCCATAAAGACTCTCCAAAATGGCGGGGCGGGCGGCCCAGGCGATTGTGTGCGCTCGCGAGACTCGCACTACATTCGTCAGGCGGGCAAACCTTACGAGTATAAGCAGGTGGTGGAACGTGCGCAAGCGAAACAAGCGGATTTCGAACGGAAGCTCACGTTAACAATGAGGTGCGAAGGAGTTGCTCCAATTCTCGCACTCGACGTCAGGAAACTGTCTCGCGCGCCTCAACTCAATCCTCGTGCAACAGAACCAGAGGATTCACCGACAGTGCGCGTCGTGCTGGAATCCATGTCGCCAGCAGCCCCAGCAATGCCATCGCTAGAACGGCTCCGCCCAGCACCAGTGGATCGCGGGGAGTTGCCTGGTACACGATGGAAGCCAGTACCCGGCTGGCCAGAATTCCCAGGAAAAGCCCGACCACGGACCCAATCGCCAGAAGCCGAAACGCCCTGCCCAGCGCCGCCTGCAACACTTCGTTGCGCTGCGCGCCGAGCGCGATGCGAATTCCCAGTTCCTTGAGCCGCTTGCTGACGGAGTAGGCCGCCATTCCAAAGATGCCGGTAATCGACAGCACCGCGCCCATCATGCCCAGCACTCCCAATGCCATCGTCGCCATGCGCGAAGGAAACAGAGCGCTCTCCAACTCCTGGTTCCAAGTGCGCAGCGTAAAGGGCAGTCCGGCATCCAGGCCCCGGATTGTGCTCGTTATGGCGTCGGACAATTGCTGCGGATCGCGGTTCGACCGTACCACCAGCGCGAACTCGCTGGACGGCTTCTGCTGCAAGGTGGGCAAGAACATCGCCGGCTGCGGATCTTCTGCCAGGGTTCCATACTTCCCGTCTTCGACAATCCCAACCACTTGTACGCGTGATCCATCCTTCATCTTGTAATACCGGCCAACTCCACTGATTGCGGAGCCCAGTATTCGATTGGCAAATTCTCGATTGACCACAGCAACGCGTGGCGAGTTCTTGTCGTCATGCCATGACAATTTTCTTCCCGCCAATAAGTTCGTCCCGGCTGCATCAAAGTACTCGGGAGAGATGTTGTACGTCGCGGCCCAGGCAGTCGCATTCGCGGGCCTCAGATCGGTCGTTTGGTCGGTAAAAACATTCGCGCCGTTGTTGCCGTAATAGAGCGGCAGCCGATCGACCAATCCCACCGACTTCACGCCCGGAATGGTTTCCAACGCATCGATCATGCGCTTTTGCATGGCAGGAACTTGGTCGCCGGTGTAGCCGCCCATGTTCAGAGATGTCTCGACCAGGATCGCGTTCCTGGGCTCAAAGCCGAAGTTACTGTGCATGGAGTGCAGCAGCCCACGCACTGCGACCAGCGAAGAAGTCACCAGCACCGCGCAAATCGCGATCTGCACGACGAGCAGAATGTCTCGCACGGAGATCCGGCGCCCAATCACGCTCGTCGATCCGGACTTCACGACCTGGTACGGATCCGTGCGCAGAACCTGCCTGACGGGGACCGCGCCAAAGAGGAACCCGCTCGCCAAACTCAGAAGGACGGCCACTGCGTAGACGTTTGCGTCGGGATTGACAGGCACTTGAAGAGGAGCGGTGGGCAGCGGCTGCCATACGCTCAGTGCGTGCAACAGCGCTACGCTAACCCAAAGTCCGATTCCCCCTCCGGCCAATGAGATCAGCACGGCTTCGGTAAAAAGTTGCCGCAGAACGCGGGAGCGGGTTGCCCCAAGCGCGAGTCGCAGCGCCACCTCGCGCGAGCGGTCAGCGGCACGCGCGGCGAACAGGCTACCCAGGTTGGCACACGCGGCCAGCAGAATTAATCCCGCCAGCAGCATCAATCCACCCAGAAATGCCTTTAGCGGACTGCCCAGCCAGTCGCCGGCAAGACCCGGACGCGCCAGGGAAAACGTCATCTGGCCATCGTCTTTGGGATAGGTCTTTTCCAGATAAGCGCCAATCGAATTCAGGTCGGCGACCGCCTGAGCCGGGGTGACTCCCGGCTTCAGATGCCCGAGTACCATCAGCAGGTCGCGATTTCCGCGCTCGTTCAGAACATTCAGTCCCTCGAGCTGCTTCCTGGTTAACCAGCGGCACCCAGAAATCCGGAAAGACAAACAACAACGTTCCCCGGAACTCAGGCGGAGCTACACCGAGGATAGTAAAAGGATGTTTGTTCAACTGAACGACGCGGCCCACTACGCCGCGGTCATCCTGAAAATGGCTGTGCCAATAGGCGTACGTCAGAACGATATAAGGAGCGCTGTTTGGGCCATGCTCATCCGTGGAGTGAACGAATCGGCCAAGATACGGCTGAATCTTGAGCACGTCGAAGTAATTCCCAGTCACCTCTTGCACCCAGGCGTCGAGTGACCTCCTTGCCTGTATCCAGCCCCGCATCAGCAAGGTTATAGGCCGCCAGGCCCTCGAAACTGCGGTTGCGATCGCGCAGGTCGAGATAGTCGAGATACGAGTGATTGATCGCCTGGTGCTCGCCGCGCTCGATTGCGTAGAGGCTCTGCGCCTGAGGCACATTCACTGGGCGCAGGATCAGCGCGTTCAATACGCCAAAAACTACGGCATTTGCGCCGACGGCCAACGCCAACGTAGCAACGGCAACAATGGTGAATCCGGGAGACTTGCGCAAGACGCGAAGGCTGTAGCGCACATCGCCTATGAAGGTCTCGATGAAATTGCCGCCCGCCGCTTCGTGGCACTCCTCTTTGAAGCGTTGGTATCCGCCGAACTCGATGCGTGCGCGACGTTCAGCTTCCGCGCGAGAAAGGCCTGAGCGCTCGAGATCATCGGCCCGATGCTGCAGATGGGAACGAAGCTCCTCGTCCATCTCGGCGTTCACCTGGGAACGCTGAAAAAGATTGGCGATACAGAAACGAAGCGAATCGAGGAGTTTCATACTTCCTCCGGCTGCGCACCCAGCGCAGAACCGATGGCAGCCACCAGCCGGTTCCAGTTTGCAGTCTCTTCGTGCAGACGCTTGCGGCCGGCAGCAGTGAGTTCGTAAAACTTGGCGCGGCGATTGTTATCCGAGACGCCCCAACTTGCCTTCAGCAGTCCCTGGCGGACGAGCCGAAACAGTCCGGGATAGAGCGCGCCCTGCTCGATCAGCAGAGCGTTGCCAGAGATCTGTCCGATGCGGAGTAAGATGCCGTACCCGTGCAATGGGCCGAGGGACACCGCCCTTAAAATCAGAAGATCGAGAGTACCGGGGAGAATCTGCGCTTGGTCGGTCAACATCCCTCCTAAGATGGTAAGGAGAGTAGCGCGGGCTCTCCTAAGCTGTCAAGGAGAAAAAACGAGTCG
>CAWIPV010000002.1:0-1153360 GCA_963838135.1 uncultured Acidobacteriota bacterium | reverse complement strand
GCTGCTCTATCCATCTGAGCTACGGGGCCACATGATTCTGAAGGCGTTAGCTAAGCGTACTTTTTCGTGCCTCGCTTCTCCATTCGGAGACGACATTCGTCCTTACTTTACGATGCGGGATCATGTCCTTGCAACCGCGGCACATATGGTTATGCACCCATGTCTCCTTGACGCCCCTGCGGAATGCCAGCTCTTCACGGTCGATCTTCTCAAACATCGGTTCCGGCGGCAGGAAGGTGCGGCAGGCAAGCGTTCGCAGTCTTCACGCTGTCCTGCGCGGCTTGCAACGTATCCAAGTCCACGAGTTCTCCTGTTTCGCACAGAGGGGCGTCCGCTTTGCGATGGCCTGAATTTGGCCGGTTCATCGCTAGATCGAACCTGTAGAACTCGATGCTAAGCGATTCCCTGTCCAAAAGGTGTCATGGAGGGCTGCCTCAGCGAACAGGATTCCCATAGTGATTAGAGGTTCGGATGGTTTGAGCACAATCGAAGCCTGAAAATCGTCTTATTTGACACTTAGGTACGGTTCCCTGAGCCCAGAGATCCTACCTGAGGGGCAAGAAAGCGCTTCCAGTTTAGATACAGCCAGTTGCACAGAATGCATTCTTAGCGCTTGCGAGGATGCCACCCCCGGCTGCCTTATGGGGCAGACATTTACCCTCTAAGCAATGTCACAACTCTAACATTAGGACACGGAATCCGCGGCGAAACGCGATTGACGCCCCGGACTCTGGTGCAATATATTGAGCTTAGCTCCCAATAGTGAACGTTCACCTTCTGTGACCGCTCTGGCTTCGGCGATAGCAGAATATCTCCTCGGCACCACTTTGGAATACACCAGTTCCACTGGCGTATTACGAGTCAGGCGCGGTTTATCCGTTAGCTGCCAACAGAATAAGCAAGCTGTGGAAAAGGTACTGCTAAGTGCCAACGGCGAAGCGTAGTCTCGTGAGTGCCTGCCGTTGCGAATGCTGATTCACCCTCGCCGTGGGCGCGGTGCCCACGCAAGCTGAACGAGAGCACATTGGGAGGACACCTTGTCCACGGGATACATCAGCAGCGAAGTTTCGACGCTTTGTCCGGTCACCGACGCTCCGAACATGAATTGGTACGCAATCTATACGCGACCGAGCCACGAGAAGCGGGTAGCCGAACACTGTGCCTTGCGACAGATCGAGTGCTACTTGCCATCCTACAGGTCAATCCGCCGCTGGAAAAACCGCTGCACGGTGGAACTGGACCTGCCCTTGTTTCCCGGTTATGTGTTTGTACGTTTTGAGTGGCACCAGCGCGTTCGCGTGCTTGAAATCCCCAGTGTGGTCTCGATCGTGGGCAACGGGCGGGAGCCACTTCCACTGGAGCACTCGGAAATCGTTTCGCTACGCACCGGCCTCAAAGCGTGTCGAGCTGAGCCCCACCCATATTTGAATATCGGCGAGCGAGCACGGATTAAGTCCGGGCCGTTGAGCGGGTGTGAGGGCGTTGTGGTGCGCAAAAACAACGGGTTGCGGGTGGTCCTCACCTTACAGCAAATAATGAAGAGCGTTGCAGTCGAAGTCGAAGAATGCGACTTAGAACTGATTGGAAGTTCACTCTGTTAGCACACGAAGTAAGCCTAAACTATGACTGAACACCCTTCTAGAGACCGAATTATTGCCGCCGCGGTAACTCTTTTTGCGCGCGCCGGATTCAATGGCGTTACGACTAAGGAAATATCCGCAGCCGCCAAAATCAGTGACGGCGCGAGCTACCGTTACTTCCCGACGAAGCGGGACTTGTTCCTCTGCGCATTTGAAACTGAGCTGCAAAAGCTGAGTGTCCGGGCCGAAGAGCTTGCCCGGATCACGAACGCCGAAGACTCAAGGACTGCGTTGCGGGCAGGGCTCGAACTTATCACCAACAACTTGGTGAAGCAGCCTGAACTGGTACGTCTTCTGCACTTCAGCGCCCTGGAGTTCAAGTCCGATTCCGATATTGAACCCATATTTCGGCGGCATGTCTACCCGATCTTTGAGGCGCTATCGACACACCGGCAGAGGGAGTCTCGCGACCATAGGCCATGCGCCAACCGTGACTCGTGCGACATCAGCCAAATGACCACCGTTCTGTTTTTCACTGCAACCGTCATCCTGCTGCAAGATTTCTTTCCTTCATTCTCCGGATGCCACTCGCGGTTCGAGTCAGTCGAAAGCGCCGTAGCCAGCTACGCCCAAGCGTTGTTGCTAGATAACATCAACGACGCCAACGGCCTAACCGCTGACTGTTTAAAAGGATGCTGAACAACGCCTACTATTTCCACAGCGCAAGCTGGTCATTTTTTGGAGTGGTTTAATGTACAGAACAAACCGTGGCAATGTTCTCTTGCAGTCAGAGTTACTCGATGAACTGGTACGTGGGCGGACTACGTGCTGCACAACGACCGAGGTGGGCCAGTGAGAGTACTGGTAACGGGCGGTGCAGGATTCCTAGGTTCTCACCTTTGCGAGGCGCTGGTCGCTGAAGGACACGACGTACTGGCTCTCGATAACCTATGTACGGGAATGGTTAAGAATCTCGAGCGGCTTTCCAGTGAGCCGCGCTTTTCTTTCGAGATCTTCGACATAACGAATCCATTTGATTTCGGCCGAGTTGACTACATCTTTAATCTTGCCTCGGCGGCAAGCCCAGCGGAATTCGAACGGTTAGGTGTGGAAACCCTGAAGGTGGGCTCGCTCGGCGTTTTCAACGGGCTCGAAGTTGCGAGGCGCTATGGGGCTAAGTTTCTCCAGGCGTCGACCTCCGAGACTTACGGCGACGCTCAGCAGCATCCGCAGGTGGAGACCTACTGGGGGAACGTGAACCCTATAGGTCCGCGCTCTGTTTACGATGAGTCAAAGCGCTTCGCAGAATCGACCGTGGTTGCCTACCACCGCTATTACAAGGTGGATACACGCATCATTCGGATCTTCAACACGTATGGGCCTAGACTGCGCGAAAGGGATGGACGCGTGATCTCGAATCTTATGATGCAAGCCCTCCGAGGTGAGGATCTGACCATTTATGGTGACGGCAAGCAGACACGCAGCTTTTGCTACGTCAGCGACCTGTTGGACGGGATGATGCGCTTGGCTCGTTCCTGCGAAACCATGCCGGTGAACATTGGCAATCCTAATGAGTTTACGATCGAGGAATGCGCCAAACAAGTCCTGGAAGTAACTGGTTCAAAGAGCAGAATGCGCTACTTTCCGCTTCCGGAGGACGATCCAAAACAGCGCTGTCCTGACATAACACGCGCGCGTAAACTGCTGAACTGGGAGCCGACGACGGACCTGCGCGCCGGTCTCCAGAAGAGTCTGCGTTACTTCACGTCGTTACTGGAGCAGAGATCCTGCGATCCTCATGAGGTTCTGTCTCCAGCTTCCTTGTCCTGACAAAGTGAACTTAGTTTCTCGCAATACACAATTCTGATATAGCCGAGTTGTGGTCCCATTGGCTTTCCCTTACCGAGCCAATTCTCTATTAGCAATATATCTCCTGGAGAGATTTAAGATGAGTACAGTTGCAAACGAGCCGAATCTCGTAGAGCTTCCGAACCTGCGACGCCAGGAGAGCTCTGCTGAAGCGAACTCGACGCGGTCCCGACGTCAATCTGAACGGATTATTACCGCAGCAGAGGTCATCGGTGACTTCGCAGCGGCGGCGATCGGCCTGATTCTTGCTTACGGCTCCTATCACTTGCTCGGGCTGGGAAAAGACATCGTTTATCCGCTGCACAATGTGGTGGGTCTGAATTTGGTGCCTCTGCTGTAGATCAATGCTCATCGCTCTAATGCGCTGAGAGCGTCGACATAGGATTCGCTTCGGCAAAATCGATATGAGCCGGAAGATAAGAAGCTCATGCTGGTCCAGATTCAACCCGGCAGGCCGATGAGGACTGGAAAGCCTGCTGCGGGAGGCTGGCGTCGGCTTCCAGGGCCGACACTCCCACCCACCACACTACGAATGCGCACCATCCATCGGCTTGGCAGTCATCCGCGATGTGGTATTTCCAGCGCGTGACCAGAGCCTGCCCCAATCTCCAACTGCACCGCTGCCCGCAGCAGACCGTGCCATCCATCCCGCTAAGCCGTCCAGATACTTACCCGAAGCTGGCGCTTGCGAGAGGGGAGGGCGTAATACGGACGTAGCCCGCCGCCGCCTACGGTAAGCGACGACAGATTCCGCGACGGTCTAGTGGCCGTAGAGCCATTGACCTCAGTCTGGCCGCCCGGCTTTGTTCCGTTCCCCTATCTATTCGGGCCGATGTACAATCCTTAGTAGCACAATTTCACTGCGGATAGCCGCAGCTTGCGGGAGTATCAATTAGCATGAATATTCGACTTTGCTGTGCAATGTTGGCAATGTTCCTGTTCTCTGGGATCTGTTTCGCTCAGGCGCCCCAACCACCCATCCCTGCGCCCTCGCTGTCGGATATTTCCGTGGGTTTCATCTTTGCAGGCAAGCAGCCATCTCACTATGGAGTGGGAGGGCAGGTCACCGCAAGCCGTTTCGTCAATGACTGGCTCGGCTTCCAAGTCGAAGGTGACTACCTGAGGACGGATGAGTTTAATCTGCGAGATGCAGGAGTCAGAGTTGGGCCAGTCGTACGTTTTGGAGCCAAACATGCCGTTCAACCGTATCTGCATGCTCTACTGGGCTACGCAGAGGTTAAGTCCTCGTATCTTAAACCTGAGACATCGTTCAACGGAGCCCCTTCCGTTCTGGCTGGAGGAGGCATAGATTTTCGTCTCTCGGGAGGATGGCGCGGAATCGTTGAAGGAGACATCGAGGAAGACTGGACGGCCAATCGTACCAGAAACGCGCGCGGCGTCGTAGGCATCTCATACCGATTCGGTGCCCGAAAATATCGGTAAACGCTCTCCAAGTTGAAGCACTCCATATACGTTCCCGCTTGGATGTGGTTGTCGGATGAGCAAGGGGTGTCGCGAAAGTTGAAGTACCTGAACGCATCGGAGCAATTGAACGAATCAAATGTGCCAAGGCCGATTTGAAGCGCTGGCCGCTCGATTTAAGAAACGCTTTACCGTTTCCCGGGGGCAAACTCTCTGGCGCTCGTACCGGTAGCCGGTTGCGGGTTTCCGGTGCAGGAACGTGCCGACGACGGACTCTGGTATCGAGTACATCGCTGGTGTTGGGGGTAACAAGTTATGATGCTAGGCACTAGCCGCAAACCCCGTCGATCGCGGCCAGAGTGTGATTCATAGTGGGGTTTCTCCTGTGCGGTCAGAACTCCCAAGCGTTCGGAAATGCTCTTGTCGATTGAGAGTATTCGGTTTGTGACGCGTATGGGAAAAGCCCCTACTATCCAGCCTGGCATTATCATCAAGCGCTTAAACTGCGCTCGCATCTCTCGGCGACGGGCTTTGTCGGCTCCAACGTCGCCCACGCTCTGCCGGACCAGTAAGCCTCGGTGCGCGGCGTCGACGCGTAGCCCGGTAGAGGATTCGCATACGGTGGAATTGCATACTTGGTCCTGAAACCTAGAACCGGCCCAACTCTGACTCCCGCGTCTCGTAACTTAGGCTCGCCTGTCCTGAAGTAAATCACCTTCAGTCCGGAAGCCCAACTGTCGTTGACGAAACGGCTTGCGGTGATCTGCCCTCCCTCTCCAGTGTGAGATCGATCCTTACATGCCGAGATGCAACTGACGGAATGTCCAACACACAAGCTGGGTGGGTGTTGTGGGCACCAGGCGAAGCAAATCGCAGAAAACAGGAACAGCTCACACCTCGCGCCTTGGCTGCTAGAAACGACTGGCCCCAAAATGCTTTGCTCTGGCGCTTACGCTTCTGAGGTGCTCCCGTACGTTCCAAACAAAATATAATGCCGAAAGTCAGAAGGTAAGGGTAGAGGATGAAGAAGGCCTTAATTACCGGGATTACGGGGCAGGATGGATCGTATCTTGCCGAGTTGCTTCTCTCCAAGGGATACGAAGTTCATGGAGTGAAACGGCGCTCTTCCCTGTTTAACACCGATCGGATCGATCATCTCTACCAGGACCCGCACGACCGGGACCGCCGCTTCTTTCTGCATTACGGAGACATGACCGATACCAGCAGCGTAGTGCGCGTCATACAGGGCGTGCAACCGGATGAGATTTACAACCTGGCGGCACAGAGTCATGTAGCCGTCTCGTTTGAGGAGCCCGAGTACACCGCGAACGCCGATGGCATCGGCACCCTGCGCGTCCTCGAGGCGGTCCGCATCTTGGGCATGGAAAAAACGGCGCGCTTCTATCAGGCGTCGACCTCGGAGTTGTATGGTCTGGTACAGGAAAGTCCACAGACGGAGACCACGCCCTTCTATCCGCGCTCTCCCTATGCGGCAGCCAAACTGTACGCCTACTGGATCACGGTGAACTATCGCGAGGCCTACGGAATCTACGCCTGTAACGGCATCCTGTTCAACCACGAGTCTCCGGTACGCGGCGAGACCTTTGTCACCCGTAAGATTACCCGCGGCCTGTCGCGCATCAAAGCCGGGCTGCAGGAAACGCTCTTCATGGGCAATCTCGACTCACTCCGCGATTGGGGACACGCCCGTGATTACGCGGAGATGCAGTGGTTAATGTTGCAGCAGGAGCATGCCGAAGACTTTGTCATCGCCACCGGCCAACAGCGCAGCGTGCGTGAATTCGTCAACATCGCAGCCGAAAAACTGGAGATCAAACTCGCATGGCAGGGCGTGGGAGTGGACGAGAAGGGCTATGACAAACAGGGCCGCTTGATTGTCGCCGTCGACCCACGCTATTTCCGTCCGACCGAAGTCGAGACTCTGCTGGGAAATCCCGCAAAGGCGAAGGCCAAGCTGGGCTGGGTCCCGAAAACGACCTTCGACGAAATGGTGACGGAAATGGTAACCGCCGACTACGAACTTGCTAAGCGCGATGCTCTAGTGCGCGAGAAGGGATTCAAGATACTTCATCACCGTGAGTAAATACATGCAGAAAGACGCAAAGATATTTGTCGCCGGACACGGCGGACTGGCGGGCTCGGCCATTGTGCGCAAGCTCCGCTCGCTGGGCCACGAAAACCTTTTGCTGCGCACGCGCCAGGAGGTTGACCTCCAGGACGCGAATGCGGTGGGAAGGTTGTTCGACGAGCAACGCCCGGAGTTTGTATTTCTTGCCGCCGCCAAGGTCGGAGGAATTCTCGCTAACCGCGACTTTCCTGCCGACTTTATCGCCCAGAATCTGCGTATCCAAAGTAACGTGATCGAAAGCGCCTACCGTGCCAAAGTTAGGCGGTTGCTGTTCCTCGGTTCGAGTTGCATTTATCCCAAGCTGGCTCCGCAACCAATGCGCGAAGATCAACTGCTGGCCGGGCCGCTGGAATTCACCAACCGCTCCTACGCGGTGGCAAAGATTGCCGGCATCGAGCTGTGCTGGGCGTTCAACCGGCAGCACGGAACCGGCTTCCTGGCGGCAATGCCGACCAACCTCTACGGGCTTGGGGATAACTACGATCTGGAAAGTTCGCACGTGGTTCCCGCGCTGATTCGCAAAGTGCATGAGGCCAAGCAACGCGGGGAATCGAGCGTGACCATCTGGGGCACGGGCGCACCATTGCGCGAATTCCTGTTCAGCGATGATATGGCCGATGCCTGCGTCTTTCTGCTCAACCTGCCCGAGGATGAATTTCGCAAGTTGACCGGCAATCCTGAAGTGGCGCCGCTGGTGAACGTAGGCAGCGGCAGCGAGTTGACCATTCGCGAACTGGTCAAGAAGATATGCCATGCACTTGAATTCAACGGAGAGATTCTCTTTGATACCAGTAAACCGGATGGAACCCCACGCAAGTTGATGGACAACTCAAAGTTGTTCAGCTACGGATGGCGGCCCAAGGTGTCACTGGAAGAAGGAATCCGGATTGCCTGCGACGACTTCCGCGGTAAAGCGGCAACAGGCAATGCATAGCCACCTGAGCACAATCTGCCTTCAATGCCACACTCCATGGCTGCCGCCGATTACCATGGTCGCGCCTCTATAGCTACTCCTGAAACTAGCCGAAGGCACTCCGCGATCGACCTCTCTCGCCCGTGAGAAAACAAGAAATCATTTCCATCGCGAAGCACCTAGTGCGGGCGACGAATGTAGCCTGCATCTTCGTTCTAGGCGACGCCGAATCTCCATCGCGGTGGGCGCCCGCAAAGCTCCCGGACATGTATCAGCACTGGTCTCAATGTCCGGGTGGGCCGAGAGAATATATGTCCGGCGACCGTACTTCCCTGCCCTTTTTGTCTCGCTATTGCACTTCCCTGCACATATGCGTCGCACTTCCGCTTCACTCTGTCACGCCTGACCAAAGCGAAATTGTGAGCGCGCATTTATTCCTTGCAGTCTAGTCAGAGTGCCCAGATACGCCACAAAGAGTATTGGTCCTTCCCCGGCACTCTGCTATCTGGAACTAGCCTTGCGTGT
Source organism: uncultured Acidobacteriota bacterium (assembly GCA_963838135.1). Classification (GTDB taxonomy): domain Bacteria; phylum Acidobacteriota; class Terriglobia; order Terriglobales; family Acidobacteriaceae; genus TOLSYN. Next base: position 1,144,902 of record CAWIPV010000002.1, on the reverse strand, counting down.
CGCCTCAAACTCATCGCCAACAGTCCACTGTATCGTCGTGGGCGCGCTCACAGCTTCCCATCCAAGTTCCATGCCGAAGCGATCCAGCTTCGCGTTTCCACTGAAGTCCCAGTCAGCATGATAGTTGTCGCTGAAGTTGTGATAATCATGCGCCACAAACTCGGTTAGCTTATCGTGTCCCCATGCCGCATCATGCCCTTCGTACAAATCACCGGTCTCGATGGAGAACGAGGGTATGCCAACCCTCGAGAGGCTGAAGTGGTCTGAACGATAGTAGCTTCCCGCCTCAGGCCGCGGGTCGGGAACAATCGTCAAACCAAACCGCTTCGCCGTAGCCTCCACCGTTGGGAAGAAACTTGTCCGCTGCGCGCCATTCACATTAACCTCCTGAGGAATGCCGATGGGCAGAATCATGTCGTAGTTAATATCCAGAGCGATCTGCCCTGCTGGCACTGGAGGATGCTGTCCCAGATACTCTGAACCCAACAGGCCCTGCTCCTCTGCCGTCACTGCGGCAATGATCACCGAATGCGGGGGCTGAATCCTGGGCTGCATCCACGCCCGCGCCATCTCTAAAATCATCCCGCAGCCAGTCGCATTATCGGCCGCTCCGTTATAGATGTTGTCGCCCGGCATCCCAGGAACAAACCCGAGATGATCATAGTGGGCTGTATACAAAACAGCCTGGTCCTTACCACCAGCGTTTTCCCCAGGTACGATTCCCACCACGTTTGCCGACTGGAAGGCTCGCACCGTAGTCTCCACATGCACCTTGAGTCGAACGGGTAACTCGATAGCCTTGAACCCACGCTTGCCAGCCGCCGTCATCTCCGCATCAAGATTTAGACCACTTGCCGCAAACAGCTTTCGCGCCGCCTCTAGCTGAATCCAACTCGCCGCCTGAAGCTTCGGGTTTTTATCATCACGCAGATAAGTCTTCTCGCCGGTGTTCGAGTTCTTCACCACGTTCCAACTATAGCTGGCCAGATCGGTGCGATGAATAATCAGCGCACCAACCGCGCCCATCCGCGCCGCCTGCTCAAACTTGTACGTCCAGCGACCGTAGTATGTCAGGGCCTTGCCGGCAAAAAACTTCGGGTCATCTGAAGGTGGATCGCCCACAATGCAAAGAATCACCTTGCCCTTCACATCTACGCCGGCATAGTCGTCCCACTGAAACTCCGGGGCTGTCACCCCATACCCCACAAACACAATCGGGGCGTCGACCGTAACACTCGGAGTCTGCGTCTCATTGCTCACCGTATAGTCGTCGCCATACGCGAGATGAATCGCCCCACTCTTTCGCGACACGATTGCAAAGTTCGTCTGCGCAGGATTCACCGTCGTCCCCACAAAGCTGATTTGCTGCATATATGTTCCGTCGTCGCCGCCCGGTTTCAATCCATACAGCGCAAACTGGGTCGCAATGTACTTTGCTGCCAGTTCACTGCCACGCAGACCAGGCCCACGGCCTTCCATGAGATCGTCTGACAAGAACTTCACGTGCGCCCGAATCTTTTCGCTATCTATCGAAGCCTCGGCCGATTTCACCGTTGGCGGAATCGTCTGCGCCAATCCGGTGGCGGATAAAGAAAAGAGCAGCACAGCGATGGCCACAACCAATTTAACCTTCATCAGCGTTACTCCTCCAAAGCTACTCATCGAGTCGCGGCTGCGCCGCAGTTTGCCCGCACTATGGTAACAGGGAAGAAGTGGGTGAAAAGACAGCAAGGGTGAAAACTCATGCAGCTCAGAGTTGACCAACCGATGCAGGGCTGAAAACCATTTCTCGCTGTCTCAGAAGCAGCGAAGAGTGAGCCGCATGACTAAGGGGAGACCCTGGAATTCCACTCTCGACCCCGGAACATGATCCGACGAAGGCTTGAACTGGACACCCGGACCGACTTATAAATGTGCGTCGACCATGCGCAGGAGCGCTTGGAGTTTGCGGATATCGACGTTCAGGGCACCATTAAAATTCTGGTCTGGGACAGTGGTACAGAATTGCAAGGCATGCACCAAACCCAGTTTCTCTGAAATCAGCCAGAAGTATTGCCGCATTTCGACGGAAGGCGCGAGCTCAATAACCTTGGTTCCAGGTTCGCAAAAAAGAAGATTGGCCAGCCCTGCGCCGTGCGGACTGATGATGAACTCCGCGCTTTGGAATAGCAAGATCTGATCTACCATGCTCATTCCCTCAAGGTAGACGGTCTCGAAATCATATCCGGAGAGAAGAGCCTGCACTTGATCGATGTTATGAATGGTCCTTGTCGTTCCTTTCCGCGCGATCAGCAGCCGTCGATTTCTTGGCCGACGTAAACCGGCGTAGAGGGCGGAGATTCTTTGTTGAAAGTCCTTGAGATAAGGCGCAGGTATGGCATTGACGTTTTGATTGTCAACCCAAATTGCCTCTTGCACCCTGATGAGATTTGCAGAGACTTCTATGATTTCGTATTTGTCGAGGCCGACGGCCCGAAGCGTCTCACGATGGTCGAAAAGCTCATCTATATCGGTCGACTTAGGCAACGCAATCTTCAGATTCGAGCTGAGCCCCAGTGCTCGCGACAGAATGTCGAGTGACAGCAGTCCTTCGGCCAGCCAGTGATAATAATTACGAAGACCGCCATCATAGAAAATGAGAAAGGACTGTTCGTAATAAGGCGCCGTGGCTAGTGACTCTTCGCCAACACAGAGATCATCCGCCTCCTTCGACAGCCAGGGCGGCGATGCTGTGATGGTGCCCAGAAGGTGCCCAACTCCCCTCGACACGCCCGAGCGGTCGAACACCGAGCCTTCCATTGATCGCCACATCGAGACGAATTGATCGCTGCGTTTGATTAGCTTGAGGCAATCGTTGATTCCACCGACCTGAGGGATACCGACCTCAGGAGCACCGACCCGAGGGCTCTGAGCGCGGTCTGCATTACCCGAATAGAATCTGCGCATGTCTGCGTGATCGGCGAATATCGGCCCGTCGCGATCAGTTGTAAAATCTGACGGCCAGTACGAATCGGTCGCCTGCAGGAATGCGTCGAACGAAGGCGCGCGGCGGCTATCGTCCATCGGCGGGGCGGGGCGCAGCGAAAGGCGACCTTGGAGTGATGTGTGCTCTGACCGGTCCAGCGGCTCCAAGGATAGCGGCGCGGACGGTTCCGTAGTGGTGGTGTAGAACATGCGCAGGAGTGCTTGGAGCTTGCCGATATCGACGCTAATGGCAGCTTGGAAGTTCTGCTCCCCGACAGAGTCGCAAAATTGCATGCCGTGCACCAAATCCAGTTTCTCGGACATCATCCAGAAAAACGGCCGCAGTTCGACGGCAGGCATGAATTCAATGACCTTGGTTCCAGGTTCGCAAAAAAGAAGATTGGCCATTCCGGCGCCATGCGGAGTGATGATGAACTCCGCGCTTTGGAAGAGCAGGATCTGATCCACCATGCTCGTTCCCTCAAGGTAGACGGTTTCGAAATCATATCTAGAGAGAAAGGTCTGCACTTGCTCGATATTATGAATGGCCCTTGCCGGTCCTCTCCGCGCGACAAGCAGTCGTCGATTTCTTGGCCGACGTAACCCTGCGTAGAGGGCGGAGATTCTTTGTTGAAAGTCCTTGAGATAAGGCGCAGGCATAGTCTCGATGATGTCATTGTCAACCCAGATTGCCTCTTGCACCCTGATGAGATTTTCTGCGACCTCTATGATTTCGTATTTGTCGAGGCCGACAGCCCGAAGCGTCTCGCGATGGTCAATAAGCGCATTGATATCCATCGACTTTGGCAACGCAATCTTCAGATTTGAGTTGAGTCCCAGGGCTCGAGATAGAATGTCCAAAGACAGCAGTCCTTCAACCAGCCAGTGATAATAATTATGAAGATTGCCGTTATAGAAAATGAGATAGGACTGTTCGTGACAAGGCGCCGTGGCTAGGGCCTCTTCGGCAACCCAGAGGCCATCCGCCTCATTTGAAAGCCAAGGCGCCATGGCGGTGTGAAGGAAGCACGCCGACCCTCTCGACATGCCCGACCGGTCGAACACCGATCCTTCTGAGAATCTCGACATCGAAACGAATTGATCACTGCGTCTGGTGAGCTTGATGAAATCGTTGATTCTACCGAGCTGAGGGACATGAGCGGGATTTCCGCAACCCGCATAGAATTTGTGACTGTCTTCGTGATCGGCGAATATCGGTGCGTCGCGATCGGTTGCAAAACATGACGGCCAGTAGGAATCCGTCGTTTTCAGGAATGCGCCGAACGAAGTCGCGCGTCGGCTATCGTCCATCGGCGGGGCGGGGCGGAGCAAGACACGACCTCGGAGTGGTGTGTGCGTCTGGCCGATCCAGCGGCTCAAAAGATACCGGAGCTACCGCAATGGGAGCTTGAGCGCCACGGACGCCGTTAAATTTATTTAGTACTTCGCCTGCAGCGCACTTGGGGTCGAAATACAAAACTCCCCTGAGCATCCACTCGGCCGCGGAAGATCCGTTTCCATCGAGCGCCTCACCGACTAACGACAGGTATGCCGTGACCAGTCTCTCGGGTTCGACCTCGCAAGACAAAGCCGCCATTCCCTCGGACCCATCCGCAAGAAAGACTTCGGTTTGGGCTCCGGAACCAGAGCGGATACGGATGCGGAAATCGCGGTCGAGCGCCGCTAATCGCATGAGTAAATTAATTCTGGTTCCAGGCTCCGCATCGGCCCGAAAGCGGATCATTGTTGCTGGCTGAGCTGCACGCACGCCCGCGACTTCGGGGGAATGCCATCCCGAAATGCAGATCAGCTCGGCGGATGGCGTACCGTCCATCCCGTCCGTCGAGGTGGACGGCGCGCCGCTGCCGATCGATAGATATTGGTTTGGCGGCAACGCTATTGCCGTGCGATGGCCGCCATACTTATTTAGTGCTTCGGCTGCAACGCACTTGGGATCGAAATACAGAACTCCCCTGAGCATCCAATCGGCCACGCCATCTTCGTTTCCATCGAGCGCCGCACCACCCAACGACAGATATGCGGTGACGAGTTTCTCGGGTTCGATCTCGCAAGATAAAACCGCCATTCCCTCTGCCCCGTCCGCAAGAAAGACTTCGGATTCGGCTCCGGAACCAGAGCGGATGCGGATGCGGAAATCGCGGCCGAGCGCCGCCAATCGGATGAGCAAATTAATTCTGGTTCCAACTGCCGCATCGGCACGAAAGCGGATCATGGTTGCTGGCTGAGCCGCACGCACGCCTGAGACTTCGGGGGAATGCCATCCGGAAATGCAGATCAGCTCGGCAGATAGCGCACCGTCCATCCCGTCCATCGAGATGGACGATGCGTCGCTGCTGATCGACAGATACCGGTTTGGCGGCAACGTGATTGCCGCAACGCCTTCGAATTGCCGGGCCTGACGCGCCAGCACCTGAGTCGAGCTCAGTAAGTCTTCGGCCACTCCGCGCCAAGAGCGTGGTTCGAAATGGTCAGCGATTTCACGCTCGCGACTGCGGCGCAGTTCGGGATCGTCCAGATACCGCAACAGCCGTTCCAGTCCGTCGCTAGGGTTGTAAGGGTCTATATAATCCACGAGTTTACCGCCAACTTCCGGAATGCCTCCCGTGGCGGAGCCTAGGCAGATCTTTCCGTAGGCCAGGCTTTCTCCGACCGGCAACCCCCATCCTTCAACGAAGCTTGGATACACGGTGAGCAGACACTTCCGATAGAGCAAGTCGAGTTCGGCATCTGTCGCATTGTGCACAACCACGATCTTGCCGCCGAGGTAATTGCATGCCTCCAGTTGATCGAGAAAATCCTGTACCAGCCAGCCCTTCCGGCCTGCAAATATCAGATAAGGAATGTTTGAGCGACGGGACCTCACCATCATCTTCCAAATATTGAATAGGTATATCGGGTTTTTCCGAGCCTCGAGAGTGCCGACGCAGAGCACATAGTCTTGATCGATTACGGCGGCAATGTCGCTTGAAATCGTCGATTCGACCGGTAGCGGAATGCGAGAGCTCGTGGCCCAGTGGCACGACGTGAACAGGTAATGGGTCCAATTTTCGGGAGGCCATGTGTTCAGCCAGGGTTGTCTTGTTATATTCGGAAGTGGTGAGAATGAAATCGGCGAAGGTTAGGGCCTCTACAACGCCTTTTACGTACTTCCTGGTTTCGCGAGCCATGAAATACTCAGACGCCGCGATCGGCAGGATGTCGTGAATAAACAGACCAATAACCACTCCGGAATTCTTCAACCTTTGCAGCAATAATCCCATGCCTTTCACACCCCAGAACGAACCGAGGGTAAGGACAACGTCTCGCGGTCGGACAGTGCACGGGACCACATGATCGAGCAGCGAACGAATCTCGGACTCGGTGCCGGCGCTTGAATTTGTGTCGGAACGAAAATCCTCAATGATATCCAGCAGCGCAGATACTTCGATAGCGCCGAGCCCCCCGAGCTTATCCAGAACGACAAAACGGACTGGCTGCGGATGGGGAATGTCGAGCAGGTTACGTAACATCTCAAATTGGACTCGCTGAATGCCTGAAAGCTTTGTGTGATAGAGCAAGTAGAGCAGCAGGTCGGATAAATCGAAAAAGATTGTCGCCGTCTCCACCCGCGCGTCGAGAGCAATATCGCCGTTCATCGCCGGGGCGGACCGTCCTTGCCGCTCGTTGAGAAGACGCGGGCGCCGCCATGAATCGGCGAATCGAGCCCAAAAGTCGGGATCGATCCACGGCTCATACGGCTCGAACTCTTGCGTCTCGAACGATGGAAGAAAGCATTTTTGTGTGGACGGCGCAAGGATGGCGGCCATACGGGAAAAACTGCTATTGCAGATCGCGAGGTAGTCCGCCCGCCGCAGAATCTCGAAATCGCGAACATGCCCCGGTAATGCTTGGGCTACGTCGCGGGGTAGCGAAGTCATCTCGAACTCTTGAAATATCGGCAGTATCGCGTCAGGTTCGTCTGTCGCAACAAATAAGAGCGGTTCGCATAGCGTCGGCCAGATGGTCCACAACCATTCGAGGTACCAATCCTCCGGCACGATCCGAAACCACGGATGGTCCCTGCGCTGGAGTGTGCGATAGTCCCCGCGCCGGAGATGGATAGCCACGAGCGTTCGCCGGCCGCCCTCGGTAACTTCATGACGCCAAGCGTCGATAGCGTGGATGTGTTCCGCGGGCAACTGAAACAGGCGTCTCAGTAGTGGCCGGTGTCTTCGCCAGCACTCGGGAATCTCTTGGAAGTAGCCCTGCAGATCAATATTGATTGGAGGGTCATCCTTATCCCACAACTGGCGGTCATCCTTCGAGAAGCCCTTGAATGTCACTTTGGGGAGGGCGAGGCCTTCGCACGATATGTCGTCGAGGCCAAAAAGCTGCTTGCCCTCCCACGCCGGTAATGCAGCAGTCAAGCCGTGTCTTAGGGCATAAAGTTTCACCGAGGAATATCGAAATAATTGGTTTGCAAAGCGGCCATCCTGATCAAGATTCGACATAGCGATGTGGCCGCGCGACTCGCCGTTAAGTTGACACAAGAATCGAACGGCGTCGCTGGCAAGAAAACAGAGCGCTTTCGAACCCGAAACGTGGACCGAACCAATCCAGACAAGGCCGCGATCGAATAGGCTGCGCCATAGCTTCGAAGCACCTTCCTCACTGAGTTGATCGGGCGCTTGCGGCAAGAAAACGGCCACGGCTCGAAAGCTGAAATCGTCAACGAACGGCGTCATCATCTCATTCAGTAAGTGCGCGGGCAGCACAAGCAAATCGTTGCCAGGTACGGACCCGCAAAGCTCGGCCGCCTTTCGCGCGAGGCTGTCAGGCGTATACGTGTGTTTCCCACCATTGCCGTGCACAGGGGGGCGGATTGATTCTCGCGAAGCGATCGCCGAGCTACCTTCGTCCGTAACGAACCGAAGCAGGGCAGCCTCTCTCGAAGCGCCGCTCGCGCTCGGCTCTTTTCCGGTTATTCCCAATGTCCGGTGACACTCGACTGCAACGATCGACCTTGTGGTGGCCGATTGCGCGAGAAATGGTCGCAGCAGCAATTCTATATTCTGGTCCAGAGTTTGCAGCGGAGCGCCGGACGCAGGTGATCCCGCGGTCCGGTCGCAATCGCCACCAAGCAAGTCAGTCACGAAGAAGCGCATGCAGAACGAACTCCAATTCCCTCTATCAGGGATTGAGACTGGGTTCCGTGCCGGTAATACTCGAAGCCGTGGCGCTGGGCACCTCGGGCGAGAGCGGCAAAACATTCGGATGCTGTCTCAACGGATGGGGTTCACCCCACACTGCTATAGATAAAACCGCAAATACCGCGAGCACCTGAAGCGGTAATCGTGTAACAGCGTTCCAAACGGTCACTTATAACTTGCGCAACTCATTAGTTTTTCATTGGTTGTGGCGCCTGGTTCGGACTAGGTTCCCCGGAATCGCATGGCGAGGCGTGCAATATTGCCTCGTGCAGCAAACTTCAGCGCCTTTCAATTCATCCATACACCAACTGTCGCGGCCTGTTTTGTCGGTGCGCCTCTCTATTAAGTCAAACTGGAACTCTGAGACGAGCACCTGTCAGCGCTGGGACTGTGGGATCTGCAAGAAAAAGCGAAGAGGTCGTCGTGTCCGCAAAACTAGAAGAGCTGAAGCCGGAGCTAGCCGCTGCTGTCGCGGCGGATTCGCGGTTCCCCGTCGACCGTTTTCAAGGGCGAGGGATTGTTATCTGTGCCGGGGGCGCCCGGTTGTTCACCTGCGCCTGGGTTTGCATCGCTCTACTGCGCAGCAAGCTAGGTTGCACGCTGCCGATCGAAGTATGGCATTTAGGACCGGAGGAAGTGGGCCCAGCAATGAGCAGTCTGCTGGAGGATCTTGGAGCTCAGGCGATTGACGCGCTCGAAGTCGCTAAGTTACACCAAGTGCAATGCCTGGGCGGATGGGAGCTAAAGACTTACGCCCTGATGCATTCCCGCTTCCGCGAAGTGCTCTTCCTAGACGCGGACAACGTTCCGGTCAAAGATCCGAGCTACCTTTTCGAGCGTGCTGAATTTCAGGAAACGGGCGCGATGTTTTGGCCGGATATCGTCCGGCTCTCGCGGACGAACCCAATTTGGGCGATTAGCGGACTTCCATATTACGAGGAGGCGTCGCTGGAATCGGGCCAATTGGTGCTGGACAAGTCGCGATGCTGGCGCGCACTTTGTCTGGCGCACTGGATGAACCAGCACTCCGACGCGTTCTACCAGATTCTCTATGGCGATAAGGACACGTTCCTGATCGCCTGGCTGATTCTCGGTCAGCCATTTCACGCCATGCGGCACAAGCCCAAGCTACTGGATTTCACGCTTTGCCAGCGCGACCTGGACGGCTCGGTGCTATTCCAGCACAGAAATAGTGCCAAATGGATACTGCGGGGATTGAATCCCCGAGTCCAAGGTTTCCGCTTCGAGGATGAATGCCTCGAATTGATCAAGAAGCTTGGAAACCTGTGGGATGGACGGGTGTTCAATCCACCAGTGCGCTCGGAATGCGCTCTGAGGCTTGAACGGCATCTCGCGGACACTCGAGAGTTTCGATTCGTCCGTGTCTCCTCCGATGAAAGGCGCATGGAGTTGCTGCACGGACATCGGATAGGAGCGGGTGCCACCGGACACGAGCTCTACTGGTGGGTTGCCGACGGCGAAGAGGGGCCAGAGCTGGTCTTAGAAGGCGATGGCTATCGAAGCTGCGCTCTGCGATGTTCGACTGACGACATTTGGCGAGGCGAATATCTCTCCAAGCCTGCCATGCCTGTCGAACTCCTTCCCGATTCTTCCCGCGGCAAAACACCACTACTCAGGAGCTCTCAATCACAAAACAGCCTGCTGGTCTCGTTGCTGGATCGCATTCTGGGCGCCTACGCATCTTTGCCATGGGACGGCGAGGTGGTGCGAGACTTCGTCGGTGCCGTACGAACACTGGCCACACTTGAACTGGCCGTGGCTGAGCGATTGCACGATGAGATCAAGTGGGACGCGGTAAGCGGCACGCGGGCTCAGTTATTGCGATGGGCTCTTAAGGGACTCACCGAACCCACCTCATGGGCTGATCGAGGCGGGATTGCCCCGGGACACAAATGGTTGAATCAGAGTTTTGATGATGTTCCAGAAAATACCTATGAACGTATCGAATAGCCAGGCGGATTGAGATACTCATGAACACCCCATCTGCGACGGAGCATCCGTCATTGAGTCCGACAGAAATGGTTTTGATCCTCACGCCCGTGAAGAACGCGGCCCGGCATCTTGAGAGCTACTGGAGGGCAGTTGACCGGCTGACGTATCCGGCATCATTGATCTCCTTCGGCTTTATCGAGAGCGATAGCACCGACGGCACTTTCCAGGAGCTGAGTAAACAACTCGATAAGGCTCGCACGCGCTACGCCAGTGCTGGGGCATGGCAGAAACACTTCAACTTTCAAATACCAGATGGAGTTCCACGCTGGGCGCCGGCATTCCAAATTCCCCGCCGGAAAATTCTCGCGAAGGCCAGGAATCATTTGTTGTTCCACGCACTGGAGGACCATGACTGGGTTCTCTGGCTGGACGTTGACGTGATCGAGTATCCGGCAGATCTGCTGCAGATTCTTATCGGCACCGGGCGCGAAATCGTACATCCGCACTGCGTAAAGGAATACGGGGCGCAAACATTCGACCTGAATGCCTGGCGTGAACATGGACAGGTCCATATGGATGTCCTGCGCGGTGGAGCGAACCTGGTTAGACTCGATAGCGTTGGCGGAACTGTGCTGCTGGTCCGCGCCGATTTGCATCGCGACGGGTTGATCTTCCCGCCATTCCCCTATGGCCGCGAAAACCCAGCGATACGCCGACCGCATCCCCTGGGATCGCAAATTTGCGGTGAATTGGAAACCGAGGGTCTTGGCATTATGGCGATCGATATGGGTTGCCAATGTTGGGGAATGCCTAATCTCGAAGTGCTACATGCAAAAAGCTGAGCGAATGCATGGGGCATTCTGCAAAATGAAACGAGCGTCCGTGTTATACATCACGCCTGTGCTGCCCGCTTCCCAAGGAAATGGATTGGCGATGCGGGCGGGCCTGATTCTGCAGGGCCTGGCGCGTTGCTTCGATGTTCACTTGTTCGTAGTACCCGTCGCCGGCGATGGTGGGGAAGCCTCCGACTTTGTGCGCCAACATACAGCCAGAGTTGGCGAACTCGAATTGAACCGCTGCCTTGATCCCCACTTTGGACTGATCGCGCGCGTTTTGGATCCAGAGGAACGATTTCAGGCGGAACTCGCTTACCCCAAGCCGCAGCTCAGTCGATTCTGCTCCAGCGAAAGCGCTCGCCGGATGGTGGAATGGGCTGGAACAGAGCACATCGACGCGGTTCACGTAATGCGCCTCTATCTTGCGCCATTAGCCGAACGATACTTGCGACTTTCTTCTTCGACGAGGCCCATGTGCGTGCTGGATCTTGACGATGACGAGGTTCAGTCGCGCGAGCGGATGGCTCGACTCGCCGCAGCCTCAGGCGACGCCAAAGTAGCCGCCTTGGAGGCAGCAGAGGCACAGAAATATTCCCTTGCAGCAAAACGGTATCTTGCAGCCTTTGACCGCGTGGCTGTTTGCGCGGCGGACGACATCAAGCGGCTCGGCGCACAGTTTCCAGCAGTTACTTTCATGGTAGTGCCCAACGGTTGTGCCCCGCCCTCGGCGTGTTACGTACGCCTGCCACTGCAGGACGACGCGTTGCGATTGTTGCTCGTGGGTACGTTTGGCTGTTACGCCAACCGCGATGCGGCATTCTTCCTGTGTCGCGACGTCTTACCTGCGTTGCGCCGATTAACAGGCCGACAGATCCAAATCGAACTGGTTGGCCGTGGAGGGGCTAATGCGCTCCGCGAACTTGCACTGAATCCGAATATCAAGGTTCATGACTACATCGAAGATTTGCGACCGCTGTACTCCCTGGCTGATGCCGCAGTGGTACCGCTGCGTACTGGCGGTGGCACACGGATTAAAATCCTCGAGGCCTTCGCGCACGGTGTGCCAGTTGTTTCGACGCGTATAGGTGCAGAGGGCATCACAGTGACTGACGGTCAGCATCTACTATTGGCGGACGATGCGGAAGGGTTCGCGCGAGCGTGCTTGCGGGTGAAGGAAAGCCAGAAGCTCGCCTGCAGGTTAGTCAGGCGAGCATCGGCATTGCTCCATGAAAGATATGTCCCCGCACGGATCGTCGATGCTGTCTCAGCCCTCTACGCTGGAATTGACGGGCGTAACCCTTGAGTAGAATGGCCTGCCTGCAATTCGAGCGAAAGCATGGCCGGAAAAGGAGCACTGATGTCGAACCGCTCGGAGTACCGCCCCAAAACGTCGCAAGGCCTCCAAATCAATGCGGTCACTGATGGGTACATTGTGTACCAAATCGACCGCGACCGTGTTCATTATCTAAACCAAACCGCGGCCTTGATTCTAGAACTCTGCAATGGCCGCAACCAGGCAGCCGCACTTCCAGAGCTGCTGCGATCGGCCTTTGATCTGCCAGACGCACCGATTGAGGAAGTAGAGGAGTGCCTCAAAACGTTGCGCACAGAGGGATTGGTCGCCTGATGCATGTCGAACGGATTCAGCTCCTCTCCAGCGAATTCGAGATCAGAACCAATTCAGTAGACTTGCTCGACCGGGTGTGCTACCTCGCTCCGCGAGTGCAGCAGGAGTTTTCGATCTCGCATGGCTGCAGGATTTCAGTTACTTGGACTGGCGAAGAATTTCGCATCAGCAACGCTGACGGTGGCGAAGACTATGAATTGAGTACGACAGTTGTTATTGAGCGACTCTTCCAACAGATGCATCGGCTGGCGCTGGCGAATCTGCCATCGTATATTCGAATTCGCGCCGTCACCGGCAGTCAAGCCGGACAAGCCTTTCTTATAGTTGGGTCGAAATGTTCGGGAAAGACAACCTTGGCTGTTAGCCTGCTGCTAGCAGGTTATGACGTTTGTGGAGATGAATTAGCTTTGGTGCGGGATGGCCAAGCTGTCGCCTTTCCCCGTAGATTTTTTGTTCAGGGAGACTGTGTGGAGTTGCTGCCGCAGCTTAAGTCTTACCAGGACTTCATCGACTCTGCCTCGCACCCAGCTAGAGAAACCCTCATTGCCGTTGACCCTACAGGACTAGGAAAACCTTGGCGCCTCATGCCGCTGGAGATTTCGGCTTTGTTTCTGCTTGAACCAAATTATGGTGCCCGGACAACGATACAGCCTTGTGGCAAATTAGAAATGCTGAGGCACGTCATTCCGCAGTGCACCCCGCCAAGTTCCGACCGAGCTAATTGGATCAGTGATATAAGCCGCACTGTCGATAACAGTCACACATTCGTGCTGCGTTTAGGAAAGCTCGATTCAGCGGTAGCTGCGATAAAAGAAATACTTGGATAGCAGCAACCGTAGCCAACCGCCCGGCGCCTTGAACCATCAATCTTGGCAACCATCCATCTGAAGTAAGGAGATTGCTCAATGGACGATCAACCAGATCCGAAGTTATTAGAGGGCGTTGACGAAGGTAGGCGTGCGTCTTTGAAGAAGATTCTTCTGGGCACCGCGTTTGCCATACCGGTCATTGCGTCATTCACCATGAGTGGCTTAGGTGTTAATGAAGCTTACGCCGGCTGCAGCAACACGACAAAACATATACATCAGCCACCGCCACCACCTATCTGTAAACCGATAGATCCACCACATACTAAACACAAGTAACGTGGCAGACCACAGAACTGGCGCCGCCGAGTAAAAAGTAACTACCTTGTCGGCGCCGACCATCGATACCAAATCTAATTATCGGACTCCTCTTACGGGCTACAGCGTTGACCTATGACCCATGGTGTGAGCAAGAAGACATCCCGGCCGCTCGTCTCCGCGACCTTGATTGTGCGCGACGAAGAAAACTTTCTCGACGGCTGTCTGTCATCAATCCGCGATCTCATCGATGAAATCGTAGTCGTCGATACAGGATCGCGTGACCGTACCAGGGAGATTGCACTCTCTCATGATGCGAGCGTATTCGACTATGCTTGGCATGACGATTTTTCTGCGGCACGGAACTTTGCGCTTGATCGGGCGCATGGCGACTGGATTCTTTACATCGACGCCGACGAGCGAATTCGCAGTTATGATCGCAGCGCGCTGGAACGCGAGCTCAACGACCAGAACCTCGTCGCGTGCACTCTGCGGTTTCACCAGAGGACCGGATTCACTTCTTATCCAGAGTACCGCTTGTTCCGACGCGATGATCGCATTCGTTTTGAGGGTGTGGTGCACGAGACTATCCTTCCATCGGTGATGCGCCTGACAGAAAACGAAGGCCGACGCATCGGCTCTTCGGACCTTACGATCGACCACTTGGGCTATGACGGCGACCAGACGCACAAGCTCCAGAGAAACCTCCTTCTTTTACAGAAAGAGCTCAAAAGCGATCCTGACAGACGTTATCTTTGGTGGCATCTCGGCACTGTCTATCGCGACCTCGGACGGTTGGCGGATGCTGAGGCCGCGTGGCGTACAGGGATAGAAATCGCGGAATCCAAAGACGAACGAGAGGCAGAGGACTGCCTCTGCTATATCGAGCTCTCAAAGCTGCTTTTTACGCTGCAGCAGGACGCACTGCCATTCATTGATCGGGCGTTGGCATTTCAACCCGACAACTGGCTGCTGCTATGGCTCAAGGGGAAAGTCTTCGTGGCTAGCGAAAGATATGCGGCGGCAATAAAGATTTTCGAGCGGTTAGGCGCGATCGATGCAGATGTGTTGATTACTCCAGTGTCTTACGATAAGCGTATCTTTGGAGCCGCGGCAATTGCTGAGATCGGGCAGTGTGCGTTTCGCATGGGGCGGTACGAGGAGAGCGCTGAGTGGTATCGGCGTGCGGAGGTGTTGGCCCCCGATTCCCTGGAGTTCCGAGTGAAGCGACAACTCGCCAGCGCGCGTGCAGGAATTGCGGAACAGCGAAGTGATGGAAGGCCGGCCGCTGCTACTGATTAGCCACAACCGTGCACAGCAGCGAACGCACGGGTAGCGAACGCGCCTATCTTCCTGAGTTCCGGCTCGTTGAGTGGCTACTGCCCGAAAATCCCTTAAAGAAACCTAGCGAAACTCCCTCGCTTTGATAGACAGAGTTATAAGAATAACTGCCGCTTACAACAAATCCCCAGTTGCTTCCTACCCATTGCCGTACCTGCAACGAGATACCGTAACTTTCGAAATTAGATATGCTGGTGTTTGGTCCGGTGATCTGGTAGGCAACTCGCCCGAAATCGCCCCTTAGCCCGACTGAGAGGTTTTTCACGCGGCCGTGGCTGACTGCAACATACTGGGTCTCCGTGCACTGGTTTGTCGGCGTACTCAGGTCGATATTGACACCTGCTTCCACTCCCCATGGGCGCTGGAAATGATAGGAGGCTCCCAGTCCCCAATGATAGTCGCGATGCACGTCTTGCCAGCGTACATAACCTCCGCTGAAACTAGTGGCAAACTTCTTCTTGGCGAGCCATCGCTTGTTTGCAGAAACATCGGCAGCAAGTTGTGGTAGAAATAAGGCATTCGAGCCGCTGATACTTAGACCGCCGCCCCAAGTGTTGGTAAGATCGCGATCTATTCCGCCTTCAAAGATCTGGCCGCTTATTCCAAACTGCTGTGTGCGAGCCACTCCCGCGTTCCATCTATTAAAAGAATTGCGCGGCGAAAAGCTGCCATGCACGGATGGTCCACTAAAGTCTTGGTGCCCATCGAAACTGTAGCCTCCGTTAACATCGATCTCACCCGATGGTGGCGTCTGATTATTGCCTGAAGTCTCCGAAGCCGCTGTGGTAGCCGGTTGGACAGGCGAGGGAGGGCTCGGCTGTGCGCGCGCGATAAGAGAAAACAATAACGCTAACATAACCCCACTCAGCCAACGAGCCCTTAAAAGCTGCTTTCGTGGGCTCGTATCGGTTACCTGCCAAAGCGCGAAAGCGCACGTAGACTGGGATAACAGTGGAGATTTTCTCTTCATAATGCTTCTACGCGGTAGACTTCTTGCCGTCGGGTCCAGGACTGATTAGGCTATTAGAGAGCCATGAGTTACTACTGCAACTGATTTCTGAAGCAGGTTATAGGGGTGGGGTTGCACATAGCTCGCGGGTTGCTGGCGGGAGTGCCCGCACCGCACTCTGCTCGAATGCGTCCGCAGCCGCATAAGTATCTGCGCATATCGCCTGCCTTCGGAGTACAGTGTGTACGCCATCGGCCCCAACTGATATGACATCGCGTTTGCAGAAAAGCACCCCAGCCGCACCTCCTGCATCCTAAAAACAAATGTGAAGAGGAGGTATGGAGTGCCAAATCTACTTTGGTGGGGGTTCGTTGGATTGATCGCAGGATGGGCCACGGGTAAGCTCATGCGAGGGGCCGGCTATGGAGTGTTCATGGACATCATATTGGGTGTCATTGGAGCCATAGTCGGGGGCTGGATTATGCAGTCGTTGGGATTCGCCGGACAGGGCGGAGTGATATACACGATTCTGGTCGCCATTGGCGGAGCCGTCTTTTTGACTGCGATCATCCGACTGATTACAGGGCGGCGCGGCGGGACAGGTCTGGGCAAGAAAGACGATTTCCGTCGCGCAGCCTGATTCCTAAAACACGGGACCGGGCGCAGTCTCTGGAGCACGCCCGGTTCGTCCCCTGCTCTTGGGGCAACGCACTAAGAAACAAGAAAAAGGCACACGTAAGCTGCCTAAAACAGCAACAAAGGGAACGCCATCCTTCTCCGTCAGTGACCGAGAAGGATGGCGGGTAGCGTTGCCACGTTCGCAGGGTTTCTCTAAGCCGCTTTCGGCGGCACATCCTTCAGAGCCGCCTGGGCCTCCAGCGGCACGCGTTCCACCTCATCCCAAATCTTAGAGCCGTGAGTCTCGCGCAGTGCGATGCTTCCCACAACGAATGTCAAGGTCGCGACTGCCATCGGGTAATACAGGCCGCTATAGATGTTGCCGGTCGCGGCGATAGTCGACAACCCGATCAATGGCACCAACCCTCCGAATACGCCGTTACCGATGTGATAGGGCAGCGATAACGACGTGTATCGAATTCTTGCGGGGAATGCCTCCACCAGATACGCAGCGATCGGACCATACACCATGCACACAAAGATTAACTGCGCGAAGATGAGGGCCACGATGGCGGGCAAGTTTGGGTGCGTGGCCACGGGGGCAGGCACGAGCTTTCCAGCCGGGCCCGGGGTCAGGGGCGTAAGCTTCACCGCGCCAGTAACCTTGTCTCTAACGGAGGTGACGCTCACCACGTGGTTACCTACCGCCTGCTCCATCGCATGGTAGATCGGCAGATAGCAGAACACCGCCAACAGGCATCCTGTCATCATGATCTTCTTGCGCCCTATGCGATCGGACAACGCACCAAAGACGGTGAAGAAAGGCATTCCCAACAACAACGCGATTGCAACCGCATAGTTCGCCGTCCTGGGATTAAGCCTGAGAATCGTCTGCAAGAAGAACAGCGCGAAGAATTGGCCGGTGTACCAGACCACGCCCTGGCCGGCAGTAGCGCCAAACAGAGAGATCAGAACTCGCTTCAGGTTCGGCCATTTTGTTAAGGCGTCGGTGAGCGGCCTCGTCGAGGTCATTCCCGCGCTCTTCAACTGTGAGAAGATGGGCGATTCCTTCATCTTCAAGCGGACATAAAGCGAGATGGCGACCAGCACTAACGAGGTCAGGAACGGGATGCGCCAGCCGAATGACCGGAAAGAGGCGTCCGACATGCTCGCCTGGGTGATGAGAATGACCGCCAGCGAAACAAACAAGCCAAGTGTGGCGGTGATCTGAATGAAACTGGTGTAGAAGCCACGTTTGCTGTCAGGCACGTGCTCGGCAACGTAAATGGCTGCCCCGCCGTATTCGCCACCCAGCGCGAGACCCTGCATGATTCGCAATCCGATCAAGACAATGGGCGAGAACCAGCCAGCAGTGGCAAAGGTAGGCAACAGACCTACGATGGCGGTGGCTAGTCCCATGATGCTGAGCGTGACGATAAACGCGTACTTGCGCCCTACCGTGTCGCCGATTCGCCCGAAAAACAGAGCTCCGAATGGCCGCACCACGAACCCTACGGCGAAGGTCGCCAGATAGGCGATGTAGGCGAAGGTGTCGTTGCCCGGAGGATAGAACTTGGGCGCCAGGTAGGCGGCCAAGCTGCCGAAGATGTAAAAGTCGTACCATTCGATCATGGTGCCGACTGACGATGCCGCAATCACCTTGCCGATTCGGTATTCTGGAGCCCCTAGCGTGTTTGCCTGAGTCGCCATTTTGATCTCCAAATTCATTTTCAACGTCTTGGCAGAATGCAATAAAAGCGGAAATGGTTGCCTAGACTCCCTGAACTCAAGCGATTTCAGTTGTTCAGAATAGTCGCTCCTTCGGGTACGCACGCCAGGCACTTATCTCGGGCAACTTGCGAGGTGAGCAATGAGCTTGTGCATGTGATGTATGCGATCCGGAGTGATGGGATGATCTTTACCGAGAGCTGCAAGTCTGGCAAAGAACAGTGGCGCAGTGGTGGGCAAAGCCGACCTATCGGAAAATCTCTGGAAAGCAGCAGCCGCGTCGTTAGGGTCATATCCGGCGCGGGTCATCAGATTGAATCCCAACTCATCGGCGCGGGCTTCGCAGGCCCTCTGGTCTGCTGCTTCATCTCCAGCGCTGTGACCGAACAGAATTGCCAGAACGTAACCCATCCCTGAGTGTTCAGCGACCCTGGAGCGGCCTTTGAGGGTTCTACAGCGATCGTCGATTGCATGACCCACCTCGTGGGCAAGAATAAATGCAAGCTCGCCGTCTGCGCCTTCCATGAAGTGCACCAATGCTACGGGGACACAGATGAGAGAAGTTTCGGATGAAATATCCACCTCCCATGCGTTAATGAGGGAGCTATTTGCGACCGCGATGTGGATGCCTGGGTTAGTGGCGGCCAGACGTAGTGCGATGGTGGTTACCTTGTCGAACTCAGCCCCGCTGATGACCTGAGAGGCGCTGCAATACCGTTGAACCATTGCATCGGGCGGAAAAAGACCGGATTGTGCCAAGACGGGCGCAATCGAAAACGTAAATAAAATGACGGCGATGAAGGATCGCATAACCGAGACATCGGCCAGATGTGCGAGGAAGATTAGAACGCAGCAGATCGGAGCAGCTTTCGTTAAGCATCCAACTGATCAGTTCCAATGAGCCAATCTCGCATATCGCCTTTTACCGACAACTCCCGCGCTCCCTCGGTTTGCGGCTTCCTGCACATTCCAGAAAACATCCGTCGCGATGGTCTGGTACTCACGCATGGTGCGGGAGCGAACTGCGAATCGCAACTTCTAGTCGCGCTGGCAACTGCGTTCTGCAAACATGACCTGACCGTCCTGCGCTGTAATCTTCCATTTCGCCAGTTGAGTCCTCACGGGCCCCCTCCACGCGGCAGTGCCGAGCGCGACCAGGAAGGACTGAGGAATGCAGTTGAGGCAATGCGGCAGAGGCTTCCTGGCCGCTTGTTCCTGGGTGGACACTCCTACGGAGGGCGGCAAGCTACGATGCTGGCGGCAGCGGAACTGGGTCTGGTCGATGGACTCCTGCTGCTCTCATACCCGCTTCACCCGCCGAAGAAACCGGAGCAGCTACGAACCGCTCATTTTGAAAATATTAGGACACCTGCACTCTTCGCGCATGGTTCCAGAGACGGCATGGGAAGGATTGAAGAGTTGCAGGAGGCATTGAAGCTCATTCCGGCCAAAACGGAGCTATTGATTATCCAAGGTGCTGGGCACGAGTTAGCTTCGGCGCGGACAGTTCATGACGTGGCTCTGACTGTAGGGACGGCGTTCTGCAAGTTTGTCGCGCAAGGATAGCCCTTGTCGCTGAGCTGCTGTTTACACGAATTCGACGGCGTACTCACCGGGCAGCGTGGACGAGCCCTTGCTTTGAACCCGGACGATTCGGCCATTCTGGAAGATGTTGTGACCGCCTTCAATGAAGTGCGTCGCAATCGATACCAGAGTTCCCGGACGGAAATCCATCGCGCTCGTGAAGTAGAGACCGCCTCGACTCATATTGACGAGGCTCACGACGACAGTGGAGTCTTGCTCCGTCTTGATGCACGCCTTCACATTCCTACATGGAATCCTCGGATGGCGGCGTTCATTGACAGTCCGAACGGCCGGCCTCATAAAGTAGGCTTCATGACAGGTGGAGACTAGATTTGGTTCATAGCCCGAGTATTGAGATCCGGTGATTCCATCCGTCGGCGACAAACTGCCCTGGTCGGTACGTCCGTGGTTTTCCGGCACAATCGACATGCCGCGCCGATTAGTCTGCGATGCAATTCCAAACTTGGTATTCTTCCCCGACATCCTGTGTTCCTCGCCCCAATCACAGAGTGCTCTATTCACTGCCGCCGTTCAACGCTCGCGTTACCTTAGGTGAGCAGGAAAACTTCCTCAGTTCGACTGACTAAGTGGACCGGCAACGTAGAACAAACCCCTTACTCGGCGGAGCGTGGGGGAAGGATTATTTTGAGGAAGAACTCGGCGCCCTACTCTTTCGTGGCGAAAGTCGACACAATACAGAGATTCAGTTCACCGTGGAAGCGCCTGCTGTGGATGCACCTGAGGACTGCGTAAGCAGTAGCCGGACGATCTCTCCGGCGACCACGCTGTCGGGCTTCATCTGCCGAGCACAACCGTTACACAACCAGATATAAGCGATCTTCCTCTGACGCACTTGAGTCGCGCCACTGATCTCAATCTCGGCGCAGTATAGCTTTCCATTGTCTGGATGACGCGAAACGGAACAGGAGGGGTTGCCGCATGTGTCGGACATGGTGGTAGCCTCTTTTTCTAAACCTAGAAAAACGAATGTGTTCCAGCGTTTAGGTGCAAACCACGAGCAAGAAATGTCTCAGTATCCAACGACAGAATGTGAAGCCATTTTTCCAACGAAGGATGCCCCCGACGGAAAAGCTTCTGCAGACGCGGCAATTTTCTAGAACTTCAATCCCAGAGCCTTCGTCGTGAATTCCACCAGCGGCGCCATCGTCCGGCACGCAACAGCAAAATCCTTCATGAACGTCGGGCTGCATACCTGTTCCTCGGTCAACCCTGCTGACGTAACAAATTCCTTCCGCTTCAAATCCTCGATCAGCGGGTGCTCCGAGCAGAATCCCTTCGGCGGTCGAGTCAGGCTTTCGCCTTCGAGTTCCAGCTTGCGAGTCACCTTCTTCCACTGCTCCGGCAGGCCGACAATCGCCGTTCGGATTTTAGTAAGAGCCCGGTTGTCCGGGTGCCAGACTCCCGCCGCCGCGAAGCATCCGTCCGGTTCCAGATGCAGATAGAAGACTGGTGCGTGGACATCCTTGCCGCTCTCGTGTGAGAAGTGAATCCCGATATGCGTCTTGTACGGGATTTTGTCCGCGGAGAAGCGAGTGTCCCGATAGATCCGGAACAGTGATCCCCGCGTCGGTCGAGCGTCGGCGACGAAGTGAGAGCTCAGCCTGGCCAGAGGTGGGGCGAATCCGTGAATGAACTCCATGGCGGGATCGACAATCACCTGCTGATACTGCTCCCTGTTCTTTGCGAACCAGTCGCGGTCGTTGTGGCGCTTCAGTTGGCGAAGAAACGTGAATAGGCCGGGATGAAAAATGGCGGTGTTGGGCATGATCTGCTCGCTAAACTTCAACGCCTTATCATAGTCCCGCTTGACCAATGATCGAGTACGTTTGGTATTGCTCTAAGCTTTGTTCGTGGGAGATCCGGGAACATGTGGGCCGCGGCTCGGACAAGCTAGTCCGTGGCGGCTTGTTTTGATTTATCGCTCACCATGGGGTTGAAGATTTGCTCAGCCTGAACTGGGCGCATATTTAGTTCCGCACTTGTTTTGAAGCCGGACGGTGGCCGTTGTTCTCATTGCCTCGCCTTAGGTGCAAGTCGTTGCAAACTCGTTTGCGTGAAAGCCAAGCTGCAGGTTGCTGGCGATCAACTGTGAAAAAGACGGTGGAAAGGCCGTGCAAAAGTCAGATCATTCACTAATTCCATCGATTCCGCGTCATTGACCTACTCCGCCACGATAGCTACGATTGCCGCCATACCCGCCAGCACGCAGACGGAGAAGGCTGTACAGGTATGTCCGGTACAAACTTCAGACAATTGAACACCCGCAATTCTCGTGGTAATCAGATAACGCTGAGAAAGGCGACTTTTAGATGAATGACGCAATAATTCTTTGTCTTGATGATGAGCTTGTTGGACTTGCCATTCGTGCCACGGTGCTTCGCTATGCCGGATATACCGTGATTACCGCCTCGTCAGCCGAAGAAGCACTTCATGTTCTTGCCGGCCAGCACATCGATATGGTGATTAGTGACTACTTGCTGCAGGGCACCACTGGGACCCAGGTCGCAGCATCGATGAAGCAGGTCAAGCCACATATTCCTATCCTCATTCTTTCGGGTGTGACTGAGCTTCCAGAAGGAATGGAATTCGCAGATTGTTTCCTGAGCAAATTGGAGCCGCCGCCTGTGTTCCTGGCCAACGTCGCCGATCTGCTGGCGCAACGAGGGGCGGTGACGCTCGACACAGCGGCCGCCAGATGCCGCGCTATTCACAAGGTGGGATGAAACATCATCGCCGTCCAGCACCCCAGATTGTTTGCGATAGGGAGTAACCCGATGCCCCGGACAGCATTTGCGACCGAAATGAGCCTGTGGTGTCCATATGGTCGTCCTGCATTGCGGCCTTTCTCACATTGACGACCAACACCAGAGTAACGAGACTATTCTGGCGCCTCGGCGCATCTAATTAGCGTAAGTGAGCGAGTAGAGGCAGTGTCCATGGATAAGAGTGAAATACCGGATGTCAACGCAGTCTACTTGCAGAATGCCGTGCTCTGTGCCGACTGCGAGGTAATCAGCGACAGCCCGCATGACATTTGTCGCGTCTGCGGAAGCCGCTCGCTGCTGAGCATGTCCCGCGTCCTCGGCGGCATGCTTCCAGTGCAGAGGGCGCAGGTAGTCGAGGCTTGGATGTCTAATCCTGAAAGACCACCTTTCTCGCTGGAACGTTGCATGCCTCGTAAAAGGGCCCGGACTGCCGTGGCATAGAACCTGTGGCCCAGACACACCGTTAGGCTGCCTTTGTCCCAGCGGTCTCTCTCAATCCTTTCATCGCTCCACCCCATGCGATCACCTCGTCGGCCATCGCATGCACGACCCTGTCATGATGCTCGTCAGGCTTGAACTTCGTGAAGTTTTCAAAATCCGCATGCAGCGAAAGCATTACCTGCGCCCGCACGTCAGCAACCTTTATTTCGCCCATCACAAGCCTGAGGTTCTCCACCGCTCGGACCCCGCCCGCACTGCCATATCCGATAAATCCAGCAGCTTTGTTGTTCCATTCGTGGAAGAGGTGCTTTTGACAACCTGACTTGGCCCACCTGTGCTCATTTCATTTGGCCCACCCTCAGTTGATGATCCTCTGCTCGGCAATGGGTGAGCGTTGTTACTGCCGTAGCGGAGACCTGCGCTGTCCGCAGGACAGCGCGTTTAGGTCGTAGCGGAGGCAGTAACAACGCTGTCGCTGCCCCTGGCCCCTTTCTTCTTGCGTACCTCCAATGTCCGCCGGAATCGGTACGAGTCCGTGCCGGTCTCGATGATGTGAGCGCGATCGGTGATCCGATCCAGCAGGGCTTTGCACAGCCTCGGGTTTGGAAACACCTGCGTCCATTCTGAGAATGGCAAGTTGGTGGTCACGATCAGGGATGCGCGTTCAGCCCTTTCCGCGATGACCTGGAACAGAAACTCAGCGCCGATCTCGGCCAGCGGAACGTAGCCGACTTCATCGAGCGCGATCACGTCATAGCGCATCCATCGTGCCAGCACCCGTCGTACCCCATTCTGTTGTTGTGCCTCGACCAACTCGTTAACTAGGTTTGCCGCTGTGGTGAAGCGCACCCTCCGTTTCTGGCGGCAGGCTGCCACACACAACCCGGTAGCCAAGTGTGTCTTGCCAGTGCCGCATTCGCCCATCAGCACCACCGGCTCGGCGCGTTCGATGTAGCCGCCATCGGCCAGTTCGCGGATCTTAGCGGCTGGGATGTGTGACGCCTGGTTGAAGTCAAACTCCTCCAGCGTCTTCATCCGCGGCAACCGAGCATCGTGAATGCGCGCCTGCACTGCGTGCCGGTCGCGCTCTTCGGCTTCCATCGCCAATAGTGCCTCCAGATAGCCGATATGGTTGCGCTTCTCCTTGACCGCCTGTTCCGCCAGCGGGATGAAGTTAGCGCCGATCACCGGGACGCGCAGTGCTTTGCAATACTGCTTCACGCTCGCATGTTCCAGAGCATCCGTGGCTTGCTTCATCGCGCCACCTCCGCCACTTCGTCGAGCAACAGGTCGTAGTCGCTCATCACCGGCAGCGGGCGCTCGTAGCGTTCCAGTCCGCCGATAGCGAGGTGTTCCACTGGGGCATGAGCCAGCTCTCCAAAGACCAGAAGATGACGCACCGCTGCCGCGTCGGTGCAGCCGATATCCAGTGCTTGCTCGACGGCCAGCTTCAGCTTCTCCCAGCCGTGCTTGCTGCCTTGCTGCAACAACTCGATCATCGTTCGTGTACCGGCCTGCTTGCCCTCGCGGCGCTCCAGACTCTGCCACAACCGGTCGAAGCTCTCCGGCCAGTGGCCGTTCTCACGCCACTGCTGCAATGGTCTTGAACCTGCCAGCGCACCCGGCTTGCGCTGCAACACATCGAGATAGTGCTCCAGATCCAGCACCTGCTCGTAACGGCCGAAGCTGCGCTCATGCCGCGCCACCAGCTTCCGCTCCTGCCATATCTCGACGTAGGCCGGAAGCAGTCGCGCTCGAACACGAGTCCCTGGCTTCAACGGCGTCGAGTACCAGTTCGTACGGACCTTGACGCAGCCCTTGCCATCTACCGTTGGGAAACTGGTCTCGGCCAGTTCGAAGCCTTCTTGCGCCAGCGGCAGCAGGTGTTGGCGTTCGATCTCCATCGCCGCGCCCACCAACATCGCCTTGCCAGCGATCCTTCGCTGCTGATCCTGCTGGCAGCCATCGAGCAGCAGTGCGTTCAACTCCGCCAAGTCCTGCACACGAGGAACAGGCACAAGGTGGTTGCGCCGGAAGTAGCCGACCTCGCCTTCGACTCCGCCCTTCTCGTTGCCACGGGCCGGGTTGCAGAAGTCCGTCTGAAAGCCCCAGTGCGAACGGAAAGAGATCAGTCGCTCAGTCTCTTCCCGCTGGTGACCACGCAGGATCTTCTTCACCGCGCTTTTTAGGTTGTCGTAGCGCAGTAATCGAAAGACGCCATCGAAGTAGCGAAACGCCAACTCGTGCGCTTCGAGAAAAGCTTGCTGCGTGGCGTGGTAGTAGGCCACGTGAAACGCTCCACCACTGGCCATCGAGCGCATCGAGAATCCATAAACCTTGCGCATCTCGCCGGCAATCTCGGCAATCGCTTCGTACCAATCCACCTGTGCTTCGACGCCCCAGTCATAGACCTGCGGAATGAAAGTCTCCCGCCGTATCTGCCCCAGCTCCTGCCTGCGGTGCTGCACGTAACGGCGCACCGTGGCCTCACTGACGCTTGCCTGCGGGCGCTCCCGCCGTATCCGATGCCAGATCCGCCGCGCCGTGTGCCGCTGCTTCTTCGGTGCCCGATCATCGGCGATCAAAATCTCGTCGATGAAGTCCATCACTGGCCCCAAGCTCGGATGACTCCGTACCGGTTGCTTCCGCTCCGGCGGAACTGCGCTTACCAAGGCCTGCCGAACCATCCGCCGATGAACGCCCAGTTTCCGCGATACGCCCTGGATCGTTCCAGCCCCGTGTGTGTACTCCCGTCTGATCTCCTCAAACAGCTCCACCTTCGTTCTCCTGTCCATCGGCCTCCCTGTCGGCTGCGCCGACAGAGTAGCCAATTAGTGAGCGAAGGTGGGCCAAATCAGACGCGCACAAGTGGGCCAGATCAGATTAGCGAAATCAAGAGGAAATCAATAGCGTTTTTCAACGCCGCCGATGTGGAATGGTTGTACTCGGGTGTGACAAAAACAAAGGCATCGAGCGAGTCGATTTTCGCGCTCCAGGTTTTCGTGTGTGCCTTGCTGTACTGCCCCATCGAGGGCGGTACGGGTTCATCCAGAAGCGGCAGTTTGTAATCGCCAATGTCGACGATCTCGAACTCCGCGTCTTTGCGGCTATGTAGAATGTCGTAGGCCCACTGTGCTACTGTGGCGGCCTTCCCTCCCGGTCGCGTGCTCCCGACGATGATTCCAACCTTCAGCATCTCGCCCTCCTTCTCGAATGACTCGTCCCATAGATGCAGAACCACACCCCCGGTTGCAGGTTGTTTCCGCTCTACCGCCTAGACGTGCTGCGGAAGGTGCGGCAACGGGTAGGTCGCATACGAGCAGCCGACGTTTGTATCTGCAAAATTTGGGTGTTAGGGGCGACTTTTTTCGCGGAGTCCGTACTTTTCTACCTTCCAATTTTCGTTCCATGAGACCGCTTTCCTACGATCTTTTCCCCACGATAACTTTGGCATGGTTATTGCCTACTACACATCAAGCAAGCATGGAGGCACATATGAGGAAAGCACTGCGAAGCCTATATTCCGTGGTGCGGGCCCTTTGGGAGCCAAAGATAGCAAGCTTGGCGTTGCTGATCATCAGCAGCGCGGTGACCGATACCGCGCATTACAAACACGACCAGAATCATCTGCTGCGCACGCTTACTACGCAGAGCAACGAACTTCAGCAGACCAAACTCCAGTTACAGGAAACCAAGCACCGTCTCGCAAGCGCAGAAAACAAACTGGGGTTCTTGAACCAGCACAAAACAGCAGTACAAGTGACAGCCTTTACCGGGCACGGCAAGTTTGCCAGTGGTCTTAAAACAGCACAGTCTTATGCCGTTCCCCATCACATCTTGCCGGACGACAAGGTGCTCAACATCGCCCTTTCACCGACCGCACGACGGAACCTGCACGCACAAATGAATGACTACATCGTGCTGCTCGATAAAAGCCAGGAGAAGGCGAGACTGGCGCGTTTCGTGGATACTACGTCGGCGAGCGAGCTTCGCCCCGTAGTGGATGTTTTCTTCGCCGAGCAAGCAGAAGCTCGAACTTTTGGACGGCAACATTTTCTTGCAGTCAACATATCGGCGCAAGACTCACCGTTTACGACTGAAGACGCTACACCCTGATTCCTTACAGGTATGTCGCCCGTTTTGGATGATCTAGCGAGACGCCTTCCGAAGCTGCAGGTGCCACGATAACTCGAACTGGCGGGTCCGAGCCCTCCTTTTCCCTTTGCGCTACCCTTCTTTTTCGCCACCCTTCCTAATGCCGAGATGCCGAGGGAGCCACACTCTGGACGTGCATGCCCACTTGAGCAATTAAAAGCAGGCTCGCGGCGCAAGGTGCTTATTTACAGGCACTTGCGGCGACTGAAACAAGACAGCCTTGTAGTCTGCTGAAAAAGCTTCCGAGGTAGTTCGGGTAAAGCTACGGGTATTCCGGGCAAATAAAAACCGCCATTTAGATTCATGAACATCCGAACCTAAATGGCGGGGTCGACGGGACTCGAACCCGCGGCCTCTGCCGTGACAGGGCAGCGTTCTAACCAACTGAACTACGACCCCGCGTAATTGCGGATAGTGCCGGCCTTGGCAGGCCGTTGCGCGATTCCGAAAGCCTTGAGCAGTGGTGGGCAGTGAGGGACTCGAACCCCCGACATCCTGCTTGTAAGGCAGGCGCTCTAACCAACTGAGCTAACCGCCCTTACGGTGCTCCCTTCGCCGGTTGTCACGCGGCTATGGGGGCGGCCTTTGCTGGAACCAACTCGCAGCTTGAGTATATGAAAGACATGGGGCTCCGGTCAAACTGTACTGTGGAAATCGCTTTTGAAGAAAACTGCCTTACGAAGGCGAGGCAGACACATTTTGCATCTAATATATGTCTATTCCGCTGTCATATTTATTTATCGCAGGTGAAGAATGAAAGCGATTCTGTTTGTGGACGATCACGAGGTGATGGCACGTCTGGCCTGCGAAATTCTGCAGATGCATGGTTACCGGGCAGAATGCGCCTACAAGGCCAGCGACGCACTGGTGAAGTTCGACCGCGACAAATTTGACATGTTGGTGACTGACTACCGCATGGAGGAGATGAACGGCCTTGAACTCGCCAGACTGATTCGAGAGAAAGCACCCGACATTCCGATTATCGTTGTGAGCGGGTTTGCTCCGGTGGAAGGGTGCGACGAGGTAGCCGGGTGGATTGAAAAGCAGGAGATGTTCCCTGCCCTGCTCGACAAGGTGAGGTTCTACCTGGGCGAAGGCGAGCAGAACGAGGACCAGCGGAAATTGAATGGGGCGCGCGAGACACTGAAGACGGCCTGAACTGCGGTCGCAGAGTGCGTCCGAATGCGGCGATTAGGTGAGAGGGTCGAGGCGGGGTCATTGCCCGCGGCCTGCTACACTTTTCCCATGAAGCGCCTGATCGTAAACGCCGATGATTTCGGTTTGACGCATGGAGTAAATCGCGCCATTGTGGCGTGTTACCAGCGTGGAATCGTATCGTCGGCAACCCTGATGGCGACCGGAACCTGCTTCGACGAAGCAGCGGCCTTGGCCGCGCAGATGCCGCATCTCAGCGTCGGCTGCCACGTGGTGCTGGTGGATGGCGAACCGCTGCTGCCCGCAAACAAGGTGCGCTCGCTGCTGGCCCCGGGAACGAATCGTTTCTATCACTCAATTGGAGAAGTGCTGCGGGCCGTCGCCGGCGGGCGCTTCCGTGCCGAAGAGGTGGAAGCCGAGGCCGGGGCGCAGTTTGTGCGGTTGCAAGGCTCGAAGGTCCAAGTTTCTCACTTTGACGCGCACAAACACACGCACATGTTTCCTTCGCTGCTTCGGCCTTTGCTGCGTGCGGCCTCGGCCCATGGCGTCAGCGCGGTTCGCAATCCATTTGAGGCACCGGGCGCAGTCGGCTGGCGCGAGGCGCTAGCCGGTAAGACGCTGCTGGTGCGCAAGGCTGAGACCACACTGCTGCGCGCGATGCTGTACCGGCGCTGGCTGCGGACCGTGCGCGATGCCGGCTTCTCCACCACAGATGGCAGCCTGGGCGTAGCCGCCACCGGCACGCTCGACGAGGCGCGGCTGCGCGCCATGCTGACGCGAATGCCGCAGGGAACCTGGGAGTTGGTCTGCCATCCTGGATACAATGACGGTGAACTGGCGGCGGTTCGTACGCGGCTGCGCGAGTCGCGCGAGGTGGAGTTGAGAGCGCTGATGGCGATCACCGCAAGTGAATTGAGCGAGAAGTATGGAGCGGAGCTGGTGCCGTTCCGCGTGAAATCGCCGCGACCGGCCAGCATCGCGCACATCTAACCGAACAACGAAAGAGCTTGAGCGCATGCGGATTGGTATTACCTGTTATCCCACCTATGGCGGCAGTGGAGTTGTAGCCACCGAACTCGGAATCGAGTTGGCCAATCGCGGACACGAGATTCACTTCATCTCCTATTCGCAGCCGATCCGGCTGACCGAACCGCATCCGCACATTCACTTTCACGAGGTGGAAGTCTCGCAGTATCCGCTCTTCGAGTATCCACCCTACGATCTTGCGCTGGCGACGCGAATGGCCGAAGTAGCCGAGTTGTACGATTTGGATCTGTTGCACGTACACTATGCGATTCCGCACTCGGTGAGTGCGATGCTGGCGCGGCAGATGCTCAGCTACGACCATACGCGCAAGCCTCGGCGCCTGCCCTACGTGACCACGCTGCATGGAACCGACATCACCCTGGTGGGGCTCGACCGCTCCTATCTGCCGATCACGCGCTTCTCCATCGAGCAGAGCGATGCGGTTACGGCGATCTCCAACGATCTCAAGCTATCCACGATCGAGAGCTTTGCGATTAGCAAGCCAATTCACGTCATCCACAACTTTGTGAACTGCGACCTATACGTGCGCACTGAACAGGCCATGGCGCAGCGCACGGAATTCGCCAAACCTGACGAGCGCTTGCTGGTGCACCTGTCCAACTTCCGGCCAGTAAAGCGGGTGACCGACGTAGTGGAGATATTCGACCGGGTGCAGAAGAAGATTCCGGCACGGCTGATGATGATTGGCGACGGGCCGGACCGCCGCGCGGCCGAGCGCCTGGCCTGTGCAAAAGGGATTCACCAGCGAATTCACTTCATGGGCAAGCAGGACATGATCTACGAAAAACTACCGATGGCCGATGTGATGCTGCTACCGAGTGAGATGGAGTCGTTTGGCCTGGCGGCGCTGGAGGCGATGTCATGCGAAGTTGTGCCCGTGACCTCTCGCGTCGGCGGATTGCCGGAGGTCATCGAGGACGGCGTGGATGGCTTCCTGGCTCCTGCCGGGGATGTGGAAGCAATGGCCGCCTGCGCGCTGAAGGTGCTGAGCAGCGAAGAACTGCTGACCACCATGGGTAAGCGCGCGCGCGCAACGGCGAAGGCAAGGTTCTGCGCGACGAAAATCATTCCGCAGTACGAAGAGCTTTATCGTGGGCTGTTGGAGCGCAAGTCGTAATTGATGCCGTCCATCTCGCCGGTGTGAGGAATCGGCAATACGATACGCACCACGGTTCCGGCGCCGGTGCGGCTTTCTACCTCAACGCGCGCAGCGTCGCTGTAGAGCACATTGAGCCTCTCGCGAACGTTTGCCATGCCGATTCCAGTGCCATGCTGCGGGGTGTTCCACTCGCTGACGTCGGAGCCGGGCTCGACAATGCCAACCCCGTCGTCCTCCACCTCAATCACGAGAGTGCCGTCGAGAATCCGGCTGCGCAGATAAATCGTACCTCCGGAGATCTTCGGTGAGAGGCCGTGCTTAATCGAATTCTCCACGATGGGCTGAATGAGCATGGTGGGAACGACGATGTCCAAGCTGGTCACGTCGAGTTCCTTGACCACCTTTAGTTTGTCGCGGCCAAAGCGGATGACTTCGATGTCGAGATAGTCGTCGATGAATTCGAGCTCTTCGCGCAACTCCGCAAAAGAATCGCCTTTTTTTAATAGGCGGCGAAGAATCTTCGAGAGCTTCAGAATCATCTCGCGCGCCGTGTCGGGATCAAAGCGCACCAGCGACGCCACGGAGTTGAGCGTGTTGAACAGGAAGTGCGGGTTGATCTGGCTCTGCAGGGCTTCCATGCGGGCCTGCAGCAACAGGCGCTCTTGCTCTTCGAGCTTCATCTCAATGCGTGTGTTGTTCAGCACCTTGAGGGCAATCGCAACCGTCATCACGGTAGTGATGTAGATGGCGCCGCGCACCAGCCAGTTCGGCGAATCGAGCGCCCAGGTATAGCGCGGAAAAAATCTCTTGGTCTGCAGACGTAGAAACTGCAAGCCCAGGATGATGAAGAAAAACGAGGTCTGCCAGTCGATGAACGACTTGGCAATGGTGCGCCGTATCCAGCGGTAAATGCTGAGGTCGAAGAGCGGGCTGAAAGACCAGATGGCCTCACGATCTTTTGCAAGCTCACGCAGAAATCCTGCGCTAAGTCCGGCAATTACATTCAGCGGCAGGTTCATGTACTGGTGCATGAACAGATAAGGCAGTGAGACCAGAATTCCACCGCAAACGCCCGCCGTT
Organism: uncultured Acidobacteriota bacterium; assembly: GCA_963838135.1. Lineage (GTDB taxonomy): Bacteria > Acidobacteriota > Terriglobia > Terriglobales > Acidobacteriaceae > TOLSYN. The sequence continues at coordinate 1,113,205 of CAWIPV010000002.1, read as the reverse complement.
CGTCCGGCGATCACGCCGAGAAGAATTGCAGCTTCGAATGAGACGTCGGCGGCGAGAAAGTTTTTTACCGTGCCGCGCACCAACACGCCGAGCATGAAAGGTCCGCCAACGAAGAGCACCATCTCCATCTTTTCCCATATGTCGCGGTCCTCATGAAAAAGCAGGACGCGAAAGCGCCGCGAACGCGCCAACACGCTGCTGACGGCAGCCGAAACCCCTAGCTGAATCAGAAGCGTGATGAGAATAAGAGGCTGGTCGATCATGGCGCGATCATCCCTGGTCTTTCGATTGGGATGCGGATTGCGCGCGTGCAACCTGCACGGCACGCGCGATCAACTCCGGAATCAGATCCGCCGAAGGCACCCCGCCCTGGGCGAGATCGCGAGTGCCGCCTCCGCGTCCACCAGCGCTGCTGACAATGGCCTTGAGCTCGGCGCCGGCGTCGAACGCGCCACCGGGCGACTGGGCGAAAACCAGCGCGGGAGTTCCCTGCCCGGCGCCTACCAGCGCGATCACATTCGTCTCGGCGGCGACCAACTTCTGGGCGTAGAGCTTGACGAAGTTGAGGTCGCGCTCGGCAAAATACTCAGCGACGATCTTGCGCCCGCCCTCGCTGGGAGTGCGCGCCAGCGCCTGCTGCGCGGTAAGTTCAGCAATCTCAGTCAGCAGCTTTTGCTGCTGCTTCTGCGCGGCTTTGCCGGAGTCAATCTGCTTTTGGCTCTGCGCCGGAACTTCCCAAAGATGGGAAGAGTAGATTGCGGCAGCTTCGGTGAGGACCTGAAAATCCTTTCGCGCAATCTGCAACGCGCGCGCGCCGCAGACGAATTCGACACGAATTCCCTGCTTGATCTTCTCCACCTTGCGGAGCTGAATATTGCCGATCTGCCCGGTGTTTTTTACGTGAGTTCCGCCGCAGGCACACAGGTCCACGCCGCGAACTTCGATCAGACGCAGAGTCTCATGCGCGGCCTCAGGAATCTTGCGGACTCCGGCCTTTCGCGCCTGCTCGGGCGTCACCTCGTGCATCAGAACCTGACGATCCTCCCACACAAACTGATTGGCGAAGCGCTCGGCCTGTTCGAGTTGCGCGGCACTGAGAGCGGCTACCTCCAGGTCAATGGTGCAGCTTTCCTCGCCCATGTGGAAGCTGACCGTGGGCGCATCAAAGAGTTTCAGGAATGTCGCCGACAGCACGTGCTGTCCCGAGTGTTGCTGCATGTGATCTTGGCGGCGATCCAGGTCAATGAATCCGCGCACTCGAAGCGGCAGCACGAGGGGAGTCCTGAGGTGTTCGACTGGGCTATCGATTACGTGCAGAATTGTGCCGTCGGATTCGTCCTCGATGACCTCGGCGACGCGGAGCTTTGGAATCAGGAGCGAGGGACCGGGAAGCGTCCCATCGCCATCACCCGCGACGAACTCGACCCATCCGGTGTCGAAGGTCTGGCCGCCGCTGGTGGGATAGAACGCGGTGCGGTCCAGCACCAGCGCGCGCCGTCCATCGGCAAGCTCGCGGAGGGCCTCGACGGAGGCGGTGAAGTCGAAGAGAAAAGAGTTCTGGTAGTAAAGGCGCTCGGTCATATCCGTCAGGTGGAATCATACCGCGAAGGCGGGTGGGGCGAAACGGGAGCGAGCCGCACTCCTGCACGCTGGATTCGCCCGGGCCGAGAGTGAGCACGACTCCGAGCTCACAATTTCCGCAGCAGTGCGGCGTTCCGGCGGAAGAGTTTGCGTTCGCGGCGGCGCTGGAATCCCGGCATCTGGGCGCGCTTGTCGCGGATGCGGATGGCTTGCTGCTTGGCTTCGATGCGGTGTCCGGTTTCGGCGAGAAACTCGGCGTAATTCAGTTGCGTCTCGGTGAGGGTAGAGGTGCGCAGGACGTGCTCGAAGAGGCGCTGGGCACGCTCGACGTCTCCCGTCTTCCAGTCGGCGAGGGCGAGCAGTCCGGCGGCACGCTGGAAGTCGTAGCCGGCGTCGGCGGTGACGACATGCTCCAGGTCTGTGCGAGCGGCGGCAAAATCGCCGAGTTCGACTTCGGCGAGGCCGCGACGATAGAAGGGATCGAGTGAGTCGGTGCGCTGCGCCAAAGCGCGGTCAAAGCAGGCGCGGGCACCGCTCCAGTCGCCCTTGTCTAGGCGTAGCAATCCGAGCTCTTCGTAATTGCCTGCGGAAGGGTTCTGCCGGATCGCGGCTTCCACCTCGCGACGGCGGCGTCCCCGCTCTACAAAGCGGAATGCGCCCGGATCGCGAAGTTCAGGGAGCCACTCAACTGCCAGATAGATCAGCGCGCCCAGCGGTCCCAGAAACAGGATGAGATAGATCCAGTAGAAGCTGGGCTGGCGGCGGGCGTAGTGAACCAGCGCCAGCACCATCAGCACGATGCCGAATATGCCCCAGGAAAAAAAGTGCGAGATCATCACCTGAATCCTAGCATCCAAAAACCCTGGCATCCTAAGTTGCTGGGGCAGACGTTGTAAAATTGAGTGAATGTCTTCCGTTCGACTGATTGCCATTGATATTGATGGAACGTTGCTGGACTCCAACTTCCAGGTAAGCGCGCGCAACCTTGCAACCTTGCGCCGGGCCAATTCGCTTGGGATGGAGATCGCGCTGGCCACCGGACGCCGGCACAGCTTTGCGCTCCCGGTGGCCGAGGCGCTGGGTTTTAACATCACCCTCATCAGTTCCAACGGAGCCATCACCAGGGCCAGCGATGGAACGCTGTTTCACCGCGATCCCCTGCCGCTGGCAGCCGCGTTGGAACTGGTTGCACACATGACGGACTTCCGCCGCAACCTGGTGATTACCTTCGACGGAGAGAGCCAGGGGGCGCTGCTGTTGGAGACGCTGGACGAATTGAACGGCTCAATCAAGAAATGGCTGGAAAAGAATGTGCAATATCTTCGCTTCGTGCAGCCCATCGAAAGCGGGATTACCAGCGACCCGATTCAGGCCATGTTCTGCGGAACGGTGGAGCGGATGACCGCGGCGCAGGCACAGCTCAGGAAAAATAAGCCCCTCCTCACCCGTATCACCGCCCTGAAAACGCAGTATGACGCGCGCGACCTGTGCATGTTGGACATCCTGAACAAAGGCTGCACCAAGGGCGCGGCACTGAAGCGCTGGGCGGCCTTCAAGGGCTATCATCCGGCGGAAGTCATGGCGATCGGCGATAACTACAACGACATCGAAATGTTGGAATTTGCAGGACACGCCTACATCATGGGCAATGCCACCGAGGAACTGCGCGACCGCGGCTGGCAGGAAACCCTCTGCAACAATGAAAATGGGGTTGCAATTGCAGTGGAGTCGGCGATGGAAGGGCTAGAATAGAGAGAATGACGTTATTGCGCCCGGCCGTCGCTCTACTGCTATTATCGAGCACCTTGTTTGGGGCTGAAATTGCAGAGTTGCGCAACGGATTCTCCATCCGCCATCGCACTCGCGAGACGCGTGACGGCTTGGTGCGGCTCTACATTGACGACCAGAAAAAGAGCTTTGTCGACGTGCCCGCCGAGGAGATTGAGTGCTACTCCAATGAGCCCGACCGAATTGCACCGGCAGCCGATTCCGGGCCCGCCAAGAGCACTAGCCAGATCGTCCATGAGGCCTCGGAAAAACACGGCGTGGACTCGGACTTCATCCGCAGCGTGATCAAGCAGGAAAGCGCCGGCAACGCCCATGCGGTTTCACCGGCGGGAGCGCGCGGGCTGATGCAACTCATGCCAGGCACGGCCTCCCAACTCGGAGTGGATGACAGCTTCAGTCCTGAGCAAAATGTGCACGGCGGCACGCGCTATCTGCGCGAACTGCTGGAACGTTACGATGGCGACGCGATCAAGGCTCTTGCCGCCTACAATGCAGGCCCGAAGGCGGTCGACCGCTACAAGGGCGTCCCGCCCTACCGTGAGACGCGGCAGTACGTGCAGCGCGTCATTCTTGATTACAACAAGAGCAAGCGCGACGGCGCCAAGACGAAGCAGAGCAGCAGAAAACTGCCGGACCAGTCTGCGGATAAAACAAAGATTGCCTCAAGTCGCACGGCCGCCACGGCGGAACGCTCCGCGCCATAGCAACCGATTTGCCGGAGCGCCACGTATGCAAGCTGCGGCGTCGGCAATCTAGTAGAATCAAAGATGACATCCGAGGGACGAAGCTCCGTATTCATACCCGGCTTTCATGGGCGCTGAGTTTGCCTGACGCAACCATCGAACCGAATTTTTAGTTGAAAGGCATCAGCGAACTCCAGCTCCGGCTCGCTCTTCCAGATGAAGAAAAAACAGATCATTTCCCTCGCTATTGTTGCGGCAATCCTTGGAGCCCTCGTTTATTTCCAGTTTCGCTCGTGGCGGACATTCGATTGGGCAAAGTTCCGTCAATATACCGGCGGGGTCAGTCTTTGGCACATCGGCGCAGCCGTCGTACTGATCTATCTGGCTTATGTGCTGCGCGCCATTCGCTGGGCAATCTTTCTCAAGCCTACCGCCCCGACCAGCTTCCGGCGGCTCATTGGTCCGCAGATCATCGGCTTTGCCGCCCTGGGATTATTTGGCCGCGCTGGCGAGTTTGCCCGCCCCTACTTGATCGCGCGCAAGGAGAGACTTACTTTCACCTCGCAACTGGCGGTGTGGACGGTGGAGCGTTTCTTCGATCTTGGTTCGGTCCTCCTGCTGGTGGTCGGCTTTTTCGTAATCAAGGGCGGAACCCTGGCCCAGGTGCTGCTCCAGGCGCTGCACCATGGAATGCAGGTAGCGGCGCGCAACGCCAGCCACAAGCTCCCTCTCGCATTTGCGGCTCTGGCTGTGCTGGCGCTACTGTTCTTCGTTCTCAAGCGGGCCACCGGAGGCGCGGCAACGGTGCTGCGGGCCCGTCTGTATTCCTTTAAGCAAGGCTTCAACACCATTCACAGCGCCAGTTCCTTTATTCAACTGGTGGTGGTTTCGGTGGCCATGTGGCTGATGATTGCCGGCGGCTACATCCAAGTGTTGCACTCCTACCCGCAGATCCCGGTGACTGTCTCGGGAGATCCCGCAGGGGTGCAGCGGACTGCGCGCATGAATACCATGAAACTAGATGACGTGCTGTTGGTCATGGGCTCCAGTATGTTGGGTTCGGTGGTGCAGTTGCCGGGAGGGGTTGGCGGTTCGCAATTGGCGGTCATCGGCGTGCTGCAATCCAACCTGTTCAGCGGAGAGCCGTATAACATCACGCGGGAGCTAGCGGTAAGTTGCGGCATCATGCTCTGGCTGGTTACCTTCATGTCGGTGGTTCCGGCGGGAATTCTGCTGGCGCGCTTCGAAAACATTTCCTTCCTCCGGCTCTCGGAAGAAAGCTCGCAGAAAGAGGAAGAAGTCGAGGCGGAGGTCGCCGGAGCGTCCTAACGGCGTTGCTGCAGCTACAAACCCGCTGCTACAATCGGAAGCGCAACAGGCGGCTCGGTGAATCTGCCAAGAAAGGCTGCGCAGCCCGACAGACGGCGGCAACAGCATCATGAAATGTCCCTTTTGCGGATTTGATCAGGATAAGGTGGTTGACTCACGCGAGAGCAAGGAAGGCGAATCCATTCGCCGCCGTCGCGAGTGTCTGCGCTGCGAAAAGCGCTACACCACCTACGAACGCATCGACGAAATCCCATACATGGTTGTGAAGAAGGACGGACGGCGCGAGAAATTCGAGCGCCAGAAGGTGCTCAGCGGACTCCTCCGCGCCTGCGAAAAACGCCCGGTTCCGATCGGCCAGCTCGAACAGATCGTCAATGACGCCGAGGCCTTCGTCATCGACAGCCCGGAACGCGAGCGCAAGACCGGCGAAGTTGGCGAACTCATCATGAACCGGCTGCGCAATCTGGACAAGGTGGCCTACGTGCGCTTTGCCAGCGTCTATCTGGACTTCAAGGACGTACACGAGTTTATGTCGGAACTGCAGGACCTGCTGCGCTCCAAAGATGTGCGCGAGGCCAAAGCTGCACTGGCGGCGGCCGAGCAGGGCAAACGCGGAGCTAAGGAATAACCCGAAGGAATAACCCGAACATTGCGGTGAGAATCTCAGACGGGAGTCGCATGGCACATAAAGTTACGTTGATTCCGGGCGACGGAATCGGTCCCGAAGTTACAGCCGCGGCGATACGAGTTCTGGAAGCCACAGGCATTAAGTTTGAGTGGGAAAGCTATGCGGCCGGGGCCGACGCCTTTGCCAAGTTTCACGAGTACATCCCCAAAGAGTTGGTCGAATCGGTTGAGCGCACTCGTGTTGCGTTGAAAGGTCCGGTCACCACCCCGATCGGTGGCGGATTCAGCAGCATCAACGTGCAACTGCGCCGGCAGTTCGAGCTCTTCTGCAACTTCCGGCCCATCCGCAACCTTCCCGGCGTTACCACCCGCTATCCTGGCGTCGATCTCATCATCGTCCGCGAGAACACCGAGGGCCTGTACTCGGGCATTGAGCACGAGGTCGTTCCAGGCGTGGTCGAAAGCATCAAGATCATCACTGAAAAGGCTTCCACGCGCATCTCGCGCTGGGCCTTTGACTACGCCCATAAGTTCGGACGCAAGAAAATACACGCCATTCATAAGGCGAACATCATGAAGCTCTCCGACGGATTGTTCATCCGCTGTTCGCGCAATATCTCCAAGGAGTATCCGGATATCTTCTACGGCGAGCACATCATCGACAATACCTGCATGCAGCTTGTCACCAATCCATACCAGTACGACACGCTGCTGCTGGAGAATCTTTACGGAGACATCATCAGCGATCTGTGCGCTGCCTTCGTAGGCGGCCTCGGACTGGTGCCGGGCGCAAACTTCGGCCACGAATGCGCCATTTTTGAAGCCGTACATGGATCGGCCCCGGACATTGCCGGAAGAGGCATCGCCAACCCGACTGCCGTACTCCGCTCCGGCATCCTGATGCTGCGCCATCTCGGCGAGCAAGACGCGGCCAACAAGGTGAAATACGCGGTCCACGCCGTCTATCGTGAGGGTCAGCACATCACCCGCGACATGGGCGGCACTTCCTCCACCAACGAGTTTGCCGACGCTGTGATCGAGGCCATGGAGAGCCCGGCCTGGCGCGAGCAGGCCGCCAAGGAAACCGCGCCGGTCTAAGTACACGCTCGTCCGTTTTCCTGAGCGCGATTGGGAAGAATATCGTCGGGAACGGCAATCGTGCTGCATCGTTGGCCTGTGGATTCTCATCTTCTCTCTAAAGGGTTGTAAAATGTAGCGTTCGCCGGGAGACTCCCATCGAACGTACGAAACCTTATCTTGGCCAAATCGAGTTCTCGAGACCGCATGACGGAACTTTCAAAGCCACAAAGCACTTCCTATAATCGCGCCCACCATCGCTTCGCCGCCTTCGCGGCTGGCTGCGTCTTCCTGCTGATTGTCGCCGGAGCCCTGGTGACCAGTAACGAAGCTGGACTTTCCGTGCCGGACTGGCCGACCTCGTTCGGCTCGCTCTACCGGATTCCGCCGCTGATCGGCGGAGTGAAGTTCGAACATGGTCACCGCATGTTGGCCGAATTCATCGGCCTGCTCACCATCGGCGTAGCCGTATGGACCCAAAAAGTGGACAGGCGGCGCTGGATGCGCGTCCTTGGCTGGAGCGCCCTAGGCACCGTGATCGCCCAGGGCGTGCTCGGAGGACTCACCGTTCTCTTCTATCTGCCACCGGCGATCTCGACTGCGCACGCGACCCTTGGGCAAACCTTTTTCTGCATCATGGTCAGCATCGCGTTCTTTACCAGCAAAAGCTGGGCCCAGGCGCCAGTCGCGGTGATGCGCCCGGAGGCGCGCACCAATCTCACAACGCTCTCCCTGCTTACCGTAGCCTCCGTGTGGATGCAACTCATCCTGGGCGCGGCCTTCCGCCATTCGGGAATCCGCCTGCTGCCCCACCTCATCGGAGCCGGCATCGTTCTCTGCATGGTGAGCTGGCTGTCGGTCTCCACCCTCAAGCGCCATCGTGGGTCGCCGCAACTGGCTACGCCCGCCGCCGTATTACTGGTTCTGCTCGCCGTGCAGATCACCCTCGGAGTGGCCAGCTACATCACACGCGTTCTCTGGAGCCAGGGTGCCTCGACGCCGCTGTCCAGCATGGTCGCCGCCACGGTGGCACACGTCGCCTGCGGAGCGCTGCTGCTGGTCACAACCGTGATCCTCACCATTCAGATTCACCGTCACGCCTCCAGTGACCCGATGCCGGGTTTAGCCCCGCAAATGCCCTCGTCGGGCTCAACGGTGCGCGCATGACCACGGCACCCTCGCCAGCTCTGGCCGTCGCCGCGTATGGCCCCGTGGAGCTTCTCCGCGACTATGCGCAACTTACTAAGGTCCGCGTGACTACGCTGGTTGTGGTTACAGCTTGGTGCGGCTTCTTCTTCGGCCAGCACAAGTCCGGCCTGCCCGTACTCACCGCTAATCTGCTGTGGGCGTTGGCCGGAATCGGTATGGTGGCAGCCGGCACGGCATGCATGAACGAGATCATCGAGCGCAAGAGCGACGCACTGATGCGGCGCACCGCGCTGCGGCCGCTGGTGACGGGCTCGGTAGGCGTGGCCCACGCCATCGTCGTGTGGGCGGTTCTCACCTCAACGGGCGCAACTCTGCTGGCCGTCAAACTCAATCCGCTCACCGCATTGCTCAGCCTGCTGACCGCCGTCTGCTACTTGTTGATATACACGCCGCTGAAGAAGATCAGCCCGCTGTGTACCTTCGTCGGGGCCTTCCCTGGCGCCATGCCCGGAGTGCTGGGCTGGACCGCCGCGCGCGGCCATCTGGAATGGGAAGCCTTCGTGCTGTTTGCCATCGTCTTCTTCTGGCAGTTTCCCCACTTCCACGCCATCGCCCTGCTCTATCGCGATGACTACGCCAGGGCCGGCATCCGCATGTTGCCCGTAGTGGAGAGCGATGGGCGCTCCACCGCACGCCAGATCCTGATGTACGGCGCGGCCCTGCTTCCCACCACGCTTGCGCCCACTTTGTTGGGCATGGCCGGGCTGCCTTATTTCATCGGAGCCTCGGCGCTCGGATTGGGGCTATTCTACTTCTGTACCCGCATCTGGAGAGAGTGCCTGCCGCCTTCAGAGCCGCGTTCCAGAACCCTGGCGCGAGCTTTGCTCAAGGCCACCGTCACCTATCTGCCATTGCTCTTTGCATTGATGATGCTTAACAGCGCGGCTTGATCCGCGCCAGGTTCGCGCCACTGAGGATTTATCGCTTTGACCACCAGGATGCAAGAACAAGAGCTCGACACCTCCACCCACGCTGGACCAGCGACGGTGATCCAAATCGAAGGCCTACGCCACCAATACGGTGACCGCCCGGCCCTCAACGGGGTTTCCTTCACGGTGAATCGCGCCGAAATCTTCGGTCTGCTCGGCCCCAACGGCAGCGGCAAGACCACGATGTTCCGCATTCTTTCTACCCTGATGTTGCCTTCCGCAGGACGCGCATTGATTCTCGGCCACGACGTTGCGCTCGACCCCAGCGGCGTGCGCCGCCAGATCGGCGTGGTCTTTCAGTCACGCAGCATTGACGTGAAGCTTTCCGCCGAAGAGAACCTGATCCACATCGGCCATCTCTATGGAATTACCGGCTCCGTGCTCAAAAAGCGCGTGGCCGAAATGCTGGAACGGGTCTCTCTCAGCGATCGAGCCAAGGACCGCGCCGAAACCTTCTCCGGCGGCATGCAGCGCCGTCTCGAACTCGCCAAAGGACTGCTCCATCGTCCGCAGGTGTTGCTGCTCGATGAGCCGAGTACCGGCCTCGATCCCGGCGCGCGCCGCGACCTCTGGCAATACCTTCAGATCCTGCGCGATCAGGAGGGGGTAAGCATCATCGTCACTACGCACCTGATGGAAGAGGCCGAAAAATGCGACCGCCTCGCCATTCTGAGCCACGGCAACCTGGTCGGCCTGGGCACACCGGCACAGCTCAAGAGTGAGATCGGCGGCGACGTGATCCTGCTCGACGCTCGTGAGCCGCAGAAGCTCGCCGCCGCCATCAACGCTCGCTTTGCCGCCGGGGCCGCCGTGCTCGACGATGGCCGCGTCCGCATCGAGCGCGAGGCCGGCCACCGCTTCATCACCGAAGTGGTTGAGGCCTTCCCCGGCGAGATCGATTCGGTCACTGTCAGCAAGCCAACCCTGGAGGATGTCTTCATCCGCCGCACCGGCCACCGCTTCTGGAACGAAGATGCCCAGGGGCTGGAACAACGTGCAGCTCAAACCACCAAGAAGAAAAAGCACTAAATAGGATTGAGGCTGAATTTGGCAACGCAGACAACATCGCATCCGCATACGATCGCGGGAACCACCTTCGGAGTCATGCCCGCGCTCTCGCTTTGGCGGCGCGAGGTCGTGCGCTTCTACCGCAACATCAGCCGTGTCGTCGGCATCGTCGCTTCGCCTCTGCTTTTCTGGGTGGTCATCGGTGCCGGCTTCGGTAAATCGTTCCGTAACCCAACCACCGGCAGCGGCCAGAGCTATCTCGACTTCTTCTTCCCCGGCGCATTGATGATGATCGTGCTCTTCACTTCGATCTTCGCCATGATGTCGCTGATCGAGGATCGCAACGAGGGTTTTCTGCTCTCGGTGCTGGTCGCCCCAGTGCATCGTTCGGTGATCGTGTTGGGCAAGGTAATGGGCGGCACCACTCTGGCAACCATACAGGGCGTGCTCTTCCTCGTCATTGCCCCGCTGCTCGGAATTCACTTCGGCCTGGTGCAACTGCTGCTGGTCGTGCTGGACATCTTCCTGGTTTCGTTCTCGCTCACTGCCCTCGGCTTCATCATCGCCTGGCCGATGGATTCCACCTCTGGCTTCCATGCCATCATCAACCTGTTCCTGATCCCGCTCTGGCTGCTCTCCGGCTCGATGTTTCCCGTCAGCTCCGCCTCGCCGTGGATGGCCTTTCTGATGAGAATCAATCCGCTGACTTACGGCACTGAGGCTCTGCGCGGCCTACTATTCCCGGCCACGGCTGCGCCCGAATTCCCGCTCGCAACCTGTCTCGCTGTGCTCGTCATCTTTACCCTCATCATGTTCAGCCTGGCTTTCGTGGTGGCTAACCGACGCAGCACCAAACCGGCTGCCTGATAGGATTGGACCATGCAAGTGCAAGCGCTTTCCTATTTTCCGAGCATCAACGCGACTCTCAACGGCACCGCTGCCGTTCTGCTGGTCACCGCCAAATGCTTCATAGACCGCCGGCAGATCGAGGCGCACAAGCGCACCATGATCGCCGCCTTTTCTACCTCGGTCGTCTTTCTCTTCTGCTATCTCTACTACCATGCCCATGCCGGCGTGCTGCACTTTGCCGGACACGGCTGGCGGCGGCCAGTGTATTTCTCTCTGCTCGCAAGCCATACCGTGCTCGCCGTTGTCATCGTCCCGCTCATTCTGATCAGCCTCCGCCGCGGCCTTAAGCGCCAGGATGCCAGGCATGTAAAGATTGCTCCACTGACTTATTGGCTGTGGTTGTATGTATCGGTGACGGGCGTCGTGATCTACTACCTGCTCTACCATCTCTGGCGCGGCTAGCCGCTGCAAGAAAAAGAGCCCCGCTTGCACCGGGGCTCTGAATTACTTCGCCTGCTAATCTTTTCTATTGTTTGAGTGCAGCTACTTGGCAACCTGCTTCCAGGCCCACTTCGAGCGGGCCTTCTGCCAAGTGCTTGACCCCGTAATCCCAACCGGCGTCGAATGCCTTCCGGTTCAGTTCTGCAAATGCCGCAGGCACCGAATCCTCCACCGCTTTGCGTAAAGACTCACGCTTCAGCAGTCCGGAAATAGCCCCGAAGAATCCGACCATCACGATGTTGAGCACCATCTTCTTGCCGAGCTCTTCAGCGATGCGGGTTGCGGGAATACCATAGACCTTCACGCCTGGCGCAGTGATTCCCTCCGGTTGAACCAGCTCGCTCTCAATGATCAAGGTGCCGCCGGGCTTGATGTCCTTTGCGAACTTTGCGAACGCCTCGTGCGACATCAGGACCATCAGTTCCGGCTGCACTACGTAGGGGTAGAGGATGGGCGTGGGGAAAGAATGAGCTGCGCCGAGCAGGCACCGCCACGCGCCTCAGGACCGAAGTTCTGGGTCATCGTGGCGAAGCCGTCCTCCATAATCGAAGCGGCCATGCCAATGACACTGGCGCACATGATCACACCCTGTCCACCAAAGCCGGAGATACGAATGTCTGTTAGCTGCATACAGGTGCCTCCGCCGGAATGAATTTCGAACCAAGCCGCTGTTGGAGATGCGCGCGCATCGCGGTGTCATAGTCAACGCGTTCGCGGTCTACGAACTTGCCGACGATGATCTCGCCACTCTTAGTGAGTCCCACTTCGCTGGTTGGCGCTCCGTGTTTGATCTTCGACATTTCCTTGTAGAACTTCATCGCGTCCAGGCCATCGCCCATCTTGTTGCGGCGCTGATAAAGCGTTGGGCAGGGCGAGATGATTTCGATGAATCCGAAGCCCTTCTTCTTCATCATCTCCGCCATCGACTTCGCGAGCTGTCTGACGTGGAAGGTCGTCCAACGCGCGACGTAGACCGCGCCAGAGGCATCCATCAGAGAAGGCAGATTGAATGGCGGGTCATAGGTTCCGTAGGCCGCAGTTGCAGAGATGACATCAAGCGGCGTAGCAGGCCCGGTCTGTCCGCCGGTCATGGCGTAGGTCAGGTTGTTCACGCAGATAACCTTGATGTCCATGTTGCGGCGGGCAGCGTGAATGATGTGATTGCCGCCGATCGCGAACAGGTCACCGTCACCGCTGTAAACCACCACGTTCATATCGGGATTGGCAAGCCTGAGTCCGGTTGCGAAGGGAATGGCGCGGCCGTGAGTGGTGTGGAACGAGTCAAGGTTCATGTAACCTGCGACGCGTCCGGTGCAGCCGATGCCGCTGACGATGTTCAACTTGCTGAGATCCGTCTTGGAATCGAGCAGAGCGCGAGTGAAGCAGTTTACCGTGGTGCCGATACCGCATCCAGGACACCAGATGTGGGGCATGCGGTCAGTACGCAAGAATTGCTCTACCGGGTTGGCCGGTAAAACTTCGCAAAATGCTGAGGTCGAACTCATCGCGCTACCTCCTGGATGGCCTTCAGAATCTGTTCCGGCGGGTGTACGGTACCACCGGCGTGATCGACAAGCTTCACGCGGCACAGTCCGGCGGCGGCGCGCTCCACCTCGCGTACCATCTGGCCGAGGTTGATTTCAGGCACCACGAATCCCTTCACTTTGGGGGCGATGGCCTTGATGATGTGCGAGGGGAAGGGCCACGCCGTAATCAAGCGCAGGCTTCCGACCTTGAGGCCCTCGGCGCGCGCCATCTCAATGGCGCGTTGCGCCACTCGCGAAGTGATTCCATAACTCACGACAACAACGTCGGCACCTTCGATATCGTGCTGCTCGGTGATGCAGATTTTGTCGGCGTTCTTGCGGATCTTGTCGGACATCCGCCGAATCGATTTGTCCTGCATGGGTACGGTCAAGACTGGATATCCGCGATCATCATGGGTCAAGCCCGTGACGTGCAAGTTGTATCCGTCTCCGGCCTTTGCCATCTCCGGAACCATCGTGTCGCCGACCGGTTCGAAGAGTTTGAATGTGCTCCGGTCTTTGGTGGTAAAGTGCCGCGGCTCAATCTCGATATCTTCCGCGCGGGGAATCACGACCTTCTCTGTCATGTGTCCGACGCACTCGTCCAACATCACTAAGACCGGCGTGCGGTACTGCTCGGCGAGGTTAAAGGCCTTGATCGTGAGGTCAAAAGCTTCCTGGGGAGAATTCGGGCAGAGCGCGATGATTTCGTAGTCGCCGTGAGATCCCCACTTCGCCTGCATCATGTCGGCTTGTGCGGGCAGGGTGGGCAATCCGGTTGAAGGACCGCCGCGCTGCACGTCGATGAACACGCAAGGCGTCTCGGTCATCGCGGCGTAGCCGAGGTGCTCCATCATGAGAGAAAAACCGGGGCCGGAGGTGACCGTGAAGGCCTTTACTCCCGCCCAGACCGCGCCAATGAACGTGATCGAGGCGGCCAGTTCGTCTTCCATCTGAATGAAAGTTCCGCCAACCTTGGGGGCGCGTTGCGAGAAGCGCTCTACAACTTCGGTTGACGGCGTGATGGGATAGCCCGAGGCGAAACGCGCTCCGGCGGCGATTGCGCCTTCACATGCGGCGTGGTCGCCATCCATGAAATGTGCGCCCGTAAGGACGCCAATTGGGTCAGCGTGCATCGTCCGGCTCCTTTTCAGTCTTGGCCTTGTCCGTGCGGTATCCATGGATGGCGAAATCCGGGCAGAACATGCCGCAGAGGTCGCATCCGCTACATTTTTCAGGTAAGACTGCGTGTGGAGGATGATAACCTTTAGTATTGAAAGCGGACGAAAGTTCGAGAACCTTGGTTGGACAGAACTCGACACAGAATCCGCACGCTTTACATCGCTCAACAACGATTGAAGTTGCCCCGCGTGCCATATTTTCTCCTTGCCCCAGCATTTTGCCGCGTAGTAGCCAAAGTGAAGGTGACGTGCGTCACGCTATACTGTGACAACTATGCGTACACATAAAAAACTTGAGTCAGCGAACCACTGCCAGTGCTCACGGAACGCTTGCCTGTCCTAGCGGGTTACCGCGGTGTGGACATCCAGTATTCGACGCAACCAATAACAGTCGCCACCATTGCAGAGCGCAACAAAGAAATTGCTCATGGTGACACCCGGCTCTTCATACTTTTCTCGAAGCTTCTACTTGCCGCTTACGCCTGCTTGGCCGTCGATTCCGGTGACCGGGGCTTCGGGCATGGTCTGCGCAGCCTTCGCGTTACGCGCAAACTCTTCAACCATTTCCGCCTTCAGGCGCACTTCGGTCGGACGCCGCGCAATCGTCATCTGGTCGATCTTGTCCTGCAGCTTCATCAATCCGTAGAACAGATTCTCTGGGCGCGGCGGGCACCCAGCTATGTACACGTCAACCGGCACGATCTTGTCCACGCCCTGCAATACTGAGTACGTGTTAAACGGCCCCCCAACGGAGGCGCACGCGCCCATGGCAATGACCCACTTCGGGTCCGGCATTTGCGCATAGAGGCGCTGCACTACCGGGGCCATCTTCAACGTTACGGTTCCGGCCACAATCATCAGGTCGCTCTGACGAGGACTGGGACGAAATACCTCTGAACCAAAGCGCGAAATATCGAATCGCGACGTGGAGGCGGCCATCATCTCGATGGCGCAACAGGCAAGGCCAAAGGTCATCGGCCAGATGGCGGATCTGCGCGCCCAGTTAAAGACGTAGTCCACCGTGCTAATCACAAAATTCTGCTCAAAACGATCTTCAATCCAGCTCATGCCACCTCCAGCAAAACACACATGCCCATACCCAAGTGTTATTTACCTGTGAAGTATTGGTCGGTGATATGCGTCACAATTCTCTTGCAAAGCATTGTACTCCAGATCACCCAACAGACTTTAGTTTTCCGGTTTGCGCGCCATCAGCAATAGCGCGCCAATCCGCTTGAACTCTCGCAGTTCGTCGGCATTTGCAAACCAGGCGCCGTGGTAGGGATCGTCGATCGTCGCCAAATCCGGAATATGCGCGATGCGAATGTCGGCGAATCCTTCCGCACGCAGCATCGCCTCGTATTCGGTCTCTGAGCGCGCATGCACCGGAACCTTCAACTCCTTGGGCCAACGCAGCGAAATAGGATTCTCCTGGTACAGGTTGATCAGGATATACAGCTCTCCGCCAGGGGCCAGCACACGATGAAGTTCGCGCAACACTGCTTCCTGATCTTGGTAGTAATAGAAACTCTCGATCGAGAGAACCTTTTCGAAGTAATCGTCCCGCCAAGGAATCTCTTCGGCCGGAGAAATCGCGAAGAGAAGGTTCTCCACATCACGCGAGGCCGCCCGCGCGCGAGCAATCATCTCCTCCGAGAGATCAATGCCCACGGCAACTCCCTGCCCGCCTTCCACCGCCCGCGCCAACAAGCGCGTCGCCCATCCCACGCCGCAGCTCAGGTCGAGCACGCGATCGCCCGGTTTTAGCGCCATTCGTTCCAGTGTCTGCGTGGCGATCGAGATGTGGTGGCCCTCCATCTCTTCGCCGCGTCCCTGCACTGCCCACTCATTGAATTCCGTTTTCAGCTTCTCGTGCGCATCCGCCATGGTTTTGCCTCGCACTCCGTCGGCGCAATCCGCGCCCAGCGCTCCATGCTACATGTCTTCACCGTTGGCCGCCAACTCGCGACTTTCTGCCTTTTAGCGCTTCAACTTGCGCGCTCTGCTCCCGGTCAGCCGAGCTACGCTGCCTTTTCGCAGTACTTATAGTCGATTGTGACGCACGTCACAGATTATTCGGCGCTCGCCGATTCTATAATGGAGCGTCAACTTCAACAGAATAGTGAGAGCAGGGGTCATGCACTTGCTAGGCTTCGAAACGGCTTAGGAGGCTCAACTATGCCACAAAACTACATCCCGATCTTCGTGTTCTTGCTCGTCGGCTTCTTGGTAGCAGCCGGTACCCTCGTGATTGCCACCATCGTCCGCCCGAACAACCCCGAAAAGGTCAAGGGATTGCCCTACGAATGCGGTATTGAGCCGGTGGACGACGCTCGCCAGCGCTACACGGTGCGTTTCTATATCATCGCCATACTGTTTGTTGTTTTCGACGTGGAGACAATTTTCTTATTTCCATGGGCGGCTCAGTTCAAGCGGCTTGGAGCGTTCGGCTTTCTGGAAATGCTGGTCTTCCTCGGAATCCTGGTACTCGGCTACGTGTGGGTATGGAAGAAGGGCGCACTGGAGTGGATCTAGCTCGGTCGTTGCGGGTTCACCCGCAGCCGTTACAACTGTTCGCGTGAGCGTCCCGACCGCCATCACTTTGAATACAACGTTCGAATCGATTGTCTTCGAACGGGGAAACATGGGGAAAAAAGAATGTCCGAAGTACCAGAGGGGAATCCGCCAAGCCCTGCTTTGGAGAAGACTCCCGCAGCTCCGGCACCCGCGGTTGCAGCGCCAAAACCTGCGCCGCTGCCATGGGACTGCTCTATGGTGCAGCAACTGAAGAGTGTGTTTGGCTCGGGAATTTGCGCAGCCACAACCTTCGCTGGCCAGAACTATCTCGTGGTAGACCGCACCGCTTGCCATGACGTGCTGCGCACGCTTGACGAGAAGATGGGCTACCACTGCCTGACCGACTTGACGGCCGTGCACTTCCCGAAAGACGAACTGCCGTTTGAGATGGTCTGGATACTCTGTATTCGATGTCCTCCAAAGAGCGTGTGCGCGTCAAGGCGCGTTTCGCCGAGGGCGAAGAGGTGCCGACCGCGACCGACCTCTGGGCCGCGGCCAACTGGATGGAGCGCGAAGTATATGACATGTTCGGAGTACGATTTGCCGGTCACCCAGACCTGCGGCGCATTCTGCTTCCCGAAGATTGGACGGGATACCCTCTGCGCAAGGATTATGACCTTCAGAAGCAAGACACAGATTGGGTGCGCAAGAACCTTGGAATTGAGAGCGGACAATGAGCGATAAGCAATTTTACGAATCGCTCGATGAAATTGAGCCGGGTCATACCTTCCTAGGCTCCAACGAATTGGTGCTTAACATGGGACCGCAGCACCCCTCCACGCACGGCGTGCTGCGCGTCATCCTGAAACTGGACGGCGAGAAGGTAAACGGCCTGGAGTGCGTGATCGGTTACCTGCACCGCGGCATCGAGAAAGTTGCAGAGAGCCGCACCTGGGCTCAGTTTGGACCGTTTGTCGATCGCCTGGATTACACCGCGGCAGTTTCCAATAGCCTCGGCTACTGCCTGGCAGTAGAGAAGCTCCTCGGCGTCGAAGTGCCAAAGCGGGCGCAGTACCTTCGTGTCATCCTTACCGAACTGTGCCGCTTAGCCAGTCACCAGATCTGGTTGGGTACGCACGTGCTCGATATCGGCGCCGTTACCCCGCTGTTTTATGCCTTCCGCGACCGCGAAAGCATTCTCAATGTTTTTGAAAAGTACTGTGGCGCTCGGCTTACCAACCATGCCTTCCGTATCGGCGGCTGCCGCTGGGATGCGTACGAAGGCTTCTCAAAAGAAATCCTGCAAATTTGTGACAATCTTCTGCCGATGATCGATGAATACCGCGAGCTCATTACCGGTAATCGCATCTGGCTACAACGCACCAAAGATGTCGGCTACATCTCCGTCGAAGATTGCATGTCGTATTCCATCACCGGGCCAGTGCTGCGAGCTAGCGGCATCGGTTGGGATCTGCGCAAGGAGCAGCCATACTCCTCCTACGAGGATTTCGAGTTCGATATTCCTACCGGCACGGCAAGCGATACTTTTGACCGTTACCTGGTTCGCGTCGAGGAGATGCGGCAGTCGATCCGGATCATCCGTCAGGCGGTAGAAGGACTGATGGAGGGACCGATCATTGCGAAGGTGCCCAAGGTGATCAAGCCCCCGGTGGGCGATGTTTACGTTGGCATCGAGGCTCCCAAGGGCGAACTGGGCTATTTCTTAGTTAGCGACGGCACCGCGCAGCCGTATCGTGTGCGAGTGCGCCCGCCGTCGTTCATCAACCTGCAAGCGCTGGAAAAGATGTCAAAGGGAAGCCTGGTGGCTGATGTGGTTGCAATCATAGGAACTCTCGATATTGTGCTCGGAGAGGTGGATCGGTGATGAATAACATCCTCGGGTACCTGCATTCAAACACTGACGCCTGGCGAGGCTGGCAGCCTGTTCTGGGTCACCGTCTACGTGTTGCTCGTTTTCGCCGGCGTTGCCACCATCGTCATGTTCATGAACTGGTTCGAGCGTAAGGCGATGGCACACATGCAGGTGCGCCTCGGCCCCATGCGCGTAGGCCCCCACGGCTTGTTGCAGCCGGTTGCCGACGCGCTCAAGCTCCTTCTCAAGGAAGATCTTGTGCCGGCTAACGCCGACAAACTGGTCTTCTGGTTTGCGCCGGTCACGGTCGTGATGACTGCCTTCTGCGGCTTCATCGTTGTCCCGTTCGGCCCTACCCACGCCATCACCGACATGAACATCGGTGTGCTCTTTATGCTCGGTGTTTCATCGCTTAGTGTGCTGGGCGTCATCATGGGCGGCTGGGCCTCCAACTCGAACTATCCTCTGATGGGAAGCTTGCGTTCGGGCGCGCAAATGGTTTCATACGAAATCGCAATGGCCATGGCAGTCGTCTCCGCCGTGATGATGAGCAGTATGGCCACTGGTACCGGAACGCTGAGCATGATTGGAATCGTGCAGGCCCAGATGCAACAGCATGTCTGGTTTGCCTTCTCGTTTTTCCCGGTCGGGCTGATCGCGTTCGTCGTCTTCGCCATCGCGATGGTAGCGGAAACCAACCGCGCTCCCTTTGATCTTCCCGAGGCTGAGAGCGAACTGGTGGCTGGCTTCCTGACCGAGTACAGCGGCTTCCGTTGGTCTCTCTTTTTCCTCGCGGAATACGCAGCCATGATCGCCGTAAGCTCGATTGCGACCACCCTCTGGCTTGGCGGCTGGCTTCGTCCATTTCCCAACCTGCTGGCTGGCAAGAACTGGGACTTGGCGTTCTCTCTGGTTCCCGGCCTTTCCTTCATGGTCGCGGCGGGATTGTGTTTCTTCTTTTACACGCGCATGCCGAAAATTCGCGCCATGCGTGCGACTGCCATCGGACAGGCTGGACTTGGTTGCTTTCTCTTTGCCCTTGGCGTTGTCTTGATGTTGCCCGGCGTACACGAGCGCATACAGGACATTTATTGGTTCACTCTCAAGGTTCTTGGCTTTATGTATCTATACATCTGGTACCGCGCGACCTTCCCTCGCTATCGATTTGATCAGTTAATGAAAATCGGATGGAAGGTGCTGCTCCCCATTTCGATTGGAGTAGTAATTCTTACGGCCTTGATTGGCGTGCGGCAAGAGCTGTTCGCACTAGTGTGGAGGTAGGTCGATGAAGGTAGTCGAATTGCTACGAAGGTTTTTTCTGGTTGATTTGTTTCAAGGGACTCTGGGTGACGTTCCGTCATCAGCACCCTAAGGACTTGGTGACTGAGCAGTATCCGATCGAGCGGCCCGTGGTTTCTGACCGCTTTCGCGGGCAGCCACGGTTAAAGGATGATGCGGACGGAAAGACGCTGTGCACTGCCTGCGGTGCCTGCGCCCTTGCCTGTCCCGAGAAGCTCATCAAAATCGGCAGTCTGCGCGATCCTGAGACGAAGAAGAAAGTGCTCACCGAGTTCGGTTTCGACGTGGGCCGATGCATGTTCTGCGGGTTGTGCGAAGAGGCGTGTCCCACCCATAGCCTGGAGCTTGGGAAAGACTACGAACTCGCACTTTATACCCGCGAAGGATTGGAACTGGATCGGAACCAGTTAGAGAATGGAATTCAGCGAAAGGTTTACGAGAAATGACACCGCTCGCAACTCCGTTTTTCTTTTATCTCATATCGGGCATCGCAATTCTTGCGCGCCATTATCATGGTCGTCAAGGTGAATCCCGTGCATTCGGCACTGGCGCTCATCACGTCGCTGCTGGCGAGCGCAGGACTCTACCTCATGCTGTACGCGCCCTTCATGGCTGCCGTCCAGATCGTGCTCTACGCCGGCGGCATTATGGTCATGTTCTTGTTCGTGATGATGCTGGTAAACATCGAGCAACTGTACGTAGAAAAAATGTTGAACAAGCAGTGGAAGGTCGGACTGGCCGCAACATTCGTACTCGCGCTGACGATGGTGGGTGCGCTCCTGCTTGATGCCAAGAACCTCCCACAGCACGTCGCCAACTTCTCCGAACAGAATAACGTGCAGGAACTTGGACTGCTGCTCTACGGCCGCAACACGGGCTATTACATGTTCCCATTTGAAATCGCCTCCATTCTCCTTCTGGTTGCGGTTATCGGCGCCGTGGTAATGGCGAAGCGGAGGGTGTAACAATGCTGGACATTGGAATTACGCACTACCTGGTGGTTGCCGCCATACTCTTCCTTATCGGAATGGTGGGCGTCATTACTCGCCGCAACGTGATGATTATTTTCATGTCCATTGAGCTCATGTTGAGTTCGGTGAATTTGAATCTGGTCGCATTCTCCCGTCTGTACGGACTGCATGGACAAGTCTTCTCTCTTTTCATTGCAGCCGACGCTGCCGCTGAAGCAGCCGTAGGTTTGGGAATTCTGATCGCCTTCTTCCGCAACCGCGCGACGGTCAATATGGATGAAGTGGATCTGCTGAAGGGGTAAGCGGCACTAACCGCCGTAGGAATACTGAGAGCTTAAATGTTTTTTCTTGAGAACATCTGGATCGTACCGCTGATGCCCGCCGTAGGCGCGGCAATCATGCTGCTCTTTGGACGGCAGTTGCCGAAGAAATTCGTCAACTTCTTCTGCGTGGGCGCAGTGGCGCTGTCGTTCGTGTGGACGGCGCTGGCCGTCTGGCAATTTACTCATAGCGGACTGCCCCGCTACGAACATGTGCTCTTCACTTGGCTCGGTAGCGGCGGCGGACACATGTTGTACACCCTCCACGGTGGTGGAACGGCTGAGTTCGTGGTGAATGCGGGTGTGTTGCTTGACCCGCTGAGCTGCGTATGGCTGCTCTTCGTCACCGGCGTTGGCACGCTCATCCACATTTACAGCACGGGTTACATGTCGCACGAGGGCGGTTACTACCGCTTCTTCGGATATCTGAACCTGTTCATGTTCTCCATGCTCACCCTGATCCTGGCAAACAATTACATGCTGATGTTCGTCGGATGGGAAGGGGTGGGCCTGTGCTCCTATCTGCTCATCGGCTTCTACTTTCACAAGCATTCGGCATCCACTGCGGCAAACAAGGCGTTTATTACAAACCGCATCGGCGACGCCGGAGTGATTCTCGGTTCGCTCACAATCTTCTGGCTCTTCGGAACCTTTGATTTTGTGCGTGTCACCGAACTGGCGCGCGCACAGTCGGCAACACTGATGGGAACTACCATCATCACCATGGCGACGCTGGCGCTGTTTGTCGGAGCCTGCGGCAAGTCGGCACAGCTTCCACTCTACGTCTGGCTGCCCGACGCCATGGAGGGCCCGACTCCGGTTTCCGCCCTCATCCATGCCGCGACGATGGTGACGGCCGGCGTTTACATGGTGGCGCGCTCCAACGCCGTCTTCGTGCTTGCGCCAGAAACTATGAAGGTGGTCGCCATCGTCGGTGCGCTGACCGCGATCTTCGCGGCCTCGATCGGCCTGGTGCAGAACGACATTAAGCGCGTTCTCGCCTACTCCACGGTTTCCCAGCTCGGATACATGTTCCTGGCGCTCGGCGTCGGCGCTTTCACGGCCGGATGCTTCCACGTCTTTACCCACGCATTCTTCAAGGCGCTGCTCTTCCTCGGTTCCGGCTCGGTCATCCACGCCATGGGCGGTGAGCAGGATATGCGCGGCATGGGTAACTTGCGCAAAAAAATTCCAATCACTTACAAAACGATGCTGATCGGCACGTTGGCTATCGCCGGAATTCCCGGCCTGGCGGGCTTCTTCTCCAAGGACGAGATTCTCTGGCAGGCGTGGTCGGCTCACAACGGCGCTTTCCGCCCCTTGTGGTACGTGGGCTACGTTACCGCGCTCATGACCTCGTTCTACATGTTCAGGCTGATTTACCTCACCTTCTTTGGCAGCTCGCGCATGTCGCACGAGACCGAACATCACGTTCACGAGTCGCCCAAGTCGATGACGGTGCCGCTCATAGTACTGGCGACCTGTTCGATCTTCGCCGGGTATCTTGGAGTTGGTCCCAGCATTGCGCGCTTCGTTGGCCTCCACGGTGACACCAACCGCTTCGAACATTTCCTCGCGCCAGTCTTCGACAATGGCGCCGAAAAAGGTGCGGAGAGGACCTCCGTTGCTGAATCCGCTGCTCCGGCAGAGGGAAAGAGCGAGGAAGGATCGCCCAGCGAGTACCTCCTGATGGTGGGCTCCATTGCAGCTGCCGCTGCTGGTTGGTATTTCGCAAAGCGGTCCTACTCGGTAGAAGGCAAAGAGGTACGCGAGCCTATCAACGTGGCCGCGCCTCCCATCTATCGCACGCTGCTGAACAAGTATTACGTCGACGAACTCTATGACAAGCTCTTCACCGGACGCAGCACAATCGGCGGCGTTCGGCTGGGAGCTATCGGAGCCGGCGATGCACTCTGGAAGTTCGACTCCGGCGTGATTGACGGCGGCGTAAATGGTGCCGGCTGGTTCACGCGCTTCTCCGGTATTGTCTCCTCTTGGTGGGATAAGTGGGTGATCGACTGGTTCTGTGTGAACGGCCCCGCATATGTCACTCGCATGCTTTCGGGCCCGGCTCGATGGCTGCAGTGGGGACTGGTGCAGTGGTACGCTCTGGTTATGGTCTTCGGCGTTGCTGGACTGCTTTGGTATTACGCGCTCCGGTAGGGGCAACTGGTTGCGGAGAACTCCGCAGGAACGGATCAAATGTACAACCATATTCTCTCGATCATATTGTTCACGCCGCTGGTGGGTGCCCTTGTACTCTTACTCATTCCCGGCGAGCGCAAAGACGCAATCCGCTGGGTTGCCAACATCTTCGCCTTCCTCGGCTTCGCCGTATCGCTGCCGCTGATCGGCTGGTTCTGGGCGGTCAAAGACCTTCCGGGCTTCAAGTTCGTGGAGGGCACGCCGAACGCCTGGATTCCCACCATTGGCGCCGGATATTATCTCGGCATTGATGGCATATCCTTCCTGCTGATCATGTTGACCACGTTTCCTCGGTGCCATCGCCATTCTGTCCTCATGGGCGGCGATTCAGGAGCGCCCGAAGGAATATTACGCATGGTTCATGGTGTTGCAGACTGGCATGTTGGGCGTCTTCATGTCGCTCGACTTCTTCCTGTTCTTTGTTTTCTGGGAAGCGATGCTGGTGCCGATGTACCTGCTGATTGGAATTTGGGGCGGCCCGCGCAGGCTTTATGCGGCGATCAAGTTCTTCTTGTACACCCTGCTGGGCTCCGTGATGATGTTGTTGAGTGTGCTGTTCCTCTACTTCTTCCATCACACGCAGACGGGCGTCTACACCTTCAGTATCCAGGAGCTCTACCACACCGCGCCGATGGTGCCGCATGTCTACGGCACTACCACGGCGGTGCTGCTGTTCTTCGGCTTCTTCCTGGCCTTCGCCATCAAGGTTCCCATGTTCCCTTTCCACACATGGTTGCCGGATGCGCACGTGGAAGCGCCGACTGCGGGTTCAGTCATCCTCGCCGGCGTTTTGCTGAAGATGGGAACGTACGGCCTCATACGCTTCTCGCTGCCGTTCTTCCCAGAAGTGGTCCATTACCCCAAAGTACGCATAACGATGATCGCTCTGTCCCTCATCGGCATCATCTATGGCGGCTTGGTTTCCCTGGTGCAGAAAGACATGAAGAAGCTGGTCGCGTACTCTTCGGTCAGCCACCTTGGCTTCTGCACGCTCGGCATCTTCGCCCTCAACGGCCCTGGTCTAAGTGGCTCGGTGCTGCAGCAGATTAACCACGGCATCTCGACCGGCGCACTCTTCTTGATCGTCGGCATCCTCTATGAACGCCGCCACACCCGCGACATCGCGGAGTACGGCGGAATTTCCACCATCATGCCGGTATACGCCACCATCGCGCTGATCATGTTCTTGTCGTCGATGGGACTGCCGTTGCTCAACGGTTTCGTCGGCGAATTCACGATCCTGCAGGCTGCATACATGGCCAACTGGGTCTGGGCTGCCTGGGCGGTGCCCGGAGTAGTGTTAGCCGCGGCCTACCTGCTATGGCTCTATCAGCGTGTGTTCTTCGGTAAAGTTGATAATCCTAAAAACGAAAAGCTTCTCGATCTGAGCCCGCGCGAACTGGCTACCTTCCTGCCACTAGTCGCCGTGGCACTCTGGATCGGTCTCTACCCGAAGCCGTTCTTCCAGATTCTCGATCAACCCGTAACTGCGCTCGTGGAGCAGATCAACCATCCGCAGATCTACAACGTGAAGCAGTTGCCGGGAGCGGATATGAGGCCTCAGGCGGCTGTTATCGCGGCGCCGCAGCAGACTGCTAAACTGGCGGCTGCGGTAACGGAAACGGGGCGGTAATCCATGAATTTAGCCGCCATGATCCTGACGTCGTTTGCGCCCTTCACGGCCTTGGACTACCGCCTCGGCGGGCCCGTGATCGTGCTCACGTTGTTTGCCCTCGGCATTCTGTGTATCGACTTGGTGCTGCCGGCCTCGCAGAAGCAATACAGCGCACTGCCCGCGCTCGTCGGACTTGGCGTTGCCGCTTATGCAACTCGCGGAATTCAGCTCCTGTTGCCGGAGAGCGGCGAACCACTGCGCGGCTTCTTCGGCACCATCGTGATCGATCCCTTTTCCATCTACTTCTTCTATCTGTTCCTGGTGGGCGCCGCGGTAGCTGTGCTGATTTCCATCAAGTACCTCGAGATTGAGCGTGAAAATCACGGCGAGTTCTACGCGCTCATATTGTTCGCGGTAACGGGAATGATGTGCATGGCCGCCGGATACGATCTGGTGTTGCTCTTTACCGGCCTGGAGTTGATGGCGCTTTCCACCTACATCCTTGTCGGTTTCCTTCGCAGCAGTCAGCGATCGAACGAAGCCGCGCTCAAGTATCTTCTGCTGGGAGCCTTCTCCTCGGCGATCATGGCCTACGGTCTCTCGCTGTTTTACGGCCTCTCCGGCTCCACCAACCTTGGCGATATCGCTCATGCGCTCAGTGTGCGTGTCGCCGTGCATCCCAGAGATCCAATCGTAATCCTGGCGCTGCTCACCACCATGACCGGTTTGCTCTTCAAGATTGCCGCTGCGCCGTTCCATATGTGGGCGCCGGACGTTTATGAGGGCGCACCTACCAGCGTTACGGGATTCATGTCCGTGTCGGTGAAAGCCGCAGGTTGGGCCCTGATGCTGCGCGTGCTCCTCTTCGGCCTGTATCCGCTGCGTCCGCTCTACGTGCCACTGTTGGTCTTCACCGCAATCCTGACCTTGACTGCGGGAAATCTGGCGGCAATCACGCAGACAAACACCAAACGCCTGCTGGCCTATTCCTCCATTGCGCACGTCGGATATATGCTGCTGGGCTTGGTGGCGAGTGACGGTCTGGCCAATCGCACTGGAATCAAGGGCATTCTCTTTTACCTGCTCGCCTACACCTTCATGAACCTTGGCGCGTTCGCTGTCTTGACCTCACTCCGACGCCGCAAGATCGTCGGAGATAATATCGAGGACATCGCCGGACTGGTCCAGAAGGCTCCGGTGGAAGCCGTGCTGATGCTAGTCTTCCTGCTCTCACTGGCCGGAATTCCGCCCTTTGCCGGCTTCTATGGCAAGTACTTCGTATTCCTCAGCCTGATCGAGACTGGACACTATACGCTGGCAACCATCGCGGTGCTCTATGCCGTAGTGGCGGCTTACTACTATCTGCGAATTGCCAACGCGATGTTCATGGGTAAGGCTGACACCGAAGAACCGGTTCCGTCGACCGGAGCCATGAACCTTGCGCTCGGCGTTACGGCTGCGGCTACGGTCATCATCGGACTCTTCCCGAATATCTTCATTCAGGCGGTGAACTGGTCCGTTTCAAGCCTTAGCCCTGGAGGAATTGCGCTACTAAAGTAGTGCTGCATTAACCAATGCCGGGCGGCGCGCAAGACTTGGATTTTCTCCGCGCACCGCCCGGCAAGCTTTTTAACCTCGTCTCCCCCACACTGATCTGCGATAAATCAGCTCTGCACTGCCCCTCCTGCTCCTCAAGTATTCAGCACTGGTTCTCACCTATCGGCACCTTGCGTCCATTTCTTGGCATCTAAAAACCGCGAGTCGCCTCCCTGCTCGTTGGAAGGGCGCTTGGAGGAGAACCGAATGCCAAAAAAGCTCCTACTTTCGTTGTTCTGCGCCCTAGCCGTCTTGATGCCTGTTCTGCTGCTTTCGGCCTCTCAACCCCAGGCCGGTTCCCCGG
Organism: uncultured Acidobacteriota bacterium; assembly: GCA_963838135.1. GTDB lineage: Bacteria > Acidobacteriota > Terriglobia > Terriglobales > Acidobacteriaceae > TOLSYN. The sequence goes on along the minus strand of CAWIPV010000002.1, from coordinate 1,086,217 downwards.
CCCCGCAATTTACTTTGAAGTCGCAGGAGGGAACGCCCGTAAGCCTGCAGGATTTCCTCGGCAAGTGGGTGGTGCTCTACTTTTACCCGAAGGATTTCACCAGTGGTTGTACCCTGGAGGCTCACAATTTTCAGCGCGATCTGGCCGAGTACGATAAGCGGAATGCAGTCATTCTAGGCATTAGTGTGGACGATCCGGACTCGCACAAACAGTTTTGCGTGAAAGAGGGGCTAAGCTTCAGACTGTTGGCCGACACCACTCACCACGTCTCGGAAGAGTACGGCACGCTGACCCACCTGGGATTCGCCCATGCCGCCCGCAACACTTTTCTCATCACGCCCGATGGTAAGATTGCCCGAGTCTTCGACGACGTCAAGCCAGCCGAACACAGCGCGCAGGTCTTAGCCGCCCTCACGGAATTAGAGACGAAGTAATCCTCCCACTCACGTCATTCCTCAGGCAATCCTGCTGCGTATCTCCGCACGGCGCTCGGTCGGCAGCCATAGGGCGAAAGCGGTGCCCCTTCCCACTTGGCTGCGCACCTGAATCCTTCCCTCATTCTTCCTCACTAATTCGCTGACTATCCATAACCCTAGCCCCGTGCCGATCGCCGACTTCGTTGTGAAGAACGGCACAAAGATTCGCGTCAGGTCGCTCGAATTGATTCCCGTTCCGTTATCGGCGATCGTGAGCCGCACCATGGGACGGCGATCCGCCACCGGAAAGGGACCGGCCGTACGCACATACAGAGTTCCCTTCTCTGGCAAAGCATCAATCCCGTTCGTAACCAGGTTTGAGATCATCTGGCGCAACTCGCCTTCCACGGCATGAACCGCAACTCCGCATCCGTATCTGCGCTCTATTTGGATCGATTTGTTGCGCGCTTTGGACTCGTATAGATCGAGAACGCCGTCGAGGAGTTCCGGAAGCCGCACCACCACCGACTGGCCTGATTCTTTATAGAAACCAAGCGTCTGTTTGCTGATGTGAGCCACCCGTCTCAGCTCCCGCTCGGCAATGCCAAGAATCTCCCGCGTACGCTCGGATACCGCAGGGTCGGAGCTTGCAAGGTAAACGGCATTCATGGTGGCCGAAAGAGGATTGTTGATTTCATGGGCAATCGTCGCGGCCATGCGTCCCACCGAGGCCAGCTTTTCGCTCTGAATCAAGGCCGCTTCCGCGCGCTTGCGATCCGTAATGTCAACCTGAATTCCGACAAAGTGACTGATTTCCCCACTCTCGGCGCGAACCGGAGCGATGGTCGTATCCTGCGCATAGAGGCTGCCATCTTTGCGCCGGCTGGCGAGTTCGCCATGCCACACCTTGCCCGAGAGAATCGTCCTCCAAAGTTCTTGGTATATTTCAGCACTGTTCACCCCAGACTTCAGCAGGCGAGGCGTAGCTCCCCGAGCCTCCTCGGCCGTGTAGCCGGTCAGCTTGGTAAAGGCCGGATTCACGAACAGAATCTTCCCCTGCCGGTCAGTCATTGGCATTGGCCGCCGCATCCAGTGCTGCGGCAGACAGGCGAAGCTGTTGCTCCGCCAGCTTTCGTTCGGTAATGTCCTCCAGTGTTTCCACTGCGCCAACGATGCTTCCATCCGGCTCTCGGATCGCTGCGGCGGTGAAATGAAGCCATTTGCCACTCTCGCCCATCTCCGGGAAGAAGTCCGTGGCTTCGCAGGCTCCCTCCACCATCTCTGATTTGCTGTATTTGCCGCCATACCAGCGGAACATGTTTTCTACATCCTGGTCGATTATCAGGTCGGCCAGACAAGGCCGCGGTGTCGAATAGAAGGCCCGCCAGTGCTGCTTCGTGCCAATCACGGATTCCGCGCTGATCCCCGTACACTTCTCCAGAGCCCCATTCCAAGAGATGATGGAGTGGTCCTCTCCCAGCACGAACTGCGGGATCGGAGAGCCGTACACAATGGCCCGGAGTGTCTGCTGGTTTTCGCTGAGTGCCTGCTCGCTCTTGCGGCGATCGCTGGTGTCTCGCGCCGCCAGTATGGCGCATGTGCTGTCGCCAATACCCGGAACCTGAATGGTAATTTTCACCGGCAACTTAAAGCCAGCTCCGGCATTGCGGAGTTCCGCGTTGACGAAGGCACTGCCCTTGGGCTGGGTGCTCAGTTCGTCAAATAGTACAAGCATCTGCTGCCAGGTCGCGTCTGGCACCAGTTCGGGGAAAGAACTAGACAACAGCGATGCGCGGTTGGTTGAAAGGTGCTCGACAACCGAGGCGCTAACATCCAAAATGCGCCCTGACGATTTCTCTACTACAAACAGCAAGTCGCTGCTCACGTCCACTAAGGATCGGAGGCGCTCAAGTTCGGCCAGCCGCTGCCGAAGGTTGGGATAGTGGCTCTTGGGAATCGAGGCATCGCCAAGCCCCTGTATCTTCCGCCGCAGCTCCTCCCGCTCCTCGGAGACATTTTTCATAGGACATCTTCCTGCATCCCCTCAATGTTCCGGTACCATGGGACACAAGGGTCGGCAACGATACATAAGTCACTCAGTGCGATACATTCCCGCACCTCTGTCCCATGGATGCCGCAACCAGGGAGGGTGTTGTGCATACCTGCCATTTCACGCTTTGAGAAGCTCTCCAATTCATGAAACGACCCTTATGTTACTACTTCGTCAACATTTACGCCGACTTCGCTCCTTCCTTCAGGAGCCCGCGCTGGTCCAGTCAGATGCATCTCGAGCGATTTCCAGGGCGCTCCATCCTGCGATTACCGTGATGCTCTCGTCAGCATCTCACCTGCATCAGCCGGCGTTAGAGCTAATGTCGGAAGCAGTATGGTGTAAACTGCACCCGAATCACTTTCTTCCCTTTCATGCACTTATGAGAGTGGAACTCTGTGCCGAAGCGAGCTTCAATAGACTCGGCGGGTCGATGAGAGCATACAGATGAACAAGACAGATAAGGGTGCGAATTCGTCAGCGAGCCCCCCGGAGCCGCCGTCCGGGTTGGCGGCCGATGCTTCGCTCGACAACCACCTGTCTCTGGAAGGAGTGCACGGCTCGGTCGAGGTGCCGCACCATGCCTCCGGCTTCTGGCAGCAGTGGAAGGCCTTTGTCGGGCCCGCAATTCTCATCAGCGTCGGCTACATGGACCCCGGCAACTGGGGAACGGATCTGCAAGGCGGCGCGCAATACAAGTACGGACTCCTGTGGGTAGTCGGCGTGGCCAGCCTGATGGCCATCTTCATGCAAGTAATCTCTGCCCGCTTAGGTGTGGTGACCGGCAAGGATCTCGCTCAATGCTGCCGTGACTGGTATCCTCGCTGGACCCGCTGGCCCAACTGGTTGATGAGTGAAGTGGCCATTGGCGCCTGTGACTTGGCCGAGGTGCTCGGCAGCGCCGTGGCTCTCAACCTGCTCTTCCATATCCCGCTCCTCTGGGCGGTCATCATCACCGGTCTCGATGTCCTGCTTCTCCTGGGCTTGCAGAGGTATGGGATGCGAACCATCGAGGCCGTCGTCGTCCTTCTGGTCGCAACCATCGCCGTCTGCTATTTCATTGAGCTCTTTGTTCTCCCGCAGACTCAACCCAGCTTTCTGGAGATGGGGCGGGCGCTGATTTCGCCGCACTTCCGTCAATCCGGAATGTTATACATCGCCATCGGCATCATCGGCGCTACCGTAATGCCCCACAATCTCTACCTGCACTCGGCTCTGGTTCAAAGCCGCCAGTTGCAGAAGGACGAGCCATCCATCCGGCGCGCCATCCAGTTCAACACCATCGACTCCACCGTCGCCCTCACCATCGCCTTCTTCGTCAACGCTGCAATCCTGGTGCTTGCCGCGACCGTCTTCTTCGGCAAGGAAAGCGTGACTGTGCCGGGCGGAAATCTTGTCCATTTCAGCCCTGACAGCGATTGGATCCGGGTCGCTTACCTCACCTTGGCACCCCTGTTGGGAACCACCTTTGCCAGCACGCTCTTTGCCGTGGCCCTGTTGGCCAGCGGCCAGAGCAGCACCATCACCGGAACCCTCGCCGGCCAGGTCGTCATGGAAGGATTCATGCACTGGCGAATCCAACCTTGGGTGCGGCGGCTCATCACTCGAACCCTGGCCATCCTGCCGGCTGTCTTCATCATCGGCCTTCGCGGCGACAGCAGCGTTACCGATCTGCTCACTCTCAGTCAAGTCGTGCTGGCCTTGCAGCTTCCCTTCGCCATGTTTCCGCTGCTTCAGTTCACAAGTTCCCGCAAGCGGATGGGTGTCTGGAAGAACGGCTGGTTCCTGCTGATGGCGGGTTGGGCCAGTGCTATTCTCATTACCGCAATGGATGTCTACGGCCTGCCGGACTCACTCAAGTCTGCGTGGCATGTCATAACCGGCGGATAACACCAGCGGATAACTACGGGCGACAGGAACGGATTACCATGTACGACAAAATTCTCGTTACGTTGGACTGCACCCCGACCGACCGGGCGATTATCGAGCACGTTAAACAGCTAGCCAAGCTCACCCACAGCCATTTGGTGTTGCTGCACGTGGCAGATGGATGGGCCGCCAGAACCTATGGTCCGGATGCGGTAGCTCCCGAAATCACGGAAGACACCGCCTATCTGGAAAACATCCGCGCAGAGTTTCAATCCATGGACATCCCTGCCGAGGCCGAACTGGCCTACGGCGAACCGGTCAGGGAGATCGTCAACTGGGTTCAAAAAAATGGCTGCGATCTGGTGGCGATGAGCACCCACGGACACCGCTTGCTTGCCGACATGTTTCTCGGCACCACTGCCAGCCGAGTCCAGCATAGTGTCAGCGTGCCCGTCCTTATGCTTCGCGCAAAATGAATTGCGTAAATCAAATTGCGTAAATCAAAAGAAATGTAGGGTGCCCCACCTTCGCCGCGCGTTTTTTGCGCGGTTAAGGTGGGAACCAGCGCACTCCACCTAAGCAGTGGTGTTGCTTTTGCAGTTGCAGTGGTGTTGCTTTTGCAGGTGCAGTGGCCTCGTTCTTGAACTTGTGCTTGGCGGGTGGCCCAGAGTTGGCGTAGTTTGTCCAGTTCCGCGAGATGCTTTACAGTTTGTTCCGCGACATCCCTTACAGTTTCGGTTATGAGATCTCGGCGTCCAGGCAGCGATCGATGATCATCGATCGCTGCCTGGCGAGGTCGAGTTCCCGGATCAAGGTGCGGCAGTAGAACACCAGCACCCGCTCGTCGATGTGTTCCAGTTGTACTCGCTCGCCGGCCAGTGCCAGGCTGATCGTCCAGTGCTGGCCACCTAGCTTGATCTTGCCGTCCGAGTCCACCTTGAGCACATGTGCGCCCTCGGCGTATTGCCACTCGGCCGGCTGCGGATCATAGCGCCGCAGGCTCGGCTGCCAGCGCGAGGACGGCGTAGCCATTGCGAGCGCCTCATGCGGGCGCAGGTGGTTGTGCTCCCAGCGATACTCATTCAGCCAGCCCTGCCGCTCGGCGGGCGCGCCGACGGTGCGCCACGACGGTCCACCGCACGCTGCAACTCGCCGTGGAAGCGCTCTACCTTGCCCTGCGTCTGCGGATGCCGCACCCGGCTGAAGTGCAGTTCCACGCCCTGGCGGATCAGCCACAACGCCAGCCGCGTCAGTCCCTGCGGTGCCTGCCGTCCCCACCATGGTGTGCCGTGATCCATCAGCATGGCCTCCGGCACGCCGCAGTCGGTAAAGGCCTGCTGCAACCGCTCCCGCACCTGCTCGCCGCCGGTGGAATCCAGCTGTTCGAGCGCCACCAGGTAGCGGCTATGATCGTCGAGCACCGACAGCGGACCCAGCGCCTCGCCCTTGCAGAGCGGCCCCTTGAAGTCCATCTGCCAGAGCTCGTTTGGCGCCGCGCGCTCAAAGCGCTCGACCGCCGGCCGCTGCCGATCCTCTTCCCGCACCAGCCCGCGACGCAGCAGAATGCGATGAATCGTGGTCACCGGCAGACGGATGCCCCGCCGGGAGAGCAGAACCGCCAGCTTGCGCGCACCCCAGTCAGGAAAGCTCATGCGCGCCGCCACCACCGCCGCTTCCAGTTGCGGCTCGGTCTGCTGCGGGCTCAGTTGCGGGCGCCGGCTGAGCTCACCCAGGCCAGCCACGCCCACTCTGCCGATAACGCCCCAGCCATAGATAGCCGGTCGGCCGCGAAATACCAAACTCAGCACACATCTCCGAAAACGGCCGCTCCGCCCGACTGGCCAACACTACGAAACGAACTCGCTGATCCTCGACATCCATCGTCTTCCATGCCATCGCAGATTACACTCCGTCGCTCGCTACGCTCGCGCCGGAGTGTAAAGGATCTCCCGGAACACTTTGTAAAGGATGTCATGGAACCGAACACGTAGTTCCAACTCTGGGTTTTGCGCGCCGTAGTCAGCAGTGATTGCCCTTGCCTCTAACCGGTCTAGTTCACCAATTCGAAATCTTCCTTCTTGTGGCCGCAGACTGGGCAGCGGTCGAACTCGGCCTTATCCGCCGTAAAGCCGCAGACCGGGCACACGTAGTAGGTCGCCTTGTTCGCCAGCTTCTGGCACGTCTGCTTCACGCAATTCTGAATGTGCTCCAGTGCCTTCGTAAACAGCTGTGCGTGCTCTTTTTCTGCCTCGAATGCGAAATGGAAGGTGCGGCGTGCAGCCGTGTTCTTCTGCGCCTCGGCTTCCTGGATGAACTCCGGGTACATCACGTTGACTTCATAGTTCTCGCCGTTAATGGCCTCCTGCAAGTTCTCCGCCGTGCTCTTCACCACGGCCTCTTCGATCGTCGCCACGGCCTTGCCGCCCAACTTCTCGATGACCTGAGCGTGATTGTTCGCATGGATCTTCTCGGCGCGTGAGGCGGCGCGGAAGAGACTTCCCACCTTGAGGTAGCCTTCCGCATCGGCTTTAATTGCGAAAGCAGCATAGCGGGCCGAAGCGTTCGACTCGCCGTTAAAAGCTGCCAGAAGGTTCTTCAGTGTTTGCTCATGAGTTGGAAGCGCAGATGTTGACATGATGATTCCTCCAGGTACGAATACTCTTATTGTAAGTCCATTTGCGGATACAGGCACGATGAGTCCATTCGTCTGCGGCTGAAACCTGTTCCCTCACGGTCGCTCCGGCCACGCGTGCCTGGGGTAGCGGCGCATCAGTTCCCGGCGAACTTGCGGATAAAGCCGCTCCCAGAATCCCGCCAGATCCGTAGTCGTCTGCACCGCCCGCTTATTCGGAGCCAGCAGATGAACCACTACAGGCGTGCGCTCGGGGCCAATCCGTGGCGTCTCCTTCATGCCGAAAAAGTCCTGCAATCGCGACGCAATCCAAGGCGCTTTGCCGCGCTCGTAGTGAACCTTCGTCTGCCGTCCGTTCTGCAATCGGATGCGTGCCGGGGCGATCTCACTAAGCCGTCGTGCCGCCAACTTCTGTTCGAGCACCGAAACCAGCTCCGCCGCCGCGCTTTTCAAATCGGCGAAGCTCCGCAGTCCCGAACACAACTCACGCAGCATCTGCGGAACATCCGGCGTCTCCAATCCAGCGAACTCCACGCGCCCCATGAAGTCATTCAGAGCGTCCACGTCGATAAACCTCTCGATGCCCGCCTCCAGCGCCTTCTGCGCCAGCATCTCCGCCGCAGCCTCCGCCTTCGGCACCGCGCCGCGCGACTCCTGAATCACCAGCGCATCATAGAGCAGAGCGCTCACCGCATCCACCCGCTCGGCTGCGCGATTCCATGTCACGCCGGATTCCTCCCGCACCCGCTCCGGAAACAGGTCGATCAGCCACTCCGGCTCGATGCGTGCTGTCATTCGAATCAGAGGCAGCGGCTTATCCTTGCGGTCCTCCGCATCCACGGCAATCATGAACTCATACTGCGGAGCCTCACCTGCCACCTCCGCCGATGCCCCCGTTGACAGCAGCACCTGGTTGCCAGCCCGCCGCCGAGCCACTCGATCCGGAAAACCAGCCAGCACCGAGATGAGCAGCGCGTCATCGCTATGCTGCGTCTGCCGCGCTGGACGCGCAATTCTGCGCAGTTGCTCAACGTGCTGCCGCAAGCGGTAGTCCTGGTCCAACTCCTGCTTCAAGTCCATCGCAGCCAGCAGATCGTTTTTTCCCACCTGCACTCCCAGGCCGAGCAGCGCCGCAGCCACGCATCCGTCCTCACCAGCGCCGCGCTCCATGGCCTCCACCAGAATTCGCGACAACCGCGGCGGAAGCGGATAGCGCGCCAACCGCTGTGCCATGCCGCCTGTAGCGTCTCCGCTCGCCCCCAGGCGATCCAGTAGCGCCTCGGCCCTCGCCACCGCGGCCTCAGGCGGAGTGTCCAGCCACTCCATCTCGCTGACGTTGGCAATCCGCATCGCGCGCAGCGCCAGGCACAGTTGCGACAGGTCGCTGCTCACAATCTCCGGCACTTCTTGCTCCGGGCGGTGCAGGTAATCCTCCACCGTGTAGAGGCGCAACACACGTCCGGGTCCGGTGCGTCCCGCCCGCCCAGCTCGTTGCTTAGCCGAAGCCTTGCTAACCCGCCCAACATGCAGCGTCGGCAACCCGCTCCACGGAGAATAGGTTGCAAAGCGCGCCAGCCCACTATCGATCACAGCGCTTACACCCTCGACCGTAACCGAGCTCTCCGCGACATTCGTTGCCAGAATCAGCTTTCGCTGTGCAGCCGGCGACAGCGCGCGGTCCTGCTCTTTCGGGGCCAGACTGCCATGCAACGGCAGCGCCAGCAATCCGGCCCGGCGTGCAACCGCCTCGCACTCGCGCATCGCGCGACGAATCTCGGCGGCTCCCGGCAGAAACACCAGAATGTCTCCCGGCTGTTGCTCGTCGATCAGCAGTTCCACCGCTTCCCTCACCTGTGCTTCCACAGCCTTCGGTGAGTACGGCAGATGCCGGATCGATAGTTCGAAGCGTGTCCCCTCCGAGCGCACGACGGGACAATTTCCGAGATACTGCGCCACCGGAGCCGCATCCAAAGTCGCCGACATAACCACGATTCGCAGCTCGGGCCGCGTCCGCTGCAGCCGCTTCAACAATGCCAGCGCCAAATCGCTATCCAGGTGCCGTTCGTGAAATTCATCCAGCACCACGGCAGCCACGCCCTTCAGATTCGGGTCTGAAAGCAGTCGCCGGGTCAGTACCCCTTCGGTGACAAAGCGCAACCGGGTGCGCGGCCCCACTGCTTCTTCGAACCGAACCTGGTAGCCAACGGTCTCGCCGGGTTGTTCGCCGAGTTCCCACGCCACTCGACGCGCCGCCATTCGCGCTGCAATCCTACGCGGCTCCAGCACCACCACTTCCCCACTCACGATCTCCAGCAAAGCGGGCGGCACTCGGGTCGTCTTCCCCGTACCCGGCGGAGCTTCGATCACAAGGTTCGGATTGCGCTTTAACGATTCGATAATCTCCGGCAGAATGGCGTCCACCGGCAGAGCAAGTTTGCGGCTGAGCACTTCTCATCGAAACACGGCGTTTCAACTACCGTCAATGGCGATACACTCTTCAAGACGGCTTTGTTCGTCATTGCGATTCCAGGGATTCTAAGGAAACAGGATGCATGAAGCGCCGCACGAGCCGGTTCACCCCCTGCGGCAACGGGTGATCGGGTCATTGTCTCTAGTTGAAGACGTTGTCTACACAGGCTTGGGAATTCTGCTGGCGGTCTACGCCATCGCGCTGCTCGTGCGAGGCTTCAGGGATTTTATCCAGGTAGCCTCTGGACACGCCACCAGCGCACAGTACGTCGATCTGCTCGACCAAGTCCTGCTGATCCTGCTGGTTGTCGAATTGCTTTACACGGTCCAAGTTTCGTTTCGCGAGCGCGGACTGGTAACCGAACCCTTCCTTGTCATAGCCCTCATCTCGGTCATCCGCAGAGTCTTGGTTCTCACCGCTCAATTGCCCGAACTCGCGCAGGCCACCGAGCCCGCCTTCCGTCACGCGGTTATGGAATTGGTTCTCTTGACTCTGATGATCGTCGTACTCGTAGGCTCAGTGATTTTCTTGCAGAGACAGACCCGCCATAACCTTCTGTCCTTCAGGGACGTCTCACCCGAGAACGATTCCGGTGAGCCGGCGACGGGGAGCCAGGACACTGCTCCCCGTCCTCCTGCCTAGCTCACCGCGTAACGGCTGGCTTGTCGATTGTTTTCACCGCCGACCGCTGCTCTTTGCTTCTGGAAAAGATGTCATAAACATAGTCATGTGCCGCCAAGGCGGCCTTGCTCATGGCACCAGATTCAACTCGCTTAACCGTCTCCTCTCGCGAAAGATCGAAGATCGCATCCAGAATCTGCGTACGCTCCTGTGCATTCGCCGTCCCCACCACAAACAGCACGCGGGCGCTATGCTGAATGTAACGCGGCGAAAGCAGTTGCCGCATCAACAGCTCCATAATCACCGTCGCCTTGCTACGATCAAAGCGTCCGGGATCGCCGTGGCGATCCAGCTCAGCGAAAAATGCAGCCGTCCATTCGTCGTGATAATTCCACACCTTGACAAACATCTCACGGGTGAAGCGTGTACCAGCCTTGACCGGCTCGGCATTCGCCGCCAGTTCAACGCCATCCTCGGTGAGCATCTGTCGTTTGAAATAGCCGTCCTTGGTGATCACCGCCTCGTGATGCGCCAGCGTCCATAGCCACGAAACATTGATCCGGTAAGTGGCCAGATCGTTCATGAATCGCAGCTTTAGTTCGTAGTCGTCGATGGCCGCCGCAAAGTTGCCGTTGAGAATCTGAAAGCCATAGTTCGCCGCCATGTAAAACGCATGTTGAATGTGCTCGATGGTGACATCACCCTTTGGCACGCCGTAGATGTCGTCCCAAAGTTTTTGGGTGAAGATCTTCTCCGGCGCATCCAGCGACTCCTTGGTGAGGATCAACGGCGTGATCTTGCCCGCCGAATTCAACAAGCCGCGCGATTGCAGCAGAGCCCGCTCCGGGTCGGTCAGACCGCTGGCAACGCTCGCCACTGGTTTCCCCAGCAATTCCGTAACTTCCTGCGGTGCGTCCAGGATCGACTGGATCTCGGCCACATCGGCCTGCAGAGGCCGGTTGCCGCCCGCCACGTAGGCTGGCTCAGGACTAGCCACCCAGCTCTGCCGATAGGCGTCGTAGAGCCGTCCCTTCACCCGTTTCGCAAGAATGTCTTCCAGCGTAGGCTGTCCACCCGCAGGCAGTGAATCTTCGGGTACAAAAATGAGCCCCAGCAGCCGCTCGCGCAACTTGTCAATCACCATGGCCCGCAGCGCCAGCGGATTGTACCGCGAGCGCCCATAGAGATCGCCCGATTGATAAAACATCACTGCCGCCATGCCGCCGATGGGCGCGCCCTGGCTAAGCTCGCCATTCTTCATCCCGGCCATCAGCATCATCAGTGCGTTGTAGCGCTGGTAGGCGATCATATTCGGCGATGCCATGCCAATCGTCTGTGGATCGGGGAAGATGCCCTTCGGGTCGCCTTTCCATATCTCAATCAAGCTGCCCAGATAATCCCAGCGTCCCACGTTTGTTCCCAGCAGCCTGCGCCGCAGCACCCATGCAATCGCCGGAAGCGTCCGGCCAGCATTGCCCTCCTCGTACAGCATCTTGATTTTGAATGTGCCCGCCGCAACGCCAATGATGCCCTCCATCCGTGCCAGCAACTTCTCCACAATCAGGGCTTCCTGAGGCGTTTGCAGCTTCGGGATGTAGAAGTACACCCCCGTTCCGGAGCGCTTCAGAGACTCGTAATTGTTGGCCACCCATAGCACCACCACGGCGATCAGACCCGGCGCCGGCTGTCCATCAACCGTAACGTGGTCGTACTGCACATGGATGCTCGGAGGCCGAACCAGCCGCGTCGGCCACTTACCTTGCGGAGTAGTGATGTGATACGAGCGCGTCTTCCCTTTCTTGGTCACTTCATAGGGACGATCATTCCAATGACCTTCAAAGATTTCTTTGGCGTTCTTCAGAGCTGCAAAAATTCCCACCGGCTCATTGGTAGGCGAGCCGTCGGGACGGAAGTGCGGCGGGGCGGCGTCTTCAAAGTCCGGCATATTCATCGGTGCCGGGCTGTTCAACGCATTGAATGCCATGTCCAGCGGAGACCACGGTCCCGTCAGTTCCAGCCCCGGATTGCTCAACGGCTGTACATCCTTGGGTATGGGCACCTCATCGTTGAGCCGCCAGTGCCAGCGGCTCTCCCGTCCGAGAAAGTTGTCGATCAGCCCCTGCACAATCTGCCGAAACGTCCAAGGCTGGCCCGTGATCGGATCCGTAAATGTCTCGCTCCACTCCGGCCAACCGTATTTCTTGGCGACCGGAGCGTCGGACTGCAGCAGCTCTCGACGGGCGGTTAGAGCTGCGGCAATCTCTGGGCGTAGCTCTCGTGTGAGCGTGTCAATGGTCGCTTCGACATTGACTTCATGCCCGTTCACCTTCTTGCTCCCGAACAACTCTGGGAATTTCTGGAGAATGTCCTCACGGATCATAGTCTGAGCTCCTCAGCTCTCTTGCTTCGTAACAGCGCGCCTCACAGCCCGCTGCGTCGCATCCCTCCAACCCTTTTTAGGTCAGGCATTGGCGCGAACGTACAGTCAGCATACAACGTCAGGAATACATCTCGGATTAAGGAAAGCTTGGGATACCCCAAACCGTAACAGCAGGCCGCTGAATGTCCGAGTACAACTCTGATGAGATGAACTTTCCGGTGCAATGGTTGTCAGCTTACCTAAAAACAAAAGCCGTCATCATGACGGCTTTTGTCCGTACAACAACTCCCACCTTTATCGATACTCCTCCATGACCTCGTCCAGCACGCTCTTCGCAGGCCGGGTAACATCCTGCGGCAGCGCCGCCAGTGGCTGCTCCACCAGGTTCAGCAGGTCGGTAAAGCTCGGCTGCGTCGGGTTCAGATAAAACAATCCGGTCAGCACCTCGTTCTTCTCGAGAGCCTCTCCCATACGCTTCAGCGCCCCAATTCGCTGCGTCGGATCGTATTCCTCTTCCAGCTTCTTCAGCCGCATTTTCGAACCGTCGTGCAACGTGATTTCAATCGCGCTTCCCGGCTCATACTCCACGTCAATCTCCTCAAACGCCGGAATGAAATCGATCTCTTGCAGCGGCTCCTCATGATCCTTCATAAACTTGTAGCTCTTGGTCGAACCCTCGTGATCGTTAAAGGTCACGCACGGCGAGATCACGTTCAGCAGCACCGTTCCGTTGTGTGCAATCGCAGCCTTCAGCAGCGCCAGCAACTGCTTTTTATCCCCGGAGAAACTCCGCGCAACGAAGGTCGCCCCCAACTCAATCGCCAGCGCGCACGTGTCGATAGCCGGCAATTCATTGACGACTCCGGTCTTCAGCTTCGAGCCGACATCCGCGGTTGCCGAGAACTGCCCCTTCGTCAATCCATACACGCCGTTGTCTTCGATGATGTAAATCATCGGAAGATTGCGGCGCATCAGGTGTGCGAACTGCCCCATGCCAATCGACGCCGTATCGCCATCGCCGCTCACCCCCAGGTACAGCAGCTTGTGATTGGCAATCGCCGCTCCGGTCGCAACCGACGGCATCCGTCCATGCACGCTGTTAAAGCTGTGCGAGCGGCTCAAAAAATACGCCGGGCTCTTCGACGAGCAACCGATACCGCTCAGCTTTGCAACCTGCTCGGGCTCGATCCCCATTTCATAGAACGCGTCGATAATGCGTTCCGATATCGCATTATGTCCGCATCCGGCGCAAAGCGTAGACTTGCCGCCGCGATAATCCATCACGGCCAGTCCGATGCGGTTAGTCTTAACCGGAGGATTCGGCGTCGTGCTCATCACTTCTGCTCCTGCGTTACATCCTGGGTTATCTTCTGGGTTATCTTCTGGGTTATCTTCTGGGTTATGTTCTGGGTTACGTTCGACGTCGCGTCTTCCCCCAAAACCTGCTCCTGCTCGACAATGCTCTCCGTAACGAACCGTGCGTCAAGCGGATGTCCCGTGTAGTAACAAACGCTGCGCAGCTTCACCACCTCGGCCGCCGCAATGTCCAACTTAATCAACTGCAACATCTGCGCGTCGCGGTTCTGGTCGATTACGTAAACGCGCTCGTGCGCCGAGATAAATTCGCTCACCGCTGCGTTGAACGGATACGCCCGCAACCGCAGGTAATCCGCGGCAATTTGCTCCTCTGCCAATTCGTCCATGCTCTCCGCCACCGCCCAGTGCGACGACCCATAGGCAATGATGCCAACCTTTGCGCCGGGCGTGCAGCGCTCCTCAATCGGAGCCGGTACGAGTCCGCGCGCCGTCTCCCACTTGCGCTTCAACCTGTCCAAATTGTTGACGTAATCCTCCGGACGCTCCGAGTACTGTGCCTTCTCGTTGTGCCCGCTTCCCCGCGCAAACCAAGCCGCATTCGGATGCCCGTTTCCCGGCAACGTACGATAACCAATGCCATCGCCGTCCACATCCGAATAACGAGCAAAGCTACGCGCAGAGCTGGCCAGCTCTTCCATATCCTGCTTGCTCAAAACCTTCCCGCGATCCAGCGCCGCCGCCGGATACGGGAACGGATCGCTGACCCAGTGATTCATTGCGATATCCAGATCGCTGAGCACGAACACCGGAGTCTGCAGCCGCTCCGCCAAATCAAAGGCCGCCATGCCGAACTCAAAGCACTCCCCAACCGATGCAGGTAGCAGCATCGGATGCTGGGTATCGCCGTGCGAGAGAAATGCCGTCGAGAGCACGTCGCCCTGTGCCGTGCGCGTCGGCAATCCGGTCGAGGGTCCGGCCCTCTGCACGTCCCAAATCACGGCAGGAATCTCGACATAGTAGCCCAGCCCCGTCATCTCGGCCATCAACGAAATTCCCGGCCCAGATGTGGAAGTCATCGCCCGGGCGCCTGCCCACGATGCGCCCAGCACCATTCCCACCGCCGCCAGTTCATCCTCTGCCTGCACCACGGCAAAGCTTGCTTTGCCGTCCGAGTCCACGCGGTACTTCTTCAGATACTCCGTCAAGCTCTCGATCAGCGAAGACGATGGCGTAATCGGATACCACGACACCACCGTTACGCCCGCAAACAGCGCGCCCAGCGCCCCGGCCGCATTGCCGTCGATAATGATCTTGTTCGCGTTTTCATTCATGCGCTCAACCCGGAAGCGTGAGCGCGAAAAATTGGCGCTGGCGAACTCGTATCCCGTGCGGGCGGCGGCCACGTTCACCTCGGTCGCACGCTTCTTGCCGCTGAACTGCTTGCCGATCGCCTCTTCCACCTCCGCCATCTCCAGCGAGAGCAGATGCGCCATCACACCCACGTAAATCATGTTGCGCAGCAGCTTTTTCAGCTTCGGCTCCGGAGCCAGAGGCACCACCAGCTTGTCGAAAGGAACGGAATAGAACGCCAGATCGTCGCGCACGCTCTCCAGCTTGAGTGGCTCATCAAACACCACCACCGAGCCCGGCAACAGCGCATGAATATCGTCGGCGGCAGACTCCGGATTCATCGCAATCAGCAATTCAGAAACGCGCTTGCGAGCCACGTACCCGTCCTTGCTGACACGAATCGTAAACCAGGTCGGAAGCCCCGCAATGTTCGATGGAAACAGGTTCTTGCCGCTCACCGGAACGCCCATCCGAAAAATGGCGCGCATCAGAACGGAATTTGCCGATTGTGAGCCGGAACCATTGACCGTGGCGACCCGGATGCTGAAGTTATTTACAACCGGCTTGCGATCGTGGCTGCCGTTAACGCCCTGCCCCGCGGCAACGCTCGTACTTACCATTGAGAAGCCATCCTTCGAGAGGCGCGCAATTTGCTTAATTCCGTCCTACCACCCATCCGATATTATACGGCTGCCGTCAACTCCGCTTCCAACTCAGGCTTGGATGGGTAGTCGGTTTTCCGGAGCAGTTGCTCGCCGACTTCCGACGTCTCCGTGAGTGGTGTTCGTAGTGAGCGATTCTCCCCTTAAGGTGTGGGATTTCCCCGCTTTTTCGCAATTGTGCTCGAAAAATCGCCTTGACACCGAGTGGCCCTCGGCTTGCCTTCAGCTATGCAGGCTAACTGGCTGCGATGTTGATGAAGCGAACTGCAATAATTCGGATCATCCCTTTCTTTCTGTTGGCGGTTTGCGGGGCCTTGTGCCAAGAACGTCCTTCCGCTCACCCGCCTCCGCTATCAAGGCTTGGCAGGCCCAACTCACCCGGACAACAACGTCAGGAGATGCGAAGGTGGAATTCGCTTCCCGATGCTCCGTCGCCAGTGCAACCTCAACCAGACGAATTTCCCGCCTTCTTCAAAGAAGCAAGCTCCCCTTTGACATTGGGCGAGGTTGCCGGTAGCGCCAGCGTCAAGCGCGACGTCACCTCGGAGCCGCAGACCAGCTTAGCCGCTCTTTATCAATCGCTGCCGGTTCCAAGAGAATCTAGCGCCAGCGCTTTTTTTGGCAAATACCTCTATCCCCTGTGGCTCAAGCCGGACCTAAGTCATTACCCTTCTGCCAGCGGCAGCTTTATGGGCCGGATCTCCTACACAGCTTCGCGCATTTTCATCACCTGTGACGACGCTGGAAAGAGGAAGCCGAACCCTTCGTATCTCCTCAGGGCGCTGACTTCCGTCGCGATCCACGCAGCGTACCGTCCATATTGGGCGCAATCCGCTACTGCCACATTCAATGATTTTGGTTCGACGATTGGCCGCTACATGGGGGTCAACGTTCTCCATGAGTTTGGGCCTGGCATTCGGCAAATTGTGAAGGGACGCACCTCGAAGTATTCGCCGAAAGTCTTCTCCATCCCTTCACGATAATGTCTTATGGCTTCCAACCTCCATTAAGTCAGCTCGCCCGAAAAAATAAATAACCCGAGGTGTTCTGCATCACAGACCCGCGCGCGCAACAGGCATAATCTGCCATGTTTCCCCTCAGCTTTTCTGAAATGACGCTTCAGGGAAACGTTTCTGGGTTACGCCCATGAATACTGCCGACTCCCGCTCGCTGGTCAATCCGTGGATCGTGGCTCTCTCCGTCATGCTTGCCACCTTCATGGAAGTTCTTGACACCACGGTGGTCAACGTCTCCATCCCCCACATTGCTGGCAACCTCAGCGCCACCTATGAGGAAGGAACCTGGGTAGTCACCTCTTACCTGGTTGCCAACGCCATCATCCTGCCCTTGTCCGGATGGCTGGCCAACTACTTCGGACGGCGCCGCATGTTGCTGGCCTGCGTTGCCGGATTTACCGTTGCTTCCCTGCTCTGCGGAATGGCCAGCAGCCTTACTCAGTTGATCCTCTTTCGCGTGCTCCAGGGCCTCGCCGGAGGCGGACTGCAACCTCTCGCCCAGGCAATCCTCTTCGAAACTTTTCCCAAGGAGAAACACGGCCAGGCCATGGCGGCCTATGCCCTCGGAATCATCGTCGCCCCCATTATCGGCCCGACTCTCGGTGGCTGGATCACCGACAACTACACCTGGCGCTGGATCTTTTACCTCAACATTCCCGTGGGCTTCTTCTCGCTCATGATGATGGCCCGCTTCATCCACGATCCCTCCTACATCCGGCGAAAGCGAGATGCCGGCGTGGACCTCTGGGGTATTGGCCTGCTCGCCCTCGGCCTCGGCTCGCTGCAAATCCTTCTCGACACCGGCCAGCGTAAAGATTGGCTGGGCTCGCGTGACATTCGCATCGAAGCATTCTGTTGCGTCGTCGGCCTCGTCGCCTTCGTCATTCACGAACTCACCTCCGAACATCCCGTAGTCGATCTCCGCGCGCTCAAAGACCGTTCTTTTGCCGTCGGAGTCTTGCTGATGTCGGCGGTCGGCTTCTGCCTCTATGCCAGCCTCGTTCTCCTGCCGCAATACCTTGAGACTCTGCTCAACTACCCCGCCATGCAGGCCGGACTCGCGCTCTCCCCACGCGGTCTCGGCTCCTTTGCACTCACCTTCATCGTGGGTGCCATTGCCTCCCGCGTCGATGTGCGTAAGCTGCTCGTCATAGGATTTCTGGTCGCTGCCGCAACCATGTTCATGCTCTCCGGCCTCAACCTGAACGCCGGTTACTGGGACATCTTCTGGCCCCAGGTGATCCAGGGCGGAGCCATGGCCTGTCTCTTTGTTCCGCTCTCGGCCGCCGCCATGTCTCACATCTCCCGCGAGAGGATGGGCAACGCCACCAGCATCTTCAACCTCATGCGCAACATTGGCGGCAGCGTCGGCATCGCCGTCATGACCACCGTCTTGGCGCGCCGCCAGCAATTCCACCAGAGCCGCCTGGTCGAGCACATTCGCCCCGGCCAGCCCCACGCATGGGCCTTGCTGCACCAGTTCACCCGCTACTTTGTCCTTCGAGGCTCCGACCCGGTCACCGCCTCGCGCCAGGCCTACGGTGCCCTGTTCTTGCAGGTTCAGCAGCAGGCCGCCATGCTCTCTTTTGTCGAGGCCTTCAAGATCATGGGCGTGGTCTTCCTACTCATGGTCCCGCTCGTTTTCCTCCTAAAAGACCCCAAGAAGAACCACGCATCGCCTCGCCTCAGCAACCCCGCCCAGCCTGTCGAGGAAGTTCCCGCCGAACTCATCCACGCCTAGCCCAAACAATGTCTGGCCCAAACAAAATGCCCCGTCCTTCCCGGACGGGGCAATCGTAACTACAGCCTGCTCGCTTACTCTTCCTTAAAGAACTGTGCCATCTTTCTGAATTTCTCGTAGCGTCCATCCAGCAACTCTTGGGTGCTGAGCTTCTTCAACGCCGCCAGGTTTTCCGCCAGCACCTTATCCAGATTCTCTGCCATCTGCACGTAATCCGAGTGCGCGCCTTCACCGGGTTCGGGAACAATCTCGTCGATGATGCCGAAGCCGATCAGGTCCTGCGCAGTGATGTGCATGGCCTCGGCTGCCAGTTCGCGTTTCGTGGCGTCGCGCCACATGATGGAGGCGCAGCCCTCGGGCGAAATCACCGAATAGATGCTGTTTTCCAGCATCAAAATCCGGTCGCCCACAGCGATCGCCAGTGCTCCACCCGAGCCGCCCTCGCCCCCCACCGTCACAATGATGGGAACCTTCAGCCGCGACATCTCGCGCAGGTTATATGCAATCGCCTCGCCCTGTCCCCGCTCCTCGGCGCCCAGTCCCGGATAAGCTCCCGGCGTATCGACAAACGAAAAGATAGGCCGCCCAAACTTTTCCGCCAGTTGCATGGCGCGAATCGCCTTGCGGTAGCCATCCGGGTTCGGCATCCCGAAGTTGCGGTATACCTTCTGCTTGGTGTCGCGTCCTTTTTGCGTACCCAACACCAGCACTTCTTCGCCATGGAAGCGCGCCATCCCACAAACCATGGCCGCATCGTCGGAAAACGCCCGGTCGCCATGAATCTCGGAGAAGTCCGTAAACAGATGCTCGACGTAATCCAGAAAGTACGGACGCTGCGGATGACGCGCCAATTGCGTGCGCTGCCATGCCTCAACTCCCGGCTTCACCTGCTTACGTAGTCCCAGCACCCGCTCTTGCAGCGCCCGTAGCTGCTTCTGCGCCTCCGGCTGGCGGCCTGTGACCATCTCCAGTTGTGCAATCTGGCGCTCAATTTTTTCCAGTTCCTGGTCTTCCTTGCTTCCAACTTTCATGCTTGCCTTCTCGTCTTAGTCGATAATCTTGATTGAGTCTGGGCCGCACAACTGCTCCACGCTCTTAATGAAGCTCCGGTCAGCACACACATTATAACCTTCGGCTTCCATCACTACGACGTATTCCCCCGGCCGCACAAGGTCGAACAATACTTTAGCATCACCTTTCGAGCGCGTGAAGATCCCGTGCAGCGCATCCACCGTCTCCGGCATCGCCTCCGGCAACTGAATCGCAATCCGCAGCGACCGCGGCAGCTTCACCTTCGCTTCGTCCAGCGGAGTGATCTCGTTGATGAACAGTTTCGGCGCGGCGTCTTCCTCTACCCGCACCGCGGCCCTCACCAGCACTGCAATCTCCAGTTTCACTTTCTCCTGCAACCGCTTGTAGGCCTCTGGAAAGACGGCTGCTTCCACCCGCCCGTGCATGTCTTCAATCACCAGTCCGGCCATCAGGTCGCCCTTGCGAGTCTTGGCGATACGCACTCCCGTGATCAGTCCGCCCACCAGGATGTCCTCATTCTTCGGCGTCGAATTCTTCATCGCCAGCACGTCGCTGGTCTTGATCGCGTGCAGATCCTCGATCTTCTCCTGGTACTTTTCCAACGGATGTCCGCTGATCCAGAAGCCGAGAATTTCCTTCTCGTTCGCCAGCCGCACCGACTCCTCCCAGTCCGGAACATTCGGCAGCCGGTCGGCCACACCTGCCGCCGGGCTGGCTTCTTCAAAGATGCCGAACAGTCCGTGCTGTCCCGCGTCGCGATCCCGCGCCGTCTTCTGCGCCTCTTCCATCGCCTTGTCCAGCACCTCCATCAGTTGCGCCCGCCGTCCCAGCGTGTCCATCGCCCCGCTCTTGATCAGCGACTCCACCACCCGCTTGTTCAGCAGTCGCAAATCCACCTTTTCGCAGAAGTCGAAGATACCCTTAAAGTGCCCATCCTTGCGCGCCTCGATAATCGAGCCGATCGCGTTGCCGCCCACGTTCTTCACCGCCGAGAGGCCAAAGCGAATCTTGTATCCCTCCGGCGTTATCAGCGGCGTAAAGTTCGCGGCCGACTCGTGAACATCCGGCGCCAGCACCTCGATCCCCATCTCGCGCGACTCCGCGATGTACTTCACCACGTCTTCGGTCTTGCCCGTCACTGAAGTCAGCAGCGCCGCCATGAACTCCACCGGATAGTGGGTCTTCAAATACGCCGTGTGATAGGCCACCAGCGCGTAGGCCGCCGAGTGCGATTTATTAAATCCGTACCCGGCAAACTGAGCCATCAGGTCAAAGATGTGCCCGGCCTTGTCCACCGAGAACTTCCGCTCCGCAGCCCCTTGCATAAAGCGCTCGCGCTGCTTGCCCATCTCTTCTTCGTTTTTCTTACCCATCGCGCGGCGCAGCAGGTCGGCTTCGCCCAGCGAGTAGCCGGCGATAACGTTGGCGATCTGCATCACCTGTTCCTGGTAAACGATGACGCCGAGCGTCTCCTTCAGCAGCCGCTCCAACTCCGGCAGCATGTAATCGACCTTCTTGCGCTCCCACTTGCGGTCGATAAAGTCGTCGATCATCCCGCCCTGGATTGGCCCCGGCCGATAGAGCGCATTCAACGCCGTCAGGTCCTCCACCGTCGTCGGCTGGTAGCGCCGCAGCACGTCGCGCATACCGTCGGATTCAAACTGGAAGACCCCTGAAGTCTGCCCCTTGTGGAAGACCTTCTCATAGGTCTCGGCATCCTCCAGCGGAATCGTCTCCATCACCACCGTTTCGCCGCGTGTCTTCTGGATCAGCTTCAAACAGTCGTCGATAATCGTCAGCGTGGTGAGCCCGAGAAAGTCCATCTTCAGCAGGCCCATCTTCTCTACCGCCGTCATGTCATAAGCGGTCACGATTTCGTCGTTCTTGGTCTTGTAGAGTGGCACCAACTCATCCAGCGGCACCGGTGCAATCACCACCGCGCTGGCGTGTACGCCTGAGTTGCGCACCATCCCTTCCAGCTTCTTTGCCGTGTCCACCAGGTTGCGGATCGCCGGATCGTTGGTGTACGCGTCGTTGAACGCCGCAACGTCGGCCATCGCCTTGTCGATGGTCATCCCCGGTGTTCCCGGAATCATCTTGGCGATGCGGTCCACTTCGTTGTACGGCATGTCGAGCACGCGTCCGGTGTCCTTGATCGCGGCCTTGGCGGCCATCGTTCCAAAGGTGATGATCTGCGCCACCTGCTCGCGTCCGTACTTTTCGGTTACATAGTGGATGACCTCGCCGCGCCGGTTCATGCAGAAGTCCACGTCGATATCAGGCATCGAGACGCGCTCAGGATTCAGGAAGCGCTCAAACAGCAACTCATTCTGAATCGGATCGATGTCGGTAATCCCCATCGCATAGGCAATCAGCGATCCCGCAGCCGATCCGCGCCCCGGCCCCACGGGAATCCCATTGTCCTTGGCATAGCGGATAAAGTCCCACACAATCAAGAAATAGCCGGGAAACTTCATCTGCTTGATGATGCTGATCTCGCGGCTTAAGCGCTCTTCATAATCGCCGAAGCCGTGCTTCAGCTTGCCCCGGTTCTGCAACTCGCGCAGCAGGTTCATCCGCTTCGCCATGCCCTCGCGCGCAATCCGTTCAAAGTAGCTGTCGATGGTCTCGCCCGCCGGCACGTCGAACTTCGGAAACGGATTTTCAACCTTCGCCAGTTTCAGGTTGCAGCGCTCGGCAATTCCCACCGTACGAGTCAGAAGCTGCTCGTACCCCAGAAAGACCTTGCCCATCTCCTCGGCGCTTTTCACATAGAACTGATTGGTCTGGAATTTCATGCGATTCGGGTCCGCAATCGACTTGCCCGTCTGAATGCAAATCATCGCATCCTGCGCCATCGCATCGTCCTCGCAGATGTAATGGCTATCGTTGGTCGCGACCATCGGAATATCGAGATCCTTCTCCAGCCGGAGCAGGTCCTGCTGAATCCGCTTCTCTTCTTCCAGACCCTGATCCTGTATCTCCAGAAAAAAATTGCCCCGTCCGAAAATGTCCTCCAGCGTCTTTGCTGCCGAGCGTGCGGCCTCGTACTTCCCTTCGGTCAACCGCTCGGCCACCTCGCCCTTCAGGCACGCCGACAATCCAATCAATCCTTCGGAATGTTCGGCCAGATAACGCTTGCTCACCCGCGGCTTGTAATAAAAGCCGTGCAGCGAAGCTTCTGAACAGATCTTCGTCAGGTTCTTGTAGCCCGCCTCGTTCTCAGCCAGCACGATCAGATGGTTGTAGCTGTCGCCCTGCGGCTCCGCGCGATGGTCTTCCTTCTTGCACACATAAAGTTCGCAGCCCAGAATCGGCTTGATCCCGGCGGCCTTGGCGTCATTGAAAAAATGCACTGCGCCAAAGATGTTGCCGTGATCCGTCATGGCAACGGCCGGCATATTCAATTCCTTGGCGCGCTTGCACAGCACTTTGGTATCGCAGGCGCCGTCCAGCATGGAGTAGTCGGTATGAAGATGCAGATGGACAAAATCAGAAGACATGGCTAGGACGCTTTCACGGAAATATAGCTACTGCTCTAAGCCCGATTGTACCCCGCAGCCCAAGGTGTGGCCGAGGAAAACCAAGCCAACTCCAGCCCCGCTGTCCAAAGCCGGGTTACGGTAGACGGCAAACCCCCATTCTGCCGCATCCCTCCCCAAACTAATTGCCGACCAAACACCTAACCTGATCATTACACGGCAAATCCAGTTGCTCCGCCAGTCGAACCTTTCTGTCCCGCCGTGAATCTAAACACAAGTGGCCTTAGTACTCTGCATCTGAACCGAACGCGCGACCAGGAGGTATATCGATGGATGTCTTCGACATGCTGTTCGGCTGTTGGCACAAAAACTATAGCTTCCCCATTACCACGGCAAAGGATGCAAACAGCGAGCACTCCCACGCTGCCGACCTCACTGGAACCTATGTGGTCTGTCTCGACTGTGGGAAGGAGTTCCCGTATGACTGGGAACAGATGAAGGTGCTATCTGCCCCAACCGGACCGACCGTAGTCAAGCCGCTCGCTAAGGCCGCCGCTGCCGGTTTTCATAAGATCGCCTGAGTAGGTGCTGGCGTCGGCCACCGCCAGCAGCATCGCCGCCTCTGAGTGTCTTTCTCAATCGCGTCCTCTGCCGCGACGTCCTTTCGCAATCCGTCCGCGTCTCGCCGATGTGCCGGCGAATCGCTCTCTGTCTAAACCTTGGGTTGCAAGAACCCAATCGCGAGCACCTAATTGCGAGAATTCGATTGCGAGACACTCCAGTACTTTTATACCAACAACACAAAAACGCATGTGTACTACTTCGTCAATCTTGGCACTTTTCCGCAAAGATTAACCAAAAGCCATACTTCCGCTTTCCAACGATTACCTTTTGAAGCAATGGTTGCCCTTCCCCGAGCCTGACGCGCAATCGCTCCCGCTACCCCGCATGGTGCTAGCGGGCGTGAGCTCGCAACTCCTGCACAATCTCCTCGGCCGCATGGTTGGCGCGTTCGAACTCGCCCGGAGGAAAGCTGATGGCGCCCACTCGCGCGTGTCCACCGCCGCCGTAGCGCTCGCAGATTTTCGCCAGGTTCGTCATATTCGCCGCATTGGTCCACGGATTTGAACCCACCGAGATCTTCACCCGGAAGCTGCTCTTGCTCAACCCCACGCTGTACACGCTCTGCGGATACAGATAGTAGGGAATAAATTTGTTGTAACCTTCCAGGTCGTATTCGGTCACGTCGAAGAAGATTGTCCGGTCGACGCACGCGCTGTGTTGGCGGACGATCTCGACGGAGCGCTGGTGCCGCTCCAGCAGCGGCGGAATCCGCTCGGCAACAAACGGCGTAACGACAATCTCCTCCAGCGGACGATAGGCGAGCAGTTCGATCAACCGCGGAATGAACGTCGGATCCTGATTCGATTCCAAGGCCATGGTAATGCGCATCGCGGGCTCCTTCATCCCGACCGCGGCTTCCGCGCTCTCATACGATGCACCGTCGACGATGTCCGCCCACTCCACCAACTCGGCCACCGGCGCGGTGTCAAAGCCGAAGCGGCTCTGCGCAATCGTTGCCAGGAACTTTGTGCATGACTTAAAATCAGGATCGAAGAACTTAGTATTACTCTGCTGGCGCTCGAAGTGTTCTTTGTCCTCTTCGGTGAGGAACGCGCTCTGATGGTGATCGAACCACCAGGTCAATTTGTCCGAGGCTAGATACTTGAAATCGACGATGGCGTTCTCGTCGCCGCTGAATTCGTCGAGATTGAACAGCGCCCCGGCGCGATGCAGCAACCCCTGGTACTGAAACTCGGCCTGGCGGCGGATGCGCTCGCGATAGAAGCGCGTAAACAGCGATGCCGAGCAGGCTCCATCAAAACATTTGTCGTGATAAAAAACCTTGATGATCAATGGTTCCCTTTCAAAGGACCGGCCGCGCCGCGCACACGGAAGGAAAGCCCTAACAAATAAACGCTTTGAGAGGCCGATGTCAAGGATAACTAACTCGAGCGGAACTTCTCGAATTCCCGACGCGACAGAAGTACAGATTGACTTAGTTCGACTTAGCTCTTAACCGCGCGTAGCCGATTCCAAAAGTTTACAGCAGAGCAGAGGCGTTTCTCATCGCATAACCTACTTGGAAAATGATATCGTTTTCGTTCGCCGGGAGATCTGATATGTCCGACTTTGCAATTTCAAAGCTGCTTCACCTGCAAGCAACTTCGTCGGGGATCTCCGTTCCCTCTTTTCACGAAAGGCTTCTTGATAGCTTGCACGATGGAGTGTACTTCGTCGATAAAGAGCGCGGTATTCAGTACTGGAACCAGGGTGCGGAACACTTGACAGGTTACGCCGCCAGTGAAGTTGTTGGAAGACATTGCTTCGACAATTTCCTGATGCACGTGGATGAGAAGGGGTGCGCCCTTTGCCTGATGGGATGCCCGCTCGCCATCACCATGGTCGACGGCAAACGCCGCGAGGTCGAGATTTATCTCAGGCATAAACTCGGACACCGCGTACCGGTTGTTGCCCGTGTAGCTCCGATCACGGACGGTGCGGGAAACATCGTCGGGGCGGTCGAGGTGTTCAGCGACGTGACCGCGAAAAAGAATATAGAGCGAAGGATTGGGGAGTTGGAAAACCTTGCATTCCGCGATGCCATGACCGGAGTGCCGAATCGTCGCTATATGGAACTGAAGATCAGACAGGCAATTCAAGAAGTCGAGGAGTTTGGCCGGAATATTGGTCTGCTGATGATTGACGTCGACCACTTCAAAGACGTGAATGATAAGTACGGACACGAGATCGGTGATGATGCACTGCGTGCAATGTGTAAGACTCTCACGAGCAATCTGCGTTTGGGTGACACCATTGGACGCTGGGGCGGCGAAGAATTCCTCATCATAAACACGGATCTTACGCTCAGCGCTCTGGGTAATTTTGCCGAGAGGTGCCGGATGCTGATTGCAGAGTCGGCGATTCCTGTGGGAAATGAGCGACTGCATCTTTCTGCTTCGTTGGGAGCCACGCTCATCAAGGCCGGGGACTCAGCGCAGTCCGCAATCAGGAGAGCAGACGAATTGATGTACGCAAGCAAAACGTCCGGTCGAAACCGAGTGACTCTCGGCTGACTCCACTCCCGTCGGATGCGCCGTGTACGCGCCCGGGGATGAACGCCGGACGAAGATCACTCCAGCTCCGTTCGAGCCACTTGCAGGCGCTGTTTCGTGCCGCCAACTTCTTTACTTGCGGCTGTAAAGGAGCTCGCGAATTGCTTGCCTCCTAGCCTCGTTCGCCTCCATCACAGACTTGCGTTCGTCGGCGTCCATCGAGCGCTCAGGTGGGGTGTCAGTTGCTTCGGGGACGCTGCACTCCGGGCAGCGGTTGGCGAAACCGGGTTTATCCGGCTTCAACTCGAACTCTTCCGAGCAGACGATGCAGACTTTGATGGGATAAGCCATTTCAACTCCGTGGTTAGTACTGACTTAGATTAGGTAGCCGAACGGCCCGGTCTGACTACCGTCTCCGGGCGGGCTTTTTCTTCTGGCAATCGCTGCACATGCCGTACACCTGGAAGGTGTGGCGGGTAGTCAGGTATCGGTGTTTGCGCCCGATCTCTTTTTCAACTTTTTCGATCTCCGGCGAAAAAAACTCGACCGAACTGCCGCACTCGGTGCAAACCATGTGGTGATGGCTGCGCCGGTTGTACTGGCGCTCGTAACGGGTAACGCCGTCATGGAACTCCACCTCGCTGGCGAGGCCGCAATCGGCCAGCAGTTTCAGCGTGCGATAGACGGTTGTGAAACCGATCCGCGGATCGCTGCGCTGGACCAGATGGTGAAGCTCTTCGGTGGAGAGATGCTCTTGAGTCACGAGAAACGCGCGCAGAATGGCATCGCGCTGTCCGGTGTGCTTCAGCCCGACTCGTTTCAGGTGGCTATTGAAATTCTCTTCGGCCTCGCGGATGGATTCATCCGAGAGCTGGGTCCGGTCGTCGACGCGTTTGGTCAGGGTGGTCATAGGTATCCAGCCAATGGCATCCAGCCTACGGAAAAGCATACCATTGGATCGGCTTTGCGCTTTGATATTCTAAGCACTAACTCTGAATGAGCGGGAGGAGCAAGTGGCGAGCGGAAAATTCGAGGTAGGCCTGATTCAGATGTACTGTTCGCCGGAGCCGCAGGACAACCTGGAGCGCGCGGTGGAACACGTGCGCCAGGCGGCGCGGCGGGGGGCGCAGGTGATCTGCCTGCCAGAGCTGTTTTTGACCCAGTACTTCTGCCAGCGCGAGGACACTTCCCTATTCGACCTCGCCGAGCCGATTCCGGGGCCGACCACGGCGCGCTTCTGCGCCTTGGCCCACGAGTTGAAGGTCGCCATCGAAGTTTCGCTCTTCGAGCGGCGCGCGCCGGGCCTCTACCACAACACTGCGGCGGTGATCGGCAGTGATGGCGAAATCCGCGGCATCTATCGCAAGATGCACATTCCCGACGATCCGCTCTACTACGAGAAGTACTACTTCACGCCCGGCGACCTTGGCTTCAAGAGTTTCGAGTTAGACGAGGGTTCGATTGGGACGCTGGTGTGCTGGGATCAGTGGTACCCGGAGGGGGCGCGGCTGACGGCTCTGCAGGGAGCGAATGTAATCTTCTACCCAACCGCTATCGGCTGGCACCCGTCAGAGAAGGCAGAGTGGGGAGCGGCGCAGTACGACGCCTGGTTCACCATGCAGCGGGCGCACGCCATCGCCAACGGAGTATTTGTGGGCGCGGTCAATCGCGTAGGCCATGAAACGGGCAATGTCGGCGGCAACGAGGTGACAGGTGCGGGGTTGGACTTCTGGGGCGGCTCGTTTTTGGCCGATCCCTTTGGCCGCATCATCGCCCAGGCATCGCACGATAAAGAAGAGATTCTGGTGGGAACCGTGGACGTGAAGTTGCAAGAAGAGATTCGTCGCAACTGGCCCTTTCTGCGCGACCGCCGCATCGACGCCTATGGGCCGATCACGCAGAGGTATGGAAAGTAAATGAGAGCCAAGATTGCCAAACGCTCGCAGCCGGCAGCGCCAGCATTACCCGCCGGCTCGCCGGCTGCAATGGGCTATCGCATGCCCGCCGAGTGGGAGCCGCAACGTGCGACGTGGCTGGCCTGGCCGCATAATCGCAGCGATTGGCCGGGAAAGTTTGAGCCCATCCCCTATGTCTATGCCGAGATCGTGCGCCATCTGGCGCGCGCCGCGCGGGTCGAATTGATAGTGAACGACGGCGCGGCCGAGGACCGTGCACGATCCATATTGACACATGCCAATGTATTGCCGGGCATGGCGTCGCCGGACTTGGAAACGCGCATCGGCTTTCACCAGTGGCCCACCAATCGCGGATGGCTGCGCGACTCCGGTCCCATCTTTGTGAAGGACAAGGCGGGCAGCGTTGCGGTGACCAACTGGAAGTTCAACGCCTGGGCCAAGTACAGGAACTGTCAGCTGGATAACACGCTTCCGGAGAAGATCGCGGAGGCGCGCGGCTACGGGGTTTTCGAAGTGGCTGTGGAGATTGACGGCCGTGTGCGGCCGATGGTGCTGGAAGGCGGATCGATCGACGTGAATGGCCGCGGCCTCCTGCTGACCACCGAGGAGTGCCTGCTCAGTCCGGTGCAGCAGCGCAATCCGGGGATGACGCGCGAGCAGATTGAAGGCGCTCTGAGCCGAATGCTGGGAGTGAATAAGGTCTTATGGCTGGAGCGCGGCATCGTTGGCGATGACACCCACGGCCACGTCGATGACATCGCCCGCTTCGTGGGCCCGCGCACGGTGCTGGCCGCAAGCGAGGCCGATCCGGCAGATGAGAATCACGCGATCCTCAAGGAGAACTTGAAGCGCTTGAAGAAGATCACGGACACGGCGGGCAAGCCGCTGGAGGTAGTTCCCTTGCCCATGCCTTCGCCGGTCATTTTCAAGGGACAGCGCGTACCCGCCAGCTATGCGAATTTCTACATCTCCAACCAGACGGTCCTGGTGCCAACCTTTGACGATCCCAACGATCTAAAAGCGCTGAACATCATTCAGCACGCGATGCCAAAGCACAGCATCGTGCCCATCTACTGCGGCGATTTGATCTGGGGCCTGGGCACGATCCACTGCATGACGCAGCAGGAACCGGCGGGTGAGTAAGCGACTGGCCATGCAGAGTGACGACGAAATTCGCGGCGTCCCCGGCTGAGTTCGACGAACGCTGGATGGAAGAGGCTTTGCGCCTCGCGCGGATGGCCGAAGTCGCGGGCGAGGTTCCGGTCGGCGCGGTCGTTGTTCGTGACGAAGGCTTTGGCGGACAAAGAATCGTGGGGCGCGGCTGGAATCAGGTGATCTCCACGAGCGACCCGTGCGCGCACGCCGAGATTCAAGCGCTGCGCGACGCCGCTCAGGCGCTGGGTAACTACCGCCTCAGCGAATGCCAGCTTTACGTTACTTTGGAACCCTGCGCGATGTGCGCCGGAGCGATCATGCATGCGCGCATCTCGCGGCTTGCCTTCGGCGCGCGCGATCCCAAGGCCGGAGCCGCGGGCGGCATCATGCAGGTCATCAACCATCCCCGACTGAACCACCGCGTGGAAATCACCGAAGGCGTGCTGGCTGGCCGCTGCATGGAAATCCTGCAGGCGTTTTTTCGGGAGCGCAGAGGCTAGGCGCTAGGCTGTTGTTCTTCTTTAAAATACGGCACCCAGGAGACTCCCCTTATTTACTTCAGCCTTGCCGCGATCAGCGCGTCCAGCTTTGTGAACAGCTCGCGGTTCGAGGTTCGGGGATACTCGGCGAGCTTCTCGCGGAAGTGCGGCAGGTTGAAGAGGAACGATTCGACGCGCTCTTTAGTCAACTCCTCCCAGAACGCGCCGTAGCCGGTGCGACCGAGCCAGAAGGCGTTAAATATCTGCTCGAACTGGTTGCGGACCGGCACGGCCAGGTAGGGCTTGCCGAGGTGCAGCGCCTCGGTGACCAGAGAAAATCCGGCGTTGGCGATGATCGCCTGGGCGCCGACTAGGTCGTCGAAGAAAGTTTCGAAGCCGGGCTTTTTGTAGAGAATGTTTCCCTCGCGTCCTTCGCGGCTAAAGCCGTAGGCGATGAACTCCGCGCGCACAGACGCCAGCACCTTGATGAGCTGGGGCGCGGGCGAGGTGACATAGACGAGAATGGAGCCTTCGGCGTTGGGCACCGCGTCCCGAATCTGCTGGCGCAGGATCGGCGGCACCAGCTCGGAGTTGCGGCGGCGGCCCGGCGCATCGAAGAATGACGTCACCAGATAGTGGTCGGCGTAGGGCGTCATCATGCGGACCAGCATCTTGGCAGGCGGTGGCGTCGGTGCGGTACCTGGGCGGCATGGCCACTTTGAAGTGGGACATGATGTGCTGATTATCGATGGAGATGACCGGAAGCTTGCTGCCGCCGCCCGGCGCGGCAGGTGAGCGGCTCGAAGTCGGTGATGACCAGATCGATGCCGCGCTCGGCGATGAGGCAGGCGAGCTCTTTAATGCACGCGCGTGGCTTTGCGGGCCTGGAAGAGGTTGCGCGCCAGGGTGCGGTTGTAGCGCACCTGATTATTGATGTAGGTGAAGCGGAAGCCATGAATCTCCACCACCTCGCAAATGTCGCCGAGGTTGCGCAGGCCCCGGTCAAACGAGGCGGCGACGACGCTGTGTCCCTGGCGTTGCAGGTGGAGAATAACCTCTCGCGAGCGGGTGGAGTGCCCTGCACCCTCACCGTTGACTCCGTATAAGATGTTGGCCATCGCTGGCTGGAAGTATAACCAGCAGACCGCACGGCAACAAAGCGGATCGGCGCAATAATTGAAAATGGAATACCCCGCGGCCAGCGGCCGTGGATGTTTGTGCGCCTCGCGCTCCGCTTTGACCTGGAGTGCGAGTGGTTCGATGCGTTGCTTTTCGACGATTCATCCCGCATAATTTGACGGGAAACTCGCGCTCCCTCCGGATGGTTTGATTTGTTGAACCTGCCAAATTCGATTACTTTGAGCAGAATTTGCTGCATCCCATTTTTCATCTGGGTGCTGTCCAGCCGCATCTTTCCGCCGGGTAAACAGGAGTTGCTGGCCGCCGGAATCTTCATCCTTGCTTCCATCACCGACGGGCTTGACGGCTATCTTGCGCGTAAGCACGGCCAGATCAGCAGCATGGGCATGTTGCTAGACCCCATGGCGGACAAACTCCTGGTCGCCGCCGGCCTCATCCTTCTTGTCCGTTACACGCCCAATCTCATGCCTCCCTGGATCGTCATTCTGGTGCTGGGACGCGAGTTTCTCATTACCGGCTTGCGCAGTGTGGCCGCGACCGAAGGTTTTGCGATCCAGGCCCGCGACGTGGGTAAGTTGAAGATGGTGGTGCAGATAGTCACCGTCGTAGCGACGATTCTGGCTCACGGCTGGTATGAGTGGAACTTCTGGGGCTTCATCGTCGGAGTCCAGCTCGTCGCTCGCATCTCGATCTGGTTCATGCTCTTCGTGTCGCTGATCTCGGCGGTAGATTACTTTATCGCCTTCTGGTCTCGCGTGGATCACTCGACGCGCCGCCAACCCACCCCCGGCATTCCGGGCAAACCCGGAGCCGCACGTACCAACCCTATCGCCTAGCGGCGCGTCGCTCCCTTCCAGCATCTCCAGACTTTCGATCGCTCTGCTTAGCTACTCGACCCAGTCGAAGGAGCGCGCAACAGCCTTCTTCCAGAAGTGGTACAGGCACGCTCTCTTCTCTTCTTCCATCGACGGGTTCCAGCGATGATCTTCCGCCCAGTTGGCGGCCAGTTCATGGGTGTCGTGAAGCAAGCCAGTGGCCAGACCGGCAGCATAGGCGGCACCCAGAGCAGTGGTTTCCTGGATCACCGGACATAACACCGGTTTGTTCAGGATGTCGGATTGGAACTGCATCAGTAAGATGGTTTTGAACCATGCCGCCATCGCTGCGCAGGTTGGCCAACTCGATGCCGGAATCCTTTTCCATAGCATCCAGCACCTCGCGAACTTGGAATGCAGTGGCTTCCAGAGCGGCACGGGCGATGTGGCCCTTGTTAACGTAACGGGTCAAGCCGGCGATAACGCCGCGGGCACTGTCTTTCCAGTACGGCGCATAGAGTCCGGAGAACGCCGGAACGAAATAAACGCCGCCGTTGTCGTCCACGGTGCGGGCGAGGCTCTCGATATCCGAGCTCTTCGCGATCATTCCCAGGTTATCGCGGAGCCACTGCACTAGCGCACCGGTAATCGCGATGCTGCCCTCCAATGCGTACACGGCCGGCTGGGCGCCGATCTTGTAGCCGAGCGTGGTCAACAACCCGCTCTTGGAAGGAACAATCTTGGTGCCGGTGTTCAGCAGCATGAAGCATCCAGTGCCATAGGTGTTCTTGGCCTCGCCCGGCTTAAAACATGCCTGCCCGAACAGGGCCGCCTGTTGATCGCCAAGGTCGGCGGCAATAGCAACGTCTTTGACCGGGCCAAGAACAGCCTTACCGTAAACTTCCGCACTCGATGTAATCTTCGGCAGCAGTAAAGGCGGAATGTCGAACTCTTGCAGGATCTCGCTCGCCCAGTTGAGAGTTTTCAGATCCATCAACTGGGTACGGCTGGCGTTGGTTACGTCGGTGACATGTACACCACCGTTGACTCCGCCAGTTAGATTCCAGATCACCCAGGTGTCGATGTTTCCAAACAGCAGATCGCCGGCTTCGGCCGCAGCGCGTGCACCGGGGACGTTGTTCAGTATCCAGCGGATCTTCAGACCGCTGAAGTAGGTAGCCAGAGGTAAACCGGTTTTGGCCCGGTAACGATCCTGGCCGCCGTTGGCGGTAAACTCGGCAACCGTATCGGCAACCCGCGTGTCTTGCCAGACGATGGCATTGTAAACGGCTTTGCCCGTCTTCCGGTTCCACAGCACGGTGGTTTCGCGCTGGTTAGTGATGCCAATGCCCGACAGATCGGCCGGCTTGAGGCCCTTGGCATCCATCGCCTCCTGGATGACTTCGACGACCCGACGCCAGATCTCGGCGGGATCGTGCTCCACCCAGCCGGGCTTGGGATAGATCTGCCCATGTTCCTTCTGTGCGATGCTGATGATTTTTCCGCGACGGTCAAAAACCATAAAGCGTGAGCTGGTGGTTCCCTGGTCGATGGCCGCGATGTAGTCACCCATGTAATTTTCACTGTCCTTTGTCTGCGGGTAGTGCAAGCCCGGCGCTGTGGAGCAGGTGCTGGATCGAAGCCAGGTAAGCGGAGAGCGCCTCGTTGCTCTGCGCTTGGCTCCAGCCGAACTCACGGGCCATCAACTGGGCCACGACGGGTGCGGCTTTTGCAGCCTCCTTCCAACCATGGAATTGCACGCCAATTCTGCGTAAAAGAATGTCCTCGATGGTCTGCGCCATCTCTTCCCGGATAGCATAGACCACCTCCGCAAGGATCGGCGCACCGCCCTCGAATATCGGCTCCAACAGTTGCGCTTCGTGCTTTGCCACTTCCAGCACTTTGGGCGAATCGGTGCCGAACTTCTGTGCGAGGTGACGGGCGGTTTCCGGTGACAAAGCGTAGTCAGCCGCCAACTGCTTCCAGTAATCCGGCGCCCAGCCCAGTGCGCCGGTGAGAGGGTAATTCAGCGTCTTGCACACGGTTTGCTTGCCGCCAAAGGCCCGCTGGGCTCGGTTGATGCCGTCTTCCGCCATGGCGCGATAGGTGGTCCACTTGCCGCCGAGAACACTGATGAGCCCGCTAACTTCATCGACCTCGACTTCGTGATCGCGAACGAGTTTTCGCGTGTCTTTGGGCTTAACTTCTTGATATTCCCTGGACTTCAGCAGCGGACGCATCCCGGCGAATGCCGAGCACACGTGCGGCGGAGTCAGATTCACATTCAAGTATCGGTTGACATGCTTGAGCAGGAAGTTGACTTCTTGCGGTGTCACCACCATTTCGTCGCCGGGGTTGGCTTCCTCGTCGGTGGTTCCGACCAGCAGGCGATCCAGCCAAGGAATGGCAAAGATCACGCGCCCGTCTTCGGTCTTTGGGATCAACAGTGCAGATTGGCTCTGGATCGCCTCCAACGGAAGCAGCAAGTGGACGCCTTTGCTTACGCGCAAGCGCTCCGGCAATGCGGGATTGGCAACGCGTCGCAAACGGTCGGCGAAGGGGCCGGTACAGTTTATAAAGACTCTGGCGCGAATCTGGAAGTGCTCGTGGGTCATTCGGTCCTCCACCTCCAGGACGGACAGTTTGCCGTTTGCGTCTCTTGCCGAAGCGACGGCCTCGGCGTAATTGATGGCTTCCCCACCCTGCTGCGCGAAGGTTTGCGTCAGGGCAAGGCCGAAGCGCGCATCGTCGAACTGCCCATCGGCGTAGGAGACGGCTCCCATCAATTTCTCGCTGCGCAAGGCTGGCATCCGCCGCAGAGCCGCGGCCTTGCCTAGCATCCGGCTGGGAAACAGACTGGCGTCGCCGGCGAGCCAGTCGTAGGCCTTCATTCCGGCGGCGAAGTACACAAGCTCCCACAGACTGAAACAAGGAACCAGCAGTTCCAACGGATGGGCAAGGTATGGCGCGCACCGCAGGATATGCATGCGCTCGTGCAAAGCTTTTCTCACCAGAGCGTATTGGCCCCAGTCGAAATCCGCAACCGCCTGGCTGCAGGTACCGGACTCCGCCGTGCGCCAATTTGGTGGAGGCCGACGAGGTGCGCGAGACAAAGTCTCCCGCATCGAGCAGAACGGTGGACAATCCACGGAGTTGCGCATCCAGCGCGCAACCCGCGCCGGTGGCTCCCGCGCCAATGACGCACACGTCGTAGTGGCTTTGGCGGATGGATTGACGCGCGCTGTTCCGGCTCCTCATCGGTTATTCCTCGCCGTCAATCGCCGCCGCGTATTGGGCAGGAGTGAAGATAGGTGTGATAACTTCGCACTTGACGAGGGCGAGCACAAGGGGTAAGCTACGCTGTTCTTTCGATGGCATCATCTTCCTTGCCGTAGCTGGATATACTCATATCCAGAGGGTGGATCGTCTTATTCGTTACCGTTCCATCTGCCCGACAAACCCTCACACTCTTCCAGTAACTCCTTCCCTTTGAATAACAGTCTCGCCGTCTGACTTAACTGCGGCTCAATCGCCTGGCGCCATCGGAATTCTTGGCGAATGCCACAAGTTCGCGATTGACTGGCACAAACAGAATGGATATGCTACTGCGTTTGTCAGGCATCCATATGGTTTTATCGGAAATAAATGTAAATAAATAAATAATTCATACCGGAGATGTCACCATGCAAACATTCGCGGTTTCCATTCATGAACGGACACTGAAAAGCCTCTTGGCAGCTTTCAACAACGAATCGAATGCATCGGCCCGCTACGCCGCCTTTGCAATCAAAGCCGACGAGGAAGGCTTCCTCAAGATTGCAAGTCTCTTTCGTGCAGCCTCGCGCGCCGAGCAGATCCATGCGGCACACAACGCTGAGATCCTCCAGAACCTTGGTGGCACGCCGGTGGCAACAGTGGAAGAACCCGAGGTAAAGACCACCGTGGAAAACCTGAAAACGGCCCTTGCACACGAGTTCTATGAATCCGACGTCATGTACCCTGAGTTCATCAACGAATCCGAGGAGCAGATGGGCCCCGCACACCGCATCTTCAGCTCCGCCATCGAAGCCGAAAAAGAGCACGCATGGCTCTTTACCGCGGTGCTGGAGCATATCGAGTATTGCAAGGAAGAGTGGTGCCAGAAACTGGCGAAGAAAGCGATCTATTTCGTGTGCCCAGAGTGCGGCCTTATCGCTACCAGGTCTGACTTCGATAAATGTCCGGCCTGCGGCCATGCGAAGGAAGCATTTGAATATCTCAACTAATTAGCCCGTCGCAATGGGTTCGTTCGCACGAACGCGCCTTAAGTTTCGCGCGGCGAGTTGAGGCAAGCTGAACCTCACTCCGGGTTGGTTGGCTTGGCGACGTTGGAAATCTCCGCTTTTCGCTTTTGCGAAGAGCGGAGATTTTTGTTTTGCCCACTGCGGACGGCGGGGAAAGATTGACGCAGGTTTTGTTTGCGGGATAGATTGAATTGTCTGGTGTTCGGGAAGCGCGGTGTGAATCCGCCACTACCCCGTAACTGTAAACGTTGAGAACTGAGTTTTGGAATCCGTTCCAGCCACTGGGGACCGCCCCTGGGAAGGCACTCAGCTTCATTGACGCGTAAGTCAGGAGACCGGCCAGACGCCAACCCAGGCTTGTTCCAACTTCGATGGGAGAGTTGGAATGCGTTCTTTTGCGTTCGACAGAACCGCACTACTGGCTGATGAAGCATCCCGCTTTGCAGAAGTGTTTTGCTTGAGCGACGGCGCCGCTGGCACCGGCGCCGGCATATGGAAACATTTTCCAGGGAGCAGGAGTCGCGATTGTGAAAAGCTGCATGATCGGCGCTAAGCAGAGCGGATTTGGCAGGATGATGCGTGCCGTTGTGCTGCTGCTCACGCACTGCACATTCGTGATCTGGGCACCGGCCATGGCAGGCGCCGCCAACCGACTTGTGCGCGATGACCTCGGACGCGAAATCATAGTTCCGGATCATCCGCACCGCCTGATCTGCTTGGCGCCAAGCGTCGCCGACACAGTATATGCAATCGGCGCAGGCGACGAGGTCATAGCGGTCAGTGATTTCACGAAGTACCCGGCGGAAGCACGCCGGAAGCAAAGCGTCGGCTTGCCGCTGAGTCCCTCCTGGGAGACAATCGTCAGCTTGCACCCGGACCTGGTAATCGGGAGCAGTGACTTTGGCGGATTGGGGATCGTCCGGCAGATGGAGCAGGCGGGAATTCCGGTCTTCCTGACAAATCCGCACGGTCTGGAGGGGATCTACGACTCGGTCCTCAGCCTGGGAAACGCGCTCAACCGCAAGGCTGATGCGGAGCAAGAGGTATCGCGTCTCCGCCGCCGGGTGGAGGCTGTACAGGCGCGAATAAAAGGCCAGCCGAGGGTGCGGGTCTTCATGCTGATCTGGCATGAGCCAATAACGACCATCGGCAGGCGCTCATACATCACCGAAATCATAGCCGCAGCAGGCGGTAAATCGATTACCAGCAATCTTGAGCAGGAGTGGCCGCACCTCAGCTTCGAATCACTGGTGGCGCAGGCTCCGGAATCGATTCTGCTGGTGCGCGGCGCAAAAATGTCATTCGAAGACTTGGCCAAACGTCCGGAATGGAGCGGCATTGCTGCGATTCGCGAGCACCGCGTCTTCTACGCCGACGACCGCCTCTATTCTCCAAGCCCGGTCGCGATTGATGCATTGGAAAATCTCGCACAACAGTTTCATCCTGGAGGTGGAGCAACTCCATCGCCGAAACCATAACCATCTAACCAGCGGGATGTTCGGGAAGGCGGTGCAAATCCGTCACTACCCCGTAACTGTAAATGCGAAGAGTTGGGCAGAAGTTCGACGCCACTGGAACCTCTGGTTCTGGGAAGACGGCCCAAACTCGATGAAGCATAAGTCAGGAGACCGGTCCCGCTTGAAACTTCCGAGGGGAAGAATATGCACAAGAAATATCGCGGACACAATGTGTGCTCGATCATTGGGCTGTTATTAGTGTTGTCATTAACTACTTTTGCTGCTGAAAATGGCGTAATCCGGGGAACGGTGACAGACCCTCTGGGAGCGGTGGTTGCCGGAGCCAATGTCGAATTGCTGCACAACCAACAGGCGGTCGCCTCTTCCAAGACGGACGGCCAAGGCAACTACAGCCTTGATTTACCGGCGACTGGCCGGTACCAGATCCGAACCGGAGCGCTGTCATTTCAAACTACAGTGAGCGATGCCGTCTATCTCTCCAGGGCCTCAGAGGCGCGCGTCAACGTTACCCTCAGTCCCGGCAAGCTAACCGAACAGATTACGGTCACCGCGACCGGAACCCCGACGCCGGAAGCCCAAATTGGTTACTCCGTGACCGTCCTTACCGATGACTCCTATCAGCACGTGCTTGAGGCTCAAGATCCATTGCGGTTGGTGCCGGGAGTCCAGTTCACCCAGGTTGGCCAGCAGGGCTCAACCACTTCACTTTTCATTCGTGGCGGAAGTAGCGATGCGAGTAAGGTTCTGATCGACG
Organism: uncultured Acidobacteriota bacterium; assembly: GCA_963838135.1. Taxonomy (GTDB): domain Bacteria; phylum Acidobacteriota; class Terriglobia; order Terriglobales; family Acidobacteriaceae; genus TOLSYN. Next base: position 1,048,043 of record CAWIPV010000002.1, on the reverse strand, counting down.
GATTGCCTGCTGGTTACATGGGAGGCTTTACCGAGTTCGCTACCCTGCCCGCAGCCGGAATTGAACAGATGGAAGTTCTTCGCGGACCGAATAGCGCGCTTTACGGCTCGGACGCACTGGCGGGTGTGGTCAGCATGACGACGACCCGCGGCATAACACCACTGCCGCTGTTGACCTATTCGGCCGATGGTGGAAACTTCGGAACTTATCACCAACAGGCAACCGTCGGCGGGGCGTTCCGCCGGTTAGATTACTTTTCCGCTTTCTCGACTCTTAATACGCGCAATAGCCTACCCGATAGTGGCTTTCACAGCACGACCTACGCCGGCAACTTCGGCTGGACGCCACAGCCCGGCACCGACCTTCGGTTAACCTTTCGACGGGTTGAAACCAGCGCCGAAGTATCCAATGCCCTTCAACTGTACGGAATTCCCGACGATGAAGGACGAAAAGATACTGACTCCTATATTGGCGTTACATTCCAAAACCAAACCACATCCCGCTGGCACAACCTAATGCGCTACGGGGCGGTGCGCCTGAATGAGCCCTTCACCGATTACGCACCGACTGGCATTCCCTCCGATTGTTTTGGCCTCGGTTACACCTCGTGCTACATCGGTGCTCCTGTAACGATCCATGGGGCGAATGGTTATTCGGTGAGTGGACAGGCCATTTTTCAATACCCCGGAACCTATCCCGCCCAGTCTGTGCAGACCGCCAACCGCGATTTCGTATACGCGCAGTCGGACTATCGTTTCACTCGGCATCTGACCGGATTGGTTGGATTCAACTACGAAGACGAGCGCGGTGTGGTTGATAACACCGGCTATCCCGTAGAACTGGCGCAGCGCGGCAATTACAGTTACACCATGCAGTTGGCGGGAGACGTCGCGAGCCGACTGTATTACACCCTCGGCAGTGGCATCGAGAACAACGCCCTGTTTGGAGTTGCTGCTACGCCTCGCGCCTCACTCGCTTATTATTTGCTGCGTCCCAGAGAGTCGCGCCTGCTGAATGGCACCAAACTCCGCGCCAGTTTCGGTAAAGGCATCAAAGAGCCTAGCATCAACCAGCAAGCAAACTCGCTTGTAGGCTTGTTATCGACTCTGTCCGACGGAAATCAGCTCATCGCGAAGTATGATATTGCACCGGTCGGCGCTCAGACATCAAGATCTTACGATGGCGGCATCGACCAACAACTCTTCGACGGGCGCGGCAAGATCAGTATCACTTACTTTCATAACGAATTTGGTAATGGCGTAGAGTATGTTCCCGCACAAGGCTTAGTCGCACTCGGGGTTCCGACTGCCGTGGCCCAGGCAACCGAGTATGGCGCCTATGTAAATTCCCTCGCCTATCGAGCACAGGGGGCGGAGATCGAGACCGAATACAGGCTGGGCAACAATCTTTTCCTGCGCGGCGGATACACCTATCTCGACGCGGTCGTGCAACGCTCGTTCTCCAGCGACAACCTGGGCTCCCCGACTACCAATCCGTTATTTCCGGGCATTCCAATCGGCGTATTCTCGCCGTTGGTCGGTGCAAGGCCGTTCCGGCAAGCTCCTCATTCGGGATACTTCGCGATCAGCTACAAACATCCGCGCTGGTTCGTCTCGGTGAGCGGAACCCTTGTCAGCCGTCGCGATGACAGCGACTTCCTCTATGACCAGTACGGAGGAAACACCCTGCTGCTGCCGAATCGCAATCTCGATTCGGCGTATCAGCGCATCGATGCGACAGGAAGCTATCAACTGCATCGTTCGGTGCAGATTTACACCGCGATTCAGAACCTTCTTTCGCAGCATTATGACGAAGCTTTTGGATTCCCTGCTCTTCCGCTAACCTTCCGCTCTGGAATCAAGTTTGAGTTGGGCGGTGAGTCCTGGAAGATTAAGTAGAACAATCGCAACCGGGTGCGTCCGGCGTTCCGCTGGGCGCACCCGTCATGTCTGCGCTGGCATCTTCACAACTCACGGCCGAGTCTTGCGGTAGAAACAGCTTAGGCGACACGGCTAGAGAAAAAGCTCTTCGAAGAGCGGTACGTTTACAGCTTGCTCAAACCAATCCGCAAGTTGTTCGTAGCAGTTCTGTTTGCATTCAGGTTCAGGAAGCTGAACGCCGAAGCACTCCTCGAGCACCCCCGCATCTTCCAAAGCGCCGTGCAAGTACGTCCCAGTACAACGGTGGTATCGAATGCCTTCGGGGTGGCCAGCGACGAATGCGAACGGCTCGGCCGCGCCCGCGCATGTGGTTTCGCCGAGGTGGATTTCGTAGGCCGAAAAACACCTTCCGCCCGGAGTCCGCGCCGTAACCACATTGGTGATCTTGTTCTTCCGCAAGGTTGTGGTAACTGGAAGCAGACCGAGTCCGTTCACGGATGTTTCGGCTGACTCGACGTGATCGGGGTCGTCAATGCGCTGGCCCAGCATCTGGTAGCCGCCGCATATACCGACAACCTCGGCGCCACCAGCGTGTTGCCGCTGAAGCCAGGTGTCGAGTCCCTGCGACCGCATCCACTGCAAATCCGAAATGGAGTTCTTGCTGCCGGGCAACATTACCATGTCAAATTGCCGATCAACTGGCCGCTGCAGCCAGCAAGCCCCGCGAAGAAGGCGGAAATCGGTGAAATTCGAGACCCTGGGAAAACGAATAATCGCGATCGAGGGGCCGTTGCCGGGAGTGGGACCCCGATTATCCAGACTAACGCTGTCCTCTTCATCGAGATGAACGTTGTCGAGAAATGGAAAAACGCCGAGGCATGGTTTTGCCGTTCGATCTTCCAGCATTCGCGCCGCACCCTCAAACAGCGACGGGTCGCCACGAAAACGGTTGATGGCAAAGCCCCGGACCAGGCTGGCGTCATCCGAATCAAGCAAGGCCAGGGTTCCATAGATCGATGCGAAGACACCACCCCGGTCCACGTCGGCCACTAGCAGAACCGGTGCTTGCAATCTGCGAGCGAGGCCAAGATTTGCAAGGTCGGTTTTGCGCAGATTCAATTCAGCGATGCTGCCCGCACCTTCGATGACGATGAAATCGAATTCCGCCGACAGACGGGAATACGACTCTTCGACCCTCTGGAGTAGATACTCATAGTGTTCGTAGTACTGGCGCGCGGAAAGATTCCGCCACACCTTGCCCTGAAGCACGACCTGACTGCCCATCTCAGAAGTGGGCTTCAGTAAAATCGGGTTCATATCCGTCGAAGGCTCCAGCCCGCAGGCTTCTGCTTGCGCCACCTGCGCCCGCCCTATCTCACCACCGCCGGGGCACGGATATGAGTTATTCGACATGTTCTGAGCTTTGAAGGGCGCGACACGAATCCCTCTCCGGTGCAGCCAGCGGCAGATTGCCGTCGCCAGCCAGCTCTTGCCCACGTGCGAGGCAGTGCCGCCGATCATCAGTGATCTGTGTTGCATTTTCTGCTGCATTCTCTGTGGCACGCGTGGTTAATTGAACTCTGCTTCCGGGTCCGCCCGGTTGCGGCGATGGAAGACGTACACCGGCTCTCCGTCATTGGTGGAAAGCAATTCGGCGCGAATGCCGAATACCTTTTCCAGACTTCGAGGATCGAGTATCTGCTGGTCGCTGCCGCAATCGGTGAGTTGGCCCGCCTGCATCAACACCACGCTGGTCGCATAGCGCGCGACCGCGTTCAGATCGTGCGTCGCCAGCACGACCGACTGCCCGCTGCGCGCAAGCACCCGGCACAACTCCAGGATCTCAAGCGAATGTTCGACATCTAGATTGGCGGTTGGCTCGTCGAGCAGGATGAATTGCGGTTCGACGGCGAGGCTGCGCGCAATGAGCACGCGCTGATGCTCGCCGCCGGAGAGAGTGTTGACGGGCCTGCGGCGCAGGTCGACGATGTCACAGCGTTCCAAGGAGAGTTCAATGGCGCGACGGTCCTGCTCGGTTTCACGCGAGAACCTTCCCCTGTGAGGGTAGCGTCCCATGGCGACAATTTGTTCGACGGTGAAAGCGAAATCCAGGCGCTGTTCCTGCGGAACGTAAGCGATCCGGCATGCGAGTTCCTTGCGCGGAAATTTTGTGATCGGCTTGCCATCCAGCCACACGGCTCCGCCGACGACCGGCCAGATGCCAGCCAGAGCGCGCAGGAGCGTACTCTTGCCTCCGCCATTCGGCCCCACCACAGCCCGCAGTTCGCCTGGAGCCAGTGAAACGCTGGCCTGGTGCAGGATGTTGCGTCCGCCGCGTTGCACGGAAATCTCTCGCGCCTCCAGGATGCTCATCGAGCGCTCACCCCCCACGGAGCGCCGTCCATTGGCCCGTACCCATCACTGCCCGCCTTCAACGTATTCATCGCGCACTCACCTCCCACGGCCGCCGCAGTAAGAGAGCGATGAAAAACGGTCCCCCGAACATCGCCGTCACCACTCCCAGGCGAATTTCGACAGGAGGATGAACCGTCCGCGCCGCAAGATCGCACAGAATCAGAAACGCTGCACCCGCCGTGGCGCTGGCTGGAAGCAACGTGCGATTAGAGGGTCCAACCATCATCCGTACTGCATGGGGTACAACCAAGCCGACAAAGCCGATCATGCCAGCCACCGCGACTGCGGCGCCAGTCAGCAACGCAGCGATGAACGTCAACATGCGCTTGGAGGCTTCAATCTCAACCCCGAGCGAGGCTGCCGTTTCCTCACCCTGCTGCAGCAGATCCAAGTCCCTCGACTGGCTCATCGCGGCCACCAGCCCGAGCAAAACGAAGGGAGCACAGAGCCAGACGTGAGTCCAGGTTCGTGCATCGAGTCCTCCCATCATCCAGAACACAATTTCCTGACCGATCTGCCAATCGACGATATTGAGCGAGAGCAACAGACTGGAGACCGCAGTCAGCAAGGAGCCCACGGCGATACCGGCCAGCAGGAGAGTTGCAACCGGAGTGATTCCCCCACGGGTGGCCACTCCGTAGACCAGGATGAGAGCCAGCAATGCGCCCACGATGGCGGCGATGGGCAGCAGTACGACGGAATGCCCACTCCATCCGGCTACGAAGGCAATCACCGCGCCCAGCACTGCACCTGAACCAGCCCCGACCAGCCCCGGCTCGGCGAGAGGATTGCGCAGCAGCGCCTGCATGATGACGCCGGCAGCGGAGAGCGCGGCTCCCACGCAAGCTGCAACCACCACGCGTGGAACACGAATCAGCCAGACAATGACAATGTCGGCTTGATTCAAACCTGAAGCGTCGGTCCAACCTGCTGGAAGCATTTTCAACTCAAGCACGCGCAGTATGGTTCTCCAGCCAATCGGCGTGCTGCCAATCGCTATTCCCGCAAGCACACTGAGTGCGAGCAGTGGCAGCACTGTCCCATAAAAAACCCCGATCCGCAGCCGCGGTCTGGGAAGTGATCCCGCTGACATCGAACCAACCTCGACCTGAGTGCTCATACGCCTCCTGCAGTTCCATGCGGCTTGCCGTATAGTTTGTCCGCCATGGCATTCACCAGCGCCAGGGTGAACGGGGACATGGGAAAAAGAATGCGGTTGTCGAAGACTAGAATGTGTCCCTGCCTGGCCGCCTGGGTAAGCGCAATCGCCGGATCTGCCAGCAGCTTTGCCCGTGCCTGTTCGCTCTTGCCCGGATCAGCGGCGGTGACAATCCACTCCGGATCCCAGCGCAGGATGATCTCACTGCCCACGTTTTCGTAGCCCTTGACGCCGCCCTCGGCGCCCACATTGATACCGCCCAGCTTTTCAACAATGTCATTGAACAGCGTGTCACGTCCGTAGCAGGCGCTCCCGCCCAAGCCGAGAATTCGCGGCCTCGCCGCTCCAGGCGTGCGCATTGCCAGCGCTGTGGCAAGCCCGGAACGAAAGCGAGCCTCCTCGTTCCGGGCGGCTTCGTCCGCACCGGTAAGGTAGCCGACAGCTCGAATACCGTCCGCCACTTGGTCCAGGTTGGTGAACATCGTAAACATCCGATAGGTCGGCACGCCGGTGTTCCTCACCAGGCTTATGAAATCGGCGCGCGCCGTGCTGGAAACGAAGATCAGATCAGGATCGAGGCGCAAGACACGCTCAGGATCGCTTGCAATCGCCGGATGAAACTTGCCAACGTACGAGTAAACATTACTGGAGCTCTGCTGGTAGGCACCGGCGCTGACGGCCAGGATGGTCTGCGGCGGAACAATCGAATACAGATACTCATCCGTGGTGCGAGACTGCGAGACGATGCGGCGGGCTGGCCTGGGAATCCGTACGCGAAGGTCGTCGCTATCCACAGCCTCGCGTGGATAGCTTGGCGATTCGATGCGAATCGACGAAGAACCATAATTGCTCGCGGGACGAGCGAGTTGCAATCCCCCTGGCGGAGAGGCCAGACGATCCACTGCGGTCGCGATGGTGCCGACCAAGGTCGCCAGCAGAATCGGCGGAAGGAAACTCCACAGGCGTAGGTGCACTACCATGCTACCTGCTCTCTAGTTCGAATCGCGGCATGCGGCAGCTCACCATGCTTTTGACCATCGCGGACCGCTCTTCTCGTTAACCTTGCGCAGCGAACCATCGACGCCGGCATCGCGCTCCAACTTCCGTCCAAAGAGCCAGAGCAGATCCGAGAGCCGATTGATATAGGCGACTACATTCGGGGCGACGGCTTCACCGGCTTCAATCAACCTCACGGTGCAGCGTTCCGCGCGGCGGCATACCGTCCTGGCCACATCAAAAGAAGCTCCAGCCGTGTGTTCGCCCGGAAGTGACCAGTCGGAGAGCATTCCTTCCAGCGCCTCGAATTCATGGACCTGTGCGGTCAACCCCTCCACCATCTCAGCCGTGACCGGCGCGGGACCTTTGCTGCTCTCCGCTGGAGTCGCCAGCGCTGCACCAATCTGAAAAAGCTCCCGCTGGATGAGTTTCGTGCGCTCGCAGAGGTCTTTGTCTTCGCAGATGGAGCGGGCAAAACCCATCGCGGAGTTCAGCTCATCGATGGTCCCGTAAGCCTCGACCCGAAGCGATGATTTGGAAACACGGACGCCTCCGGCAAGGCTGGTTTCCCCGCCGTCACCCTTCTTTGTGGCAATGCTGCTCATAGTGTCCGTCCTTGTGCAAACGGACTTGCCGCGGATTAGCTTCGGAATCTTCCCGAACGGATAAGACGTGCGATGAGGCGCATCCTTCCTGATCTCCGCAGAAAGTCAGTCGTGAATCCCCGGGTAGGTCTCCTGGCTCAGAAGGCGGCAGATTCTTCTGCCAGCCGCTTCACCTTCCCCTGCAACCGCAGAGTGGCTTCTAGAAGCAGCTGTTGTCCTTCACTTACAGTGGCGGGACCGCGCCGGTATCTCACCGGACTTCCCTTTTACGCCCTAGCGGGCACCTGAGGTGTTACCAGCTTAAACACCTGCCCGAAGCGCGTCAACGCAATGCAATTAACGCGAGGCGATTAAACTCGCCATGGCAATTGCCACCGCAGCCAGCGCGGCGGCGATTACCACAGCCGATGCGCGATGCATGTCCGCACTGGTTGCCGCCGGAGGGTCGCTCCTCTCGCCTAACCAGACTTCGTTCACCAGCAACTGATTCTTCCAGATCGGACCAGCGAGCCTGCGCTGAATCGCTCCCGCGATGGCAGCCTCGCTCCAGCCCGAATTCGGCCCCGGAACCAGCGCGTGCTGCCGCCACCCCACCTGCAACGCCTTCTTCGCTGAACAGCCCGAGACCGGCAGGGCCACACACGCAATCAGCAACCAAGTCAGGCGCGCGGGAAGCCAGTTCATCGCGTCGTCCAGACGCGCGCCACACCAGCCAAAACGCAGGTAGAGCGGCGTTTTATAACCCACCATCGAATCCATGGTGCTCACCACCTTGAACAGCACGATTCCAGGCAAGCCTCCAAGCACATACCAGAACAGCGCGCTGACGAATCCATCGGTGAGGTTTTCGCTCAGGCTTTCAATGGCAGCGCGACGACATGCAGCCACATCCATCCGATCCGTATCCCGGCCCACCAATTGCGAGACCGCCCGCCTTGCCCCTGCTAGGTCGCCGCGATGGGCCGAGCTTTCCACCGCCTGGCCGTGACGCAAAAGGTCACGCAGAGCGATAAAGGAATAAAGCACGAAAAGGTGAACGACTAGCGCGACTATGTTGCTGTATCCGGCGAGCGCCGCGTACCTGGAAAGTCCCACAACCAGCGCACTGATAGCTCCGCACCACAGACCGGTGAGGAGCAAGAATAGCGTGATTCCGCCGCCGTAGCCGTCCCAGCCAAGCTCTCGCAACGCGCGCTCAAAACCCGAGAGTGTACGACCGATCAGGCGCACCGGATGGAATCGGTACACCGGATCGCCGAAAAACAGATCGAGTGCAACCGCAGCCGCAAGTAATCGGAAGTCCGGTCGCAGGATATCTTCCGGACGGAACATCGCTAGCGCCACTTTGCCGACCAGCCAAGAGCGAGGGCGGCCAGCACCGCTCGCTCGGGCCGTTCCATGTCGACAACGTCTAAGCTGCGATAGAACTCGCTCCAAGCCTCCGGGCGCGCGGCGAGGCTGGCGGCAAGCGTTGCAGTTTGCTGACGCAGTGCCTCTCGCGCGACGCCCTCGGGAAGCGTTCCGTGCCGCAAGCGATCCAGAACAGATGCGATGGCATACGCCGCTGCCGAAACCAGCGGCTCGTACACGACGGCCTTATAGTTGCCTTTCAACAACTCCAATTCGCGCTCGTTGAGATAGGGACGTATGTCTTCGAAAAAACTGCTCTCTTTAAGCCCGAAGCCGTCCAGGGCGTGGAAGATGCTGCGCGTATAGCTTGGCTCGAGCCCATTCTGCCAGCGCAACGCCTCGAGGGTCGCGTCACGCACCGCCAGCCCCAACAGCTCGCCGAGCTTTACGCCTGTGCTGGTTGACTTGAATGCCCATCCTGCCGACAACGGAGCCGCGATGCAGTACTGATCGGTGCTGGTTCCGGTTGCGAAGTCCCGTGAGTACCGGCTGCGAATCGCCAACCGCTGCAAGGCTGCGCTCTTGGCCTCGGTCATGGTGACAACGGCCCGCGCCAACGCGCCCTCGGTCAGCGAGCGGCTGAGCAGCAGCAGAGTATTGATGGTGCCCGCATGATCAAGTGTCTTCTGCCAGCCGTGCTCAGTCTCCCGCCAGGTAGTCGGATCGCCGGCGCAAGCTGCATTGCCGTGCACGCCCGCCGTTACTACCGCCGTGACGGTAACGTCTTCAGCCTGATGCTGCACGATGCCGGCATAGTTCATGTTCGCCGCCGTTCCCATCAGGGCAACTTCGTGGGGCGACAGGCAAAGCTCGCGACAAACATTGTCGTGGTAGGCATCCGTCCCCAATTCGGTGATATGAACGTGCCGCTCGCGATGGTCATTGGCTTCACAACTTTGATGGTTGACGAGGTAACGAACGCCCTCCGCCTGTCCCCCACTCCGGGCAGAGGTACTAAGTACGCGGTGGGGATTTAACAGCTCCGCAATAAGAAAGCGTCCACAACGCTGAAGTCGGAATTCTGATGTCTCGCGTAAGGTTTCCCGGTGCATAAGTCTTCCCATGGTAAACCACTGTTCCTTAGTACTGAGCTGCATCTCACCTAACCCTCTTACTTTTTGTGCGATAGGTCTGTCCCAGCTCTGGACAACTCCCGAAGCGAGATGCTGCATCACAGCTAGCACGTGTTGATAGCTTAGGTCTGTCCCCAGCGGGCCTTATTAACACTGTAAGGTGAGCGACCACCGATTCCGCCATACCCACAAATAGAGTTTTTGCGTTTTCCAGAGCCAAAGGAGTCGACTGATGAATCCAGCAGCAAAGAGCTACGGAGCGGCAATTCTACGGACGTTAGTTTTGGCAATTTTTTCGGCCATGCTCCTATTCGCAGTGGGTATCGAGGCACAGTCCATGCCGACTCGTCATGTACGCCAAGAAGTAACTGGCGGTGCAGCGATGCTCTTGAAACGGCTTCCCGCGACCCAGTCCTTGAACCTGGACATCGCTCTCCCGCTGCGCAACGAGTCAGAGCTGGACACTCTCTTGCAAGATCTCTACGATCCCCAAAGCACCTCGTTCCATCAGTTCTTGAGCGTGCAGGAGTTCACCGAACGCTTCGGTCCCAGCGAGGCGGATTACGCTGCTGTGGTTAGCTTTGCCAAGCAGCACGGCTTGACGGTGACCGGCACCTCTCCGAATCGCATGGTCTTGAACGTTGCCGGACCAGTTGCGAATATCGAGAAGGCTTTCCAGGTGACCATGGCCTCCTATCAGCACCCAACGGAGGCCCGCTCATTCTACTCGCCGGACCGCGAGCCATCGCCGGAGCTTCAAGTGCAGTTGTGGCATATTTCGGGCTTGGATAATTTTTCGATCCCCACGCCTGCTAGCCTGAGCAAAGCTCCGCAGGCGACCAGCCACGCAACTGGCTCAGGCCCCGATGGATTCTATACCGGAAGCGACATGAGGGAGGCCTACTACGGCGGAAGCACTCTCACCGGTGCTGGCCAGTCCGTGGGGCTATTCGAATTCGTGGGTTACAACCTCGCTGACGTTGACGCTTACTTCGCCAGTGTCGGGCAAACACGCAAGGTGGCAGTGAACGGCATCTCGACGGATGGTGCCAGCCTGAGCTGCACAGGGAGCTGTGACGATACCGAACAGGTATTGGACATCGAAGCGGCGATCTCCATGGCACCGGGCATGAGCCAGGTGCGCGTGTACGTCTCCAATGTTAGCGATGTCAATATCTTTAACAAAATGGCGACGGACAATATTTCCAAGTCCTTGAGTTGCTCTTGGGCCTGGAGTCCGGCCGACCCAGCCAGCGACGACCCCATTTTCAAGGAGTTTGCGGCGCAGGGCCAGAGTCTGTTTGTGGCATCGGGCGACAATGGCGCGTACACGGGATCCGGTAACGTCTATCCGGCCGACGATGCCTATGTCACATCGGTGGGTGGCACGAACCTGGCGACTAGTAGCGCGGGCGGTTCATGGATGTCAGAGTCTGCGTGGACGTACAGCAGCGGTGGAATCTCTCCCAATCGCATCGCGATTCCCAGCTACCAGAAGACCAAGGGTGTTATCACCAGCGCCAATAAAGGCTCCAAGACTTTCCGGAATGTTCCCGACGTCGCAGCCGAAGCCGATACGGACAATTACATCTGCTCTGACGGGATCTGCGAGGGCGGATGGGGCGGAACCAGCTTTGCGGCTCCCCGGTGGGCCGGCTATATGGCTTTGGTCAATCAGCAGTCAGTTGCCAACGGCAAGTCAACTCTTGGCTTTCTCAACCCAAAGATTTACGCAATTGGCTTGGAGTCGAGCTACTCCACTGGCTTCCATGACATCACTGGCGGCAGCAATGGCACCTATTCGACAGAGAAAGGCTATGACTTGGTCACCGGCTGGGGCACTCCGAATCGCACTGGCCTGATTAATGCTCTGGCTCCGTAATGACCGCTCTGGCAAATGCCTCGGTAATTTTCGTAGAGCACGCTCCTCGTGGGCATCCCGAGGAGCTCTGCCTAGCGTCCCATTGAAACAATAGCTCCGCTCAGAACGTACGAATAGGAATTGATGCGGATATGAAGCTTCTAAAACGCACAGCGAAAACGCCTCCCCTGCCAGAGCAATGGATCACCATCACGTGCCCTGTTTGTTCCCACCCGATAGAGCTGGAGTGCGGGCCCGGCGCTCTGAGCATCCCAACCGTCAGGTGCGCCTGCGGAACAGTTATTAACAGTGAACTTGGCTATTTCTCCCGTGCCTCATAGTCGGGATCGGCTGCGTGTAGAGTGGCGTTGTCCCCGCGCCAGCGTTCGTCCCAGCGTTGATCCCACCACAGGGCACGCATAGAGCGATTCCTGTTGCGATACCCGCCTTTGTTTAAGATATAGCCATGACAGAACCCGAAGCGGCGGTAGCCATCGTGCGAGCGAGCGAGCCTCGGAAATCCATCTTGCTCATCCGGCGCTCGGAGCGAAAAAAAGACTCATGGTCCGGACAGTGGTCGTTCCCAGGAGGTCGGCGTGATCCGGACGACCCCGACCTGATGCACACCGCCCTCCGCGAACTTGAAGAAGAGTGCGGAATCCGCCTCGGGCGCGAGCATAGCGTAGATGCATTGCCACCCGTACTGGCGAGACGGAGAACGGGGCGCTTCGTTCTAGTGGCCCCATTCGTATTTGAGGTCGATGGCGAGTTGCCCACAGTCGTTGATCGTCGGGAGGCGGTGGAAGCGATATGGCTTCCGCATAGCGTCTGGTGCGATCCCGCCCGTCACTCTCTCATGGCCGTGCCAAGTCGGCCCGCTGATTCACTGTTTCCAGCAATCGATTTGAACGGAGTGCCGCTGTGGGGATTCACCTACAGGCTGGCGACCGAGTGGCTTGGGCTGCTCCCAAAACAGAGTCCGATCGAGCAGGCGGGTTTTGAGATGGCCTGCCGCGTGCTTGACTTTCTGCTCGCCCACGGCCTGACGTTAAAGCGCGGATGGGAGGATCGCGCTGCAGAGCCAGGCGCGACGGAAAGCGTAGCGGTGAAGGTCGCCACGGTGGAAGGCGCGATCCCAGTGCAACTCGTCATCGCCCACTTTACGATCCCGGGAGAACGCTTCCCGTGCATTAACCTCCTTGAAATAAAGCCGGACTATATTCGAGTGGTAGGACTCGCATTCGAGAAATATTTGATTTTGACGTCCTAGCCGTGGCGTGAACAACAGGGACAACTGTGGTTACTCGGTGTTCTTTGGAGCGGGAGACCGGGATCGAACCGGCGACATCCAGCTTGGGAAGCTGGCGTTCTACCGCTGAACTACTCCCGCTCACAGATGAGCAAAGTTAGATTACACCCACCGCCGACTTTCCGGCAATCACCTCTCCACTTCCACACGAGTTTCCTCCCATCGCAAATTGGGGCCGAGAGAAACGTGACGTAAGTATTAGTTCCTTCCGGCGACCCTCTCGGCTGCGGTAGAATCCTCCTGACCTGCAAACAGGACCGGAGGCATCATGTTTCCTCTCAGCGGCGTAGTTGTCTTGATCATCGCGTTCTACCTTTTCAGTTCGATCAAGATCCTCAGCGAATATGAACGCGGCGTCATCTTCCGCCTAGGCCGCCTGCTTCCTGACGCCAAGGGCCCCGGTCTGATCCTGGTCTTTGCTCCCTTAGACCGCATGGTTCGCGTGGATCTGCGGCAAGTCGCCTTTGACGTTCCGCCGCAGGATGTCATTACCCGTGACAACGTAACCCTGAAGGTCAACGCCGTGGTCTTTCTCCGCGTAATCGACCCGCTCCGCGCCGTCGTCGAAGTAACGAACTACCAGTATCAGACGCAGCAGTTCGCCCTCACCACGTTGCGCAGCGTGCTAGGCGAGGTGGAACTCGACGAACTGCTCGCCCATCGCGACAAGATCAACCTCCGCCTTCAGTCCATCCTCGACCAGCACACCGCGCCCTGGGGCGTAAAGGTGGCCAACGTCGAGGTCAAGCAGGTTGACCTGGCCGAAAGCATGATGCGAGCCATGGCCAAGCAGGCCGAAGCCGAGCGCGAGAAGCGCTCCAAGATCATCCACGCCGAGGGCGAATTTTCTGCCGCACAGCGCCTTGTGGACGCCGCACATCTGTTGCAGACCGAACCCGCGTCGATTCAGCTTCGCTATCTCCAGACCCTGACCGAGATTGGCGTGGAGAAGAACACCACGGTCATCTTCCCGGTTCCCATCGACCTGCTCTCAGGTATCCAAAGGCTAACTGGGAACGCACCGGTTTCCAGACCCCAGACCAGCGACGCACCACCCAAAACCGAGGCATAATTGACTAAACTTAGTATGCGGGAGCGGGAATAATGGCTGACACTGGCGATAACGACACCGAGATCACACTCGGCATGGGCAAGTTACTTGTGCTCTTCTTCGGCCTGGTAATTCTTTGCGGCATTTCGCTGGGAGTTGGTTACTCGCTCGGACGCAATTCCACCCGCCAGGCCGCCGCAACTGCGCTCTCCGCGGCTCCTGCGAGTCCGTCTCCGTCCACTGCCAATAAGCCTGGAGCCTCGCAAGTGACCTCGGCCAAAACGCCGGATTGCACCGGCGACGGCTGCCCGCCGCAGGCCACCACCGCCACTCCCACCACCCCTCTGACCTTCTACCAGACGGTGCAGCAGAAGGACGAGCACCCCCAACTGACCTCACCCGAGCCCGCGCCCACCCCCGCAACTCCGCTTGCCGATGCTCGCAGCACCCTCGGTGCCGGCTATCTCGTGCAGATTGCCGCCGTACGCTATCAGGACGACGCCAAGTTGCTCAGCGACGCGCTCCATAAACAACAGTATCCCGTCATTGTCACCCAGCCCGGAGACAAATTGTTCCACGTCCAGGTGGGTCCATACGCTGATGTTAAAGAAGCCGAGCTCATCCGCGCCCGGCTTGTAGGCGCAGGCTACAATGCTTTCCTCAAGCACTAGATCGATTTATGTCGATCTAGTGCTTTTAACGACAGCCATAGCAAGAGTCGCAGGATATCTTTGCCGCTTGCCGTCGCTCCTGGATGTTTTATGATTGGTGAACCATCATGAAGGCTGCAACCGATAAGCTAAGCATGGCGCTTCGCGCCGTCGCCGATCCAACCCGGCGCAAGATTATGCGGCTGTTGCATCCCGGCTCGCCTCGAAAGAACGGCCCCAACGACGGCTGGACCGCCTCCGACGTCGAGCAGCGAATCAAACTCGCCCAGCCAACAATTTCGCACCATATGAAAATTCTGAAGAACGCAGGCTTGGTCGAGGCACAAAAGGAAGGAACCTGGGTGCGCTACCGCCGTATTGAAATTGCGGTTCGCGCCCTCCGCAAGGGGCTCTTCGAGGAACTCTAATTACGCTTGCTAAGCAAAAAAACCGAGGGCGGCCCAACTGGCCGCCTCGTTTTTTCAAGTCCTTGAACGCCGTCCTACTTCGTAACCGCCTGGAACAGGTCGCTCTTCAACAATGCCTGAAATTTACTGTCGTCGGCCTTGAACTTCACCATCAAGCGGCCGCCGTCAGAGTCAACTTGCATGCTGTCCATCGCGCTCTTTTCATCCGCGGTGCCGGCTGCCTTCTTATACATCATCCCCGCCTTCATCAGCGCCGAAAGCGTACCCGCCGTGAATGAATCCGAAGTCTGCACATTCAGACCGAAATCCACCCCGTGCTGCAGGTCGAGGCTGTAATGCGATCCTAGCAAGCGCTTCTTGATCGTGTCGTAATCCGCCAGCGCCGAAGCCTCACCCAACGCCGAGCGCAACATGTTCTGTGTTCCCTGCTGGTCCAGCACACTCCACACCGGCCCAGCTTCGGCTTCCAGAATCATCTGCTGCATGTCCGGTGTCGACGAAATGCCCAGTTGGTCGCCGTTACGGACATCCAGTCCATCCTTCACCGAGGCTCCCTCGCCGAACAAAATGGTGTTGTCGTCTAGAAATGTCATGACAAAGCCGCCGCCGGTGGACCAGAGATCAGAGTCGTGATATTTCTCGCTCTTCTCCTTCTTCTTCAGGCGAAGCACCACCTTCTTGGGCTCAAATTGCCCGTTTGCAACACCGAAGTTGCGCATCACGCCCTTGGCCGTGCGATAGGCGACGAATGTGAGCTGCTCCACGTCCGTATCCGGATTCACGCCCATGCCACGCAGAGAAGTCTCAAACGCCTTCAGATTCTCCGGCAGCACGCGATTCTTCAACGCCATGCCACTGGATGAATTGCGTAGAGAACGGTAGTCCACCGAGATGATCTGCTGAATCTGCGCCGGAAGTACGGTTCGCGTGTTTGTACCCAGCGGAGCGGCCTGCACACCCGTACAGAGCGCACACGCCAGAACGAGTGCAATCGAAAAAATCTTCATAATCGTAATTGTACCCCTGACGGTCTGAATCCATCACTTAGTTAAAAGTCGCAGTTTGCAGCTAGGTTCTTTCAGCTCTGCTTATTTCGCAACCCCGCCAGCTTTGCCCGAGTCTCCGCAATGAAAGTGCACTCCGTCCCCGCTGCAAAGGATTCCAGATTGATCTCCACATTCGCCACCGCGCCTTCCGTGGCCGCGCGCGCCAGGGCCGCAGCCACCGTCAGGTCGCTGCCCATCTTCGGATTTGTCTTTGTGCGTAATGTGCCGATCAACTCGCTCACCTGGGCCGAACACTCTGCCACGCGCAGTGGCACGCCGGTGGCACCTCGCAGCGCCTTCGCCACCGCCTCGCTTGCCGCGGTGGCCTGCTCCGGCGTGACATTCTTCTGCGCCCTGCTCACAGCCATTACCGCCTGGTATGCGACCGCATCCGCGTCGATTGCCGCCTTCAGTTCCTCGCGCAGAGCTTCCAGTTGCGCCAGCGCCACCGTCAACTCCGCGTCAAATTCCGCGTACGTCTTCTTTCCGCGTGACATTCCGGCAACCATCGCTGCCAGTCCTGCCGCCATCGCTCCGGCTGCCGCCGAAGCGCTGCCCCCACCCGGCACGGCCGTCGCAGCCGCCAGTTGCTCGATGAACGGTTCCACCCCAGCGCGCAGGCCACCGACGGCACTTTTGCCGCCAATCACCGCCGCCAGCCGATTTTCCAGAATCAACGAAGAATCGAAGTTCTCCACCTGCAGAAACCACTCCGCCGCGTCTTCGACCGTCCGCTTCGGCACCAGTCCAACGATCTCGCTCGACTGCACCTGCACGCCATAGCGCTCTGCTTCCCGCTTCACAAACTCAAACACTCTGGCAATCGGTGTCAGCTCCGTATCGGTCAAATTCATCGAAACCTGGGCCTGCCCACGCACTTCTATGCCCATCGCCTTCACCGCGCGAAATCCGCCGCCGGAGAACCGAACTGCCTTGGCAATCTTCTTTGCGATCTCCACGTCCTTGCTCTGGAGATAAACGTTGTAGGCCACCAGAAACTTGCGCGCGCCAATCACCACCGCCCCCGCCGTCGGATGGCAGCGCGGCTCACCAACGTCCGGGCGGCGCGACTCCAGAGTCGTGATCTCCTCGCGAATCACCTCGAATTGCCCGCGCCGGATATTTTCCAGGTTCACCCTCTCCGGCCTCTCCGCGGCGGCTTCATAGAAGTACACCGGAACCTGATACCGCCGCCAAACCTGCTCTCCCAGTTCGCGCGCCATTTGCACGCAGTCTGCCAGGGTCGCGCCCTCAATCGGAATGAACGGCACCACGTCGGTTGCGCCCAGTCGCGGATGCGCCCCGCGCTGCACGTTCAGGTCGATCAGCTCTGTTGCTTTGCCGATGCCCGCCAGCACTGCCGCCAGCAACGGCTCGCGCTCACCCACCAGCGTAATCACCGAGCGGTTGTGGTCGGCGTCCATCTCGCAATCCAGCAAATACACGCCGTCGCGCTTCATCGCGTTAACGATGGCGTCAACCCGCGCCCGCTCGCGCCCTTCGGAGAAATTCGGTACACACTCAATCAGCGATGCCATTTTTGCGGCTCTCTCCGCTTACTGCTTCCACCAGTTGTATCCAACCGACCACTGCAAGCTCGAATTAACTCCGGGATTATGTGTTCCCAGGGAGGCGTTCGACAAATGCGTGGCCCGGAAATCGAAGTTCACCGAGCGCCTCGGCTTCACAAAATAATTCAGGCCAATTCCGGGGCCGGAGGTGAAATTGATCTTCGATGTGTTGCCCGGAGGAATGTAGTCGGTGCTCCACAGCATTCCACCCTGCGCCAGAAAATACGGAATCGCTTTCTTCCCGCGGGTAAAGTTCCACTTCATCACCAGCGGGTTCACACCCACGGCATACACATTCCTGTAGCCGCCCCAAAGAATCAACTCCAGCGGCATGATCTCGGAATCCACTTCAAAGGTCCCGCGCGCCCATCCCGAGCCGAGTTCTCCGGTCATCACCCGCCCCACCCGCACGCCTGCGCGTACAAAGTGCACGTTGGTGCGGTCATACAGGCCGTTGCCGGCGCTGGCCAGCACGCCCGCGGTCCAGCGTTCGTGCCGGATCGCCGCCGCGTCGTCGCCGTCTTGAACCATAACGTCCTGTGCCATCGCAGCCGTAGCGCCAAGCATCAGCAAAACAACCATTGCGGATCGAAACATTTTCATCATGCTCAAGATAACCCCGAATAAGGTAACAGGCCAGCAACCCTCTTCCAAGCACCAATTCGGTGCACAAAGCAAAGGGCCGCCCTTTTGGGAGCGGCCCCGCCTGAAACGAATTGATTCGCCGCTAGCCGGCGACTTCTTCGAGATCCTTCTGGTCGATGTCCGCATTCGTGTACACGTTCTGCACGTCGTCGTAGTCTTCCATCGCTTCCATCAAGCGGTACATCGTGCGGGCCTGCTGGCCTTCCAGCTTGACGTAGTTTGCTGGAATCATGGATACTGCGGCGCTCTCCGGGGTGATGCCAGCGGCTTTTACGGCCTCCAGTACCGCCTCAAAAGCGTTCGGCTCGCAGAGAATTTCCCAGGAATCGCCGTTGTCCTGCAGGTCATCGGCACCGTGTTCCAGGACGATGTTCATCAGGTCGTCTTCCTTCGCGGCAGACTTCTCCACTAGGATTTCACCCTTCTTGCTGAACATGTGCGCCACTGAGCCCGCTGCCCCCATGTTGCCGCCGTTCTTGCCGAAGATGTGGCGAATATCGCTGACCGTGCGGTTGCGGTTATCCGTCGAGGTCTCGACCAACAGCGCGGAACCACCCGGCCCGTAGCCTTCGAAGGTGATCTCTTCGTAAGTCACGCCCGGCAGCTCGCCGGTGCCGCGCTGAATCGCGCGCTTGATATTGTCCTGCGGCATGTTTTCGGCCTTTGCCGCAGCCACCGCAGTGCGCAACCTGGGATTCTTTTCGGCATCGCCACTGGACTTGGCCGCCATCGTAATTTCCCTGATCAGGCGGGTGAAGATCTTGCCGCGCTTCGCATCCAGCGCGCCCTTTTTGTGCTTAATTGTGGCCCATTTTGAATGGCCGGACATACCAACCTCGCAAATTGTGTGATTTCTGGAAAAACAGCTTCTCGGTCTTGCCCTATCCAGCCAGCTCGGGCACACCACTACCGCCGCACAACGCTCGGTAACGCCTGAGTATAACACGCGACCCAAACTGCTCGAACCCTGCGAGATCGCCCCTTCTGCTCTGCCCCGCCGCGGCTTACGTGCTGGTCAGCGTGTGCTCCGTCGGAGCCTCGCGCAGCCGTGCCGCGGCATCCTCCGGCATCACCGCCGAGCGGTACGTCTCCTTGAACGAGTACGATTTCTGGCGCTCCTGCAGGATTGGCAGAATCTCGATGTGCCAATGATAATCCTCGTTGATCGTGCGCCAGTAATTCAGCGCCTTCGACTGGTGCTGCGTGTTTGGCGCCGTGTGCACCACCAGGTGGAAGCTGTCGGTAATCGAGCGAATCCGGTTCAACATTCGGCGCAACAACGAGGCGCAATCACGCAACGCACCCGGACGCGAAACTGCGGTATGTTCAAAATGCGCATCGTGACTTACTGGAATGATCCAGCTCTCAAACGGCGCGCGCGAGGCGTACGGACAGCAAGCAACGTAGTCGCCGCGAATCTCCACGATGCGCTCCCGCTGGTGCAGTTCCTGGGTCAAAATATCACAGAAGACACAGCGCTCTTTTTGCGCGAAGTGTTCGCGCGCTGCCCTCAATTCGTAGAGCACCCGCCGTGGCACGTAGGTCGTAGCCACAAGCTGCGAGGTTGGATGGTCGAACTCCTGCCCGCTGAGGGACCCGAAATCCTTGAAAATACTCACGTACTTGAAGCGGTGATCGTGCTTCAGATCCTCCAGCCGCTGCGCGCAGAGCAGCAGAAACTGCTCGATCTCCACATCCGAGGCAGTCCACAGCTGCCGGTCATGGCGCGCGTTTTCCACAATCACCTCGTGTGCGCCCACCGACCGCATCACATCGTAGAGCCCAACCCCGCGCCGTCCCGGATCACCCTCCACGTGGTACAGCGGCAGCGGATGTACCACCGCCCGCGCCGACCACGGTCCATAGTTCACCGATGCCATCGAAGAAATCACCTGCGGCTGTTGCGGCGACTCCGGGCAGAACGGACAAACCTGTAGCAAATTCCGGCCCTGCGACGGTTGATCCCCGGTCACAACCCAGGAGCGCGTGATTGGATCCTTCCGAAGTTCCATTGCGATAGCAAACCACTCCCTCGGCTTCTAGTCAAATCCGAATTGCTTGCCGAGCAGCGACTGCTGTTGCGGAACACTCACTGCAACCGTCGCGAATGGGTCGCTGGATGCCAAATCGAGCATAAACGGGGAGCCTGGTATCTGCTTCAGGTCACCGGTGGTCGCATCCACCGCAAACTCCGTCACAACCGGGGTCGTGAGGGTCAGGCTCGGGCCGGCCAGCAGACTCTGCGATGCAAATAGAAAGCTGCCTCCAGGGTTCAGCCCAATGGCGACATTCGTCCCAGGGCTTGGCGTCAGGGGAAAGCCTGAAAACAGCGATATCGCTGCGCCCAGCGTGCCATCGCTGCTAATTGTGATCCCGATGACTTCGTTGCTGACCGTTTCATAAAGGAACTTACCGGAGGGGAGCACCAGAACAAATTTTCCTTGATTATCGGTATCGCAGCCGCATCCCGTGTCCTGCACCTGCGTTATGGCTCCGCCGTTGTTCGCGAAAACCAGGTTGGCCACCGGGCTTGCTGTCAGGACATAAACAAACGTCCCATTCGGATTCACCGCCAAGCCGCCCGTGCCGAACTGATAGGCGGGAAACGAGCTGACCATCGTCACCCTTCCCGACGTGGAATCGACCGAGAACACCGTCGGGCTGACTACGCCGATGGCGGCGTTCCCAACCGTAACCGCGTAGAGATACTTCCCAGCGCTATCCAGTGCGAGTCCGCCGCTGAGCAGGTCAACCGTTGTCGTGATCGTCTGCACGCTGGTCAGTGCGCCGCTGGACCCGATGGAATAAACCTTCAGTCCATTGAGAGTGAGCGCATACAAAAAGTTTCCTGCGTGGTCCACGACCAGCGCTCCGCCCTCAAAGTCCGTACTCGCTGCCGGAGGAAGGGTGGTGCTGGCCACCTGCGTAAGTGCGCCGGTGCTCGGCGCGATGCCGAAGGTGAAAATGTTGTTCGCGCTCGCGCCGAACAGGAACCGGCCTAGCGGGTCTGCCGCAAGTGCCGTCGGCGTGTTCGAGCTGAACGAAATAGGCGACCCCGGCACTTTTGTCAGCGTGCCGTCGGAAGCCATCTGGAATTCGGAGATGCCGCCCAAACCTGTGAAAACGGTACCACTCGGGCCAAGACTTTCAACCAGGGCAGTGACATAAACGAATGTCTTAGCTTGTGCGCTCCCAGAACCAGGAGGACTCGATTGTGTGCCATGAGTGCCGCCGCAGCCGGGTGACGCTGTCAATATCGCTACAGACGCAAAGAGCAGCAGCACTCTCAGTTTCTTGGAATTCGGGATGTGGCGCATACACCCCCCTTCAAAATGCCATGATGCCGCCGCGCAACTCCGGGATTTCTACTAGTACCTTCAGGATGTACGTCGCTGAGAACGTTCTGTTTATGAGGCTAAGGCGAGCCGCAGTCTGTTCTTGCCTCCGCGTCACATCCGTGGGCCACTGAACGAATCTTCGCAAGCAGCCCCGCTCTGCTATACTCGCCCTTTTGAGACCCCTATTTTTCCCATGAGTGAAGCCTCAACACCGCTGATGCGGCAACACGCCGCAATTAAGAAAGAACATCCCACCGCGCTGCTCTTCTTCCGCGTCGGCGACTTCTATGAGCTCTTCCTCGATGACGCCGTCACCGCCGCGCGCGAACTCCAGATCACCCTCACCTCGCGCCAAAAGGTCGATGGCCTCGCACTCCCCATGTGTGGGGTTCCCTATCACGCTGCTGAGGGCTACATCTCCAAGCTCATTCGCAAGGGATACAAGGTCGCCATCTGCGACCAGGTCGAAGATCCCAAACTCACCAAGAAGCTGATACGCCGTGAAGTCACCCGCATCGTCACCCCCGGAACCGCCGCCGACTCGCAGCTCGGCTCGGAGGAGAATAATTTTCTGTGCGCCGTCGCCCGTCACGGCGGAGTCACTTCCACCTCCGGCTGCACCCTTGGCTTTGCCGCTCTCGATCTCTCCACCGGCGAATTCCGCGCCACCGAATTCACCGGCCCCGACGCCGACCGCCGCGTCGCGGACGAGCTTCAGACTCTACGCCCGCGCGAGCTCCTCTATGCCGCCTCGCTGCCGCTCTTCCAATCCGCCGCATCTCAGCCCAGTCTTGCCGCTCCGCCGTCGCCCGCAGCCCCCACGCCCACGCCGCGTCTCGCGTCCACTGACCTTGCGCCCTTCGCGCGCTGGAGCGAGACTCCGCTCGACGACTGGATCTTCGCCACCGACTATGCCATCCCCCTGGTCGAAAATCATTTCGGCGTCTTATCGCTCGAAGGCTTTGGCCTCGCCAACCACAACGCCGCCGCTAGTGCCGCCGGAGCCATTCTCCATTACGTCCGCCAGACTCAGCGCGGCTCGCTCGGCCACGTCGATCGCATCGCTTACTACGAGCGTCAGAATTGCCTCATCCTCGACGCCGTCACCGTCCGCAACCTCGAACTGATCGAGCCCCTCTTTGCCGGCTCCGGAGACGCCGTAACGCTCTTCCGCGCCCTCGACCACACCCTCACCCCAATGGGCAAGCGCCTGCTCCGCGCCTGGATGCTGCGCCCTGGGATCGATGTCGCCGAAATCAACCAACGCCTCGACGCCGTCTCTGCCGCGCTCGCCGGAATCATTCACCGCGAAGAACTGCGCCGCTCGCTCGACGGCATTCTCGATATCGAGCGCCTGCTCAGCCGCATCACCCTGGAAACCGCCAACCCGCGTGACATCCTCGCCCTCGCCGCATCGCTCGCCAAACTCCCCGCCGTACGCCGCGCCCTTGCGCAATTCCCTGCCGTGCGCTTTACCGCCCTTGCGGGCCTGCTCGACGAACTCACCGACGTACGCGAGCGCATCGAGCGCTCCATCCTCCCCGAACCGCCCATTACGCTCAACGATGGCGGAGTCATCCAGAACGGACTCGATCCCCAACTCGACGAACTCCGTGACATCAGCCGCAACGGCAAACACTACATCGCCCAGATCGAGCAACGCGAGCGCCAACGCACCGGAATCAACTCGCTCAAGGTCAAGTTCAATAACGTCTTCGGCTTTTACATCGAGATCAGCAAGTCCAACCTGCAACATGCTCCCGCCGACTACGAGCGCAAGCAGACCCTGGTCGGCGCCGAGCGCTTCACCACTCCAGAGTTAAAGGAATACGAATCCAAGGTTCTCGCCGCCGAAGAGAAGATCGTCGAAATCGAGCGCCGGCTCTTCACCGAACTGCGCCAGGCCATCGCCGCCGAGTCGCGCCGCATCCGCCAGAGCGCGCTGGCCTTGGCCGAGATCGATGTCCTGCTCTCCTTCGCCCATCTCGCCGCGCTCCGCAACTACTGCCGCCCGCAGTTTAACGATTCGCAACCGAACGATTCGCAGTCAAACGACAACGCCCAACTGCTCGAAATCCTCGAAGGCCGCCACCCCGTCATCGAGCAGCCCGAGCTCACCGGCTCCAACGACCGCTTCGTCCCCAACGATCTCTACCTCGACGCCTCGAAGCAGTCGATCCTGCTCATCACCGGCCCCAACATGGGAGGCAAGTCCACCTACCTGCGCCAGACCGCGCTCATCGTACTCATGGCGCAGATGGGCTCCTTCGTCCCAGCCACCCGCGCCCGTCTCTCCACCGTCGACCGCATCTTCACCCGCATCGGAGCCTCGGACAACCTCGCGCGCGGCCGTTCCACCTTCATGGTTGAGATGACGGAAACCGCCGCCATCCTCAACACCGCCACCTCGCGCTCGCTCATCCTGCTCGATGAAATCGGACGCGGCACCGCCACCTACGACGGACTCGCCATTGCCTGGGCCGTGGTCGAATTCATCCACCAGCGCAGCCGCGCCAAAACGCTCTTCGCCACCCACTACCACGAACTCACCGAACTGGAAACGCTCCTCGATTCCGTCAAGAACTATCACGTCAGCGTCAAGGAAAGCGCCGGCAGCATCGTCTTCCTGCGCAAGGTCTCACCCGGTGCCGCCGACAAGAGCTACGGCATCGAGGTCGCCAAACTCGCCGGCCTCCCCGCCGAAGTCATCTCCCGCGCCCGTGAGGTCCTGCACCAGCACGAGAACGCCGAACACACGGCCACCACCCAGCTTGCGCCGAAGGCAGAGAAATCCGGCCCGGTGCAACTAACCATCTTCACCCCCGTCTCCAACACGGTTCTGGATCGCCTGCGCGAAGCCGATCTTGATTCGCTTAGCCCACGCGAGGCGATGAATCTGTTGTATGAATTGAAGAAGCAGGTTGATTGAGAACTTATGTGCCCGCGTTCGCATCCGGGTTGCGGGTCACAACCGGAAAAGACAACTGTCCTGTACCCCGTGGCATCAAAGCCCGCGATGATCGGAATCGTGAAGTATGAGTTTTCGCTATAGGATTCTTGTGGTTGACGACGAGAAGAACCTGCGCGTGGTTGCAACGGGGATTCTCGAATCGCAGGGCTATGAAGTGCTATGCGCAGCTGACGGGTTCGATGGCCTCACTAAGCTGAAGGAGTCGCTGCCCGACGTTGTCATCTCCGATTTACAGATGCCCAACATGAGCGGATTTGAATTCCTAGCCGTGGTTCGCAAGCGCTTTCCACAGATCGCCGTCATCGCAATCAGCGGTGAGTTCTCCGGCATAGATGTGCCCGAAAATGTCCTAGCCGACGCCTTCTTTGAAAAAGGCCAGTATTCCCAAGAAAGCCTCTTTGAGAAGATCAGTGCCTTGCTTGAAGAAATTCCCCAACGACCAAGCGTTGCCCGTCAACCCAAAGCAGCCGTGTGGGTTCCGGTCAAAGGCGATTCGGGATACATTCTGGTGACTTGCTCCTCCTGTTTGAGAACCTTCCCAGTGGCGGCCCCACTCCCTGACGGCGTGCACACAGCCGAGTGCGATTTTTGTGAGACAGTGGTTTCGTTCCGAATCACGAAAACATCCGGCGGAGCAAGGGAGAAAATCGCGTAGCCAGGTCGTGCACTTCCAGAGCTTTCCAATGATCCGTGCATTCAATTCCTGAGCAACCGCATATACTCCGTCACGGTCACAAAGCGATACCCCTTCGCCTTCAGCGCCGCAATCAGTTCGGGCAATTGAGCGGTCGTGGTCGTCAACTCATGGAAGGCCAGAACGTGCGTGTAAACGCCCTTTTTCTCGCGCTGTTCAATGGCCTTGACCACACTCTGTGCCAGCGACGGCTTCGGGCAGCCTACGCCTTTGCCCGCACACAGGTAGTCTTGCGAATTCACGTCGCGCAACGCTACCGGATTCTGGCTGGAGATGGTCAGGATGCGGAAGCCACGCGCCTCCAAATCACGCCGCGCGTCGTCTGGCAGATCCCAGTCCGGCGGGCGCAGCCAGAGCGGCTTGGTTCCGGTCACACCCTTCACGGCTTCGGCCCCTCGCTCCACGTCTCCAAGCACCCAGCCCTCGCCTTTCTTACGTTCGGCGATGCGCAGATCGGCGTGGCTGTACGTGTGGTTCTCGATCTCGTGGCCGCGCCGCAAAACGTCGTGCGCCGCATCTAAACAGCTCACGCCAATGTTGGTCTCATGCGGAGTCTCGCCCCACGTCTTCGGCGTCAACCTCCATCCCATATAGAAAAACGTCGCCTTCACCCCATTACGGTCCAGCACGTCGAGCATCCCCGGACTCGTTCCTGCCCCGCCCGGCTCTTTCACTCCGTACAGCACATACGGCCTCGGGCCGTCGTCAAAGGTCAACGCAATCAGCTTCTCCGCCGCCAAACACGGAACACTAAGCGTTGCAACCAACATCAGCAACACAACCTGCAGCACAACTCGATTCCGCATATTCACCATCTCTCGCGTCATCATAGGACGTTTCAATCTCCCGTGGTCTAAGCAATTCGCATGAACTTCTCCGAATCCACTGCTGGGTTTCTGATAACGCTGCGAATAACGCCGCGAGAACACCGACAACGCAGCCAGTAACGCGCCCGCAATCTTTTTCTTTTACACTCAATCCATGCCATCTCTCCTCGTGCAAGGCGTTCTCTTCGATCTTGACGGCGTCCTCATCGACAGCACCGCCGGAGTCACTCGTGTCTGGCGTGCCTGGGGCATACGCAACGGACTCGATCCCACCCAAACCGCCCACACCGCCCACGGACGCCGCGCCATCGACACCGTTCGCCTGCTTGCGCCTGGGCTCGACGCCGAAGCCGAGTTGCGCGACCTGGAGCGCCGCGAAATCGCAGAGTCCCACGATGTCGTCGTCTTCCCCGGAGCCGCCCGCCTGCTCGCCTCCCTGCCGTCGCGCCGCTGGGCCATCGTCACCAGCGGAACCCGCGACCTGGCCTCCCACCGCCTTCGCGTCGCCGGCCTCCCCATTCCGGAACTCATGATTACCGGCACCGACATTGAGCACGGCAAGCCGCATCCCGAGCCTTTCCGTCGTGGAGCCGCTCTGCTCGGCCTAGCCCCCTCCGACTGCGTTGCGGTGGAAGATGCACCCAACGGCATTCGTTCCGCATCAGATGCGGCAATGCCGGTTCTCGCCGTGCCCACCACCTATCCCATCGACGAGTTGGTTCACGCAACCGCTGTGCTGCCGAATCTGGCCGCCTTGGAGGCAACGATTGTGGGCGACTTGATTCGCCTGAACTGGTAAATTAATTACTGCCGCATGGCCCAGGAGACAAAAAGGGCCGCCCCAACGCAACACTTTTCCCGGCCCTTTTGAAAGCGCTTTTTCAATCGGACCCGATGGGTGAACCGCACGCGATGAATGCCACCAGGGTTTCCTACACCCTCGAATCCACTCTGGCGAGTGTGAACAAAGCCGAGCAGGTCGCCGCCGAGATTGCCGCCAAATCCGGTTTCGAGCCCGACGACTGTGGCCGTATCGCCTCGTCCGTGCGCGAGGCTACCGTCAACGCCGTCCTGCATGGAAACCACTTCGATCCCGATAAGCGCGTGATTGTCTCCTTCGAAAGCACGCCCGATGCACTGACCGTAGCTGTGCGCGACGAAGGGCCAGGGCTGGACCCATCCACGCTCCCCGACCCGCTCGCACCGGAAAACCTGCTCAAACCCTCCGGACGCGGAATCTTTCTGATCCGGACATTCATGGACGAAATTCGTTTTCAGACCATCTCTCCCGGCGCCGAAATCATTATGATTAAATTCGTAAGCGGTCCGGGCCGCGACCCCAGTAAGGAGGACAACCAGTGACGATGAAAGCAAGCTCGCGTCAGGTAAAGGGTGTCACCGTCGTCGATCTCAGCGGGCGTATCACAGTCGGGGAGGGCAGCGTCGTGCTGCGCGATACCGTGAGGGATCTCTCCGCTCAGGGCCACAACAGAATTCTCCTCAACCTCGGCAGCGTCACCTACGTTGACAGCTCTGGGGTCGGCGAACTAGTCAACGCCTTCACCACGCTTCGCACCGCCGGCGGCGAACTCAAACTCCTCAACCTCACCAAGAAGGTGCACGATCTGCTACAGATCACTAAACTCCACAAGGTGTTTGACATTCAGGACGACGAGGCTGCGGCCATCGGTGCATTCAATCATCACTAACCTGGGCTATTGAATAGCTTCCGAATACACCATTGAATATTCGACCAAAACAGAACCCGGCCACGGGCGGCTCCCAAAGCCGCCTTTTTCGTTGCTCAAGCCACTGGACACGCCGCCCATTGGGCCCCACAATACTCCCATGTCCCGCATCCCCACCATCGACTACGACGCGGCCGACCCTTCGGCCAAGGAAATCTTTGACCACTACAAGAAAGAGCGCGGAAACGTTCCCAATATGTTCCGCACCGTCGCCTACCGCCCCGAGATTCTCCGCACCATGATCGCGCACTTCCGCGCCGTCATGGAGACCGGCACTGTCGGCGTCAAGCTCAAGGAACTGGTCATCGTGCGCACCTCGCAGATCAACAACTGCGACTATTGCCTCAACTCCCACAACCAGCTCGCTCGCCGCTATGGCTGGAGCGAGGAACAGCTCGCCGACCTAGCCAACTTCCGCACCCGCTCCGATTTCAACCTGCGCGAAAAAGCCGCCCTCGAACTGGCCGAGCGCGAGACCCTCGACTCCACCGGCATCGACGATCAATTCTGGGCCAGCCTGCGCCAGCACTTTGACGAAGGCGAAATCATAGAACTTGCCGCCGCCATCGGTCTCTTTAACTACTTCAACCGCTTCAACAATTCACTCAAAATGGAACCCACCAAGTGAACCTACGCTGTCTCTCGTGCGCTGCCCTGCTGCTCGTCACACCCGCCATCGCGTGGCAGAGCGCCGCTCCTGCCCAACCATCCTCGCAATCCACTACGCAACCCGCACCAAAGCCTGACGCTCCGTTGCGCGACATCAAAGTCGAATGCACTCCTGCCTCTGCGGCCTCGGAGTTGATCGGTAAACATGCATGCGTTGCGGGAAAGGTCTTCCGTGTCACCGTCCGTAAGACCGGAAACACCCATCTCTCGCTCTGCCCCAGCCGCAAATGCTCGTTTCAGGCGGTAGTCTCCGGGCGCAACCGCGCCAGTGTTGGCGACCTCTCCTACCTGCGCGGCAAGTTCGTCGCCGTCCTGGGTAATGTCACCGAATCTCGCGGCGGCCATCCCATCATCGCCGTCAAAGACCGTGAGCAGATTCGCATAGCGGCCGGTAATCCTCCGCCGGAATTCGATGCGGCGCAGGGCAGGCCCACCGCCAACGGCAGAGCGATCTCGCCCTTCAGCAAAAGTAACCGCACCTGGTAGCAACTCCGGAGGTCGCCACTTCTTGCAAGGCCGCCGTTGCCTCTTCAGCCGCTTTCGCCTCTCAGCAATTTCTCTTCAGCTCCTTCAGCCCATAGAACGTCCCGCGCCACTCTACGCCTCCGTGCGCCAGCGTCAGCACCGTCGAGCGCACCAGGGTAAACACCATCAGCACGCTCGCCACCGGATGCAGCAACACATAGCCAACACTGATCTTCGTGCGCATCCCCATCCCCACATACACCATCAACAGCGAGAAGAGTGCAACTGAGTACCCCACACGCGCCCAGCCAGTCGCAAATATAGTTCCAACCCACGGCCCCAGATGCAGCCACAGCAGCCCAAACACAGCCATCACCGCGAACGCCAGATTGTAGTGCAGGTGGGCAAAGAAGTTCTTCGTCAGATTGCGGACCACGCCCCGCGCCCCCACCGCCCAGCGCACACGAACCATCCCATCGCCAAAGGCCACGCGTGAGGCCATGCCCGCCTGCTTCACTTTTTCCCCAAGCCGCATATCGTCCACTACGCTCAGCCGCATAGATCGATATGTGCCGATCTTTTCATAAGCGGTGCGCCGCACCATATTGAACGCCCCTACCCCCATCACGTCCCGCGCCTTCGGGTCGCGCACCTTCCACGGACGGTGAGCAAAGATGAACATCGCCTGAAAGAACGAAATCATCATCCGTTCGCCCACGCTCTCCATCAGCATCGTCGGCAGCAGCGCCATGTGGTCGGCCTGCTCCTGCTCGGCGTAATGCACCACCCGCCGCAGCGCCGCCGGAGCGTGCAGAACGTCGGCATCGGTAAACACGATCCACTCGCCCGTCGCTGCTTGCGCCGCGCTCCACATCGCGTGCGTCTTGCCCAGCCAGCCCTCCGGCAGTTCGCGCACGTGCACCACCGTCAGCCGCTCGCCACAATTAGTAGGGCCGTGCTCGGCCATCAGCCGGTCTAGAATCTCACCCGTCGCATCCTCCGAGCGGTCATCCACCACAATCAGTTCGTAGTCTGGGTAGTCGATGGCGAGCAGCGAGCGCACTGCCGCTTCGATCATCTCCGCCTCATTGCGTGCCGGAACGATAATGCTCACGCGCGGCAACTTCGTCTCCGGCGCAACTGCATATTCAGGCTGGTTCAGGTCGGCGATCTGCCGCATTCCGCGCCGCGCCGCCTCCGTGTGATACAGCCAGGTAGCGCCCAGCCCTATTCCCGCCAGCAGATTCAGCGTATGCCACACGCTCACGCCTCATCTCCCTGCGGCAGTTGAGGCGCGAAGCGCACGCCAAAAAACAACACTCCCGCCGAAATCGCAATCGCAGCCGAAGCCGCCACAAACGCCATCTGCATATCGCTCCGGTCTGAGATATATCCCATCAGGCTCGGCGAAAACGCATCGCCCAACAGATGGATGGTGAAGATGTTCACCGCAAACGCCGTCGAGCGAATCGGTGCCGAAACCGAATTCAAGATCGCCGCGTTCAGCGGAGCCGTATTCAGCAGCAAAAAGAATTCGCCCAAGAATATCGCCGGATACATCCATGTCCCCGTGTGGAACACCGCCAGCAGCACCGAAGGCAGCGCCAGCGTCATTCCAATTGCCGAGATCAGGCAGTGCCCGCCGCGCTTGCGTGCCTCCATCCGGTCGCCCAGCCAGCCGCCCAGCCCCGTCGCCAGAATCCCCGCCGCCAGTGTCATCAACCCGAAGCGCAGATTCGCCGTAGCCAGCGGAACGCCCCGTATCCGCGAAAGAAATGTCGGCATCCAGACCTGCATTCCGCCCACCGCAAACGTCATCATCGCCATACCCAACGTCGCGCTCCAAAACGCCGGATTGCGCCACAGCCCCCAAAATGTTCCGCGCTCCAAGGTCACTGCCAGCCGGTCCTCTGCGCCGCGCTCCGGCTCCGGAACCAGCAGCAACAACACTCCCAGCAGTACCCCAGGCACGGCGCCCACCAGGAACGGTGCACGCCATCCCCAGCGTGCCGCCAAGGCTCCGCCCAACAGGTATCCCAGCGCGGTTCC
Source organism: uncultured Acidobacteriota bacterium (assembly GCA_963838135.1). Taxonomy (GTDB): domain Bacteria; phylum Acidobacteriota; class Terriglobia; order Terriglobales; family Acidobacteriaceae; genus TOLSYN. Next base: position 1,017,183 of record CAWIPV010000002.1, on the reverse strand, counting down.
CACCGGTATCGCCATGTAGAAGACAGCCAGCACCCTGCCGCGCCGGTATTCCGGATGCATGTCGGAGAGAAACGACGGAGCGATGGCAACAAACGTCGCCTCTCCCACACCCACCAGCGTGTGCCGGATCATCAGTTCCGTGAAGTTGTGCGTCACTGCCGTCAGCAAAGTCGCCGCCGACCAAAGCAGTGCCCCCGCGCACATAATGAGCCCGCGCGGATAGCGATCCGCCAGCCAGCCCACCAGCGGAGCCGTCACCATGTAGCAGAAGAAAAACGCGGTGGTCAGCAGCCCGAACTTTGCATCCGAGCCCGGAAATTCATGCTGCACCAGCGGCTGCACGGCAAACAGCACCGAGCGGTCGATGTAATTCACAAAGTTCAGCGCCGTCAGTATCACCAGCGCCGTCGTCGCCCAGCGCCTCACCTGTTCGTGCTTTGGAGCCAAGCGGTCAGCCTCATGATGATACGAAGTCAATGTCCCATATCCGCCGTAGTTAGCACATGCGGGAGCGCGGTACTTTTACTTCTCTCTCGGCCAGCGCGCTTCCACCAGCGTCCCCAGGCCGCCACGTGGACGGAACTGTCCGCGCACCTCGCACCATACCGGCTTGGCCGCCTTCACTACATCCTCAAGAATCTGGTTCACAATGTTTTCTTGGAAAATCCCCAGATTGCGGTATTCGTTGATGTATTCCTTCAGCGACTTCAGCTCCAGGCAGGACTGGTCAGGCACGTAGCGAATCCACACCGTGCCAAAGTCCGGCAATCCGGTCTTCGGGCACACCGAGGTAAATTCAGGAATATCAATTTCGATGACGTAGCCGGGAAACTGATTGGGCCAGCATTCAATCGATGCAAAGTCGTGATCCAACCCGCTGGCGGCGTGGTCCGGCGTATAGCCCAACCGTGTCGCGATCTGGGGTTCGGATTTCGCTGCAGATTTTGCTGCGGTTTTCTTCTTCGTAGCCATCCGGCTATTTTAGCTGAGCAGCGCCCGGTACGCGGCAACCAGAATGCCTAGGGTAGCCCACATCCGCCCTCTTTTGGCGAATGAGGGAGTTGTCGGCCGCCTTACGCCGCGACGTCGGTCTCTGGCAGCGTCTTCGGCTTCACCTTCTCCGGCGCAGCCTGCTTGAGTTGCAGGGTCCCATCTCCACTTGCCTGCAGTACCTGTCCGTTGATCTGGGCTCCCAGCAGGATCACGAACGAACTCCAAAACAGCCAGGTCATCAGCGCAATCACCCCGCCCAGCGTGCCGTAGGTGCGATTGAAGTTCGCAAAACTCTGAAAGTAGATTCCCAGCGCGAACGACAGTCCCAGCCAAGCCGCCACCGCCAACACAGCGCCCGCCAACGTATGTATGAAGCGCTGTTTCACATTCGGCGCAAAGAAATACAAGCTCTCCACGGCGGCCACAATGAAAGCCCCGGAAACCGCCCAGCGCACCACTGGCCAAACCCGCGCCCACAGAAAGCTCAAGTGCAGCACTCCGGCCATCCATTCGCCAAATCTCGGTCCTACCAGCATCACTCCCAGGGCCACCAGCAGCAGCCCGCCGATCCCGAACGTCATCAGCAGGGCCAATCCGCGCGTCTTCCAAAAGGGGCGTGTCTCCGGCACGTGATACGCCACGTTCAGCGCCTCGATCATTCCGGCAAAGCCGCTGGAGGCCGTCCACAGTGCGCCGAGCAGTCCAAACGACAGCAGCGCTCCGCGATGCGGGTTAATCGCGTCATGCACAATCTGGCGCACCACACCCATGCTGTCGGCGGGTACAAAGCGGCCCATCAGCATTAATGTCTGGTTGAACAGGTCAGGCACCGGCAGGAACGCCAGCACGGCGGACAAGGCGATCAGCGCCGGGAACAGGCTCAGCACAAAATAGTAGGAAAGCCCCGCTGCGAACGCCATTGTGTGATTCCGGTCGGTATCTGCAATCGCGTTCTTCAGAACGCTCCCCCAACGCCCCACCCGCATCCATCTCACCTCTAATCGTCGCGCTCTGTTTTTCCTTCTTTGCTTAATTTCGTCTCTCAGTTCTTCGATGATCCTTTTCGTTCCCGCGTCCGCCTCCGCCCCGCGATTCAGCCTCCGAGCCTCCGCCCAAGGATTTCGCCCTGACCAACCAGCCAAACTAACTTGCCAATTCTGCCTCCCCGCCCCTAGTCTGGAGTCACTCTGAGCCCTCCGCTCATTTATACTGAAACCTTACTCATGTCTAACGGAACCTTAAATAACTCAACCGGCGGAGCTCGCCGAACTTGGATCACGATACTGGTCATCCTGGCGACCATACTGGTCGGTATCGGAGCCTACAGTGAGTTTCGCCCGCACCGTATCCGCATCTCGGTCGTCAGGCCGGTACGGCAAGAAGTCTCCACCTCCATTACCACCAATGGAAAGATCGAACCCATTCACGGCTTTGAAGCCCATGCCCCACTGTCGGGCACGGTCAAGAAGGTTCTGATAAAGGAAGGCGATCACGTCAAGGCTGGGCAGTTGCTGGTGGTGCTCGATGACACCCGCGTTCGCGGTGACGTTGCCAACGCGCTCTCCCGCCTCAAAGCCGCGCAGGTGAGATACGACAACTTGACGGCGGGAGGCAATCAGGCGCAGTTAATTCTCCGCAAAGCCGATCTGCAGAAGGTCACCACCGAACTCGACTCAGCCCAGCGCCAGCTCTCCGCCCTCGAACGACTCCAGCAGCGCGGTGCCGCCACTCCCGACGAAGTAGCCGCCGCCCGCGATCGTCTTGACCGCGCTCAGGCCGACATCACCCAGCTTCAAGCTCGCATTCGCTACTCGCCCCAGGAGCAGGCGTACGCGGCGTCAGAGGTCGCTGACTCCAAACTCTTCCTCCAACTCACCGAGCAGAACCTCCGCGACTGCAATATCCGCGCTCCCTTTGACGGCACCGTCTACTTTCTGCCTGCTCGCGTCGGCGCCTGGGTCAATCCCGGAGACCTGCTCTTGCAGGAGGCCGACCTTTCCCAGCTCCGGATTCGGGCCTTTGTCGACGAACCTGAGATCGGCCGTCTGGCCATCGGACAAACCGTCAAGATTTCCTGGGACGCTCTGCCCGGACACTCATGGCAGGGTACTGTCGCCACCCTACCCTCTACCGTTGTCCCGCGTGGCTCCCGCGTCGTCGCCGAAATCTTCTGCAATGTCGATAACACCGAGCACTTGCTCCTGCCCAACATAAATGTAAGCACCACCATCATTGCCAGCAGCAAGCAAGATGCTCTCACCGTGCCGCGCGAAGCCGTGCACGAAGACGGCGGCCATAGCTATGTCTATGTTCTCGACGGCGATCACCTGCACCGCCGTGAGCTCAAACTCGGCATCTCCAATCTCACCCGCGTCGAAATCCTCAGCGGCGTCTCCGACAGCGACCTCATCGCGGTCCAGTCGTTCAGCCCATCGCCCATGTCGGATGGCGTCCCGGTAAAGATCACCGAGAATCCTTCGTAATGAGAGAGAGACGCCTCCGCTCGTGCCTGCTTGTTCCGGTCAGCCGCCTGCTGGCTCTCCTGCTGCCGGCTCTTCTCTCAGTCTGCCTTGTGCTGCTGCCGCTTGCCGCCCACGCCGCCGGTAATGCGCCGCGTGGAGCCAACGCTACTCCCCGCGACCTGCTCAATGCCGGGCGCGCCGATGACGCTTTGCGCCTCCTCACGCCACAGGCTGCGGGCAACAATGCCGTGGCGTTCAACTATCTGGGTCGCGTTTACTTCGCCCTGCATGACTGGGACAACGCAGTCCTAAACTGCGAGCGCGCCACCCAGCTTGATCCCGGAAATGCCATTTTCCAGCTCTGGCTAGGCCGCAGTTACGGCGAAAAAGCCAACGCAGCTAATCCCCTCTTGGCCTACCCGCTGGCTCGCAAAACGGTAGCTGCCTTTATCGCCGCACACACGCTCGATCCCAAGAACGTCCCCATCACCCGCGACCTCGCCGAATACTATGCCGAAGCGCCTGCCGTCGTCGGCGGCGGTGCCGATAAAGCTCTTGCCCTGGCCGCCGAACTCGCACCCGAGCATCCTGCCGATGCCGCATGGATTCGCGCCAGGGCTGCCGCCAACCAGAACCAGTACGCGCAGGCGGAAAACGAATACATCGAAGCCCTCCACCTCGATCACGACTCCGCCGCCGCTTATCTTGATCTTGCCCGCTTCCTCTACGGACGTAAACTTTGGGAGCGCTTCCAGCAGACCGTGGAGCGCGCACTTCGATCCGACCGCATCCAGCCCACCGACCGTTATGATGCCGCCGAGCTACTACTGCATGCCAAACGCAATCTTCCCCTCGCCGCGCAGCAGATGCGCGCCTACATCCAGAGCGGCCATACCGAGGAGGAAGCTCCGCTCTTTCGCGCTCACTTTCTGCTCGGCCAAATTCTGCTTAAAAGCAGAGACGACGGCCAGGCTGCCGCTGAATTCGACGCCGCGCTTGCGCTCGCCAGCTCCTATCGTCCCGCGGCGGAATCTCTCCGCCGCCTGGGCGGACGCTAGAGCCCGCGTGACGAGGACTACGACCTAACCATGACGAGAACAGGCTCCCTTAAATTCCGCACTCCCCTGATCGCCAAGCCGTCGATAGCGCCGATGCTCATGACGCGGCTGCTCATATTGCTATTGCTCATAACCGCCGCGCTGCCCCTCTGCGCCCAGTCCATCGACTTCCGGCCGGCTCTCGAACTCGCCCTCAAGCACAGCGGCGTCATGGTCGCAGCCTCGGCCGACCGTGCTCGCGCCGCTGCCCGTTATCGCGCCGAGCGCTACGCCTACTTGCCCACCGTGGTCTTCGGCTCAGGCCTCGGTTACAGCTTCGGAGAACCCATCGCCGTCGGCGGACAATTCCCTTCGCTCTTCAACGTCTCCCACGACCAGACCGTGCTCAACTTCGCGACACGCGAGTCCATCAAAGCCGCTCACAGCGATTCCATAGCCGCCAACATCGACTATCTGGATCGTACCGAGCAGGTCATCCTCGACACTTCCCTGCTCTACATCGAACTCGATAATACTCAGCAACGCCTAACCGCCGCCCAAGAGCAAAAGCAGGCCGTCGACCACGCGCTCTACATTGCGCAGCAACGTCAGCAGGAGGGGGTCGCCAGCGTGCTTGACAGCAAGCGCGCCGAACTCGACTCCGCCCGCGTGGATCTCCGCATCGCCGAACTGGAAACCAACATCGACGTCCTTCGCGAGCGTCTCGGACGCCTCATCGGCCGTTCGCCCGCAACTCTGGCAACCGTAAGCGCCTCCATTCCGGCCACTCCTAGCCCGCGCGCCGATGACGATCTTGCTTCGGTCGCGCTCGCCAACTCTGCCAGCGTCCGCATCGCCGATGAGCACCTCCGCGGCGCACGCGACCGCGCACGAGCCGAGCACAAAATGAACTATCCCTCTATCAACTTTGGCGGACAGTTTGCCCAGTACGCGTCCTTCAATAATTATGCTCAGTACTACAAAAGCTTTTCGCTCGATGCCTACAGCTTTGGCATCAGTCTTCGTATCCCCATCTTCAATCTCGCGCAGAGCGCCAGAGCCGCTGCCGCCGACGCGGATGCGCTGCACGCCGAATCCGACGCCCAGAATGCCCGCGATCAGGTCGCTGCCGACGCCGTCCGCGCCCAGCACACCATCCGCCAGTTGGAAATCGCCAGCAAGGTCAATCGGCTTGAATATGAAGTCGCGCAGGCCAATATCGATGCCGTGCAACTCCAGGTCGAAAGAGGCAACGCCAGCGCCCATGATCAGGAGTTGGCCCGAGCAGGGGTAGCAAGCCAGCGGGTCGCCCTGCTCGAGAGCCAGTTCGTGTACATCCGAGCCCAGCTTCAGCTTCTCCGCCAAACCGGCGAATTGCACGCGTGGGCCCTTGGCAATCAATAAAATTTGTAGCTTGATGCTCGCACTTTCACCTTTTACCATGTTTCAGGGACCGCATTTTGACGCTTCGTAAATACCTTGTCCTGCTTTCTATCGTCGTCTTCGGCTCCATCGGAGACTCATTCCTGGCGCGCGGCATGAAAGATGTCGGCGCCATCGACGTGCATCATCTCGGCCATGTCTTCTCTGCCCTCGCTAATCCCTGGGTCATCTTCGGAATCTTCTCCTTGCTCGGTTTCATGTCCAGCTACATGACCGCGCTCTCCTTCGCCGATCTCACCTACGTCCTCCCTGCCACTTCCATCGGTTATGTGTTTATGGCCTTGCTCGGCCACTTCTGGCTGCATGAGCATGTCAGCCCGGAGCGCTGGGCCGGCATTGTGCTCGTCACCGTCGGCGTCGGCCTTGTTGCCGGAGGCCCATCCCGCACCGAGCATCCACCCGTCCCCATCCCCGAAACCGTGCAGGAGCAGGTATGAAGAGCCTCTACACCTGGGTCTGCATCCTCTCTACGGTCTGCGCCTCGGCCACCGGAGACGTCCTCATCGCTCTCGCCATGCGCCGCATCGGCGACCTCGGCCAGCTCCACCGCAAATACGGATTCCTTGCCGTAATCGCCCGCGTGCTCTCGGGAGGAGTGCTCTTTGGCGGCATTTTCTTTATGGCCATGGCCTTTTTCAGCAACCTCATCGGCCTCTCCTGGGCGGATCTCAGCCTCATGGGTCCAGCCTCGGCCGCCCTCACCTTTGTCGCCAATGCCGTCGCAGCCAAGCTCTTCCTGCATGAAAACGTAGACCGCCGCCGCTGGATAGCCACCATCTTTGTCTGCTGCGGAGTTCTTCTCCTCACCTATTCCTAATCTGTCCAGCCCAACCAACAATTAGCCTCGATCCGCAACATTTAAGCGGCCAGAACCGTCCCAAGATGGGACTTGTCATGTCGCCTAGAGAGGTGTACTCTCGGTCACCCTCATTGAAAGACTCGTCGGGGCGACAAAATGCGTACTTTCGAACAGTGGATGCAGGCATCGATTTTTCGATCGCAGCTTCTCGTATCGCTCGCAATAGGGGCGGCGGCGGCCTTCACTGTTCTCTGCGCGGGGTTGTCCCTGATCAAATTTCACGGCGGGATCTGGCCGTGGTGGTTCCATGGTCTCGCCGTAGCCCTGATCACCGGCTTGATTACCACCCTGCTTACGCATCTGCATGTCCGCGAAGTGAACCGCCGAGAAAAGCGCCGGTTAACGGGCGAACGCATGAGCCACGAAATCTGCACTTGCCTTCAAATCCTGGCTCAGTGCAAATATTTAGAGGAAGCGCACACCGACGCGACTTCACAATCTCCGCAGCGGACACAATGGGAGGACGACGCCATCGAGCGCCTCCGCGTCGCGGCTCGAGAAATACTGCCGGACCTCCTTGCCATACCTGCCAGCGCCCGGCCAGTTCCAGAGTTGTTCGCCTCAAAAGTGGACGCTGAGCGCAAGTCCAAGACCACATCTGTATCGAAGTAAGATCGAGCCCGCTAGCGCCGCATGTGAGGTGGCAAGCTCTCGATTTCTCTCCATCGGCAACGCACCCCTCCGGCGGCTCCGCCAACTGCTGTTAAAATAACTTCAGGAATGTCCACCGACCGCAGTACCGCGCCTCTCAATCAGAGCTCTCAATCCGCCCAGCCCACGCCGCGTATCCGCATCGGCTTCGTCAGCCTCGGCTGTCCCAAAAACCTTGTGGACTCCGAAGTAATGATGGGCATGCTCTCCACCAACGGGGCCGAGATCACCGCCCGCGCCGAAGACGCCGACATCATCGTCGTCAACACATGCTCTTTCATTGACACCGCCAAGCAAGAGTCGGTCGATACCATCCTTGAGATGGCCGAGCACAAGATTCACGGCCGCGCCCGCAAACTCATCGTCACTGGCTGTCTCGTCGAGCGCTACCGCGACGAGATTCAGAAGAATATTCCTCAGGTCGATGCCGTCCTCGGCACCGGTGAGTTGGCCGACATTCTCGCCGCCGCCGGAATCGCTCCCACCCCGGTCGAGCCCACTCCCTTCACTATTCTCACCAGCAGCGCGCACCCGCACCCGAGCGCTTCGCAGCAGTTGAAGGGAGGTCAGCACCAGCCCGCCTCGCGCCCCGAAGGCGATGCCCGCCAGCAAGCCGGACGCTTCGCCCGCGACGGGTGGGACGGTGCCCGACCCGAGCTGCCCAGCTACCTCTACGACGAGAACACTCCGCGCATGCTCGCTACCGCGCGCCACTCCGCCTACATCAAAATTGCCGAAGGCTGCGATCATCCCTGCGCCTTCTGCATCATTCCCCAGCTCCGCGGCAAGTTTCGCTCCCGCACCATCGCCTCGGTCGTCATCGAGGCGCAGCGACTTGCCGCCCAGGGCGTTCGCGAAATCAATCTCATTGGGCAAGACACAACCTGCTTCGGCGAGGACCTCGGCCTCCAGGACGGACTCGCCTCCCTGCTCGAACAGCTCGCGCAAATCGAAGATCTTCATTGGGTCCGCTTTCTCTACGCCTATCCCAACAAGATCACCCCGCGCCTGCTCGAAGTTCTCGCAAAGTACCCGCGCCTCTGCCGCTACATCGATGTACCCATGCAGCACGCAGCGTCCTCGGTGCTCAAGCGCATGAAGCGCGGCGGCTCGGCGGATATCTTCCTCAAGCTCATCGCCAAAATGCGCCAAACCGTCCCCGATCTCACCTTGCGCACCTCGTTTCTCGTCGGCTTCCCCGGTGAAACTGAAGACGATTTCCAGCAACTCTGCGACTTCGTCACCGCCGCGCAGTTTGACTGGCTCGGCGTCTTCGCCTACTCCGACGAAGAGGGATCGCCCGCCTTTCTCCTCACGGACAAAGTGCCATCCAAGGAGATCGAGCGCCGCCGCCGCAAGCTCATGCAGCTCCAGAAACGCATCAGCCGCAAGCGCCGAAAGCAGTGGATCGGCCGCGAAATCGAAGTCATGCTGGAGGGCCCAAGCGAGGAGACCGACCTGCTATGGGAAGCACGTACTCCCGCCCACGCCCCTGAGATCGACGGCAAGGTTTTCATTAACGATTTCGGAGACCACCAGTCTCCTCAGCCCGGCAGCTTCCACCGCGCCATCGTCGAAGAGGCTCACGATTACGACCTCGTCGCCAGATTGTTGTAGATTGGAGTGAGCTCGGGTGCCTCACCTTCGACGCGCTCTCTCTGCGCGGCTAGGGTGGGAGAGTAGTGCGAATCCTGTTACCCTGAACCTTGATATCTGTCCGATGAAAAAGAAAAAGACATCGCTCCGCTGCCCGACATGCCGCAAAATCGTGCTAACTACCGATCCCGACTTCCCTTTCTGCTCTGACCGCTGCCGCGTCATCGACCTCGGCAAATGGATCAGCGGAGGATACGTCATCTCCGCGCCGTTGAATGATCCCGAATCCGGCGGCGAAGCCGAGTACAATGAGCCCAGACAGCGCCGCGTCGGAAGCCTGCGCAAAGGCCCCGGTGCCTCCGGCTCCGCCGATGAAAGCGAGAATCATGGACGCAGAAGGCCCAACTGAGCCGCTCCCTATTCAGCCCGTGGGTCAACATACCGGGCCACATCCTGGGTCACATACAAAGAAGGGTTCAGCCCGCCCCACGCGTCCCTACTGGGCCTGGACCGTCGCAACCTTCTTCGGCGCCGGCGCCCTCAAACCCGCTCCTGGAACCTGGGGCTCCGTGGCAGCCGTGCTCAGCTGGGCGTTGATCGCCCACCGCCTGCCTCAGCACCTGCTCATCCCTGCAGCCCTCGCCTACTGTGCCTTGGCGACTGCCATCGGAATTCCCGCCGCAACCCTCACTGCGCGCGCCTCTCATCGGGACGATCCCTCGCACGTCGTCATCGATGAAGTCGCCGGCCAGATGCTCACCCTCGTTGCCGCCCCGCTCACCTGGAAGGTGCAGCTTACCGGCTTCATTCTTTTCCGTGCCTTTGATATCGTCAAACCACCCCCCATCCGCTGGCTTGAGCGCCTGCGTCCCGAGGGTGTTGGCATCGTGGTAGATGATCTTGGCGCTGGGCTTTACGGCTTCATTGTTCTTCAACTTCTATTGCATTTCGGCATCGTAAGATAGAGTACGTACGCACCTATGAGCCAAATCGCCGAACCTCCCGTCATCCTCTCCGTCGCACCCGGCTTTGCCCTGCCCGGTGGCGAAATCGTCCTCCATGGCCGCGCGCTTCTGGCCAGCCTCACCGAGCCCACGCAGGTCTCCATCGGCCAGTCTCTCGCCACCGTCGTCTTCGCATCGCCTACTCAGCTCACCGTCCTCGTGCCGGAGAGCGCCTTCCCGGATCACGCCGAGGGCGACGCCATCACCGTCACCACTCCCCACGGCTCCGCCAAGGCGGCGTTTGCCCTTGGCACACTGCTCTCTGAGAGTCTCCATCCTGTCGCCAATCCCGCCGTCGATGCCAATGGAAACATTTATGTCACCTTTTCCGGCACCCGCGGCCAATCCGTACCCACCTCGCTCTTTCGCATCGACGACGAGTCGGCGGTTCACCCCCTAAGCGCCGATGTCATGAATCCCACCGGCCTCGCGCTCGACGATGGCGGAAATCTCTACATCTCCTCGCGTCACGACGGCGCCGTCTATCGCCTCTCCGCCTCTGGCGACCTGTCCACCTACGCCCAAGGCATGGGGGTCGCCACCGGACTCGCCTTCGACGAACTCGGCAACCTCTACGTCGGGGATCGCAGCGGCACCATCTTCAAAATCGCTCCCGACCGCCAGATCTTTGTCTTTGCCACCCTCGAACCCAGCGTCGCCGCCTATCACCTTGCCTTCTCGCCTAATGGAAAGCTCTACGTCACCGGCCCCACCACCTCGTCGAACGACTGCGTCTATGAGATCGACCAGGACGGCATGGTTACGCCCTTCTTTGACCATCTCGGACGTCCACAGGGCCTCGCCTTCGACGTCGAAGGCAACTTGTACGTCGCAGCCTCCTGGCGTGCTCATCGCGGCATCATCCGCATCACGCCGGACAAACAGGCCTCGCACATCATCAGCGGAGTCAATCTTGTCGGCCTGGCCTTTGACCCCAACGACGCGATGATTCTGGCAACCAACTCCGCGGCCTATTTCCTGCCCTGGAGCATCCCCGGCTTCACCCTCACCCCAGAGATCCCCCAACCATAGCCGAACCGTTTTGCAGTTGTCTTTAGGGTGTCATTCTGAACGAAGTGAAGAATCCCCGCACCGCTCAAATCTCCTGTGCTGCCTCAAAGGCACTTCAAGCTTGAGGTGAACTGCTTAGGAGGAACAGCCACCCCCGTTGGAAGATAGAGTATCTCCGGGCTTGGACAAAACAAAAAGGCGCACCCCCAAGGATGCGCCCTTCCACTTTTTTCAGCTGCTTACTTCACATCCAGCAGCTCCACATCAAAGATCAAGTAGGCATTTCGCGGAATCACCGGTGGTTGTCCGCGCCATCCATACGCCAGGTCCGGCGGAATCCTGAGCTGCCGTTTGCCTCCGACCTTCATTCCCAGCACGCCTTGATCCCAGCCTTTGATCACATTTCCGGCGCCGAGCGTGAACTCAAACGGCGCACTGCGGTCGTATGAGCTGTCGAACTTCGAGCCCTCTTCCAACAGCCAGCCCGTGTAGTGGACCTGCACCTTGCTTCCCTTGGTCGCCGCCGCACCCGTACCCGCCTTCAGATCCCAGTACACCAATCCGCTGGGCAGCGTGACCCCGCCTCCGTCCACCGACGAAGGATGCTGCGGTGCCTCTTGCGCCGTCAGCCACATCGCCGTCATCAGCAGCACCGTCGCTACAAGTGCTTTCCGCATCATTGCTCCTATTCTTTTGCCACCGCATCGCGCTTCACCGCGTCGTGGGCCGCATGCAGCTCCTGCAAGTTGCACACATTCACCACACCCGCCTGCAGGATTGGAATTCCTTCCACCACCGCACGTGCCGCTGACAGCGTAGTAATGGTCGGTATGCGCGCCGTGATCGCCGCTCGCCGGATTGCTTTCTCGTCGAACCAAGGCTCGCCGCGTGCTTGCGGCGTGTTGATGATGAGCTGAATCCGGTCGCCTTTAATCAGATCGACGACATTCGGTCTTCCCTCTTTCACCTTGTAAACGCGCTCTACGCGCATCCCGGCCGCTTCCAGAGCGTCTGCCGTTCCATGCGTAGCCACAATCTTGAAGCCCATGTCCACAAACTTCCGCGCCACCTCAGCTGCGTATGGTTTGTCATGTTCGTTCACGCTGATAAAAACCGTTCCCTTTGCCGGCAGCGCTTGTCCGGCTGCCAGTTGTGCCTTGGCGAATGCTTCGCCGAAATGATCCGCGACTCCCATCACTTCGCCGGTTGAGCGCATCTCCGGACCCAGCACCGTATCCACCCCCGGAAACTTATTCCACGGAAACACCGGAGACTTCACATAGAAGAACTTACCCGTGTCCAGTTCCTTGCCCTCGGCGATATTCTCCGGCAAAAACTCTTTCAGCTTCCGTCCCGTCATCAGCCGCGCCGCAATCTTCGCGCACGCCACGCCCGTAGCCTTGGATACATAAGGCACCGTCCGTGAAGCTCTCGGGTTCACCTCGATCACGTATACCTTTTCGCGCTGAATCGCATATTGAATGTTCATCAGTCCCACTACATTCAGCGCCTTTGCCAGCTTGAACGTGTACTCGCGAATCGTCGCCAGCACCTGCGGCGATAGATCGACACTCGGCAATACGCACGACGAATCGCCCGAGTGAATCCCCGCCTCTTCGATGTGCTCCATGATGCCGGCAATCACCACGTCTTCGCCGTCGCTCAAGGCGTCCACGTCCACCTCAGTCGCAGCTTCCAGGAAGTGGTCCACCAGGATCGGGCGGTCCTGCGAGTACTCCACCGCCTCGCCCATGTATTCCTTCACTGCCTTGGCGTCGTAAGCAATCACCATCGCCCGTCCGCCCAGCACATAGGAAGGACGCACCAGTACCGGGTAGCCTACCTTCTCGGCCGCCGCCAGCGCCTCATCCACCGTCGTCGCCATCCCGCCCGGCGACTGAGGAATCTCCAACCGGTTCAGCAGCGCCTCAAAGCGTTTGCGATCCTCAGCCAGATCAATCGACTCCGGCGACGTTCCGATGATCTTCACTCCGGCCTTCTTCAACGGCAGCGCCAGGTTCAGCGGCGTCTGTCCGCCGAACTGCACAATCACTCCGATATCGTCGGTCCCCTTGGCCTCGTGCTCGTAAACCGCCATCACGTCTTCATACGTCAGAGGCTCAAAGTACAGCCGGTCACTGGTGTCGTAATCGGTCGAAACCGTCTCCGGATTGCAGTTCACCATGATCGTCTCAATGCCGTCGTCATGCAGCGCAAACGCCGCGTGGCAGCAGCAATAATCAAACTCAATTCCCTGCCCGATGCGGTTCGGCCCCGAACCCAGAATGATGACCTTCTTCTTCGCCGTCGGCATCGCTTCGTCCTCGTCTTCAAAGGTCGAATACATGTACGGCGTAAAGCTCTCGAACTCCGCTGCGCAGGTGTCCACCCGCTTGTACACCGGAGCGATGCCCATCTCCTTGCGCTTTTCGTAAACCTTGATCGCGCCCTCCCGCGGCGCTAGCTTCCAAAGCTCGCTCAGCCGTGCATCGCTGATCCCCTTACGCTTGGCCTCGCGCATCTCCTCGTACGTAATCGTCTCCAGCGAGCGCGTCTGCAGCGCGTTCAGTTCGTCGCTCACTTCCTTCAACTGGTACAGGAACCACGGGTCCATCGACGTCAGCCGCGCCACATGCGGCACCGTCCATCCGTGGCTCAACGCATAGCGCACATACTGCAGCCGCTCCGGATGCGGTGACACCAGCCGCTTGGTAATGATCTTCGGCTCCACGGCATCCGACTCCAGCCGCTTGCCCGTCTCCAGCGAACGCACCGCCTTCAGCAGCGCTTCCTTGAAGGTGCGGCCAATCGCCATCACCTCGCCCACCGACTTCATCTGCGGCCCCAGGCTTTCGTCGGCCCCGGGGAACTTCTCAAACTGCCACTTTGGAATCTTCACCACCACATAGTCCAGCGTCGGCTCAAAGCAGGCCGGAGTCTTCTGCGTGATGTCGTTTGTAATCTCGTCCAACGTATAACCGACCGCAAGCCGCGCCGCGATCTTCGCAATCGGAAAACCGGTCGCCTTCGACGCCAGCGCCGACGAGCGTGAGACACGAGGATTCATCTCGATCACAATCTGCCGCCCGGTCGTGGGATTCACCGCGAACTGCACATTCGAGCCCCCGGTCTCCACTCCGATCTCGCGCATCACCTTGATCGCCCCGTCGCGCATGCGCTGATACTCGCGGTCGCTCAGCGTCTGTGCCGGAGCCACCGTAATCGAATCCCCCGTATGCACGCCCATCGGATCGAAGTTCTCAATCGAGCAGACAATAATCACGTTGTCCGCCAAGTCGCGCATCACTTCCAGTTCGTATTCCTTCCAGCCCAGCACGCTCTCTTCCAGCAGAACTTCGTGCACCGGAGAAAGGTCGAGTCCGCGCGCCAGCAGGTCCAGCAGTTCTTCGCGATTAAACGCAATCCCGCCTCCCGAGCCGCCCAACGTAAACGACGGGCGCAGCACAACCGGGAAGCCCAGTTTGGCCGAGAAATCCAGTCCGTCTTTTAGGTTGTTCACCAGCGCAGAGCGCGGCACATCCAGCCCGATCCGCGTCATCGCGTCCTTGAACAGCAGACGGTCTTCCGCCTTCTTGATCGCCTCCAGTTGCGCGCCAATCAGGATCACACCGTACTTTTCCAGCACTCCACCGTCGGCCAACTCCACCGCCAGGTTCAGCGCAGTCTGCCCGCCCACCGTCGGCAGCACAGCCATTCCCTTGCCGACTCCGCGCTCCACTTCCTGCCGGATGATCTCTTCCACGTATTGCCGCGTCAGCGGCTCCACATACGTGCGGTCGGCCATCTCAGGGTCCGTCATGATCGTTGCCGGATTCGAATTCACCAGCACAACCTCAAACCCTTCGGCCTTCAGCGCCTTGCACGCCTGTGTACCGGAGTAGTCAAACTCCGCCGACTGTCCGATCACAATCGGACCTGAACCAAGAATCAGAATCTTCGAAATATCTGTGCGACGTGGCATCTAATTCGCTTTCTCACCTGAATAATTGCTTATTTCTTCACCAGCGGATAGAACGGCAACTGCTCCACCCTGCGGAATTCATAAACCTCGGGAAATCCCTTTGCCACCTCTGGCGCAGCCATCACGGTGCCCGTTTCCGCATTGTTGAATCGCTGCTCCCGCCGAATCATCTTGCCGCTCGCATCAAAGGTTTGCGATGTCGAGCGCAGGCAGCCGCAATTCGGAATATCCATGTAGTCGTCAATCAGCACCATCAACTGTCCGGTGGCCCCAAAGCACATCTGCCCCGCGTGCATTGTCGGTCCGGGCGCGTCGTGCAAGTCCACCATCCAGGTACTTTCGCGCCAGACACGCGCTGCAGCGTTGTCCTTCGGCCCCGGACGTTCCTCGGCCGTCACCACTTTCCACTCGCCCTCGAGCGAACGTGTAAGCCTGACCGCTTTCTGCAAGCTGGTGTCGCCAATCCCACACAGTCGGCCAAATAGGATGCGGTTAGCTCGTGCACCCTCATTAGGATCCTGCGTCCCCGGTGCTCCATCCGGCCCGTCCCCCTGCGGCGGCAAGGCCACCCGCTGCGCCGCACACATCATCGATAGCACCAGCACAGCAGCAGCCACTCCCAATCGCTTCACCGCTCGCTCCTGAGCCGTTTCGCTACCTCTTCACCAGCGCATAGAAGGGCAACTGCTCTACCCTGCGGTAGTTCCACACCTCAGGGAATCCCTTTGACGCTTCCGGTGCCTCAATCTCCGAGCCCGTTGTCACATTGACGAATCTCTGCTCACGCCGCGTCACCCGGCCATCCGTGGCATAGGTCAGCGACGTAAACCGCACGCAACCGCATCTCGCCATCTCCATGTAGCGGTCGATCATGTGAGTGATGCGACCTTCCGGATCGAAGCACATCTGCCCCGTATGCATGCTCGCCATACCCTGCCCCAGCGCCGCGTGCATATCCACCATCCAACTGGACTCGCGCCATACCCGCGCCACCACACTGTCCCTCAATCCTGAGTGGCTGCCGGCATCCAGTGTCGCCCACTCTCCATCGTTCGAGCGCGCAACCACCACGGCACTCTCGGCCGAAGTGTCCTTGATGCCGCAACCCTCGCCGAACTCCGTCCGGCTCGAGGGCATCGGCGACGCCTGCGTTCCCTCATGCGAACCGTCTCCGCCTGTCCGTGGGTGCGACGACGGCATCTGCGCCGTGCACATGGCTGCCGTGCAAACCAACGCCATCGACATCACCGCCACGGCCAACACTGTTCGCTTCATCGTGTTTATCCTCTCCACTTGTCCATCATCGTCACAAAATCGTCGAAGAGGTAATGCGAATCGTGCGGCCCCGGCGAAGCTTCAGGATGATACTGCACGCTGAACAGCGGGTAGCTGCGATGCCGCAGCCCTTCCAGCGTATTGTCGTTCAGGTCTACGTGCGTCAACTCCACCTCGCTCTGCTTCAGCGAATCCGGATCGACGGCGTAGTTGTGGTTATGGGCCGTAATCTCGATCTTTCCGGTCTTCAACTGCTTTACCGGATGGTTGCCGCCATGGTGTCCGAACTTCAACTTGTAGGTCTTGCCCTCCAGCGCCAGTCCAATCAACTGATGCCCCAGGCAAATGCCGAAGATCGGCACGCGCCCCGCCATATCGCGGATCGTCTTCTGCGCATACACCACCGCGTCGGGATCACCCGGCCCATTCGACAGAAACACTCCGTTCGGCCGCAGCGCCAGCACGTCCTCCGCCGATGTCTGCGCCGGAACCACCGTCACATCGCAGCCCGAGTTCACCAGCCGCCGCAGAATGTTGTGCTTGATGCCGTAGTCGAAGGCAATCACCTTCTTACGCTCCGGAGCATCGCGCTCTGCCGCCTCAAGCGCCACCGTGGTCATTACAGTGAGCTGTGACGCCGTCGCGTGGGGCGTCGTAATAATCCGCTCCTCCACCTCGCCCTTGGTCCACTGATAGGGCACCCTGGTGCAAACTTCCCTCGCCAGATCCACGCCATCGATCGTCGGCGTAGCCTTGGCCGTGGCCACCAGCTTCTCAATATTCGTCTCACACGTGGAGATCACCCCGCGCATCACTCCGCGGTCGCGCAAGTGCCGCACCAGCGCCCGTGTGTCGATATCCGACAGCACCGGAACCTTATATCTCTCCAGATATTCGTCCGTCACCTGCTGCGAGCGATAATTCGACGCGTAAGGCGAAAACTCGCGTACGATCAGACCCTCAATGTAAGGCTTGCCCGATTCGTCATCATCAGGATTGGTGCCGTAGTTGCCAATTTGAGGATTTGTGAGAACAACGATTTGTCCAGCGTAGGAGGGATCGGTAAAGATCTCCTGATAGCCGGTAATGGATGTATTAAAAACTACTTCGCCCGTACGTTCGACTAGCGCTCCGTAGCCTTTGCCGCGGAAGACTCTACCGTCTTCCAGCGCAAGGATAGCTTGCATCGCATCCTCTGGGAGTGGATTTTCTAGATGATATCAGCTATTCAACCCACGCGCAGCCCCGCCCCGCCCGAAATCACACCCAGCATGAATAGAAATACATCCACGCGCATAATATGCACTTCCCATCATGCTAAAAACAGTGCGGTCGTCGTCGATAAACAAAGGAATAAGAGGAAACGTCGGCGCCCCACCTTCGACGCGCCGCCCTTAGCGTAGCTAACTGGGAAGCAACGCCCCATACCGATGCAACGGTTCCGCCTTTGCTCTTGCACTTGACCTCGAAACCCAGCTAACCTTCGCTCTACCCTGTCACCGTCATTGCATCCCCGATCCAAAGCCGCTCTTCCACCGCCCGCAGCATCGCCGCCGCCACGTCCGCGCGTGCAGTCCTGGCCACCGCAGGACGCCCTGCTGTCACCGTATACTGTCCGGTCCACGCCCCACTGGTCAGCGCCGTCGGACGAAGAATCGTCCACTCCAACCCGCTCGCCTTCACCTCCGGCTCCAGCAGGTTCTTGTCCTCATACGGAGCCCGCAGCAGCGTACCGAACAGTAATCTCTCCAGCACATTCGCCAGCGCAAGACTCTCCCCCGCGCCAAAGGCCGACTCCACCACCAACCTCCGCACACCCTGTGCCTTCATCGCCTCTACGATTAAATGCGTTCCCACCGAGCACACTCGCGTATTCCGCAGCAGATTCCGCTGTCCCAGGCAACTCAACACCGCATCTGCTCCCAGCACGGTCTTTCGCACGCTCTCCTCTTCCAGCACGTTGCCCAGCACCACTCGCATATTGGGGTTTACCAGCGTCATCCGCTTCGGATTCCGCACCAGCACCCGCACACTATGCCCATTTTCCAGCGCCTGCCGTGTCAGTTCTAATCCCGTGCCGCCGGTCGCGCCGAAGATTGCCAGTCTCATCTTGTCTTCCTGGTCTGCAATTCTGGTCTGCTGATTACCCTGAGCTCCGCTCTGCTTCTACCGCAGCTTCCCCACCATTCCCGTCGGCCAGTAGGCAAAAACTGCTTTGCCGCAAATTGCCGCCCGCTCCACCACCCCAAAGTCGCGGCTGTCGCTCGAAAGGTTCCGATGGTCGCCCATTACAAAGTAGTCGCCCTCGGGAACCACAACCTCGCCCATCGAGCGCTCGTCACGGAATTCCATTGGCACATACGGCTCCACCAGTCGATTGCCGTTCACCAGTACCGCCCCGCGAAAGATCTCAATTCTGTCGCCCGGCACGCCCACGATTCGCTTGATGTAATTCTTGCTCGGGTCGCCCGGATACCGGAACACCACCACGTCGCCCCGCTCAATGGCTTCAAAGCGGTAAACAAACTTGTTGATGAAGATCCGCTCCTGATCGGCCACTCCCGGCATCATGCTCGTGCCCTCCACCTTCACCGGTTGGTAGAGAAACACAATAATGAAGATCGAGATTCCCATCGAGATCCCAACCTCGCGCAGCCAATCCCATGCGCTTCGCCCCGCCTTCGGCTCTGCCCGCCCGCCCTCAGGCGTCAGGGTTTGACTCTCATCCATCTCACACGCTCCGCGTCCGCATTTCATTCTATATAAACTATATAGACGCACGACCGAGCTGCAGGTTAAACCAGATTTTTGCCCACCCTCCGGAGCTCCTCCAGCAACCCCCGGTTGACGCTGAGTCTTCCACACGGTATAAAAGCAGTATTCTGAGCTATTTGCCGTGTCCAAGCTTCTATCGCTCGGGAACCGGATGATGGATCGTGTTTCTGGAAGGGCCAATGACCAAAAAACTCGATATTAGGACGAAAAGCCCCTCTGCTAAGCCCACTGTGGATCCGCGCAAAGACGGTCACGATGAGTCACATGCCCGCTTTTCCCAAACCGTGCAGAGCTATGAACAAGCTCTCAAGCTGCTGCAAACGCAGAAGTTCGACAAAGCCAGGGTGCTGCTCGAAAAGGTAATCGAATCTGGAATCAGCGAGCTGGCCGATCGCGCCAAAGTTCATATGAACATCTGCAACCAACAGTCGGAAGATATCCAGAACACCTTCCAAACTCCAGAGGAGCACTACGATTTCGCGGTTTCGCTCATGAACCTCGGAGATTTCGTCACCGCTCGCGAGCACCTGGAGAGCCTTTCCGTCCAGCGCCCAGCTCTCGACTTCATCTGGTACGGCCGTGCCGTGCTCGAGTGTCTCACCGGACGCACCACGGAGAGTCTCCAACATCTCGCCGAAGCCATCCGCCTCAACCCGGGCAATCGTTTCCAGGCCCGCAATGACTCGGACTTCCGCAATATGGCCGACGATCCGCGCTTCACCGAGTTGCTTTATCCCGAAGGTACCGTCGGAGCATAACCCCGGTTCACTTCCGCAGGGCGGCCCGTTCCTCCGGCTTCCCTGCTCCCGGCCAGAGCGATAATGACAGCGAGCTCCATCCAAAATCGCATGGAAGGTCTCCGGATCGTTGCCATCGGTGGGGGCACTGGTCTGTCCACTCTGCTCCGCGGACTCAAGCGCCATGTCATTACCGTCGCACCGCCTGTCCCGCTCGCGCCCTTCATCTCTCGCCTCACCGCCATCGTCACCGTTACCGACGACGGCGGCTCCAGCGGACGCCTGCGCAGGGAGCTCGGCGTACCCCCGCCGGGTGACATCCGCAACTGCATGACCGCACTCTCCGACGATGAAGCGCTGCTCGCGCAACTCTTCTGCTATCGCTTCGGCGGCAGTGGCGGCGGACTGGAGGGCCATAGCTTCGGCAATCTGTTCCTCACCGCTATGGCCGACATCTGCGGCGACTTTTCCCTGGCCGTCCAGCTCAGCTCCGCGATTCTGAAAACCCGCGGCGACATCTATCCCTCTTCCACCAGCAGCAACGTCCAGCTTGACGCACTCATGCGCGACGGCCATCGCCTGCGCGGAGAAACCAAAATTACCGCCGGCCGCAGCGGCATCGTTCGCCTTCGCCTCGTCCCAGCCAATGTCCGCCCGCTGCCCCAGGCGTTGGAAGCCATCCTCAACGCCGACATCATCAGCATCGGCCCTGGCTCGCTCTTCACCAGCTGTATTCCCAACGTCCTGGTCCGCGGAGTCCCTGAGGCCATCTGCCGTTCCAACGCCATCCGCGTCTACATCGGCAACCTCATGACCCAGCCCAACGAGAGCACCGGCCTCTCTGCCTCGCAGCACATCCAGGCTATCTTCGACCACGCCAAGTGCCGCGTCTTCGACTACGCCATGCTCAATTCAGCCCCGGTCCCCAACGAGCTGCGCGCCCGCTACGCCGAAGACAACGCCGAGCCCCTGGACAACGACCTCGATCAGATCCGCGCCCTCGGTGTCACTCCCATCCTCGGTGACTACCTCGACGCCACCCATTTCGCCCGCCACGCCGCCGACCGCATCACCCTCGACCTTCTCAACCTTCCCGCCCGCATCCACCGCGAACGACAGTCCCAAGCGCCGGCAGAGTAGTTTATTAACTGTTCCCTAAAAGGTCCAAGCTTCACAAATTATTGCAACAGCGCATCGCCAACTCGCCATCCGACGGTAAGGAGGCGGTACGCCCATGAAGCCGCAGATCAGAAACAGGAGCATCGCCGTCGATACCACAAGGTGCTCCAAGCCGTGTTGGAGCAGGCGGACCTTGGTTTCCCTCTTGTCTTTGGCTCTGTTGTTCGGTCCTTGCCCTCTGCAAACCTGGGCCTATCAAGATGCCCAGCCCCCGGCTCCTGCAGATGCTCAAACTCCACCGCCCTCGCAGGAGCAGGCGGCGGCACAGCCTGCGCCAGACCAGCCTCCGCAAGCCGCGCCCTATATTCAGCAGACTCCCGAGCAGTTGCAGCAGTTTGTGGCCCCAATTGCCTTGTATCCCGATTCGCTGGTGGCGCAAATCCTGGCCGCGTCCACCTTTCCCGAGCAAGTCGTCGAGGCCGACCGATGGCTGCAAGCGCATCCTGATCTAAAAGGCGATGCTCTGGCGCATGCCGTCGACCAGCAACCCTGGGACCCCAGTGTCAAAGCGCTCACCGCTTTTCCATCCGTACTCGGAAACATGGATAAGAACCTCTCTTGGACCTCATCTCTAGGCGATGCTTATTACAACCAGCAAGAGGCCGTAATGGACGCCGTTCAAGTCATGCGGCGGCGCGCACAGCAAGCCGGCAATCTTAAGAGCACGCCCGAGCAAGCCGTCACCACGCAAGACTCCACGATCGTCATTCAGCCCACCGACCCCAATGTCGTCTACGTTCCCGCCTACGATCCGTGGATCGTCTACGGAGGTCCACTCGAGCCATGGCCGGGATGGTATCCCTACCCTGGACTCTGGTTCGACGGCCCGTACCTTTCGTTCGGTGTTGGCTTCGGAATCGGCTTCTTCGGAGGCTTTGGCTGGGGATGGGGTCACTGGGGTTTCGACTGGCACCGCCATGCCATCTTCTTCAACAATGCCAGATACATCTCTCATAGCCGGACTTTCTATAACCGGAGCGCCTACTATCGCGGAGGTGCGCGCGGCGGAGCTAGGCCCTTCAACGGCAATGCTCGTGCCGCGCGAGGCTTCGCTGAACCTCACGGTCAGAGCGGAGTCCACTCCGGCGCATTCAGCGGCATCGGTCATGGCGGTGAAGCCAGAAGCTTCTCCTCACGCGGTAGTGCCAGCTTCGGAGGCGCACGCGGCGGAGGCTTCGGAGGCGGTGGCCGTGGCGGAGGAGGAGGCGGTCATGGCGGCGGCGGAGGCCATCGCTAAGCGGCGGCAGTAATCGAAGTCACCCGTAATTTATTGAATGGAGAGCAGCCATGCGGCCAACGGAATTCAATCAATCTATGTGGGTCAATCTTCCCCGGTTCGTGACGGCGGCGATCCTGTGTGCGGCCTGTCTTCCTGCACATGCGCAGCAAGCGGGCCAGAGAACATTCCCCTCGCCAGAGGAGGCCAGCAGCGCACTTGTGAACGCAGCCCAGAACAATGACGAAAAAGTGCTGCTCGAAATTCTCGGACCAGAAGGAAAGCGAATCGTCGCCTCCGGAGACCCAACCGAAGACGCCGAGAGCCGCGCGAATTTTGCAAAAAAGTATCAGGAAATGCACCGCCTCGTGAAAGAACCCGATGGAAGCACCGTCCTGTACGTCGGCGCGGAAAACTGGCCCACTCCCATACCGCTCAGGCGCCACGGTCATTCCTGGTACTTCGAGACCGCCGCAGGTGAGAAAGAAATCCTCTTCCGGCGAATCGGTCGCAATGAAATCTCGGCCATTCGCGTCTGCATGGAATTGGTCGAAGCAGAAAAGGAATACTCATCCACTCACCACGAGTTCACCCATAACATCGTCAGTGAGGACGGTCAGCAGAACAGTCTCTATTGGAAGGCGGGGAGTGGAGCCCCAAGCCCGATCGGCCCACTGGTAGCGGCGGCCTTCACTCAGGGCAATGCCGAGAGTCCGGACGGCGCTCCAACTCCGTATCGCGGCTACTACTACCACATCCTCATAAAGCAGGGTAAGAGTGCCGCAGGCGGAGCCAAGACCTACATCGCAGACGGCAAGATGACCAATGGCTTCGCCTTCGTCGCCTATCCTGCCGAATACCGCTCATCGGGTGTAATGACCTTCATCGTCAGCGCCCAGGGAGTCGTGTACGAGAAGGATCTCGGCAAGAGAACCGCCGAACTCGCCAAAGCAATGAAGGAATATGACCCCGCCCCTGGTTGGAAAAAAGCAGAAGTGCCGCAGTCTGAAACTGCTAACAACCGATGACTGAATAGCCGAACTAACGGGAACTCTCTGGGTCACGTCACATTGTCAGGTGAGCTGGATCACGGCAACCTTGGTTACTGAATTTCTAGAATGTCGGCTAGCCATTCAATCTTGTCAGCACACTCTTGCTCGCATTTGCTGTGCGGTTGTGGCATCTCTTAATTAATTGGGAATACGCCATGATCCAGGAGCCTGCAGAACCCGAGGTCCGTGCTTCTGTTCACCCGCAGGAGCCGAACGTCGAGCCCAGCCCTGCCGCTAAAGACCACGCTCCGCTCTTGATGCGCCTCACCCTGATTTTTCTCTCCGCCATCGCACTCTTCTACTCGCTCGGAGATCGTCTGCTGAGGACTTGGGACGAGTCCATTTATGCTGAAATCGCCAAGGAGATGGCACTGCGGCATTCCTGGCTGACTCCCCACTGGAACTATCAGCCTTGGTTTGAAAAGCCGCCGCTGTTCATGTGGCTCACCGCGATCATGTTCCGCCTCTTCGGTGTTTCGGAGCTCTCAGCCCGTGCCGTAGGAGCGCTATGCGGGATCGCAACAATTTGGCTCACCTTTGAAATTGGTCGGCGCCTCATGGACGATCGTGGAGGATTCGCGGCTGCAATCATCCTGATGACCAATGGCAACTTCATCCTGGTAAGCCGCTTTGGGGCCATCGATGTTCCGCTGGCGTTCTGTATCACGTTGGCGGCGTACGCATACCTGCGAGTAGAACAAGAGGATTCGCGCTGGTGGTACCTCGCAGGTGCAGCCACTGGGGTGGCGATCATGCTGAAGGGAGTCGCCGGACTTGCCGCGCCTTTGGCGCTATGTTTGGCGCTTCTGCTGGACCGGCGTCTGACGGTGACTATTCGTTCACGAGAATTTCGAAATTCATCCCTTGTGGCCTGCGCCATCGCGCTGCCCTGGCATCTCGCAATGCTCATCGTCCACGGCCGCGCATTCTTGCACGAGTACATCGGATATCATGTGCTCGCCCGGATGCGGGGATTCGAAGGGATGGAAAGACCGCCTCACTTTTATCTCTGGGCATACTGGCATGACTTCGCACCGTTCGCCATCGCGGCGCTTTTCGGTCTGCTGCTTCATCTCAAAGAGGTAAGGAAGTCGTCGATTGTTGTCTCCATTCCGCTGGTGATAACGATCGGGTATAGCTTGAGTGCTTCCAAACTGCTGGCCTATTGCATACCCGCATTTCCCTTTATATGTTTGCTGTCCATCATGGCAATCCGTCGTGTATTCAAGCACGTCGAGTATGCGATTGTCTGTGCGGCCATCCTGTTTCCCCTCTACTGGTATGCGCAGAAAGAGTTCGTCGAGTTGGACTACAGTGACATGGTCAGTTATGTTGGGTCTCTCAATTCGAAGGACGAGGCCATGATGCTGCTGCTGGCTCAGATTCGTCCTCGCGATCACGACGATCACGACCCAGCTTCCGCGCCTCTTATCGTCTGCGTGGATCGCTTGCCAATGTACAAACAGCAATCGGTCTTTTACAGTGATCGCCGCGTGATTGAGGCATTCCTGGTTGCTCCGCCCAATGCCCCTGAGGCGGATTCTCCAAAGGAGGTACGATACTCAGGCCCAGCCCCGCTGGAACAAGTTGTAGGCTCTCGCCCCACCCTAATCATCGTTCACCGCGATCTGTGTCCAGAGCTGGCATACTCCGGGAAGTACAACTTTATTGTGATGGCGCAAAGCGGTCCCCTCATATTGGGTCAGATCTCGCGGACGTAACACAAACCGACAGATCCCGGTTCAACCTTTTGGTCGGACATAGCCTTTGACCTTGTTTCTGAAAATCCCGGTCACCTGCTTTACAATACCTACCACATGCCGAACTCACGATTTGCCATCGCCATTCTCGCCGCCGGCAAGGGCACCCGCCTCAAGTCGAAGCTGCCCAAGGTGCTGCACCAGATCGCCGGACGTCCACTGCTCGGCCACGTGATCCGTGCCGCCGCCAGCATCGTTGCCCCCGCCGATATCTTCTGCATCATCGGCCATGAGGCCGAGCGTGTTCGCGCGGAATTCGCGCCGCTCGAAACCCAGTTCATTGAGCAACTCGACCAACGCGGCACGGGACACGCCCTCATGCAGTGCCGCCATGCGCTCGCCGCCTACGAGCATGTCCTCGTGCTCAGCGGCGACGTGCCGCTCATCCAGCCGGAGACCATTGCCGGCCTCCGCGACTTCCACATCGCCAAAGCCGCAGCCATGACCATCCTCACGGCCGAGCCCCTTGATCCTTTCGGCTACGGACGCATCGTGCGCCGCGTCGAGCACGGCCTCGGCACCGATCAGGTCGAAGCCATCGTGGAGCAAAAGCAGCTCACTCTCGCGCAGGAGAACATCCGCGAGATCAACTCCGGCATTTACGCCTTCAAGGTTGCCGAACTCTTTTCCCGCATCGACCAGCTCTCCACCGACAATCCTCACGGCGAGTTCTACCTCACCGAGATTGCGTCCATCCTCTGTCGCGACGGCAAGCCCGTGCTGGCCCTGCGCGCCACGCACCCCAGCGAGGTACTCGGCGTCAACACCCGCCGCGAACTCGCACAGCTCGACACAATTCTCCGGGAGCGCAAAACGCGCCAGCTAATGGATGACGGCGTTACTATCTACAAACCTGAAACCGTCCTCATCGACGCTGGCGTTACCGTTGGCCCGGACACGGTCATCGAGCCTTACGTGCAACTGCTCGGTAACACCACCATCGGCGAAGACTGCCTTGTCCGCAGCTACTCGGTACTCACCGACACCCATGTCGGCAATGGCGTTCGCATCAACCACGGAACTCTCGTCGAAGACTCCACCGTAGGCGACGCCGCGGTTCTCGGGCCATACTCGAGGATTCGCCCAGGCAGTGAAATCGGGCCTGAGGCGCACGTCGGCAACTTCGTCGAAACCAAGAAAGCGAAACTCGGGCGCGGTGCCAAGGCCAATCACCTCACCTATCTCGGCGACACCGAGATCGGCGAGCGCAGCAACATCGGCGCAGGCACCATCACCTGCAACTACGACGGAGTCAGCAAGCACAAGACGGTGATCGGTGCGGGAGCCTTTATCGGTAGTGACACTACGCTGGTCGCCCCCATCCGCATCGGTGACCGGGCCTACGTCGGCGCCGGCTCCTGCATCACTAAGGACGTGCCCGACGACTCGCTCGGACTCAGCCGCCCTGAGCTAGTCATTAAAGAGGGATGGGCCGCCGCCAAGCGCGCAAAGATGGAAGAGGCAAAGCTGAAGAAGTAACCGCCGCGCCATCCGCACTACACCCGTATAAACAAAGGGCGAAGCCAATATGCTTCGCCCTTTTTCGTGTGCCTCTCGCGTGCAGGCTTCGCGCTATATCTGCTCCTCGGGCCGTCCCGCTCCGGCGGCCAGCACTCCCAGAACAAGCAGAGCCACGGCAGCCAACGGTTGCCCAAAGGTTCCAGCCTCGTCGGCCATCCCCCAAAACAAAGCCCAGAGCGTGCCGACCACGACCATCACAGCTCCGACCGGCCGCAGAACCGGGTCGCGGGTGATTCCAAGAATCACTTCCCCACTCTTTGCATCCGCGTGATGACCAGCCATAACCCTCCTCTTCCTATTCGTCTTTCGATGTCGACGAAGCAGAGGCGGATTCGCAAAGATGGAGTGACATCCCAACTGGGTTTATCTTTGAACCTACTTTCTTATCCACCCGACCCTCCACCCGCCCAACGATTGGCCTTTCCGCCAATCGTTTGTACCCGCAGGGTGTACCCTTTCGGCAATGGTTTGAAAGTTTGTAAAGCATTACCTGCTTGGTGACCGTCCCCCCTCTCAACCATTATCTTTTCAATTAATCGTTCGGCCTGCTACGTGCATCAAACGAGAAAACTGTGACGTCAGTCTGGAGGGGAGATGAACGACAAAAGACTGCACGACGAAGTACCTGCTGCGGGAATCAATCCGAGCGTTCAGCCCTCGAAGGGAGATAATCCCTCGTCAGCTCCGTCGACCGGCTCGGCGGGTGAACGCAAGCAGGCGAGCCAGAACAATATCGAAGCATCAAGCCCTGAACAGCGGGGCGCAGGCGATGTGCGCTTCACCTCGTATCCGCAGAATGAGGCGGCACAGAATCCGGCGGCCTGGGAGGGTGCTCACGGCGACCGCAGTTTGAGCTGCCCCGACGCGGACTGCGGCTGGCGTGTCTCCGGCAAGACCGAAGAAGAAGTTCTCGGATACATGCGGGCGCACGCACGCCACGCCCACGGCAAAAACGAGTTCACTTCAGCAGAGTTGGAGAGCGCCCGCCGCGCCATCCATAAGCGCGCGGCCTGACGCCGCCGACGCGACGCCTAGCCACATACGCGGCTTCCCTGCATCCCACATAGCCCGGCAATGGTACACTGCGGTTCATTCCTGCAATTTTGATTGGACGAGCCGTGCCTGAAAATTCAAGTAGCCGTTCCGCAGTGTTGTTGATCAGTTGCCCGGACCGCAAGGGTCTGGTTGCAGTGATCTCGGATTTTGTCTTCCGCCACGATGGAAACATCCTGCACGCCGACGAGCATCGCGACGCCGAGACCAATCTGTTCCTGATGCGCGTGGAGTTCGATCCCTCCGGCATGGACGTGAGCCTAGACGAGCTAGCCGATGAGTTCGCGCCACTGGCCGAGCGCTTTGAGATGCGCTGGCGGTTGGCCAAAGGCAAGCGTCGTCCGCGAATGGGCATTCTGGTTTCGCAGTACGACCACTGCCTCGCCGACCTGCTCTACCGGCACAAGGCGGGGGAGTTGGACTGTGACATTCCGCTCGTGATCTCCAACCACACAGCGGCCGAGCGGCTGGCTGGATTCTACGGCGCCAAGTTCGTGCACACGCCGGTCACGCGCGAGACCAAGGCCGAGGTCGAGCGGCAGCAGGTCGCCATGCTGCACGAACATGAATGCGACGTAGTGGTGCTGGCGCGGTACATGCAGATTCTTTCGCCCGCGTTTTTGGCGGAGTTCCCCCATCAGGTCATCAACATTCACCACTCGTTTCTGCCGGCTTTCGTTGGGGCGCGTCCCTACCATCAGGCCTTTGAACGCGGAGTGAAACTGATCGGAGCAACCAGCCACTATGTGACCGAGGTGCTCGACGAAGGGCCGATTATCGAACAGCAGGTCTCGCGCATCTCGCACCGCGACTCGGTGCAGAACCTGGTGCAGAAGGGGCGCGATCTGGAAAAGGTTGTACTCTCACGCGCGGTGGGCTGGCACCTCGAAAATCGCGTGCTGCTCTATGGAAAGAAGACGGTGGTCTTCGACTAGCGAGTGCGGCCTCAGTCGAATCGCATCGCAACCCCGGTGTTGCGATGCGGGCGCGGCACCTTCGGCCATACTGGAATTGAGTAAGTTGCCCGAGCCACCCGGCAGAGTCTCCTCCGCCGGGATGCGTCCGAGATGCAATCTACGCTGCGCAACTGGTGGTTCGGGGCATCGCTAGATCGACGATAGTCGGTTCAACCAGCCGCTCAAAATCACGGAAGGCAAGCCGGAAGAATTCCAGACGCGAGCCTGCGTTGAAGGCGATCTCCTTGTCGCGTGCCAGCGATGTGTCTGCGTAAACGCGGAGGCCGTAGAGGTTTCCGAATGGCGGCATTGCTCCGACCTCGCAATTTGGAAAGCGATTTTTGAGGTCGCGCTCAGTTGCAAGATAAATGCTTCCGCTGTTGGTGTGCTTTGCGAACGCTGCAAGGTCTAGCTGTTTTGATGCAGGCAGAACGACCAGACAAAGTTCGCCATCTACTTTCTCTAACATAACGGTTTTGGCCAGTTCAATCCCCAGGATATACGCATTCGCTGCGAAACCCTGAGACGTATATGCCTTGCTATGGCTAATTACGACGTACCTGACCAAGTTCTCGTCAAGAAACTGCCTGAGCTTCTGAATGGGCATGGAACCTCCTACTGTGCGAGGTTGGCTGCGCGAGGTGCGTACCGAGGTGCACCGGATAACTGACAGCTTATAAAGGTGATTCGTTTAGAGGTGCTTTGTGCCTTTGCCGCGTCTTCCAGCTTTCGAAGACGTTCCGCATTCTACAACTCCAGTCAACGCCCGTCACGCATTACCTTGCCTTAACCCTCATTATTCGAGGGGTTATCGGTCGCAGCCGGCAGATTTGGGGCCTTTTGATTTGGTCTCTCATGGGAGCCTCCTGTCCGCCGGAAGCGTGACGTCCACGCCGGAAATAAGTACGAAAAGCGTTGCTCGATGGACCGGACCGATGGCATTATAAGTTGTCATTCGTAGCACTTCATCCTATAACTCAGCAGGCCGGAAAGCGCAGGACGATTCATGTCGGAAAACGATGAACGCGAGCCTGACCGGCCTTACGTTCGCAGCGCGCTTGCGGCGATCCTGGTAATCGCCGCGTTTCTGCTGCATCAGGGTCTAGCGCTGTACCTCGGCCTGGATTTACCCCCGTTCATTACCTTCTTTCCCGCCGTGATGCTTGCCGCACTGCTCTATGGCCTTTGGCCCGGATTGCTAGCCACTGCACTTTCCGCCTTGCTGGTGGGCTGGTGGCTTATGCCGCCGGTCGGAAGGTTTGCCATCGCGAGGACCTCTGACGTCGTCGCTCTCACCATCTTTTTCGGCATGGGCATCTTCATGAGCCTTGTGGCAGAGGGCTACCGCCGCAATCAACGCCGAGTTGGCGATTACAAAAGGGCGCACGCGATTCGCGAAACCGAGGAGAAGCTCCGCTCCAGCGAAGAGCAGTTCCGGGTCCTCGCCGATGCGATCCCGCAGTTGTGCTGGATGGCCAACGTCGATGGCTGGATCTCCTGGTACAACCAGCGCTGGTACCAGTACACCGGCACCACTCCCGAACAGATGGAAGGTTGGGGCTGGCAGTCCGTTCACGACCTGAATGCTTTGCCGCAAGTCATGGAGCGCTGGCAGGCTTCGATCTCCACGGGTGAACCGTTCGACATGGTGTTTCCACTGCTGGGCGCTGACGGTATCTTTCGTCCGTTCCTGACGCGAGTCATGCCGGTCAAGGACGCCAACGGCACGGTTGTACGCTGGTTCGGAACCAACACCGACATCAGCGAAATGAAACTGGCCGAGGTGTCCCTACGGGAGAGCGAAGATCGGTACCGCAATTTGTTCAACTCGCTGCACGAAGGGTTTTGCATCATCGAGATGATCTTCGACGCCGACGGCAAGCCGGCTGATTACCGCTTCCTGAAGATCAACCCGGCGTTTGAAACGCAAACCGGGCTGCATCAGGCGGAAGGCAAGCTTATGCGTGAGCTTGCCCCGGACCACGAGGCACATTGGTTTGAGATGTACGGGCGAATTGCATTAACCGGTGAACCGGCGCATTTCCAAAACGAAGCCAAAGCCTTGAACCGCTATTACGACGTGCATGCCTATCGTGTCGGCGAGCCGGAAAAGAGACAAGTCGCAATTC
Source organism: uncultured Acidobacteriota bacterium (assembly GCA_963838135.1). Lineage (GTDB taxonomy): Bacteria > Acidobacteriota > Terriglobia > Terriglobales > Acidobacteriaceae > TOLSYN. The sequence goes on along the minus strand of CAWIPV010000002.1, from coordinate 986,492 downwards.
TTTTCAACGATATCAGCGACCAAAAGCAAGCGGAAGAAGAGCGTGAGACGACGATTGACTTTCTCGGGCTGGTGAACCGGAGCCGAGGAACCCAAGACTTGGTCTATAAGGCAACGGTCTTTTTTCAGGAGAGATCCGGCTGTGAGGCGGTCGGTATTCGGCTACGTGAAGGGGATGATTATCCGTACTTTGAAGCCCGCGGATTTTCCCCGGCGTTCGTTTTAGCCGAAAGCAAGCTCTGCACCACGGATGTCTCCGGCGAAATCCTCCGCGATGGACTTGGTAATCCTCTCCTTGAGTGCATGTGCGGAAATGTCCTCTGTGGGCGTTTTGATCCTTCGAAGTCATTCTTCACCACACAGGGGAGTTTCTGGAGCAACAACACAGGAGAGTTACTGGCCAGCACCACTGATTCCGACCGGCAAGCCAGAACGCGCAACCGATGCAACGGCGAGGGGTATGAGTCGGTGGCCCTGATTCCTTTACACGTCGGGGAAGAGCGTTTTGGACTGCTCCAGTTGAACGACCGGCGTAAAGGGCGATTCTCAGCAGAGGTTATTGCCTTGTGGGAGAGGCTGGCAGGATACCTGGCTGCTGCGTTGTCCAAGTTTCGCGCCGAGGAAGCACTTCAGAACAGCGAGCGCATGTATCGTGCGATCGGTGAGTCGATCAACTATGGCGTGTGGGTGTGCGATCCAGAGGGGCGGAATACCTACGCCAGCGAATCATTCCTGAAGCTGGTGGGAATGACTCAACAGCAATGCTCGGATTTTGGATGGAGCGACATTCTCCACCCGGATGATGCCGAGCGCACAATTGCCACGTGGAAGGAGTGCCTGCGTACACAGGCCACTTGGGACATCGAACACCGCGTTCGTGGTGTGGATGGCCAGTGGCATCCGATTTTAGCAAAAGGCGTGCCCGTGCGAGATGACCAGGGACAAGTGAAGTGCTGGACGGGAATCAGCCTCGATATCAGCAACTACAAGCAGGCCGAGCAGGCCCTCATGCGAAGTGAGAAGCTGGCTTCCGCAGGCCGCATGGCGGCAAGCATCGCACATGAAATCAACAACCCGCTGGCAGGGGTGACAAACCTCCTTTTCCTCATCCAGGCAACCAAGGATCTGCCTGAAGACGCCCGCCGTTACCTGCAGAATGCAGACGAGGAGATGAAGCGGATCGCGCATATCACGCGACAATCGCTGGGTTTCTATCGCGAGGGCAATGCGCCGGCGCTTACCTCGATCAATGAGGTGCTGGAATCTGCGGTTGACTTGCTGAAGGGCAGAATCCGAACCAAGCAGGCCGTGATCGAGAAGCAATGGGACGAAGACGTAAAGATCACAGCCGTAGCGGGCGAACTGCGCCAGGTCTTTTCCAACCTCATAGCCAACAGCCTGGACGCCATCAACAACAGAGGTACGATCAAGATCCGGGTGTCGGTGGGCAAAGATTTTAAGAGTGGTAGCCGCTGCGTCCGAGTAACCGTGGCCGACAACGGCAAAGGCATCCCCGCCAGCTCACAGCAACACCTCTTTGAGCCGTTCTTTACTACCAAGGGCACAACCGGCACGGGCCTTGGACTGTGGGTCAGCAAGCAGATCATCGTCAAGCACGGCGGAACCCTCCGTGTGCGGTCCAACAGCAACGGAGCGCAAACGGGCACAGCATTCTCGATTGCTCTACCATTGGAACTTTCGGCATTGGCGATGAGCCAGTCGGAAGGCACGACACCGCGCTGCGCAATTCAGTAATAAACCGTGAGCGAAAACCCTTCGCACCTTGCCGCAACCGGCTATCCGGTCAGTCGAAGCGCCCAGCGATCTCTGTATTGCAGTGCAAGCAACGGCCCTGCTCCACCTCGCAGCACTCGACCTCATGCCAACTGCGGCGGATGATGGCGCGGTGGCATCCGGGGCAGAGCGTGTTGCCGCCTTCGCTAGTCACGATGTTGCCCTCATATGCGTATTTGAGTCCGCGCTCCTGCGCGATGAGGCGGGCGCGGCGGATGGTCTCGGGCGGTGTGCGGTCGCGGTCGAGCATCTTGAAGTCGGGATGGAAGGCGGTGAAGTGCAGCGGCACGTCGTCGCCAAGTTCGCCTAAAATCCAGTCGCAAAGTTCGCGTGTCTCCTCCGGTGAATCGTTGCAGCCGGGGATGATGAGATTGGTGATTTCAAGCCACACGCTGGTCTCGCGCCGCAGCCAGCGCAGAACATCGAGCACGGGAGCAAGGTGCGAGAGCGTGATCTTCGAGTAGAAGTCTTCCGTAAATCCCTTCAAGTCAATGTTGGCGGCGTCAATGTGTTGATAGACATCGAAGAACGCCTCGCGCGTGATGTAGCCGTTGGAGATCATGACAGTGTGCAGCCCAGCCCGGTGCGCGGCTTGCGCAATGTCGATGACGAACTCGGCCCAGATGGTGGGCTCGTTGTAGGTGAAGGCAATGGAGGGCGAGCCGTGAGTGATGGCCAGTTCGACGATCTGCTCGGGAGACATATGGCGCGAGCCGTGCTGCACTGAACGCGCCTTGCTGATGTCGAAGTTCTGGCAGAACTGGCATCCCAAGTTGCAGCCCGCCGTGCCCAGCGAGAGAATCTCGGTGCCGGGATGAAAGTGAAAGAGCGGCTTCTTCTCGACCGGGTCGACCGCCAGCGCGGCCGGGCGTCCATAGCCGAGTTGCACCAGCTCGCCCTCGACGTTTTCGCGAACGTAGCAGAAGCCGTGCTGGCCTGCTCCAATATGGCAGTGGCGTGGACAGAGATAGCAGTGAATGCGCCCGTCAGGGAGCGCTTGCCACCAGCGTGCGGGATGGAGAGCTGTGGGCATATTCGGATCGCTGCTGACCGATGTTAGATGCATGAGTGCGCGATTGGCGGTAACTAATATTGCGGACTTAGTATCGCGTCACACCTGAGTCGATTTCCAGCGCCCAGCGTTCGATGCCGCCCGACATGGATTGCACCTTCTCAAAGCCCTGCTTGCGCAGCCAGTCCGTCACCGAGAGCGAGCGTACGCCATGGTGACAGTAGACGACGATGTGCTGCTCTGGGTCGAGTTCCTGCACGCGGGCTGGAATGTCGCCCATGGGAATGTGCTGGCTGAGCGATATGCTGGCGACTTCACGCTCCCACGGCTCACGCACGTCGAGGATCACCACCTCTTCGTTGCGCTCCTGGCGCTGCCTTAGTTCCTGCGGAGTGATCTCGTAATCCATTGGCCATTCACTTCGATGATTTCAATTTCTCAATGACTTTAATTTCTCAATGATACGTCTTGCGCATGGCGAACAAGCAGTGCGCGTCCACAATCATGTCAGGAGTAGAGATGATGACGTTATCCGAGCCACAACAGGGGCAGACCGGAGTTTCGCCTTCATCCCAGAAGTCGGCGATATCGGCGTAGGAGAAGAGCCGGTAGCAGTTAGTGCAACCACAGGGTGTGTCGGGAGACTCTGACGGGCGGGCCATAACAACAAGCATAGCACCAGAGCATGGCACCGGAGCGTAGCACCGCAGCCGACTTAGCGATGGGCACGGGCCAACAAATTGCCTTCCGGTCGCGACCCTAGCTCTGGCATCCCGTCGGGCGAAATTCGCAACAAAAGCCTAGAAGTGCGTGCGCGAAAGACAGAGCTCGATCTTCGCGCGGCCACTTTCAGAGAGGCAGAATTCATGGCGAGCTTTATCAAGGACGTTGAAGAGATTCGGCAACGTGCGATGCGCAGGTTGGATGACGGAGCAGTGACCACCGGCTACCAGCTCGACAGAGAGCAGTCGATTGCGATTCTAAACGAGGCTCTAGCCAGCGAGATCGTATGCGTGCTGCGCTACCAGCATCACTACTTCATGGCCTCCGGCGTGCATGGGCGGAGCGTGGCACAGATTTTCAAGGAACACTCTGACGATGAACGCGAACACGTAGATGAGATTGCTGAACGTATCCAGCAACTGGGAGGAAAGCCGGACTTCAATCCGGGAACGCTGGTGGCACGCTCGGTTTCACAATACTTGGAGGGCGAATCGCTGGGACAGATGATTCGCGAAGACTTGGTCGCCGAACGCATTGTGATCGATGTGTATCAGCGCTTCATCGAGCACTTTGGAACGAGCGACCCGACGACGCGGACGATGTTTGAACACATCAAAAGCGAAGAAGAAAAGCACGCCAACGAATTAAGCGAGCTGCTGTTTATTGTCGATCCGCGCACGGGCGCTAGCGAGGCTGACCCAGCGACGGAACTTGTCGGCCAGAGCACCGCTCTGAAGCCGGAGACCATGGAAGAGTTTGAGCTGGTGGAGCGGGCTCTGGCCGGACATCGCGAAGAACGGCTGCGGTTGGAGGGCGAGTCGGAGGCTCCAGGCAGGTCGATTGGCGGCGTGGGTGGAAGACCGATGAACCGGAGGAATCAACCCGCGGAGTTCGATGACCGCGAGGCCGCCGAGCACGCGAACGAAGGCGGAATGCAAGGCAGCAACCGTTCGCCAAAGGTGCTGGAGAAGCAGAGAAAGAATCGCGTGGCATAAAGAGAACGTTTGCTGGTTTCAACGTTTGAAAGGCCTACGATCCTGACGGCGCTCTAACGTGAGAGCCGTCAGGAGAATTCAATGAGCGACAATCCAGCGCGCGGGATCGCAACGATCCCCAGTCAACATTCCGTGAACCATACAGTGAAGAATCTTGAGGAAATCCTGCAAGCAAAAGGGATCAACCTCTTTGCCTTGATTGATCACAGCGGCGAGGCTGAAAAGGCTGGGATGCAAATGCGTCCCACCAAGCTGTTGATCTTCGGCAGTCCCAAGGCTGGGACTCCGCTGATGATCGCCGCGCCCAGCACTGCGATTGATCTTCCTTTGAAGATTTTGGTTTGGGAGGATGCCGACGGCAAGGTCTGGATCTCATACAACACTCCCGCTTACCTTCAAGCACGGCATGGCTTTCCGCAGGAATTGCTTCACAATATCTCGGTCGCCGAGGCGCTGGCAACAAAAGCTGCGGAGTGAAGACGACCTCTGCCCACGCGGAAACGTTGAGACCGACCTAGTTCTTTATCTCTGCCATCAGGGTTTCGATCTCGTGTCGCTGCGTGGCCGTTACGGGAAGCAGCGGCGGGCGTGGATTGCCGCCGTAGAAACCATTGAGGTCGGAGGCGTACTTGACTGCAGCGATGCCCAACTCGCCGGCAATGCGGATGCACGCAGCTTCGATGCGCTGCTGCTTCTCGGCGGCGAGTTTATGATCGTTGTCCTTGAACGCGGCATAAATTTCGTAACACGCAGTCGGGGCGCAGGAGGCAAAGGCGAGGATACCGCCGACGGCTCCCGCGTTGAGCAAGGTGTGCAGTTTGTGGCCTGAGCCGACCAGAGTCTGAAAGCCTACCTCCTTGTGGCGCGTACGCAGGCCAGCGATAACTTCCACCGCAGCCGACGCGGGATTCGCAGCGGTTGCGGCCAGCGCGCCGGTCGCTGACGAATTCACCGCCAGGAGCCTCAGCTGGATTTTGCAACATGCGCGCCGAGAGGGCCTGAAAGTCGTGAGTGGTACGGGCTTGGCGCTGGATGTGCCGGGTGCGCTGGACGATGCGCTCGATCTTCGCCAGATCGCCTGAGGATTCCTTGATGCCTATAATGTTGCGGTGCGCAGCGAGTTCGGCAATCAGTTCGACGCCAAGATCGTAGCCGGTGCACTGGGGAAAGTTGTAGAGCAAGACGGGCAGCGGCGAACGATCGGCGACGCTGCGAAAATAGTTGAGCATCGCAGGCGGAATCATCTGCGTGCGGTAATAGTGCGGGGTACGCACCATGGCAACGTCATAGCCAAGCAAGGCCGCGTATTCACAGGCCGCCACTGTCTCCTGCACGGACTCATGACCACATCCGGCGATCATCACCTTGGCGGGTGCAGCAGCAGCAATGGCGGTGCGGAAGACTTCGCGCTGCTCGTCGCAGCTGAGCAGCACTGCTTCTCCGGTGGAGCCGAGAATGACCATCCCGGCGATGGGGCCTTTGCTATAGCGATCGACGTTGTGCTCCAACTTCTTGAGGTAGAGACGTCCGTCGGAGTAGTAGGGAGTGGTGATAGCGGGGAAAATTCCGTTGAGCAGCATAGTCACGACCATTGTAGTGCAAGCAGCGCGACGGTGGGCGAGTCATTGCATTGGCCAATCGGTGTAGGTGAAGGCAAAAAAGTAACCCGGCGGAGAACCGGGTTAAATGCGGCAGGAGGAATGGGAATCCGTAATGAGAATGCCGTAGATCGCCGCCGAATGGAAATTGATTATTTCGATGAGACGGATAACAACGTTTTCTACATGTTTAACATTCCCTTAATGTTAGCGGACATCGCGCCATGCTACTTCGCAAGGGTGCGCAGCTTGAGTACCTCCGCCTGGAGAAGCGCGAATGCACCACGGCTCAATGCCGAGCGAGCGCGATTGCCGCATCGTTTGCTGGGCAAGAGCATCGAAAGCGTTATGGCAAATACGGAAACGGCGGTACTGGGCGGAGGGTGCTTTTGGTGCGTTGAGGCTGCGCTGCTGCAGTTTGAGGGCGTGCTGAAGGTGGAGAGCGGCTACATGGGCGGACGAGTGGAGCAGCCTACCTACGAGCAGATCTGCGCCGGAGGAAGCGGGCACGCCGAGGTGGTGCGGGTGGAGTTCGACCCAGCAGTGATCTCGTTTGGTGAACTGCTGGAGGTGTTTTTTACCGCACACGATCCCACCACCCTGAACCGGCAGGGCAATGACGTGGGAACACAGTATCGCTCCGTAATTTTTGTGATGGACGACGTGCAGCGGGCAGAGGCTGAGCGTGTGATTGCGGATTTGACGACGAAAAGGATTTTTGATGCGCCGATTGTGACCGCCATCGAGCCGGCCCAAACCTTCTGGAAGGCTGAGGATTACCACCAAAACTATTTTGCCAACAACTCCTACCGGCCATACTGCCTGTTTGCCGTGGCGCCCAAGGTGGTGAAGGTGCGAGCCAAGTATGCGGATCGGGTGAAGCGGGCCGGATAGACCAATTCATTTCTGAAGTTGGACATCCGGACGGTTCAGATCGGAAATGCAAGACAACAGGCTTTCCATGGTGAACGGTTTCTGAAGGAGCACGCTCTCCAGCTCTTCGTCGCAAGCTTGGTCGGCATAACCGGACATGTAGATGCAGCGGAGGCCGGGGATCTTCGTGACGGCGATGCGGGCCAACTCGAGTCCGCCCATGCGAGGCATGATCAGGTCCGAGATCAGGATGGAGATATTCGGATTCTCCGCGAGGATATCAAGCGCCGCAATACCATCAGACGCAACCAGTACCCGGTAGCCATGATCGCGGAGATGAGCCGCCAGGGCTTCGCGCAAGGCATTCTCATCCTCGACCACAAGAATCAAGCTGCCGTCGTTAAGCGGGGGCCTCTGGATTGGTGAATCCGGCAAAGCCGCAACCTCCAGGCAGCGTGGCAGGTGGACGGTGAACGCCGAGCCATGCCCCGGTGAACTATCGACGCGAATGCTTCCCCCTGATTGCTGAACGATTCCGTAAACGGTTGCCAGACCTAGACCGGTTCCTTTTCCCCTCTCCTTGGTGGTGAAGAATGGCTCGAAGAGTTTGCTTTGGATTTCGAGGGGAATTCCTACCCCGGAATCCGCGACTGTGATTTCGACGAAGCCGGAATCGGCATAGTGGTTGCGGGTCGCCAACACCAGCGATCCCCCGTTTGGCATGGCGTCGCGGGCGTTGACGCACAGATTGAGGATTACCTGCACAATCTGGTCGGCATCGGCCTTCACATTCCACAGCTCCGGAGCAAGGCTGCACTTCAAGTCGATGTTTTCCGAGATGATGCGGCGGATCATGCTGATGGTTTCGGTAAGGATGACATTGCAATTGAGGATTTGAGGCGTGAGCACCTGTTTGCGGCTGAAGGCCAACAACTGGCGAGTGAGAGCCGCCGAGCGCTGCGCGGCGTGCAATATCTGCCGTGTATGCTGGCGCAGCGGATTGTCATCCGGCAGAGAGCTTTCGATCAGATCGGCATAGCTGACAATAACCATGAGCATGTTATTGAAATCGTGAGCCACGCCTCCGGCCAGACGGCCGATTGCGTCCATCTTCTGCGACTGATGAAGTTGCTCCTGTAATTCGGTCTCAACCGTCACATCGCGCTTGACTGCCACATAGTTGACGATCTCGCCGTTGCGGTTGGCCACGGGAGAGATGGTGGCTTCCTCGGTAAACAGCCTTCCGTCCTTAGCGCGGTTAAGAAAGCGGCCGTTCCAGCTTTCGCCGGATTTCAGCGATCTCCAGAGCGCGGCGTAGAATTCGGAGGATTGACGACCGCTCTTCAGTATTCGCGGATTTTTTCCGAGCACCTCTTCGCGCCCGTATCCGCTGATGCGTTCGAATGCCGGATTTACGTAGACGATATTGGCTTCTGGGTCGGTGACGACAATCGATTCCTCCACCTGTTCGATAGCACGGATCAGCCGGGCATTTTCGGCCTGATCGCGCTTGCGCTGCGTGATGTCGCGCAGAACGACCTGAATAGAGCGTCCCCCCGCATCGGAAAACGACGAAGCCGCAACTTCGGCATCAAAGAGGGAGCCATCGCCGCGAAGCAGACGCGTCTCTCGTGGAGAGACCTGGGTCTCATGCGCATAGAGCTCTCGAAACAGTCTTTGTGCAGTTTCTCTGCGCTCAGGGGCCACAAATTCCGCCATGTCGTAATCTTTGACATTGCGGGTGGCGTCAAAATTAAACATCTCCACGGCAGCGCGGTTCACAAGGACAATTTTTCCCTCACGCTCTACGACAATTGCATTCGGAGAGTCCTCGACAAGGCGGCGGTATTTCACCTCGCTCTCTTCCAGGCCGCGATGAACCTCGGCAAGCGACTTGATCGCCGTGTCGAGAGCGATGGTGCGCTCAACCACCAGACGCTCCACCTGTATGCGACGGTCGTGCAAATCTGCGCTATAACCGGAGACCAAAAAGAAGATGAACAGAGAGAGACCACCGACCAGATAGCTATACGTGTTGCTCACGGGAAAGGCGCCGGGCGCGGGTGAAGCGGCGAGTTGCCAGTTGCGTCCGCCGACCGTGACCGTCCGGTACTGGCTAAAGGCTGACACCGCCTGCGGCGACTTGCTCTCGGAGGGGTACAGTTGCTTGCCAGGAGCGCCTCCGTTGAGATCCATGAGCGTGAGAGCAACACCAGAATTGGCACCATGCTTCTCTACCACATCGCCAATGCGCAACACGCCGACGGCAAATCCCAGTAGCTCTTTCTTGTCGAAAGAGCCGTCAGCATGACGACGGACAGGACGAATAATGAGGATGCCGTACTGATCCGCGGTCTCCTGAATGAGCGTAAGCCGTGGGGTTGCGGTCAGCTCTCCGGTGGCTGCCGCACGGAGGTAGAAATCGCGACGGGTGACGTTGTGAGCAATCGTCGTATCCGATCACAATTTCATTACCCGCATAAGGTTGCACATACAAGACGGGGAAATAGTCAGGCCGGGCGCCAGCGCGCTCCATCTTGCCCTGTGCCATGGAGTCCCGAATCTCAAATCCCGGCGAACCACTCTGCACGCGCCGATCTTTCAAAGGCGGCGCGCCGGCTGAAGGAGACTCGTGGAATCCATTCGAGAGCTTGGATTCCGGCGTCGCGATCACCGATGAGCGGCGTGACAAAGTTGTTGAACGAGTACCGGGTAACCGGATAGCTGGACTCGCAAAAGGAGCCAAGAGCCACAACCTTGCCGACGGATAAATCCAGTTCGGCTTGGAGATCGTCAAAGCGCTCCTGCGCGGCGCGCTGAAAAGCGGCTTTGGTCCTCTCGGTCTCTAGGGCTCGGATGGAACCAAAGATGAGAAGCGAAACAAAAATGCCGAAGCAGAGCAATGCGATGACCGGGAGACGCCGCCTCAGGCTTCCGAGTAGCTTCATCAACACAATCGCTGCCTCTCCATCGTCACCACATCAAAAACCGCTTTGGGGAGCCCCGCACGACACGGATGGAATTCCAATGGAGGATACTTTAGCACTGATGTGCACTTCTCTCCCTAAAACTCACGCTTGCATATCAGCGAAATACAGCAGAGGGTCCATGCGCCCTTGGTAACCTCCGCCTCAGAGAACTGACAGGGGTTCGGTAGTACGAGAGCAGAGGCCAGCGCGCCGCACAATGGCGTCGATAAGTCCGGGAATGGTGTATTCGGCGGCCTGCACGTCCACACTGAGCTCGTACTGGCGCAGGGTTTCCGAGGTTACAGGGCCGATCGAGGCGTTAAGCACGCCTTCCACCAGCCGGGAACGTCCCGAACGAATGCCGAGCAACGCAATATAGCTCTTGACCGTGGAAGAACTGGTAAACGTGATGAAGTGCGGACGGCGCTTCGGATCGCGCAGCGCGGCGCGAAGTTCAATTCGCGAGCTCTGCGGAATCACCGTTTCGTAGGCTTCGGCCACATCCAGAAACGCTCCCATACGGCGCAACTCGTGCGGAATCACGTCGCGGGCGATCTTGGCGCGGCAGAGCAGAACGCGTTTGCCGCGAACTTTATCGGTGAGCGTCTCCACGACGGACTCGGCGACGTACTCCTTGGGCGTGACGGCAACCTTCAATCCTTCGCGTTCGATGGCCGCGCGCGTGGCCGGACCGATGGCGGCGATACTGAGGTGAGCCAACGTGCGCTTGGGAAGATTCAGCCGCGCCATGCGCTCGAACATGGCACGCACGCCATTCGCGCTGGTCAGAATCAGCCACTCGTACTCGCTGACGAGTTTGAGCGACTCGTCCAGCGACTTGAATGAGCGCGGCGGACGAATCTCAATAAAGGGAATCTCGATAGACCTCGGCACCGAGCTCACGAAGCCCACGCGAGAGCACGCCAGCCTGCTCGCGGGCTCGTGAAACCAGGATTCGCCATCCCTGAAGCGGCGTGGTCAGACCCACTATTTTCGTTCTCGTTCATAGGGCTCTTGCCTGAGGTTAGCGCGGTGTAGTGCTGGCCGCGTTTTCGCTGTAAACATCCTTCAAAATCTGCTCTCCGCCACGGCTGAGAAGAATTTTGCCGAGTCGCTGGCCAAGTTCGACCGGATCGGTGCCGCTTCCGTTTTCGCGCAGCAGCTCGGTTCCGTCGGGACGGGCACAGATTGCGGTGAGCTTGATCTCACCATTGGCGACCGTTGCGTAAGCTCCGATGGGAACCTGGCATCCGCCGCCGAGCTGATTCAGCAACGCGCGCTCGCAAATCGTCGCCAGGCGCGAAGGCTCGTCGTTCAGAAAGGCGAGATGCTTGCGCATGGTGGCATCGCCAAGACGGATTTCGATGCCGAGCGCGCCCTGTCCGGCAGCCGAGCACATGATCTCGGGCTCGATGATTTCCTTGATGTGCTGGGTTTTGCCAAGGCGCTTGAGGCCGGCGGCGGCCAGAATCACCGCGTCGTAGGCGCCCTCCTCCAACTTGCGCACACGGGTATCCACGTTGCCTCGCAGGGGGAAGATCTCAAGGTCGGGGCGGAACTGCTTAAGCTGGGCCTGACGACGCAGACTGCTGGTGCCCACGCGCGCGCCGTGCGGCAGCTCTTTCACGCTGTTGTAGCGAATCGACAGAAACGCATCCCGCGGATCAACCCGCTCGGTAATGGCGGCGAGTTCAAATGGGCCGGCAAGTTCGGTCGGAAGATCCTTAAGGCTGTGCACCGCAAGATCTACCCGCCCCTCGGCAAGCGCCTCCTCGATCTCCTTGGTGAACATCCCCTTGGTGCCGACCTTGGCGAGAGCCACGTCGGTGATCTTGTCACCCGTGGTCTTGATGATTTCGAGCTCGACCTCGTGTCCTTGTTCGCGGAGCAGGGCCGAGATGTGATGCGCCTGCCAAAGAGCAAGCTGTGAACCACGGGATCCGATGCGTAACAGCGCCATTCCAACTTCCTTTACTTGCTTAATTTGCCGATCTCTTGATTCTCGTTCACTTGATTTTCATTCGTCCGCCTATCGGTCGCCCGCCGATTACACTCAGGCGCTGCGACTGCAGAGGCAGCCGCCCCAGCCTCCTGCGGTGTTTCAGCGCGCAGGTTGAAGAGCTTGCGTACCACGTCGACGACCGTGGTGGACTCCGGATCGCGTGCCGCCGATTTCAGCGTCGTGATCGGCGTGTGCATAATTTTATTGATGATACCGCGAGTCAGCGCCTCGATGGCCATCTCCTGCTCAGGCGAAAGATCTCCCAGGCGGCCACGCACGCGGTCCAACTCGGCCTGGCGCAGAGTTTCCAGATGCTGCTGCAGCGAAACGATGGTCGGAACCACTTCGGCGGTCTGGGCGCGCTGCTCAAACTTGCGCACCTCCTCCTCGACCAACAACTCCGCGCGAACCGCTTCCTTGCGGCGGTCTCCGAGGTGTGACTGCACCACCTGCTGCAAATCGTCGATGTTGTAGACGAAGATTCCATCCACATCATTCAGGCCGGGATCGATGTCGCGCGGCACCGCGATGTCAATGAAGAACATCGGACGATTCTTACGAGCGTGAAGGAATTTCTCGCCATGCTCCTTGCGGAAGATGGCGTGGGGAGCGCCGGTGGAGCTGATGATGATGTCGGCTAAGGGTACGGTCTCATACAACCGATCGAACGAAATCGCTTCGCCGTCAAACTTCTCCGCCAAGGCCACGGCGCGATCATAGGTGCGGTTGCTGACGTAGATCTTCTTGGCGCCGTGGGAGATCAGATGGCGGGCGGCGAGTTCGCACATTTTGCCGGCTCCCACCAGATACACCGACTTGCCGTTCAGGCTGCCGAAGATCTTCTCCGCCAGTTCCACAGCCACGGATGCGATCGATACCGAAGAGCTGGCAATGGTGGTCTCGTTGCGAACCTTCTTGGCAACGGCAAAGGCGCGGGTCAAGAGCTGGTCGAGCTGCGAAGTCACTGTGCCCAAGGCGCGGGCGGTGGCGTAGGCTTCCTTCACCTGTCCCAGAATCTGGGACTCGCCGACCACCATGGAATCCAGGCTGGAGGCAACGCGGAAGACGTGCTTGACGGCTTCCAGATCACTGTGTTCGAAAATGTAAGGTTCGTACTCGCCGGTGCTGAAGCCGAAGTACTCGCGCACGAAGCGCTGCAGGTCGCATTTGCCGTTCTGTGAGCGCGCAAAGATCTCCACCCGGTTGCAGGTGGAGACGATCATGCCCTCTTCGATCCCCTCCATCGAGGTGAGCTTGCCGAGAGCCTCGGGCAGACGGGACTCAGAGATGGCGAAGCGCTCCCGCACTTCCACCGGCGCCGTCTTGTGATTGACACCTAATACAAAAAAATTCATGGAGCGATGAACCTATGCAGTCTGCTCAAGTAATTCGCACCCCACGCGCAGACCGAGACCAGGAACCCAAAGCTGGCCAGATAGGCGGCTTTTCTACCGCGCAAGCCTACACTCCAGCGAGTGTAGAGAAGGACAAGGTAGATGCCCCACATCAGCAGCGAGAGCAACACCTTCGGATCGGTTAAATAGGTGGTCCCGTAACGCTCCTGAGCGACTACGGCTCCGGCCAGCAGTCCCACAGTCATGAAGGGAAAGCCCATCAGCAGCGCTTTGTAACCAAGCGCATCGATCTCCTGCAAGGCAGGCATGCGGGCAGCCCAGCTCCACGGCTGCTTGCGCTTCAACTGCCGCGACAGCACCAGGTATAGCAAGCTGGAAACAAAGCTCAGGAAAAGCATGGCATAGCCGAATAGCAGGCTGCAGACGTGAAAGACGATCCAGCCGCTGCGGAAGGCCGACGAGGGAAACTCCACCCGCTGTTGTGACATTGCGGAAGCAAAGGTAAGGAGAAAGATGAGCGGAAAGATGAAAGCTGCCGGGGAAGCCGTCTTGTAGCGCAGATACAGCACGCTGAAGATGAGAGCAATGATCAGAGCCAGAGCCGACTCAGCATGGCGAATGGTCACCAACTGGTCATATCCGTAAAGAATCGCGGTCTCGACCAGGGAGACCAAATGAAAGGTCATCCCCAGGAACACCGCCGGCGCGGCAATCTTTCCCGAACGTTCCCCGCGTTGCCGGAGCATGAGGATCGCATGAACCAGACCCACTCCGTACAGAACGGTCGCAACTCGAAGCCAAAGCAATGGCATATTTAAAACGTCCTCACCAAACCTCTCACAATGTGCAGAACTCGGGGTAAGGACATTCTCGATTATACAAACGAGTAGGGATGTCCTAAGTGTACCTATCACGAAGAAGTGTGATTGTTGTCACATTATAGGGCAGAACGGCACGCGTGGCTAGGTGCTCCCACAGTCGAACATGCGCGAAGGAATCCGTCCGCAAAGAATGCAGGAAGCGGAATTAGGGGCAAACACAAGGGATGATTGCTGGTTTGTAATTTCCCTAATCCCGGTGCTACCATTCGGAGCTAAGGTGTTCTCAGGAGGCATTTCATGGCTGATGAAAGCTGCAGTGGTGGCGGCATTTTATGGTTTCTGGCAGGACTCGGAATTGGCGCCGCAGTAGGCGTCCTCTACGCCCCCAAGGCTGGGCACGAGATTCGCGAGTCAATTCTGGATGCGGCGGAAGAAGGGCGTGACCTGATGCAGGAGCGCGCGCGCAAGTACAAGGAACAGGCACAGGAATGGGCCGATCGCGGCAAGGACGTGATCTCCCAGCAGAAAGACAACATCCGTTCGGCATTTGAAGCGGGCCGTCAAGCCTATCGCGATGCCAATCAGGAACCGTCTACCGAACCTGGCACTCCCAACCTGTAAACCTCACAAGAACTCGCCGGCCCGGTCCCATAGGCTGCCGGCGAGCCACACGGACGGGCCATCATGAATGAGACGACCTTACTCATCGCCTTTATCGGGGTGACCTCGGTTGCGGTTGTGTTGCAGACGGTAATTCTGGCGGGCATGTACTTTACCACCCGCAAGACAGGAGAGCGCATCAATGCGCTCTCGATTAAGGTGAACGAGCAGGTGCTGCCTCTGGTGGAGAAAGTTCGCGGCATTGTGGACGAGAGCGCACCGGCGATCCAGACCGCAGTTACGAATCTGACCGAAACTTCCATCCTGGTGCGCGAGCAGGCCGGCAAAATCACCGAAAACATCGCGGAGATCGTCGACATTGCGCGGAGCCGAGCCGGGCAAGCCAATGTTCTGGCGGAGCGAACCATGCAACGGGTGGACCTGACTGCGGCAGCCCTGCAACATGCGGTGCTATCGCCGATGCGGCGTCTCTCGGCGCTGGTAGAAGGCGTGGCGACGGGTGTGGGTGAGTATGTAGGCGCACGCAAGGTTCGCCAGAACAAGGCAGGGCGAACCGCGCCGACTGACGAGATGTTCATATAGAAATACACGCGAAATACATCCCACAAGTTTGGAGCAGAGGCTTGGTTCTCTGCTCCTTTTTCTTTTGCTCGTGGGAACGGCGGAGGCAAGAAGGTTCATGGGAAATCCGAAACAGGATTGCGCGCAACGATTTCCGACGCAGGTAATACAAAACTATGACTTAGGATAGGGTAAATGCCTGCCACAATTGCAGAATGAGTGAGCATCCGGTACTGATTCAGGGTGGCATGGGCGCGGGCGTTTCCGATTGGCGGTTGGCGAGGGCTGTGTCCCTCACCGGGCAACTTGGGGTTGTTTCCAGCGTGGCGCTGGACACGATTCTCGCGCGGCGGCTGCAGGACGGCGATCCCGGCGGCCACATGCGCCGTGGTTTGGCGATGTTTCCCTTCCCAGCGATGGCCGAGCGCATTCTGGAAAAGTACTACGTTGCCGGGGGCAAGCCTGCTGGCGCGCCCTATCGTCTGGTGCCGATGCTGGCGCGGGTCAACTCGCAGGCGGCCACGGAGTTGGTTGTCGTCTCTACTTTTGTGGAGGTAGCGCTGGCGCGCGAGGGTCACTCCAATCCGATTGGAATCAATTGCATGGAGAAGATCCAGCTTCCTTTGCTGGCTTCAATTTACGGTGCGATGCTGGCCGGAGTCGGCTACATACTCACTGGCGCAGGAATTCCGCTGAAGGTACCCGGAGCGCTGGACGCATTTGCCGCCGGTCAGCCCGCTAGCTATCCGCTCTCCGTAACCGGAGCGCAGCCCGACGAAGATTGCCTGATGCGCTTCGATCCGGCCGAATGTTTCGGCCAACCGATGCCGAGCCTCGACCGTCCCTATTTCCTTGCCATCATCTCCTCCAATACCCTGGCCACCACCATGGTTCGCCGCTCCAACGGCAAGGTGGACGGATTTGTGATTGAAGGCCCCACGGCGGGCGGACACAACGCGCCGCCACGCGGCCAGATGGTGCTGAACGAAAAGGGTGAATGCGTCTATGGCGAGCGCGACCGCGTCGACCTGGACAAGATTCGCCAGATCGGCCTGCCGTTCTGGCTCGCAGGAAGCTATGGCACACCGGAAAAGATCGTAGAAGCCCTGGAACTCGGTGCAGCAGGCGTGCAGGTGGGCACGGCGTTCGCCTTCTGCGAGGAGTCCGGTCTGCGCCCGGATTACAAGAGCACCCTGATACATAAGATTAAGCGTGGCGAAGCATCGGTCTTCACCGACCCGCTCTCCTCGCCCACAGGCTTTCCCTTCAAGGCGGCACAGTTGGAGGACACGACCTCCGAGTCAGAGGTGTATCTAATCCGCAAGCGCATCTGCGACATCGGTGTGTTACGCGAAGCCTATCGCACCGATAGCGGCGCAATTGCCTATCGCTGCCCCTCCGAGCCCGAAAATCTCTACGTTGGCAAAGGCGGCGTGTTCGAAGAAACCGCAGGACGCAAATGCCTGTGCAACTGCCTGCTGTCAAACATCGGCATGCAGCAAGTGCAGCGCGACGGCAGTGTGGAACCGGGCATGGTGACCAGCGGAGACGACCTCGACGTAGTCCTGCAATTCCTCTCCGCAGATGAGGATTCGTACTCGGCCGCGACCGCCGTCAATAGGCTGATGAGCCAAGTTCCGGCACGTCGTGCGTCTACGTCAACGGCTCCGCACGCACAGGTTGCACCCGAACAAGCGGGTGTACGGTCCGCGTAGTGGATTGACGGCAAGATTGAAGAACAGTGGCCCGGCGAGAGCCCAAACTCAGCAGCCGTGGCTGGAGATGAACCGTCCGACGAGTTCGGCGGCGCTTTCGCAGAGCTGACGATCCTCGCGATCAAATGCAGCCGCGAAATGGCTATTCACATCGAGGATTCCAGCTACTTTTCCGTTCACAAAGATTGGAACGACCAGCTCGGATCTGGCCGACCCGTCGCGGGAGATGTAACGCGGATCGGCGGCGGCGTCCGTGACCAGGATGGTTTCGCCCGAGGTTGCTGCAGCCCCGCAAACTCCCTGACCGAGTGGAATTTCATCGTAGGTGTTAATGGTGCCGGCAAATGGCCCAAGCACCAGAACGCCCTCGCCGACAACGCGACTCTCAATCCAATAAAAACCGACCCAGTTGTAGCGTAGCATCGAGAAATTCAGTTTCTCGGCAATTTGCGTCATCAACTCGGTCGACGTGTAGGCACTTGCGGCGCAGGCGCTAAGTTCAACACGAAGGAAAGAGTGAGTTGTTTGGGCAATGACCATGGCCTATTGAACCACGACTAGGCTGAGAGGCCGAGTGACTTTGATTACGTCACGAAGTGATGGGCAACCCGCCTCATGGCTAGCCGTGCGCACCCAACCGCGCGAACGCGAGGTGTAAAATGGCTGCCGTTCGCGAGTCCAACAAAAGTTTCGAATCCATCGCCTGAACATTCTATTGTAGAAACGCGTGATCGAAACGCTCAGCGCGGAAAGCGAGGTTGCGAATGCCGTCCCTGGCAAGCTTTGCATCGGAGATGCGGCGCATCGTTGAAGGCGACGTCCGCTTTGACGCAGGCACGCTTGCGGCCTATTCCACCGATGCCTCGAATTACCGCAGGGTTCCCGTCGGCGTGGTATGCCCGCGTCACTGTGACGATGTGATCCGCGCCGTGGCCCTGGCGCGCGAGAACGGTGTCCCCATCGTGGGGCGCGGCGGTGGCACCAGCCTCGCCGGGCAAGCCTGCAACACCGCCCTGGTCATGGACTTTTCCCGCTACATGACGACGGTAACCGCAATCGATGCGGAGCACCATAACGCCACCGTAGAAAGCGGAGTCGTGCAGAGCAAGCTCAACGCGCAGGCCGCGCAGTATGGACTTTTCTTTGCCCCCGACCCTGCCACCAAGGATCGCTGCACCTTGGGCGGCATGATCGGAAATAATTCTTGCGGCGCGCACTCGGCGGCATATGGCAAAACCGTCGATAACGTCATCGCGCTCGACGTGTTGCTCTACGACGGAACGCGCTTGCAACTGGGCTCAGAAAACTCGGAGACGATCCAGGCAGCGATTGCCTCCGGCGGGCGTTCGGGCCAGATCTATTCGCGCACGCAGCGGCTTGCCGCGCAGTACGCCGAGTTGATCCGCACTCGCTTTCCCCGGATTCCCCGGCGCGTCTCGGGCTATAACCTCGATGAACTGTTGCCGGAAAACGGATTCAACCTGGCGCGCTCGCTGGTAGGGTCGGAGGGAACGCTTGCCCTGGTGCTGGGCGCCACCGTGAAGCTTGTTCCCCGCCCCAAAGAGCTGGTGCTGGTGGTGCTCGGCTTCGCCGATATCTTTGAAGCCGCCGACCATGTCCCTTGGTTGCTGGAGCACCGACCCGAGGCCTTGGAGGCATTCGACCACAACTTGGTTGAGTTCGGCCAGGCCAAGCGCCTGCCCTCGCTGCGGCTGCTTCCACCAGGTGGCGCATATCTCATCGCGGAGCTGGGCGGAGCCAGCCTTGACGAGGCGCGCGAACGCGGCGAGGCTCTGCTGAGCCGGGCCCGGCAAACAAAAGGATTGGTGGGGGGCACCCTGTTTACCGATGCGCAGGAGCGCGCCGCGGTGTGGGGACTGCGCGAGTCCGGCCTTGGCGCCGGGGCTCCACGCGAGGGTTTTCCGCGGGTGTGGCCGGGTGCCGAAGACTGTGCCGTCGCTCCTGCCAGACTCGGGCAATATCTGCGGAGCTTCGACCAACTGCTGCAGCGCCGCGGACTCTCGGTTGCGATGTATTACGGCCACTTCGGGCAAGGCTGCATCCACTGCCGGATCAATTTCGATCTCACTAGCGCGGCCGGCATTGCGACGTTTCGCAGCGCGATGCTGGAGATCGGCGATCTGATATGCGAGCACGGCGGATCGATTTCCGGTGAGCATGGCGATGGCATCGCGCGCTCTGAGTTGCTGCCCCGCATGTTCGGCCCCGAGTTGATGGGTGCATTCCAGCAGTTCAAGACGATCTTCGATCCCGACGGCCGCATGAATCCCGGCGTCATCGTCGACGCGGAACCCATGGATGCTCACCTGCGGCTTGGCGCTGCGTATCAGCCGACTCAGATTGCCACCCACTTCGACTTCGGCGCCGATGGCGGACTGGGCGGCGCCGTCTCGCGATGCATCGGCATTGCCAAGTGCCGCAAGCTGGAGAGCGGCGCGATGTGCCCGTCCTACATGGTCACGCAGGACGAGTTGCTCTCCACACGCGGCCGCGCTCACATGCTTTTTGAGGCGTTAAACGGCGAACTGCTTCCTGGCGGATTCGGCGACGAGGCGCTGCACGACAGCCTTAAACTCTGCCTCTCGTGCAAGAGTTGCAAGTCCGAGTGCCCGGCCACGGTGGACATGGCCTCCTACAAAGCGGAGTTTCTCTCGCATTACCACCGCTCGCACCCGCGCCCGATAGGCGATGTGCTGTTTGCCAGGGTCTTCCGCTGGGCTCCGCTCGCCGCTCGCGTTCCCGGCCTCTCAAACTATCTGTCGAACTCCGCCCTGGGTGCTGTGGCCAAGGGGATGCTCGGAGTTCACCCCGAGCGTTCGCTGCCTCAACTGGCTGCGCGCAGCTTCCGCCAGTGGTTCGCCTCCGGCACGCGCTCGCGGCAGGGACGAGAGGTCCTGCTCTTTCCCGACACCTTCAACAACTTCTTCGAGCCGGAGGTGGCAATCGCAGCGGTGGAAGTTCTGGAGCGCGCCGGTTTCCGGGTGACGATTCCGCCGAAGTACGTCTGTTGCGGCCGTCCGCTCTACGACCAGGGAATGCTGGACGAAGCCAAGTTGCAACTGGCAAAAGTCATGCAAGTGCTGTGCCCCTGGCTGGAGCGCGGCACTCCCATCGTAGGGCTGGAACCCGGATGCATTCTCACCTTCCGCGATGAGTTGCCAAGGCTGTATCCCAACGACCCGCTCGCCCAGGCGCTGACGCGGCAGTCATTCATGTTTGAGGAATTCATCGCGCGTGAAGCACCGGACTTCACTCCGCCCGCGCGAAAAGCAACCGCATTGTTGCAAGGCCATTGCCATCACCGCGCTATTGTGGGAATGGAAACCGAAATCGCTCTGCTGCGGCGCATCGAGGGACTGAAACTGGAGGTGCTCGACTCGGGTTGCTGCGGGCTGGCGGGTGCCTTCGGCTATGCAAAAGAAAATTACGAGATGTCGCGCGCTCTCGCCGAACGCGTCCTATTGCCCGCTATCCGCAACAGCGAGCCCGAGACGCTGGTGGTGGCCGATGGCTTCTCCTGCCGCTCGCAGATACGTCACTTCTGTCCCGGCACACGTGTACGCCATCTGGCGCAGATGCTGACTGAAGAGTAGAGGCATCGCGCGAATCGAATCCGGGTTGACACAAAGGTACACTCGTCTTACTTTCAATTAGTTCTGCTGTACTTATCAATAAGAAGTGCGCTTATATCTTGGACATCTGAAGGCCCATGCTCTTCGTCTCTGTTCTCCCCTTGCACTCGGCGGGATTAAGTGGCGCAGAGCGATTGGTTTCCCGTGTACGGAGCGAACAACTGTGCCTTCGACGAAAAGAGTTCAACTTCTCTTGCTTGTGACCACGATCATGGCGGGGCTCATTTCGGGCTGCGCGGTGCATCGATACCAGGCGCGCCCCATTGTCCCAAGCGAGAGCGCATCAACGCTGGAGGCCCGAAGCCTTGCAGATGCGGGACTGCAAGCCTATGTCGAAAAGAGTTTTGGCCACGCTGTATCGCCATGGCCGCCCAAGACGTGGGATCTGCGGATGCTCTCGCTGGCAGCCCTGTACTTCAATCCTGCAATCGAGAGTGCGCGGGCTCGTCTGGCAGAGGCGGCGGCAGCGTCCATAACTGCCGGCGCACGGCCCAATCCCACGTTGAGCATCGCGCCCGGCATCCCCAGCCCCTACCTGTTCAACCTGAACTTCGACCTGCCCATCGAAACTGCGGGCAAGCGTGGGCATCGCATTCAATCCGCCCGGAGTCTCGATCAAGCCGCCGAATTCGATCTGGCGGATGTGGCCTGGAAGGCCCGCAGCGGGATTCGCGTGGCACTGCTGAATTGTCTTCTCACATCGCGATACCTAAACTCGCTGCACTCCGAAGAGGAACTTCGCCGGGAGCAAGTCAGGCTTCTCGAACAGAGGCTGGCCGCCGGAGAGATCGCGCGGCCGGAAGCAGACCTCGCGCGCATCGAGCTTTCAAAAATACATTTAGCCATCGCCACTGCCGAGGGCCGAGTTTCCGAAGATAAGGCTGCATTGGCAGCGTCCATCGCGATCCCCGTGGCGGCGCTCGACGACATCGATTTCTCGTGGACTGACTTGGATTCCCCGCCCGGCGCGGAATCGCTTTCGCCGAAGGCAATCCAACGCGATGCGGTGTTAAATCGCCTGGACGTTCGTCGCGCTCTGGCGCAATATGCCGCCGCCGAAGCCAACTTGCAACTGGAAATTTCCAAGCAATACCCGGACCTGCAAATCGGTCCCGGCTACACGTATGAGGAACGAAACAACTTCTTCACCCTCGGATTATCGGCCACGCTGCCAGTCTTCAACCGAAACCAAGGCCCCATCGCCGAAGCCGAAGCTCGCCGCAAGGAGGCAGCGGCCGCTTTCCTGGAGAGACAGACGCAAGTGATCGCCGATAGCGAAAGAAGCCTCGCACGTTATACCGCCGCGATCAAAGAGCTCGCCGAAGCCGATCATTCGCTGCGAAGCCTCCAGGATGCTCAACTACGCACGATGCAGCGAGCAGTCCAACTCGGTGAGGAGGATCGACTGGCGCTGAACGGCGTGCAATTAGAAAACTCCTTATTGTCTCGAATGCGGCTCGATGCTCTGGCGCGTGCCCAGAGCGCTCTTGGTGAGTTGGAAGACGCAGTCCAACGCCCGCTTGACCCCGGCGACATATTTACCCCCGATCTCGACTCTTCGCCGCTGCATAAACTGCCCAAGGAGTCGCAACGATGAAATCGCGCACCAGAGTTTCGCTCATTCGATGGAGCGGGATCTTTGCCTTCGCCCTGGCCACGCTGGCGCTGTTGGGCGGCTGCCAGAATCGCACCGAAAAAAAAGATGAACACACCGGGGCGCAGAACAAGAAAGCGCCGGCTCAAATCACGGTTGAGAACGGACGAACGCTGATTACTCTCGACGCGCCAACGCAACAGCGCCTGGGGTTCACGCTTGCAACTCTCGCTGCCACCGTCACTCGCGAGCAGGCCGCATTCCCTGCCGTCGTGCTTTCGCTTCAAGAGCTGGCAACGTTTCGCAATTCGTACGTTGCAACCCAGGCGCAGTTGCAACGGGCACGCCTCCAAGCCGAACTTGCAGGCAAGGAGTATGCGCGGTTGAAGACACTCTTCGGAGAAAACCAGAACATCTCGGAGAAGTCTTTGCAATCGGCAGAAGCCGCGCTGCAATCCGATGAAGCCGACGTGCGCGCGGCAGAGCAGCAGTTGAATCTGCAAGCCTCCTCCATCCGGCAGGAGTGGGGAGCGGTTGTGACGAAGTGGGCAACCGAAGGCTCGCCGCAATTTCTGCGCATCCTCGGTGGTGGCCAGGAACGTGGCGATGCGCTGATCGAAATGACCGTGCCGTCCGGGGCTGCGTCTGCGCCACCGAAAAGCATTTTGCTTGAGCTCCCGAGCGGAGGCCGAAGCCGCGCAACTTTCGTCTCAACGTTTGCCAGGGTCGATCCCCGAATTCAAGGCACCAGCTTTCTCTACCTTGCATCCGGCCAGCCAGGGCTTGCTCCGGGGATGAACCTTGTCGCTCGTCTCTCGGTTGGAACTCTACTGAAAGGCGTTGTCATACCGGCCTCGGCAGTGATCTGGTCCGAAGGAAAAGCTTGGGTTTACGCCCAGGTATCGGCTGATGGGTTCACGCGTAGTCCAGTGGCAACCGATCTCCCGGTAGACAACGGATACTTCGCCGCGGAAGGATTCCAAACCGGTGACAAGATCGTGACCGTGGGAGCGCAGGCTCTGCTCTCGGAAGAAATGCTTCTGCACAGTCAAGGCGGAGGCGCTAGCGATGAGAACTAGCGCGGCAGGCAAACGGAGCGAAGGCAAGCTATGCTGAATGCCATCGTCCGTTTCTCGATCCGGTACCGGGGAATTGTTGTCGCGCTCGGTTGCGCATTCCTGGCCTACGGGATTCTCTCCGTTTATCGTGTGCCCTACAGCGACTTCCCGGACTTCGCTCCTCCCGAAGTTGCGATTCAAACCGAGGCGCCGGGCCTGTCCTCGGAACAAGTCGAGATCCTCGTCACGCAACCCATCGAAAACGCAATCAATGGCGTCTCGGGAATCGATTCTCTGCGCTCCAAGTCCATTCAAGGACTTTCCGTAATCACCGTCGTCTTCCGCTTTGGCACCGATATCTATCGGGGCCGGCAGGCCGTCAGTGAACGCTTGTCGACCATCAACGGGGAGTTGCCGAGCGGAGTTCAGCCGCCTCTGATGACCCCTCTGACGACCACCACAAGCTGGGTGATGCACGTCGGCCTGACGTCGGACAAGCAATCGCTAATGGCCTTGCGCACCGCTGCCGACTGGACGGTCAAACCGCGTCTCTTGGCAGTTCGCGGCGTCGCCGCGGTAGAGGTCAATGGCGGCGAGAGACGGCAGCTTCAAGTCCAATTCGATCCTCAACGGCTAGTCCAATATGGTGTGGGAGTCGAGGAGGTGATCGCCGCGGCGAGGCAAGCGACAGGGGTTCGCGGAGGCGGTTTTGTCGAGACGCCCAACCAGCGAATCGTGCTGCAAACCGAAGGGCAATCCCTGACCGCCGCGCAACTGGCCCACACCGTGTTGCTCCATCACAACGGCGGCAACGTAACCCTGGGAGACGTCGCACACGTAGCCGACGCTCCAGCCCCGGCCATCGGCGAGGCCTCGATCCGCGGCACACCGGGAGTCATTCTCGTCATTGATTCCGCCTATGGAGCCAACGCGCTGGAAGTCACACGAGGGCTGGATGCGGCGCTGGCGGATCTGCGCCCAGGCCTCGAAGCGCAAGGGATTTCCGTCCACTCCGACGTGTTTCGCTCCGCCGATTCCATCGACATCGCGCTTCATAATGTTCGGCAGTCGTTGCTGGTTGGCTCGGTGCTGGTGATCGTGGTGCTGTTCTTGTTTCTGTACAACCTGCGCACCGCTGCAATTTCTTGCATTGCAATTCCGCTCTCCCTGCTCGCAGCCGTAATCGCGCTGGATTACATGGGCCTGAGTTTGAACATGATGACCCTCGGCGGCCTGTCGATTGCCATCGGTGAAGTGGTGGACGATGCCGTCATCGACGTCGAGAACATCTATCGCCGCCTGCGTGAGAACCGGGCATTGCCGCACCCGAGATCGCCGTCGCGCGTTGCCCTCCACGCCTCCATTGAGGTGCGCAGCGCGGTCGTCTACGCGACCTTCGCGGTCATGCTGGTCTTCGTTCCGGTGCTGACCATGTCGGGCTTGGCGGGGCGGCTCTTCTATCCGCTGGGCCTCGCCTACATCTGGGCCATCCTCGCCTCGCTGATCGTGGCGCTGACGGTCACGCCCGCGCTCTGCATTCTGTTGCTGGGCGAAGCCGATCTTGCCCCGCAGGAGCCACCTGTTGTCCGATGGTTGAAGAAGGGATACGAGGAAGTCTTGCTCGGCATCGAACGAGCGCCTCGCCTGTTAATGGCCGTAGTCGCGCTGCTGGTTGCGGTGGGCATCGGGAGCCTTTTCTTTCTGAGCCAGTCGTTCCTACCTGAATTACGCGAGGGCGACGTAACCGTGCACATGACGGCTGTGCCCGGAACTTCGCTGAAGGAATCGATGCGAATGGGAGGCCTGATCACCTCCGCCCTGCTGAAAATTCCTTCGGTGAAAACCGTCGCGCAAAGGGCTGGGCGGGCCGAGCTAGGAACCGACACCCTGGGCACGCACGAGAGCGAAATTGACGTAAACATGCAAGCCCTTGACGGCAAGCAAGTCGCCGCTACCCAGGCAGGCATCCGGCAGGTGCTAACGGAGTTTCCCGGCCCCACTCTGACCTCGAACGGTTTCCTAACCGAGCGCATCGACGAGACCTTGTCTGGCTATACCGCTCCGGTGGTGGTCAATGTCTTCGGAAACGACCTGGACCAAATGGATCAGGAGGCGGCCCAGATCGGCTCGGTGCTGAACCAAGTCCGTGGCGCGGCGCAGATTCAAATCCAATCGCCTCCCGGAACGCCGGAGATCGCGGTGCGATTGCGAAAGGACGACGTCGCCCGCTGGGGCTTCACTCCGGTGCAGATTCTCGACGTGGTGCGCACCGCCTACGGAGGCGAGGTTGTGGGCCAGATTTACGACGAGAATCGGGTCTTCGATCTTTCCGTCGTCCTCGCCTCAAGCCATCGGCCAGCGATCAGCGAAATTGGCGCTCTGCCGCTGCGAACCCCGGATGGAAATTTTGTGATGTTGCGGCAGGTCGCCGACATTTACCAGTCATCGGGACGCTACGTCATCCTGCACGAGGGCGCTCGCCGGGTGCAGACCATAACCTGTAATGTCGAAGGCCGCTCAGTAGATTCCTTCGTTGACGAAGCCCGCAAGCGCATCTCCCGGCTGGTGCTTTCTGCCGGCAGCTATGTGGAGTTTTCGGGTACGGTCGAGGCACAGGCGCAAGCTCGACGTGACCTGTTAATGAACTCATTGCTGGCTGGCCTGGGAATCGTCCTGCTCTTATCGATGGTCACAGGCAATCATCGCAACCTGTTACTCGTTCTTTCCAACCTGCCGTTTGCTTTGGTTGGAGGTGTGGCTGCCGCGCTGCTCACGGGAGGCAATCTGTCTCTCGGCTCGCTGGTCGGGTTTGTGACCTTATTTGGAATCACGCTGCGAAATTCCATCATGCTGATCTCACACTACGAGCATTTGGTCGAGGTAGAAGGCCAGAGTTGGGGATTAGCCACGGCGCTGCGTGGCGCCTCCGAACGCCTGGCGCCGATCCTGATGACCGCATTGGTTACCGGCCTCGGGTTATTGCCGTTGGCGATCGGCAGCGGCGACCCAGGCCGTGAAATCGAGGGCCCGATGGCGATTGTGATCCTCGGAGGATTGGTAACATCCACTCTCTTAAACCTGCTTGTATTGCCAACCCTGGCGCTACGCTATGGCAAGTTCGATGGGCGGAAACCGGCGTGATCCCTAGTTCGGGCCGCCAGGGGGAGCCGATACGTCAGGCGGAAGCTTGGGATTAGCATCGCGTGTTGCGTCGTCGGCGCCGACCTGTTTCTCGCCGGGCCGCAGTAAAGTCGGTGGCGCGCTCGGTTGCTCAGTGCCTGCGGCGGAGTCAGTCGCCATTGCCTCGGGGCGCGTCTGTTTCTTGGCTGAGGCATCGAGTGTGCCGCCCAGGTCGCCGACTTCATCCTGCGTACGCACCACTTTTTCTCCGCTCACCTTCATCTCTTCGATGCTGACCACCTTGTCATCAAGGAAGCGGATGAACTTGACCTCCTGGGGCGGATCGCCGTAGATCCACTCCTCGTAATCCTTGCCATCAGCGCTTTCGCGCAAGCGACGCGGCGGGCGGCCCATCGCATAGATCACCATGTCCTTATCCATACCGACCAGTGCACGATGATTTCGAATCGCCTGGACCAGCACCGGAGGAAGGCTCCGCTCGTAGGCCTCCGCGACGCTCCTGGCTTTGAAGTCAAGGATGGGCGAGAGCATCTCCTTGATGTGATCGGCAGTGAGCGAGGCGGCGTCATCCTTGATCGCCAGAAACACCGAGGAGCCGCGCGAGTTGGTGTAAACATCGCCCTCGTGCGGCGCGCCTCGTGGATCGACCCCATTGACTCCGACGCTGACGCGATCTCTCCAACTCTTGCGGTTGGCCGGACCTCCGTCGATCTCAAAGACGATGCCATGATGCTCAAAGCGGACTGCGGTAATCTGGACACGCTCGCCGGACTTGGCAGCCGTGCCGTACTGAGCGATCAACTGGTTCATCTCGGCTTCCGCCGGAGTGATCTTATCGCCCTCGATGCGGACCCCGGCTTTGCCACGTGGAAAAGCGCGGTGAACAAACGGGCGTTCAGCGAGAAAAGTGCGGATAATTGCCACGCGCTGCGCCTCGGATAGTTTGGCGTTATCGGCGGCAGCGAGCGTCGCTACCAAAAGCAGCAGCACTAGAATTCCAAGGGTCTGGCGACAGGTTGCAGGCCGTACGGATTGCAGAAAAAGCACCTTCGCCCACCGATTCATACCACTCTCACGCACGCGCCGAGCAGCAACTGATCGTATGATCAGTCCGATACCTATCGCATTCGGTTTATTGCGAATGGCGTTGCGAAATTTAGATGCCGGATGCGGCAGACGAACCGGGCCGACGGTGCTGGATATTTTGCGAGCGGGTCAGCATCCAGAGCAGCGGAAATGCCATGACCAAAACCATGGCGCAGATCGCGCTACCCTCCGGTCCGTAGTCTCCTCCGGTAAGCGCCGCCGAGCCTTGAGCTCTGGCCGTCACCACGGTGGAGAACTCCCGTAGACCGCTGACGGGAAGACCGAAGACCGCTCCCTGAAACAGGTTCCAGCCAAAGTGAAGGCCGCAGGAAAACCACAGCGAGCCGCTCCGGATGCGTGCCAGAGCAAACAACACTCCCACCGCGAGAGTGTTGAAGAAGCCCCAGCTCAGCCAGCCTTGCGAATCCGGATTCCACAGGTGAACGGCTCCGAACAGAGCAGAGAGCGCAATCACCGCCCAGAATGCTCCCAAGGCTTCCGTGAGCTTCTGAAACGGATAGCCGCGAAAAGAGAGTTCTTCCAGCAGTGCTCCAAAGAGCAGCAGCAATACCACGGCGGCGGCGCGCACCAAAACATGGCGGGTGAGGTGGAGGTGAAAGCGCAGCGATCCGAACCAGCCGATGCAAAACACGTCGGCGGTAATCAACATGCCTCCAAGGGCAACTCCTGTGCCCCACTGCCGACCAGCTATGCGATCGCAAGGCAAACCGAGAGCCAGAGGCAGCGGAAGCGAATTGTAGTCCAGAACACGAATGAAAAAGATGAACCCTCCGCCGGTCAGGATGCAGGCAACCAAGCGAAACAGTAGTCCGGGAAGAAGATTGCGCTCGGGAAAGAATGCATAGACGAAGCCACTTCCCCAGAAGACCGCGGCAACCCAGACGCCGGATACCATAAAGCGCACCAACGGCGGCAGCAGAGTAGGCGCCCGATAGTGCTTCCCTGCTTCGAACATCTCGAGTTGGCTGGCATCGCTCATGGAATTCTGTGACCCATCGAATTGCCTATCGAACGGCATGTGCCCGCGCTGCGCTCTTGCCGCCGGCCACATCCTTAATTGCCCCAACCGAGACCCCCTGCCGCGCCACTGCAAACGGCAGGAGCTGTGCTCCGGCCGCGGCCAGAACTTGCTCTACCCGCGCTCGCGCATCCGGCTCAATCATAAAGAGCACGCAGCCGCCGCCGCCTGCTCCGCAAACCTTCGCGCCCAGCGCTCCGTTTCTTCGCGAGATGGCGATCAACTGGTCAATCATCGGCGTAGCGATGGCGGGCGCGTTGGTGCGGCGCAGCTTCCACTCTTCGCGCAACAGGCGTGCGGTCTCGGCCCAGTCGGCGGCAGCGACGGCCTTGTGCATGGCGCGGGCAATCTCGCCGATGCGCTCAAAGTTGCGAAAAATGCGCTGGTCGCCGTCGATGTGCTGCTTGAATACCTCCCAGTTATTGATGCCGCTCTGGCGCGGTGCTCCGGTGTAGGCCAGCACAAAGCGCCGGTCCAGTTCATCGGCATCGCAGGCAATGGCGGTGCGATGGATGCCATCGGTATCCAACTGCACCGCGCTCACGCCGCCGTAAAGTGCGGGATAGTAATCCTGGCACCCGGTAGGAACACGGATGAGCTGCGCCTCCACGTTCTGCGCGATCTCGCGAATCTGCTCCCGCGAGAGCCTGCGCCCCGTAAAGCGCGCCAGTGCCGAGGCCGAGGCGATCATCAGCGCCGAGGAGCCCGAGATTCCCGCCCCGGCGGGCGATTCGGAATGAGTCTCAAGCCGGAAGCCGGAGGCAGCTTCGCCGTCGGGATACTCGCCTTTCGAATACTCGCCTTTTGAGTAAAAGAAACGCACCAGCTGAGCCGCCAGTCCATGCCTATACCTCTTCGCCTCGCGCAGCGCCTGCATACTGCCAAAGCTGTCGGCCAGGCCGGTATCCCGCGAGACCAGCTCGATCCCACCGCCATCCGTGGGAATGATCCTGCAGGTGGCCATCACCTGAACCGCAATGTTGACGACGACCGCACCGGGATGGAACAGATAGAGCGGCCACATATCCATCGTGCCGCCGGCAAGGTCCACCCGGCAGGCCGCCCGCGCCACTACGCCGCCGCCCTGTCTGGTGTGAGCCTGCTTGGAAAGATTTGCAGCCATGATGAACATTTGTATCACGCGCCGCCTGTATACGCCGTAGGTGGCGATTGCAGAGGTCAGTAGAGCAGCCGCAAACCCGCCGGGTGCCCCATCCTGGACTCGCGTCCTTTGCGAGTTTAGGATGGCGTAGTTGACTCTGTTCTTGCCCCTGCCTTCGTCCTTCTTCCCGGTCCAGATAGACCAGTACCCGACGAGTACACACGGCGTCGGAAACCAGTGCCGCCGACGCCAATCCTTCGAAAACTCGCGCAACCATTGTCGAAACGGTAAAATCGGATTTTCCAACCATTACCTTTCCCGCCAATCGTTGTCCCAAACCGGAAGCGCGCCACAGCAACGCAAGAAAAGGCCCGGATCGTCTCCATGGCCTCGGCACCCCCATAAACATTGAGGGCGTCTGCTCACCCTTGCTCTTTGCGGCGCCCTCTCTGAATTATTGCCCGCTGACGCGTTTGAGGATAAGTAGCTTTGACCGCCCTTCACGGCCTCCCGGAAGATAGAGGTATCCGGTGGCGGAGTCATAGGCGAGGGTGTGGCCCTTTACCTCGACGTTCAACTCACTTGCGGGGCCAAGGCTGGCCGAGGCCGGGATGACGAAGACCGAGCCATGCGAAACGCCGAGCAGTGAGCCGCTGGCTTCGTCGAGACTGAGTTGGTCGATGCCTCCCGGCAACCGCCGAGCGCGACAGTTCCTCACCACTGCCGGGGTCCAGCGCCAGCACCGCGTAGCGCACCGCAACGTAGAGCCGGTCATAGCGCGGGCTGAAAGCGATCCCCGTAGGCTCAGAGGCATTAAGCGAAAAGCTGGCAAGCGTCTCCAGCGCAGGGCTCAGCACCAGGACGCTGCGCCGATCCTGCAGCGTAAGGAAAAGCCGTTTACGCGAGGGATCGTAGGCAAACGCATATGGGCGCCCATCCAGCGCAAGACGCGAGACAACCGGAGTTCTCGCGGCATCGTCCGCAGCATCAATTCCCGTCTCTAAACCCACGACAGTTTGCGACTCCGGAAGGGTGACGTAGAGAACGTGTCCACCGGGAAGGACGACGAGCGCGTCAGGCGCAGACTCAACTGGAATCGTGCGTTTCACCTGCCAGTCGGTGGTGGAGACCACCACAATGTTGCGGGCTCCCGCGTTGGCGATGTAAACCAGATGCGCGGCTTCATCGACGGCGACGCCGCGCGGAGATGACATGTCGCGGATGTGGCCGACGATGCGCCGCTTCTGCGGATCGAAGAGATCGACCGCCCCGGCCCCCGGATGGGAGACCAGAATCATGCCGTGAACCAAAGCGATCTCATCGAAACCGGGCTTGCCCGGGAGATCCAGAACCGCAATCTGCCTCAGCGCCGGAGCGGTGGCTGCAACAAGTAGCAGGGGTGCGGCGATTAGGAGAGCGGATCGGCGAGCTAAGGATGAAAAAAAGCGGCGCAGTCTCACAGTCATTTCGGATGCAGCGCAGCTGTGATCTGCCGCCCGGAGGAAAATGCATGAATCGGGGCTGGAACGAAACCGGGCTGTGGCGTAAGCTTGAGGCTCTTAAATCTCGTCGCCACTTCAACCACAGGAGTTTGCAATGAATCCATCTTCCCTTCCCGGACTGGCCGGACTGGCCGCCGAACCCTCTTCACGACGGAGTCTGGATGCGGGGCAATGCGCGCTGGCAGTAATCGACATTCAGGAAAAGCTGCTGCCTGCGATCGTCAACCGCGAGGAGGTGGTGCGAAATTCGCGGGTGCTGATTCGTCTGGCTGGGGTGCTCAACATTCCAGTAATGCTTACCACGCAGTATGTGCGCGGCCTGGGTGCTACCGTTCCAGAGATAGCCGAGTTGCTGCCTGACGTGCAGCCCATCGACAAGTTGGAGTTCGGATGCTTTGGGCGCGAGGAGTTTCGAACCGCGTTGCGTGAGTTGCCCGGCTGCCGGACGACCGTGCTCCTGTGCGGAATCGAGAGCCACATCTGCGTCATGCAGACGGCGCTGGGTGGGCTGGACAACGGATACACGGTGCACGTTGCCTCCGACGCAATCGGTTCACGCAGCGAGTTGAACTGGCGCCTCGGCCTCGACCGGATGGATTCCGCGGGATGCGTCATCTCCTCCACCGAGATGATGATGTACGAGTTGCTGCAGCGAAGCGGCACCGCACAGTTCAAGGAGATGCTGCAATACATCAAGTGAACGGGGCACAGCCAAACGAAGTGAGTCGAGCACAACCAGGCGTGGATGCGCTGGTAGACCTCACCGGCGGCCAGGAGCAGCGCTTCGCCCAGCCTTTCCGGTTGCTCGACGAGGCGATCGAACGCAGGGTGTTTCCCGGCGCGGCCTTGGCTGTGACCGTGCGCGGTGCACTGTTGGCTTGGCGCGGTTTTGGACGTTTCACCTATGAAACAGAGCAGACTTTTGGGGTTACGAATAGGGTTACGCATAACGTCACCCGTGAAGCCGTATGGGATCTGGCATCGCTAACCAAGCCGCTGGCAACCACCTCGATGGCTATGCTGCTTTGCGAGCGCGGAAAGCTCTCGCTCGATGCCAAGATCGTCGACCTGCTCCCGGAGTTTGGCGGCGGCGATTTGCTTTACCGTGGTTGGCGCGAGGAAGTTACGGTCCGAATGTTGCTCGCGCACTCCTCGGGACTGCCGGCGCATCGCAAGCTCTATTTGGCCGCCCATAGCCGCGAGGCGATGCTGGCGGCTGCGTGGCGGGTTCCGCTTGAGGTGCCGCCCATGGAGCGGGCTGAGTACAGCGATATTGGATTCATCGTCCTCGGCGAACTGCTTGAGCGCATCGCCGGTGAGCGTCTGGATGTATTTTGTCGGCGCGAGGTCTTTTCTCCCTTAAAGCTTAACTTAATGTTTATCCGCCAACCCGCTCGACTGACGGATGTACCTCCAACCGCTAACGATACGGTATATCGCGGGCGCATCGTCCAGGGCGAGGTTCAAGACGAGAACGCCAGCGCCATGGGCGGGGTTGCCGGGCACGCCGGATTGTTTGGCGATGCGCTCTCGGTGGCGCGCTTTGCCCACTGCTTGTTAGCAGGAGGCCAGCCACTCTTTCGTCCAGAAACCGTCTCGCTTTTCACCGCCCGCCAGCCTGAGCCGCCGGGAACCTCGCGAGCCCTCGGGTGGGATACGCCCTCGGAACCATCCCAGTCTGGGACCCGCTTTTCCGCGCGCTCGTTTGGCCATCTGGGCTACACCGGCACTTCGCTCTGGTGCGACCCCGAGCGCGGCCTCTCCGTGACTCTGCTCAGCAATCGCACTTGGCCCGACGCCGCCAACCAGGCGATTAAAGAGCTGCGACCACTACTGCACGATGCGATTATCGATGCCCTGCCCGCCGAGTAAGGCCCGCAAGTGCCGATCGGCTCAAGTGTGTAGAATCTAGGTAATAGGTATTTATATTTTGTAGTTTTCTTCCGGGACTAATTTCATGGATAAGCTTGTAATTCGCGGCGGAAATCCGCTGCTGGGTACCATACGAATCAGCGGCGCCAAGAACGCCGCGCTGCCCGCCATGGCGGCGGCACTGCTCACCAGCGATACGGTAATTCTCGAAAACATTCCCCAGGTGCGCGACATTGAAACCGAGCGCCGCTTGCTGGCCGCCATGGGCGCCGAGGTCGAGTTGGGATATGGCCGTGCGCAGCACCGCACCACCATCTGCGCCGCCAAACTCAGCACCAATCCCGAGGCCAGCTACGAACTGGTGAAGACCATGCGCGCCTCGTCCCTGGTGCTAGGCCCCTTGGTGGCGCGCGTAGGATTCGCCAGGGTTTCCATTCCCGGCGGCTGCGCCATCGGAGCCCGTCCTATCGATCTGCACCTCAAAGGCTTGGAGAAGCTCGGGGCAAAGATCGTACAGGAGCACGGATACATCGAGGCGCGGGCGCAAAAGCTCATAGGTGCACGCTACTCCTTCGACAAAATCACCGTCACCGGGACCGAAGACATTCTGATGGCGGCGGTTTTGGCCGAGGGTGAAACCGTGTTGGAGAATTGCGCCCGCGAGCCTGAAGTGGTGGACCTAGCCGCCCTGCTGACCAAGATGGGAGCCCACATCGAGGGCGCGGGAACCTCCACCATCAGAATCAAAGGCGTGGACGAGTTGCACGGCGCGCGCCACCGCATCATTCCCGACCGCATCGAGGCCGCAACCTTCATCCTCGCCGGAGCCCTGACCGGCGGCGACCTCATGCTCACCGACTGCGACCCCACACACCTGACTGCCCTACTCAGCAAGCTCGAAGAGGTCGGTGTAAAAGTAAAGGTGGGTGAGGATTGCGTGCGCGTCATGGGCGACGCCGCCCCGCACCGGGCCGCCGACATCACTACTGAGGAATATCCCGGCTTTCCAACCGACGTGCAAGCCCAGTACATGGCGCTCATGACCCAGGCCGCCGGAACCTCGCTCATCACCGAAAACATCTTCGAAAACCGCTTCATGCACGCCCAGGAGTTGTGCCGCATGGGAGCCAACATCAAGATCGAGGGACGCCGCGCCGTAGTGCGCGGCCCCAGCACCCTAAGCGGCGCGGCCGTGCAGGCCAGCGACTTGCGCGCTTCCGCGTCCCTGGTGCTTGCCGCCCTGGTCGCGGAGGACGAAACCATCATCGACCGCGTCTACCACATCGACCGCGGCTACGAGCGCATCGAAGAAAAGCTGCGCGGCGTTGGAGCGCAAGTAAAACGCATAGGGGAGATACTGCCGAGGCGCGTGGGAGTGTAGGGACCGACGCCTACGAGGAAATCATGAAGTCTACAGTCGACCAAATTCGTGAACGGTTCGATAAAGATGTCGAAAGATTCTCCAATTTGGAGACTGGGCAACTGTCAACGATCGACGCTCCGCTGGCTCTTGAGCTAATCACGAAGGCTGCCGCCGCGGCCAGTCCGCACGCAACCCACGTTCTCGATATCGGTTGCGGAGCAGGCAACTACACGCTGAAGTTGCTCCAGGAGGTGCCCAACCTCAGTGTGACCTTGGTCGACTTGAGTCAACCGATGCTTGAAAGAGCAGTTCAGAGAATTCGCCCTGCCACAAAAGGGGATATCGTGACCGCGCAAGCCGATATCCGCCACTTGTCATTGGGGCAGGAGCGCTTCGACATTGTCTTCGCTGCCGCCGTTTTCCATCATCTGCGCACCGATGGCGAATGGAAGAACGTATTTGCCAGATGCTATGCCGCGCTGAAACCAGGCGGCTCCTTTTGGATTTCCGACCTGATTGAGCACTCGACACCGTCGATTCAGACTTTGATGTGGCAGCGCTATGGAGAGTACTTGGCGCAGGTGAAGGATGCTCAGTATCGCGACGATGTCTTCGCCTACATCGAAAAAGAGGACACTCCTCGTCCACTCCTCTTCCAAATAGACTTGTTACGCGAAGTTGGTTTTCACTCAGTGGAGATACTCCACAAAAATAGCTGCTTCGCGGCCTTTGGCGCTCTCAAGTAAGCCCCATATCCGCCCGCAGGTGCGAATGTCGCTCAGCGCTCTAGTCTTCGCAGAAAATCCTCTTCGCTCATGCGGTACTTGAACGCTTTTCGTCCATTGATGAACACGACCGGAACCGAATCACTATACAGTTTCTTCAACTCCGGGTCTTGATCGATATCGACCTCGCGCCAAGTGAAGGTGCCCCGGTTCTCCAGGCTGTGAAGGGTGTCCTTCACCACGTCACACAAGTGGCATCGGGGTCGGGAATAGACCAGCACTTCATGCATGATCGCGATTCTAGCCCGGCAGCAGACTGTCCGGCAATCCCCCCGGTTCCCGCAGCCGGAGCACCGTATTTTGGCGCGTACCCGACTGCGAAGCCATCGTGAACAAATGTGGGGCTCGTGTCCCTGCGCTTTACGCAGCTTTCGGCATCTGGCGATATTTCTTGATTGCTCGTTCAAACCCTGGCGCGGCCTTCTTCAAGTCGGCCAGGGTCATGGCAGGATGAAATTCAACGCGAGCGCCAAAGGCGAGGAACCATGGCTCGGCGATTGCAGGTATTTCCGATTCGTCTTTGACGTTGCAGAAGATGAACCCTGTCCGGGCTCCCTGCTCCTCGGCAAAATAGGCGGCCTCTGGGTTGATGTCGCTGAGGATCGACTCGATAGTCCTCCCCAAGCTGCCGTCGATGACACGATCATTACCAATCTCGGTCGGAATGGAAACCTTCAGCAGACAGCGCATAGAACCTCCTCATGATGGGTCGCGATGTTAGAACGCAAGCCACCCTGAGAAGTTGCCCATTGCTGTTGCCCACACGGTGATCCTACGCCACCTTCCTGCTGCTCTCATTCGCCGGCTAGCGGGCCACGCGGTTTTAGCCCTTTTTCAGGGTAAAGACGGTGATCTCAGGCGGACACAGGAAGCGCATTGGCACTTCGATCACTCCAATGCCGCGGTTCGTGTACAACTGCAACTGACCGAGCCAATAATGCCCCTGAGGATACTTTCGAGCAAGGGGGGGCAGGTAGAGCGCACCGACGCCGGGGAACCGAATCTGCCCGCCATGCGAATGGCCGGAGATTTGAAAGTCGACCGGGAACTTCTGTATTTCGTCGGCAAAATCCGGTTCGTGAACCGCAACGACGGTGCATTCTTGCTTGGGCACGCCTCTCAGTGCCACGTCTGGGTTGGCAAGGTTCGCGCTCACGTCGTCCACCCCAGCCAGCCACAGACGAGCGCCGCCCCTTTCAAGTGCAATCGAACGGTTCCGCAGGACCTGGATGCGCGAGCCCGCACTCAAAGCTTCGGTAACCACATCGCCGTTTGTCGCGTAATCATGGTTGCCCAATACCGCGAAACAGCCTAATGGCGACTCGAGTCGCCGCAACACATCGGCGCAGGGCCAAGCTTGCTCGGCCCTGCCTTTATTTCCTCGACCGTTGGTAGCAGACGTAACGAAATCTCCCGTGAGTATCACGAGATCTGCTCTCTGAGCGTTCGTCAACTCGACCACTCGCTCGAGATGCTTGGTAGTCATGAACGGGTTGAAATGGATGTCACTGAGTTGTGCAATACGAACGCCCTCAAATACGGACGGAAGCCGTTTGAGCGTCACCCCGACTTGGCTGACATGAGTCTCTTGCGGCTCGTAAAAACTGGTTCCGAGAGCCCCACCAGCCAGCACGCCTGCGCTCAATTTAAGAAAGTTACGCCTTGAAAGTGCCATCGGCTTCAGGGATGCCCAAGCGGTTGTTGTGGAAACGGCATAGATTCACGTGCATACCCGTGTGATGCCAATCAGATCACGAGTAGTTGCAAGTTGGTCAGCGCGAACCAACTGCGTCGCTCGGCAGTGTTCACCAACCCGAACAGACGCGTTGCATCTTGGATGTCCAGAGACTCGCCATAAGAGAAGAGGTCGCATCCAACAAGGAAGGTGACAGATGATTGCTTCCCATTCAGACGCACTGGTACTTTTCGGTGTGACCGGCGATCTCGCCCACAAAATGATTTTTCCGGCGCTTTATGCCATGGCAAAACAAGGCGACCTTAAGGTGCCCGTTATAGGAGTCGCTTTCCCCAAGTGGAGTACGGAGCGTCTGCACAAGCGCGTGACGGACAGCATAAAGCGATCCGGCGGGATTGATAACCAGCGGGCTCTCCACACTGTTCTGTCGCGGCTCCGGTACGTGAGTGGAGACTATACCGCCTCCGGCACTTTCTCGGCCATCAAAGAGGCGCTAGGCGGTGCTAAGCGACCTGCGTACTACCTGGCGATTCCGCCCTCGCTCTTCGAAACGGTGATCAAGGGGCTCGGCGCCGCGAACCTGACCGAGCACGCGCGCGTCATTGTCGAAAAACCGTTCGGACGTGACCTGGCATCGGCGCGGCAGCTTAACCAAGTGGCGCACACGGTGTTCCCGGAAGATTCGATCTTCCGCATCGACCACTATCTCGGAAAGGAGGCGATCATGAATCTCCTCTATTTCCGCTTCGCCAATTCGTTTCTGGAGCCGATCTGGAACCGCAACTACGTTGCCAGCGTCCAGAT
This sequence comes from uncultured Acidobacteriota bacterium, assembly GCA_963838135.1. Taxonomy (GTDB): domain Bacteria; phylum Acidobacteriota; class Terriglobia; order Terriglobales; family Acidobacteriaceae; genus TOLSYN. Next base: position 948,759 of record CAWIPV010000002.1, on the reverse strand, counting down.
CACTTTATCCGAGGATTTCGGCGTGGGGAAGCGAGGCGCGTTTTACGAATCTGCCGGTTGCCTGCGCGACGTGGTCCAGAACCACCTCTTTCAGATTGTAGCGTTACTGGCCATGGAGCCGCCGGCCACCAGAGACTTTGCAGCCGTGCACGGCGAGAAGGCCAAGGTCTTTCAAGCTATGCGACCTCTGCAAGCCAACGACTTGGTACGCGGCCAATACGCTGGGTACCGCGAGGAAGCAGACGTGGCGAAAAACTCCGACGTCGAGACTTTCTGCGCCCTGCGGCTGTTCGTCGACTCATGGCGCTGGGCGGGTGTGCCTTGGTATCTACGCTCCGGCAAATATCTGGCAGATACTGCGACCGAGGTTCTAGTGGAGTTGAAGCCGCCGCCGCAACGGCTCTTCGCCGACTCTGCGCCCAACACCTCAGCACCAACCTCAGGTCGCACCAACTACCTGCGCTTCCGGCTCTCTCCCGGCGCGTCCATTGCCCTCGCGGCTCGCGTAAAGCGGGCCGGAAAGGAGTTCGTCGGTGACCAGCGCGAGCTCTACCTCTTCGAAGAACAAGCGGGAGAAGAAACGCCCTACCAGAGGCTTCTGAGCGCTGCTATGAGCGGCGACGGAGCGCTCTTCACCCGTGAGGACGCAGTCGAGGCTGCCTGGGCCGTGGTTGATCCAGTTCTTAAGACCCACAACCGGGCTCTCCCTTATAAGCGCCGGAGTTGGGGCCCGAAAGCGGCTGACGCGCTCATTGCACCCGATGGATATTGGCACAACCCCAGCCCGCAGGAAGCACCCTGATAACGCACTTGGACCCTATTCCTCATGGACATCATTGACGTCGTCGTCGGTAAGCCAATCAAGAGCAGTGACGAACGCGCCGAGCAGATAGGGCCGGCAAAGGGTATCCCAATCTTCGGTCTCGACGCGCTGAGTTCGGCTGCGTACGGCCCGGAGGCGGCCCTCAGCCTGCTGATTCCGGTCGGCCTGCTGGGCGTGCGATACATCATTCCCGTCAGCACCGCCATCATCACTTTGCTCGTGATCGTCTACTTCTCCTATCGCCAGACCATTGCCGCCTATCCCACAGGCGGCGGCTCCTATACCGTAGCGCGCTTCAACCTTGGCGCACCTGCCAGCCTGCTCGCCGCGGCTGCGCTCCTCGCCGATTACATCCTCACCGCCGCCGTGGGTATTTCCGCAGGAGTCGGCGCATTGGTTTCGGCCGTTCCGTCCTTACTGCCGCACACGGTTGCCATCTGCCTCGGCATTCTGTTCGTTATTACGATCCTCAATCTCCGCGGCGTACGCGAAGCTGGCATGGCCTTTGCGGTTCCCACCTATCTTTTTGTCGGCACGCTTCTAATCACCATCATCGCCGGTGTGATCCGTGTTCTCCTCAGCGGAGGACACCCAATCCCGGCAACTCCGCTTCCACCTCCGCCGCGCATGACCGAAGCGATCAGCTATTGGCTGTTGCTGAAAGTTTTCGCCAGCGGGTGCACAGCATTGACCGGCGTGGAAGCCGTTAGCAACGGCGTCAAGGCGTTCCGCGAGCCAGCGGTGAAAAACGCCCAAGCCACTCTCAGCGTGATTATTTTTCTCCTGGCAGTGCTACTGGCGGGAATTTCCTGTCTCGTAAAGGTTTACGGCATCGCGGCCACTGATCCGGGCCAACCCGGCTATCAGAGTGTTCTTTCCATGCTCATCGCCGCCGTTTTCGGCAAAGGCTTTTTCTACTACCTGACGATCGCATCGATTCTTTTGGTTCTCTCGCTCTCGGCCAATACCGCCTTCGCCGATTTTCCGCGACTCTGCCGCGCCATTGCGCAGAACAACTATCTTCCGCACGCTTTTGGATACCGCGGACGGCGGCTTGTCTACAGCTACGGCATCGTTGTCCTAGCCATACTCTGCGGCGGCCTTTTGGTCGCTTTTGGCGGTGTTACCGACCGCCTCATTCCGCTCTATGCCGTCGGCGCTTTTCTGGCCTTCACCCTCTCGCAGTCGGGAATGGTCGTGCATTGGCTAAAGGTCCGTGGCCCGCATTGGCTGAAGAGCGCACTGGTCAACGGACTCGGCGCATTCGTCACCGGCATCACGGTAATTGTTGTGCTGGTTGCAAAATTCGTCCAAGGCGCCTGGATTACAGTGCTCTTTATTCCTCTGACGATAGCTTTTTTCGTCGCGGTCCGCCGACACTACCACTCGTTAAAGGTCCTCACCACCTGTAAGATTCCTGTCAACGCAGCATCTCTCGCCCGGCCTCCGATTGCCATCGTTCCCATCGACCGCTGGAGCACCATCACCCGCCAGGGAATTGAATTTGCGGCCCGGCTTTCACAGGAAGTAATTACTCTGCACGTCGAGCCAAGCGAGCACACCGAATTGCTGCGCCAGGAATGGACGCATTACGTTGAGCAACCGTTCCTCGCCGTCGGCAGAATCTCTCCAAAGCTCTGTGTGCTGACTTCTCCGTACCGGTTCATCATCATTCCGATTGTCCAGTTCATTCTCGACCTTTCGAATAAGCATCCCGATCGCACCATCATCGTGGTTATACCTGAAACGGTAGAAGACAGATGGTATGAGTACTTCCTGCACAATCAGCGCGGCCGGCTACTGGAATGGATGCTGCTCGTCCGTGGAAATGAACGCATCTTTACAGTCAGCGCGCCCTGGTATGCAGGAAAGCGGAGCTGACTTTTTTGTGGTGGGCGGTACCATGCCTTCTGGAGGTTTCTTTGGTCGATTTACGCAACTCTTCCGCACTCAAGACGCGAGCCGCGCAAATCAAATTGCTTCTCATGGACGTGGACGGCACGATGACGGACGGCAGTGTCACCCTGCTCTCGCAAGCCGACGGGAGCGCTCTCGAAATCAAGACGTTTGACGCGCACGACGGGCAGGGTCTTACCCTGGCCCAGGCCGCAGGCCTGCGCACTGGCTGCATTACGGGTCGCGAAAGTGCTGCACTCCTACGCCGCGCCCGCGAATTGAATATGGAATTTATCTATATGAAACAACCGGTGAAGATGCCAGCTTATGAGGAGATCCTACGAAATGCGGGTGTTCCGGATTCTGCTGTCGCTTACATCGGCGATGACCTTCCAGACATTCCGATCATGCGCCGAGCCGGTCTCGCCGTCGCCGTTGGCGATGCCGTCCCCGAAGTAAAAGAAGCTGCGCACTACACGACGAAGGCCTTGGCCGGCCACGGCGCGATCCGCGAAGCCATCGAACTCATTCTCAAATCAAAGGGTGTATGGGAAGAATATATCGATAAAGCGCGGGCTTAAATTGGGCTTGCCGGGAGCTGAGCAGGTCTGTTGCACCTGTCTCGTTTTCGCAGTGAAGCGTCGATGACCCACCCTGCCTAGGAGGTTGCGCGTACTCCCGCAAACCTAGCCTACGAATTAGCCCTTCGGCTGCGGCATTTTGCTACGTTTGCGATCTGGTTTTCGCCTCATTGGCCGGTCCCGATCAGTCGAGATCTCTCCGATCTCACACTACCCGTCCTGACAGCCAACTCCGCTCGCCAGGCTCTCATCTACGGAAAAGTCGCCCCTCAACAAGAATGTCCGTTCTGCTAGTACATGAACGACGAAACACGGACATTCGCAATTCGTCTATTCACCGCGCTTGAATCATTTGGATCGCGCAAGGAAACGAATCCTAAAGGAGAAAAACATGCCATACGCCAATGTAGGTAAAGAAAACTCGGGTGACATCGATCTGTACTATGAAGATCACGGCTCAGGCGATCCGGTAGTCCTGATCCATGGATATCCGCTGAGCGGTAGCTCCTGGGAGAAGCAGATACCCGGGCTTCTGGCTGCCGGCCATCGTGTTATCACCTATGATCGAAGAGGGTTCGGCAAATCCAGCCAGCCAACCACAGGTTACAACTACAACACCTTCGCCGCAGATCTCCACGCACTCGTCACCCACCTCAACCTACGTAACTTCGCGCTGGTCGGCTTCTCCATGGGGGGAGGCGAAGTGGCGCGCTATCTTGGGAAATACGGATCGAAGGGCGTCAGCAAAGCGGTATTTATCTCCTCCGTTCCCCCGTACCTGCTCAAGACGCCGGACAACCCTGAGGGTGTGGAGGGCACTGTCTTCGAAGGCATACAGAAAGCCATCGTTGCAGATCGCTACGCGTTCTTCAACGAGTTTTTCAAGATGTTCTACAACGCTGACGTCTTGCTGGGCAAGCGTGTCAGCGAACAGACGATCCAGGCCAGTTGGAACGTTGCAGCTGGCGCATCGGCTACGGCGAGTCTTGAGTGTGTGCCGGCGTGGTATGAAGATTTCCGCGAGGATCTCAAGCGCATCAACGTACCCACGCTGGTGATACATGGCGATTCAGACCGGATAGTACCGATCACAGCATCGGGACAGCGCACCGCCAAGCTTGTTGAGGGAGCACGGTTGGTGATCGTGAAAGGCGGGCCGCACTGCATAAGTTGGACCCATTCGGACGAAGTCAACTCTGAACTGATGAAGTTCCTCGGAAAGGGAGTTATCAGCAGCGCAGCCTGAACTGACGCGGACAATTGCAGCAAAGCACAGGAGGGGGATATTCTCCCCTCCCCTCCTGTAGAATAAATCGGCTAGAACGCGGTTCCTATGGCGGTCGAACCGAAGAACTGGCTGGAATGCGAGAAATGGCACTCTAGGCAGAAAGCGTTTGTTGAGGGAACGTGCGTGGAGTCATAAGAAGCGCCTGGGTTGTACGGACCGTTGACGAAGAAGATTGTTCGAGCGGTAATCACATTGCCACCGGCAATAGGCTGGGCACCATAGCCGGATGAAGAGTAAACGTTCATCGCATGTTGGTTGTGGCACGTAGTGCAGACCACGTATACATCACCAGGGGTGCTATCACCAGCGACTACGGCCATGGAACTGACCGCTGGGATTCCGTAGGCCGCCACGAAATTGGCATAAGTAGTGCCGGAAGTGACGCTGAACGTTGCCCGGTTCGCGCTGACAGTGACCACTAAGCCGTTGCTCAGAGCAGCAGAGGCAACTGCGCCCAGGTTAGCCATCGGCCCCACCGGGTGGTCGTTATTGTAGTCTCCGACTGCGCCGCCATCGTTGCCGAGCAGCGTCGGGATTGGATTGCTGCCGTAAAGATTGACTGGTGCGGCCTGACCATTGCTGCCAACATTGCTGGCGAAGTTCAGAAGCCCAAACGACTGCTCATAGGCCTGACCCGACATCATCGCACCCCTGGAGACGTTACCATCATGGCAGCTCAAGCAGGTGACTACGCCCGTGTACAGGGCGCCGCTGGACCAGGTTAGGCCGGCTAAATGGGCCGAGTAGGAACCATCAAAGGTCAAGGTAATGCCATTGGTCATCGACCCGGTATCGGTTCCCCATAGGCCAGAATCCCCCTCGGCGACTCCAACTCCAACTGCGACGTTTCCGTTGAGAACACCCCCACCTCCGCGCCCACCGCTGTGAGGAGCGTGGCAACCGGCACACCCACGACCACCGTTTTCGTGCGGCCCCTGTACGTCCGTTGTGGGAGCGTAGCTTCCGGGGCCCTTGTTAAGACCACCTTGTGCCACGCTCAGGCCGGCAGCTAAGGCAACGATAAGAAAAACGAATATGACATTCCTCATGAACAGTGACCTCCTGTAAGTGAAACAATTTTGATTCCGCATCTGGCTGAACAGTATTCGGCTGAACGCTGCCGAAACTTAACTTGATCGAGGTTCGCTATTTGGAACGCAGTCAGCGTGCCACCGGCCGATGTGCGGGTTTCTTCGAAACAAGCGACTTCACGGAATATTGGCGAAGCGAATCGGGCAACAGGTTAGGCTCTGAGGAGGGCGATGTTGTCCAGTGCTGTCGCAATCAACTTGCGCTCAGAAGTGTCGCTAAGTTTTAGGGAGACTCTCACCGCACCGAACCGCCGTTCAACCAGGCAGGCAATGCAGAGTCGGCGCTGGTTCTGTCAGTCAGGTACTTTCCGTTGTTGTCCACGGCGCATGGTCACAACCGGGCAAGGCCGACGCCAAAAGGCAGCCTCATTGGTCCTGCCCTTCGGCCACCCAATGGACGACAGCACCAAAAGCAAAAAGTTCAAAATGTCCTGTTTTGATCTGGCGGGAAATACCATGAAAACAGGATTTTGAACTCGGAGAGAGATTGGCTTTTCAGGCAGTTGGAAGACTTCGTCAACGGAAAAAATAAAAATGGTGCGCCCGGCGAGATTCGAACTCACGACCTAACGCTTCGGAGGCGTTCGCTCTATCCAGCTGAGCTACGGGCGCGCAGTAGACATTATACCTGAGCAGATGTCAGCTGCACCCTTCCACTTAAAGCAGATCAATGGCAGCAATGGAGGGGAGGCGTAGCAACCGACACTTGAGGCGATCAAATAGAGCGTTTTCAGCGCAGCAACAGGTAGAGGGCGATCCAGAATGGCGTCGCCAGCGCGGCTGCGACCAACAATCCGCGAAAGCTTACAGAGTACTCCGACGTCACCTTCGGAACATGCTCGAACGGCTGAACGGAGCTGCGTAAGTGTGACCTACGAGGAGGATTCGTGAGCGGGTGCGCACTCATCGTCGAGGTCTCCTCCCTAAACAAAAATGGTCCAGGCTGAACATTGTAGGATGAGGAGTCCCCTACCGCAGTTGTTTCTCGCTCTATTTTTTACTTCGTGCCGCAGGCGAACCAAAGGCGGCAACCTCGCCGCAGGCGAAACCGGTCATACTTTAGCCGTGACCTCGACTGCACAGGATCGGGCCTTGGCCAGCTTTGCCGTCTACCTTCGGGTAGAAAAAGGCCTCGCTCGGCTCACCGTCAGCTCCTATGGCGGCGACCTCGAACTTTGGGCGGAGTTTCTGTCCGCGCGCAACAAAACGATTTTCAACGCGCAGCGCGAAGACCTCAAGGAGTTGCTGCAGCATCTGCTCGGCCACGGCATGGACTCACGTTCCGTTGCCCGCAAGCTCTCCGCCCTGCGCCACTTCTACCGATACCTGCTGAGGGACAAAGTGATCGCGCATGATCCCACCCTGGACATCGACAGTCCCAAGCAGTGGAAGGTGCTTCCGAAGGCACTCTCGGAAGAGGAGATCAACTCCCTGCTCGAAAGCCCCGGCCAGCGTGGTGCCGTCTCCGTTTCGTCGCGCATTTCTCAGGCGCTTGCCCTGCGTGACCGCGCCATGCTGGAAGTGCTCTACGCCGCTGCCGTTCGGGTCAGTGAATTGGTGGATGCGAGAGTCGAGGACACTAAGCTGGAACTCGGCTACCTGCTGGTGCACGGCAAGGGCGACAAGGAACGCATTGTTCCAGTCGGCGCGCCTGCGCAGCAGGCCCTCGGATCCTACCTGCGCGACGGCCGCCCCATGCTTGCAGGCCGCAAAAACGTTCCGGAACTTTTTCTCGCGCGCGGCGGACACAAACTCACCCGCGAGCGCATTTGGATGATCGTGGACCAGGCTTCCAAAGCCGTTGGCCGCCATGCCTCACCACACATGCTGCGCCACTCGGCTGCCACTCACATGGTCTCCCACGGAGCCGATCTGCGCACGGTACAGACCGTGCTCGGCCACGCCGATATCTCCACCACGCAGATCTACACCCACGTGGCCCTTGACCGTCTCCAGAAGGTCTATGCCGATCATCATCCACGGGCCCACGCGCGCGGCCTGAAAGATAAATCCAAATGAGCGCGGTTCCCTCTGATACACCGCGGACTCCCGCCTCCGCCGCGCTCTCGGGCTTTCTGCAAGCGCTCGCCCAGCGCAACGCATCGGCTCACACCGTCAAGGCCTATCGCACCGATCTTGCGGAGTTCGTCTCCTTCCTGGGCCCCGAAGAACTCAAAGCCACTGACCATCTTCTGATCCGCGCCTTTCTAGGGCAACTCTACGAGCGCGGATTGAGCAAAGCATCGGTCGCGCGCTCGCTCTCCTCTATCCGTTCGTTCTTTAAGTGGATGGGGCGCGAGCGAATGATTGAATTGAATCCTGCTCTTCTCGTCGCGGCGCCAAAACTGCCCAAGAAACTGCCCCGCGTGCCAACCATGGAGGAGATGAACTCCGTGCTTGATGCAAAGATGCCAGAAGAAGCTGCCTTTGCCGAGCGCGACCGTCTCATCCTAGAACTGCTGTATGGCTGCGGCATTCGTAACAGCGAACTGACCGGCATCAACCTCGATGACATCCATCTGCGCCAGGGCCTGATTCTGGTGCGCGGCAAAGGCAAGAAGCAGCGCATGGTGCCAGTCGGAGACCCGGCGCAGATTGCACTGCGCGATTACTTGCCGTTGCGCGACCGAGCGCTCGAGCAGCACAGGCGCACGGGCGAGGCCGCACTGCTGATAAACCTGCGCGGAACTCGCCTCACTACGCGTAGCGTCGGGCGCATCGTCAAGTCGATCGCGGTTGCCGGCGGTCTGCCCAGCGAAGTTCATCCCCACACCCTGCGTCACGCCTTCGGAACTCACATGCTCGAAGAGGGAGCGGACCTGCGCGCCATTCAGGAATTGCTCGGACACGAACGCCTCTCTACCACTCAGCGCTACACCCAACTCACCACCAAGCAAGTCTTGGATGTCTACGACAAGACGCATCCCAGGGCTAAGTTGGAATAACGCCTAGAGCAGCAACCAGATCGTCAACGCACCAGCGAACAGCATGAGACCCTAGTGCGGGCAGATGGTCATATTGAAGGTTACTTTCAACTGCGAACGATAGAGCAGATAAAAGGCTCCCATATTAATAGCGATCACAACCAGGCTCGCGAGAAAAAAGCAAGCGCAGGAAGGAAAGTAGATTCAGCGGATAAGTTAAGCGTGAGTCAGTTCCGCAGGTTTCTTAGCGGGCTTGGATTCATTGGACAGATCGTTCCACATTTCCACCACCCGGCTACGCAGTTCCTCGGTAAGGCGCTCGTACGCCTGCTCGGGCTCCTCATTCAGGTCCGGATAGATCGGCTTGCCGACGCGAATCCGCAACGGATGAAAGCCCTGGAAACCTTTCCCGCGCGGCCAGCAGAGATGGAAGCCGTACTCTGCCACCGGGACAATGGGCACGTTCAGGTGCACTGAAAGAATCGCCGCACCCTTCTTGAATTTTTTCGGAGGCCCTTCTATCGAACGCTCGCCCTCGGGATACATGACAAGGATTTTTCCTGCGCGAAGCCCGTAAGCTCCAGCCCTCATCGCAGGCACCAGGTTAGAATTCGGATCAACCGGAATGAGATGAAGAAACTGTGCGAACTTGCGCATCAACCCCGTGCCGAAAATGTCGCTGGTCCCAACGTAGAAGACGTTGTGGAATGCCCGCCAGGGCAGCGCGGCGGTCAAAATCGGCGCGTCCAGATAACTGGAGTGATTGGGACAAAGAACGTACGGCGCGTTGGGCAGATTTTCCATCCCCTCCACGCGCAACTTAAACACCAAGTGCGAAGCCCATTGAACGCTCTTGCCAAAAAGCCACCACAGGAAGCTCACTACCCGGCGCTCATGGGTAATAGCAAGCACCTCTGGATCGGTGGTCTCCGCTTCAAAGACGGTATTCCAGCCCGGTGCCTGTCGCGCCGTCCTGCCCAGGTTCTGGAGGACCAGTTCCACCAGTTCACGAACCGTATAGACCTCGCTGGCGGCCGAGTCCTCAACCTCTGCTCCGAGTCTATGGGCCAGTTCGGTGAGCAGTTCGACCCGCTCCATCGAATCCAGTCCAAGATCGAGTTCCAGATTATCGTCCGGATGAACGTCCTTTTGACGGTCGCTACCGCAAGCTTCGGCGATAACCGCCACAGCGCGCGCCACGTCGGGAGATGCGAGCCAGATGCGATCATCGTCGGAGAACGTGCGCTCTTTCGGCGTAATCTCTTCTGTCTTGCCGCTGGCATAAAGCGCCCGCAGCTTCTTATCGATCTCCTGACGGCGCAGTTTGCGCGTCGTGGTTCGCGGAAGATCGTCCTGCCAGATGTCATAGGAAAGCATTCGCTTGGTCGCGGGCAAGGTTGCGGAAATGCTCTCCACGTCGAAGCGAATGACCTCGCGAATATTGACGATCCTGTGCTCGCGCAACACCTCAAAGTTCGGTACGATAATGCCGTGCAGCCGCTCGCTGAGCGGTTCGCCCGCTTTGCGGCTCTCCAAGCCAAGCACGCACAGTTCCTTAATCCAAGGCGAGCGCTGGTAGTAGGCTTCGATCTCTTCAGGATAGATATTCTTGCCGGAGCTGAGAACGATCACGTCCTTGGCGCGCCCGGTAATAAAGTAATTCCCCTTGGCGTCCGCATACGCGAGATCGCCGGTGTAAAGCCATCCGTCCTTCAGAACTTCTGCGGTAGCCTCCGGTCGATTGTAGTAGCCCTTCATGACCGTAGGACCGGCGAAGGCGATCTCACCCACCAGATGTCCGTTCTCGTCCACCTTGGTATTCACCAGCTTGGCCCGCAATCCTGGCAGCGGACGGCCAATCGAGCCGATTACGTTGTCGTCCGGAGGCGTGCAGAAGCAACCACTGGTAGTCTCGGTCATGCCGAAGGCTTGCAGCATCGGGAAGCCAAGGGAGTGAATGTCGCGCCCAACCTGCGCGTCAAAGCGCGAGCCGCCGGTTACAAAATAGCGGATCTCCGGCCCAAGCTGCGCATGTACTTTCTTGAAGAACACCTTGCCTAGATTGAAGCCAAGCTTCTGCGATGCCGTGCTCATACCACGCATCACTTCAAAGATCTTTGTAGCCAGCCGCCCCTTCTTGGCAACTTCGCCGAAGATACGCTCATGAATGAGATAGAAAAACTGCGGAACGCAACAGAAGATGGTGATGCCGCGCTCTCTCAGTGCGACCATCAACTCCTGTGTGTTGAGCGAATCAAGAAAGACAACCTTCCCGCCATTACCCAGCGGCAAGAAAATATTGACCATCTGTGCCAGAACATGGAACAGCGGCAGCACGCCAAGAAAACCATCCCCAGGGCCGATAGGAACGAATTTTCGGATGCACTCCAGTTCGGCGGTAAGATTGCCGTCGGTCAGCATCACTCCCTTGGGGTCGCTGGTGGTTCCTGAGGTGTAGATAATCGCCGAAACATCGTCTGGCTTTACCGCGACCGCAACAAACCCGGGCTGCGCCGCCAGCACCATCTCTGGCACATAGGGCAGGCCTTCGTGTGGAGCGTCCAGCATCGCCAGTTGAACCGCAGCGCCCGCGACCGCTTCCTTGGCAACGGCGAGGCTGCGCTCGTCCACAAAGAGCAGGGTTGCGCCACAGTCGTCGAGCAATTTCCTGACCTGGGATGCGGTAAACGCCGTGTCCAGCGGGACGGCTGTATTGCCGCTGGCAATGATGCCAAGATAGGTCGCAACCCAACTCGGACTGTTGAAGGCGAGGATGGCACAGCGTGTGCCTCCACCGGCGCCAATGCCGGCTCCAATCAGCCACTGTCCAACCCCGTCGGAGACGCGGCGAAGCTGCTGATAGGTGAAACTCTCGATGGTGTGTCCATCCGCGGCCGTCGTGATGCTGGACAGTGCCGATGGCGGCGCAGACGCTCCGGGCTGCCGCTGAATCGCCACTGCGGGCGCCGTCGGCCAGCGCTCCACGGACTCCAAGAAACAACTGTAAAACATAGATTCTCTCCGCTCCAGCATACAGGCCGAAACGCGTCTGCGACAAAGTTACTGCCCTGTCTGCAGGGTGAACCGCGCACGTACCTCCGGTATTGTGCCACACGGCGCTACCACGACTGGAACGTGCTGGCGTCCGGGGGTGCGGGCGCGTCGAAAGCGAGGAAAGCGAGCACTCTCCTTGCCCGCAACGCGCCAATCCCTCCCAAACTTGAGAGCTTCATGTGACAAAAATGTAACAGCAAGACGTTTTTTTATGGGATTATCCGCGTCTGAGCGGATAGAATGTTTTGCGGGGTGAGTTCGCATGAGCACATCCACAACTATGCTTCCACTTAGTAAGCTTCCCGGAAGCACCGCATTACAATTAGTGCACCTAAACTAATAGGAGATCAGTTCCATGAAGCGTTCAATGATTGTTCTGGCTGCTCTGGCGATGATGATTTCTACGGCTGCGTTTGCACAAGACGGCGCTGCTCTGTACAAGGCGAAGTGCTCTGGCTGCCATGGCGCAGCGGGCGAAGGCAAGATGGGTCCGTCCCTCAAGGGCAAGTCCGCTACCGATGTTTCCGGCGTGCTGGCCAACGGCGGCAAGAAGGGTCCTCACGCGAAGGCCTTCAACGCAACGCCTGAAGAGCAGAAGGCGATTGCTGATTTCGTTGCTACTCTGAAGTAGTTTTGAGTTTTCTGCAAGACCAGCCGGTGCCTTCGGGTACCGGCTTTGTCATCTTGGGAAGGTAAATCAGGCCGTCACGCGACATTCAGTTGGCAAATGCGCCGAGGAGTGGCAGAATGTTCGCGCAACTAATACCTTACTTAGGAGATCTATCCATGAAGCATGTTGCAATTATTCTGGCTGCGATGGCGATGATGATGTCTACGGCTGCATTCGCGGAAGATGGCGCGGCTCTGTATAAGGCGAAGTGCGCTGGCTGCCACGGCGCTGCGGGTGAAGGCAAGTCGGGTCCGGCCATCAAGGGCAATGCCGACGTAGGAACGATTCTTTCCGCAGGCGGCAAGAAGAGCATTCACGCGAAGCCTTTCAACGCCAGCCCAGAAGACCAGAAGGCAATCGCTGCATTCGTTGCCGGCTTGAAGTAGTTTTCAGTCCGAAACCAGAAGGAGCCGATGCCCTCGGGCGTCGGCTTTTTTGTCTCTGCGGCGCCGGGCAGGAGTCGCGCTGTTACGTTCTTGCCGCTACATTCTTGAGGTGGGAGAGCCCTCTGCGAGCTCGCGAAGACAATCTAAAATCGCCAGTTCGCCCCGCGGATGCTGAAGTGTCTCTTTGAGCGAAAACGTCACGGAAAACTGAGGCGGGCGGGGCCGGAAGGACACCTCCAGAAACTCGAACTCGCGAGTCGCAACCACGCTCCCCATGCGGCCGGATATCTCCGGTTCCCATTCAGGCTGGCTGGAGATGAAAAGGGTCGCGACGGTGTGGGTCGGCCAATCGCCGGTATTTTGCATCCATCGCCGCGTCAGTCCGGTGCACCGGGTCCGGCCAATCTCCACCGCATTCCGCGGCGGGCAGGTTAGATTGGCTTCAAAGGTCAACGTTTCCTGCCGGCGGCGCCAGCCCCACATCACCCACTTCAGAGGCACTTGGCGCGGCGCTAGACGCACTTCCAGAGAAGGTTGACGAAACGCGCACCCGGACAGTTGCAGCCGCGCCCGGAAGTGCGAAGGGTTGCTCCAATCGACACCGCTGATCTGGCCCTGGGTGGCAAGCGCTCCCTCCAGCCAGCGCAAAACGCGCAACCCGCGGCACTGATTGAAGTGCAGAAAACCCCAGTACCACGCGGCGACAACCAACACTCCGACACCTATGCTGATGAGGACAGATTGCAGCATGATAACTATCTGAGATGCCACGGAGCGCGCGGAAAGATGCTACCCGCCCAATCTCCCAGAAAACATCTGTTCCAGGCTACTTCTGCGGCGGAGTGCTCGAATCCAGAACAAAGAATCGATTCTGGCCGCCAGGCTGAATCTTATTTCTTTCGAAGCAATCCTTGATACGGCGGCGGAGCTCGCGGCTGACCGCGTATTGCTCGCCGGGACGGGTCTTCACAAGCATTAAATAGTCCACTTCGCTTCCGGTAACGTGGTCGATACCGGGAACCACCGGATCGGCTACGATCGCCTCGCGGAAGCGTTCATCGCGGTACAGTTCGGTACCGAGCTGCTGCAATAACTCGATGACGCGGTCGCTATTTTCCTTGTAATCCACGGCTACGTGCATCGCGACCTGGGTCCAATCCCGGGTCATATTCGTAACTGCCGTGATGGTGGAATTCGGAATGGTATGTACCGAACCGTCGGCGTCCCGCAAAACTGTGCGGCGAAGGGTCAACATCTCCACCGAGCCCTGGAAAACGCCGATTTTGATGACGTCTCCTATGTCGAACCAGTTCTCCACCAGAATGAAAAATCCATTCAAAACATCATGAACCAAGGTCTGCGCGCCAAAGCCCACGGCGAGACCGGCAATACCTGCACTGGCCAGCAGCGGCTCCACGTGAATTCCAAGGTCGAACAGTATGGTAACGACCGTAAAAAAGACGATGGCGGTCAGACCGAAACTGCGGAAAATCGAGGAGATGGTGTGAAGCTGCTGCACTCGAACGCTGGAGGTGGTCAGGTTCGCCTGATTGACCCGCGCCAACCGCGCACTGACCAAGTTCAAAATGCGGATCAGCACGATGGCAATAAGAATGGTGACAAGGATCTTGGGGAGCTTGTCATGCAGCAGGGAAAAAATGTCCTCGTACCAGAGATTCAGCCGGAACAGATCATGCCAAGTGTGCGGAAACTGTATAGGAGTCACGATTGCGGATTATAAATCCTGAGAGGCCCGAAAAAGCCATCCAATATTATGCGGTCATTCCAATCTCTGAGGTTGGGTCATGCCTTGCTTCCGGCTACTTGGGGTAATCACGCTTCTGCTTACTTTTACGGTTGCGCCAGGATGGGCTCAACTCGCCCCGCTCCAGCGCCCCACCGACGCCAGCGAACGCGCGGATTTGGAAGCGGAAGTACAGCGGAGGTCGCAGCTACAGCAGGAAAGAAAGCGTTTCGAGGATATGAAGCGCGACTCGCAAAAGCTGCTCGAACTGGCCACCGACTTAAAGAAGTACGTTGACAATTCACGGGAAGACATTCTCTCCTTGGAGGTTATGCGGAAGGCTGAGGAGATGGAAAAGCTAGCACGGCAGGTCAAAAATAATATGCGCGGGAATTGAGAGAAGAGAATCCGCTCTCCCTGACACCATTTCCTCAGCAAAAGCTGACATCCATGCGTGCGCCAAGTCATTGATTGGAAAATCCCCGCATGGTATAAATTGATGCCCCTCGGAAGAGTGCTGAGTTTGTGTTCAACCGGGGAAAGGAACGCCTCGCAAGCGGCTCCTGTAGCACCCAACGCGGCCAAGCCTCAACATTCATTGAAGTGGAAGCGCGTTTCGGGTTCGGTTGTAGCCCGGAAGCGTACGTGTGCGGCCCTGCCGCAGCGCCGTTTTTCGTGCGCAGCCGATTTCAAACAGAAGGTAGACCCGTAACGAGTTTAACCTTGGAGGAATCGTATGAATGTGTGGCTCTCGCAGGGCCTCAATTACTTGGGCCGGATGAGCAAACTCTCTTTGCTCCGCCGTGGTATGTCGCTGATGGCCCTCACCCTTTTCACCTCCCTCGTAGCACTGGCCGAGCCCGCAGGCGGCGAAGCTGCACTTAAGCTTCCCGACCTGAGCAGCGTCAGCTTTTTCAATAACGCCATCAATGGGCACAACTTGCTGCTGATCGGCATTCTGTTCTGCATCTTCGGCTTGCTCTTTGGCATGGCAATCTATATTCATCTGAAGAACCTTCCGGTCCATCGCGCGATGCGCGAGATCTCGGAGTTGATTTACGAAACCTGCAAGACCTATCTGATCACCCAGGGCAAGTTCATCCTGATCCTCTGGGCGTTCATTGCAGTCATTATTGCGGCCTACTTCGGCTGGTTGGCCCCGGTTCCGGGCAAGTCGGTTGCCGTCACCCTTCCCATCATCCTCGCCTTTAGCTTGGTGGGCATCGCCGGCAGCTACGGCGTGGCCTGGTTCGGCATCCGCGTCAACACCTTCGCCAACTCCCGCACCGCATTTGCTGGCCTGCGCGGCAAGCCATTCCCTGTTTATGACATTCCCCTCAAGGCCGGTATGAGCATCGGCATGATGCTGATCAGCGTCGAATTGCTGATCATGCTCTGCATTCTGCTCTTCATTCCAGGCGATTACGCCGGTCCGTGCTTTATCGGCTTCGCCATCGGTGAATCGCTGGGCGCGGCCGCGCTCCGTATCGCCGGCGGAATCTTCACCAAGATCGCCGACATCGGCTCCGATCTCATGAAGATCGTCTTCAAGATCAAGGAAGACGATGCCCGCAATCCCGGCGTAATTGCCGATTGCACGGGCGATAACGCGGGCGACTCGGTTGGACCTTCGGCCGACGGCTTTGAGACCTACGGCGTCACCGGCGTCGCGCTCATCACCTTCATTTTGCTCGGCGTGCACGATCCGATTGTGCAGGTGCAGTTGTTGGTCTGGATCTTCGTCATGCGCGTCATGATGCTGGTGGCCAGCGCCGGTTCCTACTTCCTGAACCACGCCATCGCAAAGGCCCGGTACGGCAGCAGCGACCAAATGGACTTCGAGGCGCCGCTGACTTCGCTGGTATGGCTGACCTCGATTGTCTCCATCGCCCTGACCTACGTCGCCAGCTACCTGATGATTCCCACTCTCGGTGGTGATTCGACACTTTGGTGGAGGCTGGCTTCGATCATCAGTTGCGGAACCTTGGCAGGGGCGGTAATCCCAGAGCTGGTGAAGGTCTTCACCTCCACCTCCAGTGCGCACGTGCAGGAAGTTGTAACCGCTTCGCGTGAGGGCGGCGCATCTCTGAACATCCTTTCCGGTTTTGTGGCGGGCAATTTCTCCGCTTACTGGCTGGGGCTGGCGATGGTCGGGCTGATGTCGGTTGCATACTTCGTTAGCCTTGATATTCCCGGAGCGCTGATGCTGGTTCCGGCGGTGTTCGCCTTCGGCTTGGTGGCCTTCGGCTTCCTCGGCATGGGACCGGTGACGATCGCGGTCGATTCCTACGGTCCGGTCACCGACAATGCACAGTCGGTCTATGAACTTTCGCTGATCGAGCAGATTCCCAACGTGAAGGCGGAGATCAAGCGTGACTTCGGCATCGACGTGAACTTTGATCGTGCCAAGGACTTGCTGGAAGAAAATGACGGCGCGGGCAACACCTTTAAGGCGACCGCTAAACCGGTGCTGATCGGCACCGCCGTCGTGGGCGCAACGACAATGATCTTCTCGATCATCATGGGCCTCACTGGCGGACTCACCCATGACGTTAATAAATTGTCCCTGCTTTACGCTCCATTCGTCCTCGGCCTCATTACCGGCGGTGCCATGATCTACTGGTTCACCGGTGCGGCGACCCAGGCGGTTTCTACCGGCGCCTACCGTGCGGTGGAGTTCATCAAGGACAACATCAAGCTGGAAGGCGTCGAAAAGGCCAGCGTGGAAGACTCCAAGAAGGTCGTTGAAATCTGCACTCAGTATGCGCAGAAGGGCATGTTCAACATCTTCCTCGCGGTCTTCTTCGCGACTCTTGCCTTCGCTTTCATCGAGCCGTTCTTCTTCATCGGCTACCTGTTCTCCATTGCGATCTTCGGCTTGTACCAGGCCATCTTCATGGCCGATGCCGGTGGCGCGTGGGACAACGCAAAGAAGATCGTGGAGACCGAACTCAAGGCCAAGGGCACTCCCCTGCATGACGCCTGCGTCGTGGGAGACACGGTGGGCGACCCGTTCAAGGACACCTCTTCGGTTGCCATGAACCCGGTCATCAAGTTCACCACCCTCTTCGGATTGCTGGCCGTGCCGCTGGGAGTGACTCTGACCGCGAGGAGCCCATTCTTGACCCACGTGCTGGCACTTGCCTTCTTCCTGGTCTCGGCCACGTTCGTCTGGCGCAGCTTCTACAAGATGCGCATTGTCAAGATGGTCGACGCAGCCTCGGCATCCGGAGCTTCGGCAGGCCGTTAACCGAACAGAACGTAAACGCGGAGCGCCACCCTTCGGGGTGGCGCTTCTGTTTTCCACTCGACTCCCCCTGCTATGCTGTTGCAATGGACCCCGTCGCGCTGACCCGTCAGCTCATCGACATCGAATCGATCACCGGCAAGGAAGCCGCCGCGGCCGCTTTTCTCGCCGGCTTCCTGGAAGAGCTTGGCTACGACGTCGAACGTATGCCGGTTGAGGAGCAGCGCTTCAATCTTTTTGCCAAACCTGCCAATGCCGGTAAGCCGGCGCTGATCTTCTCCACCCACATCGACACGGTTCCCCCGTTCCTTCCCTCCAGCGAGGACGCAGACAATATTTACGGGCGCGGAGCCTGCGACGCCAAGGGAATCATTGCGGCCCAGGTCGCGGCCTGCGAGCGCCTCCGCAAGAGTGGCAAGTCCGTCGGCCTGCTCTTTGTCGTCGGTGAAGAGCGCGACTCGCTGGGGGCCGCCGTCGCCAACCAGAACCCGCGCGGCTCGCGATTCCTGGTCAATGGAGAACCCACCGACAACCGCATCGCGCTGGCATCCAAAGGCGCATTGCGCGTCGAGGTGGTGGCGCGCGGCCGCATGGCGCACTCGGCCTACCCGGAACTGGGCGAGTCCGCGATCGACAAACTTCTCGACGCGCTCCAGGCCTTGCGTGCGATGCCGCTCCCGCACAATCCCGAGATCGGCTCCAGCACGGTCAACATCGGCATTATTGAAGGCGGACGCGCCACCAACGTCGTCCCTGATTTCGCCAAGGCGCAGTTGCTCTATCGCCTGGTGGCTCCGTCGCAGCGGCTCCGCGAAGCCATCGTCTCTTCCGTAGGATCGCTGGCGGAGGTGCATTTCGTTCTTGACCTTCCCTACATGCGATTCCTAACCGTTCCCGGCATCCCCACCATGACCGCATCCTTTACCACGGACATTCCACAGCTCTCGTCTTGGGGGCAGCCTGTGCTGTTTGGGCCAGGTTCGATCCTGGTGGCGCATACGGACCAGGAATTCATCTCCAAGGCAGAACTCATACAGGCCATCGATCTGTATGTCCAGATCGGGACATTTCTGCTGAGCTGATTGGCCCGTTTTGCGCCCTGTGCCTGCAAGTCAACGGTGTAGGCATACTTACATGACGATTGCTGCGATACATCCTACGCACCGAACAGGAATCAGCGAAGATGTCCGCAATGAATTCATCGAGCTTCTTAATGCGCTCGCCCGGAGAGATCCGAGCGTTTTCTTTTGCGGCTAACTTCGAGAATTTCTTCCTCGCTTGGCGTTACACTTGTTGGCATGAGCACGAGCAAGCCCAACGCTCTCTTCCACGCCTCCTCTGCCTATCTTCGCTCCGCCATGAACCAGCCGACGCAGTGGCACGAGTGGGGGCCGCAGGCCTTCGCGCTCGCCAAAGCAGAGGACAAACCAATCCTGCTCGACATCGGCGCAGTGTGGTGTCACTGGTGCCACGTCATGGACCGCGAATCGTACGAATCTGCCGAAGTTGCAGCGCTGCTCAACGCTCACTACGTCCCCGTGAAGGTGGACCGCGATGAGCGCCCTGACGTGGACGCGCGTTATCAGGCAGCGGTCCAGGCACTCTGCGGACAAGGTGGATGGCCGCTCACTGTCTTTCTGACACCTGAAGGCAAACCGTTCTTCGGTGGGACTTACTTCCCACCCCAGGACGCATACGGGCGCCCCAGCTTTCAGCGCGTCCTGCTTGGGATCTCCCAAGCCTTCCGTGAGCGGCGCGACGAACTGGAGGCGGAGAGCGATGGACTGATGCACGCGCTCGCCCACGCCGAGGCAATGCCCGGACACAGCGGCGAGTTCTCTCCTCGAATTGTGGAGCAGATGCTGCAGGCCGCGCTCGGAGCGTTTGACCGCATCAATGGCGGCTTCAACCATGCTCCGAAGTTTGCTCATCCTGCCGCCCTCGATCTGCTTCTCGACTGGTATGCTCGCACCGAAGAGCAACAGGTGGGAATCGTTGTAAGCACCACGCTTGAAAAAATGGCGCTCGGCGGAGTCTACGATCAGCTTGCCGGTGGCTTCCATCGTTACTCCGTCGATGAACGCTGGTGCGTGCCTCACTTCGAAAAAATGGCTTACGACAATTCCGAGCTGCTCAAGAACTACGTGCATGCCTGGCAAGCCACCGCCAATCCGTTCTTCGCCGACGTGGCGCGCGACATTTTGCGCTGGCTGCGCGACTGGCTCAGCGACCGCCAGCGCGGCGGTTACTATGGCTCTCAGGATGCCGACATCGATTTGCACGACGATGGCGACTACTTCACGTGGACTCTCGCCGAGGCTCGCGCTGTATTGAGCCCAGATGAACTCGCCGTCGCCGCCGCCCACTATGACATCGGCGAACGTGGCGAGATGCAGCACGACCCCACCAAGAACGTGCTCTGGGTGCGCGAATCCATCGTCCAGATCGCCGCCAGTCAAAACCGCACTCTGGAATCGACCACGGAGTTGCTGGCTTCGGCGAAGAAAAAGCTCTATGCCGCCCGCCTCCAGCGCCCCGCGCCGTTCATCGACCGCACCCTCTACACCAACTGGAACGCGCTTTGTATCTCCGCTGTATTGCAGGCCGCGCGGGTGCTGGGCGACGGCGAGGAGCAGGAATTTGCTTTGCGCTCGCTTGATCGTCTGCTCGCCGAGGCCTATCAATCCGCACGCGGACTGCTTCATGTCATCGCCTACGCCGAAGGCGGAGCAAGTCAACGCCCGACCGGTGTGCTCGACGACTATGCCTTCACCGTGCTGGCCTGCCTCGATGCCTATGAGGCGACCAGCGATCTGCGCTACTTTGCCAAAGCTCAGGAAATTGCCCAGCGCATGATCTCCGGCTTCTACGATGACAGCGGCGGCGGCTTCTTCGATCTCGACAGCGCACCGTCCACCGATTCCACTGGAGCGCTTACCGCGCGGCGAAAGCCCTTCCAGGATTCGCCAACTCCCGCCGGCGATTCCGCCGCCGCCATGGCATTGCTGCGCCTCCATGCGCTCAACGGAGACGCACGAATGCACGAACTCGCCGAGGATACGCTCGAAGCCTTTGCCGGAGTCGCCGGACAGTTTGGCATCTATGCAGGCACCTACGGACTGGCCTCGGTTTGGATGGCGCTCGCGCACACGCAAGTGGTGGTGATCGGTGAAGGCCCCGTGGCCGATGAGCTATACGCGGAGGCGCTGGCCCCTTTCGCGCTGAACAAAATTGTGCTCCGCGTCAAAGATGCAGCCAAGCTGCATGAGACCCTGCCGCCGGCATTGGCGGAAACCATCTCCGCCGTTCCTGGATTGCAGCAGGGCAGCGCCGTCGCCATGCTCTGCAGCGGCTTCGCCTGCCAGCCTCCGATCCACACCGCGGGCGAGATGCGCCAAGCACTTCGTGCCGCCATCTCAAAGAATCACTGATTCAAGAGGAGAAGCTCATGAACGCTATTAGTCTGTTTTTCCCCCATTGCCAAAGGCGCGGCTGGTAATGAGTCCGCCGCGCCGCTGTCGAAACCCGCACAGAGCCGTGCACGCACCGAATGGATTCGCACCGATTTCCGGCGGCGCGGCATCTCTCAATAATTCGACCGACAGCCCAGCTTCGCGCTAGAGTGAGAACATGCCTAAAACTGCGAAACACCTGAAGAAGACCGCGGCGGTGAAGAAAGCGGCGAAGAAGACCTCACCCAAAGCATCGACCGCGGTGAAAACCCCGGCCCCGAAAGCTTCAACTAACGGCTTTCATCCCGGAACCTACATCGTGCCGCGCGGACACGTAAGTATCGCGGTGCCGACCTTCTGGAGTTTGCGTCAGACCAATGACGATATACAGGTGGAGTCGGAGGCCAGCGAGACCACCGTCATCGTGACTGCTTACCAGCGAAATGCAGATGTAAAATCGCTGGACGCACGCGACTACCTGAAGCACTTTCTCGATTCGGCTCCCGTGGCTGGACGCCTCCAAACCGGAGACAGCAGCAAGCAGCGGGCCAGCGCGCGCTTCCGTGATGAGGAAGGTGACAATTGGTTCGTGCGCTTCATTTCCAACGGACAAACGCTGTTGCTTGCGACCTGCCACTCCAATCGTCCCCTGACCTCGCGCGAAGGCAAGACGGGAGTTGCGGTTCTGGACTCCATCAAGTTGAAGGCGCGGGGTTGACTTCGCGCCACGGCAGCATTGAATCGTTTTTTCTGGAGGGCGAATCCGGAAGGCTCGAGGCGTTGCTAAATCTTGGCCTGCCCGGGGTGCCCTATGCCTGCGTGGTCTGCCACCCGCATCCGCTCTTCGGCGGCACCATGCACAACAAGGTCGTCTTCAACGCTATGAAGGCGCTGAACGCACTCGGATTTCCAGTGCTGCGCTTTAATTTCCGGGGCGTCGGCGCCAGTGCAGGCGAACACGCTGACGGGCTCGGCGAAAGCGCCGATGTCAGAGTTGCCCTCGACTATCTGGCGGAGCGGTTCTCCGTGCCTATCATCTTCGCAGGATTCTCTTTCGGTGCGGCCGTCGGCGTGCGCGCGGCGGTGCCGCATCCGCGGGTAGAGGCCCTGATTATGCTGGGCACTCCGCTCAACGCAGACGGGCGCGAATACTCCTATCCGCAGTTGCGGGAGAGCAAGAAACCCAAGCTCCTGCTCAGCGGCGACCACGATCAATTCGCTACTCCGCCGCAACTGGCGCAGCTATTTGCTGCCGCAGCCGAGCCCAAGCGCCTGGTCTTAATCTCCCAATCCGACCACTTTTTCACCGGACACCTCGAGGAGATGCGAGCCGCACTTACAATCTGGGTACGCGAAGTTGTGGGGCCAGCGGCAGTTCCTGCCGTATAATCTTGGCGCGATGACTGCTATCGACAAAACCGCCGGCAATGAATTTACAACGCGCGAGATGTGCAGCATCGCGCGTGAGATTTTTCAGCACGCATTGGAGGAGAGCAGCATCGAGCGCGGTTTCAGCCGCAACCTCCACCACGAACGCGGCATTTTGCAGATAGGTGACGATCTCTACGACCTCGGCACCTTCTCGCGAGTCTTCGTGATCGCCTTCGGCAAGGCGGCACACAGCAGCCTGGAGGCGCTGATTACGCGCTTCGGAGCTGGCACCGGCGTCACCGGAATTGTCTCTGCGCCCACTCTGCCGGCATCGCAGTTCTTCGGCTTCCGCTATTTTCAGGGCGGCCATCCGATGCCAAACCACGAATCGATGCGAGCTGCAGAGGCCATTCTCCGCGCCCTCGATTCGATGAACGCGCGCTCCCTCGTCCTCTATCTGATTAGCGGTGGCGGCTCGGCAATTGTCGAAAAGCCGGTTAGCGACCAGATATCCTTTGACGACCTCGTTCAGACCTACCAGGCGCTGGTGCACTCTGGAGCGCCAATCGCGCAGATCAATGCCGTGCGCAAACATCTTTCGGCCGTAAAGGGCGGCCGCATGGCCGTAGCCGCCGCACCCTCTCACCAGGTTTCCATTCTGATCTCCGACGTGCCGGACAACGCCACGGATTCCCTCGCCAGCGGACCGACCATGCCCGACACCACCAGTTGCGCGGAGTGTTATGACATCGTGCGGCAATACAACCTGCTGCCGCTTTTCCCCAAAAGCGTGAGCAGACTGTTTCAGTCGCACGGATTGGAAGAGACGCCGAAGCAGGGCGATTCTTTTTTCGAACGTGCGCGCTGGTGGACCGTGCTCTCCAACGTTTCCGCACAAAAAGCCGCCGTCGAGTGCGCGGCATTAAAGGGATTCGCCATTCAGATAGACAATACCTGCGACGATTGGGATTACCGCAAGGCCGCCGATTACCTGCTGCAGCGGGTGCGCGAGTTGCGATTGGGAGTTTCCCGCGTCTGCCTCATATCGGGCGGCGAAGTCACCGTCAAAGTGGACCGTACCCCCGGAGCGGGCGG
Organism: uncultured Acidobacteriota bacterium; assembly: GCA_963838135.1. Lineage (GTDB taxonomy): Bacteria > Acidobacteriota > Terriglobia > Terriglobales > Acidobacteriaceae > TOLSYN. Next base: position 925,137 of record CAWIPV010000002.1, on the reverse strand, counting down.
ACGCAACCAGCAGTTCGCACTCTATTGCGCCCAGCAGATCCGGGGAGAAAACATCAGCGTCCTCAGCGCCGGAACCGATGGCATCGACGGAAACAGCCTGGCCGCCGGTGCAGTGGTGGATGGAACCACCATCGCACGCGCCCAAGCCAGGGGTCTGAACGCCGAGGCAGCGCTTGCGAGCTTCGATGCCTATCCGTTCTTCGACGCCCTGGGCGATACGATTATGACCGGGTATACCGGAACCAACGTGCGCGACGTGCGCGTGCTGCTGGCATGGTAGCCAATCCCGCCTTAAAAGAACTGCGCAACGCCTTCTTCGAGCACATGCACGCGATCGGACACGCCAAGGCGGCGAGCGCCAACCAGAAGGCGTTTTACCGGCTCATCGACGGGTTCCTGCGAAAGCTTGAAGGTTCCAAAGTGCATAGGGATCATATGCCGCGCACCCATGTCGACGAAGGCACGCAGGGCGTCTTCCGGACTGGTGTGCACGGCGCGGAAGTTGTCCGGATGATAGGCCCCAATAGGAAGCAGAGCGACATCGGGATTGAGGCGCTCGCCAATCTCTCGAAAACCGCCGAAATAGGCGGTGTCTCCCGAGTGATAGATGGAATGGCCGCCGCCGCTCAGGCAATAACCGCCGTAGCCGCGATGCATGTCTCGAATTACGCGCGCGCCCCAGTGCTTGGCCGGCGTGGCGGTGATCCTAGTCCCCCCCAGTTGCATCTCTTCCCACCAGTTCAGCTCCACCACGCGCTCAAAGCCGAGGTCGGAGACCAGGTCGCTAACACTGGCCGGCACAATGAGCCGCGGAGCGTGGCCACACTTGATGCGGCTGGCGCGGGCAATCGCGCGCAGCGAGGGGCGATGCAGATGGTCGAAGTGCGCATGAGTCACCAGCACCGCATCCAGCGGCGGAAGGTCCTGGATTCGCAGGCCAGGCCGGCGCAGACGCTTGAGGACGAAAAGCCAGGGAGCGAAGATGGGATCGACCACAATGTTCGATCCGCCGATCTGCAAGAAAAACGAGGAGTGGCCGATGAAGGTAACCCCCAGTTGGCCTTGCGCGGCGAGCACCGGGCGATGGGTTCGGCCCGTGCGTTTGGACATGGCAGAGTGTTTCACCAGCCTGCCGAGCTGGCCAGCTTTCTTACTGATACCGATGTTAAGCATCCTGCTCCATTGGACGCGATAAGCGCCGCCCACGCTTCCATAATGGTACGCTCCGGCGAGGACTTGTAACATTGGCGCAGCTGGCTTTTAATCAAGTATTCGTTTTGGAAAGGAAGACATTCTGGTGAAGATCGCATACTTGGGATTGGGAATCATGGGACGTCCAATGGCCGTAAATCTGGTGAAGGCCGGCCACGATGTGACAGTGTGGAACCGGACGCCGAAGAGCCTGGATGGCGCGCGCACGGCAGCAACTCCCGCCGAGGCGGCAAAGGACGCAGAAGTCGTCTGGATCTGCGTGGCAGATACCAAGGCCGTCGAGACAGTGCTGTTCGGCCCAGGCGGCGTGGAAGCGGTACTGCGGCCCGGAGTCACAGTGATAGATTCGAGCACGATCGCGCCACGGGCTACCCTCGACTTTGCCGCTCGCGTGCGGGCCAAGGGAGCCGAGTTCGTGGACGCGCCCGTGACCGGCTCCAAGATTGGCGCCGAGAGCGGCCAACTCCTGTTCATCGTCGGCGGTCCCGAAGCGACGGTCAAGGCGCTCGATCCACTCTTCCTGAAGTTGGGCAAAAAGGTCATTCGTGTGGGCGAAACCGGCGCTGGTGAGAGTGCGAAAATCGGCATGAATCTGATGATCGCGTCCATCTTTGAAGGCTTTGCCGAAGCCCTTGCCCTTACCGGCAAACTAGGCGTCCCTCCAGAGAAGCTGATCGAATTGATCGAGTCCTCGATGATCCGCAGCGGCGTAACCGACTACAAGGCCAGCTTCGTGCTGAATCAGGATTGGTCCCCGAATTTTCCCCTGCGGTTGATGCTCAAAGACATTCACCTGATGCTCGAAGCAGCCCGTCAGGAGAAGCTCGAACTGCCTGCGCTGAAAGAGATCGAAAAGGTCTATCAGAAGGCTGTCGAGGCGGGCCACGGCAACGACGACTACGCCGCGACGGTGGAGACGGTGAAAAACCTATGATCACTCAAAGTTTCTAGCGGAGAAAATCAGGCTCCTGCCGTGGCAGGAGCCTGACCGCGCGACGCAGACTTTTATGCGCCGAGGTACTCCACGTGGACATAGGTTCCAAGGCGGACATTGTAGGCCAGATACCAGCCTGGGTGATCCGGATCGTCGTAGATCACGATCGAATCGTCGGCCCAATTCCAGTCACCGCAGTAGCCGATGTCATACGGCGCGACACTGAAGAAGAATCCGCCGAACCCGAAGCGGCTGGGACCGCCTCCGCCAAGACGCCAAACGTGGCTGCGACCAATTTCACCGGGGAAATGTCCGTGCTCCCAGGGGTGGTCGAGATGATAGTTCGCGTCGCCGCGGCCCGTGTTATGTCCGACCCACTGGTCGTTGGCGGCGTGCACGTGGGGCGCCTCGGGATGTCCCGGCGCGTCTTTCAGCGAAGGCCGCGCACCGCCCTTCGGAGCCGGAGCGGGATGACTGGCCGGCGCGGGACCATGGGCAGGAATATGGCCGCCGCCCACAGCCTCATGACCGGCGGGTGCTCCTTCGTGTCCCCGCTCCTGGGCAAAAACGGCGACCGAACAGATCAGTACAACTGCAAACAATCCAGCGAACTTTCTCATTCTCGTCCCTCTTTCTCACAACGCATGCTGAGCAATTTGCGCTGCGTTCTTGCATGCCATCAAATCCGACGATGATGAAAACACCACGTGCGGGAAAAAAGTTGCTAACGGCGACCCAGTTCGCGGCTCTCGCGCTCGATGCGCTTGCCCCGGCTCACAAGGGTGAAGGCATAGACGCAGTGGACGACCCAGACGACGATGTAGGCGGCATAAAGATAGACATCATGATTCCCTCCGCTCATTGTGCGTCCTCCGTTTCCAGCGAGGCCTGCGCGTGGGCCTCTTCCAGTGCGTGCTCAGCTAGCGCCTGCCTGTAGCGTATCGCTACGAATAGGAAAGCGAGCATGGCAAACGCCGCAAGATTCCACAGCAGAGCGACCCACATCGCGGGGTGGAGTCCCGATCCCTCGCCGCCCCCGATCACCGGTTGCGGATGCTGGGTGCGGAACCAGCGAATCGCCATGTACACGATCGGAACATCGACAAATCCGAATATACCCAGTGCCGCCGCCAGCACCGGAACCTGTCCGCCGGTAGCATAGTGGCGCAGCACGAGGTAGCTGACGTAGATCAACCACAGCACCAGCGTGCTGGTCAGGCGTGCATCCCAGGTCCACCAGATCCCCCAAATGGGACGAGCCCAGATAGGCCCGGTAAGCAGAACGATGGTGCAGAAGCTGACGCCGACCTCCGCCGAGGCCAGAGCCAGCGCATCCGCGCCGGTGTTACGGCGAACGATGTACCAGATAGAGGCCAGAAAGTTGACGAAGAACAGCAGAAAGGCCACCCAAGCCGAGGGCAGGTGGTAGTAGAAGATGCGCTGCACATCGCCCATCGTCGCCTCGCGTGGCGCGATGAACATGGCTTGGCAGAAGCCGTAACCGAGCAGCAGGGCCGTAAGCACTGCGAGAACTTTGAAGAGAGTTTTCATTCCGCGTTCAGCACCGGTTCAAACAGGATGAGGCTGACGGTGGTAAACACCAGATCATACACCGCCAGCAGGCGTATCCAGAAGAGAGGCGAGCTTTCGCCCGTGAGGATCGAAGTGGTGGCGTCTACCATGGCGAGCAGCGCCGGAATCGAGACCGGAAACAGAATCAATGGCAGCATAATCTCGCGGCTGCGGGTGCGGATGGAGAGCGCCGCAAAAAAAGTTCCATTCACCACCAGCGCCCACGTTGCCAGCAGCGCGACCACCAGCAACTGCCAAACCGGCCCCACCGAGCGCAGATTGTAGAAGACGACAAAGAGCGGAACCATCAGCACTTCAAGAATCGAAACAAAGATGAAGTTGCCCACGGTTTTAGCCAGAAACAAGGCCTGTGGCGGAGCGGGCGAGAGACGGTAGGCGTCCAGCACCTGGTTGCGCAGCTCGCGCGTCCAAGTCTGGTTCAGGGCCACCACGGTGGCAAACAGTATCGCAACCCAAAGCAGGCCGCCGGCGATCTTGCGCGACTCCTCCGCCGTCGGATCGAAGCCGAAGCTGAAGATAACGACCACCAGCAAGGCAAAGAACAACATGCTGTTGATTGCGTCTTTGGAGCGCCACTCCAAACGCAGATCCTTCACCAGCGAGCGGCGGCTGATCGCCCACAGGCTGGGCGCCGAACTCACGGCTTAACCTCCATGCTGCCGCGGGGGGCGTTCCGCAACGCGGTGCGCTCCTCTGCAAGGTAGGGTGTAAGCAGGCGGGCGGGAATCCCTTTTTCGCGTGCGACCAAGCGTCCGGCATCAAGCACAATGCACTCGTCGGCAACCGGCTCCATCAGTGCGGCCTGATGCGTAACCACGAAGATGGTAGTTCCGGCGTCGCGCATTTTGGCAAGTAGCATTGTCATCTGCTTGGCCGAGCGCACGTCCACGTTGGAGAAAGGCTCGTCCAGAAACAGCAACTCGGGGCCGTGCACAATGGCCCTTGCCAGCGAGATGCGCTGGCGCATGCCCTGCGAATACTGGCCGACGCGACGCTCCAGCGCCGGATCAAGCCCAACGGTTCGGATCGCATCCTCGCAGCGTGCTCGGTCGTTCATTCCATATAGTGCGGAAAAATACTCCAGATTTTCCACCGCCGACATCTCGTCGTAGAGCAGTGGAGCGTGCCCCATGTAGCCGAAGCGCGGAGCAACCGCACGAATGTTTTCCGAGCCAAGAACGCTGACACTGCCGCGCGAAGGCGCAAGCAATCCGGCGATAATGCGCAGCAGAGTGCTTTTGCCCGCACCATTCTCACCCAGCAAAACGTAGAGTTGCCCTACCGCGAACTCCGCTGTAATGCCTCGCAGAGCGGCGAAGCGCCCAAAGTGGCGCACCACGTCGCGCACGGAAACAGCATGCTGGTGTTGAGCTGTATCAGTCACACGTTGCGTATCAGTCACACCTTGGAAGTCTAGCGCGTTCTCTCCGGATTGACGCGGCACGCAAAAAAAAGCACGGATGCTACGGGAGTTCTGCTGATTTATCTCTGCTACATGGAGGCCGCGGAGGCCTGAGCTTTCTCCGCTGGCGCCGCCGGCGGAGCGCCCGTTTCACCGGGCTGCGCTGGGCCATACTTTGAAGCACACTTGGCCTGAAGCTGCTTGGCATGGAATACGCCGTCGTGGCCGTAGCTGCCTTCGGCAAGCGCCTGCGCGTTGTCTTTAAACGTGTCCGGCGGAGCTTCTGTCCCCGAATAAACGACGTTGAGAGTACGTCCCTGTTCGGCAAGCGTGAACTCGACGTGGGTTCCCTGACGGTGAATCGAGCCTGACTGCACGTTCCCAGCCACCCGCAAGCGTTTGCTGTAAACGCCGTCGCCCATTTCTTTCATTTCTTTGATGGTGACGTAGTAGCTCTTGCTCTCCTGCACACCGCTGACGGCCAGATATGCGAGGCCGGATACGATGACCAAGATCGGCACGCCAAACTTCAAGTACTTATTCATTTTCCACCCACGAGAAAACCAGCAGGCCAAATCACGCCCCAGAGCTGCCTTCCTTTTTCCCCATTGCACAGAGGGTACTTCGAGACGACCACGGGGGTCAAGACATAAGCCTTGCTGATTGGATGCGGAGAACGATTGAGCGATTCAGGAGAAGATGCTCGTCGTTCCGGCTGCACTCGCATCGTATAATGAGCGCTTAGCGATGCAATAAGGGGCTTACAGGAATGAGTGCAGCAAACGGGTCGAATGGCAACGAAGACAAGAGCATCTCACCACACGGAATTCCCACCGAGGGACTCCCGAAACTGCGCCAGGAGTGGATCGCACGGCGCCGCGAAGAGGCGGCGCGCAGCGGCGACAGCAACGTCACTCAGATGCACCTTGCGCGCAAAGGTCTAGTCACGGAGGAAATGCTGTTCGTGGCCGAGCGCGAGAAGATCTCGCCCGAGCTGGTGCGCTCCAAGATCGCCGAAGGAAAGTTGATCATTCCCGCAAACATCAACCATCCTGAGCTGCAGCCCATGTGCATCGGCGTGGATTCACTTTGCAAGATCAACGCCAACATCGGAAACTCTTCAGTGACCTCGAACGTGCAGGAGGAGCTGAAAAAGCTGCACACCTCGGTGCACTATGGTGCCGACACCATGATGGACCTCTCCACTGGCGGCGATATCCACGGCATCCGCGAAACCCTGCTGCGGCATTGTCCTGTGCCAATGGGCACGGTGCCAATGTATGAGGCAGTCGCGCGCGTCAAGCGTATCGAAGATCTGTCGGCCGCGCTGATGCTGGAAGTCATCGAAGAGCAAGCGGCGCAGGGGGTGGACTATATGACCATCCATGCAGGCCTGCTGGTGCAGTACCTGCCCCTGGTGGCCACCCGTATCACAGGCATCGTGAGCCGCGGAGGCGCGATGCTGGCGCAGTGGATGGCGCACCACCACAAGCAGAACTTCCTTTACGACTGCTTCGAAGACATCTGCAAAATTATGGCAAAGTACGACGTGAGCTTCTCTCTGGGCGACGGACTGCGCCCCGGCTGCATCGCTGACGCCAGCGACGAAGCCCAATTCGCGGAGTTGAAGACCTTGGGTGAACTCACCCGCATCGCCTGGAAGTACGACGTGCAGGTGATGATCGAAGGGCCCGGACACGTGCCAATCGACAAGATCAAGGAGCAGGTGGACAAGGAGGTGGAGTGGTGCGACGGCGCGCCGTTCTACACTCTCGGGCCGCTGGTCACCGATATCGCCCCCGGCTACGACCACATCACTTCGGCGATTGGCGCGGCAATGATCGGATGGTACGGTGCGGCGATGCTCTGCTATGTGACCCCGAAGGAGCACCTGGGACTGCCCAACGAGAAGGATGTGAAGGACGGCATCATCGCCTACAAGATCGCTGCCCACGCCGCCGATCTGGCGCGCCATCGTCCGGGAGTGCAGGACCGCGACAACGCCCTGAGCCATGCGCGTTACACCTTCGACTGGGACAAGCAGTTCGAATTATCGCTCGACCCGGAGACTGCGCGCGCGATGCACGACGAAACCCTGCCTGACAACTTCTACAAGGAGGCGTCGTTCTGCTCAATGTGCGGACCGAAGTTCTGCTCGATGAACTACTCCTCCAAAGTGGATGAGTACAACAAACAGGTTCACGGTCTTGAAAAGAAAGATTACTCGGAATTGGTGAAGCTGATTGCGCAGAAGTAGAAGTTTTTCTTTGCAACAGAAAAGCCGCGGCTCGCCGCGGCTCTTCTCTTTGTCATCGTAAATGAAGTTAGGAGGGCACGTTCCTGTCCGGTGTGGCCTTTCAGTTTTGGTCCACGTAATTGTTGCCGCCGGCGTACTGAAGGCCTGCAATGTTCCGGGCCCTGCATTGGACTTCGAGGTAGGCTTCAAGGATCTTGATGTGCATGAACTCGCGCTGCTCAGGGCTGGTGCATTCCGTACGTGCCAGATCCAGTGCAAGGTAGCGGTCGTGGGCCAGGATGAAGCCGTTCATCTCTCGAATCATTACGTGAGCACCTCGTTACATCTCAAATAAACATCACGCAAATATCATTGCAAGCTCACCGGAGTACGAACATCGGCACTAAACCTTAGAGCTTTGCCCTGTGTTACCGCAGGGCTCTAAGTGTCATTTATGAGGGCCGCCAGCCCCTGTACTTCGGATTTGAGCCCATCCGCTCCATTTGCGCCTCGGCAACCGTTCTACCTGCGGCTGCACCGCTCTCCGTACCGATGATGTGAACGAGATAGAGGTAATCTCCGGCCAAGCCGGAAAGGCACCATACGTTCTGGCAGCCTTCAACGGGGACAGCGACACTGTTTCCCAGCGCGCGCAGCAGTTCCAGCCTGTGGCATTCCCATTCAAAGTCCTCTTGGCTCGCAGCACGCAACCACCCCCGCAATGCCATCTCAGGAGAGTCGCCGCAAGCCTGACGGACATAGGTGCCGCCCAGAAATTCAAGCACAAACGTGTAACGTCTTTTCTTGCCTCTCATTGTCGTCCACTTTCCATCGCAATGCCGGGATCTAGCTGCTCTTTACCTCATCGAGATGCAGATCCTTGGTCTCCGGCGAGAAGAACAGGCTTGTAATGGTCATCAAGGCTCCAACAGTGAGTATCACGGCTGGAGAGAGCCAAAGATCCTGTTTCTCGATCCGGGCGATGAATGGAATTTTGTGAGCCCACCAAACGTAGATTCCAAACCAGGCTCCGATGAGTGCGCCGGAGGAATACCCAAAGCCAACACCGGTCGCGCGACGGCTGGTGGGGAAGCGTTCGCACAGATAAGCGGGCACAATGCCCCAAGCCAACTTAAGCATTCCTGCCATGGTCGTGCCGAGCACGGCTTTCCAGAGATTATGCTCCAGAGCAGCGTGATAGAGCACGTAATAAACCGGAATACCGAAGACTATGAGGAAGACACAGTACCACTGGGTGAGGACCTTGCGTCCGGTGTAGTCACTCAGCCAGCCGTAGAAGTTATACCCGAGGAAGGCCATAAACAGCGCGAAGCCGTAGATGAGGCTGTAGGTCGTGGGATTGAAGCCGCGTCCATTGAGCGTCAGCAGGTTGGGCAGGAAGCCGTAAACGGAGTAGTCGGTGAGAAACAGGCCAGCCATGAAAAAAAAGACCTGAATGAAGGTTCCCAGAGCCGGAGGCTTGAAGAGGCTGAGAAAGGGAGATTTGTCCATGGTTCCGGCCGCCTTGGCCTTCACGAACTCCGGCGACTCGTGCAGTGTGCTGCGAATTGCCAGCGCCAGAAACACTGGCATGATGCCGGTCATAAAAGCAATGCGCCATCCGAACTGCTGCATCGCAGCCTTGGTGAGCAGGGCCGAAAGCCCGGCAAAGACCAGCGAAGCCAGAACGTAGCCGAGCGGGAAGCCGGACTGGATGAAACCGCTCACCGCGCCACGCTTTTTGAGCGGGGCATACTCAATGGCAAAAGTGTGGCCGACCGCATATTCGCCGCCGAAGAAACATCCCATAAAGAAGCGCAGGCAACAGAAGATCACGTACGACCAGACGCCGATTTGCTGATAGGTGGGGAGTACGCCGCCGAGCAGCGACATGACGCCGACGCCGCCAATCGTGAATACGAGCAGGAGGCGGCGGCCGATCCTATCCGCGAATCGTCCAAAGAGGGCCGAGCCAATCGGACGCGCGGCCATGGTAATGGAGTAGCTGAAGATGATGGTGACGTACTGCCACGCCGCACTGCCCTTGGGGGAAACAAAGACTTTTATGAGGATGGGAGCAAGGACCAACACTAGCGCCATATCGTAGGCGTCCAGCATGAATCCAAGAAACTGCGAGAGCATGGCGAGCTTGGCCTGTTTGCCAAGCAGAGGAGCCGAGGGTGCTTCTATATCGCCACGTTGTTTCGTTGTCATAGTTAGTACTCTCAATTTGAAGTCGTTAAATTGTTCAGGAGTAGTACCACTGCCCGTGACCAATCGCGAGCGACATACGTCACAGGTGTTTGTGATTATAGCGGCTCTTTGCGTTCCACGGCTGACTCCAGCACCGATGCCGCCCGCTCTAGTGCTGCCGTTACCTCCTCAAGGGCCGCGCCCATCCCGGCAAGGTCGTTGCGATCCATGGATTCATTGACGCCGGGAATGACCACCGCAGCATAGCCAGTGTACTCGCCAGGAGCATAGATGGTGTGGCGGAACCATGGACGATGGGGCAGTCCCTTGCCCAGCATAGCGCGCTCGGCCTCCATCTGGGCCGCGTTCACCCGTAACAGTCGTGGCCCGGTGGCTGATGCGGCTGCCCTACGGGCGGCCTGTCCGGCAGCCGCCAAGTGAGCGGCGGCCTTCAACGGGGCGGTAAAATCGGGTTTATCCTTCCAGCCCAGTTCCTGAGCCCGGCGTCGTGCCCGTTCCAGATGCTGGCGCACCTCGTCGCCATAGCGCTCATAGTCGAACGGAAGCGCGTCGGCGCCAGCCATGCGCAGCACCTCCAGACCAAAGATGCGAGCCATCTCCTGTTCATAGCCGAACGTGGGGTCGGCAAACCTTGTGAACCATGCATAGTTGTCGAAAACTGAGTGATAGACGCCGTACGGACCATTGGAGCCGATATCGGTAGATGGCACGCCAAGGTGCTCCAGAAAGGCCGAATAATCCGAGCCGCTCCCAAGATCGCCGACGTGCACATCCCCGTGATCGGCGTCTCCGCGCCGCTCGGCGTATGAGCCCTCGTCGACGCTCTCGCGCTTGCTTTGGGCGTTCTCGCTCTGCAGCTTCCAGGCGTCATAGACGGTGCCGCCCTGCGGGCTGGGCACGCTACGGGCAATCTCGCGCAGGAACCCCTTGAGGCTGGGCACGCTGGAGGCGCCAAAATCCGGCCCTGAAACTCCTACATCCATGTTGAAATAAGCCACCGCGTTCTTTAGCGCGACGGCATACTGCTCGGCGTATTCCGTGGAGCCGATTAGTCCCTGCTCCTCGGCGTCCCAACTGCCGAACACAATAGTGCGCTGCGGACGCCAGCCGCCTTTCAGCAGTTCCCCAAGGCCGTGCACGGCCTCCAGCATCGCCGCCGTACCGCTGCTGGGGTCGGCCGCACCGTAAACCCATGCGTCGCGATGATTGCCCGCTACCACTAACACTTCCGGTTGACTGCTTCCCCGGATGCTTCCGATCACGTTCCAAATTGTGGTGTAGCTATACTCCTGTACCAGCTTGACGTGAACACGCACAGGGCCTGAGCCCACGTGATACGTGAAGGGCAACGCGCCCTGCCACTCGCGAGGGCTGTCCGGTCCACCCAACTTTTCCAGCAGTGGAGAAATATCCCCATAGGAGAGCGGAGTCACCGGAATCTTTGTCAGATTCGCTGCCGCTTCAGGCGCCAGCCGCTGCGATTGCGGAAGATCCAGCGTGGAGGCGAAGCCTGGAGTAGTAGCGTCGCCCGGATACTCAAAGGTGAACTGCACCGAGCCGCGCTGCACGCCAGTCGCAGGCCGATACGGCCCCTCCGGATAGGGGTCACCGCGGAAATATCCGTCATCGTAAGGGTCCGAGTAGATCAGCAGCGCAGCCGCGCCGTTTTCCTGCGCCGTTAGTGCCTTCACGCCGCGGAAGTTCTGCCCGTAGCGCGCGATTACAACCTTGCCGCGAACGTCGATTCCCATCTCCTCAAGCTTGCGGAAGTCCTCCGGGCGAGCGTAGTTGGCGTAGACAACCTCGGCCTCGACTTCGCCCGAGGGTGAGCCGCTGTTGAACGGAGTCACAACTCGGGGGTCATCCTGATAGGGATCGCCCTCGACGTGCTCGCGGGTGGGGCCGCGCATCTTCAGCCCCGCCGGAGCGGTGGCTTCCACCAGAATCTCGCGCGGCAGGTTGAACCACACCTTGTAGGCGTCGATGCGAGTCTCCAAACCGGCCTCGCGGAACTTCCTTGCCACATACTCGGCGCTTTTGCGATCCTCGGGCGACCCAGCAATGTGCGGCTCTGCGGTCAGAATCCGCAGGTGCTCCCGAGCCAGCTTCGGCTCCGGGATGGCGAGAAACTTCTCCTCCAGCTTCTGCTCGGCTGCGACGTCGCGAAATCCTGCAATGCCCTCAGGCTTGGAATTCCCCTGCTGAGCCAGCCCAACGGTTACCAGCGTGAGAAGTAAAGTCCAGACCCGAACCGTTTTGATCATCGCCGGAGATTCTTTCTTTGGCTGGCACGCCTTGCGAGAAGCATGGGTTAAATTGCAGCATACCACTACCGCGAGCACACGGCTGATCGCTTGGCAGGGTTCTTCAAAACGGAGCACGGGTGCGACAATATACTCATGCCAATCCCAGCCAGTCAGGAATCTCAGTCTGTCGCCGACGTTCGTCAGCCGAGGTCGTTTTCTCCGCTGCGTTGTGCATTCCTGCTTTTTCTTTTTCTGAACTGTGTGTACTTACTGACCTCGACCGGGCGGGCCCGAAGCATCGACGAGATCGATCCGGTCCTGCAATCGGAAAGCCTTCTTCTCCGCCACAGCACCGCAATCCCGCAGGCGGTGGGCTCTGGAATCTATTTCGGAAAACTTGATCGGCATGGAGTTCCGCGATCGGCGTGGCCCTTTGGCCACGCCGTGCTGGTTCTGCCGTGGAGTGCCGTCGGTCACTACCTGTTGGCGCGCTTGCCGGGAATCCCAAGGGATAGCGCCGATCTGGCATTCGCCGCCGCCACCTGCTGGAGCAACGCAACCTATGCGGCATTGGCCGTCGCGGCTTCATTCCTGCTCTTTCTCAAGTTGGGGAACCAGCCGCGAGGCGCGCTGGCGTGCAGTCTCCTCCTCGCCTTCTCAACTCCCTTATTTGTATATTCCGGGTGGCTCTTCTCCGAGCCTGCAAGCACCGCCCTGTTTGCGATAGCGGCGCTTCTGCTCTTCGGTTCGGGAAAAGAAATCCCTGCCTCTCGCGCAGTCCTGGGTTCCCTCTTGCTTGGATTCTCGATCCACTTGCGCCCTGCCAACATGGTGACCGTTTTCGTTTTCATCGCCGCAGCCGCGTTGCTGGAGCGCACCAAAAACGACATAGGTTTCAAATACCGCACGGCGGCAATTCTGGTTGCTGTCGTCGGAATCAGCGGAGCCCTCTACCTTGCGCGCAACTATGCATTCTTTGGCAACCCATTCGACTTTGGAGTCCCAACCACAGCAGAAAACGCCAAGGACTTGGATTCCTGGCGCAATCCTTTCCTGATCGGTCTGGTTGGCTTTCTCATCTCGCCCGGAAAATCAGTGTTCCTCTTCTCTCCCCCGGTGATCCTTGGGATTCTGGGCCTTCCGCATCTCTGGCGGCGCAATCGCTCCTTAGCCCTGCTGGCCACTGCGGCACCCATTGCGAATCTCATTCTCTATTCCTTCCGCACCCAATGGGAGGGCAGCTTCTGCTACGGTCCGCGTTACTTGGTCCCCAGCCTCACCTTGCTCTGCTTTCCGATTGCCGCTTTGCTGAGGGAGCCACCCCCGTGGTTTCGCCCGGTTTTCTGGATCACGGCGATCAGCGGCTTTCTCGTTCAGGCGATCGGCCTCTCCACCAACATTCTGGAAGATATGGTGCGCAACCACTACTACGTTGGAAACTGGGACTATCGGATGAGTTATTCGCCTATCACAGGGCAGCTTCGACTCATCTGGAAGTACCTGCACGTGGAACCGACAGCCGTGGGCCTGGGATGGGATCGCTGGTTCGTTCTGCTGCGTGCAGCCGGAGCCAGTTCCTCGCTGATGACTGGCATCACCTCACTCATGCTCGCAGGTGCGCTGGTCTTTGGCCTTCTGACCTGGAGATCAGTGCGAGACGACCTCTAGCCCAGCTATATTGATTTTTGACTTGGCAATGCAACAGAGGCAATGCAATGCAAGTTACTTCAAATCCTTTGCAGCCTCGGCCACCATGGCCGTATCCAGCCAGCCCGCGATATCAACATGCCCGGCAAGGGTCTCACGGGTTTTTCCCTCCACCAGGAAGCGAACCCGGGTAAGCTGCGGAAGCTGGGCCTTCAAGGTCAGCACCATCGAAAATATGGTGAGTTGTTCGACTTCCACCCCGCTGCGATGCGTGTCCGCAAACGCCGCGTTGAGGTTTACCACCGCAGACGCCGGGTCGAGCAGATAGACGTCATGCACATCCGCTCCTGCCCCCAGCAGGTGCCCGGAATCCTTCTGCTGGTAGCGTGCGATCAGCGTGTGCAGGGTGAGGCGACCGCGCTCGCCAGGATCGCTGGGTTCGGCTGCGGAGATGGTGCTCGGTCGCAGCGAACCGTCCTCATCACTGGCCAAGTAGAGGGTCATCTGCCCAGCGGGGCCGTTGATTGGTGCCGTTAGCGCCTGGGTAACCGGTGGGCTAGCGAGAAATTCCGCCTTGCGTTTGAGATGGACAAGATAGAAGCCCATGGCAAGTATCGCCAGAACCAAGGCAGCAACAATGTACTGCAGCTTGCGCGAGATCACTGAGCACCCTCCAGCTTTCCTCGCAAGCTGGCAATGGCGGAGGCCAGAGCCGCGGCGACCTTTTGCTGGTACTCCGGGCCACCCAGTTCGTCGGCAGATGCTCCCATCGGCGCGACCTCAACCCCAACCGCCGCCAGCGTAATGCTGTTCAGCGGGCGCAGGGGGACAGACGAGGTGCGTACCGGCAAGCCTTCAGAGGCACACTCGGCGGCGAGCGCCGTGGCCGCCATGCCGGATTTCTCCAGGTAGGGTGACTGCGCCAGCTCCCAAGGCAAAAAGCTGCGACTCGTCTGGCTGGCCTGTGCCGGAGCAACCATAGCGGTGTACACTCGCACGCCGTGTCCGCTACTGGAAGTGTGCAGCGCAACGTAGAGCGAAGCATGTGAGGTGTTGGCCGAGACCGCCCGCTGGTCCCAAGTCAGCAGATTGTCGGCAACGCGGGTGAGCACCACAGGAATGCCGCGCGCTTCAAGCTCTTTTTGCAAGCGGCGAGCCAGCGCCAGATTGACTGTTTTCTCCGTCAGCGTCGGCGAAAAGACCGCCCCCGTCTCGCTGCCTCCATGAGCTGCGTCCAAAATCACAAATGGCCGGGAGCGCGGAGCCTGGGCCGTTGGCGATACGGGAGACGCTGAAGAAGGACTTACAGGCGACGTCGCGTTGCGTGCCTGGTTTGCCGATGGCGATAATCCTGCCGGCGGCGTCACAGGCGAGGGCGGCGCAACGGCCGAGACGGTCACTGTGCGTCCGCCATCGCCAATGGAAACCGTGGCAGGCTGCGAAACGCTGGCAACGAACTCCGCGCCTTCGGGAACCTCGGCGAAGGTGGTGCTGAGGAGGAATGGGTCGCCGTACGCAACGCTGTCCGCCCCGTTGCTGACCACCGGTTCGCGGCGAAAGAGCAGGCGAACGCGACCTTTCTCGATCACGCTGGTCGGATGTACTGGGGACGGAAAGGTCAGCACAAGCCGGGACGGCGCATGACGCAGTTCGGCTGAATAGCGAAATGCGGTCGCGCCCACAAATAAGCGCCGGGGACCAGCGTGAAACTCCGCGCTCTGATCGGCGACGTGCAGCAATATCTGCATGATCGACCCTGCCGGAATGTAGCCCCGCCCATCGACTAAGAGAAAGTTTGAAGGCAGCTCCAGTTTGGTATTGGCACTCGTACGATACTGCCGTTTTCCGTCCTGGAACTCGGCCGCCCCTCCGTTGAACAGCAGCGTGAGCTTGCTCCCTGCAATCCGCGACTCAAGCCGGCCGAGTGGTTCCAGCAGATCGGTAAGACCAACATAATCCACGCCGTCGCGCACCAGGATGTCCACCTGAAAGTTGGTCTGCGGCGTGTAGACAGAGATCCGCCGGGGCTCGGTGGCAAACCCCACGGCCAGCAACAGCAACATCACGGTCGTAATTTGAGCGCAGATGGAGTGCACTTTCGACATGAAGAGCTCGTGGATTATCCTACGACAAAACCACAAACGCGGTCTGCCGGAGATCACGCGCCGTCTCCTTCTCCCCATTTCCGAATCGTAATGTCTCTAATTCCGCATCTGCGATTCCCGCCGTCGGCCATGTGGGTTGCTCTTTGCGTCCCCAAGTTTTACGCTGTCAGCGGAGTCTCTGAATCCTATGCGTCGTCGCCTGCTCTCCTTACTTTTTTGGTTTGTATTGACCTCCGCCGCACTGGCGCAGTTTGGCTCCGCTCCACAATCCGGCGTCAAACTGCGGGGCCGTAGCTTCAGCGAACTGTTTGCCGCACAGAAAACACTTCTCTCCAACTATTGCCGGCTGGATTTTGAAGGCGCGCGCCTGGAAGCGGTAGGCTGGAGTCGCTTCAAACCATATACATCGCTGCGCGCCAATCCGGACTTCCACCGCGTCGTCATCGTGACCCGCTTCAATATCGAAACCCCCGAGCAACCAGGCGAAGAATTAAGCGCCACCTATCAGACGCTAGGTTTTTACCAGGAGGGCGAAGGCTACACGGCTCAGGCGGCGAACGACCAAGTCACTTTCCGCGTGCAGGAGCAGAACGGCGATTTGCTTGTAACCGAAGTCCGTCCCGACGCGCCCCATGTCTCGGCGCGCGCTGCCGTCGCCTGGATGAATCTTCGCCTTGCCGATCCGAAGACCACCGACCTCGAACAGTCTCATCTGAAGGATGCGGTACAGCAACTGCAAAAACTTCTACCGCAGCCTCGCCCCGCATCGCCGCCGGGTCCGTAATCACCAGTGCCAGCCATCATCTGCTGACCCGCACTCTGCAGCGAAGTCCGGCTCAATTCAGTTCATGAATATCTGCTGATCCGAGTGACGGGCCAGCCACCAGCAAGCGGGTTGGCCCTCATGCGGAAACAACGCACGCACGCAGGGCGTTGCTTGCGGCGGATTGAAAAAATATTCCACCTTGCCGCCCTTCTCTTTGATCGCATCGGTGTCGTCCACCATCACCGAGCCGTGCCCTGATCCGCCGTGCTCGCGAAGTTGCAACTCGAACCAGTCCCCCACATAGACCAGCGCTAAAAGCGCAATCAACCCCACGAATATTCTCAAAGACCAGCGCCGCATGTTGTTGCTCCTTGCCTCCTACCACTCTGTCCCGCAGTATCCAAGGTCGCATCACGATCATCAAAAAATAGTACACGATGAAGAGGTTGTACCATGAATCGTATGGCGGTGGGCGCTCTCCGCAGGGTCGCTTTTATGCTCTCTGTTATTAGGGCCGCGCGCACACGGGGAGCGCGTGGCGCTTTTGCATTGGAGCAGATGGAACGCGCCTTCGATGTGGCGGAGATGCATATACGTTCAGCAAAACGAAATATTTATTTCGAAAGCAGGACAGGGTTTGAGCAGATTTGACAGCGTATTCCAAACCAAGCGCCGGGAAATTGAGTTGCACGAGTTGCAAATGGGCGCCTCACGCGGACGCTTGGCCGTGGCCATGGATTCCCTCACCGACGCCCTCACCATGGTGGGGCAGCACGGCGTCTACTGCCAAAGTAGCCGGCAGCCCGGACTTCCGGCGATGGACATGCAAATCGTGCTGCGATCTTTGAACGATGCAAAGGAACTAGTAAGCAGCGTCATGGATCAGTTGCGACTAGCCCACGACTCACGAGACTAGCCGCCCGCATCTCCTGTGTCTTCACATCAGCGAATGCGGGACTTAGCGCTCCTTTATAGAGCGTACTTCCCTGCCTCCAGCATGCGCGCAGCGACTTTCTCGCGCGCCCCGATCACGTTCAGCGGGTCGAATTTTACTAACCGTCGCAGAATCGTCATCTGCGTGCGCAGCATATCGCCTTCGGCAACATCGGCCAGAACTTTCTTCGCCGCTGCCTCCACCTGGCCAAACGCCCCCTGCAGATACACCTCGCTAATTGCAATCGCTACCGCGGATGCGGCTGCGCCCTGGCTTTCAATCATCTTCAACGTACGCGCCAGCACCGAGTCCATCGCATACGCCTCGATCACAATGTCGGCGATTGCGCCCATCACCTCCTGGTGGTCGGTAATCTGCTGCATGTATTTCTGCGAAGCCACACCGGCCACCATCAGGCCCATCTTCTTCGCATTCGCAACCAGCTTGCGCAGCGGCGCCAGCGTGCGCTCGTCCTCTTCAGCAAAGCTGGGACCGGCCATTACCTCGTCCATCAATCTCTTGATCGCCGGCAGCAACGCAAGTTGACCGCTCATGGCGCGCTTCAAAAGCCAGCCGGTGATGATGAGGCGATTGATTTCATTCGTGCCCTCAAAAATGCGATTAACCCTGGAGTCGCGATAGGCGCGCTCGGCCGGATACTCCTCGACGAAGCCGTAGCCGCCGAAGATCTGCACCTGGTTATCCACAACTTTGTCGAACATCTCCGAGGCCCAAACCTTGATGATCGAGCACTCGACCGCATACTCCTCAATAGCCTTGCGAATAAGCTTCGGCTCCTCCGGCGCACCCTTTTCGATATCCGCGGTCGCCGCGTCCATCATCCCTACCGTGCGATAGACCAGAGCCTCGCCGGCATAGATGCCAATTGCGATGTCGGCCAGCATCTCCCGCACCATACCAAACTCTGCGATGGATCTTCCGAAGGCCTTGCGCTCCTTGGCCCACTTGATCGAATTGGCAAGACAGAAACGCGCGCCGCCCACGGCAGCCGCCCCCAGCTTAAATCGCCCGACGTTCAGAATGTTGAACGCAATCGTGGCGCCTTTGCCCACCTCGCCCAAAACATTTTCAACCGGAACCTGGCAGTCGTTCAGAATCAGCGGACAGGTAGAGGAGCCGCGAATGCCAAGCTTGTGCTCCTCTGGCCCAACGCTAAAACCCGGAAAAGTGCGTTCGACGATGAACGCCGTGAACTTCTCGCCGTCCACTTTGGCGAAGATCACGAACACATCGGCAAACGAGGCGTTGGTGATCCACATCTTCTCGCCGTTCAGTAGGTAATGTTTGCCGTCGGCCGAGAGCACTGCCTTGGTGCGGGCATTCATCGCATCCGAGCCCGAACTGCTCTCCGACAACGCGTACGCGCCCACCCACTCGCCACTGCCCAGCAGCGGCAGATATTTTTTCTTCTGCGCCGCAGTGCCGAACCAGACGAACGGCAGAGTGCCGATGCCGACGTGCGCGCTGAAGGTTACGGCAAACGAACCTTGCTTGGCGATGCGGTCTGCGATGATGGCCGATGTTACCTTGTCCATCTCCACGCCGCCGTACTCTTCCGGAATATCGACACTCGTCAATCCAAGCTCAGCCGCCTTTTTCAGCAGTTCGCGGCTAAAGGCAAAATCCTTATGCTCGATGCGATCCGCATTGGGCACAATCTCCTGGACCGCAAAGTCTTCCGTCGTCTGCTCAATGAGTTTGTGCTGGTCGTTGAAATCTTCCGGGGTGAAAACATCCTGCGGATTGGTCTCTTCGATCAGGAAATTCCCGCCAATGATTTTCTTCGGCGCCGGTGTGACGGTGGTTGCCATCCTGTGTTCCTCCACGTTCTCTGCTCGGGCTGCCCTCTGCTTGGGTTCCGCTCTAACGTTGCGACCTAAAGCTGCCCTCTAAAAATGTCGCTCCGGCTCACCCGGCGCGGATTGATATCAGTCGATGTTTTCAAAGATTCCGGCAGCGCCCATGCCGCCGCCCACGCACATCGTGACGATTCCATACCGCTCTTTGCGGCGTTTGAGTTCGCGAATCAGCGTCGCCGTCAGTTTGGCTCCGCTGCATCCCAGGGGATGGCCGAGCGCGATAGCTCCGCCATTGGGGTTAACCTTCGCCGGATCGAGTCCAGCTTCCTTTATGACCGCCAGAGCTTGCGCGGCAAAGGCCTCGTTCAACTCGATGACGCCGATCTGATCCAGAGTGAGGCCCGCCATTTTCAGTGCCTTGGGAATCGCAAACACCGGGCCCAGTCCCATCTCCTCAGGCTTATAGCCCGCCGTGGCGAACGCCACAAAGCGCGCCAGGGGCTTGACTCCAAGTGCCTTCGCGCGCTCGGCGCTCATCACCACAGCGGCCGCCGCGCCGTCGCTCATCTGCGATGAATTTCCCGCCGTCACCGTCCCCTTCAGATGGAACGCGGGTTTCAGCGCGGCCAGAGCCTCCACCGTGGTATCGGCCCTCGGCCCTTCATCCACCTTGAACTCAATCGTCTCCACCGCGAGTTGGATCGCCGCCCCACCGCGCGTGGCCTGCGCCGCCGGAGCCCGGAACCTGACCTGCACCGGGACGATCTCATCTGCGAAGTTTCCTGACTCAATCGCTCGAATCGCCTTCCGATGGCTCTGATAGCTGAATTCATCGGCTTGCTGTCGCGTTATGCCAAAGCGCTGCGCCAGCCGCTCGGCGGTCAATCCCATCGAGAGATACGCATCCGGATAGCTCTGCACCAGCGATGGATTGCACGAGATTTTATGTCCGCCGATCGGAATCATCGTCATCGACTCGGTACCCCCGGCAACGATGACCTCCGCGCCCCCTGCCGCGATTCGATCCGCCGCAATCGCAATTGCCTGCAAGCCCGAGGAGCAGAAGCGGTTGATCGTCATCGCCGAGGTTTCCACCGGAAGGCCCGCGCGCAGCCAGGCGATGCGCGCAACGTTCATCCCCTGCTCCGCCTCCGGCATAGCGCAGCCCAGAATGCAATCCTCAACTTCATGCACATCCAGTTGCGGGACGCGCGCCAGCGCCCCATGAATCGCCACAGCTCCCAAATCATCGGGGCGCGTGGAACGCAGCGTTCCCTTCGTGGCTTTGCCGACCGCTGTACGGACGGCGCTTACAATGACTGCTTCTCGCATGGCTTCGCCAATCTCCCCAGTGGAATCTAGTTGCGCAGCGGTTTGCCGGTCTTCAGCGTGACCTGAATTCGCTCCTGCGTCTTGCGCTCGCCGCACAGGCTCTTAAACGCCTCGCGCTCCAGGTCCAGCAGATACTGCTCGCTCACCGGAGTTCCCGGCGTCAGCGCTCCGCCGCACAGCACCTCGGCGACCTTGGTCGCAATCTTCACCTCGTGCTCGGTGATGAACTCTCCCTGCCGCAACAGATGCACGCCGAGCTTCAGCGTTGCCAGAATGTTTTCGCCCGGCGCTGGGATGTTCATGCGCGGCATCGGTGCGCGGTACCCGGCCCGAGCCAGTTCCAGCGCTCGCGCCTTGGCGTCGCTCAACACGCGTTCGCGGTTCATGGTGATCTCGTCGCCGCGGTTCAGGAAGCCAAGCGCGCGCGCCTCGAAGGCCGAGGTAGAAACCTTTGCCATCGCAATCGTCTCAAAGGTCGTCTTCATCGCCTCCATCATCTCGACGGATTCCCCACGCCCTTCCGGCCGAATCGATTGCGCCGCATCCACGGCGCGCAGCGTCATCTCCTTGCATCCTCCTCCGCCCGGCAACAGGCCGACTCCGGCCTCCACCAGTCCCATGTAGAGCTCGGCATGAGGCTGACGCGCGGCGGCGTGCAGCGCCACTTCACAGCCTCCGCCCAGGGTCATGCCAAACGGCGCAGCCACCACCGGCCTGGGCGAAAACTTGATGAGTTGGGTCATGGCCTGGAACTGACGAATCATCACGTCCACCTCGTCCCACTCCTCGTCCTGCACGGCCATTAGCAGCAGCATAATGTTCGCGCCTACGGAAAAATTCGCCGCATCGTTGCTGATCACGAACGCGTCAAAGTTTTCGCCCGTCCCGCCCGGCTTAAGCACCTGAGAGGTGAACTGAATAATGTCGGCGCCGATTGCGTTCATCTTGGAGTGGAACTCGATGCAACCAACGCCGTCGCCAAGGTCGATTAACGACGCGCCGGAATTGGTCTTCACCACTCCATTGGATTTCTTGGCGACCGTAACGCTCCAAACTCCTGGCGCAACCTTCTCTTCCTTCCGCGAGCTGCTTGCAAGGTCAAAGTAGGTGCGGCCGCTCGAAGTATGAGGCGCGTCCTCGTACCAACTCTTAAAGCCAGAGGCGAGAAGCTTCTCCACGTTGCTGGAAACCACCTTGCCCTCCTGCTTCATCCGTTCCACCGAGGCTGGAACGCCAATCGCATCCCAGAGCTCGAACGGGCCCATCTCCCAGTTGTAACCCAGCCGCATGGCGCGGTCGATCTCCACCACGTTGTCGCTGATCTCCGGAATCCGGTTGGCCGAGTAGGTGAAGGTCTCCGACAGCGCGCGCCAGAGAAATTGTCCCGCCTTGTCCAGCTTTTCGCCGCCAAAGCCGGTCAGCATCCGCACCCGCTCTCCTAGCGAATCGACATTCTTCGCCATCTCCAGCGAAGCAAATTTTGGACGCTGTGCCGGACGGTATTCCAGCGTCTTCCAGTCCAACGCCAGCCGCGTTTCGCCCTCAGCCCCGCGCTCCTTCTTATAGAAACCGGCTTTGGTCTTATCCCCCAGCAGCTTGCGCTCGATCATCTGGCCGTAGAAGGCAGGCAGTTCGAGATCGCCACGCTCGTCGAGCAACTCGTGCGCACCGCCTCCTGCTCCAGCCAGCGCCGGCGTCAGACGCTTGGCGTTCTTCACCACGCGGTCCAGCACGTCCAGCCCCACCATGTCGATGGTCCGGAAGGTCGCCGACTTCGGGAAACCGATCGCCGAGCCGGTCAGCGCGTCCACCTCTTCGATTGAGAGGTCAAACTCTTGCATTAGTCGAATCGTATTCAGGACGCTGAAAGTGCCAATGCGGTTGGCGACGAAGTCTGTCGTGTCCTTGGCATAGACGATGCCCTTACCGAGCCGGACGCTGGCAAACCGCGCCACCGCCTCAACTGCCCCAGCATCGCTCTCCGGCGTGGGAATGATCTCCAGCAGTCTCATATAACGCGGCGGATTGAAAAAGTGAGCGCCAAACCAATGCCGTCGGAAATCTTCACTGAAGCCCTCGGCGATGGAATGTACCGGAAGCCCGCTCGTATTCGTCGTAACGATGGTTCCGGGCTTACGCACCGCCTCCACCTTGCGCAGAAGAGCGCGCTTCAGCTCCATATCTTCCACCACGGCCTCGATGATCCAGTCGCACTCCGCCAGCAGGCTGAGATCATCCTCGAAGTTACCAGTGGTGACCAAGCGTGCCAGTCCCGCCTCCATGAAAGCGGCGGGCTTGGACTTGCGCAGGGCATCCAGTCCCGCTTCGGCAAAGCGGTTGCGCGCAGAAACCGCATCATTGGCCTGAACATCCGCGGGAACCATATCCAACAGGTAGGTACGCACCCCGGCGTTGGCCATGTGCGCAGCGATGCGGGAGCCCATGGTTCCCGCGCCGAGGACGGCAACTCTCTCAATTCTCTTCAGCATCGGTAAGGCTTCTCCGAACAACCGACAACTTTGATTGCAGCCCCAGGTTCGCGGCTCTAGAAACGTTGCCAACCGTCGCCTTTCAGGCGCGTCTGTCTAGCGCTGCCCGGCCAACAACACTGGCTACAAGAGTTCGGATGCATGAAAACGGTGAGTAGATCAATGGAAGATGGAAGGATCTGACAATCAACTCGACAACGCACCTCGGCGCCTACGAAATCAACTTGCCATGAAGACCAAACAGACCTGGGAAATAGAGCCGGAAATAGAGGTGGCGCGCGTCGAGAATGTGGGGGTAAGGATGGCAACGACGCGCGCCGTATTTAATTGAGATAACCTTACCGAATGAATCCTCATTCAGTCAAGGCAAATCTTCGCAAAGCCTTAAAAATAATGATGATAAACTTTGCGGCCAACCCTGCAACATAAGCCGCAATACAAGTGCAGAGGTCACGGCTCCACGTGATGTTTGAGGACCGCTCTTTGTGATAACTACGGGCGGGGCCTGTGACGGCTATCGGCCGCGGGTGGGCGATCCTGGCGCCCGCCACCTCCACGCGGCGGTGGCAGAGTGCGCTGTGACGGGCCGCGCTGCTGCGCCGTCGGACGCTCCACCGCAGGGCCGCTGGGGATCTTGGGCGGGGCTGGTGGGGTCAGCCGCTCCGGATGTTCGCGGACGATCTTTTGCGCCATTTTCAGAACCTCGCGCTCGCCGCGATAGGTCAGCTTGCGATGAGCTTTGTCCAGGGGAAACCAGAAAGCCCGGCGAACTTCGTCGCGCATGTCAGGATGTATCTGCCCCAGGCGTCCCGAGGCGTACAGAAACAGGTAGAAGCTCACGGCCTTGGAGACGCGCTCGCGACCTCCCCAGGAGCGCACATACAGGTAGCGAATCGTGGTAAGCCGGAACAATCGCGTGCCACGCACTCCGGTTTCTTCCAGGACCTCACGATCGGCGCTCTGCTCAGGCGTTTCGCCCTCGTCCACACCCCCCTTGGGCAGGGCGAAGACTGTTCCTTCGGGCCGGGCCTTGGCGCGCCGGGTCACCGTGTCCGCGTTGATAATGTTGGGTTCGATGATGGCAACCTGCCAAGCTCCGCGAATGTGCCTGAGTACAACTCCGCCCGCCGATGTTTCACAAACGGTCTTTTTCGCCATTGGCGAGACGGCAGGCTCGGCGGCGCCCTCGGCTTGATGCACAGTTTTCTTGTGAGCTGGCAAGTTGGACACAGTTGTAGAACCCGAACCTATCTTAATTTCTCCATGTTCGCAAACTATGGGCCTTGGGGCAAGCCTTTGCTCAAATCCTTTGCCCACTCGGGGGAGAAAATGCCGAAGCAGTCTGCCGCTCTGCGCCTTTCGTCTGCCGATTCGAGCTGCAAATTGGCGCCGCAGATCTTTGAAGAGCGCCGCTCCACAGAATCAAGATCGTTAATACTCAAACTACAACTCGCAACGTAGGATTACGAATCCAAGCCGTCTGAGGGTTACAACTTTTACCTCGGCCATGGGGTTCGAAGTCGGTATGAGGCAGTTTTCCCACATCTCACGTTCCATCCAGGTTTTTTTTCGCGAACTCACCGGAGCTCAAAAATCAGAAGCCGTGCTACCTCAGCCCGCCCTCGGTGTAGCCCTAGGCGGAGGCTTCGCCCGCGGCATGGTTCACATTGGCGTGCTCAAGGCGTTGGAAGAGGCAGGGATTCCTGTTGCTGCCATCGCCGGAACCAGTGCCGGATCCATCGTCGCCGCTGGCTTCTGCTCCGGCCTTACCGCCGAGGATATGGCGGATATCGGCCGCCGCATACGTTTTAAGGACTTTGCCCGCTGGACCCTGGAGCGCGGAGGCTTCTGCACCAACGATCCCCTTGGCGCGCTGATTCACCGCATTTACCCCTGTAAGGATTTCTCCGAACTCCGCATTCCGCTGCTGGTAGTGGCAACCGAGCTCTTCAGCGGCCATCCTGCCATTTTCCGTCAGGGATCCATCTGCACCGCCGTGCGTGCTAGTTGCGCCTATCCCGGCATGTTTACCCCGGTTGACATCAACGGCGTGCTGCACGTCGACGGCATGTTGAGCTATGAAGTGCCCACCACTCCGCTCAAACAGATGGGCATTGATTGCGTGCTGGGAGTTCATCTGCACCCGCACTGCGCCCTTTCCGCCGCGCCGCAGCATTTCTTCGAGGTCATCGGCCAGTGCTTCGCCATCGCGCAGACCCGCATGAGCACCCACTGGGCCAAGGACGCCGACCTGCTGCTGGAACCCAACGTCGACGGCTTTGCCTACGATGACTTCGCCCGCGTCGACGAGTTGATCGCCATCGGCGAAGAATCCATGCGCGCTGCCCTGCCTGCGCTGAAGAAAAAGCTGCACATCGCGGACCCGAGCGCGACCGCGGCGCCAAAAACAAACGTCACCAAGACTCCGGCCGTGCAACCGGCTGCCTAGCAGCATTGGCGCTTCGTTGCCTTGTTCGTGCTCGCCAGAGTCGCCACCCTCTTCGCCTCAGGCAGCGCTACTCGAGCCTTCTCAGCTCCGGCCTGCTGCGATAGATCACGATGTTGATCACCAGACCCACAATTGCCATAGCTGCAATTGACATCGGCGCGGTGAAGGTTCCAGCCAGCGAACCGGCCAGCAAGCTTCCCAGCGGCGCAAACCCCAAAAAAGCCGTGGCGTAGATGCTCATCACCCGCCCCCGCATCTTATCCTCCGACAGATGCTGCAGCATCACATTCACTGTGGCGATCATCATCACCATGGAGTATCCGGTACCCACCAGCATCAACCCGCTCAGCCACTGATTGCGCGAGACGGCAAACAGCACCACGAAAATATTCAGCGCCACCGAGGAGAGGAACACCACCCGCCCGCGATGCTTCACGTGACGAGTGAACGCCATCGTCACCGCAGCCAGGAACGCGCCTCCGCCGTTGGCGGCCATCAGCAGTCCAAAGCCGCGCTCGTCCAGATGCAGAATCTGCTTGGCGAAGAGCGGAACGAAGGTGATATAGGGGATCACCAGTACGCTGGCAACCGCCGTCATCGAGAGCAGCGTGAACAGATCCCTGCGATCGAAGACGTACCACAGACCCTCTTTCAAGTCCTCCCACATCGTATTCTTTTCGGCTGCATACAGCGGCGGATAGCTGATGCGCGTGAGGGCCACCAGCACGGCGACAAAGCTCAGCGCGTTGAGCAGAAAATTTCCCTGCACTCCGAACCAAGCCATGGCAAAGCCGCCCAGCGTAGGTCCAACCACGCGCGACATATTGAATTGCGCCGCGTTGAGCGCGATGGCGTTGGCCAGATCCTCACGCGGCACCAGTTGCGGCACCAGCGCCTGGTAGCTGGGAGTATTCAACGCCATGGCGATTCCCGTAGTAAACGAGATCAGCACCAGCAGCGGCAGCGTCATCCAGTGCAGTGCCGTCAGCCCCCATAGGATGAAGGCGAAGATCATCATCGCCGACTGCGTCGCCAGCATCAGCTTGCGGCGGTTGATGCGGTCGGCGATCACTCCCCCGAGCAGAGAAAACGCCAGCATCGGAGCGCTGGAGGCAAAGCCAACCACGCCCAGCCAGAAGGCCGGATTGTCCGTCGCCAGTTGCAGAACCAGCCAGCCCATGGCGACATTCTGCATCCACGTTCCGATGTTGGAGAGAAAGTTGCCGCCCCAGAATAAGCGGAAATCACGGTGACGCAGCGCACGGATCATATGCGGCAACTCTCCGCTGCTACCGCCCACTTCGGCTGCGAGTTGGGGTGCGATCTGCGAAGCAAACGGTTCGCTGGAAGCGACAGATTCCAGCGACTGAGAAGCGCGCTCCTCGCCGTCGCGCTCGCTCGTCCAATCCCGCTTCTGATCCATCGCCTCTCCCATGCCACTCGAACTAACAAACGCAGAAAAGAGCAGGAGACAGCCTCTCCTGCTCTTGTGCCCCGCAAATCCGCGGCGCTATTTTACCCGTTGCACTTCCGTGGGCACCTCGGCCTCGCGGAGAAACTTCGCACTCTCCTCCGGTGGTGTCGGATTGATATAGAACCCCGTGCCCCACTCGAATCCGGCCGTATTGGTTAGCTTGGGAATGAATTCGATGTGCCAGTGGTAATAGTCCAGCGAACTCTCCTGCACCGGCGCCGTATGCAGCGCAAGGTTGTAGGCGGGGCTGTCGAGTGCGACCTCGCACTTCAATAGCAACTGCTTCAGCGCCGCTGCCAAGTTGATCATCTGGTGTGACGAAAGATTCTCAAAGGCCGACTCGTGGCGCTTGGGCAAAATCCAGGTCTCAAATGGAAAGCGTGGTGCAAACGGCGCCAGGCAAAGAAAATCCTCGTTCTCGCTCACCACTCGCACCGGGTTTTCCATCTCCTGCCGCATGATGTCGCAGAAAATGCAGCGCTCTTTCACCGTGAAGTAGTTCCGAGCGCCGTCCAACTCCTCGCTCACGTGCTTGGGCACAATCGGCAGTGCGATCAACTGCGCGTGCGGATGCTCCATCGTGGCTCCCGCTGCTTCGCCGTGGTTCTTGAAAATCATGATGTACTTGAAGCGGCGGTCCTGCTTCAGATCGACGATCCGGTCGCGCCATGCCCACAGCACGCTCTCGATGTTCTTATGCGAGAGCAGAGCAAGATGGGAGGCATGTTCCGGCGTCTCCACGATCACCTCGTGGGCGCCCAGGCCGTTCATCTTGTCGAACATCCCCTCCGCCTGCCGGTTCAGAGTGCCTTCAATTCCAAGCGCCGGAAACTTATTCGGCACCACGCGCACCGTCCAGCCCGAGCCATTTTTCTGCCCGCACCCGTCGGCATTTGGACGATAGGCCAGCACCTCGGAAGGTGTCTTGCTTTCATTGCCCGGACAGAATGGGCAGAAGCCGCCCTTCTGTACCACTTTATTGCGGAGAAAGTCGCTGGGCCGCTTGGCACGGTCCGTGGAAATGATGACCCAACGTCCAACCACTGGATCTTTTCTCAGTTCAGGCACAAACATTCCTCTTGCGCCGCTAGAACGGAGAACGGCGCTTTCCACTCATAGTACGCCAAGAAAAGGCCTCTTTGAAAAGATCAATTTGCTTCGGCCTTCCCGGAATAAGATAGATACTGACCACGTCAAAACGGGAGTGCGGGCGCGGATGCCGTCCGCGCAGAAATTCCGCCGCCATCCGCCGCAGTTCGACCTGCTTGGCGCGGTCCACCGCCGCTTCGGCCGATTTCACCGCATGGCTGCTGCGCGTCTTCACCTCGATAAAGCACAGCACCGTCCCGTCCCAGCCAATCAGATCGATCTCTCCCTTGTGCCGTGCGCAGCGCCAGTTGCGCGCCACCATCGTGTACCCCTGACGGCGGAGAAAGTAGTACGCCATCTCCTCACCCCTGCGCCCGGTACGCAGGTGTGCAGGTCCCTTGCGCTCGCCACGCAGCAACCGGGCCAACCCATCCAGCACAGCGGTAATCAACTCGGCAACCTTTCCGCTCAGCATGACGCACGAGTGTACCCCAGAAGCACTGCTCCGCCGAATCAATCCACCCCCCAAACAACAGAAACTTTGATTTAAGATCACAGATGCAGGGGGAGAACATTTTGAAGAAGCTGATTGTATTCGATCTCGACGGCACGCTTGCCGAAAGTAAGTCGGCGCTGGATTCGGAAATGTCCGTACTGCTCGCCGGCCTTCTCGAAGTTGCCAAGGTCGCTGTGATCTCCGGCGGTGACTGGCCGCAATTTGAAAAACAACTGGTCTCCAAACTTCCCCAAGGCCAGCGCATGGAAAACCTTCTCTTGCTTCCTACCTGCGGAACCAAGTTCTTCCAATTCGACGGCCACTGGAACCTCCTCTACGCCGAGAACTTCACTGCCGCCGAGAAGGACAAGATCATCACCTCGATGAACCGCGCCCTTGAAGTCACCGGATTCAAGCCGGAGCAAACCTGGGGAGAGATCATCGAGGATCGCGGCAGTCAGATTACATTCTCTGCCCTCGGCCAGCAGGCTCCGCTCGACGCTAAAGAAAAGTGGGACCACGACTTCGCCAAGCGCGCCAAAATCAAAGCCGTACTCGACACATATATCCCAGAGTTCTCCGTGCGCATGGGCGGCACCACCTCCATCGACGTAACCAAACCCGGCATCGACAAAGCCTACGGAATCCGCAAACTGCGCGACATCCTTGGCATCGCTATCGAAGAGATGATCTTCGTCGGCGACGCCATCTTTCCCGGCGGCAACGACTATCCGCCAAAAGAGATCGGCGTCCCCTCCATCTGTGTTCGCGACACCCACGAAACCAAACGCGTCATCGAGTCGATCATCGCCTGCCTGGGTAGCTAGATTTTAGCGGGGTTTGTAATTGGCAATTCCCTCACCCCAGCAGTGCCGCCACCTTGGGCATCCACTCGCTGATCGCGATCTTCTGCGGACATAGCTCTTCGCACGTGCCGCACGCAATGCACGCGCTGGCCTGCTGCTCCGCTGGCAGAAACACCGAATAGCGGAAGCGCGCCCCCTCCGTGTCGTCGAATAAATGCGCGTAGTTGAAGAAGTCGAAGTTGCGGGGAATATCAACGCCATTCGGACACGGCATGCAGTAATTGCACCGATTACACGGAACCACGGTGTGAGTCCGGTACTGCTCCCTCACCCGTGCAATCAGCGCCTGCTCCGCCTCGCCGAAAGCATGCATGCGCGAAGCATCGGCAAAGCGCAGATTTTCCTCCACCTGCGCCATGGTGCTCATACCGCTCAGCACCACCGAGACCTCGGGTTGGTCCCACAACCACTGCAGCGCCCACTCCGCTGGGGAGCGCCGGACTGGCGATCCCTCCATCGTCTCTCGTACATCCTTTGGCGGATCAACGAGGCGGCCTCCAAGCAGAGGCTCCATCACCACCACGGCAAGGCCTTTGTCCGCCGCCAGTTTCAGGCCACGCGTCCCAGCCTGATTTTCCGTATCCATGTAGTTGTACTGAATCTGGCAAAAGTTCCACAGTTCGGTGCCGTTCACGATCTCCTCAAAGCTCTCATAATCGTCGTGAAACGAGAAGCCAAGATGCCGGATGCGTCCATCGGCAAGTGCCGCGGCAGCCTTGTCCAGCAGATTGTGCTTCAAGATAATGTCTTGCCAGCGGCTCCGGTTCAGCGCGTGCAAAAGATAAAAATCAATATGGCCGGTCTGCAGCTTTTGCAGTTGCTCGCCGAGCAACTTGTCGAAGTCGGCCGCGCTCGTCACCATCCAGACCGGAAGCTTGGTTGCTAACTTTACCTTCTCCCGGTACCCGCCCATTAGAGCCTTGCCAACCACGACTTCACTCTGCCCGCCATGATACGGATACGCGGTGTCCACGTAATTCACACCGCCGTCGATGGCATGCCGAATCATGCGCACGGCCTCGTCTTCGAGAATATTGGGACTGAGCCGCCCTCCATCCGAAGTTGGCAAACGCATGCACCCAAATCCCAGAGCCGAAGCCTTCCAATCGAGCCTTCCGAAATTACGATATTGCATTGCTGGCCTCCTTCGTCGCACCTGTTCCCCGGACTAGCTCTTACCCTCCAGCACTTCCTCCGCCGTGCACACATCCACCAACCCGCCGCAGCCAAATATCACCGGCAGCACTTTTTCCGCCGGATATTTTCTGCGCCACTCCGCTACCTTCTCGGTGCCCGCGCGATACGCCGGCAGGTACATCCGTCCCAGCAGCGGATGCCGTCCCCACGCTCCGCTCAACTTATCGGCGCGCTCTTCGCTGACCAGAAAATCCTTGCGCAGCACCTTTGCGACCTCGGCCTGCGGACACCCCTCGCCCCACGTCAAATAACTTGACTGATTCTTCGCGTCGTCCTGCAGCAGAGCCAGCAGCGCGCCAATTTGCATATCCTCATCAGGCAACTGGTCGAGTTCGGTCGCGCCGTGTGCAATCAGAATGGCGTTGTTGGCGATGCCTTCGAACAGCGCCGCGGCGCGTGTGTTCATTGTAAGCACCGTCGCCTCAAACCCCGCCAGCCCGCGCACGTAAAGATTCTGCAGGTACGCAAACGTAGTTACATGGCCTGGCACCACCTCGTGGCTGATTAACTGATAAAACTCAGGCACCGAAATCTGCAACGACGCATTGATCTCATAGGTCGCCTCGTACTGCGGCGAGCCGTCGCCATTGCGAGCCCGCCCCACATAGTTCATCGAGCCCGAGAACCATGCATCCTTGATCGACTGGAAGTCGATGTTGGCGCGCGGAACCTCTCTCAGCTCCTTCGGCAAAAACGGCGACAAATGCTTGGCGCTGCACTGGTCAAAGTAGGCGATCACCGCCGAACTGAGCGTGCGCACGCTGGCCATCGGCGTCTCGCGAGCGTTGCGCCACGCGTCCACGGCGGCCAGCAACCCCGCTCCGTCGTGCGAATTATGTCCCGCGCGCGCAAGCAATTCCGCTACGCGCTCCCGCTTGGCCTCCGGTGCGGAAGGTTCAGGTGCGCGCCCCGCCGAAGCCATTACGCAACGCTCATACGCAACCGCCGGTCCCTTGCCGAGCATCTCCATCGCCAGCTCCCACATCACCTCCAGCGACTGACTTAGCCCCAGCAAATACTTACCGCGCAAGCCTCCCAGATGGGCCGCCTCGCTCTTCAGCCCCGCAATTGCCGCCTCAACATCGATGTCCTTCAAGTAGGCTTCCGCCGCCGCCAAATCCACCGGCTTAGCGCCAACCCCGCCCGACTCGCGCACCCGCGTCGCCGACGCAACTGTATAGGCCAGCGGCAGCGGAGCATCGCTGAACCACGAGTCGGCGATAAACCGTCCGGTGCCCGACGGACACATCACGTCGCCGCCCCACAGCGTATCGATCCCAAGCACCGCATCCGCGCAATAACGTCCCACTGCGTCCATAATTGCCTCCTAATCCCTAGCTTTCTTCAGCGAACCAAACCACAAGTACCCGCATAGCGCCACAAACATCAGTGCCGAAATCGACTCGGAGACAGAAACGTTGTCGTACCACGGCATCTTCACCAGGTCCTCGCGATACCACGGAAACAGCCTCAGCGCCGCCCCAAACACTCCGCCCAGCGCGCCCCCCGCCATCAGCCCTGAAGCGATAATCACGCCGCGTTCACGGATCGCGCCTCCGACCTCACCGCCCTGCGTCGCCGCCTTCTTGTTCAGTAAATGTGAAAGAAACCCGCCCACCAGCGCCGGAGTATTCAACTCCAGCGGCAGATACATGCCCAGCGCAAAGATCAACGATGGCTGCCCCAGCATCTCCATCACGATCGTAATCATCGCGCCCGCCCCAAACAGTACGTACGCCACCGGCTGCCGGCTCATGAATCCCTCCACCAGCGCCTTCATAATTGATGCCTGCGGAGAGGCCAGCACCGGCCGCAAGTCGCCCAGCGCCGCTTCGCCAAACTGAAATGTCCGCGCCAGCATCACGATGGTCAATCCAGCAGCGATGGCTGCTGCGATCACCCCCAGGAACTTGACCTTCTCTTGCGCCGCCGGAGTCGAGCCGATCCAGTAGCCGGCCTTCAGATCCGTGATCGTCTGTCCGCTCACCGAAAGCGCCGTGCAAACCATACCCGCAATCGCCATCACAAAGAACATGCCCGTCGTGCCCGAGAGCCCAAAGTGCAGCAGCACCACCGACGAAATAATGATCGTCAGCATCGTCATGCCGCTCACCGGGTTTCGCGCCGTCGTCGCTATCGCATTCGCCGCCACCGAAGTAAAGAAAAACGAGAACACCACCGTGAGCAGCAGTCCCAGCCCCAGCACCATCCAGGAGACCTTCAAGCTTCCCAGCAGCAGCGCCACCCCAATCGCGCTCACCACCACGCCCGCAAGAATCGAAATCATTGGCAGGTCGCGGTCTGTGCGCTCCACGTCTTCGTCCTCGCCTCGGCTAAAACTCTTGAACGCAATCGTGAATGACTCGGCAACGATCCTCAGGCTCTTGACGATTCCAAAGATGCCCGCCGTCGCGATGGCCCCCACGCCCATAAAGCGCACATAGCTGCGATAGATCTGCACCGCCGTCATCGCACCAATCGGCAACGTTCCCGGATAGACGGGCCCAACCATATGTTGCCCCACGAAGAAGACCAGCGGAACCAGTACCAGGTTCGCAAATACCCCACCGGCGCAAAGAATCATCGAGCTGCGCAGCCCCATCACGTAGCCGAGGCCGAGGATGAAGCTGATGGCGTCAAAGCTAAGCGCAACCCGCGCTTTCACCCCCAGCGTCTTCACCAGCGGAATCCACTGGAGATTTATGGACTCCCTCCAGACCTGAAACGTGGTGACAAAGAAGTCATAAACACCCGAAATCAGCGTTGCCTGCAGCAGTAGCTTGGCCTGCGAGCCACCCTTCTCGCCCGTCACCAGGACCTCGGTAATCGCCGTCGCCTCCGGATAAGGAAGCACCCCGTGCATCTGCCGCACGAAGTAACGCCGCAGCGGAATCATGAACAGCACGCCAAGGCATCCGCCCGCCACGCAGATGAATATCGTCTGTACCGGCTTGGGATCGAGCTTGAGGATATAGAGCGCAGGCAGGGTGAAGATTGCGCCGGCCACCACCGAACCGGCCCCGCCGCCGATGCCGGTAATGATCACGTTCTCCAGCACCGTCGAGCGCCGCGCATACACCCGCGCCAGTCCAATCGCCAGAATCGAGATCGGGATGGCGGCCTCCATCACCTGCCCAACCTTCAATCCCGAATATGCCGAAGCCACCGTGAAGATGACGCACAGGAAGGTGCCCCACAGCACCGAGCGCCAGCTCAGCTCTGTTGGGTGGGCTGAGGCCGGAACGATCGGACAGTAGCTCTCGTTCTCACCCAGCGGCGTGTAGGCATTGGCTGGAAGCGATCTCGTCTCCGCTTCGATGGCCATCAATCAACCTTTCACTATATTTCGAAGACCGCCCCGGTGTCGGCGCTAGTGACAAAGTGCAGGTAACGAGCCAGCCAGCCGCGCTTCACCTTCGGCTCAAACTTCGGCAACTCGGCCAACCGCCGCGCAATCTCCTCGTCGCACACCTTCAACTCCATCCGGCAGGTTTTTGCGTTGATGTAAATCCGGTCGCCTGGGTGTACTGCAGCAATCGGCCCACCTGCTGCGGCCTCCGGCGAAACGTGACCGATGCAAAGTCCTCGCGTGCCGCCCGAGAAGCGGCCATCGGTGATCAGAGCCGCCCGAACTCCGGCTCCCACCAGTGCCGCCGTCGGCGATAGCATCTCCTGCATCCCCGGACCGCCGCGCGGCCCTTCGTAGCGGATCACCACTACATCCCCGTTCTGAACTTCCCCGGCCAGAATGCCCGCCAACGCCGCTTCCTGCGATTCATAAATCCGCGCCGGTCCCTCGAACTCCATCATGTCGGCCACAACTCCTGCGACCTTCACCACCGCGCCCTTCGGTGCCAGGTTTCCAAACAGCACTACCAGTCCGCCCGTCTGTGAGAACGCTTTCTCTACCGTGCGGATTACGTTGCCGTCCGCATCCGGCGCACGATTTACCGCGTCGCTCAGTTGCCCGGTCACGGTTGGCGTGTCCAGCTTCAACTCGGTCTTGCCCCCGCGGTTCAGCTCCTTCAGAATCGCGGGAATCCCGCCCGCTCGATGCACGTCCTCAATGTGAATCTCCGGCCGGCTTGGCGACACCTTGCAGATATTCGGCGTCTTTGCCGAGATCTCGTTCAGACGTGCCAAGTTGAATGGGATGCCTGCCGAGTAAGCCAGCGCCAGCGTGTGCAGAATCGTATTCGTCGAGCCGCCCATCGCCATATCCAGCACAAACGCGTTCACCAGCGACTGCTCGGTGATAATGTCCAGCGGCCGCACGTTCTTCTCCACGCAGCGCTTCAGCGCATGCGCAGCCTGCTTGGAGAGCGCAATCCGGTCGGGATTGGGCTCGGTCTGGCTAAATGTGTCATCTACCCAGCGCTCAGCGGGAATCGTTCCTGTTCCCGGAACCGACAGCCCAATGGCTTCGCCCAGGCAATTCATCGAATTCGCGGTAAACATTCCGGCGCAGCTTCCGCATCCGGGGCAAGCTTTCTGCGCCAGTGAGCGCAACTCGCCCTCGCTCATCTGACCAACGCTGTGTTTGCCTACGCCCTCAAAAACCGTAATCAGGTCGGTGCCGCCGGGCCCGGCAAGCATCGGGCCGCCGCTCAGGTAGACCGCCGGAATATTGATCCGCGCCATTGCGTTGTACATCGCCGGAACGATCTTGTCGCAGTTGGCGATTCCAATCCATGCGTCGCACGGATGCGCGCCAATGATGGTCTCAATCTCGTCCGCAATCAGCTCGCGCGAGGCCAGCGAGTACTTCATCCCGTAGTGCCCCATCGCGATGCCGTCGCATACCGCGCCGCCCACGTTGGCGTACCAGACGTTGAAGCCCAGCGCCTTCAGTTCGTCGCGCACAATCGCGCCGATCTTGTCCAGATGCGCGTGCCCAGGAATCTGGGTTGAGTAAGAGTTGATCACCGTGACGAACGGCTTCTTCAAGTCGTCCAGTGAGCTGATTAAGCCTTCGGCCATCATCAGCGAGGCCGCCGGCAACATGTGAGCACCCTCGGCGATGATGCGGCTGCCGCGTTTGCGAATGTTCTTTATTCCTTCATTCATGGCTGTTTTCAGTTTACTTGACAGACCCCTTTTAGCGGCGCACTTCATCACTAAAAGATTGCGGCTGCTGATTTACTCGTTCGGCCCGCCACTCAGCCTTGCGATCGCGTCAGCCCAGCCCTGGTGGCCCTCCGCCGATGCCGGAATTCCGCCTTGGGCGCTGCATGTGCTAGCATCAAAGTTTATGCCAGCTGGAAAACTTCACATCGTACCTCTCGGTGGTCTGGGCGAGTTCGGAATGAACTGCATGGCCATCCGCTGGAACGATGACATTATCGTCATCGATGCCGGAATGATGTTCCCTGAGGACGAGTTGCTCGGCGTGGATATCGTCGTTCCGGCCCTCACCTACCTCATTGAAAACCGCGACAAAGTGCGCGGCGTTTTACTTACCCACGGCCATGAGGACCACATTGGCGGTATTCCCTGGCTCATCTCCGAGCTGAATATACCCGTCTACGGGACCGAATTCACCCTCGCCTATGTCGAAGACAAACTAGAAGAGCACGGCTTGCTGGAAAACGCCGAGTTGAACGAGATGGTTCCAGGGAAACGCTTTAAGCTCGGCCCCTTCACCATCCACCCCATCGCGGTCACGCACTCCATCGTCGATGCCGTGGCGCTAGCTGTGCATACCCCGCTGGGCGTCATCATCCATACCGGCGACTTCAAAATCGATTCCACCCCGGCCGACAACAAGCTCTTTGACCTGCACGCCTTTGCCGAATACGGTAAGGAGGGCGTCTTGGCCCTGCTGCAGGACTCAACCAACGTCGAACGGCCCGGCTTCACCCCCAGCGAGCGTGCCGTACGTCCCAAATTCGAGGAGATTTTCACCCACGCCCGGAAACGGCTCTTCATTGCCTGCTTCTCGTCTGCAATTCACCGCATCAAGCTTGCCACCGAGATGGCGCACCAGTTCCACCGCAAGATCGCCCTCGTGGGCCGCAGCCTCACCGAGTCCACCGAAATCGCCCAGGACCTCGGCTACATCAATCTGCCAGCCTCGGCGTTTATTACCCCTGGCCAGATTCGCGACTATCCTGCCGAGCAGGTCGTGGTCATGATCAGCGGAACCCAGGGCGAGCCCATGAGCGCGCTCTCCCGCGCTGCCGTCGCCAACCACCGCCACGCCAAAATTGATCCGGGCGATACCGTCGTCCTCAGTTCGCGCGTCATTCCCGGCAATGAAAAAAGCATCTACCGCGTCATCGACCACCTCTTCCGCCGCGATGCTAAGGTAATCTACGACGACGGCTCCAAGCCGCCCGTGCACGTCAGCGGACACGCCAGCCAGGAAGAGTTGAAGATGATCATCAACCTGGTCCGCCCGCGCTATTTCATCCCCGTTCATGGCGAGTACCGCCAACTGAAGCGTCACGCCGAAATGGCTGCCGAGATGAAAGGCGCCGTCGGAAAAGTCATCATGATTGAGACCGGCGACATTCTTGAATTCGACGAACTTGGTGCCCGCCGCGTCGGCGAGGCCCCGGTAGGCCGCGTCTGCATCGACTCAGGTTCGAACTCGGATGTGGTCGAGGAACTCATCATCCGTGATCGCAAACATCTCAGCGAAGATGGATTTGTAATGCCGATCCTGGCCATCAACAAGCTCACCGGCAAACTGGAAGGAACTCCCGAGATCGTCATGCGCGGCTTTGCCGGCGACGACAACGGCTTCCTCGAAGAAGCCCGCAGCACCGTGCGCCGAACCCTGGAGCACTCGACCAAAGAAGAAGTGGCCGATTACGGCATGATCAAGGAAAAAATCCGGGTGGACCTGAAGCGTTACGTCGGCCGCAACACCCAGCGACGTCCCCTGATTATCCCGGTCATTGTTGAGATCTAAGTTGAGATCTAAGTTGAGATCTAAGCTTTCCCGTGCGTTTCCCAGCGCGTGAAATGATGATGAACGTGACCACTTGAGACTTCCCTTGCATGGGCAAGCGCGGTACAACCATTCTATGTCTCCTGTAACAGCCTCGGCGCAAGCTGCGCCCCAGCTGATTCTTCACCGGCGTTATTCACGCATTTTTCTCGCGCTTCCCTTCTTGCCGCTACTCTTTCTAGCGCTGGCCCCAACAGTCTATGGCCACCTGCGAGCGGTCTCAATCCTGATGATCGTCGCCGATGCGCCCAACTCGGCGATCACACACTTCGATGCTAACCCCGTGTCCGAGGAGGAGATCACCTTCCCCAGCCAGACCACCTCCCGGGCGCGGATTTATCACCCCATCGGAATCGCCCACCCCAGCCCCGTCGTGGTGGTACCCGGCGTGCATCACCTCGGCATGGAGGAGCCTCGCCTGCGCCGGCTCGCACGCGCCCTGGCCTCGCACGGCTACCTCGTGCTCACGCCGCAGGTAGACGAGTTGGCCGATTACAACATCACCAAAAGCTCGGCGGTGGTCATTGGCGACGCCGTGCATGAACTAGTGCGGCGCAGCGGCGCAGCCAAAGTGGGATTGCTCGGCCTGAGTTTCGCCGGAGGCATGTCCCTGATCGCCGCCAGCGATGACGCCGTGCAGCAACAACTTACCGCGGTCATTGCCATCGGCGCCCATGACGATCTCCACCGCGTGCTGGACTTCTACCAGACCGACCAGACCCATGCTCCTGACGGCACTCTCTTCAGGATGAAAGCGCACGAGTATGGCTCGCTGGTTACGGCCTACTCCCACGCCTCGGCCTTCTTCGCTCCGCAGGATGTCGCACAGGCGCGCCTCACCCTGCGCACTCTGCTCTGGGAAAAACTGCCCGAGGCACACGCCGACGCCGCCAAGCTGAGCCCGCAAGGGCAGGCGCGCATGGCCCAGCTCTTCGCTCACGACACCAAATCGCTGATAGACGATACCCGCCGCGGCTTGGCCGCCGTGCAGCCCGAACTCGATGCCGCCTCGCCCCACTTCTACCTGGCCAAGGTCCACGTTCCGGTAATGCTGCTGCACGGCTCGGCCGACAACGTAGTCCCCCCAACCGAAACTCTGTGGCTCGAACACGACCTGCCCAAAGGCGTTCTGCGTGACGCCCTCATCTCTCCCGCCATCGGCCACGTCGAAGTCGGTGGGGCCAGCACCATGGACCAGTTCCGGCTCATCCATTGGATGAAAGAGATGCTGGACCTGCTGGATACATCCAGCGCCCAGCGCGGCTGAAGTAAGCAACAGCCCAGCTCACCCCAGACATCTACACCTGCAACAACTCGCAGAGCCGCTGGAGGGACGATGACAAAGCCGAGGGCCCAATCTCCGTACTGCATTGACGGTCCCAATGTGGACAGGTGGCCTACACTCGCCCGCAGTTGGCGAATGTGGAGGCGCATGGCGTGGCAGACCCTGCTCTGCTGCGCCCTTCTGACCTCCGCCGCCCTGGCCGCCGAGCGCGGCACCGTCATCCGCAGGGCCGTCCTCTACGTCACTCCGGACGTTACCAGTGAAAAGCTCGCCACCACCGATCGCGGACACGAGGCCGTGGTGCTGGAGCGCACTCCCGGCTGGGTCCACGTAGTCGCAACCCTGAGCAACACAGCCTATAGCCCCGATCCCGAGGCGACAAAGACGCGCACTCTAACCGGATGGATTCTCGACAAGGGATACATCACCGAGACCACACCCAAAGGCGACCAGATTGTCTTCGGCGAGGCCGCCGACTCTGAAGACCAGGCCAGCCGCAGCCACGGACGCAAGGGTGCCGCAGTCGATGCTCGTCGTCTTTACTATCGCGTCTTCGACCTCTTTCCCAAATCGCCTCTCGCCGGCGAGGCCCTCTACCGCGCCGCTGACATCCAGTGGCAGCTCGATAAAGACGATATCCGCTCGCGCCCATCCTATAAAGAACTGGGTCCGCAGGACCGGCCGCCCATCGACGAGCAGGCCATGCGCCTGGTCCACAAGAAATTCCCCGGAACCAAGTGGGCCGACATGGCCGCCTTCCAGATGCTGGAGAACAAGATGTGCGGCGATTGGGCGGGTGCCTCCAAGTGTCCACAGAAAGAAGCCGAAATCTACGAGAAGTATGCGGCCGAACATCCCGCCTCGCCCAACGCCGCCGAGGCGCTCTACAACGCAGCCTACCGCTGGACAGCGATCATGACCATCTACACCGGAGAGGGGCAATCCGCCAAGGTGGGCGAGGCCCAAAAGCGCGCGCAGGCCCTGGCTGCGAAGGCCATCGAAAAAAATGCCAGCCCGGAGTGGAATGCCAAGGCCGAGCGCCTCCTCTATATGATCGAAAAGAATGTCCCCGTCTACGGTACGGCTGTCGAGTGAGGCGAGAATGCGAAATCCGGTCCTTCAACATTCGTCCTCTCCGCTGCGCCTTCTTAATGAATCGCTAACATCTTTGGGCTAAACTTGGATATGCCCATTTTCAAAGTGATTGTTCTTGCGATCGTGCAAGGTCTGGCCGAACTGCTGCCGGTTTCCAGCTCTGCTCATGTTGTCGTCGCCGAGAAGCTGATGGGAATGAACCCGTCGTCACCCCAGATGACCCTACTTCTAGTAATGCTGCACACAGGGACCATGTTCGCGGTGATTACATTCTTCTGGAATA
Source organism: uncultured Acidobacteriota bacterium (assembly GCA_963838135.1). Taxonomy (GTDB): domain Bacteria; phylum Acidobacteriota; class Terriglobia; order Terriglobales; family Acidobacteriaceae; genus TOLSYN. The sequence goes on along the minus strand of CAWIPV010000002.1, from coordinate 885,018 downwards.
AATGGAAGCAGACCTATTTCTCCAGTGGCGAAGCTTTCAAACGCTTTGCGCTCTTGGCGATTTGGGCCACATTGCTGACTGGGGTCGTCGGCGAGGCGATAAAGAAGGTCATCGAAAAGACCTTATTTCATGGAGCAGAAAAGGCCGAAATCGAGCAGCTATTCAGCCATCTTGAGCTGATCGCTCCCGCTCTGGCGGCGGTGGGCGTGGTGATTCTGACTGCGGGGCTGCTGGAAAGACGGCGCGAGTCCAAGAACTCCCCAGCCTCTGATCGGATGCTTGCAAATCCCGGGGGCTTGGTGACTACGAGCCAAGCGGGATGGATGGGCATCGTACAGGGACTGGCGCTGCCATTCCGTGGGTTTTCCCGTTCAGGCTCGACTATTTCGGCCGGCATGTTGGTCGGGGCCGCCAAGGAACGGGCAGAGGAGTTTAGTTTCGCACTTGCGGTTATCCTGACCCCGCCGGTGGTCGCGCTGGAGGTGGTGCGTCTGGTAAAGGCATCGCATGTGGCCGCAGCAGCCGGCGTGTCTATCGACCTTCATGCTTCGCTCTTGTTGTGCCTGCTTGGCATGGTGTTCTCGTTCATTGCCGGGATGATCGCTTTGAAGTGGCTAAGCAGTTGGCTCGAAAGCGGCCGCTGGTACCTGTTCGGGATCTACTGCTTGATCGCTTCAGCGGCGGTGTTCTATCTGCATTCGTTAGGGTTGTAGCAGTATATGTTCCCTTTACTGCCCAGTGGCTGAAATAGTGGCCGTACCCTTCTCATAACCCTGAGGCCGCTGATTCCCGTGCCTTTTTGCCTCCGATGCGTCATAATCATCTTGCTCTGGCGTTGATCGGACGGCTGAAGCGCGAGTAACGCGCGCCCGCTTGACTGTGTCTGATCGCGATCCTCCACGCCAATATGACAGTTCTCTCCAGATTGTTTGTTCCCACGCAAAGCAAGCGGCTCAATGAGCTGATCGGCATCCTGCTCGTTGCAACGGCCGTGCTCATGCTGCTCTCCATGGCCTCCTACTCACCCTTGGACCGCTCGCTGAACACTGCCACCAATCCCCCCATGGGCCGCCCCGCGCACAATTGGATCGGCTTGGTCGGCTCCTACTCGGCGGACCTGATGTTGCAGGCGATGGGCGTCATGGCCTTCCTGCTGCCGGTAATGCTGCTCTTTCTAGCCGTGCGCTGGATGCGCTCGCGCACTGTTCAGAATCCCATCCTCAAAGCGGTTGCCTCGCTCGCTCTCCTGGCCTTTGCCAGCGCCATGCTTGCGATCCTTCCCTTTCCCATGCGCTGGCTCCACGCCATTCCAGTCGAAGGCTTGCTGGGAAGGCTGCTTGGCGATCTGATGGTGCACTACCTCAACTATCCCGGAGCCTGCATCGTTACCCTCACCGCCATCGCGACCGCCCTGTACATGGCAACGGCGTTTTCCCTGGGCAACGTCCGGCTCTGGATGCAAACCCGCTTCACATTCGTCTACGCTCTGCGTGATCGCTTCCAGGATTGGCGTGGGCGCCGCGCGAAGGCTCGTGAGTTGAAGCTGTTGGCGAACAAACAACGCTTGCGCGAGCGGCAGGCCGCGGCCGAGGCAAAACAGACTAGCCTTGCCGGCGTTCGCTCCGCCGCCGCGGCAGCCACTGCTGTCGCACAACCGGCACAGCCAGAAGCCGACGCCGAAGTCATCGAAGCCCTGCTCCAAACCGCCGGACCAAATCAGCCAGCGGGGCAGTCCACCTACCGTCCGCCAATGCGCGGTGAAGATCGTGCGCTGTCGGGAATCGAGCGAATGCAGGCCGACGCCGCACCAGCTTACGAAGCCCCGCTTCAGCCCATTGCCGGGGCGCAAGAATCGATTGCCATCGGCGTCCGTGCCGATGTCGCGCGCACCGACGTGCGCACCTCCCTGCCCAAGCAGCAGGGCTCCTGGAAACTCCCCTCCAGCACCCTCCTGCACCGCCCTGAGGCCCGCCAAGCCTACGACGAGCAGGAACTCAAGGAGTTGGCGCTCACCCTTACCCAGAAGTGCGGAGAGTTCGGCGTCCTAGGCACCGTAGTGCAGATCAATCCCGGCCCGGTCGTCACAACCTTCGAATTCAAACCCGAGGCGGGAATCAAGTACAGCCGCATCGTCGGCCTCCAGGACGACCTCTGCCTCGCCATGCGCGCCGAGAGCATTCTGATCGAGCGCGTCGCGGGAAAATCCACCGTCGGCATCCAGGTGCCGAACGAAAAGCGCGAAACCATCTGGCTGCGCGAAGTAGTCGAGAGCCCGGAGTTCTCAGCTTCCAAGTCAAAGATCACCATCGCCCTCGGCAAAGACATCAACGGCCGTCTCATGACCACCGAGATGAACTCCATGCCGCACCTGCTCATCGCCGGTTCCACCGGCAGCGGCAAGTCTGTGGCCATCAACGCCTTCATCATGTCGCTGCTCTACAAGAGCACCCCCGACCAGGTGCGCCTCATCCTGGTCGATCCCAAGCGCGTCGAGTTGACCAACTACGACGGCGTGCCGCACCTCTACACCCCCATCATCAGCGAGCCCAAACTTGCCAGCAACGCTCTGCGCAACGCCGTGCGTGAGATGGAACATCGCCTGAAGTTGCTGGCGCAAAAGGGTGTCCGCAATATCGACCAGTACAACAAGCTTTTTGAAGATGGCTACACCCCGTCCCTCTTCGAAGACGGCACGGAAGAAAAGCCGCTGCCCTACATTGTCATCATCGTCGACGAACTTGCCGACCTGATGATCGTGGACGGCGCCAACGTCGAAGAATCCATCACCCGCCTGGCGCAGATGGCGCGTGCCATCGGCATCCACCTCGTGCTGGCCACCCAGCGCCCCTCCGTCGACGTCATCACCGGACTCATCAAGGCCAACTTTCCCGCCCGCATGTCGTTTCGCGTCGCCACCAAAATTGATTCCCGCACCATTCTTGATGCCAACGGAGCCGAGTGTCTGCTGGGCCGTGGCGACATGCTTTACCTTCCCAGCGGCTCCTCGCGTGTGCTGCGCGTGCACGCCCCCTTCGTCACCGAAAAAGAAATCGCCTCCACCGTGGAGTTTTGGAAGGCGCAGGCCACCGCCCAGTACGAGCACGGCTTTCTGGCCGCCCCAAAGGATGAAGGCAACAGCGTGAACGAAGACGGCGCGCCAGAAGCCGACGGCGGCGACAGCGATCCCCTCTTCGATGATGCCGTGCGCCTCGTCTTCGAGTTCGGCAAAGCCTCTACTTCCCTCATCCAACGCCGCCTTCGCGTCGGCTACGGACGCGCCGCACATCTCATCGACCTCATGGAGCGCGATGGCATCGTAGGTCCGGCCGACGGCCCCAAGCCCCGAGAAATCCTCAAGCCGCGCGAGTGGATCTCCGAGATGGAGCAGCAGTAGCCGCTTTCAGAATTTCAGAAGCAGACGGCGGAACGCTCACCACCGTCTGCTTTCGCCCCGCTCATTTCTTTTCGCCACCATCGCTGCTCACCCGCCACACCACGTCGCCTCCGTCGTCGCTCACCAGCAAACTCCCATCGGCGGCCACGGCAACCCCAACCGGACGCCCCCAAACCTCACCCTCGGCAGTCACAAATCCAGTAAGAAAGTCCTCATAACTATTTTCCGCGCGCGTGCCCCCATGCAGCGGAACGCGAATCACCTCATATCCCGTGCGAGTCGAACGGTTCCACGACCCATGCTCGGCGGCGAAGATGTCTCCGCGATAATTTTGCGGAAATTGCCCGCCGGAATAAAACAGCATCTCAAGTGAGGCGTTATGCGGCTGAATCAGAACGTCCGGCGTAAGCACGCGTCCTTTCAGTTCGGGATGCTTGCCCTTTTGGCGCGGGTCCTGCACACCACCCATATACCACCAAGGCCACCCGTAAAAGCCATCGCGCTCAACGTGCGTAACGTAGTCGGGAACCAAATTGTCGCCGAGCCCGTCGCGCTCATTTACCGAGGCCCACAGCTCTCCGCTACCGGGATGAATGGCGATTCCCACCGCATTCCGAATCCCGGAAGCGAAGATCTTCTGCCCGCTTCCATCGGGATTGAACACGAGAATATCGGCGCGATCCTTCTCTGCCGGATGAGCATCGGAATCGTCGTCATTCGAGTGCGAGCCCACCGAGACATACATGCTTTTACCGTCCAGCGAGAAGGCAATGTCGCGCGTCCAGTGGCCTCCGCCGCGCAGTAGTCCGCCGCCCGGAAGGTCACAAATCTTCTGCGCCGCCCCACGTGCCCTCACGTCTCCGTTGCGATACGGGAAGCGCACCACCGAGCCGGTATTGGCCACGTAAACCCACTGCGGCTCAGCACCGGGTGGATAGAAGGCGATGCCGAACGGTTTGTCCAGTCCGCTGGCGAATTTCTCCACTTGCTGCACCTCGCCCTTGGCGTCGATCCCGCGCAACACTTTAATGTCGCCCGCGCTACTCTCGGCCAAAAACACATCGCCATTGGGAGCCGCCCGTAGCAGCCGCGGATTATGCAGCCCGCCAGCGTAAAGCTGCACTGAGAATCCCGGCGGAGCCACAGGCCAAGCCTTCGCCGGGCGCTCGATCACCGTCGAGCTCAAATCGGCGGAAGGCGTCGCATAAGGTCGCGGCAGATCCTGCAGGGCAATGCGGTGCGCTCGTCCCGCCAACTGCGACCGGTAGTCGGAAAACACGGACGAGTTCTGCGCTGCGCCACGTCCGTACTGGGCAGAGGAGTGCAAAGCCACAGAGACTGCCGCGAGCAGCGCAAGAGAAAGGATCACCAGATCAGAACGCTTCGGCGGATGCGCAGACATGGACGTTTTAGATGCAACCCAAAAACTCGATTCCCCATTCTGACTTACACTTTTGGGCATGAAATCACACACCGAATATCTGACCTTCAACACCCGCCATGAGCATGAATACGTGCACATCACTCCGCAGGTCGAAAAGGTCGTGCGCCAGAGCGGCATCCAGGAGGGCCTCGCTCTGGTCTCGGCCATGCACATCACCGCCGGCGTCTACGTCAACGACAATGAGGCTGGCTTGATCGAGGACATCGAAACCTGGCTGGAGAAATTAGCTCCCAGAAATCCCGCCTACAAACACCACCAAACCGGCGAAACCAACGGCGACGCGCACTTGAAATCCATGCTGGTGCACCACCAGGTCATCGTCCCGGTCACTGCCGGACGCCTCGACCTGGGCCCCTGGCAGAGAGTCTTTTATGCCGAGTTTGATGGCCGCCGCAACAAGAGAGTGCTCATCAAAGTAATCGGCGAGTAACCGCTTGCCGCGACAGCAGTACAACTCCGGTAACTTGACCCTGATCGGCGCAAACGCGATGATGCTCCCATACTAGAGCTGTTTTCTAATTTCTACCGTTTTCTGATGGTTGGGCTCTAGGACTCCGCTCGAATTGGTACTAAGTGAGAAATCAGAACTGTACTAAGAGCTTCGCCTCTTTCGTGGAGAAAAAGCCCTGAAATACAATAAAATAGAATGGACTGCTTTCGGCCGTGAACGGAAGGGTTAGGGTAATCCCTAGTTTGTCGAAGTTAAGCGTCACCTTAATACGTAGTGAGCTTTTCATCGGCACCGACGCGCTGAGCTAACACGGCACTGGCAAAGATCATAACGGGGAATGGCATGAGCACTTACGTTGCAGATCGGCGAGTCGCACCCTCTAGGCCTCTGTTCTTGGATCTCCGGAAATCCGAGGACGATAAGAAGCGCTGGGGATATTTCGCCGCAAGCTACGCCGTGCAGATCGTCGCGATGATCGCACTGTTGGTCTACTCGGTGCTTGCGCCCAAACTCGATCCAGCTCCAGTCCGACGGATTGACTTGGTGGCCCCGGATCTGGAAACCGCACCTGCAAAAGTTGCGCAAGCCAAACCCGTGCGCCAACCCGTCAAGCCTCAGCCGGCGCAAATCGCCCTAAGCGCACCACCCAGAATTATCGCGCCTCCAGTCGTCATCGAACCTCGGCAACCGCAGCGCTTGCGCAAGCCCGTCCCCGTCGAAGAGGTTGCGCAGCCTCAACTCACCGTTGCCACAAAATTTGATCCCAAGCTCTTGAATGAGCCCAAGACCCCCGCCAAGATTGTTGCCACCAACACGTTCAGTGGAAGCACGGCCACGCCGGTTAAGACCACCGCCAAAATTGTTGCCACCAATACTTTCACCGGAAGTTCGGCCACCCCAACTCTGGGAAACGTCGCTCCCAACAAGGTGCAGACCGGCGGCTTCGGTGATCCCAACGGAGTTCCGGTCAATGCCCATGGCAGCGGCAGAACCAATATCGCAGCCGTCGGATCGTTCGACCTTCCCCCTGGCGCCGGCAATGGTAACGGAACCGGCGGCGCCTCAGGTGCGCGCGGAACCATTGCCAGCGCGGGTTTCGGAAATGGCGTTGCCGTGCAGGGCCGTCCTGGAACTCCCGGTCAGGCCCATATTCAGTCCACCGGCTTCGTCGCCCAAGTCGCCTCTGCTGAACATCACGCAAAGCTCGTCAGCGACGTATCGGTCCCAGTTTCGATTCAAAGTAAGCCAACCCCCGTGTATACCGCCGAAGCTCGTCAGGCTAGGGTGGAGGGCGAAGTTTTGTTGAACGTCGTATTCACGGCCACCGGACAGATTCGAATCCTCAACGTGGTACGCGGCCTCGGCCACGGCCTGGATGAAGCTGCGCAGCGGGCGGCGCAAGGAGTCAAATTCACTCCGGCGATGCACAACGGTCACCCAGTTGATTCAAACGCAACACTACGTATTGTTTTCCAGATTTCGTAACGCGAATTTAACCGAGGAATCCAGATGGAACGTCAAGTAAAGCGCCTGCTGCTAGGAATCATGCTCGTGGCTACAACTTTTGCCTTTGCGGCAAATCAACCTGCCGGAACCAGCCCCGCCGGTACCGCCTTCGACCGCGTGGTGGATCGCGTGCTCGTCCGCGAAGGCGAAAACATCAAGGCCTTGCGCACCTATTCGCCGCTGGTGGAAACCTACCTGCAGAACATGCGTCCGGACAAAGAACTCGGCTCGGTCCCCTATGGCGATCAGTATTACCTGACCCGCGTCGCATTCAAAAGATCGCTCGAAGACGTCTCATTTCATCCTGAGCCCGGATTCCTGGGCCACCTCATGCAGAGCGTAGGCAAGGGCCCCAAAGGCGGCTTTGCCGCTCAAGGCTTCTCCTGGATGATGGTGATGGATCTGCGCGGCTTGGATCGCGCCCATTACACATACGACTACCAAGGCCGCGAATTCCTCGGCGATCTGCGCTGCATCGTGATCGATGTGGCCCCGAAAGCAAAGTCCGGAGAAGGTCGCTTTGAAGGCAGAATCTGGGTCGAGGATCGCGATTTCAATATCGTCCGCTTCAACGGTACCTTCGCTCCCGCCAAGCATGGGGAGTATCTGCATTTTGACACTTGGCGCATCAACATGCAGCCCGGCATCTGGCTGCCTGCCTACATTTACAGCGAAGACCACGCCGCCGGCTCCAAGGTTCGCAACGCAAGCTACAAGTCGGAAACACGTATCTGGGGCTACCACGTCAGCAAACGCGATTCCGAAAAGGACTTCACCGAAGTTCTGGTCGACGACTCGACCGTGAAGGATAACAGCGACAAGGCTCAGGATCTTTCTCCCGTCGCCGCCGAGCGCGCCTGGCAGCGGCAAGGTGAAGACAACGTCATCGAGCGCCTCGAACAGGGCGGCCTGCTGGCCAAAGCCGGCGAAGTCGACAAGGTGCTCAACACCGTCGTCAACAATCTGGAAATCACCAATAACATCGACATTCAGCCCGAGGTTCGCTGCCGCGTTCTGCTGACCTCGCCCGTCGAGACCTTCAGCGTCGGCAATACGATTTTCGTCAGCCGCGGCATGCTTGACGTACTCCCCGACGAAGCCTCTCTGGCGGCCGTGCTTGCCACCGAACTGGCGCACATTGTCCTCGGCCACCCCAGCGACACCACCTTCGCTTTCAAGGACCGTTCCTTCGTCTCTGACGCGCAGCTCTTGAATCGTCTGCATTTCACCCGCTCCGTGCTTGAGGAAAAAGAAGCCGACAAAGAGGCTATGACCCTGCTGCAGAATTCGCCCTACCACGACAAGTTGGACTCCGTTGGACTCTTCCTTCGCCAGGTAGCAGCCCGTCGCGAAGCGCTGCCGCACCTGATCCGCTCCGGACAAATGGGCAACTCGCTGATCACGACCGAAACCAACGAACTGCGCTTGCAGGCGTTGACCACCTCGGCACCTGCGCTTGATCCTAAAAAGGTAACCCAAGTCGCTGCGCTCCCACTCGGCGGACGCATCAAGGTCGACCCCTGGAACAACCGCATTCAAATCAGCACCTCCAAGCCGGTCGCGCTCCTGTCGGCACATGAAAAAATGCCGCTGGAAGTGACTCCGATCTACCCCCACCTGACGCGTCTGGCGCTTCAGACCGAGACGCCCAAGGAAACCCCGAAACCGCTCGAGGCGGCGCCCTCAACCGACGCTCCCGCAGCCGGTTCGGTGGTAACTCCCACCGAGGCCACGGTTTCGGCCAGGTAGCCAATCAATCGCTCATCAGCTAGCAGAGGCCCGCTTCACGGCGGGCCTCTTTTCGCGCCCAAATCCCTCCGCTCTGCCGCCCGGCACAGTGAGTACAATACGTAGGTGCACTTTGTAAGCAGATCCGAACCCCACAGCGGTCCACCAGTCTCGGTCTTCAAAGCTCTGCCCGAAGTCTGGGTTCTCATCCGCCCGCGCCGTCGTCTTCTGGCCCTCGGTTTCTTCCTGATGGTGATCAACCGCGTCACCGCCCTCGTGCTCCCGGCATCCACAAAATTCCTCGTGGACGATGTCATCGGGAAGCATCGGGCCCGTCTGCTCGTGCCGCTGGTGGGAGCCGTCCTGGTCGCCACCTTGGTGCAGGGACTCACTTCCTTCGCCCTCACCCAAACGCTCTCCAAGGCCGCCCAAAGACTCATCGCCGAGTTGCGCAGCCAAGTGCAGGAGCACGTCGGACGGCTCTCGCTGCAGTACTACGACTCCACCAAGGTTGGCACTCTGGTTTCGCGCATCATGACCGACGTCGAAGGCGTTCGCAATCTGATCGGAACCGGGTTGATCGACTTTGTCGGTGGCCTGCTGACGGCCGTCATTGCCTTCGTCGTGCTGGTGCGCATTAGCCCTATCATGACGGCCATCGCCTTCGGATTCCTGCTCGTCTTTGGCGTCGCCCTCCGCAAGGCCTTCCAAACCATCCGCCCCATCTTCCGAGAGCGCGGCAAAATCAACGCCGAGGTCACCGGACGCCTCACCGAATCGCTGGGCGGAGTGCGCGTCGTAAAGGGCTATCACGCCGAGGCGCGCGAGCACCAGGTCTTCGCCATCGGCATCGAACGGCTTCTGCAAAACGTTTTCCGCACTCTCACCGCAACCTCGCTGCTGGGGCTCTCCTCGGCCATGCTCATGGGCGTGGTCGGCGCCATCGTCATGTTCATGGGCTCGCGCCAGATCCTCGCGGGCAGGCTCACCCTCGGCGGTTATCTCACCTACATCATGTTTCTCGGATACCTCGCCGCCCCGCTCTTCCAGGTAGTTGCCATCGGAACCCAGATTACCGAGGCGCTGGCCGGCCTCGAACGCACCCGCGAAGTGCTCAACGAGCGTCCCGAAGATGAGGACCCCAAGCGCGCCCTGAAACTTGGCAGGATCGAAGGCGAGGTTGAGTTCCGCAATGTCTCATTCGGATATGAACCGGATAAGCCGGTGCTGCACGAGGTCAGCTTCCAGGCCATGCCCGGAACCCTGACCGCCTTGGTAGGCTCATCAGGCTCGGGAAAATCGACCATCATCTCTCTGCTGGCGGCCTTCCACACGCCTCAAAGCGGCCTCGTCCTCGTCGATGGAGCCGATCTCTCCACCGTGCGCCTCGACAGCTATCGCAGCCAGCTTGGAGTCGTCTTGCAGGACTCATTTCTCTTCGACGGAACCATCTCCGAAAATGTCGCCTTCTCGCGTCCTCGCGCCACCCACGAGCAAATCCTCGAAGTCTGCCGCATCGCCCGCGTCGATGAGTTCGCCGAAACCTTTGAGCACGGCTATGAAACCATCATCGGCGAGCGCGGAGTAAAACTCAGCGGCGGCCAGCGCCAGCGCCTTTCCATTGCGCGCGCCATCCTGGCCGATCCCCGCATCCTCATTCTCGACGAGGCGACCTCCAGCCTCGACTCCGAATCCGAAGCTATCATCCAGAGCGGTCTCGCCTACCTCATGCGCGGCCGCACCACCTTCGTCATCGCCCATCGGCTCTCCACCATCCGCCGCGCCAGCCAGATCCTAGTCGTCGAGGCTGGCCGCATCGTCGAGCGCGGCACCCACCCCGAATTACTCGCCCGCGAGGGCCGCTACTTCGACCTCTACACCCGCCAGCACGGCCTCGAAGAAAACCTCTTCCTAGCTCCCGGCGAGGGCGACCGGCGCTAAGAAGTGATAAAGCCTGTTGTCGTTGCCCATCAGCACGCCGCTTCACTCTCGTCAGGGCTTGCCCAGTCCCTTCGGATGCCCCGCTTGCTCCGCCAGCGAATGAAACAGCGAATCCGTACGCGCCGCCTCATCTGCCGCCCCGCTCTCCAGAACTACGAACTCCTCTCGATCCGCACGGTTCACCTCGGCCTGGAACGCTCCCTGCGATTTATGCGCGGCAATCACCCAGTTCACGATGATCTGGTAGTCCAACGCATCGTGAAAGCCAAACTTCACCGTGCGATCGGTCACATAAACCTGCGGCAGCGCGCTAAACGGATGCTGCACGCTCTTAAAGCCCTTCCAGGATGGCTGAGCCGACTCCCCGCTCCGGCTATCCTGGCAGCCCAGCACAACCGGCTTACTCCCGGTGCTCTTTTGCACCGCATTCAGCGCCGTCATCGTCGCCGCCTTGTGTCCACCATGAGTCTCCGCCGACGGAAACAGCGTGAATACAAAATCATAATTCCCTGCCGCAATGCGCCGCTCCACCTCGGGCAGAACCACCCCCCGGCTCCAGTGTTCGCCCAGCACCTCGTCGATGTCCTGCGTATATCGCCGGTCCAACTGATCGAGGAAGAAGTGATTGGCGATGCCTAATATGTGTCCCGCCTCCAGCGACTCGCGCTTACGAATCTCCGGCAGCGCGGCGCGCCCAATCGCTTCGTCGGTGAGCGCCACGCCATAGAAACTTTCCGCCAGCAGCGAGTAGCGATACCCTCCCTCACCATTGGTGATCACCAACTGATCCACCGTCCCACCCAGATTGTGCGTGATCTCGTAAACCGTCGCGGCAAAGCAGGACTCATCATCCGGATGCGCAACCACGATCAGCGCCCGCACCGGTGCCATGGCGGTCTGGGTTGCGGTCTGGGTTGCGGGTAACGTGCCACTTGCGGCCCCACTCTGAGCCATCGCCCAGCCGCTCACCACTAGAAAACAAACGGTACTCCGCACAACGCTCGCAAACAAACTCTTCATGGCGCGCTCCGAAGCTGTCAGACATAACGTCACACCGACGCGAGTCCCAGTGTAGATGCAACCCCGCCCGCGAAGAAAGAGCATCATCTCCGGCTTGCCGCCTGGCGCCCGCGACCGGAGCGCCGTCCCTTGGTGCGTACCCGCCAGCGAAGCCGCTGTTGGCGAATGTGGGACGAGTCCAAGCCAAGAAATGGGGCTGCACTATATATTCGAGTGGCGATGCAGACGAGCCCACAACAATCGGCGTCCAACGGCAGCCCCGCACTGGTTCGCGGACTGACCCTGCTGCCGGCCACCGCGCTAAACATGGTGGACATGATCGGCGTCGGCCCGTTCACCACCCTGCCCCTGATGGTCGCAGCCATGCACGGCCCGCAGGCCATCTACGGCTGGGTCGCGGGCGCCGTAATCGCGCTCTCCGACGGATTGATCTGGGCCGAACTTGGTGCGGCCATGCCCCGCGCCGGAGGTTCCTACGAGTACTTGAAGCAGATTTACGGCCCGCGCAAGATGGGCCGCTTGCTCTCGTTTCTCTTCGTCTTTCAACTCGTCTTCAGCGCGCCCGTCTCCATGGCCACCGGATGCATCGGACTAGCTGGCTACGCCGCCTACGTCGCGCCCGCATTGGCTAAAGTCTTCTGGCGTTCGACCTTCGCCTTCCCTCTGCTGGGAACCGTGAAGCTCACCGTAGAGATCTCTGGCGCAACTCTTCTCGCAATGCTCGCCGCGGCCTTTGCCACATTTCTCGTCTACCGCCGTATCGGCGGCGTGGGCCGCATCTCGAAATATCTCTGGGTGGGCGTGCTCGCAACCCTCGGATTCGTCATCTACCTGGGTCTCTCGCACTTCCAACGTGCCGTTGCCTTTCCCTCCGGCTGGGCTGCCCTGCCCGCGTCAGGCTTCAGCGCAGCCTTTTCCGCCGCGCTGCTCATCGCCCTCTACGATTACTGGGGCTACTACAACATCTGCTTCCTCGGCGAAGAAGTTGTAGAACCGCACAAGACGATTCCCCGCTCCATGCTCCTCTCGATTGCCGCCGTCGCATGCCTCTACATCGCCATGAACGTCAGCGTACTGGGTGTAATGCCAGCGCGCGACATCGCCGCCATGGCCGGCAGCACCGCGCAAAACTTCGTAGTCGCCAGGGCCGCCGAACTCGTCTACGGACGCTGGGCGGGCACCCTGGTTGCTCTGCTCGTAATCTGGACCGCCTTCGCTTCGGTCTTCTCTCTCCTGGCGGGCTACTCGCGAATTCCCTTCGCAGCCGCGCGCGACGGAAATTTCTTCGCCATCTTTCAGCGCGTGCATCCCCGCGATCGTTTTCCCACCGCCAGCGTCTTGCTGCTCGGCGGCTTCGCCTGCCTTTTCTGTGTCTTCCAGCTTCGTGACTTAGTCTCTGCGCTCGTGGTGATTCGCATCCTCCTGCTCTTCCTCTTGCAGGCCGTGGGAGCCGTAGTCTGGCGAATCACCAATCCCGCCCAGCCCCGCCCTTTTCGCATGTGGCTGTATCCCCTGCCGGTGCTCATCACCCTGGCGGGCTTCGCGCTGGTGCTGCGGGATAAACTTCCCCTGGTGGGCCGTGGCCTGCTCTTCGCAGCTCTTGGATTGGTCGCGTTCCTGCTGCTCTCGCTGCGTAAACGCCAATGGCCTTTCGAACCCGATGTTCCCCCCAACGCGCGTCGTCATAGCTCGTAAGCCGGGTGCCCCGCGCTTCGACGCGCCGCCCTTGCGCGGCTAAGGTGGGAAGCAAGAGCCTCCACCTTTACGGACTTTCGTAGTTGCCGTTGCTCTTGATGTTCAAAGGATTTGCGTGAACTACTGCGACTCGTAGGCGATCTCGACCAGCACATCTTCCGGCGCAACCTGAATCTCGAGCGAGCCTTCCTGCGGCAGCGCGTCAATCGGCAGACGATCCCGGTAAAGAACGAAGCGCAGATTAAATGTGTGCCCCTCGACTGCGCCCAGAAGCGCCATCGGCAGCTTCATCGCCAGGATTTTTCCAAAGGCGATTTCTACCCCATTGGCTTCGCTCCCGGAGGCAAGCGTAGCCTTCCTGTCACTGTGCAGTTTCCAGCCGGTGATCCGTTCCTGCGTGAGTTCTGCATCCAGGCGGAAATTCCCAATCGTCTGTTCGCCGTCACGGAGCCCAAGGTGTAGCGTCGCCATGGTCTCGCCCGCTGGCAGATTCGCGGCAAAATCCAGACGCACATACAAGTTCGTTTCATCGATGCCGGCATAAATCGACTCCAGCACAAATAACTTGCCGTGCATGCTGCCGCCCCGCCGGTCGCTGGAGAGCATGGCTGCCCCCATCCAGTCGAAGTAGCTGCTCACCTGTCCGTCGATGCAAGGCCGCACGTATGCCGTCTGCGGTGCGAAAATCGAGCGCACCGGAACCCCTGAAATCGGCCGCGTCAGATGATCGGGTGGAACTCCGCCCAGCGTGGTGTACACGTTCGAAAGATGCTTGCGGTACAACTCGTCGAAGTCGCGATCGTTGGCCGAGTGATGTTCCGGACCGTACCACCAGTTCCAGTCGCTGCCTTCGGCAATCAGCAACTCTTCGTAGGCCAAATCGCGCTGGTCCTCACGGACGCGGCTCGCATTGTCGTCATAAAAATCGCGGGCCTGGCTCAGGTAGTCCCATGCCTTATTGTCTTCCGGCGCGCCGATCCACACATTGAAGTTGGCGTTGATCCACGAACCGGGAACCAGCCCGCGCAATTTGCCGAAGCTCTCCGGCTTCTGCCGCGCAATCGCCTCCGAGATCGTGATGGGTTCAATCTGCGGGTCCTTCTGCAAGCCGTCGTAGAACCGCCGCAGGAACTCGCGCCCATTGCCTTCGTAGCTCTCCCACGCGTTCTCGCCGTCCAGGATAATCGACAGCACCGCATCCCGCCCTGATTCCAGAACCGGCGCGGCGGCGCGTTTCACGTTGCTCAGCAGATGTCCCGAGGCCTCGGATGCGCCCATCCCCGCATAGACAAACCCCAGCAGGTCGCTGATCCGGTGATCGCGGAAGACCATGTTCATCGTCTGCCCTTCGCGATCCCACCGGTAAATGTTGTAGAGCTTTTCGGAACTGCTCCGGTCCAGGAAACCGTCGCCGTCGCGGCTCATCTCGTGGCCAAGGCTGCGTCCCAGCACGCCCTCGTCCGTCGCCAGCCACTGTACCCCCAACCCTGCGGCAATGCCCACTGCCTCGTCGGAAACCGACCCTTCGCTCGGCCACATCCCCACCGGACGCACCCCGAAGGTGCGCTCGTGCAAATCCAGCGCGCGGCGAATCTGCTCCTCCGCGTCCTCGGGACGCCGGAAGCGCTCCGACGGCAGCGGCAGTCCAGGCACCGATTCGCGGCCCACATCGGTGTCGCAAAGCAGCGGAAGTATCGGGTGATAGTACGGACTCGCCGACAACTCGACCGAACCCCGCGAAGCCGCATCGCGATACGCCGGCAGCACGCCCTTCAAAATCTCGTGCTGCTTGCTCATCACAAAGCGCTGATCTTCCTCGCTATAGCCCTGTCCCTTTTCGATCAACTCCCGCACTGCCGGATCGGCCAGATGAAATTCGTCGAACCACGCAATCTGCGAGAGCACCTGCAAGTCACGATAATCGCGGTCAGAAAAGGTGATGGCCGCGTTAGCCGGGTCCGGACCCGCCGCCCGCACCTGCTCCCACAAACGGCGATAGCGCGGATAGCGCCCGATCATTCGCTCCCCATGCGCCTGAAACAGATAAGTCAGCGCAAAGTGCCGTTCATCCACGGTCAGTTCGGAGGCCGGCTTGGCCGCAACATCCCAGAATGGGTCTTTGAAAATTCCGGAATCGTAATCTTCAATCTGCGCCACCAGCGAAGGCACAATGTTGAAATTCTGGTGAACCTCCGGAAACTCCTCCAGCACTTTCACCATGCCGTAGTAGTCCTTCAGAGCGTGTAGGCGCACCCAGGGCAGGCGGTATTCACCGCTGACCAAGTCCTTGTAGAAAGGCTGGTGCATATGCCAGAGAAGAAGAAGTCGCAACTTGCCTTGCGCCATCGAGAAGACGAATCCGTCAGACCCCTTAGAGCAACCCGCATAGGATAGCACCCCAGGCCACCGCGGTCATGCTAGACTCAGAATTCAGTCATCCACAAGGTGTCGCCGGTCACGCCGTGAAGATTTTTTCGCGCTACATTCTTAACGAAGTTGTGCAGCACGCCGCCATCGGCGTGGCCCTGTTTACCTTCGTCATTTTCATGCGCGACCTCGGGCGCCTGCTCGAAATTGTTGTCCGCAACAGCGCTCCCCTGCCCAGCGTTGCCCAGCTTTTCCTGCTCACTCTGCCCGTCGCCTGCACCATCACCATCCCCATGGGCCTGCTCGTCGGAATTCTCATCGGCCTCAGCCGCTTGGCAGCCGACAGCGAAGTCACCGCCATGCGCGCCAGCGGCGTAGGCGCCTGGATGTTCGTCCGAATCATCGCCATCTTTGCCATCGCCACCTGGTTGCTGGCGTTGGCCAATAGCATCTGGTTTGCCCCCATGTCCTCGGCGGCCCTCACCCGTCTGGAGAACAAGCTCAGGAGCTCCCAGGCTTCCTTTGAGATTCAGCCGCGGGTCTTTTACGAAGACTTCAAGAACATGGTGCTCTACGTCGAAGACGTGCGTTCCGGCTCCAATGCCTCCCAGTGGCGCGGCATCTTTCTGGCCGATATCAGCGACCCGTCCGCACCCAAAATTACCCTGGCGCAAAGTGGCCTCGTCATGTCCGACGATCCCAACTCCATCCACATGCACCTCAACCACGGCTCGCAGCAGGAGTTGCAGCCCCAGAACCCCGATCAGTACGAGATCTCCACCTTCACCCAAACCGACCTGCCTATCGCCCTCCCTTCGCCTGACGAAGCCAAGCAGGACCTCGTGCCGGTCAACGAAATGAGCACCTCCGAGCTCTGGTACCGCGGCCGGCATCCCGAAACAGAGTCCTTCAAGCCGCGCAACCCGCAGGACACCCCTGCCGCACGCGCCCGCTGGTATTTGGTCGAGTTCCACCGTCGCCTTGCCTTGCCCACCTCATGTCTGGTTCTCGCTCTCGTAGGAATCCCGCTCGGCCTCTCGTCGAAAAAAGGCGGCAAGAGCATGGGCTTTGTGCTCACCATCGTCCTGGTGTTCCTCTACTATTTCGTCTCACTGACCGGAATCTCCCTCGGACGCAGCGGCAGAATTCCGCCCGGCGTCGGCGTCTGGGCCGCCAATTTCTTCTTCCTGCTCGCCGGACTCGTACTGCTGCATCGCGTCGAGCGCACCATGATCGACCTCGGCTCGCTGCGCGGCGTGTGGGACGCAATCTGCAGCGCAATTCGTGATGCAGTTGTCAGGGATGCCAGTGACGACGCAAGTGCAGATGCAAACGGCGACGCGGTCCCCGACCGCATTCCCGCAAACGATTGTGTCCACCCGCGACGCCCGCTCTTCGCCAGCCGCGCACAGCGGCACTCGGCGTCCACCTCCCGACGCTTCGGCGTGCGTTACCCTCTGCTCCTCGATGAACTGATCCTGCGCGACTTTGCCATGTATCTCGGCATGATCCTGCTCTCGTTCATCCTGCTCACCCTGGTCTTCACTTTTTTTGAACTGCTCGGCGACATCGTGCGCAACCACATTCCGATGCTCATGGTGGGCCAGTATCTGCTCAACGTCACGCCCTCCATGATCTACATCATGACGCCGCTCAGCGTCCTGCTGGCCGTTCTCACCACCCTCGGACTGCTGCAGAAGACCAACGAGATCACCGCGATGAAGGCCACCGGGACCAGCATCTACCGCGTCATCTTTCCCGTCTTCGTCATCTCCGCCGCCATCAGCACCGGCCTGTTTTTCTTTGACCAGTTCTATATCCCCGCCGCCAATCAGCGTCAGGAGACCATCCGCAACGAGATCAAGGGCAAGCCCGCCCAAACCTACCTCCGGCCTGACCGCCGATGGATCTTCGGCGAGCACAACACCATCTACTATTACGAGTTTTTTGACCCCGACCAGAACACTTTTGCCAACATCACCGCCTTCCAGTTCGATCCTGCAACCTTCGAACTCACCGGCCGTGTCCATGCCTCGCGGGCCCACTGGTCTGATCAGTTGAGAAAATGGATCTTCGAGCAAGGGTGGGTGCGCACCTTCCATGGCTCGGCCATCCAGGGCTTCCATCAATTCGACGCCGAAACCTTCCCAACCCTGATCGAGCCGCCCGGTTATTTCAAAAAGGAAGTGCATCAGAGCTCAGAGATGAACGCCCAGGAATTGCGCGCCTACATCGCCGATCTTCAGCAGAGCGGCTTCGATGTCGTCCGCCTCCGCGTGCAATTGCAAAAGAAGTTTGCTTATCCCCTCATCACCCTCGTCATGGCCATCCTCGCCGTCCCCTTTTCGCTCTCCGCCGGACGCCAGGGTGCTCTCACCGGCATCGCCGTCGCCCTCAGCGTAGCCATCGTCTACTTTGTCGCCGCCGGGCTCTTCGAAGCCATGGGCAATGCCAGCCAACTCCCCGCCGCCATGGCTGCCTGGGCCCCCGACCTCATCTTCGGCCTGCTCGGCGGATACCTCCTGCTCAAAGTCCCAACCTAAGTCCCCGATCTTGACCGTGCGTTCGCGTTTGCTTTCTCTTTTTTATCTGTCGGTATATCGCCAAGTATCCAACAATGAGCGCAATGCCGTGTGCACGAGCGTGCAGGATTCACTCGCCACTACTTATTTCTTCGCCCGCACTGCATTAGCCCGAAGAAACCCTCCGTATCCAGCTTCATCGAGCTTTCCGGCCGCCAGCGCAATTACCGCCTGCGCCGCATCCTCCTCACTGGCATTAAGGCGGTAGCCGTTCAATTCCAGAAACAGGATGCCAACCACAAACCCCGTTCGCTTGTTGCCATCGACGAAGGGATGATTGCGCAAGATGCCCGCCGTATAGATCGCGGCCAGTTCGACCACGTCGGGAGAGCCGCCATAGGCACGGTACTGCTGCGGACGGGCGAGCGCGGATTTCAGCAGACCGTCGTCGCGAACTCCCTCTGCGCCGCCATGCGGCGCGAGTAGGCGATCATGGAGCGCGAGCGCGTCACGCTCATCAATCCAGACCGGTTCCTTCACTTTGCGAGCACGCGCAGCGTGTTCCGGTAGCGGCCGATGATATCCTCGGCCTTCAACATCTTCTTCTCGAATTCGGGATCGTAAGAAGTCAGCCGATAGCCCTCGGGAGCCTCGATCAGGAATAGCGGCTTGCCGTCGCCGGCCTGGAGGCGATGAATCACTTCCTTCGGGAGGACCACCCCCAGCGAATTTCCAACCTTGCGTACTTTTAGTTCGACCATAGCATCGCCTTCCTTCGTTACCACAATCGTAATAACATTTTGCAACAGTGGCAATGGGAAACCGACGCCCCTGCGACCACCGCTGCTACAATCGCATCTATATCGCGATCGCATTTTTACTAGGTGACTGCCTTGCAATTTTCCAAGCTCCGGCCCCTGTTCCCCTACATGAAACGGTATTGGAAAGGTTTCCTAGCCGGAACCCTGGCTGTCTTCTGCACCAACGGAATCTACATCCTCAGCCCGCTCATCGTTAGGCGCATCATCGACGACCTGAATCGCGGCGTCACTCACAGCAAGTTGCTCACCTGGTGCTGGCTCCTGGTAGCCGTCGCCGCCGGCAAAGGAATCTTTCAATTCCTCACCCGTTGGATCGTCATCGGCATCTCGCGCGAGATCGAGTTCGACCTGCGCAACGATCTTTTCCGTCATCTCGAAGCCCTCGACTCTGGCTTCTACCAGCGCACCCGCACCGGCGACATCATGGCCCGCGCCACAAACGATCTCAACTCCGTCCGAATGTTGCTCGGCCCCGCCATCATGTACTCGGCCAACACTCTGGTCTTCACCACCGGCGCGCTCGTCTTCATGACGCGCATCAGTCCCAAACTCACTTTCTTTGCTTTTCTCCCGCTACCCGTCGCCAGCATCCTCGTGCAGTATTTCGGTGCCCGCATCCACGAGCGTTTCGAACGCATCCAGGCCAAGTTCAGCGACATCAGCGCCCGCGCCCAGGAGAACTTCTCCGGCGCGCGCCTCATCCGCGCCTACGCCCAGGAAGAGGCTGAAATCGCCCTCTTTGAAACCGAGAACATCGCCTACATCGACCGCGCCATGCCGCTCGCGCGTCTCATGGGAATGCTCTGGCCTACCCTCGAATTGATGCTGGGCTTTGCCCTGGTCATCGTGCTCTGGGTCGGCGGGCAGGAGGTGCTCGCTCACCGCATCTCCGTGGGCCAGTTCACGGCCTTCAACATGTACATGCTCCTGCTCACCTGGCCTGTCATCGCTCTCGGTTGGGTCATCAACATCTTTCAGCGCGGTACTGCATCCATGGGCCGCATCGACGAAATCCTTCGCCAGAAGCCCACCATTACCGACGATCCCGCCCTCGTCGCCGTCCCCGCTGACGCCGAAATCCACGGCGAAATCGAGTTCCGCAATCTCTCCTTCGCCTATGACTTTCAATCCCATGATTCTCACTCTGACGCCCGCGACGTGGCGCTTTCCTCAACGGTGGAAGCCGGCGCCACCGTGCTGCACCATGTGAATCTCAAAATCCCCGCAGGCACCAGCCTTGCCATCGTTGGCCCCACCGGCTCCGGCAAGTCCACCCTGGTCTCGCTCATCCCCCGCATCAATGACGCCGCACCCGGCTCAGTCCTGATCGACGGACGTCCCATCCGCGAGTATTCGCTGGAAACCCTGCGCCGCCAGATCGGATTCGTCCCGCAGGAAACCTTCCTCTTCAGCGCCACCATCCGCGAGAACATCGCTTTCGGCGTCGAGGATGCAACCGCCGAACAGGTGCAGCGAGCGGCCGACATTTCCCGCATTGCCGAGGATGTAGAGGGCTTTCCTGAGAAGTACGAAACCATGGTCGGAGAACGCGGCCTCACTCTCTCCGGAGGTCAGAAGCAGCGCACCGCCATTGCCCGCGCCGTCATTCGCGAGCCGCGCATCCTCATCCTCGACGATGCCCTGGCCAGCGTCGATACCCACACCGAAGATGAAATCCTCAACCGCCTGCGCGAAGTGATGAAGGGACGCACCACCATCTTCATCTCGCACCGCGTCTCCACCGTGCGCAACGCCGACCGCATCGCCGTCCTGCACCACGGCCAGATCGTGGAATACGGAACCCACGACGAACTTCTCGCGCTCAACGGCTACTACACCAATCTGCACGACAAACAATTGTTGGAAGAGGAACTCGAAACCGCCTAGCGCGGCTCTGACACGAACGGCCATATGGGCCTACGCGCAGATCATCGTGTCTAATGCACTTTGTTGCACAGGCCGTGGGATTCTACAGCTAGCTTGCCTTGGTCGTTGTACAACTTAAGTACCGCCTTGCCATCCGATTGCTGGATCTCGGTGGACATCGATCTATCCTTCGAAATGGCGTAGTACAACATTGACTTATAAATTTTCCATTTCACTCCCTCGTAGGGGGCGTCACACGTGCTGCAGATGCGAAATGTACTTTTCATCTCGTGGATATGCCCTACGAAGGGCTTATTCACGTCAGGAAATTCGCAAGCTAATGTGACCACATCATCGACGGCTGCCTTCTTATCAACGGCAAAAGCCGCACCCGACAACATGAAAACGACCACGCTGGCAACCATGGCGGCACGCGCTTTTTTTATAACCTTCATTGTCCATCCCTTATTCCGACCATAAGTTTAAGTCTGCTTTATGCAGTTTTACGTTGCGGCGGGTGGCCCATATTAGCCATCTTTTGGCTAATGTCGAGCTGTTGACTTCGCGCTTGTTTAGCTTTTCTTAGCGCACCAGCAACACTTCGCGGATGTTTTCCTTACCCAGGAAGAACTTAATTGACGTGTAGTCGTGAAAGAGATTTTCCACGTGCCGGTTCTGGAAGACGCGCTGCAGTTGGAAGTGCGGCCCCTGTTGCAGCTCCAGCGTCTCCTGGTTCTTGATGTGATACCGGTAGTACGGCGCTTCCGGGCCAGCGTCGCGCGTATGAAAAAACGCCAGCAACGCCCCTCGCGGCTTCGTAATCCGGTAAATGCGCTCCACAACCGGCTTCACCAGCGCCTCCGGCAGGTAATCGCACACATCCCACATCAGCACCGCGTCAAACGACTCTTCCGGGTACTGCAAATCCTCGGCCAGAAAGCGCGTCACATCCACCATCGTACTGTCTTTTTCCGGCCCTGGAATCGTCAACCGGCTGGCATTGGCTGCCATCAGCACGTCTTCGTTGTAGGCCTTGTGACCAAGGCCGGTAATGAATTGAAGATTGTCGCTTGAGGTCGGGCCCAGGTCGAGCACCGTCTGTCCGTCGGGGAGAAGAATCGCCTTGGTGAACTGATGGAATCCAGTCGAACGCCGCGGAATACGGGGAGCATTCTCGCCCTCGGCCGACACTGGCGGCGCGCTGCCACCGAATAGATTGCGAAAGAAACTCAATGGAGACCTGGCTGGAATTGGCAAATGTAGCACCGGCGCACTCGACGAAGAAACCCTCGCGTGCGCCGATCCTTAACTCTCATTCTACTTCTTTTCCGCCAGAACCGACGGACTCGCAGCCGCAGCACCGGAAGTATTCGCGGCCATTGCCTGCGCCGACGGTCGCGCGCTCTCCACTTTTCCCTCGGCCTTGCGGATATCGATCGCGCCCTTGAAGAACGCTCCGTCCTCAATCACAATGCGTAGCGTATTGATGTCGCCATTCAGCATCGCCGACTTCTTCAGCTCCACCTTGTCGACTCCCGTGACGTTGCCATCCACCTTGCCGTGGATCACCACATCCTTGGCCTGTACATTGGCGCGAACTCGGCCATTCGGTCCGATCACCAGGTTGTGATCGTGCAGGTCGATATTGCCCTCGACTTCACCATCGAGATAAAGGTCTTCGCTACCAGACAGTTCACCCTTGATGATTACAGATTTGCCGATGTGGGCAACATCGGTACGAAAGTTATCCATTTTCGGCGTCTCCATAGTGCGGGCTGGGTATGGCGAAGGCGCTGGAACCGGAACTACGGTTGCCGGCGGCTCCGGTTTTAGAGAACTTGACGGCTTCTCATCTTCTCTGCGCGTTTTCCACATCGAAACACTCCCGTATGATTCTTCGGCTTCGGGCGAACCGCCAATAATGACAGCAGAACCAGGCCCCTTTTGAATATAGCGAACCGGCAAGCCAGCAGCAACGCCCCAAAACCGCTTACAACTCGATTTTACGCCTTTGCCAACCTATCCCGCTCTCCTCAGCCCGCCAAACGTATGCGCGATTGCGGATTGACGTACCCGACTGCAACGGCAGACCGTCCATCCGCTTCTAACCCATCAGCTTACGGGTCTTCAGCTATGGCCGTCCCTCAACCACTGTATCGCACATCCCACGCCCTCACCATCCTCCGCGTCCTGCTCGGAGTCTTTGCTCTGCTGGCCCCCGCCTTTGCCCAGCAACCCTCCGCCATCGACCTGGTCCGAGCCGCTTTTCAAAACGAACTCAAAGACGACGCTCGCACCCATCTCTTCGCTTGGACGCAACGCAACTACCGCGGCCACAACACTCAAGTCGAGCACCTCGTCGACACCCCCCAAGGCATCGTCAGCCGGGTCTTCCTCATCGACGACAAACCACTCAACCCGGAACAGCTCCGAGCTGAGAACGAGCGCACCCGTAAATTATTAGACCCCTATCAGATGCGCCGTAAACATAAGGAACAACTTGAGGATGACGAACGCACCAAAAAAATGCTCTCGGTCATTCCCGATGCATTCGACTTCGTTTACCTCGATAGCATCACCGGTCCCAACGGCCACAAACTCGCGCGCATCAAGTTCACCCCGCGTCCCGCCTTCGATCCACCCAGCCGCGAGACCATGGTCTTCACTGGAATGCAGGGCGAATTGCTGATCGAAGAGAACTCCCGCCGTCTCGCAAAAATCGATGGCACGCTCTTCCGGGACGTAAACTTCGGATGGGGATTTCTCGGCAGGCTCTACAAAGGCGGCCACTTCCTGGTCGAGCAGAGCGAGGTCGCGCCCTCCCATTGGGAGGCCACCAAAATGATCCTGCACTTCGAGGGCAAAGCTCTCATGTTGAAGTCGATCCACATCGACGACAACGAGACTTCCTGGGACTTCCGCCCCGTTCCGCCCATGTCCGTCGAGCAAGCATTGGACTTCCTCGCCCACGGCCAGCCCGAGCAAAATGCAAGCCTCACCCACTAGCGCCGCTCCGTGTGTCTGACTAAATAAGAAATGCCCGGCGTCCCAAGTTCGCGCAGCGCGCCGTTTGCGGCAATAACCTGGGAATCAACAACCTCACCTAGTTTTCGCAGTGCCTTTGCTCTTGCCTTTGCTCTTGCCTTTGCTCTTGCCTTTGCTCTTGCCTTTGCTCTTGCCTTTGCTCTTGCCTTTGCTCTTGCCTTTGCTCTTGCCTTTGCTCTTGCCTTTGCTCTTGCCTTTGCTCTTGCCTTTGCTCTTGCCTTTGCTCTTGCTCTTGGTTTTAAAGTGTCATCCTGAGCGCAGCGAAGGACCCCAGCACCGCTCAAATATTCCGCGCCTTCCCAAGCTTTTCAACCAGAAATCAGCCGCCCGCCCGCTCTACCCCCGAATCGTCTCCTTGCGCACCGTCAGGCGCTCGATCCGATCCTCTCGGATGGCATACCCACGTCCCACCTCGTCGCTCACCGCAATCGTCCCTCGCCCGGAAACCGTCACCTCCGGCTCGATAATGTCTTCCCTCCAGTACCGTGCCGACGCCGAAACATCTCCCGGCAGCGAGAAGCCCGTCAGCGTCGAAAGCGCCACGTTATGCGCGCGTCCAATCCCGCTCTCCAGCATCCCCCCGCACCACACCGGAACTTCCGCCGCAAGCGCAACATCGTGCACCCGGATCGCCTCGCTAAATCCGCCCACCCGTCCCAGCTTCACGTTCAGAATCCGGCAGGCTTTCAACTCAATCGCCGCCAGCGCATGCCGCGCATTCAAAATCGATTCGTCCAGGCAAAGGCTGGTCGCCAGTTCGCGCTGCAACAGCGAATGCAGAAAGATTTCATCGCTCCAAAGCGGCTGCTCGATCATCAACAACCGAAACTGGTCGAACGCCTTGAGATGCGCTACGTGGTCCAGTGTGTACGCGCTGTTGGCATCGCACGAGAGCAGAAGACCCGGAAACTGCGCCCGAATCTTTTCCAGCACCTCCAGGTCCCACCCTGGCTTCACCTTCACCTTTATGCGCTGATACCCCGCCGCAACCTCGACTGCAATCTTCTCCAGCAACTGCTCATGCGAGTCCTGTATCCCGATCGAAACTCCCGCCGACAGCTCCTTGCGCGTCCCGCCCACCAGCTTCCACAGAGGAACCTGCTTCACCTGCGCCTCGGCGTCCCAAACCGCGTTCTCCAGCGCCGCCTTGGCCATGCGATGCATTCGCACCGCCGGCATCAGCAAGGCCGCCGCGCGTCCGCCCTCCACCAGCTTGCCCGCAAACGCCGGAGCCAGATACTCGCGCAGCACATACCACGCCGTATCCGTTGACTCTTCGCAATAAAATGGATGCTCGCCCGCCGTGCACTCGCCCCATCCGTCCACGCCCTCGGCATGAACCGTAACCAGCAGGATGCGGCGTTCGGTCGTGCGCCCAAAGCTGGTCTCAAAAAAGTGAACCAGCGGCATGCGTATTTCGCGCAACGTAATCGCTTCGATTCTCATTCTGCGTGGAAACTATCAGAGCCATCGCATGCCATGCAACCGACGAATTGAGCCGAAAGAGCTTGCCCCGACACGGCGGGTGGCCCAGAGTTGGCGTAGTTCCAACTCTGGGGCATTGCGTTCCCTCAGTAGCTTAAGCTCGCCCCTGCTCCCCACTCTCGACAAAACGATGAACGCTCCCGCAGCCCGAGCGTCATCACTCACCACTGCCATCATGCCGCGTGGGAGCCCGCTTCCAGCTCTCCCCGGTTCCAGTGCGCCAGCTCTGCACCGGCCTCGTAAGTGCTCTGCAAAAAATCCAGCAGCACTCGCTCCGGCGACTCCGCCTCTCGTACCTTGTCGTACATCAGGATGAACTCCTTCAGTTCCGGATGATAGAACGCGCTCTCCGGCAGCACTCGTTGCCGTTCCAACCCCTCCGGAGCCGGTGCCGCGTAACAGTAAAATGCCGGGTCTGCCACCCCCGCACCGCCCGGCCACCATCCCGCGCTGATAACCTCGTGCGAGTACGCTTCGCGAGTAATCAAGTCCGCTCCCGGCTGCTCCGGAGCGCGCCGCCCCGAAAATCGCGTCACCGCCAGATCGAAGCTCCCCCAGAAAAACTGCACTGGGCTGTTCTTCCCCAAAAAGCGCGCGCGAAACTGCTTGAACACCGCATCGCAAGAGACCAGAATGTGCCAGAAACGCTGCACCGCGTCCGCATCGTAGGCGTGGTACAGATGGTCCTCCGCAAACGGAACCGGGTTGATCACCTCGACCGGCTTGGCATAAATCGCAATCTCAATTCCAATCGAACGCAGAGCCGCCATAAACTCCGCATAGAACCCGGCCACCGTGCGAGGCACCAGCGGAAACTGCTTGCGCACCCCGTCCGAACGGTCGATCAGCAGCATGTGATCGATGAAGTCGAACTGTATCTCAAATACAAAGTTCCCGTAAGGAATCGGCGAAGTCGTCAAACCACGCGCGTTCACATACAGCGGCACATTCCACCAGTGGTTCGTAGTCTCGGTAAGTTCCAATCGAACCTTGCCGACGATCTGCGTCCACATGTGAAGGTTGTGATAAGTCCCCTCCCACTCCCGCAGCGGCAGCGCCGGCCAGGCTTCTGTACGAGAGATCGAGTGAATGCGCGCGCCATGCAGCCCCTTCGACTGTGTACCCATAACTGCTCCAGTGGTGAGAGTGGGCCGTCCGCGCCAACCCAATCCCACGGACATCCTCTTTTCGAATATCAGATGCTTTTCCGTCGCCGCGAGCCATCCCCTTTTCATTCCAGCATTCGTCTGCCTCAATTGTGTGGTTTCCAAAGGTGGATAAAAACAAACGCCGGATGCCCCACCTTCGCCGCGTTTCTTGCGGCTAAGGTGGGATTCAGCGCCCTCCACCTCAGCAGCTTTCGCACATGCACTTGCTCTTCTTTCCCACCGAACATCCACGATTCGCTCTACAATAACGCCGCAAGGAGCACGCACCCTTTTGAAACCAGAAACGAACCCCGAAACGAAACTAGAAATCCTGCAAGCCGGAGAGCCCGTTCTAAGACAGATCGCACGCCCCCTTCGCGCCGATGAGATCCACAGCGCCGAGATTCAGCAGACCATCGCCGCCATGCGTGAAACCCTCCGCCTTGCTCCCGGCGTCGGCCTCGCCGCGCCGCAGATCGGCCTCGGCCTGCAGTTTGCCATCATCGAGGATCGCGCCGAATACCAAAGCTCATGGAGTGCCGAGCAGCTCCGCGCCCGCGGACGCGCCCCCGTAGACTTTCACGTGATCATCAATCCGGTGTTGGAAGTGGGCGACAGCAACGCACAAGCCGAGTTTTTCGAAGGCTGTCTCAGCGTCACCGGATATACCGCCGCAGTCCCACGCCACACCTGCGTCCGCGTCCGCTATCTCGATCAATACGGCGAAAAACGGCAGGTCGATGCCCAGGGCTGGTACGCCCGCATCCTCCAGCACGAGATCGATCACCTCAACGGCAATCTCTTCATCGACCGCATGAAGCCGCGCACCTTCATGTCCGTAAAACATTACCTCGACCGCTGGCGCAACGCCGAAGACGAAGCCCGCCGCATCTTCGGCGGCTAATGCTCCTGCCGTTCCGTACTACCGCACGCTCCACTCTCCCAGCAGAAAGCGCCCATCTCCGCTGGCCCGGCGCTCATATCCAACCACGCTGAGTCCTTCGCCAAAGTACTTCTGCAGCAGTTCGCGAACCCGTCGCTGCACCTCGGCTGCCTTCGTCCGCGTCTCTGCCTGCGACTTCCATTCGTAAATCTCTCCCGGAATCTCAACCCTTTCCGCAACCGCAATCTCCGGACACCTCCCGCACGCCAGCGTCTCTATCACCCGCTCCGAGCGCAGCCACCACTCTGCCACCAGCCGGTCGCTCGGCAGTCCGCCCTGCAGCGGCGAACTTGTGATCCCATACTGATTCACAACGTAGCGCCGCACCACTGCCCCCAGCTTCTCCAGGTTGAAATACGCGTTCTTGATCTCCAGCGGGTCAAAGGTCCACTCGATCAGATCGAAGCCCTGGCTCATCGCAAGCTCCCGCTGAAACAGCTTCATCTCCCGCCCCAATCCCGTATTGCGTAACGTTTTCTTCACCGCCAGCATGTGCGAATGAATATATGTGTGCCCGTCACGCACCCCCGGCAATCCGAAGGCAAAAGCCACCAGCGTCGTCCCGTCGTATGCCCCCAGCACGTGTCCGCCGATCTTCTCCCCAACCACAAAAAGCCGCGCCGGAACCAACTCAATGTCTTCGAACTCCCAAACTTCTCTCTCCAGCGCAACCACCTGCCGGAACTCGCCCACCGTGTGACAGGTCCGCAACACCAACCCGCACCAGCTCTTTTCCGCGTGTGCACTCAACCCTGTTCGCCTCCGTCAGCGTTCATACAATTCGGTCAGCGCCCGCAGTCGTAGCGCCATCTCCGGACGCAGCTCTCCCCGCTCATAGCGCCATCGCCAGTTACCGTCCATCCGTCCCGGCCGATTCATCCGCGCCTGGCTGCCCAGCCCCAGCACGTCCTGCAGAGGAATCAGCACCGTATCGGCCACCGAGGCCATCAGTGCCCGAATCATCGCCCATTGAATCTCTTCCCCGCGCAAATTCAGATACTTGCCCGCGAACGCCCGCTCCCGCCGCAACTCATCCTCACTGCGCGTCGAGTCTTCGATTCCGCTCGTCCACCACCCCACCGTCGTATCGTTGTCGTGTCCGCCCGTGTAGGCCACCACGTTGCGCTCATAATTGTGCGGACGAAAGCTTGGTCCCTGCGGATCGTTCCCAAAGGCAAACTGCAGCAGCGCCATCCCCGGATAATCAAAACGCTTGCGAATCGCCTCGACCTCCGGTGTAATCCGCCCCAGATTTTCTGCCACAATCGGCAGCGCCCCAAACTCCCGCTCTAACGCCTCGAACAGCTCCATCCCCGGCCCCTTGACCCAACTGCCGTTCACCGCCGTCGTCTCTCCCGCCGGAATCTCAAAGTACGCCTCAAAGCCCCGGAAGTGGTCGATCCGCACCATATCGAAGAGCCGCATCACCCCCCGCAGCCGTGCAATCCACCAGCCGTAGCCGTCGGCCCGCAGCCGATCCCAGCGATAGATCGGATTGCCCCACAACTGCCCCGTCGCACTGAAGTAATCCGGAGGAACTCCGGCGACCTTCAGCGGATTCCCCCGCTCATCCAGCCAGAACAGCTCGGGAGCCGTCCACACCTCGGCGCTATCGTGCGCCACATAAATCGGCACATCGCCCATGACGCGGATGCCGCGCCGCCGGCAAGCCTCGCGTAGCGCTCCCCACTGCCGGAAGAACGCAAATTGCCAGAACTTGTACGCCGCAATCTCGTCCGCCAGCCGCTCACTCCACCGCGCCAGCGCCGCAGGCTCGCGTCCTGCCAGCGCAGGCTCCCACCCAGTCCACGCGATGCCGCCATGTGCATCTTTTGCGGCCATGAACAGCGCATAATCCCCAAGCCAGTCGGCCTGTTCCGCACAAAAGTTTTCATACTCTGCAATCGGGTGGCCCACATCCGCCCGCTGTTGGCGAATCTGGGGGCTCTGCGATTGGGTGCCGCCATCGGCCGCCGCAAAAAAGCGCGCTGCCGCCTTCCGCAGCTTCGCAAACCGGAAGGCGATCACCGCGCCGTAATCAATCGAGGTCGTTGGCAGCTCAGGCACATCGGCAAGATCGTCTTCGCTCAGCCATCCCTGCTCCACCAGCCGGTCCAGGCTGATCAGCAGCGGATTACCGGCAAATGCCGAGAAGCACTGATAAGGCGAATCCGCGTACCCGGTCGGATTCAGCGGCAGCACTTGCCAAATCTTCTGTCCCGCCGCGGCAAGAAAGTCGATGAACGCAAGCGCTTCCGCCCCCAGGTCGCCTGCGCCGTAAGGCCCTGGCAGCGAGGTCGGATGCAGAAGCACTCCCGAGCTGCGCTCAAATCTCATCGGTTAGCACACTACCCGCAACCAAGTCGCCCACGCAAGAGCCAAGCCATCTGGTAACAGGACAGCTGCAGAATTCAGGATGTGGCCGTTCGGAGTACGAGCCATTCCTTGCGGACCAATGAGTGAGCCGTTTTCACTTCTGGAAGCCTGCCTTTACTCCGGAACCCTGCCTTTACTCCGCGCCCTTAGCTCCCTGCCAGTGCCGCTCCATCTCCTCTAGCGAAGCCTCGCCCAACTCTTTTCCCTCCGCTCGCAGCCGCACTTCCACATGCCCAAAGCGTCGCCGGAATTTCCGGTTCGTCTGTCGTAGCGCCGACTCCGGATCGACCTTCAGATAGCGAGCCAGGTTCACCACCGTAAACAGCAGATCGCCCACCTCGTCCTGCAATCTCCCCTGCAGCTCTGCCGCGACTTCCCCGCCACGCACTTCGCCTGCACCCACCGGCTGCGGTCCCGGCGCCGGAATCCGTTCGACCTCGCGCCGCAACTCCTCGGCCTCCTCATGAAGTTTGTCGAAGATGCCG
Organism: uncultured Acidobacteriota bacterium; assembly: GCA_963838135.1. GTDB lineage: Bacteria > Acidobacteriota > Terriglobia > Terriglobales > Acidobacteriaceae > TOLSYN. The sequence goes on along the minus strand of CAWIPV010000002.1, from coordinate 854,781 downwards.
TCGATCGAGGGCCAGTCGAATCCCACCTGCGCCGCCTTTTTCGAGAGCTTCACTCCCTCCAGCAGCGCCGGCATCGCCCTGGAAACCGACTCCAGCAGCGGCCTCGCGTCTGCGGCCGGAGCGGCATCTTTCGCCGCGTACCCGTCGCCGAGCCCTCGCTGCGTCTCGGCCTTCTGCGCCCGCTCCCCTGCCTTGATCGCCTCCCAGTTCTTCAGTACCTCGCTTGAGGTCGCCGCCTCCACGTCCCCAAACACATGCGGATGCCGCCGCACGAGCTTGTCGCTCAAGGTCTCCAGCACCTCGTCGATGGAAAAATGTCCATCCTCGCCCGCCATCTCCGCGTAAAACAGCACCTGCAGCAACAGGTCACCCAGTTCGCCCGGCAACTCCTCCCAGTCGCGATTCTCAATCGCCTCCAAAACCTCGTAGGTCTCTTCCACCGTGTATTTCTTTATGCTGTCGAAGGTCTGTTCGCGATCCCACGGGCATCCGCCCGGGGCGCGTAGGCGATGCATGATCTCCACCGCACGTTCAAAACGCTGGCCCGTTGTCATTCCCATCATGCCTACCAGTTTCCACGCGCCGGCCGTGGCTGGCAAGCGTGGCCGGGCGGGTTTTCCCCGCCAGAGTTTCGCCTGCTCCAGCCGACCCGCTCTGCTCCTTCTGCATCCAATCTGTTCGTATGCCAAGTTTTTCCGGACGCAGCCCCTTGCCGGAGCGTGTCGATATCATCATCCTCGGCGGTGGAGTCAACGGCGTTGCTATTGCCCGAACGTGCGCGCGGGCCCGCAAATCCGTGCTTCTCGTCGAGCGAGATGACTTTGCCTGCGGCGTCAGCAGCCGCAGCTCCCGCACCGTTTACGGCGGCCTGCACGCCCTCCGGCAGGGTTCATTCCGCAAGTTGCGTGAGGCTCTGCACGGCCGTGCTGCCCTGCTTCGCGACCAACCTCACCTGGTGCAGCCACTCGATTTTGTCCTCGCCACCCCGGCCATTTCGAGCTACCCCGGCTTGCCTCTGCGCGCCGCCCTCTGGTTCTACCGCAAACTCGGCAGGCTTCCCCCCGCCGCCTCAGCCGCCGATCTCGAATCCCTCCGCCGCTCGCTCGATCCTGCTCAAGGCTGGACTTTGTCTGCCTACCAGGAGGCGCAATGTGAGTTCCCCGAGCGCCTCGTAGCCGACTGGCTGCGCGACGCCTGTACCGCCGGAGCGATCGCCCGCAATCACGCCACCGCCCTCGCCATCCGCGCCGCCGATGGCCGCGTACGTGGCGTGCTCCTCCGCGACGGACTGACCGACGAGGAATGCTACGTCGAAAGCGAGTGGGTCATCAATGCCACCGGTCCCTGGGTCGATCTCGTGCGAGACCTCACCGGCCTCACCGCCTGCACGCCCCTCGCCCGCAGCGTGCGCTCCTCTCACCTCATGCTCCGTCCCTGGCCCGGCGCCCCCACCATCGGACTTCACGCGGCGGCCATTCCCTCGCCTTCGCTCTTTGCCTTGCAGTCCTCGCCTCTGCAAGCCTCGCCTTTGCAAGGAACGCAGCACAAAGGCCGCTCCATCTCCGTCGCTCCATGGAATGGCATGTTGCAGGTCGGCTCCACTCAAGCCGTCCATGCCGGCGATCCAGCGCTGGCCTCACCCTCAGCCGAAGAAGTCGATTTTCTTCTGACCTCGGCCGCCACTCTTTTTCCCGAGGCCCGCCTCTCCGCAGCCGCCATTGCCTTCAGCTACGCAGGGGTTCAACCGATTGCCCCGCCAGTCGGCCAGTCCGTCGTCCACGCTCCAGGCGAGAGCCTCTCTGTCTCCGGCGTCGATTCCTGCCGCCACGTCCTCCACAATCATGCCGATGAAGGCGCACTCGGCCTCTTGTCCGTCTTCGGAGGCACCCTCGCCACCGCCTCTGCGCTCGCTCACAAGACCGCTCACACCATGGGATTGCATCTCGAACCCCTGCCCGATACCCAGCTTGCCTTCGGTGAATCCTGCGGCGTCGAGAGCACATTCCGGCAGTGGGCCAGCGCCGTCCACGCCACCACTGGAATCCCCCAGCCCAGCACCGAGGCCATCGCGCGGTGGCATGGCCGCCACGCCATGTGCGTCATTCAGAGCGCCTTGCACGACGCCATCCTGCGCGCGCCCATCGTCGACGATCGCCCCCAACTCGTAGCCCAGGCCGTCGAAGCCGTCGCCTACGAGGGTGCCGTCTCTCTCGCCGACATACTTCTACGCCGAGTCCCCATCGCACTCGATCAAAACTGGAATGAGGACTGTACCCGCCAGGCCGCCGCTCGTATCGCTCCCGCCCTCTACTGGAACGAGCGCCGCATGAGAGATGAAATCCAAGCATTCGAAGAAGAACGCAGCCGCTTCCTCCACAAGCCCAAAAACCTCAAACCAACCATCGTCGCCGCCTGAAGCAGTGCGCGTTGTCGCAGTTATTAGTGCCGCGAGATGAAGATCAGCAACGTAAACAGCAGCAGTGGGATCAGCGCCAGCGGTCCAAAAAAGAGAGCTTCCTGCAAGGACGTATGCCAAGGCTTTTCCCCGTGCGCTTCCGGGTACTCGTCCACTGCAACCTCATCCAGATGCTCAAGGTCATATGCAAAATCCCGCGCCGTAGCATAACGGCGCTTAGGATCGCGCTCCAGTGCACGGTAGATGACTCTTTGAAGTTGTGGAGAGATCGACGGATCGATCTCGCGCGGCGGCAAAGGATTGTTCACCAGTCGCGAGTTCATCACCGCGAAAGGGTTCGAGCCCTCAAACGGAGCCCGTCCCGTCAGCATCTCGTAGAGCATCACGCCGAGCGCAAACACGTCGCTGCGGGCATCGCCACGCTTTCCCTTAACCTGCTCCGGCGAGATGTAGTCCGGCGTTCCCATCGTGTTGGAAAACTTCCCGAACGTCAGACGCCGTGAACCGGAGCTCCCCGCAATGCCGAAGTCGATCAGTTTGATGTTGTCGTTTGCGTCGATGATGATGTTTTCCGGCTTAAGATCGCGGTGTATGACACCGTGGTTGTGAATGTATTCCAGTGCGTCACAAATCTGCAGTGTGATCCGGAGAGCATGATCGGCGGGAAGCTTCTGCTGTTCGTTCAGCAGCGTGCGCAGCAGCTTTCCATCCGCCCACTCCATAACAATGTAGAGCCGGCTGCGCTGATCATTGCGGAGAACCTTCACAGTGCCAGGGTGCTCCAGCCTCTGCCCAATCTCCTCCTCGCGCCGGAAGCGCTCGTAAAAAGCAACATCGCTCTCCGCTTCCATCAGCGGAATCTTGAGTGCAACCTGCCGCCCGTCACGCAAGTCCCTGCCGCGATAGATCGTGGCCATTCCGCTGTGCGCGATTACGCTTTCGATTGCAAAGTGGTCGAGTTGCTGCCCCGGCTGCACTGAATCCATGACGAACACCTCTATCTGCGGCCCAATAGCTACGGCCGAATAACCTTCAATTCCGTTAGAGCGTTGCGCTTCTAAATCAAAAATTAAAAGTCCCTAAAATGCTTCTAAACGCCCGAATCTACGAGTGCTGGAGATGGGATGGACGCCTAACCAGATCGGACGGAAGTACGGGAGGGTACAAACCATGAGTCAGATATAATCCGAACAGAGTTGATCAATCGGGGACAAGCAGGAGCCAGCGGTGAATGAGGAGTTCAATGCCGACCACTTTCAGCGAAATCTGAAGGCGGTCCGCGATCGCGACCACATGCAAATCAAACGCCTGCATCAGGAACTGCGCGCCTCAATCGTTCAAGGCACCGGAATGGAGCAGGTACTCCGTTGTTCCGAGAGTCTGGTTAACGCCACGCTCATGCACTTCGAGTCGGAAGAGCGGGCGATGGACGATGGCCCGCTTGCGGACCAGGCCGCGCACCAGGAACTCCACGCCGAGTTGACCGAAACCCTCGAGGATATTAGCAAGGGGCTGGAGCAGCGAAAGATCTCCGGTGCAATGGCACTACTGAAATTCTTCGATGCGCAGATGGCTGCCCATTTGGTGGCGGAGAACGCCGATTAATCAGCCCCGGCAGCTTTAGCCAAGGCTTTGGGTTTGGGTTCGGGTTTGGGTTTGGATTTGGAAGAGACCTGATGGGGAAAATACGTGGGGATGGCAATTACTGCGAGGCCCAACAAAAATAGAGCAATCGAGCAACCGCTCAAAAGATGAGGCAAATATTCGAAAGAAGCATATATTTCGCCCCGGAAAAAGATAGCGTGAGCTGCAAAAAGTGCGACGGTTCCGCCAGTTGCATATAGCCGCAAGATGCGTCCTGACTTCCAAAACATGAATGGAACAAATGCGAGCGACACGTAATAATACGGCGATAAGCTAACAGCCGTGTGCATAATCAAATATCCGTGCCCGAAAAGGTCGTCCGCAGGAGCACTCACCACAATTAACATCCACACCGCAAGAATCACTATGCACAAAGCGTAGTAAATCCAGATTTTGTTTTTGAGCGAATTGATCCGCATTAAAGTGTTCGGGAAGTCATTTGCGTATCCGATCGCCTCGTTATGATTTGTGGAAACAGTTGCTGCGGTGACATTCGCCAGGCCAATATTGAAAATCTCACCTTGAAGATACTGCTTATGGATCGAGATTTTTTTGTGCCATTCGTCCCAACCGCTAACTCCACGCCCCGCCAAACTGCCCAAAAGGAAGCTCGCAAGTACTACGGCCATCAGAGCTCCACTGAACCTAAAATGAGGATGCCATTCCGCTTTTTTGCGCCCCCGACAAAACTCGGCAATTCCCCGAACCACAACCGGCAGCCCAAAAAACAGAGGGAAAACTTGAAGCCCAACAGCCATCCCGAGCACCGCGCCGGAAAAGCCGGGTCTTTTTTTCGCCCACAAAATAACGGCCGTAACCACCAACGGAAGCCAGAAATACTGGAGAAAATTCCCTCCGATGCGTCCGAAATTCCCGAAATATAAAATCGTCAGCCCGGCAGTAAGAAGCGCGGGGATCCCACCGCGGCTCCGCCAGATAATCAATATGCCGATGAGAACGGCGATAACATCGAGATTGAAGACAATTTCTGCCACACGGCTTTTAGAAATCGGAACAGCTTGCGCCAGAGGTTTTGCAACCGCCACCCACGAAGGCGGTGGATTGAAACCTTTGTCGGTAAACACACCGGCGAAGTAGGATGGTCGAGCAAGAAGCGCAGAACTCTCAACATCCTCCGAAAATTCGCTCCACCGCTCAGCCGTGAAGTTTGTGCGAGGACAAGGGGGCAAACTTGATCGCGGGACAATGCGGTACGTTTCCATATCGCGTACCCCCGCAATCTGATGCCAGTATCCTGCGGCCTCTTGGTCCGCTTCGAGCGCGCACGTATACAGGTTGAAGTATCCGACTTCGGAGAAATACTTTGCGCCGAGATAATAGTGGAAGACGCCGTAAACTTCGTACGATTTCACATAAGTATCGTTCTTGAAGTACGTCGATCCCGCGAAAACCGCAAGAAGAATTACAACAAGTATTGTTGCTCCCACTCGACGGAGGATTTTGGGGGGACTTGACATCCAACGGTTCTCCGGTTGGGATATCTCCGCTGGAGCTATTTGGGACTCCGATACTGCCCTTGTCGTGCTTGCCATCTCGCTCCCCATTTAATTCGGGTCCCACTGAAACCGTCTTGAGACAGAAATACCCTTGTGCTCGCCGCAAAAGGTCGCAGCCAGCCCGCGCGTCGGCCAAGACAAAGCCCTCGCGTGCTGAGAATTGAAATTGTGAGTAGAACGTTGCGATTCTAGTGAGTTCAGGTACTCACGTCTAGTGCCGTTGGTAACTTGAGGATCTGACCGCTGAGAAAAGCTTAGGCCACCAGCTGGGCAGCATGGCAATCTGCAGCATTAGCTGGCGTGCAATCGCGATCCGGCGAGAACGTCACAGGTTGACTCAACCGCGACCTCGCCTCTGACTCTCAACCTTGAACCTTTGAAACCCCGAAGCCCCCAGCGCCGCCGGATCGTCTCCAATCATCCCATCCACCCCAGCTTCGCCAAGCCTGCGCATCGCCGCCGCGTGGTTCACCGTCCACGTCAGCACTTTCATCCCTGCCTCATGGAACTGCCGCACCCGCGCCGGGGTCACCAGTCGCGCGCGCGGCTTCACAAATTGAATGGGTAGCTCGCGCCAGGTCTTTCCCCGTGGCATCCGGTCGAAGATGAACGCCAGCGGGAGCCCAGGATCAATGCGACGGAGTTCCAGCAGAACAGCCCTCCGGAACGATGAAACGACAAACCCGCGTGCCGGACGGTAGCGCCGCAGCAACTCGGCCACCTGCGCCTCGGCGCCCCGCACCTTCAGCTCAATGTCCATCCAGCAGGACGGCGCGTATCGGGCCAGTACTTCTTCCAGTTGGCAGAGTGCAATCGCCTCGTGGCGCGGCAGCCGTCCGGCCGTCGCGCAGTGTTCGCGTAAGTCTTCAAAGGTATGCCGCGCAATGGAGCGTCCGCGCACTCGGGCGTCGTGCCATACCACCGGGACCGCATCCAAGCTCAGCCGCACGTCCAGTTCAAACCCATCGCAGCGGCCTTCGATCGCATGATCGAAGGCCGCCAACGTGTTCTCCATGAATTCGCCGCGACAGCCCCGATGCCCCAGCAGCAGCATTACTTTTTGCTCTTGGTTCTAGAGTGTCATTTTTCCGCTAATCCAAATCAAAGTCGCGCAGAAACGGTTTCGACATATCCGGCGCTTCCTTGGCCTTCCTGACCGCTTCGGCAAACTTCTTCTCCAGCACGTCGGCCTTGTTCTTTTCCGCCTCCACCGACTGCCGGAAGATCGACTCCTTGCGCACGTCTCCTTCGCGCATGGCGCGCGCAGCCGCTTCCATATCGGCAAAGGTTCTGGCCACTGGCTTAGCCGTGTGGGCAATCACGGCGTGAGTCACCGGGTCCACCCGTAGCGTCGCCTCGCAGCACGGACACATCACTTCAAAACCAACTTCGGGCGCGGAATTCTTCTGCTTCTTTGACATAGCGCCTCCATGGTAGCACTACCCCGCTCTGGTAACGAGCCCCACAACTCTCTCGCGGTTAGAGCGGTCAGGGATTGTTGGATACTTGGCGATTTATCGACAACAGTCAGCGGCAAGGCAGCTTAGTTCTTCTCTTCCCGGGCCGTCTTAGGAGATGACCCAGCGACTTTAGCTTTCCGTTTGTCGAGAAAGGCGAGTAGTGCTAGCCCTTTCGGCGTTAGGCGATATCTCTGCCAACGGACGCTGGGAACTCTTTCAAGCGCAGCTAAACCATGAACTTCGAGCTTCGGACAGACGTTGTAGTAGAGCAACACGGTCTGATCGCTGGAATCGATTTTGTTTGTGACGCCAGTAATCAAGGTATCTCTTACTGTTTCCAGAATTCCCACTAGCGGGTACTTCTGGGGTTGCTGTTCCTTGTCGAATGCAGACGTCTCGATCATTATCGGCTCGAGCAGGGCGAGTATCTCCTCGAATTCCGCATCGTCCCATCTTCCATTTTTCTTAGCTGGCTTCGCGCCATCCTTCTTGAGTTCCGCAATTTCTTTCTCAAGGAAAGAGTTTTGCTTACGCAGGCTAGATAGCTCTTCAATTAGCGTACTCGATTCGGCGACTTCGGCCCCGGAGACCCAGCCTGTAAACTCATATCGGCTTAAGAAATCAGAAAGAGTCTCATGGACTGCCAACTTGATGTCTTTGCAATCACTAAAGAACGAGGCCATCCGGCTCAACACCTTTACTTTGAATAATTTGAGTTCTTGTGGGTGTTCGCCTTCGATGGCAGCCTTGCCATCTGCCTTAACCTTCCGGTCAATAGCATCGTCAGTTATGACCACTGCAAACACGGGCTTGTCTATCGAGACGGCGTAGTCGTATTCCAGCTCTGTGTAACTGAGGGAGGTCTTTAAATCTACGCTGCCATAGCGCCCGCCCAATATGATCATGTACACATCAGATTCGTCGATCCAGCGCCTAATGGTGTCGAGTTGCGATTCGTTTCCGGCTGAGAATAACTCCATTCCAGCAGGAATGTGACCTGCCTTGAGGACTGCTTCAACAGCCGCCTGTCTTTCCTCTTTAAGGTCAAGAAATGTCGAGGAGACGAACACCTGTAACTTCTTCTTTGCCGACATAATTGTCCTCACACTTTGAAAACAGCCCTAGTATCCGCAGCACCCTCACAGCCTTATAATCTGGTGTCCCGGACACTGCCCTGCCGCAGCCTTTTTCAACTCCGCAATCAGCCCCGGCCCATACTGCGCCAGAAAGTAAATCCCCGGCAGCACCCGCTCCTGTAGCTCTTTATGCGGAAACAACTCGGTCAGCACCCGGCACGCATCCTTAGTCAGCGCCGTGTTCCGCCGCAACTCCGCCCGCGCCGCCTTGGCTCCGATCTTTGCAAGCTGATACAGCATCTTTCTCTCGCTCCGTGCCGCTGCGTCCACCAGCGTCGGGTCCAGCTTTTGCAGCTCTGCCCGCAACTCTTCCAAGTGCCTCTCTAGCGCTTCCTTGGTCTGGTGCAGGGCCGCTTGCAGTCCCGGTGCCAGCACCCGCGACGCCAGTAATTCGCAAACCTGCTCACTGCCATGGAAAAGATCGCAAAAACTCAGCCGGTAGCGCTCCAGCAGATCGCTCATCGCCGGGCTGATGATCGTCGCCGAAAGCCGCGGCATCACCGGAGTCGTGCGTCCCAGCAGCTTCTCGTACACAACTCCTGCCTGCGCAAAATACGCCAGCTCGGCCGGTCCGCCGAAGTACACCGCCGTCGGAAACAAGTAGTCCTGCACCACCGGCCGCAGCAGCACGTTGGCGCTAAACTGCTCCGGGTGCGCTGCAATTCGCTCCAGCACCTCCTGCCGAGCCACCCGCTGCGCCCCCAGCATAAAGCCATCGCCCGCCCGATGCAGCACCGTTCGCCGGTTGCCCACCAGCGAAAACAGCAGCGTTGACTCCGGTGTCACCCGTACCTGCTCGTGATATCCAGCCTTCCGCAGCGCCTTGCCCCGCTCCAGCAGCGCCTCGTCCAGCTCTTCGGCGCGCTCGGCCGCCGCGGAAAACAGCGGTTCGGCAATTGCGTGTAGCTCATCCTCCATCGGATCGATCAGCACCAGCCCCGTCCCCGCCATCAGCCGCGTAAACAGCCGCGCAAATGCCGAGCCATAGCTTTCGCCCACGCGATAGCTCTCGCGTAGCGCATCGCTCACCCACCCCGCACCCAGCACCGCCGACGCACGTTCCACCAGCGTCTCAATCCCCGCCTCAAGTGCCAGCGGTCCCACCGGAGCGTCCGAGTTCGTCTGCCCCGTCGCCGTCAGCTTCTGCAGCTCGCACCCGCCCGGAATCGTAACGCTGGCGATCTCCTCCAGATCGTGATCCTCGGTCGCCAGCCAGAACACTGGAATCGCCGCCACTCCCTTCGCCGTCAGTTCCTCGGCCATCTGCAGCGCCGAGACCGCCTTCAGCACCGAGTACAGCGGACCGCCCAGCACTCCCACCTGCTGCCCGCTGATGCAGGCCACCGCGCCTTGGCGAAACCTTTCGATCGACCCCAGCGTAGCCTCGCCTGCGCCCCACCGCTGGTTCTGCTTTTCCAGCACGTCGGCCACCCGCGCCCGCCGCTCCGCCGGAAACTCCAACCGACCGCCTGCTGCGAATTCCCGCGCATACTCCAGTACCGCGCGCGAATCTGGCCGGTGCGCAAAAAATCGCTCCACCTTTTCATACTGAAAAAGAAAATCCAGAAACAGCCGCGAGCTGTGCGGAATCGCCGTGAACGGCATGCATTCGCTCTTCACCAACCCACCTCTGTCCACAACTCAACCATGTAGCTCCGCTTCCTCGCCCAGTCCTTGGAATTCAATAAAACAACGTTAGAAATTGGATGTCCCACGCGTTCCCCCGATGCACCCGCATCAAGCCCGCGCCCAACCCAGACTCTCTCTGCGATTGTATAAGCTCCAACTACCAAGCCTCGCTCCAAATCCATTCACCTGGCGCGCAACCCGCATTTTCTGCTTCTAAGTACTGCATGACACTTCTTCTGCCGGCGACCCTCCTGCATGGGCTCTGGGTTGCCATCCGACGCTTCGGTGCCTTCGCCTTCTTCCCCCTCGGCCTGCTCGATATGTCTTTCCTCGCCCCCGGCAGCTTTGACGCTCTTCTCATCATCCTCACCGTCGCCCGCAAGGAGCTCTGGTGGTACTACGCCCTCATGGCAGCCGCCGGTTCTGTCTTCGGCACCTACCCCAGCTTTCACCTCGGACGCAAAGGTGGCGAACAAGCCTTGGAGAAGCGTCTCGGCCCGCGTCGTTCCAAGAAAATTTATTCCGCCTTTCAGCGCTGGGGCTTCTGGTCTCTCTTCGTCTGCGCCATTGCTCCGCCGCCCATGCCCGCCTCCGCCTTTGTAATGGTCGCCGGAGCCCTGCGCTATCCCTGGCCCCGCTTCCTCATCTCGTGGACCCTCGCCCGCCTCCTCCGCTTCGGCTTCCTCGCCTGGATCATCGCTCGTTACGGAAGCCACATCTTCCACTGGTTCCGCAGCTACTACCGCCACGCCCTGTGGACCGTCACCACCCTCGTCATCATCGCCGTCGCCGTCGCAATCTGGTTCTACATCCGTGAGCGCCGTCGCCGCTCCACCGACGCCCCCGACACCCCCCAGCACCGCGCCGCCTAGTCCTCAGGTGTCTTTGATCCGTCTTTGATCTGTCATCTTTGAGTTGTCACCTCGAACAAGGTGTCATCTTGAACGAAGTGAAAGATCCCCGCCCCGCTCAAATCTCCCGTGCTGCCCAACGCTTTTCAACCAGCCACCAATGCTCCAAGCAGTGATCGCAATGTGTCCACATTGGGCAGGAAGGTAAGCAGCACACGGCCGCCAGCTCCTATGCTATTGATAACTAGGCTGTTACAGGTTCGCAATTAAAAGTATGTCTGGATACAATTGAGGGTGAATGGGCAACCATTGAGAAAGAGCCCTACCCGAGTTCTCGCACCTACTGGCCAACCTGGAAATGTTGGCAATTCGAGTTGTCATCTTTTTCAGTGGTCTTATATGTCTCTGGCGTTATTTCAAATGGTTGATCCATTCTGTAGGAGGCGGGATGATTCTCCATGCTGAGGCGACACATGTCCTGGCCGTCGTTACGGAGGTGGTTTGGAGTGTCTGAACCGTCAGAGTCACTTTCCCATCGCCTTCGCGCCTTGCTGTGGCCAATTGCCGCAGGGCCTTTGTTTGGTCTATTGGTTGCTCTTTCTGTCGAAACTACACCCTGATTGGTTCCATGCAAATCAGGGGCTATTGCCGCTTTTATTGGTTATTACAGTTCTCTGCTACATAATCCCGCTGATCATGCATGAACGGGCCATAGGAGCGTTCATGTATTTGTTTCGGAAAGGCTATATAGGGAAAGGAGCAGCACTTTGTACCTTGGTGGCAGTGCTGGCAGTGCCGTTTTATCTCGGCTGGCGCTTATGGCACTTTCCCGCGAATCATATTGACAAAGCGTTAAGTTCCCAGCAGAACACTGGCGATACTCAGACGATGCGACACACAATCGATGGCCAACAGAAAACTGCTGATACTCAGCACCCGATTGATGCCCAACAGAAAGCTGGCTCTACCAAACAGAACACTGGTAGTACGACGACCCGACAACCGACCAATGACAAAGTAGAACAGGCGTTAAGTGACATACAGAAAAGTCTAGCGGCTCAACGCCGAAGCGATGGTATCGCCCCAATTCAGGTTTCAGTATTCTGTACCTATGAAACTTTACCGATAAATGTAATATCGGGTAAACCTCAATATATTGTGATGGTTTATGAAACGTTCAACAAAGAGGTAAAGCGAGCTCTTTACAATAGATTACCCATCTCTACTCCTTGGCCTGAACCAAGTGCAGAAAGTCTCAAAAGGGCAAGTCCAGACGAGTTGTTGGTTCTGCGTTGCGACTTTACCAACCGTGGAGAACATGAGTACGATAACGTCGTGAATCTTGATATTCCCATAACATTCGACTACGAACATAACGTGGACGAGGATCGTCGATTTAAACCTGTACCACCGAATGTCACTCATACAACGAATGACATTTTCATAGCGATTTTAGATCACGGACAGACTGATAGCGTTTATTTCATGAATGGGTGTTATGTGAAGACGACTGTCCACACCCCAACAACTGCCATTGCGAAACTGGTAGGCGAGACAAATCTTAGAAACTTTCAGCTTGAAGGGCCTGATGAATCCGCACCCTCAAACCCAACGCTTAAACCTACGCACGTACATTGGTTTAATGGGCCGAAGTGTGTCGAATAGGTAAGCTGTAGGCCAAAATAAAGACGTTTCGGTACTCTCGACTGCACAAACTCCACTCGCGCAACGATTGCCGAACCCGTAACCTCCCCCCTTCCCAACGATTACCCAACTCGCCAATGGTTGCCCATGACTTGCACCACCTCTGATGCAACCGATCGAAAACGTCCTGCCCCCAATCGCCCCCAAACTGCCCCATTTCCGACCCCAATCCGCACCTTTCCGCGCGCAAAACTGCCCCACTCTGCACCTTGTCAAGCATTTTTTCTCCCCATTTCCTCCCAACCGCTTGATTACGCAGCAGATAGAGTTGCCCGTCAACTGAGGTGATCGCCTCCCTCATTTGATATTCTGGAGATAGGAAGCCAGCGAAAGCTTCGGGCAGCACCCCGTAACTATCCTGTTATCAAATTTTTGCCGGGATATATAGGGGGGTAGGTACAGGCCGAAATCAGCGCGCCGCGCCCACCTGAAACCTCAAAAACCGGAACTCGCCAGCCTCGCCTTGTCAATCTCGATCACAGCAATCCACTCGCCCGGCGACGCGTCCTGCCAGACGATGCGCCCATGCAGCAGCCGCGCAATCGCCACAGGCGGCAGATCCTGATGGAAGTCGAAGTAGCGGGTTTGCAGCCGAGTCCATCCTGGAATGCGTTGAAAGATTCCGCGTGGCGGCGCGTATTTGGTGGAGAACGCAACCACCATGTCGAAGCTCTCCGGCTGCTGCTGCGCGCGTAGAATCTCTCCGGCGGTAAAGTTCTCCAGCCGCACCACGCTCAGCGGCCGCGCAACATAGCCCAGAAACGGACGATTCAACTCGTCCGAAGCCGGCCACGCGGTCAAAATCCGATCCTCCGCATAGTGCGTCTCAACGTAGCGCGCCGCCTCCTGATGCATCCGCACGAACTCGGCCCACGTCAGATTGTCCTCCGGCGAGATGAACCAAGGAGGATTGAACAGCAGCGCGGCCACAAACGTCGCGGCGCATCCGGCGATCCACCACTTCCACCGCGGCGCGTACCGCCGCAGCACATTCACCGCCATCAGCACCACCAGCGGAACCGCCGGAATCATGTAGCGCGCCAGCAGCGCTCCGCCCACCACCGAAAACTCCGCCACCTGCGCCAGCACCACCAGCACCAGCAGCAGTTGCACGTTCCGCGCAATGCCGGGAGCGCCCCCGCAGCGCCGGAAGCCGCAGGCGGCGCAGCCGGGTCAAGCGTATGAGTGTTAACCGTATAAGTGCCATGCGCAGCACCGCTAAACGCGGCATCGTCCAGCGCAGCGGCCCCGGACTGGCGCGCGTCCCACAGCACAAACACCGCGCTTGCCGTCAGCACGAACAGGTTCATGTACCCGATCGCGTGCCACAGCCGAATCAGCCCGGCGACCAGAATGCGCAGCGGCGTGATCGTAGCTCCCACGTTGTAGCGCAGGTAGTCGGGATTGCCAAAGACGTGCCCAGTACGGTGGAAATGATACGCATACCAGCCCGTCAGCGGCAGCAGCGCCAACAGATACGCTGCGCTGATCGCCACCGTGCGCCCCAGTGTGCACCGCGGCAAGCACCACCGCGCGGCCAACGCGGGCCGCCAGCGGTACGCGAACCACCCCAGCAAGCCCGCTCCCGCCAAAGTCAGCGTCACCGCCACCGTGGTCTCTTTCGCCAGCGCTGCCAGGGCCGCGAAGGCCGCCGCCTGCCAGGGCCGCTGCCGGATGTGCGAATACAGCGTCCACAGCACCAGGGCGAACGCGGCGATATCGAGGTGTGCCATCGCCGACTGCGAAAACACCGTGGGCGATAGCTGCCGTAAGCACCACGCTCGCCGTGGCAACCGGCACGCTGGCCACACGCCGTCCCAGCAGCCAGAGCGCGGTAAGCCCGAACGAGGCAACCAGCAGCATGGCCGTACGTGTCACCATCGGGGAGTAGGCGGTCAGCTTCCAGCACAGGGCCAGCCATATCATCACCAGCGGGGGGTGCGCATTAGAGAGGGTGGTATATGGAATCAAATCCCCCGTCAAGAAAACATCCCGCGCAGCCGGAATGAAATATCCGGCCTCATCCCAGAAGTACGGCAGCCGAAGCAATGGAAGATGCAGTAGCCAGAGCGCGGCCAAGATGGCGCCGAAAGCAAGCAGCGCCGTTGTCACCGAGTCTTCGGCAGTTGCGTGCGGCGTCTTCCGGGGCATGGTGTTAGTGGATGGGCCCGTTCTGCGCAAACTGTGGATCCAGCTTGATTTCCCCGAACGTCTGCTCGTAGTTTGCCACGTTCTGATGAAGCATGAGCGCCAGCGCTTTAGCCTGCTGCGGGCTCAAATAGATTCCCTGGAAATTGCGCAGGTCAATGCCTGGGCCGCTCCCAGGAACGGCTATTCCAAAGGCGAGAAAAAAATCCCACACACTCATGCGAACCTGCACGCTATTGGAATAGCCTTCGCGATAATCGTCTGAGTTCTGAACCCGAATCTCGGGTTGATCGTTGAAGTTCGACATGGGAGAGTCTCCGAAAACAGCCTAACAAGTTTGGCATGGAATCGCACGCGCTAAGCACCCATTGCGATGGGTAAACCTGTGACCGGTTCCTGGACCTATCTTTTTGCGCACATTTTGCATTTGCGGCATCTCAGATATCATCCCCCGTCCAATGGGGAGTTGAGGTGAGCGATGCGGAGCTTGGAGCATACCGGGCTGGTCGCGGCAAAACCGTTTCTGATTGAACAGGATTACGCAAGATACACATCCGGCCAGCACGCGCTGTGGAGCGAACTGGTAGCACGGCGCATGGCGCAACTGGAGCAGTGCGCCTGCCGCGAATATCTGGAAGGCTGGCACGCGCTGGGACTGGAGCGGGAGCGAATTCCGCATCTGGCGCAAGTGAGCGAGCTACTGGAAAAGCGCACCGGATGGAAGGTGCAGCCGGTTTCCGGCTTCATGCCTTCACGCGCATTTTTCGAGATGCTCGATGCAAGGCAATTTCCCACCACGACGTGGTTACGCAGCCGCGAGTCGATGGACTATATACCGGAGCCGGACATTCTGCATGACGCGCTTGGGCACCTGCCGATGTTTGCAGATCAGAGCTTTGCCGATGCGGTCGCCGAGTATGGCCGCGTCTGCTATGCGATGGAGGGCGAAGAGAAGCTGGAACGGATGGGGCGGCTTTACTGGTACACCTTTGAGTTCGGCCTGATCCGGCAGAAGGTGCTGTGAAGGTGTACGGCTCCGGAGTTGCGTCCTCGCAGCAGGAGTGCACGAACGTGCTCTCAGGTGGCTGTGAGATTCGTGATTTCAGTGTTACCGAGGTGCTGAACACGACGGTGAAGGTGGACCAGATTCACAAGCGATTGTTCGCCATCAACTCATTCGCCGAGATATTGAGCGCCGTGCGCGTCGCACGGGAGATCGTGGAAAAGGATTGAGCCGAGAGCGGTCCAGCCGGGAGGAGATTCGCTCGCCGACAGGCGGAGCGGGCGGATCGAATGCGCCATCGGCAACGGTGGCGCATCTTTTTTCTCTGTTGGCTTCGCGCTGCTGGCGAGTCTAGCCACAATGAGCGATAGAATGACGTCGATGGAATCAACTCACGGATACCGCGGACGCATTGCACCCTCGCCGACCGGGTATTTGCATTTGGGACATGCGCGCACATTCTGGGAGGCTTTCGAGCGGGCAGGGAAACATGAAGGTTCACTGATCTTTCGCAACGAGGATCTGGACCCGCAGCGCTGCCAGCCCGAGTTTGCGCAAGCGATGTTCGAAGACTTGCGCTGGCTCGGGATCTGGTGGCAGGAGGGTCCGGATGTCGGCGGAGCGTTTGGACCTTACGCACAGAGTGAGCGTCACCCGTTCTACCTGGATGCATGGAAGCAATTGTCGGCCGCAGGATGGATCTATCCGTGTTTCTGCTCGCGCAAGGAACTGGCTCTGTCAACCAGCGCGCCGCATGATGACAACGACGAACCGATCTATCCGGGCACGTGCCGCGACCGAGGGAAGATAGCCGCATCTCCGGTTGGAATGAACTGGCGTTTCCGCGTGCCGGACGGCGAGTGCATCGAGTTCTGTAGACCGACGAATGGGCAGCCAACGGTTCGAGGCTGGGCGCGACTTTGGCGACTTCCTGGTGTGGCGACGCGACGATGTTCCCGCATACCAACTGGCGGTTGTAGTGGATGATGCGGCGATGCAGGTCAGCGAGGTGGTGCGCGGCGAGGATCTGCTGCGCTCCACGGCGCGGCAGATCCTGTTGCACAGGGCGCTGGGGCTGCCTACTCCAGAATACTTTCACTGCCCGCTGATAACGGATGAGAGCGGCGTGCGGCTGGCTAAGCGCTATGATGCGCTCAGTCTTCGCAGGCTACGCGAGCAGGGGCGGGACCCGGAACAGGTGCGGACGATGGTTTATGGAGATTTTGCTGCCGATCGAGGGAAAAAGTGACCAAAATCACAGAGTCCCGTGCCCATGAAGCGGTTATGATCAAAATGCGCGGGCGAGATTTTGCAACTTCAAGATTCGCCGACCCCGGAGTAGCGCAAACAAGGAGATATTTCATGGCTTACGTGATCACTGATACCTGTAAAAAAGACGACCTTTGTGTAGATTCCTGTCCGAGCGATGCCATCCACCCAACCAAGGACGAGCCCGCGCACGAAGCTGCAACCCAGCTTTTCATCAATCCCGCCGAGTGCATTGATTGCGGCTGCGTGCGTAGCAGAGTGCCCCTCTGACTCGATCCATGCCGTTGACGAACTGCCTGCCGACAAAGCCGATGCGGTAGCAAAGAACGCGGAATTCTTCAAGCCTAATACGCGAATCAACCTGACAAGCGTAATGCGCGCCTCTCCGTGCGCTGTAGTAGTCTGCGCGAAGATAACGATTCATTCCGATGCACCCGCACCGGAATGAATCGGACTCGCTTTTGCTTTCTTGCGTTTGCATTTCAATGCGGCGCAGGGTAGAAGATACAGCAGCAGTCATTACGCTTAGCCGGGAGTATGAACCATTGAACTATCCCACACTGGCAACTTGCAATTCCAGGCGGAATGCTGATTGCGCTGGTCGCGGTGCTGCACGTCTTCGTCTCGCACTTCGCGGTCGGCGGAGGCTTCTTTCTGGTGTTGACCGAGAACCTGGCGCGGCGACAGAAGGATGCGTCGCTGCTTGAGTACTGCCGCCGCCATTCCAGGTTTTTCGCGCTGCTTACGCTTGTGTTCGGCGCGATCAGCGGCGTTGGTATCTGGTTCACGATTGGACTGGTAAGCCCGGAGGCGACATCGACGCTGATCCATACGTTTGTGTGGGCATGGGCGATCGAGTGGGTCTTCTTCTTTGTCGAAATCGCGGCGGCAATCATTTACTACAAAACCTGGGATAGCTTGCCGGCGCGCGATCACCAGATTGTGGGCTGGATCTACTTTGTCGCGGCTTGGATGAGCCTGTTCGTCATCAACGGAATCCTCACGTTCATGCTGACGCCTGGGCGCTGGATTGAGACCCAGAGCTTCTGGGATGGAATGTTCAATCCGACGTTCCTGCCCTCGCTGGTGGCGCGCACGGCAGTGTGCGTGATTCTTGCCGGCATCTTTGGCTACATTACCTTGCCCAAGCAGGAGGGCCGCGAGAAAGTGGCTCGCTGGGCGGCGCTGTGGATGATTGCCGGAGCGCTGGTGCTGCCGTTGTCGCTGTGGTGGTACTTTGCCCGCATCCCGCAATTCTCCCGGTTGTATTTGAATGGAGTGCTGATCGGAGTGCGGCACGCGGTTCGCGGCGGCGTGGGCTTTACGCTGCTGGCGCTGTGCGATTGCGCTGGTATGCGGCGTGTGGAAGCCGCGCTGGATGCGGGCTCCAGTGGTGGCGCTGCTGGTGGTCTGCGGTCTGGGAATGATTGGCGCGGGCGAGTATCTGCGCGAATTTGTACGCAAGCCCTGGGTGATCAACCAGGTGATATACGCCAACGACCTGCGCGCCGCAGAGATGGAAGCGCTGCAAACCAAGGGAGTGAGCCACACCGCGAACTTTCTGTTAACGGACGACACGGCGAGCGTGGCGTACGGAGAAAATCTCTTTTACCTGCAGTGTGGAAGCTGCCACGCGGCGCGCGGATATCGCGGCATGAAGCGGCGCGTCGATGGCTGGGATGCCGAGTTCGCGGCCGATATTCTGCAACACATTCCAGCGATGCACGGCACCATGCCTCCGTATGCGGGCAATGAAGAGGATCGCAAAGCCCTGGGAAGCTATCTGGCTTCGTCTGAATCCGGCGTGGCATTTCAATATCACGGACGGCAATCGGTCTGGAGATTGGCGAGAAAGTGTTTGCCTCGCGCTGCGGACACTGCCACACCGTCAACGGAAACTTCCGGCCGCTGCGGGGAGTCTTCGAAAATCAGTCGCCCGCCCAGGTGCAGGAGATGTTCCCGGCGCTGGGCGCGATGAACAGCGACATGCCGAACTTCAATGCGCCGGATGACCAGGCACAGGCGCTGGCCTTCTACATTTCGCACGAAGCCAGCAAGCCCTTGTTGCAAAAGCCCGCACCAGCCGAGATGCCTACCGGCAACACTCATTCGCAACTGGTGCGGCCGGCCCAGCCGCGACTGGAGGTGCGCTAATGCAGACGATTCCGATTCCTCACGTCGATCCCTTGCCGCTGCCCGGCCCGGTGTGGCTGTTCACCGCTCTGCTGCTGGTGGTGTTCACCCTGCACGTTGCGGCCATGAATTCCGCTCTCGGAGGCGGCATCTGGGCGCTGTGGAACTATCTCCGCGGACGGCACGCCGCACATCCATACTCGCGCCGGTTGGCCAACGAACTGGCAACCATGCTGCCGGTGTTTCTGGCTTTCACGGTGACGCTGGGAGTTGCCGCACTGCTGTTCGTTCAGGTGCTGTTCGGCAACTTTCTTTATACCAGTTCGATCCTGATCGGCGTCCTCTGGCTGTCGGTGATTCCGCTGGTGATGGTGGCCTACTACGGTCTCTATTACTTCTCCTACACGGCAGAAAAGGGGAAGGGCATCAGCGGATGCGTGCTGGCGATTTCGGTATGTGTGCTGCTCGGCATCGCATTCATCTTCGTCAACAACATGACGCTGATGGAGAGCCCTGAGCGCTGGCTGGCGATGTATCGCGCCCATCCGAACGGATGGAATCTGAATCTTGGCGACCACAGCGTGGTTCCGCGGTATCTGCATATGGTCAACGGCGCGATTGCCGTGTTCTCGGCCATCCTGGCGGAGTTGGGCATGCGGAAGATGAAGGTGGACGCGGAATACGGGCGGTGGATCGTGCAGCGCTCGGCGCTGGTATTTGCGGCTTGTACGGGGCTGCAGTTTCTGCTCGGGATGTGGCTGCTGCTGGCGATTCCGCGGCCCATCGCGCTGGGCCTGTTGCTGGATCCGCTGGGCGGGGCGGTCTTTGGCCTGGCGCTGATGTCGGTCATCTCGGCCATGCTGCTGATCCTACTGGGTAGCCTTGGCGGAGAAGCCCAGTTCGATTGGTTCACGCTGGGCTTTGCGACTGTCGCTAGTGACGCTCTTTCTGATGGTCTGCCTGCGCTATCTGCTGCGACTGGCGTATCTGAAGCCGTATGTGAACCTGGGAGCGCTGGCGGTGCGACCGCAGATCGGGGTCATTGTATTATTCCTGCTCCTGTTTGTGGGCGGACTGGCGACGGTAGGCTACATGCTCTGGTTGGTTGCGCGGAGCGGAAAAGCGCGAGTAACCGTTGCTGCGCCTTAATGCATAGCTAGCGGGGATGCGCAACTGGGCGGCCTGCGGGCCGCCCAGAATCTTATACGGAATATTCCTGAGCGGACAAGGCAAAAAGGGAAATTTTCGCACTCAAAAATGATTGACTGCTCCTATCACCGGATGCATACTTATACGGTCACCTGAATAATCATTCTCTTGTGGAAACCTATGTCGAAGTTGTCGCGTCAAAACCTGATTCTCGACTTGGTGCAGCAGGAGTCCGTGGCAAACCAGGAGCAATTGCGCAAGCTACTTTTGCGGCAGGGATTCGATGTGACCCAAGCGACGTTATCTCGGGATATCAATGAACTGGCCCTGGTCAAGACCTCGGCCGGCTACAGCGTCTCCCGCGGCGACCAGCAGGAGAGCCGGGCATATCACTCGGCGGGGCGATTGGTTCGCGAGTTCGTGATAGAGGTACGCGAGGCTCAGAATTTGCTGGTGGTCAAAACCGCAACGGGCTCGGCGCAGCCGGTGGCGGCGGCCATCGACTCCGAGGGCTGGGCAGAGATTGTGGGTACAGTTGGCGGAGACGATACGATCCTGGTGATTTCGCAGAACAAGAAAAATGCGCACAGGATTTCGCTGCGGATCAAAGGGATGATGCAGTGAGCGCAGCGAAAGTGAAGGCCGCAGTGATGGGGGCCACAGGTTACGCGGGCTTTGAACTGGCGAAGTTATTGCTGCGGCATCCGCACGTGGCAACGCCACTGTTTCTGACGCGTGAGCCGGCAGGGCAACCGCTGGAAAGTTACTACCCGGAGATTGCCGGCGACGAGAGTTATCCGCTGGAGCCATTTTCGTGGCAGTTGCTGAAGTCGCGCGGGATTGACGTTTTGTTCCTGGCAACTCCGCACGAACTTTCGCGGGAACTGGTCCCGGAGGCTCTGGCGAAGGGGTTGCGCATTGTCGATTTGAGCGGTGCGTGGCGGTTGAAGGAAGCGGCCAATCGCGCCATCTATGGTTTTGAAGACAAGGACGCGGCGGTGGCGGCGGAGTTGGACCGGACCGCCGTTTACGGATTGCCAGAGTTGCATCGCGAACAGATCCGTGATGCCAAACTGGTGGCGAATCCAGGCTGCTATGCGACCTCGGTGATCGTGGCCCTTGCGCCGCTGGTGCGCTCTGGGTTGGTGGACACCGCGCGCGGCGTGGTGTGCGATTGTAAGTCGGGTGTCTCTGGCGCCGGCAAGAAGCCTACGCAAAAGACGCATTTCGTGGAAGCTGCCGATAATTTTTCGGCATACTCGGTGATTGGACATCGCCACACCGGCGAAATTCTGGAACAGGCGGGTTTACATGCTGACGACCTTATCTTTGCCCCACATTTGCTGCCGATTCCACGCGGCATTCTTTCGACGATCTATTTAGGGCTAACCAGGCCCGTTGCTGCAGACGAAATCGAAGCCGTGTTGCGCGAGTTCTACAAAGGCAGCCACTGGGTGCGGATTTTTGAGCACGGCAAGTTGCCGCAGATTCAGTACTCGCTGCGCACGAATTATTGCGATGTGGGATTTCAACTGGCTCCGGATGGAAAGCGTCTCATTGTGGTGTCCTGCCTGGACAACCTGATGAAGGGCGCGGCTGGCCAGGCGCTCCAGAACCTGAACGTGATGTTTGGGTGGAGCGAGAAAGAAGGATTCTAGTGATGAAGCTCGTGGTTAAAATTGGTGGTGCAGCGCTGGAGGACAAGGCGCTGCTCAAGAAATGCGCGCAGGCGGTTGCCGATCTGGCGGCCGAAGGGCACAAGGTTGCCGTGGTGCATGGCGGCGGTAAGGCGTTGACCGAGACGCTGGCGCAAGATGGGCAAGGAGTCCACGTTTGTGAACGGGTTGCGCGTCACCGATTCGGAGACCCGCGACGTTGCTCTCATGGTTCTGGCGGGACGAGTGAACAAGCAACTGGTGGCGGCAATTACCGCTACGGGGCAGGCTGCGGTTGGATTGTGCGGAGGAGATGGCGCGGCGTTTCTGGCGCGCAAGAAGAAGACCGCCGGAGTCGACCTGGGCTTTGTCGGCGAGATCAGCTCGGTGGATTCGCGCTGGATCGAGGCGATCTGGGATAACGATGGAATTCCGGTGATCTCCAGCCTCGCGCTGGGCTCCGATGGCGAGTACTACAACGTAAACGCCGACCAGATGGCTTCGGCATGTGCTTCCGGCTGCCAGGCGAATGCCTTGATCTTTCTGACCGACGTGGCGGGAGTAAAGGGCGCCGATGGGACGGTGATCCGGTGGCTTTCGACCAGTGACATTCCGCAACTGGTGAAGAGCGCCGTAGTTTGCGGCGGTATGCTTCCCAAACTGCAGGCCTGCCAGGACGCGCTGCGTTCAGGCGTGCATCGGGTTCGCATTCTGCCTGCGCTGGAGGCCGAAATGTTGCCGGCGTTTTACCAAACCAAGATCGAAAGCGGTACGGAGGTTATGGCATCGTGAGTTTGGGCAAGGTACAGAAAGCGGAAGGCAAATATCTGCTCCACACTTACGACCGGCTTCCGGTGCTGGTGACACACGGCAAGGGCGCCTATCTGTATGCGGACGACGGCAGCAAGTACCTCGACTTCCTGAGCGGAATCGGTGTAATGGCTCTTGGCTATTCGCATCCGGCGATCACCAAGGTGATCAGAGAACAGGCAGGCAAACTGGTGCACGCCTCCAACCTGTTTTACACCGAGTACCCGTCGGTGCTGGCGCAGAAACTGGCCAAACTTTCCGGATTGGATCGAGTCTTCTTCTCCAACAGCGGCACTGAGGCCTGGGAGGGCGCGCTGAAGATTGCGCGCGTGGTTGCGAGTTCCAAGGGATTGAAAAAGCGCACCAAGATTCTAGCGCTGGAAAACTCATTCCACGGACGCACGATGGGGGCGCTGGCAACCACGTACACGGAGAAGTATCGCAAGCCATTTGCTCCGGTCATGCCTGGCGTGACGTTTGTGAAGTTCAATGACGTGGAAGATCTGAAGCGGAAGTTTGACGAAGATGTGTGCGCGGTTTGCATCGAGACGATTCAAGGCGAGGGTGGAATTCATCCTGTCAGCCTCGAGTTTCTGAAGACCGCCCGCGAGTTGACGCAGAAGAGCGGCGCGCTGTTGTTGCTGGATGAAATCCAGTGTGGCCTGGGCCGAACGGGCAAAATGTTCGCCTACCAGCATTACGGCGTGAAGCCAGATGTGGTCACGCTGGCAAAGCCGCTGGCAGCAGGACTTCCTCTGGGCGCGATCCTGGTAACCGAGGATGTGGCCGGAGCCATCCATCCAGGCATGCACGGAACCACATTCGGCGGCGGGCCACTGGCCTGCGCGGTGGCGCTGGCGGTGTTGAAAGTAATGGAAGACGAGAAGATTCTGGGCCACGTAAAAGAGGTTGGCGGGCATTTTCTTAAACTTTTGCAGCAGTTGGATGCCCATCATCGCTGCATCGTGGACGTGCGCGGCGTGGGGCTGATGCTCGGGGTGGAACTTGATTCAGCCGACCTTGCCAAGGCTGTGCAAAAGACGATGTTCGAGCAAGGGATCATCATCAACCGCACCCATGAAACGGTATTGCGTTTCCTGCCGCCATACGTGGTGACGAAGAAGCAAGTTGAAACTGTAGTGAAAGCGCTCGACCAAGTTCTGTCCTCCTGCGCGTCATCTGACGACGCTGCGCCGGCAACCACGCGCAGCCCTCGGCAGAGGCTCCCCAAGGCATTAGCGAGCGGCGCGAAATGAACTCCCCGGATTTCGATCCGGATTCTGGAAGTCCAGGAGGACAACGCCATGGCAACACGCCCCGTGGAAAAGGATGGTGTCGACAATTCCGCCGCAGCGCCGGCCTTGGACGATTTGACGGCGATGAGTGACTTGAGCCCGGCGGCTGCAGCGAGTCTGCTGGAGCTGGCGTCGCTGGTAAAGGCGCGGCCGGCGGATTTCCGCACGGCCTTGGCCGGAAAACAGATTGTGCTCTTCTTCGAGAAGCCATCGTTCCGCACCAGGTTGACCTTCGAGTCGGGAATTTATTCATTGGGCGGACATGCCATGTTTGTAGATCAGTTGACCTCTCGCATCGGCGAGCGCGAGCCGCTCAGTGATATGGCGCATAACTTGGAGCGCTGGGTGGATGCGATGGTGCTGCGCACCTTTGAGCACCGCACGGTCACAGAGTTGGCCCGCTTCGCGTCGATTCCGGTGATCAACGCTCTCAGCAATCACGAGCATCCCTGCCAAGCACTGGCCGACTTCTTAACCCTTAGCGAGAAGTTCGGCGACCTGAGCAAGGTTCGCTTGGCGTATGTGGGAGACGGCAATAACGTGGCTCACTCGCTGATGCTGGGAGCAGCGCTGTTTGGGTGTCATATAGCGGTTGCAACGCCTAAGGGATTCGAGCCAAGCGCGGAAGTGCTTGCGGCGGCATACCAGATTGCCACCGAGACCGGCGCGACGATTCAGGTAGTGAACGACCCGGTGGAAGCCGTGAAGGGCGCCGATGCTGTGTACACTGATGTGTGGGCTAGCATGGGACAGGAAGCCGAGATTGTAGAGCGGGCACGGGTTTTCGTGGGCTTTAAGGTGACACCCGAACTTTTTGCAAACGCCGCACCAGGGGCAGTGTTCATGCATTGTTTGCCGGCACATCGCGGCGAGGAAGTGGAAGCGGCGGTGATCGACTCGCCCTCTTCCGTTGTCTTCGACCAGGCGGAAAACCGCCTGCATGTCCAGAAGGCGATCCTTCTACAGTTATTGGGAGGAGGCGTGCGTCGCTTCCCTGCGAGGAGTTTTAATGTCTAGGAAAAAAGTTGTACTGGCCTATTCGGGTGGTCTTGATACTTCCATTATTATTCCGTGGCTAAAGGAAAATTATGATTGCGAAGTAATCGCATTTGTTGCCGACGTGGGGCAGGGCGAGGACATGGACGAGGTCGCGGCCAAGGCAATCAGGACCGGCGCGTCCAAGGTGGTGGTGAAGGATCTGCGCGAAGAGTTTTTGACCGAGTACGTCTGGAAGTGTCTGCAAGCAGGCGCGGTGTATGAGCACAAGTATTTGCTGGGAACTTCGATGGCGCGCCCAATCATTGCCAAGCACCAGGTTGAGATCGCACTGGCCGAGGGCGCGGATGCCCTCTCTCACGGCGCCACCGGCAAGGGAAATGATCAGGTTCGATTCGAACACGCCTACCAGGCGATTGCGCCGGAATTGCAGATCATCGTGCCGTGGCGTGAGTGGACGCTGAAGTCGCGCGAGGACTGCATCGATTACGCGGAAGCGCGCAATATACCCATCGTCGCCAGCCGCACCAAGATTCACTCCCGCGACCGCAACATCTGGCACCTCTCGCATGAAGGCGGAGAGCTTGAAGATCCGGCGAACCCGCCTCTGGATACGACTTGGCAGGTTACCAAATCGCCGCAGAACGCTCCGGATCGCGTGGAGGAAGTGGAGATCGGCTTTGACAAGGGCGCTCCGGTTTCGGTGAGTGGACAGTCCCTGCCGCCGGTGCAACTGCTTGAGTTACTGAACGAAATCGGTGCCCGCAACGCGATTGGTCGCATCGATTTGGTGGAGAATCGCTTTGTAGGCATGAAGTCACGCGGTGCATATGAGACGCCGGGCGGAACCTTGCTGCTGTTTGCTCACCGTGAGTTGGAGGCGCTCTGTCTGGATCGCGAACTTGCGCACTTCAAGCAGCACATTGGGCTAAAGTATGCCGAGATCGTATACAGTGGGCTTTGGTTCACGCCGCTGCGCGCCTCGCTGGATGCTTTTGTTGCCTCCACCCAGACGGAGATGACCGGCACGATAAAGCTGGCACTATACAAGGGCAATATCGGCGTTAGCTGCCGCGAGTCCGAACACTCGCTGTTCAACGCCGACCTCTCGTCGTTCACCATGGGCGAGAGTTATGATCAGAAGGACGCGGCCGGATTTATCAAGATACTGGCGCTGCCGGCACGCGCGCGTGTGCTGAACGCCAGAAAACAAAACGCAGTTGAGGTGACAAAGTGAAGATGTGGTCCGGGCGGTTCAGACAACCGCTCGATCCTGAATTCGAGCGCTGGCAAAGGTCATTTCCCTTTGATCAGCGGCTCCTCCAGGAAGAGATTGCAGCCAGCCGCGCGCACGCGAAAGCCCTGCTCGCGGCTGGTGTTCTTTCCATGGACGAATACGCCACCATGCTGCACGGGTTGGAGACTCTTGCCGTTACCGGGCTGAGATTTTCTCGACGATCAAGAGGCCGAAGACGTTCACCACTTCGTCGAAAAACATTTGCAACAGATCATCGGGGAAACCGCGCTAAAACTGCACGCGGGACGCAGCCGCAATGAACAGATCGCCACCGATCTGCGTTTGTTCGTGCGCGCATCCTGCGACGACATTTCGGCTCTGCTGCTGGAACTGGTCAAGGCCATCGCACAGCGCGCAAAGCAGTCGGGCATAGCCGCAATGCCCTCTTATACTCATTTGCAGCGGGCTGAACCGGTACTGGTGGCGCACTGGCTGCTCGCCTATTGCGAGATGTTTCTGCGCGATGCCGGACGGCTGGCGGATTGCCGCAAACGGATGAATTTCTGCCCGCTCGGCTCTGGAGCGATAGCTGGAGCAACACTGGCATTGGATCGCGAACTGGTAGCCGAGGAATTGAACTTTACGGCCCCTACAGCCAATAGCATGGACGCGACGAGCGATCGAGATTTCGCGATTGAATTCGCGCAGGTACTGTCGATTCTGGCGGTGCATCTGAGCCGCTGGGCGGAGGAGTTTATTCTCTTCTCGACCTTGGAGTACGGCTTCGTGCATCTGCCGGAGAGCTACTCGACAGGCTCGAGCGCCATGCCGCAGAAACAGAATCCCGACAGCCTGGAACTGATTCGCGGCAAGGCAGGGCGTGTGATTGGAGCAGCGCAGCAGTTGCTGATTACGCTGAAGGGCCTGCCGCTGGCCTACAACAAAGACATGCAGGAGACGCAGGAACCCGTGTTCGTGGTGGCCGAGACGCTGAGCATGATGCTGCGGGTTGCCGCGGGATTCATGCGCGAAGTGCAGTTCGATTTCGAGCATATGGCGACAGGCGGCGACCTCGGGCTACATGAATGCCATGGCAGCCGCCACGTACCTGGTGGGCAAGGGCGTGCCCTTCCGCCGCGCTCACGAAATCATCGGCAAGGCGGTGCGTCTGGGCATGGAGCAGGGACTGGAGCTGCATGAAATGGCCATCGATGATCTGCGTGCAATCAGCACTGCATTTGGTGACGATTTTTACGCAAACGTAACACTGGAGGCCGTCCTGGACTGCCATGCTGTAACGCGGCGGCACGGCGCGCGAAAAAGTTGCGCAGGCTCTGGCCGCCATGGAGCAACGGGTTGAACGCGATTGCAGAAAACCGAGGCCGCCGATGTACACGCGTAAAGCGATTCTGCCGGATGCGGAGAAGCATTCGCGCTCTGATCGCGGATTTTTCCGGCGACTTCACACTGTTGCCCAGGTCTCTGGCCGAGATCTGCGAAAACATTCGCGACTTCACCGTTGCCGTAGAAGGCGACGAGTTGCTCGGTTGCGGCGCACTCCATCTCTACGGCACGCATCTGGCTGAGATCCGCTCCATTGCCGTGTGGCCGAAGTACAAAGGTACCGGCGCGGGCCGCCTGCTGGTGGACGCGCTGCTGGAAGAGGCCGAGCAGCATCATGTACACTGCGTTTGCCTGTTCACGCGCATTCCGAAGTTTTTTGCACACATGGGTTTTGCGGAAGCTAAGCGCGAAGAGCTGCCGGACAAAATTTACAAGGATTGTGCGAACTGTCCCAAACTGCATGAGTGCGACGAGATTGCGATGTATCGCGGCGAGTTGCCGCAATTTGCGATTCTTCCTCGCCCTGCGAAGCTGCAATTGCGCCTGGGACAGCCGCTGGTGAAACTCGATAAATGAATCTTGCACGGACCGGACGAACCGGTATTTCTTCCCCTGGGATTTCTCTGGTCGGCCACGAAGGCCGGAATCAAGGCAAGCGGACGAAGCGACGTTGCGCTGGCGGAGGCTCCGCTGGGCGCAAGCGCCGCGGCGATGTTCACCCGCAACCGGGTGGCGGCCGCGCCGGTGGAAGTGGGCCGGGCGCATCTGCGCAAGAGCAAGGGCCGCGTACGGGCGGTGCTGGTCAACGCGGGAAACGCAAATTGCGCAACCGGAGCTCCGGGGATCGTAGTCGCCGAGCAGAGCTGCGCCGCGCTTGGGCGCCGCACTGGAGGCCGCGCCGCAATTCATCATTCCGTCGTCAACGGGAATCATCGGCGTGCCGCTGCCGGTAGAAAAACTGGTTGCCGCCGTGCCTGCGGTGGTAGCCGGGCGAGGCGACGATGCGGAAGCGCTCAAGTCTTTTGCCACCGCGATCATGACCACGGATACGCGCATGAAGCTGGCCTCCGCGGATATTTGACGGTGGGCAAGAAAAAGGTACGTATCGCCGGAGTCTGCAAGGGCGCGGGGATGATTCATCCCAACATGGCGACCATGCTGGTGTACCTGTTCACCGACCTGGAAGCGGAGCCGAAGGATTTGCGAGGAGCGCTTGAAAGCGGCGGTCGATACCACCTTCCATGCGATCTCGGTGGATGGCGACACTTCGACCAACGATACGGTTCTGCTGCTGGCCTCGGGGGCGAGCAAAGTGAACCTCACTGCCGGCGGCGTGGCCAAAAAGTTTGCCGAAGCATTGCGCAGCGTCTGCGCCTCCCTGGCAGAGCAGATTGTGCGCGATGGCGAAGGCGCAAAGCATCTGGTCCGGCTGCAGATCGCGGGTGCGAAATCGGTGGACGAGGCGCGAACCATTGCCCGCTCCATCGCCAATTCTCCGCTGGTCAAGACAGCCTGGGCGGGCTGCGATCCCAACTGGGGACGCATTCTGTCCTCGGTTGGCAAGAGCGGCATTGCGGTCGATCCAGAGACAGATCAATATCTTCTTCGGCCCGCAGCAGGTGTGCAGGAAAGGCACGGCGCATCCGTTCGACGAGAAGCAGGCGCACGAGTATCTGAAGCAGCCTGAATACGAGATCAAGATCGAACTCGGTCGCGGCAAAAGCTCACTGGAGTTCCTTACCTGCGACCTG
Source organism: uncultured Acidobacteriota bacterium (assembly GCA_963838135.1). Lineage (GTDB taxonomy): Bacteria > Acidobacteriota > Terriglobia > Terriglobales > Acidobacteriaceae > TOLSYN. The sequence continues at coordinate 825,634 of CAWIPV010000002.1, read as the reverse complement.
ACGGAAGAATATGTGCACATCAACGCGGACTACTCGACGTAAACCAGGATAGTGTATCTTAAGGGTTTCAGTGGGCTCGCCAACGGCGGGCCCTTCGTGCGATAAAGACACATGACACACGCTCGACTGATGGAGATGGCGGAGGCTTGGCTGCGGCGCTCGCGCTGCGGGATCGTGCTCAGCGAGCAGGGCTGCTCCAGCGGAGAGATGCCGGACGCGATCGGCTGGAAGGGCAAGAACCACTCCATCGTGATCGAGTGCAAAATCAGCCGCGCTGATTTTCTTGCGGACGCGGCCAAGCCATGGCGGAAGAATCCTGAAATTGCGCTTGGCTGCGAGCGCTATTCGCCGCCCCGAAGGGGTTGCTCAAGGCCGGAGCAGATGCCCGAAGGATGGGGATTGCTGGAGTCGCAAGGGCGCGAGCTGAAAGTGGCGAAGAAGTCCAAACGCAAACTGCGCCAGCCCGAAGGGCTGATGAACGAGATGAACCTATTGCTGGCGAGTCTGCGCCGGGTAGAGGTGCGGATCGAGCCGCAGCGGATCGCCGACTTTCTGAAGTGGAAGAACCGCATGGCCGCCTATAACGGAGGCGAGCTGCCCGAGGGCATCGTGGCTCCCGCGCAGGAAGAGAACTCGCACCTGGTATGATCTCCGCCTGCCGTACAACTCGCCTGCCGTACAATTCAATAGATCATGTTCGCAAAAATTCAGCGCATTCATTTTGTAGGAATTGGCGGCATCGGCATGAGCGGAATTGCCGAAGTGCTGCTTACCCTGGGGTACCGCGTCAGCGGCTCCGACCTTCGTAACTCCGCGACCACCGAGCGGCTCGCAAAGCTGGGAGCACAGATCTTCGTGGGCCACGGCGCAGTCCAACGTTCATGGGGCAGAGGTGGTGGTCACCAGTTCGGCAATTTCGAAGGAGAACGCCGAGGTTGCCGAAGCCCGCCGATTGCACCTGCCGGTCATTCAGCGGGCGGAGATGCTGGCCGAGTTGATGCGGCTGAAATATGGCATCGCCATCGCAGGAATGCACGGGAAGACGACGACGACCAGTATGGTCGCCGCGGTTCTGGCCGCCGGGGGGCTGGACCCAACCGTGGTTGTGGGCGGACGGGTCGGATTGATGGGTTCGAACGCACGGCTTGGCACCTCGCAATACCTGGTGGCCGAGGCCGATGAGAGCGACCGCTCGTTTCTGAAACTTTCGCCGATTCTTTCGGTGGTCACCAATATCGATCGCGAGCACATGGACTGCTATCGCGACATGGAGGACGTGCAGGCAACCTTCGTGGAGTTTATGGACCGGGTGCCGTTCTATGGGACGGTGGTGGCCTGCACAGACAACGATGCCCTGCGGAATCTGCTTCCGCGCGTGGAACGGCGCGTGCTCACCTACGGAACGCGCGAAGATGCGGATTTCCGCGCCATCAATGTGATGACCGAACATGAGTCCGGAGGCGATGCACAATAGCTTCGGGGTTAATTTCAAGGGCGGCGACCTGGGCCGCTTCCATCTGTTTGTTCCCGGCGTTCACAATATTCTGAACGCCACGGCGGCCATCGCGGTTGGCATGGGGCTGGAAATTCCGGTGGAGCGCATTCGTGAAGGCATCGCGCAGTTCCGGGGCGTGGATCGCCGCTTCCAGAATGAAGGGAGAGGCCGCCGGGGTGACGAGTGGTGGACGACTACGGCCATCACCCGACCGAGATTCTGGCAACGCTTGCAGCCGCCCGGCAGTGGTTGGTGCGCAAACGGGACGCATTCACGTCATCTTCCAGCCCCACCGCTACACCCGCACCTATCTGCTGATGGATGAGTTCGTCTCGGCATTTCCGGACGCGGATCGCCTTGCTGGTGCTCGACATTTACGCGGCCAGTGAGCAACCCATTGCGGGAGTCAGCGGACTTACGCCTGGCGCAGAAATTCGCTGCCGGAATGGCCACCCAGCGGAATTTGCAGCCAGCTTTACCGCCGCCGTCGAGGCGGTGGTCGAGCAGGCGCAACCTGGCGATGTGGTGCTGACCTTGGGCGCGGGAACGGTTTCGCAACTCGGACCGCAGATTCTGGAGAAGCTACGTGCGCGTGAACAGGCGGCTGGAGTCTGACAGACAACGCTGCACCGGGCGAGGTGCAATCGGCGATGGAGACGGCCGCGCTACTGTTGGCGACTTGAGAACCACGTCGGGAGCCCGAATAATCACTGGCTGAATTCAAGGCAAAATTAGGTATAGTGAGCGGATAAGGCGCTTGCTGCCTGCTTATCACTCCTATGGCCCGCAATCAGGAACCACCCTCCGACGATCCGTTCTACCGCCGTGGCCCGGCGAGCCGCAACTCATTTGCGGATGACGCTCTGCCGCTGGATGCCGGACTGACCGAAGACGATGGCGAGGACGAACCGCAACCGTTCCGGCGCGCCAACAAGCGGGTTCCGGTGCGGCGCGGAGCCCTGCCCCGGAAAACGGCTTCGCGAGTGCAAACCGCATTGGTTCTCTTGCTGTGTCGCTAGGCACGCTGGGCGGGGCGATCTATGAAGCCCACAGTTTTGCCATGCGCTCGTGGCGCTTCCGGGTACGCAGCGCGAAAGTATTGAACTGGCCGGCGACGCTCCCAATTCGCAGACCGCAGGTGCTGGAACAAATGCACGAGGTAATTGGCCGGAACGTCTTTCAGATTTCGCTGGCGGAACGGAAGCAGGATTTGGAGAAAATTCCGTGGGTTGAGTCGGCCTCGGTGATTCGTCTCTGGCCGAATCGCTTTCGAGTGATCGTGAAGGAGCGCACCCCGGTGGCCTTTATTGCGATTGGCGATCGCATCGAGTTAATCGATGCCCAGGGCGTGCTGATGGAAATCCCGCCGGGCGTGCAGAGTGATTACTCGTTTCCGGTGATACTGGGGATGAACGAAAATGAACCGCTCTCCACGCGTGCGCCGCGCATGAAGACCTTCATGCGACTGATGCGTGAACTCGACGGAGGCGAGGAACTGGAGCGGCACCCAGGCAAAAACGCAATACTCGCGCAATCTGGACGAGGTGGACCTCTCCGACCCGGAAGACGTGAAGGTAACGGCGAAGGGCGGCTCCGGACCGATTCTGTTGCATCTGGGTAATGAAGATTTTCTGCCGCGCTTCATGGTGTTTCTCTCCAATGTGCAAAAGTGGGAGCAGGAGCGAGGTAAGCTGGAGTCAGTGGATTTGCGCTACGGACGCGAAGTGATTCTGAACCCGGATATGCACGCCGCGCCGCCGCAACCCCTCCCGGAAGCTGCCACGGAGGTCGCTGCGCCACAGAAACAGGCGTCCGCGAAGCCAAGTCAGAGCCGGCATCGGGCACAGAAGAAACGGAACTAAATGGGCAAGCGAAACGAAAATATCATCACGGTCATCGACCTGGGTAGCGCGAAAACCTTGGTCCTGGCGGTGGAAACCACGGAGGCAGGTCTACGCTATCGCGGCCACGGGCTCTCGCCCTCGGCGGGAACCAAGCGTGGCGTGATCGTGGACCTGGATTCAGGCGGGAAAAAGCGTGTCGGAGGCGGTGGCGCGGGCGGAGCAGGCTTGCGGGTTGACGCTGGAGTCGGCGGTGGTCGGCATCAGCGGCCCCCACATCCGTTCGGTTAACAGCCATGGAGCGATTTCGCTAGGATCTCGGCCACGCGAACTGACTAGCGCGGACGTGCAAGCGGCGGGGGACCGGGCGCGGGAAATTCCGATGCCAGAGGACCGCGAAATTCTGCACCTTCTGCAGCAGGAGTTTGTGGTGGACGATCAGGACGGCGTGCGCCATCCGGTTGGAATGCTGGGTCGTCAACTCGAGGTGCGGGTGCATGTCATTACCGCGGCGCACTCGGCGGTGCAGAATGTGGTAACGGCGCTGAACCGCGCCGGAATGCACGTGGAAGATACCGTGTATGAGGCACTGGCCTGCTCCGAGTCGGTGTTGCGCCGCGATGAACGTGAACTGGGTGCAGCCGTCATCGACATTGGCGCCGGTACGGCCGATATCGCAGTCGTGCGGGAAGACGTGGTGATCCACTCGGGCGTAGTGCCTCTGGGAGGTATTAATTTTACCCGCGATGTAGCCTATGGCCTTGAGACTCCCTTGATTGACGCTGAGAGCCTGAAACGGCAGTTTGGCTGCTCCATGGTGACCCGGATTGCCGAGCATAATGAGATCGAAGTCCCGTCGGTAGGCGACCGCCCGCCGCGCATGATGCTGCAGCGAGAGCTGGGCGAGATTCTGGAGCCGCGGGCCCGCGAGTTAATGGAGCTTTTGCGCGATAACTTGCGCCATGCCGGAATGCTTGAAATGCTCGGGGGAGGCATCGTCCTCACCGGCGGAGGAGCGCGGCTGCTCAGCCTGACCGAAAGCTGCGAAGACATACTGCGACGTCCCGCGCGCATTGGTTTACCGATGGGCATGGCGCAGCTTCCCGTGGAGTTGCAGGAGCCCGAATATGCAACCGCGATAGGAATGGTTTTTTATACGCAACGCGCGCGGGTGCTCAAGAGCAAGGAAGATAGCGGATTCGGCGCACGTCTGCGGGGTCTGTTTGCCCGTGGATCACACAATTAGATCAATTTGGCGCGATGGCGCGCCATGGTGAGGCGGCGATCATAATGGAAGAACAGGATATTCGGATTCAGTTTCACGAGGAAGCGCGCAACAACGCTAAGATCAAGGTGATCGGGGTTGGCGGCGGCGGCAATAACGCCGTCAATCGCATGATTGAAACCGGCGTTGAGGGCGTGGAGTTCATCACTGCCAACACCGACTTGCAGGCGCTGCAGATGTCGCGCGCGCCGAAGAAACTGCAGTTGGGCGTCAAACTCACCAACGGCCTTGGCGCGGGTGCCAATCCCGAGGTTGGCCGGCAGGCGGCACTGGAAGACACCGACCGCATCATCGCGGCCCTGGAGGGTGCGGACATGGTGTTCGTCACCACCGGACTGGGCGGCGGCACCGGTACGGGAGCCGCGCCGATCATTGCTTCACTGGCCAGCGAGATGGGTGCGCTCACCGTGGCCGTGGTCACCAAGCCGTTTGCCTTTGAGGGCAAGCGGCGCATGAACCAGGCCGAGCGAGGACTCAACGAGCTGATCGACTCGGTGGATACGGTGATCGTGATCCCCAATGAGAAGCTACTGGCCGTGGCCCAGGACGCGGGCTTCTTCGAATCCTTCCGCGTGGCTGATGACATTCTGCGTCAGGCCGTACAGGGCATCTCCGACATCATCACCATCCCTGGCATCATTAACCGTGACTTCGCCGACGTGAAGGCGATCATGGCCGGGATGGGGTACGCCGTTATGGGGACGTCCACAGGCAAGGGAGACCGCCGGGCACTGGAGGCGGCACAGCGCGCCATTGCCTCGCCGCTGCTAGAAGCTGGAGCGATCGACGGGGCACGAGGAATCCTGCTCAATATTACCGGCTCAAGTTCACTCAAGCTGGCTGAGGTATACGAAGCCTCCACTATCATTCAGAGCGCCGCACATGAGGACGCCAACATCATCTTCGGCGCCGTACTCGACGAGAAGATGAAGGATGAGGTGAAGATCACGGTGATTGCGACCGGTTTTCGCGCCGAAGCCCGGCAGCACTCGCGTGACACGATGACAGCCACGGCCGCCATTCAGCAGGCGCGCCAGGCACAGTGGACCCCGCCGGAGCCACAGATCGCACGGCGCGCCGATGCCGCCTATGAGTTGCACGCCGAGGATGCCCAGGTTCGCGATGCCCACGAGGCTGCGCCGGACCCGGTGCCGACTGCCGTGCCCGTGCCGGAGAGCCCGCTGCAGGTGCCGACCCCGACTCGTATCTGGGAAGCGGTGCAGCCCACGCGCCCAGCGCCGTCGCTGGAGGCCCTGAGCGCCGAGGATGAGCGTGATGAACTCGATGTTCCCGCCTACTTGCGAAAGAAGAGTTCCACCCTCGACTGAGAAAGCGGGGTGTTCCTGGCGGTCTCCGAAGGTCTCACGCCAGAGAAGCCACGAACTTCTGTCACCCCTCAGTGCCACGTCGATACTTGGCACCACACACAGCTTGCGGTTGCTGATGTGAACGGGTTGGCCAAATAAGCGGTTGCGCTTTTAGAACTCTTCGAGAATTTCGCCCGCGGGGGACTCAAGACGGTTAGCCCTGGCCCATCGCATTCGTGTTAACAATCAAGTGAGCAGGATTTCTGCCGATAGATATTTATCGCGACAGAGCGGTTCAGCAACTTTGTTCAGAGCTGCTGCATCCAGTAATGGATGGCAATGTACTTAAGTTACCGGGGAGAGTCATTGAGATTGCGTTTTCAACTTGTAAATGCAAGTTCAACTCACTTACCATCCAGGAACTCACCGCCTGGATGACAGCCTTCCAAAAACCAGGAACACCGGAGCGGCGGCAGAGATGCAGGTAAAGAGAATGTTTGCTGCAGTACAAACCCGCAGTGTAAAAGCCGTTGTGTCGGCCATGCTGACATTGTTCCTTACGCTCAGTTCTTTTGCAGCCACTGTGTCCACGCGTCACGAGTCGCGAAGCAATCGCAAGATCAAGGAAAGCGCAAATACTGAGAAGCGCATGGTGGCTTCCAGGCACAGTCGCGCGGTCACTTCGGGTGCGGCGGGCAGGCGGAACAGAGCGGCACTTGTTGCGGTTAGCCGAGGCAGGACACATTACTACGGCGAGCGCTTTACCGCTAGCTCGTTTGCGAGCGATCCGGAGGCTGGCGACATCAGCACGGGTGAAGACCCGGTCGTGCGCGAAGCCGCGATTAGTGCCTTGGGAAACATGAATGGCACCGTGGTCGCCATCGATCCCAGCAATGGCCGAATTCTTGCGATGGTTAACCAGAAGCTTGCCCTTTCCAGCGGCGCGCAGCCCTGTTCCACGATCAAAGTCTCGGTGGCCTTAGCCGCCTTGAGCGAAGGGATCGTCACCAAGAATACGCTGGTGGATCTGGGCGGCTGGAAGATAGACATGAACCAGGCGCTAGCCCACTCCAACAATCAGTATTTTGAGGCGCTAGGGCGCCGCCTCGGTTTTCAGAAGGTGAGTTACTATGCGCACCAGTTCGGGCTGGGTGAACTGGCGGGATGGAATATCGAAGGCGAACACCTCGGTGTGTATCCCAGCGAAGAGTTGCCGGCCAGTCTTGGCGGTGTAGGCAAGATGTGCTCGTTCGGCGAAAGCATCAGCATGACTCCGCTGCAACTTGGCTCGCTGATGGCAGCGATCGCCAACGGTGGCACGCTGTACTACTTGCAGCACCCGCAGTCGGCAGCACAGGTTACGAACTTTCAGCCCAAGGTCAAGCGCTATCTGGATATCGCACCATTGATTCCTGAGGTGAGCGTGGGCATGCTAGGCGCGACCCAGTTCGGTACCGCGCGAAGCCTCCGTACCAACTTCACTTCGGAGCAGGTACTAGGCAAAACCGGAACATGCAGCAGCGCCGGGACGCGGTTTGGCTGGTTCGGCTCCTTTGCCAACTCACAGTATGGCCGAATCGTCACCGTAATCTTCCTTCATGGAGACCGCGCTGTTTACGGTCCTAAGGCCGCAGAACTGGCTGGCCGTTTCTACCGTAACCTGGATGAACACAACTACTTCGCAGGAAAAGCCGTCCCGGTGCGCAGCGCTGCCCTATTGAAATAAATGCGTGCTGCACCAGCAAGAAAGCTTTCCCCTGCGGGAAGGCTTTCTTGCTGGTGCAGCCTATGGTTCACGGGACTCGCGCGAAGATGAGGAAACATATTATCCTGAGTTGAGGAAAGCCGCCGCTCGGCGCCATGTGATTCAGTCGCCGCTGCCGTTTACCGGCTTTGACGTGATAAGTTGAGTGCAGACGAGCAACTCATCTCAGGTTTCAGGTCCGGCCAAAACGAGGGCTGTGGCTCACCGGTGATGGTTCTCACCTCCCGGAGGATTGGTATTGATGCGTAAGTTTACTGTTCTTGTTTTGTCCATCCTTGCTTTTGGCGCGTTTGCATCGGCCCAGTTGGAACCGCAGACAGTCGAAGTACCGAAAACGGAGTTGTTCGTCGGATATGCCTACCAGCATGCCGGCGTCTCCGGCTACAACATTCCAGACATCGCTGTAACCAGCACAAACCTGAACGGATTTGCCTTCGAGTTCAGCCATTACGGGCACAGTAAGTTAGGCTTCACGGTCGATGTTTCCCGAGATTCGAATGGAAAGGTCGACAGTACGGGAATCAAGTATGTCCGCACGACTTACCTGGCCGGCCCCAGCTATCGCCTACACCATTTTCTGTTCTTCACGCCCTCTGTTCACGCGCTAGCAGGCGTCGATCGCGGTGACTTCACCGTACCGGAGAGCAATCCCACCGTGCTTGACTACAAGAACACTGATTTTGCTGCCGCGGCGGGCGCGACCTTCGATGGTAATTTCTCGCGTCACGTGGCGCTACGTCTAGCGCAGGTGGATTACCTCTACACCCACAACTACGGCGCCAGTCAGTCTTCCTTCCGCTACACTGGCGGTCTTGTGGTGCGCTTCTGATAGACTTTCAAGCGCCCGGAAGTTCTGTATGTCTGGGCGCGTGCGAGATGTTCAGCGGCGGCAATCTGAGACTACGTTTGCCCACTCACTCCCCACAGCTTGCGACAGCGACGGCGTGGAATCGTGCTCAGGTGTAAAACTTCACGTTTTTTCGCCCTAGATGCGGTTTTCTGACCCTCTTTGCTTTGTGCAAGGCGCTCCAGCCCGATTATAATCAACACATGGCTAATGGCTGGGAAAGCAAGTCGGTGGAAGCGCTGGAAATTGACCAACACGAGCAGATTCATTCGCAGGAAATCGTCGATGCCAGAGAACGTCTGGGCCGATTGAAAGCGGAAGAGGCGCGCAAGATTCAAGCTCTGCAGTTGACCCGCGCCCGTATTCGTGAACAACTATCCCGTACCAGCAATGAGCGCTACACGCTGCTGCTGAATTCCGAGTTGCAGCAGATTGACGGCGAACTCGCAAAGCTGGCGTAGGCGATAAGCTCACTTGCTTCGGTGATTGACGTCACCGAAGGTTGGTCGCGTTCGACAGACAATGACGGCGGGGTGTCGTTATGCCGCTTCTTGTCGTTGCCGCGATTCTATTTGCGCTCTTCCTGGTGATGGGTGTGCTCGCCACGGTGGCCGTTCTCAGTGAAACTCGCGGCATGAGCGGAAGCGTTCTGAAGTTAAGACGCGTCCGCGATCGTTCGCCAAAGTAAACCTCGCCAACAATCTCTAGTGGATGGTGTAGAGGTCTGTCTTCTCGCAGTAGCGGCTTTCCTGGGACATCTTTCTCCCTCCTATCCCAATGATTTTTCTGAGCGTAAGACTCGTGGCGAAGTGCGGGAGTGAACGTTCCTCGTTTATTGTCTAGAAGGGCCATCCGGTCCAGAATAGATAGAGCACAGACGAAGGAGCCGATGGCCTCAACGCGATTCCAACCAGCCGTTCTTTTCGCCGCTTCGTTCTGGAGCGATCGATGACCTCGCCGCTCCTGCTGAGTCTGCAACTCGCACTGGTGACCTCCTGTTTGCTGCTTGTGTTCGGGCTGCCCGTGGCTTGGTGGCTGGCTTTCACGCACTTTCGTATGCGATTCCTGGTTGAGGCCATAGTTTCGCTTCCGATCGTGCTACCGCCTACGGTTCTGGGCTTTTATCTGCTGTTGGAGTTCGGTTCGCGCGGCTGGCTCGGAGCATTCTGGCAGCATTTCACCGGACACACATTGGCCTTTAGCTTTGAAGGGCTCGTGCTCGGATCGGTCGTCTACAGCCTTCCCTTTGCAGTGCAGCCCTTTACAGCCGCGCTGGCGTCTGTGGACCGCCGGCTGCTTGCGGCCTCAGCCAGTCTGGGAGCCTCGCCTTGGCGCACCTTTTGGCGCATCACATTTCCCCTCGCTCTACCTGGGATTGTGACTGGCTTTGCTCTGAGCTTTGCCCACACTCTTGGCGAGTTTGGCGTGGTACTGATGCTGGGCGGCAACATCGCCGGACGAACCCAGACTGCGTCGATTTCAATCTACGACAACGTGCAGATGCTTGACTACCAGACTGCGGCGCGCGAGTCAATCACGCTGCTCGGAATCTCTTTCGCGTTGTTGGTTATGATCAATGCGCTCAACCGCAAGCGGAACTGGAGGCTGCAATGAGCTCCACCGGCGCAGCCCTGCGCGTGGAGGTTCACCTTCCGCTGCCTCAGTTTGAGCTCGAGTGCAGCTTCGAGACGCAGAACGAAGTGGTAGTACTCTTTGGCGCCTCGGGCGCAGGAAAAACCTCTGTGCTCGACTGTATCGCCGGATTCCGCTCACCGCATCTCGGTCGGATCGCGCTTGGCGACCACATCGTTTTCTCCAGTGAGGATGGGGTAAATCTTCCGGTGCGCCAGCGCCGCATAGGATATCTTTCGCAGCAGCCTGCACTGTTTCCGCACCTGTCGGTGCGCCAGAATGTCGAGTATGGGTTGCTTGATCTGCCGTGCCCGGAGCGCAATGCTCGGGTGGACGTGATTCTGGAACACTTTCGCATCGCGACCCTGTCTGAGCGCCGTCCATCGGCCATTTCTGGAGGCGAGCAGCAGCGTGTAGCTCTGGCCCGTACCCTGGTTTGTGAACCTGAATTACTGCTGCTCGACGAACCGCTTGCGGCTCTCGATCTCCGGCTCAAGTCGCTGCTTCTGGAAGCCTTGTTCGACTGGCAACGCGAGCACGCAGTCCCCTTGCTTTATGTCACCCACGATCAGTCGGAAGCTTACTCACTCTCCCAACGCGTCTTGGTGATGGAGAGGGGGAAGGTGGTTGCGGATGGAGAGCCGCACCGCATATTCAGCGTGCCTATGAGCCGCGAGCGAGCCGTACTGTCCGGATATGAAAATCTCTTTGATGCCATTGTTGAAGAAACTCACCCCTCACTCGGCACCATGACCTGCCGCGTAGTGGGAACGAATTTGTTGATGGAATCACCGCTGGCGAATAAAGCCGAGGGCGAGGCGGCGTGCCTGGCCTTGCGTGCTGGAGACATTCTTGTCGCCGTCACCCGTCCCTCCGGCATCAGCGCGCGAAATGTTCTGCAGGGCCGGATTCACACGATTGAGGATCGCGCGGGGATGGTTGAGTTGCGCGTTTTCTGTGCTGCTGTGGACGCCGATAAGGATGCGGGTAAGAATGCGCGGGAGACGGGTTTCTGCGTTCACATCACCCGTGGCGCGTTGCAGAATCTTGGTCTGGAGCCGGGGCAAGCCGTGTGGCTCATCATCAAGACCCACTCCATTCAATTCCTGCGAAGCTGACTGCTCGTGCCCTAATGCGACGGGTTGAGCCCGCCGAAGCCCAGCATCACCGGTTCCGTAAGTAATTCCACAGCGAAGCGTTGGCGCACCTGTTGCTGAACGAAGTTTTTCATCAGCAGCAGGTCGGTGGCTGTCGCGCCGCCGCAGTTGACCAGCGCAAGAGTATGCTTGCTGCTGACGGCTACAGGCCCGAGCACGAATCCCTTGGCTATCCCTGCCTGCTCGATCAGCCAAGCCGCTGCCAGCTTCACATGTCCGGGGCCAGCCTCGAAGTGCGGAACCGGAGCCGCCGAAGTGGCTGCGATCCGCTCATATACGGCAAGGCTCACCACTGGGTTCTTGAAGAAAGAGCCCGCGCTGCGGCTGTCCGAATCCTCTTCGTCGAGCACCATTCCCTTCGTGCGCCGGATCGCCAGCACCGCTTCGCGCACCTCGGTAAGTGACGGAGCGGCTTCATCGCCCGACGTGCCCCCAAGGTGTCGCTTGAGGTCCGCATAGGCAATTTTCGGCAGGCCGCCGGGTTGTAGGGCGTAGTCTACACGGGTCACGATGTAGCGTCCCGCGTCGCGTCCGTTGAACCGGCTCTGCCGGTAGCTGAAGCCGCAGGCAGATCGGTCAAACTCCACCCGCTCCAGGGTCGTTGCATCGACGGCGCAAACCCGCACAATCGTCTCGGAGACATCCTGGCCATACGCGCCCACGTTCTGGATCGGAGTGCCGCCCACGGTTCCCGGAATGCCGCTCAGACACTCCACTCCGGCACAGTTGTCCTTCACTGCGCGGACCACGAATGTGTCCCACTCGACTCCGGCACCAGCAGAGAAGATCCGCTTCCCATCATGGTCGTGCCCATCGATGCCATTGACGCTCATGTGCAGCACGAGACCATGAAAGCCCGCGTCGCTTACCAGCAGATTGCTGCCGCCGCCCAGCACAAACACCGGAAGCGCGCGCGCCCTCGCCCACAGCACTGCCTCGATTACATCTTCGTCACTGGCTGCTTCAGCAAAATAACGCGCATCCCCACCCACCTTCAACGTGGTGTATGGGGCCAGCCGAATGTTTTCTTGTATCTCCATTGGATGAAGAACTATTCCTGCTGCGCTTGCACGAGCAACTTTGTCACGTCCCCGTCCTGCGGATGCAGATCGTGCGCCTTCTGGAGGTAGGGCACCGCTTTTCCGGTTTCGCCGTTTGAGATCAGCATCAGAGCGTATTGCAGATTCTCGTCGAACCCTTTCGGATTCAGCGACACGGCCTTTGCCAACGCGTCACGCGCACCGGCTACATTGTGCAACTGGTAGCGAACGCGGCCTAAGTTAAACCACGATTCCGCGTCGAGGGGAGCGAGCCGTGCACCCTGTTCGCAGTTGGCGAGCGCCACGTCGAGCAGTTTCAACTCGCGCTGCGCGATGCACAAATTCACATACGCCGGACCAAATTTTGGACGTAGCCGCGTTGTACGGGTAAACGGTTCCACTGCGTCTGCGTCACGTTGCGCATCGAGAAGCAATGTTCCGAGCATGAACTGAGCCTGTGCATCTTCCGGCTTCAGCGCTGCAGCGCGCTGCGCGTGGGCGAGTGCAGCGCTGGCGTCGCCACGCTCGTGAGCATCGGCGGCTCTCTCGATCTCGATATAAGGCTCGTTGCGTTGCCTGGCAAAGGCTCCCGCTCCGGCAAAGGCTACAACCATGAGCAGCGTGGCGGAGGCCACGCGCATGCGACCGCGTTGTTCACCGCGGTCGCGGCCGGTAGGAAACGCGGCGCCCAACACCAATCCGGTCAGGAGTCCGCCAATGTGCGCGGCATTGTCAGTACCTCGTACAGCGGCGCCAAACGCAAGATTGTAAAAAACGAAAAGTGCGATGCTGGTCAGTTGTCCTTTGAGCATGGCGCGGAGTTGCGGATTGCTGTGCAGTAGCATCGCCGGAATCAGCGCTCCAGCGATACCGAAGATTGCGCCGGAGGCCCCGACACTTACGCCGTTTCCGTGCCAGCAAATGCTTCCCAGACTGCCCCCAATGCCGCACATCAGATAAAGCAGGGTGAAGCACGAACGCCCGAAAAGTAACTCCGCCAACCATCCCAAGCTATATAGACACCACATGTTCAGCGCTATGTGCAGCAGTCCGCCGTGCTCGAAGGTGGATGTGAGCAGCCGCCACCACTGCCCGCCGCTGGTCAGGGCGCCGGCGTTCGCGCCCCAGTTGAGCAGGAGCTCTGAATCGAAGTTCAGAAATTTGTGGCCTTCGAAAGCCATGATCAGATAGACCAGCGTGTTCAGTACGATCAGTACGATGGTTGGCGAGTCGAATGCCCGTCGCAAACGGCTCGATACCACCTCCGCGGGCCTAGCCGAGAGCTGTTGCGCAGAGCATTGAGGGCATAACGATTCCGTGTCGGAGGAGGCCTCGAATTCCCGACCACAACTGAGGCAGATGGTCATTGCTACTCAGCTTTCGAGGCTGTCTTCACAGCAATATGGGACGGCTTCGCCCCGGTCGGAATCATCAGGAAGAGCCGCGGCGGCGGTGCCTGGACCTTCTTGTCGCGCCGCTTGTCCAGCAGCAGGACGGAGACGTCTCCGGAACCTGAATCTGCGACCAATAGCATGTTTTCGGCTGGGGTCAGGGCTAGTGCGTCGGGATTTGAACCTACCTGCACCGTGGTAATCAGCTTGCGAGTGATCGCGTCAAAGACCGCCACACTATTCGATGCAAAGTTGCTCACGTAAAGCGTGCTGTTGTCGCCGCTCACCAGCGAACGCACCGGATGATCGCCGACCAGGAAACTCTCGGCAACCTCGTCGTTGTAGGGGTTCACGGCCGAGATCGTCTGCGCCTCATAGTTTGACACGAACACTTCTCCGCCATCGGGCTTGATCCCCAGATCCACCGGAGTGCCGCCCACCCTGAGCAGCGCCTCGACCTGCGCGTTCTTCAGGTTCACCAGCGCCACCTGCTGCGAACCGGAGCATGCTACCAGGGCTTTGGAATCATCGGGCAATATCGCCAATGAGTCCGGGGCTTTGCACACATGTAGCGTGCGGCGAACCCGCATCGTGATTCCATCGATCAAGGTTAAAGAATCATCGCCGCGATTGGCCACGGCCACGAACCTGCCGTCTCCGGAAACACGTGCAATGCCGGGCTGCTTTCCCACCGCGATCTCTCCGACGACACGGTGCGCTTCAAGATCCAGCGCTGTCGCCGTGTTCGAGTCCGCATTGCCCACCCATCCGGTTTTGCCATCGGCAGTCACGGAAATCGTGTAGGGAGTTCTTCCGACGGTCATGTTCCCGGCGATCTGGTTGGATGCAGCATTGATGACGCTCACCGTACCCGAGTCCGTGTTGACAACATAGACTTCGTCTTTCGTGGGGCTAGCGGTAACTCCGGTCGGATTGTTTCCGGTGGCCAGTGTGCGCGCAATCTTCATGGTGGCCAAGTCCAACACGCTTACCGTGTTGGAACCCGAGTTGCTAATGTAGGCAAAGGTGTGTGCCGGTTCGCTGTTGCGTTTACTGCATCCGCCCAGCAGCACAATGCCAGTAACCGCGAACGCTGCAAACGCAAGGCCGACAAACCGCCGGCCCGCGATGTTCCGCTGAAGATTCACGGGCGTGCCACCTGCGCTTCTACTTCTTGCGCGAGACGTGCCTCGCCGATTGCAGCACCATCGAATCTTTGCACACCTTCCAACGGGTGCACCGCCCAGCCTAGGGCTTCAACTCTGTGGAAGATGGCACGAATTTCGTCCGCCGCTGCGCGCGACTGCATCACTACCAGCATGGTTTCCTCACAGAAGCGATTAGTGTAGCGGAGCCCGGGTAGTCCGGGCAATGCGTGCTGCTATTGATGCGGGTGAATCCCGAGTCGCAACCGCGCAGCGCGGCAAGCGGATTCACTATGCCAGTTCCAACTCGATCTTCTTCCCAGCAGCATCCAGTTTCACAATCCGGAAACTGCGAATCTGCCCAGCGCGCACTGCCTCAGGCTTCTTTTCACTGTTCACCGGGCCGCCCTTCCAGCGGGCGTTGAGCATTGCGCCAAGAGATGACATATCAAGCTTCTGGGCCTCGGCCTTCGGCTCTTCCTTTGCGACGGGTATCTCGGCGATACGGCACGTGGCCTGAATACCTTCACCCAGTTCGACCCGTGCCCGTTCTCCGGATTCCTCGATCAAGCGGCCGGTCACTACATCGCCGACCTTGTGCTCGGCAATATATTCATCCAGCCCCGTGGGAATTAATTGCTTCATGCTTAGGCGCAACTGCCGCTTTTCGATATCCAGTTCGAGTACCTGCGCCTTCACCACCTGTCCCAGTTTCAGCACGTCCTGTGGATGTTCAATGCGCTTTTCAGCACTGATTTCGCTGACGTGCACCAAGCCCTCGATGCCTTCGGCAAGCTGCACGAACGCGCCGAACTTGGTAATACTGATGACCGGTCCCTCGATCACCGTGCCCGCCCCAAACTTCTGTGCAGCTTGAGCCCAAGGATCGCCCAGTGCCTGTTTCAGCCCGAGTGAGATGCGCCGTTCGCCCAGGCTCACGCCAAGTATCACGGCCTCCACGGTTTCGCCCGGCTTGATTACATCGCCAGCTTTCTTCACTTTGGCCCACGACATTTCGGAGATATGAATTAACCCTTCAATGCCCGGCTCCAGTTCCACAAACGCTCCAAATTCGACCACGCGGGTTACCGTTCCCTGCACTCGATCACCAACTTTATACTTCTCCGAAACCACGTCCCACGGATGCTTCTGGAGCTGCTTCAATCCTACGGAAATTCGGTGCTTTTCGGGATCGATCTTCAGAACCTTCACTTCCACCTGCTGCCCCGCCGTGAGCACATCGGAGACCTTGTTGACACGGCCCCACGAAAGGTCACTGACGTGCAACAGAGCGTCCACTCCGCCCAGGTCAATAAATGCACCATATTCGGCCAAACTGCGAACTGTTCCGCTCAGCGTCGAGCCCTCTTCGATCTCGCTGTAGCGCCGTTCTTTGCTCGCGCGCTCTTCTTCTTCGGCTATCACGCGGCGATCCACCACCACATCCTCGTCGGCTACGTCGAGCTTGATGATGCGGCAACGGATCTGTGCTCCGACCATCTTTTCCAATGCCGTAGCATCGCGTTCTCCGCTGCGCGAGGAGGGCATGAAGGCGCGCACTCCCACGTCAACACTGAGTCCCCCCTTGACCACGGCAGTCACCGTCCCAAGGATCGTGGTCTTTTCGGCGAAGGCCTGCTCCAGTGCCGACCAGTCTTTCGGCAACTCTACCTTCAGCCGCGACAGCTCGTAGTAGCCTTCCGAATCGCGACCTTTGACCGATACCTGAAATTTATCGCCAACCTTTACCGTCTCGCCCGCGCCCTGAAATGGCGCCAGCGGCAGAATACCTTCAGTCTTGTAGCCGATATCCAGAAACACAGACTCGGTTGAGACGGCGATGACCGTACCCTCAAGTTGCTTGCTGTCATCCGGAGCTTTGCGCGAATGCGTCTGCTCGTACTGCTTAAGAATGTCCTCGAAGGACTCGTTGGATTCGGGTGTGGACTGGGACTCAGGGTGCTTCGGGTTGGACATGGAAGGTAAAGGCCTCGTTCTGCGATGATGCCGACTAGGATATCATCGCACCCGATCTGGTGGGTTGAGCTTTCGCCCCGCCATGTGCCATCCATATTTTTTCCATGCACCTCGCTCCGCAAGATCAGCAAGATCCGATCAGTCGGTCGGCGTTGGCCCTGCAGCGCGGCGCGGCCTTACAATCTCCTCATGCCCCGAGCCGTCAAAAAGTCCGCGACTACGCCCGAGAGAGACATACTCAAGCTCATTCCCGCTGCTGAGCACAGACCGCAGCCTTCATCGCGCCGCATCGGCATTCACACGTCCACCGCCGGAGGGGTTGAGACCTCGGCCGAGCGAGCCTGGCGTCTGGGCTGCAACACCCTGCAAATTTTCAGCTCCAGCCCGCGCATGTGGCGGCCCTTTGACATCTCGCCCGAGCAGTATGAGGCGATGGCCCGGCTGCGCGCCGCCTATGACCTGAAGCCGCTGGTGATCCACGCCAACTATCTCATCAACGTTGCCGGCACCAATCCGGAGATGCTGGAAAAATCCGTTTCCGCTTTTCGCGCTGAGATGGAGCGCGCAATCTCGCTTCGCGCAGAATTTGTTGTGTTGCATCCTGGCAGCTTTCGTAGCTGCTCGCGTGCGGAAGGCCTCGCCAACGCCTGCGCGGCCATCGCCCGCGCCGCCGACGGGCTCCACATGGCGGACAACGGGCTAACGTTGCTGATCGAGAACACTGCCGGAGCCGAGTTTTCGTTGGGATCAAGTTTTGAGAGTGTCGCCGAACTCATCGCCGCCCTCGCCGCCCACATCCCCGTCGCCTCCTGCATTGACACCTGCCACACCCACGTGCGCGGCTATGACATCGTGAGCCAGCATGGCTACGAGGAAACCATGCGTCAGCTCGACGCATCTGTCGGCCTCGCCAATGTGCGCGTCTGGCACTGCAACGACGCCAAGGCCGCCTGTGGCTCAAAACTGGACCGCCACGAACATATCGGCAAGGGCAGCATCGGACTCGAACCCTTCCGCCGCCTGCTCAACGACCCGCGCAACGCCCACTCCGCCTTCATCTTGGAAACCCCGATTGACGAGCCTCTTGACGATCTCCACAACGTCGAGACGCTAAAGTCGTTGGCCGGGTAGGTGGAGAGGCACCGCCAAGCTGTAGAATAGAACCTTATCCTTTGCGCAATTTGCGCCGCTAGCAGGGCGAACTCATACTCATGGCAGATCATCAGAAATCCGACCAGAAGCCGTCGCCGGACTCTCCCGCCGACATCCTTGAACAGTCCGCCGCGCCCGATCCCGCCGTCGAGCCGCGCCTGCGTGCCGCCGCTCGTGCCGAAGACGACACCCGCTACGATCCCACGCCGGTCGAGCAGAAGTGGGCCGCGCTCTGGGAGCGAGATCTGACCCGCTACGCGCCTGAGCCGCCCTCCAGCGGCAAGCCTAAGTATTACGTGGTCGAGATGCTTCCCTACCCTTCCGGCGCGCTGCACATGGGCCACGTCCGCAACTACGCCATTGGCGACGCTCTCGCCCGCTACATGTGGATGAGCGGCCACAACGTGCTGCATCCCATGGGCTGGGATTCCTTCGGGCTGCCCGCTGAAAACGCCGCCATCAAGCACCAGCGGCAACCCCGCGAGTGGACACTCCACAACATTGCCGCCATGAAAGCGCAGATGAAGCGTCTTGGCTTTAGCTACGACTGGTCGCGCGAAATCGCAACTTGCCTGCCCGAGTACTACCGATGGAACCAGTGGTTTTTTCTGAAGCTTTTTGAGAAGGGGCTGGCCTACCGGAAAAAAAGCAAGGTCAACTGGTGTCCCAACTGTGCCACCGTACTCGCCAACGAACAGGTGGTGGACGGATGCTGCTGGCGTCATGAAGACACTCTTGTCGAGCAGCGCGAACTCGAGCAGTGGGCGCTACGTATTACCGACTATTCCGAAGAATTGCTCCAGGGTCTCGACAGCATGGAAGGCTGGCCCGAAAAGGTCCGCACCATGCAGCGCAACTGGATCGGTCGCAGCGAGGGCGCCAATGTCGATTTCAAACTCGACGGCGGCTCCGAAACCGCGATCACCGTCTTCACCACGCGCATTGACACCATCTACGGCGCCACTTCGTTACAGATTGCACCGCAGCATCCGCTCGTCGCCGAGCTCATCGGCAATGATCCCGTCATGCTCGCCAGCCTGGAGCAGATGCTGGCCGACCAAAAGAAGGCGCGCGAAGCCGGAGACATCGGTCTGGTTGATAAAAAGGGGTTCTTCACTGGTCACTTTGCCGTCAACCCCTTCAACCAGGAGCGCGTGCCCATCTGGGTTGCCAACTACATCCTGATGGACTATGGGACTGGCGCCATCATGTCGGTTCCCGCCCACGATGAGCGCGACTTCGAGTTTGCCAACAAATATGGCCTCGAAGTGCGCATCGTCATCCTGCCGCGCCGCGAGCAGGAGCCGCCCGAATCCGGACAGCCCGAGCATCCCGTGCTTCCCTTTGTCGCCGAGGATTCGCTGCTTATAAATTCCGGCCCATTCAATGGACTGGCCTGTGAAGAGGCGCAGAAGAGGATGGCCGAGTACGCAGAGCAGAACGGCTTCGGAAAAGCGACCATCACCTATCGCCTGAAGGATTGGGGCATCTCCCGCCAGCGCTACTGGGGCACGCCGATCCCCATCCTCTATTGCGAAAAATGCGGCCTGGTTCCGGTGCCCGAGGATCAGCTTCCCGTGCTGCTGCCCGAGAACGTGGAGATCACACTGGCCGGCGGTTCGCCGCTCACCCGCGTCAAGGAATTCTATGAGGTTTCCTGTCCCAAATGCGGCGGCATTGCCCGACGCGAGTCTGACACCATGGATACCTTCGTCGATTCGTGCTGGTACTTCTATCGCTACACCAGCCCAATCGACACGGCTCCGTTTGACAGCGAAATAGCCAACTACTGGTTCCCCATGGACCAGTACATCGGCGGCGTGGAGCACGCCATTCTGCACCTGATGTACTCGCGCTTCTGGACCAAGTTCATGCGTGACATCGGTCTCATCCACAACGACGAACCCGCACAGCGGCTGTTCACCCAGGGCATGGTCATCAAGAACGGAGCCAAGATGTCCAAGTCGCTCGGCAACGTCGTCTCGCCCGATGACATGGTTGCCCGCTACGGCGCCGATGCCACCCGTCTCTACACCCTCTTTGCCGCCCCTCCGGATCGCGACCTCGACTGGCAGGATCAGGGCGTAGAGGGCGTCTACCGCTTCCTCTCGCGCCTCTACCGCTTCATCACCGAGAACCCGGTCCGCCTGGCTCCCGGCGACTCTCGCGACTACGAGGTCTCCGCGCTCGCTTCCGACGCCAGAAAAGTCCTGCGAAAGTTGCACCAGACGATTCAGCGAATCACCGGCGACTTCCAGGGACGCTGGCACTTCAACACCTCGGTTGCGGCCATGATGGAGTTGCTCAACGCCTGCATGGTCCAACCCGAGCTCTTCGCCGCAAACTCCGCTGCGCCGAAGGCATTCCGCGCCGAGGTGCAGCGTAAGCTCGTACTCCTGCTCAATCCTTTCGCACCCTATCTTGCAGCGGAACTCTGGGCCACTCTCGGCGAAGCCCCAAACGCGCTGTTGCGCTATCCGTGGCCGCAGGGTGATCCTGTTCTGGCCAAAGAGGACGAAGTCGAAATCGTCGTGCAGTTCAACGGCAAAGTGCGCTCGCGCCTTACCGTCGCTCATGACGAAGAAGATGAAGCCGTCCGCCAAGCCGTGCTCAATGACGAAAAAGTGAAGGAAGCGCTCGTTGGCAAACAGATCGTAAAGGTCATCGTAGTCAAGAACAAGCTGGTCAATCTCGTCATCAAAGGCTGACGCAGGCGCAGAAACATAGCCCAGATCCCTCGCGCACCGCAACGCTCGATTGCAATCCGCGAGGGATTTCCTCTTCTGTCGACGCCTCTATTGCCCCGAATCCGCCCCCCCCTGCACTTGCGTGCGCTATTCTTTTGCCATGACCGCTGACGCTAATCGTGAAGGCTTCCGCATCTTGCGCCGCAACCCAGCTTTATTTCCAATGGAGTTTCTCTGGCGCTGGAGTTTCGGGCTTGGTCTGTTGGCCTTATTGTTTTTCGCCTCCGCTCGGTTACGCCAGGCCGTGCTTCTCTCAGATGCAGACCAGTTGGCCTTCAACGGACAGGATCCCTTCGCCATTGCCGCTGCCGCAAGGGATCTCCTCGCATCGGTGATGCCACCGCTGCTGCGAATACTGCAACCAGCCGCATGCGTGGCAACCGCGCTCTGGATCGTCTTTGCCACGCTGGGGCGCGGAATCATAACTCGTATCATCATGCGCCGCCTTGCCGCCGACTCCGCTCTCCCGATTGCGCTCGATGCGCCTGTTTTGGGTTCATTCGCAATTCTCAACTTTGCCCGCGTGCTGATGCTGCTGATTCTTGTTACGGGTTACCTCGGAGGAGAATTGATCGCCGAACTCGCCAGCGGGCCGGAGCCAAACGTCCTCGCCTTCGCGCTCATCGTCTTGGCTTCGCTCGCCGCCGCCACCGTGCTCTGGAGCTATGTCAACTGGGTGCTTTCGCTGGCGCCAATTTTTGTTGTCCGCGATACGCTCTCGCCGCTCGATGCGGTGGCCGCCGCCATCGGCTTCGTTCGCCGCAACCGCTTGCGTCTGACGGCCATCGCGCTCTGGAACGGCACTCTGCGCGGAGTGGCCGCCACCGTCATCAGCGTTGCCGGAGTTTTCACAGTAAGCCTGCGCTTCGCCCTGCCACCCTGGGCCATCACAGCTCTGCTTGCCCTGGAAACGCTGCTGTACCTGATCGTCTCTGATATTTTTCTGCTCGCCCGCTTCGCGGCCTACGCCTCGGTTGCGGTTCGCGAACTGGCCCTATCGCAATCTCTCCCAGCGCCTATAGACCATTCCGGGAGCGCCACGCGCTAATTGCTTTACAGCCAGCCCCCAATTCTGCGAACCTTGAGTGTGGAACACACCGCACTCCCCTCTATCGTTGTCCTGGATTTCGGCTCGCAATACACGCAGCTCATCGCGCGTCGCATTCGTGAGCAGAACGTCTTCTCCGCAGTCCTGCCTTGTACCGCCAAGGTGCAGGAAATTCGCAGCTACAATCCCGTCGGCATCATTCTCTCCGGCGGCCCCTGCTCGGTCTACGACGTGGACGCGCCTCCGGTTGATCCCGGAATTCTCAACCTTGGACTCCCTGTACTTGGAATCTGCTACGGACTCCAGTTCATGACCCACACGCTGGGAGGCACGGTGCACGCCGCCAGCAAGCGCGAGTATGGCCACGCCGAGGTGTCGGTTCTGGAAAGCTCGGCTCTCTTCAGCGGCCTGCCCGAGACGTTGTCCGTGTGGATGTCGCACGGCGACGAGGCTGACAAACTCGCACCCGGCTTCCGGCTCATAGCGCGTACCTCGAACGCCGTGGCCGCCATTGAAAACGTTGCGGCTGGATACTACGCGGTGCAGTTTCATCCCGAAGTGCATCACACCGCCTTCGGCACCCACCTGCTGAAAAACTTTGTATTCGGCATCTGCAACGCTCAGCCGTCGTGGACGCCAAAACAGTTCATCGACTCCACGATCGCGCAGATTCGGGAAACCGTTGGTGAAGGCCGGGCTCTTTGTGCCATCTCCGGTGGTGTGGATTCCAGCGTTGCCGCAACTCTGGTGCACCGTGCCATCGGTGACCGCCTGACCTGCGTTTTTGTCAACAACGGCGTCTTGCGCAAGGATGAGTACAGCAAGGTGCAGCACAATCTCCGCACCAAGCTCAAGCTCAATATCGATGCCGTGGATGCCACCGAGCGCTTTCTCTCCAAACTCGCCGGCGTCACGGACCCCGAGCGCAAGCGCAAGATCATCGGCAACGAGTTCATCGAAGTGTTTGACGAGGAATCGCAGCGTATCAAGCGTGAGTACGGCGAGGTTCAGTGGCTGGTGCAGGGCACCCTCTATCCTGACGTGATCGAGTCGGTTAGCGTTCGCGGCCCTTCGGTCACCATCAAGAGTCACCATAATGTGGGCGGACTGCCTGCCAAGATGAAGCTCAAACTCATCGAACCGCTGCGCGATCTCTTCAAGGATGAAGTGCGCCGCATCGGACGCGATCTCGCGATGCCTGAAGAAATGCTCCAGCGGCAACCCTTCCCTGGTCCCGGTCTCGCCGTCCGCATTCTCGGCGAGGTTACCCCCGAGCGCGTGGCCCTGTTGCAGGAAGCCGACGATATCGTTGTCACCGAGATCAAGCGCGCCGGACTCTACGAACAGATATGGCAATCCTTCGCCGTGCTTCTGCCGGTTATGTCGGTAGGTGTAATGGGCGACCAGCGCACCTACGCATATACGTGTGCAATTCGCGCCGTCACCAGCGAAGACGGGATGACTGCCGATTGGGTGCCTCTGCCGCACGAGGTCCTGAAAGCAATATCGAGCCGCATCGTCAATGAGGTCACGGGAATCAACCGCGTGGTGTACGACATCACTTCCAAGCCTCCCGGTACGATTGAGTGGGAATAACTCACGACGCATTGAACGGAATAGTGTTCCTCCTTGGGCCGTGCAGTTTTGCGGCCAGGAGCTCGTTCCCGCCAGGTCGTTTGCGCACCGATTCAAACGCACTGACTCTTTTTTGCTCCTACAGCGCTGCTTCAATTCGAATTCGAACAAAGCGGCAAAACAAGCGAAATAGCTACTTACGTTTTTTCTGTTTCCTGCTAGTTTAGGGGCGTTCCAACAGTATGATTGTTCGTATACTTTGAATGATTGCGATACTGGGTGAGTTGACGATCGTTTCCAGATAAAACTGATTCCGGAGTGAGGCCTTGGCTAAGTTGTCGACGACGAAGGGTTCAGACTATCAACTCGAGCGTGCAGCGGGTGGCAGCTTTTGGAAAGGCATTGCCTTAGCACTGCTGTGCCATTTTGCGTATCTGCTATTCGTCTCCGAACTGCCCTCGCCGGAGGTGCGTATTCTGGGGTATATGCTGTTTGCCCTGTTGCAGCTTGCTTACCTTTTCCCCCTCGCGGTCTTCTATAAGAAACGCAACCAGGGACTCACATCGAACGGTCTCATTAGCGTCGGCGTCCTTTCACTACTCGCCACCGCGGCATGGTTTGGTTACGCCGTCATGCATGGAACTCTACCCTCGATAAGAAACTGAGACACTAACCCGCATCATCCCTTCAATTTAGCGCATGGATTTATCCGCGACGCTTGACTACACTGCTTACAAGAGGTCAAAAGCTCTATGACTCTAAAACCGAACAGGCCAGATCGTAGGTCCGATTGCTGGGCCTGGCGGAGCAGTAGGTTCAGCGGGTTCGCATAGATCAGGAAATAAAAGTTAATCATGGCACATTGCATTCGTTGTGGCCGCACGCTTCCCGGCTTCACGTTCGGTAAAAAGATTTGTGGCTGGTGCAAGCAGCACGAGGCGGCACAGCGCGGCGAAGAGACGCAGCAATATCAGCCGGTGATGACAACCCCGTGGCAACGGCAAGAAGCGATGCCGATGCTGATCACACAGGGAATCTTCGGCATCAACGTTGCGGTGTTCATTGGAATGCTCCTCTCGGGCGCTTCGTCGATGAGCCCCTCGGGAGCGAGCCTGCTGGCGTGGGGCGCAAACTACGGGCCTTATACCCTGACCGGAGATTGGTGGAGGCTGCTGACTTCGTGCTTTGTGCACATCGGCATCATTCACATTGCATTCAACATGTGGTGCCTGTGGTCGCTTGGAGGATTGGCGGAGCGGCTTTATGGACGCTATACATTCGCATGTGTCTATCTTCTGTGCGGCATCTCTGGGAGCCTCGGCAGTCTGTTGTGGCACCGTACGCCCACCCTCAGCGCGGGCGCCTCAGGGGCGATCTTCGGTATTGCCGGGGCGGTGATCGCCTCAATCAAACTGGGAGAGTTCTCCTCCGGTGTGATGGCGCAGGGTACGATGCGCAGCCTAATTGCGTTTGTGGGCTATAACGTCGTCTTCGGCGCAATCAGTGGGGGAACCGATAACGCGTGCCACTTCGGAGGCCTTGCCGCGGGGCTGGTACTGGGAACTCTGATTGCAAAGGTTGCTCCAGAGCCGCGCCTCATGCCGCGCACCGGAATACTGGTGCTCGTGGCCGCGCTGCTGGGCGGCGGAGGATACGCCCTGCAGCGCAGCCGCGCCTATCCCTACTATCTGATGCGAGCCGGCGAGCAGATCGGGAACGGGAAGATCGATGCCGCGTCGGAGTTCTACGAGGCTGCGCTGAAACTTCATCCTGGATCGGCAACTACCGTCTATTACGAATTGGGGCGCGCCTACTGGGCAAAGAAGGACTATGCGGCGGCTGAGCGCGAGTTGCGGAAGGCGCTGGAGACTGCGCCCAAGGACGAAGAGATACTTTACGAACTGGGCGAGGTGCGCCTCGATCAGAATCGCTTTCCCGAAGCACGACAGAGTTTCGCTCAGATAATTGCGGTGAATCCGCGGAGTGCCGAGGGCCACATGGGGCTGGGCGCAGTGGCCAGTGCGGAGGGCGACTGCACGCTGGCGGAGAAAGAGTACGGCCAGGCTGGGCAACTCAACCAGCGGCTTGCCTCGCTGCACTTCCGGGAGGGGGAATGCCTGATGCGCGCCAAGCGGTACGAGGAGGCGATTGCCGCCTTCCGCACAGAGATCGAAGTCAGCGGAGATGATGCCGCAACCGAGCGCTCGCTGGCTGAGGCCTACAAGGCGCAGGGCATGACGACGGATGCGGCCGCCGCGCTGCAGCGCGCGGAGAAGTTGAAAGCGAGCGAGCAGGAGTAGGCGTATCTGGTTAGAAAACACTGTCGCGCCGCTCCCCAAGCGGCTCAAACAGTCCCCTAGTTGAGGAAGAAAGTGCGATAGAGGCTGTCGCGCTGAACCGGACGGAAGCCGGCGTCGCGGATGATGCGGCGCAACTCTTCTTCCGTGGTGCAGTTGCTGGTTCCCGCTGCCTTAACCACGTTTTCTTCCAGCATCACCGATCCCACGTCGTTGCCGCCGAAGCGGAGGGCCATCTGGCAGACCTTCAAGCCCTGGGTGACCCAGCTTGCTTGTACGTTGGGGAAGTTGGAGAGGAAGATGCGTGAGATGGCGAGCGTCTTGAGGTACTCGACGGCGGTGGATTCGGGCCAGCCACGACCGCCCAAGGCGGTGTGTTTGGGTTGGAAGGTCCAGGGGATGAAGGCGGTGAAGCCTCCGGTCTCTTCCTGGAGGCGGTAGATGTGCTCGAAGTGATGGATGCGGTGCTCTTCACTCTCGCCGACACCGAACATCATGGTGGCAGTGGTCTTCATGCCTAGTTTGTGGGCGATGCGATGGACGTTGAGCCAGTCCTGCGTTGTGCACTTGAGGCGCGCGACCTTGGCTCGCACCTCGTCGTCGAGAATCTCAGCCCCACCGCCTGGAATCGATTGCAGTCCGGCTTCCATAAGGCGTCGGATGGTTTCTTCGAGCGAAAGATCGCTGTACTCGGCGATGCCGATGATTTCGCTGGCGGAGAGACAGTGCAGATGCACCTGCGGGAAGCGCTGCTTGATGCCGCGGAAGAGCGACTCGAACCAGTCGATTTTGAGATCAGGGTTGATTCCGCCTTGCATCAGAACGCCGGTTCCTCCCATCTCGACGGTTTCGGCGATCTTGTCGTAGATCTGCTCGAAGTCGAGCAGATAGCCCTTTTCGCGTCCGGGGCCCTTGACGGGCGCATAAAAGGCGCAGAAGGAGCAGTACTCGGTGCAGATGTTGGTGTAGTTGATGTTGCGGTCGATGACGTAGCTGACGACGCCGTCGGGATGCAGTTTGCGGCGGAGAGCGTCGGCTTCCATGCCGATGCCGATCAGATCATCGGAGTGGAACATTTCCAGAGCTTGTTCGCGAGTCAGACTCATACGAAATTCATGATACCGGAAGCGAGCGGTGGAAAATCAGCGAATCGTCTGGATCGCTTCTGGAGGCGCCACCCTACCCCCCTATATTTCCCGGTAAAAATTTGAAAACAGGATGGTTAGGGATGAGTTCCGGAGATTGTACTTGAACGCCAACTTCGTTCCCTAATTTCAGAATAGCAAAATTTGGGGGTAGAACCATCAGTTGGGCGCGAACTCTATGTACTTTGGAATCAGTTGGTTAGGAGGACTTGGAAAGAATTTTGGCTTGACAAGGTGCAAACATGGGCACGTTTGGTGCGGAAATGGGGCGATTTCGGGGCGGAAAAGTGCGTTTTGGGGGCATTGTCGGGGCAGGTGGTTTTTGGCGATTTGCACCGAGTGTGATGCGGTTTAAGGAAAACGATTGAAAAAAAGGTTAATCGTCGGGAACGCAAAGTTTACTGATGTGCCAATCGTTTTGAGCGCTTGACTCCAGATTTGCGGGAGTGGGTCAGTTTCAGAATTGGCGACCATTCGCTCAGAACCGGAACCTCACGTCGCGATATCTGAGGAAGCGGTGCCGGGGGACGAAAAGTCCCGGTTCCGGATAGTGAGTTGAAAGGGCTGTTATCGCTAACTACCGAACAGCGGCGGGATCAAGAGTGCGACTCGGCTGCGTTTTTACTGAAGAGGAGCGATATTCATATATACATAGAGCAGTGGCGACGGGGCAGCTACAATCATTACGCAACGAAGGTTCGAAGGACCGGGTCCTGCTACCCATGTTCGGATGCCGACCGGACCAGGAGACTAGCAATGCGAATGCCGTCACACACGCTGCTCTGTTCCTTTCTGTTTTCCACGATTCTAACCTCTGCGCTCATCGCTTCCAGCGGCGAGGTGGCTCTGGTCTCCGCTGCCGCCCCCGCCTCCGCTCTGGCCGAGACGGTCCCCGATGGACCTGCGAAGTTGACTTCGGAGCTCCTGAGCAGGATGCTCAGGGCAAACACGCTGAGGGGCAACGACACCGTGAATCCCGCAGCTTTCGCCAACACGCTCGGGCTCGGCGCCGCCGGAAAAGACTGGCCTGATCGTCAACTCAATGTCAACGGTACCAGTGAGATCCTCCACGGCTTCGCCGTGAGCCTCGGCACCGATCCAGATATCCTTATTTATACAAGCCGCCCGGACTCCATACATGTCTTTCGCTCCACTCGTGATGGGAAAGCCGTCACGGCGCTGGTCTATGACCGCAAGACCAACACGATCACCATGAGGGCGGCCGGCGATGTACAGCCGGAACTCGAAGACGAGTTCGGATTCTGGGCCAGAACGGTTGACAAGATAAGGGCCGACGGCAAGTAGAACATCGCGTTCAACAAGAAGGAGTTCTTAGATAGGAGAATGCCGTCACAGACCGCTCTCCGTTCCTTCGTGTTTTCCACGATCCTGACCTCGGCTCACATTTTTCCAGCGGCGATGTGGCGCTGGCCTCAGCCGCCACCATTGCGGCGCCGATGGCCGCCCAGGGCGCGACTGAGCCCAACCCACGCCAGAACACTGCAATAAGGTTTGAAAGCCACGAGTGAGATTATTGGCGATAAATCGCCAAGTATCCAACAATCCCGAAACAAATACCGAAACAACGTCAACAGCCCCACACAAGCCAACTGCGGGCTTGTATGGGCCACCCGCGTCAACAGCCCCACACAAGCCAACAGCGGGATTGTATGGGGCAACCGCCAATCGTTGCGCGAGTGACATACGGGCGGGGCGGGAAAAAGGGATTGCCAAAGTGGGCCTTACTGCTTCAATCGAATTTGATCCATAAGAAACCTCCGGACCTTGCGATCCAAAACACTCTCCTGATCCTGAGCAGCAACTAGTCAGTGAACAGAAAACCGCCGCTCCGAAGAGCGGCGGCGCGAGTCCGAGTGTATCCAATCGGAGTGGGATTACTGAGTGGAAACGGTGCCCGTGTAATAGAACACCATGTAGGCCTTGAGGTTGCCATTCGTCTCCGGTACGCCGAAGACCTTCACCGTGGCGCCGGCAGTCAGGTTTGAAGCCGCAGACGCAGTGACTGTAACGACACCGCTCTGGAGGGTCACCTGGTACACCGGGGTGGCGCTTCCGCTGGTGGTGGACACATCCACTGTCACCGGTTGCGCTGCTGGCGTGCCGGTAGTGGGCACTGTGTAGATGAAGTTGTTGCTGCTCGACGAGTATGCCGTGCCGATCACGCCCACGGGCGCCGGCGTCGGCAGCAACACCGCCAAATCGGCGGCCCATGTGCCAGAAGCGGCAGGATCATTCCACACCGCATTGCTCAAGCCTACGGCGTTGAGCGTGCCCACAGTTCCGCCAAAGTTCACAGAGCCATCGGTTGCGCTGACGAACGCACTGACTGCGCCCGAGCCTTCATTGGGCAGGGTCGGGTAGGTAAAGTCCCACCAGTAGAAGCCGGAGATCGGGTTGCCCGCCTGATCGGTATTTGCGCTGCCGGAGGAGATGTAATCGATGGTGCCTTTGTAGTCGTCCTTGGCGGGGCGCGTCGCACTATCGAGATTGGCGAAGTTGCGAGTGTAGGTGAAATCGGTGGTGTTCGGCAGAGTGATCGTACCGGCGTAACGCGCGTTGTCGATCTCCACCGATAGTGCCGTGGGAGGCGTCGTCGTTGAGAGCGGATCGATGGTTGCATTCACCTTGAAGCCGCGTGCGACATTCGGCAAACCGCCAGGGGTCAGGTCGTTAAAGAATGCCGTGCCTGTGCCAATCGCCGTGCTGTTCGACTGATAGTAGAAGCTGGTGTTCGGTCCGATGAGAAGGGCCGTGGCGTTGCCGTCCTCGGTGGTAACCCACATTTTCTCAGTCGTGGTATTGACGTGGAGCACGTGGCCTTCAGGATTCTTCCATACCGTATTGAAGTTGGCGCTGGACAGGATGCGCGTGGCAACCAGCGTTCCATTCGTCTGATACCGCGCGGCGACGCGTACGTACTGACCGGCCAGCGTCGAAGCTACTGACGAGAAACTAGTGATCGTCACCGGCGTGTCATTGCCGCTATCAAGATTGTAGAAAAGGGTGCCGTTGACCGAATCGGCGAGAATGGGAAGAGTGGTCGTGCTGACCGTCGCCGTCTCCGGGCTGGTAATCGGATGCGCCGGGTAAGCGCGATCGATGGTGATAGAGGTGTTATCCGAAGATACCGAAGCCACCTGCCCGTAAATGTGCCGCAGCAATACCTTGGTCAGGTCAGGACGCGGGTGATGACGCACCGGTCCGTTGAAGTTCACCGCCCAGTATGGACTGGGCGCACCGGCAGGGAGATGTTCCACGATGAAAGCCGGGTTCTTCAGGTCAAACTCGAGATCGAGAGCATTGGTGCTCTTGCTGGTGACGGCGAGCGGAGTCGCCAGAGTCAGGGTCAGAGGAACCGTCATGTTCGGCGAGGTGCCTTGTGCGCCAGTAATGAAGGTCCGGCTGCAGGGTACGGTCGTCCCTGGAGGAAGCGGGAAGCTGGTCTCCGGATCTCCGGAGACAACCAGCGAAACGTCGCAGGCCGTGCCATTGTTGTTCGCGCCTAGCGTCAGCACTGCCGAGGTGTAAGTCCCCACGGGAACCGTCGTGTTGCCGATAATCTCGCTAAGTTGATCCAACTGCACTAAGTTGATGACCGGCGGAGTGGCAGGCGCGGTGTAAACCGTCACATTCGCTCCGCCACCTTGTGGAACCAGAGCAACACCGAGAACTTTCACACCGATGGTAGCCCAGTCCTCAGTAGCGTCATCGCTGATCATAATGTGGACGGATCCCGATGCGTTCGGCGTGGAAGTTGATGACGAAGAGGAAGATCCGCCGCCGCAGGCTAACGTAAATAGCAGCGCGGTAATCCCCATTCCTCCAAGAATTTGTAAAGGCCTGATGTGCATTCTTCTGCTCCCTTGTCAGCGAAGTCGCGTGCGCGGCAAACTTGTTAGTACTGCAGGTATGGTCCAGGTGTATGTACTGTACGTACGACGGGACCGAGGGACCGGTTGTTCGCCCGGTATGCTCCCGTTCGGTTTCAGGACTGAGCTCCTGATTCCAGCGTAAAGAACACGCCCGCCCGCGACAAGTTGCAATTTGGTGAAAGTTTTTTTGAAGAGGTTGCCATTACCGGCAGACGTTGCTTCCCCGCCTTGGCGTCGAAAAGCACGACGCCAAGGTGAGGCACTCGACATTTCTTATTCGTCTACCGCCGCGATGCTATTGCAGGCGCGGCTGGATCGCTTTTTGCGGATCGTTGAAAAATACGCATAGGCGCGTGTCTTCGATGTGGAAGATCGGCATTTGTTCGGAGAGGCCGTCCAGATACTCGGACAGTTCGGGGTAATCGGCATTGCGGTAATCGTGCCACAGGATGCAGGATGGCGCGCTCTTTGCCACGATTGCCAGCGCATTCTCCGTGTCTGACTTCACGGTGTCGAAGTCGTGACCGCCATCTATGAATGCAAGGTCGATGGAATCCTTCCACGGAGCATAGTCAAAAGTTATGGAGTTACCGGTGAGCGTGGTGATTTTGCCAGCGACGGGACTGCCGACAAAATCCAGTGCGGCCGTTTCAAGGTGAATCGCTGTGAGCGGTTTGTCGCCCGGATGTTGAGTGACTTCGCCAGCGCTACGGGCGTCCAGATCAAGGGTCAGGACTTTTCCATCGGCGGGAATATTCAACGCAAGGTTGAGAGTTGTGCTGCCGAGAAACGTGCCGATTTCAAAGACGCGCCGTGCGTTCACGATCTGAGTGGCAGCGATCAGTAAGCTGGTTTCCAGGGTGGTCAACCCACCGGCACCACGCCTGGGGGGAAGTTGCATCTGGACGATGCGTTTTGCGGGCGGCTGGTCGACAAGGGCGAAGAATTTATATGGGCGAATGTGGTGCATAGTAGTCGGATTATAGACTATGGCCCGAGACTCTGGACTGGATAACGGAAAAGGCAAGAGCGACGGCTGCGGGCGGAAACAAAATCAACTACCCCGCCTTCACGGGGCGTGACCGCCGATTACTTGTCCGGCATGGTGACGGGCTTGACGGTGCCGCAATCGGCGCCTTTGAAGACCGAGACGGATTCGGCGGTCCACTCGATGGACCTAGGGCTGGGACCGGATTGGATCGATCCGGTGAAGTGAACCTTGCCCTTGGCTCGATTGTCATCCGACCAGAAGGACTCCATCGTTCCTTTGCCGGTCATCGCTCCGTTGCAAACCCAGTCGGCGGTCATGCTGTTGGAGCTTTTGACGACGTTGGTGACCTGGCAACCACGGGAGTTGGGAACGATGGCGCCATATTTATCGATCATCGCCTGAGTGAGGCAGACCTGGGTAGTATGCGGACCGCCAGCGAAGGGCGAGTTGGGACCTGCGGCGGCAGCAGCAGCAGGCGTGCCCGGGGGAAATGGGGTCTGCTGCCACGTCATGGTGGTGGTCAACTCCCAGAGGCCGGGCTTTCTGCCCTGTGCCCAACCGAAGATGGCGGTGGCGAAGAGGCAGCCGATCAAGGTGAGGCAAAGCCGGGTGGTTCGCATGATTTTCCCCTTTCGAAGGTGTGCGGATCGGCTCGCCCACGTTCCCATCGAGAGAGAGATGCTGGATGCGGAGCTGGCTGTTGCCCTGCAATTTGGAATCGTGTTCAGAAGCAAAGGTCAACGACAAGAGCAGCGGCAATACCCCCACAACTGCCAACCAGGGCAGATATGGGGCACCGTGGAATTATTCGTTGGCGCACTGGCGGGCGCGGGCGAAGACGGATTCGAACATGGCGGCGGTGAGTCTTCCGGTGGCGGTGTTCTGGTTGGAAGGATGGTAGGAGGCGAGCAGGATGATTCCGTCCGGCATCCGGTACTCGGCGGCGTGAGCGAAGCGGTAGGCGGATTTGCGGGCGATTAGCCGACGGCTGCGGGCGGCATCGAGATAGGCGTCAAAGGCAATTTTGCCGAGCGCCACGACGACCTTGAGATTTTGGAGCGCGGCGAGTTCGCGGAGAGTGAATTCGGCACAGTTGGCGATCTCGCTGGGGAGGGGTTTGTTGTCCGGAGGGGCGCAGCGGACGGCGGCGGTGATCCAGAGATCATGCAGGGTCAGGCCATCGTTGCAGTGGCTGGCCTCGGGCTGGGAGGCAAAGCCGAGGCGATGCAGCACGGGGTACATGAATTTGCCGGAGGCATCGCCGGTGAAAGGACGGCCGGTGCGATTGCTGCCGTGAGCGCCGGGAGCCAGACCGAGGATCAGGACACGGGCGGCTGGATCGCCGAAGCCGGGGACGGGACGAGCCCAGTAAGTGCAGTCAAGGTAGGCGCGGCGCTTCTGGATACCTACGCGCTCACGATATTCGACCAAGCGGGGGCAACGGCGGCATTGGATGACATCGTTGTGGAGAACTTTGAGCACACTTTCCGGGCTGATTGGGCTGCGGCGCATGGGGTTCCTACGCCAGCAATATACGCCTTGGGAAGCAAGTGCGAGAACAAAGCGAGAGTGCGGGAATGCAGCTTTGGAATTCCAGTGCACGCGGCGGGCTCGCGCCAACTTAAGACGCCTGAGTCCGCATCGCATTTAGTACGTCATCCTACGTCACTTCTGAGATTAGCTCATGTGAGATAGCCATGACGGATGGCCCGGGAGGGCCTACGATATGCGAAAACTTCTGTTGATAGTCGTTACACTTTCACTCGGAGCCTTCGCCCTGGCCCAGATGGCGGGTAACTCCGGCTCGGACAAGATGCAGGGTGCGGGCAACGATTGGTACAACCAACATCTGGCAGCGCAGGTACAACAATTCCAACAGATCGCGGCTGCGACTGAATCCTCGGCGCAGAGACAGTCGGAAGGCCAGAGCGGTGCGCTGCCGGCAAGCATGGCCGCCAACACGGGCGCAGGCAACGACTGGTACAACCAGAGACTCGCAGAGCAGGTACAAGATTTAAGTCGTGACAGAGCTGCATTTGCTACGGCTTCGCCTGAACAGTAAATGCGTGCCTGATCGTGCACGCCTGATTTCGCATGGCTGATCTCGCCGCGTGGTCGCGAGGATTCATGCATCCGGGCTTAGCCGGGAGAGACTGTCGGTTGGGCCTGCTGGTGGCCCGTATTGAATGCGGGCCACCAGTTTTGTTGGCACATATTTTATTCGCCGCCGGTTTGACCCGCGCTTGCCCCGTCTCATACACTGAATTGTTCGCAATCGGCGTTCGCGCCGCTGCATGTGCTCACAGATATGAGCGAAGGCCCCCGGCCTGCACAAATCTTCAGAAGAATTAAGGCTATCCCTTTGACATCCACTGATTTGACATCCACCGAACCAACCGCCGAAGCACCTAAGAACCCCTGCGAGCGCGAAGTCTCCGATCGAGGTTCCCGCCGAAGACGTTACCCGCGAATGGAAGAGCGCGGTTGCGCGCTTCCAGAAGCACGCCCGCATTCCCGGCTTCCGCAACGGCAAAGTGCCGGCGACGATGATCCGCAGCAAGTTTGCCGATGAGATCAAGTCCGAGGTGGTCGAGCATCTGGTGCCCGCCGCCTTCCGCGAAGAGACCAAGAAGCAGAACCTGATTCCCGATCGGCCAGCCGCGAGTGGTGGAGCTGGAACTGGAAGAGGAGAAGCCGCTGCGCTTCAAGGCCGTCTTCGAGGTGCTGCCGCCGTTTGATGTGGACGGCTACAAGGAGATCAAGGTCGCGCACGAGACCGTCGAGGTCGGCGACGAAGAGGTTCAGAAGACGATCGACGCTCTGCGCGAGCAGAACTCGACCTACGTCAACGTGGATGAGGATCGCGGCCTGGCCGACGGCGACTTCGCCTCGGTGGCGTTCAAGAGCACCAGCCAGGAAGAAGGCGCCGAACCGGTAGAGATGAACGACGTACTGGTCGATATCGGCGGAACGAACACGCTGCCCGACTTTAGCGACAACCTGCGCGGAGCCAAGGCGGGTGAGAGCCGGAGCTTCGACGTGACCTATGCCGAGGACTTTGGCGACAGCCGTCTGGCCGGCAAGACGCTGCACTACGAGGTCGAGATCAAGGGCATCAAGACCAAGTCCGTGCCGGAGCTGAACGACGAGTGGGTGAAGGATCTGGGGCAGGAGAGCATGGACGACGCTGGACGAGCTGCGCGCCCGCATCCGCGAGAACATGGAGCACGAAAAGAAGCACCAGGCCGAGCACCGGGTCGAAGGAAGAGCTGCTGCAGGAGCTGACCACGAAGTTCCCGATCGACGTGCCGACGCTGCTGGTGGAGAATTCGATTGACCAGCGCCTGGAGCGCGGCTTGCGGTCGCTGATCGCGCAGGGACTGCGGGCCGAAGACATCAAGCGCATGGACCTGAGCAAGTTGCGCGACGGCCAGCGCGAGGGCGCGCTGCGGGACGTTCGCGCCAACCTGCTGCTGGAAAAGATTGCGGATCTGGAAGGCATTGAGGTCACCGACGAGGATCTCGACAAGGAGATTTCGGCGGCGGCGCAGCAGTCCAAGCAAAATCCGCTGGCGTTGCGCAAGCAGCTTGAGGAGAAGAACGGGCTGGATGGACTGCGCCAGCAGATGCGCTGCGACCGCGCACTGAATTCGCTGTACAAGCAGGCTGAGTAAACAGGCTGGAAAAATGTTTCGCAATCCACCGCTCCCGTTGAGCATCGAATATATCGACTAGGGTAGGACGCGGTTTTACCAGGACCGGGATGGCGTTCAGCCTCGGTCCGCAAAGGAGCCGGATAATTATGCTTGTGCCGATGGTAGTCGAGCAGACCAGCAGGGGCGAGCGCGCCTACGACATCTACTCCCGGTTACTCAGAGATAACATTATCTTCCTGGGCACCCCGATCGATGACAACGTCGCGAACCTGATCATCGCCCAGTTGCTGTTTCTCTCCGCCGAAGACCCGGAAAAGGATATTTCGCTGTACATCAACTCGCCGGGCGGTTCGATCACGGCGGGTATGGCGATTTATGACACGATGCAGTTCATCCGTAATGATGTGGTGACCATCTGCATTGGACAGGCCGCATCGATGGGAGCCATGCTGCTGGCCGCCGGCGCGGCGGGCAAGCGCTATGCCCTGCCGACCTCGCGCATCCTGATCCACCAGCCGCTGATCATGGGCGGCGGGATCTCCGGACAGGCGACCGACATCGACATCCACGCGCGCGAGATTCTCCGCATGCGCGAGTTGATGAACCAGTTGATGGCCAAGCACACCGGCCAGGTGCTGGACAAGGTGGAGCGCGACACCGAGCGCGACTTCATCATGAATGCGCAGCAGTCCAAGGAATACGGCATTGTGGATGACATCATCTACAAGCATAAGTAATGATGATTGACGCGCAAGGGGCAACGAGAGCTCCCCCGTTTTCAATATTGGTAAATCCGGTTCGGCGGATGATGGGAACAGGGATAATTGCGCTATTGTTATGCGCAAGGTGGTTCGACGTGTTGAATTGGTTACTAAGGGTACTTACGTATTGTGATGCTGCTGGACCGTCGCAACTGTTAGGCATCTTACCTGCAGAGTTCGACCTTCCGAGTAGATTGCGAGGTTGGGAGGATGTCGGTTGTAAGGCAGTTTCGTCCGGATGGCAAAAGTCCCGAGTTCCGGGCCCGACAGATTGTTCCAGGGCGATACAAAGAGCCCACGGCCCAGGGCCAGTTTTAGAATCCGGGCTACCCGGGAAAGCAACAGGAGTTTCCGTAGTGAGATCCAGGTCTGGTTCTGACGAAGTATTGCGGTGTTCGTTTTGCCACAAGTCCCAGGACGCGGTGGCGAAGCTGATCTCTTCTCCATCCGACTATCCGCGCGCCTACATCTGCGACGAGTGCGTTGCGGTCTGCAACTCCATCCTGGAGGACGACCGCAGCGAGGCGCAGACCGCGGCCAGTCCCAACCACTTGCCCAAGCCGCAGGAAGTCAAGACCTTCCTGGACGAGTACGTCATTGGACAGGAGCGCACGAAGAAGAAGCTCGCGGTGGCGGTTTACAACCACTACAAGCGCATCTACATGAACCGCCAGCGCACCAGTGAGATCGAGCTGACGAAATCGAACATCCTGCTGATTGGACCCACGGGAACCGGCAAAACGCTGCTGGCCCA
Source organism: uncultured Acidobacteriota bacterium (assembly GCA_963838135.1). Taxonomy (GTDB): domain Bacteria; phylum Acidobacteriota; class Terriglobia; order Terriglobales; family Acidobacteriaceae; genus TOLSYN. The sequence goes on along the minus strand of CAWIPV010000002.1, from coordinate 788,733 downwards.
GACCCTGGCCAAGATGCTCGATGTGCCCTTTGCGATCGTCGATGCGACCACGCTGACCGAAGCCGGATACGTGGGCGAGGACGTGGAAAACATCATCCTCAAGCTGCTGCAGGCCGCCGACGGAGACGTGGCGCGTGCTCAGACCGGCATCATCTATATCGATGAAATCGACAAGATCGGCCGCAAGGACGAGAATCCCTCGATCACCCGCGATGTTTCCGGCGAAGGCGTGCAGCAGGCGCTGCTGAAGATTCTGGAAGGCACGGTTGCCAATGTTCCGCCGCAAGGTGGCCGCAAGCACCCGCACCAGGAGTTCACGCCGGTTGACACCACCAACATTCTGTTCGTGGTTGGCGGAGCGTTTGTTGGACTGGAAAAGGTAATCGAGCGCCGGATCGGCAAGCGCGCGGTCGGATTTAAGACCGGCGAGGATGCCGAGCGCGAAGCAGGCCGCCAACGTCCACAATCGGCGCGACGACGAATTGCTGCAGCTTGCCCAGCCCCAGGATCTGATCAAGTTCGGACTGATTCCGGAGTTCATCGGCCGCCTGCCGGTGATGGGAGTTCTCAGCGACCTGGATGAGGCCGCGCTGGTGCAGATTCTGACGCGGCCCCGCAACGCCATCGTCAAGCAGTATCAGCGGCTGTTTGAGTTTGAAAACGTGAAGCTGCGCTTCTCCGACGATGCTCTGACGGCGGTTGCGCGCGAAGCCCTGAACCGCAAGGTGGGCGCACGCGGACTGCGCATGATCCTGGAAGAGCTGATGCTGGACCTGATGTACCACCTCCCCGGTCAGAAGAAGATCAAGGAGTTTGAGGTCACGCGCGAGATGGTGGAACAGCGCAATGTTTCCATGCCGCGGGTCGAGAAGCAGGCTTCCTAGGCGGAAAAGATTGCTGGATGACGCCCAGCCGCAGATTCGGCTGGGCGTTTGTTTTGAGGCTGCTTTAAAAAGCAGATACGGGATAGAGGGCGGGGTCGGCTCAGCGAGAGTGGAAGTCTTATGGCTGCGGCAGACATTGTCGCCTCGCTTTCGGTTCTGGTACATACTGCAAGCGAATGGCAGGACTCCAGATAAGTCCGTATTCCGGAATTCCCGCACCGGGTCTGCGATATCCAATTTAGCCTGGTCCGTTCGGGAATTGAGGCAGAATCGCTTGGACAGCGGCCAGTATTGCCGCCGATATGACGTTGTAGTAGGCTCGAAATCAATGCAGTGGCAGCCAGCGAGTTTGCGATTGCCTGCAATGCAGAGTTAGCTGGCCACAGGGGAAGCGAGGCTGAGTGAGCCTGATTAAAGAGAAATTCGAAACCCGCAAGCTGCCGATGATGCCGATTCGGGATGTCGTCATCTTTCCGTTCATGATGACCCCTTCGTCGTCGGACGCGAGTCCAGCGTGCGCGCCCTGGAAGAGGCGCTTGCGGGAGACAAACGGATCTTTCTCGCCACCCAGCACGATCCTGGTGTCGATGAACCCAAGCCAGACGAAATTTACCAGGTCGGCTGCATTGTCAATATCGTGCAGAGCCTGAAGATGCCTGACGGCAACATCAAGGTTCTGGTCGGAGGGGATTGAGCGCGCACGCATTCTGCAGGTTACCGAGACCGATGGCTTCTACATGTCGTCGGTGCGGGTGAACCGCTATACGCCGGAGATCACGCCGCAGGTGGATCCACGATGCAGCGCGTCTCCTCGCTGTTTGAGCAGTACGTCAAGCTGTGCCAATCGCTGAACCAGGAGACGATTGCGGCCACGGTGCGGGTGGACGACTCTCGGACGGCTGAGCGACACAATCGCCGCCAATCTGCAGCTCTCGATCGAGGAGAAGCAGGAGTTGCTGGAGATCTTCGATCCGGCAGACCGGCTGACCCGCATCTCCGACGTGCTGGATATTGAGATCGAAAAGCTGAACATGGACCGCACGATCCAGTCGCGGGTAAAGCGGCAGATGGAGCGGGCACAGAAAGAGTACTACCTCAACGAAAAGATCAAGGCCATCCAGAAGGAACTGGGGCGCGGCGAAAAGAGCGAATTCGACGAGCTGAAGAAAAAGATCGACGCTGCCGGGATGCCTCCTGACGTGCTGGAGAAGGCCACACAGGAGCTGAAGAAGCTGGAAGCGATGCCTCCGATGTCGGCCGAGTCCACCGTTTCACGCAATTATCTGGACTGGCTGCTGGCGGTGCCGTGGAAGAAGAAGTCGAAGGAGATCCGCGATATCGACTTCGCCGAGCGCACGCTGAACGAAGACCACTATGGACTGGAGAAGATCAAGGAGCGCATTCTTGAGTTCCTGGCAGTGCGCCAGTTGGTTAAGAATCCCAAGGGCTCGATCCTCTGCCTGGTTGGACCTCCGGGAGTGGGCAAAACCTCATCTGGGGATGAGTATCGCCAAGGCAACGGGGCGTAAATTTGTACGCATGTCGCTGGGCGGAGTGCGCGACGAGGCCGAGATCCGGGGCCATCGCCGCACTTATATCGGCGCGCTTCCGGGGCAGATCATACAGATGATGAAGAAGGCGGGAACTCGCAATCCGGTCTTCATGCTGGACGAGGTGGACAAGACTTCCAATGACTTCCGCGGCGATCCGTCTTCTGCGCTGCTGGAGGTGCTCGATCCGGAACAGAACTACATGTTCGTCGATCACTACCTGGACGTGGAGTACGATCTGTCGCAGGTGTTTTTCATCGCCACGGCCAACGTGCTGCACACGATTCCGGGGCCTTTGCAGGACCGCATGGAGATTGCTGCGGCTGCACGGGTATACGGAGCCGGAAAAGCTGGAGATTGCGCGCCAATACCTGGTGAAGAAACAGCTTGGACAGGCCGGACTGACTTCGGCCAACATCACGTTCGACGACGACGCGCTGCGGGGAATTATTCGTTACTACACGCGCGAGGCCGGGGTGCGAAACCTGGAGCGCGAGATTGGCAACGTATGCCGCAAGATCGCTCGCTCGGTGGTTCGCGAGGGAGATGGATTCTCGGCTACGATTACGGCCGAGAGCCTGAACACCTACCTTGGAGTGATGCGCTTCCGCGATACGCCAGCCAACGAGAAGAGCGAAGTTGGCCTGGTCACCGGACTGGCATGGACCGAAGTCGGCGGCTGCATCCTGACCACCGAGGTCGCCATCATCGACGGCAAGGGCAAGCTGACACTGACCGGAAAACTGGGCGATGTGATGCAGGAGTCGGCACAGGCGGCGATGAGCTACCTGCGCTCACGGTGGCAGCGGCTGGGCATTCCACGCGACTTCTATCGCAACGTGGATATTCACGTTCACGTGCCCGAAGGCGCAATTCCTAAGGACGGTCCCTCGGCGGGGATCACGATTGCAACGGCTATTGCCAGCGCGCTGAGCAAGATTCCGGTGCGGCGCGATATCTGCATGACCGGCGAGATCACGCTGCGCGGAAAAGTGCTGCCGATCGGCGGTCTGAAGGAGAAGCTGCTGGCGGCGCACCGCGCGGGGATACTGGAAGCCATACTGCCGGCTGAGAACGAGAAGGATCTGGCCGAGGTGCCGGAGAACCTTCGCAAGGAAATGAAGCTGCACTTTGTGGACTCAATGGATGAAGTGCTGCAGATCGCACTGGAACAGCCGTTGCCGGAGGTTCCCGCAGCGGGCCCAATTCCCGCCATCAATCCGCAGAGCGATGGGACCGAAGCCCGGCAATAAAGGGCTTGTATCTTCTCAGGCATCAGGAGCAGGCTCGCCATCCGGCGAGCCTGCTTGCTTGCGAGCCTGTCAAAAAGGCGAGTTAGGATTGCGCTGGAAAGACTCCGCCGTAGCTGCGATAGGGAGCGTTGCCCGAACGACGGCCGATGGCTGACCAGCTATATCGATTCTGTTCGGACTGAGTGGATGGAGATCCAGTAGAAGTATTCTGCTATCGGAGTGATAGGTTTCGCCGGAGGCAGTTAGCGCCTGAAACACCGGATCAGGAGAATGCAAATATTCCTGACGGCTGACCGACGAAGTATTGGTCAGGGCGACTCCAACGAAATCACGTTCAGCATCGACCGCGGGGTCGATCCTGTGACTGATCAGATGCCCTCGCTTCGCGATTTCAAGCGCGATGTCGTGGGTGGCCGCACCCGCCCAGACGGGCGCCCCATCAATTGTGTAATCGGTTTTCCAGATTCGAATGTGATGACGCCGTGAGACGACCGCACCCGGATCCGGCAAGGCATACGAGTAGTCCTGCACTCTTCCGAACAGATAAAATCTGGACATCGGCAGCCTTACATAGTTGGTTCGATGCAAAAACAGGTGCCAGACGGATAGCGGCCTGATTTTGTCAGTCTTGACCCAACCGGCGCGCTCAAAGGCCTTCTGTAAGTCTTCCTGTTGACCGACAAACACCATGTTCAGCATGTCGCCCTCGCGTCCCTCACCGTTGAACACGCGCGACGGCAGATAATCCATCATTCCGTCAAGATTGGAAGAGCTTTCTATCGAACGTTGTAACCCGGCAGACAGAACCGAAGTGACTCCGTCAATATGGGCCGTGATTTCCGTACTCTTCAACACAGTGCTGTCATGGCCGCGGGTGAGCAGGAAGATCGGTGCTGCAGGCAGGAAGAACAGTCCAGTGGCGACCATCGCTGCCGCTATCAGCTTAGTCCGGGAACGTGCTTTCACGTCCATGCGGGCACGCAACCTTACCCGGTCGCCGTTGACCAGCTCTACCGAATTGAGTTTTAGGGCTACGTTGCCTCCGATTCCCAGAAACCGCTTGCCCTTAACTCCAGTGACCGAACCGCTGGCCACGGTTCCGGCCGGAATCACGGTGAAGCCTTCGACGCTCACATCTCTGACAACGACAAAGTCCAGGAGGTCTCCAACGTGCGCGTGCGCAGAAGAGACACTTTCAGCAAGTTGAAGCAGGATGGGAGTTCCATCTGGAATGGTCAATCTGGCAGGAACCGTACTCATCTCCTGGGCTGAAACACAAGGCACGAGCAACGTCGAGAGCAGAATGTAAGCTGGTGCGTTGCGTAGATGCAGACTGAACATTGAATGGCCGCCTTTACGGAAGGAGCTCGCCTCTCATCCGCAACGGCCAAGGATGTCTGGCGCAATGGCGTGGTGGATAGAAAACTCTAGCGCAGGTGGAAGGCCGTGTATGTTCACAATTGCACACAACAAAATAGATGGGCGGCGTTGAGCTGGGATGTGGAAGCCTTGCCGCCCGTAGGTTGGCAGCCGTTCCGAAGCTGTGCGACACTAATTCTGCCCGGCACAACTGAGATTTTGAATGCCTGGGAGTGTAGTAGGCTTTTGTAAAGCTCCGCACACAACGGCAGCTTGGATCGAACGCCGGGATGGCGAAACTGGCAGACGCAGCGGACTTAAAATCCGCAGACCAGAAATGGTTGTGGGGGTTCAAGTCCCCCTCCCGGTACCATAAAGCTTTCAGAATGTGTACCTTGCAAATTCGCATGTGGTCATTTCGACACGGTGCGTTTTCTCTTAGAACGGCTGGTGTCCGTTGTGGTGTCCGTTGGCGTTTTCTGTCCCTTCTTCTTCAAGAGAGACTCGACCGCTTCATGGAGTGAATTCGGTGCAAGATGGGAATACCGAGCAGTCATGGAAATCGTCTTGTGACCGGCTAGCGTCTGAACGGTCTTGAGGCCGACTCCAGCCATGATGAGTCTCGAACAGAACGTGTGACGGTTGTCGTGCCAACGGTAACCCTCGATATTGGCATCGTCCCTGACTGTCTCAAACCAAGCACGAGGGTTCTTGATCTCGAATACACGAGTTCCCTTCTCCGCGCCTGTTTGCTCCTTCAGTCTTTGAAACGCCGCAAGCACATCCGTGTTCATCGGAACGTCGCGGGCGTCTCCATTCTTTGTTTTTGCAAGGTGTACCTCCTTGCGCCCGAAATCTACCTGCCCCCAGATGAGACCGTACTGCTCTGACAAACGCATACCGGTTCCTATGGAGATAGTCAGTTCATCTTGGTGCTCCGGAAACAGTTTCTTGATGGAGGCGCGCATACGATCCTCTTCTTCGTCGCGCAGGAATCGAATGCGCCCTCCGTTCTCGTGCCGCTGCCGGACCAACCGCGCCGGATTGGAAGTGACCTTTCCATTGCGGAGCGCTTCTCTAAAGATGAGACTGAAGGTCGCGCGATACCGGTTCGCGGTGCCGGGTGTTTTCGTGTTCTCGGATATCCAGCCATCAATCTCAGCAGGCTTGATCTTGTCTGCTGTGCGCTCGCCAAACTCTGAATTAATTTTGCTCACTCGTGATTCGACATTTCGCGTGTCGCGATGATGGATTTTAGAGTAGGCAAGTATCTCATTGGCGAGCGTCTTAAAGCGCACTCCTGCGGCACGCATATTCTCGGGGAGTTTTACACCTTGCAGAAGTTCAGTCCGGCGCTTTCGGTACAACTTAATGGCGTCACCTTTACGGCCTGCCTTCTCCCGCTTCCGGGTTCCATCGGCGTAGTAATCAACCCACCATATCCCTGAGCCGGCGGGCCGTTCCACAATTCCCCGGTCTTTCCGCTTTCGTGTATGTGCCATGCTTCCGTTCCTTTCCGAAGACTTTTAAAAAACAAGCGTTTAATGCGCAGACATACCTTGCTGAACACCTCAGCTGTGCGTATACGTTTCTTCCCACGCTGATTCCGAATCACTGACGCCCCGGGAGGTATATATGAACAGGAAGGGATCGCGTCGCCCATATAAATGCTTCCCGGGCGCGCACGATGAGAGCCGCCTGGTTCGCTAGCTCAATGCAACTTTTACTGAACAGTCACAATTACGATAACCGCCGCCGGGTTCATCACAGTGCCGGATCCCGTCGGAGTCACCGTCACCCTGTACGTCTGTGGCGATGGCTTCGAGCTGCCGCCGCTCCCGCCGCAGGCTACAAGCAAGCCCGCCGCCGAGATCGCAAGCGCCGTCAATAGCACGGCCAGCGCCCGCTTTCTGCGCCGCGTAAACGGAGCACCCAGCAGCACTGCACAGAACATCACCGGCCCGCCGCTCTTCCACGGAAGGCGCGGCGATCGGTTGGCCGCATCTTTTCATGGCCGTGATGGTCAGTGTGGAGCTTCCCGTCGTGCTGGAGGCGAAGCTGACTGAAGGCGCGCTCGCCGAGACCGCCGATGGCGTGCCATTGATCGAGCTGATGCTGGTCGCAAACGAAACCATCCCCGTGAAGTTGGTTGCGGTCAGGTTGAGGCTAAACTGCGTGTTGCTCCCGGCCGGGATCGTAATCGAATTCGAGGATGCGCCCAGCGTGTACGTCGGCGGCGCCAGCGCCGCATACAGCGCGCCGCCGTTAATCGAGCCCAATCCCGTCACCAGGTCATAGCCGGCCGTGGCCTCATAACCCACTTGGCCACCCACGCAACCTGTCGAACCCGCAGTACAAGGCTGCGCGTTGCTGCCCGTCGTGATGTCGTGAAAGATCGCCCCATAGTTCGTCCGTTTCGCCGCCAGGGTGTAGAGCGTCTGATTGAAGTTTCCCTGCTTGCCGTACTTCTCCACCAGCAGGGTCAGCATTCCGGCAAACGAGGGCGAGGAAGCCGAAGTTCCGCCCGCCGTCATCAGGTCAGTGTTCGAGTCGCGGAAGCCGTCTACGCAGCTTGGACCATCCGTTGCCGATGGGTCGGTGGCTGAGGTGAATATTGGCGAGCATAACAGGTAGGGGTCGTGATCGGCCGATGCAGAGAAGGCAACGTCGGGCACAAAGCGCATCGGGGTCCCGCTGAAGTTGCTCGGAGCCCACTGCCAGTTTGGCATGGCATAGTACAGACTCACTCCGCCACCTCCGGAGGCTAGCGTATAGGTCGGATCGAGCGACTGATCGTAGGCCGTGTCGTTCCAACTGGTCTCCGGAATGTATTGCAGCGCCGAGCTGATGATGTCGGCTGTACTGCTGTAGCTCCAGTACTCATCCGCGCCCGGCTCGGGGCTGCTGGCGCTTCCGTCGGCGCTGAACGTTGTCCCGCCGACGCCAGTCACGTATGGACTGGAGGCTGGATAGTCGGCAGCCGCTCCTTGCGTGGCGGTAGTATTCCCCTGATCGCAGCCCGCCGCTCCCGCATCGCCCGCGGAGTTGAGCACCGACTGTCCCTGCGCTGCGGCTTCCTCCAGAAACCCATCGAACACAGTTCTCTGGTTCGCCGAGAATAGCGTCTCGCAACCCCCATAGCTGATGCTGATGACGGGTACCACCGCCCCACCTACCTTATAGGTCGTCAATAGGTAGACCGCGGCACTGAACACGTCCTGATCCGGATCATCGGCGGCGGCATAGACAAAGTCCACAGTCGCGTCTTTGGCAATGCCCCCCGACCATTCCACGTCCAGGTCCGCCTCGCCGATATCGCCAACGCTCTCGCCCGCCACGTCGGTGCAGTCCGCCGTGCTGATACAGACCATGTTCAGCTTCGTCACGCCTAGCCCGGCGGCGGCGCGGAAATCATCGATGTCCGCCTTCGGAAAGTAGGTTTGCCCGGCTATGCCCACATGCATTCCGGTGCCGGTGTAGCCGGCGTTGTAGATCGGGGTAACGTTGTAGATGGTCGCCCAGTCGGCTGGCGCCAGGAAGTGATTCCCCGAAAACTGCGAGGTGAATTGCGGATCTGGATGTTTCACGACTGCCTGCGGCTTCGGACGGAAGCCGCTCAGCCCGCCAACCCCTGCCACCACGTTGGCCAGCCCCTGTGGAATCGCGATCTCAGTGGCGTTGCTGATGCGCGTGTCGAGGCCGGTCCTGTACTGATGAATCTGGGTGCGGAATGCCATCTCCGCCTGCGCCACCGTTCCGGAAAACGTAATCAGGTTGCGCGACGGCGCCACGCTCTTCACCGTGAAGCCCTGCGTCTCCAGCCAACCCGTCACCTGGCTGAGGTCTGCCTCCGTCAGTCCGAAGCGCGCTCCGAACTCCTCCTGCGTCAGCCACTGGTGATACTGTGCCGACTTCGGATTCTGCCGCGCCTCCACGAGAGCATCCAACTTCGCCTTCTCGGCCATGCTCGGCGCAGTGTTCAGCGTCATCGACTCCAGCCGCATGCCGGGATTAACCTCGCCCAGATCACTCGCCTGCCGTGTCAGCGGATGCACAGTTCCCGAGAGTGTCACCACTGGCCCCGAGTTCAGCTCCTGCGTGATCCGGTTGGCACGCTGCGTGGTCTGGGAAGCCAGCGTCACCGCCATTGCCAGAACCACGGCACACACGGCTGTCCATCTCTTCCAGCTGTTCACTGCAAGATGCTGGTTTAATTTCATTCAAAAATCCTCTCGGAAAAAATGTGAACCGTATAAGGTTTATGTGAGCAGACCAAGATGACATCACAGAGCCGGGTTGCTGAAAGCCCTGTCCATTCTGAGAAGAATGCGAGACTCCAGGCCGCTCCTCCTAGCGAACTCCCCGTGTGACCGGATGAGTGGGCATAAGCTTCTGTCGCACTATGACCGGCAGCGCCCCGGATCGCCATTGCCGACCACCGGATAACCTCGGAACGCCACAGGACCGCTCCAAGGCACGTCCAGAAAACCAGAGAAATCAAAAGCCCGTTTACAATTCCTCTGGCCGTCCTCAGGTCATTGAATTGCTCATCTTTTTCACTGGCGTAATTCAGAAGGTGCCTCCGGAGCGATCGAACTGCCACTTTGAGGTATGCGCCGCTGCGGGAGCGGCAAAGACAATCCCGGCGAGGATATATGAGAGCCATCCACGCTCTTTCCTCGCGCCTTCTTGGGAGTGATGAAAGGCTGAACCGTGGTTTCGAACTTCTCGATCGCTTCACGAAGCGTGAGATACGCCCGATAGGCCTTCAGGAGTTCGTAACACGCTGTACATTCACCCTTGATGCCCCCTCGCTCATCCTTCACGGGGTTGTAGGCGAGATGCCGGGAACATCGGCCCTTGATGCGATACGCAACCCGGAATGCCATCTTGAACATGTCGCTCCTCTCAGCTTGCAGAAAACACTATCGTACATAGTTCTCTTATGTCTATTATTATTTCCACGCGACCAGAGAGGGCCGCAATGATTTGGCGGTGCATCCGGCGCATTAGCGCCGCATATGGTTGTGGACCGGGGCTCGAAGTCCGGTAGCGCGCTTCCGATCGGGCGCGGCGAACTCGCGATTACGGCAACAGGTGCGGAAACACAAAAGCGAAGGGCCTAGCACTAAGCTAAGCCCTTTATAATTATCTGATGGCAGGTACGACGAGACTCGAACTCCTGACCTCTACCGTGTCAACCGTTCGGGTACCTATACTTGGAGCAACTTGTAACTACTTGCCTGAACTTCTAACTCCCTCTAAATACGTATAAGATGGCCCGACTACGGGCTGGAATACGGGCTGGAAATTTCGGGTTAGGCTCGGATGTGCTTGACTCGCTGCGAGCCGAGACACCCCAGACCGCTACCATTAAAACGGCCTCAGCCCGCATTCGGCATTCGGAAGGGAGGCGTAACCGGACCTTCTGCTGGCCCAGAGTGGTAAACACCTCCTAAATCCCAAATCTCAGGTGCTTGCGTGAGCAACCTTGTCCGGCACACGATCATCCACTACCCCGAGAAAAGGAAGATTTCTAATGGCAGACATCTAGCGACGGCGCCAGCTGACTTTCAGCCCTCTCCCATACTTGGGCGCTCCTAACAGACTGCTGAAAATGAGATGGTTTCTGCTGAGGTGAAGTGGCTATGGACGCTAAACTGTTTGAGGTCTTGGGGAAATATGCCGGGCTTGCCGGAATCTCAATTGGGTTAGTTCTCCTCATATTCCTGGCGATTCTAAAGAAGAAGCTCCCAGGTTCGAAGGAGGAGTCTTCAATCATATTGCAAGTAATGTACTTAACTTTTGCTATCGGCGTAATTGGCATAGTTGCCTGGTTCTTCTCACATAAGGTAGCCACTGCTATAGCTGGTCGGGTATCCGATTTCAGTACTCGCTTGGGAGTCTCGGACGCGGAAATTACTTTGGTTGGAAGAACTGAAAGCGCCCACAGTGACGGGGCCGGAAATTTCACTCTTGCTCTTGTCGGTGACCCGTCCGACGGCCCATTTCATATGTATGTCTCGAAAACCGGGTACAAGGTCTACGACCGTGGGGTTTCTAGGGGGCAGAATAACATTGAGGCCGAATTGATTCCAGTTGCCGCAACAACACAAGCAAACACTGGATCGGAAACGACGGGAACAGAATCCAGCCCGCCGAATACTGGCACCAAGAGTAGCGTAGAAACGTATTCCAGTGATGATGTTGCTAGCGGAGCGTGCAAAGATTTCGGTGCTTGGGCAACATTATGCACGCCGGACAAGCCAAAAGGTTGGACAATTGCCTCGCAGCATTTTGAATTGACCGGAGACCGTGCGGGCTGTGCCTGGGCGCAGTGCGAACCGCTAGGCTCCATCACCGACACGAAGGCTTGCTACCGATTTAGAACCCAAGGGCACGACGAAGAATGCGGCCATTCTGGCAACACAGGCATCCATTATTCCAAGGGGGTGCTGACTGTCGCTTGGAACCATCCCTAGGAAATTAGCGAACTTATTTTGTATTAATCATTGACTCGGCGACGATTGCGGTACTGGAATTTCACTCGATGTACGCGCACAGAACAGAACAAATTAGAATTGGGGGACACGCACCCACGACCCACTCCCTTGACTGGTATGCCCTCGCGGTACTCCAGTTCGAAAACACCGTTCCACCGAACGTAACGACAACGCTGTCCTTAGATCGATTGGTCCACACCTCAGCGCGCAAATGAACCGCATCCATTTTCTTTTGTAAACACGTCCCTGGGAAAGTGGGGAAGATGCTCCAACCCTCATTATCGAGAACCTTTTTGGCGTCAATGCGGGGCGCTTCTTTAACGGCCTTATTCTTCTTTATATCGCCGTATGCGGCCAGGCTTAACAATGCATACTCCAAGTCGATAACCGCTTCGGGCCGCGCCGGTTGACACGGACCCAGGAACCGGCAACCTGGCTTCCGAATCACCACTGAGTCCGGTTTTTGCCGAAATGCTGGCCTACTCATAACGACCGCCAAAACCATTTGGACAATCGAGAATAGTGCAATCTAGATAATGTACTGCCTTACTTGCATGGCAAATTGTACATCCGAAGTCCCCCAACGAAAGCATGTCCGTGGATAGTGATTGAAAGTCTCTTCATTCACAAGGTGAAAGGAAGAGAGGCCCCGCACCCACAACCGTATCCGCCCAACTGGTGTTCGCCCACTGAGCGCGGATAAACATGGCACCTCGCCAATCGATCCTTGCTCGTTACACAAGCACGCTGGTGGAGGAGGGGGCAGATGTGAACGGCGGTACGCCTTATGCCTCAATTTGGTCCAATTCTTGAATGAACCGCTCGCCCTGCCGAGTTAAGCGCACGAAGCTACGAGGCATGAACTTCTTTCCGTCGAGCATATTCCCGATTTTTTGACCTTCCACCTCTTCAATCAATCCGAAGCGCTTGAGCCGAAACAACTCTTCTCGAAGAGCCGATTGGCCCGTGTATTCTTCGTCTTCGTCACTTCTCCCTAACAGACGCAAGTGATATTTCTCTGGCAGGCTGAGTAGGTTTGATAGGATCGAAAAGAAAGCGTCAAGCTCTTGTCGTTGTTCGATTTGCTGACGTTGAATCTTTTCCAGCGTTAGCTCGATACCCCCCGGCAACTTCAACAGGTTCAACCTGTCAAGTGCTGCGGGATGGATCACAAGAATCAAGAATAAAAACGCGACAAGGGCCAAACCGATCTCGGCTGGCGCGAGACGATTCTCCTTGGCGATTTTCCCAGCCACTACGGCCGCAAGATAGCCGATTATTGCGAGAGTCGCGAAAACGAGGGCTATGATAGCGATCACATGCGGAAAGGCTCTCGTCTGGCGGGGTGTAGAGTCTAATGACCAAGGCTTGTTCACTGGAAAATCACACTTTCTGCGGGCTCAAAGATTTAGGTTCATGCGGTCCAATCCCAAGCATTTGCCGTTGCCTGTTCTTGAAGCCAAAAGGTCATGTGGGCAAAGTCGCCGCCAAACCCAGAATCTGTGACATTTCGGTTAGTGATGAGCCGTCTCATAGTCGTCCTCTGTTACCGCAATTTCGTTTTGGGGAAATTGCTTTAAGGGATGTGATTTAAGCAGAGCAGGTTGTATGAATTTTACGACTCTTTGCGTCGGACCGTAGGTGCCGGTTGACATACCGGATGCCAGCCTAATTACTGCGGGCTGGAATTTCCGGTAACATCGACGGAAATGCGCTCTGGCGCGTGGAACATAACGGAGGCCCAAGCGTCATATAGCGCGGCCCACGCGAGTTTTTCCAAAACCAAGAACACACCCCAGGCCATAGGGAAGCGACGTTAGTTTTAGGCACGACAGGCACAAAACCCACCGCACGCATCGTCCGGCAAACAATTCGCCCCCGGTTCGAGGTCTCGCGGGCCTCAGAAAAGTACAGAGGTGGCTGGTCCCAAGTAATCCACTTTGACGTAGAGTCGGGCTGGGGGATCGCCCGGATTTGCCAGGCGGGCCGAGATAGTATGTCGGCCCTCGGCAGTTACGGGAAAGCTCGCTGCGAACGGCACGTTGGAAGTCGACTGACCGATCGGGAAGGGGCCAATAGCGGGCGCGCCGGCCGGAGCTTCAATGTGCAAGTTCACCTGCTGACTTGTATCAGCGTAGATGGAAATGTTGACGTGTGAACCAGCTGCAGGCCAGATGGCCCCCGCAACCCGATATGTGACCGGTATCGCAAAGCCGCCGTATTGGGGGGTGGTGGGATCGTTATCGCCCAGATCGTCAGCCATTTCGAACTGCTGCACCGTGCGGCGAGCAGCAGGGGCGAAGCCTCCACTAACGCCAGACGGTCCCCAAATGGAATAGGAACAGGGAGGGACAGCGATCTCGACCCAGCCGTTTTGGTCGGTCCAGACGTCATCATGGCGAGAACCGGAGTAGTCGTGGAGTTGGGTGTTGGGGAGGAAAGCGGTGGAAATCCACTGCGACTGCCAGTTGTCGTCATTGTTGATGGCAACGATCGCACGGGCCCCGCGTTCCAGAATAAGAAGCTTTTCGGAGCCTTGGTAGCGGACGAAGTAGGCGCCGCTCTTGAAGGCCAGCTTCTGATGGCACCAGACGAGATTTTCCATCCACGGTCGGGTAGGAATGGCGCTTGCTGTGGTGGCGGCCCGATAGGGCAGAAAGTTCTGGAAGAGGTCTTCATAGAAGAACAGAGGATTGCCGTCGACTGTGATGACAAAGGCGTATGCGAGCTGCGTGCGTGGATTGTCGGGATCGAGGGTAGGACCAAGCTTCTCATCCGCATTCTGCGGGTAGCCTGTATGATTCGTCTGGTTGTCGCCTGAAGAGTCCCAGAACTCTCCATGCCATAGGTCATGGTTGTTGACGAAAGGAACAGTCTTGAGGCGATTCTGCTGCTGGTAGCCAGGTAAGCTGCCCATGTCGAAACTGCCGGGATAGTAAACGAGATTCACTAAGGCTGGACGAAGACCATAGTCAAAAGTCCCAGCTCGTCCGTTCACCGCGGCTGTCCATTGGTCGAGACAACCTGGCATGTTGTTGGGGATGAACTCACCGACACAGAAGTAGTTGTTGTCGCCCATCGCATTCCAAAGAAGATCTTCAACAATTTCCGGCGGATAGTCCTTTACATCATCGAATCGGAAGCCGTCGACCCCGGTCTGCTTGACAAACCAGACGAACCAAGCGCGGGCCATCGGCCGCATGTAGGTTTCAGGATTGACGGAGCCGTTGTCGGAGCAGCGCCCCCGATAGCAAATATCGTCGTCGAATCGGTCAATACACCAATCGCCAAAACATCCTTGGTGGTCGGGATTGGGATGGAAGTCTAGCCAGGAGCGCGGCCAGCGGCCGCGGCCGATTCCAGCGAATGCATTGAGTTGATATGTCTTGCCGGAGGCTCCGCCGCTGTGGTCGAGGACGATATCGGGGTAGACTTCGAGGCCATTCGCATGACAGACGGCAATCATGCGCAGAAACTCATCCTGACTGCCGAACCAAGTCGACACACCGCCCTGCTGATTCTTGTTGCCAAGATCGTAATAATCGTAGGGCGCATACCCCATATTCGACCAAATCCCATTCGACTTGCATGGTTGAGGAGTCCAGATGCCATCGAATCCCAAGCCCGCGAGCCTGGGAGCAAGCTTAGCGAGATAGGTATACCAGCTTGAGTACTGAGAGTTGGCGCAGTTCCACCAAAACGCCTGAAGAACGGCCTTTCCGTTCCATGGATTGGGCATGGGATTCCTCCTCTAAGATGGAACTTTGGGCAGCAGATAGCATTATGTAGAAAGGCAGAGGTCGGGGCAAGCGCTTTTCAACGCCCCAAGGATCAACTTCGGACATCCAACGCTACTGTGTCTCATTCATGATTGGCCGCGCCGTGATGCGCTCCTGGCACACTGCCGGATCCCGAACTTCCAGTGGCTGAAAATCTTTGCACGGGACTTTAGAGCCTCATTTCGATATTCCCTTGGACAAATCTATGGGTGCCTGATACGCTCACGACATTCGTTTTGGATAGGTTGAACTGTCCCAATAGACATGGGCTTCTCCGATCCTGACGCTCCCGTTCTGCGACACGCTATTACTCGACACGATAGGCCGCATATTCATCGGCCGTTGCATAATAGAAACATATTCCCACACCTTATGCTTGGAGAGTCAGATGTCCGCAAAACAATCTGTCCCTGCGTGTATAACAACCTCACTCACGTTCAATCTCCGCCATCTATGCCGCGCCTTCCGCTACCATTGCTTTATTTTGTTGCGTTGCGGCGCCAAAGCGTTCGCTGTGTTTAGCGTGTTCGCATACACCTCATTACTTATCGGACAGGCAGGTCGCGAACCTCTTTTACAAACTCACGTCAGCATCCTGACGCAGCGCTATGATTCCTCGCGCACCGGGACAAACCTTCAGGAAAAGGTGCTGACTGTCGGAAACGTATCGGCCACAGCGAAATCCTTTGGCAAACTTTACTCGTTTGCCGTCGACGGAAACATCTATGCCCAACCCCTGTACGTTGCCGATCTCGGATTTAGCGACCATGTCGTCAGGAATGTGCTCTATGTTGTGACACAAAAAAATAACATGTATGCGCTCGATGCAGATACGGGAACGCAGCTGTGGGCAAGAAACTTCGGCGCTTCGATGCCCTCCGCTGATTTTACGAATTATGTGCGCACGACTCTTCATCAGCCAAATAGCTTCGATTATAAGGATATCTATCCGGATGTCGGAGTGACAAGTACTCCTGTCATTGATCTAGCCAGTGAGACGATATTCGTAGTTGCCAAAACGAAGGAGGACACAACAACTGGAACGTCCTATCATTACCGCGTTCATGCTTTGAATTTGAAGACTGGACGAGACCAACAGCAACCGGCGGAAATCACCGGTAGCGTCGCTGGCACCAGCGCCGACGCGCGAGACGGAAGAGTCGTCTTCGATCCTTTTCTGCAATTGAACAGGCCCGGACTCTTGCTGGCGTATGGAAAATTGTATATCGCTTTTGGCTCGACCGGGGACATGGGAGCATTTCACGGCTGGGTGTTTAGCTTCGACTCGTCGTCGCTTTCGCATTCACCGATAATTCTTTGCACTACGCCGGATGAAGATCGACCACAGGTAGTGACGCCGCCAGGGGCTACCGTGAGAGCAAACCACGGGGGCGTGTGGCAATCAGGCAATGGGCTTGCGTCGGATGACGAAGGGTCTATCTATCTGTCGACAGGAGATGGTGCATGGGATGGAAAACGAAACTTCAGCGATAGCTACCTCAGGCTAGACAAGGATCTCAACATCAAAGATTGGTTTACCCCGTGGAACCACCTGACCGAACTTGACGATCAGGACATCGATCTTGGTTCAGGTGGTCCTGTTTTGTTGCCTGGTCGACTATTGGTTGGTGGTGGAAAGGAGGGCACGCTTTACGTCATAAGACGCGACAACTTAGGCCACCTTAGCGCCAGTCTTGACGCGGAGAGTCACACGGTTGTACAGGAGATGCAGGTCACGAAACTGCCCCCCAATCCAACGAAGGCGTGCAGCAATTGTTTTCGCCATCTGCATGGATCTCCGGTCTATTGGCCCGCCACGGATGGACTTCGCATCTATGTTTGGCCGGAGATGGAGAAGCTCCAGGCGTTCAAGATGACTAACGGACAATTCGTTGGGGATAGCTTGAGCCCTGAGTCGGCCCCAATGAACATGGCTCCGGACATCACATCGATGCCTGGCGGTATGTTGGCAGTTTCTTCCGACGGCAGTCTCAGCGGCACTGGGATTCTGTGGGCGGCGCTACCGAAAGCCCAGGATGCAAATCGACAGAATGTTCCTGGGGTGCTTCGGGCATTTGACGCCTCCGACATCAGCAAGGAGATTTGGAATAGCGAAATGAATCCCTTGGATGCTGTAGGAAACTTCGCGAAATACTGCCCGCCCGTCGTGGCAAATGGAAAGGTCTACCTAGCGACCTTCGCCCCGGAACAGGGATATCCAGATCAAGTTGTCCAGACAGGACCTGCTCAAATCGTCGTTTACGGGATTTTGGATCGAGGCACAAGGAAGCCGGCTGTGACCTTTTCGACGATAGCCGAAAATCAACCATCCGCTCCGGCGCTGGTTCCGGCCGATGTCCTCGTAGAGCAGCTTGACAGTGGCGTGATGCGGTTCTTCGGGAGTCCTGCCGAGAGAGCAGCAAATCAACCGTCCTACGCACTGCAAAATCCAATTCATGGTACGGCGGTAAATGCGTCGAACTTTAAAGTGAAGCCAACCTTCCGAGAGGCCGCGGACACCGAAATCGCAACCGTTTCAATTGAAAGCGGAACTTCCTTATATGGAACGGGAATGGCCGTCGGACCGCTGCTGCGCAACGGTCATAAAGTGATGACCTGGAACCTTGACGCTTATGCATACGGCCTTGGAAGCCTCAACCTCTATCAGTCGCATCCATGGGTATTGGCGGTCCGCGCGGATGGGACGGCATACGGTGTCTTAGCAGACACAACCTACCGCTGCACCATCGACACGACAATTTCCATCGCGTTCACCTGTCCACTCAGCTTTCCACTCATCGTAATCGACCGCCCTTCCCCGCAGGCAGTAATAGAAGAGTTGTCGAAACTAACGGGTTATATGCCATTGCCTCCCAAGTGGGCCTTGGGATATCACCAGTCGAAGTTCTCCTACACTCCCGATTCCAAGGTGCTGTCTATTGCCAAGACATTCCGCGACAAGGCAATCCCGTGTGATTCGATATGGATGGACATCGACTATATGGATCACTACAGAATATTCAGTTTTGCCCCCCAGGCGTTTCCATCGCCAAAGCAAATGAATGCTGACTTGAAGCAAATGGGGTTTCACAATGTGTGGATGATCGATCCGGCCGTCAAGGCCGAGCTTAATTCTGGTATTACACAAATATTTGACTCTGGCAATGCCAGCGATGTTTGGGTCAAGCAGGCGGACAATTCTCCCTATAAAGGCAACGTGTGGCCGGGGCCCGCCCTTTTTCCTGATTTTCTTGACCCAACAGTTCGAACATGGTGGGGCGGTTTTTATAAGGACTTCATTGCTCAAGGCGTGACCGGCGTTTGGAATGACATGAACGAACCAGCTGTCTTTACACAGGCTCCAGATACTACCAAGACGATGCCGGAGACGAATCTACACCGGGGCGACACTCTGATGGTCAATGCTGATGGAATTGCGCAAGGGCAGATCGGAGCCGCGTCTACCCACTCGCGTTACCACAATGTATACGGAATGATGATGGCGCGGGCTACGCGTGAAGGGATGCTTGAGGCGGCACCCACTTCACGGCCATTCGTGCTTTCTCGGGCAAACTACATCGGTGGCCAACGCTACGCAGCGAGTTGGACTGGTGACAACACTGCTAGCTGGCAGCATCTCGGGTTCGCTATTCCGATGGTGCTCAACCTTGGCCTTTCCGGTCAGCCATTTTCAGGGCCTGATATCGGAGGTTATCGTTACGATTTACAGGGCCAACCCAAGGGTTCTAACCCGACGCAGACCCAAGACGGAAAGCTATATGCAAGATGGATGGGTATTGGTTCGCTACTTCCTTTCAGTCGAGGACACTATGAGAAGGGATACCCTTGGGACAAGGAGCCTTGGTCCTTCAGCGACGATATAACGACCACCAACCGCCTTGCGCTGCAGCGCCGATACAGACTAATCCCTTATTTATATACGCTTTTTGAAGAAGCAAGTCGCACCGGACTGCCAGTCGCTCGTCCACTTTTTTTTGCTGATGCCAAGGATGCGAAACTCAGATCAGTCGATAACGAATTCCTGCTCGGGGCGGATCTGTTGGTCGTGGGACAGGTTCAATTGGATACAGTTGTTCCGCCAATTATTCCATCGGGAATTTGGCAGCATGTAGGATTCCCGCAAACGGATCTCGCGAATGCCCCAGAGGACGACACCAACCCTGACCTTCCCGCGTTATACCTGCGCGGTGGCGCAATCGTTCCATCCGGGCCGATCATTCAGTATGTAGACGAAAAGCCATCAAGTCCACTAACACTGCTGATCTGTTTGGACGTACAGGGGCACGCGTCAGGAACCGTCTATCAAGACGCGGGCGACGGCTTCGACAATCTGGTGTCCAACGCCAACGGGAGGCCAGGTAGTGGTCAATTTAGTCGGATTACATTCGAGG
Source organism: uncultured Acidobacteriota bacterium (assembly GCA_963838135.1). GTDB lineage: Bacteria > Acidobacteriota > Terriglobia > Terriglobales > Acidobacteriaceae > TOLSYN. The sequence continues at coordinate 768,993 of CAWIPV010000002.1, read as the reverse complement.
CACAGAAAAGAGGCAAAGACGTTACGATTCGCGTTGTTAAAAGAGAGGGCAAGTTATCGTTAAGAACGAATGAATTGAAAGTTCGCCTATTCACCGACGGGAAGGAGTTTGACGCTACAGGTCACGGCGACGTCCTCTCACTAAGAGTTATCAAGTGATTTAGTGCGGCTCAAAAGAAAGCTTCGGTCACCGTGTTGTGTTCTAATCTACGAGGACACTTCGGCTAAGCTGTTTCGGTACAGTGGTCCTTTTCGCGCCTGAGCGCACGCGGCAGAGGTTGGATTGAGCGCCCTGCGAATCGGGCTACTGTTGGCTGATCCGTCGTAAGCGTGCAATCTTCCCCTCTGGCATCTCTGCAGGTTTGGGCCTGACGAAGTGGCCACCGGAGCCAAAGAGCCCTATGCCGGTCGCTGCGACCGAGCCTATTTATTGCTTTCTGGTAAATAGTGAGACGACCGAGACCGCTACCGTTCACGACGATCTCAGCCCGCAATCCGTCCTGTGGGCTATTGGCCGATATGCAGACTCGACAGCCAGGCCAGAAACGCAGCGAGCGCACCCGCGCCCAGGTCAACAATGCCTTCGCGCAGTTCAGTCAGCCGGAAGTGCCTGCGCTTCCTTCAGTCGGCTAGAAGCGGAGCCAGTGGCGCGGGGGGGCGGGGCGGAGGCAAGGGCCGAGGTGGAGAGTAGAACATCCCCACTCAAGCGCAACTGCAGGGCTTGGGTGGACCGCCTGCGAATCGCGCCATGGCTACATTTGAGGGCTTGGCTTCCTGGCGGGCTTTGCTCCTGATAACCAGCGCATTGCGCTTGCATAACCATCGATTGGTCAGAAGCTCTGTGATACACCAATTTGATATGAAGGTGAGAAGACGCCCACGCGGAGCCGGGGCGTCTTCTCGCGCGTTTATGCGCTCTTGGAACCTGGAACGCCGTTTGCAATGACCGATGAAATCGCAGGAGAGCTATGCGGCAGCCATCGGAATCACCTCGCCGAATGGCGCCGAATGATCCTTGGTGGCCGCCCACAGGACTGGATGGTTCGGGGCCGCGTTTGGAAAGGCCCCCTCAAGGTCGGTGAAGACCACGAGCGCCTGCGGCTGGATGCACTTCTTCTCGATGTATTCGAAGCAAGGACAGAAGCTGGTCCCGCCGCCGCCCACTGGGTCGAGCGTAATCGGCTCGCCCTGTTCAAAGACAGCTGCGTTATGGACCTGGGTGTCGAAATAGAGTACATGCACCCGCTGGGGCCTCCGCTCCGAGATGATGGAGTTCAGTTCATCCTGGAAAAGTCCAAGCTGGCGGCGGTTGATCGACCCGGAACAGTCCACGCCGACTACAATTTCACCGACGCCATCCTTACGAATGCTTGGCAGGTATAGGCCTGCATCGATGTGGCGCCGGTTGGGAGACGACCAGGAGTAGTCCTCAGGAAACGCAGCCGCAAATGAATTCCGGAGCGCAGCCCTCCAGTCCACGGTCGCCCGATCCGCCGCTTCCATGGCGCGGCGCACTCCGCCCGGAGCTTTGCCAGCCATGCGAGCGACAACTTCGGCCTGTTCAACAGCTCCGGTCCAGCTCATCTGCTGGCTTTCGATTTGGTCGCTGGTCGCCGGCGCGCCTTCCTTGTCGGGATTGGGCGCATCAATGACCTGGCCAAAGCCTCCGTCTGTCGTTGGAACCTTGGGCGCTGCAGTTCCCTTCTCGTCTCTCTGGGCGGAAGGATTTCCGGAGCCGGAATTCGTGCAACCGTTGCCATCGCCGCCGGCGGAGTCGCCGTCCTTGTCCTCGGCAATCAGGTTGTAGATCCGCTCCGCGCTCAGGTTCCGAAATGCTGGATCATAGAGGGCCCCTGCAGGAAGAGCGAGGTTTGCGTCCCGAATGAGTGGGTTGATGGCGAAGTCGCACGCGACGTTCCAGCGTTTTGCCGAACGCGTTCCCCGCCGGGTGTGGTGTTGCAGTGCCGGATGCATGACTTCGTGTGCCAGGCAGCCAAGCAGTTCTGGCGACGTCAGCTTCGCAACAAATTCCGGGTTATAGAACAGCGAGACCCCATCGGTCGCCATGGTGTCGATCGATGGGGTCTCCACGTCCTTAAGCCGCAGGATCAGAACCCCGAAGAATGGGAAATCGAGCAGTAGTTTTGTCCTGCCTTGCTTGAGCCGCACGGCCGGGGAGAGATTTGTCATGACGCCATTAGCTCCATATAGTCCTGCATGCGCGCAACGATTTGGTCGACTTCGGGTGCTGGCGCGGGTTGGGGTGCCGGATCGGTTGGCTTCGGATCGGGCATCTGGACCATCACGGCGACCGTTGCCCCCGCTGTTCCGGAAACATGGCCGCTGGCGGCAGATTCATCCGTGGTGTCATAGCCGCGATCTTTCATCGCGTGCTTGATCTTGGCTGCGAGTTCGTTTGCAATTCCCGCAGCCCGAGCGCGCGCCGCGGGGTGCTGAGCGAGGTCCTGGCGGGTAAAGCTGGTGAGCCGCGAGTTTGTCTCCTGCGCAAGCGCCGTGAGTTCTTCGTCATTGGTTACGTTCAGTTGCGGAACGAGATCGGCGATCTCAGTCACGTTGCGAAGAGTAGACGTATGCAAACGGGCTTTCGGCCGCTCCAATTGTGCGGCGAGGTGGGCGACCGAGTGCATGAGACGCGACCATAGCTCGGACGTGGCGCGAGTGAGGGATTGCTTCACTTGCTGGTCGATCTCGCGGGCGACGCGCGCTTTCTCCTCCGCCCCAAGCGTGACGCGAAAATCCTCGCCACAGGGTATGGGGAGAATGTCGGTGGTTAGGTCAAACTTCTCAGTGAGCTTCGACCAGTCCGGGTAATCGCTATCGCGGTACAGAAGGCCAAGGCTGCTGCGGGCCTGTTCGCGATAGGTTGGATAGGCGTCGAGAAACTCTCGCACCAGCTGTTCGTACGCCGTCTTGAATTCGCACATCTGGTTGGTGAACTCGAAGTAGAGATGGGACGGGAGCAAGCGGTAGCCCTCGTCCGACCAGGGCAGGGTCACCTTATAGAAGTACTGGCGGATCTGCCCCGCAAGGGTGCGCAGTTCCTCCAGCTTTTCGGCTTGATCAAGCAGGTGCTTGTTGTAGCGGCCGGCATTCGTGTTTGCTTCGTGGGATTGAGCTACTTCCTCGGACACACGCTTGTCGTGCTTGCGTGCTGTCCACATCGTGATATGGAGACAGATCAACATCGCTTTGTCGGAAATCATTTTTGTTAAAACCTCCTGGCGTAACCCCGGATCGGTCCAGGGTTACGCGAGTAAATCGCTATGAGTGATGGCGAATTTGGTGAATTCGGGGGTGGTCGCAATGGCCCGGTCACGGAGCATTGCATCGCGCATGGACAGAACTTGCAGCTCATCTGGAAGCCGTTCGAGGTAGAGCGTCGCCTTCGCGATTGAGCTATCGGTGATGCGGCGGCCGAGTGCTGTGGCAATCGCAATCTGGGCCGAGGGATCGCTGGGCAGCGGCGCGCCGGTGGGGTTCAGGAGAATCTCGTCAATGGAAGGCAAGGCATGGAAGAGGTTGAGAAAGCCAATGAACTCTGCGGCTACGCCGTCGCCCACAGCGCCTTGAATCAGGTGCATGAGCAGCATGTCGTAGACGTCCGTAGTCACGTTGGCCTTCCGGGCGTCGATTCCGTCCATCGCCTTAGAAACCATTTCCCAGGAGCGCGGTGTCGGCCAGGCGTTGACGCCCGACCGAACGGTGGAGTCATGCAATAACTCCGTCCGGAAGCGAAGAAACGCGATGATTTCCGGCCTGATCCCAGCCTTGCCAGCCCAGATGCACCACTCGCCAAGATCCGGTTCCAGCGTGAGATGCAGGAAGCGGTTGAGCAGCGGGCGCGGCATGGAATAGCTAACGCCACGCTCAGAGGCTGGATTGCCCGCGGCAAGCACCGACCATCCATCGGGCAGCCGATAGTCACCAAGCGCACGGTCGAGGACAAGCTGATAGCAGGCGGCTTGCGTCATCGGGGGCGCGGAAGTCAGTTCATCGAGGAAAAGAATCCCTTCGCCTCTTGTGGGGAGGAAATTCGGCGTGATCCATTCCGTCCGGTCATCCTTGATGCGTGGCAAGCCACGGAAATCGACGGGATCGAGTTGGACGGCGCGTACGTCGATGAATTCGCGCTTCAAGTGCTTCGCGACCTGTTTAACGAGTTGGGACTTCCCGACGCCACAGGCGCCCCAGATATGGAGTGCAACATTTTGAGGAACAGCGGTAATCAGCGCCTCAACGAGGTGAGAAGGTTTCATGGGTATTGTCCTTTGAAAAGACAATCGTCCCGTTGAAGGCCGTCGGGACGAGAGCGTGATGAGTTGGTTTTCGCGGTTATGGCCGCGTGTGGTTATGTTCGAAGAGGAGGCGAAGATGGCCGGGGCGTGAGTGCAGCAGTGAGGCGCCCAGAGCTACTGGAGTCAGGGGCAGGCCCGAGATAGATTGTGCGTGAATTCTAAAACAAGAGTTTCAAAGTGCTCGTGCCGGATCTATTTTGAGTCAGAATCGCGCGCCAACGCTTCTTCTTTCATCATGCTTACCCACAGTTGAAGCGTGATATCGGTGCTGTGCTCAGGTACGCCAATGTATGAGCGCATTTCCGCCCTATAACGGCGAACCAGTTCACTGGCCGTGACCAATCCCTGGCCGGCAAGAAACATCACATCGACCCGATCTCGTTCGGCATTCCTCTCCAGCTTCATTAAAGCCAGATCGTGTGGCTCCACCGCAAAGAGTCGAATCTTCTTCAACTGCCCAGAATACATTTCGGTAAGCCGCTGGTCATAATCCTCCGGGTAGGCTTGAATGACAGTGACCAGATCAAGATAAACGCCATGCTTTCGATGAAGTACAGAGCCTTTTGCTGCGTTCTGAAGGAGTTCCTGCCGCTGTGAAGTTTGGCGTAATTGCCAACACGTCTATATCAAAAGTCTGTCGTGACGAAAACCCGTACTTCATGTTCACAACGAAGCCACCGATACAGTGGAAGTCCACCGCTGCAGTGGCAATGTCGTCGAGTTCGCGAAGAAATGCACCCCACGGCTTCGGTATACGATCTGTTTTAGTCATTGGCCAAGTGCGCCGTGACGAGATCGGACAGTACATGCCAAGCCCGCGCTTCTGGTGATCGATTTTTCAGCAACCAGGCTCGCTCCACCTGTGTCATATTTTCCCGGCTGAAGGTGTCTTCTTTTGCAAGCAGCGATCCGCGCAGGACTTCTTCCTGGCGCGCGAGCTGCGACGCAACTTCTGGCTGCTGCTTTTCTTCCGCGACCTTTCTCGCTAGGGCTATCGTGAATCCAAGCCGGTTCTGCAAATCACGAACTTTCGCTTCGCGCCGTACCCACTCCCAATCCATTCCGACAAAATGCCTGACCAACCAAGGCAATCCTTCCGCAACACGCCGATCCAGGTCGGGCTGCGCCAAAGCCATAACCAGAAACTGTGCGGGATTCCAGGAGGGCAAACCAGTTCGAAAGTATCCGTATGCTGGATAGCCGAGATTGGACAACTCCTGAGCAAAATCCGCCGGCACCGATTCCGCATCTTTCCGGATAGGTAGCTTGGTCGCGTCGAACTCTAGACCAAGTTTGCATAGTTTCGGTAGCCATTGAGCAGGAACTGGACGTGTTCCATGCTCCCAGAGCGAGACGAGGGTCTGCGATACCCCGAGACGGCGGGCCAACTCGTGCTGCTTCCATCCACGCTGCTTTCGTAAGGTTCTGAGATCAGCGCTGGCCATAACGTCTCCTGTTCTACGAAATATAGAATATTACATGGAGCTGTAATTTTCAACACTAAGCCGGCAAGTGCGCAGAAGCATCGGCGGCCCCTATCACTGCCAGCGTCCCATCGCCGTTTTCAGTGACTCCCATCGGACGGAACGGATTGGCTCCTCTGAGGACTGGGCGGAGTCCGCCCGGCGATAATATCCCGCAGCAAGTTGATCTCTTCTCCCTGCCTCATCCAATCAGCGTCTGCTCCGCCGACGCCTTCACCGGATTCTTGGACAGATCCTCCCTCAGTCGGCTCAGCCGGGCGCTCTCTTCGTCCGTCAGCACCGCCAAGTCCTCGATTTTCTTGATATCGGTGTCATGCGTCAGCCAGGCGAGCGCGTTCCCGACAGCCGTCGCCTCTTTCCATGCGGGCTTCAGGAAAATCGGGTTGCGGGCTTTCTCCAGCAGCTTTTGCTCGGCAGTGAGGCCCTCCCGCACGGACTGACAGGCACCCGCAAGTTCATCCGGTACATCAAGGCCGAAGGGACGAAACGCGACCTCTTTTTTTCCTTTATATGGATCGAGGCGCAATCGCTGTCAAAGACGCTGACAGCAGACAATGTTGCGCGTGGATGCTCACCGTCCTGCCATTGTTCAGGAGATTGCGGCTTGCCTCCAATGCTGTAGCTAATGGTTGCGGACGCGTGCGCCGGGGGCGGTTGCTGCGCGTAAATGTTGGGCTCTATCTTGCCAGCATGCCGCGCCCGGCACGCACGTTTGAGAATCCGGGCGTAGCCCGATTTACCCGCAGCGTTGTCGCCATAAACGATTGTGATGCCGTTCTGCTCAAAGGTCAGCGTCTGGCCCGGCGCGAGATTATTGACCCCGTCCACATCCGCAACGGACAGCAATGAAACCGCCGCACCCTGGCCGGGATTGGCTGGAAGATGAGCCTTCGCCAGCGGGTCGGGTTTCGGGGCACCGTTCTTTTCTCCCCTGCCCTGTTTGCACAGGACGACAAGTTCCTTGATGTCGTCCGCGTCGAGGCGGCCCTTCGCAACAATCCGCCGTAGCGCGTCGCGTTGCCAGCCGGGGCGATCTTGCGACCATGCGAGTATGGTTTCGAGAACAGTTTGTTGAGCGGGATCTGATTTTTTCATTTTGTTTAATCCGCCGAGAAATGCAGTTACGGCAATCCGTCACGATACTACGGTCGGCCCGCTGTGAACGCTCTCCAGCATCGTTTTCACGTAGCTGTCCTTGTCCTCTTCCTGAAACAGAATGTGCCGTGCTTTCATCGCTGGCTTGTCCATACCCCAGAGCATTTTCATTGTGTGCGCTGGTGTGTTCGATATGATAAATGAATCCAGCCGCACGCTTGGGTCACCAAGGCGTTGCTCGATCTCCTTGATGGTCGAGTGGAACTGAATCTTGGGATCTGTCGGGCCAAGGTTTCGGATGCCCTTGGGGTCAACGAAGATCACATGCTGTTGGCCGCCGACGAGCAGCCAGAGGATGAAGTCAGGGTGAAAGTTACCGGCCTCGAAGAAGCCCACGCCGCGCCCCTTGCTAAGGTTGCGAAGCAGGTATAGTTCCTTGTCGGCGAAGAAATCGCCAGAGTTGTCGTGAAACGCTTTGATGTCTTCAACAAATAGCCGCTCGCCTTTATTGAGCGGCACCGGGCTAATCTCGACGATCTTCTTATCCAGATAGAGCAGCGGTTCATAGAGATGTCGGCCAAACCAGAGCGCCTTCAATCCGTGGAACTCCCACGGCTTGAGGTCGCCGTTTTCTATCAGAGCCTTGAGCTCTTCGAGCTTGGCGACAATCTCCTCTTGCGATTTCTCGACTAGGATGCGGTAGTAACCTTCGCCGGACTCGTCCTTCACACCCAGGAAGTTCGGGTCGTCCTCGGACAATTCCTGATATTCCAGGTGCGGCAGCTCCCATTCCCGCTTGCGGAAAGTGTAGTAGCGCTCGGTATATTTTTTCAGAAGCGAGAGCGCGATCTCCTGCCACATCTGTACCTTCTCGAACGAGTCGAAGGCTAGCTCCTCGGCGGGGATCAGAAGCTGACACCAACTCTGATCGAGAAGCAGCGGCTCAATACGTTCCCGCGTCAAGTTCAGGTTATGCCAGCCACGTTCGGCCTTGAACCGCTCCAGTTCAAAGTACAGGCGGTCGAGGTCAAGGAAAGCGATGTGCCTCGCAGTCAGGTGCGTCTGGTTGGGCGCGGCTTCGCCATCGCCGCCTACGACACCGCCCGACTTCATCGCCTGGATCTTCGGGTACCAGTTGAGTACGACCTGATTCTTCTGTAGGTACACGGTAGACTGGTCATTCGCTGGGTCCGGTTTGGCGAGCGTTGGCACCGGCCCGAGCTTGCGGAATGCGTCGCCGAACTCCGTGCTCACACCGTTGATCGTTTTCTTGAGTCGAATGATCTTGAGCCTCTGGGTGCCAAGGTTCTTGATTACGGGGAGCATGAACTCAAGCCGCTCGTCGTTGGTGGGCAGACCCTCTTCTTCGAGGAAATCGCGGAACTGGGCCATGTAGTCGGCGCGGATGCCGAAGATGGAGAGTGTCTCAAGTAGGCTAATGTGCTTCGGCCGCGTCACGTCCTCGGGAATCTGTGTCTTTCCGCTACGCTTGAGGCTTAGGTCGTAACCCTTGAGGCGCACACCGCGACCGAATAGCTGGATAATCTGGGAGCCCTCGGTCTGGCCAACGTTCATGAGTCCCATCGTACTCACGCGCCAGCTGCTCCATCCCTCGGTGAATTTTTTTGATCCGATGAGTAGATTCACAGCCGAGTGAGGTTTATTGATCTCGTGGAAAAGCGAGCCGGAGAATTCTCGGTCTCCGGTCTGGAACCCGTTCTCTTCGCACAGCTTAACCAGCTTGGCGTCGTCGCCGACGTTGATAACGCCGAAAGGCTCGTTGTCGCCTACGTGGAGTGCGATCTCGCCGGTGGCACCCTTTAGGTTTTCGACGTACAGTAATCCGCCGCCAGTCGCGTTGAAGAGCGTTGTCAGCGTCTCCTCGAACACCTGTGTCGCTGTGAGCCCGGTGGTGTTGAGGTATGTGAAGCGGCCTGCGAATAGATTTTTTCCATCGGCGGTGACGATGCCCTGATTGAGGACACGCTCGATGCGCTGGATGCTGCCCGCGCGGTCAGACAGGTACCGGGCCAGGAAGCGTAAGATCTCGATGATGTCCGAGGCATCCCGCGTCGCCAGAGTCTTGGTGACGCTGCCGCCGACGAATATCCAGAGCGGCTTATCTATGTTGAAGGGCCGAAATGCCGACTTTTGCTCACGGTACAGCCTCTGCTGTTGGAAGAAGGCGAGTAGGCAGGCTACCAGGTAGAGGTCAAGGTGGTTGGCTTGCGTCCCCTCGTCCAGGTTGAGGATCTGGTAGTCCTTGCCGAAACCGTCGCCATAGAAGTAGCGATATGAGTAATCGAAAAGAATGTTCTTAGCGTAAAGATCGGTGAGCGCCCTATTACCTTTGACCGCCTGGCCGAAGGTGGCCGAGTACTCGAAGGAGAAGCCGTTTTCGCATAGCGCGTTGCGAAAACGCATCCACGCTCCCTCCTCGCCGCCGGAGGCACCCCGGTGTCCCTCATCCACCAACACGAGATTGTTCCCCTCGAACGCATCGATGGCGATTGTCTTGTCGCCCATCTCGTCCTTAAGCTTGTGAATATCGAGGATCTCAACCGCCTGCCCGGCGAACAACCCGCGCCCGTCCTTATTGAATAGCTCCGCCGAGATTCCCGCCGTCTCGAATTCACGGAGGTGCTGCTCGCTCAATCCCTCGTTGGGCGTGAGCAGAAGAATACGATTCAGTTCGCGCCGCCGCCCGTGTTTCTCCAAATAATGTTGGTACTGAAGGATATTGGCGTGCATCAGCAGCGTCTTGCCGCTGCCTGTGGCATTCCAGTAAGCGAGCTTGTTGAGCTGCGGCCAGGCCTCGCCCTGTTCATCGAAGGAAGAAATCTGGTCCGCTTCGGGCTTGTCGGCGTTGTACGCGGTGACCTGTGCGTTCAGAGCCTTTAGTAGTCCCTGAGGATCGCCAAAATACCGGTCGAGATAGATTTCTGTGAAGAGGAGCGTTAGGTATTGGAAGTATTTCCAGATGATCGGCTCTTCGCCTCGCGTGATGCGCCGATCGTTCAGACGCTGGCTATGTTTGACGATGTTCTGGTCGTATTCGAGCAGCAATTCCGTGGGGAGTTGCGTAAGGTTGAAGAGCTGCGCGGTAAGCGCATGGTGGAAGTGATGAATATTGTTTTCATCGAGCCCTTCCAGCTTCTCGTTACGAAGATGTTCCGCCAGTTGCTCAAAACGCTCCACATTGAAAAGTGAAAGCAGCCATTGGTTGAGGATCAGCTTGTGGGGAAACGGCACCTGCGGCCGGTTGTTGGCGCGGCGGCGCGGTGCGACAGGTTCCCCCATAGCTGCGTTCCGGGAGCGTCCACGCGCCATCAGACACCCTCCGTATCAAACATGAGGCGGTGAAAGTCCTCCTCGATGAGCCGCACCTTCCAGGTCTCGTCCGGCGTCTTCAGGTTTTCGAGGTTGGTGTCGCCGTTCACGTAGATGAGCTGGAACTCGTAGTCCTTGGTTGAGTAGCCTTGCCTCGTGAACCACTCGTCGAGCACCAGGTTGTCCTGTTCCGGGTCACCAGTGAGCTTGCGCCAGATGACGAGCGTCTTCCGACCGTCGGGCGTGGTGCCAGTGACGGTGCGGAACCACCATGGCCCGGCGGCGTCCTGTTTGAGCCGACCTTTGAGACGAAGCCGCTTTTCGCCGTCTCGCTCAAACTCGGCGGTGAAGCTCTGGGGAGCAGCGATGTGCTGAACGGTGAGGCCAACGAGCCAGTTGAAGGTCTCTAGTAGATCGACGTTCATCTCGCGGCTTTCATCCGACCCCGGCCGCCTCACCCTGAGTTTGTAGGCGGTTGGGTCGGTGAATGCCTGCACGTTGAGCAGAGACTGGCTGCCGCGAGTCTCGACGTTGAGCATGTAGCGCAGCAGATACTGCTCCTTGAGGCCGTCCGCGCCCTGGGCTTCGGGAGCATCGAGCAGGAGTTGCTGCGTTTCGGTGCGCCGAATGTCCAGGTTGTTCAGTGCGTCCTCGTAGGATTCGAGACGGACATATTTGAAGATATGGGAAACACCTGCGGTGCGGGTGGTCGGGAAACCATCTCGCCAGTCCGGCGAATAGATCACCTTTTTGAGTCGGGGAAGAAGGACCGTATCGAAGTGTGCACCCATCTCAATTAGGACATACCGGCGCACTCCCTCGTCCTCTCTATTGAGGCTGATGACAGCGTGGGCGGTAGTTCCACTTCCGCCGAAGCAGTCGAGCACTGTGCCGGACGTACCAATCGAAGCAACGTGTAAGGAATCACGAGTCGCGTACAGGGACTTCGGGAAATCGAAGGGAGTCCTGCCTCCGAATAGATTTTTCACTATGCCCGTCCCATACTCGGTCGCTGAGTACTTCTTGTCGGTCCAGATTGTCAGAGGGAGTACGCCTTCGCTGTTCGGCCGGTACTTGTTATAGATTTGCGTATGCCCCTGTGGATTCGTTTTGACCGACAACTCGCCAATCTGGGCACGAGCCGTTTCGAGTCCCCAGCGCCAACACCGGTCGCACTCGCTGGAATCGATAGGCCATATAACCTCTTCACCGTCATTGGGTTCTTCGAGAAGTTCATACTCCTCTCTGGCTGCGTCCCAACGAATTTGGGGAATGCGGAGGGCATCCTCCGTGCAAAAGATTGGAAAGAACTGCTTCGGCCTGTCTTTTCGCGTTGAGCTAGAACCATCCCGCCGAAAGTTTCTCCATTCAAAGGAACCATTGGCATCCTCTTTGTCGAAACGCTCCTTCTGTTCATCGGTACGGGGAAGCTTTTGCAGCCGCCCCATTTTTGTCTTCGCGCAGAAGATTGCGTACTCGTGACATTGCGCCAAGCCTCTCAGTGTGATCCTTCCCGAAGGATTCGAACGCACGGCTACTGTTCCCAGCACTTCGTCTTCTCCGAATACCGCCCGAAGGATCGTTGTGAGCTCGGTAAGCTGCTGGTCATCTATCGTAGTGCAGAGAATACCTTCTTCCGATAAGAGTGCGTGGCAGGCTTCTGTCACCGGCTCTATAAGCGTGCACCATGAGGAATTTCGGTATCCGTTTTTGTACAAGATCTCAGAGGCATCGGTGTTGTACGGTGGATCGTTGTACACCGTGTCGAGTCTTCCCTGGTATCGGGGCATAATCAGCTTCGTTGCTTGAATATTGTTCGAGTGAATCAGAAGCCCGTCAGCCAGTGCGTCAAGATCGTTCATAGAGGAAATAAGGCGGGCAATAAAATCGTGATGAAAGTAAGCTGAATCAATGAAAAGTCCTGGGCAGGACTTCAGGAATGCGATGGTGAGCGGCACGGTAAAGCCAGGAGTCACCAGGTCTCCCTTGATCTGATCGATCGCTAAGAGCTTTACCCACTCTTCGCGCTGAGCCTCATTCGCTGCGATCTCCGGGTAGAACTCCTCGGGAATGCGGTCGAGCGTGATGCAGTACTGCGTCTCGACCACAAACTTCTTCTTTAGCCAGAGCTTTTTCTGGAAGTCCTCAAGCTGAGCGAGGAAGTCGATCACCTTGCCAGCGATACGGCGGATGACCTTGATCTTAGACAGGTACTGCTCGACCCGTGGAGCTGTGTCGTTCTCCACGTCGTCGAGGTGCATGATCTCGTTCTTGATGTAGAAATCTAGCTCGCGGCGAAGGAAGGCGCCGAGATCCTTGTGGATGAAGTAGTCGAAGGTGTTGCGGGCTGTGTAGCGGCGCAGGTGCGCTTCTAGCTGAGTGTATTCGGCCTTTTCGCCACTGGAAAGTGACATGCGGCTTGCCAAGCTCTGCTATCCATGGCAAGAATGAAGCCTCGGAAACCGCGAGCACGCGCTTCGTAGCGAGCGCAATCAGGTCCTTTTGCGAGGGCGGTTTGGTCTTGCCTTCGTTCGCGTCCTCGGGCCAATCGGCGAGTGTCGCGGGGCGGTACTCGAACCGGATGGTTAGCTCGCCGACCCTCCTCGGCGATGAAGTCGTGCCCGGATTCGCCGGGAGCACCGAGAATGAAGACGCGGTCCTTGCCTTCGGCCGCTTTGACGTTGCCATGTTCCCCCTCGGCAGCATCGGCCAATCGGAAGTAATGCACGCGCATCGGCTTCTTGTCGTCGTCTGGCCGCAGTCGGAATGCGTAGTCACGCAGGTACTCGCTGGTCTTGATGTAATACTGGTCCTGATTGGCCCAGTGGAGCTTGACCTCTTCGCCTTCATAGGGGATGGCGTAGACGCCGGGCTTATAGACGCGCTTGGCGAGGAAGTCGCCTTCCGAGTAGTAGCGGCGAAAGAAGGTGAACAGGTGGTCGTAGACCTCGCTCTCCAGTCCGCTTACATCCACGGCTTCGTTTGCGATCTTGTTGCGCAGATCTTTGACCTTGGGCAGCGTATCGGGATCTGCACCCAGTGAATGTGCCTGCTCGATGGCCTTGGCCAGCTCCTTTTCCAGCTCAGCCTTGTCGGCGGTCTTATAGAGGCCAAACGCCTGCTTTACCTGCGGCAGCAGATCCTTATCGAGGAACTGCGTCACCTCGGCGCTCTTCGCGTGCATGATGCGGTAGAGGCCGAAGTCCAAGATCGGGCTGGTCGAGCTGGAACAACTCCTTGAGGAGTGTCTTCAGCTTCTCGTATTTCGGGTTCATCTAATCTCTCGTTCTGTGTTTTTCATCGTTCCTCGGCCAAGTTTTACTCGACGGCCCAACGGATTGAGAAGAGTACTTCGGTTTCGGTCCGCTGGGCCAGCCGCTTCTCCAGCGACTCGATCAGCGCGTCGCGCTTCTCCATGATTTCATCTTCAGCGCTGAATATCTCCTGACGCTGGCGGCGTTGCTGGCGCTCTAGCTTTTGGATCTTCTCTTGTATTTCGTGCTGCTCTTCGAGCGTAACAGCTTGCCGGGCTTGGCGGCGCAGCGCCTTGATCTGCTCTTTGGTGTCCTGCAGTGCCTTCTCGGCAGAGAGCACCATATCGTCAGCCCACTTCTCCAGCTTCTCCCGCGCCTGGTTGAAGTGCGCGCTATTCTGTTCCAGCGAGCGGCTTATTGTTGCCTTAGAGTGACGGTCGCCTTCCGCCGCCAGGCGCTGGCGCACAGAATCGGGAAGCGAGTCGCCGCCGTGCATACGGCCCGCGCAGCTAAAGAGCTTCTCCATCGTTTCATGGTCAAGCGAGGCACCGCTCTCGTCGAAGCCGGAAAAAAGCAAATACTCCTCGCGCTCGTAGGAATCTACCGCTAGTCGTGTGAGGGTGAGGAATCCGGATTTCCCGCGTAGTGCCTCGATCACATGCAGGCGCGTCGGGTGGTTCGTCACGTCAAAGACGACTTGTGCCGGGGGTGTGACTAAGTTCTTGCCCTCGTCCACCACGTATTCGCCCAGAGGGTGAGAAAGACGGTAGAGAAAGCGACTGAGTTCTTCGCCACCGTTCTCGTCGGCCCGTGGGTGCGACTTTGAAATCAGATGATAACGGCCCGCCCCGATCCCGTCTTGTGGCGGGCGATCCAAATCGAAGACAAGCGCGGCATCGTCGAAGCGAGCGCGGTCCGCCAGAATGAAGCGCGTCAGAGACCAGAAGCGCTGGCCAACCCGGTCAAGCTGGGCTTTGGCATCGGCCAATTGAAGCCGCAGCCGCTGATGCACATCTTCATCAAAGGACTCAAACAGCTTCCGGCGCGTGTCATCCATTCGCGCGCGGATTTGCTCGTCCATCTCCTCTTGCAACTTGCGGAACGCGGTTTCAATCTCTTCTGGCGTGCGGCACTCTTGGTAGATTGCGAGGATGCGCTTTTCGAAATCCACTCCGGACTCGATAGTTCCAAGCACCTCGTCGGAGGCACCGAAGACTCCGTTGAAGAGGCTGAACTTCTCGCTGAGGAGTTCGAGAACGCGGCGATCGGCGTCGTTGCGTTCGTTCAGAAAATTGATGACCACTACGTCGTGCTTCTGGCCGTAGCGGTGACAGCGACCGATACGCTGCTCGATGCGTTGCGGGTTCCAGGGTAGGTCGTAGTTGATGACCAAAGAGCAGAACTGCAAGTTGATGCCTTCCGCCGCGGCCTCGGTGGCGAGCAGAATCGTCGCCTCATCACGGAAATGTTCGATGAGCGCGGTGCGAACGTCCACAGCTCTGGAGCCTGAAACGCGGCCGGTGTCCCGGTTCTTGTCCACCCAACGCTCGTAGATCGCGGTCGCCTCCGGCCCACCATTAGTGCCGTTGAAGACGACCACTTGCCCTTGGTAGCCGTGATTCTCAAGAAACCTCTTCAGGTACTCCTGGGTGCGACGCGATTCGGTGAAAATCAGCGCCTTGCGTGCTGCGCCCGTCGTGGCCATCTGCTCGAAGCCGATCTCCAGCGCCTTAAGCAGCGTCTTCGTCTTGGTGTCGATTCCGATGCCGCGCGCCCAGGTGGCGAGCTGGTGCAGGATACCGATCTCCTCCCGCAGCTTCTGCCGGTCGATGGCGACGGGCGTTGTCTCGGAAGCCCGGGCATCTGCGTCTTCGGCAAGAATCTCATCGAGCAGGTCATTTTCAATGTCTTCCGCCTCGATCAGCCGTTCGGCAAGCTCAGGATCGCTCTGTGTCTGCTCATCGCGCAGCACTTCGAGGCGCGCCCGGAGCGTGTCGAGCGTCGCAGCGATAGCCTGCGAGGATGATGCCAGCAACTTACGTAGGATGAGGGCGGTGAGGTGGCGCTGGCGTTGCGGGAGCGCGTAGCTGTCAGACCGTTGCAGGAACGCGGACACTGCCTCATAGAGCGCGTGCTCGTCGTCGCTCGGCTTAAAAGGGCGCGTAATCGTCCGCCGCTCGGTGTAACGAATGAACTCCGTAACCTGGTTGCGCAGCGTGCGCTTACAAAACTCCGAGAGGCGCTGCCGCAGGTCGATGATGCTGCTGCCAGCGTTGACGTACTGGGCTCGGAAGGCATTGAGATCCCCGAAGAGGTGCTCGTCGATCAGGGTTGAAAGGCCGAAGAGTTCCACGAGCGAGTTCTGGAGTGGTGTGGCCGTCAGCAAGAGCTTACGGCAATCCTCGGTAGCCCAGCGGATGCCCTGGCCGACCTTATTGCTTGGCCGATAGGCGTTGCGGAGCTTATGTGCCTCGTCAACGACAACCAGATCCCATGCGATTGCCTTGAGTTCGTCGCGCAAGGCATTCGCATAATTGAAGGACATTATGAGAACAGCCTTCTCGCTCAACGGTGCCCGCCCCTTCCGCTGCTCATCGCGGAAGGCCTTGGTGTCGAGTACGCGAGTGGGTAAGTTAAACTTCTCTTCCAGCTCCAGCGCCCACTGCTTGCGCAACGATGCGGGACAGATCACCATCAACCGACGCTTGCGTTCGGCCCAGAACTGGCATAGCACGATGCCCGCCTCGATCGTCTTCCCGAGGCCGACCTCGTCGGCCAGGATGACGCCCTTGGAGAGCGGGGATTTGAGTGCGAACAATGCCGCTTCAATCTGGTGCGGATTGAGGTCCACCGCCGCGTCGAAGAGCGACATGGAAAAGCGGTCAATACCGCTTGCAGCCTTGCGGGTCAGGTCATGCGCGAAATATTTAGCGTGGTAAACCGTCAATTTGCGTGCCTTTGTTATCTATCAAACGCTGAGACCTGAGACTATGCGGCCTTTTCCCTTTTTCGATTCGACGGCGACGTATCTTTCCGCCGCGTCACGCACAACCCAGGCCAAAGACACTTTCTTCTGTTTCGCGATGTCTTCGAGAGTCTGGTATAGATCGGGTGGAAAGCTGATCGACGCACGCACCAAAGCTGTGCTCTGCGTCTTCGCTCCATCGGCCTTTTTCCGGTTCATGTGTGGCGTTCCTTTTTTGGTGTTCACCACTTTACACCACGGCGGTGAGGCAAAGGCAAGAATTATGTCTGTTATTTACTCCCTTTCCCATACACCCCCCTAAGGGATTCAAGTTGGCGTGGCGGGTACCGGCAGGGAGCAGAAGATAGGCTGTGCGATTGGCAAACCCGTTCTTGGTATGATTTTCCTCGGAGGCTGAAGACGATGGAGATCACGTACCGCAATCGACTGGTCTGCTCAATAAGTCAGACCGAGAAAGGCAAGCCTGCGACTCGGAGAGGCTTCGACCTCGTTGTGATTAGCATACCGCTCGATTTTCGCCTTGAGGCAGGCGAAGCCGACAGGCATTGGATGCTGTCTGATCTCACCGTGGATATTCTTGTGCAGCAGCCCGGACGTGAGAAATGGTTGCTAGGTTCAGGGTCACACGCGGAGATGTTCAGGTCGGCAAACAGCCCGATGAATTTGACGAGGAGCGTGGATATTCATTGTTCGCCGCGCGGCCTGGCGCAGTACGAAGCTTTCAGGGATGGCGGCCCTGTCCAGTTACGTTGCGAAGTGAGCGGAAAAGTCTGCGGGTTGCTCAAGGCTAATGGCGCGGACTATATTTCGAACCCTTCGCTTTTTTCGGATTCCATGGAGATTGAGTGGTCAAGAGAAAGTTGGACGAACGCACTCGGCTCGTGCGGACTTTCGACCAGTGTCCTTGTGGAAATTCCGCTGCCTTTGATGGGTGAAGGTGTACCTGACGACGGGCGGAAAGCGCTCATTGACGCATTTGAAGCGTTCAATCACGGTGGAGCGACGGCGTGGAAGAATTCGGTAGGTCATATCCGACCCTACCTTGAAGCCTGGAAGAAGCAGGAACGTCTTCCAGAA
This sequence comes from uncultured Acidobacteriota bacterium, assembly GCA_963838135.1. Lineage (GTDB taxonomy): Bacteria > Acidobacteriota > Terriglobia > Terriglobales > Acidobacteriaceae > TOLSYN. The sequence continues at coordinate 751,452 of CAWIPV010000002.1, read as the reverse complement.
ACAGAGCCTAAGGATGGTTCTGTCGCAGATCGCACCTGGAAGTTACTGAATCTGCGTGATGCACTCTACAAGTGCTGTCACCTTTGGGTCCATGAACCAAAGTCTTCTTGCACTCGGAGGGATGCACTGCTTGCACTGGCTACATTTTCCGCGCTTCTACAGGTTCGACAAGGTTGAGAGAATCGGAGTCTTCCCAGAAGTGAGCAATCAGCTCGAGGTGTTCCACGCCGAAAACTTGCATAACGATCCAGGGTTTGCCATAATGCACTTGCTATTGGAGTCAAAACAACGATCCCAGCAGCGGGCATAACTCAGACGGAACCCATACCCGACGAGATCAATACCCGACGAAACCCATACCCGACGGATGTAAAAGTATATTGATTAGAAGTGGAGAGGCCGTAGCAACACGGAGACGGCCTCTATAGTTTTTTAGGACCAATTCTCGATTTCCCACCGATAGCGTCATCAATCCCCCTAAATACATAACCCAGGGCCGCGGCCATAACAGATGGCGACGCTATGAGTGCCGCCATGGCCGCTTTTCGAGTTCTTCGGTCAGATTTGGCCAACTTGGATTATGCGGCAGCGCGTCGACCGCGCGACGCGCCCCTGGATGCCTGCTTCTTTGCAGCCCCCCGCATCTTGGCAAACTGGATTGGATCAACTGAAAGCGGCACCATGCGTCCGGTCTCCGCGTTATAAAAGCCTCCGTGATACGAGATTTGCCCGTAGCGCAGCAATCGGGCAAGCATGGCGAGCGAACTGACGGCCAGGGTCTGGTTGATGAATGGCTCCTGCCGGTCCAGCGCCTCCACGGCAGAGCAACTCGGAAGCGAACTTTCCTTGATTGCAATGTCGGCAATCTCAGGATAGAGCTCGAAAACAGTTGGAAGGCGCGCCTCCTGAGCGCGCGCGGAAACGTCCGGGTCAAGGGGCTGGCCAAGGACATATTGCCCGCTGGAGGCGTTGTTGCCGAGGTCGAGATGGTATGCCGGCGCGCGGAACTTCTTAAACGACTGGGCAATCTGATGGCGGGCTTTCCTGGTATCGACGCAACTGATCAATAGATCGCACTCCGGCGCAATAGCCGGACTGTCCCCGAAGTAGCGAGGAATGGCCTTCCAGGCGAAGCCCCAGAACATGTTGATGCGCCCGACCAGGCACATGGCTTTGTTAGACCCAATGTCGACACGCGAGAAGGGCTGGCGTACGACGTTCACCTCGGACACGATATCTGGGTCCATGACAGTGACGGCGAGGCCTGGTTGGCCCCAGGCCCGCAGGGCTTGCTCCAGGAAGGGGAGTTGGAGCAAGACCGCACTCCCGCTCCCGCCGGCGCCAACGAGCATGACGCGCAGCGGGCGGGTGCTGCCCATCAGGCGAGGATGAAGGTGATGAACGGATTGCATGGTGTTCTGCTCCTTTCGCTATTTCTGGCGGCGCCGTATGAACTGCAGGAGGGTTTCGTGAGCGGGAACGAGGTACTGATCAGGAAACGCATCGCTGCCGAGAACGCTCTGCCACATCGGGATGATGCCGCCCTTATATGAGGTCAGCTGCACGGCTCCAGAGGGATGGGTAAACGCGCTTTCAAAGAATCCCCGCTCCCATTCCGCTGTGACCGAAGAGGACACCTCAGATGTGGGAACACGCATGCTGCCCGCGCAAATTGAGCCATCTTCGTATGTGTTCCAGTACGGTGCGCTCAGCAACTGAGTATCGCTGTTGGGCCTTTCGTTCTTGGGCAATGCTCGAACCGAAAGTTGTGTCTCTGTAGCGACGAACATCAGGGCCGGATGCGGAAACATGCGGCCGGACAACGCATTCGCATCTTGGTCCGTAGCCGACTGGAAGAACATGGGGCGCACGGCAGCCGGACACCACCAGACAACCAGTTCGTCCGTGAGACAGAGAATGTTGCTTGGAAGGATCCCGATCTCGCGCGCCGCTTTCTGTTTCAAGAGTTCGCACAGGCTTTTCAAGAAGTCTGCGCTTAAAGCTTCCGGCGGGCCATAGTGGGGCCTGCCCTGTTCGTCACGCAATATATCATGCACGGTGACGTACGCCTGGGTCCCCGTGTAGATCAACACGGCCTTACGCAGCTCGACCGCTGAGTTGCTCCCTATTTCGATGTCGGTGTTCATTCTTCTTCTCCTCGGCTTCGGTCCAGAGCCTCCATTTCTCCGCCAGGCTGGCCGTTTCCAATGCGATCTCAAAGTTGATCCTGAGAATCCTCCACACCTCGCGCATTTCCTGGGGTTGAAAAGGATCAAATTTCAGGTTCAGCAGGGGCGGCGAAGAACACTGGCTCCAGTTCTCAAGCTCTTCGTCCACCGTCGCAACAATTGCGTCCTGTTCGTCAAACGACAGAACTGTGGCCGGAACAGGTCGCAGATAGTCGTAACCCTCTTCCTCCGGATCTTGCTTCAGGCGTTTATCGATCGGAATGCAACTCAGCGCATACATGCGGAGAAGGGACTTGATCCACACTCCAAACCGGCCTTTCGAGTTCGCCCGTAGAAGGCACAGACTGTGCCGGATCGAGATGTGCTTCTTGCGCGCTTCTGCGATGAATGTCGGGGTGCAGCCATCGAGGTCAGGGATTTCGAACTCATCCCCTGCCCCGCCTCTCCTCTTCACGAGACTCGCTGGCCCACTCTCTCATCTGTTCCACGCTGGCCGCTGCATCGTCGAGATCCCATGATCCAAGTGAGCGAACCAGCGTATAAGCAAGGAGATGGTAAAACGCCGCGCCAAGGCCTGACATATGCTTTTCGAGCGCCGTCAGAGGAACCCTACAAACAAAGTGCCCAAGGTGCCAGTGCTGCACCGAAATGCGCAGTTGATGAGTGTCTGCGTCGCGAATCGCGAATGAAACCTCGCAGAATTCGGCTTCGATGCGCGAGAGGCCGTGCAGAAAGCACCAGCGCCGCAGGGACTCGTCGATGAACGCGAGAGGATCGGCTTTGCTCTTTTCCCAACTTCGGGTGGTGGCAAGACCTTCCTCGACAAGGTTTTGACAGAGCTTAAAGAGAGCCTTCTTCCCGGTGTAGAAGCTGTATCGGCTTCGAACCTCGTCCAACGCAGGAAGAACGGCAGGGCCGCCCGGAGCGAGCAGCCCTACGCGAGTGGCAGAAGAAACTGCGGCGGTGGCGACAACATCCGGGACGTCCGCCGCCGGTTTTGACTGACGGCTGCCTCGACTCCCTTGGACAGCCGCTGACTTGTTGCGCATTTGCAGGACCTCGCGTAAGCATGATCCTCCGCGCTCTCGTTGAGGCCGCTCTGTTTTGCGTGTAACGCATCACAGAGCGGCTGACGACTGCGTAGACGGTCATTTCTGGGCGCTAACCGGGGGCGCATTGCTTAGCCTTTGCTTCCGATTGATCGCTGAATGGTGTAGCGGAGATAGCGGCCGGATGTCTCCGGTCCAACGATGGTAGCCGTCGACATCTCCGGATACTGGAACGTCAAGAACTCGCGAACGGCTTCCGGCGTGAGCTCGGGATTGGGGTCGGGGATAATTCGGCCTCCAAAAGCAAATTGTCTTTCCATTTGAGCGACTTCGATTGGCATAGAAATAGATCTCTCCTGAGCTGCCCCTCGACTGAAGAGGGCCGCGGTGAAGTGGAATGTTTAATGGCTGTTTGTCCAGGAAGGAGACGTGGACGCCGAACTATGAGGCTGCACTCACCTCGAGCGATGGCGCCGCAGGCGTTGAGACGGACCCGCCGATCGAATCATCAAGCTCTGTCTCCGCTTGGTTCTCGTCTGCAGGAACAGCGTCAAAGAGGCTCGGCGGCGCAGCGAGCTCGATCTTCTTTTCCTCTGCCGGCGCAGCCGCAGCCGTAGATGGCTTGCTGCCAGTCGTGGCCTGCCCGGACTTCTTCTTGGCGGCTGCGACTGCGGCTTTGGCAGCTTCCTTGGCCTCTTCTTCAGCAGCCTTCACCGTCTTCACCATCTCATTGATCGAACCCTCGATCGTGAGCTGGCTGCCAACGTATTGCAAAAGTGCCTGGTGCAGTCCTGCGTCCAGTTCTTCCGCAGTCTGGGCCTTAAGCGTCAGCGCGCCCGAGAGGGCTTTGACCGCTGCCTCCTTTATGGAGCCGAACTCTTCGGCCTTCTCGTCAGTGACCTTTGGCATGATGGTGAGGACGATGGAATCGCCGTTGGCGGGCACGGCGACACTCAGAGAGACTGTGCGGTTTCGCAACAGCGGCAACAATTCAACAAACATAGTGGGCTGCTCCTTTGGCAGACAGAGAGATACCTTCAATGTGATTTCAAAAAACTTGTTGTCATGTTTTTTTGCTATAAAACTTGACATACAGCGAAGACGGGAGTGATATTGTTTCCATGACCGAACTTGACTCCGCTAATCGAAAAAGACCCATCACGGCGTCGATCCGAAAGCGGATTGAACGCAGCGGCGAGCGTCTGTGGCGGCTTGACGACTTTCGTGAGCTTCCGTTCACGGCTGTTGCGCAGGCTCTCTCTCGCCTGACCCGCGATGGGGTGATCGAGCGACTTAGCAAGGGCGTGTACTATCGGAACCGGCAAACCGTCTTAGGCAAGAGTCGGCCTAATCCAGCCGCAATTCAGAAGCTCGCTTCCCCCAAAAAGACGGTCTTCCCGTCTGGAATCGCTGCCGCCAATCTCTTGGGTTTTACGACACAGACGGCAAAAAGGGCGGAACTTGCAACGAGCGGCCTCAGTCTTCCGCGGAAACTCGTCGGCAGCGATGCTTTGATTCACACCAGAAGACCCGAAGCATGGGCCAGTCTGACGGACATTGATGCAGCTCTTCTCGATTTTCTAAGACAGGCGGGGCGATCCGGCGAGCTTTCGCCTGAGGAAACTGTCAGCAAGCTAAAGGCACTGCTCACAGAGGGTGGTCGGTTCGAACGCCTGCTAAAAGTCGCTGCTACCGAGCCTCCAAGAGTCCGTGCAATCTTGGGAGCACTCGGCGAGCAGATCGGGAAAGGTTCCAAAGCTTTACTGCAGCTGAGAGCTTCACTGAACCCATTCTCTAAATTTGATTTTGGTGTTCTGAGTGCGTTGCCGAATGCGCGGTCTTGGCAAGCCAAGGAGAAACGCTCAAGATGAGCTTTGCCAATAGCGATGCGTTGTTTCCACCAATGGATTTGCGGTGAGGGGCCGACTTGGGCCGTATGAACTGCGCGCGCCATACTTCTTGGTCACCAAGATCGAGGCTTTCCTTGTTCGAGGCTGAACAACGGCCGATGGCTGTCCGGCTACATTGATCTTGTTTGGATTGACACCAGCAACACCAAGCGATTCTCTAGGCCACATGCACCCGAGCCCGTGACCTGGAACGCGGGCAGGCCCGCACCGTAATTTTGATGTCCTGCCCCAGCAACAGCAGGAAGCGCATCAACCGCTCCAGCGAGAAGCCGGAGAGACGCCCACGAATCAGGGAGGACACCTTCGGCTGATCCACGCCCAGCAGTTTGGCGGTCTGAACCTGGGTCAGTCCTTTGTCCCGGATCAGCACGGCGATCTTGTGGGCAAGCTCGGCTTTGGCAAGCGCCTCCTCGGGGTTCGGCAGGCCCATATCGGCAAAGACGTTTCCGCTGCTAACGGTGTAATCACGTTCACGTTTTGGCATCGCTATTTCTCCAGCTCCCGGTCGATTTCAATGGCACGTTCCAGCCGCTGTTTTACGAGCTCCAACACGCTCTTCGGCGTGGCTATGCCGTGCTTCGATTTCTTCTGAAAGGCGTGCAACACAAACACCGCCTTTTCCAGCTTCACTGTGTACACCGTGCGGAACGTGTCGCCCCGGTGATCGGAAACCACCTCCAGCACTCCGGCACCGACGTTCTTCAGCGGCTTGGCATCGATGTGCTTGCCGCCCATCTGCGCCTGGTAGAGAGCAAAGCCAACCTGCTGCTGCACGGCTTTCGGAAACTCCGCCAGTGCACGGCGTGAATCAGCAACGAAGATCAGTGGTTTCATCACACCTTTCAGCACTTCTCGAATATGCCAGATATAGCATATATAGTCAAGAACCGTTTTTGATCCGCGCTCCGTGACCTTATCAGTCTGCAGGTGACCCGGAAACCATGAGGATGACGCCGATACATCTGACGTTGTGGACGTTGAAATCCTTCGAGTGGAAGCGTAGATATAGCAACGCTTCATCAAAGGTCTTTGCCGCGATGAGAACAGTCCGTGGATGCGGCTGCCCGCTGGCCGGTGGAAGGTCATCTTCGTCATCGGATAGGAGAGGCGGTTCGCGGAATTCATACAGCAGAGCCTCGCATCCACCGTGAGGCCCTGGCTGGAACCTTGTTCTACTTTCTTTTTTGTTTTTCCCCATCGGGTTTCCCTTACTGAACAGTTTGTTCCTGGGTTGTTTGTTGCGGAAGATGTAACTTGCATGCACTGATTGTTGTGCAGGACTAACGATGCTGCTACCATCCCCGGTAGAAGGAGCAAGCCTATACATGGATACTGCACAAATTCTCGCCGACCTTCGCGCCCAGCGGAACCGCATCGACAATGCCATCACCGCATTGGAAGCACTCAACGGAACAAAGCCTCTCGGCAACGGCCATGATCTTCCGACGCCTCTCCGCAAGCCCGCTGCCCCCCTCGACGTAAAGCAGGCAAGCCAAACGGTTCGCCGCACCATGAGTCCAGCCGCGAGGAAGAAAATTGCTGCTGCACAGAAGGCCCGTTGGGCGGCGAAGAAGAAGCCCGCCAAGGCTGTGACTGCTGCGAAGGACGCTGCCCCGAAGAAGGTCGCGGCCAAGACTGCCAAGCGTGTAATTAGCGCCGAGAGCCGCAAGAAGATGGCCTCGGCACAGAAGAAGCGTTGGGCTAAGAGGAAGAAAGCTGCGAAGAGTGCCTCGAAGAAGGCTGCGGCAGCTCCAGAAGCTTTATCCGCAGCGGAAGCTCCGAAGGCCTAGCAAAAAGATCCCAGGTGGCTCTCAAGTCCCTCCTGGGATCGGCAATTTCACAGCAACCGGCCCACCTGCCATGCAGTTAGAGTTGTTCCGCTCACGCTCAAGTCGGCGTGCGAGAATGAAGCAATGCAGGTTGAGGTAGAGTGCTATTCCGGGCACAAGGCTGACGAGCGCCCGGTTCGCTTTCGGCTGGATGGACGCGACTACCTGGTCGAAGAACTGCTTGACCAGTGGTACGGGCAGAACGACGCGTTCTTCAAAGTTCGCGCGGATGACGGCAACCTCTATATACTCGGCCGAGAATCGTCATCGCCGGCCGGCCGCTGGCGCCTGGTCTCTTTCCGTAAATTGCCTGAATGATTCGCCCCCGCGTCGTGGATTGACCTTCGCCGGCCATCGGCAAATAATGGGCGAAACGGCTGTGGAAAAGACTGCAGCCAATCGGGCCACATTTGTAAGGAGCAATGTGATGGCGATTGATTGCACGAGCCCTGTAACGACGCTCGGAGACTTCATTCATTGCGTAAGCGAAATGCGCAAAGCATGGGGACAGCCGAAGCACAAAGAACTCTGGTTTCGCGGCGAAAGCAAGGACTTCGAGGACACGATCCTGCGTCCGGAGTTGTACCGTCCCGCCAGGGGAGATAATGGAAAGCCTCTCCCGTTGAAGCCGATCAGCAAGCTCCTGGCGGTCGAAGACTACCTGCACGATGAGTTCATGCGCAACGCTGTTGAGCACGAGAAGGAGTCCAGCGAGGACTGGGATTGGGATTCCTACTTCCTGATGCAGCATCACGATGGCCCCACGCGCCTGCTCGACTGGTCGGATGGTGCGTTGATTGCTCTTCACTTCGCGCTGCGCAACAAAAGCAACGACAAGCATGATGCGCGCGTATACGTGCTCGAACCGTACCGCCTGAACGAACAACTTAAAACCCTGCGGGATATGAAGCTGGCCGAAGACGCATGGAAGGCCTATGCCGAAAAGCGTCCCAACGAAGGCTATGATCCTAGCGCGTGGGAAGACTCCTACCTGCCGGTGTCGGAAGAAGACTTCGCCGAGGTTCCTGTCCCGCGTCCGCCAATGGTGCTGGAGTTCCCGAACATCACGCGCCGCATCGCCGCACAGCGTAGCCGGTTTATCGTGTTGGGCACCGAACCGAACTGGATGCAGGACGAATTCAGGAAGACGGACTCAACCATCAAGCTCATCACAATTGCCGCCGCCGCACGTGCGCAGCTTCGCCAAGACCTCAGAGACTGCGGGATCACCGAGTCGGTAATCTACCCGGATCTCGACGGCCTTGGACGCGAGATGAGGCAGTTGTGGGAAGACCGCCGGGTAGCGCCCGAAGAGAATGCGTAGAGACGCGAGATGAGCGATGCGATCAAAGGGGCGGTTGCACACGATGGAAAGCTGTTCCTGCGCCGAGAGTCTGGCCTCTACACGGTGCAGGACAATGGGAAAGAACCGAGGGACTGGACACCGGAGCAGTTCTCCGGTGCGAATGAGGGTCTTGAGGCGATGAAGGAGCCGGAGCCGCGGCTTTGGCTGGAGCGCTCCAGGAAATGAGTGTCCATGAAGGAAAACGAATCGGAATCATTCTCACCGGAGGCAACGTGGACAGGAAGGTTTACGACGAGGTACTGGCAGGCAGCTCAAACACGGTCACTAAGACTTTATCCCTATGGGGCCCTCTCACCACTCACGCGCCCGAGCCAAGCTCCTTCATGGGCGATCACCTTCGTCCATGAGCGCAGCTACTTCCCGCACCAGGATGGGCAGCTTGAACTGGACGATTTCCCAGACGATACGTTCATCCACCTGAGCATAGGCATGAACCAGAATATTGCGAAAGGCAACGATGCTGCGAAAGTCAGAGATCTTTGCTGCCAATCCGGCGTCCACGCGGGCGAGCTGCGAGAGCGCCTCGCCAATGATGGCAAAGGCCCGCTCCACTGCCATACGTAGCATCGCGTCCTGCTGGTAATTTGCAAAGCTCTTGCCGGCGGTAAACTGCGAGGCCAGTCCGGCGGCCTCCTGAATGTCATACAGATACTTCCGCGCCTCAAGCTGCATAGAGAAGCGCCTTACTTTGCTCGATACTCTGGCGGAAATATGGATTTCTGATGGCAGAGCCCACGACAAGATCGACGGGCCGTCCGAAGAGTTGCTCCAGCGATTCCTTGAACCCGAAAAACGCGGTGGCATAGCCACCGTCAGGCAGGGATTTGAACTCCACCAGGAAATCGAGGTCGCTTCGCTCCGGATCGTAAGCATCGCCGAGCGCCGAACCGAAAAGTTCCAACTGGCGGACGTGAAACTGGCGGCAGAGTTGGATCAACTCAATCCGATGTTCCGCAACGGTGGCATTCATGATTTCCGCTCTCCAGTTGGGGGATATCCCAGCAACTCCCTATTGTCGCAGATGTGCTGGTCATATGCGCGCCCCGTCTCGGACGCAATGGATTCAAAACGCGCCCGCTAGTGAGGACGCGTTCCAATACTTGAAACTGCGAACTCCATGCAGCGTTCTTGAATCGTCAGCCTAGAGTGTACGACCGGACGAAGCCAGCAACAACTTATCCATTTCCACAAACTATTTCTCATTTCTCTTGGCGCGCGCTGCAGGCTTCACGGTGTTGCTCATGTCCAATGTGGCTCCAGCCGGGACAATCCAGAGAATTACCTTCTGGGTATCTTCGATTCCCTTCCGGACCTCAATGCGCCCCGCATCGATTCCCTTATCCTCTACCAGATAGGCCTTGGTGTTCACGGCTCGCAGAGCGGCAACCTGGGGTGGCAACGCCTTCCGGTGCTTTTTGGGAACGCGCTCAGCGGCGTTGTCGTAGCCAACGACGACTGCCGTGGCATCCGGATCCGCCGCCAGGGCTTCGGCATAACGATCGAGCATTGCTTTGGCCGCGTTATCGATTCGGCTCGGCCGCTTCTTGTCGGCAGAAAAGTCTAAGCCGTCGCCGTACTTACGAGCGACTGGCGGCGGTGGCGGTGGCGGGAGACTGACGGTTACCGCTGTTGTGGCGAAACCGGAGAGCGCTCGATCATCCTGCACCGTGCAGTCGATATTGACGATGCCGCTGGCGAGTCCTGTAGTGTCCAGAACGTAACGAGTGCTACCTCCAGCAAGAGCGCCTTTGTTTGCGAGGCAGCTAAAGCTCAAGGGCCGGTTGTCCCGACTGAAACCTTCTGCCATCACTATCACGCGATCGCCCGAGTTTACTGCTTGCGGTTCGGCGCGAACGTGCATCTTGGGAGGGTACTTGGGAGGTTCTTTAATAATGAACGATGCTTGGCATGTTGCAACCGGTCTACGCCTTGGTTTGTGATCGTCGGAGACGAGGGCGGAGACGTTGTAGCTGCCAGGCTGCAACCCGGTTGTATTGACGGTTCCGTTGGAGGAGCCATCTCCGGTGACTTCGCCATCGGTGCTGCGGTAGGTGTAGGCGAGTTTACGATGCGGAAGAAAGCCGTCCGGGGTCACATGGACGGAAATGGTCGCGCCGGCATAGGTCACGAGCGGGTCTGCCGTGCAGACGGCCGATACTGGCTGTTTGGCCAGCGCCATGCTTCCAAAGGCAAGGGTCACGAGTAGAACGGACACAGGATGACGCACGGGCATTGCATACTCTCCAAGGTGAAACGATGTCGCTTGCATGAATTGCGCGGGAACACTCACAAAGGTGTTTTCGAGGATTGCGGTCACCTGGCCAGCCCGAAGTGGTAAAGGACTCCCGTCCCAACGCTCCAATAGGTGGAGCGCGACGAGCCGAAGGGGAGATAGAGATCCTCCAGGGAGATCGCGCGCACGCCCCATCGTTCACTCACCTTCACATCGAGGCCGGCGCCAAACAGCATCATGAATCCGGTGTTGACGTTGGACAGATACATGCCGCCCGCGGCGTGCTGAGATGCCAGCCGGGTGTAGCCGCCCATGGCGTGCATGTACGGCTCGTAGCGTGTGAAGTGGAACAGATAGCTGGCGCCAGAGGCGCCGGTGATCAGGCTTTGATCGAAGGGGGTGCCCCCACCGTAACGGACCGTTGCGATATAGGCGAGGTGCTCTTTACGTCGCATGTCGTACTCGACGTCCACGCCGTTGGTCGTCGCCAAATCATTGCCGCCCGGCGTCGCCAGTGCGTAATCGGTGCGCGTGTGGTCGAAGCCGACATACACCTGATCGGTGAAGCGATTGGCGCGTAGCGGAGCAACGGTGTCAAACGCTTGCTGTGCAAAGCAAACGCAGCCGCCGAAAAGCACGGATGAGAGAAGAATGAAGATGGAGCGATTTCTCACTTTGCACCATCCATCGATGCGGAGTGAGAGAGAACCTGAGCGGTATTCTTCGGGCTGTCTTGATCTTGCGAGGTGCCCTGCGCCGGCGGCCCGGGATTGTCTGGTGCCGCAGCTGGGACAGGGGCAGCTTCTTTCTCGGCGGAGGCCCGGGTGAGATAGGGGTAGAACGGAGTCAACGTGAACGGCAACTTTTCCCGTACGGCAACTACGGGCGCGGATCGCGCTTTGTTCATCTCGACTCGGCCGGTCCAGGGGTCCATGATCACGCGCGAGCCGAGCGGCAAGGCTGCGACCTGGTGAACGTCTTTGGGAGTCAGATCTGGCGCTGCAGCGGCGGCAAACGTGAGGCGGGGTTGCTCTCCGACCAGCGAGTCGCTCAACCGGCTCCGGAGTAAATTTGGAAGCACTTTGCGGCTTGCCTCCATCTGCTTCAGGAACAGGCCCATGTTCTGCAACTTGCCCTGGTACGGCGAGTTTTGAAGCAGGACCAGGCTCTCTTCGTCGGCCTCTTTTAGTTCGTCGCTGCTCCTCACCACGCGCAACCGCTCCAGAGCGTCGGTGTCGGGGAAGATCAGCCGATCGCCGAATGCAAATTGGGAGTTGTCGCCATCGTGGGCGAGCACGATATGGCTCAACTCATGTGCCAGTACGGCGGCCAGTGCTGCCTCGTCGGGAAGCGCGTCGATCAATCCGCGGCTGACCACGATGGTATGGCCGATTGCGAAGCTCTCCATTGGAGCGGTCAGGAGCACGCGGCACCGCACCTCGGGTTCGATCACAAGGTTGTTGGTGACGATGAGGTTGTTGACGACCGTTTCGAGAATCTCGCTCAGCGAGGATACCGGCGCGACGAGGCCGGCCTGCTCCAGGCGGAAGATGTAGTTGTTTTCGGCCTGGCGCTCCCAAGCCTTCTGACTTGCCAGCGGCGTGCTCGAGTCAACCTGGTCGGAGATGGCATCCTTGGCATCCACCTGAATTGCGGTGAAAGCGTTGCTGAACTCCTGCCCGGTGTCCGCTTGGCTGGTGGCATAGCCCCAGAGGCGGGTCTGTCCGCGCAGCGCAACCGGTGATTTGTCAGGCATCACGTCGGATTCTTCGCTGTAGACGTAGGCGGGGAGCCAGGAACCATTGTTGACGTTGATGCGCCAGGAGTCGAAGTGAATAAACTCCGAACCCTCTGACGGGTGAATGAAGGTGCCGTTGAAGCGGACGATATTGAAGTCCTGGTCCTCAACCCAGACGCGCCCCAAGAACTGACCGTGCCCTTTCGCGGTGGGAGTCACGTCAAAGACGAGACATCTCACCGTGCCCAGGAACTCTCTCTGGTGGTAGACAAACTTGTAGTGCGCACGATCGAAGTGTTGCATGTCGATCACGGCCATCTGTGTGAAGCCGAGCGGCACCCAACCCTTTCGGCGCTTAAAGGTGGCTTCTTTAATCTCGCGAAGAAGCTGATGGGTGACGACGGGGCGATCCTGGGCGATGAACGAATCGTCCTGGAGACGGCTCTTGAACGAAGCGCGGCCCAGGAAATATTGGTCCTCGACCGGCACCCGGCCCAGTTCCCTGTCCTTCCTGAATCCCTGGATATACGTCTCGACGATGGGGGAGTATTTCGCGAAGGCCTTTACGTTCTCAGCCTCGCGGGCGGTGATCTGGTCGATGGTTCGGTCAAACGCATCGCCTGCGGGGTGGGAAGTGTCTGCGGCGGCCGCGAACGCGCCCAACGACAGCACCAGAGGAAGCAAAACAAAACGGCATTTCATGAATCCGATCTCCTTTTACGACAATGCAAAGACGACATGAATGGTGGCGGGATAGTCCACAAACTGGCCATCACGCCGCGCGGGAGTAAAGCGGATCTGGCGCGTGGCAGCAACTGCCGCCTCGTCCAGTCCATGTCCAAGGCCTTTCACCACTCCGACAATCCGAATCTCTCCGGTGGCCGAGAAGACAACTTGCACCACAACGTCGCCCTCCAAGTGGAGCCGCCGGGCCTCTTCGGTGTACACCGGTGCGGGTTTGCTCTGAATCGCAACTGGGGCGATAGGTGAGACTTTTGCTTCAATCGTCTTGGCCTTCGCCAGTGCGGCGGTTTCATTGAAGTCAACACTCTTCACGGCTTTGCTTGCCGCACCAGAAGCACCACTCTGCGTGCCAAATGCTCCTGTAGCCACGCCTCTTCCCGTCGGGCGTTCGGTTCCCGTAGAAGGGGTTCCAAAACTCCCTACCGCTGCAAGCGCCAGAGCGCGATTGGTCGCGCTGGTCTGTGGTTGCACGGGTACGCCATTGGGATCTCCAAAAGAGCCGGTATGGACAGACTTTGCGACGGGCATCGCAGGAACCTCTGACAACACATTGGGCTGGAGCACAGGCTTCGGAGCCGGCGGCGCGGGGACATCAACCGTCCGTTCTACGCGCGGTGTGCGTGGTGTTGGAATCGGAATCGGGGCTGCAACTTCGGGAAGCTTGGGTGAGGCGGCCGCCGGGACAGAGATCCGGGTAACGGGTTGCCGCACTGGGGCCGGCTCAGAAAGAGTGGGAGCAACTAACGAGATCGCGGAGTATTTTTTATGAATAAGAACCGGCGCCGTGCGGGTAAGGGTGATGGTCAATAGCAACGCCACCATGATTACTTGAATGCCATAGCTGGCAACGAAGGCGCTCGGCCGCTTTCGGCCAGTAACTTCGAAGTCAGCGAAGAGCCCATCCGGCATGGAAGCTGGCGGAGCTGGAAATGCCACGATCGTCTGTGTTGATTTCATGTCGCTCCTACTGCACCGTCACCAGAACTGTTTGGGTATGGCTTAACGTTCCAGAGGTGCCCGTAACGGTGACTGAATAAATTCCTTTTGGCGTACCGTCCTGCTGAACGTAACGAGTTCCGGTGCCGCAGCCGGTCAGCAGCAGGGCCGGCATTACCGCAGTCAGCAGTACGAGGTGTTTGCGGCGATTGACGGACAGAAAGAAGCTCAGCAGGAACGCGCCAAGTAATTCCGCTTTTCCTACGGTCGTAGAGAAGGTAGCCACGCTCAGCGCGACGTCTCCGGCGGGAGATGAAGTGGAAGTCTCGGATGCGGGAGCCGGCACCGAGAGAACGGCCGGTGACAGACCGCAATCCATCTGGGAAGACGGTGAGGCGCAACTGAACGTGATCGTGCCGTGGAAGCCATTGAGCGCCGTAACTGTGATGGGCGTTGCTCCCGTCTGACCCTGGGCGACGGAGAATTGTGCTACCGAGAGGCTGAAATCCGGGGCAACGCCGAGAACGGTCTGGGAGATGGATGGCGATGTGCTGCCCAGAAGATTTGAATCCCCACTGTAGACCGCAAAGATCGTGAACGTTCCACTCGCGAGGGAGGGAGACCATGTCGCTGTGCCCGTGAGATTGACTGGGGCGGTGCTGGTGGCAACCACTGCGCTCCCATTTTCCACGGTAAAGGTCACGTTGCCGGTTGTCTGGCCACTTCTGGGATACGACACCACCGCTGACAGCGTAAGCGGAGTTTCCCGGTCGACGACAGAAGATGAAGAGTTGACTGTTAATGTTGTCGGAGCTTGATTGATGTTTTCGAGGTACGACGCGCCGCTCATCTGCCCATAGGCGTGCGGGAGAGCAAGCAGAACCGTTAGTAGTGCGAAGGCCGGAAGTCTAAAGTTCATCGCGTCTCCGGAAACAATCAGAGAACCGCGGCCGGGTTTGCGCCCGGCCACGGGCTGGAGATTACTAGTTGGTTGCAGCCTTCGAACTGGTGATTGAGCTAGTTCCCTTGATGACCTGGTAGTGGACGTCGCCGTTGTACACAATGGTCAGCGTGTTGGTGCCTGCTGGCAGAGTGCTTGTAGTCAACGTAGCTACACCGGATACCAGCGGGATCGTCTGGGCAGTCCAGCCGAGTGAATCGCTTACGGTGAGGGTGCCAGTCGGAGTTACACCGGCCTCCGAACCAGTCGTGGTGATCGTCAACGTTACGGGCGAACCGTAGGTGGACGGGTTAGCCGAGGAGACGACCGCAAAGGTCACGCTGCCCAAGGTGACAACCTGAGAGAGAGTTGCGGAGGTTGCTGCGGTGAAGTTGCCATCGCCAGCGTAGCTGACCGTGATCGGGTGAGTGCTGACGCCAAGCGTCGAACTCGACAGAGTCGCCGTACCGGCGGTGATTGCACCTGTGCCGATGGAAACACCGTTATCGAGAAACGTTACCGAACCTGTCGCCGTTGCCGGCAGGGTTGCAGTGAATGTCACGTTCGCGCCATAAGCGGAAGGATTGACAGAAGAAACCACTGTGACAGTGGCCGCCGTCTTGCCAATCGTGAGAGTGCCGGCGGTGTAGGTGATCGTGTAGTTCGCGTCGACCGCACCCGCAGCGGTGATCGGGTACGTCCCAGTCGGCGAGAGCAGAACTGCAGTCGTCGTCAAGGTCGGCTGAGTGGTCAGCGATGCGGAGGTGTCACCGTTTACGAAGCCGGTATAGGTCGCCGTAAAGGCCGGGTTAGCAACATCGTAAGCGCGCGCTGCGTTGTTGGCCGTAATGTTCAACGCCGCCGGAGTGACCGTCAGGGTTCCATTGACGAAGCTGAACGAGTAGTTAGCTGCAGTCAGCGTTCCGACAGCGGCGGTGATCGTGTAGGTGCCAACTGGCGAAGCTGCGGTGGCCGTGGTCGTCAAGCTCGGAGAACCACCCAGGACTGCGCTGGTGTCGCCGTTCTGGAAGCCGCTATAAGTCGGGCTAAAGGCCGGCAGGGCTGCACCGTAGACCTTCGACGCGTTGTTTGCTGTAACCGTCAAGACCGCCTTGGTAACAACCTGTGACAGAGTTGCCGAGGTTGCGGAGTTGTAGTTCGTGTCGCCTGAATACTGCGCGGTGATGGGGTAGGTCCCTACCGCGAGCGATGAAATCGAGTAGGTTGCTACGCCTGCGGTGAGCGCTACGGGCGTGCCCATTGCAACGCCGTTATTGAGAAATTGGATGGTACCGGTTGGCACTGAACCGCCACCGCTCGCGGTCAACGTGCTGGTGAAAGTGACGTTGGACCCGTAAACGCTTGGGTTGGCCGACGAGGTCAAGACGAAATTTGTGCCATTGATCAGCGTGGCCTTATTGACCGTCTGGTTGAAGGTGGTTGACGACTGGCCGAATGCCATGGTCGCCATCAAGAGCACGATCATGCTTGCGATCGCGCCTACAATCTTGGAATGCTTCATTAAAACCATCCTGAGAAGGGCCACCACCCAGCTCACTGCGTGGCGGTGACCCAAAATGCTAGGCCTGGGCCTAGAAATAATTGGTGTCGCCGCTGTAGGTGAGTGTCAGTGTGTTTAACCCTACTGGCAGGCTGGAAGTGACATACGTTGCTTGGCCCGAGCCATTGAGCGCGGTTGTGGGTAAAAGTGTTGTGCCGCCTTCGGTGAACGTGACGGTTCCCGTAGGTACCACACCGCTTCCGCTCCCGCCCACGATCAATGTGAAAGTGACGGAGTTGCCAAAGATTGAGGGGTTCAAGCTGGAGGTTACGGAGAGAACGGACGTCGCCTTGATAATGGTGAGCGTGCCGTTGACGAAGGTGAATGAATAATTGACTGCGCCCAGTGTTCCGGCCGCAGCGGTGATGGTGTAGCTGCCAACCGGCGAGGATGCGGTGGCCGTCGTCGTCAAACTCGGAGAACCAGTCAGTACCGCACTGGTGTCACCGTTTACAAAACCTGAATAGGTTGGAGTGAAGGCAGGGTTGGCCGTTCCGTACACCTTGGAGGCGTTGGTCGCCGTAACCGTCAAGCACGGCCTTATTGACCGTGAGGATCACCGTCGCCGTTGCGGTGTGTAGTCGGTCGTGTCGGTCGGAGTGAAGGTCACCGAAAGCGTATGTGATCCTGCACCGTAGCACCGTGCCTGCAGCCGGCATGTAGACGAATGTCCCGGGCACGCTGGCGGTCGCGTTCAGCTGCATCGCGCTGAGAGGTGTGCCGTACGTGATTGCCGCAGGCGTTGGCCAGGTAATTATGGGAGCCAGTTGGTCAATGGTGTAGTTGACGCTGCCGGAAGCACTATTGAAATTTTCGTCCCCCGCATAGGTCGCAGTGATGGTGTAGGAACCCGCGTCCCATCCACCTCCGCCACTTACGCTAAAAACACCAGAACCATTGACGTCTCCGGAGCCCCACGCAGTGCCGTTGTAGGTGAAGCTGATAAGGCCAGTCGCGCCGGCCGTAGTCTGCGCGGTGCAGGTCGTTGCGCTGCTACCGAAGGTTCCCGCTGAAGGTGCGCACGTCACCACGACCGGCGGCGTGGTTTTGAGCATGGGCATAATTTCCACATAGGATGGAGACGTGCCTGTGGTTATTGCGACCGCGGGAAGTCCGATGTTATAAAAGTCACCCGCAGCAATCACCGTTGAATTTGGGCCCGGCAACGGTGAGGGCGTGACTATATTTGCGGAGCCAAAAGTACCGTTTCCCTTACCCGGCACGCCAATTACTTCGTCGAAACCGACCGCAACAAAATCGAGATCCCCATCTCCATTGAAATCCGCCACTTGCAACGGGGCATAACTGAGGGATGTGCCATAGGAAGCGATGGAGGTACCGTTATTCTGAAGTATCTGTTCGTAACCTTCGGCGGAGGTGGCAACATCGGGATACCCAACATTTCTGAAGTCACCGACCGCAACAGGAGTGTTGTTGCCGGTATCCGTAAAAACGCTACCGGTTTTAGTAAATGTTCCGCTTCCGGTCCCTAAGTACGTGCAAGCGTTTGGATCATTGCTTGTGCCTTTATACCCCGTAACAAAGAGATCCGGCTTGCCGTCGCTATTAAAGTCGCCCACTCCAAACCCGCCGATTCCAGATGCAGGCGTGAAGCACGCGCTCGCGTTCGTGGTAGGCCCCGCCGAGAACGTTCCGTTGCCGTTGCCGAGTAGGGTATAGATATTGCTGTATCCGTTGCAGGTCGTAATGATGTCGGGGATGCCATCGCCATTGATATCAGCGACAGCAACCTGGAAGCTCCCATATCCGGAACACGCGGTGGATGGTAGGGTGGTGCCCGTGGAGAACGTGCCATTCCCTGCTCCCAAATACACCCGGCCGGAAGCGCCATTTATAAGGTCCAGATTTCCGTCGCGGTTGAAATCAGCAACCAGCCAATAGGCTCCATTGCCGTTCGGTAAGCTGACACCCTTGTTAAAGGTACCGTTACTGCTTCCCAAGAAAATCTGAAGAGTGTTAAGGACGGTGTCATTAACAGCTAAATCGACGTACCCGTCGTTATTAAAGTCTCCGGCATAAATAGCGTACGCATTTGATCCTCCACTCAGAAACGTCAACGGGCTGGTATCTGGATCAATCCCCGTCACCGTCACAGCCGTAGTGCTTGAGGTGCTCTTGGAGTATGAATTATTGGGCTGAAAAACAGCGTTCACATTGGTGGTGCCAATACGCATTGCCCGCCGCAGCGTGGCTGTACCGATGCTTGTAACCCAAACTGACCCAAGCAACGCGCCATTGTCGCAGTAGGTTGCACTGGCATTGCAAAACTTCATCAGCCCGGCAGTCAGCGGCACTCCGCCCGATGTCACAGTCGCCGTGAGGGTGATGATCGAGCCAGCCGTTGTGCTCGTCGGCGAGACAGCCAGCGTTGTTGTTGTGCTACTCACGGCCAAAGCAGGTTGGCAGAAGAAAAGGATGCTGCCCATCAACATCGCCCAATGCGCTGGAATCCGGAACCGTCTGGTCATGGTCTATCGCCTGTCCTTTTCCGGGTACGCAGACCGCTCACCTCACCGGAATTACATAGCGATACTATGCCAACTATTACTATCATGTCTAGCGATAATATGACGGATATGGAAAAGAAGTAGGTTCGACCGCCGAAAAAGGCCAAGCCCAAACGCTTGGCCTCTCCACACGGACTGGTGTTATAGAACCGTAACCGCAATGGTCACCGGTGAAGGGTTTGCCACGGTCCCGGTCCCGGTCGGAGTAACAGTTACGAGGTACGTGCGGGCCTGCACTGTGGTGCCGTGGGTGATGGCTGTGACTCCACCGCAGGCCATTGAGAAACCGGCTAGCGTGATTGCGGCAGCAGTCAGCAGAACCGCGAGAATCTTTTTCCGCCTGCGAACCGCGAACGGCGCACCGAGCATGACGGCACCGAAGACAACCGCGCCGCCGCCAGTCCACGGAGCCACAGGAGCGTGGTTCGCGGCATTCGCGTTGGCGGCGATGGTCAGCACGGAGCTCCCGTTTCCGCCACTGGTCAGAGTGACCGATGGCGCGCTTGCGGAAACATTCGAGGACGTACCGTTGGGTGAAGTGACCGCGACGGCAAACGATACAGTTCCCGCGTAGTCGGTAGACGTAAGCGACAACGTGACCTTCGCGCTCCCATCAACCGATTGCGGGTTTACCAAGAGCGAGTACGAAACCGGGTTGACAGTGAGCGTGATCATCGCTTCCGCCTCGCTGTAGTCGGTTGTGTCGGTCGGGGTGAACATAACGGACAGCGTCTGCCTTCCGGCCTCGAACACGGTACCCACCGCCGGTGTATAGACGAAGGTACCGGGAACATTGGCAGTCGCATTCAACTGCGTTGAACTCAGCGCTGATCCGTAGTTGATTGCCGCCGGGGTCGCCCAGGTGATCGTCGGCATGTTCTTGACCGGCGTCAAACCCGAGACATCCTGCAGGATCGTCACGTAAGAAGGCGATACACCCGTAAGCAGGGCAATAGCGGACCTTCCGGTACCGAAGAAATCACCAACTGCGACTGCCTGGTCGCAGAACGACTCTGCGGGCGTAGCAGTGAAGGTGTTCGCTGGACCAAACGTGCCGTCGCCGTTGCCAAGCAGAATAGACAGTGTCGGATCGCTCGCGGGATTCCCCGCGATGACGACGGCAACATCGGTTTTTCCATCGCCATTGAAATCCCCGGCAACTACCTGCCGCTGATAAGCCGTAGACCCGGCGGGCATTCCGGTGCTGATCGGAGTGCCAACAGTGAACGTGCCGTCACCGTTGCCGGTGAGGATCGTGACGGTATGGTTCATGAAGTCGGAAACGGCAATATCTGCTTTGCCGTCGCCATTGAAGTCGCCAACTGCAACGCCGTCCGCATCGAGTCCTAACCCATTGAGATAGGAATGTTCGTTGCTACCGACGTAACTGTCATCCAAGAAACTGCCGTCGCCCTGGCCAATCATGATCTGCACGCCAAGTCCAAAGCCACCGCTAACCGCAATGTCGGGAATCCCGTCACCGTTAAAATCACCAATTGCAAAGGAAACGCCACCTCCTGTAGATCCGGTGGTTGGACCGTTGGTAAAGGTTCCGTCACCGTTGCCAAGTAAAGCCTGGAAGTCGCTATCGCCTGTGAAGACGACGATGTCAGCTATCCCATCGTGGTTGAAATCGGCTACCTGAGCGTTTGTGCCGTAAATATTGAGAATGGGGGTGGGGCTAACGGTAAACGTGCCATCGCCGTTACCGAGCAGGATGTGATGCCCGTTCACAACGATGTCGAGGTTTCCATCTCTATTGAAATCACCGGTTGCGAGTGAGGGCTCCATTCCCATTCCCTCACCTTCATAGAGAGGGTTGATTGAAGCTCCGGCGGTGAATGTGCCATCGCCTTTGCCCGAGAAAATCTGGATGTTTCCCGACTGGTCGGCGATGGCGAGGTCGGGAATTCCGTCGTTATTGAAGTCGCCGGTTGCAAAAGCGACGGCGCTCGATCCCAAGGTCGGGAAGGTGTTAGCAGTAGTAACGGGGATCTGCGCGCCGATTACGACCACCGCCTGCGCGCTGGACGAGCTGGTCGAGTAGGACTTTGTCGCCTGGAAAACGGCCTTGACGTTGGTCGTACCCGAAGGCAAAGTTCGCCGCAAGGTTGCCGTGCCGCTGGTGGTAACCCACACGGTTCCGAGCAGCGCACTATCGTCGCAGTAGGGCGCGCTGGCATTGCAGAAGGCCACCTGCCCGGCGGTCAGCGGAACTCCCTCCGATGCCGCGGTCGCGGTCAACGTGATCACCGAGCCAGCCGTGGCGCTCGCCGGCGAGACGGCCAGAGTGGTAGACGTGCTACTGATAGCCAGTGCTGCGGTGGAAAGGAGAAGGATGCTCATTATTAAAAGCACCGGGATCAAGGACAAAATCGAAAAACCCTGAAAGATGTTCTTTCGAGTTGTAACGCTTTGGACGAAAGTCATGATGTAACTTCCTTAAGATCAGTCGAAGAGACTGGGCTGGACATGCGCAACATCTCTCACCCGTAGCAGATATGAGCAACACACAAACGCACGTTGAAGATTGCTTACGCAAGAACGGTTTTATGGATTGAGCCGTTGAACAAACAGCCCACAAAGGAACGGCCGAATCGACAGCGCGGCCGTTAAGTGATCAGCGTTCAACAAAACGTCTACCGCGAACCTGCCGCGGAGGTGGCTTGCTGCGCTGCACTTTCCCGGTCAATTGTTTTGGCCTCGTCCATGGAGATAGGTAAAGGTGGAATGGCGTCCTGCGCCAGATCCCAACGCCAGGTCAGATACTTGCTCTTTGCCGCCTGCTCATCGAGGTGCTTGTAATATGCTTCGTCAGCGTTCTCGTGAACGATATAGAGCGCGGTAGTCTTCGGCGCGGCGTCCCTCAGAACAACCGAAGGCTGCGGATAACTGGGCGGGGTGTTGAAGCGAAGCAGTTTGTCGAAGCGCCGGTGTCCCGACGTGAGCGCGTCGATAATTTGCTTCTCATACATGTCCTCGAATGGGAGCCAATTCTCGTCGACCATCATGACGTCCATCTTCTTTAGCGATGCGATGCCCAGATCGCTGAAGCTGAAGGTTCCGATGGTCATCAGGTGGAAGTTCGGATGTGCCCGCAACATTTCAAACTCGCCACTGAAAGCCTTCGAGAAGCGCTTGAGGATGGAATCGTCCATAAGCAGCGGAAAGTCCGGCATGTGTTTGGCGATGAAGTTGTGACCATACTGGGTGTGCTGGAGTTCTTTGTACTCCGCGATCAGGAGCATGAGCCGCTTCTTGCCTGATTCCGCCGACGCAATCTTGGAAAGCGTTGCCAGCCGGCGCGCGGCGATGTCGTCCTTTGCCTCAGCCCTGAAGGGTTCGGGAACGAAGAGGATCTCCGCCAATGGGAGTCCCTTCGTGGTTTTGTCCCTCACCGCGGCGTGGATGCGATTCCAGATCATCCACCAGTTGCGCTTTCCGGCAAAACCCGGCGCCCATTGATTCAACTCGGCCTGGTGCCAGAGATAGTGCAAGGTGGCGCGTAGCGAAAGTTTGCGGCCATCGGAAGCCACCTCGGTCTTGTCCGAGTCACCCGCAGCAGAGGGAGCGCGCCCGCCGCCATCAGTGAGGCTGAAGTCCAGCTTGAGAGTCGTAATGCCATCGGAGCCTTCCTGAATCGCCGATCCCAGTACCGCGCCGTAGCCGGTCATTTCGGGCGGCAGCTCGTAGGAATCACACTCGGCGGTGTGTTCCTGAGCGCTGTTTGGCATGCGCTTGCAAAGGTAGGTGTCCCCAAGGCGGGAGATGTACATCGGGATACCTTCGTCCCGCTCGTGGCCCGGCTCCGAACGCCGGCAGAGGCAGCGTGGCCTCACCTCCTCGATATTGGGAGCGTTGTAGGCCTGGGCGAGCGCCACAGGAAACGCCCGGTCGCTGGAATCTACCTCAAAATTGGCGATCTTGTACCGAGCCATAGCGCAGCCTTTCCAGTGTATATATATATCATATTCCTACTATTGCATATATTTCACGAAAAGCAAGAGAATCGATTAGCCGCCCTGAGTCTGCTCGGCACAAATCAGATTTGATCGGGTCTTTTCGGAGAGGAATTGGCTTGCGGCGCCATCCGTCGGGACGTCGGGTCTGCTGCGCGCTCGGAGTGATTACCTGAGGTACTGGCGTCGCCGGAGTGCTGCCACCCAGCGCATGGTTTTGCTGCCGTGGGAGCCATTCCGGTGCAGCATGCAAGCGAGTTCTGACACTCTCGGGATGTTATCTACGTAGTTACTGACGAGTAGGCGACTGACGAGTAGGCGACGACTCGCCCGGAATCGCATTTCCAGATTGCCGCGGCCGAGAACCGCCTTTGTGCATTGCAACCGACTTGGCGCTAGCGGAGGATCATCATTTTGTAGTGGCTTTATCTGCTGTAACTACACATCTGCCCATTGCGAGCAAGCCCCGCCTGGCCAGTGCCAGCACCAAGCTGATCTGACCTTGTTGGTTGATTGCCGGCAGCTCGCCGGTGACGGCAGCGTATAAATGCTTTACCTGCTCCCAGAGTTGCCGAGTGTTGCGATTAGTTCCGTCAGCCAGAACGTCAACCGCGATTACCGCATAGGCCGCATTCTTACCCATTTCTCGATTCACATCGCACACGGAAATGTTCTGCCATGCTCGGCCTGTACCCTTGATACGTCCAAGCAGCCAAAGTCCGTACGCGGCATTCTTTGAGCATGGCTTCCGGCCAACAGACACCTTGCAGCCGCCTAGTTCGCGGTACGACTCTTCCCAACACGTAGCCCACGTTCTGCTGTCGCTGCGGCCCTCTTCGTCTGCCTTCGCGACGCTTCGAAGCAACCATTCAGCAAGGTCAATGGATTTCCTACTCATCTATCCCACCGCTCCGGAGTTTGATCTCATGGTTACCTTTGTCAAAGCGTCCGAGAATTTCACCTGAGGATGGATTAACAATCCAAATCTCCCGGACATCAACGTAGAGGTTGTGGATCACGAAGGTCCTGTCAAGAGGTTCATGTAGAGTCGCCTCATCGAATGATCGACTGCTGCGCCCAACAAACGGCGGTGCAAGGGAACACACTACAAGCGCACGAAGGCTGCCTTTGATTGCTTTCGCTTTAAGCGGTGACATGGGAAGCGTCAGTGGCGGATCCACAAACATGGTATTCGTGTTCCAGGCAGGGTCCGTAGTGAAGAGGTCATATTGTGTTATGACCTCGCGTCGAATTCTCCAGACCGCGCCAAAGCGATTTTGGGCGAGATAAGACCCCTTCTGTGCAATCGATTCACTCCAAGGAGCCTCGAGGCCATCAAATTGGGCTTCGTTATTGGGGTCTCTGGTAAATGGGTTCTGCATCTCTAATTGCTTTTTCTCGGCATCATAGGAAACGATTAGGTGGCTACTCAGAAAGGCAAAGATATCGGCGGGATGCAGTGATGGCATAAACGCCTGCTCGGAAATATGCGCCATTCTTTGCTGGTATTCCGCCTGAGACTCAAATTCAGACTTCTGTGCGGTGGCCTTTCTGTGCGATAGAGCCTCATAAATTCTTTCCGCGCTATGTCCCTTGAATCCCTTTGGAAGTTGCTTCTGCTCGATATCGAAAGCTGAAGATAGATAGGTAGGCGAAGCAGAGGCTCGCTCAGGGTGTTGACACCACCCAGAACAGGCAGACAAAGATACGAACAAGATCAGAAATCTCAGTGACTTTGGCATTACTGTGCAATATAGAAGCGATAGAGGCATTCGGCAATCTGAAACGTGGCAGCAGTATTCTTGCACGTGGCGAGCGGCGTATACGTTGGCGATTCGTCCTGGATGACGGGCCACACGTCAATTACCAGTTAGTAAACTTTCCGACACGCCTATGGCGTGGATGACACTGTCCATGCCTGATGCTGCTGGTGACAGCAGCGCTCAGCGCCCAATCAACGCGGGCTCCGCGCAAGCCGGATCATCATTCTTCACCAGGTTCACCCGGCTGCTAACTTCGTACCGTCGCATCAGGTCAGGATTGAAGGGCTTCAATAGGTCGCAGATGATGTCCGTCTTTTGATAGCCGGGGTCGAGCCAGCGGTCGTAAACGTCATCTGGGAGGATCACGGGCATGCGGTCGTGGACGTCGGTACAGAGTGCGTTCGGCGTTGTGGTGATGATGGAACAAGTCTCAACCATGTTCCCTTCGGGATTCTTCCACTGCTCCCAGATTCCGGCGAACGCGAAGATCGATTCGTCGGCCATGGTGAAACAGAATGGGGTCTTCGTCTTCCCATTCTTCGCCCACTCGTAAAAGCCGTCCACTGGAATCAGGCAGCGCCGTTTCTTCAATGCCTTGCAAAACGCAGGTTTGGTGGCCACCGTCTCCGCACGAGCGTTGATCATCTTGTAGCCAACACTGGCGTCCTTTGCCCAGAACGGAATCAGCCCCCAGCGCATCTTCGAACCGATACGTTTGGGCTCTTCGGGATGCTGGCGGATTACCAGGACGTTCTGAGCTGGCGCGATGTTGTAGCGCGGACCCCAATCGTCGTCGGGCTCGATCTCGAAGCGTCCGACCAGCCTGTCTACTCGGGTGAGGCGAAAGCGTCCACACATGGAAGAATTCTATCATCTTCGCTATTTGTTCGCCTATTCGATTACAATCAACTGCCGTGAGACTCCTGCCAGCATTTGCGGAAGGTTCGGCTCCTACCGTGGAGTGGCTCTTCCTTGACCTGAACTCCTACTTCGCTTCGGTTGAGCAACAGGAGCGCCCGGAACTCAGGGGGCGTCCCATCGGCATCGTCCCTCTCATCACGGAGAATACCTGCTGTATCGCCGCCTCCTACGAAGCCAAGGCATACGGCGTGAAGACGGGCGTCAGCGTGAAAGAGGCGAAGCAGCTATGCCCACACATTGAACTCGTCGAAGCCCGGCCCAAACTCTACGTCGAGTATCACCACCGCATCGTCGAGGCCGTCAACTCTTGTATTCCGGTCACCAGCGTGATGTCGGTGGATGAGATGGCGTGCAAGCTGATGGGACGGGAGCGTGCCCTTCCCAACGCGACAACTCTCGCTCTCGATATCAAGCAGTCGCTCCGCACCGTCGGAGCTACCCTGCGCTGTTCAGTCGGGCTGGCTCCCAACCGCTACCTGTCGAAGATTGCCTCCGACCTCTGTAAACCGGATGGGCTGACAGCTTTTCTGCTACGCGACCTGCCGCAAGCTCTCTACTGCCTGAAGCTGTCGGACCTGGTGGGCATCGGTCACGCCATGGAGAAGCGAATCCACGGCCGCGGGATCACCACGGTCGAGCAGTTGTGCCAGCTTTCGCCGGAACAGATGCGGCGGATATGGAACTCCGTCCTAGGAGAGCGGCTCTGGCACTGGCTGCGCGGAGCCGACTTCCACTCTCCCGAGTTCAAGCGGAAGAGCCTAGGCAAGCAGCATGTTCTTCCGCCTAAGTACCGGACACGGGAACAGGCGTTTTTCGTGGCTCTCAAGCTGTTACACGTCTCAGCCGCAAACCTGCGAAAGTTGAAAATGTGGGCTGGCGGCATTGGTGCGGTCGTGGAGTTTCTGAAGAAGCGGCCAGCGAGATTCGACGGCGAGGGCGTGGACGTTCCCGCGTGGAAGGCGCACATGCGGATTCACGAGTGCCGGGACACCGTGATCCTCCAGCGGTACCTGACGAAGTTGTGGGATTCTTGCCCGGCGCAGGAGCCATTGCAGGTCGGAATCTGGCTCTTCAATCTGGTGCCGGATGAACTGCACACGCTTTCATTGTTCGAGAACGACGAGAAGCGACACAGGATCAGCACGGTCGTCGATGAGTTGAACCAGCGGTATGGGCAGAACGCCGTGTACTTCGGCGGGATTCACTCCGTGCTCGACTCTGCCCCGACGCGAATCTCGTTCACATCCATTCCTGACGTAGATGACTTCTGATTCCTGAGGAACAAGCTTCCGAGTTTGGCGGCGGCCACACGGCGGCAGGTAACCATTGACCTGGCAACCCGCCCTCAGACTGTTGGTGCTTACCGCGTGGTTATGCCATCCACACCCAGGAATGAAAGCCAGAGCTCTTCCTAAAGGATTCGTCCATGGGCGGATAATCCCAGGGGTTTGTGAATACTCCGAATCCAATGATCCACTCGTCGGCCGGAGTCTCGCATCGCGCCAGGCGATCAGCCTCGGACCCCGTCCACAACAATGCAGCCGACGCCGGGACGATGATCCCGTCTTCCGCAAACGCCTTGATCAGGCGATCGCGAACATCGAGCACCTCGGGTGCGCTCTCCAACTCTCCGGGGTTCTCCGCACTTTCTTCTTCGATGGCCTTATCTATCGCGAGTTTAAGGTCGCCATAGATGGCCGCAACTTGTGGAAATTCCAGCAGCAGCAACCCGAAGGCGCCGCCGATCCCCGCACTTGATGACATCAGCAAAACTCCTTGTCTTCTGTGAACTTCAGTTTGCTAAACGGGCCAGCCACTTACCTGCCCGGCCAAATCCATGAACCCTCAGTGAAGGAGGGAGCCGGTGGCCCACGTGTGCCGCTCGGGTCGTCCCGTCCCCGGCAGTTTCGGCCGTCCTAACAGGGTTTTCATCGAGTAATTTCAGTATGCGTAGGTCTTCGCGGCACCCTATGAATAGAGAGTGTATCGCAAATGTTAGATAAGTCCGATTTGTAGTTATTAAACAACAGGCGATCATTCGCTTGGATGGCCAAGCCAAAACCCAACAACGCAGACATCCTCGTGGGTCTTGGGGAGCGTATTCGGAAGCTCCGCAAGAAGCGCGGCTGGACGCAGGAAATCATGGCTGAGAAGATCGGCATGGATCGTAGCTTCATTGCGGACCTGGAGCGCGGCAAACGCAATATTACGATCTTGAACCTCGTTGTGCTTGCTCAGGGTTTTGACACTACGCTATCGCAGTTGCTCTCGCGCCTCTAAAACGGAGGCAGTGCTAGCCGTATTATCAGTTGCCACTGGCATCTCGGGTTGCCTGATCTCACTGATGGTGTCCAGCCTGTACACATCGTTCCATTCTCTATTGCAATCCGTGCAACTCATCGGCTGCCAAGCCGTGCCTGCTTGCACGTCGAACTGCCGCCCTTCGATATTGCCGCTCTGACAGAATGGGCAGGCAACACCGCCGCGCTGAATGTAGGGCTTTACCTTGTCCTGCCAGCAGCGGCCGCAAACGGTACCGTGCTGCTGATGCGTGTTGTCGCACTCGCAGACCTCGGGAATTTCCTCTGGGTGTCTGCGCGTGTCCAAAAGGTCATCGGCGATGTGGCGAAGCAACTCATAGCATGCGTCCGGCATGATCTCCGAGCGCTCGTCTTCGCCAAACTCATTCCCCAAGAGGTCGCCAATCTGGTCGAGGATGGCGGAATCAGTGGTGGACAGTGGTCTGCTCGGATCGAGATTGATGCTCACGATGCGCGCCTTTGGGCCAAGATTGATACGCTCGCAGAGAGCATCGACCTGCCCCACGGTGAGAGGCTTCGTGCCATCCTCAAAATGGTCAAAGCTCGGCATATCTTTCGCCAGAGCGCTAGCCACATCCTTGCTGGAGCGATCGCTCAGGCCAAGGTTCGTCAGAGTCAACTGCCAATTGCGCAGAGCCGCCAGCACGGTAGCGCACTCGCGGTGATTGAGCCCGCCGGCCAACTTCAATTCAGTTGCGTGTTTCAAGATTGCACCTCGGCTAACATCGTGAATTGGACGCTGTGCTCGGCGCCGGTCCAGCTGAGCGTCGGGCGCATAGGCCAGGAGTGAGGAGACTGCATGTCGCGGTTCTTCGTTTTAGAGGAAAGATGCGGGGCAGGTCATGTCTAATCTTCGTCGGGAAGAAGGATAGTGATGACTGGCTCGCCGTTGTCGCCCAGTCCGCAGAGTGCTTTCAGAACCACCGTTTCTCGCTTCGTCCGGTTGATCCGCTTACCGCCCACGCACACCCAATTGATCACGGTCACGGGAAAGCGAATCTCCGAACCTCCCCGCTTAGCCGCCAACCGGAACATAGTGAGCACGTCCCACAGTCTGCCGGAGATGTCTTGGCACGGCGGCAGCGGCGTATCTAATTCCGAAACCGTCTTAGCAAACGCCGCGATGGTCATGGCGACCGGAAACTTGATCCCAGCCTCGACGCAGATGTTGAGGCCGGGCCGAAAGGTGAAGGATGGATCGTTGAGGCTGACGAGTACGCCATCCTCGATAGCCTGGGCGCGGGAGTACGAGAAGATCACCTCTCCAAAAACTTCTTCTATGCTCATTTCAAATTCCTCTCGCATGGGCGCTGTATTGATCGCGCCCATGCGTGTCGTTAAGCTGCTTCAACTTTCATCGGCACGGCATCACGATCTGACGGTTCAAGGTCAAATCCATACCGGTGACCGGCTGGAATTCTGCCGCCGAGTTCTTGTCCTTCAGGATGAGCCGTACGCGGTCGCTTTCAGGAATCGACCGGAGAATGTCGCGGATGAAGTTGGCGTTGAAAGCGGTCGTAAGAGGTTCCGCCACATACTCGACATCGAGCGTCTCCTCCGTCTCGCCGTTTTCGGCGTTATGTGCCGACAGAACCAGCGAGTTTGCTTCGAAGTGCATTTTGACGCTCATCATGCGCTCGTCGGCAAACTGGGCAACGCGCTGCAGAGAGTTGCGAAGCGCATTGCTGTCGAGCACGACCGAAATGGTCTGATCCTTCGGGAGCACGGCCGCATAGTTGGGAAAGTTCCCAGTCATCTTGCGCGCGGTCAGGGTTTTGTTTGCAACCCTAAAAAACAGGCTGTTGTTGTCATGAGCAAACGTCACCATGCCATCCTCATACGGTGTGAGCAGGGCTAGGAGAGTTCCAAGAGCTTTCTTCGGAATCAGCAATTTGGTTGCTGCGGTAATCCCCGGCAGCGGCTTGTCGATCTTCAGATAGCCAAGCCGGTGCCCATCCGTGGCAACCATCGCGACACCTTCGGGGCTGATTTCAAACTGTGTACCGCCCAAGGTGTAGCGGCTCTCTTGGTCTGAGACCGCGAAGATGGTCTTCTGAATGAGCGCGCTGAAGATGGGAATCGGCACCTCGATCCCGGACGCTGGAAACGCGGGCAGGGCCGGGAAGTTTGATGCCGCCATTCCGATCATCTTCGTCTTGCTGCGGCCGGCTCTGATGTTCACCCAATTGTTCTCGGCCAGAGAGAAGAACACGTCGCCCTCGGGGAGTAGCTTGAGGTAGTCGTAAAGCTTCCTTGCCGGCAGGGTGATTGTCCCTTCTTTGGCAATGGCTGCCGGACAGGTGGTTCGCAGACTGCAGTCCAGGTCGGTAGCAGCGATGTACAGCAATCCGTTTTCAGCCTTGAACAGGACGTTGGTGAGAATGGGAATGGTGGTCTTGCGCTCAGTCGCAGACTGAACGGCAGATAGTTCACGAAAGAGATCCGACTTTTTGACGACAAATTCCATGGGAATGCTCCTGGGTGTGAAAGTGGAGACGGGGTGATGCGGCGTCTGGGCGGTGCCTATGCGATGAGCGGAAGCTGTTCAGTGGGTTCTTCGCGTTCCGCGGGATTCGGCGGATGCGGCATTGGGATGACGGTGCCCGTGCGGTACTTGTTTTCAAGCGCGGTCAGCAAGTCGAGCTCGCGCTGTAGTGTGGAACTCGCCGCCGCCTCGTTGACCTTCGCCACGAGGTTGAGCCTGGCGGCTTCACGCTGGATCGCCCGTTCTACGTCGGAAAAGGTGTACCCGGCATCACCGTGGCAGGGCCATTGCATTAAGTGATTCACAAAAGACGCGATGCTTTCGGGGCTGTCAAACCATACTTCGGAGAAGCCATTACGATCGAAGCAGGCGATGTGGCCGAAACACATGGACAGCCGCGTGTAGAGCTTCTCGGTGAACCGTCCGGCCAGGAAGCCAGTCAGCATGAAATGCAGGAGAGCGTTACCGAAAGCTGCCTTTTCGTCGGCGGTACTCCACTTGGTTGGTAGGAAGTCGGAAGCGGTGAAAAACGTGTACATGAGAAATACCTCGGTTGGGTACAGCGCGGCAAAAAACGTGTGCAGGGGCTAGACCGATCAGTGGCTCGCGGGCTTAATGGAGTCCACTAGGCTGCGGCAATGAACTTCTTGAGCTGCTCAATTGCCGTCGACAGATGCACGAGTTCGGAGCCTATGTCCTTGCAGATTGCAGTTGCGGCTCCGCCGTCGGGCAGGGTGAAGTCCAGGGTGGTTGTCGCCATGCGCTTGCGGCGCGCAACGATCGTGTCCGGAGAGTTGATGAATCGCTGGGCGTCGGCCATATTGCGCAGGATCGCGAGCAGCGTGAAGGTCTGCTTCTTCGTGAGTTTTGACATGGGGGAGGGGGCAAAAACGGAGATCTAGCTGTGGTGTTCCGGAAGCAAAGGCGTGTCGAGATCCTACACGCTGGCTATAACGAAGGCTCCGTGACAGCTGAGGGTGGAGCGTCCAAATCGTTATTGAATCCTCCGGTTTGCGATTCATCTGCGTCCTCGAGCGCCGACAGCACCCGTTCGAGGTCCCCAATAGCCCCGGCGACGGCGGCGCGAGCCACTACGAGTTGATCATCGGTGCTCGCTGCTTCATCGTGGATATCGCCGAACTCTCGAATGATGAATGTCACCAGCGTGTCTCCAGTGTCAGCATTCTTGCTCAGGCGGCCCTTGTCGTCGAGGAAGTGATCCCATCTCCCGACAGAGCCCTCATAGCCTTTGGCTGCAATCCGGATGATCTGGCGCAGCGTGAGGCCGCGCGTAGGTGTGGGTGAGACAACAGCAGCAGTCATGGAAAACCTCTTTCGTGAAATCAGGCGGCGGCAGGAAGGCTTCGCCCCAAAACTAAAGACGATCTATATGTGAAGCTACACAGATGATGCGTAAGCGTTGCTCCTGTACCGTCTTGCGCGGATGGAATGAGTTGTGAATGAGGAAGGTTGTGTCCACGTGCAGAATGTGGAGCCGGTTCAGAACAACGATCTTCCATTTGCCTTCGAGAATTGAGAGCGCCGCCTCAACCCTCTTGGCTCTCTCGAACTCGAAAGGAGTCGCCCTGAGATCCGAAGATTCGGCGATTTCCTCCGTAACTAACAAGTCCGTTCGTATACCCATCGCGCATCCAATCCTCAGTTTGAGAAGCTTCTCCAGAATATCCGAGTGGTTGACTTTGATACAGGAGGATGAATGGCACAGGTATGGTTAGTCACCGGCAGCTCTCGTGGTCTGGGTCGCGCAATTGTTGAAGCGGGCCTTGCTGCGGGCAATAAGGTGTTGGCGACAGCTAGGGACATTGAATCGCTGACTGAGCTATCGGAGCGATATGGAGATCAGGTCAAGCTCTTCGCGTTGGATGTCACCGACGAAGCAGCAGCAGCAAACGCGGTAAAGACGGCGATCGATGTGTTTGGCTTGTTGGATGTGGTCATCAACAATGCGGGATATGGCAATCTTTCGTCCGTCGAAGACACGCCTCTATCGGAATTCCGCGCACAGATCGAAACGAATCTCTTCGGAACGATCATTGTGACCAAGGCAGCTCTTACGTATTTTCGCGAAAAGAAAACAGGCCACTTCATTCAGTTTTCATCGGTGGGCGGAAGGATTGGTCCTCCGGGACGTGGGCCTTATTCGGCGGCGAAATGGGGTGTCGAAGGCTTCTCTGAAGTGTTGTCGCGCGAAGTAGCACCACTCGGCATCAAGGTCACAATTGTTGAACCTGGTGGGTTCCGTACGGACTTCGCGGGGAGTTCCACCGAACTGAGCGAAGGTCATCCCGCATACGACTCGACTGTTGGAGCTACCGCAAGATTTCAGCGCAACTACAACGGGAAGCAGCCTGGTGATCCGAAAAAGGCGGCTCAGGCGATCATTCAGCTGACGCAGGAGCGAAACCCTCCGTTGCGACTGTTGCTCGGCAGCGATGCGTACGCCGCGGTGGAGAAGAACGATCTTGCGCGATTAGAGGAAGCACGAATATGGAAGGAACTCAGTGTCTCCACCGATTTTGAGACGGAGTGACTTAGCGACGGACGTCAGCCCGTAGTTGCAAAGCGCGGATTTGCGTTCTATCCCACCTGGGTCGATGCAATCGAAGTGTCGTCCTGAACACGAACGCTGATTTGGAAGAGAGGAAATCCATGAGCAGTTCAAGCATCGGCGCTGCCTTCCACTCGAACCTGTGCCTTGGAAAACTCAATGTGAATGGAGCCTGAACATGGAACGCACGGGACAGAAGCTGAGCGCGGCGCAGACTCCGCCACCACCGTCCCCAGTGGCTGCCCTGCATCGCTAACCGTCACTGGAAGCAGGCTGGCGGCAATCGCAGTGCTCCTCTTCGATCTCTGCTTGAAGGGTTTGCCCGCAAGATGGAGCCTACGCCACTTGAATACCTGATTCGCGTTGACTCCGTGCTCCCGAGCCACCAGCGCAACTGATGCTCCCGGAACCAGTGTCTCCTCAACAATCCGTAGCTTCTCGGCAGTACTCCGCATCTGCCGCCTCTTGCGCCCAGCCACAACAACCGTACTTGCACTATCCATCCTCGCCTCACCGGAATGCGATCAAACTCATTCCACAAGGCGAGAATGCCTGCTCAGGAGAGCCGCGTCTACACGGTGCAGACCAAACGCTTACGATGATGCTGTGTAACGACATGGTATTCACGAGCTAGGTGCAATCTGCAAAAGCGCTCTGGAGAGTTGCGCGGCCTAGACACTCTGCCCCGAAAACCCAGGGCGCCGGGCGAATGGTCCCAAGTGGGCACAGGCGCATTGAGCCCGGTTCGGTCAACGAAGGTATTTCTGGTTGGCCATTACGAGGTGTTTGCCATCCCGCGTTACGGCGCTCATGGCAACGCATACCAAGAGCCCTTGCCGGTGCCGTGACGGGCAAGGTGCCCCTTTTCCACCAGACTGCGGAAATGTTCTTTCAGGGTATTGCGGCTGGCACCGGTGACGCGGATCATATCCCCGATCGTTACACGGCCATGTTGGCGCGCATGGTCGAGGATTTGAACAGCCAACTCGGGCAAGTCGGCGAGCACCAGTTTTTCCCGCTCCACCTTGGCGGCTAGGCGGCGCTTCTGCTGCTGCATGGCGCGCAAGAAGAATGTCAACCACGGTTGCCAGTTCGGGGCCTCGTTGCGGATCGTACCTTGGGTCTGGCGCAAAGCGAGGTAGTAGCCTTCCTTGCTGTTCTCGATGACGCTCTCAAGAGAGCTGAAGGGAACATAGGCATAGCCCGCCTTCAACAAAAGCAGGGTGGTCAGAATTCGGCTCAAGCGGCCGTTGCCGTCCTGAAAGGGATGAATTTCGAGGAACACCACCGTGAAGACGCTGATTATCAGTAGAGGATGAAGACGCTGAAGCTCGCGGGTCTTTGCAAGCCAAGCGACAAGCTCGGCCATGAGCCGTGGCGTGTCAAAGGGCGAAGCAGTCTCGAATACAATGCCGACCTGTTTCCCTGAATCATCAAAGGCAACGACGCTGTTGGACAACTTCTTGTATTCCCCGCGATGACGGTCGTCCTTCTCGCTGTATCGCAGAAGATCGCGATGAAGCTGCTTGATATGGTTTTCAGTGAGCGGAATGTCCTCCCAGGACTGGAAGATGGTTTCCATGACCTCGGCGTATCCGGCAACCTCCTGCTCATCCCGGGTGGTAAAGGATTTGATTTCAAGATTGGCAAGCAGGCGCTCAACGTCGCGATCAGAGAGATGACTGCCCTCGATGCGGGTTGATGAGCCGATGCTTTCGATAGTCGCCACGCGGCGCAAGGCGCTGAGGCGCTCGGGGGCCAAAGAGCCAAGGGCGCGCCAGGCACCCTTGAATTCGTCGATCTCGGCGATCAGGGACAACAGCTCAGGCGTGATCTGAATGGTGTCTGTTGTGAACATCCCGGTATCCTGTACCACCCATATTTACACCCATAATCACCCATAAATCCAGCCAAAAGTACGCCCACAAGCACCCATATCCGGTGCCCATGGTCTCCATAGGAGTTGCGGGTCAGCCGCATCTCTGCGTCGATGCGCTGGCTGACCGCACGAGATCCTCGGTTGAATGCTGTTACTCCCTAGTGCTCTCACGCTCCACTTTCGCGCCTCTTCCTATGCGCCTACGCGGCCTGCTGCGCCGCATCGAGATCTGCAACATACGGGAGGACGGTGGAGAGAATGCGCTCCGAGATTGGCCCATCGGTGGTCTGAAATACCCGGATCAGCCGTTCTGCGGCGTCGGTCACGATGTAGCCATGAACGATCTTGCGCCCCAGCCTGTGAGAGCCAATATGGTGCCGGATCTCGGAGACGACGACGGTGCGGTTCATGGCGCGGACCGCTGCCAGAACGTATGGAGGCATCATCGTGAAGGCCTTCATGTCGAAGTCGAACAGCTCGCCAACTGGAACCGTGCGGCCGTTACACTCGGTCTCGGAAACCGGACGGACGAAGGTGCTGAATTGGCAGTTGCCCCAATGATTTCCGCTGGTGAGATGCGAGCACTGGCTGTCGAAGACTGAACAGCCTGTATCTATCACCATGCGGTCGGAAGTGGGATGAAACGTGAGAACTTTACGAGCCATAAGAATGGATTCCTGAAACAGCGGAGTGAGTGAAAAGCGAAAGCAACGGGGTGTTTTGGGCGGGAGAAACCACAAAACACACCCGTTGCCATGAGGTTGAGCCGACAGGAACAACCTCAAAGGGGACAACACGCATGCACGGTCAGCAGGTTTTCTGACAACGCATGGGCAGTTGAAACGACCGGCTATGCCGCGAAGAGCAGGAGTTGCCCGCTGTCAACGGGCTCGGACGACTTCTTCCTCCGTTTGGAAACGGCGGTCATGGCAAAGCCGATGAATGACGGCTGTGCGCTGGCTGTGGAAGCGGCCACCACGGAAGGAACCTCTGGTGCTGCCATAGCTGCAACCAGGAGTGGCTCTTCTTCGGCGGGCATTTCCATGGATCAGCAGCGGGCAATGCCGGAGCGGGCTGGGCAGAGCCAAATTGCGCCTGGCGCTGCTGGTTGACCTGCCGCCAAACGTCGTCGGCAGTCTCTCCAACACCTCCCTGTTCGACCAACTCGCGAGCCATGGCAGACATCATGTCGGTATCTTCTTCAATACCGGCAAGACCTTCGCCGCTGAACTTGCCCTCCATCATCATTGAAACGAGAACCTTCCGGCCCATGAGGCGGATGCAGTTGCTCTGCATCGTGTTTGCATAGGAGAAGAATTTCACTCGCACATCGCGCCGCTGGCCGATTCGCCAGGAACGGCGGCTGGCCTGACGCAACGTGTAAGTGGAATAGCCCGTTTCGTAGAAGTAGATGGTGGGGAAGGACAGCAGATCGAGACCAGTCTCCACAAGCCGTGGATGGCAAATGACAACATCCACGCCCAGCGACAACTGGCGCTCGTACCACGCCTCGCGCTTGTCGGTGGCAACCGAAGGTCGGAGCACGGCAACACGGAAACCCGCACTGCGCAGTACCGTGTCGAGCCGTCCTACCACATCGTGCTTCCCGGTGTAGGTGGCAAAGACCTGGCATTTACGACCCTGAGCCAGTTCGGCGCGAATGTCATCAATCAGTTCACGTTCTTTCGGATAGATGACCTCGTGGTCGAGAATCGCGGGTTCCGCGACCTTGATGATCGTGTACTCGCGTGTTTTTCGATCCCACATCTTCCGGTAGATCGTCTCGAAGCCGAAGGGATGGTCGGGGTAGCAGAGCAGCGTATTGAGCATGATGCTCCGCAGGCCCTTGTCCTTCGGGTATTGGTTGATGGTCTTCTTGATCTGCTCAGCGAGATCGTCGTAGGCGTCCCGCAATGTGCTGCCGGCATGCACCTCGATAACGGTCTCGGCGTAAGACGGGAGCGCATCGGCGATATCTTCCAGGGAAACAAAGGCCGTGGAGTCCATCAGGTGATTGCCAAACAGCATAGGCGAGCAGCCTGGGCGGCGCAGAATCTGAATCGACTTCTTGGGATTGCGGGAGCACGCGTTCACGCTCTCCGTGATTCTTTCCACGGTCTCGATTACGCCATACTTCCGCTGAAACATCTCACGTCCTGCACCGCCCCACTCGAAGCCCTCGCGAACCATCTGCGGGGCATCAATGCGGTACAGCACGTTATAGAGATCATCGGCGTAACCGCCCATCATCGTGCCGGTGAGCGTGATGACTTTCTTCGCGATGCGCGCTAGCACCGCCAGACCGTTGCCCTGGGCGGTATCGCCGGCGAGCTGGTGAACCTCGTCGGCGATGGAGAAGTCGAAGAAGTCGAGCATGTACCGGCCCATGTAATCCATGGGAGCCATGCGCTGGATTCGTGAGCGATCGGCGGACCAGAGAGGCGAATACAGCTTCGTTCCGCCTTTGCCGAGTTCTACCGTTTCAGAATGTTTCCGGCGCTCATCAAAATCGTCTTCGACGAGAACGCCATTGGAGGCCTTTGCTACAGGCTGGTATGTGTCGATGTTGACGACACTGCCTGCATGGTCCCGGCTGCTTCGCGCCGCCTTCCCGTAAACGTGTTTCCAGTAGTAGCTGAGCTTGCCTTTCTCTTTTCCCACGATGAAGTAGGTCGGATAAGGATGCTGCTGGAGCCACGTGCGCCGGCCCATGGCGCGCAATTGTGGGAGAGTTGTGGCAAGGCCGCGGCGGCGCATGATGCCATTGGCGTACTGAATTTCCACCACGCCGTGAGGTTTCTTCGGGTCGCCGCCGTTGCGCAGATCCTCGATGATGTAGGTTCGTGCGTGTGGGACCGTGATCAGAATTTCGCGCGCCCACTTTTCAGTGAGGTGCGGCGGGCACATGACAATCGTGGAAAACGGCTTAGAGTGGGCGGCCACGTATGCGACGCCTGCTCCGGCCATGAAGGTCTTCCCTGTCCCGCATTCGCCCACGATCTTGACTGCATCGTGATCTGCAAGGTACTTCACGCACCCCATGATGGCGAGTTCCTGCGCAGGCAGGGGTTTACGCATTAAGCGCGACAACTCCGGTGCGGAGGGATCGCCCGGCGCATGCAGTGGGGGATAGGTCTCAACGATCCTGCGGCCCAGCTGACGCCCATTGATGCGGAGGTAATCGTATAAAGTTTCCATTTCCATGGCAGATCTCGCTCTGTGGTGAGAGTGGTGGGACAGTTGCTGTCCCGCCTGTCGTGCAGTATTTCTATCGTCGGGTTGTGGGTTATGGTCTGAATGGATTGAGGATTGATAACTTTGACACAAGGTCAGGATCCATGCGCAGTACTGGCGATTTCACGGAGCCCTAGCGACGTCGATTCATGATCTTGACAGTGCAGGGCTCGGCCCCCACTGCGTCATCTCTTTTCTGTTCCGCGGTTCAACGGACTCGTTCGGCGTCAACTCTTTCGGGAACGTACCGATGATCGAAATCGTGCTGGGAGGGGCAAAACAACCTCTTGCACCGAAGTCTTGTTTTGAGGAAAATCCTTGCGGATCTCAGGGTAACTATAAATGCGGCGTTGCCCGCCTCCGCACAAGCGCAGAAACGGATGCATCGTCCGGGTCTGGTGATATGAGATGAGGTCTTGCGAAGCCGAAAAACGTGGATTCTCTTCTTCTCTCGAAGCAAGTTGATGAAATCTGCCGATTGTTACCGGCGGATCTTGCAACGTGTTCAGAATTGCCTTGTACTCGTCGAGATGTCCTCCGTGTACAGCCATTGAACAATGGCCTCTCTTCGATCCCACTTCAAGAGCAATATGCCGCTGTCAGTCTTGAGGATGTAAGGGAGCACCTCGGAAAGCGGCTGCGCCCGCAATTACAACAGATGTATCGACGACCCCTCTAGGCAGTTCTCTTCGCTTGCGCGACAAGTTTGATCTCCGGCCTGGTTCTTCTTTCTCTCACTCCGATAAGTCTTTATCTCTCTCTCAGAATGTCCTGCTCGGAGATCTCGCCGATCTCATCGCCTGCCTGTCGTAATGTCGCGAGAAACTCTTTCTTCCATCCAAGTTCTTGCTGGCCTGCGCGCAGGTCGCACACAGCCTCGGCGAGTGGCATGCCCTCTTCTAATTCTTTCTTTAGTTCTCCCAGTGGAATCTTATCTCGATCGAGACCTCCCCCTTTCCAGGCTCCACGTCAGCAGCAGATCATCCCAGTTGGTCGTGATCAGATCCACGCGCGAAACTTCTTTCGTCTAACAGTGCAAGATATTCTGTTGTCGGGCGGAGCGATGCCTCTCACATAGAAAGCCACCTTCGCCTGCAGCAGCAGGTTTGAGTCAAACCAGAAAACGTCCGCCCGCCTCCGAGGCCGCAGGACACCGAGTTGAACGAAGTTCTGCAGTTCCTTTGAGGGACACCGAGACCTTGCGCTCGCCTGCTTGAGCTTCAGTTGAACTGCTTCATGTATGCCTCCGATTTCGATCTATAGATTAGATGATTAATCGCAATAAAACAATCTAGAAGAACAGATCGGATATCGATGCAAGGAGAGTTCAGGCCGCGGAGGAAGCGGCTTGGAAGTAGTCACGAACGGTGAAATCCGGCCATGGCACGGGACCATTCGTTTCGGGGAAAGAAAGGTCCATGCTCCGGACGCCCTGGCTGAGGGTATTGAGCAGCTCGTCTCGGGTCGCCCGGATGCTATACGGATTGCAACCGAAGCCGGTCAGCGGAGAGATGCGGTGCTGCAAGTCCAGCTGGTCGATGATCCAGGAGCCCCACTCCGGTCGCGCCGGTAAGCCCATTACTGAGGCCATCAACGCCCAGGCCATTTGCGGGGAGTAGTTCAACAGGTATGTGCTCCCATCGATGCCGTTCTGACGAAGGGTCTGAGAGACAACAACCAGGTGCCGGACGGGATGACTCATTCCGGGAATCAGGATCGTGCCGCGCATGTTCGCTGCGTTCTCTCCCATGCGCACACAGAGGCTGATCTCGCCATCCTCGCCGGGGTATTTCAGCGAGAAGGCTGAATTGGCCGCGACTGCGGCGGAGATGGCCGCAATCTCGGTGTCGCCGCCAAAAATGGAAAGGAGAAGGCCTTGCTCCTCCTCTCCCATATAGCAGTCGCAGTGTACGCGGAGCGTGGTGCTGATCTTGTCGGTGGACTGGCGAAACTCAAGCTGCCCAAGGCGAAGGTGTGCGTTTTCCAAAGGGTATCTCCTCCACTGCGTAGCGTGGGTTGTGCGGCTTACGCAGCTGCCTTCTCTGCGGCGGCGTCGGCTAATGGTGGTTTTTCTCCGAGGACTTGGGTGCGGCCGTCCTCGTAGAGCAGAGTCACATCGTTACTGAACCGCTCCGTGTGCCGTTTTACGAAGACGTTTTCTCCAGTCTCCTCGTTCGTCTCGATCTCCTCGGTGGTGGTGACGCTTTTTGCTGAACGCCAACGCGCCAGATGGCGATCAGAGCCCTCGCCGAAGACGCCGTTTAAGAGCCCGGCAGTACACAGAAGGCCCACATGTCCAGCGTGAAGAGGTGTCAACGGTCGTCCCTTGCTTACGGTTGGAGCCGGAAGGAAGAACTGCTGCACGGCCTGTTGATAGGCATAGGAGCGCGGCAGCATATCCTCGATGGCGTCCAACGGCAGTCCGGTATAGGTCAGAGTCGTGCCGGGCGAAGACGGTACCGCATACGGGCTCTCGTCCCCTACCAGCGTGGGCATATCAATGTAGCCCTTGCAGTAGTTGATAAGCGCCTGCTTGGAGCTGCGGACGGTCGAGCCGGTCACGCGTTTCCGGGTGGCAAAGACGACAATCTGCCCGAAGCGCTGCGATTCAGGATCGGCGAGCAGATACGGTCTTACGTCTGTGAAGTGCGCCGACAACACATCGACACACGTCCTGAATCGTTCAAATGGAATAACGAACACCAGCACGCCGCCGATGCGCAGCCAGCGGAAGGTATGGTCGAGGAAGAGCTCCTCCATGCGGCGGTTCGAGAGAGTGCCAATTTCCGAGTCGTACGGCGGATTGAGATAGAGCAGGGAGAATCGCTCGACCTTGCTGTGCGTGTCGAAGGTGCTGCCCTGGATGGTGGTGATGCCCGCGGCTGCGGCCGTCGCGGCGCGCGCGGCATCAAGCTCGATGCCATAAAGACGGCAGTTGCCGCCCTTGGTGATCTGCTGCAATGCGGCGCCGGTGCCGACGCAAGGATCAATCACGCTCGCAGGCTCAGCGCCGAACTGAAGAAGGTTGCGGATCTTTTCGCCCTCGGCGGGCGGAAGCGGGTAGTAGCCGAGCTTGAGACGGCCGGCAAGGCGCATGAATTTTCTCCAAATTACTTGGGTATTGGTGGTGTTGTGATTTAAAGCATATTTTGGCCGGAAATAAAGCATAACCTGGCCGGTGAAAGGGTCAATTGAATGTGGGCTGCTGTTGGGATCTGACGCTCTGCCTTGAGATACTGAGCGCCTGGCGCGCCGCATGAGTTGCCAAACTAAAAGTCTTCCATTCGGTACAGGAACCCTCTGGAAGCTCCTCGCGGATTCGGTTTACGTCGCGCCGAAGTTGCAGCGCTGAATGTAAATCTCATCCAGCGCCGGGAAGACCGTTGGGTCATAGTGGACCTTGTCGGCAAGACCGGACGCG
This sequence comes from uncultured Acidobacteriota bacterium, assembly GCA_963838135.1. GTDB lineage: Bacteria > Acidobacteriota > Terriglobia > Terriglobales > Acidobacteriaceae > TOLSYN. The sequence continues at coordinate 709,877 of CAWIPV010000002.1, read as the reverse complement.
TCCGCAGCGTGCCCATGCCGTCCTGGGTGAAGGACGCGATTGACGCGTGGACGTCTGCGTCTGGAATCATCAGCGGACGACTCCTCCGATGCGTCCGTAAGAACGGTGACGTCTGCGGTAGTGAGCTTTCGCAGAATGTGGTCTGGTGCGTGGTCAAGGAGTGCGCCAAACGCACCTGCATCCTGAGGTTAGCGCGCACGATTTGCACCGCAGTTGCGCGCGATTTTGCCATTCCGCAGGAGGCCCACTGGCCACTTTGGCGTCATGTCACAAGAAGTCAACTACTCCCCCTTGAGATTTGCGATCAGGAGTCGAAGGTAGTCGTCAGCGCCCAGCTCTTCGATCATCTTCGCGCCTGCAGCAATCCATTGTTCTTCCGAAATGATTGGTGGAGGAGGGTCTGAGATCCAGGGTGCCACGCGACCTAAGCAGTACACCGGATTGCACAAGACCTTCCTGACATCAGCAGCGCTGAGATTGGCAGGAAAGCTGTTGTTTCGTCTGGCGTTCTGGGCGAAATGCTCTACCAAGGCTTTCGGCATTCCAAGTTGCTGTTGGACATCAGCAGCAGCCGGGTTTTCGGACATATCTGGTTGCTTGCTATAGATGGGGTTCTTTTCATGCTCGAGTGCAGTGCTCAGGCTGGCGTCAGTTACATCTTCTCGGTGGAGCACTTCGTTGAATATCGGATAGGCACGCTCAAGAATTGAATCTTCCAAATCCTCATTTATTCCTTCGTATTCGAGCGGCAGTCCTTCCCCGTTTGACTTGTCTCCAAGTTTGAAATGAACGGCAATTGGATGTCGAAGTTCGATCAGCTCGGCTTCATCAGGATTATCTACTTCGTCGAGGACGTCGGCGACTTCTACCTCTGTACTGGCGGATACCACGGAAACGTCGCCGTTCGGCCACCTGCAAATATATGCTGGCATGTCTCACTCCTTCGCGCGGCCATTGTATAGCAAGCCGAACTGCTCTACGTTGAGGGGGCGGGGCCTACCGTTGTGAAGAAGCATGGACGGACTGCATAGCTCGCCAACGGCTGGATGAGATTACGCGATTGCAGATAGGCCCTTTGCTGCCACTAATGCAAGAAGCTTCAAAGCAGGACCGGTTGGATGCTTTTCTCCGCGCTCCCACTGGCTTATGGAGTTCTTCGAAACATTGAGGTAACGTGCAAAGACAGCTTGGCTCGCACCCTCTCGCTGTCGAAGGCGCAAAATCCCTACAGGCGTGATCTTCTCCACAGGAGTAAGGCACGATTCGTCGAAACGCCGCATCGTCGCTTTGTCGACCAGGCCTGCTTCGTGCAGGTCGCTCATCATTTCGTGCAGGGATGCCAGCGCTGGAGTTTTGTAGTTTTTGGTCTTGGGCATCTTTCTTCTCCGTAGATTACTTCCGCTGCTTAACCTCGATGTATGCGCCACTGGCCACGGCAGTGTTCATCTGTTCGTCGCTGTATTTCAAAATAATCTTTGCGGCGGCTTTGTATTCTTTTAGTTCATCCCTCGCGATGTTTGCTTTGACACTCTTTTCGAATCCATGCACGAATATCGCTTTGTCTCCGCTCCGAAAGAAAATGATCGAGCGAAAGCCGCCAGATTTACCCTCGCCGTCCCGAGCAATTCGTTGCTTAATGACATATCCACCGAGATTGGCGTCGATTAGCCCTTTTTCAGCTCTCTCAATCGCCTCGCACAGATCTTCATCGGCGATATCCTGACTTCGAGCAAAACGACCGAACGCCTTGCTCTTAAATAGCCTCATCAGTGCCTCCACAAGTGTAACACGGAGTGTTATAAAAGCAATTCCACAAAGTCAAGAGTAGTGCAATCAGCTTACACCTGAAATGGCCAATTAAATCAATAGCTTGACCTGGATGGAATTCCAAGAGTTTGGGCACGGCCGCGCTGATCTTGTCTGCGGCCGGGGTAAATCCGCAGAACGCACAATCTGAAGAGGCGCGGCGGCTCCGCGTGCCAGCATTTCGAATCTGATCACTAAGGGATCTGGCCACCAGCCACCCTGCAACCACCCAGGAAATGCTCGCCTGGATCGGTTAGTCGAAATCGTCGGAATGTAGGGGGGATGTGTGCGCTCTACGCGGCCTGCACGTCGTACAAAGGAATTGGGTCGGTGCCGCCGGTGAAGTCGGCAAACGCTGGATCGTCGGAGTGCAACCGATTGCCTCCGGACTGCCATGAACTGTTGCGCGCGGCTGGCCTGAGAGGTTCGGCATGCACATGAGGTCTTCCGTCAATGCCAGAGTAGGAAACCACGCGAAACATCGTCGATGTGGCAACCGCCGTCAACGCTGGAGGCGTGGCATAGGAAGGATTCAGGAGTAGCCCTGTGCGCCGCCGGGCACCCTGTTCAGGGTTCTTCCGTGGGCCGCAGAGGACAGAGGCGGAAACAAAAAGGGGCGGCATGGCGAATACCTTTCAAACAAGGCGTGTCCTCGTGGAAGAATTTGGGATGACGTATTGGGGGCTTGCGTGTCTCGAAAGCTATACAGATATTGACAAGTGTATTGGTTTTGATACACTGTCCGCATGAAGACTCATGCAGATCGCCTACTGGAGCTTGCGCATCAGCAATCGGTGATTCGAGCGCAGGATCTGCAGGCGCTGGGCATTCCACGGAACTACCTCGGTCGGCTGGTGCATGCTGGCAAACTGGAAAAGGTCGGGAGAGGGCTCTACAGTTCCCCAGAAGCTCGGGCCACGGAGCATCGAACGCTGCTCGAGGTCTCGAGGAAAGTCCCCGAAGCGGTGATTTGTCTTTCATCCGCACTGCGTTTCCATGAACTAACGACTGAGAATCCATTTCAAATCTGGATTGCACTAAAGCGTGGTGCCTGGACACCTCGCGCGGATTACCCCCCGATTCGTGTGGTCCGGCTCTCTGGCCAATCTCTCACCTTTGGTATTGAGGAGCATTCAGTCGAAGGTGGAAAAATCAGGGTTTACAGTCCAGCAAAAACAGTTGCTGACTGTTTCAAATTCCGGTCCACGGTGGGAACGGAACTCGCGCTCCAGGCACTGCGGGAGTGCTTTCGTGCGAAGAAGGCGACGATGGACGAACTCTGGGCAGCAGCAAAGGTCTGCCGGGTAGCCAACGTAATACGCCCATATATGGAAACTCTTTCTTGAGCAAAGCAACTACCAATCTCGCAGCGTCTGTCAGGCAGCGGCTATTGAACCTTGCGCGCACACGCAACGAGGATTTCGGGCTGCTGCTGACGAAGTATGCCCTGGAGCGTCTTCTGTTCCGGATCAGCCAATCCGAATACCGGGAGACTTTTGTTCTAAAGGGAGCACTGCTTTTTGAACTCTGGACCGAACAAACACATCGTCCGACAAGAGACGCGGATTTCCTCGCTCATGGCGAAAGCGATCCACTTCGTTTTCAAGCAATCTTCAAAGAAGTCTGCACAACCCCGGTCGCCGACGATGGCCTTCTCTTTGATTCTGAAAGTGTCACAGCTCAAAGGATCAAAGAAGATGCCGACTATGAAGGCGTGCGGATTACTTTTCGAGGATTCCTGGAGAATGCCCGGATTCCCATGCAGATCGATATAGGTTTTGGCGACGCCGTCACGCCGCAAGCGGCCAAGGCCACATTCCCGGTCATACTGGGTGGGCCAGCGCCTGTGATGCTCACCTACCCGAAGGAAACTGTCGTCGCAGAAAAGTTTGAGGCGATGGTCAAGCTAGGCATCGCAAATAGCAGGATGAAAGACTTCCACGACCTACGTACCATCTGCGAGCTCTTCCCGTTCAATGGGTCCATACTTTCCGAAGCAATCGTGCGGACCTTTGCTCGGAGAAAGACACTCCTGCCCACGGCACCCCCTCTCGCCTTCACCTCTGAGTTTTTCGAGGACGAATCGAAAAAGCGTCAATGGGCTGCATTCAACCTGAAAAACAAGCTTTACATCAAGCCAATATCGCTCGATGTTGTCGTTGCCACCATCGAGCAATTCTTGATGCCGCTGGTCATTGAAGTTAGGACAGGCGGGCGCTGGCACAAATCGTGGCAACCCGGCGGCCCGTGGCAGAACGATCACGGGAAGGCAGACTGACGCGCACAGAGATGCCTATGTTCAAGCGTGCTGCTCAATGTACGTCACTCCGGGACAGGCCTGCCGCCGCCAGTTGGCATAGCTGACAGCGGCTTGGTGAATGTTGGGCTACGCGATAATGCGCAACGCTACGGGCAGGGGGAGGGGCGAACTTGCGCGCTCCGACTGAGATGGGAGAACGTGGACGGATACTGCATTGGTCACAGCCGGTTCGACCGGCTGCGGCATGCAGATGGAAGGAGCTGGTGGCTCCGGACGCGGATCGTCGGGAGACGGAAAGTGCAGAAGTATGCACATCGGGGTGTACCTCAATAGACGAGTAGGTTCGTGTACTGCAGGGGTGATGATGGGAGGAGGAGCGCCACCGTCGCGGCGACGCTCCTCGTGCGGAAATCAGGCAGCCATCGTGCCGTGCTGCCGTTCCTGCTCAGCCTGGTAGATGGTGGTGACTGTGCGGCTCACGGCCTTCAGATCTCCGAAAGTTTGAAGATCAGACAAAGTCCGTGCTGAGTGGGAGTGCAGGATGCTGGGCAGGGTGTTGTCGTTGGGTAGCATGGGTTCCATGTTGTTGATCCCGTCCATCAGGTCCACGGCCCTGTCCAGGTTGAAGAACACATCTTTAACAAGGTTTCCCTTCATGCGCCCATTCGCATGAAGCTCCGAGACGCCGGTAACCACCGACGTGATCAGGGGCTTGGAAAGCTGGTCAAGGTAGCCGGCGAGGCGCTGCTTCACTTCAGGGGTTCGTAACACCGCGAGCTGGGTTTCGATGGCGTCGGCACCCGCCGTTTGTTGAGCGGCCTGTGCCCCTGGGGCAAAGCCAGAAACATGAGTAGAGGTCGCAGCCGCTGGCGTCGTCTGCGGCGATGATGCCGCGGCGCGTGGTGGTTGATGGCCGCCCCCGTTCGAAGCAGCCGGCGCTGGTGCGGCAGGTTTTCGCGATGATTTCGCACTGCGAGAGCGTACTTCCTGTGCCTCAGCGAGTTCGGAAGGGTGAATGGCGGAATCGGGCAGCACCGAGAAATGCGGTCGCTTGAAATAGCCTTTCGCATTCACCGGGACCTTGCAATTCCAACCCTCCAGTTCCCGAAGGTACCGGCCAAGACCAAACTCGGCGCAGGCGCGGCGGAAGGCCTGGGCTTGGGCGCGCGTCGTGCCATTCTCATCGTCGGCCCATCCTTCGCCGGTGCTGGACCTGGTGCCGAAACCCTCGATAGCGATGGTGCTGGTGACGAGAATCTTGCCGGTGGTGATCATCGCATACGCTTTATTGACCTTTTTCGAGCGCTGAATGTTGCTCACCGTCGTCATCAAGAAGGATTGGGTCCAACCTCCCGGGCCGAACAAGATGTCGAGGCGCCGCATGTATGCGGCCCGGTAGGCATAAGGGATGATGCGGGTTTCACCCTCTGTTCTCTCGCCATCCCCGAGAACTCGCCAGGTGATCTCGGCGGCGCGGAAAGGGAGTTCCAGAAGAGTCTTGATTTCGTCGGTGGTGTGCTTGTGTGTGGGATTGTTTTCAGAAGACATGGAGTTCTTCCCTTTTCATAATTCGAGTTAGAGAAAAGCCCCCAACACAACTGGTGCGCTGGAGGCGAAAAACGTGGTGATGCGATTCAGCCAGCCGTCTTTAGAAAGGAAAGGGGTCTTCGCCAGCTCCAGCGCTAACAAACTCGGGCTCGTCGCCGGGGAAGCTCTGATCTATGTCGCTCTCCTGCGAGGGGACGCTGCCGCCTTCACCGCGTTCGCCGCCAAGCAGAACCAGATCGGTTGCGTTGACATAGGTCTGGTAGCGCTTCTGGCCACTCTGCTTGTCATCCCAGCTATGGGTGCGCAGGCTGCCCTCGACATACACGGCGCGGCCTTTCTTGAGGTACTCGCTGGCAATCTCGGCAAGGCGCGCCCAGCAGGTGATGTTGTGCCACTCGGTGCGCTCTTGCCAGTTGCCGTCCTTGTCTTTGTAGCGGTCGTTGGTAGCCAGGGTGAAGTTGGCCACGGCGGTGCCGCCGGCGGTATGCTTCAGTTGCGGATCTCTGCCTAGGTTGCCTATTAAGGTCACGCGGTTCACGCTCTTTGCCATGATGAGAAGTGTCCTTTTGTTGCCGTCCATAGTGCGGCTGGTTTGGTTGTGGTGTTGGTGGCTCGCCGCATTCAGGCGAAAGAAAGGCCGCGCTTTGAAGGCGCGGCCGGGGGAAATCTAATGACGAAGGCGGGCGACTACTGGATGACGATGTTGTCGGACCGGTTCCACATCTCTGTGAACTTATTTTCGAACGCCTGAATTTCATCGGCATCGGAAGACAGGACAACACTGTTGTCCTGGTGCTTGGCAGCCGCTGAGAGATTACTGCTGCCATCTCGCAACAAGCCCTCACTGGACCATGCTTTCAAGTGCATAAGCGCGCGCGATCCCTTGACCCGAATCTGTATGTTCGGATTTCCGGTAAACATCGCAGTCATGTATGGGTTCCGTTTTTTCTCATCCTGATACTGCTCCTGGTCGCGATAAATCCGAACCTTGACGCCACGGTTGGCGGCAGCGAGCAGGGCCTCGGCAGTAGGTTTATCGGTGAAGCTGTAGAATGCCGCGTCAATGTGTCCCCGTGCTTTGGTGAGAAGAGGCACATCCACCCGTTCCGGGTTTACCTCGGGCGTGTAATAAAGTGCGTGGCGGCCTGCGGACAGGGCGGGCGTGGGCGCCGATCCCATTGACGACTGCCGCGCGGCACCGAACTGCCCCAGCATGGCGATGGGCCTCACTGTTGCCGCAAGCTCATCTTTATGATGGAAACCCCAAGTAATTCCGGTCACCAGGAGAGCGAGGAAAAGATAGCGAAAGAATCTCACGGTGTTACCTCCTGCAATGCAGGTACTTTTGATACCTCAGCTGCTGCGTCCGGGGTCTTCGGAAGAGCGACTTTCGCCGCCTCCTGCCGGGCAAGCAGTTGCTTCGCTCTCCGACGTTCACGCTTCTTCTTGTTCTTCTCCGCTTGCGCTGGCCGCATCACGGCGGGAGCATACCGCGGAACTGTAACACGCGAATCTGGCTTATGAATTATTGAGGCGCTAAACTCGTCGGGAAGCGTTACCGGATTGAGCGCGAGGAAGTGACTCTTGCGGCAGCCGACACAGCACACAGCGTCGGTGAGCGCACCGACCGCCTCGTGCAAGGCAGGCGGTATGAGCAATGGATCGCCAGTGCGCCGGTGAAACGCTGGAATGTAGGCGCCCACCTGAGCCGTCTTACCGTCCTGCCACAATGGTTTAGATAGAACGCCCCTGTTGGCAGAGAAGAGCAATTTCTGACGATGCGCCGGAAGCACGTCTGGACCTGGGGAGTCGGTGAGCCAATGCAGAAAAATGTTGAGGGTGTACGTCGTAGCGTAGCGAAGCATCTCGAGCGACACAAGGGATGCAGCTGAGACGTCAGCGTGAACCGTATTTGGCATCGCCAGCGTGACTGGCCTGACAAAGAACGTTGAATCGCCGGTCAGGGGCAAAAAGCCGCAATAATGTCCGATATTGTCAGTTGCTCCTCCCGACTCCTCGGCGCACAACACAAAGCGCCGATGAGTCGCGGAGAAGTCAATCTTCATGCGCGCACGCGCCACGATACCTGCAGCGCGCAGTTCCACCCATTCAGTATGGTTGATCTGCATGGCAAAGCCGCGAACATGCGCGAGCTTTGCCGGTTGCGAACCTGAATGAGAGGAATTAGCCGCCATAGGGATATCTCCTAATGTTTTCTGTAATACGGAGAACGCGGGCGCCCGCAGGCATTTCGAATGTCATCCGTGGAGCAGCCTGCGTGACAGTGGTAGTAGCCGTGCCGGGGACCGTGTGGTTTGCCGACGCCGAGGTTGTCCTTGCTCGTGTCGTTGCCAGCGAGTCGGCAGGACGGGCACTGCACAAAATAGTCTTTGCCGCCAATTGGACGCCTCTGTACAAGGGAAACGTGTTCGTAAATATCGAAAGGCCCTTTCGTTCCACCACCGTTTCCGCCAAAAGTTCGCGTGCGCGAAGCAGGCGGCGAATCGTCAGTCGTCTCCCATTGCGGCGGAGGCGCCAGTTTGTGCGTGAGATCATTCAGTTGCTCAGCCGTCAGTTTGGGGAGCTGGCACAGTGCTTCAATTTGAGCCTGAAGTGTCAGCTGGCCTATATCCACAAACCAGTAGCGGTTGTCATTCTTCCGATGAATGCCCAGCGGCGCACGAATGGCATTGCCGAGCGCGCCCGGTGCAAGAGAATCCTGCTTCGGGAATATTTCTATTCCCTCATCAGCAAACCCTGATCCCTTGATGGGCACGCCTAGCCGGAGTGCGAGGTTGTAGATGAAAAGGCGGCACTGTTTGGCCGGCAATGGATCTTCGCAGAAGATCCACAGATGCCCGCCTCGCCGTGAGTATTCCTGCACGGCAAAGACATTATCCAACAGCAGTTCTTTTCGCAGCTTTGCCAAATCTCTTTTCGCCTGCTCCGTGTCGTAGTCGGCATCAATCGCAACCCATTTGCAGCACTGAGTTTCTGGATTGATCGCATAGAGATTGACGGTTACCTGCCCCGCGAGGTGCTGCTCGATCGTCTTCTCCGTGAGACTACGGTAAGGGCTGGGGAATCTGCGTTCCTTCACGAGTTCTAGGTATATCGCGTTTGTGCGGTCAGTGTGTGGCAGGCTGCCCCACTTTTGGCCTGGCATCTCCCTCGCGGCTCTCCTGCCCGCGAGGGCTTTAAGCTCTGGATGCTTAGGGCGGTGGTAGCGATGGTCTCCGTACGGGGACTGTTCGCAATAGGACAGCCGATTCACGAATAGCGTCATATACTTCTTTGCCAATCCGGGGGCGACCGGAAGAAGCCGCGGCGTGGCGGCCGTCGGTTCCCATCCGGGTGTGAGCGTAGTACTCGTGGACATCGGCTGTCCTCCTTTCGCCGTAATCAATTTATATCATAGTGATACTATTGTTGCTATGTATTCATCGCTTGACGTGTGAGTGGTAGGGTGGACCGCTGCCCACTCGCGGCGTGCGCATAACGCTGCCTGTCACGTCCAGGGCGGCGGGAGTGGCGGCGGGTGGCGGGGCAGGCGCCCGGAGCAAGGAGAAGGTCGAGCGAGAAGGCGTCGACTAGGACATCAAACTCTTCGGCCTCGAAATCGTCATCGCGGCCAGCCCAATCAAGCATGAAAAACGCCCGTCGAACCGCGCTGTAGAAGTAGATCGCCCCTGAATGAGCTTGTCCGGGGATAGAGGTGATAAGCAAGAGGCCGGTGGAAAGTTCCCGGAGGCGGCTGACGATCGCGCCGTCGGAAGAGGCCAGAAATGCCTTGAGAATGTCCCAGCGGGACGAAGTGCAGGTGATGCCAGCGAGAGACGTGGACGGGTAGAGATAGCCAAATGTTGGTGAGGGAACGGTCGAAGTGGACACAGTAAATCCTCCGCGTCAGGAATGACGCAAGAAAAAGCCCCGGAGCACCGGGCTGAGTGCAAAACAAATCCCCCTGCAATCGGCGCAGGGGGAGCTGGTGAACGGATTCGGACTGGTTTAAATCAGGTCTGTTTCCGAAGCCATATAGGCCTCTCCAACGGAAATGTCAGGGACGCCGGAATGAACAACAAAAGCCTTGAACAATGAACCACCACCGGTACTGCTGCGAAAGCCGCGCAAGTTAAACCAAATGACCAGGAGAATGCCGACAACCGGCGCAAGCGTGTTGAACAGCCAGCCTGCGGCTGCGAGCACGGCTAGAATCGACCCGAAACGCAGGAAGCCGCGGAAATTGGTGAATGCAAGGTAGATGAGCACGCAGCCAGGAACCACCGCGGCGGGGATGAGTAAATAGATGATGTTGGGCATTCCGTAAAAGCCATACCTATGGAAGGCCCAGCCGTCTCCGCCGATCACACCAAGGATCGCCCCCGCGATCAGGAAACCACGGAAAGTGATGAACGCGAGGCAGACGAGTAAGCCGGCAACAACCAGGGCGGCTGGGATGAGGAACTGAATAATGGTAAGCATTCCGTGAAATCCTTTCTTAAGGGGAGTTTTGCAGAGGATGCGACGTTAATGCACAACATTCCGTGTAACGCGTAGCCTACAATTGGGTCAGAGGTGCGTTAGGCGTTGTCGTGCTCATCCGGGGAGCTTGGACTTGAAGTGGAACAAGTCCGGGAAGAGCGCGAGGACTCATGTTCGGCGACTTACGCGATTGATTTTTGTATCGTTCTGTCTTAACCTATTTTCAGGCGATGGAATCCGCCTTTGACCGCCCTCCGAAACGGAACGGCCGATGACTCCTACCACTCGGGTTGGAGTCCGTTTACCCTACCAAAACATGGACTGAACCAGCGTTTGCTGGCAAAGCTGTATTCGATGCAATGAGGCCGACCAACGCCTCGTTCACCACAGCCTTGCTCGCATTGTCTCTTGTTCTAAATCAGCGATGAGGGTTGCTTCCCGGGCGCTCATGGAAATGCCCGGTTCGTGATGTACTAACTGCAACCCTCAGTCGCCAAAGGAGAAGCATGTCGCGTTCACTTCGATCTCTGCTGGTTCGTGAGCGTCCCAATGCGTTCGCGGATAACCTCAACGAACATTTCCGGACGGCCCGCTATGTATTTCTGGTTGCAGCTCCGTTCGGCATTGTCGTTGGCGCGGCTATCGCGGGATATGACTATGTGGTGAACGAGTTTCTATGGAAGAACTGCACGCTCCACCTCTCGCCGGCGACGCTCTGCCTGATGCCAATCGCGGCGATGGTGTTGACGGGTGCCATTATGAGCGTGTTTCGCGTCAAGTCTTCTTCCATGGCGGATGAGGTCGTCCGGGCGTATCACCGCCCTGATCAGCAGATTGATTACAAGGCCGCTTTGCCCAAGCTGACTGCGTCGGTTGCTACCATGGGGTTTGGCGCCAGCGCTGGCATGGAGGGAGCGAGTAAATGGCTCGGCGGCACCATTACTTCCTACCTGCAAGGCAAGATTAACAAGAATCCGCGCCTGCGCTTCCTGCATGGCAAGGCAGAAACCACACTCATGGTTGGTGCCGCCGCCGGTATTGCTGCCATCTTTCGCGCTCCTCTTACCGGAGCCATCATGGGGATTGAATCGCCCTACAAGCACGATCTGGCTCAGGATGCGCTCATTCCAGGGCTTGTGGCTTCGGCAACCAGTTACGCCACGTTCAGCTTTCTGCGGCCCGCCACGCCGTACTTTCCCATTAGCTTCGTCTACCACATCCATGTCCGCGATCTGCTGCTGTGTTTACCGGTTGGCCTTTTGGGCGGATTGGCTTCCCACCTCTTTCTGGGGCTTCTCGCCAAAACGAAAAAGCGCTATAACCACTCAACCGTACCTCGCATAGCCAAGAATTTCGTCGGCGGTGTGCTCCTCAGCCTGCTCGCATTCCTCACATTGCATGTGGTGCATGTTCCGGGGACTCTACAGGCCGGGCTCCCGATTGCAAACGCGCTGTTAAACGGCAAGTATTTACTTTGGGCTTGTCTGTTCCTTTTCGTCGTAAAGCTTCTGGCAACCGTGATCACCTTCGGCATGGGCGGCGTTGGCGGTTTATTTGTGCCCTCGGCGACGATGGGCGCGGCCTTAGGTGCGGCGTGCGACGCCATGTTCCACCCGAGCCAGCCAGGGCTCTTCACATTGATTGGCATCGCAGCCTTTACCGGAGCCAGCTACAACAGTCTGCTCTTTGCCGCGGTCTTCGTCGCCGAGGCTACGGGCAGCCCCGCTCTGGCTGTTCCTGGTCTGATTGCGTCCTCGATGGCTTTTCTGGTTGCGGCCGGAATTTCCAACTCAGAGTCCCAGCGGGCACATCGCACTACCGATGAGGGAAAGCTTTCGACGATGCCATGCCGGGAATGGCTGACCAGCCGAATCGTCGTTGCTTCGCCCCATGAAACGCTGGCGCGATTCCATGATAGGGCCATCATGGAGCACATGTTTGATGAACTCCCGGTGGTAACGCGCGAGGGTACCTATCTGGGCCTGGTGGCGATGAAGTCCCTACGGCTTGTTCCGCGGGAGCGGTGGGCAACCATGCAGGTGTTGGAAATTATGGACAGACGAGCGAGGACAGTGTGCGCCCATCACTCGATGAGAGTCGTCGAGCAGGAACTGGCGCAAGGTGCCCATGACTACCTGCCTGTCGTCGAGCCAGAGACAGATCGTCTAATTGGCATGTTGTCGGCGAGCGATGTGCTGCGTGCGCGCACACGCGTCGATGAACTGGAACTGACGAAGCGGGGTTATGAGTTTAAGGCTGGAGTTTAAAGCTGGGCCGCAACGCATCACGAACAACGAAAAGGGGAAGTAGTGGAAAAACATTTCAGTTCAATATCGGCACTCCGTATTTATCTTCGCCGTGGCGATTTCAAGAAAAGTCAGCGCTGGTGGCAGCGGCTGGTTGAGAAACCTCTGTCCACTTATCTGGTGCAGGCAGCGATGCAGACTGGCATCGTCCATGCGGCGGTCAACCTTTCTCAGATTGGCTATACGCGCGATGCGAGCAAGATCAGCTATGACCACCAGGAGATTCCAGTAGATACGCTGCCCGTGTGCGTGGAACTTCTTGCTCCGAAGCGTCTTCTGGAGCAGTTTATCCGTGAGCAGGCTACACACTTGAAAAACACCACTCTCGTACTTGTGGATGGCGTTCACATTTCCAATCTCTTCCTGGCAGAAGTTGAGGAATCGATTGAGAAGCACGCACATTCGGTTGAGTATTTTCGCGGCATCGATGGCGACACGGAGATTGAAGTGGAGCACGTTGATGCTGAAGAGGACGAAGAAGAAGCCATGGAACAGAACGCCTGAGCCTGAGCAATCAGGGATTGCGTCTCATCTCCCAATCCGGGCGTGAGCGGCAGGAGCAGACATGTGTATGCTCCTGCCGCCGCCCCGAAGTGGAATCAGGCAGCGAACGCCGTTAGCAACTTACTTGACAGGTCGTCGCATCTTGGAGTAATAATTCTGCATCGGGCGAAGGAGTTCGCCCTTAACCGCTATCCCACCTATAGCCGGGATGGCTGATGACTCCTGACAAGGATCCTTGTCGCGGAGTCTTGCCCCGGCACCGATCCACCAAAAATTAAAGGAGTCGCGTTCTATGGAGAACGTGTGGGTACTTGCTGCTCTTTGGGTGGGTCTGGCTCTGGTAGCCACTTTGCTGGCTATCTGGTTCAAAATTTCGACTGCATTGTCCGAGATCGTCGTCGGCACGGTTGCGCAACTCATCATCGGCGCATTCATCGGAATCCATGGCGGCTTGGGCGCAAAAACCAACTGGATCGGCTTCCTGGCAGGTACGGGTGCAATTGTCCTCACGTTTCTGGCCGGTGCTGAACTCGATCCTACGATCTTCCGAACGAAATGGAAGGAAGCGCTGGTCGTCGGGCTGGTTGGGTTTATTGGGCCTTTCCTTGGCTGCACGGCGGTTGCGCATTTTGTTTTGCATTGGAGCGTGCGCGCGAGTTGGCTTGCAGGTGTCGCTCTCAGCACAACGTCGGTGGCCGTCGTCTACGCAGTGATGCTCGAACTCGGGTTTAACACGACTGATTTTGGAAAAGCCATCCTCGCAGCATGCTTCGTCAACGATCTCGCCACGGTGATTGCTCTCGGCCTGATCTTCTCTCCATTCACATACCGGACACTTGTGTTCGTGGTCGTCTCCGTCGTTGTCTTTGCGGTGCTGCCCTTCCTCACCCCAAGGTTTTTCCGCCGCTATGGTGGCCGGGTGTCAGAGCTGGAAGCGAAGTACCTCTTGTTCCTCCTGTTCGCGATGGGGGGACTTGCGGTTTGGGCGGGCAGTGAAGCCGTCCTGCCTGCATACATGATCGGCATGGTGCTCGCCGGAACCGTCGGCAAGGACCACTCCCTAATTCGGCGACTTCGAACGCTCACCTTTGGACTGTTGACTCCTTTCTATTTCATTCGCGCAGGCTCATTTGTTTCGGTCCCAGCTTTAATTGCGGCGCCGTTGATCTTTGTCGCTCTGTTCTTTGCCAAGATGTTGTCCAAGGTGATTGGTCTTCTGCCGACGGTGAGGGCGTTCAAGTACCAGCGCGAAGAAGGCCTGTACTACACACTGATGATGTCCACCGGGCTGACGTTCGGCACAATCTCTGCCTTGTTTGGGCTGAACCATAACATCATCACCGAGGCGCAATACTCGCATCTAGTGGCAACGGTCATTGGCAGTGCTGTGGTCCCTACCGTAATTGCCAATGCGTTTTTCATGCCACGACATTTGCTGGGGCACAAGAAGGAAGCGGAGGCGCAAGCGGTTGCACAAAGAACCTCCGATGTGCAGGTTGAAGCGGATTAGGAGAATACTGCATGGACGGCAGACGGCATAACCCATACTTCCGAAAGATTCTAGTCGGCTACGACGGGTCGGCGGCTTCGGAAAGAGCTGTGGATGTGGCAATCAGTCTCGCGCGGTGCACCGACGCGGAGATCCTGGTCCTGGCGGTCGCGCGACCTCCCGAGCCCGCGACGATGGTTGAAGTGGACGCGGTGCTCGATAACGCAAAGGAACACTTTGAGGAAGGTTTTAGCAAGGTGCGGGAACGCGCCAAGTCAGCTGAAGTTCACCTCGAAACCATGATCGAGGTTGGGCATCCGGCAGAGCACTTGATTCACCAAGCGGAGATCAATCACGCCGAGCTGATCATCGTGGGGCGGAGAGGAAATTCTTTGTTCGAAAAGTGGATTCTTGGGTCAGTCTCCGAGAAGGTGATCCGGTACGCGCACTGCCCGGTGATGGTCATGAAATGAGGCAAGAGCTATGAAGATTGTCGTCATCTCCGACTTGCACAGCAACTTTGACGCACTCTCTGCTTTGCCAGAACTTGGCGATGAGCTTTGGGTGCTTGGGGACCTGGTGAATTACGGTCCGATGCCGGCAGAAGTGGTAGGCTTCGTTCGCTCGCACAGCAAAATTGTCATTCGCGGTAACCATGACCACGCGGTGGGATTCGACGTTGACCCACGCTGCACCCCGCGCTACGCGGACATGGCGGATTCGACGATGCAGTATTCAAAGGCAAACCTTGACAGCGATGCAACGGCCTTCTTGCGCGAACTTCCTTTGACGAGAGCGATCGAACACGATGATCGTAAGTTCTTCCTCTGCCATGCAATTCCTTCCAATCCGCTCTATGGATACTGCCCCGAGAATTCGGACATCTGGCCGAAAGAGATTGAACAGATTGACGCCGACTTCCTGTTGGTAGGGCACACTCATACACCGTTTATCAGGAAGATTGGCGGCAAAACGGTTGTGAACCCCGGCAGCCTTGGCCAACCGAAGACTGGCAAATCGGATGCCTGCTATGCCGTATGGGAAAACGGAAAGTTTCACTTGAAGCACTTTGCCTATCCGGTGGAACGGGCGGTGCAGCGTATTGAACACATGCCGGTACCGCCGAATATCAAACGAGACCTTGCAACCGTACTGCGCACTGGATCTGTGTAATCAGGATAAAGAAGAACGATAAAGAAAGAGGGCATTTATGACGAGCATCAAGAAGCTACAGGCACTGGAGATTCTGGACTCCCGAGGAAACCCCACCGTGCAGGTTACCCTGACGCTGGAGAGCGGGAAGACTGGAACGGCGAAAGTTCCCTCCGGTGCTTCCACCGGCAAACGCGAAGCCGTCGAACTGCGTGATGGCGATGAGAAGCGCTACGGGGGCAAGGGCGTTCTTAAGGCTTTGTCGAACGTATTGAATGTTATTCAGCCTGCCGTCATCGGATTCGACGCTGCTGACCAGGCCGGGCTTGACGAAAAGATGATCAAGCTCGACGGAACGCCGAACAAGGAACGTCTCGGCGCCAACGCCATTCTTGGCGTCTCGATTGCCGCCGCCAAAGCAGTTGCCAACGAGCGCGGCATCCCGCTCTATCGTTACTTCTCGGATCAATCTGAGTACATCATTCCCGTGCCGCAGCTGAACGTTCTCAACGGCGGCAAG
The DNA here is from genome assembly GCA_963838135.1 of uncultured Acidobacteriota bacterium. Classification (GTDB taxonomy): domain Bacteria; phylum Acidobacteriota; class Terriglobia; order Terriglobales; family Acidobacteriaceae; genus TOLSYN. The sequence continues at coordinate 693,810 of CAWIPV010000002.1, read as the reverse complement.
CACGCGGACAACAATGTCGATTTCCAGGAGTTCATGATCGTTCCGGTTGGGGCACCGAGCTTCGCGGAGGCGCTGCGCGCAGCCTCGGAGACATTCCACGCCCTGAAAGGACTGCTGCAGCGAAAAGGCTACGCGACCAGCGTCGGCGACGAAGGCGGCTTCGCTCCACAGTTGCGCTCGAACGAAGAAGCCATGGAGTTGCTCGACTTTGCTGTAGAGAAAGCGGGCTACAAGATCGGTCACGACATTGCGATCAATCTGGACCCGGCCGCCAGCGAGTTCTTTATTGACGGCCAGTATGTATTCGGCAAGTCTGACAAGTCGCGACTTGGTCCAACGGAGATGGTGGCGCTCTGGATGGAGTGGTTCAAGAAATACCCGGAGATTTATTCGCTGGAAGACGGGCTTGCCGAGGATGACTGGGATGGATGGCGGGAGCTGACCAAACAGGCCGGAAAGAACGTACAGCTCGTCGGCGATGACATCTTTGTGACGAATCCCGAGATCCTCGCGCGGGGAATTCGCGAAGGCATCGCCAACTCAGTCCTTATCAAGCTAAACCAGATAGGCACCATCACCGAAACCCTGCGCTGTGTCGAGCTTGCCCGAAAGAATGATTACACTTGCGTTGTTTCTCACCGCTCCGGCGAAACCGACGACACTACAATCGCCGACTTCACCGTGGCGCTGGGCCTCGGCCAGCTCAAAACCGGATCGGTTTCACGCGGCGAACGCATTGCAAAATACAACCGGCTGCTGGAGATCGAACAGGAACTCGGCAGCAAGGCGAAATACGCTGGTCACTCTGCGTATGCGAAGTGGGACCAGCCAGTCACGAGGTAAGCAGCGATGTGGGCTGTTAACGAGAAGACGGCGGAGTTCCGAAATCCCTCCAAGACTGAGGTCGAGCGTCTGATTGGCGGACTCGGCTCACTTTCTAAAGGAGAACTCGAAACCCGCCTGCTCTTCTTCTGCGTCGAGCGCGACGTTCCCCCGCTCCGGCGCTTTCTCCTGCCCCGGCAGCGCGTGGTTGCGCAACGCGGAGAATCGGAATGAGTGCAGATCCGAAGAGTCACGCAATCTCCTCACTGAGCGATTCACAGCAACGAAGCCTGCGAAACGCATGCAAGCACATGGATGGCCTGGTGAAAGACATCGAAGCGGCGCTGCACCCGGCTCGCACCAATTCCGTGTTTCCGAAGTACATCAACGACATCGCTCCGATTCAGCAGAAAACGATTGAAGAGTACCTGGCTCGCTTTCGGGCACAGCTTCTTTGTGTTCTGGCAGGTCAGACGATTGAGGTGGAAGAACCGCGGATCAAGGCGTCGCACGCAATCCACATCTCGCTCACGTTCATCGAGATCGCAATTGAAGAACTCAGCCCCGGTAGGATGCGCGGATATGGCCCGGTCTCGGAGGCTGGTGCCTCCGATCTGAACGGTGTCATGCAGGACCTTCAGTCGATTGTTCAGGAGTTGCACCGCTACGTCTTGCAGAGTAGTGCTCCTGCTCAATCACAGCCAGAAGAGGATTCAGAGGTTATGCGGACCAGCATTGTGCGCGGACGTCGTAATCGGCGATAGGAGAACGGAACGCTTTGATTAAGTACTGGATGGTTGGATTAGGCGGATTCATCGGTGCAATCGCCAGGTTTGCGCTTGGTAGCTACATCGGAAACCGGATGGGAAGCCGGTTTCCGTATGGGACATTCGTAATCAACATATCTGGATGCTTTCTAATCGGCTTCATTTTGACCGTCTTGGCACAGAGAACCGACGCAAGTCCCAACTGGAGATACCTGATTCCGATTGGATTCATTGGCGCCTATACGACTTTCTCAACGTTTGAATATGAAACCTTGCGAACCGTGCAGGATAGACAGGTACTCATCGCCTTGGCGAACGTCAGTTTGAGCGTGATCGCTGGCTTCGTTGCTGCGTGGGTTGGTGTTATAGCGGGGCGGGCGCTGTGATGAAAAAAAGCGAATCTTTTACGGCAACAGGAAACACGGTTCTTTCTGCACTGGCAAAGAGAGTTTGCCCCATTTGCTCCCTGGTGCGGGCATTTCAGAATGAGTTGATCGAGCGACTCCAGCCGACTTGGGCCTCCAGGGTATGCAATTATCACGCGTGGGCCATCGCTGCATCCGCTCCCGCAGCTTCAGTTGCCGAGATTTTTCTCGCGATGCTGCGCGACGCAAGTATCGGAGAAGTTTGGAAAGAACGCATTGACTGCGATCTTTGTTGGTCGATTCATGAGCACGAGATCGCCTGGCTGCGAGAGTTCGCTTGGGAGATGCAGCGCGCCAAGTTTGCCGAATGGGTCGGACAGTACGGCACGCTTTGCCGCTTCCACGGCGCGACGCTTCTCCCCATGCTTTCCGAGGAACATGCACAGATCATCGCGAAGGTGATCGAGAACAATCGGCAGCAGCTCGAAGAGTTATTAGAATCATTTGCCGCCCAGGCGCGACGCGGTGGGCACGCCGGTGGCGGAATTCTTGGACGCGCTGCTGAATTCCTGGTTGCACAGCGCGGGCTTACGAGATAGGAGGATCTCTTGCTTATAACAGGACCAGCTAAGAAAGTTTCGGTCTATGTAATGGAGGGCGAAAGCTACCACGGTGCTCCCGTATACGCAGCCATTCTGGACTTTCTGTTTTACCGAGGAATTTCAGACGCTACTGTAACCCGCGGGATCGCCGGTTTCGGGGCTGACCACAAGCTCCATACAAGCCGGCTGGTGGATCTTGCGGACAAGATGCCCATCAAGGTCGAGTTCATTGAGAGTGCCGAAAAGGTCAACGAAGTCCTACCGAAACTCGCAGATATGGTGGGCAGCGGATTCTTCGAGATCCACGATACGTCGATTGTGACGCCCCAAAGTGTCAAGCACACACATGCTGCGGAGCCGCCCGCAATCAAGCGCGAAGGCAAGGCCAAGATGATGCGCATCCTGATTGGCGAGAATGACAAGTGGAACGGAAAGCCACTGCACGAGGCTCTGGTGGAGAGCCTGCGGGCCAACAACATTGCAGGCGTGACGGTCTATCGCGGCATTCTCGGCTACGGAGCGAATCGCCGGATTCATAAGGACAGCGCTCTGAGTTTCTCCCACGATGCGCCAATTCTGCTTTCCGTCGTAGACACCGAAGAGAAGCTTCGGGATTATTTTCCGGTGCTCGACCAGATGGTGAAGCAGGGACTGGTTGCACTGTCGGATGTCGAAATCATCAAGTACACACACGACTACGCTACGGCCGAGCGACGCAAGGAGGAGCGCCAATGAAACTCCTAGGTCAGGCCAAGATGCTTCGCATCCACTTCGGTGAAGACGATCGGTGGGAAGGTCGTCCTCTTTATGAGGCAATCGTCGAGAAATGCCGCGAATTGGACATCGCAGGGGCGACTGTCTTCCGGGGAATCGAAGGGTATGGCGCCAGTACCCTGATTCACCGCCCCCATGCATTCCGATTTGCTTCCACGGATTTTCCAATTCTGGTGCAGGTGATCGACACGGAAGAAAAGATTCAGAAGCTGATACCGGTCTTGGACTCAATGATCTCCCAAGGGCTAATTGCCATGTCGGATGTTGAAGTCATTAAGTACGTTCATCAAGATGGCGAGCGCGCAAAGTAATAGGCGGGGTGATCGTGCAGATTTTCAACAGGATGGACGAATTGGAATCGCTGCGGAAGCGATTAGCAAGTGGGCGGTCTACGCTTGTGCATGGGCCATCCGGCGTGGGCAAGACGCTCCTGCTGCAGCAGGTGATACCCGAGTTCGGCCAAGTTCTCTATTGTCCTGCTTCGTCGAGTCCACAAGTCGTCTTTCGCTGTCTTGCCGAGCTGCTCGCAGCAAGGCAGGATGCAACCGTGCTGCGAATCTGCAAAGGACGGGTAGATGCCCTTCTCGAAAAGTCTTCCGTCTCGCTGAAGGGTATCGTGTCGAATGCACTGCGCACAGGAAATTATCTGATCGCACTCGACCACTTGAACCGTCCCTCCCCGGCCCTGGGGGCAATGATCGGGGAGGTCATGGTTTCGTGCTCGACGCCGGTCGTTGCGGTGGCTCGGTCCGTGCACATGGAAGATGCGGGATATGTGTCGCCGCTGCTTCCGGATCGAAGCGAAAGATTGGCAATCAAGAACTTCGATTCCGATACAGCGAAGGCATTTGCACTCGAGGTCTGCTCGCAACAGCAGTTGGCGGCAGAGAATCTAAACAGCGTTCTCGACATCATGATCAAGTCCAGCGAAGGAAATCCTGGTGCCATCTTGCGCATGATCGCCATGGCCAAACAGTCGAAATATCGCAGTGACGATCACATCAAATGGTCGCCGCTTTACATAGATTTCCTGATGGAGTGGGCAGAGGCAAACGCCGTCTGAGCCTTGAACACCGTGATTGCCGCTTGGAGATTCACGTGTTAGATGAGCCACAACTCGGACTAGCGGGCGGCGACGGCGCAAGCCGACTGCTGCAACTAGCCACTTTGGCAACGGAGCTTGGCAGTGAACACGTCGCCAACGAGGCAAGCGACTTGGCTGCGCGCCTCACTGAAGGCCGTTTCTTCGTTGCGTGTGTCGGCCAGTTCAAGCGCGGCAAGTCCACGCTTATCGGCGCGTTGATTGGCGAATCGATTTTGCCGACGGGCTTTGTCCCCGTCACTGCCGTGGCGACCGTCATTAGATACGGCAGCACAAAGAGCGCAAGGATTCGGTCTACCGATGGTAGGTGGCAGGAAATTGCCTTGCACGAGTTGGAACAATATGTCTCCGAAGAGCACAACCCGGAGAACGTCAAAGCAATCGCGGGCGCCGAGGTGTTTGTTCCGAGTTCACTCCTGGCAAACGGCATGTGCCTTGTGGACACCCCCGGCCTCGGATCGGTATTCTCCGGCAACACTGCGACTACGCAGGCTTTCATTCCGCACATAGATGCAGCGCTTATAGTGACCGGTTTTGACCCTCCGCTGGCCGGCGAAGAACTTGCGCTGGTTGAATCTGTCGCCAGACATGTCAGCCATCTCATCGTTGTTCTCAACAAGGCAGATAAAGCCATGGAGGCCGAGAGGGCCGCGGCCGTTGCATTCACAAGGCGCTTGCTGCAGAAAAGGTTGCAACGTCCTTCCGAACTGGTGTTTGAAGTGAGCGCCACGGAGCAGCTTGAAAATCGCGGTCCCGAGCGAGATTGGGGAAAGCTGGTACACACGCTCGAACACCTGGTCCAGGACTCCGGGCGCGAACTCATCCAGGCCGCCGGCGAGCGTGGCATTCAGCGCTTCAGCGAGGAGTTGTTGGCCGTCGTGGGTGAAGATCGCGATGCGCTTCTGCGTCCAGTCGAACAGTCCGAGCAGCGCATTACGGCGATGAAGCAGACCCTCGCGGAAGCCGAGCGATCCATGCGAGATCTGGGCTACCTGCTCATGGGAGAACAGCATCGGCTCTCCGATTTCTTTCTGGACCGCCGTAAGGCGTTTCTCGCCGCAGTGACGCCAAAAGCCTCCGAGGAGTTTGAGAGCTTTCTACGCTCCGCTCCTCGCAGGCTCGGCTCCGCGCACCGTCGCTCTGTCATGCGCGAGGCGCAGACAATCGTACGCCGGGACGTTGTTCCCTGGTTGAAGACCGAGCAGGAAGAAGGCGAAAGGCAGTACCGGATGGTTGGCCGGCGCTTTGCCGAGATGGGCAATGAGTTCCTGATGAAACTGGCAGAGGCCGGAGTCCCTGAGCTGGGGCGCATGCTTCACGCCCTCGATCCGGAAGCAGGATTTCGAGTCCGCTCCGAATTTCGCTTTCGAGAGTTTATTGAGATTGCGCAGCCTTCTTCTCCGCTGCGTCGTCTTGGAGACGTGTGTCTTGGCCTCATCGGACTTCGCCGTTATATCGACAACGACGCTAGATGGTTTCTAGGTTGGTTGTTTGAAGTCAACAGCTCACGGGTGCAGAACGACGTACTCAATCGGATTGAGGAAAGCCGCAATCGGCTCGAAGCCGATATTCGTAAGCTGCTCCATGAGGTAAGCCGCATCGCCGAACAAGCCCTGGTGCGTGCCCGGAAGGCACAGGAAGAGGGAACTCCTGCGGTCACAGCTGCGCTGCGTCGGCTAGATGGTTTGGAGCAGGGCATCACCGCAATCCAGGATTTTCCGCGTGGACTTGGAACGTGCTCCAAGCAAAGCACGCACGGGGTCGCCTCAACTGAACCAATCATTAACTCTACCTAAATCCCTAGCGTGGCGTTCGCGCTGGTTTGGCGCAAGTGAAGTCAGCAATCCGGAGACCATCCCTTCATCCGTCGGATTAGTATCGGAAAACGCCGTAGGGACAAGAAACCCAAATGTAACCCACATCACGCAATTCTTTCCGTGACGTATGGGTGTGGGGGATTTTGTGATCGGATTTGGTGTTCGTCGGGCAATGGTCGGCGTCGGATAGTCACGGTCGTTGGGAAGTGGACTGTCGTCCAAGTGAAATAAGATTGTCCGTGACTGCGATGTACGGTGAGTTCCAGCGTGAGCCCGTCGCAACCAAAACTCCCGCTAGCAGGCAATGGTGCGGAGAACACCATTGCCAAAGCAATTAGCTGGAATTTGTGGATAGGGCTGTGCTCGTTGCTCTCAGCGGGCTGTTTCCCCCTAGGTGTTCTAAGCCGCTTGTACTTCCACTGCGAGTTGGTCTCGTACAGACATTAGAATCCTTCCAAGGTGGTTGCTGCCCGGCACAAGGCAGGTATCTTTCCGCCCGTATTTACCCGGTCGAATGTTGCAGATGCAACGTCCCCAGAATTGTTCGTGCCAATTGTTTTCCGCTACGATCCCCTCGTGGTGCGTAGCCAGAAGCCGTGAGCGGAGATTCAGGGAGCGGGAGAATTTGTCGAGAGTGATCTGCCGCATGAGTTCAAGTGAGAGCTCTGGTGTCCAATCGTGGCGCTTCTGGAGTCTCCTGGCCAGTTCGCGAGCCCGCCAAATAGGAAGCGCTGAATCACGAAACATTGACCGAAAGTAGGGAGCATCGTACTGCGAGGCCAGAAATGCCGCCTCTGCCGAGTTGTAAATGACACCGTCGTACTCCGCCAGGCAGTAGTACGCGGGATCGAGGAAGTCGTACTTCCCTTTGAATTGGGTGATCATGAAAGCCTCCCGGATGCTGCGCGTCGGCGAGCAGCCAGTTCTGGGGCTGCCGCCGACGCGTGTGGGCTAGGATGTGCGCGATTGGAGAACGAGAATGGTGAAGTCCAGCACTTCATCGGCTGGAGCGATGAGTTTCGTTAGCTGTTAAAGGGTCAGGCAGATCGTCAAGGACTGCGCGACCGAGGTGGCATTTCAAACTCGCCACGCCCGCCGCCGCTCAGTCGCCAGTCAGCGCAACCGAGATTGCGAGGACAGCCAATCCGATCGTGAGCAGCCACCCCCCGCCGTGAGCTGTGCCCGCTGAAACTGCTCGCACTGTGAGGCGGCGCAGTTCGACGATGGACGGCATCTCCGCCTCAACTCTCTGTGGGTCGAGCTGCCAGTGTCTGCAATGATTACGTACCTGCTCGGCAGCCTGCCGGCTTAGAACCGCATAAACTGGCGCACCTGCGAGCACGCCCCGTGCCTGTTCGAAATGTGCAGCATCGAGCAGTGAAGTCAAGTGCGCTTCCAGCGTGCGACGGTCAAGGTAGTAGCGAACGGCATCAACCCGAATGTGTATGTTCGGGGCGGTTAGGTTCTCTGCTGTGGTATTCATAATCCAACTCCTTCCTGCGTGTAAATGAGAAGTACTGGTGCAAAGAGTGAGAAAACGGCGGCCGAGAGTAACTCGCGAGAGACCTACAGACGAGTTCCTGGACCGGGGAAAGGTTTACAAGAGACTTTAAGTTGGCCGAGCAGGCGGCGGCTATCGTGACGACCACGTCGCTCGAGGTGGTGACTGATTGGCGCCGCTGCGGTATGCAACAGTCGAGCACAAGTGACAGCAAAAGGAGGAGTTAACGACGCCAGAGCGCAACGCAAAAGGGACGACAAGCTCCGTCCGCCGCGCCAGCCCCCGCCAGCAAAACGGATGAAGAGAGAGGGTGGAAACGGAACACGCCGAAGCACTAGGGCCGCCCCAAAGATTCCCAGCGAGGTCGCCAGGCTACGACACAAAAGCTACCGCAACACCGCTCCACGCCCGACAGACGGAAGACAAGAGGCCGGGACAAGGACGCTCAAACCGCCACGCAACCCAACCGGCAGACAACGGCAAAGACACACCGGAGCAAACGGAGCCTACCGGCGGAACGCACCGCAACGAGCACGCAAAGCGCCAGAGACCGAACACGAAGCGACAGGAAACACACGGCAGAAGCGACCAGACAGAAGACGCAAACGCAGAGCACAAACCAACCACCAAAGCCACGGGCGAAGCGCACCGACGCGCGCCGGGACACGCACCAAACTCCGCCGCAGGAGGCACCCGGCACAACAGAACCAAAGACAGAGACGCCCGACGCACAGGACACGAGACCGCCGAAAGCACGCAAGCGCCAGAAACAACGCAGCAAAACACAAAGCCCACACCACAACGCAACCGCACAACGCGCACAACAAACGGCAGAGAACCGAGGCGCGCGGGGGCAACAAACAGAGGCGACAAGCGACACAAACCCCACCGCGCCACCAAAAGCACCAAAAACACCAACATGGCGAAAAACCGAAAAACAAGAGCAAAAAAGATGGTAGTTGGCGGCAAGCTGTTGAGAGGGGGAAAGTTGCAAGCCCGGAAACGACCGTTCTAGCCCGATGAGCGCGCACGAAGACCGAACAGGCGCGATGAGAATGAGGAGCGGCGGCGATAAAGAGGACATCAAAGGCACATGAGCGAAAACTCGGGAGCGATCAGGGTCGCAATGAAATTTTCACTTTATATAAATCACTCACAAAGAACCGCTCTTTGGCTCCGTTTACTGCGATTCTAAGTGGATACGAAAACATAGGCGAGGCTTAATCGAAGCCTCGCCTTGCGCAGTCACAAAGACAACAAGTAAGCCTGTTAGATTGGGTGTTTCAATGAAGCAAGGTACTGCCGAAGTGTGCTTCTTCGGCGGCTTCCTCCGGCCATGAAACCGATATTCGAGTCCAGACATTGTTGCTTGAGTACACCAGCAGTGGTGACGCACAGTGGGAAGCGTGGACAACAAATGGAATCAATAAGCCGTGCGACCAAATCAATCGATCCTGCGATATACAACACACAGCAGAGCTGCCTTTCGGTTTCAATCCTCTGAGCAATCTCGTCGTACCTATGGGCATCTTTGTACGTTCGCTCGTACTCCAGTCCGATGAGAAACTCCTGGCCGGACCTATCCGTGAGCTTCAGGATTGCGTCGTAGTCTTTGGCATATGGTATGACCCCAGGCGTTGTATTCCGCGCCTTAATCTCAGGGTCCGTGAGCCAATCGCCGCGACTAAGAATTGGATCCCTTGGAGAAGGCAAGCCGCACCTCGTTGATGTCTAAAAAGTGTGGCGCCTGCAACGCCGATGGAAGAGTTTCGGTCTCAGATGAGATAGAACTGATACCGGCCCCGAGTGATTCCAGCGCGCTCAATCCCTCCCGCGTGATCTGGTAAACCGCACTTACGTATTGTGGCATAGCCGGGACCAGACGTATCAGACCGTTTTCCAAGTAGCGACGGATGCGCTTCCGGATAGCGTCTTTTGAGGACTTGATTCCCAAACACAATGCGAGCCCAAGCAACTGTTTGTGCGAGATAAAGGTTGCGTTTCGAATCAACGAGAGAAGGCGTCCATCCCCGTCCGCTTCGAATGTTACCTTGCTAACTCTGGGGGATCTTCGTTTGCGTTTAGGCGGCGCCGATGTTACCAGTTCAGCGGTTTCTGGTGTTCCAGTATCCATGTCAACTCCAATCTTCCGAGGGTAGTTGTGACCGTGCTGCCCGGCCACATGAGAACCAAAACTTGCTGAGCGCCTTTACGTTCGCTGACTGAAACGATCTGTACTCGCCCGGAGAAGGCACAGGATCGTTGCCTGACCGAACCATGGATATTGTGATCGAGTGCGACAAGATAGCAGTCGACCGGAAGGCGATTGCTGACTCGCGGGTGAAGAAGAAGCCGGTTCTCTGCACCCGCTCGCACGACTCCGTCTGAGAGATAAACCCCGCCAACCTCCTCTTCGTATCGCGTGATTGGGCGGGACCGGGTGCAATTGATACGAACGAATCCGCTGGTCTCCGGGGTACACCAGCACCGCGCTTCGCGCGATCCATGGATAAAGCCGGTCGTATTCATCAGCGCTGTATCTGCGAGCGTGACGCCTGGTCTTCGCCACCAGAGCGCCCCACAACCAGCCCATTTCACGGTCAGTTTTCTCTGCGACAATCCAAGCGCGGCGGTCATCTGGCACCGCGCCCGGTTGCGCCGTTGGCTTTCAATTTGTTATTCAGATCGCTTACAAGCTGCCGCTGACTGGTGATCTTGTCGTCCTTAGCTCGTAGCTGCGTATCCTTCGTTGCAATCTGCGCATCCTTGGCCGCGAGAGCTTCCATGGCCTTCTGGAGAGCGAGTTTGATCGCGTCAACGTCTTCAGCATCGGATGGTTCAGTATCTTTCTCCGACTCAGGAAGGGCCTCGCGAGTATCCTCAGCTTCCGCGGCAGCCTCGAGAATGGACGCCTCCGCTGGCGGTTGCTCCTGTCGCGTTTCCTGCCAGCGAGCGGCTCTTAACGACAGCGGGACGGCATCATGTGCGTTATCCTGGTCCGCGCGCACGTTGGAATTGTTGACCTCTTTAGAGACGAGATTGGAACTCTTTTGTGGCTCTTCAAATACCGATTCGGCCCATGCACGCGCCGAGTCATCGCGAGTGTTTGTGGCCGGCCGTGCGGAAGCCACCGGCGCATTCGGCGTGATGGACTCCGCTATACCTAAGGCTGAAGTTGCCGATGGTTGAGCCGATTGCTCCTCCCCGGCGTCGTCTTCGGCGTCGATCTCTTTGACCAGTTTGTTGTGTGCCTCGATCGCTTCAAGCGCCTTGTCGCGCGCAAACATGTGGGCATTCCAGAGCTGTGCAATGATTCCACCGGTAATCTGTAACCGGTCCTCCCGCTCGTGGAGAAGCCACGCAATGTAATATGTCGCGAGCATCAAGCTGCCGCAAAGGAAGAGCAGGCCCCAGAAATAGATGTTTTCAATCGTCTCCTGCACCACCGCAATACGCCATTCGGCGAGCAGCCCCCCATAGGGGACGTTGCACGGATTGATCCCCTTTAGCGCGCGCTCGATACCGGACTCATTGGAGGGCCTTTGCTCCCCATCTCCCCGTCTGGCGGCGGGATCGTATCGCCATCGCTCCGAGCCGGAAGCCCTGTCCGTCCGCCCTTGAGCAGCTGCGGGCGGCGGCGTGGGAGGCGGCAGAGGGATCGGAGGAGCGTCATGCGGCTGCTGGTAAACAGGTTGATACTCGACCTGCTGCTGGGTGTTGGTATCGGCCGCCGCCGGGGCAGTGGTGGTTTGTCCCAGCGCGGAATGTGCTGCTAAGAAAAGTGCAACGAACATCAAAGCCTGTTTCATCGGAGTCCTCCTCGGGACGAATTGCGTCGTTTGGTGCGGGTTTCGGTAAGCTGCGATGGCATCGCGGAGAACTTCAAATGAAGGCCCTGCGACTGCCTCCGGCGTACGGTTAGAGGTGGATAGAACGCCGCCGCCGGGCTCTCTCTAAGCAGGCTCTGGACTCCCTGGCGGACATGCAGGTGTTCGAGAATCGCGCCGCGCCGGTGGTCGGTCACGAGCGCCTCCATCTGCCCGGTTGGCATGCGCTTTAAGTGCTCATCTTTGGCTGCTGAGTCGTAAACTTCGGTCTGCGTACCTGCTGCCTGTTCCTCGTAGGTGGGAGCAAAGAGGCCTTTGGTGGCAAACTGCACCGACCTCCTCATCTGCTTTACACGGGAAGACGCGTCGAGGAACATCTTGGCCGTCGGGTCATCCTTGGCGCGCAGCATGAAGGTTGTATTCGGCGAGGACGACAGATCGCTCCGAAAGGCCTCGCCCACCTGGAGCAACTGCGACTGGTTCTGCAGAGCGAAGAGGAAGGCGACATTGGTCCCGCGCGCCTGGTTGATAATCTGGGCAAAATCTTCGTACGCGAAGGGCGCGAACTCATCCATGATGACGCTGACAAATGGATGCCCGGTGCCGCAACTGGACTTGGAGTAGCGCCGCCCGATCATCAGTTGCAGGTTCTGAAGCAGTATACGGCCGAGGGATTTGACGGCCGTTTTGTTGATATTTGTGTTGAGGCAGAGGTAGAAGATCAGCCGCTTGTCGATCACCTCATCCAGGGTGACAACGTTGTCGTAGGCTCCGGTGATGTGCGCCATTTCCTTCGTCATGAAGGTCATCAGGTGGTTGATCAGCCCCTGAATCTTTGGGACGCGCTCATTGTCGTCGAAAGTTGCGGCAAGGTTGTGGACACTCATGCTCAACGCACGCCGCTCCTCCGGAGAAGCCGCAAGCCGGTCCATGTTGGCCATCGCGGCCTGCACCCGGCTCTTCAGCTCGGAGACATCGTAGGCCATGACGAGAATGTCGTGAAAGTTAAAGCGGCGGCCGGAGTAGTGCAGGATGCGGACGAGGTTTTCGAGATAAACGCGCTGGTGAGAATCGAAGAACTCGTTGGTGTTCATCTGGAAGGAATCGAAGATAAACGACACCTGATCTTCCGGGCTCGCCCCAGGAGGGGCCCAAAGAGGGTTGTAGAGAGCGGAAAATTCGGAATGCTGGGGATCGATCAGGCGAAGCTGGTGCGTTCTACCAGCCGCGTGTATGGCCGGCAAGAGTCGTTGGAGCAGCTCCTGTTCGCCTTTGCCGTCCATGATAATAATTGGGTGGCCGCGAGCGATGTCCTGTTGGGTAAGGGACTCCAGCAGCGTTGACTTTCCCGCTCCGGACTGGCCGAAGCAGATGGCTTGCATCGAGCGAAGGTGGTTTGCCCAATAAAACGGCGAGCCGTTCGTCCGGTATCCAACCAGGACAGCGTCCTTGGCGGCCGCCTTGGCGAGATGTTTGCGGTCCGCCCTGGGTGCAATCGCTGGAAAGGTCCGCGGCCACTGCTCTTCGCGGCGCAACCGGCGGGTTGCAAAGTAGCCGAGCACCGATATTGCAAAAGCGACGGAGGGAAGGGGCAAGGCCGGCAGCTCGATGAGCTGCGCGGTCGTCAGAAAGAGGCGGCTGTGCGCGACCCAAAGGACCGCGGCAACAATGGCCGCCCCCAGAACGAAGAGCACGACCATCGCTTCGCGCTCGCGAATTTCCTCCTGTTGCGTCATCTTATTTTCATCCATTAATCAGTCTCCAATTCCTGGGTATTGCACCGTACTCGTTGAATGCGAACCTCATGACCGCCTCTTCAATTGAAAGACCTCGCTGGTGATTGCGTCGGCATAGCCGCTACCGGGCTACTGCCAATACGTGAAGTAGAGAAAGATGACAAACATCAAGCCAAAGCAGAGCAGCCCCGAAACCAGGATCGGGTGCAAGCGGCGGCGCCCGGGATCGTCGGGGTTGGCATCAGGCTTGTATGAGTGTTGCTGGACGGGGTCAGTGATGAGGCCGCGCAGGGACGCTGAAAAGTCACGAACCTGCCCTCTCTTGAACGCCTCTCTGGCGTACACGACACCTTCCTCTGACGTTATGGTTTTCAATGGCATTTCTTTGGGTTTACCTTGGGCTTCCATCGCACTTCCTTTCTATTTTTGGTCAAAAATAGTTGGCCCTCTTTCTCAGGCCGACTGTGAAACTGCCGTGAAGTTAGAACACAACGGTGGCGGTGACAGGGTGCTGCTCGTCGTCCGGAAGACTGAACTGGTAGACCGCCGGGATACGCCCCGGCTTCGCAAAGCCAACGATCCACTCGGCACGTTCGCCGGCCTTCAGATCGCGCGGCGCATTCAATGTTGATCCGTGCGTACGGAGCGGCTCAGGAGCAAATCTGCCAATTTCGCGCATCGCGTCAACGGAGATCTGCTGGTTCATATAGTGGGCGGGAATGTTTTCCGAGAAGGACGGGCGCAATGCCGTAACGGCGGCCTCGTGCAGGCGGTAGGGGTGGGCGGCCTTATTCTCGGCCACCACGGAGACATAATAGCTGCCGGAGTCCTCGGTAACGCGCGTCACGCGCAGCTGCACACAGTCGTCGCAGCGGTCTTCTCCTGAATGGCGATACCAGAAGCGAAGACCGTGCGGCAACTTGCTGCTCCGAATGGGGCGAAAATTCGCCAAGGCACTCGAGTACATAATGTCGGTCTGCTTCTCCACCTCCTCCCGAGAGGGCTCTGGCGGAGGTGGCTGCACTGGAAACACCCGATCGAGTACGTACGACATTGCAGTTGGTTCGCCTGCCGGAAGAATTTCATAGACGGAATGACTGGTTGCAGTCCACACGAAGAGGTTGGTGGAGACGTTCGGCTTGGTCGGCTTAATGAGGACGCGGTTGTCATGGTACTCGACGCGGATCGAATCACTACCGATCGAGTAGGAAACAACGGGCTCTGGAAGCTCGATGATCGTGATGTGATTCAGCGCGGTTGCAACGCGCGTCACCTTGCCCGGCTGGATAACTTCGGTTGCGATGTGATTTGCGATGTTAGTATCCCCGGCACTGACACCGATCGACATCAGGAACATGGCAGCGGAAAGCAGGATTCTGGTCGGCAGTTTCATTTGGCGTTAACGGTCCCCCGTTTTTGACTGCATGGCAGAAAGGCCAGACTGCGCCCCTCTGCCATGCGATGTACTACTGCTAGTTAAACCACTGCAGCAGGCGGTGATCCCCCGCTGCGACTGTTGGGTCTTCTACAACGTGTTTGCAGTAAGCCTGAACTTTCCTGTCAAGCACCTCCTTGCCTTCCTTCGTGATCCGGAAACCGGACTGGTTCTGGATCAACTTCCATTGGTAGTGGAACTGAGTGGCGTCGTCCGCCATTACGGCCTTCCCGAAATTGATCTGCACCTGATACCTCCCAGAGGAGGGTCCGGGAGGATAGGAAGATCCTGCGGTCTGATCGGCCGCAATTCCGTGGGAAGGCTTAACGGCGTCCACAAATGCCTGCGTGAAGCGCCGCGCGTGGATGGCAAGGCGCGCCACCAGCAGAAGCGAACCCATTACAAAAAACCAGGACGTGAGAAACATACCGGCTCCCCCTATGCCCACTTCATTCGAGTTAAGAGAGGCGTCCGTCATATCCAGGTCCGTCCCTTCCGGGAGGACGCTGAAACTTGAGCAACGTCCTCCCGAAAGTTTTTTAAGGTTCGACTACTTGACGATGGCGCGCGATTTCTGGTCGTAGCGGAACAGATAGGACTTTCCTCTGCCCGCTCCGTAGAGATACAGCGCATCATCTTCAACCACTACCTCACCCAGCACCTTGGGCATCGCTACAACCGAGCGGACCCCGCCAGTACGGGCGGCCAGCGCGTCCACAAACTCCTGTGGAAACGCATGGATAGCCAACGAACCAGTAGCGAGGGGCGACTTACTGTTGTGCACGATGCTGTGCATCGCCTGGCACCAGGCCTTACGGTTGGTGCGCTTCGACATACTCCAGGCGGCAACGATGTTGCCAAGGGATCTGGATTTTTCTTTTGCCCACTTTTCAGCGACCTGCTGGGACTTGAGCGCCTTTTTGCGTGCCTTACGGGCAGCGGCTATGGCATCCTCATCCTTGAACTTCAGGGCGGCTTCGAGTGCGGCGGTGGTACGGGTGACGCGGTCTGCTTCGGCGTTCGTCTTTGTCCGGATAATGTCGTGGCCGGAGTTGAAGATGCGCCGCATCAGTTCGCATTCGTTGAACATCTCTTGGGTGGGACTGTTCCCGACAATCAGGCCGGCAAACTGACTGACCTGCATCGGGTCGCCCATCATGAACGCGATCTCCGGGCGCAGGCTGTTGTAATACCTGCCAATCCGATCAGTTGGGAGAACGTCAAGCTGTAGAGGCATGTCACTCAGCGAGGTTGGGTTTTTCAGGCTCAACCACGCCGGCTTCGGTGCCCTCTCCCTGATTTCTTTCAACACTGACCGGTCTGCGCACGTGTTGTGCTTGAGCCCGTCGATCTCCTTCTGGAGTTCCGGAACCAGTACGTAGATGTCTTCATCAAAGCCACTTGCCAGGACCGCCGCCTCCAAATCGGTGATGACACCGATCTGGTTGCCCATCGCTCCCATCGCAATGGCTTCGATGTTGTACCAGTCCGACTTCAAGCGTGCTGCCTTGTTCTTTTTGATCGGCGGATGTTCTGTGAGGGTGAAGCGGAAATCGGTGAACATCGGATACCGGTCACCGTCGATCACACAGATCATGTCGCCATCAAAATCGCCGCCGTTTCGCTTGGCGGTGTCTTGATGGAGCGTGTACGTTCCGTTGAGGCACAGTTGGGTTTCAGCGATCCAACTCGCCTGCTCGGACGTGAAACCCCGCTCGACCAACAGGTTCGCAGTGTCCTGCAGATTTGCATGCTTCATCGGCAGTAGATCCTCGACCATGCGAACCGGATAGCGGCAGCAGAGACCGCGCTGAGAGGTTAATGGAGAGGTCACAATCGCCGTGTCCATCGGCAGCCAATTCGAGCCGCTGCAAACTTTCCCGTCGATCAGGACCAGGTAGCCATCGTCGGCCAGGATGAACCCCGGCAGATGCAATCCACCCCCTGTGCAAAGTTTGAAAGCATACTTCGCGATCAGCTTTGACAGCGTCTTGTGGACGTAGGGATGGCGCGTCATCTTGCCGCTTCCATCGGCCAAAAGGATTGATTCGACAGCCTGGTAGGCGTCTTCCTGTCCAGCCAGTTCGCGGACGGCAACCTCATCGAATTGATCTTCGTCGATCGACACCTTCTTGCCGATCAACTCGATGACTTTTACATGGTTCTTGGCCCGCCACGCATCCGTCAGCACCTTGATCTCTGCGGAAGCCTTGGGAATGATCTCGCATTCGATCACTTCGCGGGATGCATGCTGCAGAACGGTGTAGGAGGAGCCGAACTCCAGGGTGCGAGAAGTTTCCCGCACCCCAATGATGACGTCACTGACGAATAGACGGTGATCGTCGGTGCCCGTCGAAGACGGAGGCAACACAGGGAGGGGTTTTATTGAGGACTCCGGCAGAACGATGTCGGCGCCGAGGAAATCGGCAACATCGTTTTCCATCGCCTTCAACAAACCTTTTGCCTGCGTGCCGACTGCTTTGCCGTTGATAGTGAGATCGAACGCTTCGCGCGTCTGATACACATGTCCAGGCCGAAGCTTCATTTCATCGGCCAACGAGCGGCGAATCCATCCACGGCAATCATTCGTGCCAAACTCGTTGTCCGGCACGACACTGATTCTGGCGTTGCGGATCGCTTTCACGACGCTGCAATTGCTCGTCAGAATTCCGAAATATGTGATTGCCGCTTCTGGCCAGGCAAGAAAGCGCTCGCGCAGGGCGGGAGCATGGCTGGTGTCCGCGTAGTAAAACTTCCCATTCTTTGCCGATCCGCTCGCGCCCACCAAACGGTATGTGATTCCATCATGTGCAATGGAGCACATCCGGTCCATAACGGCCGCACGTTCGCCCCATTCAACTGCGTCTGTTGGAACGGTCAAAAGAGCAACTTTGATGCCGGGATAGCATTCACCCAGCACGGTTCCATTGAGCCATTCGTCCTGTACGACAGACTTCGTGCGCTCCGTGATGTTGCCCGCTTTGTCCATGTCCAGCATCAGAATTCCATTCATCGTCGATTCGCCAGTCATCGTAATCTCCCGTTACGCTACTGCAATCCAAAGGTGGGACTGCGTACGCGAACTCGTCGGATACGAAGTGGCTAAAGTCCGCCCCAACATCCACGCTTGTTCGTCGTACAAAGGCGACCAAGGCGCGAATGCCAGGCCGGTAAACAATTCCTCGCCTAAACGCGGGCAAGGTGCGCTACATGGTCTCGGTCACAAAATGCTGCATTGTGCGGAGACTCAGGTAAACTTGTTCGCCGCCCCTACTACTTCTTTGCCGGTGTTGCGACGGCTACCAACTTGCCATCGACAACCACGAAATCTACTCGCAGTGTTTCGACCTTCAAGTACGCTTTGCCACTCCTCGCGCAGGCTCTCTGAGCGTCGATCTCCGAGTCGAATGGCTTACCGATGGACGCAATGGTTCCGTCGGGAGAGACAGAGGCGTCGTAAAAGGAGAAAGTTCCTGGCGATTTTGCAGCGGTGCGCCCTCTGCGCCGTTTGGGTTCCTGAACTACCGCGGGGCTCGTAGTTGCCTGCGTGCTGCTGGTCATTGTTCCTTTCCTCCATCGTCAAACTGAGGTGTCTTTTGTTCGCCATGAATTTGGGTTGCAGAATACTCCGCTATGTACAAACCGGTCGGGTTCTTCGCGGTGCGCTCCGAGACCGCCAGCCGGATCTTGTACGCTTCCACAATTTCATCGACTGCCTCAGACTTGCCGTTGATGTGGTGAAGCGTCCGCACCCCGAAGGCGGTATAGACGAGAGGATCCTGGCTGGCCTCAAGGCCACTGAGTTTGGACTCCGACCGCGCCTGTTCATCCTGAAGTTTCCCGACCGCATCGTTCTTCTGCATCTGCAACACGGCCACATGCCTGAGATTGCCGGTCATCATGTTCAGGGCATCCGACCAGTTCTTCGCTAGCGAGTGCTGGTCGTAATTCAGGTAGTGATCGAGAAACAACCGGACATAGGCCTCTTTCTCAAAAGACGTGGGAGCCTCGGCAGCTACGACGCTTTGCAAGGCACCAGGCGTGAGTGTGCTTTTGATGGAGCCATTCGGACTGACCACCAAGGCTTCGCCGGTCGGCGACACTTTGATCACAGTGGGCGGCTGGAGGCGGGCGACAAAGCAACCAGCCACTGCAACCAGCGCAACAATGCAGGCAATGACAGAGATAATGATGGCGCGATTGGAGAACGCGCGTAGAGCGCCATCGGCTTCATAGAACTTAGGTGATTCATCGCTCATAACGGTAGTAGTCATTCGTCAGAATCCTCGGTGACGCGATCAAAACTTGGGTTGTGTAGCGCCCACTTAAACGGAAGGTGGGGGAGTGTACGGGGGAGGCATTCGCCCGCCGCCCGATCCGGAAGCATCGCTGCGATACTGTGCCCCGGCCTGCATGCCGCCACTGCCTGCCACCACCGCTAGACGCGGCATGCACTCCAGCGCCACCACCTGCACCGGTGCCAGCGCCGACCCTGCCGGCCGACATTGCGAGCCTGGTTGTTTTCATGACGAGGCCCACCATCACGCCCCCGGCAAGAGCAAAGTGACCGGAGATCAGGGTGTGCGCCGTGAAAGGAATGGTGAGGAGACAGATGGCCAACGCTATCGAGGTGGCGATGATGTACACCTGTTGTGATTGCTGCGAGAGAGTGCTGTTCGTGTTGAGAATGGCGGTGGCGGTGTTCATGTTCAGGGCAACCATGATGGCGCCGAGAATGGCATAGAGAATCGGCCACATCAGCCATTCCCCAACTTTGCTCAGATATGCGGTCGCGTACCTGCCAAGCCCCGAGCTAGGCAGGAGCGCAATGATGATGGGCCCGATGCCCCAGAGAATCGCGCCCCAGAACGTGTACCAGAAACAGAAGAACATGTACGCAGCGGACTCAATGAAGCTGCAGATCGCCGTCAGCACAACCATAAGGATCTGGCCGCTGGCCGCATTGAAGAGCTGAGTCAGTATTCCGTCCCCGGTACTTGCGTAGTAGGTCTGAAGCGACTGATTGAATGCATCGTAAACGTCCGTGGTGACGTTCGCACCGCCCTGCAGCGTATTGGTAACGGTCGCCATGTCCGTGATCATGGTCTGAAAGAGATTGGTCCAGTTGGTGATGATGTAGGCAACGATGATGTACTTCATCATGGTGACGGCGGCGGCGCGAAGATTGCCGCCATCAAAGAAAGCCTCGTAGATGCCAACCAGCGCCGTGACCGCCACCAGCGAGATTGCCACGCCCTGGATCGCCGTACCGATGGGCGTGATGCTGGCGTTGGACAAGATATTCGTGATGGTGCTCTGGTACGACGCGAAGTTCGTGGGTGTTGCCTGCAATAGCATCATGAGTGTCCGCCGGTTATTGGGACGATTTGGAGCCGAGTATTCCGGTGAAAGCGCCGCTCGTGGTTGACTGCGTGGAAGCACCCAACTTGTAAATTGCGCTAGTCGTAGCGAGCTGACCGGCTTTCACGCGGAGAAGGTCCGCTTCTGCGAGCTGGCTATAGGCATTGGCTTGCACGAGCCAGGCGTCGGCCTGCACCGTCAAGATGGGGGCCGTTCCGGAAGACGCAGAACTTGCCTGCCCAAGAAGTTGCTGCACGAGATCAAGCTCCCGGTCCGACACCGCATCCATCTGAATGGAGCGCTTCATCGCGTCCTGTGCGAGTGCGTCGTTCATGTCAACGATCGTCTGGATTTGCGGCGGGATGTTGGTCGTCGATGACGCTCCGTAGGTCGCCGTGTAGTAAGCCGGAACGGCGGATGTTGCATTGGGATCGCCCGACAGCAGCGCCGTCTCAAACGCCTGATTTGTGGAGTTCTGGGAGCTGCTGCGCGGCGTCTGAACGGTTGACGCGCCAGAGCTGGCTTGCGTTTGCAGCCCGGTTGCCATCTGTTGAGACTGCTGCAGTTGATTCTGGGGGTAGACGGAGTTTTGGGTGAACGAGTTCATTGCAGACGTCTGCGCGTCGATATCCGAGAGAGGCGCGCCGAGGCTGGACTGCATCATGCTGTTCAACTGTTCAATGTAGGGAATGAGAATACTGAGATCGATCTGGGCCCGGGCTGGAGTCGGCGAGCAGAGAGCGATAAACAATCCGGCACCGGCCATCCAGGCGGACCGGCGAGTGACAGGATGCGTTGCGAACTGCTTCAGTTTGCTTCGTAGTGACATGAATTGCTCCTTACTTCGCGGTCTGCGTGGAATTCTGGTTGTTGGCACCACCTGATGTATTGGCCGTGCTTGAGCTGCTGGAACCCGAGACCAGATACGTGCTTGCTGGTACCGGATGAACCATCTGTTGCTTCATAGCTCCGGTCGTGTTCGCCAGTTCAACCGCTTCCAATCGAAGATTGGCCGCCAGAAGCTTGTGGCGAATCGCGGCCGAGTACAGCTCCAATGCTTTCGCCTGAAGCGCGGCGTGATCTGCGTTCCCTGGCGCAACCGCGGCGCCGGAGTCTTCGATGGAATGGGACTGGGAGATGAGCGTGTTTGCCGTGAAATCGGACGCCGAGGTGAGGGAGAAGACATCCAGCGCCTGTGAATCGGACATATCGGTCACGGTTCGCGCGAACGGTGCGGCTCCCGTGGCCGAGACGGGCGCGCCGTAAGTGGTCTGAAAGGATGACTGCAATTGAGACGGAGGGACACTCGAGCCCCCGCGCGTAGCAGACTCCAGTTGCCTGGAACTGGTCGCAGTGGCGCTGTTCGTGGGGAGCGCCATCACACTGGTCATCCATGGCCGGTACGTGGCACTCGTCGTGGAGATCGACGTATGTGCCTGGCCGATTAAGGATTGTGGGTAGATCGTGTTGGTTAAGAACTGAGCCTGCTGGTTACTGGTGCCGTCGATGTTGGAGGAGGAGCCTCCGAGATTGGTCACAGTAGTGAAGCAGTCGGTGAACGCACTAAAGATGTCCGCATAGGCGTGCTTGGCCGGCCACACCAACAGCAATACAGCGAGCGGCGCGGCGGCGAACAGAATCCGCCGGAAGAGGGTGGGTTTCGTCGGAGATGAACTCATGCGTGTGCCTCCTGCGTCTGGAAATTCGTGGATGCAGCTGGAGCGGACTGATACACCTCCCCTGAGACCTCTTCTGGCAATTCAGGAAGCGAGGAGATGCCGTTGGGATACCGCTGCGACAGTGAGTACAGCTGGTGAAACATGGAAAGATCTGGGTGCAGACGCTGCCAGTAGTCGCGATAGGTCTTCTCTCGCGGCATCGTGGTCATGGTCCAGTATTCAAAGGGCGTGATGCGCACAAAGACGATCTGCGTCGTCTCTGGGTTGTCGCCGACGGCCAGCAAGAACTGGCTCTGCTTGCCCTTCTCGGTCATGCCAATGCTCTTGACCGCATTGCAGACAATCGGATTGAAGTGCAGAAAGTGTTCCAGAACCTTGATGTTGCCCTTCTGTCGGCCAATGAGGCGCGTTGCCGTGGTCGACAGGATCGCAGCGCCAATGGGTTTGGGATTATCGGGCGTTCCGGTAAAGTCCTCTACTGACTGTGAAACACCCCACACGCAGGCATTGCGCTTACGTGCCGTGCGGAATAGCTGTTCAACCGTTACGGACAAATCCTTCGAATCGAGCAGGGACCAGCACTCATCGAGAATGACGATAGAGCGCCGTCCCGATTCGCCCGCGGCGCGGTTCGTCGTGGCATAGGCGATCAGCAGGCTCATCGCGGTCTCAAGGCGAGGATCGTCCTTGAGTTGCTCGATGTTGAAATACAGCCAGGGAGCCGTCATGGGAACCGTGGTCTGACGGTCGAAGAGATTGGCATACATCCCCTGTCCCACCCATGAACCGAGTTTGAAGGCGGCGATATGGGCTAACTCTTCGATCTTCGGTTGGCCTCGCTCCTGGTAGGTTTCCAGGTCTGCCTTGAGATCGCTGAATACAGGAGTTTTTGATCCTGATCGTTTGGAGGCGATGCGGTCATAAGTGGTCTTGATCGCCTGATCCAATATCCCGTCCAGGATGTCCGCATCGTAGTTGCCGCCACCTCCAATCATGTAGCGGGAGAGCGTCTTTAGAAACGCGACGTGATCCTTGGAGGGCGTGGTCTGTCCAGGTTCAAGATCGAATGGATTGATCGTGAACTTGGAGTCGAGCGACATCTTGAGCATCTGGCCGCTCATCAGTTCAACCGCGGTCTTATAGGAATCGCCACGCTCGAGGATGGAGACCTTGGTGTCGCGGCGGGCGCACGTTAGGAGTAGCTTGCCGATGAGGACACTTTTGCCGGAGCCTGAATTGGCGCAGATCAGAGCGTTGGCATTTTCCAGGCTCGCGTCAAAAGGTGAATACGGGAGCAGATGCCGGTATGGTGTATGCCATAAGGTCAACGGCTCGCGTTGCATTCCGCTCCACGGCATCTCCAGCGGCACCAGATCGGCGGCGTGCTCGCTGAGCAGGTCCATATCGCGACGATCATTGGAGGCGAGGCCTGGCAATGTGCCGAAGAAGATGCGGCGCTTCGAGAGCGTCTCGGCCAGCGCGTTCGCGCCATTTCTCCTGGCGATCACCTGCAGCAGCTGCTGTCGGCAGCTTGCAAGCTGGCGCTCCGCTTGTTCGTATTCTTTGGAAGTCGTCGCCGGTTTGGATGTGCGATACGTGATGGAGAACGACACCTGCGTCGTCTTGCAGGAGCCGGAGATGAGGCGCTCCTGGATCTCCAACAGTTCACGCGCCTGGACGGCGGCGCCCACGTCCACCTTGTGATTGCCATCCTTATCCTTCTGCGCCGCCTGCATCTTCTTATAGCGGCTCTTGTATTTCTCAATCACCTTTTGCTGGTTCGGTATGACGACGTGGACGGAGATGGCCAGAGGAAAGCCGCACGTAAGTAACTCCCTGATAATCCCTGGGAAAGTGGCCTCGGGTGGAACCTTCATCGTGATGCAGCCGTACAAAAAGCCATTGATATTGAGGTAGTCTTCTGTCTCATCCAGGATCGAGACGCTCCCCAGCTGCTCGCGCGCTGTGAGGGGGCGAGTGTCAAGAAGGTTCGGGGGACGGAAGCCTCGCCTGGTTATCGAACTCGGACTGAGCGCGCGACTCACCTCCGCAAAGAATTCGTTCGCTGCCATGCGCGACGGATTCAACCCGGCTGTCTTCAGGGACGACTCAATGCCGCGAAGGAAACTCTCAAACTGAGTGACAATGGACAGGTGTTTCTTTTTGCCGAGCTGTGCCTGCGCCTCGGTCGAGACTGGCGCAGCAGATTTCTTGAATAGGCGCCTGATTGCGCCAGGCACGCCGCCACTCGGCTCAGCCTCGGTCGGCTGCTCCGCCGCTTTGGCCGCCTGTGCTTTCGGCTCATTCTTGTGGCCTGCCAGCATGCCGGTTGTGGTGCGATTCAGTTGCTCATGGAGCGCGGGGTCCCAGATGAAATACACCGCGGCAAGACGAGTCAGAAATTCGCTGTGCTCTTCTTCCCTTCTCCATCCTTCCATTCGAATCGCATCCATGCGGCGTGCGACATCGGACTCGGTGCGTTGAAGCGCTTCGTAGCGGTCGATGAGACCGTTGGCGTTCTCAACGACTTCGTAGCGGAACTGGACACGCATGCTCTCTTCAGGAATCGTGCGAAGCAGAGCCTCGACCCGCGATTTCATTTCGTTCATGGCGGCGTCGTCGGCAAAGTACGTCAGTGAGCCGCCAAGGTGGAAGCCCGCGACGTAGCATCCATCGGTACGCACCATGACCCCGTCGGCAGGCGTCAGTGCTCCTGGTAGAAAATCGCGTATGGGAAGCAAAGAGTAAATTCCTGGCGTGACAAGAGAACGGTTGTGTTTCGCGGTAGTAGTTGGCATTTAGTCTTCCTCGTCGGACAGGTATTGAGCGGGAAATTCGTCGTCGCGCTCACAGGCCGCATAAGCGCGTGGCTTCGTGTACCACGCAATCAAGTCCTTCATATAGCCGCGCGGTTTGCCGTATTTGAAGATGGACAGTGAGGGCACCCCAAGAATCAGAACCATCAGCATTAGCGCCCAGTTGAGTGGAAGAAACACGAGATATCGATCAGCGAAAAGGAGCTGACCGCCCATGAGTGTCGCGACGCAGACAACGCCAATGATCATCATGTCCTCGATTTCGAGGCCCATGAAATAGACCGGATTGTGCAGGTTGCGCGATACCGGTGAAATTTGCAGAGACATTCGATTAGCTCCCAATCTGCTGGCCGTTGGCGACCCAATACTCGATCAACCGCATAATTGCTGAGACCGCGCAGCACATCATCGCGGTGGCAAGGTGTTTCACTGGTCTGAGATCCGTGCGCATGGTATTGAGGTCCTCAAAGGAGATTCCAGCGCGCACCACCTCAATTGCTGCGTAGACAGGCAGGATTACGTTTGCGACCCAATTTGTCAGGTTCAGGAGCGCGTTCGAGTAGGTGTCGGTGATTACCGAATTTCCGGCACTCGTTGCGACGAAGTACTCCGCAAGGCGGGTGATG
The DNA here is from genome assembly GCA_963838135.1 of uncultured Acidobacteriota bacterium. Lineage (GTDB taxonomy): Bacteria > Acidobacteriota > Terriglobia > Terriglobales > Acidobacteriaceae > TOLSYN. The sequence goes on along the minus strand of CAWIPV010000002.1, from coordinate 668,580 downwards.
CCGGAGATGCTGATCGCGACCATGACACCGATCACGCAGCGCTCCATGCTCTCGCCTTTGGAATACTTGTAAACTCCAACTGCAAGGAACAGGGCCGCCATAATCGGCATCACGATCAAGCCAAGCCAGTTGACCATCGCCAGGATTGCCTGGGCCGGATCAGTCGCACTCGACATTGCTTGGCTCCTTGGACGCAGGTCGAAGCACGATCGCGATGCGGGCGCTTGCCTCCCAGGCCTTTTGGCCGACCAGCGACAGACAGTAGAAAAATGAGAGAACATTGAACGTCGCAAACCCCGCCCGGAGTACGACGAGGCCTATCCGAAAGCGCGCCAAGATCGCTGCAACCATTGCTGCGCCGATGAGCAGAATCGCGAAGATGGCAAGTTGGCGCGGTTTAGTAAGCGTGCTGTTGTCTACCATGTGATTGAGGCTCCCATCCAGCCCGTAACGAGCGACCACAGCCCACTAAAGCTCAGAAATGCGAGCCCTGAGAAGGCCACGACACCCCATGGCCTGGAGCGTTGGTAGTTGATTGCGGCCCCAACGAAGCAGAGGACTGCGACATACGGGCTGATCGTCATGGCCAGGTAGTTGAACATGCCGTCGAGCACGTCGGCGGATGCGAACGCTACAGTGGAAGTTGTACTGCTGGAGGAGGTGGACCAGGTTTTCGCAAGCGTCCAGAACGCCTGTGATCCCAGCACAAAGAGTGCCGAAATGATCGACGGCAACGGCGAGTGCCCCTCGGAGCTATCAAGAATTGCTTTGAAACAGAGGGCGGCCGCCATCAGGGGCACGATGCGTCCGACAAGGATATTGGTGACGAAGCTCGTGATTCCTGTCGTGAGGCTGGTCGCGACGGAGCCAAACGTTCCCGTCCCAGCGCCGGATGGTGGGATGGGAGCAGGTCCGCCCGAAAAAAGTGCCGGGATGGTCGCAGAAAAGATTGCGGGCAGAGTCAGCAGCAGGGCTCCCCAGAACAGCCACTTAAAGAAGCCCCCACCTGCGTCGTAGTTGATACCTCCTTCCCCACGCAATCGCAGACCCGCGAGCACAATAGCCCCGAGGGCGGCGACTGGAAGGAGAGTCACCAGCATGCCGGAGATCTCCGACACAAAATCCGGCAGCGCAGTAGCCATTAGACGTGCCTCAGGAGGTGCTGCAACATGGCGACTGTGGGTTGACTGGGGAAAATGGGAAGCTGGTGAAGACTGCCCCCGACCTGTTGGCCTTGTGCGATGAAATACTCGATGAGCCGGGTGACGGCCGAAACCGCGAGGAAGATGCCGCCGCCCACGATGCTGCTCATGTATGGCCGATTGGCTTGATACTTGAAGGCTGCAGCGACAAAGCAGCCGGCGGCGATCACCGGGCAGATTACGTTGCAGATCCAGTTGACGGCGTTGAGCACCGTGCCCTCAACCTGGGTAGCCTGTTGTCCTTGTACAGCTTGCCCAGTCGCTGGCGACTTTCCGAGATTCTGCGCGGTGCCCGCGATGGGAAAAGACAACAGCGTGAAGAGAGAGACAACCGCCATGAACTTTCCGTAACGGAACTTCATGCGCGAGAGAAGCGAAGCCATATACCCTCCGGGTGACATGTACTATATGGCATAGTTACACTATTATTGCTATTACGCAAGGGGGAAACGTTGAATTATTGGGTCGGAGAACAAAATTCTTTCGACAATCGTGGATCCGGCTCAACAAGGGAGGCATCGTGCAAATAGATGTCAAGGCTACTCTGCGGGGATCGACGCTGACTAAATCGTCCGTGTGTAGTGGCCAGCAATGTTCCGCTACAATCAACACCAAGGAACTAGCAAACATTACAATGCCGAAATCCAATCGCCAATCCGCCCTGCTCGCCATTGAAAAGGTTCTCACGCTCCTTCGCTCGGTGAAGACGTTGGAAGGCACTGGCAAAGATGGCGTTGAACATTTCCTGCAAATGGCGGTTGATAACCTTAAGAATTAATGTCGGCCAGCCGGTGAGCCGGTTGCGATCGTTATGGCATGGCGAACATAAAGACGTCGGACGTAAATCGTGAGCGAGAGCACGCTGAACGGATGCTCAAGCGGGCACAACGACAACAAGTGAGAGCCGCGAAGCCTCGTAGAGAAGTGGCAGACGAGAATTGCGAACTTAGACCGGACGGGGGTTGCGGCAATTCAACCGCGCCTAAGGTCGGACGAATCTGACACAATCAACCCGCCAGCGTCGCCGAGCTCCGATGCCTGATCGGAATCACGCCGAGGGGCTGGCCGCCTTCCCTCCAGAATGCATCCAGATCGTTTAGGATTCAGGTATGTTCCTTAGATTTCTGGGCCCCACGGACTTGGAGTCATGGGTTCAGTGGGTACATTTGTCAGCACACGGACGAGCTGCTGGTGGCGACGATGACAGGCCATTGGGTTTCGTCCCGACACAAACTGATAACTGCGGGCTGTGTGGTGGTTCAAGACGGGGCAACGAGGGTACGGTTTCGTTTGATCCCAATGATACTGAGGCGAGCCTGGCTGTCCTGCGAATCGTTCATTTGGAGTGATCTTCAAGCGCCGCGGAGACACGGAGTAAAAAGCATGAAAATCGCCAGCTGGAACGTCAATTTGATTCGTGCGCGGCTTGACCGATTACCACATAGTAACTGACGGCTGGCCGTCATCCGGACGGAACAGCGGAGCAGAGCGAAAACCTCGTCTGGCTCCATTGCTGAGGGATCATTCGGTCCCGGAGGGTCCATAAAGTTGATCTTCCGACTAAGCAACCGTGAGAACCACGGCAGGCCAGGTGAACACTAAGCACTCGCAGGCTCTTTTTCAAAAAGAAGATTGAGCGAATTTTCATGAAACTTCTGAACCCGTTTGACATCGTCCTTAAGTCCTTGAGATGTCAATACTTCATCGATCATCTTGTTGACCCTCTCTCGAACCTGTTCAAATCGCTTCGCCGCATCCCCGCTCGAAAGATTCAGTCTCCACGCCTGCATATTCCGGATACGATCCTTGAATTCAAACAGTCGCGGACGATCCAAAATGCCAAGATCCTCAATGTTGTCCAGGACTTCGTTCGTGTTGCGCGCGTATTCGCAAAACCTCATGTATCCTGCGAGAACCATCGCTGTCGGGGAGGCCTCCGCAGACTCAACTGCGTTGAATAGCTCCTCAGCTGTGCACTGTTCACCCCAATGCTTTCCCCAGTCGTCGGAGTTCTGAAAACCTATCCCGTATAGGAACTGTCGAACAGCCGTATCTCGACATAGGCGCGAATAGAGAATTAACAGCGACTGGAACGGGGCAATCAGGAGCGGTTTCTCACCGACGCCGGACGGCTGCTCGTAAAGAGGCTGGCCTTCACCAGTACCCATCCGGACCAAGACTCGAGCGAATTCTGGAAGACCTAAATAAGGAGAGGATTGCAGGAACGGCAGCTGGACCCGGCCGTGTTGTCTAGTCCCGTCGTAAGACTTGAGCCACCGAAAGAAGGGAACGTAGTAGTACGAACAGACATCTTCACTTTCTTCGCGAGGAAAAGCTCCCAACTCAACGCCCAAATGTAGCCATAGAAAGCTTTCGATCACTAGCAAAGCTATCATCGGAAGCTCACTTTCATCCTGTAGATTCCGATTTACTACCGCCCTCTCCCATTCGGGAAGTATTGTGCCAACGGCAAATTGCTGGAGCCTGTGCATTCTTCTCCGCCCGTGTCAGCTCTCTGTGATAAAGGTGATGGGATGATCGTACTTCTTTTTCGGTTTGCAAATCGAAAGGTGGTCTTGGCCCACCTCTGCCGGTACTTGGTTATCGCCGTGCCATTTGACAGGTACGACAACATCCTCTTTCGAACCAAAAATCACTTTCGCCCATAGCGCGGTATGCCCCTGGTTTATCCCGCGCGCTTGCAGCGTATCGTCGGTAACATCCTTGCGGAATTCAGCCGAATCCATGTCACGATAGGCGAGCGACTGGCTTAGAAATGGGAGTGCAATCCAATTTACCGGGCTCAATTGCATCAGCATACCTTTGAATCCCGCAGGCTTCACGCCAGAAATTGCCGGTGCGAACAACACTAACTTTGCCTTTGAGATGGGATTAGGTTCCTTCTCGGCGATGGCAACCGCCTTGCGAATAACCAAGCCGCCCTCAGAATGTCCCACCAGCACAAGTCGGCGGTAAGTCCGTGCTGGCGAATTCAAAGGCATCAAACTTTGGGGCGCACGTACATTACGTAATATGGAAAGAATGTTGTCTGGCGGACTCGGAAAGATCTGATCCAAGAAACTCATGAGACCCCGAGCGCTTATCTCAATAGCGTCCCGAAAACTTTTGTAGGTGAAGAAAAACAGATCCTGCTTGCTCCAATATGTCTGCGCAGTGGAATGCGAAATGACCAACTCTTGAAATCCATACCAGGTCTCATGCGGATCGCCTAAAAAACCATGCACAAAAACAACTGCACCATCGACATCGGGATCCGTGGACAACAGGGCATAAGAATTGACGAATGGAGCTCTGAACCAACTGTAGTAACGCGAGTCTGCCAAGGGTCCTCCAGTCTGAGCCATTCACGCTTCGTTAGTTCACAACACAGTCGACTTTCAACTGCTATCACTGCATTCGGCTCAAGGAAAGCCGAGCGTGGATCACCTCACGTGCATTCTGCTGCCGAATCCAACCCGTGAATAGCCACAACGTCTCTGGTCAGTTCCCGAACGAACATAAGATGCCTTGAATAGCGAGGGGGAGGTCGTAAAGAAAAAATTCGGCCCAACGCATCCAGATCGAGTCCCATTTCCATCGCGCCGTTCGGAAATTTCTCCTAATCGAAGTCGTAAATGAGGCCGGTGACGGCCCACTTGCCTTCGTCCTCGCCTAACTCGCGGGAGGCTCTCATGCAGGCCTCCACGGCAAGCGCATGCTTCCGCAAGCTTTCTGATTGCCTAAATTCCGTCAACAACTTCCAGGCATCGTTGCGCGTCATGATGCCGAGTATTTTGCTGACTCTCGATGAGTCAATCCAAGACACCTGTTCACCGGGTAGTGGGCTACTTTGAAAATGTCACTTAAGAGGGTTGAATGTAGGCGCGACTTGAAGTCCGTTTCGCAGTTGGCACGTGCTAAGGGGAAACGCGCACGCTTTTCTTAACCGGGCGACGGTCCTTCTGAGTGGCCCAAACAGTTCCGGAGGCGAAGCGTGTCCCGATGGTCGCCTACACGTCAGACCCCTGCACGTCAGTTACTACGAAGATAACATCCCCTTAGTGGCAGAACTCGATCGCATCCAGTGGCAGGTTTGTCCCGCGCTGCCAGCTCGCCGGGAGTGGAGAACTCGCAGCGGACTATTTTACAGACAAGCAGCGCGGGGAACAGGTCGCCATTTCAGGTGGTTTCCTATCGTCCAGACAGTGACTCTGAGATGTGCTGGATGTGGCTAGAGTTATTGGCCGAGGGCGACAGTTGAGCTGAGTTCTGTGGGTGCGCCGCCTTGGTGAACACCATGTAGAGTTCGGTTCCGGCAGCCAACGTGACGACAATTCTCTCGTTCGAAATCATCTTGGCAATCTGGGTGTCGGCGGTGTTCCCCATGTTTTGCGAGAGTTGCGCGCGCATCACGTCCTGGCCGCTCAACGCCGTACTGGTGTTGTTCCCAAGCATCATTGCCGTGGTTTGTCCGATCCCGGATAGCGTAGCGACGAGCATGGCCTTGCCGCGGCTGCTGCCGGTCACCTGACCCTTGAGCGAGTGCAGGTTTGTGTCGACCGCCACGGCACTGATCGGCACAGTGGAACCGTTTGGAAGATCGACGGATTCAAACGTGATCGCCATATTGCCATGCGCATCGGCGCTGTTGATTCGCCCAATCGCACGGCTTCCCGCCGGTAGAACAACTTGCCCGTTGCGCCCATAGTTGTATTCGATCACGGCAGTAACGGGTGCTGCGACCGATGTGGTAGCCGAGGCTTCAAGCCGGGCGGCGACGTGGAAACCAGGCTCCAGACCAAAGTTCGTGATCGCGGGTCCGAGATACTGGGTTGCATCAGCTGCGACGGGTGCACTCTTGCGAGAGAAAACGATGCGCGTCTTGGTGACCTCATCATTCCACGCGCGCGTTGCCTCGCTATAGGAGGCTCCGGATTGATACCCGACGGCCCCGGGCCCGCCGGAGGGTTGGACAGGGGCGGAGGTTCCGTTGTAAGCCGGCGGCTGGAAGGGCGCGATGGAGCCGATCGTTTTCTGTAAAGCATTGAATTGTTTTGAGGCTTGTACCGAGCCAGCAGCGCCAGCGGCCAGATGCGCGCCGACGGCAGTTCCCTGTCCCGCTCCAGCCGGCGTGGCGGCTTCTGCCGCAGCTTCTTTCGCATGGCGTTTCTGCGCTTCCAGTGTATTTTTGGTCGCGAGAATTTCGCCTGGCGTGATGCTATCGGGATCGCTACCGGCTGCGGCACTCGGAGTGTTGTTTTCGTCGGCAGGCATCACACCGGTAGTAGCAGTGGTTTGCTGTTGAGCTGGTGTCCGCTTGGAAGCTTGGCCGTGTGATTTTGTGGGCGACATCTTGTGGGAGAAGATGAGCACCACGGCTAACAAGGTTAGCAGCAGTCCGAGGCCAACGGAGATCACTTTTGCCGCCCCGGCAGGAACATGATTCTTCTTCGACGGTGGCGTGTACGGTTTAGCGTCCGTTTCGGATGCAGGAGGAATGAGCGTCGGTTCTTCTGGTGTCGTCTGGGCCATTGGGTCTCTCCTCCTAAAATCCTGGTGCAACAAACGGAAGTGGAACCATTACGGGATGATCGACGGCAACAGCCGTGGCGAGCTGCAGAATCAGTGTTTCCCTGCTCTGCTTGAATCCCGGACGGGAAAACTGCACTACCCCGTCCAAGCGATCGCCAGGAGCAAGCTTTACGACATCTTGGCGAAAGTCCTGGATCGACACCGGCTCGGCGAGGACTCCTTTCTTGCTGGGCTTCTTTTGAACTGGGTTACCGAGCTGAATTTGTGGCGTCAGAACCTGAACCCAGTCTCTGCTGACGTTCAATACGGAATAGGACACCATCATGGTGTCGCCAACCTGCGCGATGCGTCCAAGAGATGCGGCGATGGATCTGGTCGCGGTTGCGTTTGTCTTGTCTAGCTTTACGAGATCGTCGGCCGTGATCCAGTGAGGAGTGGCAATCTCAGCCTGAGCGGCGAGGGCAGCATCAATAACGGAAACAGGTCGCACGGTGCGCACAGAGGATCGCACCGGATAGCTCGCCATGGAAGGATGGGGAATGCCGGAATCCGTTGGACCCGCAAAATCCAATAGAGCCTTGTCAGGCCTGTAGTCGAGCACAAAATCGACGTCATACTGTGCAGCGGAATCGCCCGAGGAGATCAACTTCAGACTGATGGTTTCGCCACTGGCAAGGGCGACGAGCAGATTGCTCTCCGCAACGTCGTGGGTGAGCGGACTCACGTAAACCAACTTCGGCTCATTTTCGACGTGCTCGGCGGTGAACAGTGTAGGGGCGCCAACCGCAATTGAGGTGACCGCTTCCGGTAGATGGACAGTGCTGATGTACAGGGGCTTGCAGTGAACCTCGCCGACGATGGAGCTGTCGACCGGGCGGCTTTCAATACGAGCGTCAACTATTAGCTGCTTTGTTGGCGGGGTTGCTGGAATTGGCGCGGGGCCTGCGACCGAAGGTGTGTTCACGACAACACCAGCGGCGGCAGGCTTTGGCGCTCCGGTTTGCAATTCAGGGCGAGCAGTGTCAATGCCCGGCGTTGAGAGGTGGTTGGCGTCGGATGGAGGCGCGGTGATGGGTGGGGTTGGCAATGCCGACTGAGCCGATACGGCCGCTGCAGTCATAGAGAGAGCAAGAGAGAGGACGAATAGCTTCATTATTGATCGCCTCCAGGGGCGAGGTTAGCTGGAGTTTTGTGGAGGGCGAGCTCCGCAAGGTAGAGACGCCGGACGGAAGCAACATATGCGTACACATCGGCGCCGGAGTAGTGGAGACCGCGACGTAGGATTGGGCGGCTGCCTCGGTAATATGCCGCCAATACCAGACGGAAATCCCCGTCGAACTGCTGCATCAGAGCGGCCAGGTATCGAACCCCGCCGGAGAGGTTTTCTGAAATATCAAAAGGATCGCGTACGCCGTAGTCCGCCGCGGTAGCCGGCATGAGCTGCATCAATCCCATGGCGCCCTTTGGAGACACTGCTCGTGGATTCCAACCAGACTCCTGGGTGATGAGCGCGTGTATCAGCTCTTTTGGAATCTCATAGTGAGCGGCGTACGCGTCGGCATAATAGACCATCTCATCGTGGCCAGTTTCCGGCATTGTGCCTGCAGCCGCAGTAAGGGACAACGCCAACCAAAGAAACAGTCCAATCCAAAGGCGGATCATTGAGTGACACCTTCCAACGCCATCACCGGAGACGGCTGGGTTGCGTCGTCCGGCCGGATAGGTACCGCTGTCTGAGCCGCCAGAGTCTGCATGTCGTGCTGACACATCTCGTTCGCAAAAATGCGTGCATTGTCCATGAAGCTCTCAAATCGGCCAGGGACTAACAGGCTGGCCCGATCCTTTTCAGTCTTGGCAATGAACGGGAGCATGACGGCCTTATGGTCATCACTGATTTCTTTCAGGTTCAATTTGTCGAGCGCCAGGGCGAGCGTGATCATCTCCGAAATGGAGGGGGGCTTTTCCATCTTGAAAGCGCGCAACGTCTTCGCAAAACCGGCGATGAAGTAGTGAATGGCCTTCGTGCAATGTGGCGTACGGCTTGCGACAATAGCCGCTTCCTGCTCAGGTGTCGGGTGGTTGATGTAGATGCGGGCACAGCGGCGCAAAAGAGGATAGCCGAGCTGCCGTTCGTCGTTGGCGGTGACGATGGTAAACGGCGGATGTATTGCCTTGATCTCGCCGAGTCCAGGGATCGTTAGCTGCCACTCGCCAAGAAACTCAAGTAGTTGAGCCTCAAACGCATGGCTGATCTTGTCGATTTCATCAACCAATAGGATGCATCGAGCGGGCGTCTCAAGCGCGCTTAGGAGAGGCCCTCCTAAATAGAAAGCTCGGTCTGAGACCCGCTTTGCAGCTTCGTCAAATGTCCCATCGTGAAAACGCACATAGAGTTGACGCAGCTCATCACTGAAACTTCCGATCGCCTCTTTGTCAGTGAGACCTTCGTAGCACTGTAGGCGTATAAGGTTCATGCCCGTTGCACGATAGATTGCAAGGGCCATCTCTGTTTTGCCGGCGCCTGCAGGGCCTTCAAGGAGAATCGGTCGATTGAGTTCCCCGGCGAGATAGATCGTGTTGGCAATTTCACGAGTGGTGAAGTAGCCAACTTCCTTGAGCGATGCCAGGGTGTCGTCAGTGTCGCTGAACATAACATAGCTATACTATGATAACTATTACCTACAGTCAACAGAGAAACCGGGACCGAGGTGCAGTGATCGGCGACGGAGGAATAGTTGCGCCAGTGAGAACCACGCAAAACGCTCTACGGTAGGATGAACATCGCTGATCGGAAATCCACCTGGCCGACGAACTGACCATACGCGGAGGAGCTCGGGTCAACGTTAATGACGCTAACGGCGTCCCGCTTCCCACTCTTGCCGACGTTGAGCAGTGCTACGTAAGCGATGCGTTCCGGCACGGCTTGCATCGCCAGGCCCGGCGAGGGGTAAAAGGTCGGATCCGGCATCAAGGCCATATCCATATTCTCCTTTGGCAAAGAGCCGGAGCGAAGTAGCCTAGAAGCATTCTCAGTGCTCTTTCCAATCTTTCACTTTTCACATAGCTGAATTGACGGGAGAGCGTGCCCGCGAGGAAAAATCACGATCTCGCGAGCTCCGGCAAGCCACGCCTTTCTCGGTACGAATCCGACAGATGGGCGGATAATCTCCGGAGTGCTCAACCGACACACATACTGGTAGCTCCTGGTCCTAAACGCCTGCCGAACGCCTCTTGTAACCCTCCGAAAACTAGTGGCAGCCACTGTTCGCCACGCCTGTCTCAAAACCTGTGGGTTATGAGCCGAGCTATCCCAACCGAATGTAAGCCGGCAAAGGTACTCCTACTTGTACTGATAAAGCAGAGCGCACTTCGATCTTGCCAAACCCGAGATGCCCTTCGGTGCGGAATTATTGGGCGGAAAAAGTCGATGCCGTAACGTGGGCCGCGGTTGCATGATCCAGTCACAGTCGATCGTGAGTCACATCATGGCATCTCTGTGCTGCAACTTGATAAAAGTCCGAGCTTTGCGGCGAAGTAACCGCGGAATCTGCAAACCCGTCCCTGAAGAAATTATTTGCAGCAACCGCACCAGCCACGTGATTGCAGACCAGTCAATCATTTGCGGTTCGAATGCATTTCCGGAGAGACTCTAATGCCAAACAGAAGACAATTTATTAAGACGACGTTGATGGCCGGCGCCAGCATTGCGTTATTCAAAGGGTTTGAAGGAAAGGCGTGGGCTTTTGCCCAAAGCCCGCTGCTAAGAAAATTCATTTCCCCGCTCCCCGGCCTTGGAACCGGAATGCCTATCGCTAATGCCCTCTCAGTTTCTCGCTATGGCATTGCCAGCGACCTGTATAACCTGGCTGCGGTGCAATTTCAGCAACAGATGCATCCCGACCTCCCAGGCCCCACCAAGCTGTGGGGCTACATGGATCGGAGCACCAACACGCCGGCCTATCTGGGGCCAATCATCGTGGCCGAGAGGGGGCGGCCAGTCATCCTCCGAATGTTGAATGACCTGCCTAACAAGCACCCATTGCCGATCGATACCACGTTAATGGGCGCAGACATGGGCGCAGCCGCCAATCGGATCACGGTTCACCTTCATGGCGGACTCACGCCATGGACCAGCGACGGTGGGCCTTTCACCTGGTTCACGCCTTCAGCAACGGGTCCCGGAAGCGGAGCCAGCAATGCCGCTGCTGGAATCGATTTTCTGAACGGAGTGTCGGCTGGGCAAGCTGAATACTACTATCCCAATGACCTGAGCGCGCGTCTTGTGTGGTATCACGACCACGCCATGGGCATCACGCGCCTCAACGCGTATGCGGGTATGGCATCCGCTTATCTGATCAATGATTCTGTCGTGACATCGCTCACGAACCCCACCAGCGGGCCGGCGATTGTTCCGCCGTTGCAGTACACGATTCCGCTGGTTTTGCAGGACAAGATGTTTAAGATAGCGCCAGACCAATGGGGAAAGCCTGGCGACCTGTGGTATCCGTACCTCTATGAGATCGACAATCCTGGACCAACGGGAAGATGGGATATCGGAACGCCCTCGAATGGATTTCCGAACCTGGGCGAGCCCCCCGTGCCCTCATGCGTTCCAGAATTCTTTGCGGATACGCCGGTCATCAATGGCGAAGCCTATCCGTACGTCGAAGTGGAACCGAGAAGGTACCTGTTCCTGCTGTTGAACGGGTCGCAGGCACGCTTTTACAACCTGAACCTGTTCTTTGAATCCTTGATGAACGCCAAGGAGCCGGACTTCAGCAAGCCTGGTCCAGCCTTCATTCAGATTGCCAACGAAGGCGGTCTTCTGCCTGATCCGGTTGTGCTGAATAATCCGCCCACGCTGATGCCGTACGCCTCAGACGATAGCGTCGATCCGAACGGTCCGAAGAACCTTGTTCTTGCCCCGGCGGAGAGAGCCTACATCATCATCGACTTCTCTGGCTGCCAACCGGGAGACAGGCTAATCCTCTACAACGATGCGCCAGCTCCGTTTCCGGGTGGAGACACCCGAAACGACTACTTCACCGGCGACCCCGACCAGACCTCGACCGGCGGCGCAGCCACCACCAAACCGGGCAAAGGCCCGAACACCCGCACGCTATTACAGTTCCGGGTCAGCAGACTGAGCGGAGCGCCCGATCCATTGAACTTCACCAAGACGCTCGGTGCGCTAGTAAATGGGTTGCCGGCCGCCTACGCAGCTTCGCAGCCTCCGGCGCTCTCCACCCATGGCCTGCGGCCGCAGGCTAAGACTTTGAACGAAGACTTCGATTCCTACGGACGTCTTATTCAAAGGGTTGGCACGGGAACCAAGCTCTACACCGACAGCTTCGGCCGGGATTATACGGATGCCCCAACTGAGGTAGTCAACAATGGCGAAACTCAGGTTTGGGACATCTACGATACGACAGGCGACACTCACCCCATGCACTTCCATCTGGTGAACGTACAGGTGATCGGGCGTGATTTCTTCACTACCGTTGGAGATCACGCGAATAGTCCCGACTCTGTCTTTGCCACACCGGATCCGAACGAAATGGGATGGAAAGAAACTGTCCGCATGAATCCGGGTACGGTGACCAGGGTGATTATGAAGTTTGCCTTGCCAAGCGTTCCGTTCAAAGTTCCGGCGAGCCCCCGATTCACCGGAATATCACATGCAAACGAATACGTGTGGCACTGCCACATTCTGGAACATGAAGAGCACGACATGATGAGACCGTTAATCGTGAAAGGATAGCTCGGCCATAACCCACTGTTTTTGATGCAGGCATGACAAACAGCTGCTGAACTCTTGAATTCAGTGGGTTACAGGTGCGTTCCGGCGAGCCTTTTGGACCACGAGCTACCGGTATTTTCGATCGATTGAGCAAGCCGGGGATTGTCGTTCGTCGGATGGTACTGGTAAATGGCGACCTCATCGCTTCCAAGTCGGAATCTGGAAAGTTTGGGAGCGCTTGCAGCGGATCGCAGACGGATGACGGCCAACTCTTCCCCTAAGGAAAGAGTTGGCGAAATCCGCCCAAAACCTTCCCTGCGCTTCCCATAATCTGGACCAATAAGGTCCTGAATTCATCGTTTCAAATCCGATTCAGACAACCTGCGTCTAAAACGGGCATCTCACTCTGCTTGATTCACCAACGTGGCTCTGCAACTCTGCCCGTAGAGCCTCCCACACGTTGATCTGTACCCAGCTGTTAATTCACTCGTTTGCCCAGTCGATCCACGGAGCCCCGTGTTCGTCACAGAGGTAAGGTTTGTATGAATAAGTTGTCCTCGCAGGTCATCGTACTGATTCCAGCCGTTTTGCTGCTTGCGCTTAGCGGATGCGGCACTAATTCGGCTAACTCATCAGGCACCAGCGCCACAACTCCCGCCAACAATCCGGCTCCTCCCGCCAATAATCCAGCTCCCGTCACCAATGCCGTGGACGTGTTGACTTGGCGCAACGATCTTTCACGCACCGGGCAGAACGTTAATGAGACGGTCCTAACGCCCTCCAACGTGAATGTAAGCACGTTCGGCAAGAAGTTCACTTTTAATGTAGATAATTACATCTACACCCAGCCGCTGGTGGTCACCAACCAGGGCATTGCCGGCGGCACGCACAACGTGGTGTACGTGGCCACGGCCAACAATAGCGTCTATGCCTTCGACGCCGATGGTGTCTCTATAACCCCTTATTGGCAGGACAGTTTGATCGACGCCGCGAACGGAATGACCGCGGTTCCGGGCGCGAACGTGGGCTCTGGAAATCAGACTGGCATTACCGGCACGCCAGTGATCGACCGTACGCGCAACGTCATGTATGTTGTCTCGCGGGTTGTAAATACCAATGGCAGCCCCACAGAGATCAGCTCTTATCAACAGTACATTCATGCCCTCGACTTAAGCACCGGCGCCGAGCACACCGGGCAGCCTGTCGAGATCAGCGTATGCGTGCCCGGCTCGGGTTACGACGCTGCCAATGGGCAGGTTTGCTTTAATCCGTGGCGCGAAAACAATCGGGTATCGCTGGCGTTGGTCAACAACGTCGTATACGCGGCCTGGGCGTCGATCAATGATGACGAAGACCCGTATCATGGATGGGTTCTTGCCTACGATGCTGACACGCTGAATTTTCTGGCGGCATTCAACAGCACGCCCAACGGCAGCGAGGGCGGAATCTGGATGGCCGGGGCGGCACCGGCGTGCGACTCAAACGGCAACCTCTATTTCGTCTCCGGCAATGGTACCTTCGATTCTTCAGACAGCAACTATGGCCAAAGCGCGCTGCGGCTTTCCTATGCCAACCACGCGCTCACTCTCACCGACTTCTTCACCCCATTCAACTGGTCCGCGATGGATGTCTCCGACCTCGACGTTGGCTCGGGGGGCACGGTGCTGCTTCCAGACAACAATTCCTCCCACCCGCACCAGCTGACTTTCTCCGGCAAAGAGGGAAACATCTTTCTTCTCGACCGCGACAACATGGGGCAATATCAGTCTCTCGGCAACACTCAGATCGTGCAGCAGATAGCAGGGGCATTCCCTGCGGGAATCTTTTCGACACCAGCCTACTGGAATGGAAATCTTTACTACGTCGGGAACGGAGACGTGATTAAACAATATAGCTGGAGCAATGGCCTTATCAGTGGGACGCCGGTCTCCTCCGGCATCACTGCGTATGCCTTTCCTGGCGCCAGTCCTTCCGTTTCAGCCAACGGCGCGGCCAACGCAATTGTCTGGACTATCGAACGGACCAGCGCGAATCAGGCTATCCTGCACGCCTACGACGCAACCAATGTTGCGTCCGAACTGTACAACAGTGTGCAGAATGCGACTCGTGATGACGCCGGGTTGGCAGTAAAGTTTACCGTTCCAACCATTGCGAACGGCAAGGTGTACATCGGAACCATCAACGAGCTCGAAGTCTACGGGCTCTTCTAAGCTCTGGATGTCAGAGAAGGGGGCCGGTCCGCAATCTCCACACCAGAGGCTCACTTCAAACACCCTATCCGCCTGGCCAGAGAATACAAGTCTTCAGTGTCGGAGCGCTTCCGATAGAGTCATAGGGTTTCGGGATCGCAGAGAAAACGCTGCCTAAGCTGGAATTCTAGTGAGGGGAACAATTATGATCCGGCGGTTCATTTATTCGCCGCAGCTACTCGAGCTCAGGGCGGGGACAGTCCCGGCAGTACATTACTTGTCAACCTCTCCGCGACATAGTCGCATCTAGACGAGTAGCCGAACACGGGAAGGCAAAAGCCTGGGCCATGAGTGTCACAAGGAGAGCAGCGGCGGGGCTGGCTTCCAGCAGAATCGTGTTTTCGGTTTCTCTCACTCCATTCTTGAGGTACTTCGGGCGTCTTGCCTCATACACTTCTCTTGCATTCATCATGCTCATCGCCGTCAATTCGTGGGCCGGGACTGGCGGGAGTCTCTCCGGCACGGTGAAGGATGCGAGCAATGCCGTCGTCCAGGACGGAACTGTAAAGGCGATCAATATCGCCACCGGAGTCCAGCAGCAGGTCACAACAAACGGTCGCGGATTCTACTCCTTTCCCGACCTTCCCATCGGGCACTACAACATCCTGATCGAAAAGGCTGGCTACAAGTCCTACGAGCGGACCGGTATCATCATCGACGCCAACAGCTCACTCATTGTTGACGCCGTGTTGGAAATTGGCAAAGAGGCGCAGTCGGTTACGGTGAACGCGAGCGCCGTTCAGGTGGAAACGTCAGACACGCAGATGGGCGAGGTCATCAGCGGCGAAAAGATGGCCGCTGTTCCCTTGAATGGCCGCAGCTATACCGATCTTCTTGCACTCCAGCCAGGCGTTGTTCCTGCGACTTCACTTACCTCCAACACGCAGCAGGATGTTGGCGTCAGTGCGCTTTCGCCCTCCGGAGGTCTGAACCCCGGAACGATTTCGATCAACGGCCAACGGGAGTTCTCGAATGCGTTCATTGTGAACGGGAGCGATGTCGAAGAGGATGTCAATTCCGGGACAGCGATCATTCCCAACCTCGACTCCATTGCCGAGTTCCGCATCCTTACCAGCAACTTCGACGCCGAGTACGGAGGCCACAGTGGAGGACAGATCAACGTCGTTACGAAATCAGGCGCCAATAAATTTCACGGCGACGCATTCGAATTTCTACGCAACTCGAGCCTCGATGCTCGCAACTATTTCTCTCCCACGCGCGGCGCGTTTGACCAAAACCAGTTTGGCGGGACGTTTGGCGGGCCGATTCGACAAAACAAAGTGTTTTTCTTCGCTGACTATCAAGGAACACGATCAACGCAGGGCATCGACACGGGGCTGATCCCGGTTCCCTCCCTGCAAGATCGCTCAGGCAATCTTAGTGATCTGGCGGGTTCGCTGAATAACACGTTCGCCAGCCAATTCCCCGATTATGTGATCCCAACCTCCACATGGTCTGCGCCCGCGAAGAATCTGCTGCAATACATTCCCCTGCCCAACGATGGCCCCAACACCTTCACCACCTCTGCCTACAACCAAACTTTGCGGGACGACAAGGGAGCCTATCGGCTGGATTACGAAAGCCGGTGGGGCCGGCTCTCCGGCTATTACTTTATCGACGACTACACCCTTAACAATCCGTATCCAGTGGCGCAAAGTGGGGCCAGTGTGCCGGGCTTCAACGCGCTCTACTTGGGACGAGCTCAATTATTGAGTCTGGGCGACACGAAGACGCTGGGATCGACGGCTGTCAATGAGTTTCACTTCACCTACATGCGCGATCACAACGATCTTGGGAAACCCATCGGCGGACTCGGTGCCAGCCTGGCGTCGCAGGGATTTGTGACCGGCGCGGGAACTCCCGGCATTGTGCCACTCAATCCACAAGGCGAGGGGGTTGAGAACATCGTATTCAATGCCTTTTCCATTGGGACAAACGCGAACGAACTGAAGCAGGTCAACAATACTTTCCAATGGATTGATAATTTCTCCAAAGTGGCGGGCCTCCACACCATGAAATTCGGGGTGGAATTTCACTACGACCAGATCAATACCAACGCGATCGCGCAATTCAATGGAAACTTCCTATTCACGGGCAGCGACGACGGGCTCCGACTTCGCCGATTTCCTGCTGGGACTTCCGAGCCAGTACAACCAGAGCCAGTTGCAGCCGTTTTATGGTCGCAACAAATATTGGGGCCTGTATGCGCAGGACAACTGGCGCGTGCGTTCGGACCTGACGCTGAACTACGGCCTGCGATGGGACCGCATCGAGCCCTGGTATGAGAAGAACAACGGGATCTCCACGTTTGAACCCGGCAAGCAGTCGGTGGTGTTTCCCGGCGCGCCAGCCGGAATTCTCTTTCCTACTGACCCGGGTGTCCCGCGAACGCTGGCGCCTCCGGGAAACCTTGACTTCGCGCCTCGCATTGGTTTGGCCTACTCACCGACGGCACGAAAAGACACTGTTCTCGGAAAGATTCTGGGTGGGCCGGGAAAGACCAGCATTCGAGCCGGCTTCGGAATGTACTACACGGCGATTGAGGCGCTGACGGTTGGGATACTTGCCGGGAACGCGCCCTTCGGACATCACTTATTCGAGTCCTGCCCCGCCGCTGTTCGCTACGCCCTTCATCACCGCGTCAACCGGGCAGAACCTAGGCCAGCCATTTCCAGTCGCACTGGTCACGCAGAAGGCGTCCAGCAGCAATCCAAACCCGAACGTCAATTGGTCGCAATACGAGCCGATCAGCGGCATCCCTGGATATGCCACGACCAACCGCATCCCCTACGTCGAGGAATACATGTTGTCGCTGCAGCGGCAACTCGGCAGCGAACACGGTGCTCAGCGTCAGCTACGTGGGAGCGCAGGCGCACCGGCTTCTCGTGATGGTGGAAGCCAACCCTGGCAATCCCGCGCTTTGCCTGAGTCTCAGTCAACCGAGCGAGGTGGCACCGGGTTCCCCTACCTGCGGTCCGTTTGGCGAGAGCAATGTATTCACAACGGCCTCGGGCCAGGTGATCCACGGAACGCGGGGCCCATTGGGTCCGAACTTCGGAAGCGACACGAACCAGACGACGATCGGGAAATCGAATTACAACTCCCTTCAACTCAGCCTGCGCCACACCAGCGGAGCGACTGGAACTGTCTGCCGGGTACACCTACGGCAAGTCCCTGGATGAGTCTTCCAATTTGGGCGAAGAGGTCAATCCGATCAATCCTGCCCTCAGCTATGCCTTGTCTTCCTTCGATATCAGGCAGAACTTTGTCGTGAGCTACAACTACCGGATTCCATTCGAGAATCTCTTCCGCGCCTCGAACCGCTGGACGCAAGGCTGGGAACTCTCCGGAATCACCCATTTCAGCACCGGGCTCCCGGTGACCTTCGTCAGCTACGGTGACAATTCTCTGCTCGGGGCCGAACCGAATGGCATCAACAACTATGGTGTTGATGAGCCGGATTACCTGGGAGGCCCTCTCGATTTGAATCACAATCCCCGCAACGGACGGCCTTATTTCAATACTTCTCAATTCAGCGAGAACGCTTTGGGTACGCCGGGTACCGCCAAGCGGCGCTTCTTCTCCGGGCCGGGGTTGGACAACTACGACATGGCCCTTCTCAAGAATGTGCGCCTGACCGAATCGAAATCCCTCCAGTTTCGGCTCGAAGGTTTCAACGTATTCAACCACGCCCAGTTCTTCGGCCCTCAATCCGTCGACGGCAATATCGGCAACCTCGGCGCCACGTTCGGCCAAGTCATCAATGCCGATCCGCCCCGCCTCGTTCAGATGGGAGCGAAATTCTCCTTCTAGTACCACTGCGATTACTGCGTCACAAGAGTGGAAGAAGGCAGCAGGGCATCTGGGTAGAGAACGTGCGCCGGGTGCACGCGTGATTTTTGCACCGGCAATTTCGGATTGATTGGCTGCGGCTCATGGTGGGCACAGCTTCGGTGGCGCAGCTATAGAAACAGTTTTTCGAAGAGCGGTACGTCAACGGCTTGATCAAACCAATCCGCAAGTTGTTCGTAGCAGTTGTGTTTGTCTACATACTCGGGAAGACGAATGCCGAAGCACTCCTCAAGCACACCCGCATCTTCCAAAGCGCCGTGTAAGTACGTCCCGGTACAGCGGTGGTGACGAATGCCCTCGGGCCGACCAGCGATGAACGCGAACGGCTCCGCCGTGCTTACGCTTGTGGTTTCGCCAAGGTGAATTTCGTAGGCTGAAAAGCATCTTCCACCCGGAGTCAGTGCCGCGACCACGTTGGTGACCTTATTTCTCCGCAAAGTTGTTGTAACCGGAAGCAGCCCGAGTCCGTGGACGGAGGTTTGCGCTGACTCGACGTGATCGGGATCATCAAGGCGCTCGCCCAGCATCTGGTAGCCTCCGCAGACGCCGACAATCTCGGCGCCGCCTTCGTGCTGCCGCTGGAGCCAGGTGTCGAGACCCTGAGATCGCATCCACTGCAAATCTGAGATGGAGTTCTTGCTGCCGGGCAAAATCAGGATGTCAAACTGACGTTCAAGCGGCCGCTGAAGCCAGCAAGCCCAGCGAAGAAGGCGAAAATCGGTGAGATTCGAGACCCTGGGAAAACGGATAATTGCGATTGAGCGGCCATTACCGGGAGCAGGCACCCACTCATCCAGACAGACGCTGTCCTCTTCATCGAGATGAACGTTGTGGAGAAATGGAAAAACGCCGAGGCAAGGCTTTGCCGTTCGTTCTTCCAGCATTCGCGCCGCGCCGTCAAACAGCGTCGGGTCGCCACGAAAGCGGTTGATCGCAAAGCCCCGGACCAGACTGGCGTCATCCGGATCGAGCAAGGCCAAGGTTCCATAGATTGAGGCGAAGACCCCGCCGCGATCCACGTCGGCCACCAGCAAAACCGGTGTTTGCAATCTACGTGCAAGTCCAAGGTTTGCAAGGTCGGTTTCGCGCAGATTCAATTCCGCGACGCTGCCTGCACCCTCTATAACGATGAAATCGAATTCGGCCGACAGACGAGCATACGACTCTTCGACCCTCTGGAGTAGATACTCATAATGTTCGTAGTACTGGCGCGCCGAAAGATCCCGCCACACCTTTCCCTGGACCACGACTTGACTGCCCATGTCGGAGTTGGGTTTCAGCAGGATCGGGTTCATATCCGTCGAAGGCTCCAGCCCGCATGCTTCTGCTTGCGCTACCTGCGCGCGGCCAATCTCACCACCGCCGGGGCAGGGATAGGAATTATTCGACATGTTCTGAGCTTTGAAGGGCGCGACGCGAATGCCCCTACGGTGAAGCCATCGGCAGATAGCCGTCGCCAACCAGCTCTTGCCAACGTGCGAGGCAGTCCCGCCGATCATCAGCGATCTCTGTCGCGTTCTCTCTTGCATGGCCGGTTAATTGAGCTCCGTTTCCGAGTCCGTCTCGCGGGCAAGCTAAGGTGTTACCAGATTAAACACCTATCAAAACCCTGCAGTACTCATCTGTGCTGGTTTCGGTTGCGAAGTCCTGTGAGTATCGGCTGCGAATGGCCAGCCGCGCCGCACTCTTCGCCTCGTGACCATGGCCCGCGCCAACGCCCGATCAGCTACCGCCGTAATCAGAAAGCGTCCACAACGCTGAAGGCGGAGTTCTGCGGTCTCGCGTAAAGTCTTCCAGCCTTCATGGTAAACCAATGAGAAATCCTGGTTGGATCACGAAGGTTAACTGCTTCTCGGTACTGTGCCTGCATGTCTCCCCACCCGTGCTCAGTCAGGAACGATTAAGGCAGTGCGGCCGGATTGCTTTCGGAATCGGGAAACTAAATCTTTGCCGTGCCGGTTGTGCTCGCTTCTAGCGGAGCAGAGTTGCCGACGCGT
Organism: uncultured Acidobacteriota bacterium; assembly: GCA_963838135.1. Classification (GTDB taxonomy): domain Bacteria; phylum Acidobacteriota; class Terriglobia; order Terriglobales; family Acidobacteriaceae; genus TOLSYN. The sequence goes on along the minus strand of CAWIPV010000002.1, from coordinate 648,008 downwards.
CCGGCACCCTCGACGTCATTACGATCGACCGCGCACTTCACTGGATGGACCGCACGCAGACTTACCGGTGTTGGAGCGAATTGTTTTCGATCGCGGTCGCATCCTGATCGGCCGCGCCTCTGGCGCTGAAACTCCGGAAACCCCATGGACGAAGCGCGACGTGAGTCGCTCCCAGGGAGGCCAACGTGCAATTCTGGTCTAAGCTAACTTCCAATGGCTATTCAATCCGATTGAGGTCACCTCGCGAACGGGAGGCCATTCAATAAGTGTTCCGAACGCGAGAGCGTAAGTACCAGGAACGTTCACTTACACGCCGGCGGTCGGATAAAGCAGTTCAGAAATGAGGATTGCGAGAGCGAAGACGGGAACGACGAGGGCAAATCTTAGACATTGTCATCACTAAGAGCTCTTCCGGAGCGCGAATTCAGCACTGCTAAACGACAATCCGTTCGCTCAAATTAGGTGCTGATCTGGAAGCAGTGATCACGCTTCCGCCGCTTGGATTTGTGTTGCTATGGCCAACAGGATCTTTCGCCAGAGCATCGTATTCGGCTTGCAAGCGAGATTCTCCTTCAGCGTGAGGTCCATCTTCCAATGTCAGCTTACGGGCGTTGTTTTTTTAGTATCGGCGTGACTGTTCTAGCCATCTCAATTTTTTCAGGATGCGGATCGGGAACTGGTGCGAGTTCCAATGCCAGCAGTAGCGGCAGCAGCGGCACCGGCAGCAGCGGCACTGGCGGCACCGGCGGCGGAGGTACCCCGACGCCTCAGCCACCTGCACCAGCTGCAACACTGCAATCATCGGTGAAGAACATCGTCATCATGTTGCAGGAGAACCGCAGCTTTGATGAGTACTTCGGGCACCTCAACGAATATCGCACGGCGTTGGGCTTGCCAGCCGATGTCGACGATCTGAGCAACGTCCCCGCGAATTTCTCCGTTCCCAGTAATAACGGTACCGGCAACATCTCGCTCTACCACATGATTACCCAGTGCATCGGAGACGTAACGCCTTCCTGGCTGGAATCTCACTACGACATCAACCTGTCGAGCCCAGACGAAGGGCATTGGGGAGATCCTCCTCCGATGAACGGCTTTGCCTATGAGGCGGGGGGCTATGCGAAGCATGATCCCACATCAGGCGGTTTTGACGTTGCCGGAAAACGCGCGATGGGCTACTACACCTCCGAGGATCTGCCGTTCTATTACTGGGCCGCCACGACCTTTGCTACTTCAGACCGCTGGTTCAGTCCGGTGCTCACGCGCACCCAGCCGAACCGTATGTACATGCTCGCCGCCACGTCCAATGGATATGCATATGCAAGCGGAGTCGGTCTGGGTATTCCAAACCTGGAGATGAGCGGGGTGGAGAGTATCTTCCAGCTTCTACAGGAGAACGGTGTGACGTGGAGGGTCTATGTAACCGACAACTATGTGCCGGGCGACCTGTCAGCGATGGATACCTATGAAAATTATTTCTCTTGGGCCTATGGCTACCCCAATAATTTCGCCGACGCCAAAACATTCGCAACCGATGCAGCGAACGGAACGCTTGCGCAAGTTTCGTTTATCGAGAGTGGCTATACTGAAACGGGCTCGGATGAACATCCGCAAAATCCTATCGACAAAGGCGCGCAGTATACCGAATCTCTGATCCAGGCGTTGATGGACAGTCCGTCGTGGTCGAACTCGGTTTTCTTCCTCACGTATGACGAAGGCGGCGGATTCTATGACCACGTTCCGCCGGCTCCCATGCCGCCCCCGGATGACAAAGCGCCGATTCTGCCAGCGGGATATCCCACGGGTGCGTTCGACACCACTGGCTTCCGCATCCCGCTGATGGTGATCTCACCGTTTACCATTCCAGGATACGTTTCGCATAACAACGCCGATAACACGGCAATACTGAAATTTATCGAGACACGCTTCAACTTGCCCTCGCTGACGAAGCGCGACGCGGCACAAATCGACATGACGGAGTTTTTCGACTGGACCTCGCCTAACCTGGCATCCACAAATCCGCCACCACAACCGTACGGGCCGTGTTACTTCGACGCGTTGCCATGACGGGGAGCTTAGGAGTCGATCGATCGGAGCTTTTTCGCCGGAGGGAAGAGATTCTTGAGGCGGCATGAGACGGTATGCGACGTATACGGCGAATCACGGAGCAGGAAGTCATCGCAGAATTTCTGAAAAGCGAGTTTCATTACAACGACTTCCATCAGTATCGCAAGAGATTCGAACACCTCGTGTTGCGAGCCGACGTGACAAATATGGCTGAAAATGTTCAGCGCCGGGCGCTTCTATACCGCCGTCGCGGTCACATGTGGCGAGAACTGCCAGCCGATACTGAGTGGTGGGAGGTACAGATCGAGCCTTCAGACCTGAAGTTCATCCGTGTATTTCCACGTGCGCAATGGAGAAGACTTGCTAACGGCAGCTTTCTACTTCCCGACATTGTCGAGCGCATACGAACAGGGAGCTTTACCGGACTTGCCCGAGAGTGCGTCACTAGGGTGCATGCCATCAGGGGCAGTTTGCGCCGTAGCGACGGGCTGGGTTGCGCATTGCTGATTGGAGTGGACGAGAACAACGCGCTTACGATTCTCGAAGGAAACCACAGACTCACTGCCGCCATCCTTGAATGCGATGCCATACCGCAGGACCAACTTCGAGTCCTTTGTGGATTTTCTCCGCGCATGCACGAGTGCTGCTGGTATGAGACGAATGTTTCCAACCTTTGGCACTATGCGAAAAACCGCCTCAAGAATTTGTTTGATGATAAATATTCGGAGTGCACTGAACTACAGCCAGAGAGCGGAGAGCGAGGTGATTAGGCACAACGCTGTTCATTGCCCCATCGTCGGGTACCACGCCCACTGCAAGTGGAAGGTCCTTTAAAAGCCAGTCTTTGTAAAGATGGTGCATTGAACTCATCTAGCATCTTCGCTTTGTCGCCCATAGTGAAATGGTCATCATAATTGAGTTGGCGTCAGATTCGCCGGAGGTCTGGTGCGTTATCCTGTGGCACCGCCACCATGGCGGCAGCGAGTGTGGCGGTAGCAATCCGAAAGAACTCGCGGCGAGTAGCCTATGTCGTGAGCTGAGTGGCTGGAAACCGGAAACAAATTCCTAGAGCACGATGCCCCGTTAAGCAACCCATGATCTCGTCTCCGTCATCTCGGCATAGATCGGGGAGAAGAAATCCATGAACAGTTTCATCATTCTGCTTGTGCTGGCCAGTGGCTCGGCGGCAGCACAGCAATATGCGACTCCCCGAACAATTCTGAATTCATATTCGGCTATTACCATGCGACAAGAGGCTCAGAAGTCAGAGAGCTATGTCGGATGGATCGGCTTACTGGGTCTGCTGGGGCTAGTTTGTTTGCGGAAAAAGAAAACAAACCGCGACACAGTCGGCGAGCTAGACTCCACAGCAATTAAGGCTGTTGGCGAAACCGCTTCACACTAAAGACTTGGCAAGGGTCTGTAGCCGAGGTGGATAGCAAAGGCGCTTCCAATTTGGTGCATTTCGGGGTCGCGTTTCTGCTCGTGGTTCTTCGTCGAACTGGGCGCGTGAATGATCGTCGCATCGACAATCGTGCCGGTTGTGATCTTGATGCCACGGCTTTCCTGGTGAAGGTTCACCGTCTCTAGCATCGCGATGCCGGGGTTGTGGGCTTCTAGAGGATGGCGGGACTTGTAGACTGTCGTCTCGTCCGGAACCGGTTCACTACCGCGATCGACGGCACGCTGTCCGATGCCGAGTTTAATACGCCAGCAGGCCGCTCATTGCTGGCGCTGACGCGTGCCTAGCGAAACCGAAGAGCCCGAAGAAACTTGAGGACGACGAGGAAGTCGGCGAAAGCGAAGACCCGACGCATACCAGGTGAAGGGTCAGCCCGAGCTTCGGTGGTTTCGTGTAACCTGGGCCCTCGCTCGACCTCCTGCCGCCGGAAAACCCCGTTCATGCGAGTGTCGCATTGAACGGCTCCACTCCTAGAAATTCGTTACGAGACGAAGGGAATAGCTGCGCTGCGGGCCAATTGCGTTGCCGGAAAACAGTCCTCCGAAGTCGATTACTTCGAGTTTGTTGCTCAGATTCTGGGCGTCGGCCTGCAATCGTACCGAACGGTTTTCTTTCTTGTAGAGATCGGCGCCTAACGAAGCATTTTCCGTGAGGTAAGGATTGATGCGCCCGCGGTCAAAATTGAGGTGACTTATAACCACTTGACCGTATTCTTGGGCATATTGTTGAGGGGTTAGATCAGGTTGGAACGGTAGTCCGCTGTTGTAATCGCTTCCCACAGCGATCCACAACCGCGCTGCGATCTGATAGCGGACGCGGGCGCGCACAGTGTTCCGCTGGTCCTGCGAATCTGGAAAATGGCCGGTTTGCTGAGTCGTCGCGCTGACTGCGTCATCCCCAAGAAACAGACCGCCCGTTACCGGGTTCCAGACATTTCCTACGATGTAGGAGTAACTGGCGAAGCCCGAAAAGCGCCCCCAGTGCAGAACTTCGAGCTTTGCCTCCGCCCCGTAGATAATGGCCTTCCGGAACGCGATGGGGAAGCTGACCGCGGTACTCAGAATCTGATCGTCGTCGGCGTAATTGTTCACGTCCCGGCGGAAGATGTTCGCGTCCAGCCGTAGTTTCTCGAAGAATGCTTTCGTCAATCCCACTTCATAATAGTTTCCGTGAGAAGGCTGAACCGGCAGCCGCAGAACAGCTGGGGTCCAGAGACACCACAGCCGTGGAACTGGACAAGAGAATGTTCTCGAAGGACGGTGTCTGGAAAATCCGGTCGTAAGAAGCATGAAGATTCACGCCGATGGAGGGGAAGTAGCGTGCGATAGAGAAGCGCGGACTCACCGCGTTCTGGTTCACCAGCAACTGGTAGTGGTCCCACCGGAGCCCGGCGTTGACCGTCCAGTTGCCGAGCCGGATGGCATCCTGCACATAAGCCGACTGCTCGAGATCCGGACGGCTGCCGGTAAAGGCAAAGCTGGTCGGCGTCCCATAGTCGAAGATTCCCACGCCGCTGCCGTCCGCAGCGGCGATGGGGCATTGTGGATCTGAGGCGCTGACGCAGTGGGGGATCACGTCACTGAAGTTTTCGTGCAAGAATGTCGCGTCGGATTCCGCGCCCGCCTTCCATTCGTGCCTGCCATGATGAACGGAGATGCTGCCATTGAAATATATCTCCTTGAAATCATTGTGCTGGAATGCAATGACCGGCCAGGACAGCGGGTTGGAAGATAAATCATTGGAGTTATCGCGGACCATTCCCCGCAGCCAGCCGATCGCGTCCGATGAAAAAATGTGCTGATAGGAAACGCTGCCCATGGTTTCAAAGTTGTCGCCGTCCTGTCGTTGCCCCCCAGTGATATATACAAGGGCGGCGTTGTCCGCAGTCGCAAGCAGCCCCCCGTTCTGCTGGATCAGTTCGTTGGGGACTTCATAGCGTGACAGAGCATGGCGGACGATCAGGGTCAAACGGTCTTTCTGCGTAAGATCGCGCTCATAGCTCAGCGCAAAGCTCCCGGTGGTGCCGTTGTTGGTGTAATTCTCAGGAACCACCGGGTTGAGATAATGGCCCGTCATGTTCCCGGAGGCGCTCACGCCAAGCGTATTCGACTTCCATGAATACTGATCCTGGGTATTGATCCCAGCCGTATCAAAGGTGCCGCCGAGAAGAGTGAGCTGTCCGTGAAGCCCCGGTTGTGTGGCTTTGAGAGTATTGACCTCGACGACGCCGCCCATCTTTCTGCCAAATTCCGCGGGAATGCCGGCGGTATAGATCTTCAGAGACTCGACATCATCGGCCTCGACCTCCGGGCCGAAACTTGGCGAACGGTTGTCGGTGAGCGGAATCCCGTCCACCACAAATTGCGTCTGATATTCCGATCCGCGCGGGTGGAGAACCGCATTGCCTTCGTAGAGCCAGCCCGGTTCCGAGTTCACCAAGTCCTGCATGGAACGCCCGGGCAGCGAGGTCAATCGATTCTCAATCGTCTCCAAACCAACCTGATTTACCGAACCCGCGCGATAAGGATCAATCAATGTGGCGGAATCGGTGACCTTCACCGATTCGGAGACTGAAGCCAACTTCAGCCTAACCGTGCGATCCAAGGGAAGCGCGGAACGAATTTCAACCGACTCGGAGAACAGAGCAAAACCCTCCAGTTTGATCTGGTAGATCCCATAGGGCAGGCGCTTGACCTCCAACTTGCCCTGATCGTCCGCAGTAAACGTGTGGCGATACTCGTTGCCCTGGCTGACCAGTTCAACCGTGCTCTTCAGGCCCAGTCCAGCGGGATCGTTAATCGTCAGTCGCAATTCCCCGGTGTTGCTTTGCGCAAGCATGGGAAGAGCCCACAGAAGTACAGCAATAAACAGCGCCTTTTTCATCGTTTGTTGGCATCCAATTGGTTTAGTTGTTTTCCTGACAGGCGTTCAGTATGGAAACGGCAGTTTCCTTCGCCCCTTAATTAGAAAATTCCGTTTCCATCCTTTTTGTTCAGTCTTTTTTCAATCGCCTGTGGAAAATTCGAAGACGTGCTCGCAGAACCTTGAACAGAAGTGGGGAGGACGGAATATATACTATGAGGATCCCAAGCTTATGCCTCCCACGGATTTCATCAACGAGATGGCTTTCTCATCCGCCGCTGACGCGGCGCTTTCGGCGAAGCCCTCGAATACCGAGCGCGAGGTCATGGCGATGTTCGAGCAATTCCGCGATCCTCTTCTCCGTTATTCACTCTCGTTTGGCATACCTGTGCATGATGCGGAAGAGGTCGTCCAGGAAGTGTTCCTCTCCCTCTTTCGGCATCTCCAATTGGGCAGGTCTCGGAAAAATCTTCGAGGCTGGATCTTTCGCGTCACGCACAATCTCGCTCTGAAGCAGCGTTACGCGAACCAAAGATCGTGCGACAAGACGGCATCCGACTGGACGATTGCGAAAGAGCAGTCTGACCCATCGCCGAATCCTGAAGAACACCTGTCGTCGGCTCAAAGGCAGCGGCGCTTGCTAGCCGTTGTTGATGCTCTCCCGGAAGCGGATCAGGGTTGCCTCCGGTTGCGTGCGGAGGGTCTCCGCTACCGGGAAATAGCATCAGTACTCGGAATGTCTCTGGGCGCCGTATCCATATCGCTGACTCGGTCCTTGGCACGGTTGATACGTGCGGATGGGAGATAAAGCTATGCTCAACGAAGATCTGCACCTTTCGGACCAAGATCTGCTTCTAGCGGCGGACGGCGAACTCCCAGCGCGGCGCGCAGCTCAAGTTCACGCCCACCTCACCGCCTGCTGGGGCTGCCGCGCCCGGATGGCGGAAATCGAAGGGACAATTGCCGATTTCGCGCGGGCTCACCGGCAGACTCTCGATCCACAATTACCACCCATTGCCGGCCCGCGTGCGCTCTTGAGAGCACAACTCGCCGAACTGGCATCTCAGCGTGAGGCGAGTTCGTGGCGGTGGTTATTCCAGTTCACCTCGGCCACACGCGCTACGGCTATTGTATGTGTTGCGGTTTTCATTGCTGCAGTGAGTGGTGGGCTTCTCCTTCAGCATTCCACTCTGCGCAGGGCTGCTCCATTCGAGCGCTCTGCGGTTCCGGACCGCAGCCTTACACCAGGCGCCACGCGGAGCGTTACGGTAAGCGATGTTTGCTCGATGCCTCATGAGGAGGTAATCGGCGAGGTAACAACGCCGTTGCGTCAAGAGGTTCTACACGAGTACGGGATCGTGAACGCTCGCGCGGGCGACTATGAGATCGATTACCTGATTGCTCCAGGATTGGGCGGTGCGGAAGACATCCACAATCTATGGCCGCAACCCTACAAATCCCGGACTTGGAATGCCCACGTCAAGGACGCACTAGAAGAACACCTCCACCAGTTGGTCTGTGCGGGTAAACTCGATCTGTCTACGGCGCAGCGCGACATTGCCACTGACTGGATTGCAGCATATAAGAATTATTTCCACACGGACAGACCTCTCACCCCGGATTCGGGCCTCGAATCAGTGATCGTAGCCCTCCGACAGCGTCCATCCAGAGGAAGGCAATTCACAGGCAGGAAATTGGTTTCCTTTTTCGTCCTTGGCGCGTAAGCCCAACCCTTCCAATTCGCGCATGATCAAGCTGCGGACGGCGGAAGACGGCTGTCCATGCTGCCGACACTTCTACGAAGCGGAGCCCACTTCCACCACGCCTTCGCTAGGCCGCAGGGCGGAGCCCTTCAGTGACACCGAATGGCTGTTCGAAGTGAAATGGGATGAGCTTCCGGGCGCTCGTGCCACGATTGCGAGGTCGAATGAGAAGGCTCTGCTGCGGTTCGGTCTCCAAACAGAGACTCAGAGTCTGGTGGCTGCAATGGTATAGAGAAAGGGCGGTTGATTAGCCCGCCCCTCTCTTTGACCGCCGTCGAAAAGTCTGCAGCGCGTTGGCTGCATATCTCTCTTTGACCGTGGTCAAAAGAGCTTTTCGGCTCTGGTTGACCTTTCTTGCAGGCCCAACCGTATAGAAGCGATGCCAAAGGACAAGAAGGGGTTGCTATCCGCTACTCTCAGAGAAAGCAGCGAGAAGCAACGATGCTGTGATGCGCACGCCGCATCATCGTTCTCCACCAGATTCACCCGGCTGCTCACTTCGTATCGGCGCATCAATGTCGGAATAATAGGTGGCTCCGTTTCTCGCGAGACCTGGTCTGTCACGTTCCCGGCAACAATGCGATATCCGCAGCCCCATCAGCTTTGTTCATATAATCGGACATGCCGAAAAGATGAATTACGGTGTGGAGCATGTCTTGGAAATGGTATGTCTCACTGGCAGAAGAACCCGAAATCACATTGGGGCCAATCATGACGAAGGCGATATGCCCGCCGCAGCCTGAGGCCTGAGTTGGAGAACAGGAGTCATCGCTGGAACTGTCGCCTGACTTCCCCTTTACCTTGCCCTCATCAAACGTAATCATCAGGATTCCATCTCCGCCTGATTGAAAGGGAGTTGTGGAAAGGAGCGGAGCGATATTCGTTTTGAGCCAACTGTCAGCGGAGGACAACAAGGCGCTGGCGCTCTGAGCTCCAGTTCCCTCCGCGTCATCGAGAAGATCGGGAACGATATAGCTGAAGTTCTGAAACGAACCCGCCTTTACGTCTGCGGCAAACTGAGTGAATGGGTATAAATTTTCCTGCTGAACAGTTGAATCAGCGACGTCTGAGTACCACCTGAAAGGATTGTGATCTTCTACATAGTCATCGGTATTTCCTCCCATGTAGCCTCGGGATGGCATGCCTTCAAAATACCCGCGCCACGTTTTCCCGGCATTTGTCAGGGCGCGAACAATGTTGTCTCCAGTGATGACACCAGCAGAAGCACAGCCGCTGCCAGTGCAGTCATATGGACTGCCGGTCCAGTCGGCACCGGAAGTGTTGTACAAATACGCCAACAGCGAGCCATGAGCATTGGAGTAGAAGTTCGTCGCGATGCCATTCGCCTCGGCAAGACTACAGAGATAAGGCATGCCAGAGGAAGAACAATCGGTCGCCTGTCCAGAGGGAAAGACTTGGGAAAAATCCTGGTTTTCCAGCATGATGACGAAAACGTGGTCTGAATTGGGAAAGCTTGCTGCCCCTGTGGGAGCGGTCGAACCACCGGAGCCTGTCGAAGTAGTCGAACCGCTGGAGCCCGTGGATGAGCCGCCCTGGGAACCTGAACTTCCTCCAGAGCTGCCAAACTGAGAACCTGAACTGCCACTAGCTTCTGATCCGCACGTGCAGAGAATCAGCAACAAAGGGGTAAGCAAGCATGCAGTCAGGAGCTTTCTTTTTCTCAGGAGCATAAGCATAGTTAAGTTGAGAAGCTGGGCAGCTCATCTGATGTTGCCTCCGGCTCGCACGCACCGCATCTGAAATAACGGGCTGCGGTCGGTAGACATCGCAGCGCAGTGTCGGGCAACCCTAAGAGGCAGTTGTGTCTCCCACATCGTTCGGGGGCTGCATGCGGCGGTTGCGACCAATCACCGAGCCGGAAGTTATCGCAAAATTTTTAGAAAGTGAGTTTCATCACAATGAGTTTCATCATGATCGTTGGAGATTCGAACGCCTCGTGTTCCAAGCCGACGTGACAGATACCGATGAAAACGCGCTGCGCCGGGCTCTTCTGTACCGCCGTCACGGTCACATGTGGCAAGAACTCCCAGTCGATACCGAGTGGTGGGAAGTACGAATCGAACCCTCAGACCTAAAGCTCATCCGTGTTTTCCCGCGCGCACAATGGAGGCGAATAGCTAACGGCAGCTTTCTGCTTCCTGATGTTGTCGAGCGCGTTCGAACGAGGCGTTTTACCGGACTTGCCCAAGAGTGCGTCACAAAGCTGCATGCCATCAGGTACAGTGTGCGTCGCGGAGAGGGACTAGGTTATGCATTGCTGATTGGCATGGACGAGAGCCACCCCCTGACGATTCTCAAAGGAAACCACAGGCTCATTGCCGCGTTCCTTGAATGCAAAACTGTACCGGATGACCAACTTCGAGTCCTTTGTGGATTTTCGCCGAACATGAACGAGTGCTGCTGGTACAAAACGAATATCTCTAATCTGTTGCGCTATGCAAAAAATCGCCTCAAGGATTTATTCGATGATAAGGATTCGGAGTGCATTGAACGACTACACGAGGACGGCGTTGCCCATTGAGTACAACGCGTGATTGCTCATGGTACCAGCCACCTTGTAGCGTTCCGAAAGAACTCACGGCGAGTAGCTATGCCCATAGGTGTGCGGTTGGAATCGCGAAGCAACCGATGTGTTTTCTGACGCTAGAACGAGGGAGGAGAAAACGATGAACAGTTTCATCATCTCACTCGTGCTGTCCAGTGCCGTGGCAGTAGCACAGCCACACGCGGCTCCCAAAACTATTCTGAATTCATTTTCGGCCATACCACAAGAGACTCAGAAGGCAGAGAGCTATGTCGGATGGATCGGCTTACTGAGTCTGATGGGGTTGGTTGTTTGTCGAAGGAAGAAAACAAGGTAGTAACTGTAAACGACCTGCTAAACTCCAGCGGCCTTGTGGCATCTCTAAGTCCCCCCAATGCGTCAATCGCGTTGACAAGCAGGTTGGAGACAACTTGTCGGATTTCTCCCGCAACACAGAGAACCTCGCAACGCCCGTCCTGTTTGATGTGAATGTCAATGTTCTTTCGACTAAGCCTTGGGCTGTAGAGAGTCTCCGGTTCATAGTGGTGCCTACATGCCCCCGCCACCCGGCGCAGGTGGTGCCGGTGGCGCGCCTGCGACGAGTGCTCATACGGCGCAGGCGACTATTGACCTAACGATGGAGCCTTCGCCGCCGCACAAGGGAAGCAACCTGTTCCGGGTGAAGCTCACGGCTGCGGATGGCAAGCCCATCCCCGGTGCACAGGTGAATGTCACGTTTTCACGGCGGCAATGCCCACATCGGGATGGCGGCCATGCGCACCAATGTTGGCCTGACGGACAAGGGCGCTGGCGTTTACGAGGGCAAGGGAACACTTGATTCCGGCGGCACATGGCAGGCAACCGGCGCGGGTTGGGTGTACGAGTACGCTCTCGTGGACCGCTCGTACCAGCATAACCTCGCCGAACTGCGCAGCATTCAAGACTGGCAGCTCCGGTACCAGCTTGAAACCGTACCCGGCGCCTCCGAAGTGCCGAGCATCGGCGCGTGTGTCCGTTCCGGCGACGCCCTGTAGATGACGCAACAAGCAAAAAAATAGGCCAGGAATGTGAATTCCCAGCCCTCCGCACAGGTTGAACAGTAATTCACTTCGTCGAAACTTCTTTAGTGTTCGCCGAACCGATAGTGCAATGCGAATCGCACCTGAAACGGCTCCGTGGGGTGGTAAACGTTCGTGAATTCCGGCAAGGAGGTTGGCGTGATTCGGGAGATATAGGCGTAGGTGATGTCGTCAGCTTTGCTGTTAAACAAATTCAATGTTTCGGCCGAAACGCCCCAATTCTTGTTGAATTGATAGCCAAGCCCGGCGTTGGCCAAAAATGTTGCATTCGAGCGATTGATTCCGTCGGACGTCAATTCGCGCGGACCAAAGTAGCGCGTGCGGAAAGTCGCCGAAAAGCCTTTGTAATCGTGCAGTGTGACGCCTGATGAAAGCACCACCTTAACCGCTTCAGGCACAAGCTTGCCACCCGGGCCTTGCACAGGATACTGGCCACCACCCACGTTGGTGTACGCCGCATCATCCGGGTCGATTTGGGTAAATTGGGCGCGGGAGTCCGCAATGTCAAAATCAAAGGCCAGATGTTCTACTGGCGCGTAGAAGTTCGCCCATTCGACGCCATAGCGGTTGCTCGACTGTTCGGAAGCGACCGTGCTTCCGGTGTCGCCATCCTGCTGCAGTTCGGAGTTACTGTGGAGATACCAGAGCGCAACGGTGCTTTGGATATGTGGGATGGCCGCAGTGCGGACGCCGATCTCCCCGCCTTTGGTTTGGACCAGGGGAGAAATTGGGGTGCTGGACGTGGGGAAAGGATTGTCCGGCGAAATCGGTTCCTCCTTTTGCGTTGCGCCACGCGCGTCGTTGCTGTGGAAACTGAATCCGCCCTGGGCATAGAACTCAGTCTTGGCCCACGGGCCGAAAATCAAACTTGCTTTGGGTTGGGGCAGGAACTTGGCGGCTGAGCCGGAATTGAGCTGCGCAAAGTTGACCGAGCCGAAGATGGGGGAGACATACGTAGGAGTCAAGCTGGTGACGACATATCTTGCGTCGTCGCCGCGCAGGGCCACGATCGAGCGGAATTTGCTCGCCCAGTGGATTCTATTTTCCACATAAATACTGCCTATCGTGTCCGTAAATTTATTCAAATCCGTGTCTGCGGGCAAGATTGCTGACAGATTAGAATTGGTAACGCACTGGGGAATAGGTTCGTCATTGCAGGCGTTGATATCGTTCTTGTCCGTGCGCACACGATTTTCCGTCCGGTAAAGGCCGTTGTGGACCCAATCGTTGCGGAACTGCAGGCCGAAAGTATTTTCCATTTTGCGGCCAAGCCACTGGCCGAAAATCGTGTAGCGTGCGTCCAGCCCCGTTACCCAGCGCCTGTCCTGCTGTTCGAACTGATCGCCCTTATTGGGGTCATCCAGGTAATAAGTGAAATCAGAAAACAAGTTGAGGTCGTAATAAAATCCGTAGGCTGTGATTTTCGTCAAGGAATTTGTACTGCGGTGATGCCATTCCGACTGCAAGCTATAACGTTGTGACTCGCCACCGTCAGTCGGGTTCAGTGCGCCGAAGTAACCAACCAAGGGTATGGCGCTAATGGGGATTTGATCGCTCGAGTGCCATGTTCCACGGTATGCGCGGGTCGTGAAGCTGAAACCCTTGTCATCGCCGCCCTGGCTGTAGGTTAGAAGGCCATTGTATTTGTAAAAATTGTCCTCATGCGTCGTCCATGGGCCGCTGTCGTGATACGCCTCTCCGCCGTACAGCAAACTACCCTTGCCGAGGTTTTGCGACACGCCGAAAACGGTCCGCCCGTAGCCAAACTTGCCACCCTCGAGTTGGAGGAAGTTCTCAGGCAGCGCCTTGAAAAATTCCACATGGGCCGACGCAGCCGAGCCAAAGTTGCCGACATCAGCGTAATAAGGGCCTTTCTGGTAATCCACCCCCTTCACGAACTCCGGGATGACGGTGTTCATGTCTGAGTACCCTTCGCCGTGCGCGTGCGACGGCAGGTTCAGCGGCATATCGTCGATGAAAATGGCGATATCTGTGCCGTGGTCGAGATTGAAGCCGCGAAGAAAATATTGGTTGGCCTTGCCGCCGCCGGCGTGTTGCGTGATGATGACACCGGGGACCGCCTCCAAAACTTCTCCCGAACGAAGAATTGGACGATCCTCGATTTCCGTTGCGCCCACCGTTCCCTGGGTGGCGGAAGCGGCAATTCCGACGAGGTCATCCGCTCGGCCCTGCACCTCTACAGTAGTGCTCACCGCGCCCACAGCCAGAGAGATGCGCAGCGGGGCGGGCACCTCGGTGGTCCCAATGGTGAGGGGCATTTCTTTGGTTTCAAAACCGGGACCAGATACCACGAGTCGATAATTACCAACCGAGAGTCCAGAAATAATGAAGGAGCCGTTCGTGTCCGACTTTGTCGTGAAGTGTGCAGTACTGTCTGTGCTTCGAGCCTGCACGGTAGCCCCGACAATCACCGCGCCAGATGTGTCAACGACAGTTCCTGATAGTTTTCTGATTTCTTGGGCAAATAGAAGGCTGGGAACAAAAAGCAGTAAGAACAGCGCACATTTCCATTTCATTGCAGCAACACCTTCCAGCGAACGTGTACCGTGAAATCAGATGACCCTTCCCCAGAGCACCCTGCGAACCGGGGAAGAAGAATCAGCGCAGCGGGAGACCAGCAGCAACGTCACCACGAGAATTGTTGCATGAGTAGCACGAAAATTAAATAGGTATGCGGCATAACAAACACAAAATCGTATGCTTCAGGACTTGGGCCTGTCGCAGCCAGGCAGCAACGTAGAACGGAGTTCGCAATAACGGTGCTCCTCTCGTGCTATGGCTCAGAGGTCTTTGCCGGTGGAGGTCATCACCAGTTTTCCGTGCTTCACGCCTTTAAGGCTCAGCATGTGGTCGGCCATGTGTTTTACTTCGCCCGCCGGGCCTTTCATGATGACCACTTCGAAGCAATTCTTTTCATCGAGATGGACGTGTGTGGCTGCCAGCACATTGTCGTGGTGGTGGTGCTGCGCCTCGGTCAGCTTGTTTGAGAGATCCGGGCGATGATGGTCATAAATCATGGAGAGGGTGGCCACCACGGACTTGTTGCTGTTGACCTCTTCGGCCACTAGCGCCTCGCGGATCAGGTCACGCAGCGCCTCGGAGCGGTTTCCATACCCGCGCTTTGCAATCAATTTGTCGAATTTCTCCAGCAGATCCTGTTCGATTGAGACGCCGGTTCTGATCAGTTCAGCCATCGTGATCCTCTATCTGTTCTTGGTGGCAATGTACGATCATTCTTCCTCTCTTATCATAACCGCTTGTAACTCACCTCTGGCCTTACTATCACCCGCGCTCACAGGAAGTGATTAGGAAGCAGCCTGCAGGATGCCTCAACAATTTTGTGCCGTTCACTCCAGCAGAAGACGAGCCTGGTCAACAACTGGCGTTGGGTTCGCCCCCTCCCTGAAAAGAGTGTTGGTCTACGGAGCCATGCTCGCGGTTCTGCTCGGCTGCGGACTCCGGAGGGCGGAATTGACCAGACTACGGATTGAAGACTTGCAACTAAGAGAGGAGCACTGGGTCATCGCCGATCTCGTGGGCAAGGGCGGGCACGTGCGGACGATTCCCGTGCCAGACTGGGTAAAAGCTGGTGTCGATAATTGGGTTGCTGCTGCTGGGATCACAACTGGTCCACTTCTACGTTCGATCAACAAGGCTGGCAGAATCTGGGGAAACGGCTTCAGCCCGAAGGTGATTTGGGGAGTTGTCAAAGACAAAGCAGCATCTTGCGAGTTTCCGTCGCTAGCGCCGCACGACCTGAGACGAACATGTGCCCGACTCTGCCATCAGGCCGGCGGCGAACTGGAGCAGATTCAGTTTCTGCTTGGACACGTCTCGGTCCAGACAACCGAACGCTACCTGGGATGTAAGCAGCGATTTCGCAATGCGGTGAATGACCGGATCGGACTGGAGCCAGACCAGTCTGGAACTCAGTAGACTTGGTTCTGCTGGCCGATTGCTAAAGACAACCCCAATCTGCTCGGGCGCTTGTTTTCCGTGTAGCCATACGAGGGGAGATCCTTGCCCGCGATTTTCAATGCGGGCAACTTTCCAGCCTCCCTGCCGTGGCCTTTCCTGCCACGTCCAATTGGTGTTGTTTGCGGTATGCTTCCCATTTTTTTCCAACGCTCGGATTTGCATCCTTCGACGTGAACTCGAATCGAGCCTCGCCACATCGTGTCGAGGAGAGAGTCGAACCTTTTACGCATTTCGAGTCGTGCCTTCCTTCCTCCCTTTCAATGGGAGCTGTTCTCGATTTCTTCATATCAGGTGGTAACAAAAATGTGACGATGCCGAATCGAATTAATTGCGAACTAAACACCAGAGCAGAACGGTCAGGAAACATGGGTTCTCATCGCCAGCGAAAGACACTCTGCCGGCCTGACACATTGAACGCGATTGACAGCTTACGCCTCCACTGTCCGGAGTATCTGATGGAAGCTGGCGAGGTGGCTGTATACATGTTCTTTGTTTGTGTATTTGCAACCTTGCTGCAGCACCCTGCGTCGCCGGTCCGAGCGTTTATCGTCGGCGCTCTCTCTCTCCGGGCGCTAATGGGGCTGGCAATGGGGGCGACAGTGATCGCGATTGTCATGTCGCCATGGGGCAAGCAGTCCGGAGGTCATTTCAATCCGGCCATGACCTTTGCTTTTTATCGGCTCGGTAAGGTGAGGCATTGGGACGCATTGTTTTATGCCACCGCACAATTCGCGGGCGCGATTGGCGGAGTCGCGATAGCGAGGTACGCGCTGCTAGGCGCGCCCGGTCACAACGCCGTGCGTTACGCAGTGACAAAGCCCGGCGCATATGGCAGCCCCGTCGCTTTTATTGCGGAATTGACGATCTCTTTCATTTTGATGATCACTGTCTTGTTCTTATCCAATCACGGAACACTGGCGAGATACACACCTTACTTTGTCGGCGCTCTGTATGCCACATTCATAACATTTGAAACTCCGCTGTCGGGGATGAGCATGAACCCTGCACGAACGTTTGGTTCAGCATTTCACGCCAGCTACTGGCACGCGCTTTGGATCTACTTCCTTGCGCCACAATTGGGTATGCTCGGCGCCGCGGAAGTGTTTCTGCACGTTCGCAGGGGAGTCGGCCCCTATTGCGCCAAGCTGCACCACGCCAATGACAAGGGATGCATATTCCTCCACTCCGACTCTCAACAGAGTGGCGCGCGCCGGTCGCACTCGTGATTTCCCGCACTTCGATTCCACGCACCAATAGCGCATCGGCAATCAGGTTTATCGATATATTCTGCCCAGACACCCTTTGATTTGAGAATGAGTTCGATGGCTTCGCCGGACTGCGCCGTGGCCAGCCAGAGCTTTTGTCGTGTAGTGCGCAGCTTCCTTTACTTCAGGTACGGCGTCGCCAACAGCGAAGGCGAGTCCAGCGCGGCGCATTATCGGAATATCTGGAAGATCATCATCGATACGAGCGACAGCCGAATCTGTAACGCCCGCCCTTCGAAGGATCTCTTCATACGCCGTCATTTTCACCGGCTGTTTCATATAGATAAATTCCATATTCATTCTGTGGTCCGGCGGAGGAGAGCCGGACTCTCGCGGCCCGTGATGCAACCGGCGCGTAGACCTGCTTGTGTGGGCCAGGGTAAGACCCTGCCCATCGTGTGCATCAAACGTCTTGATTTCGAGTGCGCTGCCGTCGGTGCGAGAGCAGGGTGACGCTGCCGTCCGTCATCGTGCCGTCCACGTCCATGAGAAGCAGTTGAATGTGTGCGGCGCGTTCCTTGAGTGGGAAGAGTTTTCAAAACCGGCCAAAGAAGCCTCGAAGGCAGAGGAGAATCTAAGCCCAGATGCTTGCGGCAGTGTAGCACTCGAAAATCGCGCCGCCCTCGGCAAAGCGGTTAGGGCTGATATCCGTCGCTGCTCCACTGACGGTAAATGGCTAACTGCTGATCGCTCCAGTAAGGGCCACCCGGAGGCATGGACTTTTTCACCAATCTGTCCTCGACATCCTGTGCATTGCTGTGATCGTTCGAAGGATCAGACATATATGTGTAGTCGTCAAGCAAAACTTTGAATCTTTTCATGTGTTCGATGTCAATCTGTCTAAACATCGGCTTGATATCCCTAGCGAAAGAAACTGGCATTCTCGTCCTTCTTTCTAACCTCGTCCATTCCGGGACGGCCCTGACCCGTCCAAACTCGTCCCCACAGTGAGTGATCCCTTCGATGGGAGCTGTTTCCGATGAGCACACGTGGCGGATCGCCAGCATCGGCCATGACCATTCTTCGCAGCGCGTCAGTTATCGCGTTCTGCTCTCCAGAGCCTCAACACGGTGATTTGTCCGCTTATAAAGTGGCACGCCGGAGGAATCGGGTTGCACCCGCACCACGATAATTCCGAACATTCCTGTTTGGGGGCGACCGCTTCGGAGATGAGAACTTTGCGAACGGTGTTGCTGTCAGGACGGATTATGTGAGAGCAGAAGGTGCGAGCGCATGCCTCTTCTGAACAAGTACGTAAGTTACTAACCTAAGCTCAACACATCAGGGTTGGCGATTATGAATTAATTGTGCTTGCGAGTGGCAACTGGAACGGCAGCTTCAGGCTCAAAAGCAGCAAATAACGAAAATGCTAGCGGAGCCGATCCACAATCTTGAGAGCTGCGCTCAACGATTCCGCACGCCTGAATCTTTGACGAGTTTGGAAAACAGACAACCAAGGAGGTCGTGACCATGTCGCACCATCTCGATTCGCCACTCGCTTGGCAAGATACGCGCCTTGACATCACTGATATATACCTCTTCCGAGGCACCACAGGAACCGTGTTCGTGATGAACGTCAATTCTTCGCTTGCCGACAATAAGTATCCTGAGCGCTTCCACCCCGAAGCGTTCTACGAATTCAAGGTGGATACCAATGCAGACTCTGTGGAAGACGTGACCTTTCGAGTGTCGTTTGGGCACAGCGAGGCCGACGGTCGTCAGATTCTCGAGATACGTCGCCTGGACGGTCAAGCGTCGCGGGACCGTACCGCCGAGGGAGTGATCTTAGCGCAGGGTCACACAGGGGATCATGTCATCGGCAAGGGTGGTGTGCAGGCTTGGGCGGGGCTCGCCGAAGATCCATTCTACGTGGAGCCCACGGTACTCAGAGCAATCCGCAAAGCTGTGGCCAGTGGCACTGAGGTCGACCTCACTGGATGGGACAAAGATAAGGCGGTCAACGCGATGGCCAACACTACGGTGAGTTCGATTGTTCTTGAAGTTCCGGACAGCTCGTTCGTCACCACTGCAATCGGCTTGTGGGGCGTGACAGTACTCGCAACCGATTCTGGTGGATGGCGCCAGATCAACAGGGCAGGCCAGCCGATGATTCAGCCAATCTTCAATCCGGATGACAGCGAGCGGGCAAGTCTCTATAACACCAGCCAACCGAAGGAGGACCGGGCGATCTATGGAGCACTTATCAGCAGGCTCGTCGCTGGCGTCGTCACAGCGATGGGAACAAGCACGGACCCCAAGTCTTACGGAGAACTCGTCGCTGAGCTCTGCTTTCCAGACATCCTGCACTACGAGGTCGGTACGTCTGCTGTCTTCGGCTTTGCGAAGCGCAATGGCAGGGCGTTATCAGACAACGCACCCAACGTAATGTTCTCGATCGTCACCAACTCGGCGTTATCCGACGGCCTGGACTCCAGCACGGCCACCGGTTCACTTCGATCTGACTTCCCATATGTCGCCAAGCTCCCCGAGGCGCAATTTGGTGCTCGCGAAGGCCTCGAGGCAGCCTAGCGGTTGAAGAGTCGAGTCTGACTTGGATTTGTGATAGTTGCTGAACATGCCAAATCCCACACCTGCCGGGTTGGCGTTTGCAAACGGCCTGGGGAGAAGGTTTTCACTTACTTGAAAAAATCCCGTCTTGAGAATAGGGCGATGGACAATCCGGAGAAATAGGTATCGGGAAACGCCGGACCAGCTGGAAATCGGGAGCCACGACGGAAATCCAGAAGTTTGGTGCATTGAGTTGGTGAGTCCGATCTGGCCACGATTGCCTCCGTGAACTGGAAAGACTGACTGCTGGTCTAAAGTCGAGGAGCTAGGTATGGCTGCTAACGAAATTCCGTCTGCTGGTTACAGTTCCCAGTTGTTGAACCGAGTCCAGGTTGCGGAAGGCACTATGGCCTTCCACTTTGAGAAACCATCGCACTTTGATTTCAAACCAGGGCAGTCCGCAGACGTGACGCTGCCCGATCCTCCGGAGACGGACGACGAGGGGAACACGCGCACTTTTTCGATTGCCAGTTCCCCCTTTGAAAACCAATTGATGTTCACGACCCGCCTGCGTGACACGGCCTTTAAGCGCTCGCTAAAGAAAGTACCCCTGGGTACAGAGGTAAAGATTGGCCCTGCGATGGGCTCCTTCACGCTACATAAGAATTCGGCTAAGCTAGCGGTTTTCTTAGCTGGTGGAATCGGAATCACACCATTTCTTAGTATTGTGCGACAAGCCGATCACGACCGGCTTCCGCATAAGTTGCATCTCTTCTACTCCAACCGACGTCCGGAGGACACGGCTTTTCTCGAAACTCTCCAAATGCTGGAAAAGAGCAACCCAAATTTTCATTTGATATGCACCATGACCGAAATGCCGCAATCCCAAAAGGAATGGAAGGAGGAAACCGGTTTGATCAACAAAGAGATGTTGTCGAGACATCTGTTCGCGCTGCAGGGGCCGGTCTATTACAGTGCCGGTCCTCCGGCCATGGTTGCCGGCATTAGCAAGATGCTTATCGCTGCCGGCGTCGACGAGGACGACATCCGAACGGAGCACTTTGCCGGATACTGAAGGCTTAGCAAGTTCCTTCGCAAAGAAGCATATCGGTCAATCTCGAAATGGAAGCCTGATAGCGCAGCACCACGTCGGGAAACGATGACCACACAAATCATCCTTAGCATAAACAACGAAATCTAAAAAGGAGGACGCCATGACCGACAGCAGTGCTACAAATCAAGGCAGCAAGCAGGCAGCTGACAAGAATGCGCAGTTCAACATAGACCGCACCTATCCGGGCCTGTGGACGATCACCTTCAGCAACCCGCCGATCAACATATTTGTTCCCGCAACGATCGTCGAATTGGGTGCGCTAATGAACGACCTCGAGGCGGACCCTTCCGTGAAGGTCGTAGTGTTCCAGTCGGCGAATCCAGAATTTTTCATCGCCCATCTCGATGTATTCAAGGCAGCTGAACGGCCAGAGGCGCTGGGCCTTTGGCGCGAGTTTGTCCTTCGCCTCGCGTCCTCGGCAGTGGTGAGCATCGCCAAGATTCGCGGGCGCACGCGCGGGATCGGCAACGAGTTCGTGCTGGCCTGCGACATGCGCTTCGCCAGCCGCCAAAACGCGCTGTTCGGTAACCCCGAGGTCGGCGTCGGACTGGTCCCGGGCGGCGGGGCGCTGGAATGGCTACCGCGCTTGGTGGGCCGTTCGCGCGCACTTGAGTTCGTGCTCAGCGCCGACGATTTTAATGCTGACATCGCCGAGGCCTATGGCTGGGTGAACCGCACGCTGGACGATAGCGACCTCGACGCGTTTGTCGATACGCTGGTCCGGCGTCTCGCCTCATTCGAGCGTGAAACGCTAGGCGCGGCGAAGGCCCAGATCAATCGGTTCGGGATGCCGACGGCTGCGGAACTCCAGTCGAGTAACGAGATGATCTTCCCAATGCTGGCCTTGCCAGATGCGCAGGCGCGCGGTCCCAAGCAGCGTGGTATCGGTTATGGTATTCCGGGCGACTTCGAATTGAACTTCGGCCGGTACCTCCCTGCGTTCGGGCGGTCGGACGACGAAGACACGGATGCGGCCTGACTGATCGTCGCCCTGGATTTCTGAACTCGGCACCGACGTTCGACGTCCGCCAACGTTAGTAAATGCCCCCCAAATGGGGACACACGCAATCGGAGGTCCCTCCAATGTTGTAGGTTAGGGCGTTATGTGGCGTAAATCTTTGCTCGTTATTTTGGCGTAATAGCCGACAAAGTTGCGCCTTCGAAAGAGAACTCCCGCGTCTGCCGCGACGATTCGGAGGAGCTCCGTGCGGCGTTTAGGTCGCTCCGAGAGACGACGCAAACGTAGACGACACCATCTTAGTCACTATGTGAAAGCAAGTTTAGACAGCTGATTGGAGAATTCATGAGCACCGCAACTAACGTCCCTTCCATCCAGCACGAACCGGAACTCCTCGGGCAAACTGTCGTCGTGATCGGCGGCAGCGCTGGCATCGGGCTCGAAACGGCCCGACTAGCACGCGCTGCGGGGGCCAAGCTGATTCTCACCGGCCGGAATCCCGAGCGCCTCCAGCGCGCCGCGAGCGAGCTCAAAGCGCTGAGCACCGCGGCGTTCGACGCTACGGATCCTGCTGCCCTGGAGCGGTTCTTCCGTGACCTGCCGACGATCGACCACGTGATGGTGACGGCTGGCCGACCGTACTATGCACGCCTCCGTGACATGGACTTCGCGCAGGTGCGTCGCCTCGTTGACGAGCACCTCCTGCTGGTGCTCCAGGTCGCCCGCAACGCCATGGACAAGGTCAGACCCGGAGGAACTCTAATTTTCATGGGCGGCACAGGTGCGCGACGCCCAGCTATCGGCCTAAGCATTGCCTCGGCAATGACAGCGGCGCTTCCCGCCTTGATTGCCAGCCTGGCGCTTGAGATCGCACCTGTGCGAGTCAACCTTGTCGCTGCCGGCTTCGTCGACACACCTTTATCTGCGGAACTACTGGGCGATCAGCTCGAAAATCGTCGCACCCAGCTTCGCACAACGAATCCCATCCGGCGTGTCGTCGGACCGGATGATGTCGCCACGCTCGCTGTCCACATCATGACCAATACGGCCCTTACCGGCGCGACGTACGACGTCGACGGCGGGCAGCAACTCGTGGCCTAACTGAGGAACCGTATTTCACAACTGCGTTTCCTCGACGTAA
This sequence comes from uncultured Acidobacteriota bacterium, assembly GCA_963838135.1. Classification (GTDB taxonomy): domain Bacteria; phylum Acidobacteriota; class Terriglobia; order Terriglobales; family Acidobacteriaceae; genus TOLSYN. The sequence goes on along the minus strand of CAWIPV010000002.1, from coordinate 625,245 downwards.
GGAGAACAAAATGGCGAATCTGACGCAAGAAATCCGTCGTAATGAACAAGGCAAAGGCACGAGCCTCGCTGGAGTCGACATGAAGCTCGAGGTGGTCGTCATCCCGGTTTCAGATGTCGGACGCGCAGAGCAGTTCTATCGGAGGCTCGGTTGGAGGCAGGACGTCACGCCGCCGGGGTCGGGAGTATTTCAATTCACGCCGCATGGCTCGTCGTGCTCCGTCCAATTCGGCAATAACCTGACTTCGGCTACGCCTGGTTCGGCGCAGAGAACCTACCTGATCGTCTCCGACATTGAAGCCGCCCGCGATGCCCTGGTCGCCGCCGGCGTCGCGGTGAGCGAGATCTTCCACCTCGGTCCGAATGGATCGGTGCCCGGTCCGGATCCTCAGCATGGCACCTATCGTTCGCGCGCGCAGTTTAGCGACCCAGACGGCAATAGCTGGTTACTACAAGAGGTCACCACCCGGCTTCCCGGACGCATCGACCCAGGCGCGACATCGTTCAGTTCAACAAGCGACCTGGCCAGCGCACTGCGGCGGGCGGAGGCTGCCCACGGCGAACACGAGAAGCGCACGGGGCAGCGCGACGCCAACTGGCCTGCTTGGTACGCCGCGTACATCGTGGCGGAGCACACCGGCGGCGAACTGCCGGTATGAGCGACACCCGCAATTCCCATCGAAGAAGTCGAGCCATGCGCTCTGATATCGTGCCCGGCGGCATCTTCTCCGACTACGAGCCACCCGATCACACGAACGCACGGCGCAGGCTAAGTGGGCTGCAGGGCGATGACCCGCTGATCAGGCGGCCTGCGTGTCCTTGTCATCGCCGTCGGCCCGCCCGAACTCGGTGAGGTAACCGGCCGAAGTTCAATTCGAAGTCGCTGCGAATTCCGTAACCGATGTCCCAGACCTTGGCACGGCGCGCCTGCGCACTGGGCCGGGCCAGGAGCGGGAGGAACATGTCGTTGCTCGACTGAAGCTCGGTGGTCTGTTGGCATCCCGAACCGGTTGATCTGGGCCTTCGCCGCGGCGATCGTTTCACGGTCAAACCAGGCCAGACGCCGGACGAGTGTATCGACAAATGAATCGAGTCCGTCGTCGTCCAGCGTGCGGTTCACCTAGCCATAGCGCTCGGCGATGTCCGCATCGAAATCGTCGCCGCCGAGCACGGGCTGGGTTAGCAGCAAGCTTATGTACCGTGCTGAAAGGTGAACGCCTGCCCACCGCAGTGCAGCAGTCAGAAAGCGGATGAGTAATGCTAAATGCCCCATTGCAACTGCGATCATCGCTCCGGGACTCGGTCATGAGATCCCAGTCGCCATGCCGACTTCACAGGAGTAAATCCGGCGGTGTTGTTTCCGACTTGCTACAGCCCGGGATCTATTGTAAAAGGTGGGTTGAAATCGGGCAGAGTACGACGAGTTTTGCGGCTAGCCCGTGATTGTCCGAGCGATCGGACGCCGTTGATCCAAGCACAATTTCCAGCGTACCCCTTCGAGCTAAAAGGAATCCATGATGCGAGTTCGCTTCACCTTGTTCCTTGTCGGTACTGCTCTTCTGATGCCGGTGCTGGGTCTCGCCCAAGCTCACGACCACACTTCCTCTGAGAATCTCGGCAGCGTGACATTCAGCACCTCGTGCAGCAGCGAGGCTCAACCGGAGTTCAATCGTGCCGTGGCCCTGATGCACTCATTTCAATTTGCACGCGCAATTGAAGGATTCACTGCCGCTCTTGTAACCGATCCATCGTGTTCGATTGCCTACTGGGGCATCGCGCTCAGCAACTGGGGCAACCCCTTTGCCGCCGGCCTTAAGCCCCAGGCACAACTGCAGCAGGGACTCAAAGCCGTTGAGCAGGCGCGAAGTGCACCCCCGAAGACGGAGCGTGAGCGCGCTTACATCGAAGCCGTCGCGCACCTCTTTACCGGCACCGGGACTACCGATCAACCTTCCCGTGTCCTGGCTTATGAAAGCGCCATGGAGGCGGTTAGTGCTGCTTACCCTGACGACATCGAAGCCTCCATTTTCTACGCGCTGGCCCTCGCCGCAGGCGCCGACCCCGCCGATAAGACATATACGAAGCAACTCAAGGCCGGTGCGATACTGGAAGGCCTGTTCGTTCAATATCCAAATCATCCCGGATTGGCTCACTACATCATTCATGCGTACGACGTTCCCCCGCTGGCCGCGCGGGCTCTCGGAGCTGCAAAGCGCTACAGCGAGATCGCTCCTTCGTCCCCGCATGCATTGCACATGCCATCCCATACGTTTACGCGAGTCGGCGACTGGCAGGATTCCATCGACGCCAACATTGCCTCTGCGTCCGCCGCACGAAGGGACAGACAGCCAGCGGAGGAACTGCACGCAAGTGACTACATGGTCTACGCCTATCTGCAGACAGCCCAGGACAATGCCGCCCGGCAAGTCGTGGAATCAGCCGTTCAGATATTCTCCCGCTTTGATCCGGCCGTGTTAGTCAGCGGGGCAGCCAGTCCTGCCGCGGCGTACTTTGCCCGCGCGGCGATTCCTGCTCGTTACTGTTTGGAACGGCGCGCCTGGGCCGATGCGGCAAGGCTCGAGCCGCGCTCCAGCCCGGTTCCGTACGCCGATGCGATAACCTACTTTGCCCGAGGCTTAGGCGCCGCGCATATGAAAGATCGTGCCACTGCGCGCTCGGCAATCGACTCCTTACGACGGATAGGCGACCAACTGAAAAGCATGAAAGAGGATTATTGGGCCGACCAGGTCGAAATTCAACGGCAGGCAGTATCAGCATGGCTAGCGTTTGCCAATGGCGACCGTCAAGGTGCACTTACTGGTATGCGCGCAGCGGCTGAACTGGAAGACCTGACCGAAAAGAACGCGATCACGCCGGGCCCACTCGCGCCGGCGCGTGAACTGCTGGGGGAGCTACTGCTGGAATTAAAGCGACCCTCGGAAGCGCTCAAGGAATTTGAAGCGACGCTGACTAAGGAGCCCAATCGCTTTCGCTCGTTATACGGAGCAGCCGAGGCCGCAAAGCAAGCCGGCAATCGTCAAACGGCGCAGACATACTTCCAAAAGTTGCTCAAGGTTACGGAGCACGCCGATAAACCCGGACGCCAGGAATTGGCGGAGGCGCGTAGCCAGACGCGACCAGAATAACGCTACCCAAGACTACCCTTTATGAAGATGAGGCACTGTTCGGATTGGTAACGAGAAACGCCGCAGCATCCGTCCATCAGCGGGATACATGTTGCGGGATTCACAGGCACCTTGCCAGACTTGCGGGAACCACTCCCACCTACTGGAACTCCCATACAGAGTTGGCTGCTGCTGGGGATGTGCTCCGGTCGACCGGGGGATGATCGACCGGCGTAATCGAGCGTTACATGATTACCTCCTGCGTGCGCGAGGTTTTATGGAGGCGCGTTCGCAGGTCGGCGGAAACTCCAGAAGAGCCTTGAGCAGATCGTAACGGCTTCGCACACCGAGCTTGTCGTAGATCAGAACGACGCTGTTCTTGATGACTTGGCACGTCGTACCGCGTTGAGCCGCGATATCCTTACACTTCATACCTTCCAGCAGCAAGGCCGTTAGCTGTCTTTGCTTTTGCGTCAGTAGGTCCCACTTCTCTTCCCGGGAGGATGTGGCGTCATCGGGGCTATCCAGCGGCTGTATCCACGTCCGCCGCTCCCGTAGTGCGGCAATGCACTCCGCCAGATCAGCGGCTTTCGCTGTGCGGAACATGATTCCGCGAATCGCAGGTTGAGTCAGTAGAGGCAGATATTCATCTTTACGCTCGGCAATCCAGACCACAGGGCAAGACAACTGCCGTGCGAGCTGCATTGTTTCTGAGCGTAGAGATACCTGACCGAGAAACAGCGTAGCTCCTGGATTGTTGGCTATCTGACGTGCGAGCTCGTCCTCCGAGGCACAGTCAATTACCTGTGTGGATTCTGGAAGAAGCAGGCTCAAGCGGGTTGATATCGACGCCTGGCAGAGCGATTGGCGGTCGAAGATGAGGATAGTTACCACGTAGTACCTCACAGAAGTTAGTTAGATTGTGCAATCTACAAAATGCTTCTTGGGGCAAACTACCATTCACTAGCGAGGAGGCCGGTCTAGAAGGCGAGGTTCTCCTTCACATCCTCGACCTTCTCGGCGGGATCGGCTGGCTCAGGTGTGGCAATGCGAGAGTTCTCTGGATTGTATGGACACCAAGCTCACCGGGAAGCGGCCAGAGTTTTTTGATCTGTTTTCGGAACAAAGCTCACTCTCCTGCTGTTGGTGCCACTTTTTCTCCTGCGGCCACTCTGCGCCGGGCTCGTCTTGACGCGAAGATGCCTGAAATTCACACCTTGGTCACCGTGCCGCAGCGAGGACAGTAATGGAGGCGGTGATACTCGGTCATGCGTTGAGGGAAATATCGCAGATTCCAATAGAAATGGTACGAGCACAGATACAGCCCAAGCCAGCTAAGAAGAAATGAGAACACCATCACCCGGTCAGTGACGGCCGTTGGCATGCGGTCCATGTACACGGCAAATGCTCCACCAGCCGCAATCACCAGCAAAATGAGTGCCGGCCAAAACGCTTTCTTCCGTGGTGGTGCACACAACTTGGCCATCTCCGTTTGTCTCCATGTTTTCTGGTAGGCTTGCTTAAAGAAAAATCCCTTCATGGAGACCGCGGTTGATGTGCCTTGCGCGTACATCGTGGCGAACGCTTTAAGCTGTGGACTGCCGCATGTTTTACAGCGGAATGGATTGACGGCGCTGTGCGCCGGCCGGTACATCGGAAGGCTCTCTTTTCCGGAGCACTGACGCGACGTCCTTCGACGTACCTCCGTTGCGGCCCTGAATTCCGGTTCCGCTCCCCTTTGACAGTTCGTCACCCCGGAAGCTTTCTATGAGCCGTTCGCTGTACCGCATGGACATGGAATTCCTTTGCACAACACTTTGTATTTTCCCGGTGCCTGCAATAATGTCATATCTAGACTAGTACGACTATATTTTTTATTGCTAATCCTATGTGGTCATCCCTGATCTTTTACGCGAATTGTTTGGGGAACACATTCTCACGATCCCAGCCGCGAATCGTGAGTTACGATTTCTGCCTGCACGGGCTGTGCAGATGCAAAGGGAGTTGCTAGTGTGCGGACATATTACGGTTCCGCGCGACGGAGCGTGGCACAAACACAGGCTCTGCGCGCTGGGCCATAGGCTCCGCGCCCAATGCGCTCCGTAAACGGCAGCTCATTGGGGGCGGAACTCATCGCAAGACTTGTGCGGATGGATGTCAGGATTGCCGCGGAGGACGGATTCAGCAAGGGCTGCCCAATGCGCAAGCAGCCCAGGTTACTCTTTAGCAGGGGTAATTGTGGATCTCTTGACTTGACCAACTACGGCGAACTTGTTCTGGACTGCGAAGTAGGTGATCAATACCCGTACGGCCTCGCTTCGATTACTTGAACTGAAAAGATGCTTTGCGTAGGTAAGTAGCAATGCATTTTCCTCGGCGGTCCAGTCAAGGCGCAACTGCGAGAAACGCTGTCCGTTTTCGAAGGAAAGATTGCTCCAGACCTCTTGGTAAAACTTCGTGACGTCCGCCAGTTTGATCTTCTTTTCGAGGGCGAGCCCCACAATCATTCTCGATGCGTTTGCTTTGGTCAGGTGTAGCTTGTGCCTGATCTTCTCAAGTAGTGTGAGCGTCAGGTCGTCCAGGGAGGTACAAGCCTTGATGAGCTGTGGGGCGGTAAGATCTTTGGTTCGAGGCATAATAGCGCTTCCTTGTTCGAATCATTTCTATGGTACGTATATCTACTCTATGACGCATAGTACCACATTTTATCCTGCCTTGCTCTATTTTTATGTTAATCGCCCACGAGTGGGGACTCATGGGCTTGCCTTCTGTCTCTTTCATCTTGCTGAGGCTAATCCCACCACTCGGGCGGCATGGCCATGTTTGCCGTGGGCAGGGTCAGAAGCGTGTCAAGGTCCGATAGCCGGACAAGTGTGCTCATGAGTCGCAACAGGTGGATTTCGTCAGACGTGAGCGCCGGCGCCTTTTTCGACCAAAGGGCCTGGAGTCTGGAAGTGAGTGGTGCAATCAATGCCTCACGCCTCTCTTGAACGGTGGGCGGTTTCGGTTGCTGCTGTTCGGCGGTGCCTGGCGGATGCGCAGACGTGCGAAGCGGTTCAGTCCTGCTCATTACAAAATCTCCCCTTTTCGCGAATCTGCCTGTGACAAATGAAGGATTCACGTGCCGCAATTGTAGACAGGAGATGAATGCTTCGTAAGTTACCCGCGTAACGGGAAGCAAGAAAAGCTAAAATATATTATTCATTGTCTCGCTAGGTTGAATTCGCAAACACGGTAGTTCCCAAGGGTCGCGCTCGAGAAAATGCACCATATTGGCTCTGGCGTTCTGCAATGGAACACCAGAGCATTCTCGCGGACACCGGGTTCGTCGCAAGGCGAGGAAGAGTGCCGCCAGAGGTTCGATCAGAGCCAAGACTTACGGATACGTTTCCAGCGCCGGTCTCGCTCTCGCGTGATGTGTTCCACGTCTTCCGGCAGAAGATGGCGGAAGCGTGTCTGCTTCTCTAAATAAGACTGGACTGGAGTGAATTCCTTCGGGTTGCGATTGAGCCGAAACTGTTCGTCTTCGTACTCCGCCAGGTACCAAAGGCCGCAGTCCACCACTTCTTTGGCAAGTTCAATTGAAAGGTCGGTTTCTGCGCCCCAACCGGTCGGACACGGAGCAAAGACGTGGATGTACGAAGTGCCGTTCACGGACTTGGCCTTGTTCACTTTATTGAGGAAGTCCTGCGGGTATCCGACACTGGCGGTCGCCGCGTAGTCTATGCCATGAGCCGCGACCACCTCGAACATATTCTTCTTGCGCGTTACCGAGCCGCGAACCCTCTGTCCAGCCGGAGTGGTACTGGTCCGCGCGCCAAACGGTGTGAGCCCGCTCTTCTGCACGCCGGTGTTCATGTAGGCTTCATTGTCGTAGCAGATGTAGATGATGCGGTCGTGACGGTCAATCGCTCCCGATAGCGCCTGCAGACCGATATCGGCCGTGCCGCCATCGCCAGCAAAACCGACGACGTGGCAATCAGGAATTCCAAGCGCGCGGACTCCGGCGGCGATGCCTGACATCATCGAGGCTGTGCCGGGAAATGTGGAGATAATCGCGTTGCTGGCGAACGCCAGTTGCGGATAGATGAATCCAACGGCCGCCATGCATCCAGCGGGAACCGCCGTAAAAGTTCGCTCCCCGAGAACCTTCAGGGCCAGCCGCACAGCGAGGCTTCCGCCGCAACCAGCACAGGCTTTGTGTCCGTAGAAGAATTCGCGCTGGTCCAGCGACTTAACCGTGATGGACTTGTTCAAGATGTTGCTCATTGGTCTCTACCTGCAAGTTGACGAATATCGTTCTCTGTTGCGGAGGGTTCTGCCGGGCGTCGGCAAGTTGCGTGAACATCTGCGAGATGTCCTGCTTGGAGATATCGCGGCCGCCGAGTCCGGCCACAAAGTTCAGCAGCAGCGGCGCATGCGCGTCGCGTGCCAGAGCCGAAGCTACGTTCGTAAATACCGTTCCTTCGTATCCCAATGAAATATTCTTCTCCAGAACGCCTACTGCTTTTGCATTGGCAAGGAGTGTGCGCAGCTCGGCGGCGGGAAAGGGACGCAGGCAGCGCAGCTTAAGCAGTCCTACGCGATGTCCGCTCTCCCTAAGCTGATCGACGACGATATTCATGGGCTACCTCGAAGAGCTGAGGGTGATTTGTTGCAAGGTCCAGAGCGAGCTCGAAATCGTGCCGTTTCTCATCCTCCGGCAGGCGAAACCAACTCATGATCGAGACGCTCTTGAGCGCGAGGTTATTGGGCGCGAGCGCATAAATATTGGCGCCTATATTGCTCTCTAATGAGCCGAAGTTGATGATGGTTCCACCCTCATCGACGAGCTCCGCGAGATCGTCGATCGCTTTCCCGCCCACGGCATCGAAAGCCACCGCGAGTTTGTGTCCCTCCAGGGCTTCGCGAACCTGTTCCTTCCACTCGCTCTCGTTCGTCGAATAGACTGGCGGACCGGGAAGAGCTGATCGGAGCCTTTCGGCGGATTGATTCGACCGCACGAGGCGAATCGGGCGGACACCGCGATCTAAGGCAATTTGAGTCAGCAAACGCCCAACGCCAGATGCCGCCGCATTTTGAAGGATGTAAACGGGAAGTGTAATTGGAGTCTTGAGGGAATTGTGACCGGCTTTGATGAGTACGGATGCGGTGATCGTATTGATGAGCATCTGCGCCGCGATCTGATCGGGAATCTCGTCCGGAACGGGCAAGAGAGAGTTGTATCGAACAACCACGTATTCCGCCCAAGAGCCCGATGCCGGAAAGAAGGCGACACGCTGGCCTTTGCTAAACCTCTTCGTCAATTCGAGGTTTGTTCCGAGCTCGACGACCGTCCCGACGCACTCAAACCCAGGTACTCTTAAGGTTCCCTTCGGAATGGGCATAACCGGCCCTCCTTGAGGCAGAGCCGAAAAAATCTGTATATCACCGGGCTGGACGGGTCGAGCGCTCACCTTTACGAGGACATCATTAGCCCCGAGCTCTTCGCTCTTGAACTGACGTTCCGCTATCCTTAATACTTTTTCCGGAACGCCATACTCGCTCTGAGCGATTGCTCTATATTCAATCTGCATCGGCGACCTCGCGTGGGATTTCCCTGTAACGGAAGCAATCAACAAGATGGTCGTTCACCAATCCAGCCGCCTGCATGTACGCATACGCAACTGTCGGGCCTCCGGAAGTGATCTTCGGAGCGTCTCTTCCAACGGACGTTTAGGCTGCCGCTTCGCGTAAGAGAGTTTCGACTTTGTTGTCCAGATCTTTTGCAACCTGGAGCGCAACATGGTTTCCGTACGCAGCCAGAAGACTGGCCATCCTGTCATATGACAAATGCACGCCGTCGGCGCGCTCATCCACAAGCACGGTAACCGGTGCATAAGAGCCGGCATCCGGAACATGCTTGGCCATTTCCTTCATGATTAGGGGATTGCCAATCACAAAACGGATGATCCTGGGTGTATCGCGACCCGTTTCCTTGCGCACAATCGCACCGTGATCCAACTGCATAAACAGCATCAGTCCTGTTTTGCCCAAACCTTTCTCGACTGCGCTTTTCAGTTCAGCAAAAGAACGCGCTTCGTGAGTTGATGTCGCGAATTCAGCCATATCCGGATGACCGATGACGGCGTTCACGCCAGCTATTACTTCTTCAAACCGCTTGGACGTGGTCAGGCTAAACCGCTCCACCTCAATTTTGCTTATCATCTCGAATCTCCCTACGCTCGATCGCGCCTTGATAGAGCTGCATAAACAGCATCATCCCTGCTTTGCTTAGGCGCTTCTCGAGTGCGCCTTTCAGCCCGGTCTAGACGCCGTCCTGGCCGAAGCCGCTCCAGTCGCCAGAAGCGGCTGGAGGAACGACCGAAGTTCACCGCAGTTTTTGATTTAGAAACTCGCTTGTTCGCCCATTGGCGAGCGCTGCCGCCGCGGCATTGTAGTGCGCCCCATTGTGCCGAGCGAAGGCATGGTGCTGACCCGGATAGCTGTAGACCGTTGCGTTTGTTTTTTTGGCAAGTGCCGTCTTGATCTCAGCTTGCGCAGCCTTGGAAATAAACTCGTCCTCCTCGGCCAGATGCATCAGCAGCGGCGCATGAAGCCCGTTGACCTCGCTCAAATATTTCTCGGTGTCACCGCCGTGATAGACGACCGCAGCGTCAGCGCCGTAGCGCACGGCTGTCAGAAAGGTCATCAGCCCACCGAGGCAATAGCCAAGGACGGCAGCCTTGCCGCTGCACTCCGGTAGCTTGGCCACGAAATTGACGGTGTCCTTAACGTCTCTGGCGCCGGCGTCTCGATCGTAGGCCTGATATAGGCGAAGGCCGTGTTGCCAGTCGAGCTCGGAGGTGACGCTGAGGTCGACCCCCGGCTCCTGACGCCAGAATAGGTCGGGCGCCACGGCAATGAAGTCTTGTTCGGCCAGGTCGTCGCAGGTCTTGCGGATGTCGGCGTTCACCCCGAACACCTCGTGCAAAACGACGACGGCTGGAGCTGGCAGAGCCTTGGGCCGCGCGACATAAGCGCCAAACGCGCCGTCCCGACCTTCTATGGTGATGCGATCCTTCATAGTGTTCTCCTGAGACGACCGCGTTCGTCCGGGCCTCCGCCGATGTCGTCAGGATCGGCGGAGGCCTACTCTCGAGCGAACTGGGAAAGTCCTGCTGGTGAACTTGTCCTCGGAGCGGATTCTTCCACCGCCCCTTCACCCACCATTTGGATTCAGAGGCAAGCTCTTCGACATTAAAACTCTCACGCGACCTCGCTCAGACTCGTTGACACGCTCCGGGCAGCCTCCTCGATGAGATTGGCTGTTTCCTTCGGGTGAGAGATGTAGGCCACATGGCTGGCATTCACTTCGACCGTCTTGGCCTTGGCGCGCTTCGCCATCATGCGCTCCTGGTCTGGATTGATCGACCGGTCTTCGGTGGCCACCATATACCAGGTCGGCTTGGTCTTCCAGGCGGGACTCGTGACCTTGTGGGTGAACGAGTCGGTTGAGATCGGCACCTGCGATATAGCCATGAACGCCGCCTTCTCCGGCGGAATGTCCGCCGCGAAGTCGGCCGCGAAATGCGCCTCATCTATCCACCAGTTGCCATTGCTGTCCGGCTTGAACGCCTTGGACGCTTGCGGCAGGGCCTGTTCGATCGACGCACAGCTCTCACCTTCATCGAGAGCAAATGCGGCAATATAGACAAGTGCCGCAACGTTTGGATCGTTGCCGGCCTCGGTGATGATGGACCCGCCATAACTGTGGCCCACCAGAACCACTGGCCCGTCCATGGCGTCGATGGTCGCCTTCGTGTACTTGATGTCCTCGGCGTAGGAGGTCTCGGGGGGCTGCGCCACCGACACCGTGTACCCATCATTCTTGAGGATGTTAGCGACGGCTTCCCAACCGGAGCCGTCGGCGAAGGCTCCATGCACCAGGACCACGTTCTTAATTTGCTGTTTCACGACCATTCTCCTTAAAGATCCACTCGGACCAATTGATTTTCGATGTCGAACGCCTTCGCGCCCAACCGCTCCTACCCTGTGCGCAGAACGTGCTTCTCACGTATCTTTTGTTATCGGCTACTAGCTTAGGCCGCGAACTTGTCACCGAACATTGGTTGACCGCTCTTTGATTGTTCTTGGGTAGCCTCGTCTTCAATTACGTCCCAATGCTCGACTAGAACACCGTCCTTCATGCGAACGATGTCCGCTGCAATCCAGTTCACGGGCTGGCCGAAGCCTGAAAAACGCCCATGCACGATCACGAAGTCTCCGTCTGCCAAGATCGCTCCCGGTTCGTACTTCAACGTGAGCGGGAGGCTTTTGATGAGATTGAACAGACCATCACGGCCAGGTTCGATATGAGCGCTGTGCTGAATATATTCAGACGACCAGAAACGCTCAGCGGCAGCATAGTCACGCTTGTTGAACAGCGTGTCGAAGGCCTCCAGAACAAGAGCTTTGTTTTTCGATTCGATCTTCTCACTCACCATTTCCATTTTTTCCATTTTTCGTTCCTCATCTCTCATTGAGGCAATTCCAGCCGCCGCGGTTCGTTAAAGCTTCGACCCACCGTCGACCGGGATACTCGCTCCCGTTATCCAGCGGGCCGCGTCTGACGCCAGGAACGCAACGACGTCCGCAACATCTTCCGGCTTGCCGATTCGCTTCAATGCTAGAATTCCAAGCGTCACCTCCCGACCTTCCTCAGTCTTCGTTAAATTCGACATGTCAGTGTCGATCACCCCTGGCGCGACTCTGCAGGTTCGCATGGGCGCGCTCGCCTCGACATCTGAGGCAATTGTGCTGCCAATCCGACTCAATGCAACTTGTTGAATCGGTAGAGTTCGTTGACGCTTTGGCGATAGTAGCGGGCTGCTATTTCGGCATTTGCTGAAACTTCGGCTCGGAATCTCCGTCATGCAAACTAACTTGCGAGCGGCGCCGCAGCACGAGAGATGCGATCAAAAGGACCGTGAGAAGGGACCTGTGCTGCTGAGAACGCAAACAAACAGAAAGTTGTTGCTGCCAGCATGCTCGCCATTTCTGCAAAAGCATCATGAGTGAGGAACTAAGTCTCAGAAAGTAGAATTGGCAGAGGAGACGATCAAGCATATGTCACGTGCCAAGGAATGGTCATCTTTCTTGGCCTTGTTCCATTGCAATCCAGTCACTTATGTATGGCGAGCAGTGGATGATTTTGGCGCCTCGAATCTTACAAACTCCAAGGAAGCGCACCGCGGCCACATCCACCAAGCCTACTTCCTCCAAATCGAGCGTTATTTTGTATCCGCGATCTTTGATCTGCGCCTCCAGTTCTTCCAAATGCTCGGCCTGCATCCGGCCACTCAGTCGGATAATCGTGCCGTACTGATCAGAAATCGTCTCGATTCGCAGGGTCACAGTAGCCTCGTCTTGCATTCCACCCTCAACTCGCATGCAATAACAGCGCCATTTGTAGTCATTCGAATTACAGCACTCACGACGTGCGGCTAGGCTGCTCATTCGGCGTTTGACGGCGCTTCGTCCTGCAACCGTGGCGTTCCTGTCTCATATATTTTCGGGTGAGGTGATCCAAGCGCTGCATGGGAAAAGAAGAAGGCACAGATCGACAACTACAGATACATCTGAGGAGAGAGATTAAGCGGCCCTGAAACTATGGCTGTTGATTCCCAGTTTTCTGATTTTTGATTCGAGCGTCTGCCGTGGAACGCCCAGCTTGGTAGCGGCACCTGTTGGGCCGGAGATCAGACCTTTCGCTTCCCTCAGCGCGCTTTCGATCATGATCTTTTCACGTTCGACCAGGTTGGCGACTAGTAGCGCAGGTGTCGGAACTACCTGAGGCATCACCGGTGTAAGCCAGGTATCATCGACACAAAAGGTATCCCCGTCGCACAGAATCACTGCCCGTTCAATCACATTCTGCAACTCGCGAATATTGCCGGGCCAATAATAACTCTGGAACAACTCCAAAGTTTTCTGGCTTATGCTTCGAATATTTTTACCGGCCTTCTTGGCGTAGCGATCGATCAGGTATTCGACTAAAAGCGGGATATCGCCAACGCGCTCGCGAAGTGCCGGCAATCGGATCGGGAAAACATTGAGGCGGTAAAACAAATCCGAACGGAACGAGCCTGCAGCCACCGCAGCACTGAGATCCTGATTCGTCGCCGCGACGACCCGTACGTCTACGTGGACCGTTTGGTTCCCGCCGACGCGTTCGAATTCCCGCTCCTGGAGAACCCGTAGCAAGGCAACTTGGGTCTCCGGCGGCAGTGCTCCGACTTCATCAAGGAAAATCGTACCGCCATCGGCCGATTCAAAACGTCCCAGGCGGCGCTGGAGTGCGCCCGTGAAGGATCCTTTTTCATGGCCAAACAGTTCGGCGGCAATCAGCGAAGGCGGAATCGCTGCGCAGTTCACTCGAATGAAGGCACGGGATGAACGCTTTGACCGATTGTGTATAGCGCGAGCAATCAGCTCTTTACCTGTGCCGGTCTCACCTAAGATCAGGACTGTGGAATCCGTGGGAGCCACCTTGGACACTTGCGCAAGCACCTGACGCAATGTCTCGGAGGAGCCGACAATCTCCTCGAACATGGACGAGCGCTCAATTTCCTCACGCAACGCGATGTTTTCGTTCCGCACCCTATCTTCAGCGCGTTTACGATCGTCAATGTCGGTTCCCGTCGCATACCAGCGCACCAAGCGGCCCAGTTCGTCATGAAAGGGGTTGTACCGTATAAGGAACCAACGATATTGACCATCCTTCCGCAGAGCTCGTTGCTCGATCTCAAACGGCAGGCCTCGTAAAAGGGCTTCCCGCCGGTAGTCACGTAATCTCTCCAAATCCTCTGGATGAAAGATCCGAGCGCGAAAGTCCGAACTGACCACATCTTCCATGGTGAGGCCGGTATAGTCGAGCACCGCCTTGTTCGCATAGAGCATATTGCCGCCCGGGTCCTGGACGACAATGGTCTGCGGTATGGCATCGGTTATGCGGCGCAGTTCACCCTCATCTTGCCGCAGCTTACTGAGAGCACGCGTGAGCGATGTCTGAGATCGTTCGCGTTCGACCGTGATGCTCGCGATGTGTGTGAATTGGTCGATAAGGGCCTGGTCCCGTCGTGTGGGCGTTCTGGGTTCCGCGTAATAGATCGCGAACGCGCCTAAGACCTCGCCCGCCGCGGACCGGATCGGCGTTGACCAACACGCTCGCACCCCGTGCGCCAAAGCCATAGGGCACCACTCGTACGCCTCCCATCGCGTCTCCGTCGTGAGGTCAGCCGCAATGACTTGTTCGTTCAGGTACGCCGCCGTCGCGCATGGACCCGACTCGGCGTTTACGGGCCGGCCGATAATAGAGGTGATGAAGCTGGCCGGAAGGCTCGGCGCCGCTCCGTGTTCGAGACGCGTTCCGCTCGGATCGACCAACACGACGCTGCAGTAACACCCACTGGTCGCGCTTTCGACAAACCGGCAGAGCGCTTCGAGTATTCCCGGCATCGAATAGCCGCTCGTCACCATTTCGAGGAGCAGCTTCTCGCCAGCCGCCAAGTCCTCCGCGCGCTTGTGATCTTCGATGTCGGTCGCTGTCCCGTACCATCTCACAGCTTCTCGGGCTTCGCAGCGGAACGGCTCGACGCGGAACAGGAACGAACGAAAGGCACCGTCGAAGCGCCGTAACCGCACTTCGCACTCCCACGGCTTATCAGCGTCGCGGAGCGCCTCCCATTTTTGCGTCAGTATGGGGAGGTCCTCGGGATGAATCGCCGCCTTCCATCCCCAGTCGAGGGCCTCTTCCGGGGAGAGACCAGTGTAGTCATGCCATCGTTGGTTCAGGAATTCGTTGGAACCATCCGGCAGGTTGCACCAAGCGAGGGTGGGGATCGTGTCGATGATCTTCCGGAGCTGTGCCTCTGATTTCCGCGACTCGTTGAGCGCCTTCTCTAAATCCTCCCTGGTTTGGTATTGTTCGGAAACATCGGCAATCCCTTTCCCGCGCGAAGTCACGAGGTGCACTTCAGGCATACCATCGCCCGTCTCAT
The DNA here is from genome assembly GCA_963838135.1 of uncultured Acidobacteriota bacterium. Lineage (GTDB taxonomy): Bacteria > Acidobacteriota > Terriglobia > Terriglobales > Acidobacteriaceae > TOLSYN. The sequence continues at coordinate 610,080 of CAWIPV010000002.1, read as the reverse complement.
CGGGCATAAACTCTGTATTCTTGCAGAGCTCCGGCTCACTCATCACGCCCGATTGGATGCGACAACGCGGGCACCCAGCTCTGGTTTATTTCTGCGCTATCGGGACCCCGCGCCATGAACAAGACCGCTCAGCCCTTTGAGGGGATTAAGGTCCGCGTTGGAATGCATTATGTAGGTAGGAAGGTCGCGAACCACAGCTGCCGACGGTTGCGGGTTTCCTTTTCGGCAATTGCGGCCCGTACCGGGCCTTCGTCTATTTCACGCTAGCTCCCATGAAAACGCCGTAGAGCTTATGTATGTACGCCTAACTCAGGCCGGCTACTTGATCCACGGCGCTACGGGTACCATGGTCTCCATGCGATACACGAGCTCATGGAGCCGAAAACGCAGACGGCACGAGACCGTCGTATGAGATTTATGACGTTGACATACGAGTGGTATCGCAGAATTTGGACATATTTTCGTTTTCCAGCCACGATGTTCGCGGGCTCCGAATAGCGTTGTACTCCCCTTTTCGATCCTGTTGCTGATCTTTCTTGCTGCAGCCTCGCGCAGGCTACGTATGCAAGATTCAAAGCCGAAGTTTCAGCAAATGACGAAATAACAGCCCCCCTCCCATCACCAAAGCGTCAACGAACGCTACCAATGCAATAAGTTGGATTGGCAACGTAATTGCCCCGTTGTCGATGCGAGCCTGCCGATGGATTGATTCACCGGGCGAGCCGAAAAAGGGGGTCGTGGTAGAAAGTCTGGGTTGGTTTCGGAGAAAGAGAATGAGCAATTTCACGAACGGAACGGTCCCAATACGGTTATCTGAAACCACACGCACAAATCTGGCGCGAGAGTTGTTCACGGGCAACTTTTGGATGTCTGGTCTTGCAATGTTGAAGTACATTCCGCGGTGGTTTCGTGTAAAGCAAGTAGACGGACTAGCCTTCTTCACAGATGCAAAGCACGACGAGTTTAAGAACAGAATTCTCCGGATCACTCCTGCGAGCCCAGGACAGTGGGGGACGATGAACGTCTCGCAGATGCTGCACCACCTCAATTTGGCATGCGGCGGTGCGCTGGGATTCTACAAACTTCCGGATGAGAGCTATCTCCTATCACGAACCTTGTTTCGATGGATTTTGGTTGATTGGTTTCCGGAGCAACCTGTAGGGCTGCGACTGCCTAAAGGTTTCAAGATCCCGCAGACTGCGCAATTTGACTTTGACTTCGAAAAGCAGCAACTGCTGAAAATCCTGGATGCTGCTTGGCATGCAAGATCGGCTGCAGATTGGGGCCCGCACCCCATGTTCGGCACGATGACTGTCAAGGAGTGGGGCAAGCTCTTGCAGATCCACATCGACTATCACTTGAGGCAATTCGCAGCGTAACGAACAGATATTCCCATCACACTGGGGGTAATGATGAACGGTACATACAGAGCAATCGAAATCAGCAAACCGGGAGTCTTCACTGAAGTTAGCAGGCCGCTGCAAGATCCCGGTCCTAATCAGGTTCGCATTCGGGTTGAGGCTTGTGGCGTGTGCCATACCGACAGCGCGCTTGTAAACGGAGAACTTCCTAACCTTACTTATCCGCGCGTGCCTGGGCACGAGGTCATCGGGCGCATCGATTCCGTCGGCTCGAATGTTAAGAGCCGCTCCGTAGGTCAGCGGGTGGGTGTTGGGATCTGTGGTGGATGGGACGACACCTGCGTTTCATGCCTCCGAGGAGACTTCGTCAACTGCGCCAACGCTGTGCTTACCGGCATCATGATCGACGGCGGGTACGCAGAAGTGATGATAATTGACGCGCGTAGCACGGTAACGATTCCCGACGGTCTTGAATCCGCCAAGGGGGCACCGCTCCTGTGTGCAGGCGTGACGACATTCAATGCGTTGCGGAATGCCGGCTTACGTGCTGGTGGGCTCGTCGCGATCCAAGGGGTTGGCGGACTCGGTCACCTCGGGATTCAGTACGCGAGAAGGATGGGATTCAGGACCGTGGCCATAGGTCTCGGTCGGGAGTCGGAGAAACTCGCAAAGGAACTCGGGGCGCATGAATACATCGACAGTGGAGCGGAAGATGCAGGAGCTAAGCTGCGAGCACTCGGCGGAGCCGATGCCATCCTCGCCACAGCTCCAAGTGGTAAGGCAATGTCCGGTCTCATAAACGGACTCGCCACAAGAGGAAAGCTGTTGGTTATTGGGCTCGCCCCGGATCCACTGGAAGTGAATTCCGGCTCCCTCATTTTTGGCATGCATTCCATCTCCGGCTCGACCACCGGTAGCGTGCAGGACGAGCAAGAAACCGTGGCATTTTCTTTGCTCGAAAACGTCGAGGCGATGATCGAAGTTATGCCTCTCTCCAGGGCGCGCGAAGCGTACGACCGGATGATGGCCGGAAAGCCACGTTTTCGGATGGTACTGGCTACCGAAAACGGCAATCAACAGACTGGACAGGCGAAGTGAAACATTCAGCCTGCGAACAAAGTTGTTCGCGACAACGATTGGAATTTCCGGAATAGCCGGAATGGCGAAAGCCGAAAGGAGATCACGATGTCTACGAAACTGGAAATAGAGATATTTCAAGCGGCAATGGCTCAACCTGCGAGCGAACAGACCCGGGCCCAGGATTTGTTCAACAAACAGAAGGCTTACTTTGCTTCTGATGCGACAAAGACCTATGAGTGGAGAATTGACCAGCTCAATCGGCTTATTCGCATGCTCAAGGACAACTACAAACGTTTTAGCGACGCATCGTGCAATGACTTCAAGACTGCAGTGCCAGAGAGCGCCTTTGAGGTATCTGCGTCCATTGCAAGCGCCGAATTCTCAAAGTCACAGCTCAAAGAGTGGATGAGGCCAGTCGAAGCTCCTGTTCCAAAATTCCTCGCCGCGTCAGGACATAAGGGAGTAGTGTACCGGGAGCCGTACGGCGTTACGCTGATTATCTGTCCTTTTAACGGACCACTCCTGCTCTCGTTGCGCCCTGCAGTGGGTGCTCTTTCGGCCGGCAACCCTTGCATGTTGAAGCTCTCCGAGGCGCTGCCGGCGACGGACGAGCTGCTCCTGGAATTAATTCCCAAGTATTTTGAGCCGGAAGCTCTGAGTGCCGTCGTTGGTGGCAAGGAAGTAGTTACGAAACTCCTGACCTTTCCCTTTGATTTCATATTCCTCACGGGAAGCGTGGGTGTAGGAAAGGTCGTGATGCGAGCGGCGGTCGAACATCTCACTCCGGTCCTGCTTGAGCTGGGAGGGCAGAACCCGGCGATCGTCGATGAGACAGCGAACATTCCTGATGCTGCGAAGAAAATTGTTTGGGGCGCAATGGCATGGGGAGGACAGTGGTGCACTTCGCCGGGCTACGCTGTCGTTCACGAGTCTGTAGCAGGAGAGTTTGTAAAGGAATGCAAAAAAGCCGTCGTCGAACTTTACGGCACAGATCCCAAGAGTAATCCGGATTACTCGCGCGTCATTAGCCCCGCCGCTGTCGGACGGCTTGCGGCCCTGATCGATCCCAGGAAGGTGGTTTACGGCGGGAAGTCCGACGCTCAGGCCCGTTATCTCGACCCGACTATCCTCTACCCGATTTCCTGGTCCGACAAAATCATGGAAGATGAGATTTTCGGGCCGCTTTTGCCTATCCTCACTTACTCCGACCTTGGAAAGCTTATTGAGAAGATCAAGTCGCTCCCCAAACCGCTTGCCGGCTATGTCTTCAGCCGAAATCAGCAGGCCATCGATCGGATCTTGCAGTCTGTTTCGTTTGGCGGGGGCGCCGTGAATCAGACCAACGTCTTCTTGTTCATTGAGTCCATGCCTTACGGAGGAGTGGGAACCTCGGGCATCGGGAACTACTACGGAAAATCTGGATACGACTCTCTCACGCACGCCAAATCGATCCTGATATCTCCGCCTGACGTGGCGATCGACCACCTGTTTCCGCCTTACACGAAAGAAAAGGTCCAAGCAATCGATCAATGGTTCGACTACTAGACATCGTGCTGCCGCGCGGGTCGAGATGGGAAATCGATAAAAGGACAAAAGCTGATCACATTAACGTTTAGGGAGTTCACTTTGGCTACTTCAACTACCTCACCAATTAAGACCAAGATACATCACAACAAGTCCGATAAAGTCGACGCAGGCCATTTCGCATGGGCGGATGTCGCTGACGAATACGCTGATTTGATTATCGACTGGTGGGAAGGGGGCTATGAACGCTCACTACGGTCGAGGTAAGGGACGGAGATGAAAATGCCAAAAACAACGCAGGTGAAATATGCAGGCATAGAGGTTGTCGACACTCAACTGATTCGCGATGCGGTGGAATTCGCCCGATCCATCCATGAGCCATTTCTCTACAACCATGTCATGAGATCCTGGCTGTTCGCGGTGGTTCTTGGAGAGAAGATGAAGGCAGCACCAGACCCGGAGCTCGTCGCCGCGGCGGCGCTTTTGCACGATCTAGGCCTCACCGAGAAGTATGCAGCTGAGGCGAGGTTCGAAGTGGATGGAGCAAACGCGGCACGATCGTTCCTTCAGGCTCGTGGCGTTGCCCCGCACCAGGTCCAACTCGTTTGGGACGCGATTGCTTTGCACGCCCATGGGTCGATAGCACTGTATAAGGAACCGGAGGTCTCGGTCATCTTCGAAGGGGTGAATGTCGATGCCGTGGGATATGCCTTCGATCGAATTCCACCCAGCCAGATGAAAGCAATCTTGAGCGAATTCCCGCGTCTGGGATTGAAGAAAGGCATCACGGCCTGTTTCACGAAGGTTGCGCGAGAGAAGCCGCAAACGACTTATGACAACGGCCTGCGTGATTTTGGGCTGAAGTTTGTCGAAGGTTACCACGTGGCAATGACCGGCCCTGATCTGATCGCAAATGCTCCGTTTGAGGATTGAAACGGGTTGGTACTCCTCTCTGGCCGTGCGCACCCGATGGGTGCCGGGCACTTCTATGTCTGCTCAACCAAAATCGGCTGTTTTCGGAAAAGAGCCCTCCGACGATGCAATTGATCATTTTCTAGGCAGCTTGTCGTTTGGCGGCGGCGCGATCAATCAGGTCAACATCCATTTGTTCGTTGAGACGATGCCTTTCGGGGGTGTCGGAAACTCAGGGATCGGAAACTTTTACGGCAAATATGGCTTCGACTCGATGACACATGCCAAGTCGATCCTGATCTCACCAGCCGATGTCGACATCGATCATCTGTTCCCGCCGTACACCGCGGAGAAAGTACAAGCACTCAGTCAGTGGTTTGACTATTAGTTGCTCGGGGGCCGGGAGAGTGCGACCATGAGACTTTTACTGCTGGGTGCCACAGGTTTGGTGGGCAGTACGGCCTTGAAGCAGGCTCTTGCTGAAGACGCGATCTCCGAAGTCGTTGCCCCCACACGAAGACCTTTGGCGCCGCAGAACAAACTGGTCAATCCGGTCAACTTGCGTCTCGAGGAGCTAGCTCCGCGAGTGAAGTCCTGGAGCGTGGACGCGGTCGTATGCGCCTTGGGAACGACGAAGGCGAAGGCAGGTTCGCAGATTCAGCCGCATCTCCGGCTGATTGAATCCGGGCACGACGTCGATACGCTTGTGCTGGAAATTCGCGAATCAGCCAAGCGCAATGGCGGGGTTCCGCGCGCAGTCTCCGCAAACAGAATTAAGCGCGCCAAGTCCGCGACCCCGGTCTATCTCGCGATTCATCGATTTGAACTGGTAGTGCATTACAAACGACTTGACGCGGAGATGTTCCGGCTGGTGAACACGCTCGCAAAAGGAGTATCAATCGCTGACGCCGTAGAGGTTGCTTACTCGGAATCAACGCTCACTCCCGAACAATGCCAGCAACACATTCAAGACAGCTTTGCGCTGTTTGCCGCCCTCGGCTGGTTCTGTAAGCCCGGCTCATCGGCGAATTAGGAGCCATCATGTTCTCGACGACATTAACACGTACATCCGCCAAAGCTTACGGCTGGCTTAGTTCGATAAGCTCCTGGGCGCAATCACCGTTTCTTCTTTTCGTACGCCTCTATTGGGGCTGGCAATTCATGCAGACCGGATGGGGCAAGCTGCACAATCTGGCGCAGGTCACGCAATTCTTCACCACGCTTGGGATCCCCGCGCCTGGGCCGACGGCATTATTCGTTGGCTGCGTTGAGTTCTTTGGTGGGCTTCTGCTGATCCTGGGACTGGCCTCGCGGCTGACCGGGTTGGTGTTGACGGGAAATATGCTTGTCGCCTACCTAACGGCGGACCGGGAAGCGCTGCTGTCATTTTTCAGCAACCCCGGAAAATTCTACGGCGCCGATCCGTACACGTTTCTCTTCGCCGCCGTGCTGATCCTGATATTTGGTCCGGGACGGATTGCGCTGGATACCTGGATCGCGCGCAGCTATTCGGCACGGGGGCCAGAGGGCGCAAAGGAACGCGACCAGATAGTCGGAGAGAAAAATCCTGCTTCGCACAGCGAATCTTTTGCGGGGCGCGCTCAATCTTGAGTATGCTACGCCGGAGGAAGGCGGGCGGCCCTATGCGAATTGCTATTCTGGGATCGGGCGGTGTCGGCGGCTATTTTGGCGGTCGCTTGGCCGCGACCGGCAGCGAGGTCACCTTCGTGGCGCGCGGCGCGCATCTGGAGGCGATTCGCCGACACGGACTGCGACTCACCAGTCCGCTTGGCGATGCTCATATCGTTCCGGCCAATGCCGTCGAGACGATTGCCGAAGTCGGCCAAGTTGATCTCGTGATCGTTGCGGTGAAACTCTGGGATACCGAGGAAATCGCCCCCACCTTGCGGCCTTTGGCCGACCGAGGTGCGGCGATCATTTCGTTCCAGAACGGCGTGCAGAAGGACGAACTGCTGCGGAAGTACGTCCCGTCGGACGCCATTATGGGCGGGGTATGCTACATCGCCGCAACTATCGCAGAGCCGGGCGTCATCCTCCATACCGGCACAATGCAGCGCCTCGTGTTCGGCGAGTATGGCGGGGGGAAATCGGGCCGCGGCGAGGCGTTCCTCGCGGCCTGTCTCCAGGCCGGAATCGATGCCGAGTTCACCGACGCGATCGAACGGCAGATTTGGGAGAAGTTCGTGTTTCTCGTCGGCCTGTCGGGCACGACGTCAATCGTGCACCAATCTATCGGGCCGATCCGCGAGAATCCCCAAACGCGTTCACTGCTGCTGAATACGATGCGCGAGGTCGTCGAGGTCGGAAGGGCGAAGGGCGTGCCGCTCGCGGCAGACTTCGCGGAGAACCGCCTCGCTTTTTGCGACACGTTGCCTGCGACCATGACCTCATCCATGCAGACTGATCTGGAGCGCGGCAACCGGCTTGAAGTGCCCTGGCTGAGTGGTAGCGTAGTTGAATTGGGCGCGGCTCTCGGCGTTTCGACCCCGGTCAATCTAGTGATCTCGGACGCACTCGCGCTTTATGCGCAGGGAGGGCGTTAGCCACATGGTGCCCAACAGGCTCACGCTCCGGTCGCTCTCGGCGACGGCGGTGGCCGTGCCGATGGCCCGCCCACTCGGTACCAGTGGCCAGAGGATCGACATCGCGCCGCTCCTGCTCATCGATCTCGATACAGACGAAGGCATCAGTGGGCACGCCTATGCCTTCTGCTATCTTCAATCGATCGCACGATCGCTCGTGCCGGTTGTCGCGGAACTGAGCGCGGCGCTGGCCGGATTGCCTCTTGTCCCGCTCGATCTCTCGCATCGCATTGCCCGCCATTTCAGACTGCCTGGGCTAGTCGGCCCATTGGCGATGGTTGCCTCGTTAGTCGATACAGCCATCTGGGACGCGCTCGCGACGGTTGCCGACATGCCGCTCGCGACCCTTCTGGGCGCCGATCCCCGGCCTATCCCGGCCTACAACAGCAACGGGCTCGGGTTGATGTCGCCTGAAGCCGCCGCTGACGAGGCGGAGGCCTTGCTCGAGGGTGGCTTCCAAGCGGTCAAGCTGCGGTTGGGCCGTACCGCTTTCGATCATGATCTCGCCACTGTCCGGGCGGTGCGCTGCCGTCTGCCGGAGCGAGTCCGGCTGATGGTCGATTTCAATCAGGCGCTGACCTTCGCCGAGGCAATGCGATATTGCCCAATACTCGACAGCGAAGGCATCTATTGGATCGAGGAGCCGATCCGCCATGACGACTACCGCCACACAGCCCTACTCGCAAAAGCGGTCTTGACGCCTATCCAGATCGGTGAGAATTTTGCCGGTCTGCCACCGATGGCGGCCGCTCTCGCCTGCGCGGCATCGGATTACGTGATGATCGATCTGGACCGCATCGGCGGTGTGACCGGCTGGCGGAACGCCGCAGGTCTAGCGACTGCCTACAACCGGGAAGTCTCGTCGCATCTGTTTCCTGAAGTTAGTGCGCATCTGCTCGCAGCCACCTCGGGCCGACACTGGCTCGAATATGTCGACTGGGCGGTGCCGATCCTCCAGGAACCGCTTCGGATCGTCGATGGCATGGCGATAGTTCCGTCCTGCCCCGGCAATGGGCTGCGCTGGGACGATGCGGCCGTCGCGAAGTTCCGGCTGGACTGATGTGTGAACGACGCGGCGGGTGAACAGTACCCAGACGCGAGCCCTCATTCACTTGCCTGGGAGAACCAAGCCTTACTGCTCAGAACCAGGTACAGGTTCATGAGCCGCGCCCGTAGCGCCGGGTCTTCGAGTTGCAGCGTCGATAGGGCGAAGTCGAGTGCCTCGCCCGTCACCTGCCAAAAATCCGCGTGGCGTCCGCCGAGGCCGCGCAGCCAGGTGTATTGCAACTGCTTTGCACGCCACAGTTCGGCAAGCGGCTGCCACTTTTCTCCCAGCGAGTCCTGGGCCGCACATGCCGCACTGTTTACGTCGAACAGCGTGCCATAGGCGTCGAAGACGCAGGCCTCAATGCCGTAAAGCCTTAGTGTCATCATCGGGAATCTCCCTCTTCAGCGGTAGACTCAGCAAAGTGTTTCCTTTGTTGTGTGCGGGCGAAGCGCGTCTACTTGGTTCGCATTGAAGCAGACATCCCAATCCGCTGCGGAATAGTAATGCAGCCGGTCAGTATATTGAATTGCTCGGATGCGCCGATCGAACTCATCGGTAAGGCGGGAGATCGAGATCAGCCTCTTCTCCCGCTATCCCGGTTCACGACCGCCTATCACCAATTGCTTGATGGGTTAGCGGCGCTTGGAAATGGCGACCCGAGAGCGGGATTATCGGGCCGGTCCGCGTCCATGCTGCTTTGGTTGACGGCCATCAGAAGATGGTAAGTCGACATTCACTGAAGCTGACGACCCCCTGGCCGTGCCGTTTGCCAGCGCTGGGTTGGCAGACTGTGGAAATGGCGACCCGAGAGCGGGATTATCGGGCCGGTCCGCGGCCATGCTGCTTTGGTTGACGGCCATGGAGGATGGTAAGTCGGCATTCACTGAAGCTGACGACCCCCTGGCCGTGCCGTTTGCCAGCGCTGGGTTGGCGGACTGTGGAAACGGCTCTTGATATTGCTGGCCGATGGCAAAGGTGGTTACGAGCAACAGCACTGCAAACACTCCAATCGTAGTCTTCATACAACGAACTCCTTCCGGGCTCTCCATCATCAACGTTTAGTTAGCACTTGCTACCTTGTAACGCCCATCTGACTCGTCCGGGAAAGGGAAGTTACAGCGGAAGCTGAAGTTTCTTCAGTATCTGCGGTAAGTAGGGTCGCAAAACTTTGTAACTTTCCCGACGCCTCCGAGTCTCATCTCCAGTCAAGGCCACTGCCTAGCATTGAACGGAGCACGCGCATGGACGTTTTGTGGCGGCGTATCGCTATAGGGACCATTGCAGGAGCGCTAGCAAGCGTGGCGCTGGTGGCCACGGTCGGACGTCCCTTTTTCAGTGTCGCTTTCGGCATCGTGATCGGTGCGGCGTATTCGGCAAGCCTGCGCCCGACGCGTGGAGCCTATGTGGACAATTTGATGGCTGCCGCAGCGCTGGGTGTGCCGCTGTGGGCTCTGGTCAGTGTCACCGCGTTCCCGTTGTTTTCAGGACAGATGCCGGAGTGGAGCGCCGCGCAGATGCGGCAACATTTCCCTGCGCTCGTCGGCTGGATTCTCTATGGCGCAGCGCTGGGCGTGATATCACAAGCATTGAACGACGCCGTCGAACAAGTCCTCGGTCCGGAGCCGGTCTCCTCCTCGCCAAGCGCATCAGAGAAGAAACGGATCGCAGTTTTGGGCGGCGGATTTGCCGGCATGAGGGTGGCTCAATGTCTTGAGGAGCAACTTGGCGCTTCGGTCTCAATCACATTGATCAGCGAGACGAATGCACTGCTCTTCACTCCTATGCTCGCCGAAGTAGCTGGCAGCAGCCTCGAGCCCAGCCATATCACCACGCCTCTGCGCAGCAGCCTGCATTGCACCGAGTTCATCCGGGGACGGGTCGTCGAAATCGATCTTGCGTCGCGACGGGTCATTCTGGAAGGCGCTCCGGCCGGTACTGGCGAAAACGGCCGCCGGGTCCTTGCGTACGACCATGTGGTGCTCGCGCTTGGCTCCGTCGCCAACTACCTCGGCATGCCCAATCTCGAAAAGTTTTCCTTCAATTTCAAGAGCCTGCTCGATGCGATCCGAGTCCGTAATCATGTGATCGAGATGTTCGAGCGAGCGGATCGCGAGCCTGATGCCTCCGTACGCAAACCGATTCTGACCTTTGTAATCGCGGGCGGAGGATTTGCCGGCGTTGAACTGGCGGGCGCACTGAACGATTTTGCGCGTGGGATCCTGGCGGATTATCCGAATCTACGTCCAGGAAGAATTGAGCGTCATACTGGTGCACTCGCGGGATCGCATTCTGCCGGAGCTGAGCGAATCGCTCGCCCACTACGCCCAAGGAAAAATGGAGGCGCGAGGCGTCACCTTCCGCCTGAACACCCGCCTGACCGATGCACAGCCGGAGGCGGTCATACTCAGCGACGGCCAAATCGCAGCGCAAACGCTGGTATGGACCGCGGGCACGGCACCGAATCCACTGCTGAAATTACTCCTCCTGGAGAAAGACAGGCGAGGCGCTCTGGTCGTGGATGATTCGCTCGCAGTGCCTGGCCATCCCGGTGTTTGGGCACTGGGTGACTGTGCCGCAGTACATGATGCCAAGACAGCCAAGCCGTGTCCTCCTACCGCACAGTTCGCGCTCCGCGAGGCGGAAGTACTCGCGAGGAATATCGAAGCTCAACTCAAGGGATTGCCGATGCGAAAGTTTCATTTCGACTCGCTCGGTGCACTTTGCGTGGTCGGACACCAGACAGCCTGCGCTGAGTTGACGATACCTTTCGCTCGCAACAAAACCATGCGCTTCTCTGGCCTGCTGGCTTGGTTCATGTGGCGGGGAATCTATCTTTCCAAGCTGCCAGGGCTGGAGCGCAAAATTCGTGTACTCATGGACTGGACGATCGAACTCTTTTTTCCTCGCGACATTGTGCAGACGATCGATCTGAAGTAGGAGTGGCTCGATGGCGGAAATCGATATCTCCACGGCACCACAGATGAAAGACCCACAGATTCGGAAGAGCGGCATGGCCTGGTTCGGATTCGAGCCGCTGCTCGGGCTGGGCGTGGGCGTATTGGGCGGTGCGTTGCAAAGCGTCCTGCTGGCAACTCCGCTGGCACATGGCATCGTCTTCGGCGCGCTCTTCGGATTCGTCTTCGGCGCCCTCTTTGCCCGACGTGCTACCAGTCCCGGTGCGGGATTGATTTGGGGCGTGGCCGCAGCTCTGCTTCTGTGGATGGTCGTTCCGGCTGGGATTCTGTCGCTGCGTCGCTCGGGGCCTTCCATGGCGATGCTTAGCCATGCCCGGGCGGATTTCCCCCAACTCGTCGCCTTTCTGATCTGCCTGGGGATGCCGGTTGGAGTCACGCTGGGAACGTGGGGCGAGTTTCACTCCAGAACGCGTCAGCCGAGCTTCAGTTGGGGGCGCGCGATTGTAGCTGGCGGACTTGCGGGAACGCTTGCGGGTTTCATCTTCGGCCAGTGGGTCTCCTCGGGAAACTACTTTCCTCTTCTCGCCGGATACAGAGAATTAAGTTCGCGCGCCGCCACCGAGACTTTACATTTTGTCGTCGCGCTTTTGATCGGGGCCACCTTCGGAGTGCTCTTCCAGCGCGATGTGCGCGGCTACGGCTCTTCCATGGCCTGGGGATTGGGTTACGGGATACTCTGGTGGTTCCTTGGGCCGCTTACGCTTTCGCCCCTAGCCGCCGGCTCGCCGCTGGACTGGTCGGCAGAACAGGGCAGCGAGTTGTTTGGCGCCTTGGTCGGTCACATTCTCTATGGTCTGATGCTGGGCGTCACCTACGCCGCCTTTGACCGCCTCTGGTTGCGACTCTTCATCCACTCCGATCCGCTGAACCGTGAAGCGGACGGGCTCGGACTCCGATTGATTCGATCGCTCGAATGGGGCGCTCTAGCCGGCTTGGCCGGAGGAGTTGTCTCCAGCCCAGTTCTCCTTGCTACGGGCATCCTGCCAAAGATTGCGGGAATCGACACGAGCTTCGTTGGAGTGCGCGGTCTGCTGATCCATCTGCTGATCAGCGCGCTGATTGGCATGAGCTATGGGCTACTGTTCCGGGGCGAGGCCTCCAGCTTCGGACTGGGAGTGGCGTGGGGATGGTTGTTTGGCCTGATCTGGTGGTACTTGGGGCCACTGACGCTCCTGCCACTGCTACTCACCGGACAAATCGATTGGCGTCCTGAGGCCGCATCCGCCTTGCTTCCGTCGCTGCCTGGACACCTGATCTACGGGGCCACCACGGCGATTTGTGTTCCTTCTGTTCGAGCGCCGTTTCACCCGATGGCTGCTTCTCGACCCGCGAGCCGCCGCACGCGAACAACGCCGCGTTCGACCCGTCGGGACTCCGGCACCGGCTGTTTGGTTGTTTGCTTTGGGACTGGGCGTACTATTACCCATTCTGCTCGGATGACGAAAGCGACAGTCCAGCGGCACTGGTCTAGTCCCGCCTTCATCACGGTTGAAGGGCTTTATCGAGCAGAGCAGAGACCTTGTTGCTTTCGACCTCGCCGGCTGAGTTATAGATGGCACGGCCTGACTTGTCGAGCAACACGACGTGCGGGATCGAGCCCTGGTAATACTTCTTCACTAGTTTCTGCTGTGCATCGGATCGCGGCATGTCCAGGTCGATGATGACAAAGGCGACTGTGTCCTTATACTTTTCGTAGAGCTCGACCGTTCGCTTTGCTTGCCGCTTGGAATTGAAGCAACCCTCCCCATAAATGATGATGTAGTTGGGCCGGCCAGCCTGAGCTCCTGCATCGAAGTTATCCCCGGTTATGAGTGGACCGTCCATGCTATCGCTCGAATAGTCAAGCCCTTGGTTCAGCCGCAAGTTATCCGCCGCAAAGGTGTTCGCTGCGACGACTAAAGCAAGTGCCAGAACTGTGAGTACCTTGCTCATTCGACTCCCTCCACATTCAGCTTCATGACCAATGGGACACGGCGCTTCATAGAAAGTTACAAGAGCACAGACTTTTGCGACGGCGGACTAACGACTAACTAAGATGCAGGATGTGAACCTCGGGAAATAGTGATCTCCTGCAATCGAGCTACTTTCTGGTTCTGTAACTTTCTTGGTTTTCAGGCGTCTGAAGTTGAGGTGACGCGAACAAACCGGAGAAGTGAATGACCGCTGAATTGAGACGCCTTGAACAGTCCAACCAACGGACCGCGCACTGGAAGCGCTGGGGACCATACGTGAGCGACCGTGCCTGGGGCACCGTGCGGGAGGACTACAGTGCATCTGGCGACGCGTGGGAGTACCTGCCACATGATCAGGCGCGTTCCAAAGCGTACCGGTGGAACGAAGACGGTATTGCGGGTATCTGCGATCGCCACCAGTACCTGTGTTTCTCGCTTGCACTCTGGAATGGCCGTGATCCGATCCTGAAGGAACGCCTTTTCGGGCTCACTGGCAAAGAAGGCAATCATGGTGAAGATGTAAAGGAGTACTACTTTTACCTCGACAGCACGCCGACGCACTCCTATATGAAATTCCTCTACAAGTATCCGCAAGTGGAGTTTCCCTACTCGCGTCTGGTGGAGGAAAACAGGAAGCGCAGCAAGGCCGATCCGGAATTTGAGTTGATGGATACGGGAGTATTCAACGAAGACCGCTACTTTGACGTGGTGGTCGAGTACGCGAAGGCTACGCCGGATGACATCCTTATTCGCATCCATGCGGCGAATCGTGGTCCAGAGCCCGCGCAACTGCACCTGCTCCCTACATTGTGGTTCCGCAATACATGGAGTTGGAAACCGGGCACGCCGAAACCATCTCTAGCGCTAAGAGATTCAGGCGAGCACGCACTGGTGGAGGTCGGACACCCGCTGCTCGGCCAGCGGTGGTTATACTGCTGCGACCATCCCAACACACTCTTCTGCGACAACGAGACGAACACGGCGCGATTGTACGGCCACGGCCACGGCCCGCGCTATCCCAAGGACGCTATTCACGAATGCGTAGTAGGTGGCAACCAGGACGCAGTCAACCCGCAGCGGAGTGGCACGAAAATGGCAGCGCAGTACTCGCCAATCATTGCGCCGGGCGAGACAGCGACGATCCGCTTGCGCCTCACCGATGCGGCGGCAAGTGTCGATCCCTTCAACGGAGACTTCGATCGCATCTTTGCCTTGCGCCGGCTCGAAGCGGATGAATTCTACGGCACGGTGATCCCACAGGATCTCACGCTTGACGCACGCAACGTAATGCGACAAGCATTTGCCGGCATGTTGTGGTCAAAGCAGTTCTATCACTATGTGCAGCAGGAATGGATGCACGGTGATCCCGCGTTTCCATCTCCACCAGTCGCGCGCGAAGGCAGCCGCAACGCCGAGTGGCCGCACCTCTACAACGCCGACGTGATCTCGATGCCCGACAAATGGGAGTACCCGTGGTATGCGGCATGGGACCTGGCGTTTCATTGTGTGCCGCTTGCACTGGTGGACCCGGACTTCGCCAAAGAGCAGCTCGTTCTTTTGCTGCGCGAGTGGTATATGCATCCCAACGGCCAACTACCCGCATACGAATGGAACTTTGGGGACGTAAATCCTCCGGTACATGCGTGGGCCGCATGGCGGGTCTACAAGATCGACAAGAAACGCCGGGGATGCGGCGACGTAGCGTTTCTCGAAAGGGTATTCCACAAGCTGCTGTTGAATTTCACTTGGTGGGTCAACCGCAAAGACGCCGAAGGCATGAACGTGTTCCAAGGTGGCTTCCTCGGGCTGGACAACATCGGAGTGTTCAATCGCAGTGAGTTGCCTACTGGCGTCCATCTCGAGCAATCCGACGGCACGGCCTGGATGGCGATGTACACGCTCAACCTATTTGCCATGGCCCTGGAACTGGCGCGCGAGGATCCGGTCTACGAGGACGTAGCCAGCAAGTTCTGGGAACACTTTCTCTACATTGCGCACGCCATGTCGCACCGTGGACACGACGGCGTGGGCATGTGGGACGACGACGAGGGCTTCTTCTATGACGTTCTGCACATGCCCGATGACTCGTACTTCCCCCTGAAAGTGCGGTCGATGGTCGGCCTGATTCCCCTGTTCGCAGTGGAAACACTGGAGCCGGAGATGCTCAACCGCATGCCCGGATTCCGTCGCCGCATGGAGTGGTTTATCGTCAACCGCCCTGACCTGACCGGCAATATTGCATGTATGCGAACCACGGGCATGGCGGAGCGGCGGCTGCTGTCGATCCTGACTCCCGGCAACCTGCGTCGCTTGTTGCATTCCATGCTGGACGAAGATGAATTCTTGTCTCCGTATGGCATTCGTGCGTTGTCGAAGAAACACGCAGCAGCCCCGTATGTTCTGCACATTGATGGCGTGGAACACCGCGTGGAGTACCAGCCGGCGGAATCTGACTCGGGTCTCTTCGGTGGCAACGCGAACTGGCGCGGGCCTGTCTGGTTTCCGGTAAATTTCCTGCTGATTGAGTCGTTGCAGCGCTTCCATTACTATCTCGGCGACGAATTCAAGGTCGAGTTCCCCACAGGCTCAAGGAAGACGCTGACGCTCGCGGAAGTTGCCGCTGAGATCTCGCGCCGGCTGAACCGCATCTTTCTCCGCGACACCAACGGCCGCCGGCCTGTCTTCGGGCAGATCGAAAAGTTCCACACCGATCCACACTGGCGCGACCTGGTACTGTTCCACGAGTACTTCCATGGCGATACTGGCGCCGGACTGGGCGCAAGCCACCAGACCGGCTGGACTGGACTCGTCGCCAAGCTGATCCAGCAGGGCGGGAAAAGTAATCGATCAAATGAGTGCGAGTCGTGCATGGACGACACGCACTGAGCGATCCGGGCGCAGATTGCGCAGTTCAGTGCTCGATGTGGAACCATGGGTGGGTGACGACCTCGCCGAGAATCAGCAACAGGGTGGCCACCGAAGTGCTTAGTTGTATCCACCGCGCGCGGCGTTGCCGGGAAGTGAGCGGCTGCAGGCGCCACTGCGCCGCCGGATTGCGGCGAATGCGATCCTCGTTCCAGAGCAGAAGCAGGTTGAGCGCCGAGAGGAGACCGGCGATCCACAAGATGGGGAGGCGCACCGCGCTGCTGTGAAATCCGTGTGCCGGTCCAGATGCACCGGCTGCCAGCAGTGACGTCATGCCGAGCAGCACGCGCACGCCGCTGAACGCCACCGCGGCGACGCAGAGCGACTCCACGGCCGCCATCGCCAGCGAGGCCCAGCCAATCCAGACGCCGCGCAATCTTCCCAAGCCCTCACTCTCCGGTTTCAAACTGTATCCCACTCTCAGCTCCGTAAGTATCCAGCAGCACAGAGTGTTGGCAACTAATACGACAGCAATCTACGTGACGCTATCGCTAGGACGCCACGTGTTCAACACAGCGCCCCGCTCTCAAGAGCGATAACTCCTCTTGCGAAATCGACTGGTGTCCACGACCTAATCCCCTGGCTCCGTCGCATCCATCGTTTCCTGCAATCGCAGGTGCAGGCGCTCGCCGAAACTTACTGGAATCTCAAAGGTCCGCGCGTCGCCCAACAGCACCAGAATATTGTGCGTCGAATCCATAACCGCCGAGCAGTGGCGGCAATTTGCAAGGTGCCGTTCAATAGTCTCGCGGACTTCCGGTGTCACCGATCCATCGATGTAATCGGAGACCTGCGCCCATACGTGCTTGCAATCGATTTTCATCTGCCACCAGCTTTTCGGGTTAGCCAGCCCATCAGTCCTCGCTGCTTTGGCGCTAACTGGGGTGCAAGCAGCTTCTGCATCGTCAATCTCGCGCGGAAGAGGCGAACCTTTACCAGTCCTTCGTTCGCGCCCGTCGCCGCCGCGGTTTCGGTAATGCTCATCCCCCTCACGTCGCGCATCATCAGAACTTCGCGGTACTCAGGCGAGAGTTGGGCTATCGCTCCCTGCAGCGCCTGCCGCAGTTCCTTGCGCTCCAGTTGCTCGGAGGGAATGTAGCGCCAGTCCGCCAGCACCGAGGGCGTGTAATCGCCCTGCGCTTCCTCGCGGTCGTCCAGAGAATCTAACTGATCGCCCTTCGTCTGCCGATAGCGGCTGCGCGCCTCATTCAATGCGATCGCCATCAGCCATGTGCTGAACTTCGCCTCGCCGCGGAAATGCTTCAGTCCCTTGTAGGCCTTGATCACCGCTTCCTGCGCAACGTCTTCCGCATCGGCCTCGTGCTGCACAATCGAGTAGGCGGCCACATACAGCCCGCGCTCGTAGGGGCGGATCAGTTCGTGAAACAGTTCGCGCTCCCCGGCAAGGATGCGGGCAATCATCTCAGCCTCACGTGCGATGGTCTCCGAAGCCGCCGCTTTCTTCCCGTCTTTTTCCGCCGCTGAGTTCACTCGCCTGCCTTGCACTGCCGGACACATTCTTCTGTGTTAACGGGTAGACCCCAAGCGCCCCTCCAAAGTTACACCCGCACGAAAATTAATCTTGAAAAAGAGTTTCACCTTGCCTGTAACTTTCCCGCCCCCGCTCTATCAAATGGGCGAAACCAAACAGTTTCCAGACGGCTTCCAGCCGTTTCACCAAAATCAAGCGAATCAGCATTTACGAAAGGCACACCCCCATGACCAAAGCAACCGTGAAGTCCCTCCTAATGACCGCAGCCATGTCCGGCCTGTTGACCGGTGCCACCACAACGCTTTCCGCCACTACCCCCAGCACCAATACGGGCGCTACCAGCCTCACCCGTGTCCTCGGGCTCTCTTCCTCGTCCAGCTATGACGACCCCAAGACCGACAAGAACGCTTGTAAAGGCCAGAACTCCTGCAAAGGCAAGGGCGGCTGCAAGTCCGGCGACAACGGATGCAAAGCGCAGAACTCCTGCCAGGGCAAGGGCGGCTGCGCTACCGACGGCTCCAAGCTCAAGGCTGTTTAACCAACGCTACACCCAGGCGAGGAATGAACTGCCAGGTCCTCGCCTGATTTACCTAACAGACTAACAAGGAGATATGTTCATGAACCGAATCCAAAGCCCATTCACCATTTCCAAACACGGACACAGCGCCGCAGCCCTGTTCGCGGTTGTCCTCGCATTCGCAGGATTTGCAAACGCAGCTCCGATGTCCTCAGCCCATTCGCACAAAGGAAAGAAAGGGAACTTGAAAATTACGGCTTCAACTGAAGTCGGTGGAATCATCCTGCAACCTGGAGACTACCAGGTCAGGGAGGTCACCTCTCCGAGTGGCCCCGTTGTCGAGTTCGTGCACCAGTTCCGCAACGAGCTCGCGTCCGAACTTGTCCAGGCCGATGAAGAGGAGGTCGTTGCCCGGCTGCAGTACACCGAGCAGGTGTTGAGTTCGACGCCGAAATACACTCGACTGATTCTCGCATCGAATTCTGGGGACGCTGCGAGTCTGGAAATCCGCGGTAACGCAGTCGGCTACGTGTTCAACCCATCGCAGACGCCCGCTAAATCAGACAACGCGCTGTTCTGTACGAATGGTGGTCTGCACAACGAGGTCACTCACATCACATGTTAAGAACAGTACGTCATGGATCGCTGTTACCCATCCGAGGGCGCGGAGGGTCATGAATTGCCTTCGCGGACCCTACGAGATCTGCTTGCGTATCGTCGCGGGCTGCGACGGGTGAGGTGTACGCGCACAAGGCACTGTACGAGAAATCTGTCGCGCAGGATGCTTCGAGATGAGCAAAGCGGAACCAGCGCGGTTGTGCCCCACTACGTTCTAATCTGCCCACGGATGGAGGCTTAGGCGAGCGGTCGTTGCTAACTTAAGAAGCGCGATCGAGGATCCTGATGGTCTTATCGATTCCAGTACTCGACCGAACTTCCGCCGAGCTCAGGCAAGGTCGTAGCGGTCAAGGTTCATCACCTTGTTCCCCGCAGCCACGAAGTCCTTCACAAATGCCTCCTTCGCGTCGTCGCATCCATAGACTTCTGCGATTGCCCGGAGCTGGGAGTTAGAGCCGAAGACCAGGTCGATACGGGTGCCGGTCCACTTAAGTTCGCCCGTCGCGCGGTCGCTCCCCTCATACACGCCTTCGGATGTAGAGGAAGCCTGCAGGCAGCACGAAACAGCGCTCATCCGCACTGTGACGCTGAGGTTACAGGGGGGACCAACATTTTTGCGATTTTGCCGAGACTCAAGATTTTGAATGTGGCAATCGCACTTTTTTCTTTTGTAACTTTCTTCGTTCATCTGCGTCAGTTGTCTACGGCTTCAAATTAAGCTGTAAAGGGAGTGTGCCTTGCCGAGTCAACCATCCGCCGATATGGCAAGAAAAGACATTCCCGAAGGGCCTTCGCGTTCGTTCCCGAGGATCAATCGATTCTCTATTTACTTTCCAAGCTTGTCGTTAATAAGTGGGATCATTCAAGGTGCGTGTGCGCTTTTGGTCGCCAGCAGTTCGTTAAAGATCTTGTTCGGCCTCGCCGCTCTAGCGGCCGCCGTCAAATCTTCCAGGCTACACTCCAACGTAATTCGAATTCCGCTGATGGGACTTTCGACCATACTTGCCTGTCTAACGTTGTTCGTTCTGTGGAATGGCTGGCAACTTCGCAACCTGCCATCAGCAAGGTGGAGGAAACAGCCGCTCACGTTTCGGAAGAAGTTGGGAATATGTTTCAGTTTCCTCAGCGCAATACTGACGCTGGCCCTGGTTTTCGGTGAGGTCGCACTTCATCCGATTTTTCCGCACGCCAGATGAGGTGGTGGCGGCATCCAATCCGGCTGCCGCCTACAATGCTGCTCCGATTCACGGCAACGATTCGCTACTTGTCATCGCGATGGGAAATGCTCACTACAACACATCGGAGGCCAAGAATGCACCGAATCACTCAGCTTTTCAACCGCAGAAGGGAGCTTTGGTCTTGCAAAACCAGCTACCAGCGGTACAATTCAGGCGAATCAGAGCTGAAAAAGGTGATTCCAGATTAGGATGTGTTTGTGGCTATGAGATATGCATTTCTTATCGAGACTTACGCCACCGAGCGGGTGAAGGTGGCCAGCGTTTGGAGCGAGTTCCGGGACGAGGATCTTCCGGTGCGTCCGCGGGAGGGGGATCCGCGCGGACGCAGTGTGCACGAGCAGATGGTGCATCAATGTGTAAGTGAGGATTTGTGGTTTCGCAACATGCTGGGCATTGACGTGTGTGGGACGGACACGCCTGTCCGCCAAGGAGCTCCTCCGCTGCCGCAGCAGGAAACACGAATGGAGTTCATCAAGCGGTACGCGGAAGATAGCGGGAGGCGCATGGCTGCGTTACAGGAGAAAAAAGACGCGTGGTGGGAAGAGGATGTGAAGTTTTTCGGCGTGCAGCGCTCGCGTGCCTGGGTGATGGTGCGGCGCGTCGCGCATACATCGCATCATCGCGGTCAGTTGATGGCGATGCTGCGCATGCTGGGGCGTGACATTCACAGCAATTACGGCCCGACCGCGGATACTGGAGGGCTGACGCAGAGTCAGGCGCCTACAATTTATGCGTATCCGAGCTTGGAGGCGCTGTTGGCGGGCGAGGAGACCGGCGAGAAGAAGGCGGCGTTGCCAGGAGCGGGCGGAAAGACCGTGACTGAAAGGCCGGGATAGGAATTAAATTGAGCACAGAGCGCCTCAACAACCGCCGGCGGCCAGATGGCGACCCGACGGAGCGCAGCATATGAGTTGCAATCTGGCTTAGCTCCTCATCGCTTTGGTTGGCTTTGTGAAAATCGTCGTCCTCTGCATTCATGGTTTTGTAGCTTCGCTCCCACCGAAGCAGAAGCGTGTCGTCATCGAGCATACGCGCACGAAATAGGAAACCTACTGGAAAAAAGCGTCCGCCATGTTCGCGTCTGAGAGGTACGTGTCGATTCGTTTGATCTGCTCATCCTGCAACGAACACACCGTTGCGAGATATTCGAGATCGCGAACTCGGCAACGAAAGCTATAGTGTTCCCATAGATTCCAGGCGTGGTTACGGCGTAGCGGGCTGAACAGTGAGCCAGCGCCCCTCGCAGTGCGGCTGCGGCGATGGCGACTCCGCCGGCCGCCCCCAGAAATTGCGCAACGGCATAGAACGCCGCATCCCACGCCTTCACCTTTCCGAGCCAAAAAAACGCGAGAGTTACCGCCGGGTTGAAATGGGCGCCGGACTGTTTGCCCCACGGCGACATGACAATGGCGATCGTGGTTGTGCCCATTGCGAAGCCCATCAGCACGCGCCGCAACACGTCGCTGGTAATGAAGTTCGTTACCGGCGAGGCGGGGTGCCGCAGCAGCGTGGCGAACGCACACGCCGAAAACATGAACAAGCCCAACTCGCCGGCTTCCATGAAGTATTCCGGTCAGTGGCGGCGCAAACTTTCCAGCGCTCCCCATTCGTCGCCTTGCGCGGTCATCTCGCGCACGCGCTGTGCGCTCCCTGCGCCGCCCGTTTCGCCATCGACCATTGTCTTCATGTGCAATGTGACTCGGGGTTTCAAGATTCGTTACACGTCCGAGGTTGGAAAATCGTGAGCTGCTGCGTGTTCGCGCCAGAAAGAAACCGGCCCGCGAGCCGGGCCGGTAATTTGGTTGAACCGCCGATCAAGCGGCGGCGGCCATTTCCTGCGCCACTGCGATGATCGGGAGGTCCAATTCGTTTTGATCAACTTCGAGGAGGTTATCGATGAAGAGCTTTTCTGCGATGGACGCGATGATCTCTGCGATCTCGCTCTCGTTGTGTCCCGCCTGGTGCGCTGCATCAAACTGCAAGGAACTAAGTTCACTTACTTGCGTGTTGGTCACCCGCGTTTCAGCAATCGGGGCCGCCAGTCGCCGCGGCAGCCGCATGATGCGCTCCCACTGCTGCCAACAGTGATCGGCGAGCGAGAAAAACGGAGCGAGTAATTCGGCTGCTTTCTGCCACTCTACCGCTGCGGTAAAGGCAAAGCCGTTCTTCTCCTCTATCTGCGCGGCCCTGCAATACTTCATGGCGTGCGCCAGGCCGGCGGCGTCTTCGACTAACTGTCTTCCGATGATTGCTTCCATTGCGTTGCCTCCTTGTCTGGCAGCCAATTTCATGACAGTGATCTGATTCGCTATGCGCACATTTGTTACAACGTCGAACGCGAAGTCTTATTCCCGGAGGAGCATCTGGTGCTACACTTTTTGGCATTGCAACGCAAGAGGGTCTTAATGGACGATCTCTACGCCATCAACCTGTTGAAGACCGAGATTCGAGAGGCCTACAACACGGGCAATCCTGAGCGGTTGCTCGCCGTCCTCGATGACGGCTTCATTAGCCATGCCGACGGACGCAAGAGCGGTTATTCAGAGAAGGGCAGGCGAGCCTTAAGGGCGTATCTGACAGAGCTGTTCGCCAGGCACAACGCGCGCTTGGTGCCCATTGTCATCGAAATAAAGTTGATGGGCGACGTTGCTCTTGAATATGGCTGGCACGAATTGATGCTGACCCCCAAAGATGGCGGCGATCCGGCGTACACGCGCACGCGTTACCTGGACGTATGGCGGAAGGACCAGGCAGGCGGTTGGAAGCTGGCGATGTTTATGGATAATGCCGATGTGCCCGACCGGATGGACCAGCCTGGATGAGAGCGGTTAAGAGTCGCGCTTCGGCAGCTTGTTGTAAAGCCGTGTGCTGAAGCCTGTCGGCACCTCGAACGTGTGGCCATCCCCAATGAGTCGAACCACATTGCGTGTGCCGTCGTGGACGGCGGTGCAGTGCTTGCAGGTCTTGAAGTGCGCTTCAATCCTGGCGCGCAGCTCTGGGCTGACATCTCCCTCGATATAGTTGGAGATCTCGCGCCAAACTTCTACGCAGCTGATTTCGATGTTCACCATGGCCGCACCTTCTCATAGCCCCGGCTCCTGGTCCAGCTTCCGTCGAAGCCTGGCGCCAGAGCGTCGCGCATCTGCAGACGTGCACGCAATAGCCTGGTCCTCACGTTCGCCTCGCTGATGCCCAGCACCTTTGCCGTTTCGGCGATGTTCAACTGCTGAACATCGCGACAGACCAGTACTTCCCGGTAGATACGGGAGAGCGCATTGAGCGCCTTACGCAGAGCCATGCGCAACTCCTTCGTTTCCAGCGCCTCTAACGGGATCTCGCGCCAGTCGGCAAAATCCGAGGGCCAATAATCGCCCTCTTCATTTGTCCGCGGCTCGTCCAGCGATCGGTAGAGATGGCGATGCTCTTTGCGCAGCTTCATGAGCGCTGTATTGATCGTGATTTGAACCAGCCAGGTACTAAATTTCGATTCCGCGCGAAAATCGCGAATATGAGTGAACGCCTTTAGCACGGCGTCTTGCGCTGCCTCTTCGGCATCGGCGTCATTCTCCAGTACCGATCTGGCTGCGAAGAAGACTGCGCGCTCGTAGGGACGGACCAGATCGTAGAACGCCTCCTGATCGCCTCCGCACACTCGACCGATCAGCTCGCGCTCCACGTCTGCCGACTCTGGCTGTGGTCCCTGTGATCTCATTGTCCTCGGACGTTCCGTGATGCGGTGACGCTGCACAGCACCATACCACGGGACGTACGTCCGACACACGGATTTCACACCTGCGAAGCTTTCGCCTTGCGCAGCAACTCTCATGACGTTGGGACCGCGCCGGACAAAGTATCTCTCCGAACTTGTTCCATGGCTGTGGGACCATCGCCTGCTTCGCCCACAACCTGCATGTCGAGCTGGCTGTCTTTCAGCGCCCGCAATCCAGCCCGAACCACGGGATGATCATCGGCAATGACGATTCGTGTCTTCTGCTTAGGCGTGCTCATCGATGACAACCACCTTCTCTGGCTCCAGCGAGCTCTCACTGTCACCCTTGTACCTTTGCCCAGGACCGAATCTACCGATATCGATCTCATTCATGCTTACCAGTCCCAGCCGAACCCGTCCCGCTCCCGACATACGGGACCTCGCTTTCGTTGCGGTGAGATTCGCGAAAGCAATTTTTGTGACAGTGATCTCCAATCCCGGCAGCTTTGCCAATGCACACACCTATGGGCGTCGTCCGGCCGACAACTTGGTTGTTTTGCCCAAGCAATCCGCTTGTGCTGGCTGCAGTTACGGATTTCTAGGGGCAAGGTTCCTTCTTCGACGGAGCATAAGCTTAGCGAAAACAATCACTTACGAGGATTTTCCGCTCAGGGGTTCGAGGAGGAATCGTGGCGACTTCGTAACGACTTCCCCGTATTGGGCGGTAACTTCCGGATCGCCGACCGGAATCAGGTTAATTCCCAACGGGCACGTGCAGCTTATCGCTCGCGAACGCGACCGGCCCGGCATAGGACGTACGAATCGATTTCCGCACCGCGGCCTTCTGCCCTTCCACGTCTGGAGCAAGATGGCTCAGCAGCAAACTTTTTACTCCACTCGCGCGCGCTGCTTCGCCAATTTTCCTGGGCGGCGTATGTAGATCGTACAGTTGCGAAGGTGAACCCGGAGGGTCAAGCACGGCACAATTAAATATCAGCAAATCCGCATTCTTCGCTAATTGCACCAGATTCGGCAGCGCTGACGCATCCATGTCCCCGGAGAAAACCACGACCACGTTCTTATAAGAAATCCGGTAAGCCACCGACGGACAATCGCCGTGATGCGTTGCAATTTCTTCCACGACCAAACCATCCTCATCCACAATCTTCGTGCGCGTGGAATCCAGGCTGATTGCCAGATCGCGAACCACAAACGATTCGTGCGCGCCAAACGTCTTTTGATACGCGAACGCGCCGTCTTCTCCCACCAGCAAATTTACAAATCGCGAGGTTTTGGGGAAGAGTCCTGCACCGTCCGGGCCAAACACCCGGTATGTGATTGGCCCTTCACTGGTAAGCGCTCGCGCGTTGAAGAAAGCCGCCAGGTCTCCGCTGTGATCGATGTGCAGATGCGTCAACAAAACCGTATCTACTTTGTCTAAGTCCAGGTCCATTTCTCCGATCCGCAAGAACGCACCCGGTCCGGCATCCACCAAAATCCGCGGTCTTCCTCCGACCAGCACGATGTAACTTGACCCGGCCCTGCCGAACGCACGTGGTCCGCCAGAGCCCAGCACCACCACTTCCAACGCTGGCCTTGCAGGAGCACCCCGCAGGCAAGTCGGAAACAAAACAACAACCGCCACGGCAAGCGCCATCAGCGTCTTCATGGCTTTTTCTCCTTCCCTCCTTCGCAACTCAAAGGTCGCTCCGATGGTGATAGATGCAACCGGTTCCGATCCGGATAGATATTGGACTCACCCCTGATAACTCCTGGATTGTCGCCTACTCTTCAGTTACTACGAAGATAACTTAGTGGCAGAACTCGATTGCGTCCAGTGAGGTGTCCCGTGCTGATTACCCGCCGCGTTTGCGGCTCGAAAGTTGGCCCAGGTGCTCGAACCCATCTGCAGGGATATCAAAACGCTATACTAGGCGCAGGCTTAAACAATCGCGCCCGCATATCCTGATGCTGCACGGTTCAGGAGAGCGCGGGATAGCTCGTGTAGCCGGCAGCGTCTCCTCCGTAGAAAGTCGCTGGGTCCGGTTCATTCAGAGCGGCTCCGAGTTGCAGCCGCCTTGGTAGATCTGGGTTGGCTAGAAAGGCTCGGCCGTATGCGACAGCGTCGGCACGCCCGGCCCGTAATGCTTCCTCGCCCCTGAGCCCGTCATATCCGCCATTCACAACGTAAAGACCTTTCCAAAGTGTTCTCAGGTGAGCCGACATGGCGAGATCCTCCTCGCTGCTTCCTTTGCTGTTCTGCGCTGTTTCAACGACATGAAGGTACCCGAGCTCATAGCTGTTGAGTCTTGCAACCGTGACGGAGAAGGTTTCGCGTGGGTTGTCGTCTGTCATATCGTTGAAACCACCCGTCGGAGAGATTCGCACACCCACGTGCGTGCTATCCCAGACTTCCAGGACGCGTTCAACTGTTTCAGTGAGAAAGCGGACTCGATTTGACGCAACACCTCCATATTCATCAGTTCGCCGATTCGATCCTGTTTTGAGAAACTGATCGATCAAGTATCCATTCGCCGCATGAATCTCGACCCCGTCAAATTCGGCTTCTTTTGAGTTGCTGGCTGCCCGCCGATAATCGTCCAAGGTCTCTTTGATCCCGCTAGCCGTCAAGGCAACTGGCTCCGAAACTTGTGCCAGACCCGTAGCAATTAGCGTCTGGCTATTGGCACGGATTGCGGAAGGAGCTACTGGCTGGGCATTGTTCGGCAACAAGGACGAATGAGAGATTCGGCCGACATGCCACAACTGAAGGAAGATTCGGCCTCCACTCTTATGAACGGATTCGACGATTCGGCTCCACGCTCGCACCTGTTCGGGGGAATGAATCCCTGGAGTATTGATGTAGCCTTTGCCCATGGGCGAGATTTGCGTCGCCTCGGTCACGATGAGTCCAGCCGATGCGCGCTGTGAGTAATAAGTCGCCGCGAGTTCGCCCGGCACGCCATCTGCGTGTGCACGGTTGCGCGTAAGGGGTGCCATGAAGACACGATTTGCCAGGACCAAAGACCCAAGCTGAACCGATTCGATGAGATTCGCCATTTTTGTGCTCCTGCTGGTCAACGACGTCGTGGACTGCTGGTGATGAATCCAACCCAGAAGGCCCTCGCTGTTTTCGCGTGCTGTCACCTGTGGTCCCTAAATAACTCGACCACCACGTCCGGGTAAGTGATGGGGATGGCGTGCGAAGAGTTCAACTCGATGACGTGAGCGTGGGCACGATCGGCTTCGAACTTAAATTCTTCCTGGGGAATGACGGGATCCAGCAGAGGCCTGATTTGCCAGCTCGGCTTGCTCGTCCATGCTGCCGATGTCAGTGGCTCGTTCAGGGCTGCCAAGTCGATGGGGCGTTGGGTGGCGATTATCAGGGCGAGCACGCTCTCAGGCACGTCGGCGGCGAGGAGGTAGCCGTACTTGTTGGCTTTGACGAGGACATTCGTGCCGCTGGTTCCGTCGGGCAAGGTGTATGGGATCAGATCGACGGACGAGGCGAAGTCGCCGCCGGGAAACCGTTCGAGACAATCGTTTGCAGATTCCCCTACCCCGGGCATAGGGGAGCCCGCGTAGATAAGGCCCTTGACCTTGGGGTGGTCCCCGGCCTGGGTGATGACGGCCCCGCCGTAGGCGTGGGAAACGAGGATCACGGGGCCCTCGATCCTGTCCAGCACGCTACGCAGGTAGGCAGCGTCGACCGCCACGCCCCGCAAGGGATTGGAGAAGACCTTGACCGGGTAGCCGTCGCGCTGGAGCCGCTGGATCACTCCATGAGTCCATAGCGACGAGTCTTCGACGGCCCCGTGCACAAGCACGATCGTAGGCTTAGTTGATTCGCCACTCCCCGAGGTAGGAAAGTCGCTATCTTCGATTTGTCTTTGAGTGTCCATGATGAGTTGTTCTCCGTTGTATTGATCCGTTGCGGTTTGCCTGCTGCAGGTAGGCGTCAATGCGCTTGGCGTTGGAATCAATCCTGCTCGTGGATCGTTTGGGCGTATGTCTTGCCGTATGGGTAGAACAGTTCCTTGCGGCCTTCCTGCCACGCACGTTTCATTTCGGGCGTCGTAATGTCCCAATCCGGCCTGCATTTCTTGGTGACAGCGCGCAAATCCTGACGCAAGTCCTCCATGGTAGGCCTTCCAAAGAACCAGTACCCGCTGTAGATCTTGTGGATGATGAGATCCGGCTCAAGAACAACAACGTGAGGGATCATCGGATTGTGCAAAGGGTCCGTATATTCGGCGATGTCGAGATCCTTTTGGACAACACGGCCCGCGTCGGATAGAAAGGGCCAGTGTGCGCCGACTCCGCTACGGTATTCGTTCGTCTCCGTGAGGCTATCCGTGCTGATGGTGATAAGTCGGCAATAGCCTACTTCCATCTCACGGTGTAGCTGGATAAGCCCTTCATTCTGGCGTCGATCCTTTGGGCAGAAGCCTCCGCGACTCAGCACGACGATCATAGGGTCCGTGCCTTGAAGTTCGGACAATTTCCGCCGTGTCGCGGTGTGGTCGGTTAGCTCGTAATCAGGAAAACGGGCTCCAGGCACGATGTCGTTTCGCATGTTCTTGAAGATTCCCCTTCACTCAGTTGCGGACCACTGTGCAGCGTGATCCTGGTTTGTGAGCGGTTTCACGCCCATATCTCCGCCTATCAGCCTTTCTGTCCTTACTTACCCGTTCCTTGCTTCGGCTCCACCTCCGCACCTGGTTCGGGGGAATGAGTCGGCAACTCGCTAAGCCTTCTCTGCTCGCAGCTGCTTCCAAACATCAAAAGCAGTGAGCAATCCGAGGAGGAGAACGACACCGGGAATCACAGGTGGTTTGATACCGAGAGGAAGAACGCTAGCAGGCACCCCAGGCTGCAGGTGGACATAGATTGCCACGACCATCTGAGTAAAAAGGATGAAACATGCGATCAGCAAGATTTGATCTTTGCTTTTTGCAGTCAGCGATCTCCAAAGCCATGGCAGTAAGAAGAGGACGCCGGTAAGCATTTCCGTCAGCTTGCCCGCGAGAATCGCCTCGTGGGGTAAATGACTCTGTTGAATCTGGATCTCAAACCATCCATGGAATGGCTGGAAGAATTTGAGGAATCCGAACATGAACATCTGAACTCCCAGTAAAAGCGATAAAACCTTGCTTAGGCGGCTAGACATTTTCTTTCTCCACTTTCGATTTTTCGACCTCCCAACGACGCCCACGGGGCATCTTTTGGGATCGGCTCTGATCCAGGGTTTAACTCTCGGACCGAAACGCAGGAGCTGATGAAGCTATCCCTACAGAGCCCGAAACCTTATTTCTTCCAAGACCTAGAACGTGATCAGCTTCCGCCCGCTCATGGTCTTTCTCAGCGAAAAGGACAAGCAGGGCAAATAGCAAGAGGGTAAATGAATCCATGACTTCACCTCCTAACAGTCCCGCCGGCGTTTCTTGGCTGACCCCGCACCGGTCGTGTTCGCCGGTAAAGAACAGTCAGAGTCGAAGAAGGCAGCTTCTTTCCCAGCCGCCCCAAAGCTTTGAAAAGCTGCACCAGCTCCAGTAGCTCATTTTCGTTGTGTACGGGTAAAAGCCAGTTTCGCGCTAAAGAGGTCGCGATCGCTGTCTCGCGTGTTGCCATGCGTGTCCCTCCTACGCCTTCCCGCTGTGCAAATCTCGTAGGAGCTTGTAGGCCGCGGGGACATTGACAGAGTTATGCACCCACTCGAACAGGCTGTATTCGCTATAGTGGGACATACCGACCGCCTCGAGCGTGGCCTCGACCGATCGACCCTCTGCGATTGCTGCGCAAACCGCGGTATCAAGCTCACGCAGATACCGAATCGGAAAGTCGATATCAGCCGGCCGCATCGGGCGTCCGTGTCCCGGAATGATCGTCGCGTCTTCGGGGAGGAAATCGCGCACCTTCGTCAGCGTTTCAATGGTGTCCCGGTGACGTCCTTCCAGAAGCCACGGGAGCGCCGGAGAAGGGGCCTGGATCATGTTGCCGACCCACAGAACCTTCGCGTCCGGCGTCCAAATCACCAAGTCACCTGGCGTCTGCGCAAATCCAAAATGACGAATCTCGACCGTGCGACCACCGAGATCGATGCTGATCATGTCCGAGACAGTGATATCGGCGCTGCGCGACTGCACGCGCTCAATGCCTTTACCTTTGCCCATGAGGCCGAGCATGAAGCGGCGATCGTCTTCAAACTTCTCGTCTATGTAGCGCTTGGTCGCCGGATGGTGGATGACCACGGTGCCGTCCGGAAACACGTAGTTCCCGTAGGCGTGGTCACCGTGATAGCTGGTGTTGACGAGGAAGCGAATCGGCTTCGAGGTCTCCCTGCGGACAAGTCCGATGAGCT
Source organism: uncultured Acidobacteriota bacterium (assembly GCA_963838135.1). Taxonomy (GTDB): domain Bacteria; phylum Acidobacteriota; class Terriglobia; order Terriglobales; family Acidobacteriaceae; genus TOLSYN. The sequence continues at coordinate 579,765 of CAWIPV010000002.1, read as the reverse complement.
GGGAAGCAAGATCGCCGTTCAGCATTGCTTCGACAACCAAAACGCTTCGTTCGCCGATTACAAAGCCCGCGGTGGTAGCGACGTGATCCTTCGTGAATACGTCGTCAGGCATTACAGCAAACACGCCGGGCGCCATCTCTTTCGAGATGAGGTTTACCGACGCAGCATCCCAAGGAGGCGTCACCTCGTGCTCGTCCTTCTGTGTCATCGCATGATCTCCTTTCGAACCTTATTTCTTCCAAGACCTGGACTTGATCAAAATCCAAAAGATCATCAAATGTGAAATAAGTACCAAGGGAGCGTAAAACGTATAGATATACCAAGTGGTACCTAGGTTGAAGCTCGGCAAATTCACCCGCAAGACGGTGCGTAATACGTTTAGCGCGTCCAAGAATCCCCACGTGTTGGCCACCCACACGAGAGGAACGGCAATACGCCAATTGCTCCGCAGAGCATAGATGGAAGCGAGGGCCAGCGCCGCTTCTAACAGATCACCGTAAGCACCACTGGAAAGGACTTCTCTGGGCAGTTTCGGATCGACCATACCCGTAACCAACAAAATCATTCCCACATAGCGGGGCACATGCACCCAGAGCAGCGGAATAAGAGCAGAATCACGAGTAAGTTTGGTTAGGTACGGCCAAACGTACCATGCCACGATGATGCCAAAGACGAAAACACTCGTCAGAAGCTGCAACCAGAAAATAGTGACGTTATTCATCGCGAGTCCCATGCGCGAAGTCATTTCCGCGCAAACCGCTAAGTGTGCTCATTATCCGGCTCCCTTTCATGAAGCTGATTACAGTACAGACATGTCTGTATGTTGTGTAACGACTTTCTTTGCGATGTCGAACACTTCCGAAGGCTCAGGACGATAACGATAATCCGGGTCCGCCTTCGCATCGCGAATAACACCGCTGCCGTCGATGACGAAACGGGCTGGGATCGGGAGTTGCCAGCCACTCGCCTCATTCACAGCCTGAATGTCCAACTTGAATACGTTGCCGTACACGTTCTTCAGGTCCTCAGGGAACGTGTAGACCAACCCAAAGGCCTTGCCGATCTCGTTATCCTTGTCCACGAGCAAATTGAATTTCAGCTTCTCGGCCGTCGCCTGCTTTCGGGCTCTGTCAAGGCTTTGCAGAGAAAGCACGACGAGCTCTATACCAGCCTGCCGAAACTGGTCATACACTTCGTTAAGAGCGCGTACCTCCGCCGCGCAAAAAAAGCACCAGCTACCGCGCGTGAAGCTTACGACAAGCAGACCGTGCTTGATCAAGTCAACAGACGATATGTCCTCGCCGTACTGGTTCTTCAGCGTGAACGCCGGCGCTTTCGCGCCAGGCTTGAGGATCTGGTCAACCGCTCCGTTTTTGCGGAGGGATTCGATATGACCTTCCATAATGGCGCTAGCGCCGTCCGGAATCATTTTCGCGAACTTGTCCCGTAGGTTCGGCAAGCGTTCGTTCGAGTTGCACAAACAATCTCCCTTGTGATTGTTTGTTGGTGCGCGACGCGCTAATTGGTCTGCTCAAGCATCGTCCGATCACCCAGCAGCAAGACCATCACTGGGACGTCGTGGATCTTCTCTGTCCATGGTGTTCATCAAAGAACTCGGGCGGCGCTCGTCCGAGACCACCGATGGAGGCAAGAGCCTATCGAGACTCGCGATCCGATGGCATTTGTCTCACAGCGAAGCGCGCCCAAAGGCCCTCCGCGGACGTCGCGGTGATCTGATCAAGATCCGCCCCGCGCTAATCTGACTGACTGGGTGGCCGCGTGGAGCCGGCGATCCAACCAAACCCTTTTATAAAGCTAATTGCAGACAGACGTGTCTGTCTCTTGTATGATGCATAGACGGACACGTATGTCGCCTGTCAAGATGAATTCGATGAAAACACAAAAAAAATCCGCTCCGCGGGAGAGAATTCTGGCGGTGGCCGACCGACTCTTCTACACAGACGGGGTCCGCGCAACCGGCACCGAGAAGATCATGTCCCTTGCCGAGGTCGCAAAGGCGACCTTCTACCGGCATTTCGAAAGCAAAGATGCCCTCGTGCTCGCATACCTCGAAAACCGCGATCGAGCTCTTTGGGACTACCTCTCTCATCCCACTCCCCCAAAGGATCTGCGTGAGGCTCTGACCAAATTCGAACAAATGGCGAACTGGCCCGAAATAATCGGCTGCCCATTCCTTCGTATCGCATCCGAATACCCGGATACTGCCCACCCGTACCATCGCCTGGCGATCGAACACCAAAACAAGATTCTTGACTATCTCACCGATCTGCTAAAGCCCTTCGCAATCGACAAAAGGGCGGCGGCGGCGGCGATACTTAGCATCATCGATGGCGCCTTCTCCATTCGAATGCTCTATGGGAATTCGAATGAGATTCCGATTCTCTCGCCCGCCGAGGCAGTACTCAAGAGCTTTCAGCGCCCGCGAACTCAACGCCGCAGATGATTGGCTGTCATTATGGAAGCCTCATCCCCTCACAGCGATTCAACCCCGGGCCTGGCTCAATGGCGCCTCCGCGAAGTTCAAAACACTTCAGGGCCAGTCCTCTGTCGAATCTGCTCTGAACATAGTCTGGGGATGTTGAACTACAGCGAGCCCCGCTCTGAAGGCTTCACATAGATGGTGAGCACGCAAACATTTGGAAATCACTATGGTGATATGACGAGAAAGAGAAACAGACATCCCCGAAATCTATGACTTCGCTAAGAGTGCGTTTGAAATAGCGCGATACTCCGGGTGCTGGCCGAGTGCTGGTGCGTCCACTGCAACACGGTCCGGCCGCACTCCTCGCTGGGCTGCAGGATGGGCTGCTCAGTCCAATCGGGGCGGAGTATGCCCTCCGCGATGCCGCTAAGGCACATGCTGATCTTGAGGCGGGACGGACCACAGGCAGCGTGGTTCTTGCAGCGTGGCTTTTCTATTGGAAGATCTAGGCGTACCAAAGTAGGCGGAGCATCGAATGGTTAGGAAGTTTCGGACTGGAGGCGACATGGCAGGTGAGATGAAGATACAAATCAGGCAGACTTCGGATTCCGGCTCAGAGGCCGAGATTCGCGGGCACCGCGTGCCGGTCGATCGTCCGGAAGCCAAGGGCGGCCACGACGCGGGACCGATGGGCGGAGAGCTGTTCCTCACTGCCATTGGAGGCTGCTTTAGCAGTACCCTGCTGGCGGCGATCAAGGCGCGCGGCGTCGACATCTCCAGCCCGCAGGTTGAGGTGACCGGCACGCTCGTGGACTCGCCCACGCGCTTCGTAACCGTGGAGCTGCTGGTCTCAGCGAACTATGCCGAGCGCGAGCAGTTCGAAAAGCTGGTAGAGATCGCCGAGAAGGGCTGCATCATCGTCAATACGCTGAAGGACAAGCTGGAACTGGTGGTGAGGATCGGCGCGGCGAAGCAACATCGCGGGTGAAACGCTATTTACGTTCATCAGGGATTGTTGCAGTTTGCTGCCATTTTCTGCCAGCCCTACGTCAAACGCGCCAAGGCCAACCTAAGAGACGCCCGCCTCCGGCGCGGACAGTTCCGCCTTACAGAAATCGTCGAGGAGTCTTTACAGCGGGAACACTAATCCCCAGCCGACGGGCAACCTCATCCGTCGAAAGCTGTTCGGTGTCCCGCAGCCATGTTCTCTACGACTCCAGTTGTAAGATGCTGAAAGTCGTCACGGAGAGCAGTTCCTTTGAGTTGCCGAAAGGTACTTCTGACGCCATTGGCGATCACGTCATGGCGAGGTTGCGCAAGGACTCGGACACTAGAGAGTGAGGGGGCAGTTATCCGCTGTTGTTGACCAGGTCAGGCGGCTGCTGGGGATCGGTGTGTGGCGCGGATCTCCAATAGCCCTTTGTGGTATGGATGAATGAGTTCCGCCGGGAAAGCCCGGGATCGATGCTTCACCTTCGGCTGGTGCTTTTGCTGCTCTTCCATCCCTCACTGGTTTGCCAACCGCCGGAGCAACATCGATCGCGACTCGTCCGTCAGGGCCGGTGTTTGCAGTGCCCGCCTCAGTAGCTCCGGGTCAATCGTCCTGTCAAAGTAGAGACCGTACACTTCCGCAACAGACACCCCGTGTTCTAGGTGCTCCACGAATTCAATCGAGTCCCCAGCCTTCACTTCTCCTTCTTCAATCACGGAGAAGTAGAAGCCGCTGCGCCCACTCAGGGCGAAAAGCTTCGTCATATCGTCACGGTTAAATCGCAGTTGCAACTTGTAGCACGGCATTCGTGGTTGCGCCACCTGCAAGAGCGCGGTTCCAACTCGCACCTGGTCGCCAATGTTCAGGTCGGCTTCTGAGACGCCCCGCGTCGTGAGGTTCTCGCCGAACGCGCCCAAGACCTCCGGTGTCTCCGGCACCCGCGTGCGCCAGTAGTCGCAGTGCTCCAGCGGATATGCATAGACCGCCTTGCTCGGGCCACCATGTACCGTCAGGTCGGCCTGCCGGTCGCCATCCAGATTGAGTTTGCGGAGAGCGATGGAGCCGCCCACCGGGGCCTTGAAGATGGCTGTGCTGACGCGCTGGCGCTTCCAGATCACCTCGCGCGGCAGCCCTACGTTGACTGACACGATCTCCATCACAGCACCCGTCGCTCGGACTCCTGAATCTTCGCGTCATTAATTCTCGCATAGTCGCCGCGCTCTTCATCACAATCATCGAGAGAGTCGAGCTGATCTCCCTTGCTCGGCCGCAGGCGGCTGCGCGATTCATTCAAGGTGATCGCCATCAGCCAGGTGCTTTGCCTCGCCGCGGAAACCCTTGAGTCCCCTGTAGGCTTTGATCACCGACTCCTGCGCAACGTCCTCGGCATCGGCCTCGTTCTGCAAGATCGAATAGGCGGCCACATAAAGTCCACGCTCGCAAGGGCGGATCAGTTCGTGAAAGAGTTCGCGCTCTCCGGCGAGGACGCGCGCAATCGTCGTGGCTTCGCGGGCGGAAGTTGCAGCCGCAGCCGTGGTCCGCTCCCCGTCATTCCCGGCCATTGTGCGCGAATTCTGCAACACATTTTCAACTCCGCTGTGCGGCAGCCAGCATGCTCGCCATCAAGGGCTACCGCCAGGTCATCGTCACCGGGCGCAGCCTCGGTCGGGCGCGCAAGTATGCTGGCTAAGACAAATCGACGCCAGCAATTGTAGACAGGAGATGAATGCTTCGTAAGTTACCCGCGTAACGGGTAGCAAATAAAGTTACAAACCAATAAATGAATCAGTGCCCGGCGTCCGAACACTGGGCTGGGAGTCAGGCGCGGGACTTCACCGGTAACTAGCATCAGCATTGCGGATGTCATCGATGACATTATTGCAGTGCGAAACTGCCTATGGTGGCAGATGCGCTGAGCTTTTTCGTCCGCAGGCAGACTGCTGAAGGACGGACTAATCGAGTATTTCGAGGACTCTGCCTACGCCGAGTCATACTTTGGTGCCACCACCTGACGCTATGCGAGCTGTGACGCCGAAGACCGGCAAACGGATTGACTCCGCCGCGGCCGCCGAACCATCCTCCAAATGGCGGTTCACAAGGTTCCGACTTCCAACTACGAAAACATTGGGCTTTTCACGTGGATCTTGGTGATCGGGCGGTGGTCAATTGGCTACAGGATATGAACCAGTGCGGCTGGATTGTTGGCTACTTGGCAGAATCTCGCCAACCATACTGGAACACCATGTCGCATTGCCCAATATCCCGGAAAAAGCCGACAGGACAGCTTCCCGACAGCGTCCGGCATCCAACTACGTCAGACTTCCAAATGGCCGATGACATAATCTTGGTAGTAGATGACGAACATGCAAACCGAAGCGTGTTGGCGCAGATTCTCCGGGCCTCGGGCTACAGCGCTACCATCGCGCAGGATGGCTTCGATGCGCTGCTAAGAGTATCGGAGTACAGCCCTCGACTTATGATTTCGGACTTACAGATGCCGCGAATGTCGGGCTTCGAATTGCTTTCTGTGGTGCGGCGGCGGTTTCCCGAGATAGCTGTAATTGGCATGAGCGGTTTCTATGACTCGACAATCCTTCCACCCTGCGTCATCTGCGATGCGTTCTTCTCGAAAGGACATTACAAACCGCCTGAGCTTCTGGCGAAGGTCGCTGAACTCCTGCGCGAGGAACATCGCGCAGCCCTCGTGAAGGGTGCTCCAGTCCCGATCTGGCTCCCGAGGGGCATCGACGACTACTACATCGTCACCTGCACGAGTTGTCTGCGTTCATTTCCGGTACGGGGCACCACGGAAGTAGAGCACTCGGAGCAGCACACACCGTGTCTGCACTGCGAAACACCGCTGACATATTTCATCGAAGGGCGAAGAAGAGTTGCGTGATGCAACACCGCTCGTAGAAAACAGGGTTCTATCTATCCACCTATCCGAAGCCGGAACCGCCAACCCGATGCTACAAAACGCCAGCAGTCTACACCGAGGCGGGGGCGAGGAAAATGGCGAACTGTGGACCATTAGTAGCAGGTCTCGAACCGCGAGTCATTCAGAACCTCCCCGCCCCAACCCACGCTCCGACCTCTTCCGCTACCGAGAACCGCGTCTGCGGGTTCTTCTCAAATTCGCTCAGACAACGCTATTGTTGCTCAAACTGCTGCTTCATTACGGCATAGCACTCGCAGGAGAGGTTTTCCAACTTCTTGCGGTCAGCCACCCGAATCTGTCCTCGCCTGATCTCTAACACCCCATGCGAGGCGAGCCGCCCTACTAGGTCACTGACAACCGGACGGCGCACCCCGAGAAGGCTCGCCAGAAACTCGTGCGTCATTACGAAATGGTCAATATCTGTCCGGTCCAGAGTCGTCAACATCCAACGTGAACACCGCTGTTCAAGCGTATGCAAGCCGTTGCAAGCCGTCGAGCGCAGGGCCTGTATGAGCAATGCGTGTGAGTAGTGCGAGAGAGTGTTGTGGAATGTGCCGTTCAGTTTAATCTCGCGTTCCACCAGATCGGCGGGAACTCTGTAGGCGTCCCCGGCGATGGAAACCATCGTCTGGCAGGGCATCGTTGGGGACTGAAAGCTCGCTGAAATCCATGAAGCACCCTCACGCCCTACGGTTGCCGATTCGATAGTTGCTCCGTTTTCCATCACCGTGAGCATTGCAAGAACGCAGTTCTCGGGAAAGTAGATTTCCGTGATCCGCTGGTTGGGAAGGTAGAGCACCTGCTTCGCTGTAAGTTCCACGAGCTGTATCGGGGAAAAACGATCTCGGCCAGCTTGATCAAGCGATGAAAGCAGTCGGTTGAGGAGGCTGAGGGTGGGTATTGCGAGGTTGTTCCTTCGAGGATCGAGCATAGGTTGAACCCAAGTTCTGCGCCGAGACTGTTCACAACCAACGAGGTATATTGGTTAGCGCAGGTAGATTCGCTCGTGTAACTTCGGGTTGTATTTGCAAGTTCAGCTACTACGCCACACCATCGCAGTCTGAAGACCCAAATCCGGCCAGTGGCACCGACGCGCCCTGCATCTCGGCGACGACACTTTCGGGTTGGGCCGCGAGCAGCGATGGTAATTATCCCAACCCTGTACGCTTGGAAACGGAAGACGTTTGTCTACTTTCGGACAAACCCGCGATGCCAGTGCGTGCTAGCATTGCCCGCAACGGTCACTTTAAGAAAGAGAAGCCATGGCGATACGGATATTCGTCGTAGACGATGAGCAATGTATCGCCGACACGCTGGCAGTGATACTCCGCAACTCCGGGTATGAGGCAAGTGCGTTCTACAACGCTCAGGGTGCGCTAGAACAGATCGAATCTTGTCGCCCTGATCTGGTTATCAGCGATGTTGTGATGCCCGGAATGAACGGCGTGGATATGGCTGTTCTTATCCGAGACCGACACCCGGCGTGCAAGGTTCTGCTGTTTTCTGGGCAAGCCACTACAGTGGACATGCTCGAAGGGGTTCGGCGGCAGGGATACAAGTTTGAACTGTTAGCGAAGCCGATTCACCCGGCAGACTTGCTGGCAAGGGTGGCCAGCGTCAGCCATGAACCCGAAGCAGAACTGAAAATCTCTTCTCAAACGGATTGAAAAGTGTGAAGCGTGGAAGGCATGCCTTCGGGCTCGGGGGGAGTGGTGCATTCACCATACGATTTAGGACTCATAGAGAGCTGTGTTGATTGCAAAATGCGTGGCAGTCATTTCTTCTGTGATTTATCAGCCAGCACACTGCAGCGATTCGAAACCATCAAACACTCCACTATCTACCCCGCAGGTTCGGTTCTTTTTGTGGAAGACCAAACTCCACGGGGAATCTTTGTCATATGCAAGGGGAGAGTCAAGCTCTCCTTCAGTTCCGCCGACGATAAGACATTTATCCCTAGGATTGCTGAAGCTGGCGAAGTGTTGGGCATCAGTTCCAGCGTGAGCGGCAGACCTTACCAACTTGCGGCGGAGACGCTCGATCCTTGCCAGATAAGCTTCATCAAGCGAGATGACTTCGTGCAATTTGTGAAGGAGCACACTGATGCGTGCTTCCGGGTCGCCGAACAGTTGAGTGACAAGTACTACGTGGCATGCCGGGAGCTTCGTTCGCACGGATTGTCGTATTCGGTCGAGAAGAAGCTAGCGAAGTTGCTTTTGGAATGGAGCACAAAAAACGGCGAGAGTATGAAGGATGAGCCTCGCATCATACTGGGGCTGAGCCACGGCGAAATCGGGCAAATGATCGGAGCATCCCGAGAGACGGTGAATCGCCTGTTTGCCACAATGAAGAAGCGGCAGATCGTGCAAGCCAAGGGTTCGACGCTGGTAATCCGAGATAAGGCTGCACTGAAGGTGCTGGCTACTGAATGATGTGTTCTTCTATTCCCATGCAACCTTTCAGAGCTGCTTAAGCATCTACTCAGATAACAGCATAAACACCGGGCGTTGTTCCGCAAACTCGGCAGTCTTTTGGTAGGGCTGCTTCTTCAAGATTTGTTGAGACCTTCCAAACTGAAGTATCCCCATCTTGATTCCCACCTAAACTCCCCAGCCCGTGGTGTGTGCGGAAATGACGATTTCTGGGTAGGCTAGAGTTCCTGAGCCGCGCTGAAAATTCACAATTCCTAGACGCCTCCCTGCGTATCATTAGCTAATCCTCGGCGGTCGCCCACCTCGGATAGGAGTCGTTTGAGCCCCAAAAGAAAATTGCGCGTTGTAATCGCAGACGACACTCGACTCGTCTTGCGCGTTTGTTCTTGCTTAGTCACTGAGTGCCACCGTGCGGAACTGGTTGGCACGGCACGAAACGGAGCAGAGTTGTTGAATATCTGTCGGTCTGCATGCCCAGACTTGGTGCTCGTGGATGTCCACATGCCCGTGATGAACGGGCTGGAAGCAGCTCTCGGTTCGCTGGCTGTTCTTCCTAAGCTTACGAGCCAAGCAGAACTCTGTACGCTTATGGGCGAACTTATTGGCTCCTGTCACTTGCTCTTGCACGAGTAGGAGAGCCCTATTAGCGAACGGTCGCTAACCTTTTCGAGGGAGGCACGTCTATTACGTATAACCTCCTTGAATACTTCAGGCCGGACTGGCTCCTCGAAACAGAGCCCCCGGCCTTAACTTTTTGTCAAATTTCTCCGTTCCCAGAGACCACAGCATATCGCAGCGGCAACTAGCTAATTCCATCTCTGAATTCGTGCCGCAGCGGTAACCAGACGGAGAAAAGTGTTCCGCTTCTTTTCGGTGTCGCAGGATGGCAAGACCGGAGCTTGATTGAGCCGCCGTGTTTCTGCACAAGCTGGCTTGTAATCCACAGCCCCAATCCGGTACCTTTCTCGCCCTTGCTCGTGTAGAACGCTTCAAACAATTTCTTCCGAGCATCAGGTGGTATGCCGGGGCCGTTGTCTGCGATGACGATTCTGTATCCGTCGCGGTTGCTCGCCCAGTCTCGTGCGGGATGAACACGGACGAACAACCCACCGTTTCTTTGCAGTGCTTCGATGGCGTTGGAAATCAGATTTGTGAATATCTGACGCAACTCTCCGGGGAAAGCGTAAATCGGCTGCGAATATACCAAGTCAGTCTGGACTTCGACACCAGCTTTGCGAATGCTCGGCTGTTGAAATTTCAAAACGCTCTCAATCAATTCCACCACATTAGTCGGGACGGGATTGGGCGACTCCCGATAGAACGTGAGCGTACTACATGTAATCTGTGCAGCACGCTGTAATTCGTGTTCGGCAAGCTTCAAGTTTTCTTTGACGCGCTCGGGCACGCCATCATCGGCCCGACAAAGATAGAGAAGCCCGCTGACAGCGTCCAGTGGGTTATTGATTTCATGCGCAATACTCGCCGCCATGCGTCCCGCAATCGCAAGCTTTTCCGTCTTGACTAAAGCTTCTTCGGCCTGTCGCTCCTTTGTGACGTCCATAACAGTGCCGATGAACCGGACTGGCTGACGGTCTCCGCCGTAGAATGGCTTACCTCTGGCAATCACGTTGCGCGTTTCGCCGTCGTCGGTGACGATTCGAAATCCGGCGCGGTACTCACGATTATCGGCCAGAGCGTCACTGACAAGCGCATCGACATGGGCGCGGTCTTCGGGATGCACCCGGTTGATAAAGTCGTCATATCTGAGTTCCTGATGATCGCTTACCCCGAAAACGACGCGACAGCGGTCGTCCCAGAGCAGTTCGTTTGTCCTTGTGTTGAGTTCCCACGTACCCAGCCCAGAACTCTCCACAGCCAGCTTCATACGCTCTTCGGTGTCGAGCAACTTGGAAAGAGTTTCAACCCGCTGCTGTTCACTCTTCTGATGTGCCTCATGAAACATGCGTATGGCCTCGGCGGCACGAGGTACTAGCGGGGCAAAAGCAATGGCGGTTAGTACAGAAGCCGCCGCAGTCAGCACCTTTACCGAGGTCGATAGCCAGTAGAATGGCACCCAAATCGTCAGCACCTCAAAAAAATGGGTGAACCCGCAAGCTACGATGAAGAGACCGAAGGCAACGAAAGCCCAGCGAAACGAAAGCAACGTTCGCGTTTTCCGCAGGAGTACGGCAAGCCCAACAGAGATGGCGATGTAAGACAGCCAGATGAGGCTATCCGAAATGGCGTTCGTCCACACCAGTCCGGGTTGCAGGAGGTAGCAGTAACGATGCCCCATGAATCTGGTTGAGAAAAGTGAGCCCACAACGTCGTACTTGGCTCCTGCCCAAATCGCAACTGAAAGCAGGACGAATCCTGTTACGGCTCCGGTGACTTTTGTAAAGACCGTCATCGCGGAAACTCCTCTTGCGAATGGCTGCTACAAGTTAGATGCACAACAGCGGCCCGCGCCTTCGTCTCGTAATTGAGCAAGAAGCTAGCCAGCAACTGACAATTTTGATTCTGTCGGATTCGACCGCTCTCGCGAGATTGCGCCAATCAGCCGCAGTTACCGTCTCAAGGCCATGAGTCTAAATTCGTATGATAGCTGCCCGATAATGATTGGTCTTCTGCCCCACTTCCATTGTGAGCGATAGTTTAGCAGAGAAGTTGTTTTGAAGCGCATGACGTGCGCCGAGTGGCGGAATGGCGGGGGAGCGGTTTTATGTTCTACCTATGACCGCATCATTTCCAAAAAAGACCGAGAAAACCGAAGCTGCCGATCACCTGAAGTGGGTGTGGAGCGGTGCGACAATCACGCCATGGTATCTCCGCGTGCCTTCGTCTGGGTGACCCGATGTTTACTCCGGGGTTTTACTGCGCTTGACGCTCATGCAGGTGTCCACAGCGGCGTGTCGGAGAACGACGCCGCTGGTGGAGTTCACCACGGGCGCGTTGGGGCAGCACCGAAAGCCCATGTCTTCTAAAGCTTCAGTCTGGGCAGCAGGGCATTCTGTTAGGACATCGTTGGGGCGAGTGGCAACCAGACCGTGAAGCAGGAGCCGTGCGAATCCGGCTCGGTGCTGGTAGTGACGCCTAGAGAGCCGTCGTACTTTTCAACGATTCCCTTGCACACCCAAAGCCCGAGGCCAGTTCCCACGTCTTTCTTGGTCGTAAAGAATGCGTCAAAGATTTGCGCTAAATTGGCCACTGAGATTCCGGCTCCCTCATCCTTCACGCACACCGCGACACCGGATTGTCCGCCCGATTCTTTACGTTCAATCCCCAGCCGAATCGTGGAACCGTGGGGGGATACATAAATAGCATTCGAGACGAGGTTCGCGAACACTTGCCGCAGTTCGCCGGGTCTCACGCACACATCTGCGTCACCACTGTAATCGGTGGTCAGGCTAATTTTGATGGCTGCGAGAGCATCCTTATGCAGTTTCACGGCCTCGTCCAAGATGTGAGAGAGCCGTACAGTTACCTGAGCACCGGATTCGCGATAAAAGCCTAGCGTCTGCTTTGTAATGTGGCACACGCGCATCAACTGGTGTTCTATCTCGCTCAGTTGCCCGCGTGTCTCCTCTGAGATTGAGTGGGTACGAAGCAGATACAGGATGTTTGTGATTGCCGCAAGCGGGTTATTTATTTCATGCGCTATAGTCGCGGCCATCCGACCAGTAGCCGCAAGCTTTTCCGTTCGGCGAAGGGCTTCCTCAGCCAGTATCTCCCGCTCTCTAGCAGCATGCTCTGCCGCCCGTGCCTCGCGTTCCGCATTGAGCAGCTTGGAAACTGCGGCCAGTTCCCCTGTAGTGCGTAAGACCTCTGACTGCAACTCTTGCGCGATTGCGTCCTTCTCCTTCATCACCTGATTCGACTGCACCAGTTCAGTGACGTCTTCCACGCGATGGATGAGGTACACAAGCTCTCCCTTCGCGTCGAAGATGGGGGTGTTGACCGGGCTCCAATAGCGCACCTCAAAGCCACCGCCCTCTTCCTCCGGTCGTCGGATGTCATACTTCTGCACTGCCATTTTGTCTGCACGCCTGTGGGCGATTGCTCGGTTCAAGGAGGCGAGGAGGTTGCTCACTCCATCCGCCATTGGGTCTTGGGGATTGTCTGGGAAAACCTCAAACAGCCCTCTGCCGAGCACCTGTTCCCGGCGTGTCATGGTGGCGTGCAGATACGCTTCGGTGACGGCGGTGATTGTGAAGTGCGGGGTATCTGGTTTCAGAACCAAAAAGAGACCGGGTGAGGCATCGAATAACAGTCGGAAGTTCGCGTCGGAGGGGGACAGGGCATTGCGCTTAGCAGAGCTTCCGGAGTTTGGCACAGAGCGACCTATGTCCACGAAAATTTGATATGAAGTTGAGTATATTACGCCTTGCGAAGGATACAAGCGTCCTTCTCTTTTTCCGGGGAAGCGCAGGGATGGCGCTCAGCACAAGCGAGGGGCTATCTCTCCGACACCCCTGAAACACCCAGCTTAATCTCTCGACAGGGAAAGTTTGAGAGTTGCTGAGCATATACTCTGATAAGCGAAAACCATTACCGGGCGCATCGCCACAAGCTCGGCAGTCTTTTCGTTTGGCTGTTTCCCCTCCGACAGCCTGATTTCAATTGACGAAGGAACACGCAACCTCATGGAACAAGGAACAGTGAAGTGGTTTAACGACGCAAAGGGATTTGGCTTCATCAGCCGCCAAAATGGCGAAGATGTCTTCGTGCACTTTTCGGCAATTCAGTCGAATGGTTTTCGGAGCCTTCAAGAAGGCCAAGCCGTGCAGTTCAGCGTCGTCAAGGGGCCAAAGGGATTACAGGCAGAGAACGTGACCGCGCTCTAGGCTTCATACGGTGAAAAGTCTTATGTGAGGGCGGCTTTCGGGTCGCCCTTTCCGCTATTCGCCAGCATCCCGGTTTGAATTATCTCGATTTGCGGATGCGGGAACCACAGAGATGGAGATGGTTTTCTTCAGCCATTCTCAGACTGGCGGGTGTAGGACTCCCAATTGATTTCTTGCAACGCAGACAAGTGGAGACGGTAAGCCCATTCGCCAGAGTTTTATGAGTGAAGCCGGGTGGAGGATTGGGGCACATGGCGATTTTGGTCGTCATTTCCAAGCCTCGTAGTGGGCGCTAAGAGCAGGTGGTCGAAAGAGGTTGCGGAAAAGAGAATAGCACGAGTTGCCCTGCGGCTTGGTCGGCTGAGTGCAAAAGTATCCTAGCTATTTTCAACAGTAGTTCAGCCGGAGGAACTGGCTTGAGCAGAAGCTCGAAGTCAAAGCCCTTCGCCCTCGCCTTTTCGAGAAAGTCTCCGTAACCAGCATCGGCAGAAACTAGCAGCACCTTGCAGCAGGGCAGAGCAAGCGAAACTTCAATCGCCGCCTCAACTCCATTCATGGCACCCATCACTATGTCACTCACGATGCAGTCAGGCTGGAAGGAACGGGCCAACTGAACTGCTTCTTCGCCGCTGTAAGCCGTGGCCGTCTCATAGCCACGATATTCAAGTATCCTGGCGAGCGTTTCAGCGATGGCACACTCATCATCGACCACGAGAATCTTGTGTCGCTTGTTCAGCATGGCCGTCGGCCAAAGATATTGACCGGCGAAGACACTCCACGCAAGAAGACCGAAGGCGACAGTGACCCCGTATATCAAAGCAATCGGCATGGTGCTCCTTTCTTCGCGCTCACGCTCTGCCTTGCAAGACCTCCCATAGCTGATGACCAAAAGCGCCTCTGAGACTCCGGTGACCGTTGCAGTCCCCGTCCACGAACACCGCCCCACTGGCCAACACCATTTCCCACTTGGCGCTCTAAACGGTACAGCAAAACGGTCGCTCGAACATTCCATGCTGCCATTGAAAACCACCCCATCCACCACGACCCTGTTGGTCGCGTCACGCCATTCCCGGCTGGAGGTCACAAATGAAAGCAATACGCATTCACGAATACGGTGATGCTGGCACCCTCAAACTGGAAGAGGTTCCGAATCTCTCGATTTCAGATGACCAGATACTCGTACGAGTTCGCGATGCGGGGGTAAACCCCGTTGATTGGAAAACCCGGCAAGGTGATTTTAAGCAAGTCGCTCCGGCAACCTTTCCCCTGACCGTGGGACAGGACTTCGCGGGCGAGGTCGCCCAATGTGGAAAGGCTGTTAAAAGCTTCAAGATCGGCGACCGGGTATTCGGTTTCGCACAAGGCGCTTACGCTGAGTACTCCGCTGCCCCCGAATCGACAGTGGCGGCGATACCGGAGTCGATGGATTTCGCTACCGCAGCGGCACTGCCAACCGCAGGTTCCACCGCCCTGCAGATCATCCGCGATGTTGTAGGTGCCCGCTCCGGCATGACGGTCCTCATTCACGGTGCCGCTGGTGGAGTCGGTTCGTTTGCTTCCCAAATCGCTATGAGCTTCGGTGCGAAGGTGATCGGCACCGCGACCGGAGAGGACATTGAATACCTGAAATCGCTACATCTGGACGACGTTATCGACTACAAACACGAACGGTTTGAAGTCGCGGGTACAGTGGACGCGGTCGTTGACCTTGTTGGGGGAGAAACACTCACACGCTCCTACTCTGTAGTGAAAAAGGGAGGCGTCCTCGCCACTACGGTTCAGCATGTTGACGAAGCGGCTGCCAGCCGGGCTGGAATTCGTGCCGTTTTCGTGTGGATGAAGCTCAGTGCGGCAGACCTCGCCCAACTTGCCGCTCTGGTCGAAAAAGGGGCGGTGAAGCCGAGACTCGCGCAGACCATGTCTCTCAGCGAAGCACGGGAGGCGCAGGAACTCAGCCAGACGGGCAGAATCCACGGAAAGGTGATCCTCAAGGTGGCTTAGCAATGGGGCGTGCGGATTAGCGCGTGGTTGGGCGATTGGCGTGGCATTGGGCGAGATGACTGGCGCGGGTAGGTGCCACTGGTAAGAACCGAGTCAGACGATGGAACTTTTTATCTTTGGTCGCTTCCACGCCCGCGAGGGATGTGAAGACGCCCTCGGCGAGGCGATGCGGAAGGTCATTCTCGCAACCCGTGAGGAAGAGGGGTGCTTGGAAATTCACGGCTTTCGCTCCGTCCGGGACACTCGGCTCCTTTACCTTCATTCGCAGCGGGTGGACGAAGCCTCGTCCGAGAAGCACGCAAAGCTGCCGCATACAGTTGAGCTCCTCCAGCAAATGGAGGCGCTTCTAGACCACCCGTGTCATCGTCGAGGATGTCATCTTTCTGGCCAACCAGATGGCCGAAGAAGGGATTCTAACCCCCGATGGAGTTTCCCCCATGCCGGTTTTCAAGACCGCCGGTTATGAGTGGGAAGCGATCATCCTCGAGCCATCGAGTTGTGTCTGTGACGTCGGTATCGCGTTGCCACTTAGTTGTCAATTGAGCGCCGAATGAAACGATGCAGCCCCAAATCATATGACGTCTTCCGACTGTAAGCGATTGAATCCAGGTGGCGGCCTCTCGGAAAGTACATCTCATAATCCGTAGGTCCGTGGTTCGAGTCCACGCGCCGCCACCAAGTCATTGTAAATAAGACACTTATGCGTGTGCGATAAAGCGTTCTTGCTTCTGTTTTTGCTGAGTTGTCACTTAGCGAAGTTTTTGGGCGCTTCTGTCGCGTCGGGTTGCGTTTCATTCCCGATCACGTTTCATTCCCGATCACAAGGCTCCCATATTCGACATCTCAGTCGGGCGAGTTCCGGGATAGATCGAGCAAGAATATCTCGGCCATGATATATACCTTGGCCACGGTGATCGAATGCCATAGAGGTCAACCACACTTCCCGCAGAACCTACGATCCTTCCGGCGACCTGAACGACGGCGAGATCAATCTGCAACGGCGATTTTCCAGGGTAGGAACTACGCGTACAAAGTGGCAAGCGATCTGCAGGTTCACTGAGCCCGTGATCGGATGGCCTACGCAGTGATAGGAGTTCAGCCCGAGCAGGCGGAAGCTTAGGGCCGCGCCAATGCCTTTTTCGTTGGACCACTCGGGACTGGCGAAGGCGAACGGCAGGTCATGCAGCGGAGCACCCAGGTTGTCGGAAAGGATGCGAAAGAGGCCGGAGGCGCGGGCATTATCGAAGCACTCTCCCATGTGCCAGACCGGCGGTAGCGGCCTTCCCTGTGGACACAACGCCCGACGCAGACCTGCGCCGGCTTTCTTCAGTCCGGCTGGCGAGCAATAGCCAAGCTTCAGCAGAGGAAATGACGCGCATCCATTTGTTAGCAGGAGCACATCATGCTCTAGCAGGACATCGGCGAGGCGAACCGTCGTTGACTCATAGAGAACCTTCGGGTTGTTGCAGCCAACCAGATTGACGATGCCGCGAATCGCTCCCGAGGCCAGATCTGCCGCACCGTCAGCCATGGAAGCAGCACGGGATACTGAAAGACGACCGCGAGGCGCGGATCAGGGCCTATTAACAACTCGGACTCCAACTGTACGGTGCCGGCGTGACGCGGCGTCAGTCCGGCAATCGTCTGCAAGAAAGAAGACTTGCCGCAGCCGCTAGCGCCTACCAGAATCAGCAACTCGCCGCGGCATACCTCAACGTCAATACCTGAGAAGGCCAGAAACGGCGCTTTGCCGCGGCCGGCGTAGATGGCATGCCCCTCCGACGCAGGCTCCGGCGGATACTGCTATTCGTGCTGTCATTTCCATGCAGAGCAGGGTCAGCAGCTCCGCAATTGTCACTCGCGGTTGCGCGGCTGTCCGGTTCGCCGTTGACGTTGATTACCATGTACTGACTCCATCCCCCCACTCGGACGCGCATTCGCTCAATTGGCTCTCTCGCGTGCCAATTGCAACCTGCAACAAAGAAAATCCCACCCGCCTGTTCTGGCGGATGGGATTTTTGAAACTGGATTCTGGTTAGAAAAAGCTAAACCACGATCCCCCATTCGCCAGACGTCATAGTCCCGCAACAACAGGTGCAGGGACACATGTGACGCATCTGGAAACAGGACAGTTACTCCCCCGGACATAAGAATCTGGAAATTCTGAAATTCTCAGTTCGTGAGCTATATGGCAAACCAGCTACCCGACTAAATCTCGTAGTCTTCCGGCACGTCCTCGTCGGTGAAGAACTCGCGGTAAATGCTCTTGCGGAATTCGATGAGCGGATAACCAGTGCGGTCTCTGGGGCGTGGCATATCAACGCGAACGATGCGTTTAATCGTTCCCGGGCGCGGAGACATGATCACGATTCGATCTGCCAAGTAGATAGCCTCATCGATGTCATGAGTCACCAGGATCATTGTTGTCTGCTGCGCCTGCCATATACGCAGCAATTCCTGCTGCATGCGTATTTTCGTCAAGGCATCGAGCGCTCCAAAAGGCTCATCCAGCAATAGCAGTTGTGGGCGACTGACAAGTGCACGGGCGATTGCCACCCGTTGTGCCATGCCTCCGGAAAGTTGGTGAGGGTAGCTGCGCTCGAATCCACGGAGACCAACCAAGTCGATGTACTGCCTTGCGCGTGCGGAACGCTCGGCAGAAGAAAGGTCGCTGATCCCGAAACCCACGTTCTCCTGAACGGTCAACCATGGCAGGAGCCGGTGCTCCTGAAAGACAAGGCCGCGATCCAGCCCCGGTCCAACCACGCGGTTCTTTCCCAGCAACACGGTTCCACTGTAAACGCTTTCAATTCCGGCGATGATTCGCAACAGCGTCGTCTTCCCGCATCCACTGCCGCCGACCACACAGGTGAACTCTCCGGGCGAGATGTGGAGATTGATATCCTCCAACGCAAGCAACCCACCACCATTCGAAACAAATGTCTTACTGACACCCTGGACTTCGAGCGAACTGTTCCATATCCCAGCGCTACTCACACTGTTCTCCTTGTCCCATCTTTCACCGGGCTTTGTATCGCAAGAGTCTGCGGCCAACTGATTCCAGAAGCAGATCCGTGGCCTTACCCAAACCGGCAAAGAGGACCACGCTGGCTAAAATGATCGACGCACGTCCGGTCATCTGCCCATCGATCATAAGGAATCCCAGACCACGGCTCGCCCCCATAATTTCCGCCGCCACTACAAACATCCAAGCCAAGCCCAAGCCGCTACGTAGCCCCACGATGTATTCAGGCAAAGCAGCGGGCAGAATTACCCGCCTGATCATCTGAAGGCCGCTCAGTCGATAGACCTTGCCGACCTCAATCAGCTTCGGATCGACGTGACTCATGCCACTTGAAAGATTCAGATACACGGGGAAAAATGCGCCCAGCGCAATGAGCGCGATCTTGGATGTTTCCTGTATGCCCATCCAAAGCAGGAAGAGTGGAACCCATGCCATGGATGGAATGTTCCGCAGCGATTGCAACAGAGGATCGAGCAGCTTACGGGCAAGCGAAACGTATCCGGTGAGGCCGCCAAACAGGGTGCCAACAGCTGCACCCAAGAGAAAGCCCACGGTAATTCGCCACAGTGTAATTCCGGCGTGTCGCCAGAGTTCGCCGCTTCGCCCCAAATCAAAGATCGTTTGACCTATGACGCTGGGCGCAGGAAGCGCATTGGGCGGAAAGACGCCCGAGCGCGAAAGTAACTCCCACAATATGACCCCGGCCACGGGAACGATCATTCCGAGCAGGCGGTCTGTCACCAGGAGCTTCGCTGTTCGCTTGGGCCGTGCTGGCTTTTCCCGCAACGCCGCAAACTGGGCTATCGTCGCATCCTGTTCTGTTGTGCTCATCTTGTGACTACTTGCTGGCGACAATTTCGCGCACATACTGCTGGGTCGATGAGCTCATTGACGGTTGCAGCAACGTCGGTGTTTCCGCTGATCACGCCGCTCTTCTTCAGCACATCGCCGCTGGCCGCGATCACCTTCTTCTGGTCATCTCCAAGTACGGAATTGCTTATGTCAGTTCTCTCAAGCACTTTGGCGGCGATAGCGTCGCTGATCTTCGCATTCCGGCCGTAAAGTGCACGAAACTCTGCCGGGTTCTGGACAGCCCACAGGCGTGCCTTCTCATAAGCAGCCAGCACCCGCTTTACGTATGCGGGATACTGCCTCGCGAACTCTTCGCGAACGTTGAGCACTCCGTAGCTGTTCAACGATACATCCCTATAAAAGAGCTTCGATCCTTTTTCGACTTCCGTTTGCGCCATCAGAGGATCGAGGCCTGCCCATACTTCTACATCTCCTCTTTCGAGGGCGTTTCTGCCATCGGAATGCTGTAGCGGCACCAGTTCCACATCCTTATCGGTAAGTCCGGCTCGGTAGAGCGACCGCAGCAGGAATACAAAAGGATCTGTCCCGCGTGTCACGGCAATTTTCTTACCCTTCAGGTCTTCTATCTTGGTGATTGGGCTGTCCTTGCGTACAACTAAAGCCGTCCATTCAGGCTGTGAGTACACATAGATGGTCTTGATAGGATTGCCATTGGATTTTCCTATGAATGCAGCGGCCCCAGCCGTCGAACCAAAATCCACGCTCTTGCTATTTAATAGCTCCAGGGCTTTGTTACTTCCTTGGCTCAAGGTCCATTCGACAGAGACTCCATCCCTGGCGAGGTCGTCCTCAAGAAAGTGCTTTTCCTTGAGCACAAGACTGAGCGGGTTGTAATAGGCATAATCCATTTTGACTACCTGTGGCTTGCCCGTAGCGGACTTGTTGCAGGCTGTTAGAGACATCAAACTTCCTATCAAAGCGACTGCCAGCAAAACTGATCGTTGTCGTAGCTTCATAATCTTCTCCATTCATCCCGCAGATTGGCTTATCGTTTTCTATATCGTGGGTTAATACTTTCCATCGCCGCTGGACCCGTGTTCACGAAGATGAACAAGATGCTTGTAGTCTGGATGTGAGGGATCTTTTTCGATCGCCTCGCGCTCTTTAAGGTACAGACGAATGCTCGTACTGCCGTAAAGCTTGCGATCTTCCCCGACCGGGCATGTCTTGCAACACACTCCGCATGGCCAGCGATTTTCAGCCTTCAACGCCTGGTGGATATGAGTGCATTTAATCGCGTCCAGTTCAGCAATCCGTGAGCCCTCTTTCGGGCTGAGAGCTTGCGCCGGACAGAGCCTTCGACAGACCCCGCATCCATTGCAGAGATCTTTCTCAATCATCCGATCGCCCTTGATGCGAACCGATGACAGCACAGACACGTACCGCGCTCGAGGGCCATATTGTGGATTAATCAGATTATGGCTAAAACCGATCGTTCCCAATCCCGCGTACTTCCCCGCATAGACCTGACTGAAACAGGCCGGCATCTTCTTAAGCAAAATCTCGAGGCTGCCATATCCATCGCGCGGCATGAAAATGGAGGCGTGGCCGAGACTGTTGAGATAAACCGCGAGCCTGTATGCCATCTGGTCAAGGAGCACGTTTGTTGTGTCGTACAAAACTGTGTGGTTAATCGACGGAGTGCTTTCGACAATCGGCAACAGCATCGGAACGCCTAGCACGATCACGGTTTCGGCCTTGCTCCAAATCGTGTCGGGCCAATACTCGGGCTTGAGTTCATTGTGTTCGCGCCAACGCGAAACAGGAGCAAACCCGATCAGGTCCGCACCGAGCTTTCTTGCTTCGCGTACGATCTTCTTCCGCAGGCCAGCTTCGTCCATTTTTCGTAACTACCTCGACTGTGTTGCGATTGATTGAAGCGACATAAAGTGACGCGCCGCTATTTTCCTGTTCCCTGACCTACCAATTCAGGCAGCGTATGCGTAGTGCCATTCGCCGCTGCAATCGCCTGTGCAAGGTCGCCAATAATGTCGCGCGCATCTTCAATGCCCACCGAGAGCCGCACCAACTTAGGGGTGACTCCGGTGTCGAGCTGTTCGGCGGCACTCAACTGCTGATGGGTGGTGGACGAAGGATGGATGATCAGCGACTTGGCATCGCCGATGTTGGCCACGTGGCTGAAGAGTTTCACCGAATCGATGAGCTTGCGTCCGGCCTCGTAGCCGCCCTTGATGCCGAAGGTCACCAACGCGCCGCGTCCTGTGGGCAGGTACTTTTTGGCACGCTCGTGGTACTTGCTGCTTTCCAGCCCCGGATAATTCACCCACTCGACTCCGGGATGGGTCTCTAGGTAGTTGGCAACCTTGAGCGCGTTTTCCGAGTGCCGCTCGATACGCAGATGCAGCGTCTCGGCTCCTTGCAACAGTAGGAAGGAGTTGAAGGGCGAGAGCGCCGCGCCGGTGTCGCGCAATCCCTGCACGCGCGCCTTGAGAATGAAGGCCAGATTGCCGAAGGCGGTGGTGTAGCTGATGCCGTGGTAGCTGGGGTCGGGATCGACGAAGTCGCGCTTGAAGCGCGGCGATGCTGTCCAGTCGAATTTGCCGGCATCGACGATGATGCCGCCGATGGTGGTTCCGTGGCCGCCGATAAACTTAGTCGCCGATTCCACCACGATGTCGGCGCCCCACTCGATGGGACGCGTCAGCGCCGGTGAGGCCGAGGTGTTGTCGATCACCAGCGGGATTCCGGCTTCGTGGGCAATCTTGGCGAGGGTTTCGATGTCGGATACGTCAAGCTTGGGATTGCCCAGGGTCTCGGTGTAGAGCGCCTTGGTCTTGTCGGTGATCGCCGCACGCAATCCGGCGAAGTCGTCGGCATCGACGAACTTCACGGTGATGCCCAGCCGCGGCAGAGTGTAATGGAAGAGGTTGTAGGTGCCGCCGTAGAGCGAGGTGGTGGAGACGATCTCATCGCCCGCCCCGGCCAGGGTGGTAATCACCAGCGTCTCGGCCGCCTGTCCCGAGGCCGTCGCCAAGCCCGCCGCGCCGCCTTCCAGGGCCGCGATGCGCTGCTCGAAGACGTCGGTGGTGGGGTTCATGATGCGGGTGTAGATGTTGCCGAATTCCTGCAAGCCGAAGAGCCGGCCGGCGTGATCGCTGTCGTCAAAGACATAGCTGGTGGTCTGGTAGATGGGCACGGCGCGTGCCTTGGTCGTCTGCTCTACGGTTTGGCCACCGTGCACTGCCAGTGTGGCAAAGTGTAGCTTGATCTTCTCGTTATCCGGCATCGCGTCTTCTCCTCTGAAATCTTTTTGGATTGCTTATTGTGGGGCAAAACAAAACGGCCCAGGCTATCTGCCGTGGGTCGTCTAAAAAAACAAAACCCACTACCGTCTGGCAGTGGGTTCGACTGAAACTTCTAAGGTCGATTAGGCCCGAATGCCAGAATAAACGCGTGCGCAACAGCAACACATGCTGGCGCAACAGGCGTTCATCTGGATCAGGCAGCTCATGAATGACACGTTAACTGAATTGCATTCTGCTTGCAAGTGAATCTTTCACGAAGGCGAGAATTGACTCGCGTGGGTTAATTCGGATCTAACTCCACCATGATGTTGTGTTGCTGGACCGGTCGAATGACATGCTTTTGTTGCGGCATGTACCCGTCTGGCGCGCGGGAGTTTCCGGACCTCCAGAAGCCCCCAGAGCCCTCCGAAGCCGATTCTGGCGGTCGGCGGGACGGGGTAGTGCGTTCTGTGGTTCAAAGGCTAAGAAGCCGTTTTCAAGTCATTGACCACACCCAGCGGTGCGCCATGGGTTCGTTCTTGTCGTTCTTATCGCGAGGTCAAGCGCGCGGTGTTTATTTCCTCCTGCACCCCGGCTCGCCGGCGGAGGATGACATTGAGCCCGCGAACGACATTGGGACACAACAGTAGCGTTAGGGCAGTTCGGCATCCTTTAAGCGTCGATGGGCTAGGCGTTGACTTTCGGATCACCTCACGCTAGCATCAATAAATGCAGATATTTATCCAGAACATGTGCTGTTGTCGGTTTGAGCGCAGGTATGTTCTGGCGAGTAGATTGGATTGATCGACACCTAAGTCATCATCTTATCCAGAGGTTGAAGCCCACTCACCAGACGTTGAGTGGGCTTTTCGTTTTGGGCAGAACCATGAGGAGGGACTCTGATGTCCTACGACATTCCGGCATCATTGCCGGGAGAAATTGATGAGTTGGAATCGCAGATTGCGAAGTATCGCGCGGGCGCACTCGATGCGGCGTCTTTAAAAGCCAGGCGCGTTCCATTTGGGTGCTATGAGCAACGTAAAGACGGCACCTATATGGTTCGCGTGCGCACCACCGGGGGAGCTCTGACGCCTGCCCAGTTGCGGGCACTCGCCGAAGTTTGCGACAGATACGGCAGCGACATGATCCATATCACGACGCGCCAGGAATTTCAGGTTCATGAGGTTGCGATTGAGAAC
Organism: uncultured Acidobacteriota bacterium; assembly: GCA_963838135.1. Taxonomy (GTDB): domain Bacteria; phylum Acidobacteriota; class Terriglobia; order Terriglobales; family Acidobacteriaceae; genus TOLSYN. The sequence goes on along the minus strand of CAWIPV010000002.1, from coordinate 555,774 downwards.
GTCGTTGCGGTGATGCGGGAGCTGCTTTCTGTTGGCCTGTCGTCGCGCGGCGGCGGGGGCAACACGGTGCGCAACATAATGATCTCGCCTGACTCCGGGGTCTCTCCCGAGGAAGTCTTCGATCCTAGTCCGTATGCTTTTGCATTAACCAGCCGCCTTATCGCCGAGGCCGATTCCTGGGTGCTTCCGCGCAAGTTTAAGATCACCTTCTCCAACTCGGGCAAGGACACGGCCTACGCCCAATTCAATGATCTTGGCTTCGTGGCGAAGATCAAGGACGGGGTGAAAGGATTCAAGGTGTACATTGCCGGCGGCATGGGATCAAAGCCGGAAGTTGCACACATGCTGCACGAGTTCATCCCGTGGAGCGAGACATACATCGTGGCCGAGGCAGCCAAGCGCCTCTTCGACAAGCACGGCAACCGCAAGAACAAACATGCGGCTCGGTTACGCTTTCTTTGGAATCAATTGGGTGAGGCGCGCTTCCGCGAACTTTACCAAAGCGAGTTGGACGAGGTGATCCGCCAGCAGCCGGCGCCATTCGTTGTGGATGAAAGCGGCACGCCTCTGACGACGCCTTCCATCGCACCGGTGAAGGTTGAGTCTCTGGAGTTTGAGACCTGGAGGTTGCGTTACACGACGGTGCAGCGGCAACCCGGCCTCTACTCCGTTTTGATACCGGTGTTCCTTGGCAACCTGCAGACAAGAGATGCGATTGCTCTGGGGAACTTTTTGGCACGCTTCGGCGATGACGTGGTGCGCGCCACCTTTGGCCAGAACCTTCGTCTCCGCAATATTCCCGAAGCCTATCTCGGGAACGTGTTTCAACTTGTCAGTGCCTTCTCGAAGCTTTCCTCTGCTCCCGCGTTGCTTGCCAATTCCATCGCATGTACCGGCGCGGATACCTGCAAGCTAGGTATCTGCTTGTCGAAGGGAGCGCTTCGGGCCATTGCGCGCAAGCTGGCACAATCCGGGCTTGATCTCGATGAACTTGCCGATTTCAAGATCAATCTGTCGGGCTGTCCTAACACCTGCGGTCAGCATATGCTCGCCGATTTAGGCTTCTATGGCCAGGTTGCGCGGAAGGGCCAGCTTATGTTCCCCGCCTATGGGGTCGTCGCCGGGGCGGTGATCGGTGATGGGAAAGCGCGCCTGGCAAAACACATTGACCGGATCAGTTCGCGAGATCTGCCGGACTTCGTGGTGGACCTACTCAAGACCTATCTTGAAAAGCGATCGCGCTTTGCTTCGTTTGACGAGTACATTGCCGGCGAAGGTGCGCAGGATATACGAACCATTTGCGATCGCTACCGCGAGATCCCGGGCTTCGAGGATGACAAAAACTACTACTACGACTGGGGAGCCGATGCGGTCTTCTCGCTCGTCGGCAAAGGTCTGGGCGAATGCTCGGCGGGACTCTTCGATCTGATCGAAGTGGACCAGAAGCGGATTCAGGAGTTGGAGAAGAAGCTATCTGGAGACCTCTCCGCAAAAGACAGGGCCGATGCTCTCTATCAGATCACGCTTTCATCGGCGCAGATGCTGCTGGTGACGCGCGGCATCGAAGCGCATTCCGATACAGCGATCTTTGCTGCATTCAGCAAGCACTTCATCGAAGCCGGCTTGGTGAACACGCGCTTTCAAGACGTAGTCAACGCTGCACAATCCAACGACCTCGACGCGCTCCGCGAAGACGCCTCTGATGTATTTGCGCTGGCGCAAGAGGTGAAGGAACTCTATGCCAGCATGGATAACTCGCTACGCTTTCCGGCCGAGGCGTCCATAGTCTGCTCCTCTGCTGCAACAAGCGTTGTTGACAGGGAGAAAGACTTTCGCGGCGTCGCGTGTCCCAGCAACTTCGTAAAACTGAAGCTCAACTTGGCAAAGATGCAGAAAGGCGAGCGCATAAGGGTTCTTCTCGACGATGGTCCGCCGATCGAGAGCGTTCCGCGTTCGCTTGCTGAGGAAGGTCATAAGGTGCTGGAGCAAACCAAGGTCGGCGACCACTGGGCACTGCTGATCGAGAAGGCTTAACCCGCAAGATGGATCGTCTATTGGGCACGAGTCTGAGCGAGCGCATTGGCAACACGCCGTTGCTGCGCTTTGAGCGTTTGAACAGCGGGCGAGACGGTGTCCTGGTACTTGCGAAGGCAGAGTGGACGAACCCAGGCGGCTCGGTCAAAGACCGTGCGGCTGCGAATATTGTGGCGGAGGCTCTGCGATCGGCGAGGCTGGGAGCGGGCAAGTCTCTGCTCGACTCAACTAGCGGCAATACTGGAATTGCGTATGCGATGCTGGGCGCGGCCTATCGCATTCCGGTCACGCTTTGTATGCCATCCAACGTTTCGGCGGAGCGGAAGCGGATTCTGCGGGCGTACGGCGCGGAGATCGTTTACACCGATCCCGGCGAAGGCTCCGACGGGGCAATCCTGAAGGCGCGCGAGATGGCTGCTGCCGAACCGGAGAAGTATTATTACGCCGATCAGTATTCCAACGAGGCTAACTGGCGGGCGCATTACGCGAACGGAACTGCTGATGAAATCTGGCGGCAGACCGAAGGCCGCGTTACTCACTTTGTTGCCATGCTGGGGACAAGCGGAACCTTTGTCGGCAGCTCGCGCAGGCTGAAAGAATTAAATCCGGGAATCGCCTGCACCTCGCTGCAACCCGACTCGCCGTTTCACGGCATTGAAGGCGCGAAACACATGGAGAGCTCGATCGTCCCTAAGATCTACGATGCGACGATTGCAGAGCGGAATTTCGGAGTCAGCACGGAAGCGGCAGAGGAGATGTGCAGGCGGCTGGCGCGCGAAGAGGGATTGCTGGTAGGCGTCTCAGGGGCGGGTGCGCTGGTGGGTGCAATGGAAGTTGCGAGAAGCGCAACGCCTGGTTCCGTAATTGTTACCATTTTCCCCGACTCGGGCGACAAGTATTTGAGTGAACAGTTCTGGGAAGAGATGCCTTCGAAATAGATGGAACGAATTAAGGGAGCTGAGTACGCATGACGCTAAAAATGTCGAAAGAAGTTTTCGAACAACTGCGACAGCATGGAGAAGAGACTTATCCCCACGAGTGCTGCGGCGTGCTGGTGGGAGAGTTTGACGAGGGCGATGATAGGACGGTTGAGAATGCGGTGAAATGCGGCAACACCCGTACCGATTCGCCGGAGGACCGCTATCATATAAGTCCAACGGAACTGGTGCGCATTCAGCGCGAGGCTGCGCTGGCGGGCCACGACATCGTTGGCTTTTACCACTCCCATCCCGATTGTCCTGCCGTGGCTTCAAGCACCGATCTGGCCGAGGCGCATTGGACCGGATGCTCGTACGTAATTACCAGCGTCGATAACAGGAAGGCTGTCGTCACTAACTCGTTTCTGTTACGTGGCGAGGAAGAATCCAAGTATTTTGACGTTGAATCGATTGAAGTGTATTGAATCAAGAGTGAAAGTAAGACCAACTTAGTTATTTGAGAAGGAATAACATGCCGATTAAAGTCCTGATTCCAACACCGCTCCGCCCCTATACCGGGAAACAGTCCAGCGTTGAAGTAACAGCCCAGACCGTAGGCGAAGCCTTGAGCAACCTCGTAGCCGAACATCCTGATCTGCGCAAGCATCTCTTTGCCGAGGACGGAAAGCTGCGCTCCTTTGTGAATGTGTACCTGAACGACGAAGATATCCGCTACCTGGCAAAAGACGCTACCCCGGCCAAGGAGAGCGACACGATCACGATTGTGCCCTCGGTTGCCGGCGGCGCCCAAGCCTGAATCAACTGTACTCGCAGAGGAATCTAACTCAACCGCAGCACCGGAGATAGCAGTGGCGACTTCAAATGAAAGCATTCCAGCAACTTTAAGCAACGAAGAAATTCTGCGTTACTCGCGGCACCTGATCATGCCAGAGGTGGCGATGGAGGGCCAGCAGAAGCTAAAGGCCGCGCGCGTGCTCTGCATCGGAGCGGGTGGGCTGGGCTCGCCTCTAGCGTTATACCTGGCCGCGGCTGGCGTTGGAACTCTGGGACTAGTCGACTTCGACGTGGTGGACTACACGAATCTGCAGCGGCAGGTTCTCCACTTTACCAGCGACGTGGGCCGCCCCAAACTCGACTCGGCCATCGACAAGCTGAACGCGATCAACCCCTTCGTGCAGACCGAGCGCTTCGAGACGATGCTCAACAGCCACAACGCACTGGAGATCTTCCGCGGCTTCGACATCATCGCCGACGGTACGGACAACTTTGCCACTCGCTATCTGGTCAACGACGCCTGCGTCCTTAGCGGCAAGCCGAACGTCTATGCTTCGATCTTCCGCTTCGAGGGGCAGGCCAGTATCTTTGCCACCGAGGATGGCCCCTGCTACCGCTGTCTCTATCCGGAGCCGCCACCGCCCGGACTGGTACCTTCCTGCGCTGAGGGCGGAGTGCTTGGAGTGCTTCCTGGGCTGCTCGGCGTCATTCAAGCAACCGAGGTCATCAAGCTGATTCTCGGCACGGGCGATCCGCTCATCGGTCGCTTGTTGTTGGTGGATGCCTTGGCGATGCGCTTCCGCGAGCTGCGCGTGCGCAAGAATCCGGAGTGCCCGGTATGCGGCACGAATCCGACCGTGAAAGAGTTGATCGACTACAACCAGTTCTGCGGGATTCGCGGAGAAGAGGCACCGTCAACCGCGAAGATCCCCGAGATTCAGGTTGAGGAACTCAAACGCCGCCTCGATGCCGGAGATGATATCTATGTTCTCGATGTTCGCGAGCCGCATGAGTATCAGATCTGCAACATCGGCGGCCATCTCATTCCGTTGGGTGACCTGCCTAAGCGCGTCCACGAACTCGACTCAAGCCGTGAAATCGTGGTGCACTGCAAAAGCGGCGGCCGCAGCGCCAAGGCCGTGGACTTCCTGCGCCAGTCGGGCTTCAAGCGTGCCTCTAATTTAACCGGCGGCATTCTGGCGTGGGCTACGAAGATCGACCCTTCACTTCCGAAGTACTGATGAAGAGGCACGAAAGATAACGGCCAGCCTCTTGTAAGCGGCTGGCCGTTATCTTTTTGTTCCTCTTCCTCTCAAACAACGCCCGGATTGCGCCCTTGCCGCAGATCCCACAACGCGGCCACCAGCGCATCGACTTCCTCGCACGTGTTGTAGAGTGCCAGTGACGCGCGCAGCGTACTCTCTACGCCGAAGCGCCGGAGAATTGGCTGCGCGCAGTGGTGTCCGCCGCGAACTGCGATGCCCTTGCGGTTTAGAAAGTCGCCGATCTCTTCCGTGCGGAAGCCGTCCATTACGAAGGAAAGAACGCCAGCCTTCTCTTTCGCCGTGCCGATAATGTGCAAGCCGGGAATGCGTTGCAAGGCTTCGGTGGCATACACAAGGAGCATGTGTTCATAACGCGATATGTTTTCCATGCCCACCCGCTCGACATAATCGATCGCGGCGCCCAGCCCAACTGCGTCGGCGATGCTGCCGGTGCCAGCCTCGAAGCGTTGTGGCGGCGGCTGATACAGCGTTTTCTCAAACGTCACATCCTGGATCATGTTGCCGCCACCTTGCCAGGGCGGCGTGTTATCCAAAACTTCAGACTTGCCATACACCACGCCGATGCCAGTGGGTGCGAATACTTTATGTCCGGAGAATACGTAGAAGTCGCAGTTCAAGGCCTGGACGTCCACGTGCATATGCGAGACGGCTTGGGCGCCGTCAATCAGCACCCGCGCGCCATGGCGGTGAGCGGCCTCGATCATCGCGCTCACCGGTGTGATTGTGCCAAGAGCATTGGAGACTTGCGAAATCGAAACCAGTCGGGTTTTTGGGCCGAGCAGCTTTTCGTACTCTTCGAGCACAACCTGGCCGGTATCGTCCACCGGAGCCACGCGAAGGCGAGCGCCCTTTTCGGCGCACAACATCTGCCAGGGAACGATGTTGGCGTGATGCTCCAGCCAGGTGATAACGATTTCGTCGTCCTTCTGAACGTATCGGCGCCCCCAGCTCTGCGCAACCAAGTTGATTGCCTCGGTGGCTCCGCGAACAAAGACGATTTCGCGGGCCGAGCCGGCATTGAGGAATCGGCGCGTCTTCTCACGGGCCGACTCGTAGGCATCGGTCGCACGCGCCGCCAGTTCGTGCGCGGCACGATGCACGTTGGAGTTTTCGTGCTCATAAAAGAATTTGAGACGATCTATGACGCTCTGCGGCTTTTGCGTGGTAGCCGCATTATCGAACCAGATGAGAGGACGCCCGTTCACGCGCTCGCGCAGGATCGGAAAATCGCGGCGAATGGCTTCCACGTCAAAAGAATTGGAAGACAGGTTAAAGTCGCCTGGCAGACCCGACCGCGCGCCCACCAGAGCCTGCGCGGGCAAAGTGTTATCAGGAGAAAGCGGTCGAGGCTGATTCAGCGGATCGTAGGAGGCCGGTGCGCGATAGTCCGGCTCATGCGTCACGGCTCCGGAGAGCTGCGGCGCGTGCGGGTCGAGAGGCGATGCAAAGGGATCGGCGGCGATTGCAGAGCGGTCTTCAGCACGCACTGACTTGTCCAACAGCGCAGGGGCCGGTGGAACTGCCGGAACGGGACCCGGCACGGTGGGCGGAGTCGAAAACAGCGGCCGGGCTTCTTCCATGAAGGAAAATGCAGGGAACGCCGAGGAATCAACCTTACCAAATGAACCGGGTACCGTCGGCGTGGGAGGCTGCGCCGACTCGGTGAGTTGGGATGGCGAAACGTCAGTGAATAACGACGAGGGAATCGCAGCGAATCCGGCATCAGTTGGAGTGCTCTGCTGAAACGCGCCCGAAGGCGTATTGAGAAGCGATGGCTCCGTCGCAGGCTCGGTGAACAAGGAGCGAGCGTCCTGCAGAAAGGAAAACGCAGGTACCGCCGATGGGTCGGCCGCACTCACGCCGGGAACTGCCGGAGCTGTCGCCGCCGCCGGTGCCGACGCTGCTGGCGGGTTACTGGTTGGTGCCGCGCCTGTATCGCGAGCGGGCAGGAGGACGGGCTGCTCCGCAGCCAAGCTCGACAGCAGCCCGGGAAACGCGGGCGCTGTTGGACCCGGCACAGCCGCATAGGGATTCACGTTGACCGGAGAGCCCGGCGGCACTGGCGCTGCCGGTGCGGCGGATAGAGGTGGTTGGAAAGCTTCCGGCAACGCCGTGAAGAACTCGTTAGAAACACCCGGCGACTCCAACCCAACCAAGGCACCAGGAATCGGTGGCGCAGGAGGACGCGGAGGCTCAGCGAGTTGGGAGGGCGGAACGTCTGTGAATAACGAAGACGGAATCGCGGCGAATCCGGCATCGGTTGGAGTGCTCTGCTGAAACGCTTCCGAAGGCGCATTCAGAAGCGATGGCTCCGCCGCAGGCTCGGTGAACAAGGGGCGAGCCTCCTGCAAAAAGGAGAACGCAGGGACAGCCGATGGTATTGCCATGCTCACTCCGCCGGGGACTGCCGGGACCGGATTGGACGCCGAAGGCAAGCTTCCGGTTGGTGCCGCGGCGCGATCGCGGGCGGGGAGCACGACAGGTTGCTCCGCCGCCAAGCTTGAGAACAGCCCAGGAAATGCGGGCACGGTTGGCGCCGGCACCGCCGCATACGGATTCACATTGACCGGAGAGCCCAGTGGCACCGGCGCTGCCGGTGCGACAGACAAAGGCGGCTGGAGCGCTTCCGGCAACGCGGTAAAGAACTCGTTGGCCATGCGCGCCAGCTCTATCGGATCGAGAACGCCGGAAGTCAGGCCTTCTGTCCCCTGCCCTTTCGCCCAGTTGCCACCTCCCGGAATCGTTGCCGAGGCTCGACTCGCGTCACTTGTACTCATGGTACTGTCCCACGTCTACGTCTTCGAGCAGGGCAATGGCGTCATCGGTAAGCACGGCGGCGGAGCAGTACAGCGCAACCAGGTAGGAGGCCAGAGCTCTCTTGTCGATCCCCATGAAGCGAACCGACAAGCCAGGACTCTGCTCTCCGGGCAGCCCAGGTTGAAAGAGGCCGACCACACCCTGTTTCCTTTCGCCAACGCGCACCAGCAGGATCTTGGAATGGTTGTTCTTGGTTCCGACGTCGATCTTGTTGGTGGGAATCAGCGGGATGCCGCGCCAAGTGAGGAACGGTGTGCCGAAGAGCGTGACGGTCGGAGGCGGAACGCCGCGACGGGTGCATTCCCGTCCGAAGGCGGCGATGGAGCGAGGATGAGCGAGGAAGAAGGATGGCTCCTTCCAGACCTTCGTAAGTAGTTCGTCCAGATCGTCGGGCGTCGGCGCACCCTTGCGCGTCTTCAGTTTCTGCGCAGTAGAAACGTTGTTCAGAAGTCCGTAGTCAGCGTTGTTGAGGAGCTCGCCCTCCTGCTTTTCTTTCACGTTCTCGATAAGAATCCGTAACTGCTCTCGAACCTGATCGTAAGGATTACTGTAGATATCCGAAATTCGGGTGTGAACATTAAGAACAGCGCTGATGCTGCTCAACCGGTATTCTCTCGGCTTCTCCAGATATTCGGCATAAGTCGGAACCATCTCCGACTCCTCCGTCTGGCTGCAGAGGGATTCGATTGCCTTGCCCTCATCGACGCGATTTACCCGGAATGTTCCGGCCTCAAGCGGCTTCCAGTCCAGCAAACGAACTAACCAACGTGGTGTGATGGCTCCATACTGAGGAGCGGTTTTGGTGACGTTAGCAAGTTGAAATGCAGCTTCCTCGCCTAGAGCAATACGGTTGACCTCTTCTGCCACTGTGTTGCCTCCTTGTTACTACATCAAAGCCGCAGAATATACCTTCTCCACAGGCATAATACAAATCGTCAATTTCTTATTGAGGTTATAAATCCCGAGACGGGAATATAACTCGCGGTCGCCAACGGATTAAGATGCCGCAGCTTCGCCTCGGGTTCGGACCAATCGCGACATTTAGAATTGTTATTCGTTCAGCACATCGTGTCCTTCTACTTACTCAGCTATCGATTGCCGCATTCAACGTGCTTCTTATCCATTCCGAGATGGTTTTGTTGTTGGCCTTGGCCGTTGCCGCGATACGCTCGATTTCTTCTAAAGTGAAGCGAACGTGCACAATTCTTCCTTTTGCGGTATCAGTCGAAAGCTTTGGCCGGCCTACTTTGGGCTTAACTTGGTCAATGTCTCTCTGGTTATCTGTCATGCGCCAACTATCAGAAGTTAAGATTTATTGTGTTACATGAATTACGAAGCTAACGAGCTAATGGAGTGTTAGTGTGTTACAAGAACCCAAGAAGTTAAGAGTTGTTGTGTTACACAAAGTCGAAAGTCCATAGTTCTTGTGTTACAAGAACCGATAAGCCAAGAGTTATTAGGTCGGCCTTCTAAATTCCCGCGCCGAAATCGGCAAAGTTACTCTTATCAAACTCGCTGCGGTACTCTCGTCGCTCCTTGTCCTCATTAGCCAACCCAGTCACCGTCCCGCCATTGACCGGAGCGACTACTGCCTCAAGATGAGACAACTTGTCTAGTCGCCCGCGCAGGGTGGTGACGTCCTTTGCCAGCGCGATCAGAGCATCGCTGAGCGGATCTTTGATCTCGCGCGGATCGGTGATGAGCACTCGCTTGCCATCGCGATAGACGATATGCGCGGGCACTCCGACGACGGTGGAGTTGGGCGGTACGTCGCGCAGCACCACCGAGCCTGCGCCTACGCGCGAGTTATCGCCCACGACGATGTCTCCCAGGATGCTGGAGGTGTTGCCGACGACAACGCCGTTGGCGAGAGTGGGGTGCCGTTTCTTTTTTGCCAGGCTGGTGCCGCCCAGCGTCACTCCGTGATAGAGGGTCACGTCATCGCCGATGATCGCCGTCTCGCCGATCACTACGCCCATACCGTGATCGATAAAGAGCCGGCGTCCGATTTGGGCGCCGGGATGGATCTCGACTCCGGTCCAAAAGCGCGAGACCTGCGAGAAAAAGCGCGCCAGCAGCCGGAAGCCGTGCAGCCAGAGCCAGTGGTTGATGCGATGCGCCCACACCGCATGGAGCCCTGCGTAGTTGATCAGCACGGAGAACCAGCCGGTTGCCGCCGGATCTTCCTTCAGTACGAATTGAATGTCTTCCCGGATCGTTCGTAGCACGCTCGCGCCTCGCCTAGCAGGTTTCGACCACTCTCATGACCACCGTTCAAGTTGCGAATTAATACTTCCGCACGCTGCGGTCGACGCGATCGGACCAAGCGTGAATCCCGCCGGTGAGATTCCAGACCTGGGTGAAGCCGGCCAGGTGCAGAAGCTGCACTGCCTTGGCACCGCGCGGTCCCATTTTGCAGACGGCCACGATCTTGCGCTTGGAATCGAGCTCGTGCACTCGTTCGGCCAGTTCGGGAAGCGGGATGAGGTGCCCGCCAATGTTGGAAGTTTCGTACTCGTTTTCGCTGCGCACGTCGAGTAAAAAGAGGTCCTCACCGGCATCCATTCTCTGCTTCAGTTCTTCTGCTTTGATTTCAGGAACGGCCATTGTTTTTTTCCTCACTAGAAATCTTGTTATGAGTGCCTATCGCGCTTTCAGCCTAAAAGCACAAAACCCACCTGCCATTTGAACTTCTGGCGGTGGGTCTAAATGAGGTGCCGGCTTGTAATTTACCTTAGCCTTGCGGTTTCCTCACGCCAGAAGACACGTGTGCGCGACACATACACATGCAGCAACACGTCGCAGTCTTCATGGCGTTGAATTTCATGTCTGCTACGATAACATCAAACAACTCTGAACAGCAAGCGTTCTTTAACGCAAGATGAGAGAGCAATGCCGAAGATGCGCAAGCGCCGCAATCTATGCGAAGATTTTTTACCCTGATCCTGTATTGCTGTGAGGTGCAAATGACTCATCCTCGGCTCGATATAGCGACCCGACTCGTTCATGCCGGCGAAAGGCTTGGCACGCCGACGGGCCAGCCTGTCTCTACACCCATCTATGCATCGACGACGTTCACCTACGGCTCCATGGCTGACGCCGATGCCGTATTGGGTGGTGAAAAGCCCGGATACATTTACACGCGCTATGGTAATCCCACGGTCGCTGCTCTGGAGCAGGCGATTCTGTCGCTGGAGGGCGGGGTTGCCGCCATTGCGTACGCCTCCGGCATGGCCGCGCTGCACGCCTCCGTGTTGGCCTGCGAACTTTCTCCGGGCTCTACCATTCTTGCCTCGCAGGATCTTTACGGAGCGACCCTGGATCTGCTGGTTCTGGTCTTTGGCCAATTTGATATCAAGACCGTTACCGCTGATTTTTCCGATCTGCCGTCGCTGAAAGTTAAGGCAGAAGAAGTACGCCCGCGCATCATGATTGCCGAGACCATTTCCAATCCGCTGCTTAAGATCTGCGACATCGACGCCTGCGCTGCAATTGCCCACGCGCATCATGCCCGGCTGATCGTGGACAACACCTTTGCCACTCCCTATCTCTGCCGTCCGCTCGAGCACGGGGCTGATTTTGTGGTGCACAGTGCCACCAAGTATCTGAGCGGCCACGCCGATGCGATGGGAGGCGCGGTGGTTGCCAAAGAGCATCCGGACGATGCAGCGCTGATCAGCATTATGAAACTTGCTGGCGGCGTGCTGGGGCCGTGGGATGCGCATGAAATTCTGCGCGGCATCAAGACCCTGGGGCTGCGCCTGGAACGGCAGTGCGCCAACGCACAGCGCATCGCCGAGACTTTCGCGGCGGATCCGCGCTTGGCCCGCGTTTACTACCCCTCTCTCGGCGGCACGGAGGCGTTGGCGCGCATTCTCACACCTGGCCTCGCGGGAGCGATGATTTCCATTCAACTTGAGGAGGACTCGCGTGACGCCGCTTTTCGCTTCATGGATGCCCTGCGGCTCTGCGTGCGCTCTACGAGCCTGGGCGATGTCTTCACGCAAGTACTTCATCCAGCGACATCGTCGCATAGGGAGATGTCGCCCGCCCGCCGCCGTCAAGCCGGAATCACCGATGGCCTGATTCGCATCTCGGTGGGAATTGAAGACATACAGGACATTCTGGCGGATCTGCAACAGGCGCTGGGTGCGACTAGCACAGAAACCAAAAGCAGGTAGGACGCTCAGGAAGCTCTCGTTGCAGGCTGTGGTGCACATTTCGAAAAATTGTCGAGAATGCGTTCGACTCTGCTAGAGCAGATTGGGCAGACCTCACCGACTTCTGCTTTAATTGTGCCCTTCATGCACATTCCGCAATAAAGTTCCCGTCCAGCTGCCCAGCAGGGACGAAGGAAGCCCTCTTGTATATCGCGCACGTAGATATGGGTCAGTGTTCTAGCGTTCCGAGATATTGGAGGTTGTGCCATATTGATGCTCCTATTCGACAATCAAAAAAGAAGGCCCACGATTCGATCGTGGGCCTTTCAAGAAACGTGCCGTTACTGAATAAACTCTATGTTCCGGCCTTTTCGCCCACGCTGCGCAACCGTGTATCCACGCGCATACACATGGCCTCCAGTGCGGGGAGCGCTGAGAAGAAGAGTTCGCCGTTGATGTAAATCGTGGTGGTCATATTCCGATCAAGTTTCCAAAATATCCAGATTCACAAAGTTGGAGCACGGGATGGGATTTGAACCCATGAATAACGGCTTTGCAGGCCGCCGCGTTAGCCACTTCGCCACCCGTGCTTATGTTGGGCTGCCGATAATTGCCACTCAAAAACAAAACCCACTACCGTCTGGCAGTGGGTTCGACTGAAAACTTCTAAATGTCGATTAAGCCCGAATGCCAGAACAAACGCGTGCGCAACAGCAACACATGCTGGCGCAACAGGCCTTCATCTGGATCGGGCAGCTCATGAGTTGAGACATTACATGAGCTGCCGGATACGTGCAAGTTAAGCTTTCATAAAAACGAAAATTGACGGGAGCATTGTAAATCGGATATAAAGACTCAATCATGACTTTGTGTTGCCAGAACGGTCGTAACACTTGCTGCTGTTGTTGCGGCATGTACCCATCTGGCGCACGGGAGATCGTGGGATAGCACTTATCTAACCAGGATCTAGTTGTATCGACCCATCCGCCAGAAATTTCAGGCGGGTGGGTTTTTCGTTTTGCAGGCAGAACAGTTGAAGGAAGTAAGGGCAGCGTTAAGCCGCATAAATAGGAGTCCATCGATGTCTGACGAAAACAAAATCGCAACTGAGGCTACCCGACTAGGTCTGTCGCTTGACGTATGGGCCGTCATCACCGCGTTCCTGCTGGCACTTCTAGTGCGCGTTGGAGTTCTGAAGCACGTTCCCTGGTAAGAACCAGGGTAAAGAGGAGAAACGAATGGCTACATCTGTCGCGCTGCCCAGTTCAGAGGCTCGCAACCCTTTCGCGAACGTCGCTCGATTCATCCCAGGCGTGCTCTTGCTTGGAGTAATCGGTTTCGCCGGCAAGGTACTTGAGCAATCGATTAATGCCTATGCCAAAGCTCATCACCTCGTCATTCCTAACATCGAGTATGTGCTCTGGGCGATTGCGATAGGCTTGTTGATCGCAAACACAGTGACTATACCGCAGATATTCCTTCCTGGGATCGCGACCTACGAGTTCTGGCTGAAGACGGGCATCGTACTGCTTGGCGCACGCTTCGTGGTTGGCGACGTGCTTAAGTTGGGCGGCATCAGCATCGCGCTGGTGGTGCTGGAAATCTCAGGCTCGTTGATTCTGATGACGCTGCTCGGCCGGCTATTTAACCTGAAGCCCAAGTTGACATCATTGCTCGCCGTTGGCTCCGCGGTATGTGGCGTCTCCGCCATCATCGCAGCGAAGGGCGCCATCGACGCAGATGACGAGGATTCATCGTTTGCAATTGCCGCGATTCTCGCGCTAGGAGCCATCGCGCTGGTGACGTTTCCGCTAATTGGACACGCGCTGCACATGAGCGACAACGCATATGGATTGTGGTCGGGCCTGGCCGTGGATAACACGGCCGAAGCGACGGCAGCCGGCGCGCTCTACTCTGACGTTGCCGGAAAAGTCGCCGTGTTGGCTAAGACCACTCGCAACGCGACCATTGGCTTTGTCGTGCTCGGCTACGCGATCTACTGGGCAAGCCGAGGACAGGCGGAGAAGGTAAAGAACAAGGGGGCGTTTCTTTGGAGCAAGTTTCCGAAGTTTGTGCTGGGATTCTTGGTGATCTCGCTGCTCGTCTCGGTTCACGTCTTCAACAAGGAGCAGGTGGGTGCTCTCGCAAATCTTTCTCGCTGGGCGTTTCTGCTGACGTTCGCAGGCGTGGGGTTGCGCACTAACTTCCGCGAGATGTCGAAGCAGGGAGTCCGACCCTTCATCGTCGGCGCTCTCGGGGAGATATTGATCGCTGGCCTGACGCTCGGTCTGGTCGTCGCGGCCAATGCCATCTGGAAGCTCTAGTTAGTCGGTCGCAAAACTGGTGAATCACGTTATCTAGCCTCAACCACACTTTAGCAGTCCGCCGAGCGCGGGCAAATGGAGATGAAATGGCTATTGCAAACAGCATTACTGAGCTGATTGGGAAAACGCCGCTACTTTACCTCAACAAAATTACCAATGGCGCCGCGGCGCGAGTGGCCGTAAAACTGGAGAGTCAGAATCCGCTGGCCAGCGTCAAGGACCGTATCGGGGCCGCAATGATCGAGGCGGCCGAGCGCGACGGCAAGATTCATCCCGGCAAGACGGTTCTGATCGAGCCGACCAGCGGCAACACAGGAATCGCGCTCGCATTCGTGGCGGCCGTGAAGGGATACGAGTTAATCCTCACCATTCCGGAGACGATGAGCCTGGAACGGCGCGTGCTTATGCTGGCATTCGGCGCCAAGATCGTGCTCACTCCCGGCACCAACGGCATGAAGGGCGCAGTTGCCAAGGCCGAAGAGATTCTCGCCGCCACCCCGAACGGCTACATTCTGCAACAGTTCAATAACTCCGCAAATCCCCAAGTTCACTTTGAAACCACCGGGCCCGAGATCTGGAACGATACCGACGGTAAGGTGGACATCCTGATCTCCGGTGTAGGAACGGGCGGCACACTGACCGGCGTCGCCCGCTACATCAAGCCCAAGAAGCCCGGTTTCAAGGCGATTGCGGTCGAGCCGACTGACAGCCCAGTGCTCTCCGGCGGCAAGCCAGGGCCGCACAAGATCCAGGGAATTGGCGCTGGCTTTGTGCCCGGCGTACTGGACACCAAGTTGATCGACGAAGTGATCCAGGTCTCCAACGATGAGGCGATCGACTACGCGCGGCGCCTGCCGAAGGAAGAAGGTCTGCTGGTTGGAATTTCTTCCGGAGCCGCAGTTTTTGCCGCTGTCAAGGTGGCGCAACGCCCGGAGAACACGGGCAAGTTGATCGTCGCTATCATTCCCAGCTTTGGCGAGCGCTACCTGAGCACGGTTCTCTTCGAGGAACTGCGCAAAGAGGCGCAGGAACTACCGACCACGCCGATCGCCGAGCCGGCTGCTCCCAAGCCGTAGCCTAGACGAGTCACACAGTTGCCAGGAGAAAAATGTCCCAAGGGCCCGAGCTCTTGGGACTTTTGGCGCGCCAAGCATGGCGCGTCGTGCGTAAGCGCAGCTAATGTTGCTGTGATGCCCTGCTTCAGTGAGTGGGTGCAAGCGCAGGCCTGATGGCGGGTGCCGCTAACCGAACAGCAAAGGGTGTCCATCGTGAGGCGGAATCTATAGAAGAGTTCGAGCCATCTCCGTGAGCAGCGCCCACGACTCTTTGCGCCATTTGACTGTGGGGCGCATGTACTCCGGTGCCGAAAGTTACGTCGTTGCGTTAGCTCGGATAGCACTTGAGCGTAACGGAACTTACCGTGACGTAAAACGTATTAGCGATGACGGATGCGGAGTGCGACCTCCGCATCCGTTATGCGGTCTTACGGCAAGTAGTAGCGGAACGAGGTGAAGACCATTCCGTCCACGCCGTGCGGCGCTACTCCCGCCGCGCCGGTCGCCAATCCACCCGCCCCCCCCCAGACATTGCGCGTCAGGTAAGAATATTGCGTGCCGAACTGGAACCTGCCCTTGGGACCGCCATAGAAGCGGTACCAGAAGCCGCCCGTACCTTCGACCACCGCCCGCGTGTCTCCCGTGCAGGTGCTGGGGGCCACACCCGGAGCAAAGCCTCCGGTAGGTGCAGTTTCCACATAGCAGCCGCTGTTGTTAAACAGGGGACTGCCATAACCGACTGGTTTGCCCGTGACAGGATCGATCTGCGAAGTCCGGCTGGCATATTCCGCACCGCCGTATAAGTAAACGTCCAGTTTCTTTCCGTGCCACTCCAGCGTAGTCAGCCCCTGGTAGCCTTTGATCAGAGCCGGAGTCCCATTGGCATTGATCGTAAGATCGGACAACTGTGCTGCACCGTAACGGCCCACTCCATTTCCGCCAAAGCCGTGCAGACCAAAAACAATGTGCTTATGGAAAAGGGTCCAGCGTGCATTGGCTCCGATCCCTCCGCCGTTGATCGCCGTGTTATAGGCTCCGTAAGTGGCGGGAGAGCCGGTGGGACTACCGCAGGAAACTTTCGTAGATACGTCGACGCAAGGGAAGACACGGTCGGCGAATCGGTCGTAGAGTCCAAAAACTTCATAGTGCCCAAAGCCCGGATCGACGGCAATCTTTGCGATGATATCGGGAGAAGGATTAAACGAGTAATTTCCGGCTGTGTTGTAGCTTTTGCCGTCGCCTGCCTCGCCCAGCAGGTAATTGCTTGCGTTTCCATGCGTGGTGACCGTTGCCTCCGGATTCTCGATGGCGACGGCGACCCAGAGCTTATCCCCGAAGCTCTTAGTTACGCGAAGCCCGTACTGGCGCGCGAAACTGAATCCAACGTTGTATCCCGCATCGATTGTCGCCGGACGTGCATCGTTAGTTTTGCCGGCATCGTCGCTGGGCCGAATTCCAGACTTGTTTTCTGTCACCAGGCTCCACATCTGGCCGCCGAGGAAGCTCCAGCCGTTGTTGAACTTAGCCTGTCCCCACACTTGGCGCAGGCGGAGAGTGTAGCCGTTGGTCTGGGTAGCCGTCGAGGTGACGCCGGACGAGAGAAAGTCGGCAGAGAGATAGCTGGAGAGTTCTGCGCTCTTCAAATGGGTCAAAATATAGACTGTCGGCCGCGACTGGCGGGCCGAGCCGAAGAACTCCGACTCCTTACTCTGCGAAGAGTAGGGCAAGGGCACCGAGTTGAATGGAGTAGAAACATCGGCTCCAAGAGCTTTTGAGCGCCGCACTGTTTCGGCGGCTGCAAAGCCACCCGGCGTGATGCTGATGCCTCGGAAGCGAATCGTCAGAGGACCTTCCAGCTCCGATGCGGGCGCAGTCTCGGCGACGCTCTGTGGCGGATCTTGCACGGTTGGCGCGCTACTGTCGGCGCTGCTGGCCTTAAGCACAGCGACGGTCTGCTGCTGGCTGGTCTGGCTTTGCCCCTGCTGCCCGTTCTGCTGAACCTGTTGCAGTTGCTGGTTCAGTTGCTGGATTTGCTGTTGCTGGGTGGCCAATGCGTCTTTCAGCGCCTGCACGTCGGCGCCAGATGCGGTGGATGTTTGTGCAAAAAGCGCGGGCGCTAAGAGCAGCAGAATTGCAATGATCCTTTTCATGTACTTACCTCGCTTAGGCTGAAGAGATACACGTACCCCAAAGCGGGGAGACGCTATCGTCAGCGGCTATTCAGTTGGAATGAATACGAAAGCTTTCGCGGAAAACTGCGCAGCTTAGCGACAACAACAAAGAGTGGGTTGGAAGAGCATCGTCAGGGTCGACCGCAAGTCGGCGCCAAGTGGAATGAATGCTTGCGCGAAAAGCTCAGGGGCTAAAAGCGGCGGAATTGCAATAATCCTCTTCATGTAGATACCTTGTCGGCTTAATGAAATGCGTACTCCCAAGCGGGGACGCTCTCGTTAGCGGCTATTCAGTTGAACTGGATATGAAGGCTTTCGCGAAAACTGCGCAGCTTAGCGACAACGACAGGGGCGACAACAACAGAGGGCGGGTTGGTGGATCGTTGTCGTGGTCATTGTGTTCTGATTTATAACACACATCAAAAAGGATTTCAAAATAATCACGCAACAATCTTCGGTAATTTAAGAGTTGCATCGGCAAAAGCACACGACATGAGACCATGCGCCGCCAAGTGGTGGAGAGTGAACGTATCGAGGGGACGAAAGAGCCGAAGGCCGCCGCGAAGGCGGCCTTCATGGTGATGCCGATCGGCGTTTAGAAGTGGTAGGAG
The DNA here is from genome assembly GCA_963838135.1 of uncultured Acidobacteriota bacterium. Taxonomy (GTDB): domain Bacteria; phylum Acidobacteriota; class Terriglobia; order Terriglobales; family Acidobacteriaceae; genus TOLSYN. Next base: position 537,604 of record CAWIPV010000002.1, on the reverse strand, counting down.
GTACCAATGCCGAAGCGAGCCCTCGCCTGAAGATCAACCACACTTCCCGGAATATCCACGATCTTTCCGGCGGCCTGAACGACGGCGAAATCAACTTGCAATGGCGATCCTTCCAGCTTCGGAACTATGCGTACAAAGTAACTCAGCGAAGTCGGAACCGTTGCTGCTTTTGGCAAACCCTCTACGTAGTGAGGCTGCTGGACGGCTTCCGATCCGACGATCAGAGTCGACTTTGCAGGCCCCTTCACGACAAACCCAGCAGCGCCAAAGAGGCGTCCCTGCCAGTTCTGAGCGTTGCCGGCGATGCCGAAGACCGAGGCGTTGGTGACCTTTTCACCGAGGTTCAGAATGAAGGGCAGGCCCTTCACCTGGGTGACGGTCTTGGTGGCAACCACGTAGAAGTCGGCGTTATTCGCCGAGGCTGAAGATCCAGCCGCCGAGCCTACACGCTGCACATCCACGCGGCCAATAGCTCCCACGGCGATAGCAGGGATCCATTTGGTTTTGCCGGCATTCTCCTTCACGACCGTCAACTTGCCATGAAATGCACCAAAGCCGTTCGCAAAAAGCGTGCTAAGAGGACTGTTGCCCGAAGAACTGAAGGTGCCGGTGTAGCCGACTTCAAAACGCTTGGCAACACCTTCGGTAATCGAGAGCTGATATTCGTTGCCAACCACGCTACCGGCATTCAGGTAGTGAAAGCCGACTTCAGGCCTGCCAAACTTATCAGCGGGCGAAGCGGCGGTGTATGCGAAAGGCGTGAGAAGCGCGCCGGTTTGGCCTTCCCAGTTCAATCCCTGGGCAAATGAATTCTGTGAAAATGCGGTGATAACAAAAAGGCTAAAAGCGATCCAGAGCTTCTTAGAGTTCATATGCATATCTCCTGAGTTTTTGGCTGCGATGATCTTCTCCACGGATAGACATGTATCTGCCGAGGAAAAGGGATAAAGAAAAATGAAAACCAAACGGAGCGAATCCGTTTAGCGGCTATTCAGTTTGAATGGATAAGAGAAACGTCGCGGAGATACCGCGTTGGCTAGCGACAACAACAAGAGAGGACGAGTTGGAAGACCGTTGTCGGGGTCATAAAGATTTGCATTTATAGCACACGTCAGAAAAGGAATGCAAACCTGGGAGCCGAATCAACCTTGGTGACTGCAATGACCCCAAGGGTCTCTATGAGGCAACGACGGTTCGCCTAGGGAGCAACGGAACATAATCCAGAAATCTGGATTATGTTCCTGATCTGCTGTGTGGGGCAAAGGCTCAGGCATGAGTTAGAGCTTCTTCTCGGGCAATAACAGCCGTTTATAATAAAAGCCAGCGGTATACAGCGCAGCGGCAGGATTATGAGCCAGCACGCGATCCTTGGTAATGAGCGTTGTCACCATGGCGTCGGAATGTTTGATGAACAGCGAATCATGGCCAACGCACAAACCCACGATCACATTTAGGTCTGTCTTTTGTGCGTTGAGTATTCTTGCCTGGAAGATAGGATTGCAGAGCGATTCATGCGAACCCTTCAGGATCTTCAATTCCTCTGGAATCCCAACCTCGGTTTTGTCCACCGACCCCACCTTGCAGAGGACGGCATACGACTCCAATCCATGTGCCTCGAGGATCTTCACGAATATGCGCGTCTCCTCGATCAGTCCAATGCAGGTGGCAACGCCGATCCGTTTGGCCTCGATGCGATTGGCGAAGGCGATGATCTCCTCCACCCGCGTCAACTTGCCGTAATAGGTTCCCTCCACTTCGGCTGCAGCCCGCGAGACGCGAGCGCCCTCCCCATCCCCCTTGTATAACTCTAGAACCTTGCCCAACTCCTCGGGGTCGCTTGATTCGGTTAAGCAGAATGGCGGAAAATCCTTCTCTCTGCGATAGCAGCTGAGAAGGCCGCACTCAGAGCATGTTGCATCAGACTTTTTCGACATGGCCTCCTACTCACAACAGTAATGACTTTATCTACGATTGCTCAGCTTTGGCGACTTGTACCTACTTTAGCTATCCAGCGCGCGCTTCTCGGCCCGCCCCAAGCACATCGAGACCCAGACTACAACTCCAGTATAGAGAATCCCGGCGGCCATGCGCGTGTGGTCTGTGCAGTGTACATAGAGACGTGAGTACAAGGAATCTAACTTGTAGACGCGCCAGCGACGCGACATGCGGGAAGGCGCAAGAACATTCCGGCTCAAGGCCAGCGTTGAAACAATTGCTTGCAAGCAGGATGCAAATCAGTTAATGTGAAGCTCATGACCAGCCTGATCCAGATGAACGCCTGTTGCGCCAGCACGTGTTGCTGTTGCGCATACGTTTTGTCTGGCATTCGGGCTTAAATCGACCGGTCGTAAGTTTCAGTCGAACCCACTGCCAGAAGGCAGTGGGTTTTGTTTTTTGGGCAGCGATCAACATTTGCCCCAACGTGAGCACGGGTGGCGAAGTGGCTAACGCGGCGGCCTGCAAAGCCGTTATTCATGGGTTCAAATCCCATCCCGTGCTCCAACGTTTATTGGATTAGAGGGTTTTTCATGCAGAGTCTTTACAACCTATTAACTGCGTATGCATGCGTAAGTATTTGTTGTCTGTGTCGGCGCGTATCTACAGGTCGGCGGAGGACAGCGAAGAGTTAGGTTAACAACCGCATGAGTTCTCCAGATGGCCTGAGATTCTAAGTCTCGGGCCATTTGCATTTCTGAAAGGCTTCTGCCGGGTCTCTATTGTGTGCGTGAAATTCGAGAACGTTTCTAAAACCTATGCTCTTGAGAACACCGGGAAGCGCCTTATGGCTCTGAACGATGTGTCTTTCTCGGCGCGCCCCGAAGAGTTCGTCTGCCTCCTCGGCCCATCAGGCTGTGGCAAATCAACGCTATTGAAGATGGCCGCCGGACTGGAGAAAGCGGAGCAGGGAGATGTGATCGCAAATGGCGAGAGCGTGCAATCCCCCGACTCGAGCCGAGGGATGGTGTTTCAAGATTACGCGCTGTTTCCATGGCTGACGGTCGAACAGAACGTCCGGTTCGGATTGGAACTGAAGGGCTACAGCAAATCCATTGTCGTCGAAACCGCAGCTCGATTTATCGATCTTGTTGGGTTGGCGGGATTCGAGAACGCATTTCCAAAGCAACTATCCGGAGGGATGAAGCAGCGCGTGGCGCTAGCTCGCGTGCTGGCAATGTCGCCCAAGATCTTACTCATGGACGAACCCTTCGGGGCGCTGGACTCTTTTACCCGCATGCAAATGCAGACTGAGCTGGTAAACCTTTGGCAGCAGCAGCCGTTCACCACACTCTTTGTTACCCATGATATTGAGGAAGCCGTCTACTTGGCGGACCGCATTGTTGTGATGACTCCCCGGCCCGGTCGGGTTAAGACGATTGTAAAGGTGGGCCTGAGCCGTCCCCGGCGCCGGACAGATTTGGGATTCGCCGAGATTCGTAGCCACGTGCTCAATCAATACGAGAGGTCCAACTCGCACGTCCTGGAGTACGAGATTTAACCGCAACAACGAAATATTCATGTCAGATGAGGAATGAAATGAGACATAGGTCGCTTCGGGAACTCATAGAAACAACGTGCCGCGAGAATGCTTTCCGCCTCTTTCTGCACCTGCCAGAGCAGGCAGGAAGCATCACCTTCGGCGAGATGGGACGACTCATAGAGGATTTAGCTCGCCTGATGAGCACGGCTGGGGTTCGTAAGCAAGAGCGCGTCGCTGTGCTGTTGAACAATGGGTCGGCTGCGGCAATTGCTTTGTTCGGCGTTACGGCGGCGGGTGGCGTGGCTGTCCCCTTAAATCCGCAACTTACTCGCTCTGAAATCGATTGGCTGCTCGAACACTCGCGGGCCCGGTTTCTCCTGACAGACGCGCGACGAGCGGATGACTTGCTGCCGGAAGCGAAGCGATGGGAGTTGTCGATTCCACACGCTGGAGGCCCGCTCGTTCTCGTGGAACGTCTCCCCGCTGATCATACTCATGAAATCGTTGCAGACACTTCGGCGCCGGAATGGACGGACACCGCAATCATCCTCTACACGTCAGGCACGACCGGGAAGCCTAAAGGCGTGATCCTGTCGCATGGCAACCTGCTCAGCAATGCGCGTGGCGTTCAGGAAGCACATCAGCTTACTCCCGAGGACACGGCGCTGTGCATACTTCCTTTGTTTCATATCAACGGGATGGTAGTCACCCTGATCACGTCTATGTTGGTGGGGGCGTCGCTAGTCTTGCCGAAGAAGTTTAGCTCGCGACACTTTTGGCAGTGGATTTCAAATTACAACGTGAGCTGGTTCAGCGCTGTGCCGACCATCTTGTCCATTCTGCTCTTGGAGCCGATTCCATCCAAGGCCGAGTTCTCGTCGCTGCGTTTCGCACGCTCCGCTTCGGCACCTCTTCCGATTGCCGTTCTTGAGAAGTTTGAGGTCCTAACCGGCGTGCCGGTCATCGAGTCTTACGGAATATCGGAGGCTGGCGGACAGGTCACGTCCAACCCTCTGCATCGGCGCAAGCCCGGATCTGTGGGACTTCCATTTGCAAACACACTTCGAGTTGTTGACGAGGACGGGGTGCTGCTTGGCTCCAATCAGACCGGCGAGGTCATCATTCGTGGCCCCAACGTCTCGCCTGGATACCTTGATAACGCAGCGGCGAATCATGAGTCGTTTCGCAATGGATGGTTCCACACGGGCGATCTGGGCTATCGCGATTCCGATGACTATGTATTTCTCGTAGGCCGAAGCAAGGAGTTGATCAACCGCGCCGGCGAGAAGATTGCGCCGCGCGAGATCGAAGAAGTCATCTACCGTCTGCCCGAAGTCGAGTCGGCTGCGGTGGTCGGAGTGCCTGACTCACTTTACGGAGAAGAGGTGGCCTCCTTCCTGGTGCTGCGCCCCGGATTATCGCTCACGGAGGAACGTGTAGCGGTGCACTGCAGTGCGAGCCTTGCCGATTTCAAAATCCCCAAACAAGTGTTCTTTGTCACGGAGCTACCAAAGGGGCCAAGCGGAAAAATCCAGCGACGCAGGCTGCTTGAAATGTACGCACCATTGATCGAATCGAAGACGCGGAGACTTCCCCATGAAGAAAAAGTGGTATCCAGCTCTCATAATGATCGTCATAGCTCTGATTGCGGCGTTCGTGCTCGCGCCGTTACGTCACGCTAAAACAGCAACAGCTTCCGCCGCACTTGCCTCGGCGAGAATCATCAAGGTCGGAACGAATCGCGCGCTTGGCACGGTTGCGCCTTACGTGGGCAGAGACAAACACTTCTTTCAAGAACACGGCGTGAACGTCGAGATCGTCGACTTCGCTGATGGCTCCACGCTGATGGAAGCGTTCGCCTCCGGTCAACTCGATGTCGCATTGCTGGGGATAGCACCGTCGGCTATCTGGCAAAACAAGGGCGTTGATTTGAAGGTAGTAGCGTCGGCAAACGGCGGTGGACATGTGCTGCTCACCCGTGCGGACACCGGCATCCACGACATCGAAGAGTTAAGAGGCAAGAAGGTTGCCACTCCGAAGCCGGGAACGGTGGTAGATACGCTCTTCCGTGCGCACATAGCGCGAGAGCTGGCCAAGCTCGATCCGGACAAGGACATTCAGATCGTGCCGGACGTAGCGCCTGCGGATATGCCTACCGCGCTGTTTGTTGCCCGCGAAGTGGACGCGGCCATTACCTGGGAACCCTTCGCAACCCTGGCAGAGACCAAGTACAAAGACAGCAAGGTGTTATTCGACGCCGCTGCCGAATGGCACAAAGCCAACCCGAATTCTAAGCATTTTTATCCCGTCAATGTGGTGATCGCGCGGCAGTCATTCATCCAGTCCCGTCCTGAGGACTTACGTCATTTTCTTGCAGCTTACGTCCAGACTATCAACTTCGTGAATAACTGGCCCGATGAAGCCAACGGAATCATCGCGAGCGAAATTAATCTCGATAAGACGGTCGTCGATCAGGCGCGGCTGCGAATCGACTACACAGCTCAGGTTGATACGGCCGCAGTTCTTCAGACCCTGGAATGGTCGAAGCAGCTCGGCTACTTGAAAGAAGTTCCCACCGCTAGCAAAATTTTCGACTTGAGTTACCTGCCACAAGGAAAGGCGGAGCGATGAGAAAGCTCAGTTTGAATCGCCTTTGGCAAGGCGCACTCGCAATCACCGGTTTCTTCCTACTGTGGCACTTTGCCTCAACGACTGGTGTGTTCGGCAGGATGTCTCCGGAGTATTCACTCCTGCTATTGCCTCCGCCCGCGGTTGTGTTCAAGGCCTTCGGGGAAATGATCTGGTCCGGCTATCTATGGAATCAGCTTTCCGTGAGCTTGGTTCGCGTACTGGTCGGCTTCGCTCTCTCTGTGGTGATCGCTGTTCCACTGGGTATTGGGATGGCGACCTCTCCGGCGCTGAACAATATAGCCGAACCCTTTGTGCGGATCTTTTCTCCAATTCCTGGCGTAGCGTGGGTTCCTTTGGCGATCCTATGGTTCGGCTTGGGAGATAAGGCTGCGATCTTCATCATCACCTTGGGCTCGGTATTCCCGATCATTCTGAACACCGTGCAAGGGGTGCGCGACGTGGACCACCGGCTCATCGACGCCGCACGAATAATGGGCGCGACGCATTGGCAGATTATCCGTCGAGTCATGTTGCCAAGTCTCATTCCATATCTGATCACTGGTTTTCGCACCGGCCTCGGATTCGCATGGCGCGTGGTAATTGCCGCGGAGATGGTTGGCGTGCCCAAAGGGATCGGCTACATGCTGACCGTTGGCAGAAGCACCGGCCGCACAGAAGTCACGATTGTCACGATGATCACGCTCGGTCTCCTGATGTTGATCGTGGAGGAGTTTGTCTTCGCCCCGCTTGAGGCCCGTACGCGCTCCTGGCGCAGAACCGCTAATGCCTGACCGGCTGGCGAGAGAAGGTTTATGAAACGTACATTTGATACAGGAAACGCTGCAATTACCGAAGCTGCCATCTTCGCGGGCTGTCAGGTGTTCGCGGGCTACCCCATCACGCCGGCGACCGAGATTGCCGAAAATATGTCGCGGCGCCTGCCGGAGGTGGGCGGCTATTATGTGCAGGCAGAAGACGAGACCGCCGCACTGCACATCTGCAATGGAGCGTCGCTCGGCGGAATGAAGGCCATGACTGCAACCTCAGGTCCCGGCTATATTCTCTTCGCCGATCCATTCGGATGGGCGCTGAGTGCCGAAATACCTGTTGTCATCGTGAACTCGCAGCGCGTTGGGCCAGTAAGTGGCATCACCGGCGCGCCGGGACAAGGTGAGTTTTATCTGAGCCGCTACCTTTCCCACGGCGGCAACTACGAAACCATTGTGCTCGCGCCTGCGTCGGTGCAAGAGGCCTTCGCGCTAACAGCGGAAGCGTTCTATCTCTCCGAACGCTTTCGCACTCCGGTCACGCTACTGGCAGACCAGATGGTGACTGATGGCTGGGAAACTCTGTTGCTACCGGAAACAAAAGAAGAAGCAGAGATGCTAGGTGTCCGTACGTGGAGTCGGCAGGTTCATCCTGGGCCGGAGTTCTATCCCGCAACCGATGAGATCGATATTCCACCAGTGGTGCTCGGTCACAATACTGGCGGAGCCTGTTCCGACTGGACGCCGACAGCGGCCGGTCACGACACCGAAGACGTAGAGTTGCAGCATAAGCATGCCTATCGGCTGATCTACAAGATCCGCAATCATCGTGACCTGATCGACCGCTTCGAGAGCTATGGCCTCGACGACAATCCCGAGGTCATCCTAGTCTCCTACGGCACGCCTTCACGCGTAGTGAAAAGCGCGGTCAAGGCGGCACGCGAACGTGGCATCCGTGCGGGCGGAATACGCCTGATCTCGCTGTGGCCATTTCCTGATCAGATTTTCAGTCTTCCTTCGCGATACCTTTCGGTGGAACTCAACTGGGACGGTCAACTGGTGCGTGAAGTTCGGCGTGCTGCGTCGAGGGCTAGGAGCGTGCATTTTCTGGGCAAGTGCGGTGAGTTGCCGTCCGGAGCCGAACTGCAGGATGCGATTGACGCCATTGTGAGAGACGAACCGCGACACCCCCGAAGCTGGAAATTGGAGGCTTGGTAAACCGTGGACCCACTTGTAGCGAAATTTCTCCGGCCTGAAAAATATCCTGGCACTGCTTGTCGCGGCTGTGGACTGCGTGTGTTGCATCGGCAAGTTCTTGAGGCAATCGACGAATTGCAACTGGGCCTCGCCGATATCGTGTGGGGTACCGGCATCGGGTGCACCGGACGACAGACGTACGCAACATGGAAGGGCGACACCTTCGCGGGCACGCACGGCCGCGTCTACGCCCTTGCCACCGGCCTGCGCCTGGCGCTTCCGGCAGAAAAGCGAATCGTACTGACCGTGGGCGATGGCGACGCATTTACCATTGGCCTTCTGCACCTGCTGAACTGTGCACGACGCAACGTCGATATGACGGTGATCGTCGGCGACAATCTGGGATACCAGTCCACCGGTGGGCAGTACAGCATGACAACGCCGCAAGGCTCGCGCACAGACTCCAGTCCTTACGGAATGTGGGAGCAGAATCTAACCCAGAACGGCATCGACATTCTCCGCATCATCAAGGAAGCTGGCGCAACTTTTCTAGCGCGACATTCGGTAACGGAAAAGCGTGCACCGATCGAAAGCATCAAGAAGGCGCTGCAAAACCGGGGCTTCTCGCTAGTGCAGTTGGTCTACCCTTGCGTTACGCACTTCGGTGCACAAACTCTGCGGACACGCGATCTGAAGAAAATCTATCAGTGGTTCGAGGAACGCGCTGTGGGGCCAGCGGAACAGGTTTCCGGGACAGGCTTTAGTTGCGGAGTTCTGCACGACGCATCCAACGCTCGTCCGGAGTTTGCCGCATTGTTGCGAGAGCACGTCAATTCCGTGCAGCGGAGGTCGCTCAGTGGCGAATCGAACTGAAATTCTCATCAGCGGTTTTGGCGGGCAAGGCGTGGTACGACTTGGGCAAATCCTTGGGCAGGCTGCTGTTCACGAGGGACTCTATACCACCATGCTGATCAGCCATGGCACGGAGACCCGCGGAGGCTATGTGCGAAGCCAGGTAGTGCTTTCTCCCGAAGTAATAGACAGTCCGTCGGTGGAAGCTCCAGACTTTTTCTGCGCCTTTTCGAGCATAGCCTATCAGCGCTTCAAGCACCTCTGCCATCGAGGCATGATTCTGTACGATCCCGAGGTGATCGCGGCGCCGGACGTGACTTTGAGCAACCACCAGGTTCCAGCCAGCAAGGTCGCTCAGCAAGAGCTGGGAAATCCGATCCTCGCCAATACGGTCATGCTTGGTGCTCTTGGCAAGAAATTGTCTGGACGCCTATCTCGAGAGTCGCTTGTCAAAGCAATCGAAGATCGACTTCCCCGCTTCCATAAAGAAAACCACCAAGCTTTCCAACTTGGATACACCTTGGACACAAGGTCGGGCTTTGGCTCACAATAGAAGTGGGAGTATCGTCGCCGCTGGCTTTTCGATAGAAGTCCTGTGGACGTCAAGATGGAGTCTCTGCGCTTGATCGCACCGGTGGAGACCATCCGAGAGCAATCGAGTTTGTTCCTGGGGGCGAGCCGTGTCGTCGGGTCTTTAGCGCCTCCCGTAGCGAAACAGGCCCGATATGGTATGCACACCATATCGGGTCATTTTGCGTAAACGCCGAGGTGGTTCCGTTCAGCAAGGTCATTTATATTCAAGACAATCGATGCTATGAGTGTTCTTGTAAATCCATTTACCCCTCCCACAGAGTTGCCACTTAGTTGTCAAGTGAGCGCCGAATGGCACGATGCAGCCCCGAATCATATGACGTCTTCCGACTGTAAGTGATTGAATCCAGGTGGCGGCCCCTCGGAAAGTACATCTCATAGCCCGCAGGTCCGTGGTTTGAGTCCCCACGCCTTGCCGCAGAGGATCGGCGATTGGAGATCAAGCACGAAAGAAAAACATCCCTGGCTGCGAATTGGAGAACTGAACTGCGAACAATGAGATGGAGGCAGCTTCGGAGTGGAGCTTCCTCCGGCGCCGCAGGAAGGCAAGTAGAGAGCGCGCACGATCAGCGCGGCAAACGGAAGCATCGCCAGAGTGCTCCTCTTGCGGCCCTCCCTCCCGCCACAGAGTTTCAAGGGTCCGTTGGGGGTCCGATTAGTCGTCATCCCCCGGTTTTTGAGATCACGAGACTGCCTCTCGCGTCATCTAAGTTATTGATTTATTGAGGACTTAGTGGGTTCGAGTCCCACTACCTACCGGGGCGCCAGACTGGGTTATTTGCAACAACAGGCTCGACTCGAACTACACTGGCGTAAGCGCGAAGCAAACTGCCCCGAACCGACCGCCAATAGCTGCAAATTGTGTTGCCATAGGTTGACTATTGAGCGCTGGATGCGGCTCATGCAACCCCGAATCCTACGACGTCGATTTCCCGAGTTCACGCGCCAGGAGTGACCTATTGGCATAGGGGCTCCGGATTGTCCTTGGCTGCGAATCGGAGAACGGAGCTACGAACAACGAGAACTCTACGGCCGAGTCTTCGTGATTCAAGCTTCTTGTTTGTAATCAGGTAGTCGATTGCCCGAACCGAGACGCCCAGGATCGAAGCACAGTCGGCCTTCGAGATGAGTATTGGAATAATTGTGCGTTCCGTTGAATCGCGTGACATAGTTGACATAGTATTCCTATCCTATTTATATATCAATAGCAAATGTTTAGTAGCCTGATTCCTCCGATATCGGCCACGCGTTCCGGTGCTTGGCGGGAGCGCCACGCGCAGCATGAAGTGTTCGCTCTGCGACGATCTTGAGCATTTTGCGGATAAGTCGTGACGTGAATATCGGTGGGGATGGAAAAGCGCGTGCCCAAAAACGAGGCTGGTTCGAATGCCCTTCTGGCGCCTCTCATCAGAGGTTCTCTTTAATTTGAAGTACGGCCTTTCCGGCAAGCGGGCCGACGATTCCCGCGAAACGCCAGATTCGTCCAACTGCCGGTCGCTTCGGACCGGTCATTCATCGTCGCCTGCCCCTTTGTTCTTGCAGATGCGACAGCGCACTCGCAGTCTGGCGCCACGCGACTCGACCACGGCATTGTCGGAGTCGAGGGTGTGTCCTTTTGGGCAGGTCCTTTTGAGCAGTTCCGCCTTCCAAGGTTTCACCACCCGGACATGCGCGGGATTGCAACATGCCCGGCCAATGCATTGGTCAGGGCCGAGGTGGTGAATCAGCCTCCCGCCAACTGGAATTGCAGCCACAAACTCCTGGTAGAAGACGCGCGGAGCTTTCACTTCCCTGCCCTCTAGGAACACCCGGCCGAATCCCGCGTGGTCCTTGGCTCCAGTGAATTCCCAGCAACCCATCTTGCGTTGCACCACCACTTTGCTCCGCAACCACTCTCTGAACTCTTCACTCATAAACGGCCATTTTGGTTAGATCGTACATAGATCGTACACGCCTCGTATTAAGCATGTACGATTTATGTACGATTTGCTAATCTGGTGTCCGTTGTGGTGTCCGTTGCCGTTCAACGTCCATGCAAGAATATGCGACTCAGTGCGACGCGCTACTATTGCATAACCTATTTACTTACAATAGGTTATGCAATATAATGCGAGTCCGTGCAAACCACTGCAAAGGGGGCAAATTCGTCCTTAAAATCCGCAGACCAGAAATGGTTGTGGGGGTTCAAGTCCCCCTCCCGGTACCAGACTAACCGTTGTGCTTTCAATAACTTACGAATATGTGTGTACCTAATACGTACTTGTTAGGTCAATATCGCTTTCAACTTCATTTCCCCATACATCCCAGCCTTCGTGTTTTTCGCGGGCAAATAACTCAATGCGCGGGGCGTAGCTTACACGTTCAATCATGGAACGAAATTCCGACGGCTTGACGGAATGTTCACGCCGGGGAGCTGATATAAGTGTGGTTCCTTGAATGCGTTTGCCCTGAATAATCTTGTACGGGAGGTTTCCTCTTACGCCGAAGAGACAGTGTTCGGTTTGGCCCCTAAAATATTGACCGAGCCCAAAGTGGTCTTTTGCCCAAGTGATGGTGGTTTTATAGACAAAGCCCCAGCGTTTCATTATTGCCAAGCCATCGGGAAGAAAATTGTTTGTGACCCATAGATACAGGTGTGCGTTGTCGTCGGTTATGGAAGGTACGTTCAAATTAAGAATGTCTTTAGTAGACATCAATGGATAGTGGCGATCCGCACCTCGCTTTATCTTTCCACCGCCTCGCTCTAACCACGGTGGATCGGCGTAGATGACTTGATATTTCTTCACTCCAATTGTTTCGCATTATTTTTCGACCTAGTAGAGAGGGCTGCTTAAGCAGAAAACGCTTGTTGCTCTTGATCTAATTCAAGCATATTGTGTCGGTATTGCAAGGCGACGTTATGCACAGGAGACAATATGGCAGAACGGTGGTTTTTGCCTGAAAAGAAGGTTGAGAAGCTGCGCGCTTTTGACGGTCGGACCGTTCACGCGGTGAAGTTCGTGAATGAGCGGGGACAGATGGGATGGGAAGCCAGAACATGGACAGACAACGAGCCATCGCCTGAGCTGTATTGGATTGCGCTTGGCGAAATCCGAGAGGCAGCTCAACCACCGGACTTCAAAATCGGTCGCTTTATCGAAGGAATGGAGAACACAAAAAGAAACATCCTTCTAAACGCGATCAGCAAATGGGAATCCGAAGAGATTGACAAGTCCTGTTCGTGATGTGGCCCAAGACTGCATAGAGTTGAAATGCCGTGTACTTGTAGCGTACTCAAGAACCGCGTTTCGGCAGTTTCGTGCGTATCGTGCGCCTATAAAAATCAATAAGTTCAATAGAATCAGCACAACTCTGTAATCCAAGTCCCCCTCCCGGTACCAACAACTCCTTTATTTCAAATCATTTGTACTCGGGGTGTGGTGCCCTGGATGCGGAGGGGATTTCAGATCGCTACTCACCGACGTGGCGACTATTCATGGGATAGGCGGCGGCAAGAACAGCCTAGGCGCAGCTTCCCACTCCCACCACTAATCGTGAAGTACAACGCTAACCAGTGAACTGTGGACCTGCATGCCGCCGGCGTTGTACTCAATGAAACCAAGTTCCCGGAACCGATTCATAAAGAAGCTGACTCGCGACCGAGTGGTACCGATCATTTCAGCGAGGGTTTCCTGGCTCATTCCCGCGACAAGCGGCATCGGCTTCGATTCCTGACCGAAATTTGCCATGAGCAAAAGAAGCCGGGCAAGGCGTTTTTCGCTAGAGTTAAACAGGTGATCTACAAGGTCGGCTTCCATGCGGATGTTGCGCGAAAGCAGATAGGCAAGAAATTGTTCGGCAAACTCCGGCTCCTGATGGAGCAATGCAATCATCACCCGCTTTTCGACCCGGACAATCACGCTCCGCTCCACTGCGCTGGCGGTGGACATGCGAAGCGGTTGCCCTGCCAAGCAGCCCTCGCCGAAGAAACTGCCTTCCGGCAGAATGGCGACCACGGCCTCTTTGCCACCCTTGGATACCACCGTGAGTTTCACCCTGCCGCTCCGAATGTAGAACACCGCGTCGGCCGCGTCCCCTTGCACAAAGACCGATTTCTCGGCTTGGTATTCCTGACTGGTTTTCCCGGTGGAAAGCTTCGTCAGGAGGAGGAGGGGATCGAAAGCGATAGTCCGCTCAGGTGCCCCCTTTCCCTGACTCAACCTCCAAGATGCCGCCCCACGCGGAGTCGCCCTCTGGTCAGTCGGCGTCCTGCTCGCTTTCTTCTTCACGGTGGCGGCACTTTTGACAACCAAGGAAATCTCCTACTCGGAAGTATAGTCCCACGTTGAAGCCGCAGCCGTAAATGTTGTGGCGATTCTCGTTAAAATATGCGAAAAGCCGCAGCAGACCGTCCACGTTAGGATGTTTGCCCTTAACTTTCGACGTGGGGCATCTTTTCAGAACTGTTGAACATCTACTCAGTTAACAGATAAACACCGGGCGCTTTTCCGCAAACTCGGCAGCCTGATCGTTGGGCCGCTCCTTCAATAGCAGTTGCGATCCTTCCACACTCTGAAGTATCCCCGTTGATTTTCCCGCCAAACCTCCCAGCCCGAGGTGTGTTCACAAATAATTTCACATGTGTTCAATATTGCTCAGCTCCGAAAAAGAGGGAACTTTATAAAGGGAGTTCACTCCGCTGCCGCAGTCGGAGTGCGACGGGGATTTCGGCGGTGCTGAAAACCAGCTTGCTGGATTCACCACCGTAAAAGAATGTGCCATTTCTGCCGAAGACTCTCAGGAGGCGCTATTGACCACCCGAAAACAAATGCTGGCATCGGCAATGTCCGAAGCCGAAGCCATCGAAGGTGCTAAGCAGGGTAACGGCGAGTGCTTTGAATCTCTTTATACCCGTCACAAGAGGCGGGTGTATTCTCTTTGTCTTCGAATGACTGGCAATATCGAGGCGGCTGAGGATCGCACACAGGATGCGTTTCTCCAACTCCACCGCAAGATCGCAAGCTTTCGCGGAGATTCGGCGTTTTCGACTTGGCTGCATCGCCTTACTGTCAACGTTGTTCTGATGCAGTTGCGCAAGAAGGGACTTCCACAAATTTCTCTGGAAGAGGTTCTGGAGCCGATTGAAGATGGTGGCGTCCAGAAGGACTTCGGTTGCCAAGACCAAGTTCTTGCTGGCTCAATCGACCGTTTAATTCTGGAACGCGCCATCGAAAGTCTACCCCCCGGCTATCGCATCATCTTCGTGCTGCACGACGTCGAGGGATATGAGCACAACGAGATTGCCGAGATGTTGGGCTGCTCCGTTGGCAACAGCAAATCGCAACTTCACAAGGCGCGGACGAAATTACGTGATCAGCTACGAATCACTCGCGCTGAAAATGCCCGCAACAAGAAGATGGACATCCAGCGGCAAGTGATTGTGGCGACGGAACGGGGCTCAGAAGCTGCGGCCACCGCCAACTAGACCTCAGGAAGAGCGGCTCGGCATCCCCCTGGCCTAAGTTCAGGCATTTCTTCGCTCCCCAAATGGGAGAGCATTTCCGTGGTCATCTCCATATCCAACCACACCAGCAGCAAAGCGTTTCGGCCAGGGAACCTTTCGTCAAAAGGCCATTGCACACGGGACAAGGTCTCTGCCACATAAACACCCATTGCAGACTAGGCACGGCAATAAGCCTCGAAGGCCAAAGCGGTCTACTTTGCTCAGACGTCCGTGTTCGCAGGTTCTAATGTGGTGTGGTAAAGAAGCGAGGCAACGATATGAACGCTGAAAGGATCATCGCCGAAATTGAGTGGCTGGAACAGCTCTTCAGACTGCCGGATAAAAGATCGTTGCTGATTGCCGATTGGGGAAGCGGAAATCGGAAGATCGCCGCGATAAAGAAACTGGACCAGCTCTTCATACTCGACCAAAGGCCGCACCAGGTGTCCGACGGGGAAACCACAAACCAGAAGTATGATGAGACGTATACCGATGACCCGCGTTTCAGGCTTTGGAGGCCGGACGACGACGAATGAGTACGGATTAGAACCTATCCCCCAGTTCTGTCTACTTTGACCGTGCGTCTTTTGTACCAGTCTTTTCATTGGCCAATGCAAGTCCGAGGAACTGACAAACTGTCTTGGCTATCATGAGTTCTTCATCGGTGCGAATCATGTGGACCGCGACCCGGCTAGCAGTCGAGGAAATCGCGCGTTCATTCGCCGCGTTTCGTGTGTCATCAAGTTCGATTCCGAGAAATCCGAGGCCATCGCAAATTCTAGCTCGAATCGCGGGTGCATTCTCCCCGATACCACCGGCGAAAACCAGCGTGTCGACTCCGCCTAGAGCTGCGGCGAACGCGCCGATCCATTTCCTGACCTGGTAGCAAAACAGCGCCACCGCTTCAGCTGCCCGCACGTCCTGCGTCTCGCGCTCTAGCAAGTCGCGCATGTCGGAACTGCTTTCGGAGATGCCGAGTAGTCCCGAATGGAAATTGACCATCTCATTGAATTGTTTCGCGCTCATTTTCTCTGTGCGCGAGAGATACCAGAGAAGCCCGGGGTCAAGATCGCCGGAGCGGGTGCTCATCGGTATTCCGGCGGTGGGGGTGAAACTCATGCTTGTGTCTACGGACTTGCCGTAATGCACCGCCGCCAGGCTGGCACCGTTGCCGAGGTGCGCCAGGATAACCCGTCCTTGGGCAGTTTTCGTTCCGACCAAGCGGGCGAGTTCTCCCATCAGGAACTCATACGATAAACCGTGGAAGCCGTACCGCCGCACCCCTTGCGCTTCATAACGACGCGGGATCGGCAATTGCTGGGCGACGCGCGGCAAGTCGTGATGAAAAGCAGTATCGAAACACGCCACTTGGGGCAGGTCAGGAAATCGGCGATGAAATGCCCCGGTCAGCAGTATCTCCTCCGGAAGGTGCTCGGGGTCGAATGGACTGAGTTGGTGCAACTCCTCGACCATCTCCGCCGTGATTCGTTGCGGCGTACTATACTTTGGTCCGCCATGCACCACGCGATGCCCTACTGCTGTCAACGCATGGCGCCCGATGCGCTCCTCGATCCAGTCCATCAGAATGCCCACGGCCGCGGTGTGATCCGGCGCCACCACTGATCGCGAAAAAGGGTTCGCCTGATCTGCGCCTTTCACTTGAAACGTGGGCTCCGGCATTCCGATCCGCTCAATCCCGCCTTCTAGAATTCGACGGAGAGATTCGCCGGCCTCGAACAACGCAAACTTGATGCTCGACGAACCACCATTGATGGTCAGGATGCGCGGGTTAGCGGATTCCATGGATAACTCCATCTTCGTTCCGCAACCCGAACGAAGCCAGTTTCGCGCACGTGGTTTTGTAATCTGTGTGGAGAATGCTCCGAATCCCGAGACCTTCCGCAATTTTGACGAACATCGGAGTGTTTTCGATGTAGACGACGCGCCGCGCCGGAGCCTGTGCGATATCCAATGCAAGCCGGAATATGTCCGCGTCGGGCTTACGGACGTGGACGAAGCTGGAAGAGATAAAAGAATCAACGAACTCGTTCAACTTAAACTTTCGAATTCGGTGCGAATTGAGCTCCCGTGCTTCATTGCTCACCACGACGATCTTCAATCCATGCAGCGCCTTAAGCCGACGAACTAACTCGATCATGTTGGGATATGGCTTTGACTGCGCAAACATGAAGCGCCGAAAGTGAGACGGTGTAAATGGCCGCTTCTCGTAGAACACAACTCGCTCCAAGTATTCTTCCAGCGTGATCTTTCCCTCCTCATAGGTGTCGAAGGTCAGATGATGTCGCGCCTCCATCTCGCCTAAATCCAGCTTGAACTTCGTCGCCGCCCGCTCGCGGGCATGTTGATCCCATCCATCGCTGAGCAGGACACCACCGATATCGAGAAACAACGTTGTGACTGGGATCGCTCGTTTCATCCGTCCTCTATCGATAACGTCTACCACCTCGGGCAGTTCATCGTTGCCATAGGATTCGTGCGGATTCCAACGGAACCAACGCTTTGGCGTGCTGCGGTAGCACTCGCGCTGTGTAGTCTCCCGCTGCACGCGTCGCGGGTACCGTCGCGCTATAACATTGCGTTCTGTCACCCAGTGCGCGCGCGAACTTCATCTCCACTCGCACGGGATTACCTCCGTTGATTCCGTCCGCGTAGAGTTCAACTCGCACTGAATTCGGATCGAGATCGTTTAGAAGGACTTCGACTTCAAAGACATAGTGGTCCGCGTTGGAATTGACCCTCAAACTTCCGAAGCGCAATGAATTCCACTGCCGCTCTACTTCATGTTGCCAATCGACCACTTCCCTGCCCACCGCACCTCTGTTAGCCGCGCGTTCACGATAGGCAGCCGCAGCCGGGAGGTAGTGATCCTCTGTGTATTCGCGCACCGCACGATCGGCGGAAAAGCATGGGGTCAGTCGAGCCATGCTCTCCCGCATCCGCTTAATCCATGCGATCGGAATACCCTTCTCGTTGCGAGCATAGAACTCTGGAATTACATCCCGTTCCAATAGACCGTAGAGGGCTTCCGCCTCCGCAGCATCCCAGGCCGGGTCGTCGCCATGCTCCTTGCCGTCTCCGAGTGCCCATCCCACTTCATGCGTATATGCTTCCGCCCACCATCCATCCAACTCAGATAGATTGATGCCTCCATTGACGAGCACCTTCATACCACTTGTCCCACAAGCTTCCCATGGGCGGCGAGGCGTGTTGATCCACACGTCCACTCCCTGAACCAACTGCTCGGTCAGTAGCATGTCGTAGTCGCTCAAGAAGACGATGTGCGGTCGCGTCTCGGGTTGCCGGATGAAATTGATCCACTCATGAATCAAGGCCTGACCCGCCATGTCCTCCGGATGGGCTTTGCCGGCGATGATGAGTTGCACGGGGCGCTGCGAATTGGTCAATAGACGAAGCAACCGCTGTGGATCGTGCAGCAATAGGTTCGGTCTTTTATAAGTCGCGAAGCGTCGTGCAAATCCAAGCGTCAACGCGTTAGGGTCAAAGAGATGTTTTGCCTCGTCAATCACTTCTGCCGACGCACCCGAGGCGTTCAGTTGATGGGACAACCGTTCGCGAGCATACTGCACAAGAGACTTACTGGTGGCGCAACGAAATTGCCAGAGCTTGGCGTCGGATATCTGGCGAATGTCCGGCCCCAGGGTTTCTGTCGTTCCCAGCCAGCGCTCCTTTCCAGAGCTCTCCGTCCACAGATCGTCGGCCGATGCCGAGTCCCAGGTGGGCACGTGGACTCCGTTAGTCACGTATCCCACTGGGACCTCATCCTCTGGCCACCGCGGAAACAGAGACAGAAAGAGGTGCCGGCTAACCTGGGCGTGCAAGCGGCTCACTCCATTCACCGCTCCGCTGCCCCGGATTGCCAGATACGCCATGTTGAAACTCTCGGACGAGTCGCCCGGATTTTGACGTCCCATGGCCAGCAAATCCTGCAGTGCAATGCCTAGCCTCTTCTCGGCATAACCACCGAGGTATTGCTCGATGAGCGCGGGAGTAAAACGGTCAAAACCCGCCGCCACCGCTGTGTGGGTGGTAAAGAGATTGCCTGCTCGTGTCACCGCCAGCGCAACTTCAAAGGGCTGCCCCGTCTCTTCCATGAAGTTGCGGGCACGCTCCAGAACGGCAAACGCCGCGTGTCCTTCATTGAGGTGACAGACGTCCGGTTGAATCCCGAGCGCGCGGAGCATGCGCCATCCACCGATTCCGAGCAGCAGTTCTTGCTTGAGGCGCAACTCCGGACCACCGCCATACAACTCGCTCGTAATCCCTCGATGAACGGGATAGTTTGCCGCATCATTGCTGTCCAGCAGATAAAGTTTTACTCTGCCGACCTGCACCTGCCAAGCGCGCAGCCAGACCGAGTATCCAGGCAACGCAATCTCCAACCGCAGCCACTCGCCATTTGATTGACGCAATGGTGTGATCGGCAATTGTCCGGGATCGTTGTATGGGTAGAGGGCCTGCTGCTCACCGTTTTTGTCGATCACCTGGCGAAAATATCCCTGCTGGTAGAGCAACCCCACGCCGACAACCGGCACACCCAGATCGCTGGCGGCTTTCAGTTGGTCGCCGGCTACGTTGCCAAGTCCGCCCGAGTAGATAGGCAGAGCTTCGCTCAACATAAATTCCATGCTGAAATATGCGGCGCAGGTTAGAGGAGCCGCCGGATGGTTCCGCTGAAACCAGGCCGGCGCCTCCGCCGCCTGGCGGCTTGTCTCCGCTAAACCATCTACGTTCCTCCGAAAAGATGGGTCGGCCAACACGCGTTCGATCTGGTCGCGTGAAACCGTCTGCAACACCACCCATGGATTGTGCGTGATTTCCCAAAGCCTCGAATCAAGCCGCCGCCACACTTCATCGGTGGCATGATTCCACGACCAGCGCATATCCAATGCGAGTTCCGCTAGCGATTCGACGCCATCGATCTCGGTGGGCAGAAGATTGTACAGCAGATGTTTTGCCTTCATCGGGCTTCTCTCTGTCTAGCTATCGCTGAACACGCTTCCGCGGGGATGTCCCTTGGCCAGAGGCGGGGGAGCAATCGATTCGCTGAAATCAGCCGTCCATTGCCAGTTTCGAATCTCCGGCATATCTTCAAGGTTTTGCCGGATATAGTCGTGATGTTCGTACAGTTTGCGGTTGAACATATCGATGAGGTCCGAAGCCTGTGACCGCAGACGAGAGATATGTTTCAGTGCATCGATAGCAAGATGATAGCGGCTCATCTCATTCATCACTACCATGTCAAAGGGAGTGGTGGTTGTGCCGCGATCCATGAAACCACGCACATGAAAACGGCTTTCATTAGAACGCCCATGCACCATCGAGTGGATGAGCCAGCGGTTGTTATGGAAGGCAAAGATGACATGTACATCTTTGGTGAAGAGCGCGTCGAAGGACATGTTGTCCATCCCATGCGGATGATCATCCGGCATCATCAGAATGCTCAAATCGACTACATTGACGACCCGTACCTTGATGCCGGGAACATACTTCTGCAGCAGCCATGAAGCCGCGCAGGTCTCAATGGTGGGTACGTCACCTGCGCAAGCCAAGACAATGTCCGGCTCCCCACCTTTGTCATTGGTCGCAAACTTCCAGGTCGATGCGCCTTGCGAGCAATGCGCGAGAGCATCGTTCATGTTCAACCACTGAAGTTGCGGCTGTTTGCCGCAGGTAACGATGTTGACGTAGTTGCGGCTCCGCAGGCAGTGGTCGAAGACACTGAGCAGACAATTACTGTCGGGCGGGTAGTACACCCGGATTGTTTCTTTCCTGCGCGCCAGTGCGTTGTCAACAAAACCGGTCGCCTGATGGCTGAAACCGTTGTGATCGTTTCGCCACGCATGACTCGTTAGCAGAACGTTCAAGGACGCGAGTGGCTTCCGCCACGGGAAATCCCGGCATTGCTCTAGCCATTTTGCGTGTTGCGTCAGCATCGAATCCACAACTTGCGCGAAAGCTTCGTAGGAAGACCACATGCCATGCCGTCCTGTCAGTAAGTATCCTTCGAGCCATCCCTCGCAACAATGCTCGCTCAACACTTCCATCACGCGGCCATCGGGACTAAGTTCGTCGTCAATCGAAACAGTTTCCGCCATAAAGCAACGTTTGGTGGCCTCAAGCACGGAGTTCAATCGATTAGAGTTCGTTTCATCGGGACAGAACATGCGGAAATTTATTGGATTGAGTTTGAAAATATCTCTGAAAAAATCGCCGAGCTTTCGTGGAGCTTCAGCAACCACTTGCCCCGCTCCCGGAATCTCCAGGGCGTAGTTCGTAAAGTCCGGTATATCGAGCGCAGTGAGCAGCCTTCCGCCATTGACATGAGGGTTTCCTCCCATCCGGCGATTTCCCGCTGGCGCCAGTTCTGCCAATTCGCCGATGAATTTGCCGGTTTCGTCGAAGAGTTCCTGCGGTTTGTAGCTTTGCATCCACGCCTCAAGAATCTTGAGATGTTCTGCGTTTTCGCGGACGGTCGCCAGCGGCACCTGGTGAGCGCGAAAAGTGCCTTCAATCGGGATCCCATCTACTTCCTTTGGACAGGTCCACCCTTTAGGCGTGCGCAGCACGATC
Source organism: uncultured Acidobacteriota bacterium (assembly GCA_963838135.1). Taxonomy (GTDB): domain Bacteria; phylum Acidobacteriota; class Terriglobia; order Terriglobales; family Acidobacteriaceae; genus TOLSYN. The sequence goes on along the minus strand of CAWIPV010000002.1, from coordinate 515,994 downwards.
ATGGGCCAAACCGGCTGCTTCTTGAAGCCATTCCGTCGTGCCTCGTGCTGAATGGCTCGAATCTCGGAGTAGCAGGCATCCAGGGTTTCAGCCAGGAGTTGATGCACAACTTCAGGGTCGTCGCCCTCAACAAAAAAGGGATGGTAGCCGCGACCGATATACAGAGCCTTCAAATCTTTGTCACTCGTTCTCGCCTGAACCGTCGGCGGAGATCTTGTAGCCGTTGAGGTGCAGAATCGGAAGGACAGCGCCATCTCGCACCGGATTAAGAAAGTTGACAGACTTCCAGCTTCCTTCGAGCGGACAAGTTTCGGATTCTCCATCGCCGATGACGCAGGCAACGATCAGATCTGGATTGTCGAAAGCCGCGCCGAAAGCATGAACGAGCGAGTATCCGAGCTCGCCGCCCTCGTGCATCGAGTTCGGGACGTGCGGCCCACAATGGCTGGGAACACCGCCGGGAGTCGAGAACTTCCTGAAAAGAAGACGCAAGCCGTTTTCATCCGGTGTGATCTCAGGGTGAACTTCGGTGTAAGTGCCTTCGAGATAGGAGTTCGCATTGAGCGACGGACCGCCGTGTCCGGGACCGGCAATATAAATAATGTTTGCATCATGCTCTTTGATTAAGCGATTGAGATGAATGTAGATCAGGTTTTGCCCTGGCGACGTTCCCCAGTGCCCGAGTAGCCGCGGTTTGATCTGTTCCGCTTTCAGCGGCTCTCTCAAAAGCGGATTTTCAAACAGATAGATCTGGCCGATGCACAGATAGTTCGCAGCACGCCAGTACCGGTTCATCTTGTCGAGCATCTCCGGTGTGAGCGGCCCCTTAGGTGCCGGGCCTTTTGCTTGGCGTTCGCCTCTTGCGGCAACAGCGGTGGACAAGGCTACATCGAAGACGAACTTACTCGGCGTGCCGGTTCGATCCAAGCCCTGGCCTCCATGCTGATCGCCTTTACCGGTTACCTCTTTGGTGGCCATATTGACTGTTCCTCTCTATTCCTATGCCGCCGCCGAAAAACCCGATAGCGACTTTCACACTTAGACTGTTTGCACTCGCACGCGATCCGGAGGTGGCATTTATCAGTCAATCCATAAGGTGCGTGGGTCTCATTTCCGGGTTGGCAGCGCTCATCAAATAAGTGGGTGCTTACGAGAGCGTTTTCGCAGATGGCGCCAAGTGTTCCCTAGTTTTACGCGTCTCCGCCACGAGCGGAGTACATGAGGTGACGCCATCGAGAACAACCCACCCCGACAAGGATTGACCGTCTCGCACCTCAGCACTGAATTCCGATGGAAGACCCTTGAAGTAAGAGACGAGTATTACGGAAATAGGTCTATATTGACCAGCTATGTGAAAGGAAGCACCTGATACTGGAGTTAGGATAACTTCCGTTCGAAAGCGGAATTCCCGGAGAATAACAAAATGTGGCAAATGAAGGACGTGGCGCCTCGGGCTCACAAGTTCGCAAAGCGTGGTCTGCTTCTGGCCGGTACAACCTTGTTCGCGTTATTAGCCTTAGTGCCCGCGGCCAACGCACAAGTTGTTATCAGCGTAACAACCCCACCCATCTGTTCCTATGGCTACTATGACTATGCACCGTATACCTGCGCGCCCATCGGCTTTTATGGGCCGGGCTATTTCTTTAACGGCATCTTTCTGGGCGTGGGCCCATGGGGAAACTGGGGCTATAACCACGGATGGGGCGCTCATCGCTTCAACGGTGGCGGAGGAGGAAGGTACGTCGCCGGACGTCGAGATGGAGGAGGACGCGGCCCAGCGGCGGTACACGCGAACCGCGGCGGCGGGTTCCGCGGTAATGCTTCGGTACGTGCGTCGCACTCCACAGCAGCGCGTGGCGGAGCGGCTCATGGTGGCGGCTCGTCCCATGGTGGCTCGCATGCGGCAGCAGGTGGTGGAGGCTCTCACGGCGGTGGAGGCGGATCGCACGGTGGCGGCGAACACCGGTAGCTAGTGGCTGTCGGCTTTTCAGCACATGGAACAACAAGCGCCGGAGCATCACAGCTCCGGCGCTTTGACTGACAGCGCGTCGCCCAGCGACGACTTGAAGCACGGCCCATCTCCACGCCGAGTGAGCCATCTTGCTCAGAAGCCTTCATTCCGACGTAGTAACGTTAAAGTTGCTATGGAAAATCCTGTCAGGACACTGCTCTACGAACTTATCGCGGCACCGCCTGTGCGGTTGCTGCAAAGAACTCTTGAATATAGCTTCAGCGCTGCCGGTTTCCTTTTAGCTTACGCTGAGAGGCGTAGGAACCGACGACGGCAATTAATCCGGGTTGTTCCGAAATAGGGATGATCGGAACTGTATGGAGTTCCGATGAAAACGGTATCGAGCGGGTCAATCTTGAACTTCGCCCCGCTCGTACCTGCGGCGATGCGGTGTAAAAGAACCCTCTTCGGCAGGCAAGAAAATTGTGAAACAGGTGCGTAGTCGACCTGGACGGCATGAGCTCCAGACGCGGATCGAGCCACCGACCCGATTGACAATACCCGTGCAGAGCCACAGCCCCAGCCCTGTTCCTTTTTCTCCTTTAGTGGTAAAAAAAGGCTCAAAGATCCGCTGGTAATGTTCGGGGTCGATTCCGGTGCCTGTATCGGCGATAGAAAGGCAGTAACCACATCGGTTGTGAAGCGTACAAAGCCAAGGCGGCGCGGGGTATAGATGAACGATGACCTTACCGCCAGCAGGTGTGGCCTCAAGCGCATTGAGCAAGAGGTTAGTAACGACCTGAATGATTTCACCTCGGAATCCAAGAATGATCCCCTCTGTCTCAAGGCGCTGGATAACAGAGATTTCTTGGCTCTCAGCCTGGTGGCGATAAAAGTCCGATATCTCGCAGAGCAATCCCCCCAAACTGAATTCGGTCGGCCGGTTGTTGTCGCGGTGAAACTTGAGCATTTGGGTAGCGATGCGACTTAGACGTTTTACCTGGTCTTCCAACGTAACGATGTAGGCCTGTGCCTCGGGATTGGTTTGCAACGGAGCCAATAGGTATATCAGGTTGGTAATCGCACCCAAGGGATTGTTGATCTCATGGGACATGGTCGAAGCGAGTCTGGCAGTTGCGGCCAGCTTTTCGCTATTCAGCAGAGCATGTTCCATCTGCTTGCGCTCGCTCATTTCTCGTTGCAGTTGCGCGTATAGAATCTCCGCTGTTTCCGTGAGTTCGTGCTGGCGCACCGCTGTCAACATCAACTCCTGATTCATTGACGCCGCCTGCTGATGGAAACTTGCGGTCTCTGTCACCTGGATCACGACGCCCGTTGTTCGTTCACCTGCACTTTTAACTGGCCACATCGTATAAGACCAACACACCGTCTGCGGTGCAGAGCGCTCCGGCTTCGCATGTGTTTCGGCCTCTCCCGTGCGAAAAACCCGGTCAAGCGACGACAGACATCCGTCATCCGGCAAGATTTCACCAAAGGATTTCCCGATCAGCTGTACTTTACTGGTGCCGCCCAGTCGGCAAAAGGCAGGGTTGACGTAGCGTACGATGTGTTTGTCTCCGTCCACCACGGCCATCGGCAGGGGAGAGCTATCGAAAATCGTATGACAGAGGCGCGGTAGGTCGGGCACCTGGACTGCTCGCTCGTCGCTCTTAGTCCTGATATCCATGAATTTGACTTAGCTCTGGTGTCGGTCTTTGGCCGGGGTCAGGACTTTTTTTTCTCGAGAGATCGGTCCACCCACTCAGGAATTCCGGTGATAAGACGCCGATAATCCGTGAGGCGTCCGTCGAGAACAGTCAACCCTGTTGGGGTTATTTCGTATTCGCGGATTTCCTGACTATGTTTGCCGCCACGCATCTTGATAATCATTAGGATCTTGCGCAGTTTGGCATCGATGGACACGTAGCGAAGCCGGATGATGTCATCGGTGAGAAACGAAATCGAGTAGGTGCTGAATGGGAATTGGGTAAACGATTCGTCCACTTCAACCGTGCTCAGAATCGTGACCCCGATTCCAGTCAACGCGAAGATCATCCTATAGAGCGATTCACGAAAATCTTCGCGGAAGCCCGGCGACAGCGCCATCTCAAAGCCTGCCAGTGAATCAATCACCAAACGCTTCGCGCCAATCCTCTGGACCGCGTCGAGAATCTCATGCATGGTTTCGTCTACCGAGAGGTCGAGAGGACGGAGATAGAGGATAACCAGCTTTCCTTCCTTTTGCGGCGTTTCCAGGTCGAGGCCAAAACTGCCGGCCCGGTCCGCGTACGCCTGCGGCCGTTCCTCAAAAACCGCCACAATGGCTGCTTCCCCTTGGCGTACGCCTTCGGCAACGAATTGAGTTGCCATGACCGATTTTCCCGTCCCTGACGCCCCGGTGATCAAGACACTATCGCCTTCGGGAATGCCGCCCCCCATCATCTGGTCCAACTCCGGAATTCCGGTGGAAAGACGTCGGCCAGAGGGTTCCTTTCGTTTGTGTGCGGACAGCCCAAAAGTACGCGAAAAGGCTTGCAGCCCGTCATTGGTAATGCGGAAGGTATGCAGGCCGGGTACCGACGCCTGCCCGCGCAATTTTATGATCTGCAACTTCCGCACGATGGAATTTCGCTCTGCGGTTTGGCACAGCCAGAAGAGGCCATCGGCGACCGTGAAGATGGGATTATCACGCAGCTCCTCTTCTGAGTATTCACCAATCAGAAAAGTTGTAGCCTGCCAACTGGCGAGGAACAGGGCTAACCGCTGGACGAATGATTGCATATCCATCTCGTCGACGCCCCTTCCCGGCTTTCGCAACATGGTGCGAAAGGAGTCCACAACCACGACGGCAGGGTTAACCTTCTCAACTTCTTTGGTAATCTCATCCAAGACGGAGTTCAAGTCCTTGTCTAAAACAATCTGGCTCAGATTGATAAAGCGGACGGAGTTGGGCAACTTAGTTGGATCGAAGAATGTGTACTGCTGCTGATATCGCAGCATTTTGATGGCGGATTCGCCAAGGACCGTGAAATAGAGGGCGGGACGCTCTGGGGTAGCATTGGCAAACACGAATTGGTGCGCCAGCGTAGTCTTGCCGCTTCCCGGTGCGCCAGCGATGATGTTGAAAGAGAACTCGGGGAGACCGCCGCCCACGATTTCGTCGAGGCCTGAGACCCCGGTCGGTAGTATGTTGATCTTCACCTTATCGCGTGGGTTCATGCGTTTCTCCGTATCCCGGCACTGCCATCGTCCAAGCCTGCTTCCGGCCACACATCTAGCACGAGTTGTAATGTTAAAGCTTCGCCAATGAATGTGACGAGTAGCCCAAGGAGTTGGGCAATAAAAATGACTTCCCACTCCCCAGCTTCGCGGCCGTCAAGTTGCGGGTCAAGTTCACTCCCCTGCAAGTATCCGTCCGCCGTAATCTGTACGGCACTGGGGCCGGCAGCTTCCGCCCGGGCCAATGTCAGAGCACGAGAGGCGAGCGACTGAAAACCGGCAACACCGGCAAGCGCACATAGATGCCGCCTCAACTTTTCATAGACACGAAAAAAAGCGGGCCCTGGCGGCTCGGAGCTCTCACCCTTAACGGCTTCGTAAGCAAGAAGGCGTTTTGCCAAATCTTGCGTCACTGAAAGTAGCATCTTTCGTCCAATATCCCGAGCGCTTTCACGTGTCTTGCAAGCTCATGTGCAACAAGCTCGCGGAACTCACATTAGATAGGGCTTCGCCTGCTTTTTCCGCTCGTTTTTCTTCCGCCCATCAGACTTGCCTTTGATAACAGCGAGAACCTCTAACGTAGTAGCAGTGTTACGGATGTTCCCGGAGATACTCATGAGAGCACCTTCCACCTGGGGATGTTCGTCGGCCAATGTTGCCAGACGAGAGCTCACGTTGTTGAGTTGAACAACTTCTCTCAAAATGTCCTCAAGAGGCAGAGTTGTGCTTGACTCGGCTATGGCCTTGAGGGCTGGAGTTACGTCTTCTACAAGCTGGAGGGTTAGAGCTGCGCCGAAAAAGGTAAGAAACAGCCCGAGTAACTGGCCGAGGAGAATAACTCCTCCGTCCCCACCGCGCTTCTGGTCACTTTGCGAACCGGCCCCGCCCATATCCTGCAATGATCCATCCGACGTGACCTGCACTTCGCTCAGCCCTGAGGATTCCAACTTCGCTAGCGTCAAAGCGCGAGAAAGCAGCGAGCGGTAATCGGCAACTCCCACAATGGCGGATAGAGGCAGACGCAGCTTCTCACAGACGCGAATGACCGCAGACTTGCTTGACTCGAACGTGTCGCCCGCAGCTGCTTCACAATCAAGGAGGCGCTGGGCCAAATCTTGAGTTTCCCGCGAAAGCATCATCTCGTTGCCATCCAAAGTGCTCCTTGACCGTGAACGTTGAGGCGCGTAGTCGTAATCGATAGCATGTTACACCTTCCCGAGTCCGCGCGGAAAAAGCAGTCGTTAATCCCAACCAGAATCGTTGGACTTGCAGTCGCCGAATCGCCTGAAGGCTAAATCCCGGAGCAAAGAATCAGAAGAACTAGGAGAAAAACGTCCAGAGCATGCAGCCTCCTCACTCCCACACTCTCGCACTTCGAAGACTGGCGGTCTGCCCAATATTGCTCATGTCGAACAGAACTTTGGAGGGTGTTGGATTGAGCAAACATTGTGAATGCCCCGTGTGAAACTCCTGAGACTCAGAGAACCAACTATCAAGATCTTAAACATCTATACAGAGTACCTTCGCCCGCTCGGGCGAAGCGCTCGCGAAACATTCTCGCCAATGTTCGACGCTTCTTCGCTAAAGCGCTCAAAAATCGACAGCAATGAAGTTCAATTTATGGCTTCGATCGAGACTTTCGATTGGAACAAGACAAAAGGGCAATTCAAAAAGCTTACAATCTGTGTGCACCCGGCGATCCATCAATCGGGGCTCTGACGCTTACTGACCAGACGATTAGGAGGGGAACATGAACGCTTTTAAAACGGACGAGCAGACTGGCGAAGCCACATATCTTCCAGCCACGTATGCGACCTCGCTTAATAAGGGGTTGGAGCGACTTTTCGAGGTGAGCAAGACCTCGCTTGAACTGGCCGTTGAGCATAACACCGAGGTTCTGGTCTCGTACAAGAAGGCTCTAACCATGCCTGGTTTTTTGCTGTTTGGTCTCGCTAACCGGGTTTTAGAAGACTATGTCGTAGTCCTAAAGAGACTGCTGGATCTGGCCATTGTGCACCCTGTCAGCGAGGCGGATCAGAAAGACAGCCACAACACCAGTAAGACGAAGACGGAAATCACCGACCAGATTCTGGAATCGGTGGATCGCGTGATCGCAGCCCAGAAGTCGATACTATCCCTCACCGCGAAGAAAACTCACACTGTGAACGAGCAAGCCTGCGTCAACGGCGCACCCGCTGAGACATTCGAGGATATTCTCCAGCTTCGAGTCGACGCTTTGCTTGCAAAAGAAATCGTGGACCTCGTCGTCAAGCAGCAACCCTGCGTCGACGGGGCATCCGATGACACGGTCGCAGATATCGTTCAGCTCCGAGTCAACACTCGACGTGCGACAGAGGGCGCGGACCGTATCGCCAATCCCTCGAAGACTGCGGCGGACCCTGCCGTCAACTGATTGTCGATCCAACTCGCGGCTTGAGAGCTTCATCAGCGGCCCCCTTGCGACCACCCAAGACTGTCCCGGCTGAGTCGGCCATCAGGCGTCCATTAACACTGAGGTTTCAATCGCAGGTTTCTGCCTGGACCGATCTGGTAAACTTTGGAGGTAACTTCGTTGCGGTGCAGGTCGACACCCATTGACACAGGACTATTCATCTTGGAAATATAGGGGTTGCTTGGGCATACGGACGAGGGATTGAAACTTTCCTGGGCAAGATCAATACCGTCGCGCTCACAGGGGCGCGTGGATTGAAACATGACCCAATTTGCACCCCCTAACAGCCTATGCCGCTTTACGCGGGCGTGGATTGCAACGTGGCATGGATCGCGTTGGCGAACCTGTTTGACCTGGGCCGTTCATTCTTTCTCCGACTACATCATGAACGCCCGAGCCCTCCGCCTTGCCGTCGGGCTCACGCTTATCGAAGGCTGTCATTTTGGTGCCCCCAGTTGGGGATTCGACCCATGCATACAAAGGATGAACCCCTGATGCTCTACGGCTTCCCTTGTGCAGATGGCTGCAGTTCGCGGTCCGCGGTTTCGTAAGCGTCTGAGTTTTACCCAGGCGGCATAGTTCTAAAGATAGTGTTTCTATTATTTTCCGAGTAGGTGATCATAGATGCTTGCATCGCCTACTGAATCCGACGGATTTGTTTGATGCATAGGAACGGTTCTAAACATTGAGTTGATTTGGAGTATGAGGATGCAAAAGCTGCGTTGGTTGTGCTGCACGCTTGTCCTGTTGACCAATGTTGGCGCGGTGGCCCAGACGCCAGCGCCGATGACGTGGGATCAGGTACGCCACCGCTTTGAACAGAACAATCCAACCCTGCTTGCGGGCCAGTTAAATATCGATGAATCCAAGGCACAGGAGATCACGGCGTTTCTTCGTCCTAACCCGGCGCTGTCTCTGACCGCCGATCAGTTTCAACTCCCCGGCGGCCCGCCGCATAGCTGTTGCGGAGATTTGTTGATTGTGGCCGGCTTCAGTTACCTGCACGAGCGCGAGCATAAGCGGGAGTTGCGGCTGGAGAGCGCGCAGAAGGGTACGGCGATTGCGGTCTCAACCCAGGCCGACCTGGCTAGGTCGCTGTTGTTCGGTTTGCGCAGCGCATTTGTGTCAACGATGCAGGCCAAGACGGTATTGCAGTTAGCCAAGGACAACCTGGCCTATTACGACCACGTACTCGACATCAGCAGGACTCGGTTCAAGGCTGGCGACATCGCGCAGATCGATCTCGACCGGCTCGAGTTGCAGCGGGTGCAATATGAGTCGGATCTGGAGACGGCCGACGTCAACCTGCGCACCGCAAAGATCACCCTGCTTACTCTTCTCAATGATCGCACTCCGATTGATAAGTACGATGTCAGCGGGACGTTCGATTTCAGCGAGCTACTTATGTCGCAGGACGAGTTCCGCAAGATTGCTTTGGATAACCGCCCCGACCTGAAGGCCGCTCTTCAAGCCGTGGACAAGGCCAACACAGACCACAAACTGGCGGTATCAAACGGCTCCACGGACCCGACCTTCGGCGTCGATGCAGGGCGTAACCCACCCCTTGATCAATACGTCGGACTCAACGTGAGCATTCCGCTACGGATCTTCGACCACAATCAGGGCGAGAAACTGCGCACGCAGCTTGAAATCACCCGCAACGAAAGATTGCACGACGCTGCAGAGGCACAGGTGTTCAGCGACGTGGACTCCGGCTACGCCACCCTGGACAGCACGGTGAAGCTGCTGAAGCCCTACAAGGCCAAGTATCTGCAACAGTCGGTGCGGGTGCGCGACACGGTCTGGTTTTCCTATCAGCACGGCGGGGCCGCGCTGCTTGATTTTTTGAATGCCGAGAGCGACTACCGGGCCGTGCAACTGGCTTACGTGAATCTGGTCGGCTCTTATTTGACGGCGGCAGCGCAACTGAACATGGCCGTGGGCCGCGAGGTAATCCAGTGAAGAACAAATTTGCAGTCATGATTTTATTTGCGACTCTTGCTCTGCTCAGCCTACTGCTTGTTGGTTGCAAGGAAGGCAAGGCGGACCCGAAAGCCGAGGCTCCGCCGCAGACGACCGTGGTTCAGGACATGGATGCCAACAACTTCAAGGTGGACCATCCCGATCAGTTTCCGCTGGCCACCGCGGTTGAGCATAAAGCGGCGCCGGAGTTGAACGTGACCGGCGTGGTGCAGCCCGACATCGCCCGCGCCGTACCTGCAATCTCGCTTGCCACGGGCAGAGTGGTGGAGATACACGCACGGCTCGGCGACACGGTGAAAAAGGGTCAGTTGCTGCTGAAGGTCCGCAGCAACGATGTCAACGGAGCTTTCCAGGTTTATCAGAAGGCCGAGAACGATGAACGGCTGGCGCGGCTGCAACTGGAGCGCACCAAGATTCTTTTCGATAACGGCGCCGCCGCCAAGAGCGCTCTGGAACAGGCCGAAGACACCGAACAGGACGCCAAAGTCGATCTGAATACTGCAACCGAACAGTTGCACCTTCTCGGCGTGGATAAGGATCATCCCTCGGGGATCGTCGATGTGGTCGCTCCCATCTCGGGCATCATTACCGACCAACAGGTTACCAACGCGGCGGGCGTGCAGGGGCTGGCTGGCCCCAACCCGTTTACCATCTCCGATCTGTCTTACGTGTGGATCATCTGCGACGTGTACGAGAACGATCTCGACGCGGTGCACGTCGGCGAGTACGCAGACGTGCATCTGAACGCCTACCCCAACAAGGTTCTAAAAGCCCGCATCAATAACATCCTGCCAACGATGGACCCCACGATCCGCACCGCGAAGGTGCGTTTGGAGGTTGCCAATCCAGGAATGCTGCGGATCGGGATGTTCACTACCGCGACCTTCTACGGCAAACAGGCAGAGACCAGGGCAGCGGTTCCGGCGACCGCAATCCTTCATATCCACGACCGCAGCTGGGTCTTTGCACCCGCGGGGAATGGAGCATTCAAGCGGCTCGAAGTCACCGCCGGCGCCATGCTTCCTGGAAAGATGCAGGAGATCGTCTCGGGGATTAAACCCGGAGATCAGGTAGTTGAGAACGCGCTGGTCATGCAGAACACGGTGGAGCAATAGATGATTCGCCGAATCGTTGACTTCGCGCTCGACCAGAAGCTTCTAGTTCTTGCCTTCACCCTGCTGTTGATTGGCGCTGGGGCCGTCGCGTTCCACCGTCTTCCTGTCGATGCCTATCCCGACGTGGCGGACAACTATGTCGAGATCATTACCCAGTGGCCTGGAATTTCTGCAGAGCAAGTTGAACAGCAGGTCACGGTGCCGCTGGAGACGGCATTGAACGGTATTCCGCACACAGTGCACCTGCGTTCGTTCTCTCTCTTCGGCCTTTCCGATATCAAGATGATCTTCGACGACGATTCCAGCAACGACTGGAACCGCGAGCGCGTTCTCGAACGCTTGACTCAAGTCACTCTGCCGCCCGGTGTAACGCCGCAGATGGGTACAGACTGGAGTCCGGCTGGCCAGATCTACTTCTACACTCTCCACAGCACCAATCCACAATATGACGTGATGGACTTGAAGTCGCTCGAAGACTGGGTCGTCGAGAAGAACTTAAAAGCCGTTCCAGATATCGTCGACGTAAACACTTTCGGTGGGCCCACGCGCGAATATCAAGTCCGCGTTGATCCCAACAAACTGATCGCGTACGGCCTGAGCCTCGTACAGGTGGAACAGCAGCTCACCAACAACAACACGAATGCGGGCGGCAGCTTTGTGGAAGCTGGCCTGCAACAGATTAATGTCCGGGAAGTGGGCCTGGTCAGAAACGTCCACGATATCGAAAACACGGTCATTCTGACCAAGACCGGAACACCGATACGCGTCAAAGACATTGCCGTGGTGGCGCAAGGTCCTAAGATTCGCCTCGGCCAGTTTGCCCGGGCGATTCGCCGCGAAGATGGAACGATCGTCGATAACGACGACGTCGTTTCCGGCGTGGTTCCGATGCGCAAAGGCGCCGACGCCGAAACGGTGTTAAAAGCGCTCGAGGCAAAGGTGAAGGAAATGAACGATCACATTTTACCCCCTGGGGTAAAGATCGTTCCTTTCATTGATCGAAACACTCTCATTCAATTCACAACCCACACTGTTCTGCACAACCTCACCGAAGGCTTCATCCTGGTGACGCTGGTGCTGCTCCTGTTACTAGGGAACATCCGTGGCGCGCTGATTGTTGCTCTGACCATTCCATTTTCCTTGTTGTTCGCCTCGATCTGTCTCGACCTGAACCACATCCCGGCCAATCTTCTCTCGCTCGGAGCTCTCGATTTCGGAATGGTTGTGGACGGCGCGGTGGTGATGATTGAAAACATCATCCGGCACGTTGGCCAAGACCACGATAAGAAGCCCGTGGCTGACAGGATACGCGCCGCAGCGCACGAGGTGCAGAGGCCGGTCTTTTACGCCATCACCATCATCATTACCGCCTACCTTCCAATCTTTACTCTGCAGCGCGTGGAGGGCAGGCTGTTTCGTCCCATGGCCTGGACGGTGGCATTTGCCCTGCTCGGCGCGGTGATCTTCTCGATGACGATCGCACCCGTGCTGGCAACTTTTCTCTTCCGCAAAGAAGCCAAAGACTGGCATAATCCCGTGCTGGTTTGGCTAACCGAGCGTTACCGCGGGGCACTGTCCTGGATGGTCGATCACCGTTGGGCGATGATTTTGATTGCACTCGCCGCCATTGGCACTAGCGGCTACCTGACGATGACCGACACAATCGGTTCCGAATTCCTGCCCCATCTGGATGAAGGTGCGCTCTGGGTGCGTGGCACGCTCGCGCCCAGCACCGGACCGACCGAGGGCATCCGAGTCATGAACCAGGCACGCATCATGCTTTGTTCGTTCCCCGAGGTGACCGAGTGTACCAGTCAAACCGGGCGTCCGGATGACGGAACCGACACCACCGGATTTTTCAACACCGAGTACTTCGTCGGCCTGAAGCCGAAGGAGCAGTGGCGTCCCGTATTTCACGAAGATAAAGAGGAAGTGATCGCGGCCATGCAACACGAATTGGACAAGATCCCCGGTGTGGTTTGGGGCTTCTCGCAGCCGATTGCCGACAACATGGAAGAGGCGGTCAGCGGCGTGAAAGGCGAGCTCGCAACAAAGATATATGGCGACGACCTGAAAACTCTGGAAGATAAAGCCACTGAAATCACTGAGGTCATGCATCAGGTTCCCGGCATCCAGGACCTTGGAGTTTTTCGCGTGCTCGGCCAGCCGAACCTGAACATTACGGTGGATCGCCAGCAGGCCGCCCGCTACCAGATCAACGTCGCCGACGTTCAGGATGCGATCCAGACCGCAGTAGGCGGCAACGCTCTCACCCAAGTCCTGCAGGGCGAGGCCCGATACGACCTGGTGTTGCGCTATCAACGGCAGTTCAGGGACCAGAAGGAAGCGATTGAAAACATCCGGCTGCTTTCCCCTAGCGGCGAACGCGTTTCGCTGGCACAACTCTGCAAGATCGAAGAGCACGATGGCGCTTCCGAAATTTACCGCGAAGGCAACCAACGCTACATCGCCATCAAGTACAGCGTTCGCGGCCGCGACCTCGGTGGGGCAGTCGAAGAGTCAATCCGGAAGGTCAATGACAAGGTCAAGTTGCCAACCGGGTATCATATCGACTGGGAAGGCGAATACGAGAGCCAGAAGCGGTCCACAGCGCGGCTCATGACAATCGTTCCGATAACGATCTTGATCATCTTCATGATCATTTATGGTGCTTTCGGTTCCCTCAAGTGGGCTCTGTTGAACTTGGTGAATGTGCTAGTAGCTCCTTTTGGTGGCCTTCTGGCGCTACTATTCACTGGCACGCACTTCAGTGTCTCCTCGGGAGTCGGATTTCTTGCGCTCTTCGGGGTTTGCGTCCAGACCGGCGTCATCATGGTCGAGTACATCAACCAGTTGCGCACCCGAGGAATGCCGGTGAGAGCAGCCGCCATTGAAGGAGCCACACGCAGACTTCGTCCGATCATGATGACCATGCTGGTCGCCACGCTCGGTCTGTTGCCGGCGGCCATGTCCCACGCCATCGGATCGGACTCGCAACGGCCCTTCGCCATTGTAATCGTGGGCGGATTAATCGCCGACCTGATGATAAGCATCTTTCTGCTTCCGACCTTCTACGTGTGGTGGGCGAGACCGACCGATCACCTGCCCACGCCCGAAGAGTCGAAGAGTGTGTATGAACAATAGGCTGGAACGAACAGTGAGGGCGTAGCCTGCAAAAGAAAAATCGCTCCTGCTGCTCAGGATGGGACTGATTCTTAGCCGCGAAAGGATAAGCACGTGACCAGAGAAGACGTTCGAAAGCAGATTCGTGAGACTGGTTTGATTCCGTCGATCCGCGTGGATTCGGCTGAGGCAGCAATCTTCGCTGCAGAGAATCTCGCGGCCGGCGGCATCCCCATCGTAGAGATCACGACCACCATCCCAAACTCGGACCGAGTAATCCGGGACCTTACCAAGCGTTTTCCGACGCTCATCGTCGGAGCCGAGGTGGTCGCCGGCTTAGATCAGGCGCGCCGCGAACTGGATGCCGGAGCCATGTTTCTCACCGGGCCTGGTTTCGACCCGGAAGTGACCCAATATTGCGCCGAAGAAGAGATCCTCGTAATCCCCGGCGCACTGACGCCAACCGAGGTGATGAACGCTTACAAGGCGGGTGGCGATTTTGTAAAGGTCTTCCCTTGTTCGAATGTTGGTGGGGCAAATTACATTCGCGCGCTCAAAGCTCCGCTGCCTCATGTGCAGCTGGTCGCCGCCGGCGGCGTTACGCAAAGCACTGCTCCCCATTACATCACCGCAGGAGCCATTGCCATTGGAGTTGGCGAAGACCTCATTCCACGCCAGGCGGTCCGCCTTCGCGAGGGTGCCTGGATTCGAGAACTCGCCGCCCGTTTCCTCAACTTCGTGAAACAGGCCCGTGCCGAAATGGAGTGACCGCAATGCGTGACTTTGCGGTGGGTCGATTGCCGATGTTGAACGGCTTCGACGTCCGGGAGGGAGCGGAGCAAATCGTCGCAGTATTATCAACCTGCTCTTCCGGGGCTGGCGGTACAAAAAGGGCGCAGCAGAGCATTTAGGAGGACAATATGCGACTCTCAGCGGCTCTTTCCATCTATAGTCCGGCCAACCGACGCAGGCTACTGATTGTCGCCTGCTTGATGGTTGTGGCGATAGCCGCCATCGACTGGTGGACCGAGCCCTATCTGTCGCTGGGCTTCCTCTATCTGTTCCCCATCATGCTTGCCGGTGGCTTCCTCTCGCGCACCCAAATCGTCAGTTTCGCCGTCCTGTGCGCCCTCCTGCAAGTGCCCTTCAGCAACCTTCCGCCCGGCGAAACCTGGCCGCTGCTGATCCTCTCCTCGGCGGGATTCGTTGGCACGGGATTGTTCATCTTCGAGTTGATACATAATCGCCGGATGATGCTCGATCACCTGAACGAGGTCGAGACTCAGGTGCAGGCGCGCCGCGCGGCCGAAGAGCAGTTGCAGGTACTGGTGGAGAGTAGCCCAGCGGCAATTATCACGTTGGACGCCGACGGAACCATCTTGCTGGCGAATGAAGCAGCACAGCAGATGCTGGCTTCCGGTGGTCCAGCTTTATCTGGTCAGAATGCAAGTACATATTTGCCGGCACTGTATGCGGCCGTCCAGGCCAGGAACTGGAAGAACTTTCGAACGACTCTCCAGTGCACGGGACGCCGCTGGGACGGGGAGGTCTTTCTGTCCGGCGTTTGGTTTTCGACCTACTCGTCCGGTTCCGGCACGCGTCTAGCCGCAATCTTCGTCGATCTTTCAGAGGACTTGCGGAGTCGCGAAGACCTGAACCTCGACTATCTTCTGACCAACACCAGAATCCTAATGAGTGCCGTTTCTCATGAAATCCGCAACCTGTGCGGCGCGGCCCTAGTTGTGCACAGAAACCTCACGAAGGTGAGCGAACTGCGCGGCAATGCTGACTTTGAGGCACTGGGAACCCTGATTCACGGCTTGGAACAAATCTCATCCATGGAGTTGCGCGGCTCCGAACAAAGGCGAACGGCCATCGAATTAACGTCCGTGCTGGATGAACTGCGCGTACTCATTGGGACGGTTGGCCACGAACAAGAAATTTCGATGCATTGGGAGGAAACCGGGCAAGTTCCTCTAATCTGGGCCGATCGCTATGGTCTGATGCAGGTTTTCCTGAATCTTTCCAAGAACAGTATTCGCGCCATGGAGAACGTTGAGACTAAACGCCTGACCATCAGTACGTCAGTTCGCGAAGACTCGGTCATCGTACGATTCGAGGACACCGGCGTTGGGATCGTTAATTCCCAGAATCTTTTCCGGCCGTTTCAGAGCGATGCGAAAGCCACCGGATTGGGTCTGTACGTCTCGCGGGCCTTGGTCAAGAGCTTTGGCGGCGATCTTGTGTATGAACACAGAGACCACGGCTGTTGTTTTGCTGTGGTGTTGGAAAGAGTGCGCCATCTGGAGGAGGTTGCGAATGCCTGAAGACCAGGCGAACGTTCTTCTTGTCGATGATCACGCTCTGTTTCGCGAAAGCGTGGGCCGCTTCCTCGACAGTGAATCTGGACTAAGAGTTGTAGGTGGTTGCGCCGCGATTGATGAAGCAAGTGAGTTCCTGCAAACGAACAAAGTTGACCTGGTGCTCCTTGACTTCGGTCCGGCCAGCGTGACGGCATGGACTTCATGCAAGTGGCCGAGAGCATCGGCTATCGAGGAAAGGTTTTTGGAGTTGGTTATGGTTGGGTCAACTTGCTCCAGGAAGATGTAGTTCGAGTTATCATTCCCCCCAATCGATGGCTTTAAAACTAGTCACACAGCGTGCTCCGGAAGATTCGCGTTCAGGTCATCGCATTCGGGGCGATGAGATTCCATCGCCCCGAATGCGAAACGCTATGTCCTCGTGCAGCCGTTTCTGCACTCCCGCGGGTCGCGAACAACGCTGCAATGACGCCGCAGCCAATATCAGCCATCGTCGAATTCCCACGTGTGCCAAAGGCTAGAATTTAACCATTAGGTCGACGTCGATCAGAGCTTCACTCTTCCGAAGGTCCGGCATCCAAAGACCTCCATGTCCAGTCGATCCGCCGCATAACGTCTGTCCCAAAGCATAGTTTGCAGGATTGTCTTCGCCGATGGTACCCACAGAGGTACCGTCATTGCAGGTAAAGAGTTGCGGAGAACCATTGTTAGTACCAGGTGTGCCGCCTAAGAAAGGAGGTGGCGTAACTCCCCCATGACCGGACCAATATGCCACATTCGTATGGCGGTAATCGTACTCCGTGCGGAAAGTAAGCCACTGTCTTGGCATGTAATCAAATGTGATCGAACTATCCCAAGCTTTAAACGGATCGCCGGGATTGAAAGTGAAGTACGGCGAGTTCAGCGCGGCTGAGGCGGCAGTCTCTCCATTGATCGGCGGGACCAGCACCAGATAGCGCCCTGGGTTGTTGATTTGGCCGCCGCCGATCGTCAGGCCGAACTTGTCTTTCTTAAACCAGGTCCGGTTGTAGAGCATGTAGCCGACAAAACTCTGTTTAGGACCGCCTGCGGAATTGCCGTGGCAACTTACGCCGGCACCAAACTCGCAACCTAAATCGCCGGTAAAGGAGAACGCCATCTTGTCGAGGAAGTTTGCCGGTTTGTCATAGTACTTGATCTCGATGCTGTTGTCGGTGTGAATGCGGCCTCGGTTGGGAATGTACAGGTCGTCATGGCCCAAACTATATTCATTGCTGATGATATTCATCCATGGTTTCGGAGTCCACTTGATCTGCCCACCTAGACCCTTTCTTGAGTTAGACGAACCATACGACTGCCACCCGTTGATAAACCAAGGCTCGATTTTCAAATGGGCCGTGGGGAATATCTGCACCCGTATTCCTTCGAAAAACCACGGCGTGTTAGACGAGACATATGAGGGCTGATAGGCCCAGTTATCAAAATTGTAATAACTGAACAGGCCAACGTAGGACATGAAGATTCCGGCGTCGAGGTTGATCCCGTGCAGCACTTTGAGGTGGTATCCACCGTAGGCCTCCGATAGGTAGCGGTTGGCGTCTCCGAGATTCCATTGACCTTTTGCCGGGCTAGGGTCGTTGCGTATAGTTGCCGTAGAATAGGCTCCAAACTGGGTCATGAATCTGGCACGAACGTTGTCGAGGTGGAAGTCTCCGCCGAGGCCGAGTTGCTCCAACTGGATTTCGTTGGATCGAAACAGTTCGCTCGAACCACCCATCGAGTCGTCTGTGGGCTTGTTGAAGTCGTACGTATAGGTAATATCGGCTCTGATTTCCGGCGTGAAGAATTTCGAATCAAACGCTACGTCTTTATTGCGTGGGTTGCCGTTGAGCCAGGTCCAGTCCCAATCCGAGAAGGGATCGATCTTTGCGGGCTTTTCAGGCGCGACCTGGGGAACCACTTGCGCGTCTGGTGCGGCGACTCCGGCCGCCAGTGCCGCCTTCAGCGTCGCGATGCGGGCCTCCATCGCAGCAAGCTCTTTTGCAATTGCTTCTGCATCCGGTGGCGCCGGTGTTTGGGCACAAATGGTTTGGGTCTGAATAAAGAAGAACGCTAGCGCAAGAACTAGAGGGGAGACCGCAATCGTTACAGCCTTATACCATAACTCTTTCATGCAATTCTTCTCCTAGAGGGCATTCGTGAATACATTCAGGCCAACCGCATTGCCTAATGAAGTGTTCTCTTCTTCGGGGCGATGGACAATTGTTGCTTCATCAAGTTCTGGCTCGAATTTTGTTTGTGCACGAGAGTTACCCTTTATGCCTTTGGAAGCCTATTCGATCTGCTAAGATGCCGCCACAGTAAGGGAAACAAGACCGTTCCCGTATTGACTCACCCCAAAGTGTTCGTTTTGTTACGAGGTCTATTCGGTCGGCAATGCAAGACTTCTTACGCTTGACGCATCCGAACGTCATGCCGCCGTTTTACTTGCAGATTGCCGCAAAGCGGCTGTATGAATACCATCCGTCATCCCACCAATGGAGGTCGAGGTAACGTGCCTCGGAAGCCTCATACAAGCAGGGAGCGTTTCGATAGCCTTTTCGGTCCGTCCACACAGACCCAAGGCCAATGACGCAAAACTGGCGCTGCACTTCGGGGTACTCTGCCCCAAATGCGAGAAGCTCAGGGAGCTCAGCGGCCCTCAAGCCTTCCATGTCGAGTTCACTGAGAACCTCTTCGGATGTCATGCGGCGGCCGTATCGGACAAGAATAATTTCCGACTGTGCCCGGCCGTACCTTTTTGACGGAAAATTATGGCTCGTTATAGAGGAATGCACTCCCTGATATTTTCCAGCGTCTACCGCCTCTGCAAACGGGAGGTCATAGTTTACCGCTAGTGGGAACACTTCGCCCGGCTTACGTGCCGTACCCGCTATGGCGTCGGCGATCTTATCAGCGAGAACATCGCCCTGAGCGTCAACAACCCGAAGAATGTCATGTTCGGAGTGTCCACGTTTCTCCAATTTGTCGACTAACCCCTGCCAGATTGTGGATATGCCCCTTTCCATTCCTGTTCTCCTTCACGATTCGCCTTCAAGACAAACAGGGCCGGCTTAACCAGTCCTGTTTGTCTTGAAGCCAGCTCCGCTATGCAAGGAAGCCACTCGGTAGTAACTCAGTGCGAAGGGCTCGCCATGGCATCTGGTCTCCCAGCTAGGACGTCGTTCATCTCGTGCTTCGCATTTGAGGCTGTCTGCACCTCAATTTGGCCGTTCATGGCGACTCCGGTCACAGTCGCTTTTCCGCCAGCAAAGGCTTCCAGCTCGTGGCTGTCGCCTTCAAGCAGATACGGTTTGTCGCCGACCAGCAACACAAATTGCGACCCCTGCTCCACGCAGGCCAGAGTGCAGGTTTGTTGCGTCTGATTCCTTTGGCATGTATAGAGGTGCGTGATTCGTCCCTCGCAGGTCACCGTTCCCGTCAGGTTTATCGGAACTTGCGACGGCGCTGACTGCGCCATTGCGAACGCTGAGGCTAACACGACAACTGCCACGACTATGGTCAGATTCTTGACTGTTTTGTTCGGCATACTATCCTTTCATGCACGCTTCTTTCGGAGCGTGTGGCCTAGGTTGGATCAATGTGCGCGGGACGTCTCGCAACCAGAGCGGCTTTACTCCCACCCGGGCCTTCCGCACTGCTATCGGGCCACGCGATAGCAATCAATCTAACGGGTTGGATGTCACAGAAACTAAACGATAACTAAAACGTTCCATAAGGTTTTCTAAATTGCTCAAATGATAGTTCTGCAGTGATAGTTCTGCAGTGCAGAAACATACCCCTGTAGAGAGACGTCGGCTCTAGTGGGAATGCGGCGCCGCCCAAAAGGGCGCAACGCTAGTTGCATGCAGGCGGAAGCTATAGACCAAGGCGGACCAGGTTTACGCAGAGCGAATAGCAAAGATGGAACCGGTATTCGGACAGATCAAGCACGCTGGTCGGCACTCAACCGCCGGGGTGAAAGAAACATGACCACGGAGACAAAGACACGGCAACGCGCTTTAAAAAAATGATAGGTCCCATACATCATCTTTATGGCCTCATCCCGTTCTGCCGGCTTTCGCTCGCCGCGGCAATGCTCAAGAATGACGTAAGTACCAATGTTTAAACGACTATCGGCTGTCTATTCAGAGGAATGCGTAATGATACACGCATCTGTATTGGTCCATTCCCCTCGAGGAATACCCGCATAGAACATTCCGTTATCGGAGCGATAAATAAAACGAATTGGCATTGAGGAGCAACCCCGAATAATATCGGCCAACGAGCAAACAAACGACAAATAGTTCAACACAGATTTTGCGCAATTGAGATTAAATTTAGGAGAAACATAGTGCAAATGGATCGCCTCTGTAAGATTGCCCTCGGACTTGCATTCGTCGCGTGCACAATTCCTGCTGGACTTGTGGCCCAGACTTCTAGCGCCGCTGCTCCTGCGGCTGCCCCTGCTCCCGCCGCAGCAACTGAAGCAACACCGGCGCCTGCTCCGAATCCGCTGGCCGGAATCACCAGCGTTCTCGGTGGTGTGAATCTTACCGGATTAGCTGATATCTATTACGGGTACAACGCCAACCACCCCTCTGGCAACACTGCCACGGAGCCATTCACACCCTTCAGTGACCGCTTCGGACTGAACCTGGTCGAACTTCAGTTGGACAAGCCCGTCGATAAGACCACCCCGCTCGGCTTCCGCGTGGCACTGGGATTTGGCCAGGCAATGACTGCAGTCAACAACGCAAGTCCGAATGACGGCAGCAACTCCTCGACGCAGTACCTAAAGGAAGGATACCTCTCCTACTTGGCTCCCCTCGGCAAGGGACTGCAGCTCGACTTCGGTAAATATGTTACTCCGGCGGGCGCAGAGGTGATTGAGACCAACCAGAACTGGAACTACTCGCGCAGCTTGCTGTTCTACTATGCAATCCCCTACTACCACTTTGGGGCCCGCGCCAAGTACACCTTCAATGACAAGTGGTCGATCACCGGATTTGCAAACAATGGCTGGAACAATGTTCGTAGCCGCCACCTCCGGCAAGACCGGCGGCGCCAGCATCGCATGGAATGCAACCAAGAAGGTCACTCTAACCGAGACCTATATGGGTGGTCCGGGCGGCCCAGGCTTTGCCGGTAACAACGCGAATTGGAATCATCTCTCGGATACCGTGCTAGCTTACAATCCCAACGCAAAGCTTTCTTTGCAGGCCAACCTTGACTACGATCACCAAGAAAAATTCGTATCCACTGGCAAAGCCGCGGACTACGCAGGCATAGCCGCGTACGCAAAGTACGCATTTAACCCAAAGGTGGCCGTTGCCGCACGCTACGAATACTTTAACGATCATGATGGCTTAGCGACTGGCGCGGTTCACAACCACCTCAACGAGTTCACTGGAACCATCGAACGCAAGTTCGCCGGCCATCTGGTCTCCCGTCTTGAGTACCGGCACGACGATTCGAATCAGGACTTCTTCCAGCGCGGGACCCCGTCCTTCGTGAAGGGGCAGACGACGATCGATGCTGGCGTAGTATTTGTGCTCGAACCCGCTCAGTAAGACAGAAAAAGGCGGCGAGCCCTGGGGCCGCCAGTTCGCACCATGAAGGTTGCACACCGGCCGGAAGTTTCCGGCCGGTGTGCAACCACAGACGTCAACCCCAAGAGCCACTTATGACGAGGAGATTCGGATGGCCGACGAAACTGTAAGATCCGTTGAAATGCAGAAAACTCTGGGGCTGACCGGCCTGACGATGAATGCCATGGCACTCATCGCTCCCGGTGCGTTCCTGTGGCTCACCTTCTACATTCAGGCAACGACCGGCACAACCGGCCCTGCAATGTGGGCTGGTATTGTGCTCGCCTTGTTGCTCTGTCTGGCGACCGCCGTCTGTTACGCGGAAATGGCAAAACTGTATCCCGGCACGGGAAGTTCCTACTACTTTGCCGAACAGTCGTTCTTGAACCACGATAAGGCCTGGAAGTATGCTCGCCTCTCGAAGTTCATCGTGGGCTGGGGCTCGCATCTTTACTACTGGATCTACCCCGGCGTGATGGTCGGCGTCATGGGAATCCTCTGCGGATATCTTGGTCGGCACCATTTGGCCCAACTTCATGAGCGCCTCCAATCCTGGACCTGCATTCATGATGCTTGTTGCTGTCCTCTTCTCCTTCGCGGTTGCCTACATCGCTTACCGCGGCGTGAATGGCTCCACGGCGGTGAACGTCGCCATCAACGTTATTCAGATTTCGGCGCTGATTGTTTTCGCGGTGATGGCTCTCGGCTATCGCGCCAACCATCCTGCTGGCAGCCAGGGCCGCCAGTTCGATTCCACCTCGGGCGCTTCCTACACTTACGAGTTTGCGACCACGCCGACGAAGGCCGCCGATGGCACGGTCACCGATACCGTCGTTCGCGACGCCGCCCAAGTGCCGCAGCCGAAGCTGGACGCGGCGGGCAAGCCTGTTCCTTTCCTCGTCACCTATCCGGCGGCCGATGCACAGGGCAACTTCCTTTCCCATGACAGCGCCAAATCAGTAGTGAGTCCGCATAAAGGCAGTTGGATGTTCCTGCAAGCCACGGTCGCCATTCTGATTCTGGTGGGTTTTGAATCCGTAACTTCGATGGGCGGTGAGGCGAAGAATGCGAAGCGCGATGTACCGATAGCCGTAATCACCTCGCTTCTGGTGCAAGGCGCGTTCTGTTACCTCTTCGAGTATTTCGCCGCAAACTACTTTCTCAATAGTGGTTACACGATGCAAAGCGCGTCGGGATCGGCGGCTCCCATCGGTGACATGATGATCATCGTGGGCGACTCGCTCTTCGGGGCGGGCGGCGGACGCATCTTCATGCTGGTGGAAGCCTTCACGGTTTTCCTGGCCATCATCGGAACCACTCTCTCCTGCATGAACACCGGCGCGCGCGTTACGTACGCGATGGGCAAGGATCGTGAGGTTCCCGAGCACTTTGGTCTGCTGCATGGCGACAATCTCACCCCACACCGCGCCATCTGGACCTTGGCTACCATCTCCGCTGTTATCGGTTGCATCGCGGTGATCATGCCCTTCGGCAATGCTGGCGCTCCGGCTGATTCGGTGATTGCAGCAATACCGCATGGATTCTGGTCGAGCTTCGGCTACACCACCCATGACAAAATGGCGGCGATGCCGAATTCTTTGCTGACGATTACGCTCGCCTCCAACTTCGGTACGTTCCTGCTCTACGCCCTGAGTTGCTTCACCTGCATGGTGTGTTATCACAAGCATCCGAAGTTTAGCCCATTGCGCCATTTCTTCATTCCAGTCTTTGGACTGCTTGCCAACATAGCTTGCATGGTGACTTACCTTGTAGGCCCGTTCCTCGGCATCGGCACCAAGGCTGAACCGCTGCTGGCACTTGGAATTGCGCTGGTATGGGCAATTTACGGGGGGATTTACTTCATTACGTCCTCTCGCAGTACCGGAAGGACGACGCTGATCCAAAGCCGCAGCTAGCACCAGAGTGCGAATGTGTAACTCACGCGCAGGCGGGTTCGCAGCCCGCCTGCATCTTATTCAGAAGGAGGATTCATTGTGCCGCGTTACCGGGTGAACGCCGCGATCCCTCAGCCAGAGGAACTGGATTCGATATCGGCTATGCTGGACATTGACTTCGCTGAGATCAGCGACTGCGGCCCCGTCCGTGAACATAACGAAGACTTCATCGGACACGCGCTTCCTTCAAGTCCGCAACAGGCCCGCAACCGCGGCTGGATCTTCACACTTGCCGATGGCGTCGGCGGCCAGGAGCGCGGCGAAGTCGCCTCGCGATTGACAGTGGAAACCGTATTAGCTGAGCACGCCAGAGCGCCTCAGGGAGAGACTAACTCCGCCCTGCTAGCGCGGGCAATTCAAGCCGCCAACACAAAGGTCTATGAGGCAGCTCACGGTGGGATGGCCACCACCCTCGTGGCATGCGCGTTGCGCTTTGATCGTGCAACGATCGCCCATGTGGGCGATTCACGCTGTTATCTGATCCGGCGCGGACGGCCGCACTTGCTGACGCGGGATCATACCGTGATCAATGAGCAGCGTCGCCTCGGTCTCTTTACCAATTCCGAGGCCCAAAAAGCTTTGGCGCGAAATGTTCTAAGCCGTTCGATCGGCAACAATCTTTTCGTGGCGCCGGAAGTCAGTGAGCACAACGTGCAGCCCGATGATTTGCTGCTGCTTTGCTCCGACGGGCTGCACGGAGCGGTGCCGGGGGATAAAATCGCGCGCATCGCCGCATCGAGCGCAAGTCTGCAAGACGCCGCGCAGCAACTGATCACGATAGCGAACCAGAGCGATGGTGGGGATAATGTGAGCGTCCAGCTCATCCGCATAAAAAATGTCGAAGCCGTGGGGATGTATCGCGGGCGACCTTACAGGCTGCACTGAAGAACAGCTTCGTTTGATGGAACAATCGTGCGTAGGCCCGCTGACCGCATCAAGCAATCTCCCCGGTTGCGTTGCCCATTCGCGTTCAATCACTTCCTAGAAAGCTCGAAGCATCTGCGCGCCAACCCGACATCAGCTGTGGGACTGGGCGGCATTGGATGCATCAGAGGGGCAATTACTGCAATGCGGAGCTAATTCACTCGCCGCAGATATCCCATCTTGTAGGCGTCACGGGCGCGTACCCGTATTACCATCCCGGGGTCTTTCTTACTACGGGGCGGTCGATACTTGGCGATGAGCTGGTGGATCAACTTCCGTAAAGTGATGGGTTCAGCTGCTGCTGTCCTCACAAGATGCAGAAAACTACCGGGTATGGTTCTTGCTCTGATCGCGGCCACTACAACCGTGTCATATAAAGCTTCTTCCAATTTCTTGGACTCGGAAGGAGTTATGTGCCCTACGATCGAGAACGAACCGTCCTCATTGGCGACAATGTGGCGGGTTGGCCCTAATGGCGAATTCCTCACGCGTTCCTCGGCTTCCTCCAAAGTCATTCGCGCTCGATTCTCGAAATCTGGCATGTCCTCATTCCTATCTACATGAGAGCGATTCTTATTAAGTCTGAGCCTCCGGGCTATTTTCCGTCATCAGTCCGTTCCAGGTACTCGTTATTATTCCAATAAACAAATGCTCACGACGCGCGATCCTGTGCCCTTAGACTTTCCCAATCTCTTATTCGTTCCCGTGCGTCTATTCACCGGAAAAACCAGCTCAGAGTAACCTAACCCACATACTAGTTACACCGGAAATCTAAATTATTTATGGTTGCTATCAATCAGCATGGGTATGGCAACAATTCTGGTCATGCAGAGTTCCAGTCATGTGAAGACCGGGAGAAGATGAGGTTAGTACGGACGAGCGCGAGGAAAGACTCAGCTTCATCGCTGCGAAGCGCTCTGTTCTTCGAGCCGCCTGCGCCGATCCCAGCCTTGATCTTTGCGATTCTGTTCTCGTTTCGCGGCATCCCTTTTCACGCAAGTGAAAGGCCCTGGCATTGCGCCAGGGCCTTCCTGCCTTCTGCAACAAGATTTAGAACTGGTTCCACAGGTACTGGTTGTAAACCGCGTGGTGGTATTGGATTTCTGGAGCCTTGATGAGCGACCCCAGCAGGCGCGGGCAGCGGTCGGCTGAATTCTGTTTCAATTCGGCGTAGCGCTCCTTCACGTCGTCTCCAAGCAGCTTGCCGGTCCACTCCGAGTTACGGAACAGGTCCAGTGCCGAGTAGATGTTGTCCGGCAGATAGCGGTGTGCCTGGCGCAGGTTTTCAATCTTGGCAATCTGGCCGTCGATGCCGGTCTTGAAGACCGAGTGCAATACCAGGTACGGATTCGCGTCCGGTGCCACGGCGCGGACTTCGATACGCGCGCTCCGCTCGTTGCCGATCGGGATGCGTACCATCGAACCGCGATCGATCGCCGAGGCCTTCAGTTGATTCGGCGCTTCAAAGTGCGGGTCCAGTCTGCGATAGGCATTCACGCTCGGGTTGAGCAGCAGGCAAATATCGTTGCCCGCCGTCAGGATGCGGTCGACAAACTCCCATGCGAACGAGCTGACCTTCTCCAGGCCCTTGGGGTCCCAGAACAGGTTCTTGCCGCCCTTGCTCACCGAAACGTTGGTGTGCATGCCGCTGCCGTTGACGCCGACCACCGGCTTGGGCAGGAAGCTCGCGGTGTATCCCATGTTGTTGGCAACCTGACGGCAGATCAGCTTATAGAGCTGGATCTGGTCGGCTGCCGCAACCGCATCGCCGTAGTTGTAGTTGATTTCAAACTGCGAAGGCGCAACTTCCGGGTGATCCTTCTCGTTCTGGAAGCCCATGGCGCGCTGCACTTCCGCGGCCGTGTCGATGAAGGTCCGCAGCGGATCGCCGGGCAGCGAGTGGTAGTAGCCGCCGCCGTCCACATAGTCGAACTTTCCGGTTCTGTAGTAGTCTTGCTCGGCCTCTCTGCCGGCGAACAAGAAGCCTTCAATTTCATTCGCCGCGTTCAGTGTGTAGCCGTTCGACTTGAACTGCTCGTCGGCGTAGCCCTTCAGCACACCGCGAATGTCGCCGGTGAACGCCTTGCCGTGCTTGTCGATAACTTCGCCGAACACCATGACTTTGCCGGTGCCGAAGACATCCGAGGGCACCCAGTAGAATGCCGACCAGTCCAGACCAAGGCGCAGATCGCTTTCGTGCTGTGCCGTAAAGCCGCGAATCGACGAGCCGTCGAAGGTGAGGTTGTCATAGCTGCTCACCAGGAACTTCTTGTCGTAGTCGAGCAGGTGCAGGCGGCCTTCCAAGTCGCTGAACATCACGGTCACGGCCTTGATGCGCTTTTCGTCGGTAAGGTACTTCAGCCGTTCTTCCTTAATCTTGTCAGCGGCAACACGGTTCTTCCGCTGTTCCTTGGCATGCAGATTAAGCTCTTCAAGTTCATCGTAGGGAAGCATCAAAAAGTTGCGTAGTTCGGTTGACATGAATCTCCTCGAATGGGGTTGGGGCGAGGCTCGGATTTATTTTGCGATACAGCTAATAGGTTAATGGCAGAAAGCAGCAGCGACAAATCAAAACAAAATTCACGGTATAAAAAGTTTCGATAGGTGACATAGCAAACGAGTAAGAGGTAGCCGGGGATTGGCAGAGCAGTTTTGCCTCTCCCAGATGATTCACGTATCGGAGCCTGAAGAAGAATCGGAGCGCGAATCGCTGTTTGTGCTCTGCCGCACCACGCTCGAAGCTCAACTGGTTCAGTCGGTAGACCGTGGCGCCGTAGATCTAACATCTTGGAGCGTGCGCATGCTTCTCACTTCCCATCCGCTTGACACAGAACCCCAGAGGGGACATAATTTTATGCTGCACTGCGGTACGTTTTGCAGTATTGCGTCAGCTCGCCGTATCTATTTCATTGATGAGGTTTAGTGCTGGCCAGCAGAGCACGCTCATCCCGACCGCTCTAGAGCACAGCAAGTGTAACGGCGTCCAGGCAACAATGGATCTGCGAAACTACAATCAAAGGAATAGCCTGATGAATAAAAATACGTTAGTAGCTTTCTTTCTGGTGGGGTTGATGGTGTGTACTATTGGCGCTATTTGCGCTAGTCAGGGAACCAAGCCGGCAAATGACGATCCCCTATTCATCGGATAGAAACGAAGCTGACCGCTTGTTTTGGTATTGGTTAGCCTAAACGGGTTTCGTCACGCCAGCGGTAACCGAATGTAAAGAGTGGCTCGAATGCGAAAGCTGCAGCCGGGGGTTGGAGCACGCAGCTCGTGGCCCGCACTCGCCCATGTACGGGCTTCGACGCAAGGTCACGCATTGCGGTCACTCCACCTCGGCGCGGGGCCTGTTCCACGAAGTTGAGGAAACGGGCGGCGAGTTCTCGAATCCAGGCGTCCTCGCGACTGGCGATCCACCGTGATGTTCAGGTTCGGCTGGCCGAGCACGCGGAACACTCCCAGGTCCTGTATGCCAGACCTGGTGTATGACCTGCTGATTTCAGTAGCTTTGTCTTCCAACGTCTTCAGGTCGTCGCCATATGTCTTTACCGCAAGTTCGCCTTTCACACACGTCTCTCAAGGGATCATCACCACTCGCACTAAACGCAAGCCGCTAGAGAGAGTTTTGGTCACCCCAGAGCCAGCCCCAATTTTCGCGGTTTGACGCGCAGACAGCCGCCCGTGCCTGTGTTAGCCACAGTAAAATCCAAGCCCGCCGGGCCTTGCAGCAAGCAGTTGCGGAGTGAGTCGCATGAGATTCGCACCCGACGACGTAGAATGATTCACGAGAGTTGCGAAGAGGAGAATTGCATTGGGGATGGTTGCCATTTTTACCGGAAAGAAGGAAGTCCCAGTTGACATGGGCTGGCGTTTTCGCCGCTTGCGTTTGGAATCGTGTTTCTGCTTGTTGGTGCTGCTGTTTCTTGCTCCTTTTTCGTTGTTTGCCCAAGGCGGACCACCTTTGCTGACCGACGATCCGGGCACGCCGGGGCGAAATAACTGGGAGATAAATGTCGGCTACACCATCGACCGGCAATCCGGCTACAACTACTACGAGACACCTTTACTCGACATGAATTACGGCTGGGGCGACCGAATCCAGCTCAAGTACGAGATGCCATACATCTACGCCGGCATCGGCAACAGCCCGTTGATCTCGGGTCCGGGCGACTCCAAGCTCGGAGTTAAGATTCGCTTCTTTCAGGACGAAAAGCTCGACCTGAACATTAGCACCTACCCACAACTTGAAGTTAACAACACCTCTAACTCGGTGCGGCGCGGGCTGGTATACAACGGACCTCTGTTCCTGCTGCCGCTGGAAGTCACGAAAAAAGTCGGGCCGGTCGATGTAGACCTGGAGGTGGGCCACTGGTTCACGCAGCAACAGGGTTACTGGATCAGCGGTCTGGCGTTGGGTCATCAAGCGACCCGGCGGTTGGAAGTGCTGGGCGAGGTTTACAGCAATAGCACTCCGGTAGGCGGGCGCGACAATACTTTCGACTTGGGGGGCCGCTACCGACTGAACCCGAACGCACTCTTCATCTTCATGGCTGGCCGCAGTTTCAGTCCACCCAGCAGCGGACAGTCCCAGTTCATTGGATACTTCGGAATGCAGTTCCAGCTTGGCCGGCATCTGCGCGAGGAGGAGGCGGAGGCGCACTCGCCAGCCGCTTCGATGCTTGGCATGAAGCGTTAGCGGATGAGCGCATCGCTTCCCAGCTTGGACGCTAGGGGATGGGATTGGCGGTTGACGGCAGTGGCTCACGGTTGGCGATGCCCGGGATGGTGATCGGGAGGTGGCCGAGGGCGGGGATTTCTCCGAAGAGGAATTTGACCGCGCTCTGCTCGGAGACCGGGGCGTTGGAGAATGTGCAGACGTAGTTCTGGATGGCGGGATATTGGACGATCAGGTAGGGGTTCCCGAGGGCCAGGACGACGGTTTTGTCATTGGCGGCCTTGAGGACGTTGGCCAACACCATCGAGGGTCCACGCTCCAGCGCCGGTGAGCCGGAATCGCCAGCGACAACGCGACCGGCCGATGGTATGACGTAAACCGCTGCGATGATGCGCTTGGCAACGGCAGCAGCCTCCAGCACGTGCGGAGCAAGCGCCGGGGCGAGGGCGTCGTCTACGTAGATGACGCGGGCGTCGGGCACATGCTCGCGAACTTTACGCACCAGAGCGCGTCCGTTTTCGCTGCGGGAATCCTCGGTGAAGACTAGCACCAGGAGATTGTTTCCGGCGACCGGGGCGGAGCGATAGGTGAACTGCGAGGCGACAGCGGCACTGCGCGGAAACGGCAACAATTTTCGATTCTCGCGGACAACGGTGACAGCGTCATCGGCGATCTGCTGGGCGAGAGCCACGTTTTCGGGGCGTGCGACGACTTGGTTGACGGCGTTGAGATCGACGAAGCGGCTTTTGTGCAGACCCAGGGCGGCCTTGGCGCGCAGGATCTTGAGGGCTGATTCGTCGATGCGGCTCTCGGGAATCTCCCCGCTTTTGGCCGCCTCGAGAACTCCGTTGTATGCGCCGTCGAGGTCTCCGGGGATGAGTATGTAGTCGGCTCCAGCCTTGATGGCCTCGACGGCTGCTCGGCCCGCGCTGTGCGGGGTGTTGCCGCCGAAGATGCGGGTGACGCCGTTCATGTCCATTGCATCGGTGATGACAATGCCCCGGAAGCCGAGCTCATCCTGGAGCAGACGGGTGCTGATGTTATAGGAAAGAGTGGCGGCGCGAAGGGGATCGGGCTCCAGCGACGGCACCAGGAGATGGCCCACCATCACCGCATCGACGCCGGCGGCGATTGCGGCACGGAAGGGCGGGAGTTCGACCTGATCGAGGCGCTGGCGAGTGGCGTTGATGCGGGATAGCGAAAGATGGGAGTCGGTGGCAGTGTCTCCGTGGCCGGGGAAATGCTTGGCGGTGGCCATGCCGTGGCCGTCATGCACTCCCTGGATGAAGGCCGCGACCAGTTCGCTGACTTGCTTGGGATCTTCTCCAAAGGCACGGGTGTTGATGATGGGATTGTCGGGATTGGAGTTCACGTCGGCGTCGGGGTAGAAGTTCCAGTGCACGCCGATGGCGCGCGCCTCGACGGCGGTGATGCGTCCGAACTGGTAGGCGTAGGCGGGGTTGCCGCTGGCTCCAACCGCCATGGCATGGGGGAAGACGGTGCCGCCGTGGAATCGCATGGGCAGGCCGCGCTCAAAGTCGGCGGCAAAAAATAGAGGCAGATCGCTGTCGCGCTGCAACTGATTGGTGAGCGCAGCTGCGTCGAGCGGACTTGCCTTGAGCAAGAGGTTGCCATCCATGGGAGCGGTGATGCCGAAGGCTCCGAGGTGGTATTTCCTCATCTCATCGCGCAGTTGGAGGTAGTCCGGGCCACTGAAGTTCTTGAAATCGACCTTGGCCCAGACCATGAACATCTGGCCGACCTTCTCTTCCAGCGACATCTGATGAAGAGTCCAGGCGGCCCAATGGGCGCCGGTCGGATCGTTGGCTGCCGCGGCGGCCGCCACCTCGTCTGGTATGGCTGTCTCTTCTGCCATAGCTGCGCCGACCAGGACGAAGAGACTGGCGCAGAGAATGAGGATTGCGCGCAATGAATTCCGCATCATGGAAACCATAGCACCGATATTGGTCCGCGGCTCGGCAATCCTCTCTGACGGCGTTGGCCGTTGCGCGCAAGCCAACTGATACACTCGCAGATGCTTCTTGCCTCATACCGGTACGGACCATATACAGATGACGACTCCCAAGCATAGCGGCCTGCTGCCATTCCTCGGGATGGCCAGCGGGGCGAGCGTTGCAACGATCTACTATAACCAGCCGCTTCTGCTGGAGATAAGCCGGACCTTCCATTGCACATCGCGCCAGGCAGGTCTGGTTGCGGTGGCGACGCAGATGGGCTATGCAGCGGGGATTCTGCTGTTTGTGCCGCTGGGCGACGTGACGGAGCGGCGCGGATTGACGGTGAAGATGTTTGCAGCCGTCTCGGCGGCGCTGCTGGGGGCGGGACTGGCGCCATCGCTGTGGACACTGGTGGCAGCCAGCATTGCCATGGGCATGGCCGCCTCGGTGACCCATGTGCTGGTGCCGATCGCCCCCGAACTGGTGAAGCGGGGCGAGAGCGGGCGCGCGATTGGAACCGTGATGGCCGGGCTGCTGCTGGGAGTCCTGCTGGGACGCGCGGTAAGTGGCTGGATAGCGTCACTGCTGGGATGGCGCGCGGTCTTTCTGCTGACGGCCGGAGCTACGGCGATGTTCGTGCCGCTGTTGAGGTGGAGACTTCCGGAGCTGCCTCCGGTAAAGGCAGTGAGTTATAAGGAAGCGCTGCGCTCGCTGCTGAGGCTGGCGGCGGAGCAACCGGTGCTGCGCGAGGCTGCCGCCGTGGGCTTTCTGGCGTTTGCTGCGTTCTCCTCGTTTTGGACGAACCTGACGTTCCTGCTGGGAACTCCGCATTACAGAATGGGAGCCGGAGTGGCGGGCAGCTTCGGCGTGATTGGCGCAGCCGGGGCCCTGGCCGCAACGTTCGCCGGCCGCCATGCCGACCGCAAAGGAGCGCGGTGGGTGGTTGGGTTGGGGCTGGGAATGGTGACCGCCGGGTACGTGGTGCTCTGGGCCGCGGGCTATTACATGACGGGATTGGTGGTGGGAGTCATCGTCCTCGACATTGGACAACAGACGTTGCAGATTGGCAATCAGACGCGGATCTTCAGCTTGGTGGAGGGCGCACGCAGCCGGGTGAATACCATTTATATGATCGTTTATTTTCTCGGCGGGGCGGCAGGCTCGGCGCTGTCTACAGCTGCCTGGGCGCGCTGGCAATGGAATGGGGTGAGTGCTCTGGCGGTGACTCTGTTGGCGGTGGCAGGAGTTCGCCATGTCTTCGGGAGACGAGGAAAAGCGTAAGAACTGGAGAGTGCGATCAACAACAACTGCGAAGTGCTGCGGGGTGGGGACACTAATTCCCAAGTTGACGCCGACAAAAGCATCAGCGCGAACCCTGGCACGGCTTTGCTTGTGGTCCATACAACAAAGCTAGAGGCGCTTCGTCATGAAGATGCCATCGACATCGCGGTTGTAATAGCGCTCCAGAACTTTTACGCGCTTGAAGCCGTGCTTGTCATAAAAGGCGAGGGCGGAGTGGTTGTTGGCGGCGACCTCGAGCACCACCATGAATGCTGTCATCTTGCGCAGCCGCTCGCAGACAGCGTCGAGGAGCATAGTGCCGAGGCGATGACGGCGGGCGTCGGGATGCACGTCGATGGTGATGACGTGGCCGTATCCCTGACGCATGTAATGGAAGGTGATGAAGCCGGCAATGGGGCGGCGCGGAGGGCGTGGCTTGCCATGGGAAGAAGGGGTTGCACCCGGCGTTGGATCAAGCGCAGCGGAATCATGCACGGCGGTCTGATTCGCCTCTGCGTCCGGGGCAGGCTCGTTCCCGTCGGCTACGCTCTCGTCGGCGTTGTTCCATTCGGCAACCACGGTGTAGGCGCGGCGCTGTTCGATGAAGCTGGCGAGTTCAGGACGGCTATAGGCGATGCCGGGATCAAAGCAGAGACGATCGAGTTTGAAGAGTAACTCGAAGTCGCGCTTGTCGTAGTCGCGCAGGGTGAACATGGGAATCGTCACAGGCATGCCAATGTTTATGGTAGCAGAAGAGGAACGGCAAAGCTGCGGGGGCCGACGCTCGATTGCGAACTGGCGGGCGCGGGGGGAAGCGAACCGGCCGAGGACGCTTCCCTGCTGCCTGTGCGGTGGAGTTCGAGTCCGGCACTCTGCATCAATCATTCCGTGCGGCGATCGGGAATCCGGAAGTTCGGCGATCGGGCCTGCAATCGTGGAATTCGAGGATCAGGCGGCGATGCGGGAACGGGCTTGATGCTCGATGAATAGGTTCAGCATGCCTCATTAAAATGCGGAATGTCGGAGGGCTGACGGCTGGAAACCCAGTTGCCGTCGCGCACCACTTCCCTGTCATTACAGAAGGCTCCGGCTTTGCGCATCTCGTCCTGAATGGCTTTGTAGGCTGGTCATGTGGCGCCCCTTGACCAGATGCGCGGCGGCCAGCAGCCAGGGGCCGTGGCAGATGACGGCGATGGGGCGGTGAGTCTGGTCCATATGGCGGACAAACTCCAGCGCCAGCGGCTCTTTGCGTAGGGCATCAACGTTCTTAGCTCCTCCCGGAATTAGAATCGCGTCAAACTGCTCGGGATCGGCATCGGTCAGGGTCTGGTCAACTTTGACTTTCTGGGTTTTCTTGTCGTGATGGACGGCTTGGATTTCTCCGGCGTGAGGAGCGATGACAACGGTCGTAGCTCCCTCCTCATCGAGTGCTTTACGGGGCTCGATGAGTTCGGATTCTTCGAAGAGATCGGTGGCTAGGATGGCCACGCGGAATCCTGTGAGGCGTTCGGACATATAGTTCCTCCATGGCTTACTGTGAATTGGGATGCTTCGTTCAGCCTTGGAGGTACTAAATCTTTCGCCAGGTCAGGTCAGAGAAATCAGGGCGGTGGTGCGCTTGAGCTGTCCGCAGGCGGCGTAAATGTCGAGTCCGCGCGGGCGGCGCACGTAGGCGGGAATACCGGCGGCGATGAGGATCTGCTGAAAGGATTCGACGGCCACCGGGGATGGGGTCTGAAAAGGGATCTCGGGACCGGGATTGAGAGCGATGAGATTGACCTTGGCGCGGATTCCGCGGAGTAGCTCGACCATCTCGCGGGCGCTGGCGGCGGTGTCATTGACGCCGGAGAGCAAGACGTATTCGAAGGTGAGGCGCTCATGAGTGCGCAGCGGGAACTGGCGCGCGGCCTCGAGGATGGCTTGTAGGTTCCACTTGCGGTTGATGGGCATGACGCGCTCGCGCACCTCGTCGTTGGAGGCATTGAGGGAGATGGCAAGGTGGGGACGAATCGGTTCGCGACCGAAGGCTGGCAATGCGGGGAACAATGCCCGAGGTCGAAACGGTCATGCGGGATTCGGGAATCCCGGCACCTTGAACCAGGAGTTGAACGGCGCGAATGAAGTTCTCATAGTTCAGAAACGGCTCACCCTGGCCCATGAAGACCAAATTAATCCGGTCGCGACCGATTTCGATGCGATGGTCCTTGAGAAGCAGCAGGACCTGACCCACAATTTCCCCTGCAGTGAGATTTCGCTGCAAGCCAAGCAGGGCGGTCATGCAGAACTTGCAGTTCACGGCGCATCCGGACTGGGAAGAAAGGCAGATGGTTGCGCGGCGATTGGACGACTGGGCGGAGCAGCGTAGGTGAGCCGGGTTGGCAGCCACCTGGCCGGGAAGCAATTCCTCGGTCTCCTCGACGCCGTCGCCATCGGGCATCCAGACGGTCTCAACGCTTTGTCCATCGGAAAAGCGGACAAGGTAGCGGACGGTGCCATCGAGGGAGACAAAGCGCTGGTCGATGGCAGGCAATCCGGTGCAATAGCCCTCCGAAGTCAGGCGCGACCGTAGGGCTTTCGGCAGGGTAGAGATGTCGTCCAGGGCGGCGAGGCGCTGGCGGTAGAGGGCGTCAAAGAGCTGCCGAGCGCGGAAGGAGGGCTCGCCGACGGTCTCGGTAAGCTTCGTAAGCTCTTGAAGATTAAGGCCTAAAAGTTCGAATTGGGAAGGGACTGTCATGCATCTTAAAGAGTGGTCGCTCCAGAAATCCCGGATGCGTCGATCTCATTTAAGATTGTACAGTGCCTATTGTTGAGAAGCTGCGAACACTTGGCAAGTCGTTGAAGCGGCGATAATAGAGCTGTGCAGAATCAACGCCGCGATGAAAGCGCGAAGGAGTCCCGATGAATCAAGAGACGTGTTTAAACGCTGCGCTACGGAATGTGCGCAGGACGGTCCTTCCCAACGGACTCACCGTTATCAGCGAAGAGATGCCCCATATCCGTTCGGTGTCGGCGGGGGTGTGGATCCGGACCGGATCACGCCATGAAGAGCCGGAGGTCAACGGCATCTCTCATTTTGCCGAACACATGGTGTTCAAGGGGACAACCACGCGCACGGCGGAGATGATTGCACGCCAGGTGGACTCGTTTGGCGGCAACCTCGACGCATTCACCGCGAAGGAGTGCGTGTGCTTCAACGTTAAAGTTCTGGACGAGCATTTGGGCGACGCGATGGACGTGCTGACTGACCTGGTGCTGAACCCTTCCTTCAATGACACGGACGTAAAGAGAGAACGCAGCGTCATTATGGAAGAGATAAAGATGGACGAAGACAATCCGGATTACCTGGTGCACGAGATATTTGTCCAGAATTTCTGGAAGGATCATCCGTTGGGCAGGCCGATCCTAGGGACTCGGGAGACGGTGAAGAAATTTGGACCGGCGTTGCTGTTTGATTACTACCGGCAACGCTTTCAGGCTGGAAACATCGTTATCGCGGCGGCTGGGAGCCTGCAGCACGACGAATTTCTTGATTTAGCGACGCGCAAGTTTGGACACCTGCCGGCTCTGAGCAGCGAACTTCAGGACATGGCTCCCAAACCAACGGCGAAGATCTCGATGCGCAATAAGAAATCTCTGGAGCAGGTACAGCTCTGCATCGGGGTTCCGTCGTACTCGATCTCACATGAGAACCGCTATGCTTCGTTTGTATTGAACACGCTGCTGGGGGGCGGGATGAGTTCACGGCTGTTCCAGAATGTGCGCGAAAAACAGGGGCTGGTGTACTCGATTTTCAGCGAACTGAATCCTTACCGCGATACAGGCTGTCTGGCGGTGTATGCCGGAACCTCCAAGGAGTCGGCGCCCAAGGTGGTGCAGTCGGTGTTGAAGGAGTTTCGCGAGTTGAAAGACGCGCCGGTCGCCGGGGAAGAACTGCTCCGCGCCAAAGCCCAGTTGAAGGGCAGCCTGATGCTGAGTCTGGAGTCTTCGATGGCGCGGATGAGCAATCTGGCGCGGCAGGAAATGTACTACGATCGCTTCTATGGGATGAATGAGATTACCGCCAGAATCGAAGCGGTGCAGGCGGAAGACGTTCAGCGAGTGGCTCAGGAGTTCTTCATTGCGGACCAGATTGCGGTGACCGTACTGGGCAATCTGAATGGACTGAAGCTCTCACGCGAGCAGATCGATTGCTGAACGCGAAGTGAATTCCAAATGAACAGCTTCGCCTTCTCCGCTTCTTATTGCGGTGGTGGTTCGACACTTTATGTCATTGCGATCTGACGCTAAATGTCATTTCCGTCTTCGCTGGGGGTCGCGTAGACTCGGCTGAAGCGCGGAACAATTCGGACACAATCGATTTAAGTTGTTTGCAATAAATGCATTAGTTGGCGCTAGGTGTGTAATCGTAGTCCTGTGACGGGAATGGCAAGGCGATTGCTCTAGATATAGCGTGTTTACATTAAAACATTCTGACCTTTCCTTAAGAAGGGCAGAAGGAGTATCTACCATGCGCAAACAGAAGGGCTTCTCGCTGATTGAGCTTCTTATCGTTGTGGCGATCATCCTGATCATCGCTGCTATTGCTATCCCGAACCTGCTGCGCTCACGCATCGCCGCGAACGAAGCATCGGCCGTGGGATCACTGCGTACCATTAACACCTCTGAAGTCACCTACGCCTCGACCTTCCCGGCGACCGGCTTTGCCACCTCGTTGGCGATTCTTGGACCGGGCACCGCAGCCACTTGCACGGCCACTTCGGCCAATGCGTGCCTGCTCGACAGCGTTCTGGGCGCCTCCTCACCGGGTGGTACTGGGTCGGGCACGAATGCAAACCCGAAGAGCGGCTATCAGTTCTACATCACGGCTTCTGGGACGGCTCCGCTTCCCTTCTATCAGTCCAACGCGAATCCCATCTCGCTGCAGACCGGCACCCGTT
Source organism: uncultured Acidobacteriota bacterium (assembly GCA_963838135.1). Classification (GTDB taxonomy): domain Bacteria; phylum Acidobacteriota; class Terriglobia; order Terriglobales; family Acidobacteriaceae; genus TOLSYN. The sequence continues at coordinate 478,490 of CAWIPV010000002.1, read as the reverse complement.
ACTTCTACAGCGACGCTTCGGGCGTGATCCGTTACAACGCCACGAACACCGCCAGCTCGGTCGACTCACCGTTGCAGTAACAGTCGAGCGCAGCTAATCTCCAGGCGAAGCGCCCGGGGAGGGCTCAAGCCTGTACGTCAGGAGGCATCGCCAGAAGGCGGTGCCTTTTGACGTGCCCGACGCCTTTGACAGGTACAGGGGCCGTTTTCGGCAACCACCTACACTGGGACATTACTGAGGCCTTACTTTTCTGACAGTTCCGCAGCCCTTCTATCAGTCCAACGCCAATCCCATCTCCCTGCAGACCGGAACGCGTTACTTCTACAGCGATGCTTCGGGCGTGATTCGTTACAGCGCCACGAATACGGCTAGCTCGGTCGACCAACCGCTGCAGTAGGCAGCTGATTAGCGGATGCATGCGTGGGGAGGAGCCGAATGCTCCTCTCCAACTCTTGTCCGAAGTTAAGTTCCGCATCACGCTTGTCTGGAAGCTCCATGTCGCCTGTCATGAGACACGAGGCGTCGGCTATAATTCTGTAAAAGCCCATGGCCGCCATTGAAATTCAAGGACTGGAAAAGTCCTACAAAACGGGATTCTTTAGGAATAAGCTGAAGCGAGGCCTACTGCCACTGACGCTTTCGGTGGAGGATGGCGAAGTCTTCGGCTGCCTCGGCCCAAACGGAGCCGGAAAAACGACCACACTGAAGTTGCTGCTGGGGCTGGTGTTTCCCACCGGGGGCACGGCCAGGATTCTGGGCTGCGATCTGAGCGACATTAGCGTGAAGCGCTTCATCGGCTTCCTTCCGGAACAACCATATTTCTACGATCACCTGACCGCTCTGGAACTGTTGGACTACTACGCCCGGCTGAGCGGAGTAGATCCGCGCGAGCGGAAGCGCAAGGTGGATAAGGCGCTGGCGCGGGTGGGAATGAGCGATTCGGGCAAGACACAATTGCGCAAGTTCTCCAAGGGTATGCTGCAACGGGTGGGAATTGCGCAGGCAATCGTCCACGATCCCAAACTGGTGCTGCTGGATGAGCCGATGAGCGGGCTCGATCCGATCGGGCGGCGCGAGGTTCGCGACCTGGTGCAGGAGCTGAACGAAGAGGGCAAGACAATCTTTTTCTCCACTCACATTCTGAGCGATGCGGAAACTCTCTGCGACCGGGTTGCAGTGCTGAACAAGGGTGAGTTGAAGGGCGTGGGAGTGGTGGCAGACCTGCTGCGCGAGGTGAGCGGAGAGGTGGAAGTGGTATGGAACGGCGCGCAGGCGATTCCGGCGCTCTCCGCGCTGGGCGCACGCTGCCATGCGACGGGCGACGTGGTGCGGGCGCTGCTGCCGGAGCGCTCGCTGGAAGCAGCTCTGGCCGAGCTGCGCAAAAGCCAGGCCCGCCTTACCAGTGTGACCCCGGTGCGGGCAACGCTGGAGGACTACTTCCTGGCGCGCATTGGAGAAGCGAAGCCGAACGAGGTGCACGCATGATCGGACGGCTGTCGGCCATTGCCTTCAACACCTATCGCGAAGCGGTACGCGACCGCGTGCTCTATAACCTGATTCTGTTTGCATTGCTGATCGTGGGCTCTTCCGTGCTCTTCGGCCAGATTTCACTGGAGATCAACCGGATCGTATTGATCAACCTTGGACTGACGGCGATCTCGCTATTCGGAATCGTGATTGCGATTTTCATCGGGATCGGATTGGTCTCAAAGGAGATTGAGAAGCGGACGCTCTACACCGTTCTGGCGGCGCGCCCGGTGCGGCGCTGGGAGTTTATTACGGGCAAGTTTCTTGGCCTGGTGATGACCCTGACGGTGAATGCGCTGCTGATGAGTGTGGGCTTCTTTGCCGCCGTGATGTATGTGTCACACGGGCTGGGACGCGGCGACCTGCAACTGGTGACTGCGATCTATTTCATCCTGCTGGAATTCGTGCTGATTACTGCGCTGGCGCTGCTGTTCTCCACGTTTTCGACGCCGGTGTTCTCCTCGATCTTCGCCTTCGCGATTTTTGCCGTGGGCACCTTCGCGGAGGATCTTCGCGGATTTGCCAAGATGGCCAGCGGCACGACCCGCTGGCTGATGACGCGGCGCAGCCTACGTGGTGCCGAACTTTGCGTCCCTCAACGTGATCAGCCAGGTGGCCCACAACACGGCGGTGGAACCGAAGCTGATCCTGCTGAATACGATCTATGTCGTGGTGTACGCGGCCGCGGTGCTGACCGCGTCGGTATGGATCTTTGAACGGCGCAACCTGAAATGACCAAAGATCTACGAGTCCAGACGAGTTATGCGCTGCTGCTGGCGGCGCTGCTGGCGGCCAGCGCAATGCTGGTGCGGCAGATTGACCGCGTGCGCGGCGACGAGCCATTGCAGGAGGTTCTCTACATCCCTTCGCCGAGAGTGGTGAAGCGGATGAGCCTGGGCTACTCGGGACTGCTGGCTGACATCTATTGGACGCGAGTGGTGCAGTATTTCGGCACAAAACATGCGGCAAAAGCGAAGCAGTACCTGATCCTGGCACCACTATTGGAGATGACCACGACGCTGGACCCGAAGCTGCTTCCGGCCTACCAGTTCGGCTCGGTGTTTCTGGCGCAAAAGCCGCCGGAAGGCGCGGGAGATCCGATAGCGGCGGCGCGGTTGGTGGAAAAAGGCATTCAGGAAAATCCTCAGGAGTGGCGGCTCTATTATGACCTTGGCTACATTTACTGGCTGGAGTTGAAAGATCCGGCCAAGGCAGCCGATGCGTTCGAACGCGGCTCGAAGATTCCGGGAGCGCATCCCTGGATGCGGGTGATGGCAGCGGCTCTGGCGGCGCACGCCGGTGAAACCGAAACCGCAATCTACATGTGGAGCAACATCCTGAACAGCACCGACGACATACAGCTGAAGGCCAATGCCATCAAGCGGCTGCTCTGCCTGCGAGTGGACAGCGAGGTGAAGCTTCTGCAGGAACGGGTTGACGAGTTTACGAAAGAGAAAGGCCGCCTGCCCTCGGGCTGGCCGGAGTTGATCTCGGCGGGAATGTTGCGGCGCGTGCCAGTCGATCCGAAGAACTATCCATACCGGCTGGCTGGAGGGCGGGTAGAGGTTGCGCAGCCCGATCTGTTTCCTTTCATTACACGCGGACTGCCACCGGGCCGCGAACCGGGAGACCTGCCTACAGAAAAGGGACTCGCGACAAAGGGAATCGCGACCGCAAAACCACAATGAAGAAATTAAATGCAGGACTCTTTCTGCTGCTGGTGATCTGTGGTCAGGCACTCTGGGCTCAGTCCACGGCGGCGGATGCGCAACAGACAGCGGCCAAAATCGATGCCCGCTACAACGGCATGAAATCGCTGCGCGCAGATTTCACGGAAATTTATTCTGGCGGGGGAATACGACGGAGCGAGAGCGGAACGTTGTGGATCAAGAAGCCGGGAAAGATGCGCTGGGATTACGCTTCTCCACAGAAAAAGATCTTTGTGACCGATGGAGCCACCGCCTGGTTCTATGTTCCGGGCGAGCGCCAGGCGCGGCGAACGTCGCTGAAAAAGCTGGATGACTTGCGCTCTCCACTACGCTATCTGCTGGGGCGCATCCAAGCTGAATAAAGAGTTGCGCGGACTGTCGCTGGCACAGGACGTGAAGGCCGGAAACAGCCGGAGATGTGGTACTGCGAGGCATTCCCGTGGGCATGGAAGACCGCATCGCACAGGTATTGCTGGAGAGCGACGGGCAGGGCTATCTGCGCCGGATCGTGATGGAAGAGTTGGATGGGAGCAGAACGGAGTTCCGGCTGGAAAACCAGCAGGAAAACATTTCGGCACGCGATGCAGAGTTCAGCTTTCGTCCTCCGGCAGGGGTAGAGGTTCTGCAAAGCAATCAGTTAGAGCCGTGAGGAAATGGGCCGGCAATCTTATCCCCGGCGTGGGAAGATTGGAAGTTGTGAGATTGGGATAAAAGGCTGGTTCTCAGGCCAGCAATCCCCAAGGTTTCATAATGTTACACTGGAGGCCAGGGCCGCGCCGAGCGCGCCTGCCGTGAGTGGACACGTATGGCCGAATTCGTAATTCGCATGGCGGATGAACGCGGCAAGGTGCTGGAAAAGACCGAAGCCGGTTACTCTGCCGCGGAAATTCGCGACCGCTACCAGCAGTCCGGCTACCTGGTGTACTGGGTTAAACCGCGCGGGCTTTTCTCCGGCGGCGAGTTTCGGATGCCGCAACGGCGCCGCGTCACCCTGGAACAATTCGTCATCTTCAATCAGCAATTCTTGACCTTGGTGCGCGCCGGCCTTCCCATTGTGCAGGCTCTGGAATTGCTGGCGAAGCGGCAGCGGAACCAGTATTTCCGCATGTTGCTGGAAGATGTCCGCGACCGCACCAAGGGCGGAGAACTGATCTCGGACGCCTTCGAAAAGCAAGGCGCGTTTCCAAAGATTTATTCGACGACGTTGATGGCCGGCGAGAAGAGCGGCAACCTCGACGAGGTACTTTCGCGCTATGTCGCGTTTCAGCGCCTGGCTCTTAGCTTTCGCAAGAAGCTGATCTCTTCGCTGGTCTATCCGGTGATTCTGGTAGTTGGCGTGATTGGATTGGTCACCATGCTGGTTACGTTCGTGATCCCGAAGTTTTCCGAATTGTTCTCCGATCTGGGCCAGAAGCTGCCGCCGATGACGGAGTTCACGATCACCACGGCGCTGACCGCCAAGAAGTATCTGCCGCTAATTGTGATTGTGTTGGTTACGGTTTTCCTGCTGCTGCGGCGCTGGAGCAAAACACAACAGGGCGCAGAGATCATGGACAAGATCAAACTGAATCTGCCGGTTGTGGGAAGCATCTGGCAGCGTTACCAGATCGCGGTTTTCTCGCGCATGATGTCCACTCTGCTCTCGGGCGGGCTGCCGCTGGTTACGGCGCTGGAAACGGCGGGGCAGTCGATGTCCAGCCGCCTGATTGTTCGCGGCATCACCGAAGCATCCAAGAGCGTACGCGAAGGCCAGCTCACTGGCGCACAGCCTGGAACAGACCGAGGTCTTCCCGGACCTTGCCGTGGAGATGGTGGAGGTGGGCGAGGCGACGGGCGCACTGCCGACCATGCTGAGTTCGATTGCAGAGTTCTACGAAGAAGACGTTCAGTCGGCGCTCTCGGCGGCAATGTCGCTGATTGAGCCGGCCATTCTGGTCATCATGGGCCTTGTAGTCGGCTTTATTCTGATCTCGCTTTACCTGCCGATTTTCAGCTTTACGGCAGGCTGATACAAAGCGGGGGAACAAGGATAAGATTGACGCGCAGCGCTCGCGCGACCAACAGCAAAGAACGCAATGAGGGTTATGTCACAACAGCTTTTTGTAGAACCGATCACAGACGCCAACGACGAGCAGAAGCGGGCGCACGAACTGGCGCGGCGCTATCGCTGCGAATATGTTGAGCTGAAGGGATTCAAGATTCAGCATGAGCTCTTCCGGAAAGTTCCGGTCGAGTTGATGTTCCGGTTTAACTTTATTCCGCTGCAGGAGTTGGAAGATGGACGGCTGGCGATCGCGCTCTCGGATCCGAGCCAGTTGATGGTGATCGACGAGATCAGCTTGCTGCTGAACCGCAGGGTGGTCCCTCGGGTGGCGACTCTGACCGAGATCACCGACATCCTGAAGAAAACCGAACAGTCGCAACGGGTGCTGGACGAAGCCGGCGAAACCTTTACGCTGGATGTAATCCACGACGACGAAGGCAACGGCGACGAAACCATCTCGATCGAGAAGCTGACCGCCGAAAGCGACATCAGCCCGATCATCCGGCTGGTGGATACCACGATCTTCACCGCCCTGCAGCGGCGCGCCAGCGATATTCACATGGAGACGCGCGACGACTGCGTGGTCATCAAGTACCGCATCGACGGCGTGCTGCAAGAGGCGATGAAGCCGATCGCCAAGGAACATCACTCGACCATTATTTCGCGTATCAAGGTGATGAGCGAGCTGGACATCGCGGAGCGGCGCGTGCCGCAGGATGGTCGCTTCCGGGTGCGCTACAACGGACGCTTCATCGATTTCCGCGTCTCGATCATGCCCAGTATTCACGGCGAAGACGCCGTGCTCCGCGTGCTGGACAAAGAGTCGATGAGCGAGAAGTTCCAGAAGCTGACGCTGGACGTGGTGGGCTTCAGCGATTACGACATCAAAAAATTCCGGCAATACATTGCGGAGCCGTACGGCATGGTGCTGGTGACCGGACCGACCGGCTCGGGCAAGACAACGACCCTGTACGCCGCGCTGAATGAGATCAAAAGCGACGAAGACAAGATCATCACCATCGAAGACCCGGTGGAGTACCAGTTGCGCGGCATCACCCAGATTCCGGTAAACGAGAAAAAGGGACTGACCTTCGCACGCGGACTGCGCTCGATTCTGCGCCATGATCCGGACAAGATCATGGTCGGCGAAATCCGCGACCAGGAGACGGCGCAGATCGCCATCAACTCGGCGCTTACCGGGCACTTGGTGTTCACCACGGTACACGCCAATAACGTGGTGGATGTGATCGGGCGCTTTCTGAATATGGGCGTGGAGCCGTACAACTTTGTTTCTTCGCTGAACTGCATTCTGGCGCAGCGGCTGGTGCGGCTGATCTGCACGCATTGCAAACAAGAGGTGCAATACAGCGACGCGCAACTGGACGCTGCCGGGTTGAGACCGGAGGAGTGGCGCGGGATCCCATTCTATGAGGGCCCGGGCTGCATCGAGTGCGGAGGAACCGGATTCCACGGACGAACCGCGATTCACGAGTTGCTGGATTTGACCGATCACATCCGCGAACTGATTCTGGAACGGCGGCCCAGTTCGGAGATACGGCGCGCGGCACGGGATGAAGGCATGCACTTTCTGCGCGAGTCGGCGCTGGATAAAGTGAGAACCGGAATTTCAACGTTGAAGGAAATCAACAAAGTCACGTTTATCGAGTCAACCCGCTAATGACCGAAAGAAAAAGCTGCAATTCGCCTGCCTCACATCGCCTGCGAAGTCACCCCGCAGGGCGTAGCCGCGGTACGCGCGGAGAGCAAGACGGGCACGCTCGGAAGCACTGCACTACCAAGCGCTGGCGGCCGGAGTTTTGACGCCTGCGCTGAACGCGCAAAACGTGCAGGACGCCCAAGCTCTCAGCGAAGCGATCGGCGCGGCGTTAATCAGCGTGGGTGGACGCGGCCAGGACGTGATTGCGGTGCTGCCGGATTCGGCCGTGCGGGTGACCCTGCTGGATTTCGATTCCCTTCCCGAGCGGCGGCAGGAGGCCGATGCGGCAGTTCGCTTCCGGCTGCGCAAGTCGCTGCCGTTCGATATCGAAAAAGCCGCGCTGAGCTTTGACGCACAGCGCACTCCGCAGGGCTTGCACGTGGCCGCCGCCGTTGTGCTGCATAGCGTGCTGGAGGAGTACGAGTCGGCATTCCGCGCCGCTGGCTGCTCGCCGGGCGTGGTGCTGCCTTCCAGTCTGGGAGCGCTGGGCGCGGTAGACGAAGAGCGACCCACCATGCTGCTGAAGATAGGGCAGGACGCGACTTCGATCGCCGTGGTAAAAGATGGTCAGCTCTTGCTCTTCCGAATCCTTGAGGGAGCGGGAGTCGGAGCGCTGACGGCCGAGCGCATGGCCGACGACATCTATCCTTCTATGGTGTACTTCCAGGACAACTACGGCGTGAGCGTAGAGCAACTGCTGGTGAGCGGAGTTCGCGAATTGAATGAACTGGGCCGCACATTGGAGCAGCAGACCGGGGTGAAGGTCAGAGAGCTGATCGGGCAGAGCGTAGTGGCGGAAAAGCTGCGCAACGATTTCGCAGGAGCAATTGGAGCGCTACTTTAGGGCTGCTCCATGACTATTGTGGGACTGCTCTAGGAGAGAGGAACGTAACGGTGCGACTGAACATCAATCTGGCAACGAAGCCGTACCAAGATGTGCGCCGCTTTTTACTGCAATGGGGCGCGCCGGTGCTGCTGCTTGCACTGTGCACGGTGGCGCTGGTGTGGAGCGCGGCTTCGAACTGGCGGCAATCGCGCGAGGTGAACGCAAAGATCTCCGCGCTGAAATCGGAGATCGCCGCACTGAACCATCAACATGACGAGGCAGTGGCAACGTTGGGGCTCCCGCAGAACAAGTCAGTAGTGGAGACATCAAAGTTTCTGAACGGATTGATTGCGCGCAAGTCATTCTCGTGGACGCGGGTGTTCATGCAACTGGAACAGATCATGCCGCCAAAGCTGCACGTGGTTTCGATTTCGCCGACGTTGAAGAGCAGTACCAACACCATGGAAGTACATATGCAAGTTGCAGGAACCTCTCGAGAGGCTGCCGTGGAACTGGTGAAACGACTGGAGCAGTCGCCGTCGTTCCGCGATGCGCGCATCACGGAAGAGACAGAAGTACAGGAGAAGGGTAGCGAGGATACGGTGAGGTTCGATCTGACGGCTCGCTATGTACCCAAGGATACTGCTGAGGCGCGGCCGACGGAAACCAAAGTTGCGGAAGCCAGAGGAGGCGCGCAATGATGCAACCTGCGGGATGTGCGGACTCAACTTCTGGTTGTGGTGGGAGTGCTGGTGTTGCTGAGCTTGGCTGCGATTGGCCTGCTGGTGTCTCCGGCTGGCCGTTCGCGCGGTGCGCGAGAGCAGGAATATGAGCGGCTGCGGATGGAAAAGATTGAGAAAACCAGACCGCAGCTCCATTCCAAGGCATGGACAAGAAGATTGCTACGGCTCGCGAAGAAGAGACACAATTCAACCGCGAGCGGCTGGCGCAGCATTACTCGGCGATGTCGGAGCAACTGTCGCGCATCGCGAGCGAAGCCGGAGTGCAATGTCTCCACGGTGAAGTACGACGAGCACACGGACAAAAGCACCCCGTCGGGATTTGACAGCATCGGCATCACAATTCAAGTGCAAGGCAGCTACGCGCAGGATATGCGGTTCATCAACGCGGTCGAGCGGCAGAAGATGATGCTGTTGATCGACGCGATTACCTTCGGAGGAATGCAGGGCGACACGTTGACGGTGTCGGTTCACATGTCCACCTTCCTAAGGAGCGCGGCATGAAGGCGGGAGTGGAAAGCAAGACCAAAGTGCGCATCGCGATCGCGCTCTGCATCTTGCGCGGTCCTGACCGTGGTTTGGTCACTGATGCCGCGTGGCCGGAGCCGTCACCGGTTCCGGTAACGGCGGCATCTCCGGAGAAAGCAAAAGACGCTTCTGTAAGTGAGTCGCTGGATCCTCGGCTGCGGCTGGATCTGCTGGCGAACTCCGAAAAAGTGCAGTACCAGGGCAAGGGAACGAACATCTTTCGCGCCGGTGCTGAGAGGGTGGATATTCCCCGTCCGACCGTACCGCCATTGACTGCCCAGCAGAAGGACGCAAGACGAATCGCAGCTAACACTCCTCCGCCTCCGTCCGCCGATCAACCTGAAGTATTTTGGAATCAGCAACGGCAAGGGTGAAAAGCCGAAAGCGTTTCTCTCCCAGGGCGACGACGTTTGGATTGCGCGCGAGGGAGACGTGGTGGATCGCCATTACAAGATCGTGCACATCTCACCGACTGCCGTGGAAGTGGAAGACTTGCTGAACAATAACCGCCAGAGCATTCCTCGAGCGCAGGGATAGGACTCGAATACAGGATGGGCGGGCACAGGATACAACGGGTAGAAACGATGCGTTGGATCAGAGTGCGGCGCGGCGGCCTTAGAGGCAAGGACTCCGGCTACATGCTGCTGGTCCTGATGCTTGCAGTCGCAGTACTGACGATCACGCTGCTGGGAGTAGCTCGAAATTACCGGCGCGGAATCGTGCGCGACCGCGAGGTGGAAATGATGCACCGCGGCGATCAGTACTCAGCGGGCAATCAAGCGCTACTACAAAAAGAACGGCAGCTATCCGATTTCGCTCGAGCAGTTGGAAAGTACGAACAAGATCCGCTACCTGCGCAAGCGATACAAGGACCCGATGTCTCCCGACGGAGTTTGGAAGCTGGTGCATCTCACCGATGTCAAGCTAACGGGGGGTGTGGGGTTAGCGGGCACGGCAACCAGCGCTGCCACCCCAGGGAACCCGGCGAACGCAGGCGTCCTGAGCAGTACGGCGACGGTGGCCGTAGCTCAGAACCCAGACAACAGCAGCACGGGAACGAGCAGTAGTGGGACGGGCACAGGCGGAACGGGTGCCAGCGGGACGACAGGCGCTGGAACGCCTGCTGTGGACACGGGAACAACCACGGGCACGAGCACAACAGCCCAGAGTCCCGGCGGGAGCACATCCGGCAGCGTTCTAGGCAGCGTAGGAACGAACAACGCCGCTACCTCCGGGCAGGTGCTCGGCGGCGGCGCTGTGCTGGGGGTCGTGAGCAAGTCCAAGGCCGAGGGAATCCACTCGTTCGGCGAGAAGACGAAGTACAACGAGTGGTTTTTCATCTACGACCCGAGCCAGGATAAAGGCCAGATGCTGGTGGGACCATACAATCCGAACATGTATCTTGGCACCGCAGGCAGCGGGCTTGGTAGTCCTAGTTCGGGCGCGACCGGTAGCGCAATAGGCAACCCCGGCAGCGGAACTGGCGGCGGAATAGGTGCGGGTGCCGCAGGCGTATCCGGCTTCGGTCAGTCGAATTCCCCTTCTGCGCCTGCGCCTTCAACACCTGCGCCTTCGACACCCACACAATAGAAACTTGGTCAGGGTTAGGCAAAAAACAAACCCCGTCGCGACAGGACGGGGTTTTTGAATTTGCGAACTGAAACTAACTACACACTGAAGGAGGAACCGCAGCCGCAGGTGCTCTTGGTATTCGGATTTTCGAACTTAAATCCAGCGCCTTCCAGGGTTTCGATATAGTCAACGCTCGCGCCCTGCAGGTACATCAACGAGGTCGCGTCGATATAGACCTTCAGGCCCTCGAACTCGAAGGTCTTATCCATGGCTCCAGCGCCGTTTTCAAACTGCATGCTGTAGGAGAATCCAGAGCAGCCGCCACCCACAACGCCCACGCGGAGACCGGTGGGAACGGGAGTCTGCTGAGCCATGATCTCCTTCACCTTGGTAATCGCAGCCGTGGTGAGCGTGAGAGGAGCATTCTTAACTTCAGGAGTTGATGTGGGTGTGGACATGGCGGTATTGTCTCCTCAAAATGAGATGTCAGTATAGCAAAACTCCAGCGCTTAATGTCACACACGCGTGCTGCCGAACCGGAGTCAGTCTCTGCTGTTTATGTTTGATGCAAGCAGAAATGCGATGGTCGCAAAATAGAATCCGGGCGGGCGGGGGTACCCAGGATTGCCCTTGGGTGGGGCTGAGGGCAAAAATAAAAGAGCAAACCCCTGCGGATATCGGGCCTATAATAGGCCCGGCTCGGCTTATCTCAACTCCGGGACCAGGCGCGAGTCACTCCCTTGAAGGCGTCCCGGTTGGCGCCGAAGGTGGCTGTATGGAACCGATGTCCGTTCTCATGACAATTTGGGCGGTGCTGACGGCGGCGCTTGTTGTGGTGATGATTTATCGCACCGTGCTCACTATGCACGAAGACGATCAACTCTTTCTGGACAATGCGGAATCGCACCTGGAGCAAGAACAACAGCAGTTGTTGGTGCGTATGAACAAAACGCGGCCATTGATCACCGTGCTTGGCGCATCCAGCGGGCTGCTGATGCTGCTGATGGCGGGGCTTTGGATTTGGCGCGGCTGGAACAGGATCTAGCCGGCCCGAAAATGCAGCTGAGCTACTCTTTCGTAAATGACTCGAAGAGAAGCGGATTGGGGCGGCGGACGTTGCCGACTCTGACCACTTTTTTGCCTTCGAGAAAGCCGATCAGCGCCTCCTGAAGAATCTCGCCGCGCCACCCCTCCAAGACCTCGGGGTAGGGCGTACCCTCCTTGTCGAGAAACCAGCGCACGATCTCCTGTATGTCGCTGGTGGTTGCCAGCAATGCGGTATCCACGTCGGTTTCCGCCGCGAGGTTGGCCACGGCGACCGAGAGCAGTTTGGTCAGCACCGCAACCTGCGGCGGATCGTCGCGACGTTCGTTGCTGGGAAGATCAGCTTCGGGTATGGAGCGGGCGGTGGCGACGGACTCCACCACTTCTTGCTCCGCCTTGCGTAGCAACCTACTGTCAAGACCGCGAATCGAGAACAGGTCATCGACCGTCGCCGGGGAACGGCGCGCCACCTCGATCAACATACTGTCGCCGAGGACGCGGGCCGCCGGGACATTGAGGACGCGGGCCTGACGGTCTCGCCAGCGCCACACTTCCCTGAGCACGGCAAGCTGACGGCGGTTGAGGCGGGCACTGCCGGAGATTCTCCAGCGCTCATCCTCGCGCATTACAGCCTTGACCAGATGATCGCACTCGCCGCGAACCCAGTTGGTGCGCGCCATCTTCCCGGCGGATGCGAGAATCTTTTCGCGCATCGGCAGCAGGTAGCGCACATCGTCGGCAGCATATTCAAGCTGTACCGGACGCAGAGGACGCTTCCGCCAGTCGGTGAAACTCTCTCCGCCGTTGACGCGCGCGTTCAGAATGCGCAGGCAGAGATTGGTGTGCGAGAGCGGATATCCGTAGCCAAGCAGTCCGGCGGCGACCTGGAGATCGAGCACACAGGCTGGAGCCGCATCAGCGCCTTTGGCACAGAACTTGATCTCCTGGCGGGCGGCTACGGTGACGATTTCACGGCCGGGCGCGGCGAGCAGTTCCCACATGGGCCGAAGATCCGGCAACACCAGGGGATCGACGACGAAGATGTCTTCCGTGGTGGAGAGTTGCACCAGGCAGAGTTCAGGCTCGTAGCGGCCCTCGGAGATGAATTCCGTGTCGAGGCCGATGACGGCGTGGGATGCGAGTTTAGTCAGCAAGCCGTCGAACTTCTGCGCTGAATCGATATAGAAGGTTTGATCAAAAGACATTGGAGAGAATCATTCTAAAAGAAAAACAGCTCTGCTGACCAGCACGGAATTGGAGAGGAATTTGAGGGTTCCCCCCTCCCCCTATATTTCCGGCTAAAAATTTGAAAACAATGTGGTTGGGAGGAGGTTTCAAAGCTTCATGGTTTCGAAGTTGAGAGGTTGAAGATCAAAAGCTCGTTGCTCCCTAATTTCAGGATAGCAATTCTGGCGGGCGTTTCCCTCAGTTGGAAGGAAACTCTATGCGGCTTGGAATCAGATGGTTGGGAGGAATTGGAAAGAAATATTGCTTGACAGCGGAAAAGTTAGAGCGAATTTTTGGCAAAACAACGCGATTTTGAGGTAGGAGAGTGCGTTTTGGGAACAAATTAGGGACGTTTGGGAAGACGTGGTTTTTGCGTTTTGCACTATCAGTGATGCACAACTGCATACACTATCGGCGCATTGGGCAATCGTTTAAAAATCAAAGATTACTGGTTTGTCAATCGTTGCGCGAGGGGATGACCTAGTTTGAAATCCACAACTACAAACACAACTGCAACGCCACATCGGTGAGGAGTGTTGCGTCCCACCTTAGCCGCGCAAAGAACGCGCGCCGAAGGTGGGGCACCCGGCATTTCTGGTAGCTAACTAAAATCCACCAGAGTTGGAACAGCGCCAACTCTGGGCCACCTGCCCAACTGTGGGCCTTGCCGTTTGCTGTTCTCTAGCGTTTGACGTCGCCTGTATGGCCGCGCCCATCACGCACTTCATTCCCTTTGAAATTGGCAGCATTCTTTGCATGCATTGCGGGTTCGGCTCTCTCGCCGCGCTGTGGCGTTGCGCCCCTATAGCCGTGATCAGGATGGTAATTATTATTTACGTTGCCACGGAAGCTATCGCCACCATGAAACCACGGACCAGCGCCGATGAAGACACCGCCGGTAAACCATTCCGGACCGTAGTAACCGGAGGGGGCACAGCCATAGGGAGTGGCGTCATAGTACCCGTAAGGACAGTCAGGGGCGACTCCAATGTTGATGCTAACCTGAGCCTCTATTTTGGGGGCGGCCACGGTGAAGCAGATTGCGGCGACACCGGCGAGTGCAAGATATCTAAGTCTGTTCATTTGTTCTCCTCGTTACCGTAATGGAAGTCGTCCATTGCTCTTCGAGGATCATCTAGCAATGAAACCATGTCTGTATTGTTTTGCACACAAGCGCGAAATCCTCTAAAGACACCTTTCCACCCAACACTGTGGCCGATCCCATAGCCAAGGCTCCCGGAACGTGGCCCTCAGGGGACGATGCCCGTCTTTTGCGCCGAACCCGAGTGGTCAATTCGGATCAGACCTCGGCAAGCGACCGGGCTATAAACGAGATAGCCCTCAGAACCGCATCCCAAGGTTCACGAGGAGCAAGGAGCAATATGAAAACCAGCACAGAAGACAAGATCAAGGGAAGCTGCCACGAAGTGAAGGGCGCAATAAAAGAGGAAGTAGGAAAAGCTACCAACAACTGCTGTCTGGAAAACAAAGGAAAGATTGAAAAGGACGCGGGCAAATTGCAACACCATGTCGGCGTTGTGGAAGAAGTAGTTGAAAAATTGACCAAGTAGTTCGAAGTATCCTCGGCCCTTCAGAAACGAGTGGGGGGCAAGAGTATGAAGTCAAATTCAAGATCGACGCTGTGTGACCGAGTCCAAGAAGAGAACGCATGTCTCGGGTACATACTGAAGAGAGGAAGCACCCATGTCCCAGCATCACGACGATGCCAAGGTCCACGAACCACACACACTCAAAGAAGACCACGCCACCAAGGGCCCTCACAACCCTAAGGAAATCAACCCCAAAATGGCGTCCGACATCGCCTACTGGTCCGAAGAATTCGCGGTCACCGGAGATCAGCTCCACGAGCTTATCCGCAGTCACGGTAACCATGTCGACAAGGTCCGTGCCGCCGTCCACTCCCACAAAGTCGCATAGCGCTGCTGTCTTGGAAACGCCCGAGTGGATATGCTTACACCTTTACGCTGGCCACGTTTTGGACGGAGGGGACTTGGCGGAGTGCGGTGAGCACCTCGGGCGAGACGCTCTCATCTACCTGCACGATGGCAAGGGCTCGACCACGCTCGCGTCCAAGCGAGAAGCGGGCGATGTTGATTCCATGATCGCCTAGCAAGGTTCCGATGGAGCCGACGACGCCGGGCGCATCCAGGTTGGATACTACGACGAATGTTCCCTCCAGATGCGACTCGATCTCAATGCCATTGAGCTGGGTGAGGCGCGGCGAGGAGCCGTGAACGATGGTGCCACTGCATTCGACCGAGCCGGTGGGACCGGCGAGCTTGAGATGGATCAGATTGACGCGGGCATTGGGTTCGGTGCGAGTCTCGCGGACGACCACACCACGCTCCTCGGCTGCGGACTGAGCGTTGATGATATTGGTGGGCTCTTCGGTATCGGACTGGAGAATGGCGGCAAGGGCAGCACTGCGCATCAGTTGAGTCTTCCAGGTGCCGATCTGACCCTCGAATTTCACATCGATCGCGGCGAGGTTGGATTCGAACAACTGCGAGGCAAAGCGTCCCAGTCTGGCGGCCAGGTCCATGTAGGGCTTGATCTGGTTGTACTCCAGGTCGGAGAGCGAGGGCAGGTTCACGGCATTCTGAGCAATTCCCTGCTGTAGGTAGTCGCGCACCTGCTTGGCAATCTGAATGCCGACCGCTTCCTGACCCTCCTTGGTGGAGGCTCCCAGGTGCGGCGTGGCAAGGAGATTGGGCGCCGAGAGCAAGGCGGTGTTGCGGGTCGGCTCCTGGCGGTAGACATCGAGGGCGGCGGCGGCAATGTGTCCGGAGCGGAGGGCGGCTTCGACGGCGGCTTCGTCCACCAGTTCGCCGCGGGCGCAGTTGACCAGGCGCACGCCGGGCTTCATTTTGGCGATGCTGTCGGCGTTGATCATACTGACGGTTTGGTGGGTAAGGGCAAGGTGGAGGGTAATGTAGTCGGCCTGAGAGTAAAGGACGTCGGTGGAGACGAGGTCGATGCCAAGCTCTTTGGCGCGCACGGGAGACAGGTAGGGATCGCTGCCGATGAGCTTCATGCCGAAGGCTCGCGCGCGCTGCGCGGTCTCAGTACCGATGCGGCCGAGGCCGATGATGCCGAGGGTTTTGCCTGCGAGCTCAGTACCTTGAAGATCCTTCTTCTCCCACTTTCCGGCACGCGTGGTCTGGTCGGCGCGCGAAATGTGACGGGCCATGGCGATCATCATGCCAAGGGTGAGTTCGGCCACCGAGACGGCGGAGGCGCCGGGAGCATTCATGACCACGACGCCGCGACGGGTGGCAACCTCAACATCGATGTTGTCCACGCCGACGCCAGCGCGGCCAATGACTCGAAGGCGTTTGCCTGCTTCGATGAGGGCGGCGTCAGCCTGCACGGCCGAGCGCACGATCAACGCATCGGCGTCGGCAACGGCAAGCACGGGGTCGAGGGCAAACTGCTCTGGTGTGATGAGCGCGCAGTCCGGCATCGACTCCAGCACCTTCATCGCAGCCACGGGAATCTTCTCCGCGACGACTATCTTCATAGCATCCTTTATACCTTGTTGGCGGCCTGGCGGGCGTTGGCGTAGACAAGTTGGGCGGCGCGAAGACCGTCACCGTACTGGAAGCTCTCCGGTTTTAGCTGGGCCAAGACCTGTTCGAGGCCGGCGATGATGGCGATGCAGTCGAGGTAGTCGAGATAACCGATGTGGGCGATGCGCAGGATCTGTCCCTTCATCTCACCCTGTCCGTCGGAGAGCACTCCGGCGAACTCTTTCTTGAAACCCTTGACCAGATCGGTGGAGCAGACACCGGCGGGGGCTTTCAGGGCGGTTACGGCGGCAGCGTGCGAGGCGGAGAAGAGTTCCAGCCCGAGGGCGGCGGCGGCGGTCCTCATGCACAGGGCGCAGAGTTCGGCATTGGCAACCAGAAGGTCGCGTCCCTTGGCGAGGTCGCCGCTTCCCTGCTGTTCGAGGTAGTCCAGGGCGGCACCCATGGCGGCGATGAGGGCGACGGCTGGGGTGTAGGCGCTCTCACCCTTGGCGCATGACTTGCGCTCCTTGCGGAGATCGAAGTAGTAGCGCGGATTGGTGCTGGTATCCATGCGAGCCCAGGCACGGTCACTGGCGGCCAGGAAGGCAAGGCCGGGAGGAATCATCAAGGCCTTCTGCGAGCCGCCGATGATGACATCAATGCCGTCTCCATCCATATCGAACGCGGTGGTGCCGAGTCCGGTGATGGCGTCAACGACGAGAAGCGCGTCAGTTCCCTTCACGAGTTTGGCTAAGGCCGACACATCGTGGCGCACGCCGGTGGAAGTTTCCGTGGCCTGAACGAACACGGCCTTTACGTCGGGGGTGAGGAGGGCTTTCACGTCCTGGATGGCGAAGGTTTGGCCGTAGGGTTTGGAGAGCACAACGGTGTCGCAGTGGTAGGCCTTTGCAAGAGAAACCCAGCGCTCGCCGAATTTTCCCGCGCTCAGAACCAGCACCTTGTCGCCGGGGCTGGTGAGATTGGCGACGGCAGCTTCCATGGCTCCGGTGCCTGAAGAGGCAACTACGACCACGTCATGGAGGGTGCCGACGAAGACCTTCAGTTGCGCTAAGACCTTGAGGTAGAGGTCGCGGAACTCCGGGGTGCGGTGATGAAGATCGGCTGCGGCCATGGCAAATTGCGCCGCCGGAAGCAGCGGTGTCGGACCTGGGGTGAAGAGACGAGTCTTGCGGAACATAAAGCTTTCTCCTGAACGGGTTAATGCGCGACAAGCCGCGCGGGGAAAGAGCACTGCGGACTCAACATCATTCTACTCGTAGAGGCGCACCAGCAGCCCCGACCGCAGCTTGGGTTCAAACCATGTGGACTTAGGCGGCATTACCTGGCCGGCATCGGCTACGTCGATCAATTGATCCAGCGAGGTCGGATAGAGCGCGAAGGCAACTGCGTAACCTTCCCTCACGCGGCGTTCCAGTTCGTCCATGCCGCGGATTCCGCCGACGAAATCAATCCTCTTGTCGGTGCGCGGGTCGTGAATGCCGAGCAGCGGAGCAAGCAGGTTGTCCTGAAGAATGCTGACATCGAGGCGCTTGATGGGATCGTCGGCGGGATAGCTACCGGCACGCGCCTTCAAGGTGTACCAGTTGCCTTGCAAGTACATTCCGAAGCTCGCGGGCTGGGAAGGTTGGCGGGTCTCGGCGAGACGCACTTCAAACTTGGCGGTGATCTTGGCAATAAGCTGCGACAGCGGAAGGCCGTTCAAATCTTTGACGACGCGGTTGTAATCGAGGATTTTGAGCTGATTGTGAGGAAAGAGCACGGCCATAAAGGACTCGTAGGGCTCGTCGCCCGCCGGGTGCGGATTGCGGGCGAGACAGGCTTGAGCATACCGAACGGCGGAGGCGGTGCGATGATGGCCGTCAGCAATGTAGAGCGCCTCGACGCCGCCGAATAGTTCGATCAACCGGGCGATTATCGCTGGATCGGAAATTCTCCAGACGATATGAACGATCTCATCCGGTGTGGTGACGTCATACAGAGGCGGGGTGGCGGTGACATCGTCGACGATGGCATCAATCTCGGCGTGGGCGCGGTAGGTGAGAAATACAGGCTCGGCGTTGGCGTTCTGCTCGGAGACGTGCCGGGTGCGATCGTCTTCTTTATCGCGCCGCGTGAATTCGTGTTTCTTAATGCGATTCTCTTCGTACTCGCGGACCGAACAGAGGGCGACGAGACCGGCCTGTACGTGCTCTCCCATGCGCTGCTGGTAGACGTAGAGTGAAGGCTCGGATTCGCGCGCGAGAATACCGTCGGCGATGAACTTCTTCAGATTCGCGGCACCCATGGCGTAGACGCGATCCTCGTGCTCGTCAATGCCTTCAGGAAGATCGATTTCGGGCCGGCAGACGTGCAAAAACGAGTACGGATTGCCGGCGGCCAACTGGCGCGCCTCCGCCGTATTGACGACATCGTAGGGCACAGAGGCCACGCGGGCCGCAAGTTCGGCCTTGGGCCGGTACGCTCTGAAGGGTTGAATCAACGACATAAATACCTCTACTACCTTTCGCGATAAGATCCGTCCCGGCCTCGCGCCGGGAATCAACTTACCTGATTGTACCTTCCGCTTCCGGGGAATGAAATGCTCCGACAGGAGTGCGCTGGACGAGACAGCCGTGGCCCGGTGGGTACGATCGGAAGTCGGTAGAAAGAAAAACTGCTCGCGAGACTAAACGCGAGCAGTTTGTTAGGCCGAGTTGGCGTAGCGGCTCTCGACAGAGCGCGAATGCTGCGGATGATAGCTGAACACTGGTTGGACGTAGTTGTCGTCGCTACGGTACCCTCCTTCACCTACTGGTGGGTTTCTAACAAAGTCCCCTTGCCTTGACAGTGCCCTCAGTCTTAGGACTGGCGAGAGGACATTGCGGCACGGCTGAGTATCTATTGGAAATCGTCTGGCCGTCGCTATGGTTACCCTCCTTCCGGTTACATTCATTCGATACGGCCTTAAGTTCACTCCACTTAAGGGCTGACGTGGAGATTCTGAGGGTTCGCGAGTGTTTATCTCCGAAATGAATCCATTCCAGATTGGCATCCGCTTTGCCATAAGCGTCGGGGTGGGTTCCCGACATAACACTTGCAGAGTAGAAGCTAATAGTGTTCCATGACTTCAGCGGAAGTCGAAACGCCAGAGGGGGATGGGGTTATGGCAAAGAGAATTCATTTGTATGGGGGTTCTAGATGGTAGAGCAGAGCATTCTCGACTCATTCCAGACCATGTGGGGTTTATTTCCTGAGCCCGTCATGCTCATCCACAAGAACCACACAATTTTGGCGGTCAACGATTTTGCCCGCGCCATCGGCATACCCGCTGGGATCAAGTGCTTCAGCCTGAATCCGGGTGTCGGCAGCGACGCGCACTGTGATAGCTGTAGCGCCAAGCTTGCGCTTAAAACCGGAAAAACTGTCTGCTGTGCGAAATTGCTGGATGGAAAACAGATTATCGGCTATTGGGTGCCGCTTAAGGAAACTCCTGACGCTTACGTCCACTTCGGTATAGGCAGCGGGGAAGCCATGGCCGCAGCACGAAGTGTAACTTGCTCCAGAGATGCCGGCTCCAGAGATGCTGCTTCCGATTTAACGTGATATTGACCCTCGAATCTCATCCCAATGTTTTACTCGTAGCATAGAGGTCTGCTCCGGACGGCGTTATTCAGGTGAAGACTTTGACGCGGGAGTTCGTCGCCGCCAGGAGCGGCAGCGCGAGATGCCACAGGATTAGGTATTTTGGGTGAGTGCCTAAGGGGAAATAGGCAGTTACTACGATTCCGTTCCGTATTGCGGTACGTAGCATTTCGGGTAAGTATGCGCCAGAGGCTAAATAACGTGAGCGGCCAGAGAGTACTTGCAATTACGAAGCGAACCGCCGAACTTTGCAGCACGCAGTCTTTGCTGTACAGGGATGGATTCGAACTGGTGACCGCCACGAACATGACCACTGCTCGGTGTGTCATGAAGTCGATTACGGTAAGAGGCGTTTTCGTCTGCCGGGACTCATGGTCTGAGCAAGAACGCGAGAGCATCATCTCCGAACTTGTGGCCGGACACCCGGATGTGACCATTATTATGCGGTGTGCCAAGTGCAACCGGACAACCCACACCGCCAGAGCCCTGAGTGACTTCGCGATAACATCCAAGAAGCCGAGCTCGGTATCGACCGAAGGGAGAACACCCGCGACTACGTATATCGTCTGCTTAAACTGCGGCAAGAAAGTGGCTTACGAGGCCAAGCAAATAAAAGCGGTCGAACCGCCGAAGCACGGCAGTAGGTGTGCTTGAAGTTGGTACCATCCGCCGCACAATTGATGTGCGGCGGATGCGTGACGCACGTCACACACCTTAGAGCATAACTCAGGTCACAATGTCTGATGTGTGATCGAATGAAGAGCTTAACGTTACCGCAGTCTGTTATCGACCTGCTTCCAGCAGTCATGCGACCCTGCATTACGGTCTCTCTCTTCGCGCTCTCGATTGCACCCTTGGCGGCACAACAACCCCATCCAGTTCTGCCGGATGTAATGGTTCAGCACTTTTGCCACGCGTCGCAGATCAATAGTGGGGCCGAGTTTGATGAGGTAACTGTCGTCGCACAACGTCTCGCTGACGACAACCCACACATCCACGTCGCGGTGACGGACAGCCCACTCATCAACGCATTTGAGGTGAACCTCTCGGCCGACGCTTCTGTCATCTGCATGCCGGTGGCGCTGGCACATTTCATGGCAGACAAGGAAGGCGAACTAGCTTTCATCCTAGGCCATGAGATTGGTCACGCTACCGACAAACGCTGCAAGACCCTCAAGGGCCGCTTTCGTGTTGCACCTCTGGGGACTCTGCTGGGTCGCATCGGGGGCGATGGAACTGGGGACCAGAGGGCCTGTGAAGACCGCGCCGATGAGGTGGGATTCAATCTGATGACCCGCGCCGGATACGACCCCAATGACGCTGCTACGGCCTTGCAGAGACTGTCCAATGTGTCCGGTGTTTCCACAACCGGGCCGGCTTTTTTGGCCAGGCTTTCGGCTCTCGGTGAAGATCATCCCATCACCCCGGATCGCGTGCATCACATACGCAAGCTAATTGCGCGTCACTCCGCTCGCTCGGGTTTCTAGGTGAGACCTTTGCGAGCAATGATGATGCAAACTGTTTGATCTGCAGAGCACAGAGGCAACTCTGACGTAATTCTCAGCCTCTGAGTTTCACATGCAAAAGGGAAAACGCCTCATTGCCTGCCTGCTTACCGTCTGCGCGCTTACCCTATTGGAGTTAATCATTTGCACGTGCGGAAAAGGAGCAGGAGCATCAAGCTCCGTTCAATCCAGTAACTCTGGTGATCCAGATACCACTAGCGGGAATTCAGGTTCTCAGTCCGGCAGCTCTGGGGGGAGTTCAGGTTCGCAAGGCGGGTCATCCACGGGCTCCGGTGGTTCGAGCACTTCAACAGGGGCGCCAAGCTTTCCCAGTTCAGACCACGTCTTCGTCATAATGCTGGAGAATCAGAGTTTTTCCCAAGTCTTTCCCTCTGGAGGTGCAACCGATTGCGCGTCCTCCGGCATGCCTTATCTGTGCAGCCTGGCCGAAGCAAACGGCGTGGCCCTTAACTTCTACTCTAATGCTCATGGCTCGCTGTTTGCGTATTTGTATAACACTTCCGGAGCCGACTGGACGGGCAATCCTTATGACTGCACCGGCGGCGGTTGCGCTTCTGCCGGCATCATCACCGGGGACAACATTGTTCGCGCCCTGACAAATGCTGGAAAAACGTGGCGGGGGTATTTTGAAGACATGCCATCCCAAGGCTACCTGGGAGGAAATACGGGCGACTATGTGGAGGACCACAATCCCTTTGTGTGGTACTCCGATGTCGCCGATTCATCTGCTCAGCAAGGCAACATGTATCCGCTGACACAGTTCGCGGCGGACGTAAACGCCAATTCGTTTCAGAACTTTAGTTATATCGTTCCCGATACTCTTGATGATGCCGAGGGAACTGGGACTCAGAGCGCCAGCGCCTTGTTATCCTCGGCTGACGGTTGGCTCGAAACAAATATCACTCCACTGCTCTCCACAACTCCGTTTCAGCCAGGCGGGGATGGGATTTTGATGATTACGTTCGACGAGGGCAAGGTCGCGGGCAAGTCCGGCGATAGTTCCGGCGATGATTCCTGTTCGGCAACTCAGGCTTCCGGCTGCGGCGGGCATATCGCGTTCGTGATGATTGGCCCCAACGTGCTTGCGGGTTCCTCTACCAGTGAGACATATCATTTCCAAGACATGCTCCACACGGTGATTCATCTATTGGGTATGTCCGATTACATGAACAACGCGAGTGGAGCCAACGACATTGCACTGCTACCGGGAGCTTGATAGAGCAGCGGCACGCGAGAAACGGTGCCACCCTATTTGTCAATTCAGGCGCAGCGATCTTGACGGCAGTTTTCTTCGCAGGCTTCTTGAGCGGTGGTAGCAGCAAACTTCTTAGCTTCGCGTTCCATCTTCGCCCAGTTTGAGTTCGCGAGCACATCGGCCATCTCAGCGTCAGAAACTGGGGTGAACTCGGTGGAAGCGGCCTCGGTAGCAGTTTTCATCGTGATCCTCAACATGGTTTTGTCCCCTGCTGAGTAGATGTTCAGCAACTCTCAAAAGTTTCCCTTTTATTTCGAAAAACGGGGTACGGCTATATTTCTTGGGCATTTCCCGCTTCGCCGAACTTTGCGTTCGCGGAGTCCTCAGCAGAGCACTAGATGGTGAACCCACTCAGGAAAGGTGTTAGCTTAGTGGGTGGTTTTGGTGGGGTGCTCTTATACATGGCGACCCTGAAGGACATTCTCGATAACCACGTCGGCGAAGCGGCTCCCGTGCTTTATGAGAAACTGGATCGCAACCGGGTGCGCTGCTACGCCTGCGGACATTGCTGCCCCATAGCCGATGGGCAAGCGGGGGTATGCAAAGTACGCTTCAACCGAGGTGGGACTCTCTACGTTCCCTGGGACTATGTGGGCGGGGTGCAATGTGACCCTGTCGAAAAGAAGCCCTTCTTTCACGCCTATTGTGGTGCTCTCGCCTACAGCTTCGGCATGCTCGGGTGTGACCTTTATTGTTCGTACTGTCAGAACTGGGTGACCTCGCAGGCGATTCGCGACCCCGATGCTGTGGTTTCGCCGGCAGCGGTCACACCGGAGATGCTGGTACGCGAGGCACTCAATCAAGGCGCTCGTCTCCTGGTCAGCACCTACAACGAGCCGCTGATTACCGCGGAATGGGCGGTGGCCATCTTCAAAGAAGCGAAGGCGGCCGGATTGGCAACGGCGTTCGTCTCGAACGGCAACGGCACTCCTCAGGTGCTCGAATACCTGCGTCCGTGGGTGGATCTGTACAAAGTTGATCTCAAGAGCTTTGACGAGCAGCACTATCACCAGCTTGGCGGCCGGTTGCAACCGATCCTGGAGACGATTCGCCGCCTCTATGAGATGGGGTTCTGGCTGGAGGTCCTCACCCTGGTTATCCCAGGCTTCAATGACTCCAACGATGAGCTGAGCCGTCTGGCGGAGTTTCTGGTCAGCGTGTCACCGGATATTCCGTGGCACGTTACTGCCTTCCACAAAGACTACAAGATGACTGATCCGGACACCACCGGCCCAGAAACGCTGCTGCGAGCTGCAGAGATTGGAAGGAAGGCTGGCCTTCGTTACATCTACGCGGGCAATCTTCCGGGCGCGGTGGGCGACCTTGAAAACACGCGTTGTCCCGATTGCCATGAGCTTCTAGTGGAACGTTACGGATATCAGATCACCGCCTATTGTTTAACAGCGGACGGCCACTGCCCGAGGTGCAGCAAACAAATTCCCGGGCGCTGGGACACAGCTTTCCGCAGGCAAATCACTGATCGTCCCTACGTCCCCCATTTACCTGTTTCTTCGGAGTTGATTTCGATTTCGTGAAATGCGCGAGGCAGTTTAAGAATATGCCCGCCAGTTAGTTCAGTCTGTTGCGCACACGAAGCTAACTGCCGCATTCATATCACCGGTGCCCTTGTACTTTGGCCAGGCGGGATAGACGCATAAGGGTCGCGTACGCCCACCGGAACCTTTGTTGTTATCTACCACGACGAGATCCCTCGGTGCGATGCCGGTATCGAGCCAGCGATCGAGCACGCCGAGGCTATCAAAGCCCGCATTGAAGACGCCTCGTGCGTGCCCGAAGCCGGGGATAACGTAGAAGCGCAGAAAACGGTCTATCTCTTCCTGAGTCATTCTTTGCTGAACCATCCTGTAATACATCACCGAGGCGTTGGTCGGGATCGTCGTGTCCGTTGTTCCGTGCAGCAGCAGAAACTTGCCGCCGTGTCTTGCGAATCGCGTCAGGTCGGCGTCGCTCGCGTCGGAAGCCTGCGACTGTGGAAGCAGATCGCCAGCATATTTGCCGCCCGTCGCCGTGTCGAAGGTCAGCGTGTCGAAGTGGTCGTCGCCTGTCAGAAAAAAACGCAGCACCTGATCGCCTATGATGTAGAAGAATGAGTTCAGGAAAAACCTCGGCGGATGCAGCGGGTGGTGCAGAAGGCCCATTGAGCCGGTAAGGTCCGCGCCGGTAAGCACGTTGAAGCCGGGCATCGTCTGGACACCGTTCCACAGTGGCTGAGCAGTTCTCTGCTCGGTGGCAAAGGTCTGAACTGTCCTGAGTTGCTGGGGCGTCAAACAGTGCCTCTTCTCGCCTCTGGCGGGACAGAGCAGCGTCGCGGGATCAAAGTGACAGGCGGCGACGTTCCCGATGATGCCGTCCCGCAGGCCGTCCAGCGTATCGCAGGCTTGCATCACTGACCGCGCAAGCAGTTTTGTCTTCGACTTCGTTAGAAAGCCACCTTTTGCGTAAATGGCCTGCGATACGCGAATGAACTGCAAATCGAGTTCTATCTGATCCCATCCGGCGTAGGCGCCGAGGACACCATCGTAGTCCTCAGGCCAGCGCTGTACGACGAAGAACGCCTCTCGCCCTCCCGTTGAGCCGCCAAGAAAAAACATCCTGGACGGTCGCATTCCATACCAGCGCTCCATGATTGCCACGGCAGCATCGTGGGTTTTTTTCAGCCCGTCGCGCGCGAAGTTGCGGCGCTCCTCGGCGTTGCGTGCAAACGAGGCATTCAGTACGTTAAGGGCGTCTGGCAGCGGAAAGTAACGTTTGTGATGACCGGAGTCCCCGCCGAAGGTTGCGAATCCGCGCGCCAGCGGCCCCGGTTCACTCGCCACGGCCACCGGACCACGCTCGAGTCCACTGGTTGCGCCGCCTAGCCATCCATCGAACACACCACCGCCAAACTGCACCGCTTTGTGATTCCATTTTGTTGGAAGGTTGACCTCGAAGCGAATATCCTGTGCCGACGCATCTACCGGGCGCACGCCGCCGAGCACCTTGCAGTACTCGCCTCGTCTATCGCGCACGAGTTTCGCTGATTTTACGTACGCTCCAGAGGTTGCCAGGCTCAACGTTTCGGCCGGCACCCTCATTCCCCTCAGAGACCTGCAAGAGCTGATCGCGCCGATCTGCGGAACGCCTGCGGAGATGGACTCCTGGGCAAGCACGGCGCCTATACCGCTGCCCACAAAAAGCAGAACAAATGAAGCAACTCGCAAACGCGCCATGCCCCTTCAGATGCATGTTTATCGGGTCCACAAGGTGACAATTGCGTCTCTGGCCGTCTACCCAGCTTAGGGTTTGCCTACGATCAGGCCGTTGTTCCAGAGCGCCAGAACGATGTCCATCTGGCTACTGTGCCTCTTGTCAGCGCCATTAGTTACGGCTCGCCACAATGCACTTGTGGAGCGGTGCTGAGTCCCTTCCGTTAACAGCGCCACGGCCCGGATCGCATAAGCCTTGTCATCTTTTGACGCTGCATAGCGGCCCGCAGGTATGTTCTTCACCAGACCTTCTTCGCAGAGACCTAGAAAGGCTCCTCGCGGACGGCTCTTCCTCCTCGCGGCGGTGCTTGTGGGATATAGCTTCTCCATCGCGCTCTCCCATCGAGCCAGCGGACTGATATCGCCGGAAGGTATCTGCTGGGTCGCCATTAGTGCTGCTTCACCGTATCGATTTGCCATCGTTGCTCCTCATCTCGCACAGACTGCAATCTTACTAGAATCGAGCACCGCGGCTACCCACCGGTCAAAAGGGAAAGTGTCCGGAAAAGTATGCGCGGGAGGAATTGATTCAACGATGCAGACACGACAGCATTCCGAAGACATCCATGGCCTTGCCGAGGCATGAAATCCACCGTTACACATAATCGCAATAAAGAATTTTCAGAATCGCATTTGGATGCGAAAATTAAGATATCTTTTCGCCAAAACTGAAGTGCCATGAGGTATGTTGTGATACGTTTCGATGGTCGCTCTCTCCGGTGGTTCCTGCCTGTCCTCTTGATCCTTTCGACCGCCGCTCAGATGGTGGCTCAAGGCACAAATCAGCCGACTGCCGGCAACCCCGCCATGCTTATAAAGCAAGCCGAGAGCGGCGACCCAGAGGCCCAGAGCGGCCTTTGCAATGCTTATCTGTTTGGCCAAGGTGCCTCAAAAGATGAGGCAGAGGCGGTTCGCTGGTGCCGCAAAGCTGCGGCACAGGATTCCGCGACGGCTCAGTCTCTCCTTGGCTTCATGTATGGCAACGGCGTAGGAGTAAAAAAGGATGACGCAGAAGCCGTGCGTTGGTTCCGCAAGGCTGCGGAACACGGACTCGCTCAAGCTCAGTACTCCATTGGGTATTTGTACGCCAATGGCCAAGGCATTGGGAAAGATGAAGCCGAGAGTGTGCGCTGGTTCCGCAAAGCCGCCGAGCAGGGATTCGCACAGGCTCAAGGTGCCCTTGGCTGGGCGTATGGTTACGGCGTAGGTATTGCTAAAGATGAAGCCGAATCTATCCGCTGGTACCGTAAAGCCGCCGATCAGGGGGACGGACAATCTCAGTACAACCTTGGCGCTGCGTATCACAATGGCCAAGGCGTTGTGAGGAATGAGACGGAAGCGTATTTCTGGATGAGCCTCGGGGCCTCAACTTTAGGTGGCGACAATTGGCCCGAACTCGACAAGGTCGCCCAAAACCTGACGCCAGAGAAGCGTCTTGAGGTTGAGAATCGTTGCCGCAAGTGGGTGGCAGAACATCCTCACAATCCCTAACAGGCGCTCTCTGTCGGGACTCATACCTGAGCCCATCCTACGCCGCAGCAGGGATGGAGGGGGGTGGGTACGCCCCGACATGCAGCGGGATTCCCGGTGGGCTACAGCACGCAGCTAGCACACCTATCGCGATAGCGGCTTCTTGAACTGATCGTCCACCTCGACCTGATATCCGGTGGCAAGGTTGTTCGTTTCGTTTGCCATGCCTACAATCGCCATCAACTCCGCGAACATGACGTCCGTCATGCCCTTCTGTTGGGCCGCGGCGGTATGACTTGCGATGCAATAGCCGCAGTTGTTTGTAACGCTCACGGCGAGGTAGATCAGTTCCTTGGTGAGGGCATCGAGCGCCCCCGCCGCCATTACTTGCTTGAGGCTCTCCCACGTACGCTTCAGGGTGACAGGATCATGGGCGATGGCCTTCCAGAAATTGTTCACACGGTCAATTTTGCGAGAGGTCATGATGTCATCGTAGACGGCGCGAACTTCAGGGCTTGCGTCCTCGTATTCAATCAGTCCGAGTGTTGCCATGTGGTCTCCTTCCACACCTTATCTCGTTCAACGAACAGCAGTGTACGCCGAGGTGATGTGAGAGGGGAATAGGGCGTGGAAGCGGACTGCTGGATGAAACAAAAAAAGGCCAGCCGGAGACCGGCTGACCTTGGAAGTCCGTACGACGAGAGGCTACTGCAAACCCTTCACATACGCAGCAACCGTCTTGATCTGATCGTCGGTGAGTCCGGCAAACCTGCCGGCGTGAGGGCCTTTCTTGCCGCCGTTGGTCAGAACATCAGTCACGTCCTTGCCCTTGATGGATGGCCCCATCTTGCCTTCGCCATTTGCACCGTGACAGGCAGCGCACTTCTTGAACAACGTTGCGCCATCCTGAGCCATCAGCATTGCTGTGCCCAGAGCCAGCATTGAGGTAATCGCGATAAAGCGTTTCATCGATTGGGTCTCCTTGTTTGCACTTGCTTGCCGGGTAAAACCGGCTGCTAGCTCAAAAGCAGATCGAGGAATTTCGATCTGAACGTGGGGAGCCAGCTTTTGTATCTCCACGAAAAGAGTTTTAACTTAACTCAGCCAAGATTCGCGTGGCCACATACGCCTCTTCGCTGAATAACATTTTCCCCCGCGTGTGCCGAGCTTCTAACAGCACCATTTCTCCAACGGGATTGCACTGATTGAACTCAACGTGGACACTAAAGTTGCGGAGTGGTAAGGCTGTTGCAAATCTATGAGCCTCGCAACTTTTCCAATCGCCTGGGTTTTTACCAGTGTGCATGGAGGGTTGGAAATGCTAAAGAAAACGGTAGCTGCGTTGTTCGGTCTGGTCTTCGCGTTGGCGCTTATCACTCCTGCGAAGGCGAATGCTGAAATAATAGTTGGAGTGGGCGTGGGTGCCCGTCCGGTTGGCGGATATGTTGTCGCACGACCGCGACCCTACGTTTATGTAGCTCCATCGCCATACGTGGCGTACGCAGCACCGGGCTATGTTTATCCGCCTGTTGTTTATCCGGGGAATGTCGTGGTCGGTCTGGGGTACGCGAGACCGTATGCCTATCGTTATGATGTACGGCGTGGCTACGGTTGGCGGCGTTAAGGCCTCCGCGATATGTTTCCCGAGCCCCTCGGTCATCGGACTGAGGGGCTTCGCCGTCTGGATGTCGAATGCGCCGCAGAATCCTGTTGTGTTGGGCATCTCAATGAGATGGAGTGGCTAACTTTTTCTCAAGCAAAGCGTCTAATCAGTAAGGATAACCTCACGATGGCCCCAATGAAATGGAAAGACGCCAGCTCTGCTTCCGAGGTCGAAGGCCGGGTTCGGTGCCACAAGTGCCTATTGATATGCAGCGATGCCACGCACTATTTCAGCCACAAGTGTGAGACTCCTAGCCTCAGCCTTGAATTGGCACGGCGCGTCACAGCACAGGAAGCATCGAGTGAATTACGGAGCCAGTCAGTGCGTCGCGATATTTCAGCCTAAACATCCTTCAACTGCTCTTCGTCCATGCCGAAATAGTGGCCGAACTCGTGGATGACCGTACGCCGGATTTGCTCCCGCACTTCAGCCTCGGTAGAGCACACCGCTTCGATGTTCTTCTGGTAGAGGACGACATAGTCAGGCCCGGTCGGCAGGGCGAAGACGCTCTTCTTCGGCAAGGGGACACCGTGGAAGATCCCCAGAAGGAGTTTCTTTCGCTGTCCGGATGGAGTTTGGCCGGGCGGAAAATCTTCCACCAGCATAGCGACATTGCGGATGCAGTTGCGGAACTCCTCCGGGAGCGAGTCGAGCACTTCTTGCATGACCTTGGCGAACTCTTCGCGCTCCATGGCTCACCTTCATTGTGGCGGCATCCTGCCCAAGGTGTTTGATGCGCAAACCCACGCCCGGCGGCTCTTGACGAGTTCTGGAATGGAGGTAGAGGTGATAGCAGGAGTATGATGCTCTTATCATGACGCATCCTGTGAGAACTCTATTGAATGAAATATTCGTGTTACCGCCGACGCGGTTTGGACGAAGGGTGTATGAAGTATGCGTCCGCACGATCAGATTTATTGCCGCTGTCGTTCTTCGTCTCATGAGACATCTGAGGCCGCTGCGTCCAGCCTTGCAAAAATAAGTGATCTCCAATCAGATTAGTCCCACGTCACCAGGAAAATATTGACCTTGCGGCACGCCTGACAAAGCTCCCCGGGCTTCTCGTACCCAGTAGACGCTCTGCTGCTAGTCGTTCAACTGAACGAAAGTACGGGGTCCGTGGCATCTCGCTCGCATCACGATCTGCTATTGCTCAGAAATATGGTC
This sequence comes from uncultured Acidobacteriota bacterium, assembly GCA_963838135.1. Taxonomy (GTDB): domain Bacteria; phylum Acidobacteriota; class Terriglobia; order Terriglobales; family Acidobacteriaceae; genus TOLSYN. Next base: position 448,037 of record CAWIPV010000002.1, on the reverse strand, counting down.
AATCCGGCTCAGCGTCGGCGCGGCAATTCTGGCATCCTGATGTGGAGCACGTATAGAAGAGAGCAACTATGTCTGATCGAAGCACTCACCTTATACCGAAGCCAGATGACCGGAATGCCTCCATAACTCCAGCGCTGATTGAAAGTTTGGAAGATATAGAGAGGTGGAACCGTGTTGCCGCCGAGACAGGCGGCGTAAGTTGGAAAGATAAAGCAGCGTTACAATCGAAGACACGATATTTTTATGAAGTGGCTGAATCGTAAGAGGTAGCCGAGCCGCCGCCGCACCACTGCACGTTGATGTCTCCCGACTCGTAAACCAGTGTAGCTCACGCTAGCATCGAAATGGGCATTCCACGCCAGCCGCTGGTGTCGGACGAACTCAAGAACGAGGTTCCCTCAGGCATGTGAACGCTCCAGCTATGGCCTGAGTAGCGTACTCAAGAGAGCTTCCAAGCCATTCCAAGTGATCTGCACGCCGATGCATAGCAGCACGAATGCGATCACGCGGCGTACGCCGTGGGCGGTTTGCTCGGAAATTAGAGTCGTGAGCTTGGGCGCATACGAGTAGCTCAGGAAAACACTTCCACTCAATACCAGAATGGCGAGAAGGACTCCGATGTGCGCCATGACGTTGGGAAGCACGCCTTTGATCGAGGCGTGGGCGCTTAACGTGAGCGTAACCACCATGGTGCCGGGTCCGGCTGTTATGGGAAATGTAAACGGATAGAAAACCTTTTGATGTAGGGCATCGATGTTGGCGGGGACCAGTTCCTCCTGCTTCGGTTTCGCTTCGGGCTCTTCCTGATTCAATAAGCGCCAGCCCATGGCCGCAATCACTATTCCTCCAGCGACCTGCACGACGGGAAGTGAAATTCCGAAAAACGAGAGGATCGCAGTTCCCACTAGTTCTACCGCGATCAGAAACAGGGTTGTGTTGACGGCAATTCTGCGTGCCAGTTCGCGATAGACCTTCGGAGGGGCATTCCCGACGAGCCCCAAGAAGAACAGCGCTGAGCCCAAAGGGTTGATCAGCGGAAAAAGTGCGCTGAGCGACAGCATGAAGAATTTAACTAAGAGAGCCACGCTACACCAGCATAGCAAAAGCGGCGGCGTATGCCAGCTATCCTCCTGCTCGACCGCCCACTGCAGGTGTGCATCCCACGCCAGATGCTCATGCCACTGTGCATCCGGATCGGCATGAGCACGGTGGAGCTGATGGTCACGCCGAATGTCTTCCACCGGAACTCGTCGCCGGGCGCGGGTGGCTCGAATATGGAATACGAATTGTGCGATGGAGCCGCGAAGAGCAGCTTACGGTAGAATAGAGACATCACCGACAAACTTCGATTTTGGCCATTCATGTGGCAGAGGCGAATCTATGGCAAAAAGACGTGGCAATCCTAATTGGGGTAAACCGGAGCCGAATGGCCCGTTCGTTCCAACCATCACTGAATTCGAGCAGATTATTCGCGAGTTCAATCTGCAACCCGACCAGTACATCACGTCAACTCGACTTCGCGAGTGGGCGAGACGCAACAAGAACTCGAAATTCATTCCCGAACCGCTTCTTGAGGAGTGGGGCTTCGAGGTTGAGTCTTCGCTGTAGAGGAACTCGCCGCCGAGAACACAGCCATTGGGCGTGGTAACTAAGAACAAAGCAGGGGTTGCGTCGGAGATGGGTTCCCCGGCAAAGGATAAACGCTCTAAATGAGATGGTTGGTATTAGTTCGCTGGAGCTTCCGGGGAGAGAACAAGACCGGACTTATCATCCACGCCAAAGACCAGCGCGAGGCTGAAGAACGGGTGTATGCCATTTTGCCTCCGACGTTTTTCCGGGCGGCGAACCGCGAAATCGCCATCGCCCCAACCAACAAGTTATTGGACACATTGCCAGCATTCATCGAAGACCTGGCTCCTTGTCCACATGCCGAATTATCTTCTCTGCCAACCCCTTCATGAGCGCCGGACGCAGTAAATACGAAACCGGGCGCAGTCGATGACCACGCCCGGTCGAAATAAGGAGGCTATCAAGCACCGTGTGAGGGCACGGCAGTAGGCTGAATGACCTGGCGCGAGAGCGTGCTATACGCCTCATTAAACGCCGTTGAGATGTGACCGCAGTAATCGAGTCGATGACTATCAGAGTGCGACGTAGGGGCTCAAGCTCACCCCTTCAAACTCGCAAGCAGCCCCGAGTACCGCCGCTGGGTCTTGTCGTTGCGAACCGCGATGCCCAGAGCCTTCTTCTGCCCCACGAGTACCAGCAGCCTCTTGCCCCGCGTAATCCCGGTATAGATCAGGGTCCGCTGCAGAAGCATGAAGTGCTGCATGGCCAGCGGAATTACCACGGCGGGAAACTGCGTCTCAACCGCTGCACTCGCTTGCCCCAGAAGCATCGGAGCTTACTGCCGTTCCGCCAACTCCCGCAAGACCATCCGTGCCGAAGCGACCATTAGATTGCGATTCTGCGGGAGAATTTGCTCCCACGAAATACAGCCTTCGCTGCTCTGGAACCCGAATTCTGGGGCCAGCGTGTCACGGTAGCTATAGAACAACTTCGCCAGTTCCTCAGCGGAAATATTCTGCGCCATCTGCATATTCTCCTTTTTCGTGTCTCTTACTTTGCAAAAACAAAACGACTCACGAACATTGCCGTGAGCCGTTCGGGAAATCGATGCTAAAGGCTTAACTTCGATTAGCCACCCTTCCCGAACCGACCACGGTAAGTCGTACCTGCGCTACTAGCGCCAGTACGGCCAACGATACGGTGAGGAGGTTCGCGACCAACATGAACGGAGAATAGCCGTCGCGCGTTCAGTAGTCAAACTAATAATTATGATCGGATAATCAGAAATTCTTCTGAAGCAAAGCTAACCGCTGGTGCCAATGCGCTTGGCGAATGGACATCGGTTTCGGGAAGATGGAACATCAGCAGGTTTCTAACGCCACTCCTCCCAGCCATACTCCATTGCCATGTGTGGACGTTGCCGCCTCACCCGCGTCGATAAACTCGCCGGACGCTTCGACATCGAGGCCGACGACGACTGGGTGCCTCGCTACAACATCGCCCCGACGCAGGATATCCCGGTGATCTGCCAGCACGCCGAGGAACCCATGGCGCAGCAGCTTCTCCGGTGCAACGGATTGTGTGAGGGCTGGCATCTGGAGACAACTCAATTGAGCAGGACTCGCTCGAAGCAATGTTGAGGGAGATATATGTCCAATAGAGCAGAGATGATCGCTGACTATGATTCGACCTTCCCGCTGACTTCGCAGCCGGGGACAATCTCTGAGCACAAAAGACAAGAGATGATCACTGAATATGACGCAATCTACCCGCCAACTTCCGCGCCGGGGAAGCTTTCCGCGCACAAACCAAACAGGGTTCTCAAGTTCCCATCAAATTCGTTGAGTCCAGAAGAGACGATCACTGCATACGACTTGGCCTTTCCGCTGACCTCGGCACCGCCGATGACATCTGCTCAAAAAAGAGAAGAGATGATCGCGGAATACGACCTAGCCTACCCGCTGACCTCTGCGCTGGGAAAAATTTCTGTGCCCGAGGAGACGGAAGATATCCAGAAACGGGCTGCTTAGGAAAAGTTCTGCGCCCTTGCCGATGCCCACGTTGCGAAAAGAGGGCATTTGAATCTCACCGCAGCCCTGACCTCCAAGCGTTCAGTCCGCTCGCCGTGCCCTGATGCGAAGCCGGGTCAATCTGGGGAAGAGCGACTATTCATGTGTGGACGTTACCGCCTCACCCGCGCCGATAAACTCGCCGGACGCTTCGACATCGAGGCCGACGACGACTGGGCTCCGCGTTTCAACGTTGCCCCTACTCAGGATGTCCCGGACAGTGGCACCCGACATTTTCGACTAGATGAGCACTATTGACCGTACCCTCCCCTCTGCACTTGGTAGCTTTAGACTGCTGGGCATCGTGAGTGGAGCTTCTGGGCGTTGAGAGACCCCAAAACTTCAAAATTGGTCGATCTAACTTTCCCCCTCACCACGCAACCAACGAGGCCGCTAAATGAGCAATAGTGCAGAGGACGCCGAGCTGCTGATGTACGCCATCAACGCCGCCAAGGAAGCAAAGGTCCGAATCCCGAATGCTAGCGTGGAGACAGATCGCGTACAGGCCGAGCGAATCTTTCAACTGATCGACAAGGCGACCATCGGTTTTTTGAGAATTGAAGAACTGAGAGAGGAACTGAGCAACAAACAACTGCTATTTGGGAGCCAAAGGAAAAGTCGAAAAGACATCCGAAAAGATTCATCCAGATCGGCCACTCCCCTACCGCGACCTCCAGCAAGGGGGCGGGAGAGGCGATGGCAATGAGCCTTGCGACGGGGTCCAGCCACAGCCAAGCGTCGATTGGCTCACTCATGGCCACTTAGAGCCGTTAGGAGATGATATGGAGACATTTCAGGAATTGATCACACATATGAAGACATTTCATAAATTGATCGCAAATGAAGCTGGACAACGTTTGGTGAACGCCTATAAGGACTGCGTCCTTGAAGGGCTCACCTTGGAAGAGATGAACGTCATTCTTAATAACGCTGAGCCCGGTACAAAATTCATCAAACGAAGGTAATAAGTAATGAAACAGCCCAAGTCATCGAACAGGTTTATCTACGACCGGAAATCGCGAGAGCATGTCTGGGCGAGGCGCTTTGCCGCGATGGAGGGGCTGCGATGGTCTCACCCCTAGCGGTGAGTTCGTAAATTCCATCTGGGAGCGTCTTCGAAACATTTTTGATATCGTAATCCGCAAAGGCAGAGTTCATTGGCCTCCAACAAGGTCACATTGATCGCGTACACTGTGCAGGTTGTTCTAACCCTCGTCCCCGAATGATGCCGGGGAACTGACACGCTCTCTGTCTGGATGTCATTTAATTACGCTGCTCTGCCTGAGACAATATTCACATCTACAGAACTTGAGATTCACCGGGTCGTCCTGCTCAACGATGTCCTGCAAGTCCGGGTCTTGGCTGAAGTGAGGACAGTTCCCACATTTGTAGATGTCGCTGGACGCACTCAGCTCCATCTGTCCACCACAGGCCGGACACGTCTCGAACTTATGAGCCTTCCCGTGTGCCGTCCAATCTACCATCCAAGCCTCCAGCTTCCCGAATACCCACATCATTCAATTTTAACTCAACGAATTATTCTTCCGTCCTGCCCCTGTCCAGAGTTCCCGTCATCCTGAATCTTTTGCCGCACCATTCGCGCCGACTGCACTGAGTCACTGACCGAGACCGAATGACTGGCTCTCCCCAGAGCCATATGGCGGCGATAATCCCGCATCCCTCCGTTCGAACGCCCACATGATAGGTATGCACCTTATTGCAATGGTCATCCCACGCCAGCCGCTCGCGCTGCTTTGGCAATGTGAGCAATATCGAACAGAAACACTTCTCTGCGTTCAGTAGGATTCGAAGATGCTTGAGACCATGGGTGTGGATTACAAGCGGATTGAAAGGTCAGCCTCACTTTTAATCGTTCTTGGCACAGGAGGACTGAGTAGATGGCAAAGAGACGTGGCAATCCGAATTGGGGCAAACCAGAGCCGATGGGGCCAGTGATTCCAACCATCACCGAATTTGAGAAGGCCATTCACGAATTCAAACTGCAACCTGACCAGTACATTCGTTCCGCTCGTCTTCGCGAGCGGGCGCGTCACAACAAGAACTCAAAGTACATTCCCGAGCCTCTTCTTGAGGCATGGGGTTTCGAGATCGAGAATACGCTATAGACGCACTGGCGGTTGGGTAAACTCGCTACGCCGCCATAACAGTACAGGGATACACAACGAGTTCTGAACTGCGGTACTTTCCTCCTCTGCATCAGGCCGGAACGCCCAACGAGCGTTTCCGGCCTTCTTTTCGTAGCAGCGGGTTTGGCAGCTTTAGAGGTCTTGGCCGGGCTGATGGCATTCCCGTTGAGGGCTTCGAGTGCTGCGATTGCACTGTTGATGCTGTCACGCTAAGCCTAGGTTTTCAGTTCTGCATAACGTGAACTGGCGTTCCAGATCGGGAAATCCACTCTCGCCAGCTCTCGATTCTATCGAACTCTCGCGGTTGCACGTCATCACATCCAGAGAGGCGCCGGAACTGACGACCATCGAATTGATTGCGGTATTTAAAATAGCGCGAACCAAATCTCCATGGTGGATACCCCTGAGCAATAGAACACCTTTGCATTAGAACACCTTTGCGTTCGACGATCCGGCCAATCATCTAGACGGCAAATATCTGAATGTAGCTGGCCATAGGTATGCGCCTCTTTCATTTATCTGCCAATCGAATAAGACAAGCTCAGCGAGGAACCAAAGTAACTCACTAAGCGCCCCGAGGAGAAAAGCATGCATTTTCGCTATAGATTCACATCTCAGAAACTGTTTGCTCTCATCGCACTGATGTTCGGCAGTGTTCTTTCCAGCATGGCCACGACGCCATGCAAGACTGTCACCTCCACTGACGATAGCGCGACGGCAATAACAACCCCTGGCACATTGCGCTATGCCATAGCAGAAGTGAATGCGGTAATGTGTACCACAATTACGTTTAGCCTCACATATCCGAACTCCATCACGCTAGCGCAGGGGCTGCTTGAAATCAGCAACATCAGCGAGCCAATTGCAGTTAGCGGCCCAGGCGCGACGAATCTGGTTATTAGCGGAGGCGGCGTCAGCGAGGTGTTTCTGATTGACGCTGGCGCTACCGTCGCCATCTCCGGCGTGACCATTGAAAACGGGAGTGTCGGCCCCAGTGGCGGCGGCGGCGTCTTCAATAATGGAACGCTGATGATAAACAACAGCACGCTATCCGGTAACGTATCCGCCAAGAACGGCGGCGCCATCTTCAATAATGGCGCTTTGGCGGTGACCAATAGTGCCTTCCTCAGTAACTCCGCCGGGGAAAAGGGCGGAGGAATTATAAACGACGGCGGCATGCTGGCGGTGACGGGCAGCACCTTCTCCGGCAATATAGGCGGCGGCATCTTTAGCGGCGGCACAGGGAGCGTGACCAACAGCACCTTCTCCGGCAACTCCTCTCTTTACGGCGGTGGCGTCCTCAACAGTGGAGTGCTGAATGTGAGCTTCAGCACATTTTCCGGCAACTCCGCCTCGAACCAGGGCGGCGGCATTTACAACGAGGGCACGTTGACGGTGAAGAATACGCTTCTGGCAAACACAGCCACGGGCGGCAATTGCGGCAACAGTAGCGGCACACTTACGTCCGACGGTTACAACCTGTCCGATGACATTTCCTGTACCACTTACTTTAGCGGAACTGGCGACCTGAACAACACATCTGCAGGGCTTAGTTCTGCTGGCTTGGCGAACAATGGCGGCCCCACCCAGACGATCGCTTTACTACCAACCAGCCCTGCCGTGGATGCAATCCCACTCACTCCTGCGAACTACTGCACGGACGTAGCAGGCAATCCTGTCACCGCAGACCAGCGCGGCGTCACCCGCCCACAAGGCACCGGCTGCGATATCGGCGCGTATGAATTGGTGCAGTCCATCCCCTTCTCGGCTCTCAGCGCCAAACTGGCCGCAACCATCGGCGGGCCGCTGCCTGGTTTCGCCCTTGAGGCAAACTTCACGCTGGGCGAGGCCAGCACCGGCATCAATCCGCTGACCCAGCCAGTCACGCTGACCGTAGGAACCTACACTGTAACAATCCCTGTCGGCTCATTTAAGCAGTTGCCGAACGGCGGCTGTTACTACCTCGGAGAAATCAGTAAGGTGGGGCTCGTGGTGACAATCGCTCCGCTCGGCGAGAACCGCTTCTCGCTCATCGCGGCAGCCGGGCCGGTCACGCTGACGAAATCGAACCCGGTAACCGTCACTATAACCATCGGTGAGAACACCGGCAGAGAGGCGCTAACGGCCAGCTTTATTACTCTCTAAAGATTAGGGCAACGCCCATAGCTAAGAGGGAGGGTTACCACCGGAATCTTGGGCGTTGTCCTGGCGCAAAACTTTACAGTTGGCGAAACATCGCCATGTAGCTCACTATCCAGCTTGCGTGGCCGCAGTGCGGACACGTCAGCACCGATTCGAGAATCACTTCTGCCATTTCGTTCTCCTTAGACCACGCCGCTATCCAACCCTCAATGCGATCGAGCACCTTAATACCTTCGTCATGGAACCTATGCCGGAAGAAACATCGTTTTCTGTCTATCCGAGATTGTGTTGAACACAATGAGTGAGCACAATGGTTCCCATCCAAGAAGGAGAACGTCACAATGGCCTTAATGAAACGAAATGACGCCAATGCTGTTTCCAAGGTAAAAGGCCCGATTCGGTGCCACACCTGCCGATTGATGTGCAGCGATGCCGAGCACTATCTAAGCCATATCTGTGAGCCCAAGTCATCCCCTGATTGCTTGGCGTTCCCTTTGGCTAACCTCAATTAGAAGGGGGCCACGGTATACTGCCCCAAGCTTACTTGATGCTCAAACGCTGGCCTTCATAGCCAGTCCTACCACCTCGTGCGCGGCTATGACTTCACGCCATCGCTCTGGAATCGCGACGGGCGTTTTGGTCTCATGGTTGAACGCAACCACCGTTGAATGACAGTATGCTGCACGCTGGTTGGAAGTCTCGCTCCAAACTTCAGAGAGGAAATCGAACGATTTGTTGCCAATCCGCGTCACCCTGCAACCGATTGCAACGTGCTCCCGATATTCGAGCGGGCGCTCGTAGGTGACTTCAAGCTTCGCCAAAATGATGCCGTTCGCCCCGTTCAGTGATTCCCCGAGCACCTCATCAAAGTAAACGCACCGGGCAGTCTCCGCCCATACAACGTAGGCGGCGTGATTCACATGCTGCAACATGTCGATGTCGCAAAACGGAACCCGAAAGCGGGTTATGCTTCTAAATTCGTTGAGTGCCAATACTTTCCTCCATAGAACTACGCGGCCTACGCCGCGTGATTCCGTTCCAGCTTTCATTCTAATTCAGCCGAGATCGTGTACTCCCCGGATGATTTGTCCCAAGTGATCTTGAGCACACTGGGCTTGCAACAGACCTGACAATCCTCGACGTAGGTCTGCTTCGTCCCGGCAGAGGGGTCAACAACAGTCTCGTTCCACTCGCCGCATCCAGCGCACTGGAATCCCGATGTCATCGGTGCCCGATTCTGGTCACGTTCAGGCATGGTCGATTGGCTGTCCATTGAGTTGATCGGAGTCTGTCCCAAGCCTTCGCTGCCGAAAAGGGCGAACAATGGGACGCTGGATGAAAAGTGGGTGCCATGGTGTCTTCGGTCTTAATACAGTAGATGGATACTGCCCTGCATTCTTTTCCTTGCTCTTCGGACACTTCTCGGAGTGCCTCGCAAAAACCATCACAACCGCCATCGCAGAATTCCTCTGCTGCTTAATACTGACGGGACGTAACTTCGCCCCCGGAAATATTTCCAGCAGTACAAAAGCAGTACATGATTTTACGTAAGCGATTGGAAATACAGGGGAAAGAATGGCTCCTCAGGTAGGACTCGAACCTACAACCCTTCGGTTAACAGCCGAATGCTCTGCCATTGAGCTACTGAGGAATGTTGCAGCGCTAGCGCGCGTTGCCGTTGGGATACAAAGAGATTGTAACCAGCCATGAAGCCGAACGTCAAACGTTGGCGATGGAAAACTGTGGAATTCTAGCTTTCGCCGAGCAGGCTCGGAGGTTAGTGGCTGGGAGTTGGACGAGAAAGCTGACCGGCGGCGGCTTCGTCGAGAATCCAAGTCAGTGTTCCGTGGGCAGGCGCAATGAGTTGGGCAGGAGTGGCTTCGGAATTACGCGGGCCCACAAGAACCTGTTCAACGATGGAGGCTTTATCCTCGCCAACGACCAGGAACGTAATCTGAGTGGCGTTGTTGAGCACGGGAGCGGTGAGGGTGACGCGCCAGGAGTTGACCTCGTCGACGTGGTCGGCGATCACGAGGCGCTGGCGCTCGTGAAGAGTCGAGCGGTTGGGAAAGAGTGAGGCGGTGTGCCCGTTGGCGCCCAGACCCAGAAGAGCATAGTCGAGGCGGGGCAGACCGTGATCGACAGGAAGCGTTTCGCGCAGGACTCGCTCGTAGAGATCGGCGGCCTCGACGGCGGTGCCGTCTCCGGTGGGAATGCGGTGGATGTTGGCCGGCGGCACTGGGACATGTGATAAAAGCGATTCGCGCGCCATCGAATAGTTGCTCTCCGGATCGCCGGGCGGAACATTGCGCTCGTCTCCCCAGAAAAAGTGAACGCAATTCCATGGGATCAGTCCGGTGAAGGGCTCGGCGGCGAGGAGTTGAAACAAACGGCGCGGCGTGCTGCCACCGGAAAGAGCTACGTTGACGACTCCACACTCGGCGGCGACTTTGCGGGCAAGAGCGGCGAACTGTCCGGCGGCGATGCGAGCCGTCTCTTCAACATCGGAGCCGACGAGAATTTCGGCTCCGGCGAGGTGGAAGCGTTCAGACGACATCTGCAGCCTCCGACTTTAGCATTGAGATCCAGTGATGGCCGGAGGTCTTTAGCAAGTTTACCGCTTCCTCCGGTCCCTCGGAGCCAGCGTCATAGTTGGGGAATGACGGAGGCGGAAGCTGCGCCCAAGCCTCTTCAATAGGTGTAATGATTTTCCACTCCGCCTCGACCTCGTCGCGACGAGTGAAGAGCGTGGCGTCGCCTCGCATGGCATCCAGGATCAGAGTTTCATAGGCGACCGGAGTTCCGCCGAAGGCATCTGCGTAAGAGAAGTTGGCCATGACGGGAACGGTACTCATAGGAATTCCGGGACGCTTTGCTCCGAAGGAAAACGAAATCCCTTCATCGGGCTGAATCCGCAGGCTGACGACGTTTGGGCCGACGCTGCCGGTGTCGGTTTCGGAAAACAGTGCCTGAGGAGTGCGTTTGAAATGCACGCGAATATCGGTCATGTTACTGGCCAGCCGCTTGCCGGTACGGAGATAGAAGGGGACACCGGCCCAGCGCCAGTTTTCCACTTGGAGACGAACGGCGGCGAAGGTTTCGGTAAGTGAACCGGGCTTGACGCCGGGCTCCTGTCGATAGCCAGGGACGGGAGCGCCACCGATGCGGCCCGCTCCGTATTGACCGCGCACGGTGTTGGCCGCCACCTCTTGGAGCGTCATGGGACGAATGCTGCGGAAGACCTGCACCTTCTGCTCGCGCACCGAGTCCGCATCAAAGGCGATGGGCGGCTCCATTGCGGTCAGCGCTACCAATTGGAGCATGTGGTTGGCCACCATGTCGCGCAACGCACCGGTCTCCTCGTAAAACGATGCACGGCGCTCGACCCCGAGAGTTTCGGCGGCGGTGATTTCAACATACTCGATGTAGTTGCGATTCCATACCGGCTCAAAGATGGAGTTGGCGAAGCGGAAGACGAGGATGTTCTGCACCGTTTCTTTGCCGAGATAGTGATCGATGCGATAGACGTTCTCCTCGTTGAAGACCTTGAGTACTGCTTCATTGAGGGCGCGGGCCGATTCCAGATCGCGTCCGAAAGGCTTTTCAAGAATGATGCGCGACCAGCCCTTCTCGAGTTGATTGAGTTTGGCCGATGCGAGGCCGGAGACGATTTCGCCTGCGAACGAAGCGGGAGTTGAGACGTAAAAAAGCACGTTGCTACTGGAGCCGTCGCGCTGCATCTGCTCCAGGTAGGAGCGCAGTTCGGCGTAAAAGCCGTTGGAGGATGGGTCGCCGACGATATAGCGCAGGCGTTTGGCAAACTTCTGCCACTTCTCCTCGTCGAATCCGCGAACGTCTTTGGAGGATTTCGCCGCCTCGTGCATGGACTCGCGGAACTGCTCGTCGGTCATGTGAGTTCGGCCGGTGCCAACGACTTCAAAGCGCGCGTTCATGCAACCCACGCCGCAAAGATCGTATAGGGCAGGAATCAGTTTGCGGCGAGTGAGATCTCCGCTGGCTCCGAAGATCACCAGTGTGCAAGGGTCGCCCTGAGGAAGAGCGGGACGTTTCAGCTTCTGCTCGACTTCGGCTTCAATTACGGGGGTCATTGGGCACGCTCCGGAATCAGCGCAGTCCAATCGGAGTGGACAGAGCCAGCCTCGGGACGGTCTGCGCGTTGATAGGTGTGCGCACCAAAGAAGTCGCGCTGCGCCTGGGTTAAATTCTGCGGAAGCTGCGCCGCGGTGTAGGCGTCAAAATAGGCAAGCGAGGCGGAGAAGGCGGGGGCTGGTATTCCAAGCAAGGCGGCCAGACCAACGACCTTGCGCCAGGCCGGAAGCGCGGAGTTGATGCGCGACTGGAAGTCGGAGTCAAGGAGCAGGTTCGGCAGCGCGGGCTGGCGCTCAAAGGCGTGCATGATCGGATCGAGCAAAAGCGCGCGAATGATGCAGCCACCCTTCCAGATACGGGCGATCTCACGCAAGCTGATATTCCAATTCCACTCGCGCGCCCCGGCCGCAATCAGGCTCATTCCCTGGGCGTAGGAGCAGATCTTGCTAGCGTAAAGGGCATCGCGAATGGCGGCGATGAGTTCGGCGCGATCGCCGGTGTAGCGGGCCGGCATGCGCCCGTACTGCGCACTGGCGACGAGACGCTCGTCCTTCATGCTGGAGAGCGCGCGGGCATCGAGCGCGGCGGAGATGGTGGGGATGGGAATTCCAAGATCGAGCGCAATCTGCGCCGTCCACTTGCCGGTTCCCTTCTGGCCGGCCTTGTCGAGGATTACATCCACAAGAGGCTTGTGAGTTTCAGCATCGATCGCGGTCAGAATCTCGGCGCTGATTTCGATGAGATAGGAAGCCAAGGGGCCGCGATTCCACTGCGAGAAGACCTCAGCAATCTCCGCCGCAGTCAGGCCGAGCGAGTGACGCAACAGATCGTAGGCCTCGGCAATTAACTGCATGTCGCCGTACTCGATTCCATTGTGAACCATCTTGACGAAGTGACCGGCGCCATCGGTACCGATGTAGGTCACACACGCTTCGGAGGAGGCTTTGGCGGCGATGGATTCCAGCGTCTTCTGCACGTGCAGGTAGGCATCCTTGTCGCCGCCCGGCATCAGCGATGGACCGTGCCGCGCGCCCTCCTCACCGCCGGAAACACCCATGCCAAAGAAGTTCAGCCCACGGGCACGCATGGCGGCCTCACGACGCTGGGTATCCTTGAAGAAGGAGTTTCCACCATCGATGAGAATGTCTCCTGGTTCGAGCAAGGGCGCAATACGCTCCAACATCTCGTCCACTGGGTCGCCGGCCTTAATCATCATCAAAATCCGGCGGGGATGCTCCAGAGACTCTACGAAGCGCGCCAAGTCGGTGCTGCCGACGATCTGCTTCCCTTCATTTGCATCCAGAAAACGCTGAACCCACTCGGGCTCAAGGTTCCAGACCGCAACGCTTTGTCCGTGATCTTCAATGTTCAGCGCAAGATTCTGGCCCATCACTCCCAGGCCGATCACACCGAACTGCGCAAGTTTAGTAGCGGATATAGTTGCGGACATCTGTTCTCCCGTTTCTGCTTCGAGAATAGTAGAGCAGGGCTTCGCACTCGCGCGCTGCACTATGAAAGATTCCTAAAGCTGTTGGGAGGTTTCAAAAGGCGGGCGATTTGGACGTGGGAGGTTCACCGGTGGAGGTTCCGTGCGTTCGCCCTGCGCGTATTCTGAGCGCAATTCGTTAGACACGCCAGAGCGGGCGGCGCTTAGGAGTCCAGTTCCATTTCCAGCGCAGCCTTCACCTTCGAACAGTCCTCGTCGGTGAGTTTTTGTCCGGCAACTCTGAGATAGAAGGTATCGATCGCCGTCTCGCCTTCGGTATCGATCAGCGCGACTTCGATGTTGCAGCCGCACTCGGCGAAGGCGGCGGCAATGCGATGCAGCAGGCCGGAGCGGTCCTGCGTAACAACTTCGACGACCGTACTGTGGCTCGATGAACTCTGATCGAAGTTGATACTGGTTCCGACTTTTACCTTGGGAGCTTTGACGCTGCCGCTTCGCTTGCGCGCCAGTTTCTCTAGCGGAACCGCGCCCTTGAGAACGTCGCTGAAGCTACGCTGGAAGCGGTCCCACTCCTGCACATTCATCTCGAGGGTATGGAAGCGATCGGTGAACACGAAGGTGTCAACGACCACGCCAGAGTCATTCGAAAAAGCATCGGCCTTCAGGATGTTCATGCCCCATCCGGCCAGCACACCGGCCAAGGTGGCAAACAGAGCCGGACGGTCGTGTGTAATCACCGTCAGCGCAAAATCTCCGCGCTGACGCTTGAGTTGGGTCTGGACTCCGTTGGGGCCAAGTTGCGAGGCCATCTCTACGTGCTGAACGATCTCCTCGGCGGCGTGCACGCTGATGTAACGCTGCGGCAGTCCTTCCAGAAAGTCGCGCAGTCGGCGGCCAAGTTGCGGAGCCAGCAGGCGAATGCGCGCAACCTGTTCGTCATGGCCCGCCAGATGAAAGCGGTCGTCATCCACGCTGCGATTCAGGTAGTTGGCGGTGGCGAAATAGACTCGCCACAGGTTCTCAGCCTTCCAGGGCGAGAGCGCAGTGGGATTCACCGCGCCGATGTCGGCGTAAGTAAGCAGAGTCAGCATTTTGAGCCGCTCCTGGTTGCCGACTCGCTTGGCCAAAGCATGGATGGTCTCGGGATCGAAGATGTCACGGCGCATGGCAGATGAGAGATCAAGGTGATAGCCCACGAGGAAGCAGACCATCTCCTCATCTTCGGGCGGCAGCTCAAACTTCCGGCACACCTGGATCGCGACATCCAAACTGGCGGTCACGTGGTCGTCGTCGAGCTTCGCCTTGCCTATATCGTGCAGCAGCAGCGCTAGAATCAGCAGATCGGTGCGGTCGATTTCTTCGATCAGGTTGGCAATGCTGCGGCTGCCGTTCTTTTTTTCCGGACGCAATTTGTGAATGGCATCAACCGCGCGAAAGGTATGCTCATCGACGGTGTAGCGATGATAGTAATCGCGGATGACCAGCGATTCCACGGCACGGAATTCGGGAAGCAGCAATCCCAGTGCGCCGAGTTCCTGCATGATGCGTAACGCCTTGGCGGCATGGGGGCGGACCAGAACTTTACGCAGCGCCGCCCAACGTTGTGCCCCTGAGAGATTTGTGGAGGCAACCGTCGGCAGCGCCTGTTCAATTCGCTGATCCGTGCTGGCGGCGAGCTTAAGCCCGTGCTGCGCGACAAATTCAAAGCAATTGAAGAAGTTCTCCGGCGAAACCAACGCCGATGGCTGCTGCAACAGGACACGCCCGTTGACACAGGAAAATTCGTCGGTGGAAAGACGCGAGCGCCAATTCTGAAATTGCTGGAAGAGCGAGGAGCGCGCGGGGACCACCTCGTCCATCAGGTTGGCGAATAGACGATTGAGAACGCGTGCCTGCCGGTAGTAATAGCGCATCCACTCGGCCGCGTCCTCAGCGCCGCCATCGTAACCGATGTGAGCCTCGGCGGCGGCCTGCTGCGCCTCCCAGTTCAGTTGGTTGTCATCGCGGCCCGCCCGGTAATGCAGGAAGCAACGGACCGAGACCAGGAAATCCTTGGCCTCCTGGGCGCGATCGCGCAGCGACGCGGGAAAGTAGTCGACGGCTTCGGTCCAGCCCTTCGCCCTGGAAAAGCCGCTCAGCAGCGCCAGCCAGCAGGAGACGTTATAGTCGCGCAGTCCACCAGGCGCATCCTTGATATTGGGCTCGAGATGGAAGATGGTGTCGCCGGCCTGGTGGTGCCGCTCCTCGTTGACCTCGGCCAGCAATAACACCAACTCCTGCCAATCGCGCATCACGGTGCGTGGGATGACTTGGTCGCGCAGACGGCGAAAGAGGCCGTAGTCACCGGCCAGCACGCGGGAATCGAGCAGCGAGATATTGAACTCGGGATTGTCGCGATGAAGGCGGTCGCAATTTTCGAGAGTACGGGTGGTGGGACTGACCTTGAGCCGCAGATCCCAAAGATCCTGGCAGAAGGCGCGGATGGCATCCTTGCGCGAGGCAGCCGGCGCTTCCCCATCCGAGAGGAAGAGCAGATCGATATCCGAATAAGGTGCGAGCACGCCCCGCCCATAACCGCCAATGGCAACCAGGGTAAACCCTTCCGATAAGGACAAGTCAGGGTTGATGTGGTGCCGCCAGAGCTGGTGGGCGAGCGAATCGACCAGCGCGGTTCGACCTCGCAGCACGGAGAGTCCCGAGCGGGTCTTCTCAAATTCCAACCGCAATCGCTCCGAGCCTTCGAGGTACTCGGTTTTCAGACTCTGCGCGATGCCCAACGCCATTCATCCACTCCAGTGTGGCTAAAGCGCGTCAGAGCCGCGCTCTTCATTGCGAATACGGATCGATTCATCAATCCGAGAAAGGAATATTTTGCCGTCGCCGATTCTTCCAGTCTGCGCCGCGCCAAGGATCGCCTTCACAACATCATCCACTTTCTCGTCGTTCAGCACCACTTCCAACTTGATCTTGGGCAGGAGGTCAACGCTATATTCGCGGCCGCGATAGAACTCCGTATGCCCCTTCTGGCGGCCATGTCCGCGCACTTCCAGCACCGTGAGTCCATCGATGCCAATCTCCAGGAGCGCTTCTTTCACCCCATCAAGCTTTGAGGGTTGAATGACAGCTTCGAGTTTCGTCATGATTTTCGTCCCTTCCGGGCATACTGGCCCGTGCTTCACGCAGCAGCGCCACGGCCGGCATTTACGCGGGGCAAAATCGCTGTCCGGGTGCGACCCGCGGCGCGCCCGCCGGAGAGGCGGCGAGCGAGTCGTCAATAGCCAAACAAGCCTTAACTAGTCAACCATAGGTGGTTTGCGAGTCAGGATGGAAATCAAAAATTCTTATAGGCACCATGGGCTCAGGTTATGCCCTGTCCGATTCATCCTGGCTACCATCGGGCGGGGCGACTCACTATCAAACGCTGAGCGGATCTCGTGACGAGCGGTCATCCAGCGTGCACCGGATCGAATGCAGAAGGGCGTCGGCAGAGTATGGTTTTTCAACCAGCATATGTCTATTCATTCCATCCGAGAGCGAGATGGCTTCATCGGCGTAGCCGGACAAGAACACAACGGCGATACCCGGGCGGTGCTCCACAATCCGTTCGACCAGATCCGGCCCGCGCATGCGCGGCATCACAACATCGGTTAGCACCATGTCGATGACACCCTGATAGGCTCTGGACAGCTCCAACGCCGAGACCCCGTCTTCGGCTTCCAGAATGTGGTAGCCGGCGCGCATCAGGATCACTTTGGTCAACTCCCGCAACGCAGTGGAATCATCGACAATGAGAATCGTCTCGCCATTTCCGTGCTGGCTGGTGGCTTTGGGCAGGGCAGTCTCTGCCTTGTGCGGTTGCTCGGCACTGAGTGGAAGATACACTTTGAAAATCGTGCCCCCGCCCGGTTCACTGTCGACCCAGATGTCTCCACCGTTACTCCTGGCAATTCCATAGACGGTTGCCAACCCGAGCCCCGTGCCTTTTCCCAACTCCTTGGTGGTGAAAAATGGCTCGAAGATATGGACCAGAGTCTCCGCGTCCATGCCCGTACCAGAATCGCTGATCGCCAGCATCGCATAACTTCCAACGGTCAGCGTGGGATGCTGCTGCACGCAGCTCTCGTCCATTTCGACAACTTTCACTTCAATGTCGAGACGGCCTCCATCCGGCATCGCATCTCCGGCATTTGCAACCAGGTTCAGCACGAGTTGTTGGATCTGCCCTGAGTCCACTTTGACCGGGCAAGGTTGCTCGGAACACTTGACCTTGAGTTGGATGTCATCGCGGAGTAAGCGTCCAAGGAGCGGCGTCATCTTGGACGCAGCTTCCCGGAGGTCAATTAACTCCTGGGCAACGGCCTGCTTGCGACTGAAGGCAAGTAGTTGCTTGGTGAGCAGGGCTCCGGCATCGGCAGAGTTCTTGATCTGCAAGACCCTCTCACGGTGATGGCCGCCAAAGGGCAACTCGGCCAGCAACAGTTCCGAGTAGCCTAGCATCACGTTCAGCAGTGTGTTGAAATCGTGCGCCACTCCGCCGGCAAACCGTCCGATGGCCTCCATCCTCTGGGCCTGCTTTAGCTGCGCTTCGGCTCGTTTTCGCTCGCTCAGGTCCTGAATCACGGAGATCCAATAGAGGGGCGCTCCGTCGGGACCGCTCACCATGGAGGAGGTAACGTGGACCCAGACCGGGGAACCGCCACGATGCCGGTAACGCTTCTCTATTTCGTAGGAACGCCTACGCTCCCGCTGAAGAGCGGCGACCAAGTCGGCCTGGCGCGAGTGGTCGTCGGGATCGATAATATCCGCCACTTTCTTACCGAGTAGTTCGCTCTCCTCGTAGCCCAGCATCGCGCACATAGCCCCGTTCACCATCAGCAGTTGTCCGGCAAGTGAAACCTGCTGAATGCCGACCGCGGCCTGCTCGTAAATCGAACGGAAGCGGGCCTCGCTCTGGCGCAGCGACTCTTCGGCGCGCTTGCGCTCTGTAATGTCCCGCAGGATGACCGTGTAAAGCTTTTGCCCTGCCACCTGCACCTGAGAGATCGTGGCCTCAATAGGAAATTGCTCCCCATTGGCGCGTAGCGCGTTCAGGGTTCCAGGGGAAGCTATGGAGCGGGAGGTTATGCCCGCCTCCCCGAAACGGCGAACGTGCTCGTGATGGGCGTGGCGAAATTCGGCGGGCAGGAAGCGGTCGAGCGGTTTTCCCAGCGCGTCCCAGGCGAAGCAGCCAAACATTTTTTCAGCGGCTTGATTGAATACGATGACACGCTGATTCTCATCCAGGGTGATGATTGCGTCCATCGCCGATTCCACTACGCTTGAAAACCGCTGGGTGCTGATGCGAAGCTGCTCCTCGCTATGCTTTCGTTCAAACTCCATCCGGCTGAGCAAAGTGGCGCCCACCAAAACCAACGGCACAAAGACCGCCACGGGAGCCAACACAAACAGGAACACCATCACCATCGAGCCATAGATTCCGGCCTGATACATCTTAAGGATCAGGAGACTTGCCATGAAAGGAAGGAAGACGGCCGCAGGCAGCAAGCGCCTTGCCACCTGACCCCCAAGGTCGCGCCGTAGCAGAATTGCAGCCACGCCGCGCTCGGGCCTGGCAAACATGATCGCCGCGCACAACAACAAAAAAGTAAGCGATGTGTAGGGAGACGCTCGAAAAAACATCCGCTCCCGAGACATCGCGACGGGGTCGTAGATATAAGCGGTGAGTGTGAAAAACGAGAGTCCCGCGGTGAACCAAGTGGAGAGCGCAGAGATTGAGAATCGCCCCCACCGCCGATCCAGCAGTAGGATCGCCGTGCCCATCAGGACCAGGTTCAGCGCGGTGGCCGGAGCCACGCGGCCTGGATGCAAATGCACCGCGACCAAAAGCTGATCGATGCACGGAGTTGGTCCGGCCCAGAATTCATACGCGGACGCGGCCCCGAGCAGCGCGGCTCCGAGGGCGCAACCGCGAGAGAGGGCGCGCCACTGCCAAGTCGAACTGTCCAGACAAAGAAGAGCACCGGCAAGAAGGAGAAATCCGCAAGCTGCACTTGGGCTCGTCTCGCCGAAGGAGGAGACCAGCCGCGTCAATCCGCCCGCATCGAATATCCAACCCGCCATAACGGCTACCGACATTGCGAGAACCGTGTATCCAAGCAGCCTTACGCTACGGCGATACCACGGTGGGTCCGGTGTTCGTCTATTTGCGTTGAAAATCTGCAATCTCGCTACTCTTGCCGGAATCAGTCACCGTTGCCATTCCAGCAACTCGGAAATTATGGTGCTTACCTGACATGCATTGCGTACAACACGGGCAAGCAGCCATTGTCTCTGTTGCAATGCGGGACGAAGTACCCGCTCACAAACGGAAGTACGTAACTCTTAATTATTTTCGCTGATCTTGGGCTGCGTGCTGCTGCTCTTGAGGAGAACGATAGCTCATGTATCCCGTTCTTGCAATGTCCCTGAATGCAATTCGCAGGGCGCGGTGGACGAATTGAGCGCAATTTCCTTTGAATCAACGCGAATCGTGGTTGGAACGAAGCGTCCTAAGTATTCCCAAATTGGATGTCTCTGCTATCTCCGGCCTCTCTACGCATCGCAGACACCCTAATCAGCATCCTAAATGCGCAAGTCGGGCCAGAGCCTCGGAAAGCCTGCAGTCACGAAGAATTCAGGCTGCGGGATTGTGGAGGGAGTTCCCTTATGTTGCGAAAAGTACTTCGGTGTGCTTCGTTCGGCTGCTTCGTCATCTGTATCGCATTGCTATCCATGACCGCCGCTTGCGGCAGCGGTCCCTCGGCGGCCACGCCCGCCACACCCACGACGCCCACGACCCCAACATCACCCACGTCCCCCACGACGCCGGGCACGGTGAATTCGGTGAACCACGTCCTCTTCCTGATGCAGGAGAACCGTACCTTCGATACCTATTTCGGCATGTTGAATCCTTACCGCACGGCCAACGGCCTGAACGTAGGCGACGACGGCAACACGTACAACGTGGACGGAATTGACGACAAACTGACCACCTCCAACGAAGACGATGCGGGACTATCGTTCCCGCTCTTCCACACCGTCAGCAGTTGCCTTGACGATATGACTTCTGCCTGGGAGGAGAGCTACGGCGACGTTAGCCGGTACGACTTCAGTGTCACCCGCAGTATGTTGATGGATGGCTTTGTCCATACCGCTGAAAATTTTGCGTTGGACGCCAATGCCGGGAGCGCCGCCGGCGAAGGAACTTTTACTGATTTCACGGGACAGCGGGCGATGGCTTATTACCAGGACACCAGTGTCTCGGGCAATCCTGAATTGAATTACTACTATTACATGGCGTCGCAGTTTGCGCTCTCCGACCGCTGGTTCTCACCTGTTTCCACGAAGACCGTGCCGAACCGGATTGCAACCATGACCGGCGGAACCACGCAAGGATTGGTGTACGATCCTTTCGCCGATGACAAACTGACCGCTACTCTCACCATTCCAACCATCTTCCAGGAACTCGACTCCGCCAAGCCCCCTGTCTCATGGAAGATCTACTACACACTGACGAAAGGCGAATGCGACGACAAAGACGGGGACTGCGGCAGCACCGAGACCGGCCTCAGCCTGTATCCAGTCACCACATTTTCGGACTTCGGCTATTCCGGTAAGTACGCCTACGCGCCACCGCCCTGCGTTGCCCCTACGATCGGCTCACAAGAGGCTGTGGGTGACGCAAACAATTCCTTCTGCATCGATCCGACACACATCGCGCCCCTGAGCCAGTTGTTCACAGATATGGCCAATGGAACGCTGCCCAGCTTCTCTTATATTGAACCTGGCTACGGAGTCAATGATGAGCATCCGGGTTCCGGACAATCAATCTTCACTGGCCAAGCGGAGGTTGCAAACATTCTCGGCAAATTGATGAATAGCCCCTCGTGGGCCGATTCGATTTTCTTTCTGAGTTATGACGAAGGCGGTGGCCCCTACGACCACGTGCCTCCAGTCCCCGGACAGTCGAACCACAATACCAACACAAAAAACATGGGCTATCTGCCAGGCGGCAGTATCCCAGACATAAGCACCATTGCCGTCAATCCGGATGTAAGCCCTGCCTACTGGCCATGCCTGGACAACGGCCCGGATAACACCAGTGGAGCCCCCACACCGACCCTTCACTGCGATCTTAATCCTGGCAATCCTGGCACCGCCCCGACCGACGCGCCTACCGAGCAGGGATTCAAGGCACAGTTAGGTTTCCGTCTGCCCAATATGGTGATCTCGCCATTCACGCGCAAGCATTATGTCTCGCATGTTCCCATGGACCACACTGCGGTCATCAAGTTCGTCGAAAGCCGCTTCATCGGAGCCTCCGCGCACCTTACTAGTCGCGATGCTGCACAACCGAACCTGCTGGATTTCTTCGACTTTACCAACGTGCCTTGGGCTACTCCACCCAGCAGCATCCCCGCGCCTCCCGCCGTGGGATCGAGCTGCACGCCCACAACGATGCAATAACCGTCACACGGCGTGCTGTCGTTCACCGTGGCTCCGGCGAGCGACGCGGCGATAAGCAGTTACACGGGGACACCTGCGTACAACCTGTGCGAGAGTACGATCATCTATTTGCGGGCCCGGATCTTGCGTGGTTGACATGATCCGCCGACATCAACCTTGGGCGACGTATGCCGGAAATTAAATCTATTCTTTGTCCCGTCGATTTTTCGGAGTTTTCAATCTATGCCTACGAATATGCCCAATCGTTAGCTTGGCATTATAAGGCGCTGTTGTCCTTACAGTACGTCCTGCACTCTCCGAAGCCAGTCGAGTTTGGAAACTCTTATCCAGACTCTTATGAAGAGAGCCGCCGGAAGGACCGTGCCGATCTTGAGCGGCAGCTTCAGGAGTTTGCAAACCGCCACACAAGGACTGAGATTCGGCAGCAATGCCTGGTGGTTGAGGCCGCGCAAGAGGGCTCGGTAACCGATTCCATTCTCTCCCTGGCTGAAGTGCAGGCAGTTAATTTGATCGTGATGGGAAGCCACGGATTGCGCGGCTTCGACCGACTGGTGCTGGGATCGGTAGCGGAGAAGGTGCTGCGACGGGCGGGGTGCCCGGTCCTAACCGTACGCAAGCCTGTCCATCATGTCATAAGCCCGGTGCACGACCCAGAGCCAGTGCACTTGGGAAAGATGCTGCTTTGCGCCGACTTTTCCGATCCGGCTCATCACGCCTCGAAGTATGCGTTCTCGATGGCCAAGGAGTATGGTGCGGAACTTACACTGCTGCACGTAATCGAAGAAATTCCGAAGTCAAAGGATCTCCAAAGCGCGACTGCCGCTGTGATACAGCAGTTGGAAGAATACATTGCGCCCGAAACACGCGACGGGTACAACATCAAAGTAGTCGTCCGAAAGGGCAAGCCATACCATGAGATCACTCAATTCGCTCTGGAAGAACAGATCGATCTGGCGGTCATGGGGGTGCGTGGTCGTGGCTCGTTGCACACGGCTCTCTTCGGTTCCACCACTCACAGGGTCATACAGCTGGGGTCTGCTCCGGTACTCGCAGTTCACATCTGAGTAGCTTCGATACCGGCCCCGGTTGTGACATCACATTGCTTTACTTCATATGCTGTAATCCGAAATGATCTCCTGCTCTCGAAGGTAGGCACATACGCGGTCGACCGCAGAAGTCGCAGTTTCGCCGTCCGGAATTTGCACGTGGGCGTGAACGTCCTGATAGTCCGCCTCTCCGACAACGATGACCAGGATCTCGTTGGGAGCGTTGAGCGTTTTGAGGCGTTCGATATCGTGCACGTCGACATCGGTGATGGTGGTGATAAAGATCTGCCCGCTATCCGTTAGTATGCGGGCCAACTCGCCGAGGCGCCGCACGCGCTCTTCACGCAGATCGAATGTATCGAGAACGTCAGTGTCCAATCCGCGGTCAATGTTGGCAAATCCCAGGTAATAGGCGATGTTGGACTCATCGAAGAGACGTTTTTCGAGCGCTTGTGCGATCGCCTTGTTCGCGTCCTCCGATGCGCCGGTGACGACCACAAACTTGGACCGGTGGCCGTAGCGGCTAGCGCGAGTCGCGGCCGGGATCGAACTGGGCTCCCATCCAGCTTCGCGCTGGCGAATGTGCTCCTGCAGACTGGAAGTGGAGGCGGATGCGTTTTCGGTAATGATTCCGCCGCCCGCGATCTCGTAGTTATCGACCAGGACGAACCGTCCGGTGGCTTCTATATCGCGCGAGAGGTCGAAGACAATTGGCTTCGACGCTTCGAAGATACAGTCGGCGACTTCATGTTTCTCCACTTCATGCTTGCCGCGGTCGGAGGATAAGTCCGACGCGTCCAGCACGCTGATAATTTCCATCAGGCGAACCGGGGCGCGCAAAGTTGCCAGTTTCAACTTGTATTTCTTGTTCTTAACCAGCGGAGCCTTGCCCATCCAGAAGACATTGGCGCGAAAACGCGAACTGGTCTGCGCCTGCCTGTCGCCGCTCTTGCACATCACCTCGCCAGGCCGCACGTAAAGCTCATCCGCAAGGGTAAAACCGAGCGCCTCGCCGGCGAGAGCCTGCGCCCTACCAGGCACGTTGAATCTCTCAATGGTGGCGATTCGCGATCGCTTCTGCGACGGCAAAAAGATGATCTCGTCGCCGGCGCGAATGGAGCCGGTTTCAACGGTGCCCGCAAAAATGCGGCGGTCGTCGTTGTTCGCCGTAAACTTATAAACATCCTGAACTGGAAAACGAAATGGCTGCTCTTCCGGTTCGCTTTCCTTGACGAATGCATCGATGTGCTCAAGCACGCTCCGTGCTCCCGGAGTCCACGCTGCCGGTTGCGCGATGTTATCCCCGTCTCGTGCGCAGATGGGAACATAGTCGATGGGTGTGATTCCCACTTCACGCAGGAACGCCGAATACTCATCGCGAACGCGGGCAAAGACGCTGAGGTCGTAGTTGACCAGATCCATCTTATTCACCAGCACCACTACCTGCCGTATTCCCAACATGCCAAGCATGTAACCATGTCGCCGAGAGTTCTCCTGAACTCCCTCATGGGCATCGATTACGAGCAGAGCGGCCTCGGCGCGGGCCGCACCCGAGATCATGTTCTTGAGAAACTCGACATGGCCGGGGGCGTCGATGATGATGTAATCGCGTTTAGCGGTCTTGAAAAAACATCGGGCCGTATCGATAGTTATGCCCTGCGATTGCTCATCCTTGAGCGCATCAAGCAGGAAGGCATATTCGAAGGGGCGCGCGTTCTTGCGGCACTGCGCCTTTACCTGTTCAAGCTTGCCTTCCGGCAGAGAATGCGTGTCCGCCATCAGGCGTCCGACAACCGTGCTCTTGCCATGATCGACATGACCAACGACGACGATGTTCATCTGCTCGCGTGCGGGTGATAGCTGCAATGGCGCTCCGTATGACTTATCAGTTACCGAATTAGTTTGCATCACATGTACCCGTCTCTACGCAGTGTCTCCAGACCGCCCCCATCGTCCTTGTCTTGAGCTCTTCCGGAACGTTCAGCGATATTAGCGAACTTGCCGCTGCGCAACTCTTCAATAATGTCAGGCACGTTCCGAGATTCGGATTCGACCGGATTTGTGCAGGGCCAGCAGCCAAGCGAGCGGTAGCGCTTACCTGTCCCTTGATCGAAGTAGAGCGGAACCACAGGGATGTTTTCGCGGTGGATGTACTCCCATATGTTCAGTTCCGTCCAGTCCAGCAGCGGGTGGATGCGTACGTGCGTCCCAGGCGCGAAATCCGTCTTGAACTGGTTCCACAATTCTGGAGGCTGATCGCCTACGTTCCACTCGTTGTATTTGTCGCGCGGCGAAAAGTAACGCTCCTTCGACCGGCTACCTTCCTCATCAGCGCGCACTCCCACGATCACACCCGTGTACGGCTCCTTGTTTTCATCAAGGACATAATGCCGGAGGGTGTGGTCCATGCGATAGCGCGGCCAGTCACCGGCAAGCGTATGTTTCAGGGCATCTGACTTGAGGTTTTTGCAGCAGGTGAGGCGGTCCACGTTACCATCGGGAAACGTCCTCTTTTCATCCAGTGCCAGGCGGTTCTCGCCATAGACCATGTTCAGATTCCAGTCGAGCGCGAGCCGGTCGCGATATTCAATCATCTCGGGGATCTTGAAATGCGTGTCGATATGCACCAGCGGCAGAGGCACGTGACCGAAGAAGGCCTTGCGCGCAAGCCACACCAGTACGGTGCTGTCTTTGCCAATCGACCAGAGCATGCACAGGTTTTTAAACTCGCGATAGGCCTCGCGGAGAATGTACACGCCCTTGGCTTCGAGTTTATCCAGGTGATCCATATTAAGCCTGCTCCTTCAGGTTGCGGTGCGCCGGCGACTTATGTAGTCCGCACTCTTTATGCTCTGGTGACTCCCACCACCAGCGTCCTCCGCGAATGTCTTCGCCAGGGTGCACGGCACGGGTGCAAGGGGCACATCCAATGCTTGGGAAGCCACGATCATGCAAGGCGTTGTAGGGGACATTGTTTCCCTTAATGTAATCCCATACCTGCGCCTCGCTCCAGTCATAAAGCGGGCAGATTTTATAGATGCCGAACTCGGCATCCCAACTCACTAACTCGACCGCCGTGCGAGTAACACTCTGGTCGCGGCGCAGGCCACAGATCCAGGCGTCAACCGTACCCAGCACCTTGCGCAACGGCTTCAGCTTTCGTACCGCACAGCAGGCTTTACGGTTCTCCACGCTGGAGTAAAAAAGGTTTGGGCCATCCTTTGCAATCAGTGCAGCAATGTCAGCGGCTTCAGGCGCGTAGACCTCATACGAATTGTGGTAGCGTTCGACCGATTGCTGCATCGTGTCGTAGGTTTCCTGAAACATTCTGCCGGTATCGAGCGTAAAGATTCTGGCCGCAGGATTGGCTCGCAACAGCATGTCGGTCAATACCTGATCTTCTGCACCGAAGCTGGACGCTAGCGCGATACGCGACACGCCGAACCTCTCCAACGATTGCTGCAAAGCTTCTTCCGGGCTGCGCGATGACAGTTGAAACTCACCCACTGCAATGCTCCTTTAAGATCTCCCGATCTATACTTAGCGATTCCCCGCCCCGCTCTGGCTTACCAGTTAGATGGAATAGTCATCCGTGAAGACTCTTAGCTTCTGCGGGGTAACAAAAACAATCTCGCCCAATTTCAGGTCAAGTTCACCGAATTGTGGCCGTCCGAGTTCGGCTTCCAGTACGGTTCCTGTTTCGACGGCCTGAAGTTCAATCTTCACAACCGGCCCGACTCCGTACACATAACGCACGTTTGCCCGGATTGCAGAGGGGTCTTGGGAGTCGCGCGCGATCTGCATTTCATAAGGCCGCGCATAGCCAAACGCCGGACCATCCTCACCCGAAGCGCTCTCCGGCAAATCCAGGTCCAGTGCCCCAATTTGAGCGCGTCCGCCGGCGATGCGTCCATGAAAAAGATTCACATTCCCCAAGAAGTTATAGACAAAGGCATTGGCGGGATTGTCGTAGACCTCCTGCGGAGTGCCGACCTGCTCCAATCTTCCATGATTCATGACCGCGATGCGATCGGAGACCTCCAGAGCTTCTTCCTGATCGTGGGTCACAAAGACACTGGCGATGTGAATCTCGTCATGCAAGCGTCTGAGCCAGCGCCGCAGTTCTTTGCGCACCTTGGCGTCGAGCGCACCAAAAGGCTCGTCGAGAAGCAGCAACTTCGGCTCCACGGCCAAGGCGCGGGCCAGCGCCACTCGTTGTCTCTGTCCGCCCGAGAGTTGGTTCGGATAATGGTCCGCGAGCCTTTCGAGTTGCACCAGGTCGAGAAGTTGCAAGACCTTGTCGCGGATATCAGCCTTCGAGGGACGATCTTTGCGGGAGCGGACGCGCAGGCCGAACGCAACGTTATCAAAGATGGTCATGTGACGGAATAACGCATAGTGCTGGAAGACGAAGCCGACGCGCCGTCGTGCGGCATCATGCTTGGTTGCGTCCTCGTCATTGAGCAGAATGGTTCCGCTGTCTGGAAATTCCAGACCGGCGATCATGCGCAACAGCGTGGTCTTGCCCGAACCGGATGGACCGAGCAGGGCAACCAGTTCGCCTGCGCCAACCTGCAGACTCACGTCATCCACAGCGGTAAAGCTGCCGAACTGCTTGCATATGTTGCGAACTTCGATGCTCATGCCTGTCCCCTGCGAATCACGGCTTTGTCCTCGATCATCTTCTTCGCCGCCAGCGTCACCAAAGCCACCAAGCTCAACAGAGAGGCCACGGAAAACGCAGCCGCAAAGTTATATTCGTTATAGAGGATTTCCACGTGCAGCGGGAGCGTATCGGTCTCCCCGCGAATATGTCCGGAGACCACGGAAACCGCTCCAAACTCACCCATGGCACGCGCACTGCAAAGAATGACGCCGTAAAGCAAACTCCAACGGATATTCGGCAGGGTAATTGAAAAGAAGGTTTTCCACGGGCTGGCGCCTAGCACCAGAGCCGCTTCTTCTTCTTCGCTGCCTTGCGCTTGCATAAACGGGATCAGTTCGCGCGCGACAAAAGGAAAGGTGACGAATATGGTAGCCAACACAATCCCGGGAACTGCGAAGAGGACGCGGATATTGTGATTATCCAACCACGTTCCAAACCAACCATGGAGTCCGAATAACAGTACAAAAATTAATCCGGAGACAACCGGAGAAACAGCCAGCGGCAGGTCGATAAGACTGATCAGCAGATTCTTACCCCTGAAGGAAAATCGTGAGATAGCCCAGGCAGCCGTCAGGCCGAACAGCAAATTCAAACTCACTGCAATACCGGAAGCCACCAGGGTCAAGCGGATGGCAGAAGCTGCATCCGGGTCGCGAATCGAATCAAGATATGTCCGCCACCCCTTGGCAAACGCTTCGACAAAAACAGCGGCCAGCGGCAGCACCAAAAAAATAATAAGAAACAAAAGCGCAACGGTAATCAAAGTCCAACGAATCCATGGAGACTCACTGCGTCGAATGTGGATTGCATCCGCCGAGGTACTCATCGCGTCACCTCATAACTGCGCGCTCGAGCCTGCAATCCATTGATCACGACCAGCAACGCGAAGGAGGTGACAAGCATGACGGCTGCAATCGCGGTCGCTCCAGCGTAATCGTACTGTTCAAGCTTGCTGACAATCAGCAGCGAGGTGATCTCGGTGTGCATGGGCATATTGCCGGAGATAAAGATGACGGAGCCATATTCACCGAGGCCGCGGGCGAAGGCCAGGGTGAAGCCCGTGAGCAGCGCGGGAAAAACAGTGGGAAATATCACGCGGCTAAAGGTCTGCCATGAGTTGGCTCCCAGGCTGGCCGAGGCTTCCTCCACATCGCTGCCAAGATCCTGAATGACCGGCTGCACACTGCGCACAACAAACGGCAACCCTATGAATGTCAGCGCCACCACAACTCCAAGCCGGGTGAAAACAACATCAATGCCAAGTGGGTGCAGGTATCGTCCGAGCCAGCCGTTCGACGCATACAAAGAAGTCAGCGAAATGCCTGCAACCGCCGTCGGCAAGGCGAATGGAAGATCAACCAGCGCGTCGGCGATTCGCTTTCCCGGAAAGCTGTAGCGCGCCAGAACCCACGCGATAATGAATCCGAAGACCGAATCGATTGCAGCTCCCAGAAAAGACGCTCCGAAGGTCAACCGGTAGGAGGCCATCACACGCGGCGAGGTCACCGTCTCAACAAAGCGCGCCCAGTGCATGGTCGCTGCCTTCAGAAAAATCGCACTCAGCGGGATCAGCACGATCAGACTTAAATAAGTAACCGCAAAGCCGAGCGAAATTCCGAAGCCTGGAAGGATCCCTGTCCTTTTGAAGCGAAGCTGATTTCTAACCGTGCGCAACGGGCGAGCGCGTAAATCGCCGGCCGGTTCGCGCACAGGTACTGTTGAAGGTGATCCCATGTTCAGCTCTTATTTCCCATAGATCTGGTCAAACATCCCGCCATCGGCGAAGTGTGTTTTCTGCGCATTCTGCCAACCGCCGAATACGTCGTTGACGGTGAAAAGGTTCAGCTTCGGAAATTGTCCGGCATACTTATCAGCGATCGCTTTTGACCGCGGACGGTAGAAGTGCTGAGCCGCGATCTCCTGAGCAGTGTCGGAGTACAGGTACTCTAAATATGCTTTGGCGACCTCTGTCGTGCCGTGCTTGATTGCAATTTTATCCACCACTGAAACCGGCGGTTCGGCCAGGATGCTGTATGAGGGAATGACGACCTCCAGTTTGTCTTTGCCCAGTTCCTTCACCGCGAGGAATGCCTCGTTCTCCCACGCGATCAGCACGTCACCAATGCCGCGTTGCACAAACGTCGTTGTTGAACCACGAGCTCCTGAATCCAGGACCGGAACATTCTTGTACAACTGGGTTACAAACTGGCGCGCTTTGGTTTGATCGTTTTTGTTCTGGTGCAGTGCGTAGCCCCACGCCGCCAGATAGTTCCAGCGCGCGCCCCCGGAGGTCTTAGGGTTCGGCGTGATGATCGCAATGCCGGGCCGGACGAGGTCATTCCAGTCTTTAATGTGTTGCGGGTTTCCCTTGCGAACCAGAAAAACAATTGTAGAGGTAAACGGAGTGCTGTTGTAAGGCAGCCGCGATTGCCAGTTTCCGGGTATGAGTCCGCCGTTGGCGCTGATGGCATCAATGTCGTAGGCAAGGCCCAACGTTACTACGTCGGCAGGAAGCCCGTCGATGACCGCGCGGGCCTGTTTCCCGGAACCGCCGTGCGATTGTTTAACGATGACCTCCTGGCCGGTCTTTGCCTTCCAATACCGCGCGAAAGCAGCGTTGTAGTCCTGGTAGAGTTCACGCGTGGGATCGTACGATACATTCATGAGGGTAACGCGCTGCTGCGCGGATGCGCCGACAAACATCGCCATGACACAGAGTGCGAGCACAACAAAGCGAAAAACGCTGACCTTCATCTTCTTCCTTACGCTGCACACTGAAGCAAGCAGCCATTCGAAATACAGAGTGCAAAAACAAAAAGCCCGCTCAATACGTCTGGTGAGCGGGCTTGAATCTCCGAATCGGATGAGGACTACCTGTGTTTCAATCCGATCTACTCTCCAGAACAAACATGTGTTGAGACCGACAACAACACATCATGTCCTGAATAAGCATCTTCATGCTCTCGAATATATCTTGAGGTGATCCAAAAGTCAACGACTTGGACCGCCGGCGGGAGCTCATCGCGGGTCGGGCGCGGGTTGCCTAAGCCGTGTTTTTTCAGTGGCAAATTGGGCGACGATCACCACATTAGGTATTGGCGCGAGTGCGAGCCTTTTTCTTGCGAGTCGAGGGGGCTTTGCTGCCCTTCACAACCAGAGCCTCCAGCTCCTGAATGCGCTTCTTCAACTCCTGCAGTTCGCTATCGCCCTGGGAGTCCTGCGGCATTCTATCGCGCGCTTCGACGGCGGGCTCGGGCACGGGTGCCGGCTGGGCATGCTCCGCCCCCACTGCAGAGCCGGCATTCATCATGTTCTGCACAATCTCAAACGGTGTCATGGTGTGCGAGAAGCCACGCAAGGCATTCTTGTACATGTCAGCAACGGCTCGCATGTAGTTTGTGGCGCTCTCCTGGCTTGCCTTTCCGGAGGCGACCACCATCTCCCGCAGAATGTCGAGCGGAAAGACCGAGTCGGAAGTTTTGGCGCTTTCGGTAATGATCTGCGTCATCACCAGGCGTGTAATATCTTCTCCGGTCGAGGCGTCCAGCACTTGTACGTCATAGCCGTCCTGAACCGCTCTGGCTACTTCGTCCAGATTCACGTATCGGCTGTGAGTGACATCATAAAGCCGCCGGTTTTCGTACTTCTTGATGAGAATCTTCTTGTCCATATTTTCATTTTTCCCACTTGACATGCGTACGCCAAGAGAACCATAATCGTCTCATGCTGCATTGCAGCATTGTCTGCAGCATTAGACCTTTTACCGACAGCTAGCCCATCTAAGGAGGGGAACATGAGCACCAGCACCAAGTCAACTAAGGAAGAGACCACGGAAGTAACGGCGGCATACGCGACCTTGTTAAACAAGGGATTGGAGCGGGTTGTTGAGGTGAGCAAGTCCTCCCTTGATCTGGCGGTTGAGCAGAATACCGAACTCCTGGCATCGTTCAAGAAGGCGCTGAAAACTGCGCCACTACCTGGTCTGTTCCTCTTCGACGTCGCCGGTTCGGCCTTCGAGGGCTACGTCGCCCTTCAGAAGAACCTGCTAGGTCTGGCAGTTGAGCAGAGCGCCGCCGTTATCGATGCCGCCAAGGAATACAGCCAGGATGCAGGCAAGGCCAAGGACGGATTCAACGCCCTGGTCAACCAGTCACTGGATCGCACCGTCGCAGCCCAGCATTCGGTTTTGGACTTCGCCGCCAAGCAAGCCAAGGCAGCTGGCGAGACCGTGAAGCAGCAGCCCGGCGTGACCGGCACCCCGGTTGAGACGGTCACCGACTCGCTTCAGCGCGGCGTCGACACCGTGGTCGCAGCCCAAAAAGAGATCCTAAACCTAGCCACCAAAACCGTGAAGTCCACGGCCGCGAAGGCATAAGCAGCCTCAAGCAGCTACATGCAATTGAAGACGACCGGAGTGCCTTGAAGCTTTAGGGCGCTCCGTGTAGTCTTCAATATATACGCATGTGGCGAAAGGAACCGTGAATGAGTGATCAACCCGTAGGAGGCAAGGCCGCAGATCCGCTTGAGCAGTGGCGCGATTTGCGAGACGTTTATATGGATGCCTGGGCAAAGGCAATGGGCGAAGCTGTGAACTCGGAAGCATACACCCAAGCCAGCGGCGCCGTGCTCGATACATGTCTCACCGCTTCGTCCCCTTTCCGTGATGCTCAGAAAAAAGCGATGATCAGCGCGTTGGAACAGCTGAACATGCCTTCCCGAGCCGATTTTGTAAGCCTGGCCGAGCGCTTTTCGAACATGGAATTACTGCTGGATGACATGGCCGCGAAACTTGATCAGCTCCACCAACTCGCAACCAGAGCCGTCTCCAAGTCTGATCCGGAAGCCGAGTCCAAATCGACGAAGACCGTAGCGCAGCCTGTCCCCCCTGCCTCGGAGGTCAAGTCCGAAGCAAGGACCGCAGCGCAGCCTATCCGCGAAATCAAGACCGAGACAGCCGCCGCAGCGCAGCCTGTCTCCAAGCCCGTCCCCGAAATCAAATCAGAAACAAAGCCCGCAGCTCGCAGAGAATCCGCTAAATCTGCGAAGAAGGGATCCAGGTAGAATATGTCCTCCGAACCCGTCGCCATCACACAGTTCACGGCCATGCAGGATAAACTGCAGACCCTCACCAAGGTGCTGACGACACGCGCGCCGATTGCGCAGACCCCGAAGGAAATGATCTGGAGCCTCAATAAGGCAAAGTTGTACCGCTATACTCCGGTGCTCCCAAAAGAGAAACGGCACCCGGTTCCTTTGCTTCTGGTGTTCGCGCTTATGAACCGGCCTTATATTCTCGATCTCCGGCCGGGGCACAGCTTTATCGAGTTCATGATTAACCGCGGCTACGATGTGTACCTGCTGGACTGGGGTGCGCCGGGCTTCGAAGATAAGAATCTGACTCTTGACGACTACACGCTCGAATACATGCCGCGTGCGATTCGCAAATTAAAGGCGGTATCCGGATCCAACGAGTTTAGCCTGCTCGGCTGGTGCATTGGCGCCATTTTGACCACAATCTATTCTGCCCTGCGGAGCGACGATGGATTGCGGAACCTTATCCTCCTGACCGCGCCGCTGGATTTCTCAAAGAAAGAGAGAATTACCTTCGGGCGCTGGACGGACGAACGCTACTTTGACGTGGAGAAGGTACTAGCGGCCTTCGGTAATATGCCTCCCGAAATGATCGAATACGGGGCAAAGGCGCTGAAACCGGTTGAGAACTACATCTCCAACTACCTACGCCTCTGGGATAACCTCGACAATCCGCAAGTGGTGGAAGCCTGGCATGCCATGAACACCTGGGTAACGGATAACATCCCCATGGCCGGCGGAGCATTCCGTCAACTGATTGTCGATCTCTACCAGCACGACCGTTTGATGCAGGGAAGCATGATGATTCGCGGCCAACGGGTGGACCTGAGCCGCCTGCGGGCCAACCTGCTGACCGTGATCGCAGAAGGCGACCACATTACTCCGCCCTGTCAGTCAGAGACGGTCATGGCCAAGGTCGGCAGCACGGACAAGACCATGTTGAGGATTCCCGGCGGGCACATCGGAATTATGGCGGGAAGCGGCGCCAGCAAGTACACCTGGCCGCAGATCGATGGATGGTTGGGTCCCCGGTCCGAATAATTGCCTACGATGGCAGAGATTTCCCTGGGGATTCCAATACGTCCTCAGGGATTTTTTATGCTCTCAGGTGCGGTCATCTTCCATCCTGCGGCTCAGGTGTGACATTAGACACGCATCTTGGTGATAGCGCACCCTGGGCGCATTCTGTTAGGACAATATCGGTTAGAATGTCGTCAATGGATCGTTCTCTTAAGGGGTGTGTCCTATGTCTTACAACTACGAAATCAAAGATCAACGGAAAGCAACGTCTGCAAAGCCACGTGTAACTTCCTACGACTCGGGTTATGAGCACAGCATCGAGCACTGGATTGAGGTTCGGCAACTAGTGGAAGAGTGTGCAGAGGAAGTAACCGTGGTCGAAGAGACCCGGGAGCTAGTGTTTTCGGTCTAGCTACTTACCTTGGCCTTTTTTGTTCATACTCCTGACGCCGACCAGCGAGAACGTGTGACAAAAGTTCGCCTGCGGAGCGACACGCAGTTTTCTTTTCGCGCGCTCCGCAGGCACAACGATTGGCTCTCAGCACAAGTTAGAAGTGGAATCCCCCGCCGCAGATCAGCACTTCCCCGGTAACATAGTCCGAAAGTGGAGAACAGAAGAAGAGCACGGCCCCCGCGGCTTCGTCCGGAGTTCCCAGGCGACCCAGCGGACAGGCTTGTTTGACCGATTCCAGCATGGCCGGTTGAACCCCGAGCTTGATCTCACGATCATGCATCTCCATGTGAGCCTCGCCGCCGGTCAACGGCTGGGTCAAACGCGTATTAATCAGACCGAAGCCGACGGCGTTGACGTTGACGTTATAGCGGCCCCACTCCTTCGCCAACGTCTTGGTGAGTCCGATCACGCCCGCCTTGCCCGAAGAGTAGCCTACCTGCCCAGGATTGCCATCGGTGCCGGCAATGGAGGTGATGTTGACGACCTTGCGCATAACCCTCTTGCCAGCTGCGACCTCTATCTTGGATGTGTCCCTGATATACGGCGCCGCGGCACGCAAAATGCGGAATGGCGTCATAAGATGAATTTCAAGCATGGCCAAAAACTGCTCGTCGGTTGTCTTCTGGATTACCGCATCCCAGCTGTAGCCTGCATTGTTAACGATAATGTCCACGGAGCCGAATGCTTCCAGGGTTGCCTGAACCAACTTATCCGGCGTAGAAGGGTCCGTAAGATCTCCGGTCGCGTGCTCGATCTTGTAGCCGGACTTGCGAAGAGTGTCTTCGGTCTCGCACAGTGCCGCTTCATCCAGATCATTTACCATTACTTTGGCGCCTGCGGCCGCCAACTTCCCTGCGATCGCTCTTCCGATGCCCCGTCCGGCACCAGTCACCAACGCCGTCTTGCAGCAAAGACTAAAAGACATAGCTTCTCACCGCCTTTTCCCGCCACACAGATCACCTCTGTTTTGTGCAGTGCAGCATAACTTAATAATAGATGCTTTTTAGGAAAAAGTCGGCTAATGTATCCCGTTATCAGTTTTTTTTCCTCTAATGGATTTTCTGCGGGGATACTGCGTAATTTCATCCACCACTGCCTGAACAGGACCTCCGGCGGATCGAGCCTTGGCGGCGATTTGCGGGCGCAAAAAATTGGGCAGCCGCGATGGCTGCCCAATTGGCTTACCGCTAGATCCTACACCTACATATGACATCCGCCGTTCACGTTTAGTTCTTGTCCGGTGATGTAATCGGCATCTGCAGCCAAGAATCCTGCAGCTTTCGCCACCTCTCTGGGAGTAGCAAAACGTCCGAGTGGGATCTTGGCCCTGATCTGGGTGGCGATTCTTTCAGGAATCTCCTGTGCCATCTCAGTCGAAGTGTATCCCGGGGCAATTGTGTTCGCGGTAATGTTGTACTTTGCCGACTCAAGTGCGATGGTCTTGGTGAAGGCCGTGATGCCGCCTTTGCTGGCGGAGTAGTTGGCTTGGCCGAAAGCTCCAGCCTGGCCTACCACCGAACCAATGTTGATAATCCGACCGTAGCGCTGATTGATCATTGCAGGCAAGGCGGCGCTGGTGGTGTTAAAGGTGCCGTTCAAATTGACTGCGATCACCTGCTCCCAGTCTTCGTCCGTCATCTTCTGCATCGACCTATCTTTAGTGATTCCGGCGTTATTCACAAGAATATCGATACGCTGCCACTTCTCAAGTACGGTGCCAACGACTCGGTGCGCATCCTCGTTCTTTGAAACGTCGCCCTGAATCACCATACAGCCAACCCCTAGCCTCCGAACCTCGGCGGCGACGGATTCAGCGGCTCCGGCATCAGCCCGGAAGTTAATGGCCACCGACGCGCCACGGTGCGCCATCTCGAGCGCAATGGCACGCCCGATTCCACGGGCCGCACCCGTTACCAGCGCCACTCGACCTGTCAGCGACATACCCTCGGCTGCGTCCTCTGACGAGATCGCCGGTTGGGCAGCACAGCAGACAATCGCTGGATCTAGCCGCATCACGAGGAAACCAGCGACGGCTCCCGCGCCAAAACCGGGAGCAAAGATACGCATCGGCCGATTGATTCGCTTATCGACCACAGCATCACGCATGGCGATAAGGATGCTAGCGGCAGAGGTGTTTCCGACTCGATCAATATTGAAGTAGAGATGATCTTTTGAGATCCCAGCCAATTCGGCCAGTTTCTCCACCATGGTTTTGTTCGCCTGATGTGGCACCACAAGGTCGATGCTATCAATCAGAGAGGTTTTTCCGTCCGCGCTCTTCAAGGTTGCAAGGTCTACCATCATTTGCGTCAGGTAGCGCTGTGCCAGCGACTTCACCTCTGGTCCATACACGGTGATGTTGTTGTCGAACTCCGGATTCGGCCAGACGATGGAGTTCACCTCGGACCAGGGACCACCGGCATAGGTTTGCATCACCTCGATATCCGGTTCCGCTCCCTCGGGAGCAGGCCCAATCACGACCGCGGCTGCACCGTCGCCAAAAATCATGCGCGATGTGCGTACGGTTCCGATCTTGTCGGAGAACTTCTCCGCACACACAACCATTACAGGCCGCTTGACTTCCTGCAGCAACCGTATCGCTTCGGAAAAGCCATATGACATGCCGGCGCAGGCGGCGGTTACGTCATGGGCGGCAGAGGCCTGCACAATCCCAAGTTCGCCGCCGATCCAGCACGCAGTGGAAGGAATCGGCCGGGCGCTGGTGCAACTGCAAAATATGATCGCGCCAATTTCGGATGGTTTGCGCCCCGATTTTTCCAGAGCCGCACGCGCTGCCAGCAGCGCCATCTGCTCAAGCTTCAATTCGCTGTAGAGACGCTGCTCGATTCCGGTCTTGTCTGCAATCTCGCTCTCCGTCATGCGTGACCAGCTGAACGCGTGATTCCGGATGAGATCGGCATTGCTGCAGACCACCTCACCCTCGTACACAGCCAGCCCTTCCAGACGCGGCATCACCTTGAACTGCTCCCGTATTACCGTCGGCTTGTAGGGTTCCAGCGGCGGAGAGAGGGCGGGAGTCGACGGCATCACGAAGCGGGTCGAGTGTGCTTCCTGTTTCAGCCTCGCCCGACGAATAAACTGAAGGACTGCATTGTTGCGCGGATAGAGCGCAATCACAAAATCGTCGGGTTTTAGCTGACTCGCTTCAATCGCCGAGCAGGTCGAGGGATCCCACCGGTACTGGTTATGCAGGATCATCGCCTGCCGCATCAGTGCTTCCAGTTCGGGGACATCATGCGCGTATTGGATCACGTCGTCATAGGTGTATCCCGGATAGTCTGGGTCGTAGTTCACAAGGCGGAACGTCTTTGCCTTTGGCGAAGCGAGCATCTCAGCGACGGTTGGCTGCAGGGCTTTCAGGTCGCCGCCCGCGCTAGGCTTGCTGCGGAACCCGTTCAGCAACAATTCAAAAATTTCGTCTTCTGTTTCATATTGCCACTCGTGGCGCAAGAGGCTGTAACCGTCCTGAATGGCCGCAGCCGAGCGAGCTGAATCCCATGGCTTACAAAGCGGAAGGAAAACATCTTCGCGGTGGCGGGCAAGGTCGGCCCAACGCGTGGGACGCTCTTCGTACATGGTAAGCGCGTAGCGATTGACCCAGTAAAGGTTCAGAGCGAGATCACGGGCAAGTTCGTAGCGAGAGTTGTACTTTCCGGCATTCAACCGCTCCGTGATGTCTTTCTCCGACGGCGCCTTCTCGCTGAAATCTCTGTTAATTACGGTCTTTAAATGATCAAGCGTTTCGATTACAGAAAAGTCCATCTCTGGAAAAAAGTTGAACGGAAGAACAATCCGACCGTGCCTGTTGATTACAAACTCTTTCATCGGTTTCCTTTGGATTTCCCCTTGTGGTCTGCTCTAACCAATTCATTCTTTCCGCGCTGCCAAAACATTGTAGCTGTAGCCGACGCCAATGCCGAAGCGCCTATCCGAAGTTGATAGGATTGTGGGCCAGCCAGTTAGCATCGCGCACCGCGTCAACCCTCTTCATGGCTCCGCGAACTGCCACCTTGGTCAACGGCCGAGTGTTCCACAGCAATCCTGTGCTAAGCCCAAAGGCCGCACCCAGCAACGCGCCGGGTACGGTCGAATCGATTTCCGGCTGCTGTTTGTGACGAATACGCGCGCCGGCGGCCGCACCAGCAATGGCTCCCATCACCGCCCATCCAAAAGAGTTGACCGTGGATTTTGCCATGAACGTACTCATCGCTTTAGCATCCATGGAATTCTCTTGAGCCGATCGCGCGCCGCTCAGGGCGGCATGGAACAGGCTGCGGGAGTACTCGGTATTCGACCTAATTAAAGTCCCAAGCTTCATCGGGAGCCTCTTTTGTGTACAGCTAAGCGATCGTTGCAAGGACCGCTTCCTCGGCAACTTCTTCCACCTCGGTTGAACGTCGGGCCGAAATGGGCGTGACCCCGGCTTCGGCCTGCACGCCAGCCAGGCAGGAATCGAACACGCGATTCGCCTCGGCCAGGTACAGGCAGGCCTGTTCCTCGTCGCCTTCGCCAAATAAGCGCAAGGCATCATTCAGAACGCCGATCACGCGATCGAATGAGAGTGCGGAGTCGGGGCAGTTTCCTTGATTGGTCTCGATATGCATGAGGTCCTCCTAATACGAATAAGAATTAGAATTACAGAAAGCCGGCGGCGCATCAGGAACTCCTGGACAGCAAACCTCCGGCTTGACGCTTGAGTTCGACTTACATGTACACTCCACCGTTCACATTCAACTCATGACCGGTGATGTAGCTGCCATCGGTAACTAGAAATGCCGCGGCCTTGGCGATTTCCTGCGGTTCCGCAAGTCGCCCAAGGGGAATTCGAGATTCAATCTCTTCGAGAACGCGAAGCGGAATACCTGCAACCATGTCGGTCGCCGTGTAGCCCGGCGCAACCACATTCGCGGTGATGTTGAACTGCGCCATCTCCAAGGCGACGGTCTTGGTAAACGCGATGACTGCGCCCTTGCTGGCGGCATAGTTTGCCTGGCCGAAGGCTCCGGCCTGGCCAACAAACGACGCGATGTTGACGATGCGTCCGAACTTGTGTTGAATCATCGACGGCAGAGCGGCCCGAGTGCAATAGAAGGTGCCATTCAGGTTCGTATCCAGCACGGTCTTCCATTCCTTCTCGGTCATCTTGCGCAATGTCCGGTCACGCGTGATTCCGGCATTGTTGATCAGAATGTCAATCCGCTTGAAGCTGTCCATGACGGCTTCCATCACGTGCTTGGAATCCTCTCTGGACGAGACATCGCCTGGGATCAGGACTGTTTCCACTCCCATTTCCTGAATCTCGGCCGACAGCTTTTCAGCCTCCGCAGAGCTGGAGCGATAATTGATCGCAACGCACGCACCCCGGCTGGCAAGCTCAATCGCGATCGCCCGGCCAATGCCGCGCGCGCCGCCAGTGACGAGGGCAACTTTGTCTTGCAGGGGTTTCGGTTGGAGAAGTACCAGTTCTTCTGAGAGGGTTAGGGTTGCCATTATCCTGATCTCCTTCTGCTAGGTTCGTCAGTATGAAAACATCTTTTAAGCTAAGACACGGATTCTAAAAAGTCTCGATTACAGCCCCGTTACAGCCTCGGTAACACTTGAAAAATAATTTACTCCTAAGCAAGTCGATCGCTTGACAGAGTAGCTCCCTCTGCGTAGAGTAAGTGGAACCTTACTCACAGGGTGTTGATTCTCGAAACCGGCCAACCGCCGGTCCGTTCCGAGGGTCTTGCCTTTTTATGGAGCTTGGCACTTGCTGAGCAGGGAGCGCTACGCCCTAAAAATAACGGGTTGAGTTTCTCACGAATCGCCCCGCCGCTACTGTGACTTCGCTCACAACCCCACGTGACATCTTATAGGAAAAGTAATTTCGCTACTTACGATATGCAGAGTAGCCACCTTAGCTCTCCACACCACCAATGATCCCACTGGTATGTCTTACCCGTCTGTCTGGTAGCAGACAATCCAGCCCACTCCTTATCGCCGACGCGCTCTGCCTCATCTTGCGTGCGGCGGAAGTTGCGGTGAGAGTCTTTTATGACGGCTTAGCCGCATTCGAACACGCTCAGCAGGAAACTCCCGACATCGTCCTGAGCGACATCGCAATGCCTTAAGATGGACGGATTCATTCTTGCCGGCAAATTGCAAAGCAGTTTCCCCATTGCCGAATCCTGCTGACCTCCGGCAACGCCCACCGTCTGGATGCCGGGCAAAACAATGGCGGCCCGGAAGTATTGGCTCCGGCGATCCTGATCGGCAAAATCGAAGCGCTGGCCGAGGAACTGGAAGCCAGACGAATTAGGTTACGCTGTGTCTGATATCAGACAAACCTCTTAGTCCGAACGGGCGTAGACTTAAGTTGTACATCTTCATACGCATCCTGCCGCTTGAGCATGCAGTTTATGCGCGTCCAGATGCCGTACGTCGGCAGAGGAGCAGCAATGAACCTGCGTGCAACGCAGTATAGGAATCGTGTCTTGGCTGCACTGCCACAAGCCGAAATCGACCGTCTCGCTCCCCATCTTTCACCTGTCGTCCTGAAAACCCGTACCCAGTTACTGGACGGCGAAGCCAGCCACGCCTATTTCCTGGAAGAGGGACTTGCTTCCGTTGTCCTGACTCTAGCCGACGGAGCCACGGTTGAGATTGGTGTCGTTGGCATCGATGGAGTGGTCGGACTACCCATTCTTTTGGGAACAGCGACGATGCCGGGGGAAACCTTCATTCAGGTTGAGGGCTCGGGCTATCGCGTCGAGGCGGAGTATCTAAAAGAGCAGTTCGAGCGCGAGGGACAGCTACGCACTTATCTGCAAAAGTACATCATGGCCTATGCGATTCAGACTGCTCAGACCGCCGCATGCAATCGGCTACATACGATCAGCGAACGCTTGGCGCGATGGCTCCTGACCTGTCACGATCGCGTGCAGTCCGACCGCATGTCGATCACCCACGAGTTCCTCGGCCAGATGCTGGGCGCCCCCAGAACCACCGTGACCCTGGCAGCCGGGATGCTGCAGCAAGCCGGTCTGATCGACTACGCACGCGGCCATGTAATGATCAAGAACCGTGAGGGGTTGGAGCGGGTCGCTTGCGAGTGC
Organism: uncultured Acidobacteriota bacterium; assembly: GCA_963838135.1. Lineage (GTDB taxonomy): Bacteria > Acidobacteriota > Terriglobia > Terriglobales > Acidobacteriaceae > TOLSYN. The sequence continues at coordinate 406,653 of CAWIPV010000002.1, read as the reverse complement.
CACCGTACCGTACTGGATGAGTTTCGCCGTCTTGGATTACTTTGAGCATCCGTCGCACAGACGCTAGCCCCTGCCTGGACTAACCCGCGCTTCCTCTCTATGAGTTTCTCTTTAGAAATGGAAGCGCGAGTTTGGATCTGCGTCCATCATGCTCTCCCTCATCGTCAAAGCATGATGGCGATTCTCCGCCCCTACGCTGCTTTCTCCTGCCCTATGGCGATATCCGCACTTCGCTCCAACCCCGCCGACCGGGCTGAAGTTCCAGGACTGCTCGCGACCGTTTGTTCTGCGAAATGCGACAAGGCATCCGACCCGATTTTCGCGTAAGGCAATATCAGGCCAAGCCAAGACATTTGCAAATCCATGTAGAACGAGAAATTCTTGGCCGTGGTGTCGAGAAGATCACTGAATGCGGGCATGAGCGAAAAAGAGTTCTTATAGATATCCAGTAAACATGAATTGAGACCGACGACGGCGGAAAGCGATACCTCCTCGACCCCTAACGCCCGATCCATGGCGCGGCTACACAGGTCTTGGAAACTACTGGGGAACCCGGCATGCGAGGTTTGACCATCGTTTATCGCATCGATCAATAGCGCATCTTTTCTGTGTGGTGTCGTCCTGATCATGGCTCCTCCTTGAGGAATGAAAAAAGTGGATCCGCCCGCTCGCTCATCATCTTGCCGAGCAGTGAATTTATTCCCTTTCATTTCCCTTGTGATTAGATTTGGATTCCCGGTGCACCGGAAAAGATGTGTGATCAAAAGCAAGGCACTCTCGAATTTCACGCAACGTTCATATGAGCCATCGTTCATTATTTGCGAGCCGAGCCAAGACCTAACTCAAGTCGACAGATGTAGCCAGCCCCTCGTCGAAGACGCCGCGCTCTTGATTCTCATTGCTCAAGATTGAGGGGCGAGAGCATCGATCTTTGCCGCCATGATGAAGTCGTTACGGTGCAGCCCGTGAATCTTATGCGTCCAGAGACTTACCGTCACCCGGCCCCACTCGGTAAGAATCGCCGGATGATGACCTTCAGCCTCGGCGAGAGCCCCAACGCGATTGGTAAAACTTAGCGCCAGGGCAAAATCCTTTAACGTAAAAACGCGCTCCAGTTGTTGTATCCCCCCGCGCTCAACCAGCGCCCAGTCAGGGACTTGAAGCTTCAACTCTTGGATCTCCGCCTCGGTGACAAGAGGGGAGTCGCGGCGGCATGCGGCACACTTCTCGTTCGTGAGAGCACCCATAATGGTTACCTCCTTATTCCCGCTTGGCGGTTGCCCCGATATTTCAGATGCCGGGACAGCAATTCTAGTAAACAGCTCTGCGGAAAGATGTTACGAATCCTTGCGGGACCCCTCGGGCGATGAGATCAAAGCTCATAGACATCCATTCTGCCGCGTAATCCATCTAGGTTAGTGCCTACATGTCGCTCGGGCTGCGAACGCAGAGGGCACTGTAGAGGTACGAGAACTTCCTGGAAACCCCGTTTACGGGGGAAGGAGGGTACCGTAGCGAGAACAACACATTTCCGACCGTTGTTCAGCCGTGGAGCCGTGCCCTCAAACGGCGCCTGAGCTTTTTCCACATGACTTATAACAGCCGGGCGTGGTCAACTAAGATCACGCTCGGCTTTTCGTTTTATGGAGCCCGAGGGCGGCGAGCGAAAGCTTAGAACTCCGCTTCGCCTATATTTGCGGCAAAAATCGGTCGCAACCAGATGCAAAATCCATGCTGGTCTGTCATATTTGTCACACCTAGATGTGAGCAACGTCACGGTCAGACGGAGTCCTAACCATTGATCCTTTTAAGTGGGCCAGCTTTCGCGGCTCCGCTTTGTGGACGTGTATCTACCCGCCAGCCGCACGCGGCTGCTCTCTTCCCGCTGGAGATGTTGCAAGCAATGACGTTTAATACCATGAGCTCTGGCGAATCCAGCCCAAACATCGGAAGCATGACTGAAGAAGAAATTGCCTCCCAGCTGCTCGCAGAACGAGAACGGCTCGAGCGAGCAGCCGGCTTGGCGAGGCCCCAGAAGCAGCACTTCCGGCGTCCCGAGGAGCGGCCCTTCACCGCCGAGGAACGGCAACGGGTCACCATCCTGTTCGGTGGGCTGACGTGGAAGCACGAGAACCTTATTAAGGCTATCTTCCATGGCAGCGGCTACCGTTGCGAAATGCTGTCCAATCCGAATCTCGCTGCGTATCATCTGGGCCGCGAGTTCGGAAACGCTGCGCAATGCAACCCCACCTACTTCACCGTGGGCAATCTGATCCAGTATCTGCGCGGACTGGAAGCGGGCGGACTCAGCAAGCAGGAGATTCTGGACAACTATGTCTTCTTCACCTGCGGCTCGTGCGGGCCGTGCCGCTTCGGGATGTATGAGTCCGAGTACCGGATGGCGCTGGAGACCGCAGGATTTGGAGGCTTTCGCATTCTGCTGTTTTCGCAGGATCAGGGTATCAAGGCCAAAACCGGCGAACCTGGACTGAAATTCAACGTGGATTTCGGCATGGGAATGTTAAACGCCATCAATCTAGGGGACATCTCCAACGAGATGCTTTACCACCTTCGTCCCTACGAGGTGGTTCCCGGTGAAACCGAACGCGCCTTTGCCGAGATCATGGAGATTCTGGAGACTTTTCTGCGTGAGCGCACGCACTTTGAGATTCTGGAACGCGCGCCGAAGCCTCTTCGCTCCTACCTGTCGAAGGCAAAGCGGAAGAAGTTAAAGGACACCCTCAACACCCTCGGCAAGATACGCGAACACCTGTACGGCGACGCCTATCGCGACGTTCTGCGCAAGTGTCGCGAGCGCATCGGTCAGGTCGAAGTGGATCGCCTTCGAGTCAAGCCAATGGTTAAGATCACCGGCGAATTCTGGGCGCAACTCACCGAGGGCGACGGCAACTTCAACATGTTTAGCTTCCTTGAAGCCGAGGGTGCCCACGTCCTGGTGGATTCGATCGGCAACTGGGTCATGTACCTGATGCACCAGGGAAAAGCCAATGCGGACAATCGTAGAGGTCTCGATGCCCCTCACCCACGGCCAGCCTGGTGGGAGTTGAAGAGCCAACTGCGCAACGAGTGGCAGCACTTCCGCAAGAAATGGCTGCTACTCACCTTAGGTGAGCGCATCTGGAACCGCCAATATACCCGCGTCGTGGAAGGCCTTGGCAACGTGGCGCGTCCGCTGCCTAAGCAAGCCGAGTTGGCGCAACTGGCTCATCCCTTCTACCACTCTCTGGCACGCGGCGGCGAAGGTCACCTCGAAGTCGGCAAGAATGTCTATTACACCGTCCACCACCTCTGCCATATGGTGCTGGCGCTCAAGCCCTTCGGCTGCATGCCATCGTCGCAGTCGGACGGAGTGCAGTCGACGGTGATCAGCCGTTTTCCCGAGATGATTTTTCTCCCAATCGAAACCGCAGGCGAAGGTGAAATCAACGCCCACAGCCGGGTTCAAATGGCGCTGGGAGAGGCCAAGGCTAAAGCCAAAGCCGAATTCGAGCGCTGCCTGCAGAGCACTGGGCAACGCCTGGAAGACATACGAGCCTACGTCTCCGAACATCCTGAGCTCCGCAACCCGCTCTATCAGGTTCCGCGCCGCCCCGACGTGGCGGGCGTAGCCGCCAATTTCATTTTGCACGTGAGTGACCTGATGAAAGCAAAGAATCACAACTCGAGCGCCAGGGGGCGCAAACTGGCATGAGCAGCAACAGCATCGCCTACATGATCGGCCTTGATATCGGTTCTACTACGGTAAAGGCGGTGGTGTTCGATCTACGCAGCGACCAGATTGTATGGCGCGATTACCAGCGTCACGAAACCCGACAGCCCGAGAAGCTGCTGGAATTCCTCACCAGCATGGAGAGCGAGCTTGGAATCGCTCCTGGCAATGCCCGCGTCTTCATCACCGGCTCGGGCGGCAGCTCGCTGGCCGAGTTGATCGGCGCAAAATTCGTGCAAGAGGTTAATGCCGTCTCGCTAGCCGTGGAGAAGCTCCACCCCGAGGTCAATTCGGTCGTCGAACTCGGTGGACAGGACGCAAAGATCATCATTTTTAAAGAGGACACCGGCAGCGGGCGCAAGAAGAAAATCCCCAGCATGAACGACAAGTGCGCTGGCGGCACCGGGGCCGTCATCGACAAGATTGTGGCCAAGCTGAAGATTCCGCCCGAGCAACTTTGCGACCAGGGCTACAACGGAATCAAGTTGCACCAGGTGGCCGGCAAATGCGGTGTCTTTGCCGAAACCGACATCAACAGTTTGCAGAAGCAAGGCGTTCCGGCGGATCAGTTGATGGCTTCCCTCTTCGATGCCATCGTGCTACAGAATCTGACGGTGTTGACCCGAGGACACACATTGCGGCCTCACGTCCTGCTGTTGGGCGGCCCCAATAGTTTCATCCGCGGCATGCGCGAAGCCTGGCAGCACAACATTCCGCTCATATGGAAGGAACGCGAACTCGAACCCACCGAAGGCGCCAGCCCCGAGGATCTCATCAAGGCACCGGCCGAAGCTCTGTACTTTGCCGCCATCGGCGCCGTCGAGTTCGGACGGCAAGAGGACGAAGCCGTCGGGCGCTACCTGGGAACCGAGTGTCTGGAGAACTATCTTCGCCAGGGAAGACAAGAGGAAAAATCCACGGCGGGCAGCCGCGCTCTCTGGGCCTCCGCCGCCGAACTCGATGAGTTCCGGGCGAAGTACGCACGCCCGCCTTTTGCCCCGGCAACGTTTCGTCCGGAGGAAAAGGTTGGCGCATTCATCGGTCTGGATGGCGGTTCCACCTCAACCAAAGCGGTCCTGCTGTCGGAGAGCGGAGATGTGTTGTGCAAGGCCTACCAACTCTCCGAAGGCAATCCGATCGAAGACACAAAACAACTTCTAGAGTCACTTCGCCAGCAGGTGGAGTCGCAGGGAGCGTTTCTCGAAGTGCTTGGTGTCGGCACCACTGGCTATGCCAAAGACATTCTGCGCGATGTGCTGCACGCCGATGTTGCATTGGTCGAGACCGTAGCCCATACGCAGTCGGCGCTACGCTTTTATGACGATCCTCATTGCATCGTCGATGTAGGTGGGCAGGACATCAAAATCATCGTCCTGCACGAGGGCCGCATCAAGGATTTCCGCCTGAACACGCAATGCTCGGCCGGCAACGGATACTTTCTTCAGTCCACCGCCGAGGGACTTGGTATCCCGGTAGAAAACTACGCCGAGACGGCGTTCTCGGCCGAAGCCATGCCGGTCTTCGGATACGGCTGCGCCGTCTTCCTGCAATCCGACATCGTAAATTTTCAGCGCCAGGGCTGGCGCGCCGAGGAGATTCTGGCGGGCTTGGCCGCCGTGCTCCCGAAGAACATTTTTCTCTATGTCGCCAACGTACCGAACGTAGGCAAACTGGGCACCCGCTTTATCCTGCAAGGCGGCACGCAGAAGAACCTGGCCGTCGTCAAGGCCGAGAGCGACTTCATCCGCGCCAACTTCCGCGACTCCAGTCGCGAGCCGGAGATCATCGTCCACCAGCACTGCGCCGAAGCCGGGGCCATTGGGGCCGCTGTGGAAGCCATGCGCCTGTGGCAGAAGGGCCGGCGCACGAATTTCATCGGAATGGATGCGGTGCGCAGCATTGCCTACCGCACCACGCGCGACGAAACCACGCGCTGCCGCTTCTGCAAGAACAACTGCCTGCGCACCTTCGTCGACGTTCAAACCGGCCGCCCGGTCGAGCAGATCGCACCACCCGGCCCGGTCACGGTTCCCTTGCAACCCGGTGAGCAACGGATGATCCTTGCCACTTGCGAGAAGGGCGCGGTGGAAGACCTGGACAGCATGCGCGAAATCAAGGCAGGTCTGGACGCAATCAAGGCCGCCAACCCGAACCTCGTTGATATCGCGGCGCGAGAGGTATGGCACGCGCACAACCCAGCCTCGGTCGCCGACCCCATCCCGAACGCCTCGTGGCGAAAGTCGGCTCAGGAGCGCATCGCGCTCATGAAGAATCGTGCAAGCTTGCGCGTGGGAATTCCTCGCGTGCTGAACATGTACGCCTACGCACCGCTGTTCAGCGCCTATCTCCAGAGCCTCGGCGTGCCTGCGGAGAACATCGTCTACTCCGATTTCACGACCAACGAAATGTACCGCGCCGGTTCCAGTCGTGGCTCCATCGATCCCTGCTTCCCATCGAAGATCACCATCGCGCACTTTAGCAATCTGATCTACGGCAAGCACGTTCGCCAGCCGCTGCACTGCATATTCCTTCCCATGTTCGACGTCTTGTGCTCACCTCTGGTAAGAACTCGCGCCTGGAATGCCTGTCCGACCGTCGCCGTGACCCCTGAGACCGTGGAAGCGGCATACACAAAGGAAATCGACGTCTTCGCTCAGCACAACATCCGCTACCTTCACCCGATGGTGAACTTGGCTGACCGCAAACTCTTCGCGCGGCAAATGTTGCAGTGCTGGCAGCCGGTGCTCGGCCTCTCGGAAGAGGAAAACGAGCGCGCCGTCGAAGAAGGATTCAAAGCGTGGCACGAATATGAGAACTCCGTCCGAAGCCGCGCCCGTGAAGCGCTCGACATGCTGGAGCGGGAGAACCGGCTCGGCGTGGTGATGCTGGCGCGCCCCTATCACCACGATCCCGGCCTGAATCACGGAATCATGGAGGAGTTCCAGAAGCGGGGCTATCCGGTGTTTTCCCAAAATACCCTGCCCTTGGATGAAGATCTGCTTGAGCGTCTTTTCGGGGACGAAGTGCGCGCCGGAGTCATCAGCCATCCGCTGGATATATCCGATGTCTGGAAGACGGCCACCGCGGCCAGCAGCAATATGAAAGTATGGGCGGCCAAGTTCACCGCCCGCCATCCGAATCTGGTGGCCTTGGAGCTTTCCAGCTTCAAATGCGGTCACGACGCCCCGGTTTACACCGTCGTCGAGCGCATTGTGGAGCAGTCCGGTACGCCGTATTTCTGCTTCAAGGATCTCGACGAAAACAAGCCTGCCTCCTCGATCAAGATTCGGGTTGAGACCATCGATTATTTCTTGCAGCGCTATGGCGACGACCTACTCCGCAAAAAGCAACTTGAGGCGGATATCGAAACGCGGATGGGGCAATACGAACGTTGCTTGCGGGAAGCACAACGCGGGCCAGCCTGCATATGAGCGCAGAAGCCTTTCGCGAACCCCGACTGTCGCGTGCGGCGCCTCCTGCCGAGCGACGGCCGAGGCCCTAGGGTCGGAGCCCGGCACGCGCCCGCTTGCTTCAGGCGGCGTGCTTTGCTGAGGCGACCAGCTTCATCTGCTGCCAGTCGTATGGAAACTCCCTGCCGCAGTCCAAACAAACAACATAGGTGGTCTTGGATTGCTCGCCACCCGAGGTTGCCGCTCCCGGTTTCTTGGCGGTAATCGGGAACGTGCAGTGGCGATGAGCACAGCCGAACAGCGAAGTGACAAATTCGAACATATAAGGCCCCCTTGCCGCCTATTTACTGCTAAGCACTTGTTTGATGCGAGGAAGCCGCAGAATTCTGCACTGCGCCTGATAATCGCCAACCCTGTTCTTTGGACTCACGTCAAGAACGTCGGCCCCATTCTCCCCCCAATGGCACGCGCTTGCAAGGGAAATGGGTTCGTCTGCAATTGACGGGCGCAGGTAAATTCGGATATAAAGAGTCCACAATGATGGCGCGTTGCCAGAGTCTCCGAATGACATGCTACCCCTGTTGTTGCAGCGCAAACCAATCTGGCGCACGGGAGATGATGGTATAGCGCTCATCAAACCAGGATCTAGGAATACCGGACCCACCCGTGATAATGATTCAATCGGGCGGGTTTTTCGTTTTCGGGAGGAATGATGGCGGAGCAGGGCAAAGAGACCAAGGCACAGCGGGCAGAGCGCCTCAAGCGCGAGAAGAACCCCTGGGAATGTCTCGACGAGATTCGTGCGTTCGCCCGAGGCGGACACGGCACTATCCCTCCAGAGTGGCTCGGCTTTTACTTCAAGTTTTGGGGAGTGTACACCCAGGGCGATGGCGCCGGAGTGACTGGCGGCAAAGGTGGCGAGGGACTCGCGGTGCCTTACCTTATGGTGCGTATCCGAATTCCGAACGGTATCCTGCTGAGTCAACAGGTGCGGGCCATCGCTGAGGTTGCCTCCAAGTACGCCCGAGGGTTGATCGACATCACCGTGCGCCAGAACATTCAACTGCACTGGGTGCGCATCGAAGACCTGCCGGATTTGCTGGAGCGTTTGTGGCGGGCGGGGTTGACCACCACCGGCTCGTGCGGCGATGACACGAGAACTGTTACCGGGTGCCCGCTGGCCGGAGTTGACGCCGAGGAAGCCTTCGACGCATCGCAACTCGCGCGCGATGTGGACCACTTCTTTGCCGGAAACTCCGAGTTCGTTAACCTGCCACGGAAATTCAAGATCTCAGTTGCCGGGTGCAAAGATTGGTGCTCGTATCCGGAGATCAATGACGTCGGTCTTACTGGCCTGCTCCGAAAACGCAATGGCTCCGAGGAACGCGGCTTTTCGCTTCGCGTGGCTGGAGGGCTTTCCACTCACCCGCATCTCGGGCAACGCCTCAACGCTTTTGTCGGGTGGAATCAGGTGATCCCTGTTGTAAAGACGATCGCGGAGATATTTCGCGATGCAGACATCCTTCGGCAAAGTCGCGAGCAGGCGCGCTTGAAGTTCCTCTTCCTCAAGCACGGCTGGAATGCTGAGACATTCCTCTCCGAGATTCATCGCCGGCTGGGCTACCAGCTAGATGCGGCGGAAGAAGAGACGCTGCCCTCCGACCTCTATCGCGACCACGTCGGCGTGCACGCGCAAAAGCAGCCAGGCTATTTCTACGTTGGAGTTTCGGTCCTGCGCGGCCGCCTTAACGCCGAACAACTCCACACCATGGCGGAGTTGTCCGAGCGCTTTGCCGGCGGTGAAGTGCGCACCACTGTAATGCAAAATCTGTTGATCGTGAATGTCCGCAAAGAGAACGTCGAGGCTCTGCGCCGCGAAGTCGAAAACATAGGCTTGCAAGTTGAGGCTTCGCAGTTCTGGCGCGGAACCATCGCCTGCACCGGCACCGAGTTCTGCAAACTGGCGATTACCGAGACGAAAAGCTTTGCGCGATGGGTAGTGGAAGAACTCGAGGGCCGCGTGCCGGGATTCGACCAGCAACTCAAGCTGAATATCACCGGATGCCCGAACAGTTGCGGCCAGCATTGGATTGCCGATCTCGGGCTCGAAGGCAAGAAGATTAAGGTGAATGGTCAATTCGCCGATGCTTATTACTTCTGCGTCGGTGGCTCAGTTGGACGCGTGCAGTCGGTCGCCCGCCCTGTCGGATATCGCTGCCTCGCCACAGAGGTTCCGGAATCCATCACCCGCCTGCTCTCCCGCTATACCGAACTGCGCGCCAGCGGAGAGACGCTGCAGCAGTTCCTCGCACGCATGTCCAACGATGAGATTCGAGGCTTTCTCTCCGGCGTTGGGGTTGCGGCTGAGGTCGCGGCACGAGATCTCCCGACAGCTCCCCCGCCGCACGGTGTGGAAGGTTGAACGGTGTGAAGGCTGGTGCGAAAGCTTGTGTAAAAGCCAACGTGGAGGGCCAAATGGCCGCGCTCTTTCCCATGTTCTTGAAGCTCGATGGCCGGAAATGTGTTGTGGTTGGCGCCGGGCACATCGCCGTGCAAAAGCTTGAGTGTCTGCTGGAGTCCGGAGCCGACGTGCAGGTCATTGCGCCGGTCGCGAGCAGCGAGGTTCAGCAACTTGCACGAAGCCGACGCCTCACATGGACACGAACGGAGTTCCAGCCCGCGCATCTCCAGGGCGCGTCGCTGGTAATTGCCGCAACCGGAAATCCAGCGGTGAACGAGGCGGTGTACCGCGCCGCTCAGCAGTGCGGTGTCTTCTGCAATTCGGTCGATGAACCAGAGCGCTGCGATTTCTACTATCCAGCGGTGGTGCGGCAAGGTGACCTGCAAATCGCAATCTCGACTGCAGGCAAAAGTCCGGCGCTGGCACAGCGCATTCGCAAGGAGTTAGAAGAGCAATTCGATTCCAGCTACATCAGTTGGCTGGAATGGTTGGGAACGGTTCGCGAGTTGTTCTTTAGTCGCCAGATCGACCCAGAGTTGCGCCGGAAGACCTTGCATCGCATTGCTGGCCGCACGGTTTTTGAGCGCTATAAATCTTCCCGCGAACGACGCATTCAGGGAGCGCATCATGGGTAAGGTCTACTTGGTTGGCGCCGGCCCCGGAGATCCCGAACTGTTAACCATGCGAGCCGCGCGACTCTTGCGGCAGGCCGACGTCGTGCTGCACGACGCGCTGGTCAGCGCCGAGATACTCGCGCTGATTGGCCCCGCCCGAGTCATCGACATCGGAAAACGGTGCGGCACAAAGCTGCTGAGCCAGGAGGAAATTAATTCTCTCCTGATCGCCTACGCCGCCGAGCACGAGATCGTGGTCCGCCTCAAGGGCGGCGACCCATGCATCTTTGGCCGCGCAGGAGAGGAAATAGAAGCGTTGGCTCAGGCAAACATCGCATGTGAGATAGTTCCCGGCGTGACCTCTGCAATCGCCGGAGCCGCCGCCGCGGGCATCTCGCTCACCGACCGCCGCTTTGCCGCCAGTGTTGTATTCACAACCGCGCATCGTGGTCACGGTGCCGAGGCCATCGCGTGGGACAAACTGGTTACGTCGCATTCAACCCTCGCCATTTACATGCCCGGCAGCGATTACAAAACGCTCGCCAGCCAGCTTTGCGACGCTGGACTGGATGCACAAACCCCCTGTGCGCTCATCTCCCACGCCGGACGCCCGAGCCAGCAAGTACGATGGTCCGACCTTACTTCCGTGCGGCTGCTCAAACCACTTCCCGCGCCAACTTTGCTGATCGTTGGTGAGTGCGCGAGAGCGCTGCATGAAGCGGAACAAGTTATTCAGAGCGGCACCATTGTCGACAAAATACATTCCGATCATTTTCATGGGTAAAACTGAAACGGACTTACTGATCGTCGGTGAGTGCGCAAGCGCACTGCATGGGTCGGACCAAGTTATTCAGAGCGGTAAAATTGTCGACAAAATACATTCCATATTTCGATGGGTGAAGTTGAAATGGAGTAGTAATTCCGCGCATGTCGCCCAGGGCTGCCCATACCTGAAGTTTGGGCAGCAGAGCGCATTTCCACTCTGTCAGCAGACTCTGATATCCTCTTTCCTCAACCCAGTCGGTCGGACTTCCAAATGAAGAAACTTTTAGCTCTCAATCGCAGCGAAATTGCCATACGCATCCTTCGCGCCGCCAACGAACTCAATCTCCGCACGGTAGCCATCTACTCGCAGGAGGACCGTCTCGCCCTCCACCGTTTCAAGGCCGATGAAGCTTACCTGATCGGTGCTGGAAAAGGTCCCATCGAGGCTTACCTTGACGTGGAAGGCATTGTCGCTCTCGCCGTGGAAAAAGGCGTCGATGCGATCCATCCCGGCTACGGATTCCTATCGGAAAATCCGGCGCTGCCGCGTGCCTGCGAACGCGCGGGAATTACCTTCATCGGCCCCAGCGCGGATCTGCTGGATTTACTCGGCGACAAGACCGCGGCGCGCAGCCTCGCTCAAAAGGCGGGCATTCCCGTCGTCCCCGGCACCCAGCACGCGGTAACCGACCCGGAACAGGCAGCCCAACTTGCCGCCGAGATTGGCTTCCCTCTCATCATTAAAGCAGCTTTCGGGGGCGGCGGTCGCGGCATGAGGGTAGTCGATCAAGCCTCTGAGTTCGACGGAAAGTTGGAAGAGGCTCGTCGCGAAGCCAAGGCATCGTTCGGCAACGATGCGGTTTTCCTGGAACGTTTCGTCCGCCACGCCCGCCACATCGAGGTTCAGATCCTGGGCGACCACCATGGTCATATCCTCCACCTCTACGAGCGTGATTGCTCCGTGCAGCGCCGCCATCAGAAGGTGGTCGAGGTCGCGCCCGCGGTTTCGCTCGATCCCGCCATTCGCGCAGCCGTCTCCGAAGCCGCCGTCAAACTCGCCCGCAGCGCCGGCTACTACAACGCCGGTACGGTTGAGTTCCTTGTCGATGCCGATTCCGGCGAGTGGTACTTCATCGAGGTCAACCCCCGCATCCAGGTGGAACACACCGTCACCGAAATGGTGACCGGCATTGATCTGGTGCGCTCCCAGATTCAGGTTGCGCAGGGCCTCTCGCTTCACAGCGAAGAGATGAAGCTACCCGTGCAGGAGAAGCTTCCACTCTACGGTTACGCACTGCAGTGCCGCATCACGACCGAAGACCCGGCCAACAATTTCGTCCCCGATTACGGCAAGATCTCCACCTACCGCTCCCCCGGTGGATTTGGCGTGCGCCTGGACGGTGGCTCGTCTTTCGGTGGCGCCGTCATCACTCCGTATTACGACTCACTTTTGGTGAAGGTCACAGCCTGGGGCAGCGACTTCTCCCAGGCATGCCAGCGCATGGATCGCTGTTTGCGCGAGTTCCGCATACGCGGCCTCAAGACCAACGTCGCGTTCCTGGAAAATGTCGTTAACAGCCCGGACTTTCAAGCCGGACAGGTTACTACCCGCTGGATTGAGGAGACCCCGGCGCTCTTCGCCGTCTCCCATAAACGCGACCGCGCCAGCCGCTTGCTTGCCTATCTCGCCGATGTGATCGTGAACGGCAATCCATCGGTTGCGGGCAAGCCCATCCCGAAGCGGCTCGACCCCGCGACTCTGCCGCCGCACATCTCCGCCGCTCCGCCCGACGGGACGCGCCAGCTTTTGCAGCGCGTCGGCCCCGAACGTTTTGCCCAGTGGGCAGGTGCGGAGCACCGTCTGCTGCTCACCGACACCACCTTCCGCGATGCCCACCAGTCGCTGCTTGCCACTCGTGTCCGAACTTACGACATGATGGCGATCGCCAACTTCGTCTCCCATCGCCTGCACAACCTGTTTAGCCTGGAGATGTGGGGCGGCGCGACCTTTGACGTTGCGCTGCGATTCCTTCACGAGTCTCCCTTCTCACGCCTGCGCCAACTTCGCCAGGCCATTCCCAACATCTGTTTTCAGATGTTGCTGCGCGCATCCAACGCCGTCGGCTACACCGCCTATCCCGATAACGTGGTCGCGGAATTCGTCAAGGAAGCTTCCGCGCAGGGCATGGACATCTTCCGTATATTCGACTCGCTGAACTGGCTGCCGAATATGAGAGCTTCCATGGAAGCCGTGCGCAAAACCGATTCCGTCTGTGAGGCCGCCGTCTGCTATACCGGCGATATTCTCGATCCGAAGCGTGACAAGTATTCGCTCAGCTACTACGTGCGCATGGCCAAAGAACTCGAGCGCATGGGTGCTCACATGCTGGCCATCAAGGATATGGCGGGTCTGTGCCGTCCCTATGCTGCCGAGAAGCTGGTGAAAACGCTGCGCGAGGAGATTGGCATCCCGGTCCATTTCCACACGCACGATACCAGCGGCCTCAACGCTGCTTCTATCCTGAAGGCATCCGAGGCCGGCGTGAACATCGCCGACGGCGCCATCGCTTCCATGAGCGGACAAACCAGCCAGCCCAACCTGAACTCCGTGGTCGCCGCCCTGGCACACACCGACCGCGATACCGGAGTCGATCTCGACGCGCTCAACGAGTGCGCCAACTATTGGGAGATCGTGCGCGAGTACTATCGGCCATTCGACACCAGCCCTCCGGCTGGCACCGCCGAGGTTTACATCCATGAGATGCCCGGCGGCCAATTCACCAACCTGAAGGAACAAGCCGAATCCATGGGCCTTGGTGCGCGCTGGCAGGAGATTGCGCGAACCTACGCCGAGGTCAACATGGCCTTTGGCGACATCGTCAAAGTCACCCCGTCCAGCAAGGTCGTCGGCGACATGGCAATCTTCCTGGTAAACCACGGCATGACCGTCGAACAGTTCGGCCGACTTACTCCCGATCACAGCCTCACCCTGCCGGCTTCTGTAATCGACATGTTCATGGGATCGCTCGGCGAGCCCGAAGGCGGCTGGCCGGAGAAGCTTCAGAAGATCATTCTGCGCGGTGCCGAGCCACAGACGGGACGCCCTGGCGCATACCTCCCTGACGTGGACATGGCTGTCACCGCGGATGTAATTGAGAGGAAGATAGGCCGCAAACCTGCCCACGATGAGGTGCTCAGCTACCTCATGTATCCAGAGGTGTTCGTGAAGTACGCCCAGAATCGCAGCAATTGGGGCGATGTTGACGTGCTACCAACCCCGCAGTTCTATTACGGCATGAAGCGCGAGTCAGAGGTAAGCTTCGAACTCGAACCGGGCAAGGCGATCATCGTCCGCTTCCTCACCGTGGGAGATGCGCACCCCGACGGCACCCGCACCGTCTTCTTCGAAGTCAACGGACAGCCCCGCGAAGTGACCGTCCGCGACCGCAGGCGTGAAGCCAAGGCCCCTGCGCGCGTCAAGGCCGACCCGTCACACCCCGGACAGATCGGTGCCCCCATTCCTGGCATCGTTTCGGTTATGGCCGTGGAGCTGAACCAGACGATAAAAAAGGGAGACCGCCTGCTGGTGATGGAGGCGATGAAGATGCAGAGCACCGTCTATTCGCCCTTGGGTGGAACCGTGAAACAGGTGCACGTCAAATCCGGCCAGCATGTCGAATCCAAGGACCTGCTGCTCCTCATCGAGGAGTAGCAGCGTAACAGCCGCTCACCAGGATCGGAGGACCGCGCCACGCCGAAGACTGGCCGCCGCCGGCGAGCGCCTGATTGAGCCACATGACAAAGCGCGCAGCCAAAGTGCCTAAGCTGCGCGCCTGTTCTACGCTTCAGTCCGGAGGGACTCACGCGCTTTTCTTTGAGGTAACGGGGTAGAAAGTTGTAAATCCCTGTTGCACATTCTTACCGTTGCACTTTGGGCAGGCAATGGGATCTCTCTCGTGAGCCGCCAAGGTCAGAGTCTTTGCGAACGCTTCGTGACAATCCTTGCATAGGTATTCGTAAGTAGGCATGCCGTATCCGCCTCCCAGGCAGATTTCGGTAGGCATTCTACCGCGATTCCCTCTCACGATGTAGCTGCCCGGCCTCATTTTTCACTTCGCACCAATACCGGTCCGGCCACCGCCAAATCGATCGGGCGCGGGCCCGAGTACGCCAGCAGATGCATTCTGGCTTCGTCCACGCTATTGGTGATTGTCTGCAAAGTCCCGTTCTGCATCACCAGCACTGCGTCGCATCGCTCCAGTGTGCTCAGCCGGTGCGCAATCATGAACGTCGTGCGTCCCACCATCAATTTGTCCAGCGCGTCCATGATGAGTTGTTCCGTGCGCAAATCCACTGCGCTGGTCGGCTCATCCAGAATCAGCATGGGGGTATTTTTCAGAAACGCACGCGCAATCGCCAACCGCTGGCGTTCGCCGCCGGAAAGTCCGGCCGCGCCCTCCCCCATCTCCGTGTCGTACCCATTCGGCAACCGTTCAATGAACTCATGCGCATTCGCCAGCTGCGAGGCGAGAATCACCTTCGCCCGTGAAGCCTGTGGATCGGCGTAGGCAATGTTGCCTGCCACCGTCGTCGAAAATAACATCGGCTCCTGCAGCACGATGGAGAACTGTTGCCGTAACTCCGCCAGATCGTACTCCCGCAGATCCGTGCCGTCGATCAAGATCGCTCCAGAAGTCGGATCGTAAAAGCGCGTCAGTAGATTCACCAGCGTACTCTTGCCCGACCCGCTCGGCCCCACCACTCCCACGCGCATTCCCGGACGAACGTGGAACGAAATATCGTTCAGCACGCTGCGTCCTCCCGCCTTGTACTGGAAGCAGACGTTGCGGAATTCCACCTCGCCGCGGCTGCACACTGGATTCGCAGCCTCCGGCCGCGCCTCCAGCTCCGGAGTTTCCTCCAGCAGCGCAAACGCGCGATGCAGGCTTGCCAGCGACGATTGCAGTTCGGGAATCTTTGTACTTATGTTGCGCAGCGGTTCGTAGAGTTGCGCCATATAGGCCATCACCAGCAGAAACTCACCGACCGTCATGGTCTGCTGCCGAACCTCGGTCACGCCCATTACCAGCGCTACCGCCGCCGCCATCGCCACGCAGAATCCGATCAGCACATGGAAGCCTGCCTGGATCGATGCCAGCCTCACCTGCTCGGTCATCCGCTGGCGTGACTTGCGCCGGAACAGTTCGTCTTCATGCGCTTCCTGGCCAAACGCCTTTACCGCACGCAGGCAGCTCATCGCCTCGTGCAACACCAGCATCGCCGAGCTATCAAGCTCGCGCACCTCGTCATACCCCTGCCGCACCTTGCGGCTTGAGTTGCGCGCCAGCACATACAGCACCGGCGAAAGAATTGCCGCAATCGATGCAATGCGCCAGCTCATGCGCATCGTTACCGCCAGCATCGCAATGAAGGTGAAGGTCGAGCACAGGATGGGGATGGCCCCCTGCAGAATCAGGTTCTGGATCGCAGGCGCGTCATACTGAATGCGATACGCAATGTCGTTCGCGCCCCGCTGGTCGTGTACCGTCAGGCTCAACCGTTGTGCGTGGAAGAGCAGTTGCCCGCGAAAATCGTGAACCAACTTCTCACCCGTGTAGGTGCAAAGCAGCCAGCTTGCCAGCGACTGGAAACAGTTCAACAGCGCGATGGCAACCAGCATGGTTGCGCATATCACCAGTCCGCCATTGGCCGCGCTGAACCATCTGGACGGCAAGGGTAGCGCGTGCATCCACGCAGGCAACGGGCGTGTCCCCAGCACATTGTCCACTGCAATCTTAATCGGCAGCGGCGCCAGCAGCGTCACCGGCGTCGAAAGCAAACCCAGCAGTACGATCGCCGCCAGATGCGACCAGCACGGCCGCGCCACCTTCAGGACTTTTCGCAGCGAAGACGGATTGGGATGGTGCTTCGTTCGTGTTCGATCCATGGAAGCCGCATCGCCTTCTGAGCTAGGGATTGTAGCCAGCATAAAGAGGGAATATGCCCTCCACAATCAGGTTCTGCTACTAGCTCTCGCGGCTTAGACCTTAGTTCTGCCCGCGGAATTCCCCGATACGCGCCAGCAACCTGCAAAAGCCTCTGCATCTTGCGTCCTGCACCCGCCCTAACCCTGGACCAAAGCTCTCCAAAGAGTTTTGCTTATTCTCAAAAAAGAATCCCCATAATGGGAATCGTCCTGAACGGGAGGCATCGCTCGCCCGAAACCCCTAAAAGTCCAATCAGTGCTCAACAAGCTCTTCGGGCTACGTCATGCTTAGCCCGAAGCACAATCTATCGGAGTTCACAGCAATGCGTATCCTGGTAATCGAAGACGATTCTGCGCTAGCCTCGTACGTTCGTAAGGGCCTGGAGTCAGAGCATTACGCCGTGGATGTTGCCCTCGATGGCGAGCAGGGCGCACACATGGCGGCGGATCTCGACTACGATCTGGTTCTTCTCGACTTGAACCTTCCCAAACTCGACGGCATCTCCGTCCTGCGCAGCGTTCGTCCCGGCAAGCCCCAGCTACCGTTTCTCGTACTTACCGGGCGCCCGCGCGTGGAAGACCGCGTTCAAGCCCTCGATAGCGGAGCCGACGACTGCATCAATAAGCCCTTCTCTTATTCCGAACTTTCCGCCCGCGTGCGCGCCTTGCTGCGGCGCGGCCGTTCCTGCATTGAATCGACTCTGCAGGTTGCCGATCTGCATTTGGATCGAGTCGGACGCAAGGTCGAGCGCGCCGGCCGCAACATCGAGCTGACCTCCAAGGAGTTCGCCCTGCTCGAATACCTGATGTGCAATGCCGGCCAGCGCATCACCCGCTCCATGATCATCGAGCACGTCTGGAATATCAGCTTCGATACCTGCACCAATGTCGTCGATGTCTATATCAATTATCTGCGCGTCGTCTTTGAGGTCAACCTGGTCTCGGTCGAGCAACTCACCTTCCGCGAGTTTCTCCATCGCATTCCCGATCTCGCCTACCTGGCCACCTTTCAGGTCAATCCCATGGCCGCCATCGCCGCCCTCGACCTCGAACTCTCGCTCGTCTTCCCCATCATCGACCTCCTGCTGGGCGGCGTCGGGCGAATGAACGACCAGGAGCGTGAGATTACCGAAATCGAAGAAGGAATCATGGAGGGCGTCGTCCGCATTCTCTGTGGCGAGTTGCAGACCGCCTGGTCCTCGCTCGGCTCCACCTTCGAGTTCGAAGAGCGCCTCCAGCCTCCCCAATTGCAGCGCCTCATGCCGCCTGGCGACAAAACGCTCTGTCTCAGCTTTGAGATTCATATGCCGGAGTCGCACGGGGTCATGAATGTCGCCTTCCCCGCCGTCGCCGCCAACGCCTTACTGCGAAGGCTCGATCAGGACAGCGGCTACAACCGCCACCGCGGACCCAGTGCCGCTCGCCAGCGCATGACCGAACACGCCCTCGACTTCCCCTTTGAGTTTGCCCTCGGAATGCCGGCGATCAAGCTTCCGGTTCGCACTCTGCTCAATCTGGCGGCGGGAGACATCCTCGCCTTTTCCCATCGCGCCGCCTCCCCAATCGAAGGCATCGTCGGCGGACGCGCCCTCTATGAGGCGTTTCCAATGCGCTCCGGCAACCAGCGTGCATCCCGAATTGCGCAGCCGCTGCCAACTCCCGTCGAGGACGCGCAGGATCTTTCATGAGTGACACCGCCGTACCTGAAAACGACATGCCTGATAATGAGCCGCGACCAGCCGCCGATCCCGTGCAGCAAGCTCTGACGCAGCATTTCGCCGACGCTGCCGCCTCCGTGCTTTCGCAAATCTCAGGTGCCACGCTTCAGGCCGAGCCCGCCGCCGTCCGTGAAGCAACAGCCATCCAAGCCTCCTCCCATGAAGCCGCCGCAACCCTGCTTCGCATCGAAATCAGCGGCGCACTCCAGGGCGTCTGCGAAATCGCCCTCACCGCCGCCATGTCCGCGCACTTCGCCGCTCTGCTCACCGGCGAGACGCCCGATCTATCGGTGGTCGAAATCAGCAGCGACACCCGCGAGGCCGCCGCCGAGCTCATCCAACAGATCTGCGGCAATGCCGCCGACCGCCTCCGCCGCGCCTTTGGTCCCCTCGAACTCAGGCCTCATCTCGCCGACCCCGACCCTGATTCCGGCGCACGCCAACTCATTCAGATCACCGGCAGCGAGCGCACCCTCGAACTCGGGCTTCACATTCTCCGCCTCGTCTCCCGGTCCAAGCCAGCAGAGGCCAACCCCACAGCCCAGCCCGCCGCCCAGACCAAAGCCCCGCCGCAACCCCAGCCCGCGCCGTCATCCATGCCACCCGCCGCCGCGTCCCCCGCGGCCAATCGCAATCTCGATCTCCTTCTGGACATCGAACTCGGCGTGACTCTGCGCTTTGGAACCCGGCGCATGTTGCTCAAGGACATCATTGAACTTTGCTCCGGCTCGGTCGTCGAACTCGACCGCCGCGTTGACGAGCCCGTCGAACTTCTCATTGATGGCCGCCTCATCGCCCTGGGCGAAGTTGTCATCGTCGAAGGCAACTACGGCCTTCGCGTCACTCAAGTCGCAGCTCCGGGCGAAAGAATCGCCTGTCTGCCTTAGCCGTTCGAGTCTTCGTAAGGGTGAACGCCGGGTGCTCCACCTTCGCGTCAGGCCGTTCGACGCCAAGGTGGGAAGCAAGTACCTCCACCTCGACAGCCTTTCGCAATTGCTTTTGCTCTTATATTTCCACGTGGTACCGCGGCTTCGCCTCAGGAGAGACCATGCACAAACTCACCGCCAACAAATGGAAGCTTCCCCTCACATGGAGGCAGTTGGTTCCTCGCTGTGCCCACCCCGAGTGCACCACCGGCTCCCGCTGGAGCGGCGTGTTGCACCGCACCACCGGCTTCCTGCTCAACGAGCAGGAGTGGTTCTGCAGCCCTCAATGTCTGGAAGAATCCCTCCACGATCATCTGCTCGGCTATTTCTTTGAAGAGCGCCGTCCCGCTCCCATTCGCACCGCCATGCCCATGGGCCTCATGATGCTGGCTCGCGGCGTCATCTCCGACCCGCAACTGCGAGACGCCATCGCCATGCAGCGCAGCTCTGGAGAAAAAATCGGCGCCTGCCTGCAACGCATGGGTTGCGTCTCCTACGAGGACATCGCTTCCGCCATCGCCACCCAGTGGGGGTGTCCCGTCTTCCCCGCCGATAACGTGCAACCCGGCTGCTCCATGCTGGTGCCCTTCAGCCTCATCGAACGTTTCCGCATGACCCCCGTGCATCTGGTCAGTCCAGGCCGCCGTCTTTTCGTCGGCTTCTCCGACAAGGTCGACCGCACTGCGCTCATCGGCGTCCAGCATATGCTCGACTGTGAAACCGAGGCCTGCATTATTCCCGAGCCCAAATTCCTCCAGGTGCTCGAATACCGCAAGCGCGACACCACCGGCGAGGTCGCCGTCAGCCGCCCTCACTCTGCCGCCGAAACCGCCCGCATGATCCTCAGCTACGCTCAGCAGACTGCTGCCGAAGCCATCCGCCTCCGCGCCATGGAAGGAAACATCTGGGTTCGTTTCCTCTCCCAGCGCGCCCACCTTGATCTGGTCTTCGAGGCTCCTTCCCTCTGAAAGCGCCTTGCCGACCCCCACCGCCATAACGCAGTCGGGTATCCCACCTTTGTCGGGTTGGCTAATTCTGTGTTGGCGCTTCGCGTAGCGGCGTAGCGGATTGCCCAGCAGTGTCGCCAAGCCACGGCTCGCCCACCATCGGGTGCGGTTGTGCCTTCCGTTCTTTTGCCAGTGTCCGTGAAGGTCTAGCCCAATATTGTCCGCCACAGTAATCACCTTGCGTGAAAGATGAGCCCGGTTGTTCCTTCTTTCCGATTGATTTTAGATATGACGGATTTCTTGGCCCGAAATGGTCGGTCGCATTCTTCGGGGAGAATCCGGAGATAGTCGCCATATGCAGCGCATTATCGCCCTGCGTCTCTGTAGCCTAGAAGAGTAGCTTCTATTTATGCGCGGATGATCGTGAATGGGCGTCGCACCACTCGGCAGTGAAGCGAGCATCCTTCATCTCTGGAATATCAATCACGCCGCTCTGGATGGAACGCCGCGAGTATCCCAATATGCGAGCACCAACTATGCGCCCAGTCGATATTTCTACGCGCAGGATTGCTCCCGAAATACTCTCCACGTATGTGCATTTAGAGGTCGGCTCAGAGAATGAAACCTCCATGACATCTGCAAGATCATCATATTCAAGTGTCACTTCGATTCTCCCTTCGCGGCGGCGGGCTTAGCCCAAAACACCTCGCCAACATTCTTAGATGCAAACGGCGGGTCCGGGTAGTACGCAGTCATTACGTGCCCCTTGCTAATTCCGTCCTCGTAACTGACTTCCTGAGCAGCATCGTACAGCACGGGCGTTCTGAGGAGAATATTTTCGGGGCCAATGAACTTTTCAAACACACAGCTATCCGTTCCGATTTCAGGATGGCGACTGCGCCTGATTCGGTCTGGATTTAGGACAGACTCCCGCACGTCGCCGAGTTCGGGGATATGCTCGTCCATGGCACGCTTAGGAGAAGTGTGACCTAACCATGTCTTCTCATAAAGCGTGACTTTGTTGCCGAACGGGTCAGCAACTATGAACATGATGTTAGTGTTTGGTGCCATCGGCCTTTTTCGGCGGGTTTGCCGCCATCGTGCTTAACGCCTGCTGGTGCCCGTCTACAATCTGCTGTAACGCCTCGATTAGTGAGGCGGCCACAGGTATTGGAAGCGTCACTATAGCCTTTATTTCATGCTTCGAAATTGGTCCACGTTCTCCCGGGACCTGCCCCAGCTCAAGAAAGAAAAGGCTGAAGTCAAGCATCGTCGCCGCCGCTCCCACGGTGTTGGCATAGATCGCCGAAAGTCCGTGCGGATTCGTCACGGGAACGCTTGCCACGTTTGGCGCATGGGAAGTAGATTTCGATTGTGTGCTCATGGTCAGA
The DNA here is from genome assembly GCA_963838135.1 of uncultured Acidobacteriota bacterium. GTDB lineage: Bacteria > Acidobacteriota > Terriglobia > Terriglobales > Acidobacteriaceae > TOLSYN. The sequence goes on along the minus strand of CAWIPV010000002.1, from coordinate 384,705 downwards.
GAATACTACCTTAACCTCACTTGGTTGAGAAGCGTTTCCTTAGAATGGTTACACTCTGTCGTGCTATATCGGCTGGATGCGACTGGAGCTTGACTACCCTCAAGTATAACGGAAGTGCTCATACTTGACGTGCAGGGATATTGCCCCTCGCGCAACGATTGGCACGTCGGTAAACCGACCCTCCCGAACGACTAACCATATGGCCAATAGTGTTCCACTTTCTGCACCAGCCATAGTGCAACCATCCAAAAACGCCACTTCTCCAAATACCCCTAAAACGCACGTTCTCAACGCGAAAACGAACCTTTCAGCCCCCAAATCGCCATTCTTTATGCCTCGTCAAGCACATGACTCCCGATAACTTCCATCCAACACACTGATTCCACAGGACATATTGTTTTTCAAAACCTTGATGAAATCGCCCCCGATCTTGCGATCCTGAAATTAGGGATCAAGCCAATCCGGCCTTTGAACTTCACCAGAGCAGTTCTACTGCTGACGTACCCAGAGACATCATCGCCATGCCACACCTACCTAACCACCCTGTTTTCAAATTTTTAGCAGGATATATAGGGGGCATGGTACACCCCAAATCGCGGCCTCTCCGCAGCACCCCGCACGCGTCGCGACCTACCGGATCTCGTCCTTTTGCATATAGCTCGCCACATCCACCGTCCAACCCAGTTGTGCGGCAATAGCCTTGCGCAGCGCCTCGGCTGAATCCGGCTCGCCGTGGACGATGTGCGTGCTCTGCGGAGCTTTCTTGAAGGTGCGCAGCCACTCCAGCAGTTCGTCCACGTCGGCATGGTCGCTGAACTGTTCCAGTGCCGCAACCTGGGCGCGCACCGGAACGATCTCGCCGAAGATCTTGACCTCAGGCGCTCCGTCCTTGATCTGCCGTCCGCGCGTGCCCACCGCCTGGAAGCCGATAAACAGCACCAGGTTGCGCGGGTCCGGCAAACGCTGAATCAGGTGATGCTGGATGCGCCCGCCCATGCACATCCCGTTCGAGGAGACTATGACCGACGGAAAGCGGCTGCCGTTGATGCTCTTGGACTCCTGCGCCGTGCTGGCAAAGTGAAAGCCCGGCCACTTGAGCGGCGACCCGTAGCGTGCTATCAGCGCCTTGGTCTCGGGGCTGAACTCCTCGCCATGCTCGAGGAAGATCTGCACCGCGTGGATGCCCATCGGCGAGTCGGCGTAGACCGGAATGCGCGGAATCCGGCCCTGTTCCATCAATTCCTTGAGCAGGAAGAGGAACTTCTGGGTGCGCTCCACGGCAAAGGCCGGCACCACGATGCTGCCACCGCGCTTCACCGCCGCATTGATCAACCCCGCCATCTCCGGCATCACGTCTTCATGCGGATGATGGCGGTTTCCGTAGGTGGACTCCATCACCAGCACATCCGGCGACTCGCCTTCGGTGGGGCCCGAACGCACCACCTTGCCGGGCGCGCTGGCGCTGTCGCGCACCCGGCCAATGTCTCCGGTGAACAGAAGGGTGCGGCGCGTGCCGTCGGCGTCCAGGCTGATCTCCGCCATGGCCGCCCCCAGTATGTGCGCCGAGCGCACGAAGCGGAAGCTCACCTGATCGCTCAGCGCCACGGCCTCGCCAAAGGGCACCGCACGGAAGCGCGAGAGACATTGTTGCGCCTCCTCCATGGTGTACAAGGGGAGGGCCGGGGTGTGCTTGGAGCTTTTCTGCTTATTGTGAAACGCCGCATCTTCTTCCTGCAGATAGCCGGAGTCAGGCAGGATAATGCCGCTCAAATCCACGGTCGCGGGCGTAGCGTAAACCGTCCCCTGAAAGCCTTCCTTGTACAGGCGCGGAATCCAACCGCAGTGGTCGAGATGAGCGTGGGTCAGAATGACGGCGTGGATGCTACGCGCAGGAACCGGCAGTTCGGTCCAGTTCTTCAGCCGCCATTCCTTCGGCCCCTGAAAGAGGCCGCAATCAACCAGCAATTGGAAGCCGCTGCGGCTTTCTCCCGCTGCACCCCGTTGCGATACGTTGATAAGGTGTTTGGAGCCTGTGACTGTACCTGCGGCGCCGAGAAATTGAATATAGCTCACGCTTTCCCCCTTGCCCAATTCTCATCCCGTCACCGGCAATCCTACAGTTCAACGCTCTGCTGAGGGAGTGACCGTCACCGGAATCACATTCTTATGGCGTTCGGCCTCGGGAACGCTGCCATCGTTCACCTCTGCTTCACTGGGAGCGGCTTCCAGAGCCACGCGCACCGTGGCCTTGCCCTTTCCCGGCACCACCACCCGGGCCTTGTTTTCCCCATCCCGCGACCGCACCGTAACCGGAACCTCGCACCAGGCTTCGCCGAAATTTTCAATCGTCACGGCCGTCACCGTCTGCACCCCAAGAGTCCGGCGCGCATTAGCCGAGTTGATCCGCAACTGAGGCAGCCCACGGTCGCGATAAACCCAGTCGTCAAAGAACGCCTCCAGGTCGCGCTTAGTTGGGTCCTGTTTTTCGATCAGCCGTTCCATATATCCCGAATCGCGGTCGTCCGCCCCATGATATTGCGCCAATGCCGCCTGCAGCACTCGGTCGCCAACCATATCGCGCAGCATCCACCAGACGTAGCCGGCCTTGGTGCGAAAGAACACCTCATCCGCCGTAGTAACAAGCGGTTGCAGCCCGCTGCCGGGCGCCGCGGCGCTGTTCTCGCCAGGCGGCAGAGAACCGTGGGACTCCGCCTCGGCTACGGCCAGCACCGCGTTGAACTGGCCCAGGTATGTCAGGGCGGCGCGCCGTCCCGCCTGCCGTTCGCGAATCAAAGCCTGTGCGAAAACTGACAGTCCCTCGCGAATCCACGGTCGCGGAGACTCCAGCATGGCATGAACCACCGGACGCGCCATCGCCACTTCGGCGACTGCAGGGGGCACGCCGCGCATAGGCACAAAATAGTAGGCCTCCGCGTCGTAGGGCAACGCGTTTGGGTCGGTCAGTTCCACCAGAACCACCTTGTGCCGCGGCGCGCCGAACCACTCTTCCAGCGAAGGAATCACCCTCTCGACCGCGGCCATGTAGTCGCGAGCATAATCCGTATGCGCGGCCGTATAGTAGGCGGCCACATGAGGCCGGTCGGCGGTTTCGGCCGGGTCGCCGAGCAGCACAATCACCGGGTCCACTCCCCGAAATTCCGCGCTGATCGATGGCCCCGCCGCGCTCGGCGAGCCGTTGACAACCGAGCCGTTGACAACCAAGCCGTTGACAACGAAGATGAATTTTGACTGGTCGCCCCCCGGCGCAGCTGCCCTTGAAAGTTGCACGCCCAGTACCGAAGAAGTCTCGCGTTCGCGCCAGGCGCGCATAATTTCAAACAGTTCATTGCCCTGGCTCAGATTCGCCGCCTCCATCGAAACCGGATACCAGACAACGAAGCCGGCTCCGCGCAGTGCGGTGAAGTTGTCGCTGATCTCGTCCCAATCGCTGCGCCGGGCGACATCTTCGGGGGTTCCAATCCGTTCCAGCCGCGTTGTGTCTTTTTGGACCGTGCCCGAGTAGCGCAGGTTGAGCAGCAAGGTTTGGCCCGGAGCAACCGGCTTATCCAGTTTGACGATGGCCTCACTCAGCAGTCCGGTGTGGTCGATGTCGCTGGTGTAGCTCTGCTCCAGCCACTCTACCTCGGTCCCGTCTGCCAGTACCGAGAGCCAGCGCAGCGAGCTTGAAATCTGCAGCGAGACCTCACGCTGCGGCCCCTGCGAAACATTGCGCAGCTCGACCGTTCCCTCCGCTGCCAGCCCATGCTGGTGAGGATCGACCGTAATCCGGAGGTCGTAGCGGGTAAAGCTGAAGGCGTTGCGGTCCAGCGCCATCGCCGGCAGCGCGCCCAACGCAAACAGAACTAGCGCATAGATAAGAAGTGCGAGCGCAAGACGGCGCAAAGCTACTCCTCTTTCCTCTTGGCAGACTTCTTGGCCGATCGTTTCGCCGCTGGCTTTAGAGCCTGCCTGCGCTGCCGCTGCACTTCATACATCACAATGCCGCCGGCCACCGAGACATTCAGCGATGAGAGCGCGCCCATCATCGGAATCGAAACCAGCATGTCGCACTTGCGGCGAACTAGGTCGTGCAGCCCCTTGCCTTCCGCCCCCAGTACGATGGCGCAATTCATGTTGTAATCCAGCTCGTCGTAGCTCTTCTCGCCGCGCTCGTCCAAGCCCACCACCCACACTTCGGCCTGCTTCAACTCATCGATCGTGCGTGCGATGTTGACCACTCGAGCCACCGGAAGGTGCTCGCTGGCGCCCGCAGATGCCTTGACCACCGTGCCCGTGATCCCCGCCGCGCGGCGCTCCGGAATCACCACGCCATCCACCCCGGCTCCATCCGCCGAGCGGATCAGCGCGCCCAGGTTGTGCGGGTCCTCCACCCCGTCCAGCACCAGCAGAAAGCTGTATTCTCCGTTCTTGTTCTCAAGCAACTCCTCCACGCCGGTGTACTCCTTGCGGGAGGTAATGGCCATGACACCCTGATGGGTATTGGTCCGGGTTTCGCGGTCGATGTCTTCACGAGGCACAAAGCGCACGCTGATGCCCTGGGCGCGGCAGTCGTCGAGAATCTTCTGCAAACGGTTGTCGGTGCGGTCGCGCGAGACCGCGACATAGTCAAAGCGGCGGCCACCGCGCTTCAGCGCTTCATTAATGGCATGAATGCCGTAGATTACTTCGCTCATAACCTTTAGTGTACGGCACCGGCGCTTAGCCTCCGTTGCAAAAATGACACGCCGCGTTTTGTCTGCAACCTTTCGCGTTCTATACTCGTCTGTATTGATTGAGGAGCTCTGGATGCCGCTATCCGTCATCATCGTGGACGATGAACAGCTCGCGCGCGATGAGCTCTCCTTCCTGTTGAAGGACGTGGAAGACATAGACATCATTGGCCATGGCAAGAATGGCGTGGAAGCGGTGAACCTAATTAAGGAGACCTCGCCGAACCTGGTCTTTCTTGATGTGCAGATGCCTGGCCTGGACGGCTTTGGAGTGATTAAGAAGCTATTGGAGAAGAAAATTCCGCTGCCCAACATCATCTTCTCCACCGCCTTTGACCAGTATGCGGTAAAAGCCTTTGAGGTCAGCGCCTTGGACTATATCCTGAAGCCGTTCGACAAGAAGCGCATCGTCCAGGCCATCGAAAAAGCCCGCAAGACGCAGGAGTCCGACGTGCCTCCCAGCGAAAAACTGGACACTCTGGTCAAATTACTGGAGCAGCAGAAACCGCAGACCACAAAGATCCTGCTCAAGGCCAACAACCGCCTCTTCCTGGTCGATCAGAAGGAAATCTGCTTCGCATCGATCGAGGATGGCGTGATTACCGTAGTGGCGCAGAACATGGAGGGCCAGTCGAACTGCCGCACCCTGGAAGAACTTCTGTCTTCGCTGGACGCCAATTTCTTCTGGCGCGCGCACCGCTCCTACCTGGTCAATATCAACCGGATCAAGGAAGTGGTGCCATGGTTCAAGAGCAGTTACCAGATTCGCATGGACGACAGGAAACAGACGGAAATTCCCGTCAGCCGCGCCCAGACCCGGCGGCTGCGCGATCTCTTTGGCTTGTAACCTTTCCCCTGTGCGGGGAACGATTTGTGCCGGCAAAACGCTCTCCGGCAGCGCTGTATAATTGAGGAACCGATGAAAGCCTACGTTTACGTCTCAATGAAGAAAAGTGTCCTTGATCCGCAGGGCAAAACCATTCAAGGCGCGTTGTCCAAAATGGGTTACAAGGGCGTGGCCGATGTCAGGCAGGGCAAGTACTTCGAGCTTTCCCTCGACGGCAGCCTTGACCGCGATGCTGCACGCGCCGAAGTCGAACGCATGGCAAGCGAAGTCCTTACCAACCCGGTGATCGAAGAGTTTCATTACTCTATCGAGGATTAGTCCAGAGTCTCTTATTTGTACGCCGCGGACGGTTTCATCTACCGAAGTTTTTCAACAAGGAGCAGCGTATGTGCGGGATCGTTGGCTATGTCGGCAAGAAACAAGTGGTTCCGGTGATTATCGATGGCTTGCGTCGTCTTGAGTATCGCGGCTATGACTCGGCGGGAATCGCGGTTGCGGGCGGAGAAAATGGTCTGCAGATCCGCCGCGCCGAAGGCAAACTCCGCAACCTCGAAGAGGTAATTCGCCACAACCACATCGACGGCACCTACGGCATCGGCCATACCCGCTGGGCAACCCACGGTCGCCCCAGCGAGGAAAACGCCCATCCTCATCGCGATTGCAGCGGCACCATCGTCGTCGTCCACAATGGCATTGTCGAGAACTATCTCGCTCTGAAGAAGCAGCTTCGCGAAGAAGGCCACGTCTACAAGACCGAGACTGATACCGAGGTCATCGCCCACCTCATCGAAAAGTACTTCATTCTGGAAAATCCAGACAAGAAGATCTCTCTTGAAGAAGCGGTGCGCATGACCGTGAAGCGGCTGAACGGAGTCTTTGCCCTCGCCGTCATCTGCAGCACGGAGCCTAGCAAGATCATCGCCGCCCGCAATGGCCCGCCCGCTGTCATCGGCCTGGGCAAGGACGAGTACTTTGTCGCCAGCGACGTGCCCGCGATTCTCTACCACACCCGTGATCTGTTCTTTCTCGGAGATGGCGATCTCGCCGTTCTTACCCCCGATGGCGTGACCCTTACCGACTTTGACGGTAAGCCCGTTCACCGCGATGTGCAGCACATCACCTGGGACCCGATCATGGCCGAGAAGGGCGGCTTCAAGCACTTCATGCTCAAGGAAATCTATGAGCAGCCGCGCGCCGTCCGCGACACCGCGATGGGTCGCGTCTCGTTCGATACAGGCAAAGTGTTCCTTGAGCAGATGGACGTCTCGGATGAAGAGTTCCGCAATCTGCGCAAGCTGTACATCGCCGCCTGCGGCACCAGTTGGCACGCCGGACTCGCCGGAAAGTACATGATCGAGCGCCTGGCGCGGGTTCCTGTCGAAGTGGACTACGCCAGTGAATTCCGCTACCGCAATCCGCTCATCGAAAAAGATGAAATGACGCTGGTCATCACCCAATCCGGTGAAACCGCCGACACCATCGCCGCCCAGCGGGAATCCAAGTCGCGCGGAGCCAAGACCATCGCCATCTGCAACGTGGTTGGCGCCATGATCGCCCGCGAAGCCGACGGTACGATTTACACCCACGCGGGCCCGGAGATCGGCGTCGCCTCCACTAAGGCCTTCACTGCGCAATTGGTCGCGCTCTTTCTCTTTGCCTTGCGCCTCGGGCAGATACGCGGCACCATCTGCGATGCTGAATCGATCAAGCTGACACAGGAGCTCTCGAAGCTTCCCGGGCGCCTGGAAGCTGTGCTCGCCCGCGAGGAGGAAATCGAGGAGCTCGCGCGCACCTACCAGCGCGTGCAAGACTTCCTCTTCCTCGGACGCGGAATCCACTTTCCGATTGCCCTCGAGGGTGCGCTGAAGCTCAAGGAGATCTCCTACATTCACGCCGAAGGCTATGCCGCCGGCGAGATGAAGCACGGTCCAAACGCTCTGATCGACGAAGATCTTCCGGTCGTCATTATCGCCACCCAGGACAAAAACGATCCTGGCTCGGTGCTGCGCTACGAGAAGACGATCTCCAATCTGAAGGAAGTGAAAGCACGCTCCGGCCGTGTGATCGCCGTGGCCACGGAAGGCGATGAGGATATTCGCGAGGCCGCCGACCACGTCATTTTTATTCCCCCGGCGCCGGAACTGCTGCTGCCGATTCTGGAGATCGTGCCGCTACAACTGCTCGCCTACCACATCGCTGTCCGCCGCGGCTGCGACGTCGATCAACCGCGCAACCTTGCCAAGTCAGTCACAGTCGAGTAGCGCCGCTACGCTTGCGCGCAACGAAACAACAAAGATGGTGATGACGGCGACGGACACGCGCCGTAGAGACGAACGACAATCTTCACCATTTACCCGAGGGAAAGCCGATCAGCCGCAGGATCGCCGCCCCTCCAACCTATCTTTTGAGGAAACCATGGCCGCATTAATCGACGCCATCGACGTTAAGCGCAAGATGTTTTTCGAATTCGAAAACACTCCCTTCCTATGCATGGAAGCGGAGGTTACCACCCCTACCGCCAGGGGCGGCCAGACCTTGGTCCGCCTCAAGATGCGCAACCTGCTCACCCGCGCCGTCTTTGACAAGACATTCAAAGCCAGTGACAAGTTCAAGGAGCCAGACCTCGAAATGGTTCCCGCATCCTTCCTCTATAGCGACGGAGACGGCTCCCACTTCCTCGACCAGGAGACCTTCGAGACCCACACCCTCTCCAGCGAGATGATGGGCGACGCCCTGGATTTTCTCATCGACGGAACCATCATCGAATTGCATAAGTACAACGGCAATCCGATCGGTTTACAACTTCCAACCCACGTGGAGTTGCAAGTCACCTACACCGAACCTGGCGTCCGCGGCGACACCGCAGGCGGCAACGTGACCAAGCCCGCCAAACTGGAAACGGGCATCGAAATCCGCGTTCCCCCGTTCATCAAAGAAGGCGAAAAAGTTAAGGTGTCCACAGAAACGCGAGAGTTCGCTGGGCGGGCCTGATTCCCTGCCCAGCCGGTCAGCCCAGCACGATATCCGGCAGTTCGGCAAGCGTCGCAATCTGCGCGTCCGGCGTCTCCGGAATTCGCTCGGCCGCCTGTCCGAAGCGGTTGCACCACAGGACGCGCAAGCCAAACGCTTTGGCCGAGTACGCATCCCATCCGTTGGAAGACAGAAAGCAGATGCGATCCGCAGCCACGTTGAGCCGCTCGCAGGCCAACCCGTAAACAGCAGGGTGAGGCTTGTAGACCTTCACCTCCTCCACCGAGAGCACAGCATCGAGCAACCCAGCGATACCGGCATTTGCCGCCGCTGCAGCCAGCATGGCCGGAGATCCGTTGGAGAGGATGGCCAGCTTCATCCCGCCCGCCTTCAGGCGCTTCAAAGTCTCGGAGACTTCCGGGTAGGCGCTCAGCACCAGGTACAGATTCATCAGCCGCTCCCGCAGCGCCGCATCTTCCACATGCAAAGTAGCCATGGCAAAGTCGAGGGCCTCGCCCGTCACCTGCCAAAAATCCGCGTGTCGTCCGCCCAGGCCGCGCAGCCAGGTGTATTGCAGTTGCTTCGCGCGCCACAACTCGGCCAGCGGTTGCCACTTTTCTCCAAGCGAGTCCTGGGCAACACGGGCGGCACTGTTGACGTCGAACAGCGTGCCATAGGCGTCGAAGACGCAGGCCTCAATGCCATTAAGCTTGAGTGTCATCATCGGCAATCTCCTTTTTCGGCGCTAAACTCAGCAACTCATAATCGCCCCGATTGTACAGCACACCAGCGCCAGCCGCGATGCTTCCGGCACACCCGGCCAGTACTCGTTCCGCTTCGCTTAAACTGACCGGTGGCAAGAAAACATCTGCTGGACGATACTGCACAGGAGACGCATATGAATCACTCGGTGACACGTCGCGGCGACCGGTTCTTCCTGTGGATGGCCTTTGCCCTAATTCTTTTACTGGCCTCCACACAGTCGGCGCAGGCCCGAAGCGTCGTGCTCATCTCTATCGACGGAATGCGCCCCGACTACATCACGCGTGCCGACCAGCTTGGTCTCAAGGCGCCAAACCTTCGCCGCATGATGCGCGAGGGCGTGTACGCAGAAGGCGTGACCGGAGTGGTGCCGACCGTGACTTATCCCAGCCACACCACCATCATCACCGGCGTATCGCCCGCCAGACACGGAATCTACTCCAACACCACCTTCGATCCCGAGCAGAAGAATCTGCAAGGCTGGTACTGGTACAGCGAAGACATCAAGGTGCCGACATTGTGGGATCTCGCCGCAGCCGCTGGCTTCAGCACGGCCAGCGTAAATTGGCCGGTCAGCGTCGGTGCCAAAGTCGATTACCTGATTCCAGAAGTTTGGCGCGCCGGGACCGAGGATGATCGCAAATTGGTCCGAGCTCTCTCCACGCCCGGAATGTTAGCCAAGCTTGAGGCCGAGCTTGGCCCCTACGCAGAGGAACTCAACACCGATGTGCCCAACGACCGCCTGCGCGCCAAGTTTGCAATCGCCATCATTCAGAAGTACAAGCCAAAGCTGATCACCGTCCACCTTGCGGCGCTCGACCATATCCAACACCAGTACGGACCCTTCAGCCCGGAGGCGAACTCCGTTCTCGAAGCCAGCGACGAAATGATCGGAAAGCTCTCGGAGGCAGCACTCAGCGTGGACCCGGAGGCGATTGTCTGTGTCGTATCCGATCACGGCTTTGCGCCGGTCCATCAGAAGCTCAATCTGTTCACCGCGTTTGTGCAACAAGGACTCATCCGGCCCGGAAGCGCAAAGACAATGTTCGGCACGCCCAAAGTGGAATCCTGGGATGCCATGCCCTGGACCAACGGCGGTTCGGCGGCCATCGTTCTCCGCAACCCAAGCGATGCTGCGCTCGTCAACAAGACCAGGGATTTACTCGCCTCGCTCGCCGCCGATCGCGAGAACGGAATCAACCGCATCGTAGAAGAGAAGGAGTTGCGCGAGTTGGGAGGCTATCCGACTGCGAGCTTCCTGGTAGACATGAAGCCCGGCTTCCAAACCGACACTGGCCTGGCCGGGCCGTTGCGGCGGGAAGGTACTGGCGGAACGCACGGATACCTGCCCGAGCACGTGGAAATGCGCGCATCATTCTTCATCACAGGCCCAGGCATTGCGCACGCCAGAAATCTTGGAGTGGTGGACATGCGCCAGATCGCACCGTCAATCGCCAACCTGCTTGGCCTGCAAATGCCGACCGCCGAGGAGCCACCACTCAGTTTAAAAACTAAATAGTTTGGATGTTGCAAAGACAAAATCAGAGTTCCCGGAATCCAGACGACTCTAGGAATGAAGCGTCGAAATCTTACATTTGCGCGCTCCATTGGCTGTGTAATTTGCGGCATACTGCGGACCGGATCTATTTCCGGAAACGCCGCTGCGGTATGCTGGATACTCTCGTTCGGCAATTCCAAGGTTCCATCGAGGATGCGGCAATGAAAGCTACGTCGAAGATCGCGGTGTTTGACACTACATTACGAGATGGCGAACAGGCAGCAGGAACTCGCCTGGGCAGTCGGGACAAGATAACCCTCGCGCGCCAGCTCGCGCGCCTCAAGGTGGATATCATCGAGGCTGGCTTCCCGGCCTCCTCGCCGGAAGACTTTGATGCCGTGCGCAAGATCGCGCACGAGATCGAGGGGCCGTCCATCTGTGCCCTGTCGCGTGCGGTTGCCGCCGACATCGAGGCTTGCGGCAAAGCGCTTGCCAAGGCCGCCCGCCCACGCATTCACACCGGCATCGGCGTCTCCGACATTCACGTCATGGGCAAGTTCCGCGATGACCGCTACGGCAAAACGCTCGACGAAAAGAAAGCCAAGCTGATCACCATCGCCGTCGCTGCCATCAAGCAGGCGCGCAACTATGTCGACGACGTTCAGTTTTTTGCCGAAGATGCCGGCCGAGCTGATCCGGCGTATCTCTTCCAAATGTTGGAAGCCGTCATCGATGCCGGTGCAACCGTGGTCAACATTCCAGACACCACCGGCTACACCGTTCCCGAGCAGTACGGTGCATTGATCCGCGGCATCGGGGAAAACGTTCCCAACATTGCCCGCGCAACCATCAGCGTGCACTGTCATGACGACCTTGGTCTTGCCGTGGCCAACTCACTCGCCGGCATTCGCAACGGTGCGCGCCAAGTCGAAGGGACGATCAACGGAATCGGCGAAAGGGCCGGCAACGCAGCCCTGGAAGAGGTCGTCATGGGCATCCACACCAGGGCTGACTACTACGGAGTCACCACTGGAATCGAGCCTCGTGAGTTCTTCCGTACCAGCCGCATGGTCGCCAACATGCTCGGGATGCCGGTTCCAGCCAATAAGGCTGTCATCGGCACTAACGCGTTTGCCCACAGCTCGGGCATCCACGTCGACGGATTCCTGAAAGACCGCCAGACCTACGAAATCATGCGTCCCGAAGACGTTGGATTCAGCGAAAGCCGGGTCGTGCTGACGGCGCGCACCGGTCGAGCTGGCCTTCGCTCACGGCTCGATAAGCTCGGCTACGAACTCTCAAGTGACGATCTTGACGCCATGTACCAGCGCTTCCTGGCCGTGGCCGACAAAAAACAGGAGGTGCTCGACGAAGACCTCTTGGCGCTGATTCACAATGAATTGCCTCCGGTGCAGCAAAACGTGAAGCTGGAATACCTCCACAGTTACAGCGGCACCACCGCTATTCCCACCGCGACCGTGCGTCTGCTGGTGAACGGAGAGATCAAGGAAGGCGCTTCCATTGGCGACGGTCCCGTCGATGCCGTCTACAAGGCGATTTCCGCCCTCACCGGAACTCAAGCGAAGCTTTTGCGCTATGACATTCGAGCCGTAACCGAAGGCACCGAAGCCATGGGTGAGGTCACCGTACACTTGGAGATCGCCGACCGTCACGTCATGGGGCGCGGGGCTTCCACCGACATCATCGAGGCCAGCGCAAAAGCCTATGTAGACGGACTGAACCGGCTCGGATAAAATGATTGCACCCCTTTTCGTGTTCACCTTGAAAACCTCGCTCGCGAGGTACACAATCTGGACAAAATCCGGCGGACATCCGCCGGTAGAAACAAACTTGCGGCAAGTGCGGAACCCTGAATAGTGCCTTTGGGAGCGCGTACGGGAGAGCAAAAGTGCGAAATATCGAAGTAATGGATACAACGCTCCGGGATGGTGAGCAAACGCCGGGTATCAGCTACACGGCTGAAGAAAAGCTGGTCATCGCCGAGGCCCTGCTCAGATCAGGTATCGACGCCATCGAAGTCGGCTCGGCGTTAGTTTCTCATGGCGAGGCGTTGGCGGTTCGCAACATCACCGATTGGGCAAGCTCCCATGACGCCGCGGACAAAATCGAGGTTCTCGGCTTTGTGGACGGAACAAGGTCCGTGGACTGGATTGTGCAGCACGGAGGAAGGGTTCTGAACCTGCTCGCTAAGGGATCGGAACACCATTGCGTGGTTCAGCTTCGCAAGACCGTCGAATCCCATCTCGTCGACATCCAGCGCACGGTTGAGCATGCGGTCAAGAACGGCTTGACCGTCAATGTCTATCTGGAAGACTGGTCGCAGGGGATGCGTAATTCCGAGGCCTATGTGATGGCACTTGCCACCGGCCTTTCCAAAATGCCCATCAAGCGCGTCATGTTGTGTGACACCCTCGGCGTTCTCTCCCCGGAAGAATCCGAAGCCTTCGTGCGCACCATGCGCGAAAACTTCGATATGCCGCTCGATTTTCACTGTCACAACGATTACGGTCTTGCGGTACCCAACTCGATTGCCGCGTTGCGCTCCGGTGCCGGACGCGTACACGTCACCGTGAACGGAATCGGCGAGCGGGCTGGCAACACCAACCTGGCGACCCTCGTGGTGGCGGCACGCGACCTGTTCAACATGAACAGCAATGTCAAAGAGCGCAATCTCGCCATGCTCAGTGATCTAGTAGCTGGAATCAGCGGTATCGCGCTCGCTCCCAACGCTCCGGCCGTCGGCCAGATCAGCGCCACCCAGGGCTGCGGAGTCCACGCCGATGGCGACAAAAAGGGACAGCTCTATCAGAACAGGCTCGATCCCAGCCGCTTCGGACGCAAGCGCGCCTACAACCTCGGCAAGACGGCGGGAATCGCCTCGGTCGAGGCCAACTGCCAGGAGCTCGGAATCGAAATCAGCCCCGAGCAGCAGCGCCTGTTGCTCGCAAAGATAAAAGAGCTGGGTGACGACAAGGTCAAGGTGACACAAGCCGACATCATTCTCCTCCTGCACGAGATCTTCGGGGAGAAGGAGAATTCGGTGAAGCTCGTGAACTATGAATTTTCCCTGAAGAAGGGAGCTTCACCCAAGGTCAGCCTCGAACTCACTTGCAATGACCGTCAACTCACGGCCCAAAGCGAGGGAGACGGACAGTTCGACGCATTCATCCGCGCCCTGCGCACCGTCTGGGAGAACATGCCCGAGCTCATGGACTATCGCATCAGCATCTCTCGCAATGGAACCAGCGGAGCGCTCACTGAGGCGACGATTACTTGGCGCAGCGACGAAAAGCTCTTCACCACCCGCGCCGTGGCTCCCGACCAGCTCGTCGCCGCCATGAATGCGACCGTGCGTATGCTCAACTATATGGAGATCAGACGGCAGCTCTGCACCCGTGAACAAACCTGGGGACAGTTCGCCGTAGCTCCTCAGACGTAGTCGCCCGGCAAAACGTAAAGAAAAACGTAACCCTGGTGCCCGGAACCTGCACTCCGGGACCGGGCCAAATATGCTATAAATTGGAAAATGACCATGACATTTAAGATTGCAGTGTTGCCGGGTGACGGCGTTGGCCCCGAAGTTACACGTGAGGCCCTGCGGATTTTGCGCTCTGTCAGCGAAGGCGAATTCGAACTTCAATTCGAGGAACTACCCATCGGCGGCAACGCCTACAAGAAACATGGCGTACCCTTGCCCGAGATCACCCTTGAAAAGTGCCTGGCTTCCGATGCCGTGCTGCTAGGTGCCGTGGGCGGTCCCGAATTCGACTCGCTGCCGCCGGCCCTGAAGCCGGAGAGCGGTCTCCTGGCCATTCGCAAAGCCCTCGGAGGCTTCGCCAATCTTCGCCCCGCCATCGCCTACGACTGCTTGTCCGACTGTTCGCCGCTCCGTCCCGAGGTGCTCAAGGGCGCCGACATTCTCTTCGTGCGTGAGTTGCTCGGTGGAATGTATTTCGGCCAGCCTCGCGGATTCGCCAACGAAGGCGCTCAGCGCATCGGTTTCAACACCATGGTGTATTCCGTGGCCGAGATCGAGCGCGTCGCCCACGTCGCCTTCCAGGTGGCGCGGCAGCGCCGCAAAAAGGTCACCTCGGTCGATAAGGCCAACGTGCTCGAATGCTCGCAAATCTGGCGCGAGGTGGTGATCGAAGTTGCCAAGCAGTATCCCGACGTGACCTTGGAGCACCAGCTTGTCGACTCCTGCGCCATGCGTCTGGTGACTGCGCCCGCAAGCTTCGACGTCATCGTGACCGAAAACCTCTTCGGCGACATTCTTTCCGACGAGGCCGCCGCGCTTACCGGCTCGCTGGGCATGTTGCCCTCGGCAACCGTGGGCGGCAAAATCAATTTGTATGAGCCCATTCACGGCTCGGCTCCCGACATCGCAGGCAAGGGCATCGCCAATCCGCTCGGAACCATTGCCACCGCCGCCATGCTGCTTCGCCACAGCTTCCAGCGCGAACAGGAAGCGCAGGCCATCGAGCACGCAATTGCCGACGTGCTCCAGGCCGGATATCGCACTGCCGATCTCAAGCGTGGTTCCAGCGAGCGGCTGGTCGGCACCGAAGAGATGGGCAAACTCGTACTCGAGGCACTCGGCGCGCGCAAGGTGCGGCCGACGCACGCATAGTTTTCAAACCACGCACCGAAAGGGCGTTTTGCCCTTTCGGCGCCAACGGAAAAGACGTTCTGAGTTCAATTACGCACGGCGTTCGGGGAAGATGAGTTTATGGGCAAGAGTCTGTTTGAGAAGCTCTGGGAAAAACACGTTGTCTGCCAGCCCGAAGGGCAGCCGCCGCTCCTTTACATCGATCTGCATCTCGTACATGAGGTGACTTCGCCGCAGGCCTTCGAGGGTCTGCGCGTGGCTGGCCGGCAGGTACGCAGGCCAGAGCGCACATTGGCCACGGTCGATCACAACGTGCCGACCACGTTGAATCATCGCCCCATTACCGACCCCATTGCCGCCACTCAGCTTGATACCCTGCGCAACAACTGCGCCGAATTCGGCATAACCCTCTTCGATATCGACTCCGTCGATCAGGGAATCGTCCACGTCGTCGGTCCCGAATCCGGAGCAACCCAGCCCGGCATGACGATTGTCTGCGGAGACAGCCATACCAGCACCCACGGTGCGTTCGGCGCGCTGGCTTTCGGCATCGGAACCTCCGAAGTGGAACACGTTCTAGCCACCCAGAGCCTGCCGCAGCGCAAACCGCTCTCCATGCAGGTCCGGGTCAGTGGCCAGTTGCCCCTCGGAACCAGCGCAAAGGATCTCGCCCTGGCGTTCATCGGCCAGATTGGCAGCGACGGCGCCACCGGCTATGTGGTCGAGTACACCGGCGACGCCGTGCGCGGCTTGTCCATGGAAGGTCGCATGACCCTCTGCAACCTGACCATTGAGGCCGGTGCGCGCGCCGGCATGGTCGCTCCCGACGAAACCACCTTCGCCTATGTCAAGGGCCGTCGCTTCGCCCCCAAAGGTGCCGAGTGGGATAAAGCCGTCCAACACTGGCACACCCTGGTCAGCGATGCCGATGCCGCCTTCGACAAGGTGATTGAACTCGACGCCAGCCGAATCGCGCCACAGGTCACCTGGGGTACAAGCCCCGGCATGGTAGCGGCGGTCAACGCCCGCATTCCTGATCCCGCGACGGCCAAAACCGAAACCGATGCCAAGTCCATTGCCCGCGCCCTGGAGTACATGGGCCTGAAGCCCGGCACGCCCATCGAGGAGATCGCCATCGACGTCGCCTTCATCGGTTCCTGCACCAATGGACGCATCGAGGATCTGCGCGAAGCCGCCCGCGTCGCCGAGGGCCACCACGTCGCGCCCAACGTGCGCGCTCTGGTCGTTCCAGGTTCGCAGGATGTGAAGCGCGTGGCCGAGCAGGAAGGCTTGGATCGGATCTTCCTCGCCTCCGGCTTTGAGTGGCGAGAGTCCGGCTGTTCCATGTGTCTGGCCATGAATGCCGACGTGCTCAGCCCCGGCGAGCGTTGCGCCTCCACCAGCAATCGCAATTTCGAAGGTCGTCAGGGACGCGGCGGACGCACCCATCTGGTCAGCCCCGCCATGGCCGCAGCCGCTGCCATCGCCGGCCACTTCACCGATGTAAGAAAATGGGACTTTAAAGGCGCACTGGTCAACGCAAAGTAGCTCACTGTGTAATTCAGTGTCTTTTCATTGGCAACGCCTGTTTCAATTCCAGGGTAACGCCCTGTACGAGGAAACCATGCAGCCCTTTCGTGTACACACCGGTATCGCAGCACCCTTGGATCTCGCCAACGTCGATACCGACCAGATCATTCCCAAGCAATTCCTGAAACGGATTGAGCGCACCGGCTTCGGCCAGTTCCTTTTTTTCGACTGGCGCTTTCGTCCCGACGCATCGCCCAATCCGGATTTTGTCCTCAACGATCCGCGCTACGCGGGAACCTCGGTTCTAATCGCTGGCAAGAATTTCGGCTGCGGTTCTTCCCGTGAGCACGCCGCCTGGGCCCTGGGCGACTACGGATTCCGGGTCATCATCGCCCCTTACTTTGCCGATATTTTCACCAGTAACTGCGCCCAGAATGGAATCGTGCTCGTAGCGCTCGATGAGGAAGCAATGGCTTTGTTGCTCCGTCGAGCCAAGGAAGTCAACGGCTACAAGTTGACGGTCGACCTGGAAAAGTGCGAAGTGCGCGATGACGCCGGCTTCACCGCCTCATTCGCCATCGATCCCTTCCGTCGCCACTGCCTTTTGGAAGGCCTGGACGACATTGGCATTACCTTGCAATGCGAACCGCAGATTGCCGCCTATGAGGCACAACACTTCGGACGGTAGCGGAAAACGGAACGGAACGTTCTGCCGCAGCGCAACCCACAACTTAAACCCAATCCCTGGCCTGGCGCCGGGGATTTTTCTTTTTGCTTACGCTTTTTACCTACGCCGCGTTTTGGGAGACTCTTGCGTACGTGCCCGTCAGCTCCGACTGGCTTAGAATGTGACCGCGCATCGCTTCCCGGAGCTGTTGGTGCGAAGCGCCCGCTTTCAGCCTCAGTTCCGCATCCAGCGCATACAACCGAACTACATAGCGGTGCGTTCCGGCGGGCGGGCAGGGCCCGGTGTAACCGATTTTTCCCGCGTCGTTCTTACCCTGAACACACGTCGCCGCGACCTTCTCTTCGTGCGGCAGATTGGCGGGAAGCTCGTCAACGCCGGCCGGAATGTTGTACAAAACCCAATGGGTGAATCCACCTGCTCGCTGCGCATCCGGATCGTGCATGATGAGTGCGAACGACTTGGTTTGCGCGGGTGCGCCTCTCCATGTAAATCCCGGCGAGACGTTCTCGCCATCGCAGGTAAATCGTATCGGGACGCTGCGTGCCTGCTGAAACGCGGAACTACTGAGTTGCATGGCCTTCCCCCAATACTTCTTTTGATGCTCAAACAAACCGGCCCCATGGCTAGGCGGCGAGGTTATTTCAGAGATACTCTAAGAACCACTCTGGAGCGGAGTCGAATCAATCCGATACTAGCTCTGCCTTTGACCTCCGGGAGATCGCAATGAAACGCGGCTATGCTCTTCCTCGACTTTTATTGATTCTGCTGTTTGTCACCGCATCCAGCAACGGATTGCCGGCGCAGAGCGCATCGCCTCCCACAGCCCCATCCCATGATGCCCCGTCCCCCGACGCCGCCGCGCCCACTCACGCCACGGCTTTCGCCGACGTTGACCAGATCATGAATGCGGCCGTGGCGCGCGCAACCATTCCGGGCGGCGTTGTATTGGTTGGGCATGATGGCCGCGTCGTCTACCGCAAGGCTTTCGGCATGCGCTCCCTGGAGCCGGTCCGCGAAGCCATGACCGTCGACACCATCTTCGACCTCGCCTCCATGACCAAGTGCATTGCCACGGCGACCTCCGTAATGAAGCTGGTCGAGCAGGGACGCATCCGGCTCAATGATCCTGTAGCAGCCTACCTGCCCGAGTTTGCCCGGAACGGGAAAGAGAACATCACTCTCCGTCAACTGCTCACCCACTTTTCCGGATTGCCCGAAGACCTCGACATGAAGACGGCGTGGAAGGGGCGCAACTCCGCCTACCAGTTTGCCATGGACTGAAAAGCCCATCTTCCCCCCCGGCTCCCGCTTTCTCTACAGCGACATCAACTTTGAGACGCTCGGCTTTGTGGTTGAGAAAGTTTCCGGCCTGAGTCTGGATGAATACGCCGCGCAACAATATCTTCCAGCCGCTGGCGATGAACGACACTCGCTTTCTGCCGCCGTCCCACTGGCGCGCCCGCATCGCGCCCACCGAATACGATGAGAGCCACCAGATGCTGCGCGGCACCGTACACGATCCCACGGCGCGCCGAATGGGCGGCGTTGCCGGACACGCGGGGCTCTTCTCAACCGCCGATGATCTCGCAAAATATGCCCAGGACATGCTGACCGGATTCCACGTCCTTTCCGCGCTGACCGTCGAGAAGATGTCCACCCCGCAACAGCCGCCCACCGCGTCTTCCCTGCGCGGTCTTGGCTGGGATATCGATTCGCCCTTTTCGAGCAATCGCGGCGAGTTTCTCCCCGTAGGCTCTTTCGGTCACACCGGCTTCACCGGAACGTCCATATGGATCGATCCGGTCACCAACAGCTACGTCATCGTGCTCACCAATGCGGTTCATCCGAGAGGTAGTAACTCCGCCGTGGTTTCCCTGCGCGCACGCATCGCCTCGGCTGTGGCGCAAGAGCTGGAACTGACGGTTACGGAAGATCAAAAGCTGCGCCTGGCGCGCATCACCGGCTACAACGAAGCCATGTCGGCCGCCCGCCTGCTCACCGCAGCGCAACGGCCTCGTGCGCACCGGCATCGACGTGCTCGAGAGCCACGACTTTGCCGAACTCCGCTCTGCCGCTTCGCCGAAAACTGGCCAGAAGAAAACCAGGATTGCGATCGTCACCAATCAAACCGGCATCGACGCCCACGGCCTTCGCACCATCGATGTCTTGGCCAACGCCTCCGGCATCGAGCTCGCCGCCATCTTCAGTCCCGAGCACGGCGTCAACGGAAGCCTGGACACCACCGCAATTTCAGACTCCCGAGACGCCGCCACCGGAATTCCCGTCTACAGCGTTTACGGCGACAGCAGCGCTAAACGCCATCCCTCGCCCGAGATTATGAATTCCGTCGATGCCGATCGTCTTCGACATTCAGGACATTGGCACCCGCTTTTACACCTACGAAACTACCCTCGGATACTTCCTCGAGGCGGCCGCAAAAACCGGCCGCAAGATTTTCGTTCTCGACCGCCCCAACCCCATCAACGGCGCCTATGTTCAAGGCCCCATCAGCGACCGCGGGACGTGAAAGCTTTACCAACTACGGACAGATTCCGATCCGTCACGGCATGACCATTGGCGAACTGGCGCGCTTCTACAACGCCGAGCGCAGCATCCATGCGCCGCCTCACCGTGGTCCGCGATGGAAGGCTGGCAGCGCGGCGATTGGCTCGATTCCACCGGTGTTCTCTGGGTCAATCCTTCGCCGAATATGCGCAGCCTCACCGAAGCCGCGCTCTATCCCGGCGTCGGACTCCTGGAGGCAACCAATATTTCCGTAGGCCGCGGCACCGATACGCCATTCGAAGTCTTGGGCGCGCCCTGGATTCACGCCACCGAACTGGCCGCACTTCTTGAATGGGCGCGCCATCAGCGGAGTGCGCTTCGTGCCGGTCGAATTCACGCCCAGTGCCGACGTCTACGCCCAGAAAAAATGCGGGGGCGTGAACATCGTCGTGACCGCCAGGAATGCGCTCGACGCACCCGAGCTTGGAATCGAGATCGCCTCCGCCCTGCACTCGCTCTATCCCGATCAGTACGAGATGACGAAGCTGGACAACCTCATGCTCAACGCCGCAACCACGCAGTCCATCCGTGCCGGGCAGGACCCGCGACGAATCTGGATGGACTGGATCGACGAGATCGAAGCCTTCAAAACCATCCGTGCCAAGTACCTGCTCTACTGAGCCGAGGAGAGCAGAATCCCGTGGGACTGAACGCGCTGGATATGACCGTGATCGCCGTGTATCTGGCCGGTGTCACTCTCGTTCGGCATGCGCTTCCGCGAGAAAGCCGAGCACGCTCCGGGGTTATTTCCTGGCCGAGAAGACGATTCCCTGGTGGGCCATTTCGCTCTCCATCGTGGCGGCCGAGACCAGCACGCTCACCATCATCAGCGTCCCCGGCTTGGCCTACGAGCGCGACTTCCGCTTCCTCCAACTCGTCATCGGCTACCTGATCGGGCGCGTCATCATCAGCGTTATTCCTGATTCCGCAATACTTTCGCGGCGAGCTGGTCACAGCCTATCAATTGATCGAGCGCCGCTTCGGACAGCGGCTGCGTTCGCTGACGCCGGGCTGTTCCTGATCACGCGCGCCGCCGCCGAAGGCGTGCGCGTCTTCGCTGTCGCAATCGTGGTCGGCATCGCACTCGGAAATCTCCTCGGCGGCTTCAGCGATTTCGGACGAGACGTTGCCGCCATCGCGATTGTCAGCCTGCTCACTTTGATCTACACCTTCGAGGGCGGCATGGCAGCCGTCATCTGGACCGACGTGGTGCAGTTGGCGGTCTACATCGTACCGGCACTCTGGCCGGATTATTCACCATTCTGCATCTTGTTCCCGGCGGCTGGCACACCGTGCACAGCGTCGCCGCCGCAGGCAGGCAAGTTCCGCGTCTTCGACTTCTCGTGGAACTTCTATGCCACCTACACCTTCTGGTCCGGAGTCATCGGCGGCGCCTTCCTGACCACGGCCAGCCACGGCACCGACCAGTTGATCGTGCAGCGCCTGCTCTCGGCCCGCAGCGAGCGGCAATCCAAGCTCGCGCTTGCTGGCCAGCGGCGTCATGGTCTTGTTCCAGTTTTCGTTGTTCCTGCTGATCGGCGCCATGCTCTATGTCTTCTACAAATTGTTTCCTCCCGCTGTCGCGTTCACCCGCGCGGACACGATTTTCCCGACCTTTGTCGTCACCCGCATGCCGCACGGAATCAGCGGCCTGTTGATCTCGGCAATCCTGGCTGCGGCCATGGCGAACCTGAGTGCGGCGCTCAACTCGCTATCCTCCACCACCATGGTTGATTTCTACTCGCGAATCAATCCGCACGGCGAGCGATCAGCACCGCGTAGTTCTCTCTCGGGCTGGCAACCGTGGGCTGGGGCATCGTGCTGTTTGCCCTGGCGATTGTGGCGCGTAGCGGCGGAAAGGTGCTTGAAGCCGGACTCTCCATTGCATCGGTGGCCTACGGATCGCTGCTCGGCGTATTTCTGCTCGGCGTCCTGACCCGCAAGGCCAGCGAGCGCGGCGCGATGGTTGGAATGTTCTGCGGCTTTCTGCTAAATCTGTACTTATGGAAATTCACCAAGCTTCCGTTCACCTGGTACGTCCCGCTTGGAAGCATCACAACATTTGTAATTGGCTACGGCACGAGTTTATTTCTGCTCCGCAGCGCCGAGGTGCAAGCGGTGACCACAGATGAAAGTTAAAGAAAGTGAATTGCGGCTCAGCGCTCTGAACACCGAGCGCCAGAACCACGTCTCCGCCGATCTCGACAGCCTCAGTGCGCTTGATATTGCGACTCTGATGAACCGGCAAGACGCCAAGGTCTCGCAGGCCGTGCGCAAGGCGCTGCCTGCAATTGCAAAAGCCATTGACGTTGTCCGCGACCGCCTCGCCCACGGAGGACGCCTGATTTACGTGGGCAGCGGAACCAGCGGAAGAATCGGCGCACTCGACGCCGCCGAGTGTCCCCCAACCTTCGGCACCGATCCGGAGATGATCCAGTTCGTGATTGCCGGCGGCGAACTTGCCCCAACCAAGGCCGCCGAGGAGAGCGAAGATTCGGCGGAGCTAGGCGCAAGCGACATAGCGGCGCGAAAGCCCGGCAAAAAGGATGTAGTGATCGGCATTTCCGCCAGCGGACGAACTCCCTACACCCTAGCCGCGCTGAAGTACGCGCGAAAGAAAGGCGCAGCCACCATCGCGCTTGTCTGCAACCCGGACTCGGAGCTGGCGAAGCTCTCCGAGATCGCAATTGTCGCCGAGGTCGGCCCCGAAGTCCTCGCCGGATCGACCCGCCTCAAGGCAGGCACGGCGCAGAAGATGATCTGCAACATGATCACCACCGGCGCCATGGCTCGCCTCGGTTATGTATATGGCAACCTGATGGTCAACCTTCAGATGAAGAATCAAAAGCTGATCGAGCGCGGCATTTCCATCGTGCAGCGCGTCGCCAAGGTGGACCGCACCCTTGCAGTTTCCACCTTGGAGGCTGCGGACAGAAAGCTCCCCGTTGCCCTCGTCATGCTATGCGCAAAGGTCACCAAGGCAGAAGCCGTGCGGCGGCTCAAACGCGCCCAAGGCAGCATTCGCCGAGCCATGGAAGCATAGACGTTTTCATCCAGCGCAAGTCTCAGGCGACGCGATCTACCTCCTCCGGCGCTTGATGAACATTGACCTGCTCCGCCCCGGAGTTCTGCAAAATACTGCGCGCCTTTTCAACTTCGTCGGCGGTGCCATGCGCGATCAGCAGAAACTTTCCGGCCTTCACCGAAGTCTCGTACTTGAGCACGCTGTCCTTGGGTATGCCAAAACTGAATAGCCCGGCGCCCAACGCGCTCAAGCCTCCAATCGCAACCGCGCCCTCCAGCGCACCGACAATCCAAGCCACAAGTGAGCCGGCTGCTACAACTGGACCGATCCCAGGGATGACCAGGAACGCCGCCCCGAACAGCATCCCCCACAGTCCGCCCCAGAACGCGCCCAGTTTGCCCCAATACTTCATCCTGTCGCCCGTGTTGTAAAAGCCGCTAACGGCTTCTTCCGTGTGGTAATCCCGGCCAATGATCGATAGTTTCTTAATGTTGAAGCCACTCGACTTCAGCTCCTTAATCGCGCTCTCTGCTTGTTCATGCTGGCCAAAGGTCGCAACTACAGAACTCGGATCTCTCTCTGTCTTGTTCGCCATTTCACAATCTCCTTCTTCGCGCTAGGCGATTCCATGGATGGGAAGGTGACTCAGTTGTGCGGTGTTTTTGCGGTGTTGCGGTGAAGAAGATGCGTGGACGAACCGACAGGATGGTCAAGCCAGCAAGCGATTCCTGCATCCATGGTTGGAATGGACGGGATCTCAACTACCCTTGCTCTCGCCCTTGGTTTTAGGGTGTCACCTTGAGCCCAGCAAAACACCCCTGCCCTGCTCAGATCTTCTCTGCCGTCTCAAACTTTTCAACCGGCTGGTCAGGGAACTCCGCACAAGATTCACACTCATCAATCTGCACCGCACCCCTTGCGCTGCTGTAAATAGTCCCACGCGCTACGAACAATATCTTCCAGTTCGGGATACCGCGGTTGCCAGCCCAGCTCGGCCCGTATCTTCGCGGAACTCGCAACCAGCGTCGCCGGATCGCCCGCACGCCGTGGCTCCGCCGTTGCCGGGATCGGGTGGCCAGTAACGCGTCGCGCGCACTCAATCACTTCGCGCACGCTAAACCCATGCCCGTTGCCCAGGTTGTAAATCAGTTGCGCCGCTTCCGGACGCGAGTGCAGAGCATCCAGCGCAAGTAGGTGTGCACTCGCCAAATCCGAGACGTGCACGTAATCGCGCACGCAGCTTCCATCCGGCGTCTCATAATCTTCGCCAAAGATGCTGATGTGGTCACGCGTCCCGCTGGCGACCTGCAGCACGATCGGGATCAAATGAGTCTCCGGATCATGATGCTCGCCGAGAGTCTCGGTCGCGCCGGCGGCATTGAAGTAGCGCAAACTGGCGTAGGAAAGGCCGTGTATCCGGTGGAACCAGGCGAGCATCTTCTCCACCAGCAGCTTCGATTCGCCATACGCATTCGTCGGCGCAAGCTTGTCCGTCTCGCGGATTGGAACGCTCTCCGGGTTCCCATATACCGCTGCCGTCGAAGAGAAGACAAAGCAGCGAACCCGATGGGCGAGCACCGTCTCCAGCAACGTAAGAGCATTGGCCGTGTTGTTGCGAAAAAACTTCGCCGGATCCTTCATCGACTCTCCGGCTTCGATCCACGCCGCAAAATGCAGCACCGCCTCGGGACGATGTTCTGCAAATACCGCATCCAGCGCCGCGCGATCCCCAACGTCTCCCACCACCAGCGTCGCCCCCGATGGCAGCGATTCCCGATGCCCCTTGCTCAAATTGTCATACACGGTGACCTTGTGACCGGCGCCCACAAGCTGTGAGACCACAACGCTGCCGATATATCCCGCCCCACCAGTGACTAGAACTTTCATCGTTCCTCTTTGCCGATCCTATTCAGGCTATGTCGTATTGTAGTGCAGGCAAGATTTGCAGTGAACGCCCCTGAAGTCTGGTGGCACTTGCTCCGAATTCCACACATTCTGAGCCCCTTTCGACCACAGGCGTCCGCTCTGCTTTAGAATAGCTTGGACTCAGCGGTCAAGGAAGAACATGGAACACACCCTGCTCTCCGCCCGGCTCACTCGCTCCGTGCTTCTCTCGGAGAAAACCAAACACCTTGAATTCGATGTCGAGGAGCTCTCTTCGTTCGACTTCGTCGCCGGACAGTTTGTCTCCGTCCGCGAGCCTCGTGGCGAGAAGTTCATTACTCGCGCTTACTCCATTGCCTCTCCGCCGCGAGGCAACAACACCTTCGATCTCTGCCTCAACCGCGTCGATGAAGGATTCATGTCCAACTTCCTTTGCGACCGCGAGGTCGGCGATGTCGTCCGCTTTCACGGTCCGCATGGCCTTTTCGTGCTCAAACCAGAGATCGAGGACATGATCTTTGTCGCCACTGGAACCGGGATTGCACCCTTTCGCAGCATGGCCCAAGATCTCTTCGGATGGAACGGCCTCCAGCCCCACCATCTGGGACGAAACATCTGGCTCGTCTACGGAACCCGCTATCCGGAGGATATTTACTATCAGGAAGAGTTCGAGCGCCTGGACGCTGAGCAGCCGAATTTCCACTACATCTCCACCCTCAGCCGCCCGCGCGAAGGATGGACCGGCAACCGGGGTTACGTGCAGGAGCACGTTCGCAAAATCGTCGGCCAGCGCAAGGACATGCACGTCTACATCTGCGGCCTCAATGAAATGGTCTCCTCCATGCGCAGCCTGCTCATCGAGGAGCTTGGCTGGGATAAGAAGCGCGTCATCTATGAGCGGTATGACTAGTAGCAGCGGGGCCTGGCCTCGGTGCTGCGTGTGATGTTTAGCGCATCATAACTAGGGCGAAGAGATCGCGACTAGGGCGAAAAGATCGATGGGCCAATTTGGAAACACGCGAGCCAGATCCCGACGCGCGTCGTTGGCGGATCGTGCGCCGAGAACTTCTTCCCTACAGAAGTGTTCAAGCGATGGAAGGTTTCAACCGAACTGATGAGCGCCCAGACAATCGTGGGCTCCGCCCGTTCGTCCTTGCCGAAGGCGGTTGCAATACGGATTGCAATCGGAAACGTCGATTCCCCCGTTGTCCCGGTACTTACCGTGAGAAAGGCTCGAACATGCATAAGACCCGCATTCCCCGCTTGCTGCTATTCGCCGTGTTGATCCTGGCCATACCAGCCGCCTCATTTGGCCAAATATTCTTCTCGGTTACCATTGCCCCGCCGCCGTTGCCCGTCTACGTCCAGCCGGTTTGCCCGCAGGTCGGCTACATGTGGACGCCGGGTTACTGGTCCTGGAGCGACGATGATGGATATTTCTGGGTGCCCGGAACCTGGGTTCCAGCGCCCGAGCCAGGTCTGCTCTGGACTCCCGGTTACTGGGGTTGGATAGACGGTGTCTATCGATTCAATCAGGGCTACTGGGGACCCCACGTCGGATACTATGGCGGCGTCAACTATGGCTTTGGATTCGGCGGCATCGGATTCGCCGGCGGCGAATGGCGCGGCGGCGCATTCTTTTACAACACTGCGGCCGTCAACGTAGGTCGCGGCGGCGGCTTCACCAATGTTTACGTGAATAAAACCGTCGTGATAAACAACACGACCGTCAACAACAACGTGAGCTACAACGGCCCCGGCGGCGTAACCGCCAAACCAACCCCGGCCGAGCAACAGGCGGCGCAAGAGCATCACACCCCGCCCACGCCAGTGCAGACCGAGCATGTATCCGCCGCCGCCAAGAACCCTCAGCTATTGGCCAAGAACAACGGCGGTAAGCCCCCGATTGCGGCGACCGCCAAACCTGCCGATTTCTCACCGAAGAGCGCCGTCCCCGCCAAGGCTGCAGGCGGAAAAGTTGATCCTGCATCCCTGAAAGCCACGGCAAAAACCATGCCTCCGCCGTCGAAAACGCCCTCTCTCGCAGGCAGGAATGAACCTGCGGCCAAGGCCCCTGCCGCCGCACCACATACAACGGCTTCGCCTGCGCCGCACCCTGCCCCGGCTCCGCCCAAACCTGCGCCAGCCGCACGTCCGGCTCCAACTCCACACCCCGCCCCGGCTCCGCATGCCGCGGCCCCGGCCGCGCGTCCGGCTCCAACTCCACGTCCTGCTCCGGCTCCGCATGCAGCGGCCCCGGCTTCGCGTCCAGCCCCGGCAGCGCATCCAAGCGCTCCGCCCAAACCTGCGCCGCCGCCCAAGCCCGCCCCATCCAAGCCCGCGCCCAAGGAGGAAAAAGAGAAGCACTAATCCTCTGCTTCACACGGAGCACCTCGGATCAGCCGCAATACTGGCCTCTGGGGTGCCCTTCTTTTGAGCCCTTGAACCCATCACTGGCCTTACCCTGCTTTTTTACCCCCAACGTACAACTCTGGTGCAAGCAACGCCCTCTATCTACAAACAGAAACGAGAGTACCAGGAGTGAATTCCTGGAGGGACAAACGATGAATGTTTCGTATTTCGGTGCTCGCCCCAAACCCAGCCTCACCCGAATGTTGAACAAAGAGGGATATCAGGTCGTCTATGCCCGATACAAGAAAGGCATTCTAGCCTCGCTCCCTTGCGCCGCGCTCGTGCTTCACTGGAAGTCGCAGACCGACCAGCAACTCATCACCGAAGCCCATGCAGCCGGTGTGCCCATCATGGTGATCACCGACAAACTCATCGACGCCTATAGCGCGGCCGATCCGCTCGCCGACCTCTATCTCGAGGAACCAGCCAGCGACGAGGACGTGACCGCACTGTTGACCGACATGATTGCCTCGGAGCGAAACACCGCCGGAGATGCAACTGGCATTTGGGGAATCGAACTTGCAGCCTAGCCTCTACGCTCCGCCCAGCGCTTCTGCTCTTCCAGGTTGGCGATCTGGTCTGTGATTAAAGCCTCGTATCCATCCGTCAATGCCCGCGCCGAGTACTCCCGCTGTACCCACCCCCTGCAGTCCAGTGCGCGAATTTCGCTCACTCTGCCGCAGGCAGCGGCCATCTCCTCCACGCTGCCGACGATAAAACCGGTTCCCTTCGGCACCACCTCGGTCAGCGCACCATAGCCAAAAGCAATCACCGGAGTCCCGCTCGCCATCGCCTCCAACGCCACCAGCGAGGTGGTCTCGGCCACCTGCGAAGTCACCAGCAATGCCCGCGCCTCCCGCAGCAGCCTCGTCTTTTCCGCAAACGATGGCAACGGGACCCACTGCACCCGCTCGCCGTCGATCAGTGGCTTCACCTTTTGCTCCCAGTACTCCTCGTGCCAGCGGAACGGATACACCTGCCCTGCCACCTTGATCCGAACTCCCGCTAGCTTGGCCGCCTCAATCGCCAGATGCGGAGCCTTTTCCGGACAAACTCTCCCCAGCCACAGCACATAGTCGGACTTACGTCCTGACAGCGGAAACCTCTCCACGTTAATCCCGTTCCGCACTACTCCCAGCACCCGAGCCCGCACCTGCGGAAGATCCATGAATTCGGCTCGCTGCGATTCGCTCACGCAGTTAAAGTAAACATTGTCCGCCAGCCCCTCGAACGCCTGCCGCTCATAAAGCTCGCGCGGCAGATGCAAGGTCGCCAGCACGCGTCCCCGTACCCGTGCCGCATGTCGAAAGAAGTGTCCACTGTGGTCCAGCACCATGGCAAACTCAGAGTTCGCGCACGCCTCCACCACCCGCTCGGCGTGCTCGCGCTCGCGCTCGGCAAAGCCGTCCAGCCCCTGCGGAGCCTCGCCCGTCACGATCAGTTCCCCGCCCACCACCGAGCCCGCACAGGCCGCCACCGCCGTCCTCCACCCGCGTCCGGCCAGTCCGCGCTCCAGCGTAAACAGAATCTGTTCGGCCCCGCCCGCGCTCGCCTCGCTCACCGGCAGCAGCGGATAGGCGACCAGCAACAATCGCTTGCTCAACGCACATCCTCCAGAAACTCCTGAAACTTCGCGCTCACTTCCTCCGCGCTCATCCACCACTGCCAGCGCTCATAATTCGTCTGTCCCTGGTGCGGAGCCCGCCCATACTCGTACCTAACCTGTCGACGCACAACCTCCCGCCGCGCATCGAAGGTCTGCAGAAAATCTCCCTGCGACGCATACTGCGCGCACATCTTCCGCTTTCGCTCCAACTCCTCCGCGCCCATCTCCACCAGGACCTCGCCGCCCGTCGCCCAAACAAACTGCTGCAATCGCCGCGCGCCCCCAACCGGAGAAACGCCGGGTGCCCCATTCAAGCCCTCATTTGGCTTGAGTGGTGTAGTTGACGCGGCCTCTGCTCCTGCTTTTGTATCGGCTCTTCCCGCATCCGCCCAATAGTAAAGCGGAGCCTCCCAGACCGGCAGTCCGAAGCGTTCTCCCAACCGCGCCCCCAGCAAACTGCAACTGTCATGATCCGGATGCCCGCCCTCGTAGGCCAGGGTAGCAATCGCCTCTGGCCTCACCCGCTCCACCAGCTTTTCCAGCCGTCCATAGGCCGCCGCCAGGTTCAAAAACAAGCGCTGATCCTCCAGCCGCGAATCCTCTTCGGCCATCAGCACCAGTTCCCGCACCCCTGCCACCGCCATCGCCCGCCGAGCCTCATCCCGCCGCACCGCCGCATAGTTTTCCCGTGACCCAAAGCGCCCCCAAAAGTATTCGTCACGCGGCGCCCCGTCGGTGGCAATCACCACCACGGCGTCGCGCATCTTTTGCAGCAGCGCCCCGTACCCCACGCTCTCATCATCGGCATGAGCCACCAGCACCAGCACCCGCCCCGTCAGCTCAGTCTCCCAATCGCCCATGCAATCATCCATTCAACGCCACCGTCTAAGTCGTCCATCCTCAGCGCCGCCGGGTGCCCAAGCATCCAAGACAAGGCCGGATTTTCCCACTATCCACGACAAGGCCGGGTGCCCCACCTTCGGCGCGCGCCCTTTGCGCGGCTAAGGTGGGAAGCAACACCCTCCACCTCACGCGCCTTTGCTCTTGCTCTCAACCTTCAATCCTTGAAAAACATCCCCTACTCCGGCTCTGCCTCTTCCTTTTCCACCGCCCGCCGCGTCGGATCGGCGACCCTGGTAGGCTCCGCCACCTGCTGCGCCGCAATCGCCAAAAAGTACCCATGCCAGAACGGATCTTCGAGCACATTCAACTGCGTCGCAATCGTCATCGGAGCCGCATACGCCGCCAGCGAAACCAGCGCCCACGACTGTACATCGGGTGAGGTGCACTCCGCGCACCCTCCGCCCTTGTACCGCGCGTTCACCAACTGCAGCCCCTGGGCGATCACCGCGTGCAACTCCTCCGGAGTGCGCCGCTCCCGCATCGCCGCCGCCAGTTCGTGGAAGGCTGATTGCAGTCCCGCATCCACCTTCGGAATCTCCGCCTTCATCGAGACCTTTTCCGCGCGCACCACCAGCAGCTCCGGCGCATTTTTCTGCGCATCTTCAAAGGCCTTCGGAGCCGAGACGCGCACATCGTACAGCGCCTCCACCACCTGCCTCTTCTGCTCGTCGCTCCAAGGCTCCTGATCTTCCCCTTCCGCAAGTTTCTTCAACTGCCTCACAATGTTGCGTCCGGCCTCTTCGGCGGCGTCTTCCGAGATTGCCTCCATCGCCGCCGACTGCTCCAGCAATCCGGCAAAATCACACACCCCGAACAGTCCCTCCTGCTCGCGCTCAAACGTCACCAGCACCTCGCGGAAGAAATACTCTGCAGCCTCCTCGTTGGTGCGCAGTCTCCCCAGCACCGTCGCGCTGGCGCCATAGGGAAAGCCCCCATGCTCGCCCCAGCGCCGTCCATGGGTCAGCAATGTCTGTGCTCCAGCCGTCCCGTGATGCTGCATATACTCGACAAACACCAGCCGCGCCGCCATCGTTCGCGCATCCGCCTGCCTGCCGCCCTCCGAAGGCAATAGGTCCAGCAGCTCCAGCGCCCGCTCCGAGTCATACACCGCCAACCTCGCCGCCGCCGTCGCGATTGCCGCATCCGCCACAGCGCCAGCCCCCGGAGCCGCATCCTTCGCCGCGTACCCGCCAAGCGCCGCAGCCGGAGCGGCATCCTTAGCCGCGTACCCGCCGGGCGCTGCAGCCGGAGCGGCGTCCTTAGCCGCGTACCCGCCGCGTGGCAGTTGTTGGGCCAGCCCAAACACTTCCTCGGCCCATTCTTTCTTTTCCGCCGCCATCGCCTCGGGACGCATCGTGTACAGCAGCCGTGTCATCAGCGCCACCCGCTGCCGAACTTCCAGCCCCCGTCCCAGCGTGTAGGCCGTGCGCACCATCTGATGCGCCAGTTCTATCTGCGCCTGTGGAACCGCCACCGGCTTCGCATTTGCCTTCGCATGCTTCGTCTTCCGAGACACCTGGACAAACCGCCCCGTCTGCCCTCCGTATTCCTGCTTCGCAAATAAACGTCCCGCTGCCGACAGCGCCAACACCAGCCCCAGCCCTGCCACCCACCACTTGGATCTCAATTCCCTGCACCTCACAAAATCCTGCTCTCCCGCTAATGCTACAATCCGGCCATGTCAAAGCCTCGTGCAAAGAAGATAAAGCTCCTGTTGCTGGATGTCGATGGGGTCATGACCGACGGCAAGATTTTCTTCGTCCCCACCGGCGGCGATGTCTCAATCGAAGTCAAAGGCTTCCACGCCCACGACGGCGCAGCCTTTTCCCTCGCTCGCCTCGGAGGCCTCAAGACAGGAATCATCACCAAGCGAATCTCGGAAACCGTCCGCCTTCGTGCCCGCGATCTCAAGATCGAATACGTCTACCAGGGCGCAGCCGATAAACTCAGCGCCTTCCACGAGATTCTTGCGAAAGAAAATCTCACGCCGGAAGAAGCCGCCTACGTCGGCGACGACATCATCGACCTGCCCGTCATGCGCCAATGCGGCCTCGCCTTCGCCGTCGCCAACGCCCGCGAAGACGTCAAGGATGAAGCCCACGTCGTCACCGACCACCGCGGAGGCGAGGGTGCCGTCCGCGACGCCATCGAGTACATCCTCAAAGCTCAGGAGTCGCTCGCCCGCTGCGTCGAAGCCTACATCTCCGACCACACCCCGGCCGAGCACAAACACCAGTAAGCGCTGGGGAGCGCCCGTTGCACAAAAAAAATCCCACCGGCTTGGTTTAACCGGTGGGTCACCGTTTCCCCTTTGAGAACGTTCGTTTCAGAACGTGTCCGTCTCGAAAGGTCTGAATCCTTAGACTCACGCCGCACGAAAAATGTTGTCTCCCAAAATAATTTTGCTCGCACCCCGCCCGATCACGCCTTAGCTGCTGATTCCGCCGCGGTGTTTCCGTTCCAGATCTAAGCGACACGCCAATATCGCGCCAGCTAAATAGAGCCCCCTCCCGTATGTATGCTCAACCTGAGCAACATTGCACAGACCGCAAGCCTTCGGAAATGAGAAGGTCTGGAGTGAATAGCGACTGAGGAGGCTCGTGTGCTCTGGACCGCTTCGATAGTGCTTCTGATTTTGTGCCTTATCGGTTTCAGTATTCAAGTCGGCTGGGTCCTGATCCATTTGTTTCTGCTCGTCGCGTTTGGCGGCGCTGGTCATCAACCTACTGAGCGGACGCCGAGCGGTGATTTGGAACTGCCGTACCGTCACTTTGCACTGGTGCGGTACCTTCTGGCGGCTTTACGCTAAACTCTACTTCCGCTCCAGTATCCGGCATCGGTGTGCCATTTGCATCGACCTCTCTGACGGTAAGTATGTGTTGTCCCGAACGCATCCCTGTAAAAGTATATTCAGGCTCAGAGGTGTTGACCGGAGCGTTGCCGTCAAGCTGGATCACAAAGTTGTTGTCACCGCCGGCGGGGTTGGGTCGCACCAACTCGAAGCGCACGACAACGAAATTGTGTGATAGCGTTTGCCGTGAACGTGGCTCAACAATGCGCAGAGCCGAACTCCGCAACTGAATGGCGACCCCATGGTCTTGACCGGAGGTATCCGGCTGAGTGGAATTCTGATTTTGAGCCAGCGCCCCTGCCGAGGCTCCCACGGTAGCCAACATAAGCAAAAGCCGAAACGTTTTCTGACTCATGTCAATGCCTTCTCTTTCTCTCTTAAGAACTCACCCTTGCAGCAGCTATCGAGCGCCAGATAATCGGCAATGGGTGCATGTGAGTTTTTCCGGCTCTTCCTCAAACACGCATTGACTGATCCAGTATCGAGGTATAGAAACTCGAACGCTGGTCAAACTTGACCACAAGCTGCAAGGAGCAATACCGGACAGGCTACTCCTCAATCTCCGCTGGGAGCAGTCTCCAATTGCTAATTTGTTACACCCTCGATGGCTCGAAGGCCGCACTGGTCAAATTTGCTCAGACTTCCCTCTTCGCCAGTCCTAGCATGGCCCAGTAAAGAAGTGAGGCGACCGCATGAACGCTGAACAAATCATTGCCGACATAGAGTGGCTGGAACATCTCTTCAGTCTGCCTGACAACAGGACGCTTCTGACCGCCGACTGGGAGATGGAGCGGCAGGAGGATGAGATGTGTGTCTATATCTACATCAATAATTCATGGCCATGGTTCCGGCTGCGGCTGCGAGACGACGCATGATATTTTCTTCGAGATCACAAGGTCCCGGAAGGAGTTGAATCATGCGCAGGCCGGCCCCGCCTTCGGGTAGGTGAGTTGCAACGCAGTATCGCAAGCTGTGTGTCGTGAACCTTTTTCTGCCAGAGACCGGCGCGTCGCGCAGCATTCTGGCATGCGTGCCAGGAGGGTGCCCCACCTTCGCGACCAGTGTTTCGGCGCTAGATGGGAAGCAACCCTTTCGTCCTTTTGGCTCTTCCCTACCGCAGCAAATCCTCCAACTCCACGCCCTTGTCCGTCTTCTCGTCGCGATACTTGATAATCACTGGCGTGTACACGCTCAGTCCCCACTCGGCTGCCTTACCCTTGGTAATCGCCCGCGCCCCTGCAACCACCACCGCATTCTCGGGAACCACCAGCGACCCGCTCTCGTTGGCGCGATAAATCTCTCCCCGCACCGTATCGAACAGCGGCGTCGAGCGCGTCAGAATCACACCCGAACCCAGCACCGCCCGCCGCAACACCTGCGTCCCCTCGTAAATACCGCAGTTGCCGCCCACCAGCACGTCGTCTTCAATCACCACTGGAGACGCATTGACCGGCTCCAGCACGCCGCCTATCTGCGAGGCGGCGCTAACGTGCACCCTCTTGCCAATCTGCGCGCATGAGCCCACCAGCGCGTGGGAGTCCACCATCGTCCCCTCGTCCACATACGCTCCCGTGTTGATGTACATCGGAGGCATGCAGATTACGCCTTTGGCCACATACGCCCCAGCGCGCACTGTCGAGCCGCCTGGAACCATCCGCACTCCGTCTTCGCACTTAAAATGCCGCACCGGAAACGTATTCCGATCGACGAATGTAAATGCATCTCCCGCATGACTCTCCTCGGACACGCCCAAACGGAAGCCCAGTAGAATTCCCTGCTTCACCCAGACGTTGGCTTGCCAGCGCCCATCGCGCTTCTCCGCCGCCCTCAGTTCGCCCCGTGACAGCGCCTCGCGAAACGTCAGGAATGTCTCCAGCGCCCCGCCCTCGTGGGTCGCATCCATCCCCAACCCATACAACCGCTCAATGTCAATTCGTAAGTTGTCCATGATGAAGCAGTATAAGTCACCAGCAACCCAGCGAGTGGAACGATCGATAGCCCATTGACTACTCAAGAACTCGGCCACCCTCTTCCAGTTGGCGACACAGTCAATCCTTCGGCAATTCGCGCAACGATTGTCGCAAACGTAAACCCCGCCTCCGAAACGATTAGCCAAAGCGTCAATCGTTCACCCGCGACGGAGCCGCCACCGAAAACGTATCCAACCGGCATTTCCGAGCCCTGCCGCACCATACCCTGCGAGGAAAACCCTTTTGCGGAGCAGTAAACATGCGGGGATACAGGAATTTGACTTAACAGCCCACACTAAGTGAGAATGAGTGAGTCGCAAGGAATTGCGATCCCAACCAGAGTGGGCCTGTGGCGCAGCTGGGAGCGCGCTTCCATGGCATGGAAGAGGTCGTCGGTTCGATCCCGACCAGGTCCACCAATTTTAACTCCCATACATCAATAACTTGCAAGCGACCAACCGGTTCTGTGCAAAGTTTGCGTAAAACTCCCGAGTAGAATTGCTGCCAGGGAGCAAAGCACATGCGCGGAAAAACTGCGCGGCTGTACCTGTGAACGCGGCATTCTGCCGATTGCGAACACGAGGGATTTCCATGCCAGGGCCGGGTGCCCTGGATGTTGCACATATGGGCCAGTTCTCGTCGCACCGTTCGATCCGTGAATACTGCGCTGACGATATGGCGAACCCGGCCGGTCAAGATAGAATTCAATTACTGAGCAAGCAGCCACTTCTGGGTGCTTGGAGGCAACATCGGCCAGTCGTCTTTTGATAAGGAACTCTCTGTGGAGAAAGTATGGATCGCAAAGGCGCGTGGTTTATTCTTTCCGCTGGCTGCCCAGAGCGACGGAGGGGAAGATCGGTCCGAGTACGAGCGCCTCGCAATTCCCTTCACCTTCAAGCCACAGCTGAGTTTCGTAGAAGCTCTGATCGCCACTGTCGGGGCGTTCTTGCGAGTTTTTCTGGGTTCTCTGTTGTTCGCCGTATGGGGTGCGTACGGTCTTGTGGCCTGGACCAAAATTCGCAATCCGTTCTTGCGCGTGGGCGCGGAGTTGCCGCTGTTCCTTTTGTTTCTTCTGTCATTTGCACTGCTTACGCTGGCGATTTCGGCCTTAGTACGAACCATCTCGCGTATGGTTCACTAAGCTGCTGCTTGAGCAAGCCTCGCGAATTGTTGCGAGTGTGTAACAAGTTTGTCACATTCCTGGCGTAAACTTTGTTGCTTGCAAGGCGAGGCGACGAATGCAACTCTTCGGGCAGACAGTCTCAATCGGAAGTGGGATTTTTCTTCTGCTGGCTTTAGGCATGGCCTTGAGCTTCGAGTTCGTGAATGGCTTCCACGACACAGCCAACGCTGTAGCCACTGTAATTTACACCCACTCACTTAAGCCATGGGTTGCCGTGATCTGGTCCGGCTGCTGGAATCTGATTGGAGTTCTGACATCCAGTGGTACCGTCGCGTTTGCGGTACTCGCGCTGCTTCCCGTAGAACTGGTGCTCAACGTAGGTTCCGGTGCAGGATTCGCGATGGTCTTCTCCCTGCTGATTTCGGCAATCATATGGAACCTCGGTACCTGGTATCTGGGACTGCCGGCCTCCAGTTCGCATACCCTGATCGGAGCCATTATGGGAGTTGGCTTCGCCAACTCGTGGCTTTCGGGCGCGCACACTTTCGGCGAAGGTATCAATTGGTCCAAGGCATCCGAAGTGGGTGCATCTTTGCTGATTTCGCCCATTGTAGGATTCGGCTGCGCGTTCTTACTGCTGCTGTTGAGCAAGCGGCTCATTCGCAATAAGGAACTCTATTCCGCTCCCGAAAAGGGTAAGGCACCGCCGTTTTGGATTCGCGGGTTGCTCGTGCTCACCTGCACCGGAGTCAGCTTTGCCCATGGTTCCAACGATGGACAAAAGGGCATGGGTCTCATCATGCTGATCTTGGTTGGCATTGTCCCAATAAGCTTTGCCGTCAATTTGGGCACCAGTCAGCCGGCCATCGCAGAGCTCGCGGCCACAACCGAAGCCATCTCGTTCCAAATGGACCGCCATTCGCCGGGTGTGGCGATGGGAGGAAAACAAGTTGCATCCGACGAGTTGTCCGCCTACTTGAAGACAAATGGCCAAATGAACGATCGCACTTTTGCGGCAATCGGCACCAAATGCCGGGAGATCTCCGAAGCTTTAGAAGACAAAACCAGCCTAACTGAACTGAACGCGGAGCAGCGCCGAACTCTGCGGACCGATCTTTATCTCACCTCCGAATCACTCGGCAAGGCGATCAAGCAGAAGAAGCTCGCAGAGCCGGCCGAGGTGAAGGCCGCTGCGACACTCAAGTCCAACATGGACAAGGTGACTAAGTTTCTTCCGGTGTGGGTGAAGGTTGTGGTGGCTATGGCGCTGGGGCTGGGCACCATGATCGGCTGGAAGCGAATCGTAGTAACCGTCGGAGAAAAAATTGGTAAGGAGCATCTGACCTACGCGCAGGGAGCATCGGCGGAACTCGTCGCCATGGGAACGATTCTCGCGGCTGACCACTTGGGGCTTCCCGTCAGTACCACCCACGTACTTTCCTCGGGTGTTGCCGGCACGATGGCCGCGAATGGATCGGGGTTGCAGATGGATACCGTTCGAAACCTCTTGCTCGCATGGGTCCTGACATTGCCGGTGTGCGTGTTGCTGGGCGCGGGAGTTTTTGCTTTTGGATTTAACGTCTTGCTGCGGATGGGAATCAAATAGCAGCGATACCGCCGATATTGCACGAGAGCTTCCTCGCTCAGGTGGTCATGGTCAGACCGACAAGAACGCTGCACCGCCTCATTGCGGTCGATGTGGCGTCGCTGGAGACTCAAACATATAAAGAATTCAAAGGCTGACACAACAGCGTAGGATATTTTGAATGCGACGATTTGATCTGATTGTGATCGGCTCGGGACCGGGCGGCCAACGAGCAGCCATCCAAGGCGCAAAGGCGGGAAAACGAGTTGCGGTAATCGAGAAGCAAGCAGCCGTCGGCGGCGTGTGTATCAACACGGGAACGATTCCCAGCAAGACGATTCGCGAAGCGGTGCTGCAGGTCTCCGGCTTCCACGAGAGGAATTTCTGGGGAGCGAATCACAACAACAGGGACAACTGCACGGTGGCGGACCTGAACTTCCGCGTCCAGCGCGTGATAGAGAATGAAATCGGCGTCATCCAGAGCCAGCTGAAACGAAACGGCGTGGACCTCATTCGGGGAATCGCAAGCTTCACCGGCCCGCACGAAATTCGCGTGGAAAGCATCAATGGTGTGGCGGGGTTTGAGGCTGACTACGTGGTGATTGCGACCGGGACGAAGCCGGCAACGAACCCCAAGGTCGCTATCAATGGGCGGAACATCATCAACAGCGATCAGATCCTCAGCATGCCGCAAATTCCGAAGACGCTGATCGTGGTCGGCGGCGGGGTGATCGGCGTCGAATATGCTTGCATGTTCGCGACGCTGGGCGTACGGGTGATAATCGTGGAAAAGCGTCCTCGACTGCTGGAGTTCGCGGATACAGAGATGGTCGAAGCGCTTAGCTATCAATTGCGCGACCAGCGAACCACCATGCGGATGAGCGAGGAAGTGGAAAGCGTGGAAGAGTTGCCGGATGGCAAAGTGGCGGCGAACCTAGTCAGCAAGAAACGGATTATCGGCGACGCACTTCTCTATGCCGTGGGACGGCAAGGAAACATTGATGCCCTGAATCTGTCGGCCGCGGGCATAGAATCCGACGACCGGGGGCGCATCAAGGTGGATGCGAATTATGCCACAGCCCAGCCCCACATCTACGCCGTGGGAGACGTGATCGGCTTCCCCAGCCTGGCTTCGGTGTCCATGGAGCAAGGCCGTATCGCCGCCGGGCGAGCCTTTAATCTGGACGTACACACCGATCCCGCGGGATACCCGTATGGCATCTACACCATTCCACAAATTTCATTCATCGGGAAAACGGAAGAACAACTCACGGATGAGGATGTTCCTTATGAAGTCGGTGTGGCCTACTATCGAGAGATCGCACGAGGGCAGATCAGTGGGCACACGGACGGGCGTTTGAAACTTCTGTTTCATCGCGAGACGCTCGAACTGCTCGGAGTCCACATATTTGGTGAAGATGCTGCCGAGTTGTTGCACATTGGACAAGCCGTGTTCTTGTTAAAAGGCAAGCTCACGTATTTTGTGGATACAGTGTTCAATTATCCGACGCTCGCGGAGTGCTACAAGGCTGCGGCCTTCAACGGATTGAACCGTCTCAGCTAAACCTAGAGTGTTGCTCTGAGGAGGCAATCGCGTACGTGCGTGTGTAGCAGGTTTGCCCACGGCAGTTTGCAAACCTAGGAGTTTTCGTAGCAAGAATTCTCGTTCGCTGTTTTATGTCTTGTTCACATTGTCAGGCATCTATCTAGCGGAGAGAACACGAATTGGAGGAGAGCGGAACCGCTACAATGCCGCGCGTTGTCCTCTTTCGGGGGGATTCATGAAGAACGGAAAGTGGTTGTTGATTCTTGAAGTGTTGTTTATTGCATTATCCCTGGCTTGTAGCTCGAAACCAACCGAGGTTGTGAAGACGAGCAGCAATCCTAATCAGATCGTCGGTGCGGGCTCCACCTATGTTTATCCAGTCATGGGCAAGTGGATCGAAGGGTTCCAAAAGCAGAGGAATGAAGTGCAGGTCTACTATCAGTCCGTCGGCTCGGGCAAAGGTATCCTGCAACTTAAGAATGGTCTTATCGATTTCGGCGCGAGCGACGCTGCGCTGGATGACGTAGCGCTCAAAGCCACCGCTCCGATGCTGCAGATTCCAGAGAGCGCAGGGCCGGTCTGCATCACTTATAACCTACCCTCTCTGAAGCAGCCATTAAAGCTCACGCCCGAAGCCCTGGCCGGAATTGTTCTTGGCACCATCAAAACGTGGCAAGATCCGGAGATCACGAAATCCAACCCTGGCGTGACTTTTCCGAACACAGCGATCGCGGTTGCTCATCGCAAAGAGGAGAGCGGCACGACTAACATTTTCACTACCTATCTCTCGGCCGTGAGCCCCGAATGGAAACAGAAAGTCGGCATAGGGACGAAAGTCGATTGGCCAACCGGTCTAGCCGCCAAGGGCACCGAGGGCGTCACAGGCATCGTGGCAGAGACGCCCGGCGCAATCGGGTATGTTGAACTGACCTATGCCATCAGCAATCATCTGGCGGTAGCAGAGGTGGAGAACGCGGCAGGTAAATTCGTCACACCTAGCGCCGAGAGTGCTTCCGCAGCTATTTCGGCGTACGCAAAAAAGATTGCAGAGGACGTACGCACCCCGATTGTGAATCCTCCCGCGTCTGCTCCGAATGCCTACCCCATCAGCGGATTCACATTCCTCCTGATCCCTACCGATGGACCAGACGCCGCAAAGCGCGAAGTTTTAAAACACTTCATTCAATATATTGTGAGTGGTGATGGACAGCAGATGGCGAGCGTACTGCACTATGCTCCGCTTCCACCGTCGGTAATCGAGCAGGACCAGAAACTACTCGCCCGGATGACTTCCGACGGCAAGCCGCTGCAGTAGTCGAAGCGGAACGGATACAAGGAATCATCGGCGGGTGCGGAACTTGCCGTTGGCGCCATGCCTCTGAATACAAGAGCAAACATCACGATCTATCCAGAGGCATTCTCATGGCCTGTGTCGAAAGAGCATGCCGATTTGATAGCCGACATTTGCGTTCCGGAACCCTGATCGCGAGTTTTCTCAGATGTTCTCGCGGACGGCGCGCACCCCAAAGACGCACCATGCTTCGTGCCGGAATACTCTCACAGTCACTCTGGCCGGACAAGCACGAAAAGCTTACCGAACCTCGTCGGCATTTTCGTTCTGCAAGTCGCGACCAATCTCTCGGTGAACGATTCCGCAGGTCGGGTAATTCGGGCACGCTTCGATAAATCGGACTATGCCTACATCGAATACGGCTGGGCCAGCATACTTGACTTGCTGATTCCATTCTTTGCCGCCACTCTTTTGAAGCCCATGGCGCCCATCCACACATACAACCGGCGGAAGATCGCAAAGGGAAGGCCATTCTTGGCGATCATACTCACCGCCTCGGATGGTACAGGGAGTCCTTTGTCCAGGGCGGCGGTGGTCATCTCCAAAGCTGCAATCACATTTCCGACGGGCAGTCCTTGACGTTTGGCATGGGTAAGGGGCTTGCCACCGATCATCCCTCCAGCGCCGAATGCAAGACCACCGGCCCACGTGCGACCGCTTTGCCCGGTGAACTCGCGGCAAATGGCCAGCGCGAGCGAATTCTGATGTGTCTCGGGAAAGCCGGAGTTAACAATCGACACCACGCTTTGCGTGAAAGCCTCGCGACTTGCCCGCGGGTGGGCAGCAATCACCGCCATCGCCTTGGTTACAAGATGCGGCAAGGCATCGACGTAAAGAGGAAAAGCAAAAAGGATCAACCCGGCGCGGTCAACCGCTGCAAGCAGTTCGGCCTCACCCTCGGGCCGATTCACGCTGGCGCGGAGCGTCAACGATTCAGTCTCCCAGCCTCGCTTTTCCAGGCAGTCCAAGAGGAATCCTCCCAGCGCACTGGACGTGCTGGGCTCACGGGTCTTGGGGCTACCTACAATCAGCAACGCTCGCCGCAAGCCATCGGGGTTAGCAGTTGTGCCAGAGATGCATGGGACGGGCATCAAGGAAGCAACCGCATCGCCGAAGGGCAAAGAGTCGGAGCGGATCAGGAGTGCTTCGAACCGGCGCTGAAGCGCATTCCTCTCATCCGAGGCGGAAACCACTTCCGCCGCGTAGCTGGGAGGATGAAAATTGATTGCGTTGCGCCCGGCCAGGGTCACAAAGATGTGAGCCTCGACCGCGTTAGGATTTCGCTGTACTCCCACGATGAGGAGCCGTGGCCGATTCGCATAGCGCGGCGGGTGGTGAACTTCTCCGTGATCAAATTGAAAGAAAGGAGAAGCAAGCGGAATGAAGCGGTCCACCATTTTCTTCAGTTCCGGCGAGTAGCCGCCAAAAGTTATTGGGGTGAAGAGGACGGTCACATCGCTCCGCACAATTGCTTCGATGATCTCGCGGCCGCTATCCGCTTCCACACATATGCCGGGCGTTTTGACCCAGCACCCAAAACAACCGACGCAGTGGGCCAGCTTCATTTCGCGCAAAGGAAAGGTCACAACCTGCGAATCCTGTTCCTGAAGCACGCGTGACAACACGTCGAGGGTTGGCAGGAGGTCCTTATCATCAGGCGCAGTGCCGTCCAGAATCACAACATTCTTGCTTGGCATTTGTTTCCTCTGAAACTGTGGCCGAGGCCGCTCTCCTTACGAATATTAGAGCAGACTCGATTCCGCGGAATCTGCAAGGAGGCACGCATCATCTAGAGGCTAACCGTAGACAAGCCGACTTGCCATAACTAATGTTTGTGGAGGGAATGATCCCGAGTCCTCCATATTACGACAACTCGGAAGCTGAATATATCGAGCCAAATACGACTTGTTCATCATCTATCCGCGGCTCTTGGCTTTCCGTAAGAGACGCTTCACTGCAATGCCGCCAATCGAGAAGGCCCTGCCCATTAACGGCAAAGGATCCTGCCAACTGAAATAGCCTCCTTCCCTGACCCCCTGTAAAGATCGCGCCCATTCCATCAGCGATAGCGATCCTCGGCTTCCCTGGCACAGGCTTACGAATAGATCGGCGTCCTCCACTATCCACCTACGCCCTTCGGGGAATCCTCCGGATCGAATGGGTTGCCCTGTCATGTCCAGATAGAAGGCCCGGACAACATCCATGCCGAGATGGTCAACGAAGAGCCGGAATGTGGAACCGATCCGAGGATTGACGTCCAACACCTTGTACCTCCCGCATCGCGGATCGTATCGGGTACCTACGTCGAGCATGCCGCTGTATCCGACAGCAGTCATGAAGTTCTTGATCGCTGTTTCCACCGTCGCGTTTTTCACGCAGATTCCAAGGCAAGTGGAGCCTCCATCGATGGGGTGCTGCCGGAGCTTCTGGCCGGTAAATGCGATGAGGCACTGCGAGCGCTTATCGAAGTAGCCGTTGAACATCCACACCGACTCCGATCCGCCCGGAATGTACTCCTGAATCATTATGTTCGGGGAGGATGCGTCTTCAATGCTCCGGTAGCAGGCCAGGAGTTGACGTTGATCGTGCACGATGACCATGGACGCGCCTTTACGCTCCCTAAGACGCTGAACATCTATACCTTTGAGAAGCACAGGGAAGGAGATTGATTCAGCCATGCTCAAAGCCTCTTCCTCGGAGTTTGGAAAGAACGAACGAGCGGCCGGCAAACCGTGTTGGGTCGCCAACTCGTACATTCCTTTCTTGCTCATGAGTTCGCGGACGAGACCGGCGCGCATTTCAGAAAATATGAACCAATCGCGGAGAATGGCGGCGTTTTCGGCGACGAAGACCGCAGAGTGATCGTCGCACGCTATCAGCAGCGCGCGGATTCCGAGTTGCTGGGAGACGTTCTTCAGGAATGAAAGGGTGGTCTCCGCCGGGGAGGACTCCATATCCCAGCGATAGCTTCGCCGCAACCAGCGCGAGCAACTTACAGCAGGAAGGCCGACTCGGTGAATCATGTATACCGCAACGCCGAGTTTGCCCAGGCTTCGCACAATCCCCAGGTTGCCATGCCCGCACCCGTTTAGAATCACGACTGGAACATGAGTGTTCATGGAGCAGTTCGCTTCCTCCTAATACCACGTCATATCCAGAGCGGCTCTTTCCACAGCGACAGCCGTTCGCCGATTCCGTTTTCGACCGCACTCTCATAGATTGAAAATCCCAGAGCCACATCTGCAATTCCCATGCCCATGTGAGCAAAGTGGATTCGCTCCGAGTCGTTCTCGCGTCCGGGCTTTGAGCCCAGAAGCAGTTCACCCAGGCTGGCGTAAATATCCTCATCCCTAAGCAGACCTTGGGCGTGCATCAGGGCTGGAGTGATGATGCCGCGGTGCTTAATCACATCCCAGTCATCCGTAACGATCTTGCTGCATTCGGATATCAGCTCAAAGTCACATTCGTGTCCTGACAACTGTATCGTCAGTGCCCCGGGTTTGATGTTCTTGGCGAGCATGACGGGTTCGAGCCCGGTGGTAATCGTGAGCGCAACATCGGCGTCGATTAGAGCTTGCTTGATCGTCTCGACCGGGCGGACCGGCGCCCCCCACCTCTCCCGGCACTCGTGGGCTAGGGATTCAGCGTGTTCGGGGGTTCGGTTATACACCGCAATTTCCTCCAGTTCTGGCAAAG
Organism: uncultured Acidobacteriota bacterium; assembly: GCA_963838135.1. Classification (GTDB taxonomy): domain Bacteria; phylum Acidobacteriota; class Terriglobia; order Terriglobales; family Acidobacteriaceae; genus TOLSYN. Next base: position 340,533 of record CAWIPV010000002.1, on the reverse strand, counting down.
CGGTTGAGAGCCCCAGGACCTGCGTGCGTGCCTGCACGCCCGCGCCGATAACGCCGACCTTGCGGGCGCGTTGCGGTGCGAGGCAACGCGCTCCCAATGCGGTGACAGCTCCAGTGCGCATCGCGCTAATCAGCGTCGCGTCCATGATTGCGATCGGGAATCCCGTGCTGGGAGAGTTAAGAATCAGCAAGGCGCTGGCCCGCGGCAGTTCGAGGTGACGATTCTGGGGAAAGCTGGCAATCCATTTCATGCCGACCGCGTGCGCAGGCTTCCCGATCGCCGCAAACAGGCCATTGAAGCGCCCTTGTTCTTCACACTCGACGTTATCTTCTTGTCGCAGGACGATCTTATGCGGCTGGCGGCACTGCTGCTGCGCCGAGAGCACAAACGCTTCGCCGACGACCTCCATGGCACGCGCCATGTCGAGGACTCCCGCGTCGAGCACAGCACTCTGATCGAGAAAGAGAAACTCGGGACGGAATTGTGCCTTTCCGGTGATTTCCACGACGTTGCTCCCAGCGCAGGCACGGTCCGGCCCAGGCGTGGCAAAAATTTTGGCGGTTTGGCCCATGCTACTCTCCTCCCTGTCTGCGAGCACATTCCCGAGCGACGGAGAATGAGTGGTGATTCGATTGCCACATTCGTCCTACATCCAGCTACGCCAACGCAGGAAACTCGGGCTTGCTTCCTACCAGTAATAAGGCGCCAACTCGCCGACTGTCGCGTGCGTCTCTGGCATTCCGAAACTTGCTGGAAAGCTTCGCAAGCCATGTCCAAGGTGGAGAATAAAAGAGCCGTAGAATCCGTGCCGCAGCGCCGACAAGCCCCCCGGAGGGGTGCCATTCGTCAGGAATCCTTGTTGCACACACCGCCGTGAACCCGTGCGCCTTGATCAATTCCACGTACTCCGCTTGCGAGAGGAAATGAGCTTTCACAGGAAGATGGGCAGCCCAGTACTTCCAGGACGGCTTATCTCGATAGATATTTATGAGAATAAACAGCTGCCCTCCGGGCGCCAGCACGCGATACATTTCATCCAGAGCACGGCCTTGATCGGGATAGTAGTAAAACGCCTCAACCGAGAGAATTCGGTCAAATAGATTAGCTTCGAGCGGAAGAGATTCCGCAGAAGCTTGGACGTATTCCGTATTTCCAAGACCCTCCGAGGACTCTCGAGCCAGGTTGAGCATTTCTGCCGAAATGTCGATTCCGACTACCCTGCCTTTTTCGTGAACCCCGGCTACCCGATGCGCCAGCAGACAAGTTGCCCAACCTGAACCGCAGCTTAAATCCAGCACTTGAAAACCGGGCCTTAAATCCATCAAGCCCAGGGTCTTCTGGGTGATGTAGAGGTGTTCGGATTCAAGCCTCTGACCACGCCCGTCGCGCGCCCAGCGATCAAACTCTTCCCGAAGTGTCTGCTCTGCTGATCCGATTTGAGCATCCATCCTCAAACGATTTCCTTCGCAAGTTTGGTCTGCGGGGAGCAGCCCGAATTTATGTCCTGAGATACTCATCAGAAACATTGGAATATTGCGCCCGAGTAAAGGTTGGCAGGGGATCTAAGTTGCCTCCGAGTTCTCTCACTTTAATGCTTCATGACTACGCCGAATGTCACGTCTCGCCCCGAGACCATGTCCTTGTGAGACTCGTCACTGTTTCAATCGCCGGGAATCATCTACTCTGCCTGCGCGCAGGCAAAGTACCGCGATTACATCGATGGACGGGCCATCCCGTTCGGCTCGGAGTTGTTCAGCCGGAGCGCGGTATTGATGGGGGTCCCGCCCGGATCCCCGGAATGGCGGCAGGAGGCAGAGAATCGCGCCTCCGCTTCGCGCTTTTTGCTGCAGCGCTGGCTCTGATTGCTGTAAGTGTGTTGGAGAGATTCTTGAACTGGCGGCTCATTGTTTGATGAGAGCATGGCCGGTGTGACACGCGGAATGATTGCCTTCGGCTGACGTGCGCCATCAACCCGGGTGATTGCGATGGTCGGAGAGTTCATAGACGGGAAAGATAGCCCCTGGAACAATGTCAGATCGCATATGGAATCCTCCGTTGCTGGATGCGTTGTCGCCGGGTTAAGTCTCAATAGTTAGTAACTGGCGTTCTCATAGCCGACTCAGCCATCGTGCCTCGCCACATGCGCTCTCTTATTAGCAACCTCGAACCGCGTTAGCGGGTTCCTTTCGAACCTGTCGCCGAGGCCGCCGTCGCCCCAGCTATCCAGTCGGAAAAGAGCCGGTGAACTTCTTCTTTGCTCTTGCCACTGATTTTGAAATGAAACTTCTCACTTGGAGACGCTTCGATACCATCATCATCAACTCCCTTGACTTGGGACAACTCTAGGGAAAGGCTCTTTTTCTGGTCTGTATGGCACAAAAATACAAGCCTAGAAGGTGCAAGTGTCAAAACGCCGTCCTTGCATCCGTGACGTACCCCTTTGTGCTCAGCGAGAAACTGTAAACCGTTGGGTGGCCAGGCCGCAGGGCGCACCAGTGGGCTTGATGGCACGATTGGCTTAGGCACGATTGGCTTTACCGTCGAGTGGGCAAGCGGGGTAACAGGGTTAGGTGCGACTTCACGTGGCTGCGCATAGTGATAAGGGCTTGGTTTGGGCGCCGGATGGATAACTACTGACTGGCTTGACAGGGTCGAGGTGGTCCTGGTTGGAGTAGTGGTGAACACAGAGTCTGCAGATTTTCCTTTGGAAAACTTGAGCCATAGGCCCCCGACTATTAGCGCCAGAATGACAAGCGTTCCGAAACCCAACTTACTCTTGCGGCTTGATGTAACCACCGATCTTCCACCGTACGTAACTGACGAATGGGAGGATACTGAGCCAGAAGTGGACTTCTGTAGGGCCTCACGGGCTTGCGGTGCACGTCCATAGGTCGAACGGTCAACCCCAGGACCAAATATCGGAGGTAGGGCACTCATGGAACCCAAGGTGCTGGAATATGCTTTTGGGCTCGCTTGAGCGTCGCGTGCGGCTTGTTCCAACTGATTGCGGTTGAAATCTTCAACCCCTTGACGATGCCGCGCCCCGTCTAACGGCTTCGACCTTTCGGCCTGACGCTGATACTCATCGTTGGTCATCGAATCACCGGTAGACTGGACTTTCGTAGGTTGTGTCGTGCCTTCAACTCCATGTAGATTCCGCATCCCCTAGTAAGTCTTAAGCATTGCATTTCCTTCGAAAGTTGACGCGAATCCCAGTGTGCATGTACGGGCGGACGGACGGTGGATGAAGACGACCCGAGGATGGTTGCCTCGGGTTCGTTGTGTTCAAGAACAATTTTCCGGGCACGCTGCCTTATCTAACTCACCTCTACGACAGCCTTCAGCTTTAAGAGAACCAGGTATCAACCGGGGTTCAATGGATGGACGCATATTCTGTCGAATTAAGCGGCCCTAAGTCCAGCTACCTTGAGCGATTCCGCGACCCCAACCTCGAACCCGCGTATTGCTGGATGGCCGTGCATAAGATGCTGGACGAAATTCTTCGCTTGCGGGAAGACTTCGCGTCGATAGTGTTCGCCCTGTTCTCGACTGCGCCAAAACGCCAGGCCGCAACCCATTTGGGTGCCTTCTTCAAAGGTCAAGAATTCATCAATGAACCCATCCTGCTTTTTCAACAGGGGCAGTATCTGGCCGCTCCACACTTTGAGAAACTCGTCCTTTTTGCCCGGCCTAAGTTCGCCTTCAATTAACAGCATATACATAGCTGGACTCCTTACCTTCTACTCTCAGACGCAGTTGCTACTGGCCACGTTGTCTCGCAGATGCCGATGAGCAGAAAGGAAGATGCTGCTCAAGACAATCGAATCGGGTGCAATGAGGGCGGGGTGTCACTCGTGGCGCGAAGCAGAAATGTTGTCGTCACCTGCTCACGCCAGCGTCCGCGATAAGTACAGGCCGAGAGCCACTTCTGCCAAAACCTGACAGTCCCCTGGAACAGTTCCTCTGCCTCTTCTTTAAGAGGAGGGCAAGGGAGCAGGTCATCCCCAAGATAAGCCCTCAAGAGGAACTCTTCCGACTTGCCTTCCTAGAGCAAGAACTCGGCGGTCACGCTATTCTGTTCTCCCTGCTTGAGTGATACTGCGGTGGAAAAGGCGAGGGTCAAGCCAATCGACCTGAAAAATGCACCGTTTGGCGCCAAATGGACTTGGTGGGCCTTCCGTCCATAATCGCAAGCCGGGCGACACATGAGTGACACGCGCAGCGCACCCTTCACGCAACGGATGCGGCGAAAGAGATGCTGATACCACGGCGAACCAGGCGGAAGCCCCACAGAGAGGCGCGACGGTGAAGAAACCGGGAGAGACGATGCATTTGCGATCGAACTCCAGAGGCTGGATCTCACCATCAAGAAAAAGAAACCTACCACTCTGTGGACGCCACCCGTGAGTGAAACTCTCCCGTCCGCGTCACTACAACTTTTCTACCGGGAAAGACGTTGAAGCAGGGTGTGGCCACCAACGATGTTGCCAAGCGATTAAGACTTCACGGATACGTGGAGGCAGGAGTTCCTTCCCAGTAGCAAACGAAGGCAGGCCGCATAAATACCAGCACTGCGAGGCAATCCCACGCGTGTTTCCATGCATCGGTTCGGTTCGTAGTGGTCCGAACGCTTGGAACAATATATGCGACGACAATGGGATGCTCGGGGCCGCTGCTATGTCTTGCCGGAAAGCATGAAGCGCTGGGAGGTTGTGGTCATCGGCGGCGGGATTGCAGGCAGTGCCGCAGCCCTACGATTGGCACAGCATGGGCGAAGCGTCTTGCTGCTGGAAAAAGAGGCCGCAGCCCATGACAAAGTTTGTGGCGAGTTTATTGGCTCCCATGCACAGCGATATCTGCGTGAACTCGGCATCGATTTGTCGGCTCTGGATGCAGTGCGCATCGCCAATATAAGGCTCATGCGAGGCGAAAAGATTGCCTCCTCAAAGTTACCTTTTCCTGGCCTCAGTCTTTCTCGCCGTGTGCTCGATGAGGCTATGCTAGTGCGGGCACATAATCAGGGAGCGCAGGTTTGGCGCGGGGCTGCCGTCACCGCAATCGCCAGAGAGCCGCAGTGCTGGAGGATCGAAGTTGCCGATCACGGCGTCATCCGGAGCGAGACGGTTTTTCTGGCAACCGGCAAGCATGACATACGCCAATGGCGGCGCACCCGCGGGACGCAAAACGACTTTATCGGTTTCAAGTGTCACTTCCGACTGACGCAGGAACAGGGAGCGGTATTGGATGAACACGTCGAGATGACACTGTTCGACGGCGGTTATGCCGGGCTGGGTCCATTGGAAGGGGGAAAGGCAAATTTGTGCCTAGTGGTGACCAAGCGCCATTTTGGCAGATACGGAAAACATTGGGATGGGTTGTTAGGCGCCATCCTGAAAGCAACGCCGCCGCTTGCCGAACGACTGGCCGGAGCCGAGCCCTGCTGGCCCCGTCCGTTATCGATCTTCGGAATTCCTTACGGCTTTGTATATCGTGCGCCGTCGGATGCCTCGCCGGGGTTGTATCGGCTGGGTGATCAAATGGCGGTCATTCCTTCCTTCTCCGGTAACGGCATGTCGATTGCGCTCCATACGGCCTATCTCGCAGTCGAATGCTACTTGCATGGCGAGGCCAACTTGTACCATCGCCAAGCACGTAGCAGCCTGTTGCCCTTGATCCGGCGCGCGTCGTTGCTCTCAAAGATCGCAGAATACCCTTGGGCCCAACGAGGAATGTTATTTACTTTTCGCATGAGACCAGAGTTGATCGCACTCATTGCAAGACATAACTGGATCTCTCCACTTTTATGCAGAGATGGAATCAATATGCTGAACTGTGACACTCTAAACTTCTTTGATCGCAACAAGGATATCCCCGTCTAGAGTTTGATCACCCGTGCTGACCGCACGTCATTCACTTTCGTATCATGCAGCCAGTTAGCTGCATCTGAAGGGAAGAGCGAAAATTGGAGGTCCCGTCTAGATTGGTTCACCTTAGGCTGCCGAATCGTAGCGCCGACCTCGAGATTCTTGATGATCCTACAGTTCCCGAACCTGTGAGAGCCCGGGCCTATGAAGAACTTCAGCGTACGCATCGGTGGCTCGGTAACACATCGGCGATCTTACGGATGCTTCGCCGCGATCCGATTCCTGTCCACAGTGTGCTGGACATCGGTTGCGGCCACGGCGCTCTTCTCCAGCAGATTCGTCGGCAACTCGGCGCGGAGGTCGTCGGATTCGATCTGTGTCCTGCCCCGACCAATGCACCGGTCACGATCCTCACCGGCAATGCGGTCACCGGCTCGCTGCCTCGTGCCGAGGTTGCGATCGCGGTCTGCATGGCGCACCATCTCTCGGAAGCCGACCTCATCCGGTTGATTCGAAATGTCTCCCATTCCTGCCGCCGCTTCATCCTTCTTGACCCCGTTCGCCATTGGCTTCCCTTGGCGTTGTTTCGCATCTTTGTCTACCCTCTTCTCGGCAGCCTCACGGCTCGGGACGGAATCACCTCGCTACGCCGGTCCTATACGACGCGCGAGATGCGCGACCTCGTTGACAAGGCTCTGGAAGTCTCACCAGGAAAGGTCAAATATAGCGTGGCACCGTTCTACATCCGGCAAGTGGTGGATATCTCCTGGTGAAGAGAACGAGAATTGCTGGCAGCTAACGATTCTGTAGTGGACTCATCTCGGGTCGAGGTCTAGAACTGGTAGGAGACACCAATCGCGAGTTGATGCCGAACATCTAGATTCAGTCCAGGCGTGACTGTTCCCGCGATTTGAGCGACTCCAATGTCAAAGTTCAGCCTTGGGTGTTCCTCACCCCAGCCATGGTGAATTGATGGAAAGGCGCCCGACGGCACGATGCGAATTGCATAAGTCAAAGTGGTCGGCATGACCGCCGAAGGAAGACCATCCACGCGTCGCGGCTGCTGCAAAACTTCGGCGGCAAAGAACACCGAACTTCTCGCCGGCCCCTTCAGCACAAACGCCGCCGCACCGAATAGGCGCCCCGAATAGCCAGGAGCATTCCCTGCCAAACCCAACAACGATGCGTTGGTCGCCTTGCAGCCAAAGTCAAATACCAAGGGAAGCTTGCGAAACCTGGTAACAGTCTTGGTCGCAACTACGTAAAAATCCTCATTTGTAGTGTTCTGGCTTTCAAGGATGCCGCCCACGTTGTGTACCTGGCTGCGCACGACAAACCCGGTGGAAAGCGCGGGCATCCAGTGAATCCCTGCGATGTTTTCTGAAAGGAAGTTAAGCTTTGCGTGAAACGTGTTGAAGCCGTCGCCCCATAGATTGCTAAGACCACTTGTACTGCCGTCTTGATGAAAGTCGCGGGTGTATCCAAACTCGATGTGGTGAAATGCCGAATCCGTGATGGAGAGTTGGTGAAATCCGCCGAGAACCTTACCAGCATCAAGATAGTGATATGCGATAATCGGCGCAGCCAGACCTCTGTCGGGCGAAGGCGCAACATACGCCAGCGGCGTCACAAAAACGCCAGTCTGTCCCTCCCAGTTTAGCGCCTGCCCTGCAGCAGAGCGCGGGCCAATACACAATACAAAAGCGAAGAAGAGCGAAGACCTCCACGCTCTCTTGCGACCGGATGGTTGGCTTCGAATACTGGGAACAGGAATTTTACTCCACACAGTAGAACTCCTATTGTGGACAACTATTGTGGACGGCCCGCAGGCGCCACTGAAGCAGTCGCGCTCGTGCTCTTCTCCTCGCCAAGAACAGAAATATCAATTTCTTTTCGGAGCCGCCAGAGCTTAATCGTCCCATCTGCACTGCCCGTTGCGAGCCACCCGCCGCGGGAATCGAACGCAAGCGAATAAATCTGATGTGTGTGCCCCGTAAGTGTCTGAACCTCACTTCCGGACTCGACATCCCAGACCCTGACTGTCTTATCCCAGCTGCTGGTTGCCAGCCATCGACCATTCGGGCTAAATGCGAGGCCCGTCACCGAATTTTCGTGCCCGGTCAGGGTGTGGACTTCGCGTCCAGTAGCTAGCTCCCAGACTTTCACAGTTTTGTCTCTACCGGCCGATGCGAGCCATCGCCCGTCCGGACTGAAAGCAACGGCGTAAACGTCTTTTTTGTGACCCTTCAGAGTTTTCGAAACTTTCCCCGTGGCAACATCTAGGATTTCGATGGTTTTGGTATCGCCTCCGGTTGCAAGCCATCGTCCATCCGGGCTGAATGCGGCATAGATGAACCCTCGGGAGTTGCCTGTGAAATCACGAACTGCACGTCCTGAATTCACATCCCATAGTCGTACGGTCTTGCTGTCGAGCGCCGCCGCGAGAAGACTGTCATCGGGACTGAACGCGATGGAGAACACCCAGCTTGCGTCCAATGGAGACCTGTCTCCTTTTAGAGTCCGAATCTCTTCGCCTGTAGTCGCGCTCCAGATCCTTATGTTGTCGGAGGCGTCTTCTGCAGCTATCAACTGTCCGTTGTGACTTACGGCCGATGCTTGAATTCCAGTGACCTTGCTAGCGATTGTGTTTAACATCTGTCCGGTAGCAACATCCCATACTTTGACAGACTGATCCCAACTGCCGGAGACGAGACGCTTTCCATCGGCACTGAAGGCTACGGCGGTCACCCAGTTTGTATGACCCTTGAACGTGCGATCCAATACGAAGCTCGGAACGACTGGCGATCGAGGTACGAGAGCAATCGCAGGGGCAATCGCAACCGGAGCTTTTCCAGTGCTCATCAAGGATGGTTCAAGCGGCAGCAGAAGAATACCGCTGATCGCGAGCGTCTTCCCTGGCAACACGTCAACGGACTCATCGCGCTCCCGGAATCCCTGGAGGGTGAAACGAAGATGATGCAGCCCTGGAGAGAGGTTTTGGATTCTCACGCTGCCGTCGGTTCCGAGTGTTGCGGGTGCCTGGGCATCGACGAAGACCTGTGTCCCAGGTGCACCGTCCACAACCAGCGATGCCAGTGGTGGGATCGGGATTGCCTCCGCGCCTCTGTTTGCTTCAGTCCGAGTTGCGGATTCCTCGGGCATGGTGCTTCTAGATGGTTCTGCCGTCGATGGCGGGGGCGGTGTCCGAACTTCCGCAGTGTCCTGGTCAGTATCGTTCCCTGCAGGGGTTGTGGACTTGGAGATAGTAACGATGGCCTCGGAAGTACTTACGGGCACTGCTTTCGTCGAAGTGTCTCGCAATCCAGTCTGATCAATGCGCAATGTCGAACGACCTGAAGCTTTGCTCACGAACATCAGAGTAAAAACAACCCCGTCGCCGGAAATTCCGGGCACAGACAACGGTCGCGCAATGGAAATATCAATCCTGCCAACCGACGAATCAACACGGTGAACCATCGTCGCAGCCTGTCCATCGCGGTTGAGCAACCCGCCGCTAGAAACCGTAATTACTTGCAATTTCTCTGGGTCGTAATGAATCTGCATCGGGGCGGACGAGATGTTCTCTGCGCCTTTCATAACTACGTTCACGCCAAAGGTGGCTCCCACTTTCTGTTCTATCAACTGGGGATTGAAACTAATCTCGGGCTTGGCGGTCGATGCCGCACCCTGTTGGGTAGCCCCCGCGCTGGGCGACTGGGCTTTATGCGTGCTGATTGCGAAGTTGCTAATTTCCGGAGACTTGGTTCGGTACCGGGAGGACAGCAGAGCCATCGCGACAATGAATACCAGCAATACAGCCGCGACGCCGCCCGCAATTACGATCCCCTGGTATCTATTGAATTGCGACAAGGCCGCAATCTGTGTTTCGACTGGTGCCGCCGTTTCGACAGCCTCGATCGCACCAACCGCTGCAGGTGCACGTTCGTCAGGTTCGTCACCAGTGTTGTTGGCCGTCTCTTCTTTGATCGCTTCGGCCAAAGCATTCACAAACGGCAGCAGTTGTTGAACATTGCTGTCGTCGAAATGGTTTGTATCTCGTGAGAACACCTCCAACAATCCCACGACGTTCTCCGTCACGGTGATGGGAACAATGGCAATTGAACGTACGTCCATCTGCCGAGCGGCCGCTATGTTGACGCGTGAATCCGAGAAGGCGTCATTGCAAATGATGACCGCGCTTGTGCGCATGCTGTGGCCGGAAATCCCACTATCCGGACGAAGCTGTGTTCGCACCTCTGGAGCACTTCCAACACTTGCGCGGCATTCCATGCCGTTGCTGTTTCCAAGCGCAATTGCAACCCCGTTCGCACCGCTCAGAGTCATGGCACAGCAAGCGAACAGGTGCAAGGTCGTCTCGAAGGCGTTGGTGCTGGCCTTATTTCGGCAGTAAAACAGTGGCAGCGCGGAATCGAACCTCTGGGCCGACAAATCTCGCAGCCCGCTTTGGCGCAGTTCCGGCAAAGGGGACCGCGGTGCCGTCAAGAAGCGAATACCGACAAGTCCCCCCTGCTTTTGCCATGCCACCACACCTGGCCCGATCGACAACGGGGCTCGGGGAAAAGAGACACTGATTTCCGCAACGGACCCCAGTGCAAGCGGGCGGACTGTCTGGACCGCCATGCCACCTTTGCTGATGTTCAGAACGATGCCGTGAGTTTTTGGGCCGAGCGTCTTCCCGATCAGGTCAACAACAAACAATTGGCCCGCGAGGAATTCGTCGCGCTTTTCGCGACGCTGCTCTGCGCTGGCGTGCGACAGCTTCATAACGATTCCCGACCTGGTCTATTAAGGAAACTGACGTGTCGTATCGGAAACCATCTTTATCTCCCTTAAGCGTGATTCCGATGAAGTTCCGGTTGGCGCCAACGAGCTTTCAGAGTTGTCGCCGTCCTCTGACAGAAGTCGAACGGCAGCGCGCAACGCCTCAACATCGGCCTGGACTTGCCGCAACTCCGCTTCTTTTTGCTTCAGCACCTCGACAATGTTCTTCATGATCCACGTGTCACCGTTTCGGCAGTAAGGTTTGGGATTTGATAAGCCGCCAGTGTTTCTGAAGCGATACCCGACGAACATCCGCGTTACTTTATGCCCAGAGCAGTGCTGGCGCAAGTACATTGCAGTGCCGGCGCAAGTTGCACACGCACTGACCGCATGATGCCAGTGCAGTGGATCGACAAAAAGGCCTTGTCGGCCGCGCCCCCAGGTGCATCCGGTAAGAACAACTCTGGTAGGGATACAGAATGAATAACTCGCCCAACAAAGGGCAGCGGAATCAGGCGATTGATTTGACTCTGGCCTGCGCACACCGGAGTCAGACGTGGGCATGCACCTGGAGTCCGAGAGGATCCAGTGCTTTCGCTGCTGACCTTATCCCCAATGCGAGCGCTTCCGGTAACAGCACAAGAAGCGCGCTGACTCTCATCGAGGGTGCTCTACGAATCATTAGGGGACACGACCGTGGCTCTCTGCAGTTTCGACCCGCGTTTCCTCTTCATCGCGCGTTTCAGCAACGCAACTGGCCGGAATAGAGATGCTGGAACTGGTATTACCGACGGGTCGGCTGAAGGGCCAGGGTGTCTCTAACGCTGGCACGTGCCGCTATAACAGCCGCTACTCGCCGCGGCGATCTCCACGGCGGGCTTTCGTTACCTCTGCTCGTGCATCTCTTTCCGGAGACGTAGGCGCCGCGCTGTGAGGAGCAACCGAGAGCGACTTAAAGGAGGTTTAGTTAAACGCCGCCTGTACTCCGACTGCCGACGCAAAGTCCACGCGAAACGTCTTTGGAAACACCCCAGCCAGCAAAAGGTCGCGAAGACCAACAATTTCGGCAGTGACCCTCTCCCGAAGTTCTTGATCAAGCACCTCGGTGCAAAACTCGCTCACGAATGTACTCGCAGGCTTGCAGCCTGCATTCGGCATCAGCCAGACTTCATTTGAATCGCCGTGTTGTTCAACGAGGATACACAAATCTCCCCGAAACTTGTACGCGGCCTTCCTGATAGCACTAAGTCCGTAGACAGCCGCATTGAAGTTTATAACGTGAGTACCATCGACTACCGTCTTCTCCGACATGCTCAGAGATCTCCATGCTGCAGAGCGCAGATCCTAACACCCTTACGTGCTGGTTAGACGAACAGCTTACGAGTACGTTAGCGAGCGCGCTAACAAAAGGTTCATTCACGAGTTCGGCCAAGATTCCGGCGTGGACAAAAAGCGATAACAGAGGTTTAGTTGAAGGCTGGCTGTGGACAGCCTTGCACGCGCGCCGCTGCGGGGACTCTTGAAGTTCACCCGAACAGCACGCAAACCAATCAGAGGACGGCTTAGGCTCGCAACAAAGAGGGCTTGGGTTCACAGTTGTGGCTCAGGTAGTGCGCGGCATCGACGCACTTCAATTGGCACTTGTGGCAACGAATAGGGCCCTTGACCTTGGAAGCGGGGTTGGCGACTTTCAAATTGATTGGAGCCATCGTGAAGTTCTCTTTCTGGAACACACCCATTGTGCTCACTCGTTTCTGTCCAACACAATCTTCAGCCCAAGGCGGGGAACTAGCCCTGAAGTTCGTTTAGAAGGTTACTTGATAGACGCGTCATTTAGAAAAAGGTTAGCAATTTCGAGTCCCACGGAACTCTTTAACGAATGTTCCATAGCTGAATCGCTTCGCCGCCGCCCCTGGCTGCTACCGCAAAGCAGTATTCCGACAGGCTATTCCAAATCAGCAGGCATTTGGATGGATGCTAGTTTCTCCGCTTCCGAGATCATCGCCTCCAAGCTCACGCGGATGCCGTCACCCCAAAAGGTTTCTTCGGTAGGATTGAGGCCGAACGGTTGGAGGAGCTCGAACACGCTTTTCGTCGCACCGGAACGTAGCAGGTCGAGATAGAGCGGTTCAAACTGGCTGCCAAGGCGCAATTGCTGGGCATACAAGCTCTGCGTCAAGAGTTCCCCAAACGCATAACCGTAAACGTAAAACGGTCGATGAAAATGCGAAATATACGACCAGAGATGGTTGCTGTTTTCATAAGTGAACACCTCGCCATCTTCTCCGTATAGCTCTTTTGCAGTAGTGAGCCACAATGCATCCAGATCTTCCACGGAAAGTTTCCTTGGGTCATTCCATTCCTTATATTCCGCATTCATGCCGTGTATGCGGCGTTCAAAATTCGAAAACCCAATCTGCCGCACAACGGTGTTCAGCATTCCTTCAATCTTTCTGGTTATCAAAGCAAGTAGCGCTGAATTATCGCCCTTTTCAGCAAGCTGCTTTCTCAGAAAACTGAATGTCGTCATTTCGCCGAAGACTGAAGCCGTCTCGCAGTACGCAATTGGCGGATGGAACATGAGCGGCCCCTGCGCTTTGCCGGCCAAGATGCCATGAACACCGTGGCCAAGTTCATGTGCGAGTGTCATCACATCGTGATTCGAACCCAGGTAATTCAAAAACGTGAATGATTGCGGCCGGTTTCCGGGCAGCACAAAAGAACAATTAAAGGCCCCGCCGCGTTTGCCTACGGTCGCAGGAACGTCGATGCGTTTGGATGCAATGAAATCCTGAATAATGCCGCTAAGCGTAGGGCTAAAACTTTCATACGCCGAAACAACAATGGAGATTGCGTTGTCATACGGCACGACTGTGGTATCGGCGAACGGCAACGGCGCATTGCGATCGCTCCATCCAAGCGTTTTCATGCCGAGCAAGTCGGCCTTGAGACGATAGTAACGGCGAGCGAGCGGCCCTGCTACGTTCTTTACGGCATTGTGCAGCGCATCGACGACCGCGTCAGGAATGCGGTTCTCCTTATTCCTCGATTCCATCGGATGGCGGTAATGACGTTCCTTGCCCTCCACGGCGGCCTTGCCGACGATCACATAGAGCGTCTGCGCTGAATATTTGGCGAAATATCCCCCCAGGCCATCATTGATCTTCTTCTGCACTTCCGCGCGAAAAGCTGCATCTTTCGAATTCGTGAGAATGTCCAGCATCTCGGTCAGGTTCTTCGTCTCGGCCTTGGGGTCTAATCCCTTGTGGTCGAATCGAAGATCCGCCTCGCATTCGTCAAAAAACTCGTCCCACGAGGACGGGCCAAACGGAGCGCGCTTCGTAAGAGCAGCTTCCACGGCTTCGCTCAAGAAGTGCGGTTTGAACACTCGCTGATGCTCTATCCACGGCCGATGCCTTTGGACTACCACTTCGCTTGCGTACCACTTCTCAAGTATTGCGTCGTCGAGTGCAACCAACTCCAATTCGAAGAACGTCAAATACTCGCCCTGAATTTGGCTCATCTTCCGTTGCGCTTCGGCGATCTTCGCCTTCACCACCTCATTCGTCACGTCCAAACTCTGCTGGAGAGAGAGATAGACCATGATCTTTCCCCCAAGCATGTCCAGCTCTGAATAGTCTGAAAGCGCCGCTCCCAGCTTATCGGCCAGCTTTCCTTTGTAATTCAAGCTGAATTGCTGCGCTTGCTTCGTGAATACCGCGAGGTCCAGATCAATTTGCGGATCAGTGATGTCGGAGTATATGAAGGTCAAATCCCAACGGACATTGCTATCGGCGGCGTGATGACTAGTCATAGTTGTGAGTTCGGGTGGCGCTCAAGAGCCAAATTGTAGCAAAACTCGAGGACAAAGGCCTTGACCGCCACGCGCGGAGCCTCCTCTCATACCCCGAGGTATGCCCTGCGGACCTCGTCCATATTGGCAACTTCGCGAGCAGGGCCTTCGATCTGCACACGCCCCTCCGCAAGGACGTAGGCGTAGTCGCTTAACGCAAGCGCCAAATGAATATTCTGCTCGACCAGTACGATGGTCATTCCCTGCTGCTTTAGGCTCTTTAGGTCCAGGAAGAGTTGCTGCGAGGTTACTGGTGCTAAGCCCAAGGAAAGCTCGTCGATCATCAATACTTCCGGCTCTGCCATCAGGCCGCGGCCAACAGCGAGCATCTGCTGCTCGCCTCCGGAAAGGGTCGCCGACTTTTGACGGCGGCGCTGTTCGAGACGGTGAAACAACTCGAAAACGCGCGCCATGTTTACCTTCATACGGCAACGCGCGCGCGGCGAATACGCTCCCAGCCTGAGGTTTTCTTCCACCGTAAGCTGACCGAATAGTTGCCGTCCTTCAGGTACAAGCACCAACCCGCGTTGTGCCTTGGAATGGGGCGGCAGGCGGGAGACGTCCTCTCCGTGGAGAAGAACTCTTCCTCCCCATGGGCGAATGGTACCCATAATGGAGCGGAGGGTGGTGGTCTTCCCCGCCCCGTTTGCGCCAAGTATGGTGGTGAACTGCCCGGCGCAAATCTTTAGTGAAATTCCCCAGAGAACTTGAACTTCCCCATAGCCGGAATCAAGTGCCTGCAATTCAACCAGAACGTCCATCAGCCCTTCTCCATCAGCCTCTCGGCGATGTTCGGGTCGCCAAGATAGGCTTCCAGGACCTGCGGGTCGCATCCTATTTCGGCTGACGTGCCTTCGGCAATCTTCTCGCCGAAGTTCAGGACGATGATACGATCCGACAAATTCATAATCGCATGCATCAGGTGCTCAATCATAAAAACGGAAGTTCCACGCGCGCGGATGGATCGGACAATTCCGATCATATAAGTGACTTCCGTCGGATTCAATCCGGCCAGCACCTCATCCAGCAAGATCAGCTTTGGCCCTGCGGCCAGGGAACGCGCAACCTCCATGCGCTTCTTCCCTGCTATTGTTAGTTCGCTTGCGAGAGCATCCCTACGGCTGGCAAGGCCGACTTCGTCCAGCACTTTCAGAGCTACCTCACGAGCTAACCTGAGCGGCAAATGCTCTGACCCAAAACATGCGCCGACCATCACATTGTCGAGCACGGTCAACTCGCTCAGCGGTCTCACAATCTGGTGTGTGCGCGCAAGACCATGCCTGGCAATTTTATCCGCGGGCCATCCTGTGATGTCATGATCGCCAAAGATGATGCTTCCCTGGTCGGGATTGAAAACACCATTGACCAGGTTGAACAGCGTCGTTTTGCCTGCACCATTTGGTCCGATGAGTCCGAGGATTTCGCCTTCGCCGATCTCGAAACTTACGTTGTTTACCGCGAGCAGGCCTCCAAAGCTTTTGCTTACCCCGCGCACCATCAGCAGAGCCTTCGTCAGCGCGTTCACTCAAGCACCCTCCGGGCACGCGGCAGCAAGCGATAGAAGCCCCCTACAAATCCCTCCGGAGCAAAGAGGATGATTACTAGTAGCAGTCCTCCTGCAATCACCAAGTGAAACTTCGAAAAGCTTTCCGAGGTCAGCAAGTATCCTCGAAGCTGCTCGTAGACTGCTGCCCCAAGAGCAGCGCCAGTAACGGTGCCCCGCCCGCCCAACAGCATCATTACGATCGCTTCAATTGAAAGCGTCAGATCAAAAGCACCACCCGGATCGATCATTCCGCTCTTGAAAAAAATAAGTGCTCCAATAACCGCCGGAAGGAACGCGGATACGCTGTAAACGACAGCCTTGTAGAGCGTCGCATTCACGCCGAGAACAGCGGCTGCGTCTTCGTCTTCGCGGATAGCGAAAAGTCCCAGGCCGAATTTCGAGTTTTTGATAAAGAGGCTCAATAACAGCGAACTTCCCATAACTGCGACGATCAGCAGATAACTAATCCAAACAGCCCGCATTGGTCCGCCGAGTGATTGATATGCGTCCATGGGTACGTACAAGCCCGCGGCGCGTCCCCATGGATTAAAGTTAGAGACGAATGCTTTCACTGCTTCCAGAATGCCGATGGTGGCCAACGCAAAGTAAGCCCCCCTCAGCCGCAAAATCGACATACCGAATATAAGGGTGAACAAGCTGACCGCAACACCAGCAACTATGGCTGCGGCGATGAGCGGCCATCCCTGCACGATGCTGAGATAAAGCCCAATGTAGCCGCCCAACCCGTAGAAGATGACGTTGCCGAAGTTGACGTATCCGGTATAGCCGATCATCAGGTTCACGTTGCTTGCCAGTGCAACGGCAACCGCCACGATATTGAGACTTTCACGAAGATTGGCGTTGCCGGTTGCCAGAGGCAGAATTGCAAACGCTAACGTGACGCCCACAATCACCCAGAAGAAGGGCCGCTTTAGCATCAGACAGCCCTCCCAATAATTCCATTCGGAAACAGAACCAGCACCACCACAAAAAAAACAAACTCGATCAAGGGAATCCAGCTAATCGCGATGAACGGTGTAACTGCCCCCTCGAGTAATCCGAGCAAGATGCCAGCGACCAACGTGCCCATAGGTTTGCCTAACCCGGCGAGCACAGTAACCACAAAGCTTTTCAATTGGTAGGCTTCGCCGGAAAGCACCGTGAATGGAAAGAGCGTGGCAATGAGTCCACCTGAAGCTGCAGCTAGCGCAACACCCAATCCGAACGACACCATCAGAATGCGCGCAGATGAAATCCCCATCAATTCAGCCGCGTCTCGATTATCGGCAACCGCGCGAACGGCCATTCCCAACCGGGTATAGTAGAGGAAAGCCTCCAATCCTATCGCAATGATCACAGCGCTGATTGCAGCTGCGATATGGCCGCCGGTGAAGGTGTAAGGTCCGAGGGTAATTCCAGGCAGCGCAAAATCCACATTGTACGGACTGGTGCTCCAAAGAGTCGTGCCCAGACCGACTAGGATCATGTTCACCGCAAAAGTTGAGAGCAGGCTGGTCAAGATAGGTCGGCCGATTACACGATGAACCGCAACCCAGTAGATCAGTATGCCGGAGATGAATCCGGCGATAACGACGGGCAACAGCAGCACATAAGGATTGATGTGATCACCGATGAACAAAAAATAAAGACCAAACATGCCGAAGGCAATCATGACGCCATGCGCAAGATTGATGACGTTCATGACGCCCCAAACCAGACTTAGACCCATCGCTGCCAAGCCATACACGCAGCCGACCAGCAGGCCATCGAACATCGAGGCCAACACTCCGAACATGCCGCTAACCTTGACAAACAGTGCTAAAAGTTATCTCCCTGCCAGCGCTGCACTCCCATGCTCAAGTGGAAACACAATGCCGGCAGTTTTTACTGCGTCCGGCCAGACGACTTGCTTTTCCAGTTTTCCTGACTTGTCTTTCTGCCACTGCGCAAGAACCATCGTGTGTCCAATCTGCAGTCCATGCTGATTTGCTGCAGTGGCAAACCTGGACTGGCCGAAGAAAGTGATCAGGTCGGTAGCGTTCATCGCGTTCGCAACCTTGGCAGTATCTACTGAGCCCGCCTGTTCGATCGCGTGCTGCAGAACTAGCCCTGCGGCATATCCCCCCGCCGATTCGTAGCTCGGAAGCGCGTTGTACTTGGCTTGGTACAGCTTTGCGAACTCCGCTCCGGTTGGCCCAATTTGCGGCTTAAACGTCGACTCAGGCTCCCACTGAGATGGGACCGTCACTCCGTATGCAGAGTCACCAATTTGCGCAAACTGCGGACTATCCGGCGCGACCAGTAGCGATAGAAACTTGATGCTTGCCTTCTGGCCGTAGAGTTGTCTCGCCAGGGTTGATCCGTCCGCGTAGTGGCCTCCACCGGCCAGAGCGGTTGCATTTGATGAGACCACCTTGTCTATGATCGGGCCGAAATCAGTGGTATTAGGAGCGTAGGCCTCAGCGAAAACCACATTCAGGCCGATCTTCTGAGCGTAAACTTTGGCTGCATTCACGACTGCATTCGAAAAACTATCGTCCGCATAAACGAACGCCAGTCGGCATCTCGGATCTTTTGCTTTCAGCACATCCAGTGCGCTAGTCAGATATTCATTGGCAGGCGTGAACATCTGGAACAGGTACTTGTTGCCAAGAGTATAAGTTTTGCCCTCTGCCGCTCCCGACGTGATCATGATCTTTCCGTTCTGTTCGCTGACGACCGCCGCAGTCGCAGTCAAGCCTGACGAATATGGGCTTAGCAGAAAATCTGCTCTGTCCTGCAAAATCATCCGCGTATACAGTTGCTGCACTCTCTGCGCATTTGACTCATCATCGTAGTTCACGAACTTTACTTGGTAACTCTTGCCGCCTGCCTTCAGGCCACCAGCGGCATTGACCTGGTCGCGCCAGAGTTCAGCTCCTCGCAGTTGTTCAAGGGAGTCGACGTTCAAACTTCCCGTTCGCGATACAGTGAACCCAATGGTCAAGGTTTGAGCGGCCCCAGACACGAAAAGCATAAGCAGAAGACCCGCAATTGCTATCGGATTTATCCACCTCATAAAAAGCCTCCCGCACATTTGCTCAGCTGTGATGAGAGGGCCTTACTCCGAGATGCACGGCACGGCGCGAGCCTTTAGCCCCCTCTCTGCAGGAACTTCCGGCTAAGTTCCCAATCCGCCCGGACAACGGAATATCTGGTTCGCACTTAGGCACGAAACCAGCTTTTTTGAAGTCAGAGTCGAGCCAGACACGCTGAACAATCGATCTTTGCCGCCAGAAGCCGATTCTCAGAATTTGATCGTGGATAAGCACGTACCCTGTGCAGCATCTCTCTTACTTGCTTGCCGTCGAAATCTCGAACTCCCGCGCGGGTCCCCCTCGTGTGCTGATTTTCGTTATCCTTGCCACTCTTATTGGATATCAGCTCGGCTAGCGCCGCACCCCTGCTCACTTGTGGAGCATGGAGTAAAATCACCAACGCACAAGCGAATTGCGCGAGTTCGTGCTCGCGCTCCGAGAACAGGTTGCTATGACGAAAGACTGGAAGACGAAACTGATCCATACCGATGCGAAAGTTCCCGAAGGCTTTGAGTCGTTGGCTTCGCCCGTCTATCGCGGCTCAACCGTCGTCTTTCCGGATACCTCTTCGGCGCACACGGAGTGGAACCAGGAAGAACTGGGTTACGCTTACGGCTTGCACGGTACGCCGACCACGCTGGAGTTGGCGGCGCGTATTGCGGAGTTGGAAGGCGGCGCGCGCACTCTGCTTACCCCGAGCGGACTGGCTGCAATCGGCGTAGTGGACCTAGCTTTTCTCTCGGCCGGAAGCCATGTGCTGATCCCTGAAAACGTCTACAGCCCGAATCGCGTGCTGGCCGTGAAACTGCTACAACGCTTCGGTGTCGAGTCCTCGTTCTATCCGCCGGAGATTGGCGGCAGCATCGCGGAGCACTTTCGCCCCAATACCCACCTGGTGTGGACTGAGAGTCCGGGCTCGATCACAATGGAGGTGCAGGATGTCCCTGCCATCTGCGCGGCCGCGCGCGATCGCGGCGTTCCGGTGGCCCTCGACAATACCTGGTCTGCGGGAGTGCACTTCCGGGCCTTTGATCACGGCGTGGATGTCTCGATGCAGGCAGCGACGAAATACATAGGAGGGCACAGCGACCTGCTGATGGGCTCGGTAACGGTGCGCAGCGCCAAACACCTGGAAAGGCTTGGCGAGGTACGCGCACGACTTGGTCTCACCGTCTCTCCCGATGACTGTAGCTTGGCGCTGCGCGGAATCACGACGCTGGCGGTGCGCCTGAAGCACGTGGAGCAGTCGGCACTGGAGATTGCACGCTGGCTGGCCGGCCGGCCCGAGGTGCAGACCGTGCTGCATCCGGCACTGGAATCATGCCCGGGGCATGACTTTTGGAAGCGGGATTTCACCGGCTCTTCGGGACTGTTTTCGCTTGTGATAAAACCGGAGTTCACGGGCGCGCAGGTGAGGGTCTTCGTGGACGCGCTGGCGTTGTTCAAGATCGGCTATAGCTGGGGCGGCGTGGCCAGTCTGGCTGTGGCCTACGATACGCGCAGAGTGCGCAATCGCACCGATTACGGTGACCGCATTGTGCGCCTGAACATCGGGTTGGAAAGCTCCGCGGACCTGATTGCGGACCTCGAAAAAGGGCTGCGGGCGATGCGGGGCTGAGATTGACGGAATCGGCTCGAGCATTTCATCCGAGATGGCCATCTATCGATGACGGACTCCAGTTTTCGCGTTTTTCCTGACGGGCCATCGAAAAATCCTTGATAATAGGAAGACGGGCAGATTCTAATCGGCTCTGCAATCATAACTCGCCATACAAACTTAACAAGGATGGTCGAATTCTTAAAAATGACAAACTCCACTCAGCAAAATTCACAGGGCGTCACCTCAGTCAGCCAGCAACTGCAGGAAAGCTACGATGCTTTCAAAGCCAAGGGGCTCAAACTCGATTTGACGCGAGGTAAACCGTCCTCGGCCCAGCTCGAGTTAAGCAACGAAATGCTGTCACTTCCTGGCTCTTCGGACTATCTTGCCGAGGGCGCGACCGATTGCCGCAATTACGGTGGACTTCAGGGGCTAGCGGAAGTACGCAGATTATTCGCCGGAATTATAGGGGCACCCGCCGAACAGGTCGTCGTTGCCAATAATTCCAGCCTCACCCTGATGCATGACACCATGGTCTTCGCGTTACTCAAAGGCACATGCGACAGCGTCACGCCCTGGTCAAAGCAGGGAGAGATTTCTTTCCTGTGTCCCGTGCCCGGCTACGATCGGCACTTCTCCATCTGCCAGGAGTTCGGGATCCGTATGATTCCGGTCGCACTCAAGGAAGATGGTCCGGACATGGACGAAGTTGAGCGCCTGGTGGCGCAGGACGCATCCATCAAGGGAATGTGGTGCGTTCCCAAGTACAGCAATCCGACCGGCACAACCTATTCCGATGCGGTGGTCGAGCGCTTGGCGGCGATGAAGACCGCAGCCCCTGACTTCCGGCTCTACTGGGACAACGCCTACGGCGTACATCACCTGACCAGCGAACGCATCCAGATCGCAAACATCCTGGAACTGTGCGCGCGTCATGGAAATCCGAACCGTCCGTTCATGTTCCTGTCCACCTCCAAGATCACGCTGGCCGGAGCCGGATTGGCCATGTTTGCCTCCTCAAAGGACAACGTAAAGTGGCTCCTCGCCAGGCTAACGATACAGACGATTGGTCCAGACAAGACCAACCAGTTGCGCCATATTCGCTTCCTGAAGAACGAGGCAGGAGTTCTGCAGTTGATGGACCGGCATAAAGCGCTGATCGCGCCCAAGTTCCAGAAGGTGCTCGATATCTTCAACGAGAAACTTGCCGGTGTCCCCGACGTTAGCTGGACCAGTCCCAAAGGCGGCTACTTCATCAGCCTCGACGTTCCCAAAGGCTGCGCCCAGAAGGTCGTTGCTCTCGCCAAAGAAGCAGGCGTCGCGCTAACGCCGGCCGGATCGACGCATCCATACGGGAAAGATCCCGACGACCGCACGATTCGCATTGCCCCCACATTTCCAGAATTGCCTGAGGTTGCTAAGGCCGTCGAGGGTGTGGCTGTGTGCGTTCTGCTCGCCGCTGCCGGACTCCGCGGCTAACCCGAGTTCACGGCCTCGCAACCAATTGCGAGGCCGTGAGCTTCATTGCGCCCGCTACTTTCCGACCGATACGGCTATGCACTTCTATCTTCGTGCGATTAGCCCGCTTGACCCACAAAAATTGGGATGACATAGGGACCTTCGGGAATCACTGCGACGGCGGGATCCTCATGCTCATCAATACTCCGGCGAACGGCTTCCTCAACCGATTCGATCATCTCGACGCCTGTGATACGCCGCTCCTCTCCATCGAGGCCGGTGGTATAGAGCTTGATATTGCCGAGACGCATGGGCTTCAGTTGCATTTCCGTCTGCCATTCGTCGATTTCAGCAAAGGACTTCGCCTTCAATGTGGCTAGGAAGCGCTCCGCCCCCAGTTCTATCAGCTTCTCCTGGGAGCTTCGAAACTCCGCTGATCCAAAACCCTCCGAGCATTCCGAGGCAATGATTAGGGTGCCGCCCGGCTCCAGAATATCCATAGGCGTAACCATCCCCTTGACTGTCTGATAGTAGGTCTTGTCTAGCGGGTACCCGGCAGACGAAGTCAGCACGGTATTGAATCGCCGAGACACGGGAACGGCGGTTGCCGAGGTGATGAACTGAACGGCCTCCAAGTGGCTGGCAGTCACCTCGCCGAAGTTCACATAAACGAGGTCGCGGTCTTCGTCGAGAACAGTGTTCAACGCGTAGATCTCGCCGATCTTGCCAACGATTTCAAGTTGCTCTTCATGGAGCGGGTTGCCAAGTAAGTTGCACTGAACGGCTAACGGATCCTCCATGAATCGTGCGGCGTGGAACGTGCGAATGGTTTCATGATGCGCGACGCCAGGGGCAATCACCTTGCGTCCTCCCGACCAGCCAGCCATGAAATGCGGTTCGACCAAACCGGTGGCGACGCGCAGATCGGCGTCAAGGAAGCGCCGATCAATCTTTACGGGTGTTCCGCGCGAGGTGCGGCCCAGGTCCACATGGTCGGCATCATTGCGGGCGAAGTGGTTTTCGACGCGCACAGTCTTCAATACCCATGGGTCGCCAACCAGTTCTTCCAGTTCGGCCCCTTCATTGGGACGATGAAGCCCGGTCGCCACCAGCACTGAGATGTTCGCGGCGGACACGCCGCCGTTCATCAGCGCCTCGATCATCGGGCGGAGAAATAGCTTGTTTGGCACAGGCCTGGTGATGTCGCAAATCAAGATGCAGGCACTTTTCCGTCCTGCGGCCAGTGCTGCGAAAGGTTTGGCCGAGACAGGGTGGTCGAGGGCTCGGAGAACCGCCCGCTGTTGATTTACCAATTTTGGCAGCGCGACTTTGCGAATAATCGTCGGCTGCGTGCCGTCCGGCAAAGAAACCGCCAACTGCCGGTGCCCAAACGCGATTTCGACCATTTTGTCCATCGAGATTTCTCCAACACGTGACCAGCGATGCCCCCCGGTTAACGTCTGCCCGCAGCGATGGGGGTGACATGGGGTAGCTCGCCTCCGATAGCTTACCCCAACAACCGAGGAGGCGCACTTGCGTACGGCTACTCGAAGCAGCGAGCAGATGCGTTCAGCAGATCTGAAGGGCTTACTTGTGAACTCGTAATTCAGACATCGGCGAGACGATAACGCTAGTTGTCGATACTATACGGAACAGACAATGTCTGGACAAGCATTGTGAAGGGAGGTCGACATGTCCAGTACGCCCGTAAATCTGGCACAAATTCCGATGGGAGGCACACTGGTCCCCGGGGGCGCCACTTTCCGCGTATGGGCGCCACGCGCGAGCGCAGTTTACATTTGCGGAAATTTCAATGCCTGGCCAAAGAATGCAGGCATCCCGCTAAGGCAAATTGGGGGTGGGCATTGGGCCGGTTTCGTTGCTGGCTTGAAGGAGGGAGACCAATACCTCTTCTATGTGAACGGCCTCGGCAGCCGGGGGTACAAGCGCGATCCACGGGCCCGCGAACTCACTCCGACGCCGGCGTTTCCAGACAGCAATTGTGTGCTGCGCGATCCGTCTTTATTTCCCTGGCACAACACCGGCTTCCGACCGCCCGCCTTCAATGACCTGGTGGTCTACCAGCTTCACGTCGGAACGTTCTCGATTGCGACCGGAAATCCCAATGGCCGTTTTCTGGATGTGGTGAGTAAACTACCCTACCTGGCGAGTCTCGGCGTCAATGCCATTGAGCCACTGCCAGTGACGGAAGCTGCCCATTATCCCACTCTTGGCTACAACGGGACCGATCTCTACAGTCCTGAAGAAGAATATGGCGAAGCTGACAGTTCCGGACTGGCGCAATGTTTCTCTGCCGTGAACTCTCTGCTGGACCAGCGAGGTCAGGCCGCATATCCGTCCAGCGCCGTACTAAATGGCTCCGCGAACCAACTGCGGGTGTTGGTCGATCTCTGCCACGTTTACGGCATCGCGGTTCTCTTCGACGTGGTCTATGGCCACGGCGGGGGCGGCTTTGACGACAACAGTCTTTGGTTCATGGATCGTATGCCGCGGGAAGACCCGAACAACAGCCTTTACTTCACGGATCAAGCGGTTTCGGCGGGCCAGGCATTCGCGTATTGGAATAGCGACGTAAAACAGTTTCTGATCGACAATGCCACTATGTTTTACCAGGAATACCGGGTAGATGGGTTTCGATTCGACCAAGTGAGCGATATGGATAGTCATGGTGGCTGGCCAACCTGCCAGAACATGACCGACACGCTTCATTTCCTGCAACCCTGTGGCCCATTGATCTCCGAGTATTGGCCGGTGGATGGCATGGTCTTGATTGCGACGGCCAGCGGCGGTGCGGGATTCAACGCGACGTGGAATGATCGATTGCGAGATGCAGTGCGCAGCGCGATTGGGCAGAGTGCGGGCGGCGCCGCGGCATCTGTGAACATGGATTCGATCGGTTCCGCGTTGCAATTCACCCCAGCTTCACAACGATGGCAGTGCGTGCAGTACGTCGAGGATCATGACATCTTGTGGGTCGGCCACGCATGGCAGCCCAGAGTTCCTGCGCTGGCAGATTCCAGCAATCACCGCTCCTGGTACGCGCGCAGCCGCAGCCGCGTCGCAGTCGGACTGGTGCTGACAGCACCGGGCATTCCCATGATCTTCATGGGGCAGGAGTTCCTTGAAGATAAGCCGTGGAGTGATAACGCCAACGTAGGCGACAACATCTGGTGGGATGGGTTGAATGGCGCGGATCAGAGCATGGTGAATCATCTCCGATTCACCAGCGATCTGATCGCGTTGCGGCATCGCCAACCCGCTCTCCGCGGCGAGGGCCTCAATGTTTTCCATGTCCACAATCAGAATCGTATTGTCGCGTTTCAGCGGTGGGTCGAGGGCGTCGGCCGCGACGTTGTTGTGGTGGTCAGCCTGAACGACAGCACATTCTGGTCCTATGACATCGGATTCCCTGCTTCGGAACGTTGGCTGGAAGTATTTAACAGCGACGTGTACGACAACTGGGTCAATCCCTGGGCGGCAGGGAACGGAGGAGGTATATGGGCAAATGGCGCTCCGATGCACGATCTGCCCGCCTCCGGCACGATCGTAATCCCGGCAAACGGCATACTCGTATTCGCCCGAGATGGCGGCGACTCGTAAGCTTTCTCTGTTGTACGGATCGTCGCCCTCTACTGCACCGTCAGGTTGAGAGAGATAGGGTGCTGCAACGCGCCGCTCGTCCCAGTCAGCGTCATGGAGTAGTAGGTCTCGGCTGTCGGTTGCGAGCTACCACCGCCGCCGCCACCACCACTGCTACTGCTACTGCTGCCACCGCCGCACGCTGTCATGCCCGCCGCCATCATCACTACCAACGTCAAGAGCATCAGCGTAGACTTCTTCATCAACAGGGCACGACGCAGTTTTTGCATGCCGAAAAACGGCAGCGACAACGCCAGCAACATCGTCTTTGGGAATCCGCCGCGATCCCTAGGCGAGGGCAATCCGCTGCTTGCCTGCTGACTGGCTGTGTTGACCTTTACCGTTACTGTGGTGGCGCCGCTACCCGCCGCAATCGTGGATGGCGATATGGTGCAAGTCGCACCAGCCGGAAGTCCCGTTAATGCCAAAGTTACAGCACCCGCCAAGGTTGAGCCGTTTGCAGGCGACAGTTGCAGTGTGTACACCGCAGTGCTTCCTGGGTTCACCGTCGCCGAAACTGACGTTGCCGTGAAGTTGAAGTCCTGCACTGCCTCGGTGATCGCGATTGAGGTGCTGCCCGCAAAATCGACATTTCCGGCATAGACGGCCGTGATGCTGTGTGAACCTGCGGCCAGCGTGTTAATGGTTAACGCGGCTGTTCCCGTGTTATCGAGCGCTGCGGTTCCCAGTACAGTATTGCCATCCATGAAGTTCACGGTCCCGGCTGTTGTGCTGGTCAAGCCGGAGACCTTGGCCGTGAACGTTACGTCACTCAGTGACATCACGGCAGCTGCGCTCGTTTGCAGGGTTGTTGCGGTCGCATTCTGTCCAATGGTGAGCGTTCCGCTGGTGGCCGTAACCGTATAGTTGCCGAGACGGCTGTTCGGGTCGTTCAGTACTGGCGTAATCTGGTACCTTCCGGGCTGCGACGACGAGGTTGCCGTCGTCGTGTAGCTGGCGGTGATTCCGTCCCCAGCGACTACTCCAGTGAGCGTTCCGGTTAGTGCAGGAATCGGCGATCCGAAGGGTAAGCTTTGATTGTTGGCTACCACTGTCAGCGGAGCCGGATTGACGGTCAAGGTCATTCTGACCGGAGCAGCGGCGGCGTACAGGGAGTTGCCAGCTTGGGTGGCCTGAACCGTCACTGTCCCGGCGCCGGTGATGACCAACTCATCGCCACTCAGCGTCGCAGGGCCGGAG
This sequence comes from uncultured Acidobacteriota bacterium, assembly GCA_963838135.1. Taxonomy (GTDB): domain Bacteria; phylum Acidobacteriota; class Terriglobia; order Terriglobales; family Acidobacteriaceae; genus TOLSYN. The sequence continues at coordinate 313,493 of CAWIPV010000002.1, read as the reverse complement.
GTCACCGCGATGTCCACTGGAAGGCCGGATGTTGCTGTTGCGCTCAAGGTAGTCGGCGCTGCATGCGGCGCAATATCCGCTCTGGGTCGCTGGCCTCGCTGAGTTAATTGTCCACTCGTCGCGAGTGGCGATTTGACCGTTGCAGCGGCCACCGGAACCGGAGCTGCGCCATAAGTCAGCGTGCCTGGATCGACGAGGATGATGGACTGCGAAGCTGGCGAGCTGCTGCCCTGCACAGTGATCGTCTGCGTGCTGCCGATGCTGCCTAACGTGTTATCGGTAAGAACCACGCTGCCGCTGACACTGCCGGTCGTCGTGAGTTCGATGCCGAGCACGCAGCTGCTTCCCGGAGCCAGCGTCTGATTGCTTGAACTGCACGAGGTATCAGCGCCGCCAAGGGAGACATTCCCTGATGTACTGATGGAACTGACCGTCAGTGGTGCTGAGCCGATGTTCAGTACAGAGACATCCTGCGCCGCGCCTGGCTGGCTAGAATCGTTGGCAAAGATAAGCGCGGGCACAGTGGAGACATTCACCTTCCGGACTGCGTTGTTATTCATGTCCGCGATGTAGATATTACCCGCTGCGTCCACCGCAACGTCCCACGGGCCGTACAGTTGGGCGCTCGTGGCCAGCCCCCCGTCCCCGCTGTAGCCGTTACTGGCGCTGCCTGCAACCGTCGTGATGATGCCGTTAGGTGTGACCTTACGAATGACGCCGTAGCCCGAGCCTATGCTGGGAAAGTTGCCGGTATCCGCAATATAGAGATCGCCCGCTGCATCTACCGCCACCATTTGTGGGTAGTAAAGTTGCGCGCTCGTGGCCGGGCCGCCGTCGCCGCTGTGGCCAAGCCCCAAGGCATTGTTGCCCGCAACGGTTGTAACCACGCCGCCCGGCGTAATTTTGCGAACCACGTCGTTATAAAAGTCTACGAGGTAAAGATTGCCCGCTGCATCCGTCGCGCCCACCTGAGGGGTGTTAAACTGCGCGCTGATAGCGGCCGAGCCGTCGCCGCTATAGCCGGCCGACCCGGTGCCCGCGTAAGTCGTCATCGTCCCATCTGTTGCAACCTTGCGAACTACATTGTTGGTCGAGTCCCCGATGTAGAGATTGCCTGCCCCATCCGATGCCGTACCCCACGGCCCGTTGATTTGTGCGCTGGTGGCTGGGCCACCGTCACCGCTGTAACCCGCGCCCTTACCGCCCGCAACCGTCGTAATGATGCCGCCCGGCGTGACCTTCCGAATCGCATTGTTGTAATAGTCTGCGATGTACATATTGCCCGCGCCATCCAGCTTAACGGTGGCAGGTCCGTCGATTTGCGCACTTGTCGCCAGACCGCCGTCGCCGCTGTATCCGCCCCCATTCCCGCCTGCAACGGTCGTCATGATCCCGCCCGGCGTCACCTTGCGAATCGCGTTGTTGTTCCAGTCCGCGACGTACACATTGCCGGCTCCATCCACCGCAACGCCATCGGGCCAGTTCAGCGGTGTAGAGGCCATCGTGCTAATCGTCCCTGGAGCAAATGACACCAGCGGCGCCGTCCCGGCGCCATACACCCAATCCGTAAGCAGCGTGTTGGCAGGGGTACTCTGGTCTGTGAACAACAAGGCGCCTTGCCGTTCCCCGGGAGCTAACGGCAAGAACTGAACCTGTACCGTGCAGGTCGCGTCGGTGGTACCTGTGACGCAGGTGCCGCCCGTGATGGTGAAGTCAAGACTCGGCGCGCCCTCGGTCACGGACGTAACAGATCCCAGCGTGAGGCCGTACGGCACTATGAAAGACAAGCTCAACGTGTTGCCGGTCGTGGCTCCAACCGCTACCGTCCCGAAGTTCACCGAGGACTGTGTAGGAGTCACCCCGGCCACGATCGTCAGTATCGCAGGAATGCTCGTAACGCTATAGTTGGTCAGTTTGCCGTTCGGGTCGTTCAACACCGGGGTGATCGGATAGCTCCCCACCGGTGAGCCTTGGATCGCCGTGGTCGAATAGTTTGCCGTGATCCCGTCCCCGGCGATCACGCCCACAAGTGTGCCTGTCAACGGCGGAGTAAGCGCGCCGAAGACGCCCCATTGATTCAGGGCAGTCACTGTCAGCGGAGCGGCGGTTACTGTAAGGCTCACGCTCACCGCGGTGGCCGCCGAGTAGATGCTGTTGCCGCCTTGCGTCGCCCGGACTGTCACCAGCCCTGTCCCGGTGAAGGTCAGCGTGTTGCTGCCGCTTAGCGTAGCAGGCCCAGAGGTCACCGCAAAACTGACGGGAAGACCCGAACTTGCCGTTGCGCTCAACGTGAGCGTAGTGCCATAGCTCCGGCTCCCGGGATCCGGGAAGCTAATCGTCTGCGCGGACAGGGAGGTGGTACCAAGAGCAATCGTGGTGGATTGACTTGAAGAATGATTGTTGTCGCCGCTGTAGACTGCAAAAACGTTATGTGTTCCACCATTTCCTGTTATGGACACACCACTCGCCGTCGCCGTTGCCGTGGAGGTAACAGCCTGCAACAGAATCGATGCCGTGGTCGCATCATAATCTGCCGTGACAAAGTCCAACAGCCCATTACCAGTGAAGTCGCCAGCCACAATGCCGTCGGGACCGGGGCCCGTCGCGGGCAAGGATGATGAGGCCGTAAAGGTTCCATCGCCGTTACCCAGCAGAATCGTCACCGTGCTGGCGCCGTAATTTGCTGTAGCAAGGTCCAGTTTTCCGTCGTTATTGAAGTCTCCGGCCACAATCGCCATAGGCCCGGCTCCGGTTACTGCTGGAGCTCCAGGGTTGAACGTTCCGTCGCCATTGCCCAGCAAAATTGTCACCGTGCTGCTGGCATAGTTCGCGATGGCGAGGTCGGGAATGCCATCTCCGTTGAAATCGCCGCCTGCAATCGACAGGTCGGTTGCGCCCGTAGTGTAGGTCCGGCCCGTAGTGAACGTTCCATCGCCATTGCCCAGCAGAATCGTCACCACATAGTTTGCGGGCGTATAGCCGTCTGAGCTTGTGACTGCAAGATCGGCTTTGCCGTCGCCATTGAAGTCCATGGCCAACATTCCTTGCGGAATTGCCGACCACTGTGGCACTGACACGCTGGCGCCAGCCGTGAACGTACCGTCGCCGTTGCCCAACAGAATAGTTACCGCGTAGTCATAACCGTTATTCGATACTGCGAGATCCGGAATTCCGTCCCCGTTGAAATCGCCCACTGCGATGGAGGCCGCATATCCTACCGACGGACTCGCCGCGCTTCTGAATGTACCGTCGCCGTTGCCCAGCAAAATGGTCACGCCATTAGCCGCAGAATTCGAAAACGCGATGTCCAGATTTCCGTCGCCATTGAAATCGGCTACGACTACACCGTCCGGATAATCGCCCACGGAATAGGTCGCACCCGCCGTGAAGGTTCCGTCGCCGTTGCCTAACACAATGGTTGCGGTAGCCGAACTTTTCATGCTGGCAACCACATAATCCAGTTTGCCGTCGTTGTTAAAATCACCGGTCGCGATCGTCTGATTGAAAGAGGTTGCGGCTGGTCCCGCCGAGTTGGCATAACTCGATGTCAGCAGCGGCGCACCAAGCGCTGCGGACGCAAGCAAACTGTTGCCGTTGCTGGCGTCCATAAACGAGACGCTTCCTGTCGGAACCACAGCAGTGCCGGTCGTGACCGTTCCAGTGAGCGTATAGTTGCCGCCTGTGCCCGTGGCACTTATCGTGGCGGTGGTCGCCACAGGCGGTCCAGTGACGTTTACAACCGTCGCTGCGGAGGTGCTTGCAGCATAAGAATTTGTTCCCTTGAATACCGCCTGGATGTTGTGTGTTCCGAGACTGAAAACCCTGTGAATGGTAGCCGTGCCCGACTTCGTCATCCATGCGCTGCCGATGATTGCCGAGTCCTCGCAGTACAGCGCGCCAGCCTTGCAAAACAACACTTGGCCGGCGGTCACCGGCGTTACCCCGGACACCACCGAGGCGGTCAGGGTCACGGCGGTTCCCGTGGACACGTTGTTGGACGAAACGTTCAGGGTAGCAATTGTGGCACTAGACTGGGCCCAAACAACCGGTACTGCACCCAGAACAAGCACCATACCAATTAGAGCCCAACGCGCAGAAAAAAAACCTGTACCCTTCATCAACAATCTCGCTTCCTACATAAAAATCCAACCGCAAACGTTCACAACCACAATGTATTCAGTTACTTACAGGCATTGCATAATCCCCATTGCTGGGTATCTTTATCCCGGACCGGTCGACCGGAACAAATGAAGCCAAGATTAGAGTAATGTGAGTTTCTGACTAGAATACTGGCATAGAGTCCCAGGGAATGCCAGACCAAAGTAGCCTTATTTAACCCTGAGAACGCTTCTAAGATGTCCCGCAGCTTCGACCTCGGGAGTCGTCGCGCCCACACCAAACGCGGCCCACAACTCTATGTAGTCACCAGGCGCGCCAGACCCAGTCTCCCGGTAGCTCGCTTGCAACATTGCGAGTTCATATATACTGGCGAGTTCGGTTTATCGCGCGAACAAAAAGGGGGCTGGAATGGACGAGGCTTTGACGGCGAAGGTGATAACTCAGATCGCCACAGTCAAAAGGATTCCGGTCGAAAGCATTACGATCGACAGCACGTTTAAAGAACTCGCGATGGACAGCCTGGACGCGATGAACCTGATGTTCGCGCTGGAAGAGCAGTTGGGAATATCGATACCCGATGAGGCGGCGAGCACGATCCAGGATGTGCGCGGCGCGGTCGCGGGAGTGCAGCAGATACTGGCGGAACAATCCGGGGCACAGAGTTGAACGTAATGGCCACGCAGCCTGGCCGGCGCGTAGTGGTCACGGGTACGGGAATCATCTGTGCGCTGGGAGCGAACGCGGAGGAGTGCTGGGGCGCGCTGCGCGAGGGACGCACCGGGATTGCGCCGATCCAGTCCACGGATGTAAGTGAGCTTCGCTTCCAGAACGGGGCCGAGGTTCGCGGTTTCCGGGCAGAGGATCATTTCGAATCGGCGCGCTGCGACCTGATGGATCGTTTCGCGCAGTTTGCCGTGGTGGCGGCAAGTCAAGCGGCGCGGGAAGCAGGACTGGATCTGAGCTCCGATCTGGGCTCCAATTTACCCCGCGAGAATCCTTGCGCCCTGTCCAGTGAGCGGATCGCGGTGGTTACCGGAACCTCCATGGGCGGGCAAACGAGTCTGGATCGCGGCTTCGTTGCAATTTACAAGGAGGGCCGGCCACGCCCTCATCCGTTCACGATTCCGCTGACCATGTACAACGCTGGCGCCAGCCAGATCGCAATGGAGTTGGGGATCACCGGACCAGCGTTCACCATCGCCACGGCCTGCGCTTCGGCCACCCACGCAATTGGACAGGCGTTCTGGATGGTGCGCTCGGGTGCGGTGGAGGCGGCAATCTGCGGCGGCAGCGAGGCGCCGTTCAGCCCCGGAATTCTACGGGCATGGGAGGCTATGCGGGTAGTCACGCCTGAGATTTGCCGTCCGTTTTCACGCAACCGTAAGGGGCTGACGCTGGGCGAAGGCGGAGCAATGCTGTTTCTGGAAGTGGCGGAGCGAGCCGTGGCGCGCGGCGCAAAGGTGCTGGCCGAAGTGGTTGGATTTGGAATGTCAGCCGATGCCGGACACATCACCCAACCCTCGGTCGAAGGACCTGCTTCGGCGATGAAGGCGGCGCTCGGCGATGCGCGGATCGTGCCTACAGACGTGGACTACATCAACGCACATGGCACGGGAACGGTGGCCAACGATGCGACCGAGACACGCGCGATCCGCCAGTTGTTCGGCGCACACGCGGAACGACTGGCTATCAGTTCAACCAAATCCATGCACGGTCATGCGCTAGGTGCCGCCGGAGCCTTGGAAGCATTCGCAACTCTGATGGCCTTGCGCGAAGGAGTTCTGCCGCCGACCGCCAACTTCACCGAAGCCGGCCCAGACTGCGACCTTGACGTAATTCCGAACGTTGCACGCCGAAGGCAGGTTCAGTTCGCGCTATCGAACTCATTCGCCTTTGGCGGACTCAACGCAGTGCTGGCGTTGCGACGATGGGAAGGAATCTGAAGCCGATTCCGCCGCCCTCTTGCCTCCGATCTACTGCGCGGGTGGCAGTTCTCTCGCGCGGCCCCGCGCGTGTTCGGCTTCAACCGAGCGCCCTTGCGCCGTATAGCAGTCGGCCAGAAGGCTCCAGCGTTGCGGCTCCGGCGCAAGGCGCGTTGACTCCTCGACGAACGTGGTGGCCCGATTGGCATCGTGCAGTGCAAGCCAGGCGCGGCCGCGCCCCTCGGCAATCTGGGCGCGAAACTCGCGCGCCGCAGGACTTGGATCGTCCGGACCCGGTCCAGCGTGCTCGGCCTTAAGCAGACTTGCGATGGCGTGTTCGGGGTTCAGGTGAAGCTGCACTTGTCCAAGAGCCTTGTACTGGTTGGCCGGAGTCGGCGTCATCGTGGCAGCGCTCCCTATCGCCTGCTCGGCCTCGGCGTAGCGATGCTCCATGGCGAGCAAACGTCCAAGCGCGTACCATGCAGCTGTGCTTTCCCGCCGGGAGAGTGCGGCGCGGTATTCACGTTCAGCATCCCCGGGCCGCTGCTGTTGCTGGTAGAGCTGTGCGAGGAACAAATGAATGTTCGGATCTTCGACTTCCAGTTCAAGCGCGTGCTGCCAGGCAACCTCTGCCTCGCTATCGCGCGCCAGCGCGTATAGCACCGCACCGGAGTTGGCATAAAAGTTATATAGCTCGGCGCGCGATGCCTTCGGCGGGGGCGTGAATATCACATTCTGACAACTGAGTTCGAGACGATCGATCCATGGCGCGTTCTGCTCAGTACGGCGAATGAGCACGAGCGAAACTTCGTCGAGATAAATGGGGCGCCATTCGGCGGCGCCGCAGAAGGCGTTCAGGTCGAAGATGCCGAGTCCGCCATAGCGCGCCAGCGAGAGCAGGATCACATTGATGTTGCGGCGCGAGGCGACCTGCTGCCACAGAGCTGAATCCGGCGATTGCGACAAAAGAGATTGCTCTTCGGCCGAGACTGCACCGCTGACGCCGCGTCCGTCAATGTAGTCGAGGTAGCTCGGACCAAGTCGAAGCGCCGTAAATCCACCAAGGTTGTACGGCTGAAAGATGTTGCCGGCCAGCCTCTCGCGTTCGATGAACGCCGCTGCGCGCTCGGGGAACCACCACGACTCGCCGGGGCCAAAGCCGATGGTCGAGGCAGAGACGACATAGTAGCGGTTGGAAGTCAGGTCGGCGATGCGCAACGTTGTAATTGTGCAGAGGATCGCAACCACGGCGACAGCACCCCAGGCCCGCATTCCACTGAGGCGCGGCTTACGCGAGTCAAGTTCGGTAAAAGCTTCGGCGAGCAATGTGCCGCCAATCACGATCACCACCATGGAGAAGAGTCCCTGGTAGCGCAACCTTTGCAGCGCTGCAGCCATGGCAACGGCCAAAACGAGAGCCGCGCCGACCTCGCGCCGTCGCAGAGCCTGCAGCAATGCCACACCGGCAGCGGCAAGAAGCCACCAGAACGCATTGTCTGGATCGCGCAAGTTGAACGCTTGCAGAATCGTGTGCCAGGAGAACGGCGCGCTCGAAAGTTCTCCAATAAAGCGCGGCGCTCCCTGCGAATTGCCGCCCATCCCGGCCAATCGGAGCGCCTGCCGGATCACAGCCAACCCCCAGGGATTTACCAGCACAGCCGCTGCGCTTGCGGCCAGCCAAGGCCAGCCCTTGGCAAGACGCTGGCGCGCGCCGCCACGCTGATCGCGGAAAGGCAGAAGCAGAACCTCCATCAGAACATAGGCCGCCAACAGACCAAGGCCAGCGATAAATCCGGGATGAAGGTTCACCCAAAGCAGCATGACAGTCGGCAGAAGCCAAAGACGTGCGGACTCTCCGCGATGGAAGCGCCAAAGCTCGACAAGGTAAACGGCAAAGAATAGCGTGGTGAACAGATCGGCGCGCGGCGTCATGCGATACGCCAGCGAAGGCACTGCAAACACCAGCAACACAGCTGTGGCGAGATTCGCTTTCGGCAGTGCGCGCCAAAGAAGATAGGCGGCAAGCAGAGCGGCGGCCAGAACGCTGAACCAACTCAGCCCAGCGTAGCCAAACGTGTGGAATACGCCGTAGAGCAACGCTCCGGCAAACGGCGGGTAGAGCCACGGCTCGCCTAGCGAAGTGTAGGAAAGGACATCGGTGGAGGGAATTTCCCGGCGCTGCAGCAAGTAGCGTCCAGTGGCAAGATGCCATCCGGTATCAAAATCGCCCACCGTGTGCAGGCAAGCGAACACGGCATAGCCCACGGCGAAGATCGTCAGGACAAGCCTCAGGCGGCGATGCATGGTTGGACTCATGAGAAAGCTCAGGATACCAGCGAGTGCAAATCCGTCAAAGAATTCGCCGCTATCCGGGCGGTACTACTAGGTCACAGTGAACTGCACTCAGACTTCCTTGCCCTTCCAGATTCCTCCGGCGATAGCTACGGTCACGAGTTGCACGAAAACAATCAGAGCAACGCAGACCTTCCACTGGCCGTAACGCCACAACATTCCCGGCAGCACTCCGGCTACGCTGCCACCGACATAGTAAAACATCACGTAGAGTCCTGCGGCCGAGGCGCGGCCACCAGACTGAGCGGCGCGATGAATGTAGGTGGTGGACGCCGCCTGGCAGACAAAGACCCCGGACGAGCACAGCACCAAGCCAAGCAGGATCACCAACAGATTCGGAATCAAGGTCAGCAGAACTCCCACGATGCCTGCCATAACGGAAGCGATCAGAGCGGCGCGCGAACCAACACGCGAGATCAAAACCCCGCCCACCGGCGTAATCACCAAGCCCACCAGGTAGACCATGAAGAGCGCGCTCAACTGGGCGGAAGAGAGTCCGAAGGGCGGAGCCGCAAGATAAAAGGTGACATAGGTGAAGGTTGCCACCAGTGAAAACAGCACATTGAACCCGACGGCAAAGGTTGCCAGAAGCTGCGGATTGCGGAGGTGTCGCGTGACATCGGTCCGATCCTGCGCTCCCGCGGGCAGCGGTGAGTCCTGAGGCAGCCAGCGCCAGAGCAGAAGCCCGAAGACAAGGTCGAGGGCTCCGATGGCGACAAATCCATTCCGCCAACTGGGAGCGACAAACGGAATCAGATGGTAGCTAGCAGCGACCCCAGTAAAGATGCGCCCGAGAAATCCCCCGAGCACCGTGCCGCTGACGTAAATGGACATCACCTGCGGCACGCGGTGGCGCGGCCACTCTTCGGCAATGTAGGCAATGGTGACGGCAAATATCCCTGGCATCACCAGTCCCTGAAGAAAACGCCAGAAGACAAGCTGCGAAAGCCCACTCGCGGTCGCTGCCAGAATGGTGGGCAGCGAAAGCAGAAAGATCGAGAGCACGATCACCTTGCGGCGGCCGACGCGCTCGGCCAGCGCTCCGCAAAACGGCGCACTAATCGCGACGCCGAAGGTCGCCGCACTAACCGTGCGTCCGACCTCGGACTTGGAGGCGTGGAAGACCTGCTCGAAGAGCGGCAGCAAAGGCTGGGTTGCGTAGAGGTTGAGAAACACGCCAATCCCGGCCAGGGTTACCGCGATCACCGCTCGGGTATCAGCTTCTCCATGCCAAGCTTCATAGGGCGGGGTAACGCCGGAGATTTGTTCCCCTGTTGCAGATTCGCCAGCGGCCAATACCGCGTCGGCACTCTCGTCACCGCAAAACTGATCTGATTCGCTCACACCCTGCATGGCACCTCAATGTTAAGGTACACGCCCCCTTACTTTCCGCCAAAGCAGAGTTTCGCGATCGTCATCAATTGCATATTCGACGTTCCTTCATAAATACTTCCGATCTTGGAATCGCGGAAGAACTTCTCCACCGGATAATCCTTGGTGAAGCCGTAGCCACCAAAGATCTCCACCGCCTGCGAAGCTACCCGTTCGGCCACCTGAGAGGAGTAGAGCTTCGTCATCGCCGCTTCCTTCAAGAAAGGAACCCCGGCAACTTTCATCCGCGCCACGTTGTAAACCATCAAGCGAAGCGCGGTAATCTCGGTCGCCATTTGAGCAAGTTGGAAAGAGACCGCCTGGAAATTCGCAATTGGCTGGCCGAACTGCTTGCGCTCCTGGGCATATTTCAAGGCACATTCCCAAGCCCCCTGGGCCAGTCCAAGCATCTGGGCGCCAATTCCGATGCGCCCTTCATTGAGGGTTTCGATGGCGACCTTGTAGCCTTTGCCCACCTCGCCCAGCAGGTTTTCTTTCGGAACCTTGCAGTCGTCCAGAATCAGCTCGGTTGTGCTGGAAGCGCGGATGCCCAGCTTATCCTCCTTCTTGCCGACGCTGAAGCCGGGGAAGTCCTTCTCGACGATGAATGCGGTAATGCCCTTGTATCCTGCTGTCGGGTCCACCGTGGCGATGATGAGGAAGAGGCTGGATTCCTTGCCGTTGGTGATCCACAGCTTCTGCCCGTTGAGCAGCCAGTGATCGCCTTTGTCCACCGCGCGAGTCTGCAGTGCGAAGGCATCCGAGCCGCTGCCCGCCTCACTCAGGGCATACGAGCCGACCCACTCGCCAGCCATCTTCGGAAGGTACTGCCGCTTCTGCGACTCGCTGCCCCAACGGATCAGCGCGTTATTGACCAGAGTATTCTGCACATCCACCAGCACTCCGGCCGAGGGATCGACGCGGGAAAGCTCTTCGACGGCGAGAATGGATTCAAAGAACGTGCAGCCGGAGCCCCCATATTCCTCCGGAATCTCAATGCCCATTAGTCCCAACTGGTGAAACTGCGCGATTAACGACTGATCCATCGAGCCGCGCTCGTCCATCTCACGGACAAGAGGCCGAATCGACTCTTCGGCGAACCTGCGAATGCTATCCCGAAAGAGTTGCTCGTCTTCCGTAAAGATGAGCAACGGCTGCGGCGGCAATTGACGATCGTCAGTGGTTGTCATAGGAAATCCCGGCCTCCAAATGAAAGATAACCGACCGGCGATTGTATCAGTTGAAGAGACAGACGCAGTGACAGCGGCGTGAACTACCGGCGGTAAACCACTTTGAGCTTTTCGGATTCGAGCAGTCTTTTGTACTGAGCCCGGGCGTGTACGGCCCACGGTCCCTGTCCATCCAGCTTCAGGTAGGCGCGCCAATGCTTGAGCGCCAGGCGGGGCTGCCGCGAGCGCTCATAGGCGAGCGCCAGATTGTAATGCGCGTCCGCGTACGTAGGAGCAAGCTTCAGCGCGCTATTGTAGGCAGCGATCGCCTCCTCCAGACGCTGCGTTTCGTCCAGCACATTGCCCAAGTCAAAATAGGCCAGCGCGTAACGCGGATCACATTCGATGGCCTTGCGGTAGTGTTCTTCCGCCAACTCGTAATCCGACTGATTGTAGTAGAGCGTGCCAAGATTGATGTGAGCGGGTGCGTAATCGGGTTCAAGTTCCAAAACCTTGTGGTAACTGGATATCGCCTCACCCGCCGAGGCTGGATCCTCTTCCAGCGCAACCCCGCGCGCAAACAGATCCATGGCGGATTCGACCAACGAGGCCGGACGGAAGCGCGCAGTAGTCTCCAGTACCTGGCCCGCGTTGCTGAAATCCATAATCAGCTGCCCGTCTATCGGATCGAGTGCCTTGCCTCCTGTGCGGAAAGCGACCCGTGAGCCGATGGAAAATGAACCGGCTTCCAGAAACGGGTTCTCCATGCCAGCAACTCGAGCCTGCATGGCTTGGAGAGAGGCGAGAATCGCGGCGCTCTTAACCCGCTTGGCGCGCAGATCGCGAACCTTCTTTACTTGAAGGAGATCGAAAAAAGAGAAGGAATCGCTGGCAGCAATCAAGCCGGCTCGTTGCCACCCGCTGAGTTGCCGCGCCGTGATTCGAAGAATCCTGAGTAGGTCCGAACGTTCGAAGTAGTTCACAGTATTATGTTTATGTTTCGCCGTTCGCAGCAATTATCGCCATCATCGATGCTCAATTGCAAGGGGAATCTCAATTCTCACTTGACAAATTCGCGAAGCTAAAAAGTATGCACAATCGAGAGTGCAATTTCGGCCAATTCAGCGCCTGCACCGTTCACTGGCGGCTGAAGATGGCAGCGGCTCTTTACGAACATGCGAAGCTCCCTTTACTATAGAGAAGGTTTTGCCGACGTAGCTCAGCTGGTAGAGCAGTCGATTCGTAATCGACAGGTCACCGGTTCAATTCCGGTCGTCGGCTCCATAACTTCTTATTGCTCCGCAAGATGCCCACCTGCCCGGTGGGCATTGTTTTTGACTGTGGGGGATTTTGTGGGGATTTTTCACATCACCCTCCGATTATTCCGCCGGTCAATGGCATCCCGGATGGAACCCAACTCAGGATGCTGGTAGATTCGGGTCGTCTTCAGATCCTCATGCCCCATGGCGTCTGCAACAGCGAAAACATTGCCGGTGGCCTGGACAGCGTAGGTTGCGAACGCATGGCGAGCGCCGTAGAGTTTCAGACTATTGGGCAGTCCCGCCAGCCGCCGTGCATCACGGAACTGCTTGGCGACGGTTGTCAGGTGGCCAGACTCGGCCTTCTTGGATGGAAACACCCATTCACTTTGGGCTGGGGACGCGACCGCTTTGGTGCGCCGCTTGGCTCTGATGGTGGACTGTTTGCACAGCCTGGATTTAAGGACGTCGAAAACCCGCTTGCTCATTGGGATCCAGCGCCTCGCCTTCCTGCTCTTGCCAAAGGGATTGAAGTACAACAGCTTCTCCCAATTCACGTGCCCCCATCTCATACGAAACACTTCATCGGGCCGCAGCCCCATATCCCGCATGACAATGAGCACATCGCTCAAGGACTGGCCGGCCACCTTCAACAATGAGGCTTCGGCTGCATCGTCGATGATGGCCTCTCGGCGCATCTCCCTTCGCAGCTTGATTGTGGGTTTCTGAAAAAGGTAATGACGCTCCACCCCCTTCGCAAGAATGACGCTCAGCGTCCGGAGTGCCTGGTTCTGCCACGAAGGAGAACCGTCGAGTTGAAGAACGGCAACTGCTTCGGTTGTGATCTGACCCACCCTCATGTTGGCCAGGGGGGAGGACTCTACACGACGCCAGCCGTTAACTCCGCGCGCTCTTTTGCGTTCGAGCGAACGAACGCATCGAAGTCGCCTTGAGCGAGCAACACCGCCCGCCGGAACTGTTGGAAGCTCAACCCCACCCGCGCCGCAATCACCTTCAGCGTTTCTGTCTTTTTTCCAGCGACGGGTGTGTTTGAGTCGACGTCGGTCACCCGCTTGCCGCTGGCCAGCACTTCGCGGCACAAAGCCTCGGTCTTGCTTCCGGGATGCGCGTAGGCGATCAGGACCTCATCAGCGATGCTGACCACAAACTGGTTGCGTGCAGCGGCCAGCCCGACAGTGGCACGCTTCTGCTTCTCATCAAAGGGGGAAAGCATCAGCATTCGCCGGACTTAATGGCGTCCTGCCATTCGTTCGGCAGGCGTGACGCATTGAGACGCCGTGCTGGGCAGAGTACAACTAATCCCGCTCCACGTAACAAAATGGATACGCAAGGGCTGGAAAGCTAAAGGAGAAGCTAAGACATGCTCAGTGCTCAACGCGGACCTCTGGCAACGCCTTGACGCAGCCCGCCAAGCTCACGACGTAAAGTGGATTTGGGTTAAAGGTCACGCAGGTACAGATGAGAATGAACGTTGCGATATTCTCGCTGAAGCGGCCGCCCGGAGAGCAGCTCAAGAAGTCTCATAGTGTTTGTTAACTCCTGGTCGACACCGAGGCCCGCACTTGTACCTTTCCGTCAACACACCCACGAACGCGTGGCTCAGAACTTGCCAACGATGAGGTCGTTGTTCCAGAGCGCCAGGACTACATCCATCTGGCTATTGTGCGCCTTCTCAGCTTCATTCGTTACGGCCCGCCACAATGCACTTGTGGAGCGGAGCTGAGTCCCTTCGGTTAGCAGCGCCACGGCGCGGACTGCATACGCCTTGTTGTCTCTCGACGTCGTATAGCGACCTGCGGGGATGCCTTTAACAAGCCCTTCCTCACAGAGACCTAGATAGGCCCCACGCGGACAGCCCTTCTTCCGAGCCGCCGCGCTCGTGGGATATAGCTTCTCCATCGCGCTCTCCCAGCGAGCTACTGGATCGATATCGCCGGAAGACACCTGCTGGGTAGCCATGAGTGCGGCTTCGCCGTATCTATTTGCCATCGTTGATCCTCATTTTGCACAGATTGTGATTCTACTAGTATCCCCGACTCCTTGTTGACAAGATCGGCTGAGCATTTCACGATGTTTGGACTTTGCCACATCCTTTTCTTGCGGCAGATGTCATGACTACGATTGGGGAGTTCAGTTCAAGCTGTGGAGTTCAGCCAGCGCGTGGAGTCGTGAATGAGAATAGGAATTGATCTGGGCGGCACCAAGATCGAGGCCATTGCGCTTGCCGATACCGCCACCGGTGCTGGTGCCACGCTTTTGCGGCACCGTGTCCCCACGCCCGTCGGAGACTACCCAGGCATCTTGAACGCTGTAGCCGAGCTGGTCTCGTTCGCGGAAAGAGAGACAGGACAAACCGGTACAGTGGGCATTGCCACCCCTGGGGCGATCTCGCCCTCCACTGGACTGCTTAAGAATTCGAACAGCACTGTCCTGAATGGCAAGCCCCTCGACAGCGACCTTGAGACCCGGCTGCGGAGGCCGATACGCATGGAGAATGACGCGAATTGCCTCGCACTTTCGGAGGCCGTTGATGGTGCGGCTGCGGAAGCCCGCGTCGTCTTCGGTGTGATTCTCGGGACAGGCGTGGGCGGAGGAATCGTTGTAAACCGACAGGTTTATGTCGGACGCAACAAGGTCGCCGGTGAGTGGGGCCATAATCCGCTTCCTTGGGCCCGTGCGGACGAACTACCCGGAGCCGTCTGCTATTGCGGGAAGCGAGGCTGCATCGAAACGTTCCTGTCAGGTGCCGGCCTGGCGCGGGACTACCACGCACGCATTGGCCAGCAGAGAACGGCAGTTGCGATTGCTGAAGCTGCCGCGGCTGGCAATTCCGCTGGCCAACGAGTGTCTCGATATCTATCATTGATCGGTTGGCGCGGAGTTTGGCTTCAATCGTCAATGTGCTCGATCCGGACGCCATTGTGCTTGCGGGTGGACTCTCCAATTTGACGTGTCTCTACCCGGCGCTGCCCGAACTTCTCAAGACCTATACTTTTTCTGCTGACGTGGGTACACCCATTGTGCGCGCCGTGCACGGGGATTCCAGCGGTGTGCGCGGCGCGGCCTGGCTGTGGCCGATTAGCGGAGTAAAGTAATAGCAGGGGGAGAATACCCATCGTGAGCCAGATCATAGTTGACACGAATCTTATGCAAGAGAGACGGTGCATGTGTGGCGGTGTGTCCGTCCAGAACCCTCACTGTCAATGAAGAATGGATTTCCCGAGGAGGTTCCAGGTAGCACGTGCATTCTCTGCGGCCACTGCGTTGCCGTGTGTGCCTTGTGATGCTTTAACTCATACCGGCCTGCCGGAAGAAGCTTTTATGCCTGTGTCCAAAGAACTGCCAACTCCGGCCGTGATGGATGGATTCCTGATGAGTCGGCGATCGGTGCGGGAATTCAAAGACCATGCCTGTCGCCAGGGAGACATTGGAGGCGCTTGCTGGACGTGGCCCGGCGGGCTCCGACAGCTTCAAACTCGCAAAAGCTGCATTGGATTGTCGTGAAGGGATAGGCCAAAGGTGCATGCATTGTCTGAGGAGGCGATGAACTGGTTGCGCACTTCGGAGATTGAGTCCGGCCAAGATTGGAGCAGTGGGAAAACGGATACGACTTTATTTTGCGTGGGGCCCCCACCGTCATTGTGGCCTGCACACCATGCGGATTATGCTTGGGGAAAACAGGATTGCGCCATTGCCCTGACCTTTCTTGAGTTGGCGGCAGAGGCCCGCGGGTCTGGGTGTGTGCTGGGCCGGTTACCTGACCCGCGTAGCCGCCGTTCATGCTCCGCTTCGCGAAGGCGTTAGTCAGTCCCTGAAGGGTACGTCGTACACGGCGGCCTCATGCTCGGAGAGCGTAAGTACTCGTATTCGGCGGATACCTCCCAGAAAACCGCTCAGTGTGCAATGGGCCTAGAATTCGCGCTACTGTTTGGTGGACAGAATGGGGGATCAAACCATACGCGCGACTCCTTCAGCCCCTGGAGCAACGGCCGTGATGAAAGATCTACCGTCTGTCGAAGGTCTATCAGTTACTCGAACCTGGCCCGGTGGTCTTGCTGACAACCGCCCGCAAGGGCCGCGCCAACGTCATGACGATGTCCTGGCATATGATGGTCGAGTTTGAACCGCCGCTGGTCGCCTGTGTCGTCAGCAGCGCCAACCACAGCTTTGCCGCATTGCGGGCGACGAAAGAGTGCGTGATCGCCATTCCAGCGCTGCGAACTGGCGCCCAAAGTCGTGGAGGTCGGCAACTGCTCGGGCCGGAACGTGGACAAGTTCGAGAGATTCGGCCTGACGCCGGTGCCAGCCGAGCGTGTGGCACCGCCTCTAATGGCCCAGTGTTTCGCCAATCTCGAATGCAAGGTGGCCGATACCCGTCTCGTCAACAAGTACAATCTCTTCGTTCTTGAAGTGCTCAAGGCCTGGATTGACCCGGCGCAAAAGAATCCGAAGACCATCCACCATCACGGATACGGCAGGTTCGCTGTGGATGGCGAGATGATCAAGCTGAAGTCGAGAATGCCGTAATCGGCATACCAAGGTACGCGGTGCAATAGCGCAGTTCCTCAACTCTGACGCGTTGCCGACGTCACTCGATCCAAACAGAACGGGAGACTTCATGCGCTCGCAGTGTTCCTCGAAGTTCGAGCGCGGCCCCTTCCAACGAAGATCCTCGACCGTGTCAAACACGGGCACATCCAGTCGCAAGGTCGCCAGAGTGCGAAACAACAGGGCGTCATTCCAACCGTTCAGCAGCGATTCAGATAGCGAGCGGGCCTTTCGGATTGATGGATGCCAGGCTCGCCAGTCCTTCGGAATGTCTTCGAGGTGAGGATACTGCGATAAGGTGAGAGCGGCCGACTTTGTCCCCCAGCCCGGCAATCCCGGGAAGCCATCGGCGCTGTCACCGACCACCGCCAGGTAGTCCGGAATCGATGCGGGCTTCACTCCAAACTTCGCTACGACGCCGGCTTCATCGCGCACGACGTTGCGCATGCGGTCCAGTTGAACAACTCGCGTGCCTACGACGCACTGACCGAGATCTTTATCCGGTGTACAAATGAACACCTGCCCCACACGGTCATCTTGCGCCGCTTTGCCGGCGGCGGAAGCCAGCGCATCATCCGCCTCATAGTAGACCATTGGCCACACCACCACTCCCATTGCTTCCAGCGCTTCCTCGAGAATGGGGAACTGCGAGAGCAACTCCGGAGGTACACCTTCACTGGTCTTGTATCCGGGATAGAGATCGTTGCGAAACGACTCCACGACATGATCGGTTGCCACCCCGATGTGGGTTGCGCCGCGCTCGATCATGGACAAGACGGAAGTCAGGACGCCACGCACGGCGCCGATCTCCTGGCCGCTTACATCGGCCGCCGCAGGGCACGGCGAAAAAGTGCCGGAACAATTCATATGTGCCGTCTATCAGGTGAACGTCCATTTGATTTTTGGTCCTTGCTGCGCCACCTGTTGCGGAAATCTGCCTGACGCCTTAGCAGGAATTGTTGAATTGTGAAGGAGTGCCCGTTGCTCTAGAAAGTTGCGTTGCTCTTGTCTATGTGCGTGTTCAGGAGCCGAACGAGGATGGTCCCGCCTTGCTGGTGACGCGGCAGGGTCCTACTTCTTGGACACGACGCGCAAATCGGCGACTCGCACCAACCCGCGCTGGCTGACAAAGCTTAGTGATGCGTCCCCGCTCTGCTGCTGTGAAACACCGCTGATCACGTGATCCGCCGTATCGTAGATGGTGACGTGATCGCCGATGGCGATAGCCAGGCGCCGCGATGCTGGAAAATAGGCGTATCTGATATTGTTTTGTGAACCTGTGGCGCTAGCGGCGCCCAGGTCGGCACCCCACCAGGCGGCCGGAGAGTCACCTGCCGCGGGGACAAAGAGACTGACGTTGCCGTAGCCGCCTGTTCCACCCTGGCCTGGCGATTGTGAGGACGTAGTTGCCCACAGCGACGGTTCCTGCCGCAACAGGTTGGCCAGGTCGGTACAAAGTCCGTCGACCTTCGCTTTCAACGCATTGTTGAACATATCTCCGATCATCGTCATTCCGCCTTGCGCCCACTGGCCAAGACCGCCGAGTTCAGGATGGTTGAACTGCGCCATGGTGCCGTGTCCGGAAATGAGAGCTTGTAACAGAGTCGTCACTGCCTGCGTGCTGACATCGTATTTACGCGCAAGTTCTTCGATGATCTTCAGTCCTTCTGGGCTCAATGGTTCCATTAACGCAAGACCTCGCTCGTCGTAATTTCGGGCAACGCTTCGACCAGTGTACTCGTCTTCCGAACCAGTAGCTTACCCTGAGTCACTCAACGCGCCAAGTTGACGCGCAGACCCAATCCAGCTCGGACGCTCAACGCGGCGCAGCCATTTTGCTGAACCGGTACATCCCATCCGTCTATTCCTGATAACTTTCGGATGCGCCGTGATTACCAGGACTCGGGCCCTTCCGGGGTATGGCATGATCGCGACAAAACGGGGCCATTTGGGTCTGAGTGTTCGGGGCCGCGGGAAAAGCCGCAGATCGGTCCTGCGAGTCGGCCAGCGTCCGGGTTTCCACCTGCCCTCGTCGGCTCCCGATTCGCGGCTGGGATCAAGGCGTTCTGCTGCCGGTACCGATCCTGCCTGATGAGCTGAACAATCTTGGCGCAACGAAGCTGGCGCATTCTCCCATACCGGCCATTGGGGGCCGGTTCATCTCTTAACAACTCGCCCCGCCCAACACAACGTCCGCTGCGCCGAGTACTTCCAGCAGAGGAAGCTGCACTTGCTTGCTTTCGTTCGCGTACATTGCCTTATCGTTCCTAATAGCGCACCACGCGTTTTTGTCGTTCTTGCCGCTGCGGCTGTGCGGCGTTGTGTGATCACCAGCTCCCCGACAGCGAGCCCTTCGCCGCAGGCTTGAAGTGACGCTGATCGAGCAGTGGCTTTCGGCGCCACGAAGCCGGCAGTGTTGCGTTGGAGAAATCCGCCATTCGCACCGCTGATGCGATGCTGTGACGACAGCGCGTGCCGCCGACACTAGCGAATCACATTCGTCGCGTGCCGGGTCGCCTTTTCCGTGCCGAAGCTCAGCTGTTGGTTAAACGAAGCACAATCGATGACGTGCGTAGATGACCGTCTGCGGACTGCCGCCTGCGTTGTCGTTGATCATCAGCGTGGCGGTCTGGGGATTATCAAGGCTGCGACAAACGTGACGGTCATGGTGCAGCTTTTGCCAGCCGCCAGCGACGCCGGGCAAAGGTTCAACGTGATGAACTCGTCGGAGTTGCCGCCTTGCACGATGGCGATCAGTGGGTCCTTAATCGTCATCGTCGCATTACCGACATTCTTCACCGTTACCGTCTTGGTGACAATCAAGCCCAGTCAGAGTCCGAAATTAATGCTCCCTGGCGAAATGCTGGCGATCGGTATGGGAACGCAGGCACTGGCTGAGGTGGATCCCGTGGCAAGTGTCGTGTCCCCGGCCGGGCAGGCAGTCTCAGCGGTCTGTCCGGAGCTGGCTACGCAATAGCCGGTGCCCGCCAGAAGGCATGAGGCTTGGCCTGCTGTTGGCTGGTAGCTGCCTGCGGCGCACAGCGTTGCCGCCGCTGCGCCGGTGAAGCCCACGTACGAGCCTGCCGGAGCAAGCTTGCAGGAGGCGCTTCCCGTGACGTTCGAGTAAGTCCCTAACCCGCATGGTGTTGCCGCCATTGCGCCGGTGATGCCCACGAACGAGCCTGTCGGAGCAGGCGTGCAGGCCGAGCTTCCCGTGACGTTCAAGTAAGTCCCTAACCCGCACGGTACTGCCGCCGCTGCGCCGGTGATGCCCACGAACGAGCCTGCCGGAGCCTTCGTGCAGGAGGAGCTTCCCGTGACGTTCAGTAAGTCCCTAACCCGCACGGCGTTGCCGCCATTGCGCCGGTGTTGCCCACGTACGAGCCTGTCGGAGCAGGCGTGCAGGAGGAGCTTCCCGTGACGTTCTAGTAAGTCCCTAACCCGCACGGTGTCGCCGCCGCTGCGCCGGTGGTGCCCACGTACGAACCTGCCGGAGCAGGCGTGCAGGAGACGCTTCCCGTAACGTTCGAGTAACTCCCTAACGCGCACGGCGTTGCTGCCATTGCGCCGGCGTTGCCTACGTACGAGCCTTCCGGAGCAGGCGTGCACGGCGTGTCTCCGGTGGCCGAATACGAGCCAGCCAAACACGTCGTCGCCACAGCATAGGGGATCGTCAACGTCGACGTGGCGGTCCCCTGAGACCCGGTTTCGGCTGTGCCGGTCGCGGTGCCGGTGTTGACGATCGAACCGTTGGTCACGTCGGCTGTCGTCGTCGTGTAAGTGGCAGTGCAGGTTTCTGATGCCGCGGGGGCTAGGAATGTGACGGGGCAGCTGATCGCCGACAATCCGGTCGTCGGGTCGGTGACCGTGACGGGATTGAGGGTCTCGTTGCCAGTGTTGGTCACATTGTAGGTGTAGGTGACGGGCGTCCCGCCGCGGAGTAGCTTGCGATGCTGGCCGACTTGACCACGCCGATCGCGGGTGCGCTGGAAGCCGGGATCGTCCACGTAGACAAGGGAGAGGTTACGACGCCGTCGAGCGGGGTTGTGCCGCTCGCGGTGGCCGAGTTGGCTATCCCGCCCGCGGTCACGTCGGCTTGGGCGGTGGTATAGGTGGCGGTGCAGGTCTCTGAGGCCGCGGCAGCGAGGGTGGTGCTGGGACAGTTGATCGCCGACAACCCGGCCATCGAGTCGGTGACCGTGACGGAGCTCAGGCTGACATTGCCGCTGTTGGTCACGAGATAGTTGTACGCGATCACTGTGCCCGGCGCCGAGAAGTTCGCGGGAATGGCCGATAGCACAATCGCGATGCTGGCCGTCTGGGCTGCCGGGATCGTCACCGAGGATTTGGCGGTCACGTTAGGCCCGACCGGCGGTGCGCCGAACGGGGTGCCGGTCGCGGTGCCAGTGTTGGTGATCGAACCGTTGGTCACGTCGGTTGTCGTCGTCGTGTAAGTGGCGGTGCAGGTCACCGAGGCAGCAGAAGCAGGAGCAGGGGCGAGGGAGCCACTCGGGCAGCTCACCGCCGAGAGCACCGTCGGCTCCATATTTTCAAGTACTTAACCCCGCCTCCCGGCGGGGTTTCTTGTTACTTCTACACATTTGCTGCACACTGGATTTTCATTTCCAGGGCTGATCCGGCCTGTTGCGGAACTTTCCTGCCTCTCGGGTGTTTCAATGCGGTAGTGATTTGTGGCTACACGTTGCGCAAAGATTTGCGGAGTCGTGCAACGATTGCATCAGCAGGAGCAGATATGACGAAGCGTAGAGTCCTAGCATTGCTCGTCACCATGGCATTGGCGACTGGAGCATTGATCGCGCAGAACAACCCGCCTGCCTACATGACCGAGCCGGAATACATCAATAGCTTCTATGCTTTGACCCCGAACGGGAATTTCATTGATCTAGAGTATAAGAACGTGATGCTCCACCCGAAGAGCTGGGCGGTGCCGGGCTATGCCTCGGTCAAGATGGTCGCCGATCTCAAGCCCGGCCAATCCCCGATTCGACTTCCGGCCTCTGCACAGTTCGTGGTTCGTGGGCGCACTAACGTCAATCCCGCGACGATCTATGAACTGCGCCTGCTGAAAGGCTCCAAGAGTCACCGGGAATTCGTGATGAGCCAAGCACATGGTTCTATCGTCGGCGGGGCGGTAAACCAGGAAGAGGGCGCGATACCAATCCGATTTGAGGAATATGGCACCTCTTCCTTCCGCATTATCCCGCAGCAACCGCTAGCGCCCGGGGAGTATGCCCTAATGGTGCGCGGGCGCTATTCCCAGCTTTACTGCTTTGGCGTGGACGTAGCCGCGAAGCAGTGAGCGACAGAGTGTCGCAGGTTACCGTTTACGACTCGGGCGGCACAAGCAGCGCACACAGACAGAAACGAGCATGGCATCATTCCAACCAAGTGACACCTTGTCACGTCAAAAGAGATTGTGATGAACCGTGCATCTGAGTCAGCACGGGAGCAGGAGAAGAATATGGCGAAACTAACCACGGCAACTCGTAACCGAATAACCGCAGAGAAGTTCGCGTTCCCCAAGCAACGCAAGGAGCCGCTGGAGAACGCCTCTCACGTACGCAATGCCGCCGCCCGCTTCAATCAGGTGAAGGGTGTAACTGAAGCGGAGCGTCGTGCAGCTTGGAAGCGCATCCAGTCTGCAGCGAAGCGGTTCGGAGTGGAACTTAACGAGGCCGCCTAGCGCGAACAGAACCGGTGTCGGTATTCCCTCGTGCCGATTCTAACGTCCTCGTTTCGTGAGGTTGGGTGACTCGCCCAACCTCTTCTTCACGAATTTCGTTAAGTCTCTTTTGGTTTTGCGCCCCGCTCTTCCTTCTCTTCCTTCAGCTCTGCCTCCTTTTTCAGCAGGTCCTGCCGAGAGGCGAGGAAGAGGCTGCCCGAAATGGCCGAGTCGATGGCTTCGCCTTCAGCCTCTAATTCAGGATCGTTTGTGCCTTGACCTTCCTTTTCTTTGACGTTACCTGTCGCTTTGGGGGCAGAGGTGGCCGCTATCGGTTGGTTGCTTCGATCAGGCATAGTTGTTCTCTCCTGTACGTGCGCTACATTTAGGATGCGAAATTCGCTAAGCCTACGCTGAGCCGCATTGACCATCTTTCTGGGAAACCAGAGTAGATAGTGAGACTGGGAGACAAACAAAATGACGCACATGGAGAAGCTCTCTTTATTTGACGTGACTCGGGTTACTGATTGCGGAGAAAACCTTGAACAGTTGAAGAAGCTACCGGATAAATGCATCGACCTCGTTTACATCGACCCGCCTTCGGATTCGAACGGAACATTCATGGAATTCTGGAGAGAGTATAGGGACAAGCTTGCAGCGAGCCGGCGCGACTGAGCGGGTTACCTGAGCCCATGCTCCCGGTGTGTGATAGGCTCCGACCGCAGCATCCCCAGACCCGATTACAGCGGTCGGCGGGACGGGGTTCGGGGATTTTGGTGGTTCGGAGGCTATGAACCCGTTTTCGACTTTATTGATCAGCCTTTCGGGGATTTCTGCTACGATGTCGAACTCTGTTGCGCCGTAAGAATTCCGTGCAGGTGATCCGGCGACAAGCTGTCATCGCCAGTCGCCGAAACAGACTACGCCTCGCTCGCGTTTGACATTCAATTCCAGAGGATTACCGATGGCCAGTAACACACAACCAAATGTTCCAGTCCCAGCGGCAGCAGAACAATCATTCCCCGCACGGTTCATCGACTGCATGACCGCATTCAAGCAAGGCGCTGCGCTCAAGGCCGCGATTGAGCTTGATCTGTTCACTATACTGGCCGAGGGCAGCCAGACCACTGAATCGCTGGCGCTCTGCTTACAGGCATCCCCCCGTGGCGTGCGTATCCTCTGTGATTACCTGACTATCGAAGGGTTTCTCAAGAAGTGCGACGGTCGGTACTCAACGACGAAAGACTCCGCCATCTTTCTTAATCGGAAGTCGCCCACCTATATAGGAAGTGCAGCCCTTTTCCTCGGAAGCGCAGGGCTGATCGAGAACTTCCGAGACCTTGCCGGGTGTGTGCGAAAAGGCGGAACTGTGAACGCCGATGGCACGCTCAAGCCAGAGCATCCGATATGGGTCGAGTTTGCGCGTTCGATGGCACCTGTCGCCGCCATGGATGCCGACCTAGTGGCTCGATTACTGAGTACGGACACCATGCAGAGATGCAAAGTACTTGACATCGCCGCCGGACACGGAATGTATGGAATCGCTTTGGCTCGTCACAACCCCAACGCAGAGATCGTCGCACTTGATTGGAAGAATGTCTTGGCCGTGGCAAAAGACAATGCAGGGAAAGCCGGTATCAGTAGCCGATACCGCACCATCGACGGCAGTGCCTTCGACGCCGATTTAGGCGAGGGGTACGACATCGTACTGCTCACGGGTTTCTTGCACAACTTCAGCGAGAACATGAATGAGGCGCTGTTACGCAAGGTACACCGAGCATTGCAACCGGGAGGGCGTGTGGTTGCGCTGGAATTTATTCCCGACGAAGATCGGCTTACGCCGCGTATCCCAGCGGAGTTCTCGTTGATGATGCTGGCTAACACCCCAGAAGGAGACGCTTATACGTTCTCGGAGCTTAAACAAATGCTCAGCAACGCGGGCTTCCGGTCAGCCGAGTTGCATGAGATTCCGCCTTCGCCCCAGCGAGTGGTCATCTGCAGCAAGTAACTGGCCGGGAACCAGGTTGCCGGCGAGTTGAGCGACCACTGCCCGATGGTTGTCGATGTGGCGAAGTCAAATGCAATTCCGCCCATATCTCACAACACGAACGTTCGTAAAGGTTGCCTTGTGACTCGACGATGCGAGGCAGAGCATATTGAAGTGTCCGGCATCTCGCCACTAAATACGAGAGTGAGCAATGTTGGACAGCCCCCGAAAGAAGGTTCCGATAGGTTATCTGTAGACCGGGAGGGTATCTCGTAATGTCGAGGCAAGCGAAGCCAGTACGCCACAAGGCAGGACAACCAAAGATTCTGCTTGTGGACGATAACGCGGAACTCCGTAAGGCAATTGGGGCGGTACTGGGAGACAGTAAGTTTCAGGTCACCACAGCCGCCAACGTCACCGAGGCTCTGCATCTAATCGACACGCAACCCTTTGACGTTCTTCTAACCGACTTGCACATGCCGGAGGCAGGTGATGGCTTCACCGTCGTCAGCGCCATGCGCCACACGAACCCGGATGCGGTCACCTTGGTATTCACTGGATACCCGGCGTTGCAGGAGGCGGCGGACGCAATCCTGTTGCAAGCTGATGAGGTTTTACTGAAACCGATGGCCGCGCCCGCTCTCATTACGGTAATTCGTGAGACATTGGATAAACATAGGGTGAAAAAACCGACCAACACAGAACGAGTAGCCTCGATATTGGAACGTGACGCCACTGCGACCATCAACGATTGGCTTGACCGGGTGGATGGCGAGAGTGAGTTGACCTGCGTCCCCCTCAGCCACAACCAGCGCACCGGGCACCTTCCCAAACTGCTTCAGGAACTTGTTCACCGATTAAGGGTGCCAAGAAGTCTCGGAACGAAGCAGGTGTCGGAAGCTGCCGTTCAGCATGGCAAAGTCCGCCAGTCACAAGGCTATTCGGTCTCGATGGTGATCGAGGAATCCCGCATCTTGCAGGTCAGCATCTTCAATACGTTGCAGAAGAACTTGAAAACCGTGAATTTTAGCTTGCTGCTTACGGACATAATGACCATAGCGGATGAATGTGATTCGCAACTGAAGCAGACCATCAACAGTTTCATGGGACTGGCGGCGACGACTGCGGCGTAGAGCAAGGGCTTCCATGGCTGCGCCGATACCACCTACCCGACTGCCATCACGCCGCACTCGGTTTATTGCATTTTCTCCTGACCAACTCCTTTAGCCGGGAGAACTTCGTCTCGGGCAGAGTCGCACGATTGTCCCACCCCAACTCATTGACGAACGCTTGCTCACTTTCCGTCATTTCGTGCAAGAGAATGTTCTGAGCTTTCTGGTATAGGGCTTCAACTTCGCTCTGTCGGTCAAATGCCATTCGACTTTCCTCCCTCCCACGTTGACTCCATCGTAGGCTTTTGCGGAGCACCTGGCGGATATATTCGCAGGAGAGTTCACCTTGCATAGGGCTGCTCCCATTCTGCGTGTTGGGGAAGATGAGAAGCGCCTGGGCAATGATGCAGAATTATTTTCAATGTCGATTCGGGTAAACATGACTTGGTCAAGAGCGGCTCATTTTCGCCGCCCTTATCCCCCATAGTCGCGGTTTGCTCAGATCGCAATGCCCAAATGCAAGTTACCGAAGTGATGCCGTCCGTTGCTGTCCTCATTGCTGGCGGGGCATTCAGTGTCTACTCTGAAGTATGGCCGTCGTGATACCTTTCCGCTCCAAGCCCGAGCCGCCGATAAAATATGGTTTCGCCCGCGTCATCGAAGGGCTAACGTGTCCTGCTTGCGAATACGAGGCGTATTCCAGCGCCGACCTCCACACACATGTTCGGCACAAGCACCCGCCCGCACATAGCGGAGAAGTCCTTCAATTCGTTAAGCGCCCCATCGCGGAAGATTTGTAGCAAATCAGCGGATGTGAGGCCGAAGGCCGGGGACTGCTGCGCCTCCTGCTTGTACGGGTCGGTGAAGTGCATCTGCCAGATGAACACCAAGCTGCCCTGCGATTCAAGAACCTTCGGTAATCGAGGAGAATTACTTCACCGTATAAGGTGAGTTTCTGATTTGCGGTCCTCATCACTTAAAGGAGAATTCGTCATCCCATTGGACGGAATGTGCCGATTGGAACGCGCTGAGGGGTGAGGTGGGTAGTAATGGCCGAGAAGTTGCGTCGTCTTGATGATGAGCAGGTAGGTTTCTTTTGTCCGGGCTGTAAATGCTTGCACGAGGTTCGAATTGCTGGAGAGGGTCATCCGCGCTGGTTGTGGAACGGGAGTAGCGAATCTCCTACCTTCACTCCAGGTATTCATAGTGGAGATGTCTGCCATAGCTTTGTTATCAATGGAACCATTCAGTTTCTTCGTGGCAGCACCCACTCACGCTCAGGTCAGACCGTAGAAATTCCAGATTGGGACAGGCACGCGGAAGCAGCAGGAGAAGCAAGAACATTTGTGGATTGCGCCCACGGAACTGATATCAACGCTGCGGACAGGTTCGGCAGTTAACTCCCCGATGAACAGAAGAATGTAGTTTTCCTGCGGCGGTACGAGGTGAGCAGCCGGGCGAATCTTGGTGAGGAACGATGATCTGGCGACAAACCCCACCGGAAAAGGTGGGGTTCATATGGTTCCGTCTGAGCCCAGCCGTTACTCGGAATTTCGTTTCAGCATGGACTTTGGAGCCTCCGCGCTCTTGTCTGCGGTAAATTCATCATCCGAGCCGCACCGCAAGCATCGAAATCGAACCGCCATCTACGCTTTCGACAGGAAAGCTGACGGGGTCGGACTCCGCCCGGGTACCGATGACGTATAGCAGTGGCAGGTAATGGTCGGGGGTGGGAACCGCGAGCATGGCTTCTTTGCCGAGCTTACTTTCATATCCGACTAAAGGTTTCGATTCCCCGGACAACAGCAGTTCGCGGACTCGCCGCTCGAACGACACAGCCCATTGATATGGCTCCACCGTGTGCTGTCCCCATGCATATGCGTGGAGATTGTGGACGAGATTTCCGCTACCAATGATGAGAATGCCCTCCTCCCGGAGAGGAGCAAGGCGCTGGCCGATTTCGTAGTGGAACGATGCAGGTTGGTTCTCATCAATGCTGAGTTGCACCACAGGAATATCTGCCTTCGGGTAAACATGACGCAGCACCGACCATGTGCCGTGGTCAAGTCCCCAGCTTTCATCGCGTCTGACAGGTAAAGGTGCAAGCAGCTTCTGCACGCGGGCGGCAAGCTCAGGCTCACCGGGTGCCGGATACTGAACTTCATACAGCTCGCGCGGAAATCCGCCGAAGTCGTGAATCGTTTTCGGAGCGGTACTGACCGTCACAGCAGCGTCCTGAATGTACCAGTGTGCGGAGATGCACAGAATAGCTTTGGCTCGCGGGAAGCTTGCTCCGATTGCCGCCCATGCTTCGGTGTACTGGTTATGGGACAGGGCGTTCATCGGATTACCGTGCCCGAAAAAAACGGCTGGCATCAAGTTGGACATGTTTTTCCTCCGCGCTCTATTCTCTCAAGGTCGCAGCCGCTTACGTCATGTACCAGCCGCCATTCACCGAGATAGTCTGCCCTGTCATGAAGTCGTTCATCGCGAGCATGACAGCGACGGAGGAGACATCGTCCACTGAGCCGAAATGCCCCATCGGAATCAGAGATGGGTTGGCATTCAGGTTGGCCGTCACCATCTCGGTCTCAATCAGCGCGGGTGCAATGGCATTTACCGTGACGCCTTCTTTTACGAACGCTGCGGCACAGGAATGTGTAAACCCAATCATCCCTGCCTTTGAAGCCGCGTAGTGCGCCCCAACTGCACCGCCAGTCTGGGCAGCGACCGAGGACAGGTTGATAACGCGCCCCCATTTCCGCTTTCGCATACCGCCGACCACCGCCTGAGTTACCAGGAACACGGATTTTAAATTGACGGTGAGGACTTCGTCCCAATCCGCTTCGGAGATGTCCTCAAGCTTGCGCGTCTGGGCGATGCCAGCATTGTTGATGAGGATATCGACGGAACCAAGTTGGTTCTCGACCTCGGCGACCATCCGGCGACGTCAGCCGCAACCGACACGTCAGCCTTCACGGCCAACGCTCCCCTCCCGAGCCCTGTAATCGCCGCATCGGCTCGTTCGCGATAATCCACGGCGACGTCGGCACCAGCACGCGCCAACGCGACTGCGATGGCTGCTCCGATACCGCGACTGCCGCCAGTCACAAGAGCTATTCGATCCTTCAGGTCTTTCATGCAGCAATTGTATGCGCGAGGGCAGCCTGTCGAGTATGGCGCCAGAACTTCACCGCTTGAGCGTCGGACTGCACACTTTCTCCTCGGAGCATCAAAGTACATGTTCATTTTGCGGAGGTGCTTATGTGGGAGAAAAGCTTCACAATTCCAGAAATCATCCTTCTAGCAGGTACCCGCGCTGCGCTTGGTGCAGGAGCGGGCTTGCTAATTGCGGGAAAACTTAGCAGCGAAGCCCGCAAGGGCGCAGGCTGGGCACTGTTGGCGGTCGGTGCTTTATCCACCATTCCGTTGGTCCTGGATGTGGTCAGCAAGCCTCAGCTTACCGAAAAACGAGCGGCTTAGTCGGCCCGGGGATTTGGCGAGGGTGCGCGTGAGGCTGAGTGTCCGAGCCGTGAACACAGGATGGCAGGGGTGATTCCGTGTGTGAAAAGGTAAAGCTAAAGGCCGATGATAGCCATGAACTGGATGCCTATGTGTCGCCTCCTGATGGGAAGCCAATCGCGGGACTCGTGGTTCTACAGGAGGCTTTTGGCGTCAATCAACATATCCGCTCCGTCGCGGATGGCTACGCAAGGGACGGCTTTCTGGCTATTGCTCCGGCGCTCTTCGACCGAATTGAGCGGGGCGTGGAACTGGGCTATGAGGGAGAGGAGATGCAGCGAGGGATTGCTTTAGCCCGCCAGAGTAATCCCGCAGATACCGTGAAGGACATTGCTGCTGCATTGCACTACGTACGAGAAAAGACCGGGCTTAAAGCCGGGGTTGTCGGCTTCTGCTATGGGGGAACAATGGCATGGCTGGCAGCTACGCGGCTCGACCCCTCCGCCGCCGTGGGCTATTACGGTGGCCAGATTGCCCGCTTCGCAACTGAAACACCGCTGGTTCCCGTGATGCTGCACTTTGGAAAGCTAGACCAGCACATTCCGAAGCAAGACATAGATAGGGTGCATGCTGCGCATCCCGAGGTCTCGATATTCTGGTACGACGCTGGGCATGGCTTCAACTGCAACGACCGTAAGAGCTACAACGCAGATGCCGCGAAGCTGGCTCGTGAGCGTTCGTTGGAATTTCTGAAGTTGCACACTCGGTAAATGAGCCGAGGCGCACCGTCAGCTCATTCCCGCTGCAGCGTAGATTTCACTCTGCTTCTGATTCATGGTCGATGCTTGCGACCAATGCCAGCAAGTCCGTGGGGTGAATCGGCTTCGCCTCCAGCTCAAAGTCGTATCCCCGCCGTCCGACCATATCGAGGATATTCAGCGCAGAACTTCTACATTACCGCTGACACAGGAACACCGATTGCGGCCTGCTGGGTAACACAGAACTCGACGCCGTAGTCGGCGAAATTGCCAGAGGGACTGAGCCGCACTCGAACAATCCTTCCACTCTGAAATATATTCTCGCCACCCTCAATGTAATGGGTCGCTATGGAAACCGTAGTTCCCGCGTCGAACTTCTCTGAAGTCCTGAAACACAACCCTCTCCGGCTGACATTTGTCAGCTCCGCGATCACGCTCGCCGATTCTGTCCTGATGCACGCCCGCGCGTTTCTGCAGAAAACTCGCAGATGGTGACGCATATTGATGGTGTGGGCCGTAGAAGCTGGCTGAGACGTGTGATGCAGATCGTGATCAGTGACAAGTCCCTCTGGTTCGTGGCCAGAATAATTGAACCCGGAACTCAAACTCTCACTGCACGTTTCGCAGTACGCTTGATCGAGTTCAATCTCCTGCAGACCGGGAGCACACTCATTGTATTGTCTGGACATCGCTTTCCCTCCACATACGGTCACCGACGCTTTCCTATAACGGGTGGAAGGAGAACTTTCTTTAGCGTTTTGTGGCATTGCTGCGGATTACCAAGGTCACCTGTCGCCGGTCGAGTTCACGACGAAGGTGTTGGGCTCTCCCAACAGTCCCGAACTCACCGCAACGCTGCCGTTCTCCGTCGCGAGTTGACTTCGCCTCCAGCCGGGGGCTGGAAACATCTAATCCCCGATTGCCGAACGCCCTGTTAAGTAGCTGAAGCCACCGCCCCTGACGCCCGTTAATCACCCAGAAACGGCTGCTCTGTCAGGTTCCCATAAGTGATCAGAATTTCCGGGTGGGATTCTCGTGTCGATTCTCGCGCCACCCTCAACAGACGAGGCCACCAGGCGCGGTGTGCGGTCTGCTCTCATATCTGCGCAGGTAGATTCGTCGGTTCTCGGCGAAATTGCAAAACTGATCGACCCCGGGAAGTTGAAACCGAGAGTCGAAACTGTGCTGCCGCTGTCTGAAGTTCGGAAGGTCACGAACTTAATGAGAGCGGGCACACTCAGGGCAAGGTCGTGCTGAAGGTCGCCTAGCTCGCGAGCACATAGCCGGGCCTGGCTCGGCTCAGCGACTTGATCTTAAGCCTTGGGTGGTGCGCGGGCACTCTGCGGCCCGGCAACAATGGCCTCAGGCCGACTTACGGGTGTGGGCTGTGCTCGTGCCCATTTCCAACATGTTCGACGGACGCGAGCCTGTCAGAGCCCGGTCAATTGAAAATGCTCCTGATCCCTTGACGAGAATTGTTACGCACAACGCGATCGCAAGCAGGTGGAATTCGTATCCCTCACCTTTCTGGGTTCCGAACCAATTCATGAAGAAACCGACGTGGCCGGAGACCATGACGATTGCAACCACCATGTTGCACAGGATTCCGAAGGCAGCAACTCGGCCAAGCAATCCGACCAGCAGACCCAAGCCACCAAAGAACTCGGCTGCGATTGCCAAGAAGGCAAACAGTGCCGGAATTCCCATGTTGTGAGTGAAAGATGCCATGGTGGCGCTGAAGCCGTGACCGCCGAACCAGCCGAGCATCTTCTGTGCGCCATGGGCAAAGAACACGGCTCCCAGGATCAGGCGAACAACGGTCAGTGTTGGATCGTTCGTTGTGCTCAAAAGTCTCCGCAGCATAAGCATCTCCTCGGAATGGCATTCAATGAGATTCTCAATTATGGCGCGGGGCTTCCAGCGTTCGGCGGAGAACCGAGCTTAGACCGAAGTTCCTCGCCGGGGCTGCATCTTCGCCATTCATTTGCCCTCCATGAAACTCGAGGGAATACTGAAAGAAGTGCGGTTCATATTGCTCAGTCTCTGGAAACTCGCGAGAGTATAAAAGGTGTATACCAGCCACAGGGCACTTTTCAGTACGCTTGGCACCGAGCGCGAAGACTCAGGAGAAATTCATATGTCAGCCCTTTTCGAATCGACCGTCATCAACGGCATGAGCTTGGCAAATCGATTCGTTCGTTCCGCTACATGGGAGGGATTGGCCACCACCGATGGAGCTTGCACCAGCCGACTTTCCGACATGATGGTGAAGCTCGTAGAAGGCGGTGTCGGCCTAATCATCACGGGGCACAGTTATGTGAGCCGGGAAGGACAGGCTGGCCCATGGCAGTTGGGAATTCACGAAGACTCCATGCTGCAGGGACTGACCCAAATGGCCGCTGCTGTTCATCAATGTGGCGGCAAAATATGCAGTCAGCTTGCCCACGCTGGAGCACAGGCCGCCGCCCACCTTTCCGGCATCGAGGCTATCGGGCCATCGGTGATTCTCGCGGACGATAAGGCTATCTGCCGCGAGATGAGCAAAGAAGATATTGACCGCGTCGTACGCGCTTTCGGCGATGCTGCCGCGAGGGCAAAGCGTAGCGGCTTCGATGCGGTCGAACTCCACGCGGCTCATGGCTATTTGTTGAGTCAATTCCTTTCTCCGTTGGTCAATCGACGCACAGACGAGTATGGTGGCGCACTCGCGAACAGGGGGCGCATGACTTTGGAAGTGTTGCGAAGCGTACGTCGTGCTGTCGGTCCGGACTACCCTGTCTTGATCAAGGTCAACGCCGAAGACTTTACCGAGGGCGGCTTCTCCGTCAGGGACATGCTGGAGCTTTCGGTGATGTTGGAAAGAGAAGGTATTGACGCGATTGAACTGAGTGGCGGCACAGGCGGCGAAGCAAGCAAGTATCAGTCTGTACGTTTCGGCACTATCGCAAAAGAGAACGAGGCGTACTACCGGGACGCAGCACGGCGCTTCAAGAAGAGTGTGCGGGTTCCGCTCATGCTCGTGGGTGGAATTCGCTCCCCAGATGTGGCTGAGCGCCTCGTAGCTGAAGGAACGGCGGACTATATCGCCATGTCCCGCCCGTTGATTTGTGAACCTGACCTTGTGAACCGTTGGAAGAATGGTGACACCGCGAAATCTGCCTGTGTCTCAGACAACAGATGCTTCAAGCCGATCATGAACGGCGAGGGGTTGCGGTGCTTACTCGAAGAAAAGGCACAAAAGAGCGCGAAGGCACATCAGTAATGTTTGAGGCGGTGGCCTGACTCTGCATCGTTCGATTTCGTTATTCGGTGGGAATTTTCACATAACCCTAGGTTTAATCACCGATCCTCGATTCGCTCAGCGGCAGCTACTATGAATTGTGAGAAAAATCATTGTTGCCGTAATTGCTGTCGTCGTCTTGTTGCCGATTGCGCTCAAATTGGCTCTATCAGCGACGCCCGTTCTGGATTTGTCATCTCCGATCGCCACTCTCGGCCAGGCCACACCCATTAGCGTCCATGTGCGCGACCCGCATGGTGTCCGTAGCCTCGCAGCGTTTGTCGAGCAGAACGGCGCCCGCTATCGCGTCTGGGAGCTTGCGCAACCTTCGCGCGTGCCAGACAGCACATGGAACTTTACCGCCGGCATCAACGCTACGCCGCAGCTTCAGGACGGTAAGGCGAAGATAGTCATTGAAGCTACCTCGAACGACTTGCTTCGGAAGACAGCACGCTACGAGCGCGACGTGACGGTAGTCACGCGACCGCCAACCGTTAGTGCCGATTCCGATCAACACTACCTCTACCTGGGCATGGCGGATCTAGCCACCTTCAACAGCTCCGGTACTTGGACAGAAGCGGGCGTGCGTGTCGGCGATCAAACATTTCGGGCTTGGCCTATGCCTGGCGGCAAGCCTGGCTTCTTTTCGCTGTTTGCCTTTGCCTGGGATATGCCATCCAACACTGTGCCGGTGGTTTACGCCTCCAACGGCGCGGGAAATGATGCGACAGGCGCGCTCGTAATCCAATTTCCCAAGAAGGAGCAGCCGAAGTACACCGCGCATAATTTGCAGTTGGACGATCGGTTCATTCAGAAGGTAGTCAACGAGCTCGATCCGAGTGGCTCCGGCGATCCAGTGGCACGCTTTGTAAAAATCAATAATGAAATGCGGCGCGCCAACAACAAGGTGCTTTCGGACCTGCGCTTCAAGACTGCAGATAAGTTCCTATGGTCTCAGCCTTTCATACGGCAGGCTCACTCCCAGGCGGAAGCTAACTTTGCGGACGTGCGAAGCTATATTTACAAGGGGAACAAGATCGATCAGCAGGTGCACCTTGGATACGACCTCGCAGTTACCCAGCATGTTGGGGTAGAGGCGTCCAATGATGGCCGGGTCGTATATGCGGCGCCGCTTGGCATCTACGGCAATTGCATCGTGGTCGATCATGGTTACGGGCTGCAGACCATCTACGGCCACCTCAGCCAGATTAATGTGCACGAAGGTGACATGGTGAAACGAGGCCAAGTCATGGGTACGAGCGGTCAGACCGGAATGGCCGGAGGCGACCACATTCACTTTGCCATGCAGCTTGATGGCGTCCAGATTGACCCGAAGGAATGGTGGGACAGCCACTGGATTAAGGATCATATTGCAAGACGCATAGACCTGCCCGGGTTCCAGGGCTGAGGAAAGGCGCTCGGTTATCTGGTGTCCGAACAAGGCCGCCTCTCGGCTTGAGCGGTCCAGCTTGTCGACATATGCCTGGGAAATGATCGACAATCCTAGGCGATTCCGCTGAGTGACTCCCTAAGGTGTACTAAGATCAGAAGTGCATGCCGCCGGGAGACTCAGAGGACAAGCGGTGAGAAGACCCAATCGAAATCGGAGTTTTCTGACTTTCTTTTTTCAAGGCGTACGGCCTTTCAATCGCGCCGGGGCGATCCGCGACGCACGGGCGGGATTCGAACTGGCGGCGATGAACATCCCGCAAGCGCTGGGCTACACCAAGATTGCCGGCATGCCGGTAGTTACTGGGTTCTACACGCTGTTGCTGCCGCTTCTGGCGTTCGCGGTGTTTGGGTCGTCGCGGTACCTGGTGGTCGCTGCCGACTCCGCGACGGCAGCCATTCTTGCCGGAGGGATTTCTGGGATGGCGTCTCCCGGCAGCGCGAGATACGTGGCGCTCGCGGGAATGGTGGCGCTGCTAACCGCGGCTTTTTTACTGCTGGCGCGATTCCTCGAGTTAGGCTTCCTCGCCGACTTTCTCTCTCGAACAGTTCTAGTTGGGTTCCTGACGGGTGTGGGATTCCAGGTGGGAATTGCCGTGCTTGGCGAGATGCTGGGCATCGAGGTTCACTCCCGCAAAACGGTTGTACAACTCGTTCAGGTCCTGCGCGGTTTACCGCAAGCACCCCTGGCGAGTGTGCTTCTGTCCGCGATTGTCGTGGGAGGTGTCTACTCCCTCCAACGGTTTGCGCCCAGAGTGCCGGGCGCGCTCATCGCTGTGGCGGGCGCGGTAGCGGCCAGCGCCACTTGGAATTTTGCAGGGCACGGCATCGCTACCATCGGACCGATCACCGGCGGGCTGCCGCATCTGGGCCTACCCGAGGTGAATTGGGGCGACGTCAAGCCGCTGCTCTCCGTGGCGGCATCCTGCGTCGTTGTGATCGTTGCCCAAAGCGCGGCCACTGCCAGAGTCTACGCGGTGCGTCACGAGCAGCGGTTAGATGAAAATGCGGACCTTGTCGGCCTGTCTGCGGCCAATGCCGTGGCGGCATTGAGCGGAACGTTCGTGGTCAACGGAAGCCCCACCCAGACAGCAATGGTCGAAAGCTCCGGTGGCCGTAGCCAATTGGCACAGGTTGCGACGGCGGCGGTGGTTGCGGTAGTACTTCTTTTCCTGACCAAGCCATTGCAGTATCTTCCGCGCTGCGTGCTGGGCGCCATCGTGTTCATCATCGCGGTCAAACTCATCGATCTGCGTGGCCTCTGGAGCATTAGCCGCGAGAGCCCCGGCGAGTCTGCGTTGGCTGTAACGACGGCAGCTGTCGTGGTGCTGGCCAGCGTCCAAGATGGCATCGTGCTGGCGATGGTACTGTCGCTGCTCCGGGTTGTGCGCCACAGCTATCGTCCGCACACGGCAGTACTGGTTGAGGATGAATCGGGAATTTGGCAGCTAATTCCCGCCCTTCCAGGGGCGGTCACCAAGCCTGGGTTGGTGATCTATCGCTTTGGGGCGGCTCTCTTTTATGCAAACGCCAGCCGATTTTCGGACGAGGTCCTCGGCCTTGTGGGGCCAGCGCGTTCGCCGGTTCGTTGGTTGGTCGTCGATGCCGGAGCGATCACGAGTGTCGACTACACCGCCGCGCGGGTTGTGCGGGGACTGCAGCAAGAGCTGAGTCGCCGTGGTACAGAGTTGGTATTTGCACATGTGCAGTCGGATCTGATGCCCGACTTAGAGCGGCATCACCTGACCGAGGCTCTCGGGCCAACGCGAATTTTCGACTCCCTGCATCAGATGCTGGCGGCCTTCGCAAAGCTCGGAGAACCGCCGACGCAACCGCACATGGGACTCACCCCATGATCTTCAAGCGCCGCGGAGACACGGAGTAATAAGCATGAAAATCGCCAGCTGGAACGTCAATTCGATTCGCGCGCGGCTTCACCATGTCACGGCGTGGCTGAAGGCGCGCAAGCCGGATGTTTTGCTGCTGCAGGAGTTGAAGGGGACGGAGTTTCCGTCCACGGTGTTTGAAGATCTCGGCTATGAAAGCGTCGCCGTGACGCAGAAGACTTACAACGGCGTCGCAATTTTATCGCGCCATCCAATCGAGACGATCAGCACGACGCTGGCCGGTGATGATACGGACAGTCACGCGCGTTATTTGGAGGCGAGGATTGCGGGCATCCGCGTCGTCAATATTTATCTTCCAAATGGCAATCCGGTTGGGAGCGACAAATTCGCCTACAAGCTGGCCTGGATGGACCGGCTGATCGAGAAAATGAGCAACTGGCGAACGGGAAACGAGCCGACGCTTATCGGCGGCGACTTCAACGTCATTCCAGAGGACATTGACTGTCATAAGCCTTCATCGTGGATACATGACGCGCTATTCCAGCCAGAGCCGCGGGCGCGGTACCGGGCACTACTCAGCCTTGGCTACACGGATGCCTTCCGGTCGCTACATCCAGGGGAGGGCGGGCAATTCACCTTCTGGGATTACTTTCGGCAGGCGTTCGAGCACAATCGCGGCATTCGCATCGACCATTTCTTACTGTCTCCAGAGTTGGCCAATCGGTTACGAAGCTGCGAAATCGACATGGAACCGCGGGCGCAGGAAAAGCCGTCGGATCATACGCCGATCATAGTCGAATTGTAGCCACGGTTGGAGACTTGCGGCGGGCTGAATTCTAAGGGCAGGCTACAGCGCCGTCATTCCCACTGATCCGTCGAGCAGATGGACTTGAATTTCTTCGCCTGCGGCAAACACATCGCGATCCGCGGGAAGCACGGCGACGGCGTTCGCCTGCAACAGGGTTTTCAGTAGGCCCGTATCTTGCTTGCCCGCGCTCCACGCCAAGTACTTTCCGCCGCAGTATTCCAGCCTCACTCGCACCAGATGTGTCTGTCCCGCCTTCTTCTTCAGTTCGCTTTGCAGCACAGCCGGGAACAGCGGCTTCACCGTTTGTCTGTGTCCCATCATCTTTAACAAAGCCGGGGCTACAAACTCCTCGAAGGTCAGCATCGTCGAGACTGGATTTCCCGGAAGTGCGAACACCAGCGTCCCTCCCTTCTTGCCGAACGCCAGCCCTTTTCCCGGCTTTACTTTCACCCGCCAGAAGACGATCTCCACTCCAAGTTCATCCAGCACCTCGCGCACCAGATCGCGGTCGCCCATTGAAACCCCGGCGGAGGTAATCAGCACATCGGCCTTTAATCCTTCCGCCAGTTTCTCGCGATGGCTGTCGACGTCGTCGCGCGCAATGCCCACCAGCACCGGCAGAGCGCCCACGCCGCTGATTGCCGCCGCTAAAGAATAGGAATTGCTGTTCACGATCTGTCCGATCGACGGGGTCTCGCCTAACGCAACTAATTCGTCTCCGGTCGCAACTATCGCAACTCTCGGCCTGCGCACAACTGTCACCTGCTCCTTCCCAAAGCTAGCGAGCAAGTTAATTTCATAGGGACGGACGAGCGTTCCAGAGGTGAGAACGGTTTCGCCTTTGCGCACGTCTTCTCCCGCAAAACGAACGTACTGATGCAGTACTACCGGTTGCATCGCACGCACTGTGCCGTCACATTCCTTTGCGTCCTCTATCGGCACAATGCTGTCGCTGCCTTCTGGAAGCGGTGCCCCGGTCATGATCTTGATTGCGGTTCCCGGCATCACTGATTTCGTGGCGCACCCTCCAGCGGAAACATTGTCGATGATCGACAGCGCCCGTGCGTCCCGACAATCTGCGGCACGCACCGCGTACCCGTCCATCGCGGAGTTGCTGAACAAGGGTAGATCCCACGGTGCCGCAATATCCCCCGCCAGCACTCGTCCGAGCGACTCGATCAGCCCGACACGCTCTGCGCCAAGCGGTGTGACATCTTCCAGAATGATGCGGCGTGCTTCTTCAAATGATGCGGGCATAGGCCAACTTTCCTTTCGACTCCCGCTTACCCGTCAGCGCGCTCACAGGCGCAAGCTATTCTTCTTTCGCGCGTAATTCCTCTGGCGCGTTACCGATTTTACGTAAGAGATGATACTGACTGACAAAATACGCGGCTCACAGGTTTACACGTTATGCGACTCGTCAGCAACCTCGCAACCGTTGACTACAAGCATAGCTGCCTTCCGGCAACGATTGTCCATTTCGCCAATGGTTGGCTGTCTAAGGCCACTCCACAAATGAGGCGAACAGCGTCGACGGCGGTATGCTTTTCTGCTTAATCCGGATTTTCGGAACTTAGTATCTCGCCAGGAACAAATTGCGAAGTGGCAGCCTCCGTCGTCCAAAACTATGCCGATTGTTCAGCAGAATAGATGACCTGAGTTCCTCTAACGCGCGCAAAGGGTGTCATGGAATGGAGTCGTGTGCTGGTTGCGCTTGTGATTTCCCGTACTTCAATTCCCCGCACCAACAGCGCATCGGATATCAGTGAGCGGTGACACCGCCAAGGAACGGCTTCCGCACACATGACCGAGATTGGCTCCCCCTTAGCGAGTTCTATTAAGGCGTCCATGTTTTCATCGAATTCAGGCGTCTGCATGTAATCGGCATACCCTCGGAAACTCGCGTTGCGCCAAGCGTTGTTTACAGAGTCATGCTGTGCATGGCGGAAGCCGCCGAGACCGGGCATGTAGCTGTAGTGGATGCGAGCTGAATGCAGAGTTCGGGACAGTTGGTCACGATTGAATTGCGGATTGTGGCGTGAGCGCGGCACTGTGCGCACGTCAACCAACCTGTGAACGCCATGCGCTTTGAGGAGATGAATGAACTCTTCGATCTGGCGTGTAGAGTGCCCTATCGTCATCACCACTAAAGGTGCTGCGGTTGCGTGCTGCATCATGCCACCCTGTCGCTACAGCGCTCGAAAGATGCCCATCTGCCCCAAACGCGATGACAAAGCTATGCGGCGGCCCTATCGTTAGTCATCGGGACCAGTTGCCCTGGATTGTGTTTCGGTCGTCTAGCGATAAGCGGCAAGATGAGCGAGCACACCATCACGCCGGCGATGACCAGAATCGCAGGCTGATACGTCCCGGTAGTTTGCCTGACCCTGGCAATCAGAATGGGAGAAGGAACCGCGCCTGCGCCCCAAGCCAGCAAGATCCAGCCATAGATTCCACCCATGTACTTTGCGCCGAAGAAGTCCGCGGTGAAAGATGGCATGGTGCCGAAGCCACCGCCATAACAGAGTCCAACCAGCGCCACCGCCGAAGTATACAGCGCAGCCGTATGCAGGTACGGCAGGGAAAAGAAGACGCCGACCTGAATGAGATAAAGCAGGAAATAGACGCGAGCGCGGCCGAGATAGTCGGACACTGCGGCCCAAAAAACGCGGCCCAAGCCGTTGAAGATTGAAATCACGCCGACGATGCCGGCAGCGGCTACGGGTGTGACCCCAACCAGTTGCTGCGCCATCGGCGAGGCCTGACTGATGATCATGATTCCAGCCGAGACGTTCAGGAAGAGCATGACCCAGAGCAGCCAGAACTGCGGAGTAGACATTGCCTCTTTCACCGTGAAGTCGTAGGTTGAGGCGGCCTTGGAAACTGCGGAGCGCGGCTCCCACCCTGCCGGACGCCAGCCCTGTGGAGGATTCTGGTAAAACTGGGCCGTGAGGACCACCAGAATCATGTACACAATTCCCAGAGTCAGGAACGTAGTGGGCACGCCTCGAGAAGCAATTTCCCGAGCGGCGAGCGGGCTCATTACCAATGCGCCTGCGCCGTAACCACACACCGCTACCCCGGTCATCAGGCCGCGCCGGTCTGGGAACCACTTGACCAGAGTGGCGACCGGACAGATATAGCCCATCCCCATGCCGAAGCCGGCGATCGCACCGTACCCAAGATACATCCCGGCCAGGGAGTGATTGGCTGCCGCCAGCGACGCGACCATGTAGCCGAGACCGTAGAGAATTCCGGCGACGGTGGCAACCCGGCGGGGGCCGACGCGGTCCTGCCATAGTCCTCCGACGACGGTTCCAGCCCCGAGGAAGACAATGGCGAGGGTGAAGTTAAGTGAAACCTGCGTGAGCGTCCAGTGTGAGGAACTTGTCAGCGGTTTGACGAAAACGCTCCAACCGTAAACAGCACCCAGGCAGAGCTGCATGATGACCGCTGCAACGGCAATTCCCCAGCGGTTCGCGAGACGATCTGTGGCCATGGCTTTTCTCCATTCCCAAAAATAAAACGATGGCTGGCGCGCTATAAATTGGCCAAGGCCGATACATTCGCAGGTTCACTGCCCGAGTTCACTGCAATGTGTCGTTGATTGCGGCGGGGGGCTTTCCACTCGTCGCGCAACTTCCGTGTCACCTCCATTTCGCGCGCTAGGATAACGTGCTTGGAACTTCGATCTGGGTAGCAACCGCGAGCCGTTCGGCTCCCGAATAGATAACAAATCTGCGCCCGCGCAGGAATCCGATGAGCGTCATGGCGAACTCGCGGGCGAGATTCACCGCTAGATCTGAGGGCGCCGATACCGAAGCCAGCACCGGAACCCCCGCCACCAAAGCTTTCTGCACGATCTCAAAGCCGCCGCGCCCGCTTACCATGAGCAGTGAATTGCTCAGCGGCACACGGTCATTTGCCAGCGCCCATCCCACCACTTTGTCTACAGCATTGTGCCTGCCCACGTCCTCGCGCAGGACCTGCAACTCCCCGCTCAAGCTGAACAGGCCAGCGGCATGCAATGCACCGGTTCTGCTAAACACCGGCTGCGCCGCGCGGAGTTGATCGGGCAAGCTGCAGAGGACCTCGGGATCGACGGTACACTCCGGATTGGGAGGCACGATGCAGCGCACACGCACGGCATCGATCGAGGCCTTGCCGCAGACGCCGCAACTCGAAGTTGCATAGAAGTTGCGCCGGGTCGCTTCGCGATCGAGCGCGACGCCGGGAGCCAGATCCACGCGCACGCGATTGGCGCCGTTCTGCGTAGCATTTGGCTCATGGCGGATTGAGGCGACTTGATTCCGGCCCGAGATCAGGCCTTCGGTGAAAAGAAAGCCGGTCGCGAGCTCTAGGTCATGGCCGGGAGTGCGCATGGTTACACTAAGCGGCGTATCGCCAACGCGGATTTCTAGCGGCTCTTCGCCAACGAGGTAGTCCTCCAGCGTGCGTAGCTCGCCGTCGTTCCACTCTTTAACCCCGGTTACCGACACCATGCGCGGAATCACACGCAGCTCCCCGCGGGGACTCGCCCCGCATTTCTCTCCAGCCCAAGGATCGAGTTCGCCGCAGGTGCATGACTAATCGGCGGCCATGCTCCCGCTCGGTTCCACCACACCCAAGCAACTTCCCCCGACGACCTCCACGGTCGCATTGTAATCAGGCACGCCGCTTGGATCCAGCCGGCCGGCGGGAATGATCACGTTAATCTCTGGCCAATGCGCCTGTAGGCAGCCCGGCTTGATGTTGTCCACTCGCACTCGTCCCGAGAATGATCCGTGCTCGTTGCGCAATGTAATCGCGTCTCCGTTCTTTAGCCCCATGCGCTCGGCATCCTGGGCGGACATGATGACGTCGTCGCGTTGAGCGCCGGTGATCGGATCTTTGTCGGCCAGCATGATGCTGTTGAACTGCTTGCCGCGTCGCGTCGCAAGTAGAAAACGGCCCGGAGGAACAGCTTCTTCCGGGAGCGGCACAGCAGAGAAGCGGCCCAATCCGTCAGGCGTCAGGAAACGGTCTACCAGCAGCCACGGACCGCCGTACTGGAATTGATCACCCTTCTCCTGCAGCTTTGCGATTCCCTTATAGGTGGGGCAGATGCGATCGATTTCGTTGCGAATGTCTTGCGTGTCCCGCCAGGGAAAAGCGGCGACGGAGCGCACAGGGTCGAATTTGTGTGCCACCATGACCGGAATCTCCCATTCGTCGCGAGTGTCGCCGGGACGTGGTCCGGGAATCTCGGGACTGTAGATTACCCTCCGTTCGGTACTGGTCTCAGTTCCTCCGCTGCGTTGCTCGTAACGGGTTCGGGAAGGCAACAGTACGACCGTTTCGGCTGGCTCTACGAACATGGTTGGGTTGGCGACGATGTCCTGATGAACGCGCAGCTTGATTTTGCCGAGAGCGCGGTTGACCATCTCCGGCTCCGGCAGCGTTGCCTTGAAATTGCCGCCGCTCTGCCACAGCACATCGATTTCGCCACGGTCGGCGGCCAGAACCATATGCGCGGCACTGAGCCCTTTCCAGAAGGGCGGCTCGAAGCCCCACTTCTCCACGGAGGCAAACTTCTTAGCGTTCTCCTCTGTAACCGGAAAGCCCATTACATACGAACTCGGTTGTCCACCCATCTCGGCTCCGCCCTGGACACCACTGTGCCCGCGAATCGGCATCAGTCCGGTGTGCTCCCGGCCAACGTTGCCTTTGGCGAGTTGCAGGTTGACGAGTGCCCGCACGTTGTCGCTGCCGTAAGCGTGGTGGGTGATGCCCATACTCCACACAACTACGGCATGGCGAGCCTTACCGAATGTCTCGGCGAAGCGGAACATATCCTCGCGCGTCAGTCCCGAGCCGCTCTCCAGCGCCTCCCAGGAGAGGCTGCGCACCTTGGCTTCGGTCTCGCTCCAACCCGTGGTGCGCCGGGCAATAAACTCACGGTCGATCCAGTCGCGCTCGACCAGATGCTTCAAAACTCCATAGAAGAAAGCGGTGTCGCCGCCGGCATGGACCTGAAAGTGGTCATCGGCGATCTTCGTGCCGAACAACGCGCTCTCGGTCACCGATGGTACCCAGTAGCGATCTAATCCGGGTTCGCGATACGGATTGACGACGAAGACCTTGGTCCCGGCCTTCTTGGCGTAATGGAGATACTTTGTGGCGACCGGTTGATTGTTGGCCACGTTGGTGCCGACGAGAACAACGAGATCGGCACCGATCCAGTCGGAGTACGAGCAGGTGGTTGCGGCACAGCCGACGGTCTCGCTCAGAGCAAGGGTGCTTGGGGCGTGGCAGATGCGGGCACTTGTATCGACGTGATTGGTGCCGATGAAGCGAGCGACCTTCTGGTGCGCGTAATAGGCTTCGTTGGTAAGCCCGCGGGAGGTCAGATACCAGGCCAGGCGCTTGGGATCGGTTTCGTGCAGCTTACTGGCAATCAGTGCCGTCGCATCGTCCCAAGTGATGGGTTGAAAACCTTTGTCGCCCTTGCGACGAATCATCGGCGCAGGCAGGCGGCCGAGCTTTCGCAACTGCCGCTCGGAGAGCCCGCGCAGGTTTCCGGCATCCTCAAAGAGGCGCGCGTCCATGGCGGGCATGGTGTTGAGCCGCAATAACTGCAAGCGCACGGCGCAGAGATGAATGCCTTTCATGGTCCAGTCGTGCATACCGCTGGTGCCGAGCGAGCAGCCATCGCAGCAACCGTCCTGCAAGATTCGAAGGGCGTAGCCCAGATTGTCGCGATTCTCCCAGACCGAGTCCAGAATGTCGCGGTAGTTGTTGGGGTGTTGTTCGTTCAGGCCGTAGGGCACCAGGCTGACCCAGTTCCGCTTGTTGACCTTGCGGGCCCTGTCTTCGGCGAACTCTGACATTGAAATCTCCTTCGGCGCGTTAGGCATGAGGTCGGAAACCGACGCCGAAGTTTTTCAAAAGGGCTTACCAGCGATGGAGGTTGCTGGCTGGCCGATGGAAGATTCGACGCAGGCGGCGATAACGACTATCGCCGTAACTCATGCTGCGCTCACGTCACCTTGGAAGGAAGGTACAGGAAAATGGTTTTCCGCAATCGACGCGGCAGTGCTGCCCTTACCAAAAAATACACGTTGAGATATAGAGCAGCAGGTCTACAGACTGGACCGGGCGCTTAGAACTTCGCGAGCGGCTCGCTCACCGGTTGCAATGGCGCCGTGCACGGTTCCGTGATGTCCCTCGGTGTTGGTGGCCTCCCCGGCGAAGAACAGAGTGCCTGCCACGGAAGCGGCAAGTTCGGCTTGCGCGCCTTCCCCTCCAACGCCGA
Source organism: uncultured Acidobacteriota bacterium (assembly GCA_963838135.1). Classification (GTDB taxonomy): domain Bacteria; phylum Acidobacteriota; class Terriglobia; order Terriglobales; family Acidobacteriaceae; genus TOLSYN. The sequence goes on along the minus strand of CAWIPV010000002.1, from coordinate 269,052 downwards.
CGTAACTGTAGGAGCCGCGCGCATATGGGTCCGACTGCCAATCATGCACATGCCAGCTCTGCAACATGGATTCCAGCGCAGGCCGCGAGAACTCAAAAATGGAAGCGAGCGATTCCACAGCTTTGTCCTTGATGAACAAGTCGGACTTACCGCTCAGGCGCTCGCCGCGACGGGAGGCAGCCCAACCGGTCAGGATCGGCGCGGAGGTTCCGTGCGTCCACCAGGTCGGGAACCAATCCTGGTGCGAGAAAACGATACTCATATCGCGCAACGCGTCTGGCTCGGCGCCGCTGGCCGCCACCTGCTCCCACCATCTCTGTTTGAAGTTCAGCGAGATGCGGATCGTCTGTCCCATGAAAAGCAGAAGCAATGCTGAGGCTTTCTCCTCCAATGCGGGCTCAAAGCGCACCGCCCCAGGCGCATTTTGCGCCGCCTGCATCACACCGAGCGGCAGTGTCACGATCGCGCGTGGGGCGCTAAATTCAACAGTCCCGCCTGAGGTCTGCGCCTGGACTCGCACCTCGTGCTCAGTCCAGCGCACCACATGGACGACAGTGTTGAGACGGATGCCGACGAGATTCGGAGGCAGCGCGTCCTTTAGCACTTTCAGCAGCGACTCGTAACCGTCCGCCAACCGGAAAGGCCGCTGGCCCTCCACTTCCTTTTCGGCCTTCCTGCTGCGGACGAGCGATTGCACACTGATGCGCTCGGCGAGTGCACCCTGAAACCCCTCAATATATTCAAGCCCCCAAAGTTTGGCCTCATCCTCGCCAGCACAGCTATTAAGAAAACTGGCGAACGAGCGGTCCGGACCGGAGCCGTCCATCTTATCCAGAATGCTCTTAATGCGAGCGAAGAAATCTGCGCTGCGCCGGAGTTTGCCATCCGCTTGAATCCATTGCTGGCCGCCAAATTCGCGCACCTCAAGGTTGGCGGAGCGGACGAGGTCAAAGGTGGCGCGTGGGTGGCCGAGAATGAACTCGGCGCCGAGTTCAACTGGCTCGCAGTTCGGGAAGTGCCCCGTCCACACGCGTCCGCCAATGCGATCGCGCGCCTCAAGAATAAGAACACGCAGACCAGCTTCGGCGAGCAGACGCGCGGCCGTCAGGCCAGCCACTCCCGCGCCTATGACTACGACATCAGCTGATTCATTCGTCATGTTGATAAGATGCGCAAATTTGCTTCAAACGCGGCAGTCAAATTGCCGATCTCGCGTGACTAAGAACGTGGAACGGCGGCGAGTACAAGACCATCGCCCTCCTATTGCGTCAACTGGAGACGTATGAGCGTGGCGGCCGTCTGAAAAGCTTGATCGAGTTGGGCCGCTGACGCCGCGAACTCCATTGCTCCTACTGGTTGCGTAGAATCATACGTCGGACTGCAAGGATCATTGGCAATCTCGCAAAGGAAGGTCGGATCCACAGGATCCGTGGCGGTGCCCAGACCAACGGCGTACACGTAGATGCCCGCCGCGCGCATATTGTTAGCGTCCACGAGGGCGCGAGCCCGCGCATCCCCAGCCGGTCCAGAGACATTCGCCCAAGTGATCGGCAACTGCTTGCCACCTATGTTGGTGAACAGGCCGTTGCAACTGCTAGTGGAATTATTATTCTCAAACTGGTAATAATTCGCGGGATTACTGTTCAGAGGATAATTAGGCGCCGAAACGGCGGGATTCGAAGTGGTGAGGAATCCAACCCCGGAGTTAACGGTGTCATCGCCTCCGATATTCCATACTCCACTTGGCACATTGCCCTTGCCAGTACAGGTTAGGTTGTTTTGGATTGTATTTGCGTTTCCATCCGTAAAGAAAACCACTACTTTCTTGATATTCGCAGGCCCAGGGTAGGCGTTCTCCGTGGTGAGAGCCAACTGAAGCGCGCCGTCGGAATAAGTAGCTCCCTTGTAGGACAAGGAGTTGGCGTCGTTGATGACCGCCTGTTCGAAGTTACCGCCGCCCTGCACCCATGGAACGTCCACTTTCACATCATTGGCGAAACTAATTACCGACACAAAGTCACCCGTACCTAGGGTTGAATCGTTAAAGTAGCCAATGAAGTCTGTAACGGCACCAGCAAGGTAGGTTGATCCGCCGTCGCTGTTCATGGAACCCGTTCGGTCCAGCACCAGCGTCATGGCGACTCTTCTGGCCAATGCCTGCGCACTGGTTGCGACATTCACCGTATTGAAAGCAGGCAATATTCCAGCGAAGGAGGTCTTAATGGTTGCATTGACAGTGGTGTTGATGACCGTATTGCCATTAGCATCGCTTGAGTATGTCAAAGTAATGACCGGCGCTACGGTCGGATCATAGGCGAGACTGGAGGGGTTATAGTTCATGGCGAATGCACTTTGCGCCAGCGCCGTGGCCTTGGTAGTTCCCAGGGCCGAATACCTTGAGGCTGTGAGGACGGCTGCGTCGGCGGCTTTGCCAAGTTGAGCCTTCGTCACGTAGGCCATACCGAAATCGATAGCGAGACCGACGAATAGCATCAGAACGATCATGAAGAGGGCGCACAGGATGAGAACCTGCCCGCGTTCTGCCTTCCTCGAATTCTGGCGAATGATCATTGTGTTTTTCCTCTTAAAGCTCATACATCGTCCAGTCCAACTTATTCACGCGAGGCCTGCCTAGAAGTACGCGACATCGTACAGGACAGACGGCATTGTGACGTTCACAAACGCACCCAGCGGAGTAATCGCCGCATAGCTACTGAAGACCTCTGTAACATAAACGCTTCCGTTCAGCGGAATCGTGGTCGGGGTAGTGGGGAGAGTCGCGGTGGCTCCCGTACCGATTCCAATTCTGCTATTGGCGGCGAGTGTCCCAGTCGAAGACTGTGCGGTGACTTTGTACGTTCCGCCCAAGTTTTGCACCGCTGTAACAATAACTTCCATATTCCCGCCATTGGCTGAGTTCAAGACAGATCCATCGTTGAGCACGTAAGTCGCTGCAGTCGGCAATGGTGTGTCGCGCGAGGCCAGGTTGGAACCCTCCCTCGTCAGCGCAGTTAGCACCTCGACCTGCCAGATCGCGTAGCTGCATTCGATCACTCCGAAGGTCAGGAGCAGCAGCAGCGTAGCGACGGGCACCAACTCCAGCAACGCCTGTCCCCGTTCGCCGTTGCCGCTCTTTTTAGGGCGTCTACAAGCCACCGATGCCATCATTAGGTCTCCTTTAGGCCTCGACCGTCTAAAACGGTTCATTCTTGAAGGTGGCACTCACCGTGAAATTAAACTGGTTACCGGTAAAAAAGGTGCCGAGCGCAAACGTCAGCAACGGAACATCGCAAACGGCCTTGACAGTTACGATGTCACCGGGCCCCCCAGGACTCCCAGGTCCGCCCACTAGGCTGGAGATGACAATACTCTGGATATCCGTTCCCACCACGGCGGCGTTCTGCAGGGTCTGGTCGATCGAGGCGACGCGAGAAAGCGTCGTTCCCGCGGGAGTGGTAATCACCGCTCCGGTGGAAGCATAGCGTGCAGCCTCGCGCACCGCATCCTGCATGCTCATCTGGTTGAACAACAACCAGGAAAAATCGATTACCGCGAACGAGAGAAGGAAAAAAATCATCGCCACTAGAGTAAATTCAACCAGGGCTTGTCCCCGACACGATTGGTTTCGCTTGAGCAGGATTGGAAGCCCCATCCTGCTAAACGTTTTTGTCGTTCGGCGTATCTGGCAGTTGAGCATCGTTGACTCCGAATCGTCCTTACTAAATCTCTTACTCTGAATCGAAAGCGGCGAATTCTATCCCACGCGTCGTAAGTGCTAAGTACATGGATTCACCAACGCGTGATATGGAAGCCTGAAAAGCTGAAAAACTCCAACAAATCGCACCATCCGTAACTAACTTCAGAACCGAGTTGCTTCATGGCTTACACCTCGCGTCGATCCAATCTGCACTGAAGAGTTACCCTCTGGCACGGAGTCGACAGGAACTCCCAACAGAATCTTGACCGACACCTGCGCTCCGTCCACCTCAGCCGGACGAAACGTCCATTTCTTAAGCGCGTCCAACATGAACTGATTGAGGCCGGTATCCGGACTGTGCATGATTCGCAGATCTTCGAACTTGCCTTGCCGATTGATGACGCCAAAAACTACGATTGTGCCGCCGTGGCCCCTCTTGGCGGCATCAGGCGAAAAACTCGGAAGGGATTTCAGTGTCGCGTACGGCGGCACAAGTTTCCCGTGAGTACGCGATGCCATCGCAGTTGCGACCGGCGGAAGTTGTGAATCCAGCGCATACTGCAACGTCCAGCCTGAGCCGTGCACGCCGGCATCGGCCATGTCGAGATAGACAGTGTAGGAGGCTTCGTCCCGAAATACGCCAAAGTCCTTGAACCCGCCGCCGCTGGCGCCATTGGCAACAATGGTCATCTCGTAGCTGGTCTGTGGCTTCGCGGATCCGGGCTTAGCTGTTCCCGTTGTTGGCCCAACAGCGATGCTATGCCCATTGCCGGCACTTCCGCCCTGAATCATAATGGCCGGAAAAGGACTGCTTCCGAAGCCCGCTCCCGGAGCGCGCCCGTTGCCCAGGGTATGCGATCCAGCTCCGGAGCCGTTACCTGTCTCGTTGCCACTACCTGTATTGCCATGGCCCGTCCCTGTGCCAGGCGCGGCAGCGGCACGAGCCGTCTTGCTTTCACCAGAGCCACCCACCGGCTTATTTCCGACGCCAGCATTTGGAGTCGTAGCCATGCCCGCGGCGCTCGCACCGGTAACAGTACCGGACGCATTCCCAATTCCTGGCACGCCCTTGGTATCCGCCCCGCCTCCCGCCAAACCGAGAGAGGTTGTTCCTACCGGCGATAAGGTGAAGGTTCCGTATAACTCACCTGGCGGGACCGCCGACGGCTTATTGTCCGGCACGGAATACGCATCGACCACCAGAATGTTGCGCTCCTTCTTTTCGGTTTTCGCAGGCGGGTCTTGATGAGCCAGTTTGGGCATCGGAGTCGGGACTGCGTCGGCGACGACGGCATGAACCAGAGCGTCAGCCGAAGTGGCTGGGGGAAGCGACAGCTTGGGTGCTTCAACGCGCGGACTCAATGGCTGCGACGCTGCGACCTGGATCGGCTTGTTGTCCTGCGGATTATCCGGAGCCGGTTGTGGCGCGAGTTCCGGCTTAGGCGATGCGATGGAAACTATCGCGGGCAGCGGCAACGGAGCCGGAAGTCTCGGCGGCGCCACCAGACTAGGTTGCCGAATGGTCTGAACATAATTGTCTGGATGCGGAGAATCAGAGACGATGAGTTGCGGCCCTTTGTACACAACTCCTTGTCTGGCTTTGGCCTCGGACGACGAAGCTGCGGCATCTTCATTCGGCTTGTTGGTCGTACTGTTGTGCGATGACGTGGAAGAGCCTCCGCTTCCCATTGGCTCCAGTGCGGGAAGCAGCAGCACCTCGTGGTTACTGATCATCGACTGCGCCATAACAAGTCGCGCCTGGGTCGGCAGCCAGTAGCTCCAAGGCACATAGACAACGGCCGCCACAAGGAACCCGTGGACCAACAACGAATAGAACAGCCCGCGACCAGGCAGCGGGGTTGCTACTAAGTCGCTGCCAAACATCTTGGGAGCGCGCGATGGATTAACACTCACACGCGTAACGCGACCCTTCGCATTGGATTCCGTGTTCATCATCCTAGCCCCACCCATTTGCGTATCACTCATCTGCGGTGCGTAAATATCTTTCCGCAAACTACGTTTGTTGAATGAAGTGCAAAACATCGCGCGACAATTCCTTAGCACCTTGTACCGGCCAACTCAAATCGAGGTCATAGACTGTCTCCCAGTTTTCCGGCTTCAACCACTCCTCGCGAAGTTTGGCCCAGTAAGCGCTCCTGGCAGCGTTGTCCTCGACAACGGCCGCCTGGCCACCCACATGCACCAACCTGAATACTTCCGGAACCTGTTCTGGCAGCACGGTGCTGCGATTGTATTTCCACTGAATCACACGCACCGCAACGCCCCAATATTCCTGTGCCAATGCGGCCCGCGGCGCAGCGGTCGACGCGCTCACCCTTACAAAATCAGACGGCGGACCGGCTTTTAGTGTGAGGGTGGGTTTGATCGACAACACAGCGAGTACCAATACAAACCCGATCACTGCCACGGGCCAGAGACTAATCCTTCCTGTACTCGGTCGCATTGCGTGCTCCCTCTTGCCTTTCCGGTTCTAGACGGTCGCCAGTAATCTGCCCGGTCAAACTGTGCGATCGACCCTGAGTTGATCCCCAACTTCCGTACGTGAACCATTAATCGTCCCGACCGGCAACTCCAAAACTCCGAGAGCCTTCCAGAACACACGGGTTATGCGAAAGGGGCGCAGCGCCTCGCATACGCCCATCACGCTGTATTTCTTATCAACAAAGACAACGTCTATCGGAAACGCCATCCCGACGGTGTGAATCGCCTGCGAAGGCACGATGAACAATCCGCATCCTCGCGCAAGAGAACGCTTGCCGAGCAACCCCACCAGCCGCAGCAGACTGCTGTCGGCCATTGAGATTTGCTCGCCAAGGCAAGTATTCTTCGTCGCGTTATAGACACGAACCATATATCACGCACCCCCGACCCTATCCTTCAAGAAACACTAGCCACCAGTTGCTTGCCCTTTGCGGCGCTTAATCAAAATGAACAGCACGACTGCGAACATGACACCGGAAATGGCTCGAATTAGCGTGACGTGATCCATGGTTTCTCCTGTCTCCTTGGTGCTTGAGTTTACTGTCTACTAGCCGTCTCTGATTGCTGTCGGCCATTGAAATCCGCTCGCCAACGTAACTTATGCGCCAGTGGCTTGCCCTTTGCGGCGCTGAATCAAAACGAACAGCACTACTGCAAACATGACACCGGAAATGACTCGAATTAGCGTGATGTGATCCATAGGTTTCTCCTGTCTCCTTAGTTCCTTGAGTTAGTGTCCAAAAGTGGTGGCAAAGCTCTTGCTGATGGAAAGCATTGCAGGCACCAGCAAGACGATGAACATACATGGGAAAATGAAAAACACCAGCGGGAATACAAGCTTCACAGTGGTCTTTGCAGCCATCTCTTCAGCCTGCTGGCGGCGGCGTGTCCGCAAGGAATCCGCGAAGAAGCCCAGCGACTTCGAGAGCGGCGTTCCGAAGCGCTCGGTTTGCACCAGCATATTGACAAACGAGCGCACAACCTCTAGGCCGGTTCGATTCGCCATGTTGCGCCATGCCTCGACTCGCGGCTTACCGGCGCGTTGTTCCAGGCGGATCAACAAAAACTCGTCGCTCAAATCCTTGTGAGCAATACGCAGTTCCTCACCGATTCGGATCAACGCCTGGTCCATACCGAGACCAGCCTCCATGCAGATGACCAGCAGATCAAGCGCATCGGGAAGCGCCAACCGGATTCTCTCCCTACGCCGCTTCACCGCACTGGTCAACCAGAAATCTGGCCCGAGAAAGCCGATCGCGCCCAAGATCATAAACCACATAACAACGTTTTCACCCCGCAGCAAGAAGCCTGCGATCAAGGCGGCCGCGACCGGTCCCAGCAACTTCACGGTGTAGTAGATGTTGACGCAGATAGGTTCACGGTATCCGGCCGCAGCCAGTCTTTTCGATACCTCACCGTCGTCTGCGAGCCCGATCATTTTCCGCAGTGGGACGAACCATTGCGTAAATCGAGATGCTACCTCGATGCCAGACGCCGTGGGCGTCACTACGCTGGCCTCGGTGGCGGAAAGTTCCGTCAGCCTGGCAGAGACAGGAGATTTCCCGCCCAGCAGCATGAGCAACAAAGCCAAGCTGAGAGCGAAGGTCAACACGATTGCAACGATCATTCCGACCATGACGTTATACCCTGATGTCCACGATTTTGCGTATCAGCCAAATACCTATAGCCATCAATCCAAGCCCAAGCCAGATCGCCTTGCGTCCAGTTGGGTCATCGAACATGATGCGTGCGTAACCCCGATTGACGCAGTTCATCAGCCCGAAGATGATGAAAGGAAGGAAACCCAGAATCCAGCCCGTCATGCGTCCCTGCGCCGTGTAGATCCTCAACTGACCAAGCAAGCGAGAACGCTCTCGAATAACCATTCCGGTTTTGTCGAGAACCTCGGCCAGGTTGCCACCCGTTTCCTTCTGCACCAACATCGCCGTAACCAGGAATTGCAGATCCGGCACAGGAACGCGTTTTGCAAAATTTATTAGAGCTTCCCTAATTGGCAAGCCGAAGTTCTGTTCCTCAAAGACGCGGCGAAACTCGCCTCCCACTGGATCGGGTATCTCGCGCGCGACCATCTCGATAGCCGCAGTCACCGCATGGCCTGCACGAAGCGCACGTCCCATGAGATCGATGGCGTCGGGCAAAAGGGCCTCAAAGCGGTTCAGTCTTGCCTTCCGTTTCATGACCAAAAACATGTATGGTCCGGTCGCGGCCGCAAGACCCACGACAACTCCTAACGACGTACTGTGAGACCAAGCCATGCACACTGCACCGCTGACGACAAAGATCAGAAGTGAACCAAACATCATCTTGCCGACAGTCCAGTTGCAGTTGGCTTGCTTAATCAGCTCGTCGAAATAAACAGCAGGCTTCATTCGCCGCAAAATCGCATTTAGAAGCGGAAGGTCGCTGTAGACCTCACGCTTTAGAATGTCAGGGTCGATCGTCTGACCGGCAACGGAGCCGCGGTCGAAGCCGGCGAGCCGTTTACCGAGATCAACCTCTTTCTTGGTCGGTTGCGTAACAAACAACACGACAAAGAATGTTACGACCAAGATCACCAGGAACATTACGATCGGCATTGCTAAGCCCTTTCCGAGCCGGACTACACCTCAACGGTCATATCAAAAAGATTGGACGGAACTGCAATTCCCGACGCTATGATTTTTTCCGCAAATCTCGGCGTCACCCCGGTTGAGTAGAAACGGCCTAACACGCGGCCGTTGGCCCCTATTCCGCGCTTCTCAAAGCGGAAGATGTCCTGCATGCTGACAACATCCTCATCCATGCCGGTAATCTCGCTCAAATGGGTTACACGCCGCGTGCCATCGCTCATGCGAGACACTTGCACGATGACGTTGACCGCCGACGCAATCTGTTGGCGAACAGCTTTTTCCGGCAGATTCAAGTTGGCCATCAGCGCCATGGTTTCCATGCGGGAAATTGCATCACGCGGGCTGTTGGCGTGAATAGTCGTCAACGATCCGTCGTGGCCGGTATTCATGGCTTGCAGCATGTCCAGTGCTTCTTCACCGCGAACTTCACCGATGATGATGCGGTCCGGACGCATACGCAGGCAGTTGATAACCAACTGGCGCGGGTGCACTGCGCCTTTGCCCTCAACGTTTGGCGGGCGACACTCCAGGCGGACAACGTGCCGCTGCTTCAACTGCAGTTCGGCCGAATCTTCGACGGTCACGATTCGCTCTTTTTCCGAGATGAAACGCGAGAGCACGTTCAAAAATGTCGTTTTCCCGGAGCCGGTTCCGCCTGAGATGACGATGTTCAACCTTGCCTTGACCGCACCTTGCAGGAGATCCCGCATCTGCGGCGTCATGGTGTGGTTTGCGATCAGATCTTCGGCTTCGAGAGGAATTGTCCCGAAGCGGCGAATGGACAAAATTGGTCCATCGACGGCGAGCGGTGGAATGATCACATTGACGCGTGAACCGTCGGGCAGACGCGCATCCACCATCGGCGACGATTCGTCCACCCGGCGACCCACCCCCGAGACGATCTTATCGATAATGTGCATGAGGTGAACGTCGTCTTTAAAGACAACGTTGGTCTCCTCTAGTAATCCAGCGCGCTCAATGAATACGCTGGAGTGAGTATTGACCAAAATATCGCTGATCGTCGGATCCTGCAGCAGCGGCTCCAGGGGGCCGAGGCCGAAAACCTCATCCAGAACCTCGCGCGCTAACCGCTCGCGCTCCGAGGCACTCAATGGAGTATTGGAGTGCGCCACCAAGTCCTGTATCACGGCGTGAATCTGGCTTCGAGCTTGGTTGTTGTCGAGGTAATTGAGTTTTTCAAGGTCGATCCGACTAAGCAGATCGCGATGAAGAACTGACTTCATTTCCTGGTAGCCCTTGGGCTTCAAATCCTTCTTGGCCCACAGGTCGTCTTCCAGAATGCTCGTCTTTACTGTGATATCGCGCTCGAATTGTGACATCGTCCCTCTTTTAACTTAAAGGCCAAGTATTCCAAACCGACGTTTTGTTTCATGCTTGCCGGCCATCTGCGCCGGTCTCTCAACCATTGTGTCAATCCATCGCTGGAAGGTTACGGCCAGTTCAGATTTTGCAGTCGACGCGATCGGCATGCCGATATTGATTGCATCGATCACCTCGGCATAGCTGTTTGGCACCAGAAACGATATTGGCATCCGGATTGTCTTTTGAATCTGATCCTCCCGGATCGCCGAGCGCTTGTCGTAGCGATTGATGATGACCCGCGTCTTCTCCTGGGGACAATTGAAGTCCTTCAGGTGCTCCAAGTAGCGGAGCAGGTTTCGAATCGACGGCAGCTCCGGAGCGGCGATCAGATACACCGCATCGGAGCGGTCGATTGCACCGACATTGTATGCATTCAAGCCCGGGGCGCAGTCGATCAGCACCAGATCATATTCTTCCCGAAGGAAATCAATCGTTCCTTCTAACGCCGACTCGGAAGGCTTGACAGCCGAACCAAAGGAGTCAGGAGCGGCGAGAACGTGCAACCCAGATGAATGCTTCGCGATAAACCCCTGAAGAAGTTCGGAGTCGAGGCGATGGATGTTCTGCACCAGTTCGAAGAAATTGTATTTATGCTCTCCTAGCCTCAAATAAACCGATACATCGCCCAGGTCGGGATGCTGGTCGATCAGCAGGGTCTTTGTTCCGTTCTGAGCTGCGAGGGCTGCGATATGGGTAGCGAGCGTCGTAACTCCAGTGCCTCCCTTTACGCCCACGAAGGCATATACCTTTCCTTTTCTCGCCGGAGCACTGTTGCGATCCCTCTTTTTTTGCTCGTGCTTGATCAGTGCCTCGACCACCCGCTCCCGCGCAGGCGGCTTAAGGAGATACTCCGAACAACCTGAGCGCATCGCTTCAATGATCCGTTCGGGACGCGAGTCAGACGCCAACGCGAATACCGCAGTCATCGGCATCGCGTTCTTGATCTGTTCGGCGCGCGACGCCGCCCCTTCCCGATCATTGTCGAAGTCAATCACGCAGACATCGGGTTGCCACTGCTGCAATGCCTGAAATAAGGCAGCATCAGTCGCGTCCAAACGATCAAGTTCACCAGTTATCTCAAACCCTGGGAGCGAATTCACGATGTCGTGCAGCCCTGCAACGGCCCGTTTGTCCACAGAGACCGTCACGATACCGAGCGTGCGGCGAGATGCTTGAGGAACCATAGTGCTCACTTTATGCAACCTCGTAACTATTCATCGTTAGCAGTTGAGTTGTTTAATTTGTCGGCGGATGGGATTTTTCATCCATCATCCGATCGAACTTGCGATCTTCCATGTTAGGTACCGACATCGCCGGAGTTGGAGGCGCAGCCAGCCGCTCCGACACAGGATCCACAATGACCGGCGTCACCAGCACTAGAAGCTCAGAATTGGTTTGACTAATCGACTTTGACTTAAACAGTTGACCAAGAATCGGGATGTCCCCGATCCCGGGCATCTTGCTAAGGATCGCAGTCGTGCGTTTATCCAAAAGGCCGGCGATGCCAAAGCTTTGCCCGTCGCGCAAATCAATCTCAGTTTCCGCCCTCCGGGTGGAAATGGCAGGAATCTCAAATCCGGAGATCTGTACCGCATTAGTGAAATCAAGCGTGCTGACTTCAGGTGCGATCTTCAACCGAATAACATCGCCATCGATAGTTCCGGTGAAGTCCAACTTTACGCCATAGGGCTTAAACTGAATCGTCACAGCGACCGCGCTTCCGACTCCGCCCTGAACGACCGGGAAAGGAAACTCGCCGCCTGCCAGAAACCTGGCGGGCTGGCCGCTACGCGCCATCAAATTCGGTTCGGACAAAATCTGCAGAACATTTTTCTGTTCAAGATCTTGGATTGTTGCTCCTAAGTTCAGGTCAGGGCGAAACAAGAAGACATTTAACAAATTCGTTGCCGACAGGCTGCTAGTAAAGCCCTGTGCTGAGGCGCCGATAGAGTTGCTGAGCGTTCCGCCCAGCGTTGGCGGCCCGAACTGGCCAGTCGTGGTTGTACCTATCGTGTTCGCCGCGCCCGTGCTCAGAATGTTAAAACCGAACTGCTCCAGTTTGGTGCGGTCGACTTCAGCAAACTGTACCTTGAGCATGATTTGCTTTTCGCGCGGTGCCTCGACGATCAAAGAGTTTACGACCTCCTTGGAATAAACGCTTGCGATCCGCAGAATATCGTCGGCCTCCGCTTTGCTCGTAACTCTTCCGGTGACCACGATTTTCCCCTGCTCTGCCTCAATCTGCACCGAATCGCGAGGGTACGCCGACTTAATTCCATCGCTCAGACCAGAAATATCAACATCGGCGTAAACATCAACGATGCGTGCATTTGAGCCTTCATCCCACAACACGAGACTACTGCTGCCCGGCGCCTTGGCGGTAACAACCACCTGGGTCGGGCTCACCGTTGCCGTATCCAGCACGTTCGGATTACTTACCACGATACGACGCAAGCGAGCCTGGGTATTGAGAATGATCGACCTGCCCACTTGCACGTGTACCGATTGCGTTTCCGGTGCCAATGTGGGCTGCGCATATTGCTGTTCCTGCGCAGCCGCCTCTGTCGCAGCCTTTGAGGACGTTTGCGTCGCTGCTATCTTCTCTGTTGGCGCCGCTGCCGCCTGCATTGCGGCAGATAACAGTAGGACAGCAACTGCCGAATTAACGAAAGGGTGAAATGCTCGCATTTCGACTTTCCTCTTTCTGGACATCAACAGCTACTCGAATTTGTCGACCGACTTCTTGCCACCGCTAATCGTCTCCACTTCGTGGAAAACGGCTGGCTTCACAACCTGAGGGGCGGCAGCCTTCGCCACCACTATCTTTCTTTCCACAACGGGAGCCTTGACCGTCCCCATCAGTTCTGCCATGTTGACAGCCTTGGTCTGGGGTGTATTTTGATCGGCGCCATTGCGAAGCACGAACTGGATTGCACCCTGGGTCGAGGCCAAGACTAGTCTTTCGCCATCCTCCGGCTTCAGCAGCAGGGTCACGACACTAACCGTCTCGGGCTTTCCGGTAGGATCAGGCTCGATCTTCTGTCCGGCGGTAAGCACCTCGACATTTGGCAAAATGGTTTGGGTAAGCGGGACCTGGGCGTTTTCACCCTTGGAGGTCACGAGCACATCGACGTGCGAGCCTGGATACAGGAAGCCAGCTACGCCAACGACATCGTTCGACCGCACCGATACCGCGCGCATACCCGCGGGAATCTTGACTGTTAAGCCGATTCCGGACCCTGCCAAAGCGACATCGTGGTCCAAGATCGGCTGGTGCTCGTTGATCGGATAAATCACAGACCGGCCAACCACCTCGTCGACTTTAGTGAAGGCGCCACTCAAGGGCATGCTCGCGGGCCAATCAATCAATGCGACACTATCGGCGCCAATCGGTGATCCGGCCGTCAAAGGCTTTGTGGCCGCGACCACCTTGATGACAGTGCAGTTTTCGGCCTGTTGTTTACGAAGCCGCGAATAAAAGGCAAAGCAAACAACTCCTGCGATGACCGAAGCCAGGACAACAGCCAGTGCAATTCGTTTCGAGTTCATATGCCACCTCGGCGATAGAAAGCCAGTACTGAATACAGAACTCCCGCCGCAATCGCGACACCGTACGGCATACGAGCGGCCAGCGGATTAGAAAGGTTCAGGCTCGGATGCACTTCGGCTCCCACCGTTGCATGAAACCTGATCAGTTTGCCGGCATTGGCCAGCACGATGCGTAGTCTTCCCTGCCAGAGCGAATAAATGACGGCGAAGATCCCGCCAGCAATCGCCGTGGCAAGGACAATCTCAATGGCCGGCCCCGGGCCGGAAAAACAGCCAACGGCGGTGATCAACTTGACGTCGCCGGCGCCCATGGCATGAATCAGGAAGAAAACCAGAAACACGCCGCCAGCAAGAAGCCCTCCGGCAATTGCGCTCCCCAGACCATGCCAACCCTGCAGCGCGAAGCGGCCTGCGATGGCAACCATCATCCCGAGATAGGTGACCTTGTTGGGGATGCGGCGAGTCATCACGTCCGTGATGCTGCCCACTCCCGCAACGATCAACGCGCCAGCCATAAAGAGAGATTCCGTTGTCATCAGACTTCCGCCTTGTTAATTGCTGCTGTTAATGCAACCGCATCGGAGAGCCAGGAAGCGCTGAACCAAAACCAAGGAAGCAACTTTCCTGGCCCATCCGAATGCCAGAAGACACCCTATGCGGCTTTCAATGCGGTGGTAATCGCAGTAAATGCGGTGTTGAGCGCGGTGCCCAACGTAGTCATCGCGGCGACCGAACCGAGCGCGATCAAAGCTGCGACCAGTGCGTACTCGATAAGATCCTGACCGGACTCTTCGTTGTGTAGGGTGCGGATGATCTGCAAAATGCTAGCTTTCATTTGGCGTTCTCCTTAGGGGGTGTGTAGTTAAACTTCTCAGGTAGCCCGAAATGAGCTACAACTTGCTCCTGAAGTGTGCGAATACCGACTTCCAGAATCCCCCGTCAATTTTCTTGACGTGTTTTATATGATGCAGAGTAGCTGGTCAAAGATGCTGGATGAGGGTAGTAATAAATCCTCTATCGAGTTTTTTTTGCACTCTTTAAGGTGGGGCTGGGGGCTTTTGTGGCACGCAAGGTTGCATAATGTGCTATGTCAGACATAAGGGTAACGTAGAAGGAGTTACCATGAGTCGACAAGTGGAACTCAAGTAACAGTATCGGTAACACAAAGTAACATGAGTGCGAAACAGCGGCAGTTATAGGTCCGGCGCCGAGGCATCGCTCGATGGCTTAATAACGTAATGAATAAATAAAGGAAGTAGCTGCCGCTCAGATCTACGACGTCGGAGATCGACGGAACAATACGCTAGTCTCATCGCTATATCGCACGATCCATCTGGGATTGCTCTCTAAGAACTTCGCTAGCGGACTGTCCGTTGGCATAAGGACATATTCAACTTGATACTTGTCGAGCACAGCCTCGGGGGCCTGGTTAGAAACAGCCGACAGGTAATCCTTAAAGACGCCAGTGGGGCCATACGGATCTCCCCGGCCATCGATGAAGACCTTCAACTCTGGCGTGTGCCAGATCAGATATCCGCCCCACACCCATTCATGAAACACCCTGCCCTGGATTCCGTTCGTTTTGATATAGGCAACGGCGCCTTCTGGATACTTGACAGGATTTTCAAATTTCGACGTATTGGGCACGCTGCCGATAAATAAGCAAAGCAAAATGGCAAGAGCGACCGCGTTAGGTAGCCGCCGGTCCGCGTTCTTGTCATAAAGACTCATTAACTTAATCCGCTTGGCAAGTATCGGGGGCACAAGAATTCCTGCGAGGAAGATGAAGCGGATATAGGTGAGGGAATAATAGAGGGCCAACATGACCCACGCAACTTCGTCCAAGCGCCAACGCTCCCGAGAGAATAGCGCGACCAGCAGCACTCCCAGGATCACGGCCATCATTACCTTTCCCCAGGGCGAGTGGAAGTCAACGGACGAAAACTCCTGAATGTTACCGATCCCAGTCCCCGCCGCAAACATGACCTTAAAGGGAAAGATGACGAGGTGATATCCAAAGGGATTGATGAACAGAGCGGCCACGGAGGCCGCAGCCGTGATAAGCAGTTTCCGCAGTTGCGCCGCTGACCAGCGCGTTGCGTACACTTGCCCCCAGCGCCCCTCCACCAATCCTGCGGCGATAAAGATTCCAAACAACACCATTCCCATGGGCCATGAACCGTGCGAATTCACCCAAAGGCAAAATAGCGGAGGCACAAGCCAGAGCCATTTCCAGCCCTCTCGCCTCACTGCTTCAAAGATCAAGAGCAGAACCACCAAATACAACCAGCCGAACAAAAGGGTTCGAGCGCCGATAGAGATCGCAGCCAGGACGGCACCGCCAACGGTGACCAGAAAGGCGTTCTTAACATCGTGACTGGCAAGATAGCTGAGGCGAAAAATGCCCAGGACAATCGCAGTGCAGATCAAAAAAACCAGCACAAACACAGCCGGAAGACCGGCCCACTTGTAGGCCAGATAATAGGGTATTTCCGCCAGCCATTCGAAGGGGAGGACGGCTGCTCCGGGTGCGGTATAGGAATAGGAATCGACGACTGGAAGATGGCCTCGGGTCAATAGATACTGAGCGTTACGCAGATGCCACCACAAATCTGGATCGGCGAGGTTGCGTCTCGAAAGTAGAAACACAAAATAGGCAAGCGAAGCAGCCAGTACCGCTGGAAATGAAAACAACCATCGCCCCACGCGAGAGAGCAAGCGGCCTTGCGACACTGATGCCGGGGCTGGTTGGGACAATTTACCTCTCTCGCCGGATCTCTGAGAGCGTCCTGCCAGATGTTTTCGCAGCGCGCACTCAGACTAACCGCATCGGCAGCAACTCACTATTACCACTACCACGTCCCCTCTGCGTGCACAATAGAACTTTTTCCGATTCCTTTCCCGATCAAACAACGCTCGGCAGCCGGTCAATTTGCATTCTGCCGGGCGGGAATATATAGCCATCCAGTGCCGGCTCCAGTACGATGAGTGCATGCTGGTTGAAGAGTTCGTAGAGCAACATGCGGGCGGCGACATCGCCTGTAAGCCATTGATACTAATGGCAGCATTGTAGAGTCCGACCCTCATCCTACCGCTTGCATGACAGAAAGCGGTATTCTGCGGGGGCGGAAGAGCGAGCGGGAAGGAGCGATATGGAAGATTTACGTTTCCCGATCGGCAAGTTCGATCGGAGTCGGGAACCAAACACACCCGAAGAGCGCAAAAAACTGATCGAGGCCATTGCCGAAGCGCCGGAGCGCCTACAGCAGGCGGCTACAGGGCTGAATGGAAAACAACTGGACACTCCGTATCGCGAGGGCGGTTGGACCGTAAGACAAGTGATCCATCACCTTGCCGACAGTGACCTCAACGCCTATGTTCGCTTCAAGTTGGCGCTAACAGAGGACAATCCGACGATCAAGCCTTTTATGGAGGCCGCCTGGGCCGAACTGGCCGACAGCCGGGTCACCCCGATCGACGTAAGTCTGGCGCTGCTGGACAATTTGCACGCCCGTTGGGTCGTATTGCTCCGCAGCATGAAGGCAGAAGAGTGGGAACGGACGCTGACACACCCGGAAGCCGGTGTGATGTCCCTGGACAAAATGCTTGGACTCTATGCCTGGCACGGCGCGCACCATGTGGCACACATCACCGAACTGCGCAGGCGAAACCAGTGGTAGAAGCGGCAGCGTGCCATTGTAACCAGTGAAATCCGGCCGCCCGTGTGGCAAGGACATTGACCTTGGGATTCCGCCTTTGTTACTGTCAAGTGTTCCCCCAATCTTGGCAATGGGCCTCGCAGTGTTGTCGGCAATCTTATGGCGCTCAAGTTCCACGGTGTGGATTTCCTCGAATTCGATTCCTTGCTCAGCGAAGACGAGCGCATGGTGCGTACTACGGCCCGACAGTTTGTAGAAGACAACCTCATTCCGATCATTGAAGAATGCAATCGACAGGGTCGCTTTCCGGCGGAGTTGATTGCACCGATGGGTGAGCTCGGCTTCTTTGGCCCCACTCTTCACGGCTACGGCTGCGCGGCGATGAACAGTGTGGAATACGGCCTGATCATGCAGGAACTGGAGCGCGGCGACAGCGGACTGCGCTCGTTTGTCAGCGTACAGAGCAGTCTGGTGATGTACCCGATTTACGCCTTTGGCAGCGAGGAGCAGAAGCAGCGCTGGCTCCCGGCAATGGCCAAGGGAGAGAAACTGGGATGCTTTGGATTGACTGAGCCCGATGCTGGTTCAAACCCCGAGGCAATGCGCACCCGCGCGGTGCCAGACGGCGATGACTACGTCCTCAGCGGCGAAAAAATGTGGATTACCTCCGGCTCGATCGCCGATGTGGCCGTGGTCTGGGCAAAGAGCGAGGAGCACGACGGGAGTATCCGAGGATTCCTGGTTGAGACCGGACGTCCTGGTTTCGTCGCCAGGGACGTGCATGGAAAGTGGTCGCTGAGGGCCTCCGTCACGTCGTCACTGTCGCTGCAGGAGGTGCGGATTCCGAAGGCAAACCTGCTACCGAAAAGCTCCGGGCTGAAATCCGCGCTGATGTGCCTGAATCAGGCTCGATTTGGCATCGCATGGGGAACCATCGGTGCGGCAATGGCATGCTACGACACAGCCCTGCAATACTCGCAGTTTCGCAAGCAGTTCCGCGACCAGCCCATCGCTTCCCATCAACTGGTTCAGGAAAAGCTGGTCTGGATGATCAGCGAGATCAGCAAGGCTCAACTGTTGGCGCTTCAGGTGAGCCGGTTAAAAGATCAGGAAAAGGCCCAGCACTTCCATATATCCATGGCCAAACGAAACAATGCGTGGATGGCCCTGGAGTGCGCACGCATGGCACGCGACATTCTTGGTGCAAACGGAATAGCGGATGAGTATCCGGTGTTCCGTCACCTGGCGAACCTGGAGTCGGTGAAAACCTACGAAGGAACGCACGACGTTCACACGCTGATTCTGGGAGCGGCGATAACAGGAATTGACGCCTTCTGAATTTAGCACCACACGTGGCCCCGCCGGAACAGAATTGGGGCTGATGTTTTTCCTTAGACAAATGAGTGTAAGACGGCACAAGGCCAGGAACGACCAGAACAGAGAAGCCGCGGCCGCTGGAATCAGGAGCAATGATGGCAACACAATTTCAAAATAAAGCAGTCCATCTGGAAGACAATGTCCAGTCGAATTTGGAATCAGACCTAGCTCTGGAATTGTTGCGAGTGGTTGAGGCGGCAGCAATTGCTTCAGCTCGAGAGATGGGAACCGGCGACCGCACAAAGGCCGATCAGGTCGCAACCGAAACGATGCGCCGCGTGATGGACACTGTCCCGATGCGTGGCACCATCGTGATTGGCGAAGGCGAGCGCGACGAAGCACCGATGCTATACATCGGTGAAAAGGTCGGACGCGCGCCAAAAGAAGGCCAACTTTACCCGGAAGTAGACATCGCAGTCGATCCGCTGGAGGGCACCAACCTCACTGCCACCGGCGCGCCAGGATCGATCTGCGTACTGGCCGCCAGTGAACGCGGCGGGCTACTGCACGCTCCGGACTGCTACATGGAAAAGATTGTCGTCGGTCCGGCATGCAAAGGCTCCGTGGATTTGGACGCGCCGACCGCGGTCAATCTTAAGATGATCGCCAAGGCTCTCGATCGCGACGTTGAGGATCTGGTGGTGATCGTGCTGGACCGTCCCCGCCATGAGACCCTGATCAACGAGATTCGCCGGGCGGGCGCGCGCATTAAGTTGATCAGCGATGGCGACCTTGCTCCAGGGATCGCCGCAGCCGTTCACGGTACTGGCGTTCACGCCGTGATGGGTGCGGGCGGAGCGCCGGAGGGCGTGATTACCGCTGCCGCTATGCGCTGTCTGAATGGCCACATGGTAGCCAGGTTGACCGGCTATACCGACGAGCAGCGCGAGCGCATGACCGAGTACGGGATCACCGACGTTCACAAGATGTATACAGAGGAGCAACTGGCTCCGGGCGAAAACATCATTTTCGCCGCGACCGGCGTCACTGAGGGTGCGTTGATGCAGGGTGTTCGCTTCTTCCACGAAGGCGTGCGCACCTCATCCTTGATCATGAAGATGGCTTCGCGCAAAATTCGCTTTATAGAAGGCATTCACATAGAGCCGGGCAAGGATTTCAGCGTCCGCTTCTAGTCCGCCAGATGCAAAATCACGGGGCACGGCTGCGGCCATGCCCCGTTTTACGTGCCTCAGTTACAGCACGGCATCGCTGGCGAAAGCGACGGCCGCGATGCGCGACAAGGTCAGACATCGCGTGCTGATAACACCGCTATTCACTGAACTGATAGGGATGGCGGAGATGTTTACGTGCCGCTGACAGATACTCGCCGTCGCGGTCTGCTGTAATTGCCTTCCGATAGCGCGCAATCGCCTGCTCGCGTTTCCCCAGGGTGTCATACATTTCTCCCGCGGCAACGTTGGCCCGCTCTATCAGCGCTGGGTCGGCGCCCTTGCAGGTGGTAACAAGATCAAAGGCGCTAGCCGCCTGCTCAAACTCGTGCTGCCCGCGTAGCGAGACCCCCAGTCCCCATGCAGCCAGTTCGGGCTGGAAGATCGAATACTTGCCTTCGCGCCCCTTTTCCAGTGCGAGCTGATACTGCGCTATGGCCTCGCGTCCCCGACCGGCCGCATTGAGCAGGTGTGCGTATTCGACGAAGAGAAGGAAGTTTCTCGGATACTCACGGGAAACCCGGCCTACCAGTTCGAGCGCCTCTGGATACCGCTGCTCGC
The DNA here is from genome assembly GCA_963838135.1 of uncultured Acidobacteriota bacterium. GTDB lineage: Bacteria > Acidobacteriota > Terriglobia > Terriglobales > Acidobacteriaceae > TOLSYN. The sequence goes on along the minus strand of CAWIPV010000002.1, from coordinate 248,525 downwards.
GACGCAGAAACAGGCTGAGGGCCAGGGTCGCGTCATTACTCGAAGTACCGTGAGAGCGGCTCACCTCTCGCAGATAATCCAGACCCTTCTGTCGATTGCCCGTGACGCCCACCAGTGCCACCGTCGCTCGCCCCGCCCAATTCAGCGAGCCAACAATGTAGTTGTGGATTCCAACGGTCATTTTGGCGTCCACATAGGTGGGGTCGAGTTCAAGCACGCGCTCATGATCGCGCCGCGCGGCCAGCGCCGAGCGAATCGCAGTTAGCCAGGACTTCTCGGCCATTCCCATATAGGTTGAGCGAAAGCCGCGCGCCACGCCGCGCGCGTAAAGTGCATCAGTGTCGTTGGGTTGCTTCTGCAAGCGTGCGTTGCAGAGCGACTCAACGTGTGCAATCAGATCAAAGATTCGCTGCTGCGCGGCCATATCCAGCGGCCGTCGAGACTTGCCCGTGAGAAAGCTTTCGCTCGAATAGGTTTCCGTATCGAGCGCTCCGATCCGATTCAGTTCCTTGAACACTTCGGCTGCCAACAGATAGTTCGCCGGGAAAGGATCGTCGGGATACTCGCGCTCTAGTTCGGACAGATCGCGAATCGCCGGACCGTATTCCATGTTGTAAAGCTCATTGAAGCCGCGCGCCGCCAACGCATTATTACTGGGGCGGACAGGCGCACCGACGTCTTGCGCGGCAAAGGCGGACGCGCAGGTGCAGAGCCACAAACCAGCGACAAGAACGAAGGTGGCAAATCGATGCTGTCTCATGGCTGAGAAGAGTTTAAACCCTTGCGCGTGGCTTTTCACGGTTACGATAGCAATTGAGAAGTTCTGCCTTCGCACGGAAGCTCAACCTCGACGGGACAGAACTCGCCCAGCAGTGGAAGATATAGCGCGCACCGCACTGGACGCGGGTCAAAGACGCGGAGAACGCGGACGTAACGCTGCATATCCGGACGGTATTTTTCCACCTGCATTTGCACGAAGCGGCGCGGATCTCCTCCGAGTTGCTCGCTGATTTTATAGTCGATCAACCAGCGCGTACCCTCCTCGACAAACGTGCGATCGACGCGCACGTGCTCCAACCTTCCCTCAATCACCGCCGACACTGCAAGTTCGCAGCGATGCTCCGAATGCGGCGAAAGCAGCCAACGGCCGCGCTCATCTTCGAGCGTCCTGCATAGCGCTTGAGATACGCGCGCAATTCCCTGCTCCAGTTCACCGCGCATCACGCCTGCACGCGATAACGCCGCCGCAATCGCGGCTCTGACCGCAGCCACGCGCTCCGCATCCCAACGCGCCACGCCTTCCGTGGCAATGCGTTGCAGAAAGCTGTGCGCGACCACGCCTACGCGCGGCAGAAGATCACCAACCCACTCGAAGCTATGCCCCTCTTCTGGAGATCTCCGTTGCGCGGAACTCCACTGCAATGGCTCAGGCAGTTCAGGGGCAACAAATGTCGCGGGCAGGCGGCGCAACAACAACTCAGGCTTGGTATTCTCCTTCACTTGCGTTGCACTCTCCTGTACCGCGGCAGGCGCAAACTCCTGCTGCATTCCAGGAATATCCCAGAGCAGGCGCAGGATGGAATTCGAATCGGGCTGACGGCCCTCGACCACCGCACCCGAGAGATAGAGCCGCTTTCGCGCACGCGTAGCGGCAACATACAAGAGGCGCTTCAGTTCTTCGCGCGCACAATTGCCGTCGATTTCACGCAAATAACCTTCGATCGTGGCCGACTTGCGATCCTTCGTCCCAGGCGCCTCCATCGGCCCCAGTAAAAGAAATTCCTGGTCACCGCGCCGCCGCAAGCGCCAATAGAGGAGCCTCTTGTCATCCTGCCGCGAGTGGCGCTCCAGAGCTGGCAGAAAGACCACATCCCACTCCAGGCCTTTTGCCTGATGAATCGGCATGATCTCAACGCGAATATCGCTACGAGTATCGGCGGGCGCAAACAGGTCGTGCAGTTTCCCGGCAAACTTCTCCGGGTCGCGCAACGCAGCCGACGACGATTGCGCGTCCAACAGAGCGAAATATGCGTCGGCGTCGCGAATTCCCTGCTCCCGATCAGCCAGGCACGCCGGGCCGCCAAGCCGCAGCCATGTGGACTCAACTAAAGTTCGCAGCGAAGTACGTCCTCGCCGCGCCAAGGCATCTTCCAGCACTGGAACGCAACGCGCCAGGGCAAGTTGAGCATGTCCGGAAAGTTGCGCGCGAGGCTGCCGCAAAAGCTCGCGCACGGTGGAGCGTTCATCTCCCCGGCACAACTCAAGCAAATCCGCCAGCGCAAGACCGCACCACGGTGCACGCAATATTGCGAGCCACGCAGTGCGATCGGCAAGATTCGTCAGTGCCGTCCGCAGCGCATCCAAATCGCGAACCAGCGGACGATCTGACAGCCGGTCGGTTTTTACGGCGCGATAGTCAATTCCCGCTGCGCGCAACGCCTCCACCAGCTCTGGAAGGTGGGTTCGCGAGCGCACCAACACCGCGATTGTGGAGGGCTTCTCATTCGCAGGAGGCGAGATTGCGAGTTCGCGCCGAATGCACTCCGCCAGATGCTTCGCCTCGCCCGCTCGATCTGTTGGAGCAAATCCTTTTGTGAGTACAGCCGGCCCGTCCAGAGCCGGACGCGAAGGCCCAGCGCCCGCGTATTGAACCGCGTTGGTCAGATCGCTGTCTTCGCGAAGAATAGCTGGAAAAATCCGATTGAACCACTCAACCAGATTCCGCTGCGAGCGAAAGTTCTCCGTAAGCCGATCGAAGCTATGAATGTGGCCGCCGATGCCCTCCGTTCTCGCCTGTTGATAGATGGCAACATCGGCCTGACGGAATGCGTAGATAGACTGCATCGGATCACCAACATAGAAGGTGGAACACTGCTCGTCCGCCTCCCATGTGCCGAGCAGCCGGGCCAGCAATTCGACCTGAACCCGATTCGTATCCTGAAATTCATCGACGAGAATGTGCCGGATTCGATAACCTAGTTGCAGGCCCAACTCCGTAGGATCGCCTTCGTCGCCGATTGCGTCCAGCGCGCGCTGCGCGTACTCGGCAAAGTCGATGACGGCCTGCTCCGAAAACACGACTTTGAGATTGGCCGCGGCCAGCGGCAAAACCTCCAGAAGCGCACGCATGAACTGCCATTGTCCCTCTGTGTACCGCGGATCGGGCAGGCAGCGAATTCGGTGCAGAGACTCGCAGAGTTCCACCGCACCCGGCGGTTGCGCCAATTCCGCAAGCAATTCGATGCAGCGCTTGCGTTGTGTTTGCCTGTTTCGCGCGCCCGCAGGAAAGCCATTCCGTTTATCCACCGTCTTGCGCAGTGCCGGTTTACTGCGGTCCCCTGTCAACACAAAATCACAGATGGCGCGCCATGCAGGCAGATTCGCGGCACTCGCCGAAGGCAACGACACAATCGAGGTCTGGTTGCGCGAAGTCTGCCGTGCGATCTGTACTACTTCTGCGCTGGCGGCGATTGACTCAATCACAGGCTCGCCAGGCGTAACTTCGTTTGCAAGCTGATCCGCCGAATAACGCATCAGTTCGAACAATTCGGCAGCTTGTGCGCCGCTCAATACGGCCTGAATGCACGCACGGACAAGCGTAAGGTCGTCTTCTACCGAGAGCGTCAGTGCCGCTTCGAGTCTGCTTCTGAGGCTTTGCTGCTGCAATGGGTCAAACGCATCCGAACGTCCCAGAAAGTGCAGCCACTGGTCGCGTTGCGCAAGCATCCCGGACAGCAGATCGCGTGCGTCGCGCACGTTGTTGTCGAGATGACAAAGCAGGGTTGCGACCGCGTCACCGCGTGTTCCCGGATCTGCAAGCTGATCAATGACTCGCTGAGCCGCCAATTCGTAAAGCGGCCGCGCGTCCTCCGTGACCTGCGCCGCGCCTCCAAGCGATCCCTTGAAAGGTGCGCGCTGCGCCACCGACTCGCAAAACGAATCCAGCGTGCGAACCTGCAAGCGCGCGGGATACTCAAGAATGTTCCAGCCGAGCGCGCCGGATGTATCAAGGACAGCGCGCGCCAACTGTAGCGATTGCTGCTCGTGCGGCGGACGCACCAGGATTTCCGCTTGGCTGAGTTGTGCGGCGCGCTGCAGTGCGAGAAGAATACGGCTGCGCATTTCTGCCGCGGCCTTGCGCGTGAAGGTAATCGCAAGTACGGACTCCGGCTGCTCGACCGTGGCGAGGCAAGCGAGATATCGCTGCATCAACAATTCGGTTTTTCCAGAACCGGCGGGAGCCTGCAGCATCCAGGATTGCGCAGTATCCAAAACGGCACGGCGTACGCCGGTGTCGGAGAGAATGGTGCGCGGAGTCGGACTACTCATCGTGCCCTCCCTCTTCGTCGAAGTCATCGTATGCGAGATCACCAACGCGGCACAGCGCCGTCAGGTGGCAATGCTCACAGGTCGAGCCACTTCTTCCAGGCGGACTTTTCGGATCAACCGCCGCGTCACCTTGAACAAACGACGTGGCGATGCGCTCCAACTCATCTGCCCATCTTGCGGTGTACTCATCAAACGGCAATCCATCAAATGTGCGCTTAGACGGGTCCGTGCACGGCAACATATCTTTTTCTCGCAGATAGCCCTTGAACCTGGCCTCGCCCTTGCGAACCACGGCAAATGAGACGCCCGCAAGATCGAACTTCTGTTGCAGCATCGCCAACGCGTAGAACGGCAACTGCGGCATTCGCGGACGTGGAACCTGCCAGGCGCTCACGGCGATAGAGCCGCCGCTCTTGTAATCGATCACCACATGAGCGTCATCGATCTCATCGAGGCGATCGAGCCGGCCACGCAGGTTCAGCCCTCCCAGACTCAGTTCAACCGGAAGCTGATGTCCCACTACATGGAACGGTCTCCGCGTGGATTCCACCATCAGCCATTCTGTGAGCACATCAATCGTGCGTTGGCGTTCCAGAGTGAGAAAACGAGTGCTCCATGGGTCGTTGCTCGGCGGCAACTCACGAGCCATCGCCTCGTCCACGGCGGCCTCGACAACCGCGGCGCGATCGGGACGCTGCAATCCCTCACTGTCTTTCAACTGCTCCCAAATCAACTGCAGAGCCGCATCGACAACCTTGCCTCTTTCAGTGGGGGCAAGCGACTCGTTCGGCCCCTGAGCCTCCTTGGCCAAAAGCCTGCGGGTCGCAAACGCACGGAAGGGACAGGTCGACTGTTCCTGCAATAGCGAGGTTCCGCCTCGTGCGACTTCACTGGGCAGAAGCACAGGAGCCGTGAGATCGGATATCGCATCCAGGTTCGCGAATGCAAAGCGTTGTGCAAGCAGCAGCGGCTTCGCGGCAATCTCATTCGCAAACGGAAAGGATGTAAATAACGGACTCCAGCGCTGCTCGCGTTCGTCCTCGGTACGCCGCGCCAGGCTGAGTGAAAGTCGCGGCGCAGAATACAGGAGCCGGGATGTGATGCGTGAAACGCGCTCCTTCGCCTGCTGCGTTCCTACCACCGCCGCGCCCGCCGCTTTCAATAATCCAATCGGAATCGGCGGAGAAAGCCGCGGCGAGTCTGGCCATAGCTCGTCGCTGCACGAGCCAATCCACAGCACATCGAAGGCCGAACCTTCCGCCTCTGCTGCATCCATAATTTGCACCGGCGCATTCAGCGTCTCGGGCTTGAACTTCTGAGTTGCCGCAGCACGCTCCAGCCTTCCCACGAAGCAATAAAAATCGCCGCGCCATTCGAGCAACTCCAAGGACGAAACCGCCGCGAGAAGTTCACGCCAACTCTTCGTGCACTGGAACTCTTCGCTATCCAACGAAGCGCCCGGCCAGCCGACTGCTTCGAGTATCCGCTTTGAAATATCAGACCAATAGACCGCCGACTGTTCGGAAGAAAATGCCGCGTGCTTTGGCAGTCCCTCCAGTGCGGCACGCAACCTTGGCAACTCATGCGACTCCTGTAACCACTTCGCGAGATCCTCAAAACTCACGTAGCGGCGGGCACGCTGCCTTACCTCCGCGAGAAACTTCGCGGCGGCCTCCGGCTCCACGGCCAAGTAAGGCGAACTCAACAGCTCCTGAAAAGAGTGAAACTCGGTGGGTGCCGCAAATAGTGAGAGCAACTGCAAGGCGCAGCGGACAACGGCATACTCTGCCAGTGCAACTGGCGAAGCAATCTCAAACACAGAGGGCGTCTGCCTGCCCAGTAGATGCTCGGGATGAAGCACGGAACGAAACGCGCTTTCCACCTGCGGAAGTTTCCGCTCCAGGTCAAAGAGGATGACTCCGATACCCGCCTCAGGCGACGCTTCCACCTGTTGGCGCGCCCATTGCGCTGCTGCTTGCAATTCATCTGTAACACCATCGAACTCATATCGCAGCGGAGTGGCCACGGCTGCATCTTCAGGCTGCGGCGCAGTGAAAACCTGCACCCCCGCACCTGCGAGCGACGCCAGGAAGTTGCATTGTGCAGGCGTGCTCTCAGCGAGATAGGCGAACACCTGCGACGGAAGCGGCAAAGACGACAAGCATGGAGCCAGTTCGCGCATAAAGAGTGCAGAGCACGTCCACCGGTGCGCCGCAAGCTGACGTCGAAACTCAGAGCACCATACGGAAAACGCACGGCTATCACTGGAGGCGAGCATCAGGGGAGAATCGAGCGCGATGTCATATTCGACGGCCGTGCGGAAGGACTCCGACGCCAGAGACGCCGCAGAGTCCGGCAGCAACATATCCCGCCCACCGGTCGAGCGCTCGATGATCTGCCGCCACAACTGTAACTCCTGCTCCCGCTGCAGTGCCTGCACAGAGACGGCCCCCAGAACCACCGCATCCGAATAAAGCCTCTCCACGAAAGCCCCATATGGCAACACATCAGGCGTAAGCCATGCAGAGTTGGAGATTTGCGAACGCCGTTCGGCTGCCGCCTGAATCGCGCGCGCCGAACGAGTGTTGGCCGTCAGCACCGTTGCTCCATCAACCGCTGCACTGACCGCTTGCTCAAAGCATTCGCGATATTCAGTCAAAATGGCCCCCGCAGCCAACGTCAGATGATGAATTCGATCCCATGAATTTCATCGAGGCTACAGCTACGTTCTACCACGTACACGAGAGCTTCTCAATATGCGCAAGGCCGTAGTCCTACGTCTCATAGCTAAGAGAAATGATGGGTCTGGGCTGGGGCTAACGAGCCGGAGTCAGAGTTCCGCGGCATTCGCCGAAACCAATGCGTACGGCTCCTGGGCACTGGCAGAATGCCCGCAAGGTCACTTCGTCTCCATCTTCGAGAAATATCCGCTTCGTTCCGTCCGGAAGAAGGATGGGGTCGACTCCGCCGCGCGTAATTTCCAGCAGGCAACCTCGCTCCGATGCACCGGGCCCGGAGACAGTGCCGCTGGCGAGAAGATCGCCGGGCCGCAGATCGCAGCCGTTCGACGCATGGTGGGCGAGCATCTGCGCAAAGGTCCAGTACATGTCACGGAGGTTGCCGTGACTGAAGCGATGCGGGCCGCAGCCCGCCTCTCGCATCGCAGCCGTCTGCAGATAGGCTTCGACAGTCAAGTCGAAGCCGCCGCAGTGCTGATCTTGCGTGTCCGCAAGATACGGCAGCGGCTGCGGATCGCCCGAGGCACGCGCGCTAGCCGGAATACAAAATGGCGCAAGCGCCTCGGCGGTGACAACCCATGGCGAGATCGTAGTAGCAAAGCTCTTGGCGAGAAACGGGCCCAGCGGCTGATATTCCCACGACTGAATATCCCGCGCCGACCAGTCGTTCACCAGGCAGAGTCCGAAGATGTGATCGCGTGCCTGCGCGATTGGAATCGCTTCCCCCATCTCGTTCCCTACGCCGATAAAGGCTCCGATCTCCACTTCATAATCGAGGCGCCGAGACGGAGCAAAGACTGGCGCTTCGGAAGTAGCCGGCTTCTGCTGGCCCCAGGGACGGCGGACCTCAGTTCCACTTACGACGATGGTGGATGCGCGGCCATGATATCCGACAGGAACCCACTTGTAATTAGGCAGCAGCGGATTATCCGGACGAAAGAGCGCACCAACGTTGCTGGCATGATGCACCGAGGCGTAGAAGTCGGTGTAATCGCCGATCTCGACCGGCAAAACCATCTTTACATCCTGCTGCCGGCGAAGGCACAACGCGGCCTCCACACGATTCGGCGAGTTCTCGCGCAACAAGTGAAAGAGCGCCCGTCGCAACATCGTCCACCGCGCCGGGCCAAGACCCATCAACGGATTCAGGTACGATTCCTCGCAAGCCTCATAAGTGCTGTCATCCACATCGTCCAGCAGTGCGCGAGCGGCAGCCGCTTCAAGATCCAGCACTTGATCGCCAATTGCAACGCAAAGACTCGCACATGAATTCTGTCCGTTGGTGAACGCGCCGAAGGGAAGGTTCTGGATTGGAAAATCGCAGTGTGGAACGTTGGCAGACTCCACGAAGGAGCGTGCGTCGGGATCGTGAGTTTCGTTTCGCTCCACGCTCATAGAAGGTCGATCTCGCGCATCTCGCATAAAGGCTCCTCGAACGAGCAAGAGCCGAAACTCAGCGCCAAACGCGATCGCATTGACCGGAGCGTCTCAACGCCAATCCGTATCGGCTCCTCGCCTCCGCTCCAGGTCACTCCATCTTCGTCAAAGTGCCAGTCCGCGCGATCTCCGTCGCCCAGGCAAGTGGCGAGTAATGCACGCGAAACTGCTTCGCCGGAGCACACCGCGCTCCACGCAACAGCGGCCGCAGTAAAGAGGTTCAGAAATCCGTGCATCGTTGCCTCGCGCGAGTCGGGTGCGTAGGTAAGCGGGCGAATGCAACGTAGCGGATGATGCAACCCTGCGGTCGCCTTGAACGGCACACCCAACTCCGCGCACCGTGCAATGAAGCCGGCAATCTGCTCCACTGCGGGAAATGCATCTTCCACTACACCACCAGTACGCAACTTCGCGCTTCCACCGATATGCCGCAGAATTGGCAGCAGTTCGTCGGCGTGCTGCGGAGATATTTCGTAGAATGCAGTGACGCCCCGAGGCCGATGGTTGCGGACAACGTCGATCTCATCCAGACCACGCACGCGCACCTCCACCGAATCAATCATGGCGCCAGCGGACTTGCGATTAAATTAATCGACCGCCGCCAGGTCCTGCTCGAGATCGGCGGAAATAATCCCGGTGAGCAGCCACGGATCAGCCGCGACATTTTGCTGCGCGCTCACAAATTCATTCAGCCGCGCGGCCGGTAGCACGAATCGTCCCAGCGCCCAGTGCTGTGGGTAGTTGAGATAGCGCGAGTAATTCTTCACGCTCGTCGTCATGTCCAGGGACGCGGGCGCAAACAGGCCAGCGTAATCGATAATGCGTTCGAGAATCACTCGCAACGACGCAGCCGTGGCGCGAACCGGGGTGGACATGTGCTTAACTCCGCCGGAAGTTGCGTTTCAAATTCTGCCAGCAAGTGTAGTACTCGTGCTGCAGCTCGGCACTCTCCAGGGCAAAGCGGGTGGGGCGGCAGACGAAGCGGGTCTCAAACATAAACGCCAAGGTATCGGCGAGATATTGCGGCTGCAACTCGGCGGATGACGCCCGCTCGTAGCTTGCCGCATCCGGACCGTGACCGCTCATGCAGTTGTGCAGGCTTGACCCTCCAGGCAAAAAGCCCTCTGCTTTCGCGTCATACTCTCCGCGAATCAGCCCCATGAACTCGTTCATGAAATTGCGATGGAACCACGGCGGCCGGAAGGTATGTTCGGCGACCATCCAACGCGGAGGAAATATCGCGAAGTCGCAATTGGCCGTGCCTGGCGTGTCCGACGGTGAGGTGAGTACGGTAAAAATCGACGGGTCGGGATGATCGAAACTCACCGTATTGATGACGCAGAAGCGCGCCAAATCGTACTTATAGGGCGCATAGTTACCGTGCCATGCAACCACGTCCAGCGGTGAGTGATCGTACTCACTCTGCCATAGATTTCCCTGAAATTTACAGATCACACGAACGCTATTCTCAATGTCTTCATAGGCAGCCATGGGTGTTTGAAAATCGCGCGAATTCGCAAGGCAGTTCGCACCGATAGGTCCAAGTTCCGGCAAACGAAAGCTCGCGCCGTAGTTTTCGCATACGTATCCCCGCGCTTGGCCATCCAGCAGTTCCACTCGAAACTTGATGCCGCGCGGCACAACCGCAATTTCACCGGGCGCGAGCGCGATGCGTCCAAGCTCGGTATGAATCAGCAAACGCCCCATCTGCGGCACCAACAGTAGTTCGCCGTCGGCGTCGTAGCAGTAAAGACCTTCCATGCTGCGGTTGGCAGCGTAAACGTGAATGGCCACGCCGCTGTGAGCCGCTAGATCGCCATTGCCCGCGAGCGTGATGAGGCCAGCGAGAAAATCGGTTGGCTTGTCAGAAATCGGCACGGGATTCCATCGCAGTTGATTGGGCGGCGCAGGCACCTCTTCGAACGGCGTCGAGCGCAGCAATCCGTTGGCGATCAGGCTGTAAGGCTTGTGCATCACGCTGGGCCGAATGCGGTAAACCCAGGTGCGGCGATTGAGCGCGCGCGGCGCGGTGAAGGCAGTTCCGCTGAGTTGTTCGGCATAGAGCCCGAGTGGCACATGTTGCGGCGCGTTTTGTCCCGTCGGCAGCGCACCCGCAACCGCTTCCGTCGCGAACTCGTTGCCGAATCCCGATTGGTAACCGACCATGGTCGGTTCTGCGGATTGCGTTCCCGCCTTGCTCGTAAGCTCACTCATCACGTCATTTGCCATCGCATCCTCTGGATGACACAGGCATCGGCGCAAGCTACAGATTGCCGCGCCGTGCCTGCTCTAGTTCGATTGCTTCAAACAACGCCTTGAAATTTCCCTTGCCAAAACCGCGGCTGCCCTTGCGCTGAATGATCTCGTAAAACACCGTAGGCCGATCCTCCACCGGACGAGTGAAGATCTGCAGCAAATAGCCATCGTCGTCCTTGTCAACCAGAATTCCCATGCGCTTGATCTCCTCTAGAGGCTCATCGAGTTCTCCAATGCGTTCGCTGAGAATGTCGTAATAGCTGTCTGGCACACGAAGAAACGGCACCCCGTTGCGCTGCAATTTGTCTACCGTGGCGAGCACGTCGGTCACCTGCAGCGCTATGTGCTGCACTCCCGGCCCCTGGTAAGCCTCCAGGTATTCCGCGATCTGACTCTTACGCTTTCCCGGTGCCGGTTCGTTGATGGGAAACTTCACCGAGTAGGAATCGTCCGACATCACGATTGACATCAGTGCGCTGTACTCAGTCGAGATATCTTTGTCGTCAAAACTAATGAAGCGATGGAATCCGAATACTTTCGAGTAGAAATCCGCCCAGCGATTCATCTGCCCAAGTTCGACGTTGCCCACCATATGGTCGATGCGCAGAATACCCGCGTCGTCGCCGGCAATTCTCTGTTCGGCAAAACCCGGCAGAAACGGGCCGGTGTATCCCCGCCGCGAGAGAAGTGAATGAATGGTGTCGCCATAGGTGCGGATCGCAGCCCGCCGCACCGCCCCGAACTCATCCTTCAGGTCGTGAGGCGCTTCAGCAGCTTCTGCGCCGCGCGCCAGCGCCTGCTCGAAGGCGAGGTCTGCGTCAGCCACTTCCAGCGCGATGTCGCGGACGCCGTCTCCATGGCAGCGAATGTGTTCAGCGGCTGGATGCGACGGAGTGAGCGGCGTGCTCACCACGAAAGTAGCTTTGCCCTGCGTCAGTGCGTATGAGGCCATCTCCCGGCTGCCCGTCTCTTGTCCGCGATAGGCCACCTGAGAGAAACCGAAGGCCTTGCGGTAAAAGAACGAGGCTTGTCTCGCATTTCCAACCCAGAATTCTACGTGATGAATACGCTTGATCTGCAGCGGATTTTCCATTTGCCTTACCCAAGCTCGCCGGCAACGCCCAACTGGCATTGCGTTCACCATTCGCCGAACGAATGCGCCCGTCCGTGCCGTTGGATGAGAGAGACTGGAATGAAGTTGCAGGCAAGCCGCTTCGCTGGCCGCAATCGCGGTCGCGCTGGCCTTCGAGGGCATATCCGGGCCTTCGCGACAAGCCCAGAGGTTTATGGAAAACAATTGATCCGCCGATAATAGCTTGTAAGTGGTTGATGAGGAAGATCTTTCAAATATTGTGTTCAGAAGTCACACTGGAATGTGACTTCGGTACGTGGAGTATGGGCAAAAGCGAGTTACAATTAACTTGGTATTGAAATTGGTTTTCAACTTCATGAAAGTTCCCACCTACAAACCGAACCGCGCCCTTTCCGACCTCGCCCTGGGCGAGAGCGGAATACTGGAAGACTTCGACATGCCGCAAACTATCGCCGAACATCTCATGAACCTTGGCTTTGTACCAGGCTTGGAAATCATGGTCGCGCGAAGCGGTCCTGGCGGCAATCCGCGGGTTTACCGGGTTGATGGAACCGAGGTGGCATTGCGTCGTGACCTTTCCCGCTGCATTGCCGTGAGTCCTCTGCTGGATACGGAAGTAGAGGCGGGGTAAGCTGTGAGTCTTCCGGTATCGGTTCCAGTGGCCGGCTTGAGTGCAATGCCGGTGGATGGTCTGGCGGTTTATAAGACGGTCGCGGTCGTTGGGCCTCCCAACGCCGGAAAAACCACGCTCTTCAATCGCCTGACCGGATTGCGCCAGAAAGTCGGCAACTTCCCCGGCGTCACCGTGGAGCACCACACAGGATGCTTTCGTCTGGACTCGGGCGAGGAAGTTTCGCTGATCGATCTCCCTGGCGTATATAGTCTTAACCCGAAGTCGGAAGATGAAAAAGTCACAATCGATGTGCTGAACGGTGAGATGCCCGGTGCCGAGCGCCCGGATGCGATCATTCTGGTACTCGACTCCAACAACCTCAATCGGCATCTCGTGCTCGCCGGGCGCGTCATAGCTCTCGGACTGCCTACCCTGGTTCTGCTCAATATGGCAGACGAACTGCACAAACAGGGTGGACAAGTGGATGTGCTTCCCCTGGCTCGGCAGCTTGGCACTCCGGTTGCCTTGGTCAGCGCGGTGACCGGTGAAGGCCTGCACGCGGTGGCAAACTTCCTGGTCGCGACCCCGAAAATTCCTGTGCCACTGGAGTTGCCGATCTTCGGCGACCCGCGACACTGCCGGGAATGGGCGGTACGCATGGGGTCGAAGGCAGCCTATCGACGCGGCGCGACCCCGGAGTGGACCCGCCGCCTCGATTCGATCTTTCTCCACAAACTCTGGGGCGGAGTGATATTCGCCGTCGTCATTGTCGCTGTCTTCCAAACCATCTTCTCGCTAGGTCAACCGGCCAGCGATCTGTTGCAGAAGCTACTGGATAACGCCGCGGTTCATCTCTCCAACCTGCTCCCCGCAGGCGTGATCAATTCGTTGGTGGTAAACGGGGTATGGAAGGGCGCAGGCTCGGTGCTGGTCTTTCTGCCGCAGATTCTTCTTCTCTTCTTCGTGATCGGAATCCTCGAAGATTCCGGCTACTTGGCGCGAGCCGCGGTGATCTCCGACAAGGTCATGGCGAAGGTCGGGCTGAACGGAAAGTCTTTTATCCCCCTACTTTCCGCCTACGGATGCGCCGTCCCGGCAATCATGGCGACGCGCACGATCGAGAACAAGCGCGACCGCATTGCGACCATTCTGATCGCACCATTCATGACCTGCTCGGCGCGGCTGCCGGTTTACACCATGTTGATCGCGGCGTTTATTCCCAACCGTCCCGCGCTTGGACCGCTGGTAGGAACCCGTGCCATCGCGATGCTGAGTTTGTATGTGCTCGGCTTTGCCATGGCAGTGGCAACCGCCAAAGCGTTAAAGAGTTCTGTCCTGCGTAGCCGTGATGTCGCATTCGTCATGGAGATGCCGCCCTACCGCTGGCCGATGTGGAAATCGCTTGGCCTGCGCCTGATGGATCGCGCCAAAGCCTTTGTATTCCGCGCTGGAACTGTGATCCTGGGTGTCAGCATCCTGCTATGGGCAGCCACCTACCTTCCCATGCACAACGGGCAGCCGCCACAGATCGCCGATAGCGCTATCTCCAAGGTCGGACACTTTATCGAACCCGTCATCCTTCCGCTCGGCTTCAACTGGAGGATCGGGGTTGGCCTGCTCAGCTCTTTTGCTGCGCGTGAGGTTCTCATTTCCACCATGGGAATGCTGCACGGAGTTGATCCTCAATCTCACGCTATGGCATTGCAGGAGGCGCTTAAAAGCGACCTCACTCCGGCAGGAGCCGTCGCCCTCCTGGTCTTCTTCGCCTTCGCCATGCAGTGCATGTCCACCATGGCCGTGGTGCGGCGCGAGACAAACAGTTGGAAGTGGCCAATAATCCAGTTCCTGTACATGACCACCGTGGCCTACGTAGCTGCATTCGTGGCCTATCGGGTCACGCTTTTGTATTGGACTTAGCGCTCTTCGGAGGCGCGGCGGCTCGCACAGCGCCTAAGCTCGCCTTGATCTTTCACTGCCGGGGAGCGATCATAACAGTCAGGCCGGATTTGTCTCTGGAACGTGTTCCTTACCGCAGCCGGGTAGACACTTTTTGCGGACAAGCAGCAGGCGATGTCGAATCGGATCTGCGTGCGGCGGCAGCCCCTCCGGGGGTGGTCGTGAAACGGAGACATCGTGCGGTTGTCGCGGCACCAATTCCCTTTCAGCAGGTGAACTCTTTGCTCAATTTCGATCAAGTGGCCGATCGCGCCATTTCTTCACAAACGCCTTCGCGCGAGATGGCCGTTGCCATGCTCAAGGTTCCAGACTGCGATTTCCCCGCCCTGTTTAACGCAGCGTGGCAAGTGCGGCACCATTTCCACGGCAAGCGGATGAACGTGCAGGTGCTCAGTAATGCAAAGAGCGGGAACTGCCCCGAGGACTGCCACTATTGTTCGCAATCCAGCGTCTCGGAATCCGAGATTGCCCGCTATCCGCTGAAGTCCGTTCAATTGCTTGTTGACGAAGCCAAAGCGGCGCGTCAAGCCATGGCAGATCATTTCTGCATGGGCCTGAGTGGGCGAGTGGTGAAGGACCGGGAAGTGGATGCGCTTTGTGAAGCGATACGAACGATCAAGGAAGAAGTCGGCATTGAAGTCTGTTGTTCGCTGGGTTTTGTGAACTTGGAGCAGGCTCGCCTGCTGCGCGAAGCAGGGCTGGACCGCGTCAATCACAACTTGAACACGAGTGAGCGCTACTACCCTTCCATCTGTACAACCCACACCTACAACGATCGTGTGCAGAATTTGATGGTCTGCCAAGAGGCTGGCCTTGAGATATGCTCCGGGGGAATCGTGGGCCAGGGGGAGAGCGACGAAGACATTGTCGACATGTTGATGGCGTTGCAGAAGGTTGACCCGAAATCCATACCCATCAACTTCCTTATTCCGGTGGACGGCACGCCGTTCGCTCAAATGAAGCACCAATTAACACCCATGCGCTGTCTAAAAGTTCTCGCCGTAGCTCGCCTGCTTCATCCCAAAGCCGAACTTAGGGTCGCGGGCGGACGCGAGTATCACTTGCGCAGCCTGCAGCCGATGGCACTGTTCCTGGTCAACTCGATTTTCGTGGGGGGGTACCTGACCGAAGGCGGTCAAGGGCGGGATGAGGCGTTCCGCATGATTGAGGACGCGGGCTTTGAAGTTGTAGCCGAAGAAAAAACGGGTGCCCACGTTTGACCGGCCTTGATTATCTGCATCCGCAATTAGAAAAGCTGGAGCGCGAGGGTCTGTTGCGTCATACCTCAGTGTCGGCCGGGGTTGGCGGCAAGGTGTTGGTGGAAGATGGGCGCACCATCCTGAACTTTTCCTCCAATGACTATCTCAATTTGACCCAGGAGGGCCATATCAAACTCCGGGCACAGCAGGCCATCGAGCGTTGGGGCTGTGGAGCAACTGCATCGCGCTTGATGTGCGGTACTCTGGCGCTGCACGAGGAACTCGAAGCGGCGCTGGCGCGGCTGGTTGGCGGAGAAGCGGCTCTGGTCTTCAGTAGCGGCTTTTGCATGAATATCGGAATTCTTTTTGCAATCGCCGGACGCGACGACATCATCTTTGCAGACCGCTTGAGCCACGCCAGTCTGATCGATGGGGCACGCCTGAGTGGGGCAACCCTGAAGCGGTATGCCCATAACGACGTCCAGTCCCTGGAGAACTTGCTGCGATCCACAGCCTGTCGTGGGCATCGCTTTATTGTCTGCGAGTCGGTCTTCAGCATGGATGGGGACATCGCACCTTTGGCCGAACTGCGCCGGCTCGCCACGCAGTATGAGGCATCGCTGCTGGTGGACGAGGCACACGCCATCGGCATTTGGGGCAATGGCGGCGGGCTTTGCCGCGAGTTCGGAGATCTAGCTGCTGAGCTGACGGTCGGAACTCTCGGGAAGGCCCTCGGCAGCCACGGCGGTTTCGTCGTATGCAGCCGAAATACCCGGGAATATCTAGTGAATTGCGCCCGCAGCTTTATTTATTCGACGGCACTGCCGCCGGCCAGCGTCGCTGCTGCACTGGGCGCGATCGAGCATATTGATCGCGACCCCTCGATCGGCCAGAGGCTGATCGAGTTGGCGCGTGGCTTTCACCGGTCGCTCCTCGCCGAAGGCTTGCGGCTGCCGGAGTTTTGCTCGCAGATTCTTCCCATACACGTAGGCGATAATCGCCGGGCGCTGGAGTTGGCAACACGCTTGCGCCAGCGGGGGCTGCTTGTGACCGCCGTGCGCCCACCCACGGTGCCGGAGGGGACGGCGCGTCTGCGCCTCTCCGTGACCATGGCGCACACGCCAGAAGACCTGGCATGGGCGGCAGCCGAGATCGGCTCGGTCGCCCGGCAGATGGGGGTGGCATGACTCCGCCGATGTCTCCATTCTTCATCGGCGGCTGGGGCTCAACCGACGAGGTCTGGCGTGACACCTTGACGCAAGCAGACTTAGCCGAGCCGCATTTTCTCAGTTGGCTGGATTGCATACGGGACTGGCCCGGAGTGCTTGCGGCGTTGTCCATGGCACCGGGGCGATGCCTATTGGTGGGATGGTCACTGGGCAGTCTGCTCTCGCTCCGCGCGGCCTTGGAGTTACCTGAAAAGGTCGCCGCATTGGTGTTGGTTTCCGCCACGCCGTGCATGTGCGCGAGCAAAGATCATGGCGGCATCGATCCCCGCACACTCGCGGCGATGCGCGTCCGGATGACTAGAAATCCCGGCCCCGTGCTCGATGAGTTCGCCCATCAGTGCGCCATGCCCGATGGCGACGCACAGACCTGCGTGTACTACTTGCAGCAGGCAAAGCAGTTTTCTGCGACTGAGCTCGCGGCAGGACTCGAATGCCTTTCTGCACTCGATGTTAGGGAACGGTTGGGCGAGATTCGCGTCCCTTGCAAGGTTCTTCACGGCGCTTGCGACCGGATAGTCCCCCTGGGAAGCGCGCAATTTCTTGCCGCGCAGATTCGGCTTGCAGAACTGGATGTGCTTGAAGGACACGGTCACGCTTTGCCCTTCACCGCACCAGCCAAAATTGCGCGATGTATTTCGAGTGTCGTTTCATGAACGGGGCAAGTGCGGTTGATAAATGCGCGCTGGCGCAACAGTTCTCCGGGGCGGCCCACCGGTATGACGTGTGGGCCACGGCGCAGGCCGAAATTGCGGCGGGATTGATACCGCAGCTTCCGGCGGAGTTCACTCCTTCGCTCATGATTGATCTTGGATGTGGCACCGGGCTGCTGAGTGCGAAGCTGTTGCAGCGCTATCCGGCAGCGTCACTGGTCGGCATCGACCTCGCGGCCGGCATGGTGGAGCATTGCCGCAAGCATTTGGGAACCAACCCGCAGGCCCGCTTTGTCACCGGCGACGTTGAAGATTGTGGAATGCTGTTGCCGCAAGCGACTTTGATCGCCTCCAGTTGCGTTGCCCAGTGGTTTGCGGATTTGCCTGCAACGATTGGGATGTGGGCGCAGAGTCTGGCTCCTGGCGGTTTGATGGCGTTTGCCTGTCTGCTCCAGGGCTCCTTCTGCGAATTGGAAGCCGCGTATTATGAGGCTCTGCAATGCAGCTTCCGTGGACTTCGCTTGCCCACTCCGGAGACCATACCCATGCTGTTCCGTGCCAACGGCCTAAATCCAATCCTATGCATGGAAGACTGTGTGACCGCGCACTACGGCTCTTCGCGCGCGGCCTTGCGCTCGTTTCAACAAATCGGCGCCGTATTCCAGGGGCAACCCGATCATAAGTCACTTGGACCGGCAGCGGTCCGGCGCTTGATTTCCTTCTATGATCGGCACGTCGACCCTCAGGGTATGGCGCCGGTTACTCATCGTGTCCAATATGTAATTGCGGAGCGGCCCCGTTGATTCCCGGGATCTTCATCGCCGGTACAGGCACAGACGTTGGCAAGACCGTGGTCACCGCCGGCGTGTTCCGCTGGCTGCGTCAGCGTACCTCTGCCGGCATGGTCATGAAGCCGGTGCAGACTGGTGCCCAGGTTTGCGCCGACGGCCGGATGCTTGCTCCCGATCTCGACTTCGTTCTGCGCGCAGCAAACGTGACCGTCGACCAGGAAACACTTCTTCACCTGTCACCCTATCTTTTTGAGCCCGCGTGCTCACCTCACCTGGCGGCACGGATGGCCGGAGAGAGAATTGAGATCGACAAAATTGTGGCGAGTGCGCGGTGGCTGGCGAGTCGCCACCAACGACTCGTTATCGAAAGCGCAGGTGGCGTTGCCGTGCCCCTCAACGAATGCCAAACCATGCTTGACCTGGCGTGGGAGATGGGTATGCCGGTGTTGTTAGTAGGCCACTCCGGCCTCGGCACCATCAACCATGTACTGCTTTCGCTGGAGGCGATTCGCCGACGGGGTTGCAACCTGCTGGGAGTGATCCTGAATGACATTCGCCCCGTCACCGAAGCTGACAGTTACATTCATGATGACAATGTGCGCACCATCGAGTCCTTTGGCAAAGTTAGGTCTGTGACGCGCATTCCATATCTTGGAGTGCAACCGGATATGGACGCCAATTGGACGCCTGCCTGGGTTTTGCATTTTCTGAAAGAGTGTCCTCTATGAAATATGGTGAAATGCGCGAACGGGACATCGAGTACCTATGGCACCCATACACCGAGATCACGTCCTTTGAACACTCGTCCTTTCCCATCGTCGAGTCTGCCCAGGGATGCAGACTGCATGAGATTGACGGACGAGTTCTGCTGGATGGCATCTCGTCCTGGTGGTGTGTAAACCTGGGGCACAGCCATCCTCGTCTGGTGCAGGCGATCCAAGCCCAAGCGGCGAAGCTCCAACACACACTTCTGGGCGGGATGTCGCATCCCCCGGCGATCCAGTTGGCCGAACAACTGGCGCGCATTGTCCCGGCTGGGTTGGGCCATGCAATGTTTGCCTCCGACGGCTCCTGCGCAGTAGAAGCAGCCCTCAAGATCGCCCTGCAATACTGGACGAATCAGGGCGAGGGGCATCGCACGCGATTCGTCACCCTGCAAGATGGCTATCACGGAGACACGCTGGGTGCGATCGGCGTTGGCTATATCGAGAGCTACCATGGGTACCTTCGTCCGGTTCTCCAGCCGGCGTTGCGTGCCATCTCCCCGCACTGCAATCGCTGTCCTCTGGGTCTGCGTCCGGAGAGCTGCCAGGTAGAATGTTTCGACGCCGAGGGTCTCGACTCAATGCAGTCGCTCATCCGCCGGCATCACGCCGAATGTGCGGCCGTGATCGTTGAGCCGCTCTGCCAGGCGGCTGCGGGGATGCGTATTTATCCGGAACTCTACCTCAGGCGACTGCGTTCGCTCTGCACCGAGTACAGGCTTCCCCTCATCATCGATGAAATTGCGGTTGGTTTCGGCCGCACCGGCGCTATGTTCGCCTGCGAGAAGGCGGGAATTGTTCCAGACATCATGACTCTGGGCAAAGGTTTGACCGGCGGCATGCTGCCGATGAGCGCGACCTTGGTTACCGATGCGATTTACGACACCTTTCGAGCCAAAGACGGGCACAGCCGCACCTTCTTCCACGGCCACACCTTCTGTGGCAATCCGATCACCAGTGCAGTAGCACTGGCAGCTCTGGAAACTTACGCATGAGGAAAAGATTGTCGAGCGATTACCGAATGCGATGCGCATTCTTGAAGATGGTATGCGACGCGTCTCGAGCGTGCTCGATGGTTCGCCTCTGCGCACATTGGGCATGATCGCGGCGGTCGAGATCACGGAAGCCGCCGGAGGAGAAGCTCGAGCTCGCAGAATTGCGGCCCGCGCCTATGAACTGGGCCTATTCATTCGGCCGTTGAACAGTACGATTTACTTATGGCCGCCCTTGAACACGGATAGCGCCGACCTGCAGTCCATGGTTGAAATTGTGGAGCGAGCGGCCAGGGAAACAAAGTGACTTGCTCCCGTTGAGCGGGCAAGTGCGGCGTTCCGATCCGAGTGGTCCGGATTCCACTGGAATGCGAAATGGCGAAGTCGGTTACGACTCCGCCAACTTTGAATCCAGACTTAGTTCTCGACAGCCGCACGGTGTCGTCAGACTTTTTGAATCTGCACTTTTCTCATAGTCGCCGGACTTTACGCGGCCAACTCCGGTCCTAATGGCCGCTTTTTTGACTTCCCTGGCGACTGCTTCAGCCACCGCCGCATTGAACACGCCGGGAATAATGTAGTCCTCGCTCAATTCTTCTTCCGTGATCACATTTGCAATCGCATGGGCGGCGGCCAGCTTCATCTCTTCGTTGATGTCGGTCGCATGGCAATCGAGTGCGCCTCGGAAAATACCGGGGAAACACAGAACGTTGTTAATCTGGTTCGGATAATCCGAGCGTCCGGTTGCCATGATGCGTACGTAGGGCGCCGCTTCTTCAGGCATGATTTCAGGAGTGGGGTTAGCCATCGCAAAAACGATGGCGTCCCGATTCATCTTTGCAAGGTCCTTCGCCTCGATCGTGCCGGGGCCGGACAATCCCATGTAAAGGTCCGCGCCTACGAGTGCTTCGGGAAGCGTTCCCTTGAACCCAGTCGGGTTGGTGTGTTCGGCGAACCAATGCTTCATGTAGTTCATACCTTCCGTGCGGCCTTTGTGAATCGCACCCGTACGGTCGAATCCAATGATGTTCCTGCCCCCTGCCGCCATAATCATCTTGGAACAGGCAACACCCGCTGCACCGACGCCGGTAACAACAACCTTCAGGTCCTTGATCTCTTTCTTGACAAGCTTCACTGCATTCAGCAAAGCAGCGAGAACGACCACGGCGGTTCCGTGCTGGTCGTCGTGGAAGACCGGAATATTGAGCTCCTTTTTCAACCTTTCTTCGATCTCGAAGCAACGCGGAGCCGAAATATCCTCCAGATTGATGCCACCGAATGCAGGAGCAATGTTCTTGACGGTTCTGATGATTTCTTCCGTATCCTTGGTCGCCAGGCAAATCGGAAAGGCATCGATTCTGCCGAATTCCTTGAACAGCATTGCTTTGCCTTCCATGACCGGCATCGCTGCTTCCGGGCCGATGTCGCCGAGGCCGAGCACGGCGGTACCGTCGCTGACAATGGCGACGGTGTTGCCTTTGATCGTGAGGTTGTATACGCTTTCCAGGCTCGTCATGAATCGCCATGCAGACGCGTGCCACGCCGGGAGTGTAGGCCATCGACAGGTCATCGCGGGTCTTCAGCGGAACCTTGCTGGTGATTCGGATCTTGCCGCCCAGATGCATCAGGAAAGTACGATCCGAGACATGAACCACTTCGATGACGTCAATCGTTTCTCAATTCCTCAATGATGGCGTCTCCGTGCTCCTGATCGCGAACATTGACCGTGATGTCACGGATGATGTGATTCTTTCCGACTCCAGCGATATCAATCGCACCGATATCTCCGCCGAGATCGCCAATTCTCGACGTAACCTCCCCAGAGTTCCCGGAACGTTGTTCAATCTTCAGGCGCATGGTGATGCTGTAGCTTGCACTTGGTTTTGCGAGTGTTTTCATCATGGCTTCCTTTGTTGAAGATGGACGTCCGGGCATTGTAGCCGCTGACTCCCATTTTAATCGAGCATAATCCCGCTCAGCCCATTACCGTTTCTTTGAGCGTAGGCACTCCCGCGGATCAGGTATCCAGTTTGTAGCGTGTAGCGGCTAGGGCGTACATTCGGCGCCAAAGAAGGCGGTTGATCGTGACCACCATAAGTGCCATCACAATCGTCGCTGCAAGCAACAAACGGAAATTGCCGGTATCAGTGGCATGGCTGATGACCGAGCCAAGTCCTGTGGTCGACAGTGTCTGCCCTTTGAAGTGAAAGTACTCTGCCACAATGCTCGCATTCCACGCACCGCCCGACGCAGTGACGAAGCCGGTGATTAGATAAGAGAATATTCCTGGCAGCAGCAGTTTTCGCCATCGTTCGGCTCTGCCGAAGTGGAAGACGTTACAAACTTCCTTCAGATCCGTCGGAATCGAGGAGGCCCCCGCAATGACGTTAAAGAGAAGGTACCATTGCGTTCCCAATAAGAGCAGCGCAATCGAGCCGATTCCCAGCCCGCCACCGAGCCGAATCAGGATAAGAAGTATCACTGGGAACAATGCGGTCGCAGGGACGGATGCGGCGATTTGCGCAATCGGTTGCAGGACTGCCGAAACCCTTGGACGCAGCCCAATGAACATACCGACGGGAATCGTCCACGCCGCTGCCAGAACTAGAGTGACCTCCACGCGCAGGAACGTTGCGCCTGCTCCGCGGACGATGGATGTCATCTCGCCCCGTGAAAGACCCGAGAGCAGGATTACCATTTTCACCGTCGCATACGCGATGCCGGTCAGCGCCACAACCGCGAACGTGCGGCCCGCCCAAGCCGCTGCTCGACTAGGCGTGGAGACCTTCGGAGAAAAACAGTGTTTCCGCGCGAAGTGCAAGTCCAGCTTCTCACGTACCGGCCGGACAGACTGCTGGCGAAGAACCGTCATCATCCGCGAGCGCCGCAGCCAATCCAGAATTGGAGATCGCGGCGTGTCCACCGCCTCTACTTCCTCGAACTTGAACCGCGCGCCCCAAGCGATCACCGGGCGCCATATGAGTTGGTCAATGAGCACAATCACGCCGATCATCGCGGTCAGTCCCCACGCAATCGCCCTCGTGTCACCGGCATTGGCAGCGGTTTGCAGGTAGGAACCGAGGCCCGGCAGGCGGAGGTCACGATTCCCCAGCACGAACATCTCGCACGCCATAAGAAAAAACCAGCCACCGGCCATCGACATCATCGAGTTCCAGATCAGGCCCGTCGACGCATATGGTAATTCCATCTGCACAAATCGCTGCCACCAACTGAAGCCGTAAACCTGCGATGCCTCGCGCATCTCTGCCGGAATGTTCTTCAAGGACGAATAAAAACTAAACGTCATATTCCAGACTTGCCCGGTGAAGATCAGCAGAATCGACCCAAGTTCAACCCCCAGTTCCTTCCTCGGAAATAACGCGACCATCGCCAGCATGACGCCGGGAAGGAAGCTCAGGACGGGAATGGATTGCAGCGTGTCGAGCAACGGAATCAGAAAGCGCTCCGCCCGCGCGTTGTAAGCTGCGACATATCCGTAAACCAGCGTGAACCCAAGGCTGATGACATATGCAGCCGAGAGTCGCACAACCGAGAACATCGCGTACTTGGGCAACGCACCTGGAGACAAATCGATGTTGGCGCCGGCATTGATTGGCCCCATCCCATAGCGGGCAAACGATAGCAAGCCGTACAGCAGGGCCAGTCCACCCAGCATGATCGGGACATCTCGTGTCCACGATGCGGCCACCCGCAGTGACACACCCCACGGTGGCGTCCTGGTCGCAATGTTGGTTCGCATGGGCAAGTTTGTCGAGTGCCTCAATGGAGACGATCGACGTCTGCCGATTGAAGCGACGTCAGCGTGTCGGTTTCGGAATCGTAGTTGAACATCTCTGCATAGCGTCCCCAGTCCAGTGCCGTTTCAATCTGGCGTTCGACCTCCGGCTCGGAAAAATGCTCGTCCAAAACATCGCGGAAAAACTCGACCGGGACTTTGTGGTCTGACTTGCATGACAACATACTGTTCATCTGTTGCAGCAGCATGACATGGTCTAGCAGGGCTTTGCGGAACAGCAGCTTTCGAGCGGAAATATCGGCATCGGCGAACGCCTCCCCTTCGGCGGTGATCTCCACATCCCCCGCCGCGGACTTAGCGAAACCGAGCAGCGCTGCGGCTTCAAGGAATGGAAGCAGATCGTCCACCTCCATCTTGAGGTCATCGGCAATGTGATAGATATCTTCCTTGCCGCCGCGGTCCTTGAGCAACTCAAGCAATCCCGCAACTCCACCGGGACGCGCGTGCGGCAACATATGGTACGCCGTTTTCGCCACTCGAATCCCCGAGGGCGGAGCCAGATGCAGTTCCGGCTGCGTCATTACTTTGTAGATGTAGTCCACATACACCAGAAAGTCTGCCGAGCCTCGTTCACGCGGTTGCTGCAACCCAATACGAAAATCGGCCCGAATCTTCGCTGGATTCCGGCCGAGGACAATCACGCGGTCAGCAAGCAGAACCGCCTCCTCTATATTATGCGTAACCATGAAGATGCTCTTCGTCGGAATCTTCTTCCCCAACCAGAGTTCCATCAGTTCGCCCCGGAGGTTCTCCGCCGTGAGCACGTCCAGCGCCGAGAACGGCTCGTCCATGAAAAGCACTTCCGGTTCCACCGCCAGCGCGCGCGCGAATCCCACACGCTGCTTCATGCCTCCCGAAAGCTCTTTCGGATACGCCGTCTCGAATCCCTTTAACCCGACCGTATGCAAAGCCTTGAGAGCGCGGCGGTGCCGTTCTTTGTGAGTCACTCCGTGCGCAAGCAGCGGTGCTTCCACATTCTCCAGAACCGTCAGCCATGGGAAAAGTGCGAAGCTCTGAAACACGATGGCCACATTCGGAGCGCACTCGCTGATCGGCTTGCCATGCCACAAAACTTCGCCGGAAGATGGAACTGAGAGCCCGGTGAGCATCCGCAGAAGCGTAGACTTACCGGAGCCTGACGGCCCGAGCAGCGCGATGATCGAGCCTGCTTCGATGGTCAGGTCGGTGGCCGCGATTACCAGGATTTGATGGCCGTCTGGCTGCTGAAATCGCTTCTCGATTGCCCGTGCCTCGATCATCCGCTCCGCCACTTCCGGAGCTGCTGTCTTGGAGCCTTCCGAGCGGCGCTCCTCGCCACGCGAGTCACCCGGATGCTCAGCGGAAAGCTCATCCATCAGGTGTCGCCATGCTTCCTCAGGCAGTTCGTCGAAGAAACGCATGCGATCGTCCGCATTCATCGCGTCGACAATCGCGGCCATCTCCCGCGGGCGCGAGTGCAGCAGCACATACTGGTCGTAGTAGGGGAGATTAGGCAGTAATGCGGCGGCAAAGTCGTTGCGAAGCAAACGAAAAACCGCCTGCTGTTGCTCGACCGGAAGGGTCAGCAGGTTCTCAGCAGCGGCCGGCAGATCCAGTTGCTGCAACCGCGCAGCCGCTTCAACCCATTGCGCACGGGAGACCAGGTCGCGAAACTGCTCCGATACTGGACGGTTCATTGCCGCTCCGACTGAACAGGGTATCATTCGGACCCCAACAAGACGAATTGATGCCTCATAACCAAGCAGTAGCGGTCGGACCACCTCCTCGACTTGGTTCGGCGAACGCCTGAAGACACTCCGCAGACCGCCCCAGCCGTGCAATGTAACCGTCGAGAACGAACTCGCGCCATCAAGCCAGCATCTAGCGCAGTAGAGAGGTGCGATGCACAAGGGGCGACTCGAAGCGTTCAGCGATGGCGTCATCGCTATCATCATCACCATCATGGTGCTGGAAATGAAGGTGCCTCACGGTGAGAACCTGCAGGCGCTGCTTCCACTCGCGCCTGTCTTCCTCAACTACGCGCTGAGCTTCGTTTACGTCGGCATCTACTGGAACAATCACCACCACATGCTACACGCCACCGGTTGGGTCACGGGGGCCATGCTCTGGGCAAATCTGCATCTCCTCTTCTGGCTCTCTCTGTTTCCGTTTGTCACCGGTTGGATGGGCGAGAACCATTTCGCGTCCGCGCCCTCCGCGCTCTACGGTCTCGTCCTGCTGATGGCGGCCATCGCCTATTGGGTGCTGCAACAGATCATCATCGCCTCTCAGGGCTCTGGCTCTGTGCTCAAGAAGGCGGTGGGGAACGACTGGAAGGGCAAACTCTCTCCCCTGCTCTACATGTGCGCCATCGTCATCAGCCGTTGGTCGCCACTGATTGCTCAGGCGATCTACGTTCTTGTCGCTTCCATTTGGCTCATCCCGGACCGCCGCATCGAAAATGCGCTGAGGCAGAACGAAACATAATGCCGGAGCATTTGAAAAGATAATACTGGTTGTCCGGATTGCCCCTGGACCGCTTATGCTAAGCTCTTTATTTATTGAAGGATTGGGGCCAAGCGCGAGCCGATTTGTATTCGGGACAAACTTGGCGAAACATGGGAAGATGCTCCTGAATCGATGCGCTTGGTGGCCAGCCCCTCATTATGAACACTGCCGATGAAGCAGAACTTCCCAACCTCAAGCAGTTACGTGTGCTGGCGGTTGAGGATTCACCTGAAGATACTGAGTTGCTGGAACGCCACCTTAGCGTTTCCGGTACTCATGTGTCCATCGACCGAGTGACCAACTCCAGTGATATGCGGGATGCACTCGCAAACCGCGACTATGATGTCGTGATTGCAGACTACAACGTCCCAGGTTTCGGAGCGATCCCAGCCCTCAAACTGCTAAAGCAAAGTGGGCGCGACATTCCCTTCATCATCCTGTCAGGCACAATCAGTGACGAAACTGCGGTCGCTGCCATGCGTGCCGGGGCTCACGATTATATCGTTAAGGGCAACCTGGCCCGCCTGTTGCCGGCCGTAGAGAGAGAGATACAAGAGGCTGGGGCGCGTCAGCAGAAACGCCAGATGGAAGCCGCGCTTCAGCAAGCCGATGAGGCCATTCACGTTCGCGACGTCCGATTGCAAGGCATTATCGGCTCAGCCATGGATGCAATCATTTCCGTTGACGAGCAACAGCGGATTGTCGTATTCAACCACGCCGCTGAGATGATGTTTGGCTGCGCTGCCTCTGAGGCGCTTGGTTCATCGCTGAACCGATTTCTGCCGTCTCGATATCGAGAGAATCACCACGAACATATCCAGAGGTTTGGAGCCGCGGGTGTAACTACGCGCTCCATGCACTCGCCGGGAATTTTGAACGCCCTCCGCTCGGACGGAGAGGAGTTTCCTATCGAGGCAACAATTTCGCAAGTACAAGCCGGCGGCGAAAAGCTCTTTACGGTCATTTTGCGAGACATCACCGAGCGCATGCGCACCGAAGAGGCGCTACGGCAGAGCGAGGAGCGATTGCGCGCCATGTATCAGCATGCAGCAGTCGGGATCGAACAGATCGGCACCGATGGCCGGCTGCTGATGGTCAATCCCGCATTTCGCCGCCTGCTCGGGTACAGTGAGCGTGAAATGCTCGGCAAAACTTTCGACGAGATCACTCACCCCGCAGACCGCGAACGCGAATCCCAACTGCTTGGATCCTTGCTTAACGGAGAGCGTGATTTCTATGCACTGGAGAAGCGCTACCTCCACAAAGACGGCTCGCCTGTATGGGCCAGCGTGACCTCCTCGTTGGTAAAGGACGCCGCGGGTCATCCGCTGTCCAGGGTCTCGATTATTCAGGACGGCGCCGAACGAAAGCGTGCCGAATTACTGGAAGAGCAATTGCAACAGGCCCAAAAGTTGGAGTCTCTAGGTCAGCTTGCAGGCGCCGTCGCCCATGATTTCAACACCTTGTTAAATGTCATGCTGGGCTATGCCGGACTGCTTCTTTACGAACTGCCGGGAGATGATCCTCGCCGGGTACGAGCTGCACAAATCGAAGCCTCCGCGCAAAGCGGTGCGCAACTTACCCGGCAGCTACTCGCGTTCAGCCGCAAGCAGGCTTTCGTTCCTCAGGTAATCGATTTAAGGATAGCGGTGCAAGATCTGCAACCTATGCTGCAGCGCTTACTACCGCAAGACGTCAAAGTCGATGTCCGATGTTCAGAAGAGCCATGCCCGGTCAAGGTAGATCCCGGGCGGATGCAGCAGGTTTTGCTCAATCTCGCAACCAATGCCAGAGATGCAATGCCTCAGGGCGGCAAACTGACCATCGAAGCACGAACCGTAGAGTTGGACGAAGCGTATGTTCAAAAACATGCCCCCATGGCGCCGGGCCGCTATGAGATGCTCGCCGTGACTGACACAGGTTCCGGGATGAACTCCGAGACCATCGCGCATATTTTCGAACCGTTCTTCACCACCAAGCCTCCAGGGCAAGGCACTGGATTAGGTCTCTCAACTATCTACGGCATCGTCAAACAGAGTGGCGGCTACATCTGGGTTTACAGCGAGCCGGGCGCGGGTTCCGTCTTCAAAATTTATCTGCCACGCACCGGGGAGACCGTCGAAAACTCAGAGCCGCTTCGTCCCGTTCCGCAAAAGCTGAGCGGCAACGAGACAATACTCCTGGTAGAGGATTCCGAGCCCTTGCGCGAGCTTACACGAGAGCTGCTGACGCGGGTGGGATATGTGGTCCTGGTGGCCGCCGATGGAGTTGAAGCATTCGAGCTGTCCCAATCCTACCAAGGCGAGATTCACTTGTTGATGACCGACATTGTCATGCCAAAGATGCGCGGGCCGGAAGTCGCAATGCATATCGCGAAGCAGCATCCTCACATTCCCATTGTCTTCCTCTCCGGCTATTCCGAAGAGGCTGTCTCGCAGATGGAAAACGCCGGCCGAATCAAACTTATCGAAAAGCCTTATTCCGCCGATACGCTCTTGCGAACCGTTAGGCAACTGCTGGATGACATCGAGACGAAATCGTGATTGCAAACTCGAGCGCACAATCGCATGCCCCTATGAAAAGGGACTCTTTCGGTGCTGTCCTCCGCCAAACCGTGGTGATCCCCGTCATCGCACTGGCGACTCTCGCGGCCGTGCTCCTCTGGGGGATACAGTCCCTAACTGGCTCCATGCAATGGGTGGACCACACCGACCAGGTGATCGGAGCCAGCCAACAGTTGCTTACGCTGATCCTGGATATGGAGACCGGCCTTCGCGGATACCTGATTACCGGGAGCGGCGCACTCCTTCAGCCCTACAACGAAGCGGCCCCAATCATCGACTCGAAATTCGATACTCTCAATCAACTCGTATCCGACAATCCGGCCCAGCAGGCCCGGCTCGCCACGATGCGCAGCCGCTTTGACCAGTGGCAGCGCATCGCAAATCCTTTGATTGAGCTGCGCCGCAGCCGCGAAGTGGGCGGCTACGAGATCAACCTGCAACGTAACCAGTTGATGGATGCGGTACGCGCAGAGAACGAAGCCTTTATTGCGACCGAAGAGCGGCTGCGTTCGGAACGGGTGCGAACGGCTCGCAACGCTTCGCGGCGGGTGACCCTAACGTGCGTGCTGCTAAGTCTAGCCATTGGGGGTTTCCTCGCGATCCTCACGCGACGGCGGATGCGGACACTCAGAGCGGACTTTCAGAAATCCTTGGACATTGCCGAGGCGCGTGCCGAGGAGTTGCGGACCTTGGCCAATGCCATTCCGCAGTTGGCATGGATGGCCAATCCTGACGGTTATATCTTCTGGTACAACCAGCGCTGGTATCAGTACACGGGTACGACTCCGCATGACATGGAAGGCTGGGGCTGGCAGTCGGTGCATGATCCCGAGGTGCTGCCGAAAGTCCTTAACGAGTGGCAGGCTTCGATCGCGACCGGCGAGCCATTCGAGATGGTCTTCCCGCTCCGGGGCGCTGACGGCGTCTTTCGTCCTTTCTTAACCCGAGTGATGCCGGTCAAAGACGCGGAAGGCAAGGTCGCTCGCTGGTTCGGCACCAATACCGACATAACCGAGCGGAAGCGCGCCGAAGATGCGCTCCAGCAGAGCCTTGAACGGCTGGAGAGGGTGTTGGAAGTCGAGACCGTCGGAGTCATGTTCTGGGATCTGAACACGGGCTGCATGATTGACGCCAACGACACGTTTCTCAAACTCATGGGCTACAGCCGCAGCCAAGTCGAGGCGCGCGAACTCAACTGGCAAACGCTCACCCCGCCGGAGTACATGGACGTGAGCCGCGCCGAGGTAGAGAAATTCCTCGTGACCGGACGCGTCGGTCCTTACGAGAAGGAATATTTCTGCAAGGACGGGACGCGGCGGTGGCTCCTCTTCGCCGGCAGCTCGCTCGGCAACAACCAGTGCGTGGAATTCTGTGTGGACATTGCCGACCGCAAGCACGCCGAGCAGCAGGTTCGCGAACTCAATCAGCAACTCGAAGCCCGCGTGCGCCGCCGCACCGCCGAATTGGAGACCACGCTTCTTGAGCTGTCGCAGACGGAGAAGCGATTTGTTACCCTGGCCAACTTCGTACCGCAATTTGTGTGGATGTGCACACCCGACGGCTTGAATGTCTATTTCAATCAGCGATGGGTGGACTACACCGGTCTGACTCTCGAGGAAAGCTACGGGACGGGCTGGAACACTCCTTTCCACCCCGATGACAAGCAGGTCGCGTGGGACGCCTGGAACCACGCCACCCAGACCGGCGAAAAATATCGTGTCGAGAGCCGCTTGCGGGCGGCAGATGGCAGCTATCGCTGGTTCCTGATGCTGGGGGAGCCCATGAACGATGCCGAGGGACACGCCATTCGATGGTTTGGCACCTGCACCGATATCGAAGATATGAAACGGTCCGAAGCAGCGCAGCTTGAGAGCCAACGTGGCTTGGAAGCCGCAAATAAAGAACTGGAAGCCTTCAGCTACTCCGTATCCCACGATCTTCGTGGCCCTTTGCGGACCATGGATGGCTTCAGTCAGGCCTTGCTGGAGGACCACTCCCAGCGTCTCGACGAGAAGGGCCTGCACTACTTAGGCAGGATTCGCACCGCCGCGCAGAAGATGGGCCAACTGATCGATGATCTGCTGCAGCTCTCCCGTCTCTCGCGTGCCGAAATGCAAATCAGGTCGGTAGATATGTCCGAGATGGCTCGGGAAGTGATTGACGAATTGCAAGGCCGCGAACCGGACCGAAACGTGGATGTGCACATCGAACCGGGTTTGGAAGTGAGAGGCGATCCTGGACTGCTGCAAGTCGCCTTGTATAATTTACTTTCCAATGCGTGGAAGTTCACCTCCCGGCGCGAGCGCGCTCTGATCGAGATTGGCCGAGTGAAAGACCTGCCTAACGCAACCTTTTTTGTCCGTGACAACGGTGCAGGTTTCGACATGCAGTACGCCAACCATCTCTTCAGCCCGTTTCAGCGGTTGCACGCTGACGAGGAGTTCAAAGGTACTGGTATCGGATTGGCCACCGTGCAACGGATTTTCCGCCGTCACCATGGACGTATTTGGGCCGAAGCAGCGGAAGGGAAGGGCGCAACCTTCTACTTTGAGTTAGATTCCAAATCGACCCGCCAGCCGTAAACTGAGCACCTGATGGAGAAACTGTAACGACCAAGGGGCAACATGACTAACGAGAGACTAGAACGGCTGCGAAATGAAGCAAGCATCTTACTGGTTGAGGATGATCCCGACCACGTGGAGCTTGCGATACGTGCGCTCAAAAAGCATGGCGTGGCTAACAACGTCATTGTCGCCCACGACGGCGCCGAGGCTCTCGATTATCTGGTCGGAGGGCGCCTTACTACCCTCCCTGAGGTTGTACTGCTTGATCTCAAGTTGCCGAAGGTTAGTGGCCTCGAAGTGCTGCGGCGAATTCGGCAGAACGAGGATACTCGTTATTTGCCGATTGTTATTCTGACATCTTCGGACGAGGAGCAGGATCTCGTGAAGAGCTACGAGTTGGGCGTTAACAGTTACATCCGCAAGCCGGTGAGTTTCGTCGAATTTGCCGAGGCTATCCGCCAACTCGGCGCATATTGGCTGGTATTGAACCAGTCTCCACAGAAGAAAAGGACCTCCTGAGCCAGAGCGTGCTGCTCTCACCATAGACTGGGGAAAAAGTGCTGCGCGTTCTGATTGTTGAAGATTCTCCGGACGATGCCGAACTGGTAGAGATCCAATTAGCCAAAGCCGGCTACCAGGTTGCCGCCATGCGCGTATCAAGCGCGCCCGCGATGCAGCAAGCACTCGCGAGCGGGGAATGGGACATCATCATCGCCGATTACGCCGTTCCCGGCTTCGGAGCTCTGCCCGCGCTAGAACTGCTCAAGCATGACGGGCGCGACATTCCCTTCATCATCGTGTCAGGTCTCATCACCGACGAGATGGCGGTCGCTATCATGCGAGCGGGCGCACATGACTATCTCCGGAAAAACAACCTTTCCCGTCTGCCTTTAGTAATCGAGCACGAGATGCAGGAAGCAGCGACACGTCAGCAGAATCGCCAGATGGAAGCGGAGCTGCGTGTCCAGATTGCTGCCTTAAACTCGGCGGCAAATTCCATCGTCATCACAGATCTAAAAGGCACCATCCAGTGGGTCAACGAGGCGTTCACAAAGTTGACCGGTTATTCCGCCGCCGATGCAATTGGCCAAACCCCGCGAGTGCTGAAGTCTGGTAAGCATGATGATCAGTTCTACGGACAAATGTGGACCACGATCATTGCCGGCTCGGTATGGCGCGGCGAAGTGATTAACCGGCGCCGGGATTCCAGTCTCTATGTAGAGGAGATGACGATTACTCCCGTACGCTCGACCGACGGAAGCATCAGCCACTTTGTTGCCGTCAAGGAAGACATCACCGCGCGTAAGCAAGCCGAAGAGACTCTGCGCCGTCAGGCTTCCCTGATCGACCTTACCCCCGACGCTATCATCGCGGTGCGTATGGATGGGACCGTCAGCTCATGGAACCGCGGCGCCGAAGTGCTCTACGGATGGAGTAAAGACGAGGCAGTTGGCCAGCGGACACACACATTGTTCCAAACAAAGTCCCCCCAGGAATTACAGCAGATTGAGGAGCAGTTGAGAGGGACGGGAAGTTGGTCCGGCGAACTCGTCCACCACACGAAAGACGGACGTGAAATTATCGTCCTAAGCAGGTGGCTCGCTCGATATGATCCACGAGGAGATGTGTCGGAGATCTTCCAATCCAACACGGACATCTCCGAGCGCAAGAGCACGGAACTCGCACTGATTCGCAGCGAAAAACTGGCATCCGTCGGGCGCATGGCTGCTACCGTAGCCCACGAGATAAACAATCCTCTTACGTCCGCAATCAGTGCCCTGTACCTGCTGAGAACGGACCCCACCTTGCCGGAGTCGGTGAAAAAGAACCTTGCCATTGCCGAGCAGGAATTGGGTCGAGTCGCTCACATCACCAAACAGTCACTTGGTTTCTATCGGGAATCCGGAAATCCTACCGTGGTGAACCTTGCCGAAGTTCTCGATAGCGTTTTAGATATATATGCACCGAGGCTGAGAAATAAAAACATATTGCTACAGCGTCGCTATCGGAGCACTGCGGGCGTACAAGCCATTGAGGGAGAGATTCGCCAAGTCGCATCCAACATTATTGCGAACAGCATAGACGCACTCCCTCAGCAAGGTAATTTGCATGTCCGCGTAGCCGGTCCACAACTTCTATCCGGACAACGTCAAATGGTTCGCATGACAATCGCAGATAATGGCGAGGGCATTGCGGCCAAGAACCTGGCGCGGATTGGTGAGCCGTTCTTTACCACAAAGCGATCCATCGGCACCGGCCTTGGACTATGGGTGACCAGCGAACTGATAAAGAAACACGAGGGTAGGCTTCAAATCAAAAGTAAGTCAGGAGAGGGTACAGTCGTTACCGTCTGGCTGCCGATGGAACGCCGCCAGGAGGAACGTAGATCGTTATGAGCACAGACCCGGCGGCGCGAACGATTTTAGTGGTAGATGATGAGCACGTCCTTGCCGACATGCTTGCCTTAATCCTGCAGAGATCTGGCTACAACTGTACTGCGGTGTACAGTGCAGCCGAAGCCCTTGACGCGCTAAATACGCACCCTGATCTAATGATTTCCGACGTTATGATGCCAGGCATGGACGGGGTTGAACTTGCCGTGCAGGTTTCCAAACTGCTTCCCGGAATCAATATCCTTCTTATCTCGGGTCATGCTGGAACTCAGGAACTAGTTAAGGCAAGTGGCCTCTCGCTCGATTTTCTAGCCAAGCCGTTCACCCCGGAAGAGCTGTTGGCCAGAGTTGCAACCTTGCTCAACGGGAGTGCCGTCTAATTGGAAGCTGCGGCTCGCACCGAGTTCCGGTATAAGACAGCTTTACTGCCCAGGTTCGCATCTAAGCCCTGAGAAATCTTCGTCTCCTCAGGGTTGTAGAAGCCCTGGGTAAAGTCTCTCTTATGAAGATTGCCCTCTACCTCATACTCGCCTCTGTGGCCTCCACGCAGCTATCTGCTCAGGCCGTCCCCCCCGCCAGCCAACCTACTCGCGAGCCTGCTCCCGCGATGGCCACCAACGCCTCGCCCGATCTCGCCACGCGAGAATCGCTGATCATGGTGCAGGCCATGGCTCAGAAGTCCGATACAGATGTGGCCCGCTTGCGGATCAGCAAGTGGAAGGCGGACAGCCAAAACAAGCAACAATCCGAGGCCAATGCCGCGTCCATCCGGAAAAATCTGACCACCGCAATCCCGGATCTGCTGCTGCGAGTCCAGACCGAGCCCGGCTCTCTGATCGCAAATTTCCGGTTGTACCGCAACCTCAACGCTCTCTACGACTCGTTTTCCGCCCTCGCCGAATCGGCTGGAGCCTTCGGCCCCGAGGAGCAGTACACTCCACTAACCACCGACATCGCTCAACTTGACCAGGTTCGGCGACAGTTCGCCCAGCGGATGGACCTGCTCGCCGAAGCCAGCGATGCGGAACTGGCACGCCTGCGAGCCGCCACACTCGCCAAACCGGCCACCAAGGCGGCCACAGCCAAGTCAGGCACCAAGATAGTGGTGGATGACAGCCATCCGACCCCGAAAAAGAAACCAAAGCCCTCGGTCACCAAGCCTGCGACAGCCAAGCCGGCCGCAGCCAAGCCGGCCGCAGCCGCCGGACCAACCGACCCCGAACCAGCTTCCACCGAACCGGCAGCGGCCAACGACAGCCAGCCAGCTACCCAAAAGAGGTAAAAGCCAGCGCCGTATCCGCCCCATGTCCCGCAGCAGTAGGCGCGTTCCAGCACGCAATCTTGTCCCCCTCTGCTGAGTTAAGGGAACATTTCCGTCGCCATCGGCGTCTATATATGCATAACGTCGGGTGTCTTGCGCTGCGGGTGCCTAAAGTATGCCGCCGGGGTCACCGCGCCTTGCGGCTGGATTCGGCTTGTTGCCACGGAGTTGAGAGGATTAACATGGAGGTCGTACGGTGAGTACCGTAGGAGTCGCGACCGTGGGCGAGCTGGCTAGCGCATGGGAAATGCGCCCGGAAGATTCTTTGATCGTCGCCGAGCTAAAGGCGGGGAGCGAGGATGCCTACGTGCGGCTCATCGAGCAGCACCACCAAAACATATACAACCTCGTCTACCGTCTTCTGGATGACCCTGGCGACGCCCCGGACACGACCCAGGAAGTCTTCATCAAGGTCTTTCGCGGGATGTCGAAGTTCAATTGCGAAAGCAGCTTGAAGACCTGGATTTATCGCATCGCCATCCATGAGGCCAGCAATCGCCGGCGCTGGTTCTTCCGCCACAAAGTGCAGGAGCTTTCGATTGAGCCTGCCAATCCTGCCAATAGCGATGAGCGCGAAGGCCACGCGGCCTGTCTGCGCGACCGCCTCGTGGATCGCACCGAGTCCCCCTTTGAAACTGTTGCGCGTGGCCAGGTGCGGGCGCGTCTCGAGCAGGTGTTGCAGGAACTCCCCGAGCACTATCGGACAACGGTGATTCTGCGCGACATCGAAGATTTCTCCTACGAAGAAATCGCGGAGATGACGGAGACTTCATTGGGCACCGTCAAGTCCCGGCTGGTTCGCGGACGCGAGGCTCTGCGGAAACGCATGGAACGTTATGCCCACGAGTTGGGACCGGAAGCAGGAATATTCCCGGAGGCGGAGGCGAAAGCCTGCGCGCACAAGCTTACACCTGGGAATCGGGAAGTCGAGGTCACGCAATGAGTCACGCCATGAAGTGCACAGAAGCAAAACGGTTGTTTTCACCTACGCTGGACTCTCTGCTGGACGTTGGCCTTACCTGCGCGCTCGACCGCCACGTTGCGGAGTGCGAAACCTGCGCCGCCGAGTTTGCAGCGCTCCGTCGCACCAAGTGGTTGATGGCAACCATTGCTCCCCACGCCGCTCCCCCGGATTTAGCTCTTCGTCTGAATGTCGCGATCTCGCAGCAGTTAGCGGCCCGCCGGTACAATCGCTGGCATGGCCTGCCGTTACGCTTCTTGAGTTGGGAGAACGCTCTTAACGCCTACATGATTCCCGCCACTGGAGGACTGCTCTCGGCGGTTTTGATCTTCGGATTGCTGATCGGAGTTCTGGTACCGGCCCATTTGCATGATGGCAATGACGTGCCAACCATGCTCTATACTCCACCCGAGATGACGGCTGCTCCCTTCGGCCTCGACCAGAATGGCAGCACCAGCGGCGATGCCATTCTCGTGGAGGCCGTAATTGACTCCCATGGCCGGGTGCAGGATTACCGTGTATTAAACGCTACCGGTCAGACCGAGCTCAGTCCGGCGATGAAGAACGCCCTGATCTTTGCGCAGTTCCGGCCTGCAACCAGCTTCGGACTACCGACCAGCGGCCGGGTTGTAATCTCGTTTTCCAATATCAATGTGGGTGGCTAAGGGCGAACCTGCCGGAGCAAAGTTGTACTTTGAGTTGGCGTCACAGCATTTAATCGGCGCCCCATCCATCTTGTGCGAATGATGAATCCCTACCTCGGTTCCGAGCGGCGGCGGCGCGGTATTTGCTTCCCTGGCCCGCAGCTCTTACACTGGCTCCACAGACCAGACGATGCACCGATTCGTTCCAGGAGGCTCCCCTGAAGACCCGCTTGTCGATTGTGCTTGCGTTTTGCGCCATCCTCTCGCTGCCTGCACTGGCTCAGCAGCCCAGCATGAGCGTGGAGACCAGCCAGTCCCTGTTCACGGTGATGGCGGCCATTAACGTCTGCGGTTATGACGCGGATCTTTCGCAATCGATTCCGTTACGCCAGCAGATTCGCGAAGAAGTGCTGAAGGCGGCGAAATCGCCGGAGGCGCAGTCCGCGCTGCGCAACCTATGCGCGTTTTACGAGGATCACCAGCAAGACAACGCCGCCCACACTCTCTCCAACTATGTCTCGTTAGGCTTGAATCTGTCCGATAGTCCAAGGATCGAGCTGCGCACCAAGGAGAGCGATCTTCCGCCCGACGCAATCTTCGTCCTCGGATTCGTGCCTCTGCTGCGGCGCTTCAATGAGGCGGCGAATCTGAATGCCATCTGGCTGCACCATCGCCCCGATTATGATCAGTTGGTCCAGAACCTGCACCAGCCCGCCAGTGACACTCTGGTTTCCACCGATCTCTACCTCAAACGCAATTTGAGTGGCTACGTCAACCACCGGTTTGTTGTTTACGTGGAGCCGCTGGCCGCACCCAGCGAGGTCAACTCGCGCAACTATGGCGACGATTACTATGTGGTGCTATCCCCCACCAGCGCGGGCGCCGTTCAGCTCGACCAGATCCGCCACACCTACCTGCATTACATTCTGGATGCCAAGGTGCTCTCGCGGGCGACTACGCTGGAGCGGCTCTCCCCTCTGCTCGACTCGGTGAAGTCTGCGCCTCTGGAAGAAAGCTACCGCTTTGACATGGGTCTGCTGTTGACCGAGTCGCTCATCAAGGCCATCGAGGCGCGATTGCTAGGC
This sequence comes from uncultured Acidobacteriota bacterium, assembly GCA_963838135.1. Classification (GTDB taxonomy): domain Bacteria; phylum Acidobacteriota; class Terriglobia; order Terriglobales; family Acidobacteriaceae; genus TOLSYN. The sequence goes on along the minus strand of CAWIPV010000002.1, from coordinate 210,642 downwards.
GGGCGCAAAGGTCCGGACAAGCCCAAAGAACAACTCGCGTGGGATTCCACCCGGCAGGGCTTCATCCTGACCAGCTATTTCTACGCCAAGCTCGTCGCATTCGAAAGTGATGAAGTTGGTTTCGACCAGTCCTATGCCGACTGGCTGCACGATATCAACGTCGAAGATCAGCAGAAGTTTGCCGCCACCGTTCCATTCCTCAAATCCGGTACCCCGGAACTGGTTCGCAAGAGCCAGCACAAGGAGATGCTGGTTGATTTGGCCGAGCGTGCCTTGGCCAGCGGCAATTTCGATGGAGCGCAAAACTACGCCCAGCAGGCGATGCAGAAGCAGACGATGCAGACGCCGGACGATGCGGGAAGAGCGCTCTTCGTCCTGGCCCGCGTCGCCGTGGCCGGGGGCAAGCTAAACGATGCGCAGAGCTACTTCGAACGCGCCGCCTCGGCTTCGAGCGATATCAAAATCCGCGGCTGGTCCCACCTCTATCTCGGACGCATCCTCGACATGCAGGAGCATCGCCAGGAGGCGGTCGCACACTATCGCGCCGCCTTGGATGCCGGGGGATCGCCTGAGTTGAAGGCAGCCGCTGAAAAAGGATTGCAACAGGCCTATCAGCCGCCGGTCAAACACCCCACCGATTAAACGCGGAGAACGATGTTGATGTTGAAGATCGCGAAATTAACCTGGCTTGCGTTAACCGCTGCGTTTCTGTTGTCTGCCGGCATGGTGCTGGCGATGCCACAGTCCAGCGCGCAAGCGCCCGCACAGTATCCAGATGCGCCTGACGCGCAGGCCTTGCGTGCGAATGCCAGGAGGTCTCCGCAGCCAAAGACGCAGGCTGAATACGATGCATACAAGGCTGCGGCTTCACTCACCGATCCTGCCAAGCTCGAAGCGGCAGCCACCGATTTCGCCCAGAGGTTTCCCGCCAGCGAGTTGCGTTCGGCTCTCTTCCAGCAGGCCATGGGACTCTATCAGCGGGCCAATGATTCAAGCAAAACCCTTGAGATGGCCCGCGCCGCCCTCAAGTATGATTCCGGCAATGCCGTTGCCCTGCTCGGCGCGGCCCAGGTGCTCGCCGAGCACACCCATGACAACGACCTCGACCGCGATGACCGGCTCGCCGAAGCCAGGGCCGACGCGCACAGTGCTCTGCAAAATGCCCGCGGTATCCCGCCCCCGACCAACATGACCCCGGAGCAGTTTGCCGCTGCGCTCTCCGAACTCCGAGGAACCGCCCACGAGGTCCTTGCCACCATCGCTTTCAAGAAGCAGGATTACCCAACCGCAATCAAGGAGTACGTCCTTACCGCTGCCGAGGAGAAGGAACACACCGAGGCCATAGTCTGGCTGCGCCTCTCGGTTGCGCACGACAAGACCGGCGATTACGGCACGGCCGCCGGCATCGTGCAAAAAGCCATTGCCGCCTCCCAGCCCGATAGTCAGATTCGCCAATTGGCGGAGCAGGAAAAGTCGCGATTGGAGAAACTCTCCACCGACGCTGCCAAGTCAACCGGTAAGTGATCCCGGCTTCCGCGCTTTTTTAAAGTTCTCTTATGAAGCATCTACCGCTCGACCATCTCGAACAGGCCCTCGGCCACCAATTCGCAAATCGCGCATTGCTCGAGCAGGCGCTGACCCACAGCTCCTTTGCAAGCGAGAGCCTGGACCCCGCCACGGACAACGAGCAACTCGAGTTCCTCGGCGATGCCGTCTTGCAACTGGTCGCCAGCCAGGAACTCTTCCAGCGCTTCCCTGCCTACCAGGAAGGCGAGCTTTCAAAGCTGCGCGCCCATCTCGTCAATGCCAATCACCTGCTGCACTGCGCCCACCAACTGCACTTGGGGAGCTACCTGCGCCTCGGACGTGGCGAAGAGAAAACCGGAGGCCGCCGCAAGACTGCCCTGCTGGCCGATGCCGTCGAAGCCTTGCTTGCCGCCTTATACCTTGACGGTGGCCTCTTGTTGGCGCGCACATTCGTCCTTTCGCACATTCTGGAACCCGAGCTCGATCGCCTCTCCAGCGCCGACGGCGAAGTCCTACTGGTGGCCGACCACAAGTCACGACTCCAGGAGTTGCTGCGCGCCAGCGGACGCCCCGAGCCGCGCTACGAGATGGTCGGAGAGGAAGGTCCGGCCCATCGCAAGAGCTTTACCATGCAGGTGATTGTGCTCAATTCCAGCAATGAAATTGAGTTTTCCGCCGAAGGCTGCGCCAACAGCAAAAAAGCCGCCAGCCAGTTGGCGGCAGAGAAGGCGCTCGAACGCCTGCAGGCCAATAACCTGGGCAGCAATCATGGATGAGCCGAATCATGGATGAGCCGAACATGGATGAGCCGAGTTTCGACGAGTGGGGAAGGCCCCTTGCATCAAGCCATGCCACGGAAGCTCCGGCCGCGCCCACCCGTGCCGCCGCAAGGCCCAGGCGTACCCCGTGGTACGTGCTGGCGCACCTGCAATTCCTTCTGATCACCTTCGTCATCGCGCTCTTCGCCATCACCTTTATCGTGCAGGCTTTCCGGATTCCATCCGGCTCCATGGAAAACACTCTGTTGGTCGGCGACTACCTTCTGGTGGATAAAACCCGCTTCGGCCCCGGCGGTCCTTGGCACCTCATGCTTCCCTACCGTGCCGTTCACCGTGGCGACATCATTGTCTTCCGCTATCCCGTGGACCCCACGCAGCACTTCGTCAAGCGAGTCATCGGCCTTCCCGGAGACCGCCTACGTCTGTGGCACAGCAGCGTCTATGTCAATGGCCGCGTTCTTCATGAGCCGTACGTGGTTTTCAAAGAGCACTTCCCCGATGAATTTCGTGATAATTTCCCGGCGGGCCATGGTGTCGGTGCCGCGGTCAATGAAAATGTCCGTGTCGAATGGGCTACACAGTTGCGATCCCTCGTCCAGAACGGAGAGCTCATCGTCCCCCGAGGCCAGTATTTCGTCCTCGGCGATAATCGCGACCAGAGTCTGGACAGCCGTTACTGGGGATTTGTTCCCCGCGAAAACATCATTGGCCGTCCCGTGGTGATCTACTTCAGCATGGTGCAGTCCGAGGATGATGATGACGATCCCGTGGCAAGCAAGGCGGCGGATGATAAACTTCTTACTCTACGTGCCCGCATCTCCCATGTGCTCGGTGATTTGCGCTGGCGCCGAATTCTGCGCCTGGTGCCTTGATGCCGGCCGGATCAGGACTGGACTACGTTGGCGAACGAAATAAAAGAAGCGGAACAGAAGCAGCAGCCTGAACAACCCAAGGAAACGACGCCGGAGTTTGTGGCCTCCATCGCTTCCGTGCTGGTCATCGGCCTTTTCATTATCACTTTCTGCATGCAGGCCTTTGAGATTCCGACCTCCTCCATGGTCGCCACCCTGCTCATCGGCGATCACGTTTTCGTCGATCGCGTTCGCCTGGCCCCCAAGTCCACCTTCATTGACAAAATTATTCCCTACCGCGACCCCAAGCGCGGCGACATCATAGTCTTCGTCTCTCCCTCCGAGCCGGGATTGTTTGTGGTCAAGCGCGTCATCGGCGTCCCCGGCGACAGAATTCACCTGCGCAACGGCCGCGTCTACCTCAACGGTCAGTTGCAGGACGAGCCCTACGCCATTCACTCGCTTGGCGACTACCGTCCCTATCGTGACGAGTTCCCTGCCGTAGCTCCCACGCGCGAAGACCAGCTTGCGCCCGACTGGCAGATCACCGAGCAGGATCATATCCAGGGCGAAGACATCGTCGTTCCGCCCGGCGCCTACTTCGGCATGGGAGACAATCGCGATGTCAGTTATGACAGCCGTTACTGGGGCTTCATTCCGCGCGAGAACGTGGTAGGCCGTCCCATGTTCATCTACTGGTCCTTCCAAACTCCCGACGACCAGTACACCAAGACGGGCGTGGGGGATCGGGTCGCCTTCTTCGTTCATATTCTCACTCACTTCTTCAATGACACCCGCTGGTCGCGAACGTTGCACGTGGTGCGCTAATGGCAAGCCAAGCCGCCGGCAAGCCGATCCCCGGCAATGCAATCCAACGCACCGTTCTGATCGCAGCCGCCCTGGCCCTGGCCGCGCTCGTGCTGCCGCCGTTCATCAACGTGAGCCGTTACAAGAGCCGGGTCACTGCGTCGATCAGCAACGCCCTCGGACGTCCCGTTACCGTCGATTCGGTTGAGTTGCGGCTGCTACCTCAGCCTGGCTTTTACCTCGACAATGTCGCCATCGGCGATGACCCCGCCTACAGCGCCGAGCCCATCCTCCACGCCGACGAAGTGACCGCTTACCTCAGGCTGACTTCCCTATGGCGCGGCCGGTTGGAGATCTCTCGCCTCAATCTCAACTACCCGAGCCTCAATCTGGTTGAGCGCGAGGATGGCAGTTGGAATCTCGAATCGCTCCTCTGGAAAGCCTCGCGCACCCAGGCCGCACCCACCTCCGCTCCGCTCTCCAAGTCGCGTCCGCGCTTTCCTTACATTCAAGCTTCCAGGGGCCGCATTAACTTCAAGTACGGCCTGGAAAAAAGCGTCTTCTCTTTCACCGACGCAGACTTCACCCTCTTTAGCCCGGCTGAAAACCAGTGGCGCATGAGGCTCGAAGCCCGGCCCGTACGCACCGATATGCCGGTGACCGACACTGGAACCGTCAAAGCCGAAGCCACCATCCAACGCGCCAATCTGTTGCGCGACGCGCCGATGAAGGCCAGCGTCACCTGGGAGCGCGTCCAGTTTGGCAATCTAACTCGCCTCATCTACGGCGAGGATCGCGGCTGGCGCGGCGGCCTCGAGGCCAGTGCACAATTCAGCGGAACCCCCGGCGCGCTGCATTTCACAACCGCCGCCAAACTCCACGACTTCCGGCGCTTTGATATCTCTACCGGCGACGCCGCCAATCTCAACGCCTCCTGCTCTGGCGAGTTCAACGTCAGCGCAAACCTGCTCCAGAAAACCGAGTGCCACCTGCCTCTGGAAGGCGGGCTGCTTTCGGTGCGGGGTACGCTCCATGGCCTCCGTTATCCCCGTTACGACCTGACAATCTCCCTCGAAAACCTCGCCGCGGATGCCGTGCTGAAGCTAGCGCGACGTGCCAAGCGCGACCTGCCCGACGATCTTGCCGCCAAGGGAACCCTCTCGGCTTCGTTTCACGGCAGCCGCATGACCGACGAGCCCTCGACTTGGATCGGCAACCTCGAAGTCAACGGCCTGGTGATCCATTCCGCCGTGCTTGGCAAGGATCTTGCCGTCAACAAAGCCGAGGCCACAGTCAACACCACCCTGGCGATCCAATCCCCGCAGCGAGGCCGACACCCAATCGCCCAGCCCCCTATTCGAGCCCTGGTGGTGCACAGCTTTGACCTTCCACTTGGTGCCGGCACTCCGGCCACCGTCGACGGAACTCTCGACGACGAGCGCTTCGCCATGCACCTTAAGGGGGACGTAACTCTGGAACGCCTGCAGCAATTTGCCCGTGCCGTTGGCGTCGGAGCACCCAAGCTCGGCCTGGTAGGCCCTGCCGATGTCGATCTGGTGATTGGCGGCAAGTGGATGACCGTTGCCTCGCCCGAAGTCACTGGCACGGCGCAGTTAAAGAATGTTCGTGCCGAGATCCCCGGACTCTCCGCCCCGGTCGTAATTGCCGGCGCCCGCGTCGAACTCGAACATAACCGCCTTGTATTGCGCAACGCCCTGGCCACCGTAGGTAAGGTTTCGCTCAGTGGCAGCGCCAGCTTCCCGCGCTTCTGCGATGCTGAGTTGCCCTGCGAATCCAGCTTCGACCTCCGCACCGACGATCTCAATCCGGAGCGGTGGAATGAGGTGCTCAACCCGCACTTGAAAAAAAAGCCCTGGTATCGCCTCTTTGGCGCGCCTGAGGCCGAACACAACGTGATCGCCAATCTGCACGCCTCCGGACGCTTCACGGCCCGTCGCCTCACCCTTGGCACCACTGCTGGCTCTGACTTTGAAACCGCATTTTCCATCGCCAACGGCGTGCTCGAATTGAAGAACACTCACGCCGAACTGCTCGGAGGTGGCGTCTCCGGCAATTGGAAGATCGACTTCACGGGCATCGAACCCTCCTATCAGAGCACCGGTGTTGCTCGGCGCGTTCAGGCCGAAAAGCTCGGCGCGCTCCTCAAGTCCTCCCTGGGCAGCGGCACATTGGAGATCGACTACAACCTGCAGATGTCCGGTTGGGATGCCGAAGCCCTCTCGTCTTCCGCCGTCGCTGAAACGGATTTCACCTGGCGCGGAGGCGATTTGCGAATCTCTCCCGATCCCAAAGCCCCCTTGCGTGTGCTGGCGGGTGAAGGCAAACTCTCTCTCGATCAGAATGCCTGGACCATTTCTGCCTGCAAATGGAACACTCCCTCCGGTATCTATCAATTAAGTGGGACCGTATCGCGCGACTCTGTGCTCGCCTTGGAGTTTACACAGGAGAACGGCGCTGTCTCGAATTTGAGCGGAACGCTTCTCAAGCCGCTGTTAAGCACCCCAGCGCCGCAACTCACGCAAGCCAGAGGCAGATGAAACCGCTTCGCTCCATGATCGCACCCCTAATCCTGAGCACCCTCCTGCTCGCCGCCTCCCACGCTCAGGAGGCGAATTCCCAGGCCTTTGCCAGCGCCCAGCGCAAGATCGCTTGGATCCAGGAAAACGGACGCACTCCAAATCCTTCCACCCGCCCCACCGTGCTGACTGCCGAAGAATGGAATGCCTATCTCAACCATGGCGGCGTGAAATTGCCGGAGGGGGTATCGCACATCCGCATTTCCTGCCAACCGGCGCTCGCCCAAGCCGATGCCGACGTTGACTTTGATCGCCTCACTGGCAACCGTACCCGTAGCAATCCCCTTTTGGCACTCTTTACCGGGACGCACCACGTCACGGCGACCGCCCAGGCCTCCGCCGCCAAAGGCGTCGGCACCGTGCACGTCGAGTCAGTCATGTTCGATGGCATCGTCGTGCCCCGCCTTGCCCTGGAGTACTTCTCCAACCGTTATCTTCGCCCCAAATACGGCAATGCCGTCGGCCTGGACTCCACCTTTCTCATTCACTCCCGCATTGATCAGGCCATTCTCGGAAACAACCAGGTCACCATCATCCAGCGCTGAATCCCAGCCGTCAAAACATCGCTGGGCTGGGATGACGGCGTAAGCACACGTACACCGCCGAATCCGCGAGTCCGAATCCGTAACCCTACGGATACTCCGTCCCATTTCTGTCCCCCTTTCTGTGCGAATCCTCTTTGTGGAATTGGCAGAGCCGAATATAATTGGCGTCCTGACCACGGCCGAGGGGAAAGCAGGCCAAATTTTCAGAAAGGCAGATGAGCTCCGCCAGAGGGACGTGCGATTGAGTACGTCCATTTGTAATTGCGAACGTAAAGCTCGTAGCTACTAATTACTTATCTTATGAAAATTCACGAGTATCAGGCCAAGGCTATTCTTTCGAAATATGGGGTAGCGGTGCCGCTCGGCTCGATGGTTGAGTCCAGCGAAGAAGCAGAACGCGCCGCTAAAGATCTTATGAGCACAGGAGCCACCGAGCGCGCCCCCCACGACCTAATGAGCGCGGGATCGACCGCTGGGGTAGTTGTGAAGGCCCAGATTCATGCCGGAGGCCGCGGTATGGGCGGCGGCGTGAAACTGGCCCGCAGCTACACCCACGCTGCCGAACTGGCCGAGAAGATTCTCGACATGCAACTGGTGACGCACCAGACCGGGCCTGAAGGCAAAAAGGTACGGCGGTTGCTCATTGAAGAAATGGTCCCGATTGCCAACGAAATGTACTTAGGTATCCTGTTGGATCGCGCTGTCTCGCGTCCCGTCTTCATGGCCTCCAAGGCAGGCGGAATGGAGATCGAGGAGATTGCGGCCAAGGACCCGGACTCGATCATCAAGGAATACATCGATCCCGCGATTGGCTTTCAAGCTTTCCAGGCGCGCAAGATCGCCTTTAAGCTCGGTCTCAGGCCGGAGTTTATCGCCCCGGCGGTGAAGTTCATGCTGGCGCTCTACAAGGCCTATGACGAGACCGACGCTTCGTTGATTGAGATCAATCCTTTCATCACCACCAACGACGGCCGCGTCTTTGCCCTGGATGCCAAGGTAATCCTCGACGACAGCGCCATGTACCGCCATCCCGATCTCAAGGAACTGCGCGACATCACCGAGGAAGACCCGCTCGAGGTGGAAGCCAGCAAGCACAGCCTGAACTACATCAAGCTGGAAGGCACCGTGGGCTGCATGGTCAACGGCGCGGGCCTTGCCATGGCAACCATGGACATCATCAAGTTTGCCGGCGGCCAGCCAGCTAACTTTCTCGATGTGGGCGGCGGAGCCAACGCCGAGCAGGTGACGCATGCATTTGAAATTCTGCTCGCCGATCCAAGCGTAAAGGCCGTGCTCATCAATATCTTCGGCGGAATCCTGCGCGTGGACACGCTGGCCAACGGCGTGGTCGTGGCGGCGCGCAAAACCAACATTCAACTGCCCATCGTGCTGCGGCTGGAAGGCACCAACGTAGAAGAGGGTCGCAAGATCCTGCAGGAGAGCGGCTTGAACTTTATTGTGGCGAAAAACATGAAGGACGCAGCGGAGAAGGTTGTTGCCGCGGCGGCGGGGAGATAAGCGATGAGCATTCTTGTCGATGAGAACACCCGATTGATCGTGCAGGGCATCACCGGCCGCGAAGGAACTTTCCACGCCAAGGCTTGCGCCGCTTACGGCACCAAGATCGTCGGCGGCGTCACGCCCGGCAAGGGCGAAACCATCTACGAGGGCTGGCCGATCTTCAATACCATGGAAGAGGCCGTAGCCGAGACTCAAGCGAACGCCACCGTAATCTTCGTGCCTCCGCCCTATGCCGCCGACGCCATCATGGAAGCCGTCGACGCCCAAGTGCCTCTGATTATCTGCATCACGGAAGGTATTCCAGGCCGCGACATGGTCGGAGTTTGGCGTTACCTTCAGGGCAGCAAGTCGCGCCTGATCGGGCCCAACTGCCCCGGCATCATCTCGCCGGGCAAATGTAAGATCGGCATTATGCCGGCTACCATCCACCGGCCGGGACGAATCGGAATCGTCTCGCGCTCGGGCACGCTCACCTACGAAGCCGTACACCAGATCACGCAACTTGGTCTGGGGCAGTCAACCGCTATCGGAATCGGCGGCGATCCCATCATCGGCACCAACTTCGTCGACGCGCTGGGCCTCTTCAATGCCGACCCCGACACCGATGCAATCATTATGATCGGCGAGATCGGCGGCAACGCCGAAGAAACCGCTGCGGCTTACATCAAGGACAACGTCACTAAACCGGTGGTGAGCTTTATCGCCGGGCAAACCGCGCCTCCGGGACGCCGCATGGGTCACGCCGGGGCAATCATCAGCGGTGGCCATGGAACGGCGCAGGAGAAGTTCAAGGCGCTCAAGGCGGCTGGAGTCCACATCGTCAAGTCTCCCGCGCTGCTCGGCGAAACGCTGATGGAAGCTCTGAGCGCGGCGCGCTAACGAGAAGACGCTAATGCGAAGCTGTTAAGCTGGTATCAGCCGAATGCGCTGGCCAGCTTGGCAGCTCTTCGCACTCACACAAGTCAGGACCATTATGGAAACTTTGCAACGTACACTTGCCATCGTCAAACCCGATGCCGTAGCCAAAGGTGCGGCCGGCGATATCATCGCCTCCATCGAGAGCCACGGCTTCCGCATCATCGGACTGAAGATGCTTCACCTCAAGAAGGTTCAGGCCACCGCATTCTATGCGGTTCATGTGGGCAAGCCTTTTTTTGATTCGCTGGCCGCATTTATGACCTCAGGCCCCGTAGTTGTCCTGGCGCTGGAGAAGTCGAACGCAATTGCCGATTGGCGCAAACTGATGGGCGCAACCAATCCGGCCAATGCCGAAGACGGAACCATCCGCAAGAAGCACGCCGAAAACATCGAGCGCAATGCGGTACACGGCTCGGATGCGGAAGACACGGCGCGTTTTGAACTCAGCTTCTTCTTCCCTGGATACGAGTTGGCGAAATAGTTCTTGCCGTTTACAAACAGAAAGGTGCAGGGTTTCCCCTGCACCTTTTTTGTTTGATTCGCGCCTTACGGCAATCCCCTTTAGCCGATGGGCTCAAAGAGTTCGCGGGTGCGGCTTTCGACCAGCTTATCGAGGCCGCCCAGGATGATTCGGATAAAATGCGGCGAGGCCCAGTGCGCATCCAACGCCGCTTGGTCCACATACTGCTCATAGAAAGCGAAGCAGTGCGCATTATCCAGGGACTGCTGCACCACATACTGCAGGCAGCCAGGCTCTTTGAGGGTTTCCTGCGTAATCTCGCGGCACAGCCGGATGCACTCTTCTTCCGTGCCCAGCTTCACCGTTATGCGTATCATCAGCACAATCATTGGCGGCTCCTATTTTTTCAGAATTGCGGAAAACTCATCTACAAAGATGGTGTGGTCGCGGTCGGGCCCAGTGGAAATCATGCCGATCCGCGCCCCGGATTCCTTCTGCAGGAAGCGTAGATACTCCTGTGCTTTCTTCGGCAGTTTGTCGTGTTCGGTAATCCCGAAGGTGACCTCCTGCCAGCCTGGATAGGTTTCGATAATGGGTTCAATTTTGCGATAGCCTGAATCCTGCGCCGGGATCTCCTCCACGGCCTTGCCATCGATCTTGTATCCAACGACCACGGGAATCTCGGCCAGTTCGTCCAGCACGTCGAGCTTGGTCACCACCAGCCACTCGCTCCCGTTAATCATATTCGAGTAGCGTAGCAGCGGCAGGTCCATCCAGCCGCAGCGCCGCGGCCTTCCCGTAACAGCTCCGTATTCGTTGCCTCGCTTGCGCACAACCTCGCCCAGTTCGCCTTCGATTTCCGAGGGGAACGGGCCTTCGCCGACGCGGGTGCAGTACGCCTTGGTCACGCCAATCACGGTTGCAATCGAGGTAGGCGGTACCCCTGTGCCAATGCACGCCCCGCCCGAGGTTGCGCTCGACGAGGTAACGAACGGATAGGTCCCGTGATCGATATCCAGCATGGTACCCTGCGCGCCTTCAAACATCACGCTCTTGCCGGCCGCAATCGCCTTGTTGAGCAGCAGTGCCGTGTCGGCGACAAACGGAGCAATCTGATCGGCGACGGCGGCATATTGCTCGTACATCTCATCGGCATTCACGCCTTCGCCGTTAAACAGCGCGCGCGCGATGGCGTTCTTTTCCTGGCAGGCATTCTGAATGTGCTTCTTGAGGAGTTGTTTATCCAGCAGGTCCGCTACCCGCAGACCGCGGCGCGCCATCTTGTCCTCATACGTGGGACCAATGCCGCGCGAGGTGGTTCCAATCTTCACCCGTCCAGGAGCGTTTTCCGCCCCCAGTTCGATCATGCGATGGTACGGAAGAATGACGTGAGCCCGGTTGCTGATGAACAGATTCGCCGCCTTGCCATGGTCGCCCGGCCCCCAAACCTGCAGCCCTGCGCCGCGCAGCGAGTTCACTTCCTTTATCAGCGCGAAGGGATCAAGAACCACACCGTTGCCGATGACCGCCTCGGATTCCTGCCGCAGAATGCCGCAAGGAACGAGTTGTAGCACAAACTTCTTGCCGGAAATTGTCACCGTATGCCCTGCATTGTGTCCGCCGGCATAGCGCGCAACAACTTCGAAACTGTCCGAGAGCACATCCACGATCTTGCCCTTGCCCTCATCGCCCCACTGGGCGCCGAGAACCACTGCGGTCTTTGCTTTACTCACTCTTCTCTCCAAACACACGCAGACGGGCTGCGTAAAAGGTCGCACACTGGCGTACTTATAAGTCTCAGGCAGAGTAGCCGGAAGGAATCCTGATCGAGCCGTGTACAACAAATTTTAACCGTATTCCGGGTGCCAGAGCAAAGCAAAGCAAAGAAATCGTGCTGTTGCCAATTTCCAAATCGCCCGTCATCCGTCCGAAACCCGACGCAAGCGCCATCGCAGCGATTGCCGTCACGGCAATTCCCGATTCCGGATCGTTGAAACTCTTGGCGATTAGGCAACAGGTTTCGAGCGCGGTGCTAGTTCACCATAGGCGGTGAACATTGAAGCTATCGAAAAATTCCTCGTTGCTAACCAGCACAAGACCCTCGGCTTGCGACTGGGCGATCAACATACGATCGAAAGGATCTTTATGTTCAATTCGCATAAGCCCAGCGCGTTCAGCATGTTCGATTGAGATTGGCAGTTCGAGAAATCCAAGTCGCTGGAGAGTATCGCTAAACGAATGTACTAATTGATCTGCATCGGGAAGTTTGCCAATCCGAAATTTGGTGGCAACCTCCCAGGCAGTCGCTGCGGAAACATACACGTCGTTGTTCACATCGTTCAACGCTCGCCGCGCCTTCTTGCTTAGCTCCTCTGAATCAAGCGTCCACCAAAGGAGTGCATGGGTGTCCAGCAGGAGTTTCATTTACTCTCCGGACCACAGGCGAGCTTCATCTTCAGGAAGCGGAGCGTCGAAATCCGGCGCGATCGTGAACACCCCTTTAAATAGACCCGGCACACGCCCCTTGGCCTTTGCCTTAGTGATGGGGATGATCTTCGCAACCGGCTGTTTCGTCCGACCCGACGTAATGACCACTTCTTCGCCGCTCTGAGCCCGCTTCACTAACGCGGAGAGGTTTGTCTTGGCTTCGTGCATAGTTGCTTCGTACATGAAGAGATCTCCAACTTAGCTAAGATCATATTGGCTAACACCAATTAAAGCAACCCTGGTCAGTCTCTCAGTTGGGATGGAGTGGTATACGGAAATTTTGTCCGATCCGCGAGTTTGTGAGCGACTTGGCGATATATAGCCAACAATCCTCGAATGTAATCGACATTGATTCGTGTGCGCCACTCCACGTCACGCCCTTACCCCGTATAGAAAGCTGTGCGGCGGGCGGGTGGCCCAGAGTTGGCGCAGTCCCAACTCTGGGGCTTTTCAGTTCGCCAACGAGAAATATGCGGCTTGTAACCATGGCCAATGACGCAGATCGAACCCAACTACGACAGCGACAGCGAGGCTTGCTGCGCGGCTTCGGCAATCCGGAAACTAACCCACTCCCGCAAATCTGGAGTCAAGCTGCCAAAACGATTGGCATATCAGTAAACTTTGCATTTTCAACGATTAACCTTTTTTTCAATCGTTTCCCTTAAACCGCATCACACTCGGTGCAAATCGCCAAAAACCACCTGTCCCGAAAACGCCCCCAAAAAGCACTTCTGCACCCCGAAGTCGCCCCATTTCGCACCAAACTTGCCCCTGCTTGCACCTTGTCAAGCGACGATTCTTTCCCAATTCCTCCTAACCAACTGACTCCACGGTACATAGAGTTCCGCGCCCAACTGATGGTTTTACCCCCAAATTTTGCTATTCTGAAATTAGGGAATGAAGTTGGCTTTCAAGTACACCTCTGGGACTCATCCCTAACCATCCTGTTTTCAAATTTTTAGCGGGATATATAGGGGGAGGGGGTCGCCACCCTTTTCTGCAAATCACGCCCCCGTGCGCTGTGAGTTACACTGTGCCATGCCCGAGCTGCCCGAGGTGGAAACCATCGCACGCGGACTGCACCAGCAGCTCGCCGGAGACCTCATCGAGGAGGTTTGGATTGGCGATCAGTCCAACCTGCTGAAATCGCCCGCCCATGAAATCGCCCGCGTGCTGCGCGGCGCGCGCATCCAGGCCTTCCGCCGCGTCGGCAAGCACATCGTGGGCGAGCTGACCTCGAAAAATGGTCCCGCGCAGTGGATCATCCATCTCGGCATGACAGGCCGTTGCCTGGTCTGCAAGCCCGCAGTCGAGCAAGCCAAGCATACCCATCTGATTGCAACCATGGCCTCGGGGCGCGAGTTGCGCTATGTCGATCCCCGCCGCTTCGGCAAGCTGCAGGTGCTCGAAGGCACCACATTCGCCGCTCCCGGCGATGAGCCCATCGCTGCTGGCCGCGAACGCTTCGTCGAACTCTTCAAGGGGCGCAAGACGCCGATAAAAAGCGCCTTGCTCAACCAGTCCCTGCTCTCCGGCATCGGCAACATCTATGCCGACGAGAGCCTATTCTGCGCCGGAGTGCGGCCCCGACGCAAAGCCGCTTCGCTGACCCGCGCCGAACTCCTGCGGCTCTACGATGCGATTCAGCAGGTGCTCGCCGAGGCAATCAGCGCCGGAGGATCGTCGATCTCCGATTACGTAGATGCGAGTGGCGGCCAGGGATTGTTCCAGCTCCAGCACCGCGTCTACCAGCGCACAGGCAAGCCTTGCCTAACCTGCGGCACGGGCATCAAACGGATAGTGATCGCCGGACGCAGCAGCCACTATTGTCCAACCTGCCAGCGCTGACGCTTGGCGCGCAGATGTGGCAAGCAACACGGAAAGGAACGCGAGCAGATATGGGCTATTTCGCCATTGGAGTGGACTTAGGGGGCACGAACCTGCGCATTGCCGCCGTGGATGCCCGAGGCAAGCTGCTCTCCAAGACCGAGCTGGAGACCGGAGTTGCGCTGGGCCGCGAGCATGTGATCGACGATCTCTGCTGCGCCACCGAAGCCATGCAAGCCAAGTACAAAGGCGTGGCCGAGCTGTGCGGCATCGGCGTCGGCGTCCCAGGCCTGATCGACAGCGAGACCGGACAACTACTGGAGTCGCCCAACCTGCCCGGCTGGAGCAACTACGACGTGAAGGGTGATATCGAGCGGCGCTTAGGCACCTCGGTGATCCTGGAGAACGACGCCAACGCAGCGGCCTTGGGCGAGCAGTGGCTCGGCGCAGGACGCAACTTCGAAAGCATGTGCATGTACACGCTCGGCACCGGAGTCGGTGGAGGACTGGTATTGAATGGCAACATATGGCGCGGGTGGAACGGCATGGCCGGCGAACTGGGCCACTGCAACGTGGAGCCCGGCGGCCATCCGTGCAAATGCGGAAGCCACGGCTGTCTGGAGCAGTATGCCTCGGCCACGGCGGTGGTGCGCATGACGCGCGAGGCGCTAGCGAGCGGAGCCGCAACGCAGTTGCGCACTAGCAACGATGAGGAGTTGAACGCGCGTGTCGTGTATGAGTGCGCGATGCGCGGAGACACGGTTGCACAGGGCGTCTTCGAGCGCGTGGGCCGTGCACTGGGACGGGCCATTGCAAACATGGTGAACGCCGTGAACCTTCCTCTGTATGTGATCGGTGGCGGTGTCTCCAGCGCGTGGGATGCGTTCTCGCCGGCGCTCTTCGACGAAGTGCGTCAACGCTCCTTCGTTTACGCCGGGACCACCTCTGAGAATGGTACGGGGGTAGGAGGGAGGCACCGCACGACGCGGATCGCCCCCGCGCTGCTGAGCGGCGACGGCGGACTCTACGGTGCAGCACGCTTGCCGATGATCCAAGCGGCGGTAACGAGCAAAGCATGAGCGAACGCCACACTGAGACGCTGGCGTTCCCATGTCAATTTCCTAACTGGCAGGCACCCCGTTGGTGACTCGCCTGAGCGCGTCGATGAATGTGCGATTCGCTTCCGGCGTGCCGACGCTGACGCGGATTGCAGTACGCGCCCCCCAGCTTCCCGTGAGAGGACGGACGATGACGCCGTTCATCTGCATGCGGCGCCCCAGGGCAGAGGCGTCTTCGCCGGTTTCGATGTAAACGAAATTACCCCAGCTTTCGATTGGCGCAAAGCCCAGTTCTCGCAGTTGCCGAATGAGCGTCGTGAGCTGCGCGGAGTTATTGCGCATGGATTTTTCATAGTGCTCGCGGTCGTCGAGCGCGGCTAGCGCTCCAGCCTCACCGATGCTGTTGACGATGAATGCTGCCTTGAGGCGCGCGAGGTAATTGATGAGTTCGGCTGGGCCCATGCCGTAACCGACGCGTGCGCCGGCCAATCCGTAGGCCTTGGAAAAGGTGCGAATGACCAGTACACTGCGTTCCTGACGCACGTATTCAAGTGAGTGCGAGTATTCCACGCCACGTTCACGAGCCAACCAGTCGGCATACTCGAAATAGGCCTCGTCGAGTGCGACCACGACTTTCTCAGGGAGGCGGTCGAGGAAGCGATCCATCTCCTTGGCCCCAATCATGGTGCCAGTGGGGTTGTTGGGATTGGCGATAAAAACGACTCGAGTTTCCGAGTCGATGGCATCGGATATGGCGTCGAGATCGTAGGCGTCGTTGCGGCACGGAACCTGGCGCAACTCCGCGCCCGCCGAGCGGGTGACGATCGGGTAGACGACGAAAGAGCGCTCGCTGGTCACCGCATTGTGTCTGGGGGCAAGCAGCGTGCGCGCGAGAATGTCCAGCAAGTTGCTGGAACCGGCGGTAACGACCAACTGATCGGGCGAAATGCCGTGATGCGCGGCGAGACGCTCGCGTAGCACCGTCGTGTCATTGTCCGGGTAGAGCTGGGCTCGGCTGGCTGCCGCCTCCATGGCAGAAATGGCGAGTGGGGACGCGCCGAATGGATTCTCGTTGGAACCGAGATTGATAATCGGCAAGCCCGATTCAGCTTCTGTCCGCTGAATCGGCTTGCTGTGGTAGTGCGTCAGAGCGCGCACCCGCTCCGGTACTATCTCCGCAAACTTGCCCATAATTACCTCTGCCTGCTTCTATTCCAGATCGTCGGGACGGCGGCGAGGCGGACCCGACGGTCGGAGGGGCGCGGAGCCTCCACGAGGCGGACTCGACGGTCGGCGCGCGCCACCTCCACTTGATCCGCGGGGCGGACCGAATCCGCTGCGCTTGGCACCGAATCCCGGCGATTTGCCACCTGCGCCGCCGGTCGAAGTTCGTGGACGATCGGTGCCGAAGGCCTTACCGAAGCTTCCCGTGCGCCCCGCCGGACGACCTTCGCCGCTGCGCTTGAAGTCTCCACCCGGACGTTTGAAGTCACTACTGCCGCTGCGCTTGAAATCGCTGCCGCTGCGCGCGGTGCTGCCGCCAGGCTTGCCAGGGCCCTTCGAATACTTGCGATCGGCGGTGAATCCGGATGGTTTCTTGGCGAAGCCTCGATCAGCGGGGCGGTCCTTGGAATGGGGGCGGTCGGCGGTGAAATCCTTGCGCTCGAAATTATCCGTCTTGTCACTGCCCAAGTCGCGGTGCTTGCTCGGCTTGACGAATTTCGGCTGCGAGAACTTGCTAAATCCGAAGCCGCCGGTTGCTGGGCCGCGTTTCTTCTCCGTGCCCTCAGTGCTGCCCTCGCGCTTGGCATAGCCGACTTCGCGTTTCGTGTATCCGCCTTCCCGCCGAGCAAAATCGCCTGAGGGTTTGCGCTCAAAGTTGCCGGGCTTGCGATCAAAGCTGCCTGTCGGCTTGGATGTGTAACTGCGCTTAGGGCGTTCCTCGAAATCGCCCTTGGATTTAGCGACGAACTCACTCGCGGGCTTGCGCGTGTAGGGGCGTTTGGCGACCAAACCGGCATCGCGGCGCTCACCTTGACCGAACTCCGGACCACGGGGACGGGCGAAGCTGCTGCGCTCGACGCGACCTTCAGGCCGCGCAAAGCTGCGGGGCGGCGCAGACGGGCTGCGCGTAGAACTGGTGTGGCGTGCCGAAAATGCGCTTGCGCTCTGCGCGGAACTGGCGGTGCGCGTCGCGATAGTGCTCTTACGGTAGGTAGAGCTGGAATCTGCGCGGTTCGCCGCGATGGTAGTGGGAGCGGGAGCGTCCGCACTGGGCTTGCCGCGACGGCCCTTGACAAAGCGGGCGGTGTCGATTCGGGGCTTGCGTTCGGGACGATCATCCTTGCGCTTGACCTTGATGGGCTTAGGCTTGAAGGGCGTATCCAACGATTTGCGAAGCTGGTTGACTTCTTTGGGCGTGAGATGGCGGAACTCGCCTGGCTCGAGATCCAGAGTCAGCGAGCCGTAGCGAACCCGCTTGATCTTTTCAATGTGGTAACCGATCTGCTCGAACATGCGGCGGATCTGGCGATTGCGTCCTTCGGTGAGCGTAACCTCGTACCAGGGATTTTCCTGGTCCACGGCTAGCTGAATGACGGCTGGTTGGGTGAGTATTGCGAAGGAGCGGCGCTCGACCCCGGGCTGCTTTTTGCCGCGCACACCGGTGAGTCCAGGCTCGGGAGGCAGCATGATTCCGTTGCGCAGTTTGTCGATCTCTTCCTCGCCGGGCTTGCCGCTGACCTTCACCATATAAGTCTTTGCGACGTGCGAGCCGGCGCGTGTGAGTTGCGCCATCAGATCGCCGTCGTTGGTGAGCAGCAACAGACCTTCGCTCATGTAATCGAGCCGACCCACGGGAAAGACGCGCTCCTCGACGCCCTTGAGCAAATCCATGACGGTGGGGCGGCCCTCGGGATCGCTGACCGTGGTCATGTGGCCCTTGGGCTTGTAGACCGCGAGATAGACATGGCGCTCGGGGCCGCGCAGCAGTTTGCCATCGACGCGAATCTCATCCAAACGCGGATCGGCCTTGGTGCCAGGCTCAGTGATGATGTGTCCGTTCACCGAGACCAGCCCGGCCGCGATTAACTCTTCGGCCTTGCGACGCGAAGCCAGTCCTGCCGCCGCCAGAATCTTTTGTAGTCTTTCAGGTTTTGCTTCCATGGTAAGAACAGCCTTTCGCTGAATCCGCTCGCCATCAGGCGATCGAAGAAGGTAACACAGTTGAAGTGTCAGGGACAGAGTTCGTCCCTGAAAGGACTCCCGAATTTAACCTAGTGACCGATGGGGTGCTCGGCTTCGGGTACATTGTTGGACTCAGCGTCTGACTGCGGCTGGCTGTCGGCCGCATCTGCTGCATCGGGCTGTTGCAACTCCGCAACTTCTTGCGTCTCCGAAAGCTGCGCCCCCTGATCGTGCGCTTCCAGTTTTTCCGGCTCTACCGAAGGCCCTTCCGGCTCCGGCATTACGTCCTGCGGTACTTCCAGTGTTGCATCCTGTGTTTCGGTACTTTCGGCGCTGAGTATCGCGGCTGCCGTACTGCTGGGCTCGAAGAGCGATAAAGCTTGCTGCGCCTCCGGAGGCGCAATTTCGATTGTTCCGTCGGATGCCAGCTGCGAGAACTCCTCCATGCTGGGCAACTCGTTTACATCGTTCAAACCGAAGCGCAGCAGGAAATCCTTGCTCGTCTTGTACTGCATGGGGCGTCCGATGACCTGCTTGCGCCCGGCGGTGGTGATGAGTTTGCGATCGAGCAGCGTGCCCAGGACGCCGGCTGATTCCACGCCGCGAATGTCGGCAATCTCCGGGCCGGTGATGGGCTGCTTGTAGGCAATGACGGCGAGCGTCTCAAGCGCGGCGAGCGAGAGACGAATGGGCGGCTTCAGACTTTTTGCGAAGGCGCGCACCACGTCATGATGCTCGGGCTTGGTGGCCATGCGAAATCCGCCCGCGACCTGACGGATCTCGATGCCATGCTCTTCGCTGGAGTAGTCGGTGACAAGTTCGATCAGGATTTCGCGGACGCGCGCGCGCACCGCTTTATCCTCGGCAATCTCCTGCTCGGACTTCTTCGGCTGGCGCTTGTGAGAGGCTGTTTCCGGCGCACTGACGCTGGCCGAGGCGGCTGCCGCGAGCTCCGCATTGACAGAATCGCACTCCGCTGGCGCTTTCGAGGCTGTCGGGCTGCGCGGCATCGGGTCGCGCGCCATCTTCAGGCATGGCTTCTTGAGGCATCAGCGGGCCAGCCTCGGGGCAGATCAGCTCCTCCGAATCGGGGCGAGCTCGGGCAGTGGCGCTGTTTCCGCCAAATGCGTCGGCGCTTCCGCATGAGTCAACGGCGAACGGATAGCAGGCCGCTGCCGCCATGGCTTCGGCGGCCGAGTCGGCCTGCTCGATGGCGGCGTTCTCCTTAGCAGCTGCCAGATCGGCCAACACGACCTCCCTGAGCAGTTGCGAAATCTGCTCCAGCGTGATTGGCTCTTCGGCCGCGTAGATAATGGCCTCGACTTTTGCTTTCAAACTCATTCTTTCAAACTCATCGCACTCGCTTGTCAGAAAACTTTGATATGGCCGGACGATTATTGCCAGTCGTCGCGCACGGCCGCGCCGCCCTCATCCACCAGGCGGTCGAAACCGATGGATTTTTTCAGTACGACCTCGCCGAAGACATCGTCCTGCCGACAGATCACGGCCTGCAAGCGGATCATCTCCAGGATCGCCAGAAAGGCGCAGACCAGCGCGGGGCGAGCGCGCAGGTGCCGCAGCAGTTGCTTGAGCCGGATCGGGCGATCCTCTACCATCAGCCGGCGGCGCACGTAGTCGATCATCTGCGCTACGGTAACTGCGTCTTCGTCAAACTGCAAGGATGGCCGGTTCTTGGCGCGATCCAGAATCTGCTGGAAGGTTTTTACCAGGTCGATGACATCGGCGGCCAGTTCCGGCTCGGTGCCCTCGGCGTCGCGAAATTCCTTGAGCGCGGGATTGGTGAGTACGGCTTCTTCTAGCTGCTGTTTCTGCAACAGCATTTGCGCCGCCTGCTTGTAGCGCTCGTGTTCCAGCAGGCGATTGACCAGTTCCAGTCGCGGATCCTGTTCGTCGGCGGGCGCGTCGGGATCACGCGGCAGCAGCATCTTGGACTTGATCTGGATGAGCAGCGAAGCCATGTAGATGAATTCCGCCGCCAGATCGATGTCGAAGTTGCGGATGTGCTCGACATAGGCCAAATACTGCGCGGTGATCTGCGCTATGGGAATGTCGTAGATATCGATGTCCTGCTTGCGAATCAAGTCCAGCAGGAGGTCGAGCGGACCGTCGTAGACGCTGCCGACGCTGACCGAAAAAGGAAAAATATCAGCAAGATCGCGCGCATTTTTATTGGGCGCGGCGTTTCGCGCGTCCTGTTTGGCGGCCTGGGCTGGGGCCGTTTTTTTCGCCTCGGGCGGAGTGGTGGGGTATTGGCTCATCGGCTACTCCCCGGAGTTCTCCGGCGGCTCATAGCTCAGTGACATGCGCATGGACTCGCGCACCTCGACGAGAGTGCGGTCGGCAGCGGCGCGCGCCCTGGCAGAGCCAGCTTCGAGGATATCCCAAGCGAGCCGGGGATTGCTCTCATACTGGCGGCGGCGCTCCTGGATCGGGTTGAGTACGGAGACGATGGTGTCGGCGACCCAACTCTTGCACTCGATGCATCCGATGGCGGCAGTGGTGCAACCTTCGCGCACCTTGGCCATGGTCTCGGGGCTGCTGAAGATCTTGTGCAGGTCGCCGACGGGGCATACATCAGGATTGCCGGGATCGGTTCGGCGGACGCGGGCCGGATCGGTCACCATCGTCTTCAGCTTCTTGCGCACCTCGGGCTCGGGTTCACTGAGCAGGATGGAGTTGCCGTAGGACTTGGACATCTTGCGGCCGTCGGTGCCGGGAAGCTTTGCGGCAGGCGTCAGGAGCGGCTGCGGCTCGGGGAAGACAAAGGTGTTTTGGCTTTGCGGAGCGCCGCTGGGAATGGAAGACACGTAAGCCCCCGACTCCATCGGTTCGATGCTCGTCAGGAAGCCCTTGGTTGGGAATCCACATTTGGGGCTGTCTTTGTCCACTCTTCGGATAGAAGAAGTTGAACCTCCGTGCGATCTCTCGTGTGATCTCCACGTGCGGAACCTGATCCTCGCCGACGGGAACGTAGGAGGCCTGATACATCAGGATGTCGGAAGTCATGAGCACGGGATAGCCGAGGAATCCGTAGGTGTTGAGATCCTTCTCCTTGAGATTCTCCTTTTGCTCCTTGTAGGTCGGGACGCGTTCGAGCCAGCCCAGAGGGGTCATCATGGAGAGCAGCAGGTGGAGTTCGGCGTGCTGCGGCACATGCGACTGGATGAAGACGGTCGCCTTCTCGGGATCGAGTCCGGCGGCGAGCCAGTCGAAAGCCATTTCAAGGATGTTGGACTTGACCCGCGAGGTATCAGCGTAATCGGTGGTGAGAGCATGCCAGTCGGCGACAAAGAAAAAGCAATCGTATTCGTTCTGGAGCCGGGTCCAGTTCTGCAGCGCTCCGACGTAGTGGCCAATGTGCAGTTTACCTGTCGGTCTCATGCCGCTGAGTACGCGGCGGTTCACAGCTTGTTTGACTTCTGCCGGCATCTGTATCTCTCTCGGGGAATCCTTCGGAAAAGTGGCGGGCCTGAACGATCAAAGCCCTCGGGCCGCAGACACAATCCGACCTATCGCCAGAAAAGTTCCGCTCCATGCCCGAAACCTAGATACTAACATGCCGGAGGCGAGAGTTCCCGCCGCAGCGGAGCGTGAAAGTCGGTGAGATTGTAAAGCTGAGAGCGGAAAATCGAGGGCCGCACCCCCTCCCCCTATATTTCCTGCTAAAAATTTGAAAACAGGAGAGTTAAAACCACCTCTGAGGTTTGTGCTTCTGTCCATCTACTTCCAGAATAACAAGATTGGAGGGCAATTCCATCATTTAGAGAAAAACTCTATGTAGTTTTGAATCATTAGCTTAGGAGGAACGGCGAAGATTTATTGCTTGACATGTTGCAGAATGCGCGAGTTTCGCCGCGAAAAGCGTGCATTTGGGGCAGATTTTGGGGCGTTATGGGGGCGATTGAGGACAGGCGGTTTTCGGGCGATTGCACTGTGGATGGTGCGTTTTTAGGGAAACGATTGGCGAAAAGCTTAATCGTTGAAAAAGCGAAGTTTACTGGTTCGCTAATCGTTGCGCGGGATGGTGCCGAGTACGACGATTCTGGCAGCCAAGTTCTGGGACTTGAAATGACATGCACGGAGTAGCCGCCAGCATTACTACGCCCATTAGCCTGACGAGATGCCGTCCGTGTCGGCCGATGTGCGGCTAGGCGCTTTTCGCGAAGGAAGTCAGCTCTCGAACATGCGTCATCAGGGTGAAAAGGCTGGTTGGCTTGGAGCAATAGTCCTGAAATGCCTTTGTTTCTTCCGCGGGGATGCTGTCGTTGCTGGAGAATAACATTTTGGGGATATGGGGCTTGATGCGCTTCATCTCCTTAGCGACCTGGCCTCCATTCATTCCCGGCATCTCGTAATCGAGAATTACGGCATCGACTGGACAGGCGGCAAAGGTTTCCAGAGCGGCGACCCCGTTATTAACCGTCAGTACTCGATATCCGGTACCCTCTAAAGCCATCTTGGTCACATTGAGAATTGCTTCGTCGTCATCGACGCAGAGGACTAAAGGCTTGTAGGACTCTCGCTGTGTCGCCATGGCTTGTTCACTCCCAGTTGGATTCGAGCACGGTGATAAAGGCATTTTCAGCGCCACTGGATGGCTAAGATCCGGAAGG
The DNA here is from genome assembly GCA_963838135.1 of uncultured Acidobacteriota bacterium. Classification (GTDB taxonomy): domain Bacteria; phylum Acidobacteriota; class Terriglobia; order Terriglobales; family Acidobacteriaceae; genus TOLSYN. The sequence goes on along the minus strand of CAWIPV010000002.1, from coordinate 187,445 downwards.
GATCCAATGCGATGTCACGGTGGAAGTTACACTCCGAGCCTGCAAAGACGAACACGTAACACTCGGCCGAAGGACTAGGCAATTAATTCTAGTTTGGAGTTTCTTACACGGGATATTGCCCTGCGAGGCAGAGATAACAAAACCCGCCGGAGGAGGCGGGTCCTGTTATGAAACGAGCAAATAAATAGATAAATCCCAGTTAGCCCAAAATTGCTAATAAATATGTTCGCTTCGAGTGTTGCATTTTTGTTCTACTGCTTGTTCTTTGAGGAGAAAGAATTCGCGCTGCAGAACCTTTCACAGTTTGACGCTTCGTTGGAGCGCCTTCACTGCTGATGCCAAAGATAGCGACTTTCAGGCGGAAATGCTGTGATTTTTCTCACAATCCATCGTGATCGCCGCCATATTTGCCTTGCTTCCGGCTCAGAAATTTCCAGTTCTGTCCATGGGCTGCTATCCTTTGAGCACGGATTAATCTCAGTTCACATTTGGGGAGCACAGTTAGATGGCAAATAGCCTCGAAGGGCGCGTGGCCGTGATCTTCGGTCTGGCCAACAAGCGCAGTATCGCCTGGGCCATCGCCCAGAAGTTGCACGCCGCGGGCGCGCAGGTGGCGGTCACGTACCAGAACGAGCGGCTCCGCGAGGAAGCGGAAGCGATGATCGCCAACTTGCCCGGCGCACGTGGGTTCCAATGCGACGTGACCAAGGACGAGGAGATTACGCGCGTCTTCCAGGAGATCGGCGAGCAGTACGGCAAGATTCATACTCTGGTTCATTCGGTGGCATTTGCGCCGGCGGAGGATTTGAAGGGCGACTTTCTGCAGACTAGCCGGGAAGGCTTCCGCATAGCGCATGACGTCAGCGTGTACTCGCTGATTGCGCTGGCGCGCGGCGCGGCGCCACTGATGACCGACGGAGGCAGCATCATCACCTTGAGCTTCATCGGCGCAGAGAAGGTAATGCTGGGCTACAACGTGATGGGCGTGGCCAAGGCAGCACTGGAAGCCAGCGTGCGCTATCTGGCGGCATCGCTTGGACCCAAGGCAATTCGCGTCAACGCGATTTCAGCCGGGCCGATCAAAACGCTGGCCGCACGCGGAATCGGCAGCCTGACGGAGATTCTGAAGTTTGTCTCCGACCGCTCGCCGCTGAAGCGCAATGTGGAACCATCGGAAGTTGGGGATACGGCGGTCTTCCTTGCCAGCGACGGTGCGGCAGGAATTACCGGCGAGGTGATCCACGTAGATTGCGGTTACCACGTGATGGGGTACTAGGAACTGGCTGCACCCCACTCAGGCCGACGACGGGATTGAATGGATCTGGGCCGTTCGGCGCGTCAATTTCTGTGGGACAGGTATTCGAATTCGAGTTTGGGTCGAGTTCACTGGGCGGGGAGTTTCGGTCGCGCAGGGCGACCTCAAGGTAGAAGCGGCTGGCCTAGCGAAATGCCAGGCCAGCGGATCTTGCTACTTTCCCGTGGCTGGACTGATTACGTCGTCCACCATTGAAATCCGATCGGCTGGGAAGCCGCCAAGCTTTGCATGTTCACGGATCAAGTCTTCATTCTTCGCACGATAGATGCAATAGATTTTATCGCCAGTGACGTAGCTATTCACCCACTGAATATCCGGGCCCATCCCCTTCAGTACTCCATTCGACTTCTGGGAGATCTCCTTCAGTTTTTCCTTCGAGAAGCTCCCCGCTCCGGGGATATTGCGCTCGATTACATAGGTGTGCATTACAACTTTCTTCTTGGGCGCTGGCTGTGCCGCATCTGCCGCAAACGCATTGGCACTTACCCCAACTGTCAGCAATGCCGCCAATGCCGCCGCTGCAACCAGCTTGTATCCGGACTTCAGCAGACTCCGTCCTTGGTTGTTAACTCCTGATTCCATTGTCCAGCCCTCCTTGAATTTGTTTAGCATTCAGTCCATTCATCCAATATCGTCGCAACTCACAACCAAACTGGGAATGACTGCTAACTTGCACCCGATCGACGGCCTCGTAGTGAAGCGTCGATCCGGCGTTATTCAGTATGATTGCCTCAATATCTTTCCCAGTCAGTGCTCGTGGTTCGCGCAGAAGGCTTAGATTATGAATTCAGACCTTACCCCGAATGCAGTATGGTTTGCTTAATTTACCAAGGCGTCTGCGACATACGTCACAATACGATGTGACCTCATAACCTGCAGAGTGCATTCCGGGGCAAGGCTGTTTATGCATCGCGCGCAAGAAGGGTAATTCAGAAGCCGCCTGACTTGCCTCGCATCCTCGGCTACGGCCGAAGCGAAGCGCTGATCAAAGCGCCACAGTCGCCTAAGTAAAAGCAGATTGCCCGGCTGAAGAATTTAAGCCCCGATGGTCAGGCGCACCTTGCGCTCGTCGTGTTCTATGCGGCGGATGACAATCTCGGCGTCCTTCTGCTGCAGGATGCGGGGAAACTTCTCGCCCCACTCGATTAACAGCAAGTTGCGCTCCTCTGTCATGAGGTCTTCCAGGCCAAGCGAGTCCAGTTCGCCGGGCTTATCCAGACGGTAGAGGTCGATGTGGAAAACGTCCTTATCCGGTCCGTGGTACTCGTGAATCAGGGTGAAGGTGGGACTGGTGACATCGTCGGCCTGGGCGGCGCCGAAGCCTTCTGCAATTCCCTTGACGAGCGTGGTCTTGCCGGCGCCGAGATCGCCGCGCAGTAATACGACGTGAGCACTCCGGATCAGAGGTGCGAGCTGGCGTCCGAGTTCGACGGTGTCCTCGGCGGAGTGCGAAGTGAAATCGCGCGTCATTGCCCGCATCATAGCATCGCGGGCGGGAATGCGAGCGCGGAATACTCAGCAGAGGCGAATGTTTTTCGTCTTGGCACGCTGGCGCATTTTGCGGAATGCCAGCGGCAGAAAGCGCAAGAGGTCGGTTGCAACCAGAGCTTCTTGTCCGATGGGGAGGGCGGCAGCATCGCCAGCCAGGCCATGGAGGAAGACGGCAGCGCGGACGGCTTCGTCAATGCGGGATGGGAATTGGGCGATGGCACCGGCAATCATACCGGTCAGGATGTCACCGGTTCCTCCGGTGGCCATGCCGGGATTGCCGGTGGCGACGACCCAGACCTCTCCATTGGGATAGGCTACGACGGTGCGAAAACCTTTGAGGACCATGATGCAACGGCGACGGCGCGCGAAGTCGCGGGCGGCGGCAACGCGGTTGGCTTGGATGTCGGCGACGCTGCTGCCGGTCAGGCGAGCCATCTCGCCGGGGTGAGGTGTCAGGATCAAGGCGCGGCCGCCATTGCCTTGCAAGGCATCGGGAGCGTCGGCAAAGGCGTTGAGTCCATCGGCGTCAAGCACGACGGGACAACGCGCGCCTTTGAGCAAGCGGTGGACGAAATCGGCCACGCCGGGGCGCTGCGACAGGCCAGGGCCGATGGCCAGGACGTTGCGGGACTTGGCCAGTTCGAGACAATGGGCGGCATCGTTGGGGGCAGCGCTCTGGGAAGCGGGATCGCCGAGCGCTTCGGTCATCAACTCGGGGGCGAAGCCAGCGACGGTTGGAAGCACGGCGGCGGGGCTGGCGACGGTTACCAACCCGGCACCGGTGCGCAGGGCTGCCATGCCGCACATGGCAGCGGCTCCACTCTTGCCGAGCGAACCGGCGACGACGAGAACGTGGCCGAAGCGGCCCTTGTTGCTATCCAATGGGCGCGGGGCAAAGAGAGCTGAAACCTCTTGCGGAGTTACGGCATAGAGATTCTGCGCGGAAACGATGGCGATCTCGGGGGTCCCGATGGGAGCGACGACGATTTCACCGCGAGAGGTTGGATCAAGCGTAAACAGAGGGGCAAAGAGGTGGGCCGGTTTGGGAGCGGTGAAGGTAATGACGGCGCTGGAGCGGCAGACGAGGGTGTGAGGACCGGCAGCGCTGGTTGCATCGGCATCGGTGCCGGAAGGAAGATCGACGGAGAGCACGGGCGCCGATGATTGGTTGATGGCAGTAATGGCGGCGTCGGCCAATTCCTGCGCTGGCGAGGCGGTTGGGCGCGGCTGGTAACCGGTGCCGAAGATTGCATCGATGATGAGGTCGGCGCCCGCCAGACTGCGCTCGTACTCACGCACAACCTCGTCGGCACGGTGGATGGCGACGGGACGGAATGGAAGGCGCGCCAACATGTTGGCGGCATCGGCTTTCAGGCCCTCGGGCGAGCCAAGCAGCAGAACCTCAACCACCTTGCCGGCGGCGTGCAGACGGCGGGCGGCGACGAAGCCATCGCCGCCGTTGTTGCCGCGTCCACAGACGATGGCGATGCGGTTGGCGGCAGGCCAGTGCTCGCGCGCGAAATTGGCTACCGCGGTGCCGGCGTTCTCCATCAGAGCCAGGGAATGAATGCCGTGGTTCTGGCTGGTGGCGCGGTCGATTGCAGACATTTCGGAGGCAGTGGTGATTTTCACTTTTTCGCTCCAGCCAAGGTTTCCAACTCCCGCAACTGGGAAGGCGCGCCCATCACGATGAGATGATGGCCAGCGTCAAGAAGAGCATCCGGCGCGGGACTATACTTCATCGCCTCGCCCTCGCGCTTGATGGCGAGAACGGTGATGCCGAGATCGCGGCGGATTCCGGAGGAGCGCAGAGTCCTGCCCACGTAGATCGAGGAAGGATCGATGGTGAGCTCCTCCAACTCCAATCCCAGCTCGGAGCTGCGCTGGAGAGCGACTTCGATAAAAGTGATGACGTTGGGACGGAGGAATGCCTCGGCAATGCGAAACCCGGCGAAACCGTATGGCGAAACCACCTGGTCGGCACCGGCGGTGCGCATGTGTTTCTCGGCACCCTCCTCGCTGGCGCGGGCAATGATCTTGAGGGTTGGATTCAGACTGCGCGCGGTCAGCACGACGTAGGTGTTGGTGGCGTCGGTGGTGGTTGCGGCCACCAGTCCGGCAGCCTGATCGATGCGCGCGGCGAGCAGTTGCGCCTCCAGAGTTGCGTCGCCGTGGACGACCAGCCAATTGGTTTCGTCGCGAATTCGCGCGGCTTTGACCTCGTCGCTTTCCAGGATGAGGAATTGCGCCGGCTTGCTCTCCAGTTGACGAGCCACGGCGCGGCCCACACGTCCGGCACCGCAGATGATGTAATGCCCACTCAAACGGCCGATTTCTCGTTCCATTCTTCGCCTGCCAAAGAGATTGTTGAACTCAAATTCCAGTAAGGCCTGGCCCAAGGCACCCAGGATCAAAAATACCAGTCCGACACCGGCCAGGATGATGGCTACATTGAAGTATCGGCCAACCGGCGAGAGCGGATGCACCTCACCGTAACCAATGGTGGTGAGGGTGGTGAGCACCATATAGAAGCCGTCAAACCAGCTCCAGTGCTCGATATAGTGAAAGCCGGCCGTGCCGATGAATCCGACGCAAAGCAGAGCGGCCGATAAGAACCTTACATTTCGCAGTGCTCGCATAAGTGCTCTGGCGGCGATTGTACGCGAAAACCGGGGAAGAAGAGAGATAGGAGCAACGGGGGAGTAACTGGCGAGAGCAGAATCGATGACTGGTGCTGCGAGGGGCGGGAGATTTCAGTCAGTTAGACATCTACCTTTGCGTACGCCGCGGGTGCTCGAAATAGCACCACGCCCGACACACTGAATAGGCGCTCGCAATAATCAACGAAAGGAGTGCTAGATATAAGCCCAGCCAGTCACTGGCCGGCAAAACCGAGAAAAAGTCGCGCCAGGGAATCGCTAACAGTTGGAGACCAAAGTAGGGCCACGACAAAACGCAAGCAGCAAGCCCGCAGGCGACTCCATATCGGAGAGTAAATAAAGACACCACGCATGCGCATGCGAACAGAATCGTTCCGCCAAATGCACAATAAATGAGGCCCAAATGAATGAAGCCCAGAGGACGTGTAACGGGCCCGGCGGCGTAGACGCTATCAAGATATCCCGCTATCTGGAGAGTTGTAATTCCATATACAAGTAATGAGATAATTTTTTGTTTCATCTCCCCCCCAAGATCAATAGCACATAAACCTTCTTACATGGGAATCCTGCATTAATCCCTGGACATTTGAAGGGTCGAGGGCATTGACTGCTGACGACGGCAGATGTGGGGCAGTTGCTCAATGGTGTGCTTAATCGGCGGAGGTGGTGGATTCGACGAGAGCAGCTTGCACTTTGCTGTGGTGACGGCCATAGAAGAAATAAATGAACAGGCCGATGACCAGCCAGATGATCAATCGCGCCCAATTTACCCAGCCCAACTTGTACATCATGTAGCCGTTGAACAGGATGCCCATCATGGGGATGAAGGGCACCCACGGCGTGCGGAACGGACGATGCTGATCGGGGTTTGTGCTGCGCAGGATCATGATGGCAATGCAGACGATGACAAACGCCAGCAGCGTACCTATATTGACCATTTTGCCGATATCGTCGATCGGCGTGACGCTTCCTACAACGGCGGCGATGACTCCGACGAGGATCGTGTTCTTGTAGGGAGTGCGGTACTTGGGGTGGACGGCGCTGAAGAAATTCTTTGGCAGCAGCCCGTCATTTGCCATGGCGTAGAGCACGCGTGTCTGGCCGAGCAGCATTACCAGCATGACACTGGTCAGTCCGGCCAGTGCGCCGGCGGTGATGATGTGCGAAGCCCAGCCGAGATTTCGATCGAAGAATGCACGGGCTATGGGAGCTTCGATGTTGATCTCGCGCCAGGGAACCATGCCGGTAAGCACGGCCGCGACCATGATGTAGAGCAACGTGCATACCACCAGCGAAGTGATGATTGCGATTGGTAAATCGCGTTGCGGATTTTTGGCCTCCTGCGCGGTTGTGGAGACGGCGTCAAATCCGATATAGGCGAAGAAGATGTAGGCGGCTCCGGCACCGATTCCAGAAAAGCCGTAGGGCGCGAACGAGTGCCAGTCACTGCCCCAGTTGCTGTGGTTTACATAACGGCTGCCGAGGACGATGACAAACAGGACAACGGTCACCTTGATGGCAACGATGGTCGCGTTGAAGCGCGCGCTCTCCTTGATTCCGACTACCAAGACCCAGGTGATGAGGAGCGCGATGAGGAAGGCCGGCAGGTTGAAGCCAATCTCCACGCCGAAGACCCTTGGCGCCCCGAGCAGTAGATGGGCCCGCTGAGCCAGTTCCGCCGAATCACTGTGCTTGAGCGCATCGAGCGCCTGCAGGAAGGCCTGGGTTCCGGGAGCTAGATCCGGATGCGCGAGTTTTGTCATTTGACGGGCGACGATGTCTTGCGCGGCACGTAATCCGGTCCAGTGGTCATAGGCAAGCCATAGAGGAATATCTACATTGAAGACGTGCATGAACTCGATGAAATGGTTCGACCATCCGGAGGAGACGGTGCTGGCACCCATTGCGTATTCCAGGGTCAGATCCCAGCCGATGATCCATGCGAACAACTCGCCCAGGGTGGCGTATGCGTAGGTGTAGGCACTACCGGCAAGCGGGATCATGGCGGCAAATTCGGCGTAGCAGAGGCCGGCGAACGCGCAACCCAATCCGGAGAGTACGAACGACAACATCAAGCCTGGTCCGGCGTAATGCGCGCCCAGACCCGACAATACGAAGATGCCAGCGCCGATGATCGCTCCGACGCCTAGCGCCGTGAGCGAGACCGGCCCCAACTCGCGCTTCAGGCTATGTTCGCTCTGTTCGGATGCTTCGTTGAGAAGCATGTCCATTGGTTTCTTCGCCAGCAGATGAGTCATTCGCGTTCAGCTCTCCTTCGACAGTGCCAGTATTACGCCGCGGTGTCGGCAGCATTCGCACAGCGCGACCACAAGAAATATACCGGGATGCCAAGCAGGACAATAACCAAGCCCGGCCACGTGTACTGCGGCTTATAGAGCAACAAGACTATATCAATAAACAACGCCATCACAATGTAGATGGCAGGCAGCCAAGGATAGCCAATGGCGCGGTAGGGACGGGGGGCATCGGGACGGGTGCGACGCAGAACGAAGAGGCCCACAAGGGTGAGCACATAGAAGAGAAGCACGGCGAAAATGGTGTAGTCGAGCAACTGGCCGTAGCTTCCGCTGAGGCAGAGGATACTGGCCCAGAAGGCCTGCACGATGAGCGAGAGATGGGGAGTTCTGAAGCGCGGGTGGAGACGGCCTACGGAATGGAAGAAGAGTCCGTCACGGGCCATGGCGTAGTAGACGCGCGAACCGGCGAGGATGAGTCCGTTGTTGCAACCGAAGGTGGAGACCAGGATTGCCAGGGCCATCAACTTGGCGCCGCCTTGGCCCATGATCTGCTGCATGACGGCGGTGGCGACGCGGTCCTCCGATGCGTACTGGATGCCGCGGCCCACGCTGGTCATGGAGTTGGGCTCACCCCAGAGTGGAAGGACGAGAAGATAGACGAAGTTGACGGCGATGTAGATGAGGATGACAGCGCCGGTTCCGACGGCTAGCGAGAGGGGAAGATTGCGCTGCGGGTTGCGGACCTCTCCGGCGGTAAAGGTGACGTTGTTCCAGGCATCGGCGGAGAATAACGAACCGACCTGGGCCACGGCGATGACGGTGACGGTGGAGACCAGGGCGGTAGCTCCGCTGACTCCGACGGGAATTTTGTGCAGTGCGCCGAGGCCAGCGTGGAGCCAGAAGTTGGCGCCGAAATTTGCACTGAGCGCCTCCGGCGTGCTGCCAGCCCAGATGCCAAGCAGGATGAGCGCCAGCAAGCCGGCAACCTTGGCGGTGGTGAACACAACCTGTACGAAGGCTCCGGTCTTGACTCCGAAGATGTTGACGAAGGAGAGCAGGACGATCATGGCGATGGCAACGAGGTTCTGGGTGTTCAGGCCCACCTCCATGTTGCCCAGCACCATGGGGCCGAGATGAAATGCCGGCACCTTCCAGAGATGGACGATCCAGTTGGTGGAGGAAACCGAAGGAAGCAGGACGCCGAGAAACTTGCCGAAGGCCACGCCAACGGCGGCAATGGTGCCGCACTGAATGACTAGGAAGAGCGTCCATCCGTAGAGGAAGCCCCACAGAGGGCCTAGCGCCTCGCGCAAGTAGATGTACTGGCCGCCAGCCTTGGGCATCATTGCCGCCAGTTCGCCGTAGGAGAGCGCGGCCACGATGGTCATGAATCCGGTGACCAGCCAGGCGGCAATCAGCAGGGCGGGCGAGTCGACGGTGCGGGCGATTTCGGCGGCGACAATGAAGACGCCCGAGCCGATCATGGAGCCTATGACCAGGGTGGTGGCACTGGTAAGGCCGAGGCCTTTTACAAACTCCTGATCCTGACCGGGATGAGATTCCTTCGCTAGCTGACTCACCGCTCTCCTTGATGTTTTGGCCGATCATGTGCCGCTGTAAATATTTACGGGCGCACTCAAGCCAACAGAGGGCTTGAGTGAAGCACCGCCGTTCAGGACAGAACTCTACATCATCAGACGGAAAAATTCCTTCGCCGATTCACGCGGAGAGCGGGAAATGTCTCCGATGACGGCGACCGCGTCGGCACCAGCCTTTAGAACAGCCTCGGCGTTGGCCCGCGTGATGCCGCCTATCGCGACCAATGGAAGCGCGAGACCGGAGTCGTCACGCAAGCGCCGCGCCTCGGCGACACCTGCCACGCCTACCTCCGGATCAGGATTCTGCTTGCTGACGGTGGTGAAGATGGGACCGATGGCGAGGTAGTTTACCGGCTTGGTGAGGGCTTCGGCCATCTGGGCAGGGTTGTGGGTGGAGAGACCGATCAGGCCGCTGGCACCTAAGACGAGGCGCGCACCCTCGGGCGAAAGATCGTCCTGTCCCAGGTGTACGCCGTCGAAGCCGGCCGCCAGGCAGAGGTCGGCGCGATCATTCATGATGAGGGTGATGGCCGGGAGCAGGCGACGCAGCTCGCGGGCTTGCGCCAGCAGTTCACGTGGATTGAGTTGCTTGGCGCGATACTGCAGAAGGGTGCAACCTGCCTCGGCCAAGGCGAGGGCATGAGCGCAGAGGGACTGCAGCAGTTTTCCTGGTTCGCAATCGGCGCTCAAGCTATCGGCGTCGAGGATGGGATAGAGGATTGGGAGTTTCATCGTTAGGCGCTGGTGCCGGTCCTCGACCACAGTCAGGGGGGCTGGTTGAAAAGCTTGAAACGGCGCGGAAGAGCTGAGCCGTGCTGGGATCCTTCGCTGCGCTCAGGATGACACTCAAACCAAGAACAAGAGCAGGAGCAGAAACGAGAGCAGGAGCAACTGCAAGGTCAACTGCCCCACATCTGCCAAAAACTGGCCGATATGGGGCACCCGCGGTCATTTCGATTTTGCTGCCGAGCTAGTGCTTCGGCTTTGGCATGAAGCGTTCCATAAACTTGGTGTCGAAGTTTCCAGCGATGAAATCCGGGTCGGCCAGAATGCGTTGGTGCAGCGGAATCGAGGTGTGAATACCCTCCACGATAAACATGCCCAGGGCACGGTTCATGCGTGCTAGTGCCTCCGCGCGATCCTTTCCGTGGACGATCAACTTTGCAATCATCGAGTCGTAATAGGGAGGCACGACGCCTTCCTGATACTGTACCGAATCCACCCGGACGCCGATTCCACCGGGCGGGTTGAAGACGGTGATCTTGCCGGCCGAGGGGGTGAACTTCTCGGGATGCTCGGCGTTAATGCGGCACTCGATGGAGTGGCCACGTGGAACAATCGGCTGCTGAATGATATCGGAGAGCTTGGCTCCGGCGGCAATCAGAATCTGACTCTTGACCAGGTCAACGCCGGTGACGAATTCGGTGACGGGATGCTCCACCTGGATTCGAGTGTTCATCTCCATGAAGGTGAGGTTGCCGGTATCCTCGTCCAGCAGGAACTCGAGCGTACCGGCATTGAAATAGCCGATCTCCTTCATTGTCTTTTCCAGGAGAGCATTCATCCTGTTGCGGGTTTCGGGGGTGATGGCGGGAGAGGGCGACTCCTCAAGGAGCTTCTGATGGCGGCGCTGGATGGAGCAGTCGCGCTCGCCGAGGCTGATCACGTTGCCGTGCTCATCGGCCAAAATCTGGAACTCGATGTGACGGGGGCGCTCGACGAATTTCTCCATATAGAGATCGCCATTGCCAAAGGCAGAGGCGGCCTCGGAACGCGCGGAATTGAATTGGTGGGGCAGTTCCTCGGCCGTACGAATGATGCGCATTCCACGTCCGCCGCCGCCCGCCACCGCCTTGACGATGACCGGGAAGCCGACCTGCCGCGCCCATTCCAGCGCCTCCTCCTCCGTGGGGATGACACCATCGGAGCCGGGAAGGATGGGGACTCCGCAGTCCTTCATCGCCTGCCGCGCCCTGTCCTTCTCGCCCATCTTGCGAATGACGTCGGCTGGTGGGCCGATAAACTTGAGACCGGAGGTCTCGCAGACGTGGGCGAAATTTGCGTTTTCGCTGAGCAGTCCGTAGCCGGGATGAATGGCATCGACGTTGGCAATTTCGGCGGCACTGATGACGGCGGGAATGTTGAGGTAGCTCTCGGCCGCGCGCGCCGGCCCGATACAAATTGCCTCATCGGCGAAGCGGACGTGGAGCGAGTTGCGGTCGGCATCGCTATAAACCGCGACGGCCTTGATGCCCAGTTCTTTGCAGGCGCAAATGACGCGGAGTGCAATCTCCCCGCGGTTGGCAATGAGAATTTTCTTGAACATGCGTCAGTGTGCTCCCGCCGGCCCGACCGGCGTTGGGGGTGGCCGCAGCATTCCGTATGCGCGGCTCACCACGCGGTTCGCACGAATGCGCGGAGCGCTTCCGATACGCCGCAGAAAACGGCGGAGCCCGGTAGGGCTCCGCTGGTTTACTTGGTACGAATCTTGAACAGTGGCTGGCCGTACTCTACCGGCTGGCCGTTGGCAACCAGGACATCGACGATCTCCCCGGCCTTTTCCGATTCAATCTCGTTCATCAGCTTCATGGCTTCGACAATGCAGAGTACCTGACCCACCGTGACTTGGTCGCCGCGCTTGATAAACGGAGGCGCACCCGGAGAAGCAGCCTCGTAGAACGTTCCGACGATAGGAGACTTGATGACCTCCAGGCCTTCCTCGCTTGCGACTGCGGGAGCGGTTGCCGCCGGAGCCGACGCCGAAGTTGAATGCGGCGAGACGGTGCCCGGAGCAGGCGCCTGGGGCGCTGCGTAGGAAACAACCCCAGAAGCGGCGCCAGACGTTGTTCCACCATAAGAAATGGCGATCTGCGGACGCTTGATGCGTATTTTGATATCGCCGCGCTCCAGTTCGAACTCGGCAATATCCTTTTCGACTAGAAACTCGACCAGCTCTTTGATTTCTTTCTGATTCATTGGCCGCCGGAAGCGCCGCAACATGGGGGCGCTAGTATGGATTTAGTTCCTTAGTATCTCTATCTACCTAATACTCTAATTCAATTCAACTCGATTACTGTTTTGCAAACGGGAGTCAACACTTCATAGCCGCGTTCGGTGACCAGCAGCATATCTTCAATCCGAACGCCGCACTTGCCTGGCAGATAGACACCGGGTTCGACAGTTATCACCATCCCCGGCCGTAGAATTGCGTCATTGCCTGCAGCTAGCCTCGGCAACTCGTGGATTTCCAATCCTACACCGTGCCCGGTGGAATGGGTAAAGAATCGATCCAGCTTGGCTCGCTTTAACTCGTGCCTCGCCGCGCGATCGACTTCCCCGGTGGTAACTCCGGGCCGCACGACGCTGATTGCCGCCAGTTGCGCGTCCAGAAGGGCGTTGTACAACGTACGCGCCTCAACCGGAATTTTGCCAAGATGGACGGTTCGGGTCATGTCACTGCAGTACCCATCCAGCACTACTCCGTAGTCTAACACCACGAATCCCGCCGGGGGCAGTTTTGCTCCGGAAGCCACGCCATGGGCAAGCGCCGAGCGCTCGCCCGAGGCGACAATAGTTTCAAATGACATTCCTGCCGCCCCGGCGCTTCTGGCCATATATTCGAGCTTGGCGGCGATGGCGGATTCGGCTACGCCTGGGCGCATCGACCTTAGGAGGGGCCGGAAGAGTTTCGAGGACAGCTCGACCGCGTTGCGTAATAACTTAATCTCATCCTCATCCTTGAGCGCGCGCAACTGTTCCACCGCACCGGCAAGCTTGATGAGTTTGACTCCCTTGCCTAATGCCCGCCCAAAAGCATCTGACTGAGCCACGGTAAAGTGGTCGGACTCAATGGCAACCCGTTTAAGTCCCAGCTTTATGCAGGTTGCGGCCGCAGCAGCCAAGGAACCGCCCTTTGAGATTGAGATGTGGGGGCCTTTTACCTGTGTAGAAGCCTGCTCGGCATACCTTCCGTCGGTGAAGAAGACCGGACGCGGGGCTGCAAGCAGCACTCCTGCACTGCCGGTGAAGCCGCAGAGATAGCGCACATTGGGTAGATGGGTGACTACGAGCGCATCCACCTTCTGCCGCTCCAGCACCTCGCGCAGATTCTTCCGCCGCCCTTGAAAATTCATCGGGACGATTGTACATGCTTCGGCGCAAAGCGGGCGGTGAGGAATGCCGCTTTGCGCCGGGAAAACATAACGAAAGGCTAGGTCTGAACAATCTTCGGGGTGATGAAGAAGATCAGCTCATCGGTCGACGTCTGAACCAAGCGCTCCTTGAACAAATTGCCGAGCCAGGGAATATTCCCCAGGATGGGAGTCTGGGTAGTGCTGACCGAGTTGCTGGTCTGAATGACGCCGCCGATTACAACCGTGCCACCGTCGGTGACCAATACCTGGGTGGTCGCCTGTTGCGTGGTCAAGATGTAGTTACCTTGACCGGTTGTGCCGGAAGGCTGTGTGTTCTCCACGTCCACGGTCAGGAATATGGTGTTATCCGAAGTGATCTGCGGAGTGACGGAGAGGCGCAGAACCGCGTCAACATAGGAGACGCTGGCGTTGCTGGTCCCGGTGGAGGCGGTATAAACGGGGAGCTTGACGCCCTGCTTTACCTCGGCCTTCACGTTGCTCTGGGTCACAATGCGGGGACGGGAAAGAACCTTGGCCAAGTTGTGAGTCTCGGCCGCGGTCAGGATGGCATCGATCCCATAGCTTGCGGTGATGTTGCTGAATGAGAAACCCGTTGAGGGGCCGGAGGCTGGAAAGTTCGAGAAAAGAGGCACGGTGCTGGTGACGCCCGAGGGTGTAGTAATGGGGCTCAGAGCGCTTCCGTTGGGGTTTGAGCCGCCAATCGTGCTGGTGCCGTTGCCCCAGTTAAAGCCGAGTTGGACGCCAAGATCCCTGGAGAAAGATCTGGTTGCCGATACCACGCGGACCTCGATCTCCACCTCCTGGCTCTTCCTGTCTAACTGCGAGATCAGACGATCGAGGTTGGGAAGAACGCTGGGAATGTCGGAGATAATCAGGGCGTTGGTGCGTTCGTCCGAGATCACGTCGCCGCGCGCGGTGAGGAATTTCTTGATGGTCGGGACGACTTGGGTCGCCTTGGCATAACTCAGGAAGCGGGTAATGGTCTGGCGATCCACGGCGAGGGCGACTGCCTCGGACTGGGCGCGACGATCCACCGCCTCCTTACGCAAGGTGTCGGTGGCCGCGATGCGAAGCACGTTTCCCTGCAGCTCGCGATCCAAAGCATTGTTCTTCAACACGATGTCGAGAGCCTGATCCCAGGGCACGTCGTCGAGCACCAGGGTCACATTTCCGTGCACGTTGGGATCGAGAACGATGTTCAGTCCACTGATCTCGTGAATGAGACGGAAGAAATCCTTCAGATCCACGTCCTTCAAGTTCACCGAGATCGGCTCGCCAGTGTATTTACTGGCAGAAGGAGACGGCGGCGCAGGGGTCGATGGGGATTGCGGTGGGGCCTGAGCATTCAGGCGGGCCATCTCGACCGCCGGCGGAGCGGTTTTCGGCGCAGCTACAACCGGCGCAACCGCAGGCTGAGCCGCAGAGGCTTTCAACACAGCCGCGGCCACCACGGCCGCAGGCGCTTGAGGTCCGGAAGTCTGTTGAACTGGAAGTTGTGAAGAATTGCTGGCTGCCGGAACCGCTGCGACGGCAGGGGATGGCTCGGGGGCCGGACTCAGGCGGGCCATCACGACGGCGGGCGGAGCGACTTTCGCCGAAGCTACCGCCGGTGTGGCAATCGGGGGCTTGGGCTCAGCCACTGGAGCTTTTACCTCGGCCACTGGAGCTTTGGACGCGGACGTCTGTGGAACTGGAAATTGTGAAGCATTGCCGGCCGCTGGAACCGCTACGGCGACGGCGGCGATGGATGGCTCGGGGGCCGGTGGATTGAGTCGGGCCGTTACGACGGCTGGCGGAGCGGAGTTCGGCGAAGTTACGGCCGGAGCAGCAGCCGGGGCTTTGGACTCAGCCGCTTTGGGCCCAGCTATAGGCGTTTTTACCTCAGCCAGGGGAGCTTTCACCTCAACCGCAGGCGCTTTCACTTCAACCGCAGGCGCTTTGGGCTTGGAAGTCTGTGGATCGCGAATCGGCGAGGGGCTGTTGACTGCAGGGCCGGCGACGGTCGATGCCGAATGGGCGAACGATGCGTTTGCCAGTGCTGCGTGAACACCGGGGTCATTGCTGGCGAAACTCGTCCGGCCTGTCACGTCAGGTATCGCGGCAGAGGCCAGGGATGGGGCTGGGGCGGCTTGGAGCGGCAGCGACGAGACTCTGGCAGGGACGTCGGTCTTAACACGCACCAGGACTTGTTTGTCGGAAGGGACGACATCGAAGGCGCGCGGGCCGCTCAGGTCGATGACGATGCGGATTACGGGAGGGTCGGCCTGGAAGCGGCCGACGCGGACCTGGAGCACGTCCTTGGTATGCACCGCGATATTTCGTACGGAAGGTTTGAGCACGGCGTTGGCGAAATCCAGCACCAGGCGATCGGGATCTTTCAGCAGGAAGGAACGCGCTGAATTGGGGCCGTCGATTACGATGTCCAGCGTGCCTTGTCCTTGGCGCACGCTGACGTTACGGATGGTGGCGGGAACGCCGGGGGCCGCCGGGGGCTGGGCCGGAGACGCCGGGGTGCGCACGGCAGTAGACGCAGGAGGGGTGAGGCGAGCCGATAGCGGCGCAGCCGTATCCTTGGTAGAGTTCGGCGCAAGGTTCTTCGTTGCGCCCGTCGTAATCTGCAGCACTGGTGCCGGAGCCGGACGCGCAGCGCTTGCTGGCGCAGCGGCGACGCTAGTTGCCGGGGAAGAAGGAGGCGCGATGGAGGCAAGCCGTACCGGAGAAGCCGGACTGGTGAACCCACCACTGCTCAGCTGGATCTTCAGACCGTCACTCGCGTCATTCACGTTTGCAATCACGCCGTCGCCCAACTCAAGTTCGATGCGGGTGACTTCGCTGCCCGAGGCGCTGGTGTAGGTGGAGAGTTTGTATCCTTTTAGCGCCGCCGAATTCACTGCGGCGGTGCGACCCAGGTCAGGAGCAGCGGATACGCCGGTCAGGTCCACGAGCATCAGGTGCTCGTCCGGACGGTACTCTTTGTGAGCATACGAACCGGTGGTGCGCAGGCTGACGGTCGCCGCGTTTGCGGCAGGCATCACCTGCACGGAATTCAGCTGTGAAGCCGCCGTCGCCGTGCCGACACAAAACAACGCCATGAGTCCTACCGTCAGCAATGGCCTGAACTTCATCGTAATTCTCCCCGCGTTGCCGGTGGATAACGCTGCACTGCCGGCCGTAGGCGCTGGTTCCTTGAACTTCATTGTGACTCTCCCCGCGTTGCCTGCTGCTCAGGCTTCGCGCGTCCCTCCCGGTTTTTGCATTGCAGTTTCCGGGCTCATCTTCGCAACTTTTTCAACTGCTTCCATTACTCCGACATGCGCCTAAACCGCAGGCACCGCACCAAGCTTTTTGGTAATCTCACGCGTGACCTGCCGTCCGAGGGCATCGGACGAGCGTTCACGCAAAACGATTGCGTCGTTGGTAATCCTCTCCACTGAGCCATCGGCGAGAGGATCGTTTTCACGCAGAAAGTAAGTATGATCGCCATTCACCACGACGGCGATAAAACCGCTGGGGGAATGGACCACGCCACGCAAGGCGACCTCGCCGACAAGGAGGCATTGTCTGCCGGTGCCAGCGCAGGTAGCGACCTCTCGGACCCTCTCCACGACCGGACTGACGAAGGGATCGCGCCGCGCCTTGATTTTCTTCGGAGCTTCTGCATTCGTCTTGACGTGTCGTTGAGCGACTCTCACCCTCCGCCCCGGCTTGTGTCCGTAGGTTTGCGCGACGGAGCTGGCAGGCGGCTTACGCATGGGCTTCACCGCCGCGGTTGGCTTGAGCGCTTGGCCTGACTGCACTCCGGCAAGCTTTGGCGACGCAGCATTCCCCCCGCTGGGCTTGGCGGCAACCGGTGGCTTGGCCGCAACCGTGGGCTTCTGCGGCAAAGTTTGTGCCCACGCGCTTGCTCCGAGCCATAGTGCGAGAATCAATTTGCTGCTCTTCATCGCCCCTCCTACTTCTTTACGACGGCGGCCGGCGGTCCGGCCTTGGGAATACTGTAAAACGTCGTCAATAAACAATTGGCGGAGACCGTTTCATCGGGCGACCATTTATAGGCCTTTTTCACCGATGACTTGCCACCCTTCAATGCGCCCATGGTGAGTTGGGAAACGTTCACGATCCGTTGCACCTTCTGCAGGCGGTCATAGAAATTCAACACCGAGTAGTAGGGCCCGTCCACGTCGATATCGATTGGAACCTCGACGTAGTACTCTTTTGCGGTGGTGTCCTTTGGAGTGTAGCGGCGAACTTCGACACCGGCGGCGGAGGCTTCGTTCTCGACCAGGGTGATGAAGGTTGGAACTTCTGCTTCGTCGGGCACGATTTTGCGTTGTTCCTCCATCTTGGCCTTCAAGATATCGGTCTGCGCATTCAAGTCGTCCAGCTTGGTTTTGTAAGGGGTCAACTGCGCGACTTCGGCCTGTTTGCTCTTCAGTGTCAGCGCATCCTCCTGATTCGCCTTGGCCAAGGGTTGAAGCGCGAACATATACGCTCCGGCCGCAAGCAGAAGGATCACCAGCGCCACGATTCCGATTTGCGCCACATAGGGCAGTTGCTTGAAGCTCACCATGACCTTTAAGCCTTCGTCTTTTCACAAACCAGGCTGAAACTGAATGTTTGCAGCCTCTGGGTGTCTTCCTGAACCGTCTCGTGCAATTTGACGTTCTTGAAATAGCCGGAGCTGCGCAGATTGGTCATCAAGGTTGCGACTGCGTTTGGCCCCAGAGCGACTCCATCCAAAGCCACACTTGCTCCGTCGTCCTTCATGCTCAAGAGCCAGACTCCGTCGGTCTTATCCACGGTGTCACTGACGCTGGCGAGCAATGGAACCGGGCTCGCCTGCGCGGCGCGCAACTGGTCGATGATGTCAAAGCGCCGTTTGACTGTGTCGTATTCTTTCTGCCTCTCCAGATACGCCTGTTTCACCTTGGTCATCGAGACGATCGACTTGGTGGCCTGGGAGAGTGAGGCTTGTAGCTGTTGATGCGTGCTTTGCAACTTCAGGTAATACAGGTAGAGTCCCGCGCCAGCTACAACCACGATCGCCAGCCCCGCAATCAACGGAGATGGACCTTCCGTTGTGAGCGTCGGCATGGTGAAGAGCTTGCTTCTCTTCGCTTTCTTCGGCTTTGCCGTGGCTAGCAGATTGATCCGGATCATATTTTTTCAAAGCTCCTGAGGGCCAATCCAACGGCCACTACCAATTGCGCCGCGTTGCGCTCTATCAGGTCCGCGCCTTCGCCGATGGGCGGCACGATCTTGAGGAATGGATTCAAGGGATCGACGGGGATGGAAAACTCCTGCCGCAAAGCCTCGACTAAACCGGGAACCTGCGACGAGCCGCCGGCAACGTAAATTCGCTCAATGTGTTCGCCGCTGGCGGTAGCACGGAAGAAATCGAAGGTCTTCTGAATTTCAAGCACGACGATCTCGGTCACCTGCTGAAGAATCGGCAGCTTGGCGTCTTCGCTGACGGTTCCCACCTGTTTGCCCAGCTTCAATGCCTCGGCATCGTCAAAACTCAGATCCAGTTCCTTTTGGAGCGAATCGGTGTACTGGTTTCCACCCACACTTACATCTCGCGTGAAGAGCGGGATGTTGCCGCGCACGATGTTGATGTTCATCACGCTGGCGCCGATGTTGAGTAGCGCGGTGGTGGAGTTGGGAGCCGGATTGTAGTTGTATTCGAAGCAGTTCTGCAGGGCAAAGGCGTCAATATCAACAATGGCCGGCTGCCGCCCGGAGAGTTGCAGGGCGTTCGTGTAGTTGAGAATTTTATCCTTCTTCACGGCCACCAGCAGGATATCGATGGTCGGACCGTCGAGGCTTTCACTGAGCACCTGATAGTCGACGTTGACATCGTTCATATCGAACGGGATGTACTGGGCAGCCTCGTTGCGAACGGCTTCGCCCAGTTCGGGCTCTTCCATGGTCTGCATCGAGATCTTTTTTACGATCACGGAATGTCCGCTGACCGAGGTTGCCACCTGTTTGGCTTTGAAGGCGTGCTCTGCAAAGATCTTGCTGATGGCGCTGGCAACGCTGCCGCTATCGACGATCATGGAATCGACGACGATGTCGGTGGCCAAAGGCTCGATGCCCAAGTGGCTCACCATGATCTCGCCGCGATTTCGCACCAACTCCACGGCCTTGATGCTGTTGGAGCCAATGTCCAGACCGACAATCGTTTTTTTCGAGCCAAAACTCAAACCAAACATAAGCGGACGCCCTCGTTACCCAACCGCGCTTGCACGAACCGCTCGCGGCTTCTTCTTCAGCGTGCTCAGCGTGCCTTCTCCGCCACTGCTCTTGCTTTCCATCCAGCGATCGAGCAGGGCTTTCTTAAACTTCCATCGGTTGCCCAGCTTGAAAGCCGGTATCTTGTCCTGGGACACATACTTGTAAAGCGTGTCCGGGCTCACGCCCAGATACCCGGACGCTTGCCGAATGTTCATCACTTCAGGCGAATCGGACATAACTGTTTGCCCTTTCCATATACCAGAACGCAGCCTGCATCCACCATCGATCGAGTCTCCTTGGCCGAGGCTTCGCGCGCCGGACAACCCACCGCACCTTGGACGCCGACCTACGTAAGTCGACTTCCATCAGGCGCGCTGGTGCCTGCGAGGAGAATTCCTCAGCTCTCGGGGGGACCCTACGCGCTGGTTATAGCAGAGTTCAGGGCGGGCAAGTCAACCTGAACTTCCGGCAAAAGCCGGAAGATATCCGGTGATTTCACCCTATTCCGGCACTGAACCCGTCTCAGTTCGCCATACTTGGTAGCTGATCCGAACATACACCACAAAATGATGGGGTAGTAATCCAAAGGATGCCTGGAGGCAAGGAAGTTGATTACGAAGGGACGTAAGCTGCTGGATGTTAGACACTGGAGACCGGCGCACTTTCAGCCTGTTTACTTCCTATGCAAGGGCATCGGCCTTCCGTTTCCTTTGCATACGTGGGCGTGTCGGCGGGTCATTGCTGAAGGCGAGGATGTGCCAATGACAACATTGGGCTGGAGTTTCGTTCTCCGCACTAGCGTACTAACAGACCTGCCCGCCATTGTGACGTGGCGGGCAGCTTCTGGTTACTGAAGGCTATCGGCGAAGCGTCTAGTAGTTCATGTCGAACTGCTCCTGGTGCAGTTGCGCATCGCTTTTCACCAGGACGGGATGGCCAAGCAGCTCTTCCATCTCCTGCAGCCATTTTCCATTGCCGCCCTTCAACTCCTTGGCGACCTCGGGGTTGACGCGGAGGATGACTTCCTTGCTCTGGACGTGGCGACGCACCTTGCGCATCTCGACGTAGATCTCGTTGCAGACCGTCTGCACCGACTTGACGAAGCCGGTGGCGTCGCAATAGGGGCAGGGGGTGCCGAGGGTCCGCTCCAGCGACTGCTTGACCCTCTTGCGGGTGATGGCCACTAGTCCGAAGTCATTGAACTGCAGGATCTTTGACGGCGCGCGGTCGGACTTCATGGCCTCTTCGAGTGCCTGCATCACCTTCTGGCGATTCTTGCGCTCGTCCATGTCAATGAAGTCGACGACGATGATGCCGCCGAAGTCGCGCAGGCGAATCTGGCGGACGATCTCCTTGACCGCGTCGCAGTTGGTCTTGACGATGGTGTCTTCCAGGCGAGCGGTTTTGCCGACGTACTTGCCGGTATTGATATCGATGGCCACCAGGGCCTCGGTCTGATTAATGACGATGTAGCCACCACTCTTCAGCCACACCTTGGACTTGAGGCTCTTGTTGATCTCCTCGTTGATTCCGAACTGCTCGTAGAGTGGCGCGTCCTTGGTGTAGAGCTTGATGCGACGCACCAGGCTGGGCTGGAAGCGCGAGGCAAAGCGCACCACGCGCTCGTACTCGCTCTCGTTATCCACCCAGATCTGGGAGAAGTCGCTGGTCACCTGATCGCGCAGAATGCGCTCGACCAGATTCAAATCGTGATAGATCAGCGACGGGCTCTTGCTGGATTCGGCACGGGTGCGGATTTCGGTCCACAGATGCTTGAGGAAACGGATGTCGGCGCGCAGCTCGTCTTCCTTGATATTGGAGGCTGCGGTGCGGACGATGAAGCCGCCGTGCCCGTTCTCACGCTCGCTGGAGACGATTCGCTTGAGGCGCTGACGCTCCTCTTCGCTGCTGATCTTGCGCGATACGCCGATGTGGTTCACCGTCGGCATGTAGACCAGGAAGCGGCCGGGAAGGGCGATGTGGCTGGTGATGCGGGCACCCTTTTTGCCGATCGGCTCCTTGGCAATCTGGACCAGGATCTCCTGCCCTTCTTTGAGCAACTCGCTGATGAGAGGCACGGCCCGCGACTGCTGACGCGGGCGCATCCGTCCTCCACCGCGCGGCGGAGGTGCGCCACGGCGCGGGCGACGGTCACGGCGATCGAAGCGCTCGGGGCGTTGGCGTCCAGGCTTCGGGAGCGGCTGCGACTCCGGGCTCTTCGCTCTCTCCCGGCTCTTCGACCTTCGGCTTCGTCACCGGCTTCGTCACTCGGCAAGCATTTCGGATTCCTCGAACTCCTCGCCTCCGAAGTCGTACTCTTCGTCTTCCAGTTCGATCTCTTCGCCGCTCTCGCGAACTGCGGTGCCGATCTGGGAGCCGCTGCCAGCGTCGAGGGTGTCGTCTTCGGTTTCGCTCTCTTCATAGCGGTCGAAGTGCTCGGCCAGAGCCGGCATCTCGGTCTCTTCGTCATCGAGTTCTTCGTGCTCGACGTGACCGCCTTCGATCACGAAGCTGCCTGGCTGGCTGTCCGGCGTCTTGTGCCGAATTCTGGCTCGCGGACCGGGCATCGGAGGCTGACGGTTGCTCGGGCGCCGCGGAGTAGGTCCGGGCGTCTCCTGGGGCTTGGCGGTTCTGCCGGGGCAGGTTCATCCTGCGCCGCGCCGAATATCTTTGAAACGCGAGTGCGCCACGAACGACGGCCCGCTGCGTGCCTCGGGCTTGGCTTCGCCGATCTCGGGACTCGCGTTGGGGCTGGTCTCGGGGCTGGTCTCGGGGCTGGTCTCGGGCTGTGAGCGTCTCCGGCACGGTTCACTCGGCAGGCTTCACTGGGCAGCGCTTGACTGGGCACCGCTTCTGCATGGGCCTGCGCGGTGGGCGATTCGAAGTGCGCGATTTCGGATGCGGCGGCTTCCGGCTGCGCCAGCTCGGAGGCGACAAACTCGCCTGGGTGTGCCTCGGTAGCGGATACAGCCGATTGCTGGTCTGCTTCCGGATCAACCGCGCCGACTGGGTCCTCGGTTTCCTTTTCCGCGTCTTCCACATCGGTGGCGTAACGCTGGGTGAGAGGGAGAGCGGCTCATGCCTGAATAGCTGGCGCTGGATAAAGGCTCTTCGGGATTCGCCTCGATGCTTGGCTCGGCTGAGCAGCCTGCTCGACCGCAGCTGCGGGTTCGGACTTGTTCGACCGGAGAGTCCGACTTCTGGGATCAGACGTTGGCTCCGGAACTCTGGCAACCGGCTCGACTGGAAGCGCGGCGTTTTCGGAAATAGCCGACCGAACCAGTTCCGGAGCGGAAATGGGCTCGATCCCGTGATACTTCGAGATGGATTCGCCGGGAAGGACGAATCGGGGTGTAGTTCTCCGGGAGAGCGATGTTCTCCTGCTCGCGCGGCTCGCGCTCCCGGTCGCGGCCACCCGGCCACGATCCCGGTCACGCTCACCACGGCGCCCACGTCCGCCACGGTCACGATCGCACGGTCACGACCGCGGCGATAGCCGCGATCGGATTCGTCGCCGGCGCCAGCTTTCGGCAGCGGGCGCCGGCGCCGGGGCTTCACCCTCGGCGCGATTGTATTTCGAAATCGACTCACCGGGCAGAAGCATGGGAGTAAAGGCAGCAGAGGACGCGGCAGGCTTGTTCTCTGGCTGGACCTCGGCGGCGGAGCGGAGCCTCGGCGTCATCACCGGCAGTCCCGGAGCCTCGACGGCTTCCGTCCGGCGATCTCAGGCTCAATCTCTTCGGTCTCGTCCACGGAGCGAGCCAAGCCGTGGACCACCAGGCCACGAGGCTCGAATCCGCGCAGTTCGCGCCGACGGGGTTCGCGTGGCACGCGCGGAGCAGGAGTCGTCGGACGTCGTTTGCGGGCGGAACTTCGGCGGAAATCAGCGGTGCTGACGGGCTCGCCTGACGATTGCGGTGAATCTGCGGTTCCCGGCTGCGCCTCAACGCCGCCGACGCGTTCGCGTCCGCCACGTCGGCCACGGCGACGTCGGCGTCCGCGCCAGCGCGGAGCGGCAGCATCTTTTCCTTCGCCTGAACTCTTCGCCCTGGGCGTTCTCGGCATCGGCGGTTACGGGTTCTTCCTGGGCTCTTCGGAGTCTTCTTCTTCGGCCAGTTCCGGCTCGGCGAGGATCAGACCGTTGGCCTGAGCCAGAGTGGCTCCGGTTACTTTCACGTCGCCAAATTCGCCGTCTTCGTCTTCGTCCTGGAGTTCCAGGAAGTCGGACACATAGAGGAATGCGTCACGTTCCAGGCCGATATCGACGAATGCCGACTGCATGCCGGGCAGCACGCGGGTCACGCGTCCTTTGTAAATGGACCCTGCCAGGGTGTATTCGTTTTCGCGCTCGAAGTAAACTTCGGCGAGTTGATCGTCTTCCACCAGCGCCACCTTGGTTTCATGGGGCGTGGTTGAAACGTACAATTCCTTATTCATTTTCGCTCCCGGCCTGCTCGCAGTGAGCAGCCTGTTGTGAGCCGGAGGCACGAAGGCAGGTGGTCAGTTTTGAAGATCCAGCTTTGAATATCAATGCGTCGCACCGCGACCGCTGGCTGGTGTGCCAGGGCGCGGAGCGGAGTTCGCCCGCTCGACTGAAATGAGGGGATCATGCTACCAGTTCCGCCGTGGCACATTGCGCCATTTGGGGCTCCGGCTGCGTTTGATGTGAACCTATGCACCGATTCCGTACTCCCCAGATCTATTGATCCGGTCCGGTTGCGCTACGCTTGGGGTTTTGTGGCCACTTCTCTCCCGCATTCCGTGAGATCGTTCGACTTCCTGGAATGCCGAATGGGGCCGTTCCCTGCCCTTGCACTCGCAGCGCAATTCTTCAATCGTGACCGGCCTGATTGCCTTTTAGCCGGCTTTGCCCTCCCATCGAGGGCTCCATCTCGTGTAAGCGGCTTGGGATTTCCCCCGCCGAAAGCCCCGGCGATCACCGCCGAAGACCCATTCCCGCCGCCATCTTCCGGCAGCCTTCCTGGGATTTTTGCAAAAAAACTTGTATTCAGCGGCCTCCCCTTGAGGCGCTGCGCGGGCGCTACGAAGAGGTTCCGTGGTTGCGGAGTCTCCTGCGCTTCACGCGTCATTCTTGGCACGTCATTCTTCACGCGTCAGTCTAGTTCACAAACCGGCGCATGCGCACGTTCATCACAATGCCCAGTGCCAGGAAAGTAAACAGGATCGACGATCCTCCATAGCTCATTAACGGAAGTGGAATGCCCGTTACAGGCATAAATCCCACGACCATCCCCACGTTTACCAAGACGTGGAATGCCAGCACCGCGACCACTCCCATAATCAGGAAGACTCCGGCCCGGTCCGGCGCCGTTTGTGCGTCATGGATCAGACGCATCAACACCCCAAAGTATAGCAGCATTACCGCCAACGCGCCGACAAAGCCATGCTCCTCGCTCCAGGCGGCGAAGATGAAGTCGGTGTGGGGAACGGGGAGGAACTGTCCCTGAGTCTGGGTTCCCTTGGCCACGCCCTTGCCCCAGACGCCACCCGAGCCTACGGCAACCAGGGACTGGATCACCTGGTAACCGGAGCCGCGCGAATCGGCTTCCGGCGCGACAAAGGTCGAAAGCCGCTCCTTCTGGTAAGGCTTGAGGCCATACTTCCACATGATCGGCATTAACACGGCCGCGACGAGGATCAGGACGATGCCGTGCTTGAGCCTCATGCCGCCCAGAACCAGGGCCATGATCGCGATTGGAATATAGGTCAGCGCCGTGCCCAGGTCGGGCTGCTTCAGGACGAGCAGCATCGGAAAGAGCACAACCAAGCCCGCCTTCACCAGTTCGCGGAAGGGCAGGTCGTTTTCCCTATGCTCGGCGAAGTACTTTGCCATGGTCAGAATGAGAATGAGCTTGACCCATTCGGAGGGCTGGAAGTGGAAGAAATGGAAGTCAATCCAGCGCTTTGCGCCCAAGTAGCGCTTGCCGAAGAGCAATACCGCAATCAGGGAGATCAGGCTGAAGCCGTAGAGCCAGGGCACGATTTCCAGCAGCGCCTGATAGTTGATCAGGCTGACCAGAAACATCAGGCATACTCCGGCCAAGATCCAGTACACCTGCTTGATCTGTATCCCCTCGAACTTGGTGTGCAGGGTGGCCGAGTAGATCTCCGAGACGCCCAGCACACAGATGATGAGGACGAAGAGGAGCAACACCCAGTCGAAATCGCGAAAACGTATGTAGCGGCTCAAGGTAGCTCTCCTGCACGCGAGAGTGGTTCCGGCAGCGCCGCCACCACTCCGGGAAGATCTCGCCATGAATGGCGCTTCTGGGGCTGCGGCGAGGGTTGGGACGCCTCGGCGTTCTGCGCGAACTGCTCCATGCCAGGCGCGGCTATGGCGCGGTGGAACTGGCGCGGTACCACTTGGGTGCGGAAGCGTGCGGCCTGGAGGTGTCCGGAGCCGCTACCGCCGTCGCTCCACAGTCCGGTCACTACGGTGGGCTTGGCGGCTTGGGCCGGCGGCGGCGGAGCGGGAGTTGTTTCGTCGGCGGGAGGCTTCAGGTGCTCGGGTGGCCGATGATTCTTTTTGTCGTCGTAGGCCTTGATGACCATGGTTGCCAGCCGCGCCGCCAGTGCTCCGTGCTCGCCACCTTCGAACAGAACGCAGACCACAACGTCGGGATTGCGGCGGGGGGTGAAGCCGACGAACCAGCCGTTGTCCTTGTAGGCTGACTTATTGGACATTTTAGCCTTCATGGCGTTTGAAATGGTCTGCGCCGAGCCGGTTTTTCCAGCGATGTCGATGCCGGCTTTGTGCGCGCTCGGCGCAGTGCCCTCGGGGAGCAATACCTCGCCCATGGCGTCGGTGATTGTCTCCCAGCCTGCTGGATCGATGGCTACGTCCTGGGTGTCGGTGTAGTGCAGGGCGCTGCGATAGGTCTCCGGGACCTTATCGGGAAAGACCACGTGCGGGCGCACCAGGTGGCCGCCCATCGCAATGGCGCTGATGGCACGCATCAATTGGATGGGCGTGGTGGTGACGGCACCCTGCCCGATGCCGACCGAGATCGTCTCTCCGGCAAACCACTTCTGGCGATAGTTTTTCAGCTTCCATTCTTCGCTCGGCATGACGCCGCTGACTTCCTGCGGAAGGTCGATACCGGTCTTTTGGCCCATACCGAAGGCGGTGGCGTACTTGGCAATGCGGGTTATGCCAAGGTGCTCGGCTAGGGTGTAGAAGTAAACGTCGCAGGATTGGTAGACACCTTTGGTCAGAGTCACCGAACCGTGCCCACCCTTGAACCAACACTTGAAGTAGCGGCCATAAAATGACGCGCCGCCACCGCAGTTGACGTGCAGAGTCTGGGCGATTCCCTCCTGCCATCCGGCCACGCTCATGATGATTTTGAATACCGAGCCGGGGGCCAACTGCGCCTGGATCGCCTTGTTCAACAAAGGCTTGCCGGGATCGGTGAGCAGGGCGCTCCATTGCTTGGAGCTGATACGTACGGCGAAAGCATTGGGATCAAAGGTGGGACGGCTGGCCATGGCAAGGATTTCGCCGGTCTTCGGGTCCATTGCGACGATGGCTCCGGGCTTGTCGCCTAAGGCCTCTTCGGCGGCGATCTGGAGATCCAGATCGATGGTCAACTGGAGTGGCTTGCCCGGTACCGCCGGGGTATCGCTCAACTCGCCGACTTCTTTTCCCTTGCTGTTGACCAGGACGCGCCGCGAGCCGTTTTTTCCCATCAGCATGTCGTTGTATTCGGCTTCGACCCCGCTCTGACCGACTACGTCTCCGGAGCTGTACAGCTCAAAGCGGGGATTATTGAGCATATCTTCGCTGACTTCACCGACGTAGCCGATGAGGTGCGCCATGAATCCGTTTTTGGGGTAGAGACGGCGATGGACGGTGATGGTGTCGAGCTCGGGAAATTCGTTGCGATGGGATTCGACGAAGGCAAGTTCGTCGGGTGTGATGTCGTATTTGATGAAGATCGGCTGATATCCGGGCATGGCCGAGAGGCGCTTGACGCGCGTTTTTAGGTCGTTGGGGTCCAGGTGCAGTCCAACGGAGATGGCCTGCAGGTTGGAGTCGCTGATTTTGCCTTGGGCGCGAAGTAATAGAGCCGAGAAGGAGGGATAGTTATCAACGATGGGACGGCCTTCGCGGTCGAGCAGCTTTCCGCGCGGGGCGAGGATTGGAACCTCTTTGACGCGATTCTGTTCGGCCATGCTGGTGTATTGGTCGGTATGCAGAACCTGCAAACGCCATAGTCCAAAGATGAGCAGCAGGAAGATGCCCAGGATGATGTACTGGGTAATCGCCAGACGAATTAGCGGAACTTTTTCTTCGCGTCCATACATGAAAGCAATGCGACCCGGAACTTTGTTCCTACTCCCTGATCTTGAAACGGTTCAACAGCGCAAATAGAAACACGGCCATGATTGAGTTGGCGACGGCGGCCCCGGCCTCGTGTCCCAGATTGAACTGAACCGACTGCCCCATTAACTCGTGCTCGATGGCCATGAACACGAGTTGATGGACTCCGTAAAACATGAAGGCAAGCAAGAAGCGCGAGCCT
The DNA here is from genome assembly GCA_963838135.1 of uncultured Acidobacteriota bacterium. Lineage (GTDB taxonomy): Bacteria > Acidobacteriota > Terriglobia > Terriglobales > Acidobacteriaceae > TOLSYN. The sequence continues at coordinate 159,183 of CAWIPV010000002.1, read as the reverse complement.
GGATTCTCTACATCAATCCTAATTCCAATTGACGACGCGCCATAGCCAACCAGCGTTTTGGCAATCCCGAAGACGCCAAAAGGGGTATGAGTCAATCCATCCTGGAGCAATCCAATGGCGGCGCCGGTCAGGGTTCCGCTCAACTGGCTGCGGCGCGAGACGGCAAAGAAGATGGTCAGCAACAATCCGAAATCGAAGACCCTGAAGACGTGCAAGCGCACCGGCATGAACGCCTGCAAGCCCACCATCAGCAAAGGCAAGCCCACCGAAAGCGGCCAAGAGAAGCGATAGACTTCCACCTGATCGCGCGAGGTGTAGCTGAGATTCATGGCTCTCATTGTAGATGTGTCCCTTCCGTGGCGGCGGGCTTGGGTTTGGGTCCATCTGTATTCGGAGAGCGCGGTTTCGGGGTTGCGGTCGGCGTTGCGGTTTTCGGGGTTGCGGCTTTCGGCGCAGGTTGCGGAACTGGCTTGGGGGCGACGGTGCTTGATCCCGCGGGCTTGGCCGCCGCTGCTCCCACTGCGGGCTTTGCCGTTTGCGGCTTGGCGGAGCCTGATGCCGGGACGGCGGTTTGTGGCTTGGGGGTCATCTGCGGCTTGGCAGTCAATGGATTCTGCGACCCGCCCGAAAGAGGCAGACGGGCAGCGGGAGCCGCAGCGGACGGCGCCGGCGAAGTGGTTTGGCCTGGCGTCGCCGGTGTTTGAGGCGGCGTTTGCGGCACACCGGGCAGATGGCCAGCAAGAATGTCGGCAGCGCGAATCGGTCCCAGGCCGGCGGTATCCGGAGCGCGCGCCTTCTGTGCGGTGATGACCAGCACTTCTTCCAAGCGATCCAAATCCGCGGCAGGCTTGATTTTGATGTCGAGAAAGAGGTTGCGGCCCATGCTCACCTTGGCCACCGTACCGATCGGCAATCCCTTGGGAAAGACCTGGTCGCCGCCGGCGGTTATCAGCGCTTCGCCGGGCTGGACGGCTTCATCGCCCATGATGTAGTTGAGCTGCAATTCGCCGGCTGACGTTCCCTTTACCACGCCCTGCAGACGCGAGTTGACCAGGATGGCACCGACGCCGCTGGTGGGATCGTTGATCAACAGAAGCTGCGCGGTCTCGCCGTAGACGCTAAGCACCTTGCCGACCACGCCGTCGGGGGTGATGACCGGCATATCCGGCTTGATGCCGTCCTTGGCGCCCTTGTCGAGATAGAGGAGGCGTGCGGTCTCGGTGCCGCTGGTTCCAATCACCTGGGCGGCGACGGTGGTATCGATCCACTGTTCCTTAAATGCGAGCAGGGCCTGGATGCGGCGGGCCTGGCGCGCATCTTCCTGTTCTCTGGCCCGCTCCAGGCGCATTTGCCCGGCTTCGGCTTTGAGGCGGAGATTTTCTCTACGCACACTTCGCAGATCGATGTAGTTAGACCAGACGCCGCGTATGCTTTCGCCCGAATAAATGAACAGGCGCTCGAAGGGCGCAATGGTGCTCACGGACAGCAATCGGATCAATCGCACAGGGCCGTCGGCGGTCTGGCGCTTGACCTGCACCGCCAAGAGCAGGAGTTGCGCCAGCAGCACCGTCGCCAGGACTACCGTATTCTTGTGCCGCGAGAAGAGATTCATGTTTCCAGAGTTTCAGGACTGTGGCCCGAGGGGTCATCCGAGCGGCATCCTGACCATGGCCTCCGGCAAGCGGAGGCTTCGCCAGCACATGCTAGCCAACACATGCGAACAAATGCGGGCGCAAAATGCAAGGCCGGAGCACCGCTCCGGCCAGGTGTTTACTCAATGCTGATTTTACGCAGAAGTTTGAAGTCACTGAGCATTTTTCCGGTGCCCAACACAACGCTGGCCAAGGGGTCATCAGCAATGGAAACCGGCAGGCCAGTCTCCTCGCGGATGCGCTTGTCCAGATTCTTGAGCAGGGCGCCACCGCCGGTGAGCACGATGCCACGATCACTGATGTCGGCGCTCAACTCGGGCGGAGTGCGCTCCAGGGCTACGCGAATCGCGTTCATGATGGTACCCACGCACTCGCTGAGAGACTCGCGGATTTCGCTGTCGTCGATCGTGATGGTCTTGGGTACGCCCTCGATGAGGTTTCGCCCCTTGATCTCCATGGTCAAAGGCTTCTCGAGGGGATAGCCCGAACCGATTTCGATCTTGATCTGCTCGGCGGTTCGCTCGCCGATGAGCAGGTTGTACTTGCGCTTGAGGTAGTTCATCACAGCTTCGTCCATCTGATTGCCGGCCATGCGAACCGAACGCGAGTAGACAATGCCGCTGAGCGAGATGACAGCGATGTCCGTGGTGCCGCCGCCGATATCGACCACCATGTTGCCGCTGGGCTCGGTGATGGGCAGACCGGCGCCAATGGCGGCGACCATGGCCTGCTCGACCAGATGCACTTCGCTGGCCTTGGCGCGATAGGCCGAGTCCATGACGGCGCGTTTTTCCACCTGGGTAATCTCACTGGGCACGCCGATGACGATTCGCGGATGCACCAGCATCTTACGGTTGTGGGCCTTCTGGATGAAGTAGTTCAACATCTTTTCGGTGATTTTGAAGTCGGCAATGACTCCGTCTTTCATCGGCTTAATGGCGACGATGTTGCCGGGGGTGCGGCCAAGCATTTCCTTGGCTTCCTTGCCCACCGCTTCCACTTCGTTTGTGTTCTTGTTGATTGCGACAATCGAGGGCTCGTTGACAACGATGCCTTTGCCTCGCGCATAGACAAGCGTGTTCGCCGTGCCCAGGTCAATTGCAAGGTCGCTTGAGAACATGCTGAACAACGAACGCAAATTCCCGAAACGCGAACCGGTGTGGAAGCCATTGTTTGACATCTTTTATGCTATCTCTCTTTATCCGTAGGAAAAGAATTATGCCGGCAGGACCGTCGAAGGAGGACTTTAAACCCCCGAAGCGTCCCTCTACCCGTCAAGAAAACAATCTGTCTTGGATCTGCTCTCAGAATAATACGGGCAGGACCGCTGCTTACCAATGCGTTAAGAACATTAGCTGGAACTCATCCCCTATCTTACTACTCCGGCGGCTCGCGAATGAGCGGTTATGCAAAATTCCTCGGGTTTGAGCGCAAAGAAACAGCTACTTACGACGACAAGCGCGGGCAGAATCCATGCATCGGCCTTAGTTTTGGCGTCGTTTGACACCGCAGAAGGGCTGGCGCAGGGCGATTACGCGCCAAGAACGGATGACGAGGCGCGGCATTTTGCCGTACTCTTGGGGCGAAGAAGACGCTGGCGCTTCGGGAGATCGATTGCAATGGCAAGCACTGTTTCCGAGATCAAAACCTTTAGCAACTTCATCGATGGAAAATGGGTTCCGGCCAGCTCCGGCAAGGTTTGCGAAAACCGCAATCCGGCTGACGCCCGTGAGGTGGTCGGCATCTTTCAGCGCTCGGGCGCGGCCGAGGTTCAACTCGCTGTGGAGGCCGCTCATGGGGCCTTCAAGAAGTGGAGTCGCGTGCCCGCTCCACGCCGCGCCGAGATCATCATGAAGGCGGCGGGAATTTTGGAGCGACAGAAGGAAGACTTCTCGCGCGACATGACTCGCGAGATGGGCAAGGTTCTGAAAGAGACCCGCGGCGACACGCAGGAGGCCATCGACACGGGGTACTACTTTGCGGGCGAGGGACGGCGCATGTTCGGGCTGACCACGCCCAGCGAGCTGCCCAACAAATTCGCCATGTGCATCCGTCAGCCGGTTGGGGTGGTGGGGATGATCTGCCCGTGGAACTTTCCGATGGCAATTCCTTCGTGGAAGCTCTTCCCTGCCCTGGTGGCGGGCAACACCTGCGTCATTAAGCCCGCCGAGGACACGCCGCTTTCAGTCTTCAACTTCGTCGGCGCGCTCACCGAAGCAGGAGTCCCGCCCGGTGTGGTCAACATCGTGACCGGGCATGGCACCGAAGCCGGCGCTCCGCTGATGGAGCATCCCCTGGTTCGCGCGGTCTCATTTACTGGATCGAGCGATGTGGGGCGCATCATTGGCGAGAGCTGCGCGCGTACGTTGAAGCGCTGCTCGCTCGAACTGGGCGGCAAGAACCCAATGATCGTGCTGGACGACGCCAATCTGGAACTGGCGCTGGAGGGCGCGTTGTGGGGAGCCTTCGGCACCGCCGGACAGCGCTGCACGGCCACGAGCCGCATCATTGTTCAAAAGGGCGTTTACCGGCGCTTTGTCGATGAACTGGTGCGGCGCTCGAAGCTGCTCCGCCTGGGCAATGGGCTGGATGAGAGCGTGGACGTGGGGCCGGTGATCAGCAGAGCGCAGATGGAAACCGTGCTGGGCTATGTCGCGATCGGGAAGAACGAAGGCGCACGCCTGGCTTGCGGGGGCAATCGGCTGGAGCGCGGGGACTACGCGCACGGATTCTTTATCGAGCCCACGGTTTTCTCCGACGTCGATCCGAAGATGCGCATCGCGCAGGAGGAGATCTTCGGGCCGGTTGTGTCTTGTATCCCCTGCGATTCGCTCGAAGACGGCATTGAGATTGCGAACGAGGTGAAGTATGGCCTCTCCTCAGCGCTTTACACCAAGGACGTAAACCGCGCCTTCGCCGCCATTCGCGATCTGGACGCGGGAATCACCTACATCAATGCGCCGACCATCGGGGCCGAGGTACATCTACCTTTCGGTGGCGTGAAGGAGACCGGCAATGGGCATCGCGAGGGCGGGGTCGGGGCGCTGGATTTCTATACCGAATGGAAGGCCGTCTACGTGGACTACTCGGACCGTCTGCAGCGTGCGCAGATCGACCGCCCGGAATAATTGCAGGATACGGCCGGAGGCCTGGGCACGCAGTTAAATCCGAGCGCCTGGCGCGATTATCGTGGCACAATCACTGTCGATTTCACATCCGATTTGACGTCTGATTCGACGTCCGATTTGCCCCTGGCAATACATCGTGCTTGCACTTCGCCCTCGCATAAGGTTCAATAACACAGGGTTTTTATACAATGACATCCAATGTAACTTTCCAGATAACGCCAGCGACTCGCATGGCGAACGTAAGCTACGCGATCCGCGACCTGGCGGTCGTTGCCGATCAGGTTGCGAGCCAGGGTCACCAGATTCTGTACCTCAACATCGGCGACCCAGGCAAGTTCGACTTTCCTACGCCGCCGCACATGATCGAAGCCGCCGAACGCGCCATGCGCGATGGTTTTAACGGTTATGGTGAGTCACTTGGCGAACGCGGTGCGGTGAAGGCCATCCGCGCCCAGGCTGAGGCCAACGGCTTTCAGAACATTCAAGGCATCATGGTTGGCTACGGCTCGGGCGAGGTGATCGACAACTGCCTGACGGCGCTGCTCAATCCTGGTGAGAATGTGCTGACGCCCTGCCCGGATTACCCCCTCTATGGAGCGGTACTGGGAAAGCTTGGCGCCGAGCCCAATCAGTATTTTCTGAATGAGGAAGACGGTTGGCAGCCGGACCTGGACGATCTTGCCGCGCGCATCAATCCGCGCACCAAGGCGATTCTGCTGATCAATCCGAATAACCCCACAGGCGCGGTTTACTCGCGCGCAACCCTGGAGCGGGTCGCGGAGCTGGCGCGCAAGCACAACCTGCTTATCCTCTCCGACGAGATCTACGACAAGTTGATCCTCGACGACGAACGCGAGCATGTCTCGATTGCGACGCTTGCGCCTGATCTTCCGGTAATTACCTTCAACGGACTATCGAAGGCCTACCTTGTACCGGGATGGCGGATCGGCTGGGCGATCGCAACCGGTCCGGCTGAGTCACTTACCAATTATCTGGAGGCAGTGTACAAATTGCTGCGGGCGCGGCTCTCGGCTCCGCACCCATTTATGCACGCTATTGCGCCGGCACTTGAGGGACCGCAGGATCACCTGAAAGTAGTGCGCGCCAAGTTGCGCCGCCGCCGCGACCTCACCGTGGAATGGGCTGCGCGCACACCACGGGTTTCACTGGTGGCACCGCAAGGAGCCTTCTACGCTTTCCCCAAGCTCGACATCGCGGAAGACGACATCAAGTTTGTCACCGGACTGCTGCAAGAGAAACATGTTTTGTGCGTACACGGCGCCGGCTTTGGACAAAGGCCGGGCACGCGCCACATGAGGATCGTCTTTTTGCCGCAGGAAGATGTGTTGGAGCAGGCTTACAGGGGGATCACGGAGTTCATCTCGCAACGTTAGTTCACACGAACGTTAATACAAACGAGCGTTCGTGCGAAAGAACAACGTGATTGAGCGTTAAATCGATTGAGCCGGAAATTAAACCCTCCCACCCGTTGTGCGGGTGGGAGGGTTGCCTTGCTAAAGCCGCATCTAGTCCCCACCCTGGTTCACCATTCGCTGCACTGCAGCAAGAAAAAAAACCTAGCGGGAATCACGCGGACCTCTGCAAATTACTAAAAACAAGCGACAAGAAAAAAACATAATGCGGCGCCATGCGCCTTATTAAATCATTCGATAGCAGTTTGACCTCTAATTCACCATCCAAATCGCCTCACCGCCTATCATAGGTATCTATGGCTGAAATTATTCTCAAGCAGTATCTGTTCGCCAGCGACTTTGACCAGACCTTGAGCTTTAACGACTCTGGCTTGGTTCTCACCGAACTGCTCGGCATTCCGGCCGAGGAGTTCAAGGCAAAAGCGGCGGGTATGGCGCAGTTAAATCTGGTCCAGCAAGGCGCGGAACTCGCGTACCTGCTATTGCACGATCCGGCGTTCAGTTCACGCGTCCGCCGCGAGCATTTAATCGAAACCGGCAAGCGCATTCCGCTCAAGGAAAACATCGAGCTTCTGTATCACACGTTGCGCGAAGGGATTCCGGGATACGAGTTCGACTTTTACGTGCTGTCGGCCGCGCCGGTAGAGATTGTACAGTCGGCGCTGGAAGGGATTGTGCCCGCCGATCACATCTTCGGCACCGAGTTCGAATGGGGAGCCGACGGTGCCATCGAGCGACTGATCCGCTGCACTGCCGGATACGGCAAGGTGACACGCATTATGCAGTTGCAGGACGAGCGCTCGATCGGCCGCGATCACGTTGTCTATTGCGGCGATGGCAGCTCGGATATGAATGCGATGCTACACGTGAACGAGGGCGATGGACTCACCATCGCAGTCTCCGAATCGCGCTGCGTGACCCAGATTGCGGCGCGCACCGTGCTCAGCGATAACGCACTGAGTGTGCTGGTGCCCATACTGGAAGAGGTGGCGCACTGGGCGCAACCGGAGATTCGGCGCTTCTTTGAGTCCCATGGGTTCCTGGTGCAGGAGTGGGCGCGGATGCGTACCGACGTTCTGACGCTGCGCTCTACTGCCGGTGCTGGCTCTCCGGTTACGGTCTCCATGGAGGCGGATTGATGCTGAGTTGGATTGGGTGGGTCGCAACGGCTTGCTTCGGCCTGTCGTACTTCTTCAAGAAGCCAGCTACACTTCGACTGATTCAGGCCGGGGCGGCGATTCTGTGGATCAGCTATGGATTGCTCATTCACGCCCTGCCGGTGGTTGTGGCCAACGTGATCGTCGCGCTGGCGGCGTTATACTCCACCTTTACGGGCAACCGGCGGAAGAGCGAAAGCACCGCGTAACGAAGCAAAAAAAGTCATAACGAACAAAAGGCAGGACGGGATGCCCTTTGGCTTCGGGCATCCCATGTCAGCCTCTTTGCCTCAGATTTCACTGAGAGGCAGGGTTGTGCCATCCTGTTGAAACCATGCAAACGCCACGATTTCCTCGCACCCTGAATTTTGTGCTCTCGGTCTTCGTCTGTGCATTGCCGACGATCGCGCAGCAAGCGCCTGGGGCCGCGCCGAGTGTTGCCCCCGCAGCGGCTACTGCTGCCGCGACTGCGCCTACTTCCGGCTCGGCGGCACCGACGATTTCGGTCAAGGTCAAGGAGGTCAACCTGCTTGCGGTGGTCCGCGACAAGAAGGGACAACCGGTAAACGGTCTGGACAAGCAGGACTTTGTGCTGGAGCAGGATGGACGGGCGCAGACGATTACGCAGTTCGCGCATGAGAGCGACCTGCCGCTGACGCTCGGAATACTGGCCGACACCGGACCGGGACAACGCAAGGCGCTGGCCGATGAACGCAAGGCTGGGACCGAGTTCGTCAATCGTCTGCTGCGCGAGAACAAGGACAAAGCGTTTGTGCTGCACTTCGACAAAGAGGTGGAGCTACTGCAGGATGTGACGACGTCACACGACAAACTGGCGAAGGGAATCGACGAGATCTCTGTTGGCGATGCGCCGCGCAGCTCCGGGGGCAGGGGCAAACGCGATGATGGGGACTCGCAGACACCACACTACTTTTTCGGCGGAGAGATGCTCTACGACGCGCTTTTTCTCTCGTCCGATGAGGTGCTGAAGGGGGCACAGGGACGCAAGGCCGTGGTGCTGTTCTCCGATGGCGTGGACCGTGACAGCAAGACGTCGCTGGAGCGCGCGATCGAGTCGGCCCAGCGCAGCGACACGCTGGTTTACTGCGTGTACGTTGCGGCCGAGCGCGAAGAACAACCTGCCGGGGCAGGAAATGGCGGTGGACGGCGCGGCGGCGGCTATCCGGGCGGACCATTTCCTGGCGGAGGCGGAGGACCGTTTCCCGGTGGCGGGGGCGGCGGGCCATTTCCCGGCGGGGGCGGGGGACAACGGCGAGGTCCGGGCAATACACCGCGAGAGAACAAGACCGATGGAAAGAAGATTCTGCAGCAGATTGCAAGCGAGACCGGCGGGAGGTATTTTGAACTTTCAAAAAAGCTGACGGCAGCACAGATTTATGAGCAGATCGAGGCAGACGTGCGGCATCAGTATAGCTTGAGTTATACGCCGGACAAGGCGGAGAACGGGTATCACAAGCTGCACGTCGGCACTCGGAAGACAGAGTTGACGGTGCAGACGCGGGCGGGGTTCTACGCGGATTAGCCGGCCAACAACCGAGTACTGCAATGAGCTCTGCAAGAAAGAAGCGCGACCGATGAGGCCGCGCTTTTTATATTTCGAGAATAATTGCTAGTTCGTACTGCTGCTAATTCGATCCGCCGGGAGCGGACTTTTCACGGCCAGGCTGAAACGGGATGGCGATGGCGGCGCTCTCGGGGTTGAGCAGATTCTGCTGGATGGGACCAAGGCCCAACTTGATGAGGGCTCGAGAGTCGGGAAGAATCTTTGTCTGCCAGTGATTGTCGCCCTGATAGCGGGTAAGGGCATCGCGGGTTGCCTGGTCCCACTGACCGGTGGCTTCGCCGTCGAGGTAATGTTCGCGGATCAAGGCCTGCTGAATTTCAATCGTGCGTTCCTGGTCAATGGACTGCTGGCCGTGAGACTTGGGCTTGGCGACCAGTGCGACTTCCACTTTGCCGTGGTGTTTGTTGCTGGTGCCGGCGGCGGCGCTCCTTGCGGATTTATGCGCTGAGGGACGGGCAGAGGTGGTGCGCGCAGATGAAACTTTTAAGTGCGACTTGGGAGCTAGGTTTCGCGCGGGCGGGCTGGGCTTGGTTTTGAGGGCCGCCGCCAGAGGCGAGGTGCACAGCAGGGCGGAAGCAAGCAGAACCGTTGGTACTATCTTCGCTTTTAAAGACATCAAACACACACCTCTCCGGAGATTGAAACAATCCCCGTGGGGATCAGGACTCGACCGCTCGACAGAGCTAAGCAGTTTTCCCGCCATGCCGCCAGCCTAAGTAGTTCGATGCTGGCGACATGGTGGGGTTTGTATAGGTTACTACGGGAGGGTGCCTCCGATGAAGGTATTTGTTGCATCGCGTCCCTGCCCTGCCTGGCGCACCACGAAAACCACGTCCTGCCCAGACTTCAATCCCGATTCAATTTTGGCAAAGGTATTGGGATCGCCGACGGGCTGGCGGTTGATTTCGAGGATAATATCGCCGCGTCCGAGCTGGATGGAGTCGGCAAAGCTACCAGGCTTGACATCGAGCACGAGCAGACCCTGATCAGCCTGTAAATTCAAGCGTTTGGCGGCGGCGGCAGGAACTGGTTTGACGGTAATTCCGAGCTTGCCTTCCTTGGGCGCTTGCTCCTCGTTGTCCTCGTCATTGGTGCCGAGTTGGGCTCCGAAGAGCTTTTGACGGTCGGCCACGGTGACGGCGGTCTCCTCCTGTTTTCCGTTACGGAGGTATCCGATCTTTAGCTTGTCTCCGGGATGATGAGAGCTGACCTCAGCGACAAGTTCATCGCCATTGGCAACTGGCTTGCCCCCGACAGAGGTAATGGCGTCGCCACCCTTGAGGCCGGCCTGCGCGGCGGGACCACCTGGAGTCACGTCCTGCACGACGACACCCTTGCCACCGCCATACATGCGGGTCACCGCAGGGCTGGTTTCGGCGCTGAAGGTGATGCCGATGGAGCCACGCTCGACCTTGTGGACGGGCGAGACCAGTTGGTTGAAGACTTGGGCGATGGTATTGGAGGGCATGGCAAATCCGACGCCCTGATAGCCTGCGGTCTCAGTATAAATGGCGGTGTTAATGCCGATGACCTCACCGTCCATATCGACCAGGGGACCGCCGGAGTTGCCCGGGTTAATGGCGGCATCGGTCTGGATGAAGGATTGGAACTGGCGGCCGGGGACGATGTTGCGGCCCTTGGCGCTGACAATTCCGGCGGTAACGGTGGACTTGAGACCGAAGGGGCTGCCGATGGCGAGAACCCAGTCACCGACCTGCATGCTGTCTGAGTTGCCGAGCTTGGCTACGGGCAAGGGATGGTTGACTTCAATCTTGATAACGGCGAGATCGGTTTCGCGATCGGTGCCGATGACCTTGGCGGGGTAGCTGACCGAAGCCGGTTCGCCCATGAGGCTGACGCGAATGCGGTCGGCCTTATCGACTACGTGGAAATTGGTGATGATGTAACCGTTAGAGCTGACGATGACGCCAGAGCCAAGGGACTGGGTGGTCATTTCGCCACCACCACCGCCGGGAGCGCCTTCAGGCGGACCGCCGGGCTGCTGACCGAAGAAGCGGTCGAACCAATCCTGCAGGCCATTGCCGCCGGAATCGGGTGCCTGTTCGTCGTCAGGATTATTCGGTTGCGGCATGCGGTGGAGGCGCTTATGAGGATTCTTAACGGTGGACTCGGTGTTGATGTTGACGACGGCGGGCTCGACGGCTTTGGCGACCCGAGCAAATTCATTGTCATGCTGGCGGACAGCGGGCACGTTCAACTGAGGTGCGTCGGTGCTGTTCACGTCCTTGGCACGAGCCGTGTAGGTGAGAATGGTGCCGATCATCAGCACCAGTGCGACGGTGACCGATCCGACAAAAAGTGGCGCGAAACGATTTCTCTTCCTGTTCGTCGTCTGCTGCGACGACGATCCGCTTGCATCTTTCAGCGGTTCCATGTGCCCTCCGGCAAAGTCAATGTGCCAACCTATCTTATCCTGTTTAGAAAGAGAGGCGTGCGCTGGTGCCGGTGTGGATGAGCCACGCCGGTTCAGGTTGGTTAGACGCTCCACTATGGGACTATGTCAACAAAAATCGATTGTCGGGGACGTTATCGGGAATAGGGAGAATGCCGTAGAGGGAAATCAGGTCCTTAGCGACAACAGCCGCAGCTATTTCCACGCATGGCGCGGCGGCCCTCGATGACGAGGATGGGGATGGCGGCGATGGCGGCAAGGGAGTCTGCCCATGCAATGTGAAAAACGGCGTTGAGCACGAGTCCGGCGAGAGAGATGGCGGCGAGATAGGCGCAGGTTGCGGACTGGACGGCGTCGGCGGCGAGGGCATTGTTGGCGCTCTGGCGGGAGAGTTTTCGCTTTTGCCACGCCAGCAGCGGCATGACGAGTAGAGCAGCCACGGTGACAGCGATTCCGAGCGGACTGGCTACGGGCTGAACCTTGCCGGCCAAGGCGAGGATGGAAGTGAGGGCGACGACGGCGGCGAGGATGAAGAGCAGGGTTCCGGAGGCGATGTCGACCCGCCGATGGTTGAGGCTGAAGCGGGGAGAAAGGGCGAAGACGACGAGCGCGGCGGAGAGCAGTTCGACAAAACTATCACAGCCGAAGGCGAGGAGCGCGGGGCTGTCAGCTCGGGCGGCAGCCCAGAGCGAGATGGCGCACTCGACAAGCATCCAGGCAAGAGTGAAGGTCTGGAGAAGGACGAGCCGGGCGCGCAGTGGAGGCGAGTTGGCGGAGAGGGTGGCCATGGGTGCAACTTCCTTAGATTCCTGTTTGCCATTCGGAGTGCAGAAATTCGGCTCAGCTGGCCTCTTCAGCGAGTTCTTCTTCGGGCTGTTGGACGTGGCCTAGGAGTTCGCTGGCGAGGACTCCGATGAGGATGAGGACGGCCCCGAGGAGGGCTCGGGAGCCGAGGCGCTCGCCGATTAGGACGTAGGAGGTGAGTCCGGCAAAGACCGGCTCAAGGGAGAAGATGAGCGCGGCGTGGGTGGGCGGAGTGAAGCGCTGCGCCCAAGCTTGAACGATGAAGCAGGCAACGGTTCCGAACAGAGCGGTAACGGCTAATGCCCAAAGCATTGCTGAGGTAAAGCGGATGAAGCCGTGGCGCTCGGCGATGGGGATGGAAATGAGCATCCAGAGAGCACAGACGGCGATTTCGACCGGAACCAGGTGGGCGAAGCCATAGTGCTGGGCATTGCGTCCGACGACGATGATCTGGAAGGCAAAGGCTATGGCGCAGCCCAGGGTGAGGAGGTCTCCGCGATTGAGCGCGGCGAGGCCGAGGCCATGCGCCGGCGGAACACAGAGGAGATAGAGGCCGATGCAGGCGGCGCAGACTCCGGCGAGGGTGTAGAGGTTGACGCGGCGGCGCCAGAAGAGGGCGAGGAAGAGCGGGACGAGGACAACGGAGATTCCGGTGAGGAAGGCGGACTTGGAGGCGGAGGTGTAGAGCAGGCCGGCGGTTTGGAATTCATAGCCGAGCCACATGAGGGTTCCGATCTCGAAGCCGGCGCGGAGGGCACCGACGGGCAGCGCGCGCAGTTGGCGGAAGAAGATGGCGCAGAGGACGAGCGCGGCAAGGACCATGCGCACGGCGTTGAAGACTAGCGGGGTGGAGTCGGCTAGGGCGGACTTGATGACGATGAAGGTGGAGCCCCAGATGAAGGTCGCGGCCAGCAGCAGAAGATGGGCCTTGAGCGAACGCGACATTAGATGGGCTCTGGGGAGTTTGGCTCTGGGGAGACGGGCTCTCCGGAGTTTGGCGCGGGCGCGTCGTCGCGTGGAGGTTCGAGGGGCAGGCTTGCGTCCTCGGGCGCGAGGTCGGCGAGGAGAAGGATGAGCAGGACAAGACGCTTGAGAGCCTGTTCGCGTCCGGCGGGGTCGAACCATTCGTGAAGCGTGTGGGCTCCGCCGCCCGAGCCTCCGGCGCCGAGGGCAACCGCATCGAGGCCAAGGGAGAGCGGGATATTGGCATCGGTGGAGGCACGCAGGACTTGCGACTGGATGCCAAGTTGCGCGTCTACGGCGCGGATGGCGACCAGCAGAGGCGAGGTGGCAGGCAACTCTCCAGCCGGACGTTCGCCGACCATATTGATGGTGTGGTGGAGACGGGCGCGGGCGTTCGCAGATTGCGATTGAGTCTGGTTGCAGGCATCGGCAACGGCGCGGCGGAGAAGCTGCTCAAGTTCGTTGATGCGCAAGGGATCGGACGAACGGAGATCGACTTTGAGGACGGCACGCTCGGGAATGGTATTGATGGAGGTTCCGCCCTCGATGCTTCCAATGTTGAGGGTGGTGCGGGGGTTGACGGGCAGGGGAATGCGGAAGAGTGTAGCTACGACGAGCGCGGCAGCCACGATGGGGTTGGGCGCTCCGTGATCGCTCCAGGAATGGCCACCCGGGCCCGCAATGACGATCTCAAAACGGCGGCTGCCCAGAGCTTGCGAGATGATGTTGTCGGTGCCTGCGCCGTCGAGCGCGATGAGCAGAGCGATGGACGGCGCAGATGCTGGATCTGGGACGGCCGCGGGGTTGTTGAGATGCTTGCGATAGAGATGCCGGGTGCCACGAAGATTGCCTTCGCCCTCCTCTCCGACATTAGCGACAAAGAGCAGAGGCACGGCGGTGACGATGCCCACGTGGTGAAAGGCTCCGGCCAGGGCCCAGAGAGCAGCGAGTCCCGAGCCGTTGTCACTGATACCGGCACCGAGGAGGCGCGCTTGCTCGCGCCGCACGTTAAGTTGGGCCGAGGCGGGGAAGACGGTATCGAGATGAGCGCTGACGGCGACAGCGGGTGAGCTGGCGTGAAGGCCGGGGCGCATGCCGAGTAGGTTGCCGACCGCGTCGGTGGTGGTGGGGAGGCCGAGCGGCTCCAGCCGCCGGCGCAGCCAGGCGGCGCGTTCCTGCTCGGCAAAGGGCGGCGCAGGGACGGCGGTGATTGCCAGTTGAAAGTCAGAGATGTCGCGTTCGTGGAGGGAAAACCACTCGAAGACGCGGTGGACGCGCGGGTCGGCGCAGAGGCGTACGACCTCTTGCGAGAGCGCGTTGGGTTGAGCGCGCTCGGACTTCCATCGAGTCCAGGGACGAAATGGCATTTCAGGAATGATGGTACACGACGGGAGGGTATCGAGGGCGGCCCCACATTGGGCTTGCAGTTGCCAATCTGGGACAGCCGAAGTCCCTATTCCAATTTAGTAACGACCTGAATTACCTCGACAGTTGCACTGGTACTTCTTGTTGCAAATACCTTAGTGATCGGGCATGTTGGTGGGGCTGGTTACCGCAGGATTAGGAGATAACGCCGATGAGGCCACGCGACACGCACTACCAAACAGTATTCGGCGCGATTCCGGTCCCTGCATTCGTAGTCAGTTGCGACGTGGAGATATTGGACCTGAACGGTGCCGCTGCGCGCTTTTGCCGTCACAACCGCGAGACGGCTTACGGACACCGCGCTGGCGAAGTACTCCGATGCCTGCATTCCACCGAAATGTCCGAGGGCTGCGGCAAGGGACCGCACTGCAAGAGCTGCGTCATTCGCAACTCGGTGGTGAAGTGTCTGGAAGGACGAGCGGTCAGCCGTAAGGTAATGAACCTCAGACTTGGTCACGAGCGGGAAGCAAAAGATATGAAAGCCTTGATTACGGCCAGCCCAATCTCGGCCGGGGGTGAGAAGCTGGCCCTGGTGATGGTCGAGGACATCACGGAACAGCATAAGTCTGTGTATAACATTTCGCCGGCACTCCCTCTACGCGGCAGCCCGATGCCTCGACAGCACATTGTGTGGGATTCGCGTCCGCGACCTCTCCGAGAGTTTCCGGCAGACGCTCAGCTTCGGCTGCGGCAGTTGGATTTTAATCGCACCATCACGGTTTGCGAGGGCGATAAAGCCTTGTACGTCAGGCGCGTTGGGTTGAACCAATTCCTTTGCTGTGATGCCTAGCTAGCTGATTGAAAAGCTTGGAAGCCGTACAAGCGATTTTAACTGGGCGGGGATCCTTCACTCCATCCAGGGATGACACCTCAAGAACAAAAGAACAAAAGAACAAAACCAAGAGCAAAACAGAAGCCAGGACACCAAGCAACGTGGGCGGATGCAACTGCTCGCGCTACCGGCGTGGGTGAGAGAACGCGGGGAGTGAGCGGAGAGCGGCGGTGAGACGGCGGCGAATTCCGGCGCAGTGGATGAGTTCGAAGAAGGCCGACATGGGAGCGAAGTTTCCGGCGTAGGGATACCACCAGAGTTTTTTCATGCGGGGAGCGAGATCGACATCGAGGTAGCAGGGGCGAAGCAGCTCCTGCATGCCGAGCAGACCGTGAGTTCGTCCGATGCCGCTTAGCTTGAGGCCTCCGTGGGGGGCGGCGCTGACGGCAAAACCAGTAATCAGGTCGTTGACCAGGACGGTTCCAGCAGCGATGTGACGGGCTACGGATGTGGCGTGAGCGGTGCTGCCCCAGACACTGGCGGCGAGGCCGAAATTGCTGTCATTGGTAAGCGCGATAGCTTCTTCGTCGGAACTGAACGGCACGACAGGGAGAACGGGACCGAAGGTTTCCTCGCGCATCAGGGTCATGGAACGGTCCAGGTCGGTGATGAGAGTGGGGGCGTAAAAGTTGGAGCCGAGATGAGGCAGAGGCGTTCCGCCGGTGTGGACGGTGGCTCCATGAGCGCGGGCCTCCTCGACCTGATGGTCAACCATTTGGAGCTGATGAAAAGAGATGAGCGGGCCGAGATCGGTATCAGGAAGTGAGCCGTCGCCGACCTTGAGTTTGGAGATTTTTTGCAGACAGCGGGCGATGAAGGGCGAATAAAGGCTGCGGTGAACGTAACAGCGCTCGACCGAGATGCAGGTCTGTCCGGCATTCATCATGGAGCCCCAGACGGCGGCACTGGATGCGGTGTCAATGTCGGCATCCTGGAGGACGACCATGGCGTCTTTGCCGCCGAGTTCGAGAATGACGGGTAGAAGGCGTTGGGCGGCGGCGATGGCGACACGGCGTCCAATGGCGACGCTGCCGGTGAAGATCAGTTTATCGATGGGGCTTGAGACCAGAGACTGGCCAGTGGGGGCGAGTCCGGTGACGACCTGGAAAGGACGCGGGAGAGTGGTGAGGCCTTCGGCATCCAGGGCGGCGGCGATGAGGCGCTCGAGTTCGAGCGCGGATTGGGGAGTGAGTTCGCTGGGCTTAAGGACCACGGCATTGCCGGTGGCAAGGGCAGCAAAGGTGTCGGCGGCAGGAATGGAGAGCGGATAGTTCCACGGCGAGATGATGCCGATGACGCCGAGCGGCTGCCAGGAGAGCTGGCCGCGCTTGAGGCGCAGGGCCGGATTGGTATGGGGAATCTTCTGCGTGCGGAAGGCCACAGCGGCATTTTCTGCGCAGAAGAGGGCGGCATCGGCGGCCACCATGACGTCGTTGAGGAGCGCCTCCTGCAAGGGCTTGCCGGATTCGGCAGTAATGACGCGGGCGAGCGATTCCTTCTCATCGCAGAGCAGGTGGGCGAGGCGGCGCAGAACAGCGGAGCGGCGGAGCAGCGGCAAGCGCGACCACCAGAGCTGCGCCTGACGGGCCCGGGCGACGGCGGCGGCGACCTCTTCGGCGGAGGCTACGGGGTAGTCGGCTATCGGCTCGCCGGTGGCGGGGTTAGAGGTCGAGAAGCAGTCGCGGGAGCGAGACTGGCCGACGAGATGAATTCCAGAGTCCATTAGGAGAAGTTGTACAGCAAGTTGGATGCGGAGGGAAGAAGTAGCTGAGGGGAATTTGGAAGAGAGCCAACGGGGTGCATTTCAGTATTGGACTTCAACCAGATAGAGGCCCTCGGCGGGGGCGGTAGGGCCGGCAGCACGACGGTCGCGGGCCTGAAGGATCGCGGAGATGTCAGAGGGAGCGATGCTTCCCTTGCCTGCGAGTAGAAATGTGCCGACGAGGTTGCGGACCATGTGGTGGAGGAAGCCATTGCCGGCGACGATGTAGATGAGCTCTTCGGCGTGGCGCTCAAAGCGCGACTCGTGAATGGTGCGGAGGTTGGTGGTGTGCTGGAGAGCGGCGGCTCCGGATGCAGGGTGCTCGGCGGCGAGGCGAAGGGTGCGGTCGGGATCGACGGCGGCAAATGAGGTGAAGTCGTGCTCTCCGGCGACCAGAGCGGCAGCCTGCTGCATGGCGGTCTCATTCAAGGGATAAGGATGGTGGGTGACGTAGCGGGCGAGAAACGGCGGGACTACGTCGCCTCGCCAGATGCGGTAGTGATAGCACTTGGCACGGGCGGAGTGGCGGGCGTGGAAACCTTCGGGCACTTCATCGACGCCAAGGACGCGAATGGCGGCGGGAAGCCGGTCGTTGAGCACGATGCGGAAGTTTGCAACTGGAATGGCGCTGGCGGTTTGAAAGGTTGCAACCTGTGCCAGAGCGTGAACGCCGGCGTCGGTGCGTCCCGAGCCTTGGGGCAGAAGCTTCTCTCCAGTGAGGCTTTCGATGGCGGCGGCCAAGGCGCCCTGAATGGTGGGCTGACCGGGCTGGACCTGCCAGCCGTGGTAGGCAGATCCGTCATAGGCGAGCGTGAGTTTGAGGGTGCGCGAGCTAACAGCGGTCAAGGGTTTCAAGGGTGGCGAGTTTTCCAGGCAAAGTCAAGGCTGGGAGATTTTAGCAATTCGTAACGTTTCGTAACAATGCTTTAGGCCGGGCGGTGCATCCCTAGACGGCGCAAATGCCTCTAATCCTGAGTAGCTGGAGAGAGTTCCATTCGATCCGATTCCGATAAGGTGGCGGCGAAATACGTGAGTACAGCAGGGTACAAAAGAACGCGCGACGCTGAGCGCACACCCGAGCAGGATTTTTACGCGCGCTACGAGTGGTGCCTGAACCCGTTGCAGTCCACCGGTCAGTTGCTGGCGCGGCTTCGCGACGAGTTGCAGTGGTATCCAGCACTGGAGACAGAGTGGCAGCGGCTGGAATCGCGGATCAACCTTTATCTGCTGACCTGCGCGATTAGCTGCACGGTCGGCGATTCCCTGAGCCCGCGACTGCCTTCGTTCAGAAAGTTGTCGGCGCGCTGGCCGCGGGCCAAGTCGGCAATCAAGGCAGGGGGCGAAACAGCACTGGCGGCTGAACGCTTTCGCAGCTCGTTATGCGATCGCGCCGTCTGGAGCTGGCAGCGCGAGTGGGACGTGTGCGTCGAACTGGCTTGCGAAATTCTTTTGAACGAGTTGGGCGCGGATGCTGCGCAAACCGCTCAACTGGCCGCGATGAGCAAGGAGTTGGCGGGGCGGGGCTTGCCGGAAAAGTTGCTTAGCACCCGTGTCCAGTTGCCTTCGGGATTCCGCGCGCAGGACTTGACGCACCATGATGCGATTGCGCTGGCGGATGCGTTTGACCACGCGCAGAGCGATCGCCGCGGCGAACTGGCGATTGTCGGCGCGCGTACGGCGGGAGCGTACTTTGCTCCGCTGATTCATGCCCGGCTGCAACAGCGTGGATGGAAATCGTCATGGACCTCAATTCGTCCAAAAAGCGGGCTGGGGCGCTGGGAAAAAAAGCGATTGTGCGCCATGGCGGGCCAAGCGACAAAAGTGTTGATCGTAGACGATCACCCAGATACAGGCGAAACGATCCGCCTCATGGTCGATGTGCTCGGAGAGTGTGGCATCGAGCGGCGCAGAATCACAGTGGTAGTACCGAGCCACGAAGCTCAACTTGATGCCTCGGCGCTGACCGGCGGGTATGCCGATGTGGAGTTGGCTACGGTTGCCGCACGGGACTCCTACAAGCACCGGTTGCTGGCCGGTGACACACTGCGGACGCTGATCGAGGAACTGGTTTCCGACGAGCACTTCGGCGCACAGGTGATCGCAGATGAGCCGACGAATGCGATAAACCGGCGTCTCGAAGCCCACGTGTACGACGATTTCCAGGTGCACTTGAAGCGCGTTTATGCGCTGCGAACGCCGGGCGGAAAGATTCACAGAGTGCTGGCAAAAAGCGTGGGGTGGGGCTGGTTGAGCTATCACGCGTACGTGGCAGGAACTCGCTTGCATGAGTTCGTACCGAAAGTTTATGGGCTGCGTGATGGCATGTTGTTTAGCGAGTGGATCGAAGGGCAGCAGCCACTGGCGCAAACGGAAGATAAGCTTGCGGACCACGTTGCCGCCTACACGGCCGCGAGGGTGAAGCGGCTTTCGCTGGCGGATGATCCGTCGGTAGGCCAGATGACTCCAGGCGTGAACGGGGGCTATACGCTGGTGAAGGCGCTGCGAGGCGTATATCCGCCATATCTACGCTGGCTGAAGATGGCCGCACTCTGGAAGGGACTGAAGGCGTATGGCACGCCCCAGCCAACGTTCATCGATGGGAACCTGGGAGCGGGGGAATGGCTCAGTGACGGAAACAAAGCACTGAAGATCGACTATGAACATCATGGCTTCGGAAATCCCGCGCCGAACATTGTGGATGCGGCCTATGACCTGGCGCTGGCCACGCTACAGCTAAATCTTTCGCCCGAGGCACAGTGCTGTCTGCTGGAGGAATACGTCAGGCTGACAGAAGACGAAGAGGCCAGCGAGCGCATCGTGCTACACGCGCTGGGCTGCGGTCATCTGGCGGCGGAGTTGGCGCGCTGCCAGGTTGTTATGCGGGCCCGTACGGAGGAATCGCGCAAGCAGCATGAAGCCGTGCACATTAAGGCGTGCAACTTCCTCACCTATACGCTAGTAAGATTTTGCGCGGAACAGTTCGGGCAGCCCCGGCCCACGGATTGGGCAAGCCATTTGTTTTTCATGGACCTGGACGGAGTTTTCGACCGGTCCTGCCTGTTTCTCCCGCACACGACACCGAGCGGGATGGCGGCGCTTGCCACGCTGAACCGGCATGGTTATTCGGTGGTACTGAACACGGGGCGGCCAGTGGGCCACGTGCGCCAGTATTGCTCCAACTACCCCTTGGCAGGAGGCATTGCCGAGTATGGATGCGTATTTGTGGATCGCATCGATCAGCGCGAAACGTTACTGATCGACGAGGCGAACTGCGAAAAGCTGGCGTGGCTGCGGGAGCGGTTGGAAGGCGAAAGCGGAGTATATCTCGACCAGACGTATGAAGTCGCCATCCGCGCCTATCGGATTGAGAATGGACGCGCGGTCGGGCTGTCAGAAGCATTCATTCACGAAGTGCTGCGAGATTTTCCGCAACTGACCTATGTATCCAGTCCGGTGGACACATACTTTATTCCGGTCGAGGCAGGAAAAGGCTCGGCGACCAGAAGAGTGATGGAATGGCGGGCCGTTGCCCGCAAGGCGTGCGCCGCGATGGGCGATACGGAGAACGATCTGGAGATGCTGGGCAGCGTTGCGAAGGCCTACGTGCCCGCAAACGCGAGTGTGGCAATGCGTCGCGAGGCGCAACAGCGTGGGTATTCAGTGCTGAGCGGGCCATTTCAGCGCGGACTGCTGCAGGCCGCACAAGAGCTGACGAAGGACACGCTAGGACTGCCCGCGGGTGGCGCAGGGGCCGAGAAACCAGAGCACATGATGAAGACGTTGCTCGCGGTCTGCGATCGAACGACGCTGCAGCACTGGATGGCAATCCTGAAGTTTAACCGGCTGTAAGAGGCGGGCGATTCGGGCGCGAGGGAAAATCTCTCTCGCGCCTGTTCCTACTCACCCCGCTATTGACCACAATCTCCGCACCACAACTCCGCGCCCGGGCTTATTGCTCAAAACGAATGAACAAAGCTGCCGTAGGATGGTGGCGTCAGAGTCGAACTGGGACGCTGCGGGCAAAGCCGGTCAGCTATACTCGATTCCTAGAGCGCAGTGACGCCATCGCGCGCCGGGCGCTTTGCAAAAGTTTACATGGGCCGGGAAGCTGATGCGGGAGAATTGTGTACAGAAGTGAGTTCCACACACGCTCCCGGTGGTTTGCCAGGTCGCAAAAGCGCTGCTGAAGCAGCGGCAGAAACACCAACCTTGTAACGGAGAAGATTGAGTGCCGGTTTCGCGTCCAGTACACGTGCTTCAGCGGATGGTTGCGTCCGTATCCATATTGGCTTTGCTGTCCTCTAGTTTGCTGGCGCAGACGACGGCGGCGGCGCCGAACCCCGCGCAGACAAATTCGCAGACCAGTGCACAGGTCAATACGCAGACTCAGGCCGATTACGCCACCCCGCTGACTCCGCACACGCAGCCGAATTCGATACTGAGCGGATGGAAACCATATGCACCGCATGGACTTCCGCAACCAGTGCTGAACAACAGCGACCGGCTGCACACTCTGCTGAAAGACGGCAAACTGATGCTGTCGCTCAATGATGCCGTGGCGCTGGCGCTGGAGAACAATTTCGATATCGCGATTGCCCGCTACAACCTGGACATCGCCGACACCGACTTGCTGCTGGCTAAGTCGGGCGGCACGGTGCGCGGCGTTTCTACCGGGTTGCTGACCGGCACGCCGGGCGGCACCACCGCCACCACCAGCACGACGGGCTCGACGGGCGGCGGCACGGGCGGCACCTCGACGGGCGCCGGAGGCTCGGCTTCCGGTTCCGGCGGGATCGTACTCTCGACCCAGAGCTCGGTGGGCGCACCCATCGATTCCTATGATCCGGTTTTCACCGGAACGCTGTCGCTGGACAGGCAGATCATGCCGATTGCCAATCCGATCGTGTACGGCGGACTTACGGCGCTGCGGGAGAACACAAACCAATACAACTTCAACTACGCGCAGGGGTGGGCGACGGGCACGCTACTGCAAGTAAGCTATGACAACCAGCGTCTGGGCATACCCAGTGCAATTCCAGCCGAGTTTTTTCCCTTCAACCCGGCGATCACGGCTTCCTGGAAGGCGACGTTGCGGCAGCATCTGCTGCAGGGCTGGGGCACGGATAACAATCGGCGGGAGATCATCATCGCGCAGAACGACCGCAAGGTGACCGACGCCAGCTTCAAGGCCCAGGTGATTGCGACAGTGGCACAAATCCAGAACATTTACTGGGATCTGGTGAACGCCTACGAAGATTTGAAGGTGCAGCAGACGGCGGTGGAGTTTGCACAACGCACGCTGAGCGATAACAAGAAACAGGTGGCAATCGGCACGCTGGCACCAATCGAGGTGGTCTCGGCCCAGTCGGCGGTGGCGACGGCAATGCAAAAGCTGATTCTGTCGCAGACTACGTTGCAGTATCAGCAACTTATTACTAAAAACGCGATTGCGCGCAACTTCGATGATCCTGCGCTGACGGCGGCGGAGGTGATTCCGACCGACACCATGGTTCTGAGCAGTGAAGCGATGCCGCCAGCCGAGGAATTGGTGACATATGCGCTGGCCAACCGTCCGGAGCTGATGGAAAGCGAGCTCAATCTGCGTAATAACGAAATCAACAACAAAGCGGCGAAAAACGCTCTGCTGCCGACCGTTGACCTAGTTGGCTACTACGGGGCGGCGGGGCTGAACAATAATTACGTCGACGTAGCCAGCAGCCTTGTGGACCTGAGCCGTCCAGACAGAGGCGCGTATGTATCGCTGACGGTGCCGCTACGCAACCGAGCGGCCCAGGCGAACCAGATCCGCTCGGAGCTGGAGTACCGGCAGAACCAGTTGAACTTCCAGCAGCAGAAGAATCAGATCAACCTGCAGGTCCGCAATGCAGCTTTTGCGCTGCAACAAGCACGGGCGGGGGTGGAATCGGCCCGTGCGGCCCGCGACTACGCTTTGCAGAGCCTGGACGCGGAGCAGAAAAAGTATGCCCTGGGAGCTTCGACGAGCTACCTGGTGCTGCAACAGCAGAGCAACTCGACGCAGGCGGCTTCCAACTACGTGGCGGCGCTATCGACCTACGAAAAAGCCCGGGTTGCACTGGATCAGGTTACAGCGACGATCCTTGAGCGCAATGGCATTTCCATGGAGGACGCGGCGAGTGGTCATGTGGGCCATCCGCCGGCAATTCCAGGGTTGCAGCCCAACTTGACGCCCTCGACGGTGACTGCCAAGCCTGTTGCGAAATAAATCGCTAACCTTTTTGCTGGGGGCGCGTCTATCACGTGTAACCTCCTGATGAATCATTCAGGGCCGGAACGTTCCTCGTTGACAGAGGGGCTACCGGCCTTAACTTTTTGTGTCCGGTTGCCCTACATTTGCGACGGGGACGCCGGGGGATGGTGGGCATTTGCTAACCTTTTCGTGGGAGGCGCGTCTATCAGGTATATAACCTCCTGTGAAACACTTCAGGCCGGATGGGTTCCTCAAAACAGGGTCCTTCGGCCTTAACTTTTGGTAGCTGGTAGCCGGGTCATTTACACGGGTATTGGCAAGGGGCAGGCGGTTGCTAACCTTTTTGCGGGAGGCGCGTCTATCAGGTATAACCACCTGATGATCGACTTCAGGCCGGATGGGTTCCTCGAAACAGGGCCCTCCGGCCTTAACTTTTGGTGCCCAGATTATCGACACGGACTCCGATGCCAGGCGTTTGCTAGGATGGGGGCCATGCCAGAGCACGGTTCGAACGCAATGTGCAATGACGTAATGCGCAATTCACTCTCGATTGCCATGGTGGCCTGCAACGAAGAGGCAAACATCGCGCGGACGCTGGCCAGCGTGATCGACCTCGCCAGTGAGATTAATCTTGTGGATAGCGGTTCTACGGATCACACGCCGGAGATTGCACGCTCGTTCGGAGCCAAGGTCAGGGTCTTTGAGGAGCCGTGGAAGGGCTTTGCGCGGCAGAAAAATTCCGCGATCGACAAGGCTACCGGCGAGTGGGTGCTGCTGCTGGACGCCGACGAGGTGGTAAGCGCTGAGTTGGCAGCCGAGATACGGACGCTGTTGGCGGGCGAACCGGAATACAAGGCCTACTGGATGCCTCGGCTGAATCAGATATTCGGGCGATGGATGCGGCACGGCGGATTCTCTCCCGACCGCAAGCTGCGGCTCTTCCGCAAGGGCACGGCTCGGCTGCCGGAAGATGTCGAGGTACACGAAACTCCCGGAACCACGGCGGCAACGGGAACGCTGAAGCACAACCTGCTGCACTACCAATATCCCACCCTGGCTCTCTACGTCGAACACATGGATCGTTACAGCTCGGCGAGCGTTCCGCTGGCCTTGCGCAAGGGGCGGACGAGCCGCTCGCTGGCGGCGTTTCTCGTCAACATCGTGCTGAATCCGGCGGCGACGTTTGTGAAGAACTATGTCTTCCGCCTGGGGTTCCTGGACGGGCGCGAGGGATTGCTGCTGCACCTGTATCACTCCGTGTATGTGAGCTGGAAATATGCGAAGGCTTGGGAGAAGAGCCGGGAGTAGAGCGGCAGGGTTCTGGCGGTGATTTCGCGGCAATGGAAGCTCTCTATTCGCGTATTTGCAAATAGCGCCCGATGGCACTCCACAGCATCTGAAACAGGGTGAGGGTACGCAATGGCCGAGAGGAAAGCTGCGGTGAACCCGCTCGATGTGCTGCGAGGACGGCAGCAGGGTCGGCAGCCGAGCGAGAGCGAGCGGCGCTGGGCGGAGACTACCTTGGCAGAGGCGCTGGCGCGACAACCGGAAAAGCCACTCGGCGCGGCCACGGGCATGAACGTGGACGAGGACGGAGCCGCACGGTTTACGACAATTTCGGGTAGGCCGATCCGGAGGCTGTACACGCGGGCGGATCTGCCGGAGGACTGGTCGGAGGAAAAGTACCTCGGATATCCGGGCGAAGCTCCTTATACGCGCGGGATTCACCCAACAGGATACCGGGGGAAGCTGTGGACAATGCGGCAGTTTTCCGGGTTTGCCTCACCGGAGGAGACCAACCAGCGCTACCTGTATCTGCTGGAGCATGGCGGCAGCGGACTCTCGGTGGCCTTCGACCTGCCGACGCTGATGGGCTACGACAGCGATCACGCTTTCAGCGAAGGCGAGGTTGGCAAATGCGGCGTGGCCATCGATTCGTTGGAGGACATGGAGATACTGTTCCGCGGAATCGATCTGGAGAAGACGACGGTCTCGATGACGATCAATTCGCCGGCGAGCGCGCTGTGGGCGATGTACCTGGTGGTGGCCGAGAAACAGGGCGCGGACTGGAAAAAGATTTCCGGAACTTTGCAGAACGACATCTTGAAGGAATATATCGCGCAGAAGGAGTACATCTATCCTCCGGCGGAGTCGATGCGGTTGGTGATCGATACCTTTGAGTTTGGTTCGAAGAACACGCCGCGATTCAACACCATTTCAATTTCCGGATACCACATCCGCGAAGCGGGCTCGACGGCGCTGCAGGAGCTGGCATTCACGATCTACGACGGGGTGGAATACGTGGAGTGGGCGCAGCGGCGTGGGCTGGACGTAGACGAGTTCGGGCCACGGCTGAGTTTCTTCTTCAATTCGCACAACGACTTCTTCGAGGAGATTGCGAAGTTCCGGGCGGCGCGCAAGATCTGGTACCGGCTGATGAAGGAACGCTTTGGGGCGCGGAACGAGCGTACGTGGCTGATGCGCTTCCACAGCCAGACGGCGGGGGTTTCTCTGACGGCGCAGCAGCCTTTGAATAACATTGCGAGAGTGGCGCTGCAGGGGTTGGCTGCGGTGCTGGGTGGGACGCAGAGCCTGCATACGGACAGCTACGACGAGGCGCTGGCGCTGCCGACGGCAGAGGCGGCGCGGATCGCACTGCGAACCCAGCAGGTGATTGCCTACGAGAGCGGAGTGGCAAATACGATCGACCCGCTGGCCGGCTCGTATTTTGTGGAGCGACTAACCCTGGACATGGAGAATGGAGCGTTTGCTTACTTCGAGAAGTTGGACGCGATGGGCGGGATGGTGAAGGCCATCGAACGCGGCTTTCCGCAGAAAGAGATTGCGGAGGCCAGCTATCAATTCCAGAAGGCGACAGAGGCGCGGGAAAAGATCACGGTAGGCGCCAATGAGTTTGCGATCAAAGAGGCGCCGCCGTCGATTCTCTATATTGGCGAGGGCGTGGGAGAGCGGCAGAAGGCCAAGTTGCAAGCACTGCGGGCCAGGCGCGACAACGATTCGGTGCGGCGAGCGCTGGAGGCGTTGAAGCGCGCCGCGGCCATAACGCCAGAAGCAGGGTGCGCCGGAGACAAAGGGAAGATTTCCCCTGCGAACACGATGCCCTACATTCTGGACGCAGTGCGGGCGTATGCGACGGTAGGCGAGATCTGCGGCGCGCTGCGCGAAGTTTACGGGACTTACGAAGAGGCGTCGTTTACGTAGAGTTCGGTTTGCGGAAGGCTGGATTTTTGCCGAGCGCGGAAGACGCGATTCGTGCCTGCAACGTTTTGCATTCCGCAACCGAGTGTGGGCGCGGTATTATACGAGGCGAGTTTTAGGTTCTCGTTTTAGGTTTTCGAGGATTCGACGCCCTTATGGCCAACGAAAGCAGAATTCGCGTACTGGTTGCGAAACCCGGTCTGGATGGACACGACCGGGGCGCTAAAGTGATCGCCCGCGCATTGCGCGACGCGGGGATGGAAGTGATCTACACAGGACTGCGGCAGACGCCGGAGATGGTTGTAAATGCAGCGCTGCAGGAGGACGTGGACGTGATCGGTTTGTCCATTCTCTCCGGCGCGCACAACGCGATTGTTCCGCGGGTTGCCGAACTGATGAAAGAGCAGAAGATGGACGACGTGCTGGTGCTGGTGGGCGGGATTATTCCCGATCAGGACATTCCGGCGCTGAAGGCGGCGGGTGTGAAGGGCGTTTTCCAGCCCGGCACGCCGATGGATGAGATCGTGCAGTTCATACGCGAGAATGTAAAGCCGCGCGGGGTTACCGCTTAGGAGAGAGAGAGCAATGTCTCTCCCCGAACAACTGAATAAGCTGGTGCAATCGACCACGGGCCCGGCCCCGTGGTTTTGGGAAACCTTCCCTGAGGTGTGCGGCAGCGGTTCGCGGCGTTACCTGTGGCGCTTCCATGGCGAGCAGGAAGGCTTGAACTCCGTGGTGACGCTACACGGCGAGAACGAACCGGATAAGCCACGGCTAGCGCTGAATACCTTCTGCCGGCCATTCTCCATCGGGCTGGGAAAACTTGGTTTGTGGTGGCCGGAAGGGCGCACGCTTCACTTTGTCTGCTTTGAACCGGACCGGATGCAGACGTTCGGTTTCGAGGAGATCGCCGGGTGGTTTTCGGCGTCGAGCGAACGAATTTACGCCACCACACCGCGGCTGGCCGAGTTCGACGTAAGCACGGAAATGGGAGCCGGAACCCACGCGATTGAAGTGCCGGCCAGCTTCCACGCGTTGGACGAAGTGCTGGCACCTTGCAACTATAAAGCAGTGGAGAAAAACGACCCTGCATCGGCAATTCTTGTGGTCTATCCGCAGGCTGGGCTGGTGGAAGTCCTGCCGCAGAACTGGATCACGCAGGAAACCTACGACATTGCCAAGCACTGGATCACGCGCGCTGCCCGAGACCCGGAGACGCACCGGATCGTAGGCGAGTTGTCAAAGGCCGGAGTGTTTGAACTGGCGGAGAACGGAAGGGATTTTAGCAGGTGGCTGTGAGGGCAAGGGTAAACCCTAACAGCAAAATCAAACTCCCCCACGTTAGCCAACAGAGGACGAACGTGGGGCACCCGGGCTTACGCAGCGCGCGTCCCTGCCGCTAGCTGATAGCTACCCTCCCAGGACATTTCGATTTCCGTGGGCGAGGTCAGGCGCCCCTTGAACTTGCCGCCTCCGGAAATGCCGGCGAACATGCCCGTGCCATTGGTGTACCGATACGTCCCTTCGATAGTGGCCGGCCCGTTGCCGGAAGACAGTTTACCTTCAAACGTCCCGTAATCACGGTCACCGTTCGCATGATCCTCGACAAAGTAACCGTGCTCCGGACCGCAACCTCGGATCAGGTCCGCAGTGCCCCAGTATGTCATCCTTACGTTATTCCAATGATCGTCGCTTGCGGTGTGCATACCCCTGACTTCCATAATCGACATCTCGTGGTCGGTGGTGTCGTGGAGAGAAAAGATCGTCTGTAACGTAGATTTTCCGGTGAACTGGCCTGTCATGTTCGGCATGGTTCCTCCTTTTGCCGGTGACTTGGAAGTGTGATGCGAAAACTGAACTTCGTGCGGAACTTTAGGGCCGCTGGCCGCGACCGCAGATGGCCGGCAGGAAACGTGAGCTCGACGGACCTGCCGGACCCGGTTGTGGAATGTGGGCGTCTGCCAGACCGTTCTCCTTCGACGCACCCTAAGGACCGGGAAACGATAAAAACCGGCCTCCATCCCTTTACCTTTCTGAGTTAGAGCACTTCTTCGCCGCAAAAGTTTGTCTGGAATCGTATGCTGCAGATTGCATGTTGGTGCGGGCTCGGATAGGCTGGTGCGTTTGCATCTGACTCTGGTGAGGAGCTGATGAGCGAGTTGAAATCCACTTCGCTGCAGAACCAATTAACTACGGCCATCAAGCCCGATACGCCGGGTTATCTGCGCAATCTGGAGGCGATGCGGGCGCTGGTGACAGCGGTGCGCGCGGAAGAATCGAAGATCCGCGAGGGCGGCGGAGACAAGGCGGTGGAAGCTCAGCACCGGAAAGCGCGGCTGACGGCGCGGGAGCGGATCGGGCTGCTGCTGGATGAGGGAACCTCACTTTTCGAACTCGGGCTGCACGCCGCGCACGGAATGTACGAGGAGTGGGGCGGGGCTCCGGCGGCGGGGGTGGTGACTGGGCTGGGACGGGTGCATGGGCGGCTCTTCATGCTGATCGTGAACGACGCCACGGTGAAGGCCGGTGCGTTTTTTCCGATGACGGCGAAGAAGGTGATCCGGGCGCAGAACATTGCCATCGAAAACAGCTTGCCGACGATTTACCTGGTAGATAGCGCGGGGGTGTTCCTGCCGCTGCAGGAGGACGTGTTTCCGGATCAGGACGACTTTGGGCGGGTGTTTCGCAACAACGCGGTGATGTCAGCGAAGGGGATTCCGCAAATCACGGCGATCATGGGAATGTGCGTGGCCGGAGGCGCGTATCTGCCGGTGATGTGCGACCACATTCTGATGACCGAAGGAAGCGGGCTGTTTTTGGCCGGGCCGGCACTGGTGCAGGCGGCGATTGGGCAGAAGACGAGCGCGGAAGAGCTGGGTGGAGCAAAGATGCACGCCGAGATCAGCGGTACGGTGGACTTCCGCGAAGCCGACGACGAAGCGTGCCTGGCACGGGTGCGCTCGCTGGTAGAAAAGATGGGAGCGCGGGCCGAGGCGCCGTTCGACCGCGCCGAGGCCGTGGCTCCGCTCTATGCGGCTGCGGAACTGTACGGCATTTACGAGAGCGACACGTCTCGGCAATACGACATGCGCGAGATCATCGCGCGAGTGGTGGATGGCTCGCACTTCGACGAATACAAGGCGGGATACGGCGAGACGGTGCTGTGCGGATATGCGCGCATCGACGGACACGCGGTGGGAATTGTGGCCAACCAGAAACTGCACGCGACGCAGATTGACCACAACGGCGACAAGCGTACGGAGTTCGGCGGCGTGATCTATACGGAGAGCGCGGAGAAGGCGGCGCGATTCATCATGGACTGCAACCAGGGGCGGATTCCGCTGGTGTTTCTGCACGACGTGAACGGGTTTATGGTGGGGCGGGATGCGGAGTGGAGCGGGATCATTCGCGCCGGGGCGAAGATGGTGAACGCGGTCTCAAACTCGGTAGTGCCAAAGATTACGGTGATTGTGGGCGGCTCGTTTGGCGCGGGCCACTATGCAATGTGCGGCAAGGCTTACGATCCGCGCTTTGTATTTGCGTGGCCGACGGCGCGCTACTCGGTGATGAGCGGCGAGAGTGCGGCAAATACACTGGTGGAGATCAAGTTGAAGCAACTGGAGCGCGAGGGCAAGGCCGTGGACGAGGCGGCGCGCAAGGAACTCTACGATTCGATCAGAGCCAGCTACACCGAGCAGATGAAGCCTCAGTATGGAGCGGCACGGCTGTGGATCGATAAGATTATCGATCCGGCCGAGACGCGCGAAGCGCTGGCGTGGGCACTGGCGGCGGCGCGATGTAATCCGGTGGTGGAGAAATTTAACGTGGGAATTTTGCAGACGTAAAAGAAGAAGTTATGAGCGAGCAGGCAGTGAAGATCGTGGAGTGTCCGCGCGATGCGTGGCAGGGGCTGGCGCGGCAGATTCCGGCCGAAACCAAGGCGGAATATTTGCGTGCGTTGGTGGGCGCGGGATTCAAGCAGATCGATGCGGTTTCGTTTGTTTCGCCCAGGGTGGTTCCGCAGATGGCCGACAGCGAAGACGTGCTGAAGCGGTTGGACCCGCCCGACGATGTCGAAATTATCGGCGTTGTGGTGAAC
Organism: uncultured Acidobacteriota bacterium; assembly: GCA_963838135.1. Lineage (GTDB taxonomy): Bacteria > Acidobacteriota > Terriglobia > Terriglobales > Acidobacteriaceae > TOLSYN. The sequence goes on along the minus strand of CAWIPV010000002.1, from coordinate 128,482 downwards.
GAGAAAGGCGCAGAGAGGGCACTGGCAACCAACGCAGTGCGCACGCTGGGATTTCCGTACTCGATCAGCGAGACGTTTCTCAAAAAGAATCAGAACCAGTCGGCCGAGGAGAACTACGAGGCACTGGAGGCAGTTTGGCGAAAGGCTGAAGACAACGGGATGGCGATGGTAGCCTACGTTTCCATGGCATTTGGGAATCCTTACGGCGATTCGTGGGACGTGGACGAGGTTTTGCAGGCGGTGCAGAACATTGCCGACCTTGGAATCCAGACGGTTTCATTGGCGGATACGGTGGGGTTGGCGACGCCGGAGATGGTGACGCAGATCGTGGGCGCGGTGGTCGAAGAGTTCGGCTACATCGAGGTGGGCGCGCACCTGCATGGACGCAAGGAGAATGCGGCGGCGAAGATCTTGGCCGCATACGAGGCGGGCTGCCGGAGATTCGATTCGGCGCTGGGAGGACTGGGCGGATGTCCGTTTGCACAGGATGCGCTGGTGGGCAACGTGCCAACGGAAGTGGTGCTGCGAACACTCGCCGAGCATGGCGCGGAGGTGCCGATCCGAAAGCCTCTGGAGAATTTGCTGCGGATGAACGAGGACATGGCTCTGAGGTTTGCGCGGTAGGACGATACGCGTCGATAAAAGTGGTGCGGCCCAATCCAGCTTGGGATACAATCGCGCCGAATCATGAGACGAACTCAACACATCACACTGAGCCTGCTGGCAGGCATGGCGCTAGCGTTCACCTCCGGCTGCAAGAACCAACGGCGGGACTGCGTGGACGAACAGGGCCGCATTACGAACGACCAGAACTGCCAACTGGTGGAGCAGCGCCGGAACTCGGGCTACACCGGGTCGCTGCCCTACTACCACTACCTTTACGGAGGAAGCTCCGGGGGAAACATCGGCGACCAGGTATTCAATGGGAATCCGGGGCCAGGAGGCGGTTGGGGCGGTGAGTCCATTGGCGGCATCATGCGTGGCGGATTCGGCGGCACGGGAAGCGGCGGGCACGGCGGATCGGGAGGCGAATGATGCAGCGGCATACGACAACTCCACGGGCAGATTGGAAGCAAAAGGTCGAAAAAGTCGGGCTGGTGTTCCATACGCTGGATGGCGACAGCGGGAATTACTGGGATGAGTCGGCTTATTACGAGTTCACCTCAGCCGAGGTGGACCGCTTGGAAGCCGCGACGGAAAAACTGCAGGAGATGAGCCTGGCAGCGGGACAGTTCATCGTCGACCACAATCGCTGGAGTGATTTGAAAATTCCGGTGGAGGCGATTGCGGCGATCAAGAAGACATGGAACGACGAGCCTCCGGCGCTTTATGGGCGCTTTGACTTGGCGTACGACGGAAAGCAGATCAAGTTGCTGGAGTACAACGCCGACACTCCGACGGCGCTGCTGGAGGCTGCGGTAGTTCAGTGGTACTGGTTGCAGGATTGCTTCCCGAAGGCCGACCAGTGGAACTCGATTCATGAAAAATTGATTGCGAAGTGGAAGGACCTGAAAGATTACGTAAGCGAGCCGGTCTCCTTCGGCTACGTGGAGACGGTGGAAGACGAGTTCACCATTGGATATTTGCGCGATACGGCCGAGCAGGCGGGGATCAAGACGCAGGCGCTGAAGATGCTGGACATCGGCTACGACGTAAAGACATTTACATTTGTCGATCTTGAGAACAAGCCGATCAAAACCATGTTCAAGCTGTATCCATGGGAGTGGATGCTGAAGGAAAAGTTTGGGGCGCGAGCCTTGGACTTTATGGACAGGGTGCAGTGGATCGAGCCGATCTGGAAGATGATGTTCAGCAACAAGGGGCTGCTGGCGATTCTGTGGGAGATCTACCCGAGGCATGAGTTGCTGCTGCCAGCGTACTTTGACGGGCCTCGCGAGATGCGGGACTATGTGCGCAAGCCGCTGCTGGGACGCGAAGGCGCAAACGTTCAGGTGTTTCGCAACGGCGAAAAAGAGCAGTCGTACGGCCCTTATGGCGAGGAGGGATTCGTCTACCAGGCGCTGGCGCCGATTCCCTGCTGCGACGGCAATTATCCGGTGCTGGGCTCGTGGATGATCGCCGACCAGGGCGCGGCGGGGATGGGAATTCGCGAGAGCGAGACGATCATTACGAACAATCGCAGCCGCTTTGTGCCGCATTTGTTCCGGTAGAGAACGGGACGTAAATCCCATTGCCGCGAGGGCGGGTGGGAGGGTAAGCTTTGGCCGCCATGTACACGACACTCAAGCTGACATTTGACGATAGGATTGCGACCCTGACGCTGAGCCGCGCCGAGAAGCGCAACGCGATCAGTCAGGCGATGATCGATGAGTTTCTGGCGGCATTGCATGAGGTGGAGCACTCCCGCGCGCAGGTGGTGATTGTGGCGGCCGAGGGCAAGGCATTCTGTGCCGGAATGGACCTGGAAGACTTGCAGGCACTGGTGACGCAGACGGCCGAGGAGAATCATCGCCACAGCCAGCGCATCGCGACACTCTTTGGCTCGCTCTACGATTTCCCTAAGACGACGATTGCGGCGGTGAACGGCGCGGCCATTGCGGGCGGCGCAGGACTGGCCACTCTGTGCGACTTTACGCTGGCATCGACGGCGGCTAGCTTCGGATACACCGAGGTGCGGATTGGATTTGTGCCGGCAGTGGTCTCGGCATTTCTGATTCGGCAGGTGGGCGAGAAGCATGCCCGCGACCTGCTGCTGACCGGACGCATTATCGGTGCCGATGAGGCGTACCGCATGGGGCTGGTGAATGAAGTGGTGGAGCCGGCGTATCTGCAGGCGGGAGCACGGCGGCTGGCGGATGAGTTGCTGGAGAATTCGCCGGCATCACTGCGAGCCACCAAGGCACTGCTGCGGGAGTACGCCAAGGACGGGCTGGAGCGCGACATTCGAAGCGGGATGGAGGCCAATGCGTCGATGCGCATGAGTGCGGATTTTGAAGAGGGCGTGCGGAGCTTTCTGGAGCGGCGGAAGCCGCGCTGGAGCCAGTAAGTCAGCCGCCTGGCGCTCGGCGCGTGATGTAACCTAAACGTATGAGCACGATCTTCGAGACAACACTGCGGGTCCGCTACGCCGAGACCGACCAGATGGCGGTGGTGTACTACGCGAACTACATCAACTGGTTCGAGGTAGGACGAACCGAGATGCTGCGCCAACTGGGCTTAACTTATCGAGAGATGGAAGAGGATGGCATGGTCCTTCCCGTAGTCGAGGTGAAGTGCCGGTACAAGCATCCGGCGCGCTATGACGACGAGATTACGATTCGCACCTGGGTGGTGCAATTGAGAGCTTCCTTCCTGCGCTTTCAGTACGAGGTGGTACGCAAATCCGACGGGCGGTTGCTGGCCGAGGGCGAGAGCGTACATGTAGTGGTCGGACGCGACCTGAAGCGCGCCCCTCTGACGGGAAAGTACCTGAACGTCTTGACTGCGGTGGCCGGAATCGCGAAGCCGGTGGCAGAGGGCTAGAGCATTTTCATCGCGCACGACCCATCTTAAGCCGCAAGAGTGACTGCGAAGGTGGGTACCCGTTCCACGAAAATTTATAAAGAGGAATTCATGACTGCGCTGCACCTGAATGGAAACGATTTGGCGCTGGAAAGTTTTGAGCAGGTAGTGCTGCATCGGCAGGCCGTACTGCTGGAGCCAGCGGCCCGGGAGCGGGTTGCACGGGCACGGGAGGTGGTGGATGCTCTGGTCGCGGGAGATCGCGTTGCTTATGCGATTACGACCGGTGTTGGGCATTTGGCCGATGTACGCATCTCGGCTGAACAAGCACGCGAGTTGCAGATCAACCTGGTGCGCTCGCACGCGGCAGGGGTAGGCGAGCCGCTGACGGAGGCGGAGTCGCGGGCGATGATGCTGCTGCGAGCCAACTCGCTGGCCAAAGGCTTTAGCGGCGTGCGCGTGGTGGTGATCGACACCCTTTGCAACATGCTGAACCGCGGGGTGCATCCGGTGATTCCGTCGCAAGGGTCGGTGGGAGCCTCGGGCGATCTGGCGCCGCTGGCACACCTGGCACTGGTGCTGATCGGCGAGGGCGAGGCATGGTTCGAGGGACGGCGCTCGAAGGGCGGCGAGGCGATGAAGGCCGCAGATATCCCTCTGATCCGGCTGGAGGCCAAGGAAGCAATTTCGCTGATCAATGGAACCCAGGCGATGCTGGCCGTGGGATCGCTGGCGCTGTTGGAGGCGCGCACGCTGGCGGGGACGGCCGATGTAGTGTCGGCGATTTCGCTGGACGCTCTGCAGGGCACCGACGTGGCCTTCGACGAGCGGATTCATCAGGCGCGGCCCCATGCCGGGCAGACGCTGGTGGCAAAACATCTGCGTACGATGCTGGAAGGCTCGGCGCTGCGCGAGCGGCATCGCGGCTGCACCCGGGTGCAGGACGCCTATTCGATGCGTTGCATTCCGCAGGTGCACGGGGCGGTGCGCGATGTACTGGATTACGCGCGGCAGGTGTTTGAAACCGAGATGAACTCGGCGGTGGATAATCCGCTGGTGTTCGTCAAGACGCCTCCGACGGGCTCACCCCGGGGGATTCCGGAAACAGCGGTGGAGGGCGATGTCATCTCGGGGGGAAACTTCCACGGCCAACCGATTGCGTTTGCGCTCGACTTTCTGGCGATCGCCATCGCGGCGCTGGCTGGTATCAGCGAGCGGCGTATCGAGCGGATGGTGAATCCGGCGCTGAGTGAGGGGCTGCCGCCGTTCCTGACCACGGGGGCGGGGCTGAACTCGGGCTTCATGATGCCGCAGGTGACGGCGGCCGCACTGGTGAGCGAGAACAAAGTGCTGGGACATCCGGCATCGGTCGATTCAATCACGACCAGCGGCAATAAGGAAGATTACGTTTCGATGGGAATGACGGCGGCGCTGAAATTGAAGCGCGTGATGCAGAACGTACGCCACGTGCTGGCAATCGAGGCACTGGCGGCGGCTCAGGCAGTGGACCTACTGGCTCCGCTGAAGCCGGGAAAGCGTGCACAGCAGGCGTTGCGGGAGATTCGTGACGTGTCGCCGATGGTGACTCAGGATCGTTCGCTGGCGCCAGATATTGCGAAGGTCGCCGAGGTAATCCGACAGGGAAAGCTGGCGGTCGTGCTGCGTTAAACCGAGCGGTTGCCGGGACGGGAACCTAGTTAGTAAACACCCGTGAGCGCGTCCAGAATATCGGCCCTTCACTGGATTTTCTCCTGTTTTTGCCGGATATTGTCCGGCTTCAATGGTGAATCGCAGAGGATTGCCCTAAATTGTGATTGACATTACAGGGCAAAACCAGCACATTACACATTGTTATCGCTTACCAGCTCGGTATTCGCCGACTGGGATTGCGGTAACAGGAGTTTGCCCCCGCTCTGGCGGCTCCGTAAATTCGGATGGCTACGACTCTGGCACCTGTGGATTCACGGGAAGTGGTTCGTTGCGATGATTGTCATTTAGTCCAATTCCGGACAGCCAACAATGTTTGCCGCCGTTGCAAGACACCCCTGGACGTGATTCCAGAGGCTGCTCCAACGCATACACCCGTCACCATGGCACAGGTGCAGGCGATGCCCTCCTCGCACCAACTGCCTGTTGCGGCTGCGATCCGGTCGCTGCGAATGCGGGCCGGGCTCAGCCAGCGGCAGCTTGCGCTGCGAATGAGCGTACCTCGCACGTATGTGTCGAAGATCGAAAACGAGAAAGCCTGCCCGACGCTGGGTTCGCTGGAGCGGCTGGCCGGAGCGCTGCGGGTACGCGTCTGCGACCTGCTGAAAACGGGACACACGACCGAAGACGACATCCGTGAACTGTCTCAGGATGAGTTCATCTCCGAGCTGATGCCTTACATGCACCGGCTGAATGGGATGCAGTGGACGAGCGTGCTGAACCAGGTGCGCGAACTCACGGCAATGCCCCGGCGCAGCGCCTGAACCGGACGGAACAGATCCACTCTGACCGGGTCGGAGGCTTGCGATTTTACGCGCAGTTGACGGCGAGATCGGGCTGATGGATAACTCCAATGGGGCGGAGCGCTTCTTACTGTATGGAGACTTCCCCAAAGGGACTGGTTACAAGCCGGGCATGTGGCGACGGAGGGCACAGGCCCGTCTGGAGCGAGGACGATCGGAGAGAGGCCGTCATGGAGAACTCAAATCTCGAAAATGCGAATCTCGCTAGTTGTGCGAACCCGGAGTGCGGAAATAAATTCAAGCGTTTGGGTGAGGGCAAGTTATTCGTACGTCCCGCCGGGAAGAACGACACGGGGCTGACGCAGAAGGCCCTTTGGCTGTGTTCGGAGTGTGCGGTGCACTTCGATTTGCGCTACGACCGTCGCCAGGAGGAATATAGTTTAGTCCGGCGGCGACATGCGGCGTAGGCGTCGGCAACCGGTTCCATCCGTTGCAAGAAGCCACAGCGTGTGCTAGCTTCGAACTACTCGTTTTTGAGGAAATGCTTTGCACACCACCGTCCCTGCCGGGCTGACTCGTAAGCAGGCAGAATTATTCGCCAAGCTCGATCCAGAACGGCTACCACAACACATCGCAGTGATCATGGACGGCAATGGGCGCTGGGCCAAGCGCCGCCATTTGCCTCGCATTGCAGGACACAAGCGAGGGGTCGATGCGTTGCGCGACGTAATCACGCTGGGCTCAAACATCCACCTGCGAGCGATGACGCTCTATGCGTTTTCGGCGGAGAACTGGAAGCGCCCGAAGACCGAGACCAGCTTCCTTATGGCGTTGCTGCGGACCTACCTGAAGCGTGAAGTTCCGCTGATGAACGAGAACAACGTGCGGCTTCGCTACATCGGACGCATTCACGAACTGCCTCCCGAAGTACAGGAGCGGATGGCATGGGCGGAAGAACAGACCGCTAAGAACACAGGCATGATCATGACCCTTGCCCTGAACTACGGTGGGCGAGCGGAGCTGATCGACGCCTTCAAGGCGATCGTACACGCTGCGGCCAACAATGGCGGACTGGCCAACTTGAAGATTGACGAGGCGCTGGTTTCACGCAACATGTACGCCGCCGACCTGCCCGACCCGGATCTGGTGATCCGCACTAGCGGCGAAATGCGGCTCTCGAATTTTCTGCTGTGGCAGTTGGCCTACACCGAGATTTATGTGACCCCGACGCTGTGGCCGGATTTCGACGGCAATCATCTTCTGATGGCGCTGGAGGACTTCCAGAAACGCGAGCGCCGGTATGGGAACGTGGGCGCGGCGGTCTAACGCGTTTGCGGCTCTGCGCGGACTAGGTAAAGATTTGTTTCTGATCGCGTGAATTTTCTCTCCTGCTTTGCTTCCTGACCCAGCCAGAAGGTACCCTGCTGGTATCGATATGAAACGTGTACTTACCGCCTTAATCCTGATCCCACTGGTACTGCTGGCCGTATTTCGCGCGCCGCTCTGGCTCTTCCTGCTGATTACCGCGGTGGTGGCGCTGGCGGCGGTATTTGAATATCTGGGCATTGCGGCCAGCTATGGCGTTGAACCCTTCGGGTTGCTGAGCTATCTCTACACCGCCGCGTTGTTTGTCGTCTTTTACTACGCCCAGGCGTTTGGCGGCGGGGCGGTGCTGGCGGGAATTCTGATGCTCTTCCTGTTCGCACCATTTCTGCTGATGATTGCGGCGACTACGCGGGCGGAGCTAAAAGCCTCGCTGCCGGGCGCGGCTATGAGCTATATGGCGCTTCCCTACATTGGATTGCCGCTACTGTTGCTGGCGTTAATGCGCGAATCGGTGCGGGGATGGGTTTACGTGGTGTTTACGTTCTTCGCCGTATGGGTAGGAGACACCGCGGCGATGTACGTCGGCAAGAGCATGGGGCGGCACAAACTGGCGCCGCGAATCAGCCCCGGTAAGACGATTGAGGGGACGATGGCCTCGCTGGTCTTCTCCGTTGGCGTCTGCTGCCTTTTCGCTCACTACCTGCCGGAGATTGCCGCGGCCCTGAACCGGGCGCACCTGCTGGTTGAGCCCGAGGAGTCGCTGCTGATTGGCGCTCCAGCTTACGGGCGCGCGCCGGTCTGGATTGCGGCTCTGCTGGCGGGGATCATCAACGTCGCAGCCCAGGTAGGGGATTTGCTGGAGTCGGCGCTGAAGCGGGGCGCGGGGGTAAAGGACTCCGGCACGATGCTACCGGGACATGGGGGGATTCTGGACCGGATCGATGCGTTGCTTCTTGCATTACCAGTTGCGTTTCTTCTGTTCCTGGCATTTGGACAGAAATTCGTGCAAGGGTAGGCGGGCGGGTTAGACTGGTACGTGACTGTGAAAAAACGAATCGCAATCCTGGGCTCAACCGGTTCGATCGGTTGCAGCACCCTGAAAGTCATCGAAAGTTATCCCGACCGATTTGCGGTCGCGACCTTGGCTGCGGGCTCGAATTTGGAGCTGGCCTTTGAGCAGACGCTCCGCTGGCGTCCGAAGCTGCTCTCGGTGGCCAACGAGGATGCCGCCGACGCCTTGCGGAAGCGCCTGCGCGATGCCGGCGCGAGCGAAACCGAGGTGGTATGGGGAACGGCCGGAAGCGTGGCCGTGGCGACCGACCCCGAGGTTGATTTCGTGGTCAGCGCCATTGTCGGCGTCGCCGGCCTGGAAGCCACCTATGAGGCAGTGAAGGCGGGCAAGGAGATCGGGCTTGCCAACAAGGAATGCCTGGTGGCCGCCGGTGAGTTGATTACGGCCGAAGCCCAGCGCCAGGGCAAGCCGCTGCTGCCGATCGACAGCGAACATAACGCGGTACACCAATGCCTGCGCGGCGGACGGATGCAGGAGGTCGAGCAGGTGTGGCTGACTGCCTCGGGCGGCCCGTTCCTGAACACGCCCCGGGAACAATTTGCGAACATCACGGTCGCCCAGGCCCTGAACCATCCGACCTGGAAGATGGGGCGGCGTATCACCATCGATTCGGCGACGATGATGAACAAGGGCTTCGAGGTGATCGAGGCGGTGCGGCTGTTCAACACCCCGCCCTCGCGGATCAAGGTTGTGGTGCACCCGCAGAGCACCGTGCACAGCATGGTGGAGTTTGTGGACGGCAGCATTTTGGCCCAGGTGAGCGTCACCGACATGCGGCTGCCGATTTTGTACTCTTTGGCTTGGCCAGAGCGGATCGCGAGCGACTTGCGCTTTGACGTACTGTCGCTAAAACATCTGGATTTTTCGCCGCCGGACCTGGATAAGTTTCCCTGCTTGCGGCTAGCCTATGAGGCGGTGGAGGCGGGCGGAGCTAAAACCGTAGCCCTGAATGCAGCCGATGAGGTGGCGGTAGAGGCGTTCCTCGAGGGAAAAATCCCCTTCCTAGGTATTCCCGCTACGATTCATGCGGTTTTGAATGAAACGCCGACACGTAAACCGGAATCTATATCTGAAGTACTGTGCATGGATCAGGAAGCGCGCGAACTGGCGCGGCGGTTTGTACATGCTGGCGCGGGGACTTTGCCCGTGGCACTCACAAAGTAGGCGTGCTGGAGAAGCCATATCTCGTTTATGATTAACGCTTTTTACACTCTGTTCGGTGCGATTCTCGTGTTGGGAGTAATGATCCTGGTGCACGAGTTCGGTCACTTTGCCGCGGCCAAGTTGCTGGGCGTGCGGGTGGAAGTTTTCTCCATAGGCTTTGGCAAGCGATTGCTCGGCTTCCGGCGGGGAGATACCGACTATCGGATCTCAGCGCTGCCGCTCGGCGGCTACGTGAAGATGACCGGAGTCAACGCGATCGAGATGCCCGAAGAGCGCCCTGATGGCTCGGCCGTCGACGACGAAGGCGGTTTTCTGCGCCATCCGCGCTGGCAGAGGCTGATCATTGCAGTGGCCGGACCGGCGGCGAACGCGGCGCTGGCAGTCGTGCTGCTGACTGTGGTGTTCGCGGTTCATCATGAGATTCCCTACGGACTGTATCAGCCGGCGGTGGTGGGCTGGTGTGCGCCTGGCTCTCCGGCAGAGCAGGCCGGAGTGAAAGAGGGCGATCAGATCCTACAGATCGGCAACACGCAGAAGCCGAGCTGGCAGGACGTACACAACAAGATTCTGATCAGCCCGAACCAGCCACTGGCGTTGCTGGTGAAGCGCGGCAACGATGTGTTGCCGATCACGCTTGTGCCTAAGGCCGAAGGCAAGCAACAGACCGGCGAGGCGGGCTGGTTGCCGCGGCAGCCCTTCCTGGTAACGGCCTTGGAGAAGGATATGCCCGGCGCGCGGGCCGGATTGCAGGTCGGTGATGAAATCGTGAACGTGGACGGAAATCCAATCCACGCCACCGGGGCCATGCAATCCTATCTGCAGACCACCAAAGACAAGCCGGTACACCTGCAAATTCTGCGTCATAACGAACCTCTTGCGCTGACCGTGAAGCCGCAATTGACCCCGACGGAGGGACCGGCACAGAGCTATCGCATCGGCTTTGTCTCCGAGCCGATGCAGGTTGAAAAGCTGCCGATAGTGGAAGCCTTCGGACGCTCGCTGGAGGAGTGCAAAAAACTCTCTGGATTGGTCATTGAGCTGATTTCGCGCATGGCAGAGCGCAAGGTTTCAGTGAAGCAGATGTCGGGACCGATCGAAATCGTCCGGGTCTCGGGCGAAATGGTGCACCATCGCAGCGTAAACGACCTGATGGAGTTTATGGCGATGATGAGCCTGCAGCTTGGGCTGTTTAATCTGCTGCCGATCCCGATTCTGGACGGCGGACTGATTGCCATGCTGCTGGTGGAATCCGTAATGCGGCGCGACATCAATGAAGCCATCAAGATTCGCCTCTACCAGGTGGCGTTCGTTTGCCTCATCCTGTTTGCAGGCATGGTGATCTTCAACGACGTGGTGAAGATGCTTCCGGGCCAGTAGTAAGAACCTTAAAGCGCCTGGGCGGACGGGTACGCGGCAACAGATGCCGCTCCGGCCGCAGCCGCTTGGGCGTACTTTTCCAATCCCGTCCGGGTGCTGGTAAACTCTTAACAGAAGACTCCCCATGGCAATCATCAAACGCAGAAAAAGCTATAAGGCAAATATTGGAAACATACAGGTGGGCGGCGACGCACCGGTAATGGTGCAGTCGATGACCAACACGGACACGGCGGACGTGGCCTCGACCGTGAAGCAAGTGGCGGCGCTGGCCCGAGCCGGCTCGGAAGTGGTACGCGTCACGGTGAATAACGATGCTGCAGCCGGGGCGGTTCGTCCGATTGTGGAGGAGTTAGCGGAGATGGGGGTCCATGTGCCAATTGTGGGTGACTTCCACTACAACGGACATCTCCTGCTCAAAAAGTTTCCTGATTGCGCGCGAGCGCTGGCCAAGTACCGGATTAATCCCGGCAACGTATCGATCGGGCGCAAGAACGACGACAACTTCCGTACCATGATCGAGTGCGCGATTGAGAACGACAAGCCGGTGCGCATCGGGGTGAACTGGGGCTCGCTGGACCAGAGTTTGCTGGCGCGCATGATGGATGAAAACGCAAAGCTGGCAGAGCCGAAAGAGCCACGCGAGGTGATGATCGAGGCGATGATCACCAGCGCGCTGCACTCGGCGGAGCTGGCCGAGAGCTATGGCTTGCCGGGCGATCACATCCTGCTGTCTGCCAAAGTGAGCGGCGTGCAGGACCTGGTGGACGTCTACCGCGACCTTGCGTCGCGCTGCCAATATCCTCTGCACCTGGGGCTGACCGAAGCAGGGATGGGCGCCAAGGGTATCGTAGGCAGCACGGCGGGGCTGGCGATCCTGTTGCAGGAAGGAATCGGCGATACGATCCGCGTCTCACTGACACCGGCGCCGGGTGGCGACCGCACGGAAGAGGTTCAGGTTGCGCAGCAGGTGTTGCAGTCGCTGGGGATTCGCAGCTTTCTGCCGCAGGTTACGGCTTGCCCCGGCTGCGGACGCACCACCTCGACCTACTTCCAGGAGTTGGCGCAGCAGATTCAACTCTACGTGCGCGAGCAGATGCCGGAGTGGCGCGAACGGCTGGAGGGCGTGGAAGAGATGAAGCTGGCGGTGATGGGCTGCATCGTAAACGGACCTGGCGAGTCCAAGCACGCCAACATCGGCATTTCATTGCCAGGAACGTTTGAAGACCCGAAGGCTCCGGTGTTTATCGACGGACATCTGGCGACGACGCTCAAAGGCGATCACATCGTGGAAGAGTTCAAGCAGATTCTGAGTGAGTACGTCGAAGCCAAGTACGCGAAAAAAGGCGAGCCGGCAAAGGTTTAGCGCCGCTGTCGAAAGGAATAAACGCGGGCCTTGGCGCCCGCGTTTTCATTGGCGCAAAATGCGGCGAGATCAGAAGTAAGTCACCACAATGATCCAGAAGACTGGAGTTTCGTTGCTTCTGCTGGTTTGGTAGCAGGCTCCGACCGAAAAGCCGCTGGCAGGGCGCGTCTTGAGTCGCTCCAGCGACTCGGGAATATCGGTGAGATCGGCTTCGGTGAAGGCAATCGAGTTACTCACCCTGGGCATAAGTCCGGCACGCGGATTCAGCTTATCGTTGGCAGCCATCTCGCAGGCCATAGGTCGCAATTCGAGCGCGGGCACGCGGTTTAAGACGGGCGCGCCTGCCTTGCGCCGCAACCGGTTCAGGTTTGCGGCCACCTGAGCTTCGGCATCCTCCACGCTCACCTCGGGAAGACGCCGGGCAAAATCCTGGGTGACAAAGATTTGCTTCGAGGTGCGAACCACGCCGATGCCGACGGCGTTGTATTGGGCGTCGAGAATGTTGGCGCGATGGCCGGGTGAGTGCATGAGAGCGTCGTGGGCGCGGGCGGCATCGCCGGCCAGAGCCACGTTCTCGCCACAAACGTCAAAGCGCAGCGCGCCGAGGCGGAGCGAGAGCTTGGGCTCGCCCTTAAATTGATGCTCGATCTCGCCGGCGGCGGCCATGCGTACGCTGTGCTTGCGAGCCGCCTCCTGCAACCGCTCGTCAACCACAAGCGTGGCCAAGCCGAGTGCCTGCCGCTCGCGATTGAGCAGACGGACAATCTCCTGTTCGTCCTGCGGCGAGAAGGAGCCGTATTGCGCAAACGCAGTGGAGGCTAACAAGAGCAAGGGTAGCATCCGGCGTAAGGCGCGCGCCGGTGACCTTCCCCGGCACAGTTGGGTTACAATCCAAGAACTCGGAGCCATGCTCATGTTGATCTTCGTCCTCATTGCTATTCTTGCATCCCTTTTCGGAGCTTGCATCACCGCCGTGATCCTTAGCGGACGTTCGGCCGCCTTGCGCTCTCAATTGGCTTCCCTGTCGGCCACCTTCGACGCGGAACTGGCCGCCGCCCGGAAAAGCCTCGGCGGACTACAGGAGCAGTTGAATCAGTCCGGCAGCGAACTCAGGCTGAGCGCCGAGGCGCGATCCACGGCAGAAAAAGAAGTGGTGCGTCTGAACGAACAGCTCAAGCAACAAGAGCTCCAGTTTGTACAACAGTCGAAGCAGCAAGAGCAACAGTTGAACCAAAAACTTGAGATGCTGACCGGGGCCCGGGTCGAGCTCTCAAACCAGTTCAAGACGCTTGCCAACGACATTCTGGAAGAGAAGACAAAGCGCTTCACGGAGCAGAACCAGACCAATCTTTCGCAGTTGCTGACGCCGCTGGCGGTCCAGATCAAGAGCTTTCAGCAGAAGGTGGAAGAGGTCTACGTGCAGGAGGGCAAAGATCGTTCAGCGCTCTCCGAGCAGGTGAAGCTGCTGATGGGGCTGAACCAGCAACTCTCTACCGACACCAGCAACCTGACGCGGGCGCTGACGACTTCGTCCAAGGCACAGGGCGATTTGGGCGAGATGATTCTGGAAAAGATTCTGGAGTCCTCAGGGCTGCGCAAGGACGAGGAATATTTTGTGCAGAACAGCTTCCGTAACGAGGATTCGCGGCAGGCGCGGCCGGATGTGATCGTCAAGCTGCCGGAGAACAAGCACCTCATTATCGACTCCAAGGTTTCGTTGACAGCCTACAACGAATACGTCAACGCGGAGACGGACGAGGCGCGCAAGCTGGCGCTGGCGCGGCACATGGAGTCGATTCGGCGGCACATCAAGGAACTGGCGGAGAAGAATTACCAGTCGCTACACCAGCTGCAATCGATCGACTTCGTCTGCATGTTCGTTCCCATCGAGGGCGCGTTCATGGCGGCGATCAGCAACGACCCCGAACTATGGGCAAGCTACTTCGATCGCGGCGTACTGCTGATGAGTCCGAGCACGCTGCTGTTTGTGGTGCGCACGGTGGCGCACTTGTGGCGGCAGGAGCGGCAGAAGCAGAACGTGCAGGACATTGTGAATCGCGGGGCCGAACTGTATGACAAGCTGGTGGGCTTTGTGGACGACCTCAAGGGCGTGGGCGAGCGGCTGGAGCAGGCAAAATCGAGCTACGGCCTTGCGCTCGGCAAGCTTTCAACCGGCAAGGGAAACGTGATCCGGCAGGCGGAGATGCTGAAGGCGCTGGGAGTCAAGCCGAAGAAGACTCTGCCGCCAGAGCTGGTGGATGCAAGCGCGGACGATGAGCCTCTGCTGCCGGAGCAGGCAGGCGCGGCGAGCACGTCGTAAGAGCACAAGCGTTGAAATGCAAAAGCCCCGCGCAGCGAGATTACTCGCAAACCGCGGGGCTTTTGCGTGAAAAAGTTTACTGGCGCAGTGAGCCTCCGAGCGATTCTACAACCTTCACAATCTGCTGCGACCAGTTGGCGACTTCATCGTCGCGCAGGGTGCGCTCGGCGGACTGGAAGCGGACGCGCAGGAGGAACGAGTAGGTTCCTGCGGCGAGTGAGCCGCCGCGGAAAGTTTCCACCGGAAGGATTGTCGTGAGCTCGGCAATCGCCAGCGCGGAGAGCTTGTGGCGGATGCTTTCAAACTCCACGCCCTCGGGCAGAACGAAGGAAAAGTCGCGCTCGACCGCCGGGTACTTTGAGATGGGAGTGTAGGCGGGCTGAAGCAGCGCAAGCCGGTAGAGCGCCTCGACAAATACCTCCGCGATAAACGCATCCTGCTTGAGCTTACGCGCAGCGGCAACTTCGGGATGAAGCTGGCCGAAGATAGCGAGCGTCTTGCCGGCGAGTTGAGCGCGTGCGGCGCGGCCCGGATGCAGCCACGCGGGGACGTTGCGATCAAACGTAACTTCGCCTGAATCGAAGGCGGCGAAAAGCTGCTCGAGGTCTCCCTTGAGGTGGAAGAAGTTGAGCGGCTCGGGCTTGCCGTGAACGCCCGGCTGGTGCGCCGCGCCACTGCAGACGAAGACGAGCGAGTTGTGCTCGTCAACGGACGCACCCCAGGACGCATCCCCAGCCTCGCCCTGCATCGCGTACACGTGTCCGGCTTCGAAGAGCCGTACGTCGGCGTTGCTGCGATTGAGGTTGTAGGCAACCTGCAGCAGCAGTCCAGGGACCAGCGAGATGCGCATGTAGGACGCCTCCTCGCTCAGCGGATTAGCAATGCGAACGGGCTCAGCGCTAGCGAAAAATCGTGCGTCCTCCTGCGGAATAAAAGTGGAGGAGAGCGATTCGTTGTAGCCGAGTGCGAGCAGACGGTCACGCAGCGCGGCTTGCTTGCGAGCGTTGGGCAGTTCCACGACTCCACCGGCAAACGACGGTAGAGTGTCGGGAATTTTGAGGTAGGAGTAGATGCGCGCGATCTCTTCGATGAGATCGATTTCGCGCTCCACATCGAGCCGCCAGGTTGGAACGGTGACGGCGAACTCCGGATCGTGGCCTTCGACGCGTTCAACGGTAAAGCGTTCAGCACCGAAGCGTTCGACGGTGAAGCCGAGGCGGCGCAGGATGCGGGCAATCTCCGAGAGAGGAATTTCCACGCCGAGAATGCGCTTCACTTCGCTGGCAGCCAGCGCAATGCGCGGCTGCGGAACCGGGCGCGCGACTGCGTCGATCTCTCCGGAGACGGCGCCGCCAGCAGAGGCGACGATCAACTCCGCAACGCGGGCGCAGGCCACTTGCGTGATGCCAGGATCGGCTCCGCGCTCGTAACGGTGCGATGCATCCGTGTGCATGCCGAGGCGGCGGGAGGTGTGGCGAATCGACGCCGGATCGAACCACGCAGACTCGATGAGCACGTTGCGTGTGGCGTCGGTGATCATCGTGGCCTCGCCTCCCATGACTCCGGCCAGCGCTACGGGTTTCACGGCATCGGCGATGACGAGATCAACGGGCGAAAGCGTGCGCTCCACGCCATCAAGAGTTACGAGCGTCTCTCCGGTGCGGGCGCGGCGCACGACGATCTTGCCACCCTCGAGTTTGTCGAGATCGAAGGCGTGGGTGGGCTGGCCGATTTCGTTTAGCACGTAGTTGCTGGCGTCGGCCACGTTGTTGATGCTGCGCTGCTCGATGAGTTCGAGACGGTGGACGATGTTCGCAGGCGAGAACGCGATTTTGACTCCGCGCACGATGCGGGCGGTGTAGCGCGCGCAGCCTTCGGCGTCGTCGATGGTGATGGAGAAGTTCGCGGGGCCGCTCTCGGCAACATTAGGGACGAGGGGCTTCAGGTCCAGGTCATAGATGGCCGAGACTTCGCGGGCGACGCCGTAATGATTCATGGCATCGACGCGGTTGGTGGTGATCTCGGCCTCCCAGGTCTGGTCAGCGCCCTCGCCGAAGTAGCCTTCAATGGCGATGCCGCTGACAGTGAGAGCCTCGGCTACATCGCGGTCACAGGCGGTGGGAGAGATGAAGTCGTGAATCCAATTCGGTGAAATTTTCATTACGCAAACTGCTCCAGGAAGCGCATATCGCCGTAGAAGAACTGCTGGATGTCATCGACGTTGTAAGTCATCATCGCCAGGCGCTCGACGCCCATGCCGAAGGCGAAGCCGCTGAGCTTCTTCGGGTCGTAATTGACGAAGCCGAAGACGTTCGGATCAACCATGCCGGCGCCGAGCAACTCGATCCAGCCGCTCTGTTTGCAGGGGCGGCAGCCCTTGCCCGCGCAGAATGGACAGGAGATGGAGACCTCGACGCTGGGCTCGGTGAAGGGGAAAAACGAGGGGCGGAAGCTGGTCTTGACCGCCGAGCCGAAGAGCGACTTCATGGCATGGTCGAGAGTTCCCTTGAGGTCACCGAAGGTGATGTTGGTGTCGACGCAGAGGCCCTCTAGCTGGTGGAAGACGGGCGAGTGAGTGGCGTCAGGTGCATCGTTGCGGTGAACCTTGCCGGGACAGATAACGCGAACGGGCGGCGCAAGCTTCTCCATGGTGCGGATCTGCACCGGCGAGGTGTGGGTACGCAGCAGGAGTCGGTCGCGCTGCGCACGCTGCTCCTGGCCGGCGATGAAGAGCGTGTCCTGGGTGTCGCGCGCGGGATGGTTGGGCGGAAAGTTCAAGGCCTCAAAGTTGTAGTAGTCGCTCTCGACCTCGGGGCCTTCCGCGATGGAGTAACCCATCTTGACGAAGACGGAGATCAGCTCGTCCAATGTGCGCAGGACTGGGTGGCGCACGCCGAGCGGACGCTCGATGCCGGGCAGCGAGATGTCGATCGTCTCAGCCTTGAGGCGGGCGGTGAGAGCCGAGCCGGCGGCGAGTTGCTCGGCCTCGGTGACCAGGGTCTCGGCTTGGAGTTTGAGGGCGTTGACACGCTGGCCAACCTCGCGTTTGGAGGGGCCGGGTGCGGCCTTCAGCCACAGATCGTTGACCTGAGCTAGCAGGCCGTTCTTGCGCGCCATCCAGCGGTTGCGGAACTCTTCAAAGGCCTTGGGATCGGCGGCGGCATGGGATTCGGCAACGAGTGCCGCAAGCAGTTCGGCGGCGGCCGCATCGAGCGCGGCGGGAGAAAACTCTTCGAGTTTGGGAACGCTATACATGAGTGCTTGGCTGCTCCTTGGCTGCTCAGTCTCCAGTACGCAAGAAAAGCCACCAAATGGTTGACGGAGCGCACAAACCGGTTGGTTTCGTGTTCCCGTGCCATTGGTGGCTTTTGATACTTGGTCGAGGTACTTTACGCCGCTGCCGGCACGGCGGCCTTGGCCTGCTCGACCAGGGCGGCAAAGCCCGCGGGATCATGGACGGCAATGTCGGCCAAGATCTTACGATCAAGCTCGATTCCTGCCACCTTCAGACCGTGAATGAACTGCGAATAGCTGAGTCCGCTGAGTTTGGCGGCGGCGTTGATGCGCACGATCCAGAGTGCGCGGTATTGACGCTTCTTCTGCTTACGGCCAGTGAATGCGAACTTGAGGCCGCGCTGTACGGCTTCCTGTGCCGCCTGATAGAGCTTCGACTTTGTGAGGAAGTACCCACTGGCGCGCTCTAAAATCTTTTTGCGCTTGTCACGGCGCTTGGTACCACGTTTTACGCGAGGCATTTGCTACTACCTTCCTTTTGAAAACTTCCGTCCGACTCAATGTCGGCGGGATTATGGCGGCTGGAGGCAGGAGGCTTTACACCTTGGACCTCTTCACACACCTGGGTCAAATTGACCCGATTACACCGGACAAATCGATGCTGTCCGGCGGGAGATCGCCCCAACTAGTAGGGGATCATCCTCAGGATCTTCGGCAGATCGGCCTTATCGACCATTCCGCCCATATCCATCTGGCGCTTGCGCTTGGTGCCCTTGGAAGTCAGAATGTGGCGCTGGAAAGCGAAACCACGCTTTACCTTGCCCGTACCCGTCTTCTTGAAGCGTTTGGCAGCGCCGCTGTGAGTCTTCATCTTCGGCATTGTTCTGTGTCCTAAATACAACTACTGTTATTAAACACGAGAAGAGCGTCTCCGGGCAAACCGGAGCGGCGAAACCCTCGAAAAATATCGGTGGACAGCGGCCTACAGCAGGCGAAGCCGTCGCTTGGGAGCAGTCAGCTTGTTCCAACTGCACCTTTACGGCTACTTCTGAACCTTCGGCGGCGCCAGAATCAGGTGCAGGGTGTTGCCTTCCTGCCGGGG
Organism: uncultured Acidobacteriota bacterium; assembly: GCA_963838135.1. Classification (GTDB taxonomy): domain Bacteria; phylum Acidobacteriota; class Terriglobia; order Terriglobales; family Acidobacteriaceae; genus TOLSYN. The sequence continues at coordinate 109,612 of CAWIPV010000002.1, read as the reverse complement.
CATGTTCTCTACCACGGCCTTATCCGCTATGTCTTTGATCAGCCGCTGCAGGATCTCGCGACCGAGCATCTGGCGGGTCATTTCACGTCCGCGGAAAAAGATGGTTGCCTTCACCTTGTCACCGTCACTGAGGAAGCGCAGAGCATGATTTTTCTTGGTCTGATAATCGTGCTCGTCCACATTGATGCGGAACTTCACTTCCTTGATGGTGATGACTTTCTGGTTTTTCTTGGCCGCGCGCTCCTTCTTTTCCTGCTCATACATGTACTTACCAAAGTCCATGATGCGGCAGACAGGCGGCTGCGCGGTGGGTGAAACCTCCACCAGGTCGAGTCCTTTTTCCCTGGCAATTTTGAGCGCGTCAAGAGGTGCCATGATGCCAAGCTGTTCACTCTGATCGTCGATCACGCGAATTTCGCGGACACGGATTCGCTCATTGGTGCGGATAAAACGTTTATCGATACGGTCCTCCGATGGTACTGAAACCCGTCAAAGTATAGCACGGAAAGGAGATTGGGCCAGAGCACAAGCAGGCCCCCTCACCCAGGCAAAGCGTGGACATTCGCCGAGATGATGCTATGTCTTCAGCGCTTTGGCAATGTCGCTGCCGATCTTGTCGGGGGTGGTCACGGGAGCAAAGCGGTCGAGAACCTTGCCCTCGCGGTTGACCAGGAACTTGGTGAAATTCCACTTGATGTCGTCACCAAGCAGGCCGCCTGCCTCGGTCTTCAGATATTTGTACAGCGGATGTTGGTTCTCTCCGTTGACCTCGATCTTGGAAAACAGCGGGAACGTGACGCCGTAGTTGAGTTCGCAGAAGCCGCGAATTTCCTCGTCATTGCCGGGTTCCTGATGGCCGAACTGATCGCATGGGAAGCCGAGAATCTCCAGTCCCTGCTGGCGATATTCCTTGTACAACTCCTCCAGCCCTTTGTACTGGGGCGTGAATCCACACTTGCTGGCGGTGTTGACGATAAGCAGAACCTTGCCGCGATAATCTGCGAGCGGTTTGTCTTCCCCATTATTGAGTTTGGCGGAAAAATCGAAGACGTTGGACATGGACGATCCTTTCAGGGCAAGCCTTACTCCACCTCACCTACGAGCGCTTCGCCATCTATGGAATGGATGCGCGCAGCGAGCATTTGATTCGCCGGAAGTTCGCCCTGAAGCCACAGCTTTTGATAGTTATCCGTGAGAGCCTCGGTGCGGCCATGGGCGATCCGGGTGAGGGTGAGCGCGGGCAGGGTGTGGCCGAGAAATTGCTGCTGGAAACTAAACTTTTTGCGGGCGGCAAGGTCGCGAAGCACGCGATTGCGCTCCCGAGCCAGGTGCACGGGAACCTGTGCGGGCATCTGCGCCGAAGGGGTGCCGGGGCGCGAGGAATAGGTGAAGACGTGCAAGTAGCTAAAGGGCAGGCGCTCGATGAAGGCGCGGGTCTGCTCGAAGTCTTCCTCGCTCTCGCCGGGGAAGCCCACCATGACGTCGGCGCCGATGGCGGCCTGAGGCATGGCGGCATAGATGCGCTGAATGCGATCCTCGTAATGCCAGGGACGATAGCGGCGATGCATGAGGCGCAGGATGCGGTCACTGGCACTCTGCAACGGAACATGGGCGTGCTTGGCGATACGCGGCGAGGATGCGGCCAGGGCGATGAGTTCGTCGCTCCAGTCCATGGGCTCCACGGAACTGATACGCAGCAAGGGCACGCGGGTGCGCTCCAGAATGGCCTGGAGGAGATCGACGAAGCGGATGCGAGGGGCGGCGGCCAAGGTTAGATCGCGACTTAAATCCCGCCCCCAGCGCCCCAGGTTGATTCCGCTGAGCACCAGTTCCTGATAGCCATTGGCGACCAGTTGATCGACGTTGCGCAGAACTTCGCCCAGGGGAAGCGAGCGGCTGCGGCCGCGCACAAACGGGATCACGCAAAACGAACAACGATTGTTGCATCCGTCCTGCACTTTGAGGTTAGGGCGAGTTTTCTCGTTATCGGAATCGAAGACGGGCGCAGCAAGCAACTCGGTGTGGGCAAAGATATCCTCCACCACAATGGGAGCGCGGTGAGGCCCAACGGAAGCAACGACATCATCGACCTCGGAAGTACGAACCAGCGAATCCAGTGAGACAAAACCGCTGCCGGCGGCGATCTCGGCAAGGCGATGCTTGTGCGAGTTGCCGACCACGAGCGCGACGCCCTCGATGGCGGAGATCTCCTCGGGGGCGCGCTGCGCATAACATCCGGTAACGAGAATGCGGGCCGACGGGTTGGCGCGATGGATGCGGCGGATGGCCGCTCGCGCATCCTGATCGGCAGACGAGGTTACGGTGCAAGTGTTCAATACCACGACTTCGGCTTCCGCCGCAGTGCCAACTCGCGACATGCCGCGATCGGCTAACTGTCGTTCGATGGCCGCTCCGTCGGCCTGAGTGGCGCGACAACCGAAGTTTTCAACAAAGAAACTGCCCACGGTAGTATTATATGGGCACTCGGGGTGGTTCAACATCGGCTCCGCGATGCGTGCCGAAAAACACTTTGTTTTTCGATCGACCAGATAGCTTGGGCTGGCCGCGCGCATCCACGGGAGACGTCTTTCACCACTGGACGCTATCTTTAAAAAATCCTGGAGCTTGCAAATGACGCGACGCATTTTGCTGGTAGACGATGAATTGGCGATTCTGCTGACCCTGAAAGCGATTCTGGAGATGAACGGATTTGAGGTGGAGACAGCCACGTCTGCGCGCGAAGCGAAGCAGAAACTGTCCGGCGGCCCATTCGATATGGTCATCACCGATATGCGCATGGAGAAGGCGTCCTCGGGATTCGAGGTGATTCGCGCGGCGCGTTCGCAGCCCTACAATCCGGCGACGGCAATCCTGACGGCGTACCCGACAATGGATTCCGACTGGAAGAGCGAGGGAGCCGACTCCCTGCTGGTGAAGCCGATGAACACCAACGACTTGTTGCGCCAGATCGAGGCGCTGCTGGTAACCCACCAGGACAGCAAGCAGGGGCCAGTCGCTCCGGGGATCGCCGAGACGTTATCCCGCCGCGAACAAGCGCGCGCTGCGGCAGCCAAGGAAAGTGCGCGCAAAACCAGCTAACACCCTCGAATGGCGCGGTTGCGATGCCTCAGGCCTGTCCACCAGCCGTTTTCTTCTGCTTGCCGAAACACTCGCGGCAAAACACCGGCCGCCCCTGAGTGGGACGGAATGGAATCGTCGTCTCTTTCCCGCATTCCGAGCAAACCGCGGCGGTTTCCCGCTTGGCAGAGTGGGCAGGCGCTCCCCTGGAGGAGAGGTGTTTCTGCTTGCAGGCTTTGCAACGCTTGGGTACGTTTTTAAACCGCTTATCGTGGAAGAATATCTGCTCTCCCGCAGTAAAAATAAAATCCGCGCCGCAGTCCACGCACTTCAGCTCTCTGTCCTGGAATTCCATGGGATGATCCCCTTTCAGCCCCAGATCCACAACATCGCCTCGCAACGAGTCCCGGCTCGCGCATTGCGTACACAGATGACCGCTCACCAACCCCTAAAACTCCAAGCCGGAGGTTGCCGAGCCCACTTGACTGCAGATGTAAAAGTGCGAAAAGATCACGGAATTGTCCCCGGTGTGTCCGGTTCCCTAGTAATCCTCCCATGACGGCAAAGACTAACGCCGGAGATGTTACTACTGATTCCAAATTGCTGCGAAGCTTTTTGCGAGGCCACCAGAGCTTGGCCGCAGGGAACTCTCGGCAGCTTTGCCGGTTTCGTAGCGCCACTGGTTCTGGTATGGTCAATATTTTAGGGCAATTTGCCCTCGAGGAATCGCATGGTCCGCACTCTGTGGCACTCTGACCGCGCTGGTTCCCACGCTGGAGGTATCTCATGATTCGGCCTTACAAGGGCGTGATGCCCACGATTCCCCGTACCTGCTACGTGGATATTTCCGCGCAGGTGATCGGCGACGTGGTGTTGGGCGAGCACGCCAGCATCTGGATGAACGTAGTGGCTCGCGGCGACGTGCACTCCATCCGCATCGGCAGCAACAGCAACGTGCAGGATAATTGCGTTCTGCATGGAATGCTCGGCAAATGGCCGGTGATACTGGGCGATGACGTAACCGTAGGCCACACTGCGATCTTGCATGGCTGCGTGATCGAAGACCGCTGCCTGATCGGCATGGGCGTCATTGTTTTGAACGGCGCACGGATCGGGCATGATTCGATTATTGCCGCCGGAACCCTGATTCCCGAGGGAACCGTGGTCGAGCCGGGCTCGCTGTGGATGGGTGCGCCGGGAAAGTTCCGCCGCTATTTGAGTGAAGAGGAGAAGGCTTCAATTTTGACATATCGCACAAATTACTTAGGTTACAAGGAGCAGTACTTGAAGGAACTGGGCCAGTGAGCGCCAACGGTGGACCGCTGACTACGGCGGAAAAGACAGTCGGTATCCTGATTTATCCGGACGCGGAAGTGTTGGATTTCTGCGGCTCTTTCGAGGTTTTTGCCACCACTCGCCTAGACGAGGATACACGGCGCGAAACCGAGTCGCCGATTCACCAGTTGCTCGTCTCCGAGAGCACGGAAGTGGTGCGCGCCAGCGGCGGAATGAAAATTATGCCCGACGTGGACTTCGCAACCTGCCCCAAACTCGATATGTTGCTGGTTCCCGGAGGGCATGGAATTCGCGCGTTGATGCATCATCCGGAGTACCTGGACTGGCTCAAGAAAATGGCTTCGCAAGTGGACCGCCTTGCTTCGGTTGGCACCGGTTCGCTGCTGCTGGGCGAGGCTGGACTGCTGGTGGGAAAGACCGCCACGACGCACTTTCGCTCGGTGGATTTCTTCCGCGAGCGCTATCCTCGGACATCACTACTGCCCGAACTGCCGATGGTGGTGGACGGAAACATCACCACCGCAAACAGCATCCGCGCAGGCATCGACATGGCGCTCTACCTGGTGGCTCAGATTTACGGACAGACGATTGCGCGCGAGGCTGCAAGGCAGATGGAATATCCATACCCGGATGGGCAAAATTTCCGGTCAAGGAACGGAAAATGATCAAAGCTGTACGCGGGACTCGCGACCTGCTGCCTCCCGACACCGAACTTTGGAACTTTGTGGATCGCAGAGTTCGCCAGATCTTTGCCCGTTATAACTATCACGAGATTCGCACCCCGGTCTTTGAGTCCACCGAGTTGTTCTGCCGTGGCGTAGGCGAGGAGACCGACATTGTCTCCAAGGAGATGTTCACCTGGGAGGACGGAGAGCGTTTCTCGAAGGCAAAGCTCCGTGAGGCGTGGATACGCGAAAACATAGACCGGGTGTTTATAGGCGAGATGGATCAGGCGCTGATCGCGGGGTTTTCTCCGATCGACCTTGTCGCGTCACCGAAAGCCGGCCCGCGAACCGAACTTATTTCATTCAGGCCGCAGGCGACAGAGTCCGACGTTTCCGCTCTGGTGGACGCGTCGAAGCGTCTGATTGAAGAGCGGGGGACGGCACTCGGGATTAAGAGCCACTTGTTGAGAATTGTCACGCCTGCAGGGGTTCGCTCCGTCAAGTCCTCGGAAGTGGAGATCAACCAACTCGCAGGAAACTTCTTCGAATCCGTGCAAGCGCTGACCCTGCGCCCGGAAAACACGGCAGGCGTGGTGCGCGCCTACATCGAGCACGAGATGGGACGCAGCGGATTGCTGCAAAAGCTCTACTACATCGGGCCACAGTTCCGGCGCGAACGTCCGCAGAAGGGACGCTACCGCCAGTTCTACCAGATCGGCGCGGAGATTATCGGACCGCCGTCGGCGGGCAGCGAGTCGCCCATGCGCGACGCCGAAGTTCTGGATATGCTGATCGCATTGCTGGACGCGGTGGGACTGAAGGGATGGACGCTGTATCTGAACTCGGTGGGCTGCCTCAACTGCCGCCCGACCTACAATCAGGCTCTGCGCGAAGCGCTGGCGGGAGTAAAGGATCAGATGTGCGGCGACTGCCAGCGGCGGGCGGAGACGAATCCGTTGCGCGTGCTGGACTGCAAGGTTGCCGCCGACCAGCCCATCATCGAAAAGCTGCCGAAGATCGCCGACTACCTCGACGAAGGCTGCCGTGAACACTTTGCGCAGGTGCGCGCAATTCTCGATACGCTGGCAGTTCCCTACCAGGTGAACGAGCGCATGGTGCGCGGGCTGGACTACTACACCCGCACCACGTTCGAGTTTACCCACGGCGAACTGGGCTCGCAGAGCGCGGTGCTGGGTGGGGGACGTTACGACGGGCTGAGCGAGCAGATCGGCGGGCCGAAGGCTCCAGGAATTGGCTTTGCCATTGGCGAAGACCGGCTGGTGCTGGCCTTGCAGGCGCAGCTTCAGGAGGCGCTGGAACCGCTCAAGGCGTTTGTCATTCCGCTCGGCACGGGCATGAATCGCCATGCCCTGAAGCTGGCACGACAGTTGCGCGACGAAGGCGTCACGGTGGATGTGAGCGATGAAAGCTTCCGCCTGAAGAAGAGCTTTGAGACCGCTGAAAAGCTGGGCGCGACCTTTGCCATCATCGTGGGCGAGAACGAGGTGAAGGCGGACGCCTTCGCTGTAAAACGGCTGAAGGGCGGCGAGCAGACCACGGTTTCACGCGCGGAACTACTGGGATATTTGCAAGGGTAGAAAGACAAAATCCGCCAAAGCAATGGGTGCCTGCATCAACGGCACCAGTTATCGTAGGATGGACAAGGCGGATTCTGACTGAGTTTCTTACTTCGAAACATACTCCGTAACATACTTCGGAAACATGGGAAGCGATTATGCAACTTGATTTCTTAGGCGATTTGAAGCGGACACACCGCTGCGGCGATCTGCGAATCAGCGATGCCGGGAGCACGGCCATTCTGATGGGCTGGGTCAGCCGTCGGCGCGATCACGGCAATCTTATTTTCATCGACCTGCGCGACCGCTCGGGCATAACCCAGATCGTATTCGACAAGGAGCGCAATCCGGAGATGCACGAGCGCGCCTCGTCCGTACGCAACGAGTACGTGCTGGCGGTAACCGGACTGGTGGAGTCGCGTACCGAAGGCACGCGCAATCCGAAGATGGATACGGGCGAGATCGAAGTACTTGCCGGCGAGTTGAAACTGCTCAATGAGAGCAAGGTGCCGCCGTTTTTCCCCGGAGATGCCAGCGTCAGCCTGAACGAAGAAGTGCGGCTGAAATATCGCTACCTCGATTTACGCCGTCCGGAGATGCACAACAACATCGAGATGCGCCACCGGGTTACGCTGGCCATCCGCAACTATCTTGCGAGCGAGGGCTTCTACGAGATTGAGACGCCGTACATGACGCGCTCGACTCCCGAGGGTGCGCGCGACTACCTGGTTCCCAGCCGCGTCCATCCAGGCGAGTTCTACGCGCTGCCGCAGTCGCCGCAGATCTTCAAACAACTGCTGATGATCGGCGGCATGGATCGCTACTTCCAGATTGCGCGCTGCTTCCGCGACGAGGATCTGCGCGCCGACCGACAGCCGGAGTTCACCCAGGTCGATCTGGAGTTGACTTTCCCGACCGAAGAGACGATCCACGGAGTGGTGGAAGGCTTTCTCAATGCGGCCTTCACCGCCGCCGGCTACACCATCGAGCGGCCCTTTCCGCAGATGGAATACGACCAGGCAATCCGGCTTTACGGAATCGACAAACCCGACCTGCGGCTTCCGGCAATGACGGACGTGAAAGCCTTGCTGCCAGCCGAGGCGGTGGAGACGCTGCTGATCGATCCGTCGCTGCCCGTGGTCGTGATCCGCACGCCGAAGGTGGGAGAGCTTTCGCGCAAGGAGCGCGACGAACACAAGGCGCTACTGAGCGAGAAGCAGGGCAAGGTCATCAAGTTCTTCGACGACTTCAAGCGGCTGGAAAAGAGCTGGCCGGATGCCATTGCGAAGATTCGCCAACTGTGCGGAGCCGAAGCCGACGACCTGCTGGTGCTGGTGGCTGCACCCAAGAATACGGAAGCCTACGCGGCAAGCTCTGGCGATGCTGCGGCCGAACGGCGCCATCAGCGCGATTGCTACGCCGTTTATTCCAACGCAGGCCAGCTACGGCTGGCGCTGGCGCAGCGCTATGCCGCACGCCACAAGGCCTTCGAAGGAAAAGCATACAAGTTCCTCTGGGTCACCGATTTCCCGTCCTTCGAGTGGGACGCCGAGCACGAGACCTGGACCTTTGCTCACCATCCGTTCACCTCGATCCACGAGGACCACATGGAGTTGCTGAACGAAGGCGTGAAGGCCCAGCATGACCCGAACTCGGCGCTCGGCGCGATTCGCGCCCGCGCCTATGACGTGGTGCTGAACGGAACCGAACTCGGCTCCGGCTCGATTCGTATCCATCAGCAGGAGGTGCAGGCAAAGATCTTCGAAGCGCTGGGAATGAACGAGGAAGAACAGAAGCTGCGCTTCGGATTCTTCCTGGAGGCGCTGCAATATGGCACGCCTCCGCACGGCGGCATTGCCCTGGGACTGGATCGCATCGTGATGATCCTGGCCGGAGCGCCCAGCCTGCGCGAGATCATTGCCTTCCCCAAGACAGCCGCTGCCACCGACTTGATGATGGACGCCCCGACTCCGGTGACCGACGCGCAGTTGAAGGAATTGAGCATAGCCATCAAGAAGTAACGCTCGGGATTGCACGTAGGGCGCGCCTGCGCAGGCGCGCCCTACGTGCTTGTACCGCCATGCGTCGAGCGGAATACCCGTGACAAGGCTTCTGCGTTCGCCCTGGTCTGCAGAATTGGGCTGAGGACTATTCTTGCCCTGCTGGTAAAGTTTGTGGCTAGCCGACGCATGGTAAAGCGGACGAATCATGCGTAGAATTCTATTTGGAAGAGAGTGTTGCGCAAGCAAACTCTCCGCAACCTTCTGGGGGCGCTGCGTGATGATCGCGGGGCGAGGGCGGCCCACGCCGGTTTTGGCAAAAGCCGGGGTACGCGCTACGCTGTAGTCATTCATGTGGGTTCTGGGAATTTTATCAGCTTATGCCGCTTTCTAATTTTGACTCCACGGCCGCCGTTGCAAAGACATTGCGCGAGGGCATCGAGCACCACGTTCGCTATACGTTAGTGCGGTCGATGGATCACCTGACCCCGGCTGAGTTGCTGATCCCGGTCTCGCTGGCGGTGCGGGATCTTTTCGTGGACCAGATGCTGGGCACCAGCAAACGCTACCAGGAGGCCGATGCCAAGCACCTCTATTACCTGTCCATGGAATTCCTCATGGGACGTCTGCTTGGCGACACACTCTGCAATATGCGGCTGAATGAAGTGCTGGACGGCGTGCTGGGTGAATTTGGAGTCCGGCTGGAGCAGGTGCTGGAGAGTGAAGCCGACGCCGGTCTCGGCAACGGCGGCCTGGGCAGGCTGGCCGCCTGCTTCCTGGAATCGCTGGCAACCATGGACATGCCGGGATACGGATACGGAATCGACTACGAATACGGAATGTTCCGGCAGGAAATCGCCCACGGCTTCCAGCGCGAAAAGCCGGATCGCTGGAAGACTTACGGAACCCCACTCCAAATTCAGCGCCCCGAAGAAGCGATCGTCATCCCTCTCTATGGCCGGGTTGAGAATGCGCGCGATCGCGGCAACTATCGCCAGAGCTGGCTGGATTACCAAGTGGTGGTCGGCGTACCGAACGACATGCCAGTGGTGGGCTACAACGGCCAGACTGTGAATTACCTCCGCCTCTTCCAGGCACGCTCGTCGGAAGACTTCGACATCGACATCTTCAACCGTGGCGATTACATTCGCGCCGTCGAACAGAAGATAGGCAGCGAGAACATCTCGCGCGTGCTGTACCCCAGCGATTCGGTAATGGCAGGCAAGGAGTTGCGGTTGGTGCAGGAATACTTCCTGGTCTCCTGCGCAGTGCGCGACATTGCGCGCAACTTTCTTGCGGTACACAACGATTTTGCGGCCTTCCCGGAGAAGGTTGCCATCCAGATGAACGATACCCATCCCGCGCTGGCGGTGGCCGAACTGATGCGCGTGCTGGTGGATGAAAACAATTTGGAATGGGAAGACGCGTGGGCGATTACGCAGAATACGGTCGCCTACACCAACCACACCCTATTGCCGGAAGCTCTGGAAAAGTGGAGCGTCGAGTTGATGGAGCGGGTTCTGCCGCGCCACATGCAGATCATCTACGGCATCAATTACAACTTCCTGCGCTCGCTTACCGCCTACTCATGGGTGGATGGCGAAAAATTGCGCAAGATGTCGATCATCGAAGAAGGACACGACAAGAATGTACGCATGGCTCACCTTGCCATCGTGGCCTCGCACGCGGTCAACGGCGTTTCGGCTTTGCACAGCGAGTTGATCCGAACCTCGCTGGTTCCGGAGTTTGCCCAGCTATGGCCGACGAAGTTCAGCAACAAGACCAACGGTGTGGCGCCGCGGCGCTGGCTGCTGAAGGCCAATCCACACCTCTCGCGTCTACTTTGCGAGAGCATCGGCGACGCATGGATCAAAGACCTTGCGGAATTGAAAAAGCTTGAGCCCTTTGCTGATGATGCGGCCTTCCAAGCGCGTTTTGCCGAGGTCAAAGTGCAGAACAAGCTGAAGCTGGCGCGCATCATCCGCGATGAGACCGGAGTCGTCACCGATCCTCGATCCATGTTCGACGTGCAGATCAAGCGCATCCACGAGTACAAGCGGCAATTGCTGAACGTGCTGCGCGTGATGCACGACTATCTGCGCATCGTGGAAGACGGCGACGCGCCGAAGACGCCCCGAACCGTGCTCTTCGCCGGCAAGGCCGCGCCCGGATACTGGGCCGCCAAGCAGATCATCAAACTGATCCACAATGTGGCCGCCGTGGTGAACAAGGACCCCAAGGCAAATCAGCTTCTGCGCGTTGCGTTCCTGCCCGATTACCGGGTCTCGCTGGCCGAGTCGATCATTCCGGCGGCCAACCTGAGCGAGCAGATTTCAACCGCGGGCATGGAGGCCAGCGGCACTGGAAACATGAAGCTAATGATGAACGGCGCGGTGACGGTGGCAACCTGGGATGGCGCCAACATCGAAATCGCCGAAGAGGCGGGCGAGGACAACATCTACATCTTCGGGCTGCGCGCCGAACAGATTGAGCATATGCAGCGCAATCAGCTCTATCACTCGCGCGAATACTACGATCGCGATCCGCGCATCAAGAGAGTGCTGGACTGCTTTCTGAACGACCGTTTTTCCGCCGGCGAGCCGGGACTCTTCCGTTGGATCTTCGACGAGTTGATCAATCGTGGCGACCGCTTCTTCCATGTGGCGGACCTGCCGCAGTACATCGAAATTAACCAGAAGATCGATGCCGATTTCCAGGACACTGCCAAGTGGCGGCGCATGTCCATCTTGAACACGGCGCGCTCGCATAAGTTCTCCAGCGACCGCACGATCAGGGAATACAGCGCCGACATCTGGGACCTGAAACGCTACCCGAACGAGACCCAGGAACTTTCCGCCCCGGCCGCATCCAGTTCTCCCACCGCTTAGGAACAGGTCACCTCAGAAGAAAAAGCGCGATGCGGAAATCGCGCTTTTTCTTCGCGCGCACGTTCCGGCCTCCCCACATCTGCACGGCTTCAAGGGGCGGCGTAATCCGCATTACGCCCCGGCACTTGCGCCCAGTAGCACCACTGCCTCATTATTTGTTACTGTCTCTCACGAGGGTATGAAACATGGCGAACAGTACGAAGGGCGTCATAGGAGTTTTGACCGGCGGCGGCGATGTTCCGGGATTGAATCCAGCGATTCGCGCCGTGACCATCCGCGCACTGCGCGAGGGCTTCCAGGTGATTGGAATTCGCCGCGGCTGGTGCGGATTGATCGACATTGTCCGCGAGAAGGATTACGACAATAGCAGCAACTATTCAATACTTACCGAAGAGATCGTGAATAAAGCTGGACGCACTGGCGGCACATTCTTGCACACCTCCCGCACCAATCCCGGGAAGGTTAAGAAATCCAGCGTTCCTCTTCACCTGCAGGACAAGTACACGGAAGAGCGAAACGACCTGACGCCCGAGGTGCTGGCCAACCTAGCATGGCTTGGCATCGACTACCTGATTCCAATCGGCGGCGACGATACGCTGAGCTACGGCGTACGCCTCTACGAAGAAGGCTTCAAGGTAATTGCGATTCCGAAGACGATGGACAATGACGTGCCCGGCACGGACTACTGCATCGGCTTCAGCACCTGCGTCACACGCACCATTCAGATGACGAATTCGCTACGCACCGCGGCTGGTTCGCACGAGCGCTTTCTCGTGCTTGAGGTCTTCGGACGCTACGCCGGATTCACCGCGATGCTGCCGACGATGGCCGGCGCGGCGCATCGCTGCGTGATTCCCGAACACAAGTTCGACATCGATCACTTGACCGAACTGCTGAGCTACGACCGCAATCGCAATCCGAGCAAGTACTCGGTTGTGCTGATCAGCGAAGGCGCAACGTTTGAAGGCGGCGAGATGATCTTTGAGGACCATGCCACGGACGCCTTCGGACACAAAAAGCTGGGCGGCATCGGAGACCTGGTTTCAGAAAAGCTGAAAGAGCTTTCGCCCAAGTATAACGGCGGGCATTCGGTCGACATCCTTAACCAGAAGCTGGGTTACCTTGTCCGGTGCGGCGATCCGGACGCCATCGATTCGATTGTGCCGATGGCATACGGAACCCTTGCCCTGGACCTGCTACTGCGGAAGGTTCATGGCAGACTGGTGGTATTGAAGAATGGGCGCTATGACGATGTGCCGATCGACTGCGTGACCGGCAGCAAGAAAGTAGTGAACGTGCGCGACCATTACAACGTCGAGCGCCTGCGCCCACACTATAAGAGCTTCCACACCAAGCCGCTCTTCCTGATGACCAGCGAATAGCCGGAAACAACGCATGGTTACTGCCTGCCCTGCGCGCGAGTGCGCAGGGCAGGCGCTCATCGGCGAGCATTCGCATCGAGCATTCGCATCCGTTCGCGTTCTGTTCTTGGGATTCGCGCGCGGGTTCCGCTATTCCTTTTCGCGCACATGCTCGCGCACTTCGTCCAGCAGCTTGAGCATGGATTCAATCTTGCGCTCGCCCATCGGTCTGAGCAGTCCGTCCAGTTCGCGCAGCTTCGGCTCCAACTCGTCCAGCAGTTTGAGCCCGCAGGCGGTGATGCGCGTGACTACTACGCGGCGATCGTCGCTGTTGCGCGTACGCTTAAGCAAGCCGGCTTTGTCCATGCGATCAAGCAAGCGGGTCACGTCGGGTTCGCGGGCGATCATGCGCTCGCCGATCTCGCCACAGGTGCGCCCGGTGGGCTCAGCTCCACGCAGGATGCGGAGCACGTTGTACTGCGTCATGGAAATATTGAAGGGACGGATGATCTGCTCGAAGCGCTGGTGCAGCACGTCGGTGGTGCGCAGCAGAGACACCAGCAGCTCTTCTTCAATCGTGGCAAAGGGCCGGGTCTGGTGAATCTCCTCGCCCACCGCGCTCATGCATTTCCTGTTCATAGTCGTCACTACTCAGATTTCCGCGCTGGCCCACCGGATGCAAGGAATTGCGTTGCAACAGATTTCGCCCGAGAGCGCGAGCACCTGAGTTACAGCCGCACGCTTTGCCGCCTTGTATGCGAGAACACATGCCGCTCGGCTACAGCCGGTTGATCAGGGACGCTACGTAGGCGGCACCGAAGCCATTGTCGATGTTTACCACCGACACGTTGGAGGCGCAGGAGTTGATCATGCCCAGCAGGGCTGCGATTCCACCGAAAGCCGCCCCATAACCCACGCTGGTGGGCACCGCAATCACAGGCACGCCGACAAGTCCGCCGACCACAGAGGGCAACGCGCCCTCCATTCCGGCGCACACTACCAGCACGCGCGCACGGCGCAGTTCCTCACTGTGCGCGAGCAGGCGATGCAGTCCAGCTACGCCCACGTCGAAGAGGCGCGTGATGTCATTGCCCATCACCTCGGCGGTCACCGCCGCCTCTTCGGCCACGGGAATGTCGCTGGTTCCGGCCGAGATAATTCCGATGGTTCCCTTCCCTAGCTTCTCGCTGGTTTGCCTCAGCACCAGGGTCCGGGCCAGCCGGTTGTGCTCGACGCCGGGGAAGCGCGCATGGGTCGCATCCACCTGCTCCTGGCTGACCCGCGTGGCCAGCACGTTGTTGCCGCGCGCGGCGAGGCGGGTGAAGATTTCCACGAAATGCTCGGGAGCTTTGCCGGGGCTGAAGATGACCTCGGGTACGCCGACACGCACGGCGCGATGATGGTCCACCTTGGCAAAGCCGAGGTCTTCAAAGGGCAGAGATTTAATTTGCTCGAGCGCGGCATCGGGAGTCACGTCTCCGGTGCGCACCTGCTCGAGCAGAGCCTTTAATCGATTTGCATCCACGCTACTAGCCTATCATTCGAACGGCGCGGCAGCCGCGCTGCACTTGCTGTTGAGGCGGCAAAGCAATAGGCTAGGTTGGATGCCGGACGGAAACGACAAAGCACAGCGTACGATTACCCTCGCCGTGACCGGCGCCAGCGGCTCGCTGTTTGCGCGTGAGATGCTGCGGGCGCTGGAGGCCGATGAGCGCGTGGGCTGCGTGAACTTTATCTGCAGCGACAGCGGCCTGCGAGTGATGGTGGAAGAGCTCGGCCTGGGCGGGCGCAGCGATGTGCCGCAGCAGCTAGTGGGCGGGGAGCCGCGAAAAACGCGGATTCAAAGCAACCAGGATATCGGCGCCAACATTGCCAGCGGGTCGTATCCGACGGACGCGATGATCGTGCTTCCCTGCTCGGTGGGGACGCTGGCGAAGATCGCTCAGGGATTGGCCTCCAAGCTGATTGAGCGCGCCGCCGACGTTTGCCTGAAGGAGCGGATTCCGCTGGTGCTGTGCGTGCGCGAGACGCCGCTGAACCGCATTCATCTGCGCAACATGACGCTGGCGGCCGAGGCGGGAGCGACCATTTATCCGCTGATTCCGGCCTTTTACAATCATCCGGCTTCGCTCGAAGAGATGGCACGGCAGTTCGTTTATCGAGTGCTGAAACACGTTGGGCTGCCGCAAAAGGGAGCTTACGTCTGGAAGCCGGAAGCGGCCAACGATTTACCGGAAGGTTAATGGTTTGTTTTCGATATGTTGCGTTTTGTGCAATGGTTTGGCAAAGTCGCAAGGGATTGCCGGCTTCGCTACCCCCAAGATTGCTTTATTTGCCTTGCCGCTATTGACCATTTGACAACCCCCTCGGCGCGGGTCTAGGATGCTTTCACACTGGAGAGGAGGTGGTCCGATGGATAAAAGTTCAGGCGACTGTAGCAGACAAATCGTGACTAGTGAGGTGGCTGAGGTTTAGGGCGGCGTCGCTCTAACCACTCGCCAGACTTCCCGTATCTTTGAAGTCTGCCGCTGGGTTGCGTTTCATCCGTACCGGACGCAGATTGGGTTGCGAACGGATACGTGGAGCGAGCCCGCCTCAGACCAATCCAACACAGCTAACCGGCGCCCCGCATGGCTACAGTGCGGGGCGCTTTTCTTTTGGCCGTCTTTTAACTTTGGAATTACAAGCTCTCGGAGTCGAGGGCAAGCGCCTTGCGGATGACTTCGATGGTGACCTGCTTCATGCCGAGGCCGGGGAGTTCCTCGGGACGGGCCCAACGAGCCTCGCTGGCATCGGTGGCGGCGGCGAGGGTTCCGGAGCGCAAGTGGCAGAGGTAGTCGATGAGGACGTAGTGATACTGGGTGCGTCCGTCCTCGTCGGGAAAGATGGAATCGAAGACATCGAGCACGGGGCCGACCTCGACATCCAATCCTGTTTCCTCGCGGACTTCGCGCGCAACGCCGTCGCGGAGTTTTTCTCCCAGATCGAGCGCGCCTCCGGGGATGGACCACTGGCCTTGCAGGGGAGGGTTGGCGCGGCGAACGATGAGCACCTCTCCTTGGCGGAGGATGACGGCACCGACACCGACGATGGGACGCGAGGGGTAGAGACGGGACATGGCGATAGTTTCCGGGATAGTTTCGCAGGTTTCAAGCTTTCAGGTTGAAACCTCTATGAGAAGAAGGCTCGGGGGTTGAAGTCTACGATCTTCCAGCCTTTGGGGCCACGCTCCAGTTCGAAGCGCAACTGGGCCTGACGGCGAGTGATGGGGCCTCCGCCGTGCGGTTCGCTTTCCATTTGGAAGTCGGCGAGGATGACGCCGCGATTACTCTCCTCCGAGGTTTGAACGATACGGAAGGTGACGCGGAAGCTCTGGTAGCTGGTGAAGTAGGCGTCGATCTGATCCGAGAAGGTTAGGAAGCCGTCCATCTTGTCGCCGTCGAAAGCGGAGAGCAAGAGGCGCGGGGAGTGAGCTTCGAGTCCGTTGCGGATGGTGCCGAGGACGGCAGCAGCAGCGCGCTCGTCGAATACGGCGGCGTTGGCGGGGTTTTCTTTCTTCTGATCTTTGGGCTGCGGGGAGTTGGAGTCTTGCGGCGCGGATTGCGGCTGGGCAGCGAGCGCGGCAGCTAGGATGAAAGGGACGAGAGTAAGAGCGAGTCTGGTCACGTTGCGATCTCCTGGGGACTGACTGCGACTGAATACTTCGGCGGAAGGTGCCCTCAGCTGAAGCTAATTACGAAAAGCTGTAGAGGTGGAGGGTACTGCTTCCCACCTAGCCGCGCAAAAGGCAGCGCGTCGAAGGTGGGGCACCCGACTTTTCTTTTCCATCCACTCTTTTCCATCCTCTCGTGTCCATCCACTCGTGTCCGTCCACTCTTTCCGTCCATTCTTTTCCATCCACTCGTGTCAGCTATTTTTGCTCATCTACCGAAACATGGAACTGCTCAGGAGAGGATAAAGCACGGGAGCGGCTGATGGGGCGGGAAAAGTGCAGGGTGCATCTTAAAGAGAAGAGAGTGGCGTGTGAGTTGGTGGAGAAAGCTATGTCATTGGCGGAATACGAGCGGAAGAGGAAGTTTGGGGAGACTCCGGAGCCGAAGCCGGCGCGGGTGAAGCATGAGGGTTGGCGTTTTGTGGTGCAGAAGCACAAGGCGAGGAATTTGCATTATGACTTCCGGCTGGAGTTGGATGGAGTGCTGAAATCCTGGGCGGTGCCGAAGGGGCCATCGCTGGACCCGGCGGATAAGCGACTGGCGATGGAGGTGGAAGACCATCCGGTGGAGTACATCAGCTTTGAGGGGCGGATTCCGGAGGGCAACTACGGCGCAGGGACGGTGATGGTTTGGGATCAGGGAACGTGGGAGCCGGAAGTCGGGATGACAGGCGAGGGGCGTGAAGCCCATGCGCTCGCCATGCTGGAAAAGGGCGATTTGAAATTCAAGCTCAACGGGACGAAGCTGAAGGGGAGCTGGGTGCTGGCAAAGATGCGCTCACGAAGGCCGGGTAGCAAGGGGACGGAGTGGCTGCTGATCAAGCATCGCGACGAGGCGGCGGAGAGTGGATACGAGATCGAGGCGCACGATGGGTCGGTGGTGACGGGGCGCTCGATGGAGGAGATCGCCGGGGATAAGAAATCGGACCAGTGGGGCGAACCAAAGGCGCTGGCGGTGAAGCATCCGAGGGTAGTGACGGGTACGCGGCAACAGACGCCGCTCCGGCCGCTGGCGCTGGCGGGTACGCGGCAACAGACGCCGCTCCGGCCGCTGGCGCTGGCGGGTACGCGGCAACAGACGCCGCTCCGGCCGCTGGCGCTGGCGGGGAAAGATCGACAGGTGTCGATTCATTGGGAGAAGGTTGTAGGGGCAGTGAAGGGGGCACGGCGCGGGGCGATGCCGCGTGGGGTGAAGCCGATGCTTTCGACATTGGTGGAGGATGCTCCGCTGCGGTCGGATGAGTGGCTGTATGAGGTGAAGTGGGATGGGTACCGTGCAGTGGCGTATGTGGAAGATGGGCGGGCGCGGCTGGTGTCGCGCAATCAGAACGATTTGACGGAGGCGTTTGCGGAGCTGGCGGCAGAGCTGCCGAAGCGGGTGCGGGCACGGCAAGCGCTGATCGACGGCGAGATTGTGGCTTTGGATGAAAAGGGCCGCTCAAGTTTTAGCTTGATGCAGCAGCGGACGGTGGTGGGGAAGCTGCACGATCACGATCGCCAAAAACGGGCGGTTGCGGGGCACCCGAGGAGTCTGCAACTGAGGGCGGTTGTGGAGCACCCGGAGGAGATTCCGATTGCGTTTTATGCATTCGATTTGCTGCATGTGGAGGGGTGGTCTCTGCTGGGAGTGGAGTTGGAGGAGCGGAAGCGGTTGCTGCGGGAGGCCATCGCGAATTTCGGGCAGACGGACGACACGGGCGCTCGGCGGGTGCGGTATTCAGAGGAGTTTGACGACGGGGCGAAGCTGCTGGCGGCGGCAAGGGAGCAGGGGCTGGAAGGGATCGTCGCCAAGCGGAGAAAATCGACGTATGAGCAGCGGCGGTCGCGGGCGTGGTGCAAGGTGAAGATTACGCAGAGCCAGGAGTGCGTGATTGGGGGATGGACGGAGCCGAGGGGAGAGCGTGAATACTTTGGCTCGCTGGTGCTGGGACTGTACGACAAGAAAGGGCGGCTGCTGCATGTGGGGCAGGCGGGGACAGGCTTTACGCGCGAGACAGAGGCAGAGATTTTTGAGCTACTGAAGGCGCGGGAGACGAAGCGGAATCCGTTTGCGAACAAGGTAGAGTCTGGGCGGACGGTTCACTTTGTGCGGCCGGAGCTGGTGGCGCAGATCAAGTTCACGGAATGGACGCACGAGGGGCTGAAGGGCGGAGTGAAGATGCGGGCTCCGGTGTTTGAGGGGCTGCGGGTGGATAAGACGGCAAAGGAATGTTTGGCGGCGTGAGAAGGCAAGCTTCAAGGTTCAAGAGCTGGGGTTGATTGGTCGAGATGCCTATGGGGCGGCTCGGCAGCTCGAAGCGATGCGGAGATTCTTCACTTCGTTCAGAATGACACCTCAAAACAAATGGGCAGAAGGAGCTGCGTTATTGCAGCTTTTCTTCGAGCTGGGTCCAGCGGGTTAGGAGCTTGTCTACGGCGGAGGAGGCTTGCTCGAGTTCGGATTGGGCGTCGATGAGGGCGGCGGCATCGGACTGGATGGCGGGATCGTTGAGCACGGACTGGGCGACGGCGAGACGGCGTTCGGCGACGGCGATTTGCTGTTCGATGGAGGCGTACTCGCGAGCTTCTTTGTAGGAGAGCTTTTTCTTGGCGGGCGCGGCGGCCGGTTCAGTCCCACCGTCGCCCGATGCGGGATAGCCAGATGATCCACGCTTCTGGCTGCGCTGCTGCTGGTCCCGCCATTCCTCCCACTGCATGTAATCGGCGAAGGTGGAGGCGTTGCCTCGGCCATCGAGTCCGAGGACGATGGTGGAGACGCGGTCAAGCAGGTAACGGTCGTGAGTGACCAGGACGAGCGCGCCTTGGAATTCGAGCAGGGTCTCTTCGAGAACTTCGAGGGTGGGAATGTCGAGGTCGTTGGTGGGTTCGTCGAGGAGAAGAATGTCGGCGGGCTGAAGCATGAGCCGGGCGATGAGGACGCGGGCGCGCTCGCCTCCACTGAGGCGGCTGACGGGCTGGTTGAGCTGCTCACCGGTGAAGAGAAAGCGGTCGGCCCAGGCGGCAACGTGAATGACGCGATCCTGGAAGACGACGGCATCGGAGTCCGGGGCGAGGGCGCGGCGGAGGGTGAGAGTGGGATCGAGCTGGCGCTGCTGCTCGAAGTAAACGATTTTGAGATGCTCGGCAGTGCGAAC
Organism: uncultured Acidobacteriota bacterium; assembly: GCA_963838135.1. Taxonomy (GTDB): domain Bacteria; phylum Acidobacteriota; class Terriglobia; order Terriglobales; family Acidobacteriaceae; genus TOLSYN. The sequence continues at coordinate 89,901 of CAWIPV010000002.1, read as the reverse complement.
CGAGCCGGCGTCGGGTTTGAGCTCGCCCTGCAAAAGGCGCAGGAGAGTGGTTTTGCCGCTGCCGTTGGGGCCGACGAGGCCGACGCGCATTCCGTTGGTGATGACGAAGTTGAGGTCGGTGATGAGCGGACGGGCATTGAGGCTTGAATCGGGCTGCTCGAAGGAGTAGGCGAGGGCTTCGATTTCGACAAGGCGTTTGCTTTGGCGTCCGGTGCCGGAGAAATCGAGATCGGTGCTGGCGGTACGGGTGCGGGAGCGCAGGTCACCGAGCTCGCCGATGAGTTCGTGAGCGCGGTCGATGCGGGCTTTGGACTTGCCTCGGCGGGCCTTGGGGCCGCGGCGGAGCCACTCGATTTCGGTGTGGACACGGTTTTCGAGAGCTTCCTGATGGCGCGCCTGGGAGTGCATCCACTCCTCTTTAATTTCTAGAAAGTGCGAGTAGGAACCGGCGACGCGGAAGATGCCGTCGGGATAGACGCGGGCGAGTTCGGCGGTTTCACTGGCGACGTTTTCAAGGAAGTAACGGTCGTGGGAGACGACGACGCAGGCGAAGTTGGCCTGCTGGAGGAGCTGTTCAAGCCACTCGATTCCGGCGAGGTCGAGATGGTTGGTGGGCTCGTCGAGGAGAAGAATCTCTGGGGCGGTGACGAGGGCTTCGGCGATGGCGAGGCGCTTGCGCCAGCCTCCGGAGAGCGACTGGGCCTGGGCGGAAAAGTCGTCGAAGCCGGCGCGGCCCAGGGTTTCGTGCATGCGCGCGTCACGCTCGAGGGCGGGAACCTCGGAGCCTTCGAGGGCGGCTTCGATGACTTCGGTGACAGAGAGGCCGGGGGCGAAGACGGATTCCTGCGGGACGTAGGCGAGGGTGGCGCGCTTGCGGAGGGCGACTTCGCCGGAGTCGGGCTCGACCAGACCGGCGAGGATGCGCAGCAGAGTGGACTTGCCGGAGCCGTTGGGACCAATGAGGGCGATGCGATCGCGATCGTTGACGGTGAAGGAAACGTTGCGGAAGAGCGGGTCAGCGCCGAAGGCTTTGGCGAGAGATTGGGCGTTGAGAATGGGAGGCATCTCTTTGATGATACAGTGCGGGCGGCAGGAGAAGGGTGAGAGCAGAGGCAACTGACAGCTGCACAGGCAGAGTCGACTACCGCAACGTCAGCCAACAACGGGCTAACATGGGCCACTCGGGGGCGTGCAGCTACCTTTCATTTCTTTCTGCAGACGAGATCTCCGGTGCCGATGGGGACGAGAACGGCGTCGACGCGGTCATCGGTTAGGGCGCGGTCGAGCATGGGGCGCAGCTCGGCTTGGTGGCTGATGGCGTTGTCGGCGACGAGAATGGCTGCGGGGACCATGCGCGGCAGCACGAGTTCATAGCAGGGCTGGTAGATGTCTTTTTCGGCGTCGAGAAAGCAGAAGCCGATGCCGCTGAAATCGGGGAGATGTTTGAGGGCGTCGCCGTGGACGAGATCGATGAGTTCGGCGACTCCGGCAGCGGCGAAGGTGGCACGGGCGAGTTCGACTTTTGCGGGATCGATCTCAAAGGTGGTGACTTTGCGCCCGGTGGCGCGGGCGGCGAGGGCGAGCCATAGGGTGGAGTATCCGGCGCTGGTGCCAATCTCGATGCAGGGGCCATCGGGGGCCGAGGCGGCGAGCAGGGCGATGAATTTACCGACCTCGTAGGGGACCTGACGGAGACGCTGGCTGTGTGGAGTTCCGTCGCTACGGTCGCGAAGGTCGATGGCTTCGAGTTCACGCATGCGGGTGAGCATGGATTGAGATATGGCTTCAAACATGGGAAAGATTTTACAGGATTCTCGGATTGACCATGCGGAACGGTGCGGTGCATAGTGGGAAGCTGCCATGAATAACCGAATGAATCTGCGGCTGTGCATCCTTTGCGTACTTTTCGCGGCTTCCGCGCTCTGCCATGCGGACATGAAGATTACGATTCGCACGGTTTCTACCGAGACTCCCGCACGGGCACAAGTAGCGAATCCGCTGGTGAGTATTTACTACCGGAGCGGAAGCATGCGGAGAAAGGATCACGCGAGTGATGATTTAACGCCCCCTGTACTCTCAAGCCTTGCGAACTGCGCGGCAAAAACCGGATTTCTTGTCGACATGAATTCGCATGAGTATCGCAGCTACAGTTTGCCGAAGTCTCCAACGGCGGCAGACTTACACGAGTACCTGCAAAATAATCCGTCCAACCCCTACCACATCGCTCTTGTGCAGGTTGAAAGCCGGACGGTGGATACAGGCGAGCGGAAAAGCTTGCTCGGATTCGAGGCGAAGCACTTTATCACTACGACGACGCGTGCGGCAGACGATAGCAACGCGGGTGGAGAAGATATCACCGACGGCTGGTATATCGACCACGATCAGCCGGACTATAACTGCACTCCTGACTCGGTGAGTACAGAGCCGAACTACGTGATTCCGACGCTACTGGCGGAGCCAAAGGAGTTCGCTGAATTTCACCACACAGGGCCGCTTCCGATGGGGCTTGCCGTGAAGGAGAAGCACACGGTTCACTTCAACGCGATCAAAGGCGAAAAAGCGGCGAGGTCGGTGGAAATCGAAAAGACAGTGGAGGAGCTATCGGACTCAGCTTTGAAAATATCGACGTTTGAGTTGCCTTCGGGACTCAAGGAGAATCCGGAGCTGTTCCGGAAAGGGTGGAGAGAGAGCGGGCCGACGCAGGCGAAACCGTAGAAATCGATGATTGACGACCGGCGCGGGTTGAATTGGCTCGGGTCCACGAGGGCGAGTGCGGCGGTGCGGGGATTCCTCGCTTCGCTCGGAATGACATCTTAAAGTGCAGAAACAAGTACAAGAGTAAAAACAACGGCAACGGCAAGGTCAAGCCATCCGCCCAAAGCCAAAAGCCCCACCTTAGCCGCGCAAGAGCGGCGCGTCGAAGGTGGGGCACCCGAATCATATCTTCGCTGCTGACAGCTACTTCTTCCTTACATTTTCTTGACCTATCGTTACTTGCTGCTTACGTTGCGCTCTCCTTATGCGGCGGCTCCTTCGCCCCAGGTTGGGCGGTGGTGTTTGCCGGCGGCGACTTTGATGATGCAGTCTTCGAGGATGTCGAGGGCTACGTCGGCTTGCTGTTTGGTGACGATCAGGGGCGGACAGAGGCGCAGGGAGTTGGTGCCGCAGCCGAGGAAAAGGATTCCCTTTTCGAAGGCCATTTCCACGATGTGGTCGCGCTGCTCTCCGGCAGGAGCTTTGGTGTGTTTGTCGGCGACGAACTCAATGCCGATCATGAGGCCACGGCCACGGACATCGCCCACGAGGGGGAGTTGCTGCGGCCAGTCGTAGGTGCGGGCGAGAATATGCTCGCCGACCTGGTGGGCGTTGTCGAGGCCCTCGCGCTCGATGATTTGGATGGTGGCCATGGCGGCGGCGATGGCGACAGGGTTGCCTCCGAAGGTGGAGGCGTGAGAGCCGGGAAGCCAGTCCATGATGGATGCGCGGGTGATGAGCGCGGAGAGCGGCAGGCCGCTGGCGATGCCTTTGGCAACGGCAATCATGTCGGGGGCGACGCCGGAGTGCTCGATGGCCCACCACTTGCCGGTGCGTCCCATGCCGGACTGGACTTCGTCGACGATGAGGAGGATGCCGTGTTTGTCGCAGATGCGGCGTAGCTCCTGGAGAAAGGCGGGCGGCGCGGGCAGGTATCCGCCTTCACCCTGAAAGGCTTCGACGACGATGGCGGCGCACTCTTCGGGAGGAAGCTCGGCGCGGAAGAGAGTGTCTTCGATGTAGCGGGCGGTGTCTCGGGCGTACTGCTCGGGCTCGCTGCCGGCGGGACGGCGGTAAAGATTGGGATAGGGGACGTGGATGACGCCGGGCAGCATGGGCGCGAAGCGTCGGCGCTGCTGAACCTTGGAGCAGGTGAGGGAAAGCGCGCCCATGGTGCGTCCGTGAAAGGCTCCATTGAAGGCGATGATGTACTGGCGCTTGGTGTGGTAGCGAGCGAGTTTGAGCGCAGCCTCCATGGCTTCGGCGCCGGAGTTGCCGTAATGGATGCGGTGAGGGCCAGGCATGGGAGCAATCTGCGAAAGACGCTCGGCCAGTTCGGTGAACTGCGGGTAATAGAAGTCGGTGCCGGACATGTGAATCAGTTCGGCGGCCTGCTGCTGGATGGCGGCGACGACCTCAGGATGACAGTGTCCGGTGGAGGCGACGGCGATTCCGGCGGAGAAGTCGAAGAACTCGTTGCCATCCACATCCTCGATGAGGATGCCGCGCCCGCGTTTGGCTACCAAGGGGTAGGAGCGGGTGTAGGAGGGCGAGATGAGGCGGAGATCGGCGGCGATGATGCGCTGGGCATTGGGACCGGGAAGCTTGGTCCGAATGATGGGGCGGTCGGCGGAAGCAAAAGTCGAAGGCGGCATGGGTTCCTCCTGAAAAGCTGCTGGCGAATAAAGCGTCGCATCGCCTGTGTATGGTGCGATGCGGAATGCGACAAGCAGAGCTGGATGGAATGAGGAATTAATCGCCAGAGAAGAGGTTGGGACGTGAGAACGAGGGCGAGCCGACAAGCGAAGCGCGGGGCGAAGCGAAGCGCGAACCGACGAGAGAGGCTGCGAGGGTTGGCGCTGCAAAAGCCGACACGGCGTGGTCGCCGCGATGTGGTTGCGGGCGCGGAATGTAACTCAGAGACAGCATAAGGGACTCCGCTCTCTCCTACGAGGGGAGATTATAGCCCAGTTTTGGCGAGGATGGGAGAGGTTAAAGGGACGAGCGGGCGAGTATGGGGCCATCCGGCCCTGTGTGAAACGACAAGAGCAACAGCAACATGTGTTGCGGCGGCCATTGGTGGGCCCGTAGAATCAGGGTGCGATTTTACATATACACTGTTGTGATCTGATTTCTGCGGTGAAGGAAGATAATGGCGTTCGATCTATTCAACTCTCTTAGCGGCAGGATTGAAAAATTTACGGCGGCCGACGGCAAGATGGTTCGCTTTTATGCGTGCGGGCCGACGGTTTACGATTACGGGCATATCGGCAATTTCCGCACCTTCGTCGCGGTTGACGTGCTGCGCCGCCACCTACGCCAGAGCGGCTTCCAACTGATGCACGTCATGAACATTACCGACGTGGACGACAAGATCATCCGCAACGCGAACCAGCGCGGCGTGCCGATCGGCGAATATACGCAGAAGTACGAGAAGGCGTTTCTGGAAGACATGGAGACACTGGGCATTCAGCAGCCGGAGCGCATCTCGCGGGCGACTGAGCACATTGCGGCGATGGCGCGCTTTATTCGCGAGCTGGCGGAGAAGGATTTTGCGTATCAGACCGAGGACGGGTCGTGGTACTTCCGTATCGAGAAGTTTCCTGAGTACGGAAAGCTGAGCAAGAAGGACTTTGCCGGGATGATTACCGATGGCGGCGGACGTACGGACGCCGACGAGTACGAGAAGGACGATGCGCGGGACTTTGCGCTGTGGAAGGCTCCGAAAGAGGGCGAGGCGAGCTGGGATACGGAGATTGGGCGCGGACGGCCGGGCTGGCATATCGAATGCTCGACGATGGCGATGGAGTACCTGGGCGAGACCTTGGATCTGCACGCGGGCGGAGAGGATCTGATGTTTCCGCACCACGAAAATGAGATTGCACAGAGCGAGGCGCTGACGGGGAAGACGTTTGCGCGGCACTGGATGCATGTGCGCTTTCTGCTGGTGGAAGGGCAGAAGATGTCGAAGTCGCTGGGCAACTTTTATACCCTGCGCGACCTGGTGCTGATGGGGCACAAGCCTTCGTCGATCCGGCTGCTGCTGACCTCGGTTCCCTACCGGCGGCAACTGAACTTTACCTTCGACGGACTAACGCAGGCGGCGAACTCGGTGGAGCGGCTGAGGAACTTTAAGCTGCGGCTGGAGACGGCTCACTGGGACGAGGGCGCGAATCCCGAGATTGCGGCGCTGGCGGAGAAGGCCGTCTGCGAGATGCACGCGAGCCTGCACGACGACCTGAATACGGCACAGGCGTTGGCAGCCATCTTCGAAATGGTGCGGGATGTGAACGCAGCGGCCGACTTGGGCAAGGTGAAGAAGGACGATATTGCCGCGATTCTGGCGGCGCTGGGCAAGTTCGACGATATATTTGCCGTGCTGGTGGACGAGGATGCGGCGCATGTGAAGTCGATTGTGGAGTGGGCTAAGGCGGAAGGGCTGGAGGACAAGATCAGCCCGGCTACGGCGGAGATGGCCAAGAGCGCGGCACTGAGCGATGCGCAGGTGGAAGAGCTGGTAGTGAAGCACTCGGAGGCACGCAAGGCCAAGGACTTTAAGACGAGCGACGCGGTTCGCGATGAGTTGCTGGCGCAGGGGATTGTGCTGGAGAACACGAAGGACGGGGTAAGGTGGAAGCGTAAGTAAAGCTGAAAATAGTTGTGAGTGAGATGGAGGCGGCCCGCGGGCCGCTTTTGTTTTCTGGACAGAGTTGTGCAGTGATGTTTATGAAATCAAAGCCTCAAGTCGATCCTCAACACAGAATTGTGAACTGAGCGAAGGAGGCGAAGTGTGAGCGGAATTGAATCAGCAGATCTCGGTTGTTTCTGGGCTGGATTCTTATCGGACGGATGCAACACGCGACGAGCGTCTAACAATCTGAGGTGCGTGGGGCAGGAGTAGTGGAGTAGAGGTGTGGGGGATGAATTTTGACGCAGCAATGGCTGCCCACGCGGCTTGGTACATGAAACTCTCTAAATATTTATCCAAGCCGGATGGCAGCCTGAGTGCTTCCCTGGCTGGATCCAATCACTGCGAACTCGGGATGTGGCTGAATAGCAATGGAAAAGCTTATGCCCACATGCCGGAGTTTGAAGTTCTGGTCGCTAGTCACGAGCAGTTTCATAGAATCGCAGGCGACCTAATCACGAAAGCCAATGCTGGACAGAGCGTCCCGGACGACGTTGCTTTAGGACCGATGAGTGAGCTCGCCTTAGCATCGTCGAAGCTTGTGAGGTCGATGATTACCTTAGAAATGAAAACGCGGGACTCGAAGATGGTAACGAAAATAGAAACGAAAACGCCGGAAGCGAACATGCGCGCAGCGTGAAGATGGCAACAGGGTTGGGGTGTAACTGCGCGTTGCGTCCGCTCTCATTGGCTTCTGCACTTCCACTCCAGCACAAACTCCCCTCAAACCACCTCCGGTTGAAAGCTTCGGACTGATCCATAGCAACTCCGTCAAATATGCGGGACAGGTCTGCACGGGTGTGTCCGGCGCAGAGGATGCGCGTGTGCTCAGTCGCCGCTGGGTTCGATGGGCTCGAGGTCGAGCGCTTGCTCTCGCGTTGCGCGAAGGCCGGGAGGTTGGTGACGGACTTTGGCTCCGGTGACGAGAATGACCGAGAGGACGATGACGACTGAACCGGCGAGCATGTATGCGTCCAATTTTTCGCCGTGGAAGGCGCAGCCGATGATGAGGGCGACGATGGGGTTGACGTAGGCGTAGGTGGCGACCTTGGCGATGGGGACGTTTTTGAGCAGCCAGACGTAGGCGGTGAAGCCAGCCAGCGAGCCGGCGAAGATCAGGTAGACGATGGCCCAGAGGGAGTTGGCAGCCCAGGTGGCGCGATGCAAGTCTCCGGCGGCCAGCGCGAGGCAGCCGTTGATCGATCCGGCGAAGAGCATCTGCCAGCCGCTGGCGGTGAAGGGATCGATGGGCATGTGCCAGCGCCTGGAAAGGATGGAACCGAAGGCCCAACTGATGCTGGAGACGATGACGAGAACGGAGCCGAAGAGCTGGCGGGTGCCGAAATTGGCGTGACCGGAGATATCCGGCCAGAGCAGAATGACGACACCGGCGACGCCGAGGGCGATTCCGGCGATTCCGCGCGGGGAGAGACGGTCGGTGCTGTGGGTGATGCGCTCCAGGATCATGAACCAGAGCGGGGTGATGGCGATGAACAGCGCGGCGAGGCCGGTGGGAATGTAGGTTTCCGCCCAGGCGAGAACGACGTTGGAGGTGATGAGGAGAAGGATTCCGATGATGGCGAGGCGGAGCAGTTCGCGACGGGGGACCGCGATGCGGTGTCCGCCGAGGGCGCGGAAGGCGAGCATAAGCAGGCCCGCGGTGGTGAATCGAAGGGCACCCATGAGGAGCGGGGTGAGGTGCTCAACCGAGATTTGGATGGCCAGGTAGGTGGAGCCCCAGAGGAGGTAAACCAGGGAAAAGGCGAGGACGACGTGGAGCCGTCTGGGAGAGTTGGCGGAAGTCATGGGCCGGTTTCACTGTATCAGGTTTCGTATGGGGAAGGCCGTGGGGGGGAGCGGGTTGAAAGGCTGTGGCGGCGCTGGGAACGTGCAGTGAGCGGGGGGCCTTCGCGTTGCTCAGGATGACGCTAAAGAGCGAAGCGAAGGTCAAAGGGTCGGCGAAGCTGGACGGGCACTTGTAAGAAGGCGCCGCAAGCGTGAGAATCAATCGTTATGCGATGGCCCGGCTTCGACGAAGGTTCCAGGGTGCTGCTGACGCTGCACTCTCCGCGACAGAAGTTTTTTGGCGTGCTGCTGCGGCTGGCAGTGGCTGGAGTGGAGGTGCGCGCGGTTTCGCTGGAGTCTCTGGAGGATGTGGCGCGGCAGATTCGAGCGGGCGAGCGAGCGGGGGTATCGACGTTGTTCTTCCCCATGCACCGGGTGGAGCAGATGATACTGGACGCAGCCGAGGGCGAACTGCCATCGCTGGCCGAGAGCTTTGCGGCCCAGGCCGGGCGCGCCGTGGAAGAGGTCTTTGGCGCAGACGGCGGCGGCGAGTAATGCCATTCAAGAATGAATTCTGGACGACGCCGAATCAGTTGACGCTGCTGCGCCTGTTCTTTATCCCGTTCATCAACATCTGCATTGTGGAGAGGCGCTACCATACGGCGCTGATCCTGCTGGTGATCGGCGGGCTGAGCGATGGATTGGATGGATTGGCGGCCCGGTTGCTGCATCAGCAGACGAAGCTGGGCGAATATCTGGACCCGATTGCCGACAAACTGCTGCTGAGTTCGCTGTTTCTGGTGATGTCGTCCATCCATATGATTGCCTGGCGCTACACGGTGATGGTGTTTTCGCGCGACCTGGGAATTCTGATTATTTCGGCGCTGCTGTACACGGTGGGGCTGCGGGACTTTCGTCCGGGGCTGTTTGGGAAGATCAATACGGCGTGCCAGATTGCGGCGGTATTCTTTGCGCTGCTAGCCAAGATTTATCAGTACGAGTGGGTTTGGATGACACGGGAAGTGTTGCTGTATGGGGTCTTCGCGTTCACGCTGGCTTCGGCGATTCAGTATGTGTTTTTGACCGGGCGGCGGCTGAAGAAATTGCAGACGACGAAGATGGAGCATGCTTGAAGATCATACCCGGCAGGTTGCGGGGATCCTTCACTTCGTTCAGGGTGACACCTAAATCAAATACAGCAAACTACCAGGGGGCGGGGCCAGGGGACGGGCTACCGTGCCCGTCGAGGATGTGATGCTCGCGCTCGGTATTGGTGTCGACTACCTTGTAGGCGGAAGGTATCTCGAAGAGCGAGGCGGGCTGATCGCCACGGCTGACCTTGGTGACGGTGGTGGTGAACTCGCCAGCCCAGGGGTCGTGGTGGGTGCTGCGCATGACGAGTTCGAGATCGGGAGAGAACCACTGCTCGCTGACGATGTCGATGGGGCGGTCATTGCCGATCTGTCCGGCAGGCAGCGTGGTGATGACCCTGGTGCCGCGAGTGCGGAAGCCAAGGATGGTCTGCTCGCCGAGGTTTTCGGTGCGCACCGGGTTGGGAGCGGCGAGAAAAGGCTGATCGATGCGCATGGTGGGGGCCGCGGCCTCGGGTCCGATGCCGCCATCCATTGCGGGACGGATGTGGTGAGCGGAAAAGATGTGCGGATGCCACTGGGCAGCGGAATCGGTGGAAGTCGCTGAGTTTTCGGTAGCGGCGGGCGGTTTGGAATCGGATGAGAGCAGCGCACTGCCGCCTGCCTGGGCGTTGAGGCGGGCCACGTAGGAGGGTCCGGCGCCGTTCAATTCGTAGCGATGGGCGACCATCTCCTGGGGATTGAGGATGAAACCGAAACCGAGATGATGGTCGATGATGGTGATGAAGGTGGCGGCGGCGATGCCGGCTGCCAGACCTGGCACGGAGAGCTGGGACTCGCGGCGGATGCGGCCTTGACTATCGCGATAGATGCAGGAAAACGTGGAGCGGGAGATGTGGGTGCCGTCGGCAAAGCTCTGGTGATGCTCGATGGCGAATTCGGCGTAGATGGGCTTACCAGAGGCCGACTGCGCCCCGAGCGGACTGGAGATGCCAAGCATTCCGGAAGAGATGGAAATCGGCGGCGGCGCGATCTGCACGGTAATGGGCGGAACGCTATCGTCGGAGGCTGGTGCGGCGTGGGCTGCGGATTGGGTTCCGGATTGCGCCGGGGATAGGGCTGGCCAGGCAAGCAAGACCACTGCAAGCGAAAGCGACGCTGCGCTGATCCATCGTCGGCTCATTCGGTGTAACTCCTGTTCATTCACACCACACAGATTCTACTTTGCAGGCTCCGGCTGCGGCGCTCAGTTTGCCACCCGGATAGCACGGGCGACGCCATCGGGTCCGACGACAACTTCAGCATTGACGAAGCCATTGCCCACGCTCTGACCTGAGTTGGGCTTGACCTGCCCAACCGGAACCTTAATATGCACGACCTGCATCGGTCCGGAACAGACGACGGGATCGCAGTACATCAGATTGGAATATCCGGGCCAGGTTGAACTGGCCGATTGACCCATGCTGTTGGCCGTTCCCGCCATGCTGGTGGCGCCCGAAGATGCTAGATGCATGATTGCACTGGCCTGCGCGGGCGGCGCGGAATCGTGGTTCACGTCCGCGGCAGTGAGTGCGGGGGCCGTGGGTGCGGGCGATGACGCGAGGACGGCTGCTTCAGACTGAGAATCGTTGGGTTGAGAGGCGCTGGGTTGCGATGAAAGCTGGGCCGGATGCTGCCAGAGACGCCGCGGAGCCGAGTTGGCGGGCGCATTGGCGGCAAGGCTGACGGCCACATTGGCGGCAGGGCCGGATTGATGCGAAACACCACTTGATGCATTGGCGGATGCGGATTGCTGCGACGCCGTTGGGGCGCTGGCAACGCTGGGGGCATTGACGGTAGAAACACCGTTCCAGAGATGGACCCCGGAGCCTAACACCGCAAAAACCACGGCAGCGGCGGCAGAATAACTCAGCCAGGCACGCGGACTTTTGGCCGGAGCCGCAGTGCGGCTGGGGAAGGTCAACAGGCGAACGCTTTGCGCAGCCGGTGCCAAGGCCGGTGCCGAGGGTCCGGCACGGCGCTGTTGCAGGCGGCGGTAGGAATCCATGACGGCGCGATCGGTTCTGCGTGAGGGGCCCGACAGTTTGGCCGAAGCCAACTGGCGAAGGCCATTCTGCACGGCGGCGCGGGCGCGGAAGTGCGAGGTGCAGCGTTCGCACTGGCGCATGTGCTGGTTGGCGTCCGGATGAAGGATGCCAGAGAGCATTTCGTCGATGTGAGCGTCAAAGTCGTTACATTTCATAGCAAACATCCTTGAATGATTCCGCCAGCCTGTTTGCCCGAGGGCTGGATGCGTGTTTCGAGTTTTTTGGCCAGCAGGTTATGCGCGCGATTGAGCCGGGAGCGAACCGTTCCCAGATTGCAATCGAGTTGGACACTGGCTTGGGCGTAGGACATCTCACAGAGATCGCAGAGGACGACCACTTCGCGGTAGTGCGGAGGCAGCGACTGAACGGCCTCATGAACCAGTTCGACGGTTTCGCCACGCAGAACGTCAGCGATGGTGTCATGTCCACTCTCCAGTGCAAGTTCAACTTCCTCACCATCTTCGTTCTCGGTAGCCAAGGGCGCGTTGCGGGCTTGGGAACGATGGGCGCGACGGACGAAGTTACGCGCAATGCCGAGGAGAAATGAGAGGACTTGCCCCTTGGACTCGTCAAACTTGTCACCCTCCTCGATCAACGTGATGAAGGCGTCCTGAGTGATGTCTTCTGCGAGTGAAGCCGAGCCGCTCATATGCAAGGCAAAACGGTACACATTGGATTTGAACCTTTCGTAAAGCGCAGCAAAAGCCTCCTCGTCTCCAGAGACGGCGAGACGGAGTAGTTGGGGCTCCGAAAGAGTGTCACTCAACGGCATCGAGCTCACGGCATTGCGGACAACCTGAAGTCCTACCTAGTATTACCGACAAGCTGCGGGTTAGTTCCACAAAATGTGAGATGCGGGTGAGAGAACAGCGGGCCAGAACGGGCAAAGAGGCGAACGGAGAATCCTCGATACGAACCGAGAGGCCCACATTGGCCGCCGAGAGAGACTAGAGCCGCAACTTGTCGCTGCGTTCGCGTGTGTCCTCCAAGAGGCGGGGGAGGAAGGTTGCCAGCAAGAGGTAGAGGTTTACGGAATTGACGAGCAGGAGGAGAGCTCCGAGCACCGAAGCCTTCCAGCCCTCGGCGTTGTCATCGTCGAAATCCTGGTAAAAATCGCTAATCTGCTGAGCATAGTAGGAGGTGAGTCCGGCAAAGACGACGACGGCTGCCGAGCTTAGTGACCAGCAGAGGTTGGGAGTATGCAGCAGGCCGTTGACGACGACCAGGATAACGCCTCCGGCCAGGATCATGAAGAAGCCGGTGGCGGGGCGGGCAAGATCGCTGCGGCGGAGGAATCCCCAGAGCGCGGTGGCAGCGTACATGAGCCCGGCACAGAGGAAGGCAACGGACAGAGGCGCGGGCGGCAGGAGGGCGGAGAACTCCAGGGCGCAGAAGGCGGCGTAGGCGAAGAGGAAGATCGCCGCCGAGGCAATTGAGAGCTTCTCGACGTAACGGCTGCAGAAGCTGGTGAACAGTATCTGGAGGAGCAGGATGAGGCGGAAGATGAGTTGAGCGCTAATGAAGCTCTGCGACGAGAAAATGCCTTGGACGGAAACGGCTTGGACGGAAGTCGGTTGGATGCGCGATGCGGCGATGGCGGCGATGAGCAGCAGGGCGCAGGCCGCCAGGGCCAAGGCGCGGGCCAAGACTCGGCGATAGGTCTGCTCCAGCGCGTCGTTTAATACGGGCGGCGAGGCGAGCGGGGCGAGCTGACCAGAAGGCAGAACGTCGAGCAACTCAGGGTGCGGGCCGCGGGCAATGCGGTTCTCGGCGATGGGCATGATCCCGCAGCCGTCGGGAATTGGCGGCAGTTGGCCGTGCGGCAGATTGGGATCACTCATGGAAGTCATTTTGCCAAATCAGAGCAGGGGAAGAAAGTGCCGAAAGTGCATTCGGCGACGAGGGCGCGGGAAAGCAGGGCGGTTCGAGTGGCACATTCGCCAACAGCGGGCGAATGTGCCACTCGGAAAACGGGTGTCCCACTCAAGCCGAAGGAAGGCTTGAGTGGGACATCGAGCCTTCGGGTCAACTAGCGGGACGTGGAACGATGTCGTCTCCGTGGATATGGAACTGGGCGGAGCATAGCTCGGAGCCGCAGATGACGGGAACGATTCCGGCCATCTGTTTGCGCGTAATCAGGCCCATGGTGGCGCAGGCGGGGCAGGCGAGCACGGCCCAGAAAGGATCAGCCTCGTCGCCGCTCTCACCGGCATTGTCGAGGACGAATACGGTTCCGGGACTCATCTGTTCGGGGATCCACTGGGGGAGATAGTTGATCTCGACGATCATGTGTCACCTCCACAGTCTGTGAAAAGACTGCCTGCTACGACTGGGCTATGGCACGAGTGGCGCGAGCCGCACGTGCCGGTTGAGAACGTTTCTTGGGAGCCACGGACCCGGCCACTGGAGCCGGGGTAAACACGCCTTCAAGGACCGGGCCAATGCAGATGGCTAGCAAGGGCTGTTGGGTGTTGCGCAAAAGATCGATGACTCCACGCTCGGAGTCGCAGAGGAAGACGCTGTCGCCGTCGGTGAGCAGGTGGAGGCCAGGAGCACCAGAGCCCAGATCGGCGAGTCGAGAGCCGAATTCGCGACGGAGCAACAAGAGCATCCGGCGAATGCGCTGGAGGCTGAAACCGCGGCGGCGCAGATCGCAGAGGATGGCTAATTCGGCGAGATCTTTGGCGGAGTAGAGCCGGCGATGACCCTGGCGGGCGGGCACGACAATTCCCTGCTCGTCCCACCACTGAAGCTGACGGGGGGTGAGGCCGGTGCGCTCTGAAACCTGACTGGATGTGAAGCTCTGATTCATGCCTGCACACGCCGGACGGCTAAGGAATCGATTACGAATGAAACGCCGATTGCAAAGAACCAAGGTGCCACAACATGTTTGAAACAAAAACGCACAAAAATGTTGCCACCATATTAAACCCGTCTTGCCGGAAGTCAAGAATACAGTGCGCGAGAAAGATGAAAATTCAGTGACGCGTGCGATCTGCTATTTTGTCTTTATGCGTCTGGTGATTAATGGGGAAGATCGGAATTTTGCGGCGGCCACGCTGGAAGCGCTGGTCGAAGAGCTGGGGATGAAGAGTGACCGGGTTGCGGTGGAGTTGAATCGCGAGATTGTACCGCGCGAAAGCTGGGGTGCGACCGCACTGAAGGAAGGCGACCGGTTGGAGATCGTCCACTTTGTGGGCGGAGGAAAAACATAGAAAAAGGCCGCTCGGAGTGAGCGGCCTTGGTGCTGGACAGTTATTCGTGGTTCTTAGGGTTGCGGATTGGCAGTGGCCGCCGGGGTCTGCTGAGCGGCGTTATTGGGCTCCAAGTTATTACTCATGAGCGCGATATCGACGCGGCGATTTTCGGCGCGGCCACGAGCGGTGGTGTTCTTCTCCACCGGGGCGTCTTTGCCGAGACCGATGATGAAGACTTTATGCGCGGGCACGTTGTATTTGGAAGCCAAGTACTGAATGACGGCGGCGGCGCGACGCTGGCTGAGCTCGTAGTTGTAGACGGGGTTGCCGACCGAGTCGGTGCGGCCCTCTAGCTGAACGATGTAGCCCTTGACGTTAGGGATCTGCGCGCCAATTTCGTCGAGCTGTTCCTTGTCCTTGGCGGAGAGAACGGCTTTGTTGAAGCCGAAGTGCACGGCGGCTTCGGTGACCGGATGATAATTGTCGAGGTTAACGACGCGATTGGTGAGGTCGTTGACACCGTTATTGGTGGAGGAAGCGAGTTGCTGAGCCTGGTCGGCCTGCTGACCGGCGGCGAGCGCCTTCTGGTCGGCAGATGCGGCGTGAGCCTCGACTCCCTGAATCCCCTGCTGGGCGCGTTGATCGGTATCGCGGATGCCGCGAGTCGTCTGCGCGGTTTGATCATCCAACTGATCGATCTTGTTAATCACTGGGGTTGTCTGCTGCTTGACATAAGTCTTGGTGGCGCAGCCTGCGGTGAGGGCCATTGCGCCTACGACAAGAACTGGGAGAAGAAAGCGTTTCATTGAGAAGCTCCTTGGGCCCGGGTTACTGAAATTGGGCGATCTAAAGCGGTGATGCCCCGGCACAGTCGAAGAGATAGGGAGCACGTGCGATGCCACGATACATCTTATTCAAATTCAGTAAGTTACAGAGAATGTACCTGGGCATTGGGGAGAGATTCCTTCCTGGGCGAGTAGAATTTTCATAGCGGAGCTAAATTCGGCAGAGCTGAACTCGGCAGAGCTAAGACGATGGATCTGTATCAGAAGATCAAAACGGTTCCGAGCAATCCGGGGGTTTACCTCTACAAGAACGCGGAAGGCGAGGTCATCTACGTTGGCAAGGCGAAGAACCTGCGGGCACGGGTGCGCTCGTATTTTGGCGAGGGCGCGAGCGAGAACGCCAAGACCGAGAGCCTGCTGCGCGAAGCTGTCGATATTGAATACATCGTGGTGGAAAACGAGCACGAGGCACTGGCGCTCGAAAACAACCTGATCAAGAAGAAACAGCCGCACTACAACATTCTGCTGAAAGACGACGCTTCCTATCCGTACATCAAGCTGACGGCGGAGCGGTATCCGCGGGTGTATGTGACGCGCAAACTGCGCAAGGACGGGGCAACTTACTTTGGGCCGTACTTCCCTGCCAGCCTTGCCTACCGGATCGTCGATCTAATTCATCGCAACTTTATGATTCCGTCGTGCAAGATCGACTTGACGCGCGATCATCCGCGTCCGTGCTTGCAGTTTTACATCAAGCGCTGCCTTGGGCCTTGCGTAAAAGAGCTGACGACTCCGGAGATTTATTCCGAGGCGGTGAAGGACGTGCGTTTGCTCCTGGAAGGAAAGCCGACCGAACTCTCCGGCCTGCTGCGGCAGCGGATGGAGCGCTCCGCCGAAGAGATGCAGTTCGAGATGGCGGCGAAGTATCGCGACCTGATTGCGACGGTTACGCAGTTGAACGAGAGGCAGCGGATGGACGCGGCCGAGGGCGATGACATCGACGTGCTCGGCTATCACTATGAGAACCATCTGCTGGCGGTCAACATGTTCCACATGCGCGGGGGCAAGGTACTGGACCGACGGGAATTCTTCTGGGAAGAGCTGGGCGAAGTGGTGCCGGGAGTGGGCTTTGAGGTGGGCGAGTTCTTCAGCACCTTGCTGAAACAACTTTACCTGGATGCTCCGTACATTCCGCGCGGAATCTACATTCCTGTGGAATTTGAAGACTGCAAGGCGCTGCAGGAATTACTTAGCGAGAAGCGCGGCTCGCGCGTGTATATCGAAGCGCCGCAACGCGGGGACAAGCGCTCGCTGATCGATCTGGCAGGCAATAACGCAAAGCAATCCTACGATCAACGCTTCCGGGTGATGAAGCCGCGAACCGATGAGTTGAAGAGTGTGTTGCAGGATGTGTTTCAACTGCCGGAGTTGCCGTCACGGATCGAGTGCTTCGACATCTCGCACATACAGGGCGCAGAGACCGTGGCGTCGATGGTGGTGTGGCACGAGGGCGTGATGAAGAAAGCGGATTACCGCAAGTTCATCATCCGCACGGTGGAGGGGATTGACGACTTCAAGTCGATGTACGAGGTAGTGACGCGGCGCTACAAGCGGGTGCGGGACGAAGAGCAGTCGATGCCTTCGCTGGTGCTGATCGACGGCGGAGTGGGACAGTTGCACGCGGCGGCGCGGGCGCTGGAGGAGTTGGGACTAGCAGCGCAGCCAGTGGCTTCGATCGCCAAGCGAGAGGAGTTGCTGTATCTGTTTGGGCAGGAGGACGAGCCAATCCGGTTGGACCGTCACTCGCCGGTGCTGCTGTTGATTCAGCAGATTCGCGACGAGGCTCACCGCTTTGCGGTCACCTTCCACCGCAAGCGGAGGCAGATAAGGGATCGGGCGACGGAGTTGCGCGATGTGCCGGGGATTGGCGAATTGACAACGCGAAGACTACTACAGCACTTTGGCTCACTGCGGGCGGTGACGCAGGCGAACTTCGCCGCACTGACCTCTGTAGTGACGACGAAGCAGGCGGAGGCAATTCTGGAATTCTTCCGGCGGGAGACGCCAGATTGGACACACCCGCCAGGTTAGTCCGACACTTTTTGCCAGTGTACCGTTACCTGAGTGTTGCCAGCGGTATCCTTGCCGACTTCTACCAGCTTCTCGTAATGGCAGCGCTTGGCTCCGGAACGGTCCAACAGGCAATCGGTTGGACGTTGGGAGACGAAGACGCGAGTTCTGGGAACGTGCTTGGTGAACGAGTACCAATATTGCTCGGCCAGGGTGGGGGCAAGGGACCAGAACACACCGCTGCATAAAGCCGCCATGGACAGGAAGACAATCAGACAATAAACGTATTCAGTGAGAGTGGCGAAGCGAGTGGGCTTGTGGTTTGGCATGACTTCAGGACATGACTTTGCGGCAGATTCGGGAGTGGCAAGTTCCTTGGCGCATTTTATCAGACGGCGAGTGCACGGTGTTTGGCCTGCTCGGCGAGGTACAGAGCTCCCTCGAACGACTGACGCTGGCTGAGGTGAACTTGAACCTCGGGACGGTCGCTGCGAACCACGTTGGTGAAGAGCTGGCAGATGCGGGGAGAGTTGAGGAAGACGCCGCCGGTGAGCGCGATTTCCATGCTGGCGGGGCCAGCCCACAGGCGACGCAAGACGATTTGGGCAACCCGGGCAAGTTCAGTTCCGGCGGCGGCGAGAATTTCACAGGCGAGGGGGTCGCCAGCGTCGGCGGCGGCGAGCACGACAGGAAAGAGATCGGCGAAGCCGGGAGGCTGCCGGCAATTGCAGCGCTGCACAAGTTGCTCGCGTGTGGCGATGTGCCAGTGCACCATGATACTGGTGACGAGAGTACTGCTGCGGCCCATGTCCAGGGCTCGCAGGCACTGCGAGAGCGCATGCTGGCCGATCCAGTGTCCCGATCCTTCATCCGAGACGAGGCGGCCCCATCCGCCGGCGCGGGCGCATTCGCCGCGCTCATTGCGGCCAAAGGCGATGGAGCCGGTTCCGGCGATGCAGACTAGGCCAGGGCCACCGGAAAAGGCAGCTTCCAAGGCAATGACGGTATCCGGAACCACGTGGATAGCGGCGTGGGGGAGAAGTTCGGCGAGAAGATCGGCGATTTTTGCCGCGACTTCGGGTGAGGCGGCTCCGGCAACTCCGGCACAGACGAAGGTTACCGAGGCTGCGGAAACTCCGGCGGAGGAGAGCACGCCACCGACGGCTTCGCCAAGCACACAGCGGGCTTGCTCGCTGGAGATGACGTTGAGATTACATCCGCCCGCTGTGTGGGTTGCGAGCACGGTGTGTCCATCCGACAGTGCTGCAGCGGACTTGCTTCCGCCTCCGTCAATTCCCAATAGAAAAGGCATCGCGCTTCATTCTGACACAAGCGTGAGAGGTATCCGGCGGGAGGTGCCGGAAGCGTCAACTCGGAAGTTCACAACAGAATCGATTTCTGGTTGAGGAGTTTGAGACGGCGCGGGCGATTTGGGCGGCGCTGGGGTCAATCGCGCCGCTCAGGATGAATTTTCGACGGCGCGCGAGACTATGTCGCGCGGAAATTTACGACTAACCAGAACCTGTAAATCGATATCAACCGATATCAAAGGTCATCTTCAGGCGAGCACGGTGTGGCGGGCGGCGCGCACCTTTTCGTAGATTTTGATGTACTCGCGGGCGGAGACTGCCCAGGAGAAGTCTCGCGCCATGCCGTTGAGCATGAGGTTGCGCCACTCCTTTGGCTTGGCCCAGAGCTGAAGGGCGGCTTGCATGGTGGCGAGCAGGGCCTCCGGAGTGTACTCGCGGAACTTAAAGCCGGTGCCTTTGCCAGTTCGGAGATCGTAGGAGTCTATGGTGTCGTCGAGGCCTCCGGTGGCGCGGACGATGGGGACGGTGCCGTACTTGAGGGAGTAGATCTGGTTGAGGCCGCAGGGTTCGTAGCGCGAGGGCATGAGGAACATGTCGGCTCCGGCCTCGATGCGGTGCGCCATCTCGTTGTCATATCCGATTTTAACCGAGAAGCGGCCTGGGTACTGGCGGACGAGACGGCGGAAGAGATCCTCGTAATCCTTATCTCCGGAGCCGAGCGCGACGACGGTGACATGCTCGTGGGCGAGGCGGTCGGCAGCGAGGGCAATGAGATCGAAGCCCTTCTGGGCGGCAAAGCGGGAGACGATGCCAATGACAGGCGCGGGGGACTCCGGATCGAGCG
The DNA here is from genome assembly GCA_963838135.1 of uncultured Acidobacteriota bacterium. Lineage (GTDB taxonomy): Bacteria > Acidobacteriota > Terriglobia > Terriglobales > Acidobacteriaceae > TOLSYN. The sequence goes on along the minus strand of CAWIPV010000002.1, from coordinate 70,290 downwards.
AGAAGCGGAGCAACAGATCGCGGCGACACTCCTGCTTACCCTCGAGCGCCTCGGCTGAATAGCGGGCGGCAATGAGGCGGTCGGTGGCTGGATTCCACTCTTCGTAATCGACGCCGTTGAGGATTCCGGCGACGCTGGGGTTGCGACTGCGCAGAACTCCCTCCAGAGCGAAGCCGTACTCGGCGGTTTGAATCTCTTGGGCGTACTTGCGGCTGACGGTGGTGATGAAATCGGCGTAGGTCAGGGCACCCTTGAGGAAGTTCACCTTGCCGAAGAATTCCAACTTGGTGATGGTGAACAGATCCCAGGGCAGCATGAGCAGGGGCAACGTGTCAGCGGAAAAGACTCCCTGGTAGCCGATGTTGTGGATAGTAAAGACGGTTGGGATTCCGTGGAGGACGGGGTCCTGGTCGTAGAGAGTGCGGAGGAGAACGGGAATCAGCGCCGTCTGCCAGTCGTGGCAATGGAAGACATCGGGCAGGCCGAGGATTTTGGCGGCCTCAAGAACGGCGCGGCAATAGAGTGCGAAGCGCTCGGGATTGTCATGGTAGTCGCCGAGCGGAGTGCCGTAGAGAGCGTCGCGATCGTAGAACGGAGGATAATCGATGAAGTAGAACTGGACGCCGTGTTGCTTGCCGCCGTCCACCACGGAGCAGAAACGGTAAGTGTCATCAAAGGGTACGGTGATGCTGGCGATGACGGTACGGGGATTCTTCAGACGTGTCTGCCGGTAGAGAGGCAGGTACACTGTGACCTGGTGACCGAGTCCGGCGATGGCGCGCGGCAGGGCTCCGACGATGTCGGCGAGTCCTCCGGTTTTGGAATACGGAACACACTCGGATGCGGCAAACAGAACGTGCACGTGGCCTCCGCTCGCAGGAGTTGGATGCGCGGGGGGCTAAGAATAGAACACGAAATAGAAGCCGCGCAAGGTGAAGTCTATCGGGCGGAAGGAAAGGCGGTCAAACTTGGCAAAGGTATTGCCGAATGAAGTGGTGAGCAGCAGAAAGCCGAAACTGGGACAGAACTTTCTGGTGGACCTGGATGCGATGCAACGCATTGTGGACGCACTGGGAGATATCTCCGGGACCACGGTAGTGGAGATCGGCCCGGGCGAAGCGGCGCTGACGGAATTGCTCGCCAAGAGCGCCGGCAGGGTGATTGCGGTGGAGTTGGACCGGGTGCTGGCAGCACGGCTGCGGATGCGCTTTGCGACCGTTACCAATGTGGAGATTCTGGAGGCCGACATCCTGCAACTGGAACTGGGAACGGTGCTGGGTTCGACTCCGGGACCGCTGCGCGATCTGCGCCCGACGGGACTGTTTAAGGCAGATGTGGTGGGAAACCTGCCGTACTACATCACGAGCGATATTTTGCTGAAGTTGTTTGCAGCCGGGGACCGGATCGAGAACCTGGTGCTGATGGTGCAGAAGGAAGTGGCCGACCGGGTTGTGGCTGCGCCAGGAAGCCGGGACTACGGACTGCTCTCGGTAACGGCGCAGTTGTACGGCACGGTGCAGAAGCTTTTTGAGCTTGGACCGGAGTCGTTCGATCCGCCCCCGAAGGTGCGGTCGGCGGTCTTCCGGATGAAGATGCAGCCGCGCTTTGCCGAGCTGGGCGTGGACGAGGCGGGGTTCATTGCGTTTTTGAAAGTGCTGTTTGCGCAAAAGCGAAAAACCGTGAGCAACAACCTGAAACTGGCCTACGATAAGGCGATTGCCAAGGCCGCACTGGCACGCGCCGAGATTGCGCCGACGACACGGGCCGAGGCGATTCCGCTGCCGGAGATGGCGCGGTTGTATCGGGAGTTGAAAGCGTAGGAGAGGGATGGTGCTGCGATGAGCGAAGTCCGAGAAGCAGCGGTGGCCGGGCAGTTTTATCCGCAATCGGGGACGGAGCTGCTGCACGAGGTAGAGGAGTTTCTGCGGCGCGGAGAGAAGGCCAGCGGCGGCAAGCGTGTACGCGCCTTGGGGGTGATTGCGCCTCATGCGGGGTATGTGTATTCGGGAGCCGTGGCAGGAGCGGTGTATGCGCATATCGAGGTTCCGCGAAGGGTGATTGTGCTTTGCCCGAATCACACGGGAATGGGCGAGCCGCTGGCAATCACAAGCGTGGGCAGCTTCCGCACACCGATGGGCGATGCACCGATCGACGAGGCGCTGGCGGCGGCGCTGAAGAAGGCGTTCCCATTGCTGCGCGAGGACGCGGCGGCGCAGGAGCGCGAGCACGCAGTGGAGGTTCAACTGCCATTTCTGCTGGCGCTGCGGAAGGATCTGGCGTTTGTGCCGATTACGGTGGGGACGGGGCAGTTCGAGGTGCTGACGGCGCTGGGAGTGGTGCTGGCCAAGGTGATTGCAGAGTGCGGCGAGCCAGTGCTGATGGTCGCCTCTAGCGACATGAACCACTACGAGGACGACGCCGAGACGCGGGTGAAAGATGCTCTGGCGCTGGAGCAGGTGCTGGGGTTGCAGCCGAGCGGACTGTTCCAGACCGTGCGGAGCCAGAATATCTCGATGTGCGGATACGGGCCGGCGGTGGCGATGCTGACGGCAGCACTGCGGCTGGGAGCGAGTTCAGCCGAGCTGGTGAAGTATGCGACATCGGGAGATGTTTCCGGCGACCGTAGCCATGTTGTGGGGTACGCGGGGGTCGCGGTGGTGTGAGGGCTCTGAGGCTGAGCAGGGTTTAGAGGCAAGTGCAAGAGCTTTTGGGGGACGGTGTTGCTTCCCATCTTAGGCGCACAAAAAGCGGTGCGGCGAAGATGGGGCACCCGAGGTTTTTCTATTTCAGAGGAAGAAAAGGCGGCCTACTAGAAGAGGGCCGCCTTGTTGTTGCTGGCTCGGGTTAGCGACGACCTCCACCGCCTCCACCGTGAGAAACACCACCTCCAACGCTATGAATGGAGCCGCCACCGGAGCCGCCGCGGCTGACGTGCGGAGCAGCGATGGCGGGAGGTGGGCTCGACGCGCGACCAGATGAAGCTACGGGAGCGTTGTAGAGGTGCGGAGCGGAGCTGCCGGTATAGGCGTAGCTGTTGTAGAGGTAGCTGTGAGGAGCCGATACGCTGCGCGGAACCGAAAGGCTGGCGGGTGGGCGATGAACTTCATAGCCGTTGCGGCTGGTGCTGGAATTATGGAGTATGTACGATCCCTTCTGGCCAGTGATGGAGACGGTGCCGGAGTTCGATGCGGCGGAGGGGTGGACTGGCCTGGAAGCAGCGTCAGCTCGTAGACCGGCGGCTGGTGTGGTGCCCGATGCGCTTTTGCCGACAAGGCCGCTGATGGGCGCGGCAGAGGCGTGGGTGGTGCCGATGGGGCCAACCTTCAGATGCGAGCCTGCGACGGCTACCGTGCCGTGGGCTACGTCAGCGGGAGGATGGGGTGCGTCAAAGCCCTTCGGGGCTCCGGCCAAAATCGGGCGCGGGTGTCCACCGGGACCACCCCAGGGGCCAGGACGCCACCACCAGCCGCGTCCGTGGAGGTAGAACCAGTTGCCGCAATAAAATGGCGCCCAGCCCCATGGGTAAGCGGAGACGAAGGTCCAGCCCCAGTCGGGATAGTAGCTCCAGGCACCGTTGTCGAAGGGATCCCAGTCGGGTCCGACGTCGTTTGGCTGCCAGCTTTCGCCGTAACCGGGGATATCGGAGTAATTGCCGTAATAGCCGAGGTCGGCTACGCCGGGGGCGTTGGCATCGTCGCTGCCGGAGTACTGGGCTCCGGCAGCGGCGTTCTGATCGTTATAGCTGTTGCGCTGCTGATTCCAGGCGTCCTCCGGTTGGGCGGGAACGTTCTCTAAACGAGCGGCGCTGGCGGGCTGGCCGAGGATGTAGTTATAGGTTTCGCCGCTATGGATGGCGGCATGGTCGCTGGCACTCTGGGCGATGGCTTCGCCGTCGCTCATGGCCAGCGATGCGGTCTGTTCATTCACGGTAAAGCGCAGGTGCGAGGGCTTGGTGATGGCGAAGGACTCGCCACTGTAGGCGGAGATGCGGAAGTCATCGTGATTACGAAGGCGGGCATTGACGTAAATCTCTCCGGAATCGAGTTGGATCGCATTTACCGGAGTGCCTGTGGAGGCAGAAGAAAGCTCAATCAAGGAGATTTGCGCCGGACCGGCGAGACGGACATTGCTTCCATCCTCGAACTCAAGCTCGGCTTTGGAATTCTGGGCGGCGTAGATGCGGGCTCCGCGAATGACGGGCATGTTGACGATGGCCTGCTCCCAACCATCGCCGGCATTGCGATCGATCTGCACGTCTCCCTGGACGAGGCTGAGACGGACCACGCGAGCGCCTGAGGCAAAGGACGGGGAGGCTGAAAAAAGAAAAAGCGCGAAGCAGAAGCAAATCAGCCGGACTCTTGTGATGAACATGGCCGCACCTCTACTAGTTACAGTATGAACTCCATCGCGAAGAGGAAGATGCGATTTATTTGAGCTTGGCCGAGGGATGCAGATTGCAGAATAAGGCGGCGTGAGGACGTGTGCTTTCGCCGCCGCGGGGCGAGGTCACGACGGGTACGGACTTGCATCCTCCGCTTTGCGGGGCGGTCAGCGGGGGGACGCAGCCTGGCGGAGCAGGGTGGCTGCGGTGTGAATGTGGCAGATGGCAATGGCCAGGGCGTCGGCGGCATCGGCGGGCTGTGGGATTTGGTCGAGGTGGAGCAGACGGGCCACCATGACCTGTACCTGCGACTTCTCCGCCCGGCCATAGCCGACGACGGCAGACTTGATGGCCAACGGCGCATAGGCGACAACGGAAAGACCATTCTGCGCCGCCGCCATCATGGCGACGCCACGCACGTGGCCCAGTTTGAGCGCGCTCTTGGCGTTAACGGAATAGAAGACATCCTCGATGGCAACGACCTCGGGCCGGTGTTGCACAATTAATTCAGAGAGGCCGTCGAATACTCTTTTGAGGCGAATTTCCAGGGCTTCGCGCGGATTGAGGCGGATCGCTCCGGTGATGAGGCAGGTGAGCGAGGGGCCGTCGCCCTGCACCACGCCGAAGCCGGTGTACTCGCCGCCACAGTCTACCCCTAGCACTCGCATGAGAGCAGTTTAGCCGAAAGCGGAGTGCGAAGGCGTCAAAGTTTTGGTCAAAGGCGGAGCAGGAGCAAGGCGAGATAGCAACGAAGCTCCCGGTAACATCATCTTTTTCAGAAGCTTGATATGCTGTGTGGCTCATGCGGTGCGATGTATCGGGCTCGACATTCGCCAAGAGAGCTTTGCAGCCGGGTACGCGGTGACGGATGCCGCTCCGGGCTGCGGAACATTCGGTATCCAGGAGAGCTGATGGAGATTCGTTGCTGGCGCAGTTGCCTGATCGCGGTTGTGGTGTTCCTGACCATTGGCGCCGCCGCCCAAACCAAAGCGCTGAGCGAACGTGTGGTGGCCTACCAGATCGAGGGCGCTTACAACCCGAAAGACGCACACGCTGGACGCCACCGAAGTTCTGACCTACACCAACCACACCGGCACTACGCTGGATAAGTTTCCCTTTCATCTGTATCTGAATGCGTTTCAGCCGAAATCGACTTGGATGACGGAAGCCGAGCATGGCGGAGAGCGCGATTCGGAGAGCGGAGCGGGTTGGGATAAAAAGCACTTCGGCTCGAACGAGGTGAAGTCGCTGGAGATTTTGGGAAACGGCGATGGGGGCAAGGACGCAGCAAAAGACGTGACCAAGGAGATGAAGTTTATCTCGCCCGACGACGGCAATGCAGACGATCGCACGGTGTTTGAAGATCGCACTGCCCAAGCCGCTGCCGCCGAATGAGAGGGTGCGATTCCGGATTCACTTTGTGGCCAAGTTTCCGGAGGTGTTGGCTCGCACCGGCTACAAGCGCGACTTTCTGATGGCGGGACAGTGGTTTCCGAAGGTTGGAGTGTGGGAGAACGGGGCGTGGAATTGTCACCAGTTTCACGCATCAACGGAGTTTTTTGCCGACTTCGGCACCTTCGACGTGAAGCTGACACTTCCGGCGAAGTGGAATGTGGGCTCCAGCGGCGTGCAGACCGGAGCCAAGGACAATGGCAATGGAACGCAGACGGTGAGCTTCCATGCCGAGGACGTGCATGACTTTGCGTGGACGGCCGACCCAGGCACCAAGGTCGTGGAAGAGTCAATCAGACTGAGTGGCGGGACGGTGAAGATCCGGATGCTGATGCAACCGGGCCACATGGCCAGCGCGCCACGCTACCTGCAGGCATTGAAGGGCACGATGCGGAAGTTCGACGAGTGGATTGGGCCGTACCCGTATCCGCAGATCACGGTGGTCGATCCTCCGCACGGCGGAAGCGCGGCGGGCGGGATGGAGTATCCGACGCTGATTACGGCGGAAACGTCTTGGTGGATGCCGAAAGCGGTGCTGGAACCTGAGAGCGTGGTGGAGCACGAGTTCGGACACCAGTACTGGTATGGCATGGTGGCTACCAATGAATTCGAAGATGCGTGGATGGATGAGGGCATCAACCAGTACATGGAAGCCAAGATTATGGACGCGCTTTATGGTCGGGGGACGTCAAGCTTGAACTCGCGGCTGGGTACGCTGGGCGAGCGCGGCTTGGACCGGATAAGCTACGTACCCTTGGCCGACCGCGATCCGTTGTCGCGTCCGGCGTGGCTGTTTTTGGATGGGGGCTCGTATGGGGCGATTACGTATTCGAAGACGGCGCTGATGATGCTGACGCTGGAGAACCTGATCGGCGAGAGAGCGGTATTGCACGGACTACGGGTTTACTTTGAGCGCTACAAGTTCAAGCATCCCAAGCCGGAGGATTTTACTGCGACCATGAACGAGGCCGTGGGAAAGGATCTGGACTGGTACTGGAAGCAAGCCATTTACGGGACCGAGACGCTGGACGATCGCATCCTTTCGGCAAGCGCCGAGCGACTGGACTGGTACGACGAGAAGGATGAGAAAAAGGGAGTCACGGTTTACGACAACGAAGTGGTCGTGCTGCGGCGCGGCAACTTCGACTTGCCGGTGGTGTTGGAGGCGAAGTTCGACGATGGCTCGTCGGTGCGGGAACGCTGGGACGGTACGGATCGCTGGCATCGGTTTGCTTGGGAGCGAAAGGCGAAGTTGGTTTCGGCCGAAATCGATCCCGATCACGGCTACTTGCTGGACCGGGATCCGTTCAACAATAGCTGGACCGAGAAGACGGATCGCAAGGCTAGCGGCAAGCTTGCAGGATATTGGACGCTGCTGACGCAGTGGTTGGAGCAGGCGCTGAGCTGGCTGGCTTAGAGGTTGACTGCAGGAGAAAGACGCGATGAACGGAAGTGTTCGGAGTTCGGCGGGATTGGTGTGGCGTCATCAGCGCATGTTGTGGTGGATCTTTGTGATGAACCTGGTGATTGCCTGGCTGAGTTCGCTGCCGGCGCGGGCGACGCTGAGCGCGGTGCTGGATCACAGTTTGGAATCGACAAAGCTGGTGACGGGGTTTGACGTTGGCACGCTGGCACTGATGCTGGAGCGTCCGGATGTTTCGACACGGGCGCTGGCTCCGGGCGCGATTTCTGCGGCGCTGATATTTGTGGTGTACCTGTTGTTCATCGACGGCGGCGTGCTGAGGGTGTTTCTGGAAGACAGAGAGCTGAGCCGGGCGGAGTTCTTCGAGAACGCCGGGCTGTTCTTCTGGCGGATGCTCCGGCTTGGGCTGTATTCGGTGGTGCCGTTCGGCTTGCTGATGGCGGCAGGGGGTGGACTTTCCGGCTATGCGGAGACGCTGTCACGCGATGCTCCGCAGGAGCGACTGGGATTCTTTGTCAACGTTGCAGGCCAACTGGTGATCATTGTGGTGGCGCTGTGGGTGCGCATGTGGTTCGACTTGACGCAGGCCTGGATGGTGAGCGGCGTTATCGGCGACGATGAGCACAAAATTTTGCGAGGGCTTGCTCGCAGCTTGAGACTCGCATTGCGCTCGGGCAAGCTGTTTGCCGGCTATATCGGAATTGGATGGTTCGCGGTGGTGACGTTGGGGGCCGGGGTGGGCGTGTGGATATATCTGCCCCATGCGGCAATGGGCAGAAGTTTTCTGGTGCTGGAGTTGGTGACGATTACGCAGATCGCTTCGAGGCTGTGGATGAAGGCGGCCAGCGCCCGTTGGATTGCGTTGCTCCCGGTAGAGGCCGTTCCGCCTCCGTCGGCGGTAAACGAGAGTTACGCGTCTGCTATTGAGGTGACAGACGTGCGGTCGCCAGAACCGGAGTAGGACGAATCTGCGACGCTACTTTTGAAATGGGACGCAGTCGGTGGGGTCGCCTTGGAGTTTGTGGATGGCGTGGGGGACGGCGGGCCAGACGGCTTCGAGGTTTTCTACGGCACCGGCGGGGCTGCCGGGGAGATTCAAAATCAGGGTGCGATTGCGAATCCCACAGACGGCGCGGGAGAGCATGGCGAAGGGAGTTTTGGCAAGACTGGCGGCGCGCATGGCCTCGCTGAATCCGGGGACGACGCGATCGAGAACCTGCAAGGTCGCCTCCGGGGTAATGTCGCGGGGCGAGAGCCCGGTGCCGCCGGTGGTGAGGATGAGATCGGCTTCGCCGGAGTCAGACCACTGCTGGAGGGCACGGGCGATGAGTGGCTGCTCGTCGGCGACCATGGCCGAGGCGGCGATTTCGACGCCGCGTTCAACGAGCCAATGCGCCAACGCCGGACCGCTCTGGTCGACGCGCTGACCGCGCGAGCCCTTGTCGCTGACGGTGAGGATCATGGCGCGGATTCGATTCGGGTCGGGCATTCGTTTCTACTTTCCGGCGTCAGGCGCAGGCGCTTTGTCGTCAACTGTCTCTTCAGCTTTTTCATCTGAGGCGATCACCACTGGAGTAGCAGGATTCACTGCTACTGGCACGGTGTTGACGCATTCGAATAATGCATCAATTCGATAGCTGGCGGCAGCGGCCGTGGTAATGGCGGCGGTGACAGCGTTGGCAATCTCCTGAATTTTGCCGCGTGACGGCATGGATTGAGCGGCGAGCTTGCACAGGGCCGGAAGTTGGAGCCACCAGAGCAACTCCTCGTAGGATTCCTTGACGAAATAGGAGTTGCCCGCGTCGGTGTGAGCTCCGGTGAGCCATTGCACATCGGCATCCTGCCAGAGCGCGGGCGAGAGAACGGGGATGAGCGGCGCGGCGAAATCCTCCGGCATTTCCACTTGTTCCGATGTCGCGAAGACCTTGGCTTCAATCAGCAGCGCGACCTTGATACGGGCGGCGACGCGCCAGCTTTCCTCGGCTGGAAAGCCGAGAGCCTCAAAGGCGTGCGCCAAGGGTTCGCGCAGGCGCAGACGATCAAAGAGATCGAGTGCGGCGCGCTCCGGGCTCTGGACGTCGATGGATTCGGCGAGGAGTTCGAGGATGGACCATGCGAGGACAGGTCCCCAGGTTTCGGTGGACATCAACTGTGGGCTGAGACTGGGAAGGACGCGCCGGGCCGCGGCGGGCCATGGCTGGGGGAAGAGCTTCTCCAAGGCGGGAACTCGCAGGGCAGCGCGCGCACGCTCACGGAAGCGGGCAGACATGGCGGTTGGATTGGTGAAATCCTGGGCATTATCCCGAACAACAGAGCCGTCGTTGTGGCCACGATAGAAGGTCTGCGCCTCGCGGAGGAATTCGCGGCCGCGCCTCCAGGCGGTGTCGGCGAAATCTTCGCGCTCGCGTTCGAGGGCCTTGGACTTCTCGGGGCCGACAGGAGCACGGTCATAGAGTTCGGCGAACTTGCGCACCAGAGCCGGATCAAGCAGACGGCGAAGCGCATCGTGCGCGGGCCGCAGTTCGAGGCCAATGAGAGCGTCTTCTAAATTGGCGACGCCGTGGCCATTGAGATGGTCGCAGAGGCGATCCCAGGGCTTTTCGGCGGTTGCGCGCAACTCTCGCCAGTCGAGAAAGACGTGGCACTGGTAGGCATGCAGTTCGATGGTGAGGCCGTGCTCGGCCAGAGTGACGGAGCGGCGCAGGTATTCGAGACCGGTCAGCGAGTCGCGGTAGGCGACGATGAGGGCGGGATCAACCGCGAGTTCAAGACCTTCCCTGAGCCGCCGCTGGCGCAGATGACCGGACCCTTTATCGGCATAGGCGGCGGAGTTGTCGATGGTTCCGCGAGTAGAGCAATAGCGGTTGTTGTAGAGCACCAGGGCGCGACGGTCGCCGCGGCGGTTGGAGTAGGCGAAGACGTTTTCATCGACGCCGCCATCCTGGTGGAAGAAATCATAGAGGAGGAAGTTGCCGCTCTCGGCGAAGAGCGCACGCTGATGCAGCAAGGGAGCGATCTGGCGCTCGTGGCGCTCAACCAGCCAGGGGTCGGGATCTTCCTGATACCGGGGCCAGCGGTACTCCATGCCGTACTTTTCGGTATAACCCTCGATCTGGCCGTGGCCGAACATCGGCAATCCGGGGAGAGTGGCCATGAGGGTGGCGACGCCGAAGCACTTGTCGCCGGTGCCGAACTGATCAATGGCGGTGCGCTCGTCGGGATTGCTCATGAAGTTGACGTAGCGCTTCATGATGTCAGGATCGAACTCTAGTGTGTTCTTGATTACCGAGCGGTACTTGGCGTTTTCCTCGTCGCGCATCATGTTCATGAAGGCGCTGTTGTAGACCCGATGCATTCCGAGAGTTCGGACGAAGTATCCCTCCATGAGCCAGAAGGCTTCGGCGAGAAGGAGGGTTCCGGGAACTTCGGCGGCGACGCGATCGACAACCTCGCGCCAGAACTCGTGGGGCATGAGCCGGTTGAATTCAGCGGTGGACATGGCGTACTCGGCGCGTGAGGGGATGGCTCCGCTGCTGCCGGGATTGGGGAACCAGAGGCGCTGAAAATGCCGCTTGGCCAGAGTCATGGCGGCGTCGAAGCGGATCACCGGAAAGAGGCGCGCGACGTGCAGGATGGATTGAATGACCTGTTCGCGCACGGCGGGATTGAGGTAGTCGAGTTGGGCGGTATCGTTCCAGGGAAAGCTGGTGCCATCGTTGCCGTGATAGATGTAGCGGGTCTCTCCACTCTGGCGGTCACGGCGCTGGAAGACCACGGCAGCGTCGGTCTGCTCGTAGTAGTGGAGTTCAATCTTAATCTCGACGCGCGGATCGGGGGAGAGGTCGGGGCCGTCAAAGTTGTAAGCGGGGTAAGGCACGTCACGGCGCGAGATGAACCAGTCGGGATGCTCGACGACCCAGGGCGAATCGATGCCCATGTGGTTGGGCACCATATCACTGGCGAGGCGGAGTCCGCGCCGATAACAACGATCGCGCAGAGTAATGTAGGCGGCTTCTCCGCCGAGATCGTCGGCGATTCGGTAGTCGTAAAGCGAGTAGGCGGAGGCGACGGCATCCGGGTTGCCGCACAGTTGCTTGATGGTACGGGAGGCTCGACTGCGCTCCCAGATGCCGATGAGCCAGAGCGAATTCAGACCGCGCCGCGCCAGTGCGTCGAGGTCTTCGTCGGGAATCTGATCGAGACGGTCGATGGCCCGACCGTATTTTCTGGAAAGCTGGGCGAGCCATACGTAAGTGCTTTTGGCAACCAGGACGGTGGTGGGCATCCAGTCGACGTCAGCGCTGAACTTTTCGTACTCGTGGGCGGGGTCGCCGAAGACGGGGACTTCGGAGTGGCTGGTCATGCCCGGCCATTGCTGGGTTCCGGCTTCGCGGCGGCGGCGGGCGGCATCTTCAGCGGCCTTGGCGGCGGCGGCACGGGCGGCGGCCTCGGATTCTGGGCTGGGAGGATGGAAGCGCATCCAGATCGCCAGTTCCTCTTCATGGAGGATGTCACCGGCGATGAGCAGGAAGCGCTCCAGGCTCTCGCCGAGCAGAGACTTCCATTGCTTGCGGATCACGGAAAGCTGGTCGCTCAAAGAGCCGGGAGCAGAAACGGCAGGGGCGCGGAGCAGGTCAAAGAGATTCACCGATGCAGCGCCTTCGACGGGGATCAACGGGCGCGTGGCAAAGTAGGCGGGGAGTTGCTCGGCGACACGGCGGTAGGCGGTCTTCTCGACCAGAATGCTGTCCTCGAAGAGTTCCTCAAAGGGACGGAAGGCGGCGTTACGATTCGCCATCCAGAGCAGCATCATCTCTTCGATGGCGGCGGCGCGGTGCGGGACTCCGGCGGTGGAGGAAGCCAGCCATTGCCCTGGGGTTTGCTGGCCACGATAGACGGAACTGCCGGGAAACTGCTGGACAAAGGCGAGCAGCATCTTGTCCAACTCCTTGGCCCCGACCTGCTCGGAGAAAAAGGAGAGGGCATCGACCATGACGTTGGGATCGAGTTGCTGGCGATAACGCGCCATGACGGCGTGGCTGGCTTCATCGATGAGACCCATGACGTAGAGCGCGGCGGCATGAACGGCACGCTCGGGATGCTTCTGCACATCACGCACCAGGTTCATTCGGTGGGCAAACTCGCGGCTCGCCGCTATGTTTGCGAAAACAACATTCCCAGTAAACGAGAAGAGCGTTTCCGCGAACTGATAGCGGTTGCGTGCGGCCCTGGAGATATGAAATTCCATCATCTGCGATTCGTCCTAAGCAAAAGCCTGCCCACCATCATGCCAGATGCGGCCGATATCGGCATACGCACGACCTTAAGGGTAATCTCTTATACGGTGGAAAAGGTCAAATGATTACTCTTTGCGGAATGTAACGACGGGAGACTGAGCTATGGGGATCCGGAGGAGTTGGGGAAAGAGGGCGAGTTCTGGATAAAACGAAGAGGGCCGCTGCATGATGGCAGCGGCCCTGGGAGAACAATTAATCTTTGGGCTCTTTGCGAATTTTTTTCTGTGCTCGCTTACGAGCCAGAGCTTGCTTTACGCGTAGCTTCGCGCCGGGCTTCAGATAGTAGGAATGACGCTTTACTTCCTTAATGATGTCTTCCGTCTGAACTTTGCGCTTGAAGCGGCGAAGGGCGCTCTCAATCGACTCGCCCTCTTGCAATCGAATTTCAGCCAAACAAAATCACCACCCAACCCAGCCATAAACGGCCATGCGCAAGTTTACCATAGGAAACTTGGCGCAGTCTTTATGCTTTCATCGCGGGACAGGCCCCGGCGTTGCTTCACATGAAAGCTCGAAGCAACGCGGCGGAAAGAACACTAGAGTACCAAGATCAGTGCTCATCTTTCTTTTGACCCTCCTTCTCTTTGCTTGGCGCAGGCTTGGGCGCGGGCGGTTTGCTCGGGGCAGCTTTGGCCGCAGGAGCAGGTTTGCTTGGAGCGGGCTTGGCTGCGGGAGCGGGCGGGTGTGGCGCCGGGGCAGGCCTTGCTTCTGGAGCGGGCTTGGCTGGGGCAGGTCTAGGGGCGGGTTTGGCTTCGGGAGCAGGCCTAGCCGGGGCAGGCCTGGCTTCGGGAGCAGGCCTAGCCGGGGCAGGCCTGGCTTCGGGAGCGGGCTTAGCCGGGGCAGGCCTCGCTGCCGGGGTAGGCCTGGCTTCGGGAGCAGGCTTACTTGGCGCAGGCCGACTCTCGGGATGGGCTGGTGGTGCCGGATGGGCTGCGGGCTCAGACTTTGCGACCGGCTTATTCGCCTCGGGCCTGGGATGAACAGCCGGTGGCGCAGGCTTGGCCTCAGGCTTTGCCGACAGGGCTCGCTCCGGACCGGAAGTTGGCGGCCTGGCTTCAGTCCCGGGATGCGGGTTATTGGTTTCGCGCATTGCAGGCGTTGTGGTTTCGGGACGACTGGCGTTCGCAACAGGATTCGCAGGGCGCATCACCGGAGCCGGAGCAATGCCTCTGTCTGCCGGAATCGGTTTGGCGGCCACGACCATGGCGGGCCTACCCTTGTTGACGGAAGCAAACTGCGCGCGATTGGCAGCAGAAGCCTTTGCAAGTTGCACCTGCGCGGTCATTGGCGGAGCGTGGGGCGAGCGGTAGGCTGCTACTTCGGCTGGGGTCGGGGCCACTTGGACACCTTGAGGCCCGCCGTTATAGCTGACCCGGTTGATGATAGTCGTATTGTTGACGGTCGTGTTGTTGACGATGGTGCGCGTGTATACGGTGGTAATGTTGGTGTTACTGATGTTATTTACAGCGCGGTTGTAATTGAATTCGTCGCCCCGCCAGTATCCGCCCTGATAGCCCCTTCCGACATAGCCGAATCCATAGTTGACGCCGCCGTAGAATCCAACATACCGACCCCAGTAGCCGTGATAAAAGCCGTACCGGCCTCTCCTGAAACCCCAATATCCTGGCGTCCAAAGAGCTCCCCGGTATGGGGGCTCGGTCCAAGCCCCTGGCACCCAGTAATAGCCGGCCGAAGCATAGTTCCAGTATCCCGGAGTCCAGATATAACCCGGAGCTGGAATAGGAGGCTGTTCATATTCCGGCAGCGGAGGCGGGGGGTCCGGGGCGTATTCAGCCGGGGCAGGATCGTAGGAGGCTTCGCTGTAATCCTGATCCGGCGCTGAGGCCTGCTGCTGCGGAGCGGGCGCAGACTCGGCGGACGGGCTGCTGGTGGCCGTCTGACTAACCGGCGCCATATTCGAAGCGGCTGGGTCACCCTGATCCGGTGCGCTCTGGGTCTGTGACGCAGTCTGCGCGTTCTGGGCTTGGGAGCTCTGGTCTGCAGGTTTATTGCAGCCTGCAACTCCTAGAGCAAGCATGAGCGCAAGAATTGGTAACTTGGCGTATCTATCATTCATGGGATCGCTTCTCTCCGCTTTCTTCCGGCGTGCATGGACAGATGAAGCAGGAATTCCAGCCAGAGATTCAGTCATGCCAAGTTTCAATAACGGACAACGATCTACGATCTCTGGCTCAGTCCTCCGTCGCTTGTTCAGATGATCGATTGATTCGTGGCGTTGGGGCGGAGAGCACTAAAAATCGGGGCTCGTTCGGCGGCTGCTTGGCACCGGATCTCGCGCCCGGATCTCAGACCGGTATTTTAGGCCAACCTACATTTTTCTACGTTCATCGAAGACCTCGAAATAACAAGCATGAAAGTACCCTCTCGCCTCAACTTGGGGAGTCCGTGCTTGTAACAGGAGTTCCGCCCGTGTCCAAGAAGATTTTGTTTACTGTGTTTCTCGTCGTCGTTTCAACCACTCTGTGGGGTCAGACTTACTGGAACATTAATAATTCCACAGCTGTGGACGACGGAGCAGCAGGCGCTGTGGGATGGGGTTCTTGCGTGACCTGTGCGGGCGGGAACAGCGATGCCAGTATTTCGACCGCACCTTTTCAGAGGGCTCCATCGGTGGACGGTTCCAGTAGGGATTTCGACATCAATGGCGTTGCTGGTGCGAATGGATTGTGGTGGTACAAGGTCGGACCGCACGATGGGGTGTCCAATTTTGAATTCGACTTCTGGGTGTATGTAAGTAGCGGTACGAGTTCCGCGCGGGCGATGGAGTTTGACACTTTTCAGTTTAACCACGGCATTGAGTATATGTTTGGTACGCAGTGTGACTATGCGTCAGGCACATGGGACGTGTGGAACAAGGGAGCCGAGGAGTGGGTGCACACAAGCATCAAGTGCAATGAGTTCCGGCCTGGCGTCTGGTATCACCTGACTTGGAAGTTTCATCGAACCAGCCCGAACAATTATGAACACTACGATAGCCTGACGATTGAGCAGCCTGGGAGCACAATTACTTATAACGTCGGTCTTGCCTTTCCGTCGGGACCGATGCCGACAGGGTGGACGGATAACATGGGCGTGCAGTTTCAAGTGGACATTGGTGCGGGCGGGACGACGATGGAAGAATGGGTCGATGAAGTAACGCTTTCGACTTATTAAAGCCACTTTTGTAAGCATCAGTTTTGGTAAAAATGGCACTGTTTTGTCCTGCGCTGGAATAGAATCGCAACCGGTACGGAGGCAGCGATATGTTGATCCCAGAGCATCAGTGGCTTTGCGAGAAGATCGTGGACGAGAGTCAGCTCGCGATCATCTTTGGCGATAGAGAAGGCAAAATACTGTTGTGGAACAGGGGCGCGGAAGAGATGTTCGGGTGGACGGCAAGCGAAGCCGTCGGGCAGTCGATGGACCTGATAATTCCCGAGAAACAACGTGGACGTCATTGGGAGGGATACGAGCAAGTAATGCAGACGGGCGTCTCGAAGTATGGACGCGACCTGCTGGCGGTTCCAGCTCAAACCAAGGACGGGCGCCGGATCTCAGTCGAGTTCAACATAAGCCTGGTTCGTTCGCCGGAAGGCGAGATCACCGGCGCCGCCGCGACGATGCAGGATGTTACTGCGCGCTGGGAGCGCGACAAGCAACTGCGCGCCCGACTGGCTGCCGCCGAAGCCAGAACTCACAACGGCTAGACGTTCGGATAGAGACCTAGCGTGCTGCTGATCTGAACCCTCCGTAGGTCATGTAAAGGCCGAGAATAAGCACAAAGGCCCCGTAAATATAAAAGAACTGTTGGAAGTGAAGGCCGGCGAGGAAGAATCCAGTCGCCGCCTCTGACGATAGAAACAACAAGAGTACGCTTTTGGCCAGCAAGAGCCACCCAGTGAGGGTGACGATTACCGGAAGCGTACCGCCTGACCAGACATTATGGCCAAGAACCATCGCCAACCCAGCCACCACTGCGATGACAGCGGTTACGAACAGTTCCGGGGGATTATGAACGAGCGCGGTCATCGCATCTACGGTGGCCTGCTTGTGTGTGACCATGGATAGCGAGATGAGGATGAGATAAAGGCCAATCAGCCTACTGAGAAAGGTCGTACGTGGCGACATTGGTGCCTCCGATCAGATAATGATGCATCCTTTTTGAAGAGACTCAGCATCTACCTCCAAAGTCGTACCTATTTCTAAGTAGAATAGACCTCCTGATGATTTGGGGCGCATCCGACGAGAATGCGCCCCAATTTTGCGTTCAGTGGAGGTTTCAGTTCTGCGCCGCGGACTCGCGGGCGCGGCGAGTCTCATAGGTTTTAAGGTGAGCATAGGCCACCCGCAGCAAGGGGCTGGCTATTTGGCGCGACTCACCGCGGCGCAGCAGATCGCCGATCACGTGATCGGCCTCGACCGGAGCGCGGCGCTCGATGTCACGGAACATGGAAGCCGCCAGCGTGGAAGCGGGCTGGGTAAGGATGGTCCGATTTTTCTCCAGCGAGGTTGGGCGGGTGGGAAAGCCTTCGCTGGAGGCGATGGCGTCGCATTCGTTCAAGAGCTGGCTGGGGAAGTCCGCGGCTCCGGCAGCCACGATGTCTCCAACGTTGGCACGGAGTAGGCAGGTGATGCCGGCGCAGGCGGCGATGAAGACCCATTTCTCCCACATCTCCGGGAGAATGACCGTGCTGAGGCGAGAAACGAAGCGGGCACCTGAAAATGACGACGCAATCGCCTCGACGCGCGCGCTGCGCGAACCGTCGCGCTCGCCGAAGGCGAGGAGGTGCAGATCGTTCAGGTGCAGAATGCGGCCGCCGGGCTCCAATGCTGCCGAGATAGCGCAAAGACCACCGAGAACGTGGGACGAGCCGAAGCGCCGGTCGAGCAGATCCAGATGCCTGATTCCATTGAGTACGGGCAGGATCAGCGTACCGGGTCCGACGGCTGGGGCAAACGACTCGATCGCGCCTTCAAGGTCGTAGGCCTTGCAACTGAGCAGAATGAGATCGAATGTTGCATGGAGATTTTCGGCCAGGACCGTCGCGGGCTGCGGGAACGAAACATCTCCGAAAGAGCTCTGAATGCGCAGGCCCGAGCTTGCTAATTCCGCCGCCCGCCTGGGACGAACGAGGAAAGTAACATCCTGCTTCGCCTCCAGCAATCTGCCGCCAAAGTAACCCCCGGTTGCTCCCGCGCCGACCACGAGAATGCGCATCGCTCCGCTCCTTGCAGAAAGTAGTCACCGGTTAAGATCGCTCCTGATTCGGCAGGAAGTCAACCTCGACGCCGTTAGACGTGCACGTGAAAGAGTTGGTCAAGCACGAAGAGCAGGGCAACGCCGACAAAGAGGAGTAGCGGCATGCGGATTCCGGGCTCGCGATTGACTTCCGGCACGATGTCGGAGGCAGCGACGTAGATGGTGACTCCGGCGGAGAGAGGCAGTCCGACGGCGACGCCGTGGCGGATCAGCACCATGGTGAGCGCACCGAGCAGGGTTCCGACGCCAAGGATGATGGAGGCGGCGAAGGCGCGCATGGAACTCTGACCGCTAGCCAGCATGACCGATGAGACGGTGAAACCCTCGGGAATTTTATGCAGGAAGATGGCAAGGAAGACGATCCAGCCCAGCCAGTTGGAGACCAAAAAGCCGGAGGCGATGGCGATGCCGTCGAAGAAGGCGTGAATGACCAAGCCGAGCAGCACAGTCGTGCTCTTGTGATGATTGAGAAACTCATCGTGATGAGTTTCGGCGCCGAAGTGGAAATGACCGGAGACGACGTGTTCGCAGAAGTGAATGATGAGATAACCGAGCAGCACCAGGAAGCCGGCGTGCTCGCCGCCCTCCATGTTGACGCTGGCGGGCACCATCTCGGTGATGGATGTGGCGAGCATGAATCCGGCGCCCAGAGCCATGAAGTATTTGAGATAGCGCTGCTCCCACTCGCGATGGGCCAGCAAGGCTCCGCCAATGACATTGGCAGCGCCGGCGGTGAGTCCGAGAAAGATGCTGAGTGCGATGGGATGCATCCGCCTAGCCGCTGTGCCTGATGTGGAGAATGTCGCCGTCTTGCACGATGTATTCCTTGCCCTCGAGCCGCAACTTCCCGGCGGCGCGCGCAGCGGCCTCGGAGCCGAGTTCGAGCAAGGCATCCCAGGCGATGGTTTCGGCGCGGATAAAGTGCTTTTGCAGATCGGTGTGAATGGCTCCGGCCGCGTCCTGTGCGCGGGTGTGCTTCTCGATAGTCCAGGCGCGGCACTCGTCCTCGCCGACGGTGAAGAATGACATGAGCCCGAGGAGTTCGTAGCTCTTGCGGATGAGGCGGGTGAGACCGCTCTCGGTCAATCCGTAGCTGCCCAGAAATTCGGCGGCTTCTTCGTCGCTCATGTCGGCTAGCTCGGCTTCGACTTTGCCGCAGATGGCGCTGACGCCGGTGTTGGGCTTGTGAGTGTAGGCGGTGAGCGCGAACTTTTCCATTGCGGCTTCCAGATCGACTCCGAGAGTGGTGCTCTCGCTGATGTTAAGGACGTAGAGGATCGGTTTTTCGGAGAGGAACATGAAGCCGCGAATGACTTTTTTCTCGTCCTTGGTCATCTCCATTTCACGCAGCGGGCGCTCGCTCTCAAGGAAGGCCTTGGTGCGCTGGAGAAGTTCGTTTTCCTTTTCAAGTTCGGGAGTTTTCTTCTTGAGCAGATCCTTTTTCATGCGTTCGAGGCGGGCTTCCACCTGTCCGAGATCGCTGACCATGAGATCGAACTCAACGTTAGAGATATCGCGGACGGGATCGAGCGTGCCGCCGACGTGGGGGATGGAGTCGTCGTCGAAGACGCGCAGAACGTGAACGAGAGCATCGACGCCGCGCAGGTTGGCAAGGTAGGCGGTCTCCTTCAGGGCCTCCTGGCCGATGGCTCCCACGTCGGCGTACTCGACCTGGGCGTGCACGAGCTTGCGCGGGTTGCATTGCGCGGCAAGGCGGTCCAGACGATCGTCGGGAACCGTGGCGACACCAATGTGGGCCTCGCGCGGGTTAGAACTGCGATGGGAGATATCCGCGTGGGTGAGGATCTTGAACAGCGAGGTCTTGCCCACCTGGGGCAGACCGATGATTCCAGTCTTCATATTGATATCTATCGATTCCGTTTCGTGGTCAACACGGGGCTACGCCTTGGTGTGGCAACAGGCCCTGCAAAGAACGCTTTCTGTTCCATAATAAACGACGAGAGGGGTCGCGGGCAGAGTGCGACAAACGGCAGCAATAGGACAGCACCCGAATTGGCGATGATGCGGGAGTTGGCCGGCATGGTTAACGCTCGATACACGATAGCGTCCCGTGGTTCTGCTCGGATTTCAAAACGCGCGAGCTGACTTGGTTCGTTGCAGAATATCGAGAGATCGCCGGTATCCAGCCGAATCGGGGGCCGCGTTTATAGCTGCTCTCAGTAGAGATTCAGCAGCGTCGAGATGGTTCTGCCTTAGCTCCATCACACTCAATTTGTAGAGTGCAGTGGCGCGGTAATCGGGATTTTCAGCCTTCGTCAGCTTTTCAAGCAAGGGACGAGCATGTACGTAGTCGCCCTGTCCGAAGTACTGGTTGGCAAGCCCAACGGCCAAACGTGCTGAGTCCGGCCGGAGTTGCAATGCATGATTCAGAGTTGCCAGTGCCAACTGCGGCTGACCGTTATCACTTTGAACATGCGCCAACATTTCGACCGCCTCGATGTTGGTAGGCGAAACACTTGCCGCACGTGCGAACACCGTCAGCTCCGAATCCCAGACGCGGGCTTCGTTTGCGCTGATCACGGACATGACTAGAGCAATCGCTAGAGTTGCCGCCACCTGCACCTGGTCATGATTGGCGGATGCCGGCCATCTTGCTCGCCGGATTGCAATGGCCGCCACCAGCGCAGCTGCGAACGACGGCAAATACAAGTGACGGTCATGGAGCTGAATCCAGGCGAATCCCATGATCACCGGGGCGAGCGTAAGCAGAAACCATATGGCTGCGAACTTCAGTTCTGGGATACGCCGCGACCATACCCAGTAGGCCGCTCCGAGCACCAGGAATGCCGCAGCAGGAATTACCGTATGAACCATTGAGAATTGGCTTACCGACGCCTCCGGGTAGAGCGCACTTAAATTCACCGGCCAAAGTAGTTGGCGAATGTACAGCCAAAACGCGAGCGGGGACGTTAAGAGCGTGACCTTGATAGATGCAGGGATGGCGTTTTCGCCCGCGCCATGCAGGACCAGAAACCTGGCGCAGAACCATATTGCGTCGGCTAAGACGTAAGGCGATACCAGGGCGGCTAATCGCAAAAGACGGTGCCTGCTTACCTCGGAGCTGACGAAAAGTAGCTCATAGGCGAGGATGATTCCCGGCAGTACAACGGCTGTTTCCTTGGTGAGCAGGGCCGCCAATGCACAGAAAAAAGATGCCAGTGTCCAACACCAACGATGGCGCACGCTTTCGCGGGAGCGGATATAAGCGAGGACGGCTGCAAAAAAGAAAACCGCCATCAACGGCTCGGTGGCAGCGGCGATCCAGGAAACGCCTTCTACCTTCGTCGGGTGAACCGCAAACAGAAGCACAGCAATGGCCGCACCAAGTTGATCTTTGAGCAGCACCTTCGCAAGCCGGTATGCCAGATAAACAGCAAGCAGATGGGTGAATATGGAACACAGGTGGTACCAGCCGGGAGAAGGCGAGAACACGTGCTGAACCACCCAGAGCCAGACCAGGAACACTGGGCGATAGTGACGGGCGGGCTGGGGTACGTCAGTAAAC
Source organism: uncultured Acidobacteriota bacterium (assembly GCA_963838135.1). GTDB lineage: Bacteria > Acidobacteriota > Terriglobia > Terriglobales > Acidobacteriaceae > TOLSYN. The sequence continues at coordinate 48,951 of CAWIPV010000002.1, read as the reverse complement.
GCCCAGGAATGGTACAGAAACATCTGCGTCAACCCGTGCCAGGAGGCAAGCCAGGGATTCAAAACGATGATTGCAAAATCGTCGTAAACGAAACTGAAGCTAATCGTTTGCAGATAAATAGCGAGGCTTAAAAAAAACGCGAACTGCAGCAGAAGTTCACTGCCCAGGACACGCTTTAAGAGTCTCTTCATAGGTCCAATTCCCGCTAGTAGTACCTTCTCTGGTTTGCGGTTTGGGCGCGGACTTCGAGGAAGAGAAGCGCGAGGCCGAGGATGAAGACCGAGCCCTCCATGCGGGTAGACCAGACGTGCATTCGATTGAACTGAACGCGGCGGGGGTCGTCGTGCGGAACATTATCGATTACGCCCATTTCGGTACGCAAGGCGTTCATGTGGCGCTCGATGCCGAAGTGAGCCGAGAGGGTGATGGTCATCATGGCTACGAGCAACAGATCGCGGGGATGAAAGGGTCCCGAGCCGCCGTGCAGAAGCGCCAGCAGAACTGAGGCGAGCAGAAAGAGCAGGCCGCAGACCATGCCGATCCAGTGTAGGTTGTTGAGCGAGCGTGTCACGACCATTCCGGCAAGCTGACGCGTGGGCAAAAGGGAGAAGAGCGCAGGCGCGACCACGACGGCGAAAAAGAAAAAGGAGCCGATCCACAGTGCGAGCGAGAGTATCTTGACGAAGCGCAATAATGACAAGGCCGGACCTCCGATCTGAAGTAGGGAGAGCCCCACGTTCGCCAAAGGCGGAGGTGGGGCATCCTAGAAATTAAACTGGCACGGGCACGCTGTCCACGACTTCGCGAAGGATCTGCTCAGACTGTTCGGCGCGCTTGAGAGTCGATGTATAGCGCGCACTGATGACAAGGCGGTGCGCAAAGGTTGGCACGGTCAGCTTCTTGAAGTCATCCGGGGTGCAGAAATTGCGGCCCTCGAGAAATGCCATGGCCTGCGCCGCGTGATAAAGCATCAGCGAACCGCGGGGCGAGACTCCAAGCGATAGCTGCTCGTGCTGACGGGTGCGCTCGACGATGGCCAGCGAGTAATCGATGAGCGAGTCTTCGACGCGCACGGTGGAAACTTCATCCTGCAAGGCGACGACCTCATCGGCGGTGAGCACGGGGCGCAACTCCTCCAGGCGGGCGGCCCCGGCGTGGCCGCGCAGAATCTCGCGCTCGCTGCCAGCCTCGGGATAGCCCATGCGGGCCCGAATCAGAAAGCGGTCGAGCTGCGACTCCGGCAAGGGATAGGTGCCGTGGTGCTCGACGGGGTTTTGCGTGGCAATGACCAGGAACGGGTTGGGCAGCGGGTGAGGACGGCCGTCTACGGTAACTTGGCGCTCGTTCATCGCCTCCAGCAGCGCGGACTGAGTCTTCGGGGTAGTGCGGTTGATCTCGTCGGCGAGCAGGATGTTGGTGAAGATGGGGCCACGCTTGAACTCGAAACACTCGGCGGCGGTGGAGTAGACGGAGATGCCGAGGACGTCGCTGGGCAGCATGTCACTGGTGAACTGAACGCGGCGGAAATCACAATCGATGGCGCGCGCCAGGGCATGGGCGAGGGTGGTTTTGCCGACACCGGGAACGCCCTCGATGAGGAGGTGTCCGCGAGCCAGAATCGCGACGAGGGCGAGCCGGACCACGTCATCCTTGCCGCGGATGATGGAGCGCAGTGCGCGCTCCAGTTCAGCGGCGCGTTGAAGGGTGGAACCGGATGCTTGCGACATTAGGTTGATTGTATCCGCTGCGCCCCTCGGAGCAAAACACAAAGGCCCTGCCGAAACTTACGCACAATTGAACATCAGTAACTTCCCGGACGCATCCCGGTGAGGCGCGCGATGCGCTCAGCCGTAGGCGGATGGGTGGAAAACAGGCTGCCGAAGCTGACACCGCGAAGCAACGGCGGAATGATGTACATGTGAGCCGTGCTGGGCGAGGCCTGCATCGGCACTCGCGTCGCGCAGCTTTCCATTTTGCGCAGGGCGCTGGCCAGGGCACCGGGATTGCCGGTAAAGTGCGCTCCAGTTGCATCGGCCTGGTATTCGCGTGAGCGCGAGACTGCCATTTGGATGAGCATGGCGGCAAGAGGTGCGAGGATCATCATGGCGAGGGCGCCGAGGAGACCGCCTCCGCCGTCGCGGTCGCGGTCACGACCGCCGCCTCCGCCGAACATGGCGGCCCATCCAGCCATACGGGCCAGGATGGTGACGGCTCCGGCAAAGGTGGCGGCGATGGAGCTGATGAGAATGTCGCGGTTGCGGACGTGGCCGAGTTCGTGAGCCAGCACGCCTTCCAGTTCGTCGTCGCTGAGCAGATCGAGAATGCCGGCGGTAACGGCGACCGAGGCATGATTGGGGTTTCGTCCGGTGGCAAAGGCGTTGGGCGAGCCGGTTGGAATGACGTAAATCTTAGGCATCGGCAGGCCGGTCTTGGCGCACAGGCGCTCCACGATCTGGTAGACGCGGGGGAGTTCCTCACGCGATACGGCCTGCGCCCCACTGGACATGATGGCCAGCTTGTCGCTGAAAAAGTAGGAGAAGAAGTTCATCGCGGCGGCGAAGCAAAAAGCCAATATTGCGCCGTTGCGGCCCCCGAGCGCCTGCCCGACGAAAATCAGAAAGACGGTCATCGCCGTCAACAAAAATACGGTCTTCAGGTTATTTCCCATGGCTGTGTATGTAGATGCTAACGCAGAGTGGCAGGACGCGCCAATCTGCGTTAGCTTGGCAAACCACTGAGAGCCTGTGGATTAGCGGCAGCAAGCTCAGGCAGCGTGGTTCTCCAACCAGCTCTCATCTTCGGTTTCCGGCCGAACACGATAGTCGGTGAAACCGGCGGCCAGAGTTTCCGCCAGGGCGGTGGCTTCAAAGAAACGCGCCTGCCGATCATGGGAAAAGCCCATCAGTCCGGGAATCGCAGCGGTGAGCCCGGCCATGCCGGTATCGATCTTGGCGTGGGCTTCCCAGCTGATGGCCTGTGTCACTCCACCGGGATAGTCGGTGAGCAGGCTGTTAAGCGTGACTCCGGCGCCACACAGAAGAGCACCGAGGGAGGCACTCTTATGACGCCGCCAAAACAGCGCGCCAGCGGCAAAGAAGAGTGCGGCGAACGAATAATCGACAATGGAATGGGCGCGGGGGTCGAGCACCTTCGGCAGACGGGGAGAAAAAATGGACGCGCTCCTGCGCAGCAAGGCCATGGCAGCAGAATCCTCAGCAAAGGAAGATGCGCCCGGAGGAAAGGACGTTGGGCGGCAATCGCCAAACCTGTGGTGGAGATGAAGAAAATGCCGGGCCGACGGGATCGGCGCGGCATTTTGAACAACCTACTCTGGAGCGGTCTAGCTTCGGCTGCGAGCCAGAGCGCGCTGGAGGGTTTGCTCCAGAGCGGCGCGAGCTTTTTCGTACTCATCGGGCGCGAGCTTTCCCTGCTGATGCTCGACCTCCAGCTCGAATAGCTCCTCCTTGAGCGCGGCGAGCAAAAGATTGGCTGGAGGCGGCTGCGGTTCGGCTCGCGACGCAGAAGGTTGCGACTGTCCATTGGTGAATCCGGGCCGCAGAGCGGCTGAGGAAAGCGGTACGGTTGCCGCCTCAGCCTGCTTGGTTCGCTCACGGGTCCAAATACCGCCGCCTAACATCAGCGTGAGCAACGCTCCGAGGATGTACCAGCGATATTTCGCCAGGCCGTCGGGCCCATCTTCCGGTTTGCCGAGTCCGCCACCGGGGCGGGAGTCGGTTGCGGCTCCGCCCATCGCTCCGCCTGCTGCCTCGCCATCCGCGTGGCCGTTGGCCTGCTCCTCCGCGATGACGCCGGAACCGGCAATGGCGTAGCTCAGATCCTGGCCGGCCTGCGCCCGCAGGCTGACCTGCACATTGCTGCCGGGCTGGTTGGTCATGGCCTGGAATTGCTTCTTGTCCTGAGGCGTAAAAGTCATGCTGGAGGGTAAGACCAGTACGTAATGATCGAAATTACGCGTGAGGCGCGGAGTAAACGACGCCTTGCCGCTGTAGGGCAGGTGATAGGCAACCTGGAATCGGGTCTCGCCGGGCTTGAGCGCGAACGAGAAGGCGTAATGATTCTTCTCCTTCGCCGGAGCAGCCGTGGCGGAAATCGGCTGGCCATTCGGAGCCTGCGCCTGGGCACCGTCAATCTGTGCACCATCGGGGAGCACGAATTCAAACGTAGCTGGTGAAGCGAGGGTGCGCGGCGGATCGCTATCGTTCTTGACGGCAAACAACTCGGCGGCCTGCAAGGTGGAACCCTCGGTCTGAAGACGAAGCACGTCAGCCGAGCCGCTGATGCCCTCGAGCGAAGACGCAACGTCATACACGCTGAGATCGACCGTTGTGGTTCCAGGCGTAATCATCTTGAAATAGTTGACTCCGCCTTTCTCTGCGCGCGCCAGACGTGGCCCCTGAGCGGCGGGAACGTCGAACTTGAAGTGTCCCTTGGAGTCGGACTTGGAGGTTGCGACCTCGGCCATGCCGGCCATGGGATCGACCAAGGTAACGGCTACGCCCGCGGCAGGCTTGCCAGTGGTGCCGTTGGTGACCGTGCCGGAAAAGGTATCGGCAACGGCGGCGACGGCAAGCAGAAGCAAGAGCACAAGAATGGGGGCCGTGCGAGTTTGGCGCGTCATGCGGTATATCGAGCGGTTGATCGTGTGGCGCATCAGGCGATGGCCTCCTGACCGCCGCGCTCGAGGTGTTCGATCTCGGCGAGGATGTTAGCTGCCTCCTGCTCCATGGAGTCGCGCATGGTGCTGAAATCGGCGTCGCTGAGTTTGCCTGCCTTGTATTCGAAATTCAGGTCGCGCAGATTTTCATAGCTCTGCTCCTTGCACTCGTAGAGGTAAGCCAGTCGCGTCTTCTCCACCGCGTGCTCGGTGTGCGAGGGTTTGAAGATGTAGATGAAGATGGCGACAGCAAAGAGTACAGCGGCAAAGAGAAGGAAGCTGTTGCCGGTTTCGTCAGGCTGGCGGGCGGACATTTGCAGTAGGGCGATCACAGTGAAGTCTCCTCGCGGGTACGGCGGCGGAACTCATCCAGTTCGTCGGGGGTGGAGCCCGCGGAATTCGAAGGCGGAGGTGGAGAGCGGCGCCAGGCCCGGATGAACAGGACCACCGCCGTCAAGGCGGCAAAGAAGATCACGACCGGCATGATCCAGGCAACGCGATTGAAACCCGTGGTGGTGGGCGAGGCGAGGACGGCCGGTCCGTACTTGGAGACAAAGGCGGCGACAATGGCATCGTCATTGTCACCCCGATTCAGGGCGAAGGTCAGTTCCTTGCGCATCGTCTCAGAGGTTGCGCAGCCCACGTGGTTGCACTCGAGCAGAATCTGACCGCATCCGCACTCGCACATCAGGTTGTGGCCGAGGCGGTCAAAGCGCTGGCCGGTGCGATCTCCCGCCGCGCCCATCAAGAGCAAGGCACTGGCAAAGACCAGCACAACCGCCCAGCGGTGAAGGCCGCGGCGAAGAACGTTGCGGGCAATTCTCATCGATCAGTCTCCAGCCTCCACGGGCGCGCGGCTCTCGGCCACTCCGTCCCGGTCCCCCAAGGTGCGCGTTCGCCGACGCGGCGAAGACGGCTTGCGCTTGCTTTGCATGTTGGGCAGCAGAGCGACGATGGTACCGATCAAGATAAGGTGCGCACCGGCCCAGATCCACCAAACCAGCGGATTCAAGTGGGCCTTGATGATGGGATGGCCGTTCTCGGGATTCTTTCCGGTGTACACCAGATACAGGTCTTCCCTTAGCGTGGAGCGGTTGGCGACGATGGTGGCCGGTTGGCCGCTGGCCTTGTAGAAGCGTTGCTCCGGATACATGGTGGTAATCTGCTTCCCATTCTTGTAGATGTCGAGAACGGCCCATTCGCTGGAAAAATTCGGTTTATCGTCCTGGGTGTAGGAACGGCAGACGAGAGTGTACGGGCCGATGGACATTTTGTCGCCGAAGCCCAACTCCTGCTCGGTGTTCTGGTAGAAGGCAACGCCGGCAAAGCCAATCATAGTGACGATGACGCCGAGGTGAACGATGTAGCCGCCGTAACGGCGAGTATTGCGGCGGGTGAGCAGCCACATGCCGTGGAAGACGTTGCTGTGATTGTGGCGCGCAATCACCAAGCCGCCGCGAATGAACTCGCTGCCGATGGTGGCGGCTACCAGAACCGAAAGCATGATGGTCATCAGGGCGTAGAAATAGCTGACGTCCACCCAGGGCCGGATACCCATCACGGTAAGCACCACGCCCACCGTGAGCGCAATCAGCGCAGGAATCAGGAAGTTGCGGCGCAGGCTCTCGGCCGATGTCTTTCCCCACGCCAGTAGCGGCCCCACGGCGGTGAGCAGCAGCAGGAGGAGGGCAATTGGAATGTTGACCTTGTTAAAGAACGGCGGTCCCACCGTGACTTTGTGTCCGGTAACCCATTCGCTGAGCACCGGGAAGAGCGTTCCCCAGAGCACGGCGAATGCAGCCACGAGCAGCAGCACATTATTAAAGAGGAAGCTGGACTCGCGTGAAACAAGGGACTCAAGCTTGTGCTCACTCTGCAAATGGGAGCGGTTGCGCGCAAAGAAAAAGGCGCAGACAGCAAAGGTGAGGCCGAGAAAAATGACGAAGTAGGGGCCAATGTCGGACTCGGCAAAGGCATGAACCGAACTGACAACTCCGGAGCGGGTGAGGAAAGTGCCAAAGATGGCAAGCATGAAGGTGGAGAAGATCAGCCACATATTCCACACCTTCATCATTCCGCGCTTCTCCTGCATCATCACCGAGTGCAGGAAAGCGGTACCGGTCAACCACGGCAGCAGCGAAGCATTTTCGACGGGATCCCAGCCCCACCAGCCGCCCCAGCCCAAGACTCTGTAGGCCCAATAGGACCCGAGGAAGATTCCGCAAGTGAGGAATAGCCATCCGACCATGGTCCAGCGCCGGGTGATGTGAATCCATTTTTCGCCGGGATAGCGCATGATCAGCGCGGCCAGGGCGAAACAGAAGGGCACAGTCATGCCGACGTAGCCCAGATAGAGCATGGGCGGGTGGATGACCATCTCCGGATATTGCAGGAGGGGATTGAGGCCATTACCGTCGGCGGGGATGGTACCGGTGACGAGCGCGAACGGGTGCGCGGCAAAATTGACCAGGGCCAGGAAGAAGATCTGCACCGCGCTGATGACAACCGAGGCGTGCGCCACTAACCGGGTGTCCACCTTGTGCCGCAGGCGCAGCACCAGTCCATAGGCGGCCAACAGCCAGCACCAGAACAGCAGCGAGCCTTCCTGCCCCGACCAGAGGGCGGCAAACTTGTAGGGAGCCGGCAAAGCGCGGTTGGAGTGGTGGAGAATGTAGGCGACTGAGAAGTCGTTGTTGAAAGCCGCATAGACCAGCACCGCGGAAGCGGCGGTGACCGCCAGGAAAACCGCGATCCCGGCACGCCGCGCCGTCTCGCTCAATCGATCATCGTTACGAACAACGGCAAATAGTCCGGCGAAGAACGCGTAGACGCTCAGAGCGAGCCCGAGCAGCAGTGTAAAGCTTCCAACTTGTGGCATTTGAGTGACGGGTACCAAAATCTGGAGCTATTGTGCACGATTTCAAGATGAACCGCAACTCGTTACCGCTATGGAACGAAGTCCAAAGGGAAATTATCAGAGAAGAAGTAATGAGCTTCCAAAGCTGGAATTAAGGGTGGAGTAAGGCAGGCGGCACTATGCTCGGAGATGTCCCAAGCGAGCCAACTCGCGGATCACATGTAGGACCTCCTGCTCATTGGAGTTCGCACCAGCGAACTCCTTTTTATTTGGCCAGCGAGCTCTGTACAACCTTAATGAATTCGTTGGGTGGCAGGGGTTTCAACAAGACACTTACGTTCAGCCCTTCGTACTCGTCCTCGATTCCAGGCATACCACTGAGCACCACCACTGGGAGTGTGGGCGCAGTGAGGCGCAGTTCGCGGACCAGGTCGACGCCAGTGCGGCCATCCAGGAAGTGGTCGGTGACGACCACGCCGATCTGGTCTCCCGCCGAGCGCAGAAGTGCAAGCGCGCTCTCCACATCGGTTGCAAGCTGCACGGCCAGCCCGGCGCTGCGCAAAACCATCTCCCGTATCTGCAACTGGCTGGTGTCGTCGTCAATCATCAATACCTGGAGCATGACTACCTGACTACTTACTCTTTGAGCGGACTTCTGACTCAGCGCGATGCCAATCTGCCTCATGCGAGCCGTGCTGACCACCGCGCTCGCGATAGAGCTCATAGGCACGGCGACGAATCTCGTCATGGAGTTGCACGGCCGAGGGTTGAGACTTCTGCGCGGGACGAGTTGAGAGCTGAGACGGAGCCGCCGCAGCCGCGGCGACTTCCCCGGCCACCGGCTTATTGGCCGCAACCTTCTTGGTCGGGCTCTTCTTCGCGGCGGCTTTCTTAGGCGCAGACTTTAGCGCGGGCGTATCCGAAGAGTTTTTCTCTTTAGCCATTCGACTTCACGTTCTCCTGACAGCAAATTCATGAGTGCTGATAGTGCATCACCCGTTTTCTTGATTCTATAACGCCGGGCTCATCTTCACAGTGAAAACCCCGTAAAACTGCCATAGTTGCAGCATCCGTAGATTTCCAAGTCGATGCAAAGATTAGAAAGTTACAGGCTCTAGCTCGTGGCAAAAATCAACTGCTTGCCGGAAATCTTGTTCCAGCCGCGCAGCGGCAGCAACATCACCGTCGAATTCCAACAGTAAGGATTCAGTTCGTTTCCGGCTCTGCGTGGCACAGTCGATTACGATCCCGCCCTTGGTTGTACTGATGCATGTGGCAGAGGAGGAGACGCACTTCTCATGGCGGGCGCAGGGTAATTCCAGATAATTTTTTTCCAGCTGAAATTCGTAGGGTTCGATGGCGCCAAGCGAGAAGTTGACCGTCTCGGTGCGAACCGAGGTCTCATCTTTGTTGTTGGTGTTGGTCACTCGAACCGAAAGTTCCGCGCGGCACATCTCGATTTTATTCAGCCGCGTACTCCAGCCAAAGAGTCCGTGGTCGACGACGCGGTCGCCGTGGTTATCAAGCTCGGCCTGAATCGCCGCCGTCAGGTTCTCCATCGATAGACGAGAACTTGGCTGAACCGCTTGCGCGTGCAACAGAGCGGTCAAAACCAGCGGGATGAAAGCAAACAAGGACGGTCGCATCACTCTATTGTGTTCATAAATAAAGCTGACGGAATTGTACGGTATTAAAAACGCGCGTTCATGGTTACTTAAGTGGTTGGCCAAATTCAGGGGTGACTAGGCTCACTGCACGAAAACCATTGCAACGCTATAATGAAGATTAGATGAGCGGCATCAGCGACGCCGCAGTTGGCAATGGCAAGGATGAAAGGCAGAGCAGGAGGCTCATTCATGAATCAAGAGTTTGGCCGCTATGTAGTTTCAATCCAGGCGCAGCCCTTCCGCAAGAAGACGCGCTATCACTGGATGATTTGCCGGGAAACCAATCCTGACGAACTAATCTCGTGGGGACACGCCCCGACTCTGGAACTGGCCGAGACCGAAGCCCGCAACGAAGTCAGGGATTTATCTTCCGGGCTGACACAGGGCGGGCGGGTTGCCAGCACGTGCTACACCGCCATTCACCACTGCTAAACGGCGCAATAGCAATGACTTGGCGGGTGTGCACCAGCGCAGGCGCCTCTCCGCAACCCGAATCCGTTCGCCGCGCAGAGTAATTAATCCACCTCGTGCTTGGCGGTGTAGCCCTCGCGCGAGAGCACCTGGTACTTCATCTCTTTGCCCTTCTGATCCTTCACGACCAGCGGTTTATCCGAGCCCGGCTGCACGACTTCCACCTTCAATTTGCGATAGGTGCCGTCCAGTTTGGCATTGGTGGGGCTGTAGGTGATGGTGTACTGGTTGCGCACGGCCGCCGAGATTTCGCGAAAATCTTCCGGCAGCTCGGCCTCAAAACGTGGGCTGAACCAGCGTCCTCCGGTCATCTTTGCGAAGGTGCTCATCTGGTTATCGCCCTGCAGAAAGTCCATCTCTCGCATGGATGCCCCCATGCCAGAGCGCGACTCCAGATAACTCCGCCACAGGAAGCCGGTGCTGATTGCATAGATGGTTACGTTGGGCGTGGCTTTGATCTTCTTGAGGATCTTGTCGTAAGTCAATTTGCTGAAGGTGTCGATGCCACTGCTGATCAGGATCACTTCCTTGCGTCCGTCAATGCGCTCCAGGCGGTCAAGGGTGTCGTAAAGCGCGTCGAAGAGATTGGTTTCGCTGAATCCGGGGATTCGCAGTGTATTCAACGCGCCGTAGATCGCCTTCTTGTCGGAGGTGAAGTCCACCAGGATGCTGGGCTTCAAGTCATAGCTAATCACCGCGACATAGTCGTTTTTCTGCAACTGATCGGTGAAGGCATAGGATGCGCGCAGCGCGTCATATAGGAATTGCCTGCGGCTGGCCTGGAAGGCAGGGGTGGAGGCAAACTCCACCAGCAGCACCGCCGTATAACCTGCCTTGGTGAGGCCAAAGCTCTGGATGGGCTGCACGACATTGTCCTCCAGCACCCGGAACTGGTCTTTCTGCAAGCCGGGGATAAACTGGCCGTCCTTAGTCAAAACCAGAGCGTCGACCGAGACCAGCGGAACGCTGACGTTGATTGAGTAATTGGGCATCCCTTCGACAGGCTTCGGCGCTGGTGGCGGAGGAACCGGTCTGGCCGCCTGCTTGTCCAGCTTCGGGATCGCGTAAGGTCCTGTGTCGCTCTGGGGACCACCTGCCTCCGGAGGCGCCGACTGCTTCTGTCCACCGGATTCCGGCCGGCTGGCTGAGTTTTGTGCGGTGGAACTCCCCGCCTGGGCCGACAACAATCCTAGCGAAATGAACAGAAAGAATAAGAGCAGGGCAAATCCCTTGACCGAGTTACGACCTGCGGCCCTGGAACTGAGGCTTTTTCGTGGTGACATAAGGCGTTTCCCCGAACGGACTCCGGCAGAGCCTCTGTTAGTATAGATGCACACCTTTTACTTTCGTGATACCCGCGAGTCCCCGCTCGCGGCCTTCGCATTTGAAAAGCAGGGACAAACGGCAAGATCAATGACCGCCTTCATCCGGCGATCTTGAGGAGCAGTAAAGCATGCGCCGTTCGCATCGACGCCCAATCCATCTCACTTCAGCTCTCCTTCTTCGCTGCGCCTTCGGGCGCAGACTCGCTTGGGCGCGACTCGCACTGATCACCCTTCTTCTCGCCGTGGCCGCCCTGGCCCAGCAGCCCGAGGAGCGTCTCAGCGTCCCCATCATGCCGCTCTCGGAGATCAAGGTTGGGATGACGGGCGAGGCCTACACGGTTTTCCAGGGAACGCGTCCGGAGAAGATGGGAGTCGAGATACTGGGAATTCTGCGCAACATGGCGGGGCCGGGAGGAGACGTAATCCTGGTTCGTCTGAAGGGCGCAAAGCCGGAATACACCGGCGTGGTCGCCGGTATGAGCGGAAGCCCGGTGTACATCGGCGGCAAACTGATTGGTGCGTTGGCCTATCGCATCGGCGAATTCAGCAAGGAGCCCATCGGCGGAGTGACGCCGATCGCTTCCATGCTGCAGATCAGTGAGTTCGATAAGTCGTCCGGTTCGGGCCAGGAAGCGGCCAACGCTCCAGCGAGCGCCCCTGCTCGCACGGGCGGACCGGGCGAGCCATCGAACCTGCCACTGGCCCCGATGGCAACCTATCTCAAGCCGATCGAAACTCCGCTGGTCTTCAATGGCTTCAGCGAGGAGGCCATTCGTCGCTTTGCTCCGCAATTTGGCGCGGCCGGCATTGTCCCGGTGATGGGTGCGGGTTCCAGCAGTGATGTTCGGCAACCTGAGGCGATCGAGCCCGGTTCGTCGGTGGGCGCAGTACTGGTGCGCGGCGATATGGATGTCTCGGCCACCTGCACGGTGACCTACATCGATGCCGATCACCTGCTCGCCTGCGGCCATCCGTTCCTCAACTTCGGACAGGTGCAGATGCCGATGACGAAATCAACCGTCCTGGCCACTCTGCCTTCGGCTTCCAACGCGTTTAAGATCGCCTCTACGACCGAAACCATAGGCTCGTTTGTCCAGGATCGGCATACCGGAATTCTGGGTCGCTTCGGCAAGACTCCGGAGATGATTCCGGTGACCATCAACTTCCATGGCATCGCGCGCCCGCGCAGCTATCACATGGAGGTGATGAACAACGCGCGACTGACTCCGGTGGTGATGATGGCCAGCGTCTTCAACGCCATCGAAGGTATCAATGAGTACGGCGAGGACACTACGTTCCGGGTTTCGGGAGCGATCAGCGTTGCAGGCTTTACCAAGGTCGAAATCAACAACATGTACGCACCTGGGGACGGCGAGAATCCAACCGCTGCGGTGATTGCCATGTCGCTGGGCGAGCGCTTCGCGCGCATCTTTGAAAACCCCGTCGCGCGTCCGGACATTACCGGCGTTGTGTTCGACATCGATCTGGTTCCGGAGCGGCGCATCGCCCGCCTGGAAAGTGCGCGAACCGACCTGACCGAGGCACGACCTGGCGATGAGATCACGGTGGAGACCGTCCTTCGTCCCTATCGCGGCGAGCGCATCGTGCGCCAGATTCCGGTGCGCATTCCTACCTCGGCGCCGCGTGGGGTGCTGCGCATCTTGGTCTCCGACGGCGACACGCTCGACAAGGGACATCGGCCGGTTGCGGGCTTTGCGCGGAATTACGACCTTGGCTCCACGATTGCGCTGCTGAACAAGGAGCACTCGAACTCCAGCCTCTACGTATCCCTGCTGGAAGCCAGCCCGCAGGCACAGGTCGGCGACAAAATAATGCCCACCCTCCCGCTCTCGGTGATGAACGTGATGGAAAGCATGCGTGGCACCCAGGATATGGTCCTCGTTGGCGAATCCAGCGTCAGCGAATCCTCGGCTTCCATCGACTACGTGGTGAGCGGAGCGCAGATTATCACGGTCAACGTGCGCTAAGACCGCAACCCGTATCTCTCTCTACGATCCAGCAGAGCACCTTTTGGTGCCATCCCTTGCGCGAGGAGCAGTTCAGGGGACGTTCCGTTCAGGAAATCTTCAGCTCGGCAAATCTTCGGCACGACGCGCCGCATCCCACGCCCATGAGAGTCTGAAATCTGGCGGATCAGAATTTCATGGCTCTCTGCAAGTTAAGGAGGACGAGGGAAAGTATGAAAGCTCGCTGGGTTTTAGTTGTTCTTCTCTGCATGGTGTGGCTGCCCATATCTGCCAGTACCGTTTCCCACTCTGCTAGTTCGGCTGCACTACTGTCCGCGGCACTGCCACAAGAGCACGATTGGGAACACGATCCACGCTTCCAGGGACGTGGCCCTGGCTATCGCAATGGCTTCCGCGACGGCTTTGAGGATGGGCGGAGGGATCGCGACGCGGGCAGGAAATTGCACTACGGTCCCGGTTGGAAGCATCCGGATCGCGGCTACCGGGGTGAATTTGGCGACAAGCACGATTACGAACTCGAGTACCGGACGGGTTATGAGCAGGCGTACCACGAAGCCTACGAAGAGCACCGCTAGCGTATGCCGCCGGACTGTATACGAAGCGCCCGGGTTCTGCCCGGGCCTTCGCCGTCGGCTTCCCTCAGCTAATTTCCCATTTCCCGTTCTTGAAGCGAACTCTGGTATTCCCCATTACGGGGAATAACTCTTTCAGTTTTTGGTCAATTCGATTCGTGCACTCCAACACAATCACCTTGTGCTCGTAATCGGACACGGTGTGATGCGCAAGTACAATCACTTCGAGGGCGTTTCTGAGGTGGTGGTTCAGCTCGGCGACGCGACGCAGTTCATCTTCTGCCATCCTGCGCCGATCCCTGACTCCAAGCAAAATCACCCAGAACGCAAATCCCGCTCCTACGGCAACGATGGCGGCTTGCACGGTACAGTGCAGATAATGGGAAATATGAATTTCAATCAGCCAGCGCGACACCGTAAATTCGAACAATCCGAACAAAAGCGTGGCACTGGTCACTGCAAGCCCGATTCCCAAGCGGCTCTGTACGATAAACGCTACCGCCCTTGCTAAAATCGCTCGCATAAGACCTCCCAAACTCCCAAGAGCCTGAGGAAATGCCTGGGTGAGGAGTGCTCCTGTTTTGGGGTTTTAGCCTCTCTTGAGCGCCCAACACTTTCCCCAGACCCGTTCGGCTAAACATCTGCAGCGTGGTGACCTCCATCTCTCATTCAATGGCGAAGACACCACTGGGCTCGCCATTCGGGGACACCATACGCCGCATTTGACCGCGTGTCGGTGACCGGGATCATGGCTTGTCGTGACGCGTCAGCGAAGAATTCGCCTTGATATGAGTCACTTCGAAAAGCATTTCGCAAAGTTATTTCCTCAAACCACCTCCGCAACGTTATTCCATAACCCAAAACCTTCCGGCCTTGATTAATCGGTCCGAACACCGATCTAGCGACGGACCTGCGCTTTTCCCGGCCGCGCTCCTCTGCTACTCTTTCCCTCACGTTATTCGGTATGAAGACCCTGAAGACGATTGCCGCTTCGCTGCTTCTGCTCACCGTTGCCGCCGTGGGACAGACTACGCGTACCTGGGAGCAATCTTCCTTCGGCGACTTCGAGAAGGGCAGTTCGCATGGGGTCGCAGTTCGCAGCGATGGTGTACTGGAACTAGCGCCCTCCTTCCGCGCCGTCGAGACCACACCGTCTACCTACATCTGGGCCGTCGCCAGCGATGAGGAAGGAAATCTGCTGGCCGCAACGGGCGCTCCAGCCCGCGTCTATCGCGTCACGCCGCAGGGCCAACTCTCCACATTGCTGCAACCCTCCGAGTTGGAGGTGCAGGCGATCACGGTGGCTCCGGATGGCACCATCTACGCCGCAACTTCGCCCGACGGCAAGATCTATCGCATTGAGCGCAATGTCGCGACGGCAACTACTGGGCGCAAGCGGGTCAAAACGCAACCGAAAAGTCTGCAACCCGAAGCGCCGGTCAATTCGCAGATTAATTCGCAACCCAGTTCGCAGCCCACGGCAGCCGCGCTCGATCCGGACTACCGGGCGAGCGTTTTTTTCGAGCCCCACACCAAGTACATCTGGGCGCTGACGCTGGACGCACAGGGGCGTCTCTACATTGCGACCGGGGATCGAGGCGAGATCTACCGGGTAGAGGCCAACGGTTCCGGTTCGATTTTCTTCAAGAGCGATGAGGCCCATATCCGCTCTCTTGCCTTTGACAAGACCGGGAACCTGATCGCAGGCTCGGACGGCTCCGGATTGGTCTATCGAATTTCGGCGGGCGGTGAGGCCTTCGTACTCTACAGCGCGCCGAAGAAGGAAATCACTGCTCTGGCTGTGGATCGACAAGGCAACATCTTCGCCGCCGCCGCGGGAGAGAAGCGCGCAAACTCGAACACACCATCGCCGGCGGCAGAGGCTGCGCAGTCGGGCGCGGGCACACCGGCGGCAAACTTCGCGCAACTTCCCCTTCCGCTCATTGGCGCCCCAGGGTCAGAGGTGTATCGCATTGCTCCCGACGGCTCGCCCCGCCGCATCTGGCAATCGCGGGAAGACCTTGTCTACGCGCTTGCCTTCGATCCCACCGGACATCTGCTGGCAGGGACCGGCAACAAAGGCAAAATTTATGTGCTGTCGACCGGGGAGTCGCGCTTCACCGATCTACTACAGGCCAGCGCCAGTCAGGTGATCGGCTTTGCCCCAGCTCCACACGGCGGACTCTGGGTCGCTACCAGCAACCTGGGCAAGCTCTTTCTGCTGGGAGAGGCGGCCGAGCACGAAGGCACTTTCGACAGCGACGTTTTCGACGCGAAGATCTTTTCCCGCTGGGGCCACATTGAATTTCGCGGCGCGGGCAATGTGGAACTGTTTGCGCGCAGCGGCAACGTCGATAATCCCGACCGGAACTGGAGTCCATGGCAGAAAATCGACCTCGCGCATGACGCTGCGCTACAGGCTCCCTCGGCACGCTATGTTCAGTGGCGTGTGGTGCTTCACTCCGGACGCCCCTGGCCGCAGGTGGAATCGGTTGCGCTGAACTATTTACCTAAGAACGTCGCCCCTGAGGTGGACGAGATCGCCGTCCTGGTGGGGCAGAAATTCCCGCAGGCGTCGCGCCTGATCGCCGACGTTATCAGCTCAGGGCAGGCTTCGGTCTCAAATACAAATACAAATCCGCCGCAGCCACAGCCCGACCGCAACTCCATTGCGGTGAGGTGGAGCGCCCACGATGATAACGGCGATCAGCTCAGCTATTCGGTTTTTTATCGCGGCCAAGGCGAAAGCCGCTGGCAGCTCTTAAAGTCCGGGCTGGCCGATAGGTTTTATTCTTTCGAAAGTGATCTGCTGCCCGACGGGCGCTACACCATCCGCGTGGTTGCCAGCGACGCCCCTTCCCACTCGCCCGACGAGTTTCTCACCGGTGCGCGCGCAAGCTCCGCGTTTGATGTGGACAACACGCCGCCCGTCATAGGAGGGCTGACCGCGCGCAGCGATGAGAGCGGCCTTCATGTCACCTTCCGCGCCAGCGACAACTACTCCATCATCCGCCGCGCCGAGTTCTCGGTCGACGCGGGAGAGTGGCAGTTCGTGGCACCGGTGGGCGGCATCTCCGACGCACGGACGGAGAATTATGACCTCACTGTCGCGGTGCCGCGCGACGTACACCCGGACACCGCCTCGGACAGCAGCACCGGCGGCAAGAATGCAAGCACCGCAGGGCAGGAAGCGGTGGAAGCCGCTTCTCCCTCGGCGGCGCCGGCGGGAGAAGCGGCCGAGCGCGCCAACCGGGCTGGTGAGGAACACGTGGTGGTGATCCGCGTCTTCGACCGCGCCGATAACGTGGGTACGGCAAAGGTAGTGGTCCACGGCGGAAAGCGATGATGCGAACCTTGCGCCTCGCCGCCTGGATCATATGCGGGATCTATGCCACCGTCCCGGCCTACTGGATCATGGTGCATCCCTTCGCCAAAAGATGGCGCGCCGCCCGTCATAAGTTTGCAGTGCTGGGCCCGCTGTGGGTGTTGATGTGGTGCATCGCCTGGAGAGCTTCCTATCCGTGGCGGGACGCACTGCTCTATTTCAACCGCGGCACCTGGGTTGCGGCGCCGCTGCTCTGGACCGTCTCTGCATTCATGTATGTAAATGCAGGACGCGAACTGTCATTCATGCGCGTGATTGGACTGCACGAGTTGGAGCCTGACCGGCACCCGAAGCTGCTAGTGACCTTTGGCGTTCACCGCATGGTGCGCCACCCCATGTATCTCGGACACGTCTGCATCATGCTCGGCTTTGCGCTCGGCGCGGGCAGCACGGCCTGCTATGGGCTCTTCGCATTTGCCTTGCTAACGGGAAGCGTCATGATTGTCTTGGAGGAACGCGAGTTACATGCTCGATTCGGCCGCGCCTGGGAGGAGTATTGCGCGCAGACCCCGGCGATCATTCCGATGCCAAAAGGCTGAAGAACGAAGTTTCATAGTTTTAAAGTTGCGCAGGTTTGGTGAGCTTCAAAGCGCGAAGAACACGCTTGATTTCCGGGCTGAATTCGCGCACAAGATTGGTGCCGGCATCCAGCCCAACCTGCACATGTCCCATCTTCACACCCTGCTCCAGCGGCGAATAGCCAGCCGGATACCACGTGTTGACGAGCATGGAACTGCCGTAATCCCCGGCGAAGCGCGGCAGGTCGAGATGGAGTCTCCCGTTGCCGTCATAGGCAAGCAGAGTCATCTTGAGGGCATTCCCGGAGCGACGCCAGAGACCGGTGCAGCGGCAGTGGAAGTAGCGCGGGTCCAACCCCAGGGCCGCGTCGCCAACGTCGTGCATGGCTTCCTCCGCGGTGTACAACGCAAATTCGGTACCGGCCCGCTGGCTGTAGCCGCGAAAGGTCCGGCCCCATCCCTCGGGCTCGCCGGCGATCCAACTGGCGGTGGCCGAAACAGCCATCGCAGAGTAAGTCAGCGGCGAGGCCAGATAGCCTTTGAAAAATAGATTGGCGCGATCCCGTGCGCGCAATGGCACGAAGCCAAAATCTCCGGGCCGAAGCTCGGGCGTCGAGACGTCCGGCAACTTGCTCGAAGCTGGATCGACTGGTAATTCGCTGGCGGAGTCGGTTACAGGCTGTAGCTGACTGACCAACTCAGGGGCGGCATGGATCGCAGGCACGTACACCGATTGCGCCAAGGCCGCATCGCTGAATAAGCAAACCAAGAGGCAAACCAAGCCGCAAGTCATAACGTGAAGCCAGACGAAGCTGAGCCCACCGCGCATCAACTCTGCCCGCGGCGCAGTGTCTCCAGTGTTCCGGCTTACGTTTAGACTAATGAGCATCAATGAGGCGTTCCAGTGCCTGCTTGGAGGCGCTTCCTTAGATTTTTTTGCAGGTAGGCGAACTTTCGTTCGGTATACTTCAACTCTGACACATTCCTTGAACTCACGCCAGCAAATAGTGGCCAGGTGCGCCCCATAGGTCACGCCGGTAATGCAACCTCCTGACCTCTTTGGGTGGGAACTCTGCACGGAGAAACAGAGAGATTAGGCGGGCTGGCCAGCAGGCGGCATGCCCCTGCACTCCTGTAATTATAATGAGTGATGCGCTTTGAGCTTTTCATCGCCTCCCGCTATCTTCGTGCCAAGCGCCGCCAGGCGGTCATCGGAGTTATCACCGGAATCTCGATTCTGGGCGTTGCCGCCGGAGTCGCCTCGCTCATCATCGCCTTGGCCATCAACAATGGCTTCCGGCAGGACCTGCAGCAGCGTCTGCTCGGCTCCACCTCGCACATCAACCTGATGCGGGTGGAAAACGACGGCATTCACGACTGGGAAGCACTACAACAACAGATGGAAAAGCTTCCCCACGTGCGGGCCACCGCACCGGCGATCTACGAGCAGGTGTTGATCTCACGCGGGGCGCGAGCTGGCGGCGCGGTCTTGAAGGGAATCGTTCCGGCCTACGAACGGCGCGTGACCGCAATGCTGGATTCGGTACACGAGGGCAGCGCACAGCCGCTGGCGGATGCACAGGCCGCGAGCGATTGCGCCAAGCCGCGCACGTCGCTCTTGGATCAATTTGGTGGTGGATGCGCACCAGCCAAGAGCGCTCCGCCGCAAGACACCGATCCATCTTCGATGGAAGGAGCGGCCGACCGGATCGCCGCGATGCCGCCCATCGTGCTTGGCAAAGACCTGGCGCAGACGCTGGGAGCAACCGTGGGCTCGGTGGTTCTGGTCACCAGTCCGCAGGGTGAGCTGACGCCGTTTGGCATGGTGCCGCGCTACATGCGATTCAAGGTCACCGGAATCTTTCAGTCGGGGTTTTACGATTACGATTCAACTTGGGCTCTCTGCTCCCTGGGCGACGCCCAACGGCTGTTCAGCCTGGGCGATATTGCCAGCGTGCTGGAATTCAAGGTGGATGACATTTACAACGCGGCCGCCATCGGAAAACAGATTGAAGCCGCTGCGGGCAAAGGCTTCGAGACCACGAACTGGATGGAGCAGAACCGGGCGCTGTTTCGCGCTCTGAGGCTGGAGCGGGTGGTCACGTTCATCACCATCGGATTGATTGTGTTCGTTGCCGCGCTGAACATCCTGATCTCGCTGATCATGATGGTGATGGAAAAGACGCGCGACATTGCGGTGCTGGTTTCGATGGGAGCGCGACGCGAGCAGGTGCGCCGCATCTTCATCTGGCAGGGGCTGCTGATCGGTATCATCGGCACCGCCCTGGGACTGGTGGTGGGCTACACGATTGCGATTCTTGCCGGACGGTATCACTGGATCTCGCTCTCGGCAGAGGTCTATGCCATCGACTACGTACCGTTTGCGCCGCGCGCCGTGGACGCGTTGCTGGTGGCAATCGTCTCGCTGGCGATCAGCTTCATCGCCACGGTGTATCCGTCGCAGTCGGCGGCGCGGGTGCTGCCCGCCGAGGCGCTGCGTTATGAGTGAGGGAATGGCTGGCGCATAGTGCCATGTCCAAGGAGCGGCGCGCCGGACCAATTTCAGCACCTCACAACACCAAACGGTCACGGCATGGTTTAATTGATGGTGTAAACAGTCATCCGCGAGGGGTGCCGCGTCTTCGGGAAAGTTCCTGCCCGTGGTCGCGGATTTTGCACCAGGGAGAAGACGAGGTGCATCCAATGGAGAAGGAAGAGATTCTCCGAGTTGAGGCTCTCCGAAAGGTCTACCGCTCTGGAACCACGGACCTTGTGCTCTTTGACAACCTGTCTTTCCGGGTACGTGAAGGTGAAATGCTGGCGATTGTAGGCCAGAGCGGGACGGGAAAGTCCTCCCTGTTGCATATTCTTGGCGCACTGGATACGGCCAGCTCCGGCGAGGTGTTTTTTGCGGACACGCGTTTAACGTCTCTGACCGAGCAGGCTGCCGCCGAGTTCCGGAATCGCCAGATCGGGTATGTATGGCAGTTCCACTACCTGTTGCCCGAGTTCACCGCGCTGGAAAACGTGGCGATGCCGCTTTATCTGCGAGGCGAAAGCCGAAGCAAGGCAGAGGCCGCAGCCGCCAAGTGGCTGGAAGAAGTTGGACTGGCCAATCGCGGACATCATCGCGCAGGTGAGCTTTCCGGAGGCGAACAGCAGCGGGTTTCGCTGGCTAGAGCGCTGGTAACCACTCCAAGGGTGTTACTGGCCGACGAGCCGACCGGAGATCTGGACACGCGCACGGCGGAGTCGGTTTTCGAGCTAATTTCGAGACTCCACGCGAGTTACCGGCTGACCTCGATCATCGTGACCCACAATCTTACGTTCGCGCGCCGCTGCAGCCGCATTCTCTCTTTGGAATCCGGTGTCGTGACGGAAGTAACCGCAGAGTCTTTATCGCAATTCTAGTGTTAATTCCTTTAGCGTCGCGGGGGATTTAGTGGCATAGTTGGCGTAACGTACAGAAAAGTATCAATTGCACAATTGGCAGGAGTTCGCCGCCTCTTTTGCGGTGTGAAAGACAGAGTGTACAGCTTTTTTATTCCGGTTGCGTCGAGCCAACCGGTCGGGGTCCAGATACGGATCCTATCGCGGTCCCCGGAAGCATGATTTTCCGGTGGAGCCTAGAGATGAAGTAGGGAGAGAATCCCCCGTCAGCGGTAATGACCGGGCGGAGGGAATTGGAGACATACAATGTTTGAACGGTACACCGAAAAAGCCAGGCGCGTGATCTTCTTTGCACGATATGAAGCCAGTCAGTTTGGCTCTCCGTATATTGAAACGGAGCACCTCCTGCTCGGTCTGTTGCGCGAAGACAAGGCTCTGACCAACCGCTTCCTTCGCCAGCATTCGTCGGTGGACTCTATCCGTAAACAGATTGAAGCCCATACGACAATTCGCGAAAAGGTATCGACCAGCGTGGACCTGCCGCTCAGCAATGAGTGCAAGCGGGTGCTGGCCTATGCCTCCGAAGAAGCCGAGCGGCTCAGTCACAAGCACATCGGCACCGAGCATCTGCTGCTCGGGCTGCTGCGCGAGGAGAAGTGTTTTGCCTCCGAGATTCTGGCCGAGCGCGGGTTGAAGATTGCCGCGATTCGCGAAGAGTTGCAGCGCACCACGCAAGAGAAGGTGCAGCAGCAGCCGCAGCGCGCCGCCAACCGGGAGTCTTCCCTGCTGGCAGAGTTCTCCCGCGATCTGACCCAGGCCGCGATGGAGAATCAGTTGGACCCGCTGGTGGGACGCGATGGCGAGGTCGATCGTACGATTCAGATTCTGTGCCGCCGCACCAAGAACAATCCGGTGCTGATTGGCGAGCCGGGAGTGGGCAAGACCGCGATTGTCGAGGGCTTGGCGCAGCGCATCGCCGACGGCGAAGTGCCTTCGTTCCTTGCCGACAAGCGGGTGCTCGCCCTGGACCTTTCGCTGATCGTCGCAGGTACGAAATATCGCGGCCAGTTCGAGGAGCGACTGAAGACGATCATGAAGGAATTGATCGAAAATCAGAACTCGATCATCTTCATCGATGAACTGCACACGCTGGTCGGAGCAGGTTCGGCGGAAGGCTCGCTGGATGCAGCGAACATTTTGAAGCCGGCTCTGTCGCGGGGTGAGATCCAGTGCATCGGAGCCACCACGCCGGGCGAGTACCGGAAGTCGATTGAGAAGGATCGTTCGCTTGAACGGCGCTTCCAGTCGGTGAAAGTACCGCCGCCGAATGAGGCCGATTCGGTGAAGATCCTGATGGGCATCAAGGACCGCTACGAGAAGTTCCACGCCGTCAGCTACACCGACGAATCGATCAACTTTGCGGTCTCGCACTCGAATCGTTACATTCCGGATCGCTTTCTGCCGGACAAGGCAATCGATCTGATCGACGAAGCAGGGGCGAGGGTGAAACTGCGCCAGTCCGCGCTGCCGGAAGAGATTACCGAAGTGCAGAAGCGGATCAAGTTCATCGTGCACCGCATGGAAAATTCCATCGCGAATCACGAATTCGAAAAGGCTCGCTTTTATTCGGACGAGGAGCGCAGAGAGCGTGAAAACCTGCGTCTTCTGCGCGAGAAGTTCCACCTCAACGACAGCTCCACGGGAATCGTGCAGCGCGAGGACATCGAGGAAGTGGTGTCGCGCTGGACCGGAGTTCCGGTGGCGGCGATCAAGGAAGAAGAATCGCAGAAGCTGCTGCGCATTGAAGAAGAGCTGCATAAGCGCGTGATCTCGCAGGAGAAGGCGATCTCCGCCTTGGCCCGTGCTATCCGCCGCTCGCGTGCAGGACTCAAGAGCCCGGCGCGGCCAATCGGTTCGTTCCTCTTCCTGGGGCCAACTGGCGTGGGCAAAACGGAAGCTGCGCGCACCTTGGCACAGTTCATGTTCGGCAGCGAAAAGAGCCTGATACGCTTCGACATGTCGGAGTACATGGAGAAACATTCGGTCAGCAAGTTGATCGGTTCGCCTCCAGGATATGTCGGCTACGAGGAAGGCGGACAACTCACCGAGCGCGTGAAGCGTGCGCCGTATTCGGTTGTACTGCTGGACGAAATCGAGAAGGCGCACCCGGATGTGTTTAACATTCTGTTGCAGGTTTTTGAGGATGGACAGTTGACTGATGGCCTCGGCAACACCGTGGACTTCAAGAACGTGATCCTCATCATGACCTCTAACATCGGCGCGCGGCATATGATCAAGCGCGAAGGACTGGGCTTCTCTTCGAACAAGGAAGAAAGCATCAGCGACAAGGTTGAAGAGATGGTGAAGAGCGAGGTCAAGAAGACCTTCAATCCGGAATTCCTCAACCGCCTGGATGAAGTCGTGGTCTTCAATGCGCTGAGCGAACACGATCTGAATCAAATCGTGGAGTTGATGGTCACGCAACTGAATCACAACCTGGCGCAGAGAGCGATCACGATTACGGTGACCGAAGACGCGCGCAAGTGGATTCTGGAGAAGACCATCACCGACCGCAGCTACGGCGCTCGTCCGTTGCGCCGCGCGCTACAGAAGTACGTAGAGGACCCGCTGTCGGAGGCGCTGATCCAGGGCAGCATCAAAACCCGCCCTGCGTTCGTCGAGGTCTATCTCGACAACAACCAGTTGTTCTATCGCGAGGTGGGCGAAGAGAAGACCGACGGTGCGCTGCTACTGAATTAACGCGTGTCGTAATACGTGTCGAGAGTGAATGAGAATCGCCGCCGAAACACTGGCGGCGATTTCTTGCGCAATTATTTGTGAAATTTCCGCATCTCTGAATGGATTTCTGCAACTTCCACCTCTCGTGCGAATCTACTTCAGCATGGACCTGCTCGTATATTCAGCCACATGGTGTTCCGACTGCCGGGAAGCAAAGCGCTTCCTCAATAAGCACGCAATCCCTTACAAGGAAATTGATATCGAGTCCACGCCCGGCGCCGCCGACGAGGTGATTCGGAAAACCGGCAAGCGCGCCATTCCGCAATTTGTCATCAATGGGAAATGGGTGCAGCCCTATCGTCCCGGTGAGGGATTCCTCTACGAGGAGATGAGCGGGTTGCTCGGTGTTTCCAAGAACTAACGTTTTGGTACTTTTTGTCCGATAAAGAATTAGTGACCGGCCGGTATTCCTTTTCCGCCGGGGACGAATCCAAACAAATACAAGTAAGACCTCCTGATTCAGGCCGGGGAAACCCGGCCTACTTTTTTGCGGCAGGCAGCTTCCAGATATCCGCGCCGACATTGCTACAATAAGGAGTTCATCCCCGACTAATAGACTGTTAAGGAGTTCGCCTTGATTCCTCGATATACCCGCCCTGAGATGGGACAGATTTGGAGCGACGAAAACAAATTTCGCACTTGGTTGCAGGTTGAAGTCGCCGCCAGCGAAACCCTGGCCGAAGCTGGAATCGTGCCGAAGTCGGCTGCCCGCGCCATCCGCGTAAAAGGCGCGGCGTTTGAAGTGGCGCGCATTCATCAGGTGGAGGCCGAAGTGAAACATGATGTCATCGCCTTCACCACGGCGGTGGCGGAAAAAGTAGGACCCGAGTCGCGCTGGCTGCACTACGGACTCACCTCCAACGATGTTGTGGACACAGCGCAGGCGTTGCTGGTAAAGCAGGCTTCGGTGCTGTTGCGGGCCGACATTGAAAAGTTTCTGGTGGTGTTGCAGCGCCGGGCATACGAGTTCCAGCACACACCGCAGATCGGACGGACTCACGGCGTCCACGCCGAGCCAATTACCTTTGGCCTGAAGATTGCGAACTGGTACAGCGAAATGCAGCGCAACCTGGAACGCTTTGATTTTGCCGCCGAGCAGATGCGGGTGGGCAAATTGAGTGGCGCGGTCGGCACTGGCGCGCACCTCGACCCGAAGTATGAGGAGTCTATCTGCGAGCGCCTAGGCCTGGCTCCGGCCGCAGTCTCCTCGCAGGTGATTCAACGCGACCGCCACGCCTTCTACGTCGCCACGCTGGCAGTTGTGGCCTGTACGCTGGATAAGATTGCCACTGAAATCCGTCACTTACAGAGAACCGAAGTGCGCGAGGCCGAAGAGTTCTTCAGCGAAAAACAAAAAGGATCGTCGGCGATGCCGCACAAGCGAAATCCCGTCAACTGCGAGCAGATCTCGGGACTGGCACGGGTAATTCGCGGCAACGTGGGGCCGGCGTTTGAAAACGTTGCCCTGTGGCACGAGCGCGACATCTCACATTCCTCGGTGGAGCGCGTCATTCTGCCCGATTCGACGATACTACTCGACTACCTTCTGGCAAAGACCACTAATCTCGTGGACACCATGCTGGTCTATCCGGAGCGAATGATGCGCAACTTGGATTCGACCGGCGGACTGGTCTTCAGCGGGCAACTTCTGCTGGATCTGGTGGAAGCCGGGGTGATGCGCGAGGACGCCTACCGGATTGTGCAGCGCAATGCCATGCAGGCGTGGCGCGAGGAGAAGAACTTTCGCGAGATGGTCTCGGCGGACCCGGAGATTACAAGTAGGGTGAAAAGCAAGACACTGGATCGAGCCTTCGATCTCAATCGTCAGCTCAGGAATGTGGATAAAATCTTCAAGCGCGTATTCCCGAAGGTGAAATCTGCTTCCAAGCCGGCCCGCTCCACATCCAAGGCAAAGAAGCAAAGCTAGTGAGAGCTCTGTCCACCAATTCTGGAAGGCGTGGCCCGCTTGCGCGCCTTTTGTTTGTCAGTTCACATAAAAAGCAGCCGTACAGAACGGCATTAAGCAGTAACATCGATCAGCATGACGCCCATTCTTGACGGCATTCACTCCCCGGCGGACGTAAAGCGCTTGTCGCTACCCGAGCTCACCCAGCTTGCGGAGGAGATTCGCGGGGAACTCATCACGGTGCTCGCTCGCACGGGCGGGCATCTTGGTCCCAACCTGGGCGTTGTCGAGTTGACCATCGCCATGCACTACGTCTTCGATACTCCCACAGACCACTTTCTCTTCGACGTGAGTCACCAGGCGTACGTGCACAAGTTGCTCACTGGAAGGCGCGAGCGCTTCTCGACGATTCGCACTCCTGGCGGGCTAAACGGCTTTATGCTGCGCACTGAGAGCGAGCATGACAGCTATGGCGCAGGCCACGCCGGCACGGCACTCTCGGCTGCGCTCGGCATGGCCGTGGCGCGCGACCGAATGGGGGGCAAAGAGCATGTGGTCGCGCTGGCCGGAGACGCAGCCTTCACCTGCGGCATCACCCACGAGGCGCTCAACAACATTGCCTCACAGACCAAGCGTCTGATCATCGTGCTGAATGACAACAAGTGGTCGATCGACAAGAACGTCGGAGCGATCGCCAGTTATTTCAACAAGATTGTCACCACCCCGCAGTACCATCGGCTACACCAAAAGGCAGCCAAGCTGGTGGAAAAAGTCGGTGGCAATTTGGCGGCGCAGGTTGCGCGCAAGGCCGAAGAGGTCGCCAAGAGCATGCTGTGGCCTTCGGTTATCTTCGAGGAGTTAGGTCTGAGGTACTACGGGCCGATTGACGGACATGACATCGCTTCGCTGATCCGGACCTTCCAGTTTCTAAAGACGCTGGATCGCCCAGTGCTGCTGCACGTCATCACGCAGAAAGGCCGGGGCTTTGAGCCCGCCGAGGAGAAGCAGAAAAAGTTCCACGGACTGGGGCCGTACAATCCCGAGACGGGCGAGACCAAACCACTTGCGCAGCGCACCTACTCGGAGGTCTTTGCCGATTCGCTGACCAAGCTGGCCAACGGCAACAACCGGCTCGTCGCCATTACCGCCGCGATGCCCAACGGCACGGCGCTCGACCGCTTCCGCGTGGTGCATCCGGATCAGTATTACGACGTTGGGATCGCGGAAGAGCACGCGGTTTTGTTCGCCGCCGGGATGGCCACCAAAGGCCTCAAGCCGTTCTGTGCCATCTATTCCACCTTTCTGCAGCGCAGCTTCGATCAAATCGTGCACGACGTCTGCCTGCAAAACCTGCCGGTGGTCTTCTGCATGGATCGCGGCAGCCTGAGCGGCGACGACGGGCCTACCCACCACGGCCTCTTCGACATCACCTATCTGCGCGGGATTCCGAACATGGTGCACATGAATCCCAAGGACGAGGACGAACTCGCCGACATGCTGTTTACGGCTCTGCAACACGAGGGCCCGTCCGCAGTGCGCTACCCGCGCGGCATCGGCCCCGGAACCCGAGTCAAGGAGCAGCCGGTGGCGATCCCGATCGGCGAGGCCGAACTACTGGAGCAGTCCAGTAATGATCGCGTAGCCATCTTCTCGCTGGGAGCCATGCTGCCGCTGGCCCGCGAGATCGCCGCCACGCTGGCCTCCGAGGGCGTTGCCGCGGCGGTAATCAACGCGCGCTTCGCTAAGCCCGTCGACGCCAGGATGCTCGAACGATTTGCGAAATCGACTGAAGTTCTCGTGACGCTCGAAGACCATGTTCTGGCGGGAGGCTTTGGGAGCGCCGTGCTAGAAGAGCTGAACCGGCAGGGACTGAGCACGCCGGTACTGCGCATCGGCTGGCCGGACCAGTTCATTGAACACGGCAAGCCGGAAGAGCTGCGCAAGAAATACGGGCTGACCGCCGAAGCTGCACTGGCACAACTTCGGCAGCATCTGGGAATTCCGGTTTAGCGGCCCACGGAAAGACCGCTCGGACGCCGACCGCCAGAGAGCGAAGATTGGCACTTCGGTCAATCGTTGGAACCCCACCCATTCACCGAGTAGTACATCGTTGCGCGATGTTTGCAAGCATTGCCTGACTGGTTACGGTTGGGCCCAGGAACGATTGCCCTTCTGGTCAATCGTTCATTCTTTCAGAGACTTCCTCCGCACAAGAAAAAGGGATGGCGCTTGCCATTCCCTTTTATTTTGCAATGCGACCCGTTTACTTGTGATCGAGCAGCGGACCACCGGAAACGGCAGCGTCGCGGCGGGCGGCGCGGCCTACCCTGGCAGCGTTCTGCGAAGTGAACTCGGGGCCGTATTTTTCCAGAAGCACGGGGACCAATGCGCCTTCGGCTTCCTTGACGAAAGTCATGAGGCCATCGTCGGTAAGGTCGATGCGGATAAAGTCTCCCAGCCTGACCTGCGCGGTTGCGACCAGATTCGCCAGCGGGAACACAATGTTCTTCTCGATGGCGCGCTTGAGGTGACGGGCGCCATACTTGGGGTCGGTGCCTTCCTGCAACAGGAGCGCCTTGACGCGGGGGGTGCAACTGAAGACGAACTGGTTGTTCCCAGTCGCCTGCAGTATCCGCTGCTGCACCAGGCCCAATTCGATCTCCAAAATTTTTGCCAGATGCTCGCTCCGCAAGGTTTTGAAAACCACGACCTTATCGATGCGGTTCATGAACTCCGGAGAAAACTTGCGGCGCGCTGCATCGATGGCGGCACGCTGCATCTTGGCGTCAATCGTGCCATCGATGATGCCGGTGGGCTGAGCGAAGCCCATGTTGCCATTGAGCAACTCGTTCATCTCTCCCGCCCCAAGGTTCGAGGTTAGAACGATGAGGCACTGGGAAAGATCGACGCGGCGGTTGTCGCCGAGGGTGAGCGTAGCCTTGTCGAGAATTCCGAGCAGAAGCTGCCAGAGTGCGTCGCTGGCTTTCTCGATCTCGTCAAAGAGCAACAACGAGAGCTTCAGGCGGTCGGTGTGCCACTGGTTGAGCGCCTCCTGGGTAAGCAGGGGATGGGTTTCGCGGTGCCCGAGATAACCTGGGGGCGAGCCGATGAGTTTGGCGATCTCATGAGAGTGCTGGAATTCCGCGCAATCGATTTTAACGATGGCGCGGGCGTCTCCGAACAGCGACTCGGCGATCGCTTCCACGACGCGGGTCTTGCCCGAACCGGTCGGCCCGAGGAAGAGGAGATTACCCACGGGACGTCCGGGAGCGTTCAGACCGGCCAGAAACATCTGGTAGATCCCGGTTACTTTTTCAACTGCATCGTCCTGGCCCACAATTTTGCGCCGAATCGCAGTATCGAAATCCTGCGCGTCGCTGGAGCGGCGGGAGGGGTCAAGAATCGCATTGAGTCCGGTCTTCATGGTCTGGCCTTGTAAATCTCCAAGCTACAGGCACTCTGAGATGGAGGTTGGGGATGCGGCGTTGCATCAGAAACTCCGAAATAGCCAAATCGATCTGCGATGAGCACTATCAACGACCTCCACTTCGCCCGCTGGTGAGGTTAGATGCGGAAGCCACATAAAAGGGCGCGAGTGTCCGGAGAGGCTGCGCCGGCATGAATCTTTTTATCGATGAACCGGGAAAAAAAATCAGCAACTCAGGTGATCTACCCTCGTTGTGAACCGCAGATGCGTGCTAGTATCCGCTCAGAACGAACTCTGGATTACCAACTATGTCTGGCAAGTCGGCTTCTCTATCGGTTCTCACCTCTGGGGCGGTTCTGCTTCTGCTCTTTGCAATCTTTGAAAAACTTCCCTTGCGCGCACACGCCATCAACCCGACGGCCGGCGCATCCGGGCCGGCGCTGCCTGCACCCGACATCAAGCCTACGGTTACGATTAGGCCCCCCTCGCGCGCGGTGCCCGCGGACAGTACGTTGCACACCGTCGCCAAGGGAGAGAGTGTGCCCGGCATCGTGCATCACTACCTGCCGCTGACAACCTTTCTGACCGGCAGCGAGTTGGAGAGCGCAATCCGCGCCGCAAACCCTGGGATTAAGGGGCTTTGGCCCAAGCCGGGTTCCGAGATCGTGATCCCCTCCTACCGGGAAAAGTGGGCGGAGAAGCCAGTGTTGCTGCCCAAAAGCTTCGAGGCGCGCGCGGTTTACCTGACCGGCACGATGGCAGGCAGCGCCAAGGGACTTGAAATCATTCGCACCTGGCGCGAGGCTGGCGGCAACAGCGTGGTGTTTGACATTAAGGACTCAGACGGCTCGGTCAGCGTTCCCACGGGACTGCCGTTGGCGCCGGAGCAGAAGAGCTATCCGATCCGCAATCTGCCGAAGTTTACCGGCTTTCTCCACTCCCAGGGACTGCACGCAATCGCGCGGATTGCAATCTTCCGCGATGATGCGCTGGTGACGAAGCATCCGGAACTGGCGGTACAGTCGCGCAGAGGCGGAGCGTGGCGAGAAAACGGAAAGCTGGTCTGGGCCGACTCCTCTAACCCAAAGGTATGGGAATACAACATTGGACTGGCGAAGTTTGCGGCGGCAAACGGGGCAGACGAGATTCAGTTTGACTACGTGCGCTTCCCGGCCGAGGGCGACCAGAAGGACGCGAAATTCCTCTTTGAAGCCGAGCATCCGGATTGGAAGCGCGGGGATGCGATTACCGCGTTCCTGAAGCAGGCGCAATCCGAACTGAAGCCGATGGGCGTACTGTTCTCGCTGGACGTCTTCGGAGTCATGGCATGGCAGCGGCCGATCGATCTGTCGCACACCGGTCAGGATATCCCGCAGATGGCCAAGTATTGCGACGTGATGTCTCCCATGATCTATCCCTCGCACTTCTACGGCATGGACGGGTACAGCGACCCGGGAGACGCGCCGGAGCACTTCATCGGCGAGTCGATGGCGCGCTTCCAGAAGGTGACGGCCGATAGCGGCGTGGTGCTGCGTCCGTGGCTGCAGGCATTTGGCTGGAGGACGAAGAGCTACTCTCCGGAGTACATACGCATCCAGGTCGCGGTCTCTCACGGCAAGGGAGCCAATGGCTTTCTGTTCTGGAACGCGAACAACGATTACAGCAAGCCGTACTCGGCTATGCCGGAGATGCGTCAGGACAAGGCAAAGTACTTCCGTGGCGACGAGGTGAGGAGCTCTGCGCAAAAAGCGGCAACCGCCAATGGCGCAGCGGCAAATTAGGCGGTAGAAGACGCGACCGAGCAACGGAGGCATCCGCCAGAGCAGTTGGCATTTGCACTCTGACTAACGACGCTTATAATTAGCAGGGTTCTATGCCTCTCGAGTGCTTTCCTGTGCAATATGCGCTAGTCGCGTACGTAAAAAACGAGCTCGGAGGGTTTGTGGAGGATCTGCGCCGCGAACTCCATCCCGAGCATGCCCATCTGCCGACGCATTTGACGGTTTTGCCCCCGCGACCCTTGCATGGATCGGAAGAGGATGCGGTGTCGATGCTGCGCCGGTTCGCGGCAACGGTTGCCCCCTTTCAGGTGGCCCTTGGCGAGGTGGAGAGCTTCCTGCCGATTACCCCTACGGTGTTCATCCGAGTTAGTTACGCGGGATACCGGATGCGGGAGTTGCACGACCTGATGAACCACGACCCATTGGCTTATGACGAACCACTCCCCTACATGCCGCACGTTACGGTGGCCAAACTGGACAGCACGGAGCGCGCCGAGCAAGTGCTGCAGACCAGCAAGACACGCTGGCAAAACTATCACGGCTCTCACAATATCTCGGTCGAACACCTGACGTTTGTGCGCGGACACGCACACACGTGGACGGACCTGGCCGACATCGATCTCTCCTCTCCTCCGCGGTAATTGCCAGACTGCCCCACCTTGCGCGTCGCCGCACGAGTGGCCAATGGCCGTCTTTCGCATTGCAAATCCGGCCGGTTCCACGCTAAATGTAAGCAGCGCGGTGCTGTCTGGAATGCGCCGAACCCTCCTGACAAGATTGCAGTACCGCGCGTTTCGGGGGGCGTCGCAATGAGGTCACAATGCAAATTCTGGTGTATGGCGCTGGATACTTGGGAACAATTCTCTCTGCATGCCTTGCCGATTTCGGAACGCCGATTGTGTGCTGCGATTCTTCAGAAGAGAAGATTCTGAATCTGGCGCAGGGGCAGATTCCTTTTTACGAAAAGAACCTGGAAGAAATTATCCGGCGCAATGAGCGGGCCGGACGTCTGACATATTCGACCGCAATCGAGGCGCAGGCGGCGCGCTCGCAGGTGATTTACCTGGCACAGGATGACTCTGCCGAGACCGAGGCCATGGCGCTTAAAATTGCGGCCAATGCCCTCCCTGGAACGCTGCTGCTGATCTGTACTCCGGTACCGGTGGGAACGTCGAGACGGATCGCTGAAAAGCTATCTGCACTGAACTATGACATCACCGTTGTGGCCCATCCTGTCCAACTCACCGAGGGTTGCGCGGTAGAGGATTTCAACTGGCCTGACCGGCTTCTATTCGGGACCACCAACTCACAGGCCGTATTGACGCTGAAGGTGATTTACCGTCCGCTGGTGATGCGCGGCACTCCGTTGATTGTCACCAATCCAGAGACAGCGGAGCTGATTCGCGAGGCCGCCACAGCGTTTATCGCCACCAAGATTTCGTTCATTAACGAAATTGCCGAGTTGTGCGAACACGTGAACGCCGACGCGCTGGATCTCTCGCTGGCCTTGGGGCTGGATAAGCGGATTGCGCCGCGCTGCCTGCAGGCAGGCGTAGGCATGGGAGGCCGGTTCGTGGAGAACGACATCGCCAGCCTTGCATCGTTGGCGCAGAGCAAGGGAGTGGAGTTGCGGATGGTGGCTGCGGCACGGGCGGTGAGCCAGCAACACGCCGAGCGCACGATGCGTAAGATCGCCGGCGTGATGCCGACGCTGCGCGACAAACGAGTAGGACTGCTGGGGCTGGCAATGAAACCGCACACCAGTTCGGTGGTGGGATCGGCCTCCGTTGCATTGGCCCGGCAACTGGCTGAGAACGGCGCCGTGGTGCGCGCGTATGACCCGTTTGCAATGATGAACGCGGAACGGGAGCTAGAGCAGGTGGTGTCATTCTGCGATTCGGCTTACACGGCGGCAGAAGGAGTGGACGCGCTGATATTGGCAACGGGGTGGCCGGAGTTTCGCACCCTGGACTTCGCCAGAATGAAGACATTGCTGCGCCGTCCCTTGATTGTGGATACGAAAAACCTGCTGGACTGTGACAGGCTACGCGGCCTGGGATTTGAGTACATGGGGATCGGGCGCGGGCACGCATAGCCACGCAATAGGAATCGTCTTTCACGGAGCCTGAACAACGGCACGTTGATCGGCGCCTCTTTGCGAGCACTCTCTGGAATTCATTTTCCACAAGTAGCGGGGTGGCATAAGGCAGGAGCGTTGCGGCGGCGTCTGCTATAATCAGACTCGGTTCCATGGTGGGTATAGTTCAATGGTGGAACGCCGGTCTGTGGCACCGGATGGTGTGGGTTCGAGTCCCACTACCCACCCCAAAAAACCTTTTAGTTTCACTCGTTTAGCTTACCATAAGGGTCCATTAAGGGTCCCAACCTACTGAATGGACCCGGTAAGCACTTCCAAACGGCATCGTGGGAAGCCGTTCGTTCCGATGGCTGTCGTAGCTGCCCCACGAATCTCGGACTCAATTTGTGATCAGATCAAGCAGTTCGCCCAAAGCTACGCACCCGGGGTGGCGGTCGGGATCATTGATGGAGAAGGGCTCCGCGCATTCGTTGGGTATGGTCTGGATGCGCTGAACAGCAAGCGCCAACTCTCTCGCAGAAATCAGTTAGGGGCTCCCTCACTGCCTTCAACTTTCTCCGCGCGGCGCACATTGCTCGATCGACTCTGGGTTGAGTGGAAACACACCAGCGCAGAACCTCTCTATTAACCAGTCGGCGTAGCGAAGCTTTTACTACTCGGCGGACGCGGCGGCAAGAGCCTGCTCGTGCGAAGCCCCACTTTGGCTAACTCACTTGCGAAAAGTGGATTCTGGGGAAACTCGGCGACGAGTTCGGAGAGTTGCGTCCGGGCGACATCCGGTTTCTTTTCGCGCAGAGCCGCCATCGCCAGCAATATTTTCGCAAACGGACGAAGGTAGTGGCCGTTCTCGGCGGCGATTTCAAGCTGCTGAATGCCCAGATCTTTGTTTCCGTGAATTCCCGCGAAGCCAAGAAAAAATCTCTTATGTTTTGGCAGACTCCCGATGATGTAGTTCGCCATGCCGAGACCAAGGTAGGCGTCCGCTGCTTCCGGGGCGATCACCAAGAGCCTCTCGGCGTACTTATCGGCTTCACGGGTCAAGGCCAAGCTTTTGAGTTGCTGCTTATCGATGAGGCTTGCATAGTCGGCTTGCATGCCTACGCTCAAAGCCATAGCGAACAGCGCGTTCGTATCATCCGGATTTTTCTTCAATTGGAGTTGCGCTAAGTGCTGTGCCTGCGCCTCCGCAGCGAAAAACGCCGAGCGCAGCTCCGGGTCAGGTTCCAAAGGGTTTTTTCGCAAAAAGCGGTTGTTATCGAGGAAGAACGCCGATGTCAGAATTCCCTGCCGATAACACTCCTCAAACAGATAGCTAGCCGCCTCCGATGCGCTCCCAAGAGGGTCTTCCGGGTGGGACTTCTGCCACGCCTCAAATTGGGCGCGTGCTTCCACAAGCTTCAGTTGATAAAGCAAGTGAAAGCCAGCCTCGATTTCAGGCACATGCAAAATATCAGTTGGAGCCTTCTCGGTTGCCAGTACAGGAGAAGCGCCAAGCACCACTGCCAACAGGGAACTACACAAAACGAAGATAACGATACGAGTCATGAGGTGGTCGATTTGAATCTGGCATATTCCTGATACCGAGTTTCGATCTGTTCGTCGATGAGCTTGTCAACGCGGTATTCCCAGAAGCTCTCCGGTGAAACTGCAAATGGCTTGCCAGCTCGCACGAAAATCATAGCTACTTCAATAAGCGTTAATAATCGACGCTGGTGGCACTTCGCCATTGCTACAGAATGAATGTTGATGTTTAGGCAGCCTTTCTACCAAGCAATTGATTGAGCGGCGAACGCCTCGTTATTGCAGTTGCCAGTTCGGTTCCGCCAATACTGAACCCGACTGCTTTGAGCCAGCCGCGCTTTGCAAAAAGCCCCATCATTATGCCCGCGCTGGCAATCATGAACCTGACCGTCTGATCTTTCCCACTTACGTTGCGCTTCATCACTGACCTCCGGAATAGAATGACTACCTATTTTCATTCTCTGCTTTTTCTAGTTCTGGTGCGCTACTCCGGTCGTTGACACCGTGGCAATGCAATGCGACCTGCTCGCACCAGCACAGCTCTCGGACTAGAATCCTCGCCATGGGTTACATGGACTCTAAGATCTGGGGTTTGCATGGAGGTCTGCGTGACAACCTGCTTGTCTCGTTAATGCTGTTGCAAGGCGGACTCTGCTTCGCCGCTGCGCAGGGGGTAGCGCAGGACGGCGCAACCCATGATGACGCTGCGCCCGACGGAGC
Organism: uncultured Acidobacteriota bacterium; assembly: GCA_963838135.1. Taxonomy (GTDB): domain Bacteria; phylum Acidobacteriota; class Terriglobia; order Terriglobales; family Acidobacteriaceae; genus TOLSYN. The sequence continues at coordinate 13,851 of CAWIPV010000002.1, read as the reverse complement.
ACAGAGCCTGACAGTTTCCTCCGGCAGCGCCTTTCGAGTCGAAGTAATGCACCGCACCCGCTTGCGAAAAGGCGGCACGGTCGAAGGCCTCTTGCTTGAGCCCATCTACTCCGAAAACCGCTTGCTGATCCCCAGCGGCGCACTGCTGGAAGGAACGATCTCGGAGGTACGTCCGGCCGCGCATGGCAAGCGGCTGGAGGCAAAGTTTCACGGCGACTTCACCCCCCTCAAAGAGCCCATAATTCAATGGACCTCGCTTTCACGCAACGATGGCTCCCACTATGCGCTGCTGGCCGAGAGCGCGGCCGGCATCGGAAGCACTCTCTACTTCCGCTCCGCCCATGTCGCCACTCACCAGTCGATGTTCCGGCGCGGTTGGAACACACTCATCGGGCACAAGGACTCGACGCTGAGCACCGTCAAGGCGCCGCATAAATGGGAGCGCCTGCAGAGGTTCTTCTGGTCGCAGATGCCCTTCCATCCTCAATATGTAGAGGAGAATGCGAAGTACGAAATGGCGCTCACCCAGGATTTGCAGTTGCCCGCCGGACCATCTCCCACCATCTCCAATTCAATATCATCCGAAGGCGTATCATCCGACACTCCGACCGGCGAACAGAAGCTGCTGGAACAATTGGTCTCCGTGCACTCACGTCTGCTCACCGATCTCAACTCGGCCCACGCCAAGGCCGGAGATCCTGTCGAGGCCATCGTCACCCAGCCCGTTCTGGACGGGAACAATGAGTTGATCATTCCCCAGAACAGTATCCTGCACGGCAAGGTTCTCCACGCCGCCGCCTCGCGCCGCTGGGGACACGACGGCAACCTGCGCTTCTCCTTCAACGAACTGACCTTGCCTTCGGGCTTCCAGCAAAATATCGAGGCAACTCCCACGGCCATCGAGTCCAGTCCTGACGCAAGGATGCAAATCGATTCCGAGGGTGGCGTGGCGCCTCAAATCGATCGCAGCATTGCCGTGCCGTTCGTGATGGGCCTGCTGTCAGCACAGGCTTTGGGCAACGACGACGGCGCCCTCGGCAGTCGCGCTGTCGCCAGCAACGGCTTTGCGCTTATTGGCCGGTTGGTGGCCATCGGAATTAGCTCGCGTTGGGTCGGAGGAAGCATCGGCCTGATAGGCACCGCACGCTCGGTCTACACCCGCTGGCTGGCTCACGGCAAAGACACCCACTTCGGCCACGACACCGAGATCATGTTGGAAATGTCCCCCGCACACGCCCGCCGCATGGCTCCGATTCACTAAGATTTGTGGTCGCGAGTCTGACTCCTTCAATCCTCTAGAGGTCGGGCATCCGCTCGCGCCTCAGCCTTTTGGTGCCAGAGCCGTGCCACACAACGTGCTGGACGAGTTCCAGCAGCCGGGTCAGCGCTGCAACGTCGTCGTCGACGGTTAGTAATACTGGCTTTGGTCCACGCCATCAGGAACTCATCTTTGGGCTCGTCCGAGTGTCCTTGCCCCTGCAAAACTTCGCCGAAGAATTGCGGAATTCCCTGTGCACATGGGCATATGATTGATCGTTTGGCAAACTGTTAGGATTCGCCAACGAGGAGATGCCCACTGAAACGCTCGACCTTACCGCAATGCTTTCTCGGAATATGGGTTGTGCTCACCTGCCTGCTCGGATGTCTTCCCTGCTTCGCCGCGCAAACGTCACAAGGCAACGGGGAGACCATCGTACTGGTGCGGCACGGCGAGAAACCGCCATCTGGACTTGGTCAGTTGACCTGTAAGGGGCTAAACCGCTCACTCGCTCTGCCGGCCCTACTGATCGGACGCTATGGCAGACCGGACTTCATCTACGCACCAGATCCCGCAGTGCAAGTGAACGACGGAAACAGTACACCGACGTACTCCTATGTCCGGCCGCTGGCAACGATCGAGCCGACTGCAATCCGCCTCGGGTTACCGGTAAATACGCAAATTGGATTCGACCAAATCGCGGCTCTCCAGCAGGTGCTGCTTCAGCCGGCCTATTCGCATTCGCTGATCTTTGTAGCTTGGGAGCACTACTATCTGCATAAGTTTGCTGAGCAGCTGCTGCAATCCTACGGCGGCGATCCCTCGCAAGTGCCTGACTGGGCGAGCGGTGATTATGAAACGATTTACATCCTGCACATTGCGCGGCCAGACAGCGGTGGCACTCCGCATGTGACGCTGGAGATCCAGAAGGAAAACCTTGGAAATACGCTGAAAGATACTTGTCCCAACCCTGGGTAAATCGTGCAATTGGAAATTCGTCATTCCGTCCCCAAGTCAGCGAGACGACCCCAGAGGCGGCCTGACCCCACAGAACCGATTGCTCACTTAGGAGGATCGCATCACGCACCCTGCGCTGCTCCATTCTTGCCTACTGCGGAACCGGCCCCCGGACCACCTGAACAAAGTCTCCTGTGCGTATTTTTCTCGCAAAGGCCGCTTTCACTTCGCCTGCGCTAAGTTTTGAGTAAGCCTCTGCTGCCCGGATCGGCTCATCCAGCGGCAGACCGATCTCGGCCCGACGAAGGAATCCTTCGGCGACCGCCTCCTCGCTCGATTCGCTTAAAGGAATTTGCCGCAGCAGCAGGGCCTTGGCCTGATGCAATTCAACTGCGGGAACTTCTTCGGTACGCATCTGGCCGAGGTCGCGCTGAATCAGCGCTCTTGCCTTCGAAACATTTTGTGGGTCGCAGCCGTATGTAACGGAGTAGCTGGCCCTGGTCTTTGATGCTGTCAAGCTGACGTCAACGTTGTAAACGTAGCCTGCCACCTGCCGCAAATCGTGGTAAAGACGAGTCGCGTAGAAGCCGCCACCCAACACATGATTGCCCAGTTGCAAGGGATAGTAATCCGGGTCGAAACGGTTGAGGTCTAACTGCTCAGAGAGATCTACGGAATCCTGTATGGCTTCAGGATCGGGAACGTTCGATGCCGAAGGTTTATTCAACGGAACCTGAGGCAACGTGGTGTTTGGCTTCGGACCGATTGCTTTCCAATTCCCAAACCACTTGTCGATCACCGCCTTGGCTTCCTCGGGCGAGACGTCGCCTATGACCACGATGGTGGTCAGGTCAGGCCTGATGGTAGCGGCGAAGTATCGTTTGACTTGGTCCAAGTTGATCTTGGCGAGGGTAGCCGGCGTGACCTCACGCAGAACCGGGTCACCCGCGGGCAATAAGGCCAGATCAAGCGCACGCGAGGTCCGGTACTCAGGGCTCTTTAAGTTGCCGGCAACAAACTGGGAGGTTTGCTGTCGGACGACCGAGAAGGCCTCCGCCGGTAGCGCCGGATGAAGTTCATTGTCGGCCAGCAATTGAACGCCGCGGGAGAAGTGATCCTTCAAGATTTTGACAGAAAAGCTGTAGCCCGCACTCTCGTTCGCGGCGATGTCGTCGAGCGCCTTCCGGAAAGCCAACCGGTCCATGGTCTGCGTTCCGTACGAGAAGAGCTCCTCCAGAAGATCGGAAACGCCCTCCTGCCCGTCGGGCGTCTGCAGGCCGGAATCATGCTTGATCGATCCCATGACTGTGACCGTAGGACTGGTTGCGTCATGCTTGACGATCAACCGAATTCCGTTCGGTAGGATCGTATCCGACGCCGTGATGTAGTTCGCTGGCACTTTCAGCTGGGCTAAAGAGCTTGCCGCCCACGCGGGCAATTCGACTGGTCTGGTCGGAGCCGACGTCACTTGTTCTGCCCCGCCGAATCCTTTAGCGGCGACTGGTTGTCCACTAGGCACCGGCTTTAGAATGGCGGTGATTGAGTTCTGGCTGACCAGGTATTGTTTAGCCACTCTGTTCACGTCCTTCAACGTGACGCGCCGGATGGCTTCGACGTCTTCGTCAGGAGACGTTCGGCCTTCCGCGGCAAGAGCATTTGACCAAACATCGGCAAGTCCGGGAATCGAGTTGCGCTGAAACTCAGCAGAAGCAAGCTCGCTTCTTTTGGCCGCCGATACCAGTTCCTCCGGAAAACCCTTCGCTGCATAATTTGTCAGAATCTGCCTCATCTCGTTGATCGACGCAGATGCATCTGCGTCGACGGGAAGAGCCACCATCCCATAGCCGACGCTGGCCTTGAGATAGGTTTCCGCCAAACCAAATTCCGCGGCCAAAGCCTTGCCTGCAGGTACCATCGCGTAAAGATCACCGCGCTGGCTGGACAACACGTCGCCCAACACCTGGGCCGCTGCATAATCCGGGGAGTCTGTCCCTGGAAGGCGATAGGCGATGAAGCCGAGGACATAAGGGAGATTGCTGTCGAGAGTAAAGCTCTCCGGCTTCACAGGCTTAATGTCTACGGCCGGGCGTGCCGGTAGCGGATGACTGGGAATGCTGTCGAACCATTGCTTGATCTTTGCAAGCGTCGCGGCTGGATCGATATCGCCTACGATGACAAGAATCGCGTTGCTCGGCGTGTACCAGTTCTCATAGAACTTCTTCAACATTTCACCCGTGGTCGCATCGAAAGAGGCTTTCGTGCCCAAAGGATCGTGCTCGTAAGGAGTCCCCGCGAACATATCTTCATTTAAACGGTCGATGAATTTGTAAGTCGGATTGGAAAGATCGCGCGCCACTTCCTGCTCGATCGCGCCTCGCTCCTGAGACCATTCCTGCTGTGAGTCGTCGATGCCGTGCAGGCAGGCGGCCTGCGCCTGCAGCGCGACGTCGAGATCGGCCGCCGGAACTGTCGCAAAATATTGCGTAATGTTCTGCTGTGTATCTGCGTTGTCCTGGCCGCCTAGAAGTGCGTAAATGGCTGCTGTCTGATCGGCTGACATGCCTTTACATCCACGAAAAGCCATGTGCTCCTGCGCATGGGCCATCCCAGGGAATCCCGGGGGAGTCTCGTCGCCTCCGACCAGAAAATTCATCTCCACGGTGACCACTGGAGCAAGTGGGTTGCGAATGAGAACCACGCGCAGCCCATTCGAGAGCGTGGCACGCGTGACCTGCGCCTGCTCCTCTGCGGAAATAAAACGGACCGAAAAGTTGAGAAGCAGAAGTAGAAGTAAAAGACGTCTAAAGGTCACGCCGAATTCCCTCCGGAGTTATTAGCTGGCGACCCTCGCCGCGATGGCCTGAGACAGCCAGTGAACATGCATTCAATGGATTCCTCCTGTGTGGGCCGTGGCTCTTGTTGTGCTGACGAGTGCCGCGTGCACTGCTGAACAGGACCAACTTATAACTGTTTTGGGGATTTCTTGTCGCTTTGGATACCGCCCTGCGCCGCTAACGTTCCGGCGGCGGTCGCTTTGCCTTTCAAAATCCACTCAAAGCATACAGCGATGAGTGCTCCCAGCACGGGACCCACGACATAGACCCAGGTGAAATTCAGATCGCCGCGGATCAGGTCGGGGGCGAATGAGCGCACCGGGTTCATCGACGCGCCGCTGACCGGCGCCGCCCAAAGTCCGGCCAAAGCAATATAGCCGCCAACCGCGAGAGCGCCATTGGAACCGATATTGCGGGCGCCTGAAGCGGTGCCAAGAATCGTGCTGACCAAACCGGTCGTCAATAAGACTTCCATAATAAGTGCCTTACAATCGCTCACGCCTCGACCAGGCGTTGTTGCGCCGAGTAATCCTATCGTGCCGAACATCGCCCGCAGGAAAGTTGCCGCTGCAATGCCCCCGACGAACTGCGCCCCGATATACCCCGGCACCCGGCTCCATGGAAAATTGCGTCGCACCGCGAACGCCAACGTCACCGCCGGATTTAAATGGGCGCCCCCGACAGCGCCCATGAAATAGATGATCGCCATGACCATCAGGCCCGGTGCAACGACCTGCATACTCAGGGTTATCGCGCCGCCACTCTGCGCACTGACGACCCCGGCGCCGGCCGCGACGACAACCAGGAGGAAAGTGCCCCAGGTTTCCGCGAAAAGGCGTCGCCATTCATGGGCGGCTTCCAGAAAATCGGGCGTTGCGGAGCCGTGCAGCATACGTTGGGCCAGTGTCGATTCGGTCCGGTCAATGTGAGCGGATGCCATGATGCCCCCTTTGGAATTAGCGACGTTTTTCTGATCAGGCAATCTTACAGGGAATCATGGCGTCCTCATCGAATGTGTAGACTGCGCATAGACGATGATAGCCGTCGGCGATAATCAGCCTGCGGCGATTTGTGTCCCTGAACAGCAAAAGAGGCGATAGTTCTTGGTTAAGAATAATTTGTGTTCGATCTTTCTCCACGTGGCTATTGCTGATACCAAGCAGCGATAGGCCGGAAGCTCTGAAGATGTCCTTCGCCGCAAACTTCGTCATCTCGGCACTTTTCAATTGCTCAACAAGAGTCTTTGCCGCCTGTGGCTCCAAAATCAGAGTCAGAAAGGATTCAGCTGCCGGATAATCATGTTTCTGAGGTTCTTTGAGCCATTTGACCTTCGATTTCTTCATGGTGGTCCTTTTAAGAGAAGATGGGTATCTATTTCACTTAGGCAAACGCAATGGCTTGAGCCATCGAGTTGCTGCACCTCGCGGGGCTGGGAAAATCGCTGGGCAGGCATTATCTGAGAAGCCTCGTGGAAGGCTTCAGGATTCCCATGTAAGCACAATTCCTGCCGGCAGCTGCCCAAAGTCTGTGTCTTTTGGAACGCGAACTGAGATCTACAAAGCCAAAACCAGGGGGGTCTGCAATGCATCCGGGCAGCGAGCGGCACACAGGAGACACTCCTGCGCAACGCTGAGGAGGTAGCCCAATTTGTCCGGCAGGTGCGCCCAGTACGGGTTATCTGCAAGTCTTAGATTTGGCCTGCCCGTCCGGTCAACTAAATAACTAGTTACCTTCCCCCGCTTGGTGCGTCTAAAGAGAGGAAAGGAGCGAATCGGTGCCTCCCAAGCAATCCGCAACCTTGACGGAAGCTGAGCTGCGCATCATGGATGTGCTCTGGCGCAAAGGCTCCGGCACGGTCCAGCAGGTGCTGGATTGGCTTCCCTCCACTCTGGCCTACAACTCCGTCCTGACTACGATCCGCGTCTTGGAAAGAAAAGGCTACGTGGAGCACGTGAAGGATGGACGCGCACACATTTATGCCCCGATCATCGGACGCGAGGAAGCTTCACGTTCCGAGATTAGGCATCTGCTCGGTCGCTTCTTCCGCAACTCGCACGAGGCATTGGTTCTGAACATTCTGCAAGATGAAGCGATCGATGCTGAGGAGCTTGCGCGCCTGCGCGAAATGCTGGAACGGAGCGACATGAAATGAGCGCTCCAGAGCTGCAAACACTGGCACAAGTCTTCACCGAACGGATGCTGAATACTGCTCCCGAAGGCATGGTTCTCGCGGGCATGGTATGGGCGTTGCTCCGCCTCATTGGCCGGCAAAACTCAGGAGCCCGGTTTGCTATCTGGTTCCTGGCACTGCTGGCGATCGTCGCGCTTCCATTTTTCGCAGGATACGGCTTCGGTCCTGCGAATTCGCCGATGGTTGCTCCTGTGAACCTGCATAGAGAAATCATCCTCTCCTCTTCCTGGGCTAGCTGTCTGTTGGCAGCCTGGGCGGTCGGTGCCGCCCTATTGCTTGTCAGGCTGAGCGTCGGGCTGTGGCATGTGCGCTGCTACCGAAGCCATTGCTCCGCGGTAGATCTCGCTAGTCTCGATCCCGCAATTTCAGCGATCCTTCGAGAATTCGCATCGAGTCGCCGAGTGGAACTGTGCGTTTCCGGCGATGTGGCTAGTCCGGCCGCCATCGGTTTCTTTCGGCCCGCTATTGTTTTTCCCGCATGGCTCTTGCCTCAGCTCTCAGTCGGCGAGATCGAGGTGATTCTGCTTCACGAAAACGCGCATCTTCGCCGCTGGGATCATTGGACCAACCTTGCCCAGAAGTTCGTGAAAGCTGTGTTCTTCTTTCATCCCGCGGTCTGGTGGATTGAGAACCGCCTGACGCTTGAGCGTGAGATGGCCTGCGACAATATGGTCTTGGCGGAGAGCGCGAGCCCCAGAACATACGCATCATTTCTGATTACGTTTGCCGAGAAACTGCAAGACGCCCGAGGTTTGGCGCTGGTGCAAGCTCTAGTGAGCCGGACGCGCCAGATGTCACTGCGCATAGCGCAAATCCTCGATGCAAAACGGCCACATCGCACCGGGCTTTGGAAGCCGGTCTTGGGTGTGGGCGCGAGCCTGCTTGCGGTCGTCTTTGGTGTTGCTCCCTACGTGCCGCGGTTCGTGGCGTTCCATGATGAACCAAGCCAAAGTCAATCGACGCGGATGCAAGCCACAAAGACAGAGGCGCAACCAGCAGCCGTAATCGCAACCGAAGACCTGAGCCGTGCGGTGGCGCCACCGCTCGTGCGAAGGCTAGCACTTGCGTCCCAGCCCAGAGCGATTCCTGCTGCATACAATCAACGCAGAGCAGTTGTCCCGATGCGGCTAAAAGCAACGTCACAAGCCAAGCTAGTTGTAATGCGCGCGAAGGCGGCGCAGAAAGAGCTTCCCAGCCAGGAAACATTCGTCATTCTGCAAGCCACGCAGTATGACTCCTCCGGTTCTGGAGTTTGGACCCTGTGCATTTGGAGAATCGAGGGAGGAAACTCGGCTGAAACGCAGTTGGAGTCGGCCATCCTTTTAACCATCTGAGGACATATTTTTTTGTGCTTATCAACTAAACAATTAGTTAGCAACAAGGAGAAATGGCACCATGAAAAACTGGATCAACAATTACCGGGCAGCGTTCAACCGTCGCTCTCTTGTCGGCTTGGCGGCAGTTGCGATGGTCGTCTCGCTGGCGGCCTATGAATTTGCCACCCCGGCCAGGGCCTCGGCACCCGCCGCAGCTGCGGCCGCTCTCGACGACAATAGCGTTGGTGCATTGCTGTCGCTCGATCACGCAATGGAAACTCTGGCCGCACGCGTCACTCCGGCCGTAGTCAATATCACTGTTACATCCAAGAGGTCCGGCAACGTGGCTAACTTGGCAGAGCCCGGCGAGAACGACGGTGGCGATGGCTTCCCCGGCCTGCAGCAGTTCGGCAAGCAGTTCGGCTTTGGCCAGCCCATGCACCCGGAATCGCAAATTCAGCATGGTCAGGGCAGCGGTGTCATCATTTCGCCCGATGGCTACATCGTGACTAACAATCACGTTATCGATGGCGCGACCGATATTCGCGTCACCCTGACCGACCGCCGAATTCTTCCCGCGAAGCTCATCGGCGCCGACCCTCTCACGGATCTTGCCGTCATCAAGGTCGACGCGAGCAACCTGCCAAGCGTGCCTTTGGGAGACTCGGTGAAATTACATCCCGGCCAAACCGTACTCGCATTCGGCAATCCGCTGGGATTCCAATTTACCGTGACACGCGGCATCGTTAGCGCGCTGAACCGGCCCAATCCGTTTGCCAATCGTCGCTCGCCCGGCAAGTTTATCCAGACTGATGCGGCCATCAATCCCGGCAACTCAGGCGGTCCACTGGTTAATGCCCATGGTGAAGTCGTAGGCATCAACACCTTCCTCGTCTCCGAGACCGGCGGTTTCTCCGGCATGGGATTCGCCATTCCCACGCAAATTGTGCGGCCAACGGTCGAGAGTCTCATTAAGTACGGAAAGGTGAGCCACGGCTATATCGGGATTGGAATCAGCGACGTTACCCCCGATGAAGCCAAGTACTTCCACGTGGACAACGCGTCGGGTGCCGTCATCACTCAGGTCGAGCCGGATTCTCCCGCTTCGAAAGCAGGGCTGAAGGTTGGCGACGTCATTACCGAACTCAACGGAAAAGCCGTGAGCGACGCCGGTGAGTTGCAAGTCGAAGTCGGACAAAATCAGCCTGGCACAACCCTCCACCTCAAAGCCCTGCGCGACGGCAAGTCCGTCGACCTGCCGGTCACGCTGGAGGCAATCGAAAAAGCCGAGCACGGAAGCGAAAGTGCTGACGCCAACCATGGCAAACCGCGTTGGGGTCTTGGCCTAGCCGATCTGACTCCCGACCTTCGTCAACAACTGCAAGTTAGCGATGACGTTCACGGCGCCGTAGTCGAACAAGTCACGCCTGGGAGTTCGGCAGACAATGCTGGTCTGCAACGTGGCGAGGTGATCACGGAAGTCGACCGCCACCCGGTGCATTCCGCCGCGGATGTGCAGAAGGCGCTCTCCAGCGTTCCTAAGGACGGCGATGCCCTGGTGCTGGTGTGGTCCAACGCCGGAAGTTCCTTCCGCGTCTTGCACCCCACGCAAGGCTAGACAATCGTGCTGCTGCAGGCGTGGGCTTCCGCTCGCGCCTGCAGCCCTCTTCCAATCTCGCCACTTCGAGTACTAACATCTCCTTTATCGTTGGTAATCAGCAGATCCGTCTCACTAAGTGCCCGTTATGTTGCCGGTCATCCGTTGGCATATTGTTGTAGCCTTTTGGGCTCGCAGCCTGTGATCTCAACTTAAATAGAGCAAGACTTGCTCGTGGGACGCTGTTACACGATTACACGGCAATGCATCCGAAGCACTGCGCTACATCTCTTCAGGTGTGGTCCCGGAAGTGGCCACAGTTTGAAGTCGTGGCCTGTAGGAGCATAATGCGGGCTGAGGCAGAGGCGTGACTATACATCGTTCTATACTAATTTTCGGCCTCATCGCTGTGGGCGTGTTGCTGATCTGCGTGGCGATTTATTGGTTGTTTTACAGGTCGTCTGGCGACATCGCTGTTTCCCGTCTTGCCGCTCTAATTGCTGGGCTAGGACTGGCGTGCATCGCTGGTGGCATAATTCTGTTCCTGCGCACCGTCAAAAATTAAACTGAGTCACTCTCAAACAGCGCGAACGTCCATACTTCGAAGCGTAATCAGCTGGGTCCGAGAAATCCGCGCAAAGAAGAATTTATTCGTAGGCGTAAATCGAAAACTCTGACAAATCTACGGGGCAAAGAAGAGTTTCAATTTCCGGCATATGTCGCCCTACGGTTTGGCACAAAGGCGGTTAGCCGGCCATTCTCTCAGGAAAGACGAAGTAGAACAGCAGCCCGATGAGTACCAGGTAACCCAAAACCGCCAACGTCCACACCATGTTGTGACGGATGACCTCTCCCTCGCTGCGCACAAACTTGCTTGTTGAAACTCCGACGCTCGCGGTTTGCGGCGCGATCGGCTTGCCCACCTCCGCCCCTACCGAGTTGAGCGTTGGCGCAAGCAGCAGCGGGAAGTGCAGCAGTCGGCCGGTGACAGCCTGGATGGGACCGAACATTGCATTCGTGGACGTGTTACTCCCCGAAAGCGCCACCCCAATCCATCCCAGCACGGGAGCCATAATCACAAAACCCCAGCCCATCTTCGAGAACCCGAATGCCAGCGAGTTCGCCATCCCGGTGAAGACAAATACATAGGCCACAGCGAAGATGAAAAACGCAACCAGCAGCGCACCCCACATCTGCTTGAAGGTACGCGCAAACACCTGCCCCAACAGCTTCGGGCTAGGACGCAAAAACAACGCAATCACAATCCACGAGGCTAGGATTGAACTTCCGCCGCTCAGCGGGGTAAAGCTGAAGACCGAGGCAATCGGTTTGTTCGTGACCGAAGACACCGCTGCGATCTGCAATTTATATAAGCTGATCGATGGCAGATGCGACCAGGGACCAGTCCAGAGGACAACGACGGCGATCAGAATCAGATACGGAAGCCAGGCGCGAAACGCCGCCACTGTCGGTTGCGGAGGAGCGGCCGCCGCCGCTTCCTGAGGCGAGATGATGCCTCCTCCGAATCCGCGAATGTTCTTGGGCCGCCAGACCTTAACAAACAGGAACAGTGTCCAGAATGAAACCAGCGCGCCGCTCAGGTCAGGCAGATAGGGCCCCAAATAGTGCGCCACTGGCCACTGCCCCAGAATGTAGGACAACGATCCGACAATCGCTAATGGCCACGCTTCCACCAGTCCATCCCATCCGCTGACAAGGTAGATCAACACACACGGCGGTAGCAACGCCAGCACCGCGACGACGTCGCCGATCGAGCCTGACAGGGATAGCAGTGGAAGTCCGGTCACCGCCGCCAAGGCCAGAACCGGCGAGCCGAGAGCGCCGTAGGAAACGGGGGCATTATTAGCAAGAGCAGCCACCCGGATTGCCTCTAAGTCGGCAATCCCCAATCCAACCAGAATCGGCACCACTACAGCCCACGGGTATCCAAAGCCGACAAGCCCTTCCAGCAGCGCACCAAACGCCCACGCCAGCATGATCGTCTGAATCCGTACGTCCACCGTGGCCTGATTGATCATCCAGTTCTTGAAGCGGTCGAAGTCTCCAGTCAGCACCAGCGTATTGAAGATGACCAAACCCCAAAAGGTAATCCAATCAATCACCCACGCGCCCTGCAGCCCGCCGTAGAGGTACGCATGCAACGTGTCTCCAAGTGGCGCATGCCATCCAAGTACGCCGGTGGCAACCGTGATTACACCAGCGAAGATGGTCGCAAGCCAGGCAGTGAGTCGAAGTCCTGCGAGCATGAACAGTAAAGCCGCAAGTGGGAGGAGAGCCAGCAGAATGGTCGACCACAGATTGCCGGTCGGAGCCAGGATTTGGTGAAACATCGCACTACCTTTTCGGGAATAGAGCTTCGCCTCCGCCATAATCGAGTCAAGTCAAATCGACGCACTCCGGAGTCGCTAGTTTGCAAACATCAACCGAACGCGACCGAGTTCGTCACTCTCTGCGGATGCTTCCTCTTTCTTCCACCTTGCCACGATGCCTTCCACCAACAAGCAAGTTGTCCCAAGGCATTTTTCCTTCGGCTCCCTGGCTACCCGCAAGGCTGGCGGAGCCGATGGATATCGGCCTTGAAGATGCTCCTCAGAATCGGCAAGAACAAAAACAGAGCTGATCTCAATGGATCAGAGAACCCGACAATAATCCAAGCTGGACCCCGAAGACACCGATGCGCGCAAAATGGCGCATCTGAAATAGCCGCATCGGAGGAAGTGGTGAACACAACAAATACTTTACATTCGCGTTCCAAATGTTTACGATCTGCGCCGTCCATTGCCGCGTCTTTCAAGGAGAACGATGAATCGTACAAGCATTTCATGGATTGCACCTCTGTTGCTCCTCGCCGCCACCGCGACGGCGCAGCAAACCCCCGTCACCCAGGACACGCTCTGGACCAGCGGCAATGGAAAATTCGAAAGCGCGCCCGACACCGCACTGGTCCAGTTCTTGATTTCGGTGCAGCAACCGGAACTGAAGGCCGCCTACGTCCAGGCGCAGGCATCCGCGAAAAAGATCCGCCAGACTTTGCGCGACAATGGGATCGACCCAATGGAGGCCGAAATCAGCTTCTTCTCCATGACGCCAGTCTACAAGTGGGATCCCAAGCGCAAACTGGTGGGCTTCCAGGTCAATAGTCATGTCACTATCAAAGTTCACGATTTCACCAAGCTTGGCCCCATCATTGACGGCTTTTCGCAGTTGGACACGACCGATGGCCTCAGCATCAGCTACACTCTCGAAAACATTGAGGCGGCAAAGGTCGAGGACGCCTATCGGACGGCACATCGCAATGCCGAAGTTCTTGCCCGCGCGGCAGGTCGCACGCTGGGCCTGATGAGTTATGCCTCGGTGGACGCCAACGACTTTAACCCGCAGCCCCGTCCCGTGATGCGGATGGCGGCAAAGGCCAGTGCCCTGGCAGAGGAATCTCCTGTGGCGGAATTTGCACCTGCAAAGGTCACGATGACAGCTCACGTAAACGTGCTATTTCAGATAAAGTGAGCCCGTGGATTAGAAGAACAGACAATCGGCGCGCGCCAGCTCCTCAGGACCAACGTCCTGAACTCGAACCACAATCATCGTACTCTGCAAAACGTCTACCTCCAGCGGGTCTCATCAAAGTGGAACACGACTTTTCCCGAAGACTAGACGCAATGGTTTTACCGTTAAAA